>NZ_JAVCWH010000010.1 GCF_030846195.1 Paracoccus yibinensis
GCTATTGGTAAGCGCGCGCGCCATGGCGCCGGCCACAACCACCTGACCTGGTCTTACGCCGCCGCGTGGCCGGATTTTACGCCGCCGTTGACACCGGCGACAGACTGGAGAAGGATCCCGATCGCCGCGTGCAAGAGGCCATCATTCTCGTCTTCGACAAGGTGGCCGAGCTCGGCAGCGCACGGCAGGCTCTGCTCTGGTTCCTGGAGCATGGTCTGGATCTGCCGGCCCGACGCGCCAATGGTGATGTCGTCTGGCGCCGGCCAACCTATGCCACCATCCATCGGATGGTCGAGAATCCGGTCTACGGCGGCGCCTATGCTTATGGTAAGACTTGCGTGATGCCGAAGCACGATGCGACCGTTCCGCGAACCGGCAGCCGCCGAAAGCCACGCAGCGATTGGCTGGCGCTGAAGCCCGGAGCGCATGAAGGCTATGTCAGTTGGGAACGGGCAGAAGCGATCCGCACGATGGTCAGCAATAACGTCCCCTCAAGCCGCCATCATGGAGCGCCCAAGCACGGCGAGGCACTGCTGGCCGGCCTGTTGCGCTGTCGGCGCTGCGGCCGCAAGCTGACGCTCCGCTACACTGGCGTCAATCACACCATCCCGCGCTATTCCTGCTGGCGGGGTCTGCTCGACAACGGCGAGCCGCGTTGCATTGCCTTCGGCGGCTTGCGGGTCGACGATGCCATCGAGGAGGCATTGCTGCGGGTGGTCGAACCCGGAGCAATCGCTGCCGCCATGGAGGCCGAGACGCAGGCTGCCAGCCGCCGGGATCAGGTTCGCGAGGCCCTGGTGCGCGATCTCGAGGCTGCCCGCTACCACGCCGATCGGACATTCCGGCAATACGATGCCGCCGATCCTGCGAACCGGCTGGTGGCCGGAGAGTTGGAGACGCGGTGGAACCGTGCGCTCACGCAAGTCGCAACGGTCGAGGCCAGGATTGCGGAGCACGATGCCGCCGCCCCAGGAGCATCTTCCCTGGCGGCACTCGACACCAGCAGAATTGGGACGAACCTTCGGGCGGTCTGGGCGGCACCGACAACGGATGCCCGGCTCAAGAAGCGGATCGTCCGCACCGTCATCCAGGAGGTGGTTGCCGATCTCGACGACACAGCCTCCGAGATCGTTCTGCTGGTCCACTGGACCGGCGGTGCACATACAGAGCTTCGCCTGCCGAAGCGGCGCCGGGGTCAGCGCAACAGCACCGCTTCTGAGACCATCGCCGCGGTGCGCCAGCTGGTGCTCATTGCCTCCGACGATCTGATTGCCGGCATCCTCAACCGAAACGGCCTGCTGACAGGCCATGGCAACCGCTGGACACGCGAGCGGGTCACGTCGCTCCGCTCGCATCACAAGATCCCGGTCTTCCGCACGGCTCCCGATGGCATCGAACCGTGGCTCAATCTAACCGAGGCTGCGCGCCTGCTGGGCGTATCGCCGAAGACACTGAGGATCGCGGCCGAGACCGGAGTGGTCAAAGGCGATCATCCCCTTCCCGACGGACCGTGGCTCTTCAGCCGGTCCGAACTTGCCACACCACAGGCACAACACGTCGCTTTCGAGGCCAAGCAAAGGGCAAAACACCCCGCAGAACCGCATCCCGACCAGAAGAACCTATTCCCCTCAACAACATAGAGAGATGGGTGTTATGCAGCAGCGTTGTAGTCCTCGATCCAGCCTCCGATCCATCCGAGAACGGTTTGGGCGTCTGGTAGCGGCGTCACCTGGACGTAATCGTGCTTGAGCGTCTTCACGAATGCCTCTGACATGCCATTGCTCTGAGGGCTCCGCACCGGGGTGAAGCAAGGCTTCAGACCAAGTTGGCGAGCGAAGATCTGCGTGTCCTTGGCGATGGATCGTTGCAGACCCACCTTGGCACACAGATGCCGTCGGGGGGCGGTTACATCATCAACGCCCATGCCAACCACCACCTCAGACTGACAGAGTGCGCTTGCACTGATGAAAGGAACCAAGACCATGAAATGCCCCGTTGATGGAACGCTGCTCACGATATCAGACCGCCAGGGCGTGGAGATTGACTATTGCCCGACGTACAGGGAAGTCTGGCTCGACCGGGGTGAACTCGACAAGATCGTCAAAATGTGATAGTCTGCTACCGTTCTCGCAGAACCCCGCAGCGACAGTCGTTCGCCGCAGCGCGAACGCGACAGCCGAGCCCGCCGCGACGGCGATCGATATGATGACCGCCCCGACTATGATGACGAACACGATCCGAGCCGCCGCAAGCGTAAATCGATGCTGGGCGAACTGTTCGACTTTTGATCCCCACACCAGATTTCCGCGATAGCGCTGGTAGAACGGTTGCAATCGGGTGCGGGTTATGCCGCATCTCGTGTCTATCCTGCTAACTGAGACGCCGCTTGATTAACACCTTGCATCCGCCGAACTTTTCGTGTGCTGTTGGCTGTAACTTAACTTGGGGTATCGTTTTTTGATGCATGCTGTTTCGTTCCTGAACCGATCAATGATCCTGGCACTGCTCTGGATCGTCTTGACAGGTTCTGCTACAGATGCACTGCCCTATGGCGCCGTCGCGGTCGTGGTGGCGGCGGCGCTCAGCCTGCGGCTCTATCCGGCGGACCGACCGGGCGTCGGTGCCTGGCGCGTGGCAGTGTTCCTGCCGCGCTTTCTGGTGCAGAGCGTGCTAGGCGGTCTGGACGTGGCGCGCCGGGCCTTCGATCCGCGCCTTCCGGTTGGGCCGGGCTGGGTCGAATTGCCCCTGGCCAGCCGCCAGGTCGAAGCTAATGTGCTACTGGGCGGGGTTGTCAGCATGCTGCCCGGTACGCTGGCGGCCGGTCCCGGCGACGGCGATGGCGCGATGGCGCTGCATGTGCTGAACCTGCCCAGCTTTGCCTCGGCAGATTTTCACTCCCAGGAACAACGGATCCTCGGCCTATTTGGTCCCCGGGTCATCGCATCCGAGGCTCCGCATGGCTGACTGGTTCACGCTCGCCGCTATCTTCCTTTTGCTGACTGTCGCTGCGGCACTCCTGCGCTGCTGGCGCGGACCCGGCCCGGTCGAGCGGATCATGGCCGCCCAGCTGGCCGGTACCGGCGTGATCGGCGTCGCGGTGGTGCTTGGTGCGGCGCGCGAAAATGCGGCCTTTCTCGACGCGGCGCTGATCGGCACGCTGTTGGCGGCAGTCGCGGTCACCGCTTTCGTTCGGGTGGCCGCCGTGCCGCCGAAGCCTGACGCGGAGGACCGGGGATGATCTGGACCGAACTTTTGGTGCTGGCGCTGCTTGGCACGGGCCTTGGGTTCTATGCCGCAGGCTCGCTGGGATTGTTGCGCTTTCCCGACACGGCATCGCGGCTGCATGCGCTGACCAAGGCCGACAACGTCGGTCTTGGGCTGGTCGCGCTGGCGGCGGCGATCCACTGGGGTTCGGGCGCGGTGGCGGCCAAGCTTGCGCTGGTCTGGCTTCTTGCGGTGATCGCAGCCGGCACCACCTCGCAGCTTCTGGCGCGGCGGGTGCGCAAGAACGAGGAGCCCGACCGCAGATGAGCGGTGCCTTCGACCTCATCCTGTGCCTGATGATCCTCGGCACGGCGGGTATCGCGCTGTTCGTGCGCGACGCGCTGGCGGCGATCGCCTTCTTCATCGCCTTCGGCAACCTGATGGGGCTTGCCTGGCTCAGCCTTGGTGCGGTGAACGTGGCCCTGGCCGAGATAGCCATCGGCGCCGGTGTCACCGGCATCCTCCTGATCCTGGCGCGGGCGCGGCTCCTGGCGCTGGGCGATCCGGTGCATAGCGGCGACACACCGACCTGGCTGTGGCTCGGGGCCTTTGCGGCCTGCACCAGCTTTGCCGTGCTGCTGGCGGCCACGGTGTTGTCGATCACCCCGGAAAGCGGGCTGGACCGGGTGGTCGCACCGCTGATGCCAGGGCTTGGCATCGAGAACCGGGTGACCGGGGTTCTGCTGGCTTTTCGCGCCTATGACACGCTTCTGGAAAGCTTCGTCCTGCTGGGCGCGCTGGTCGCGGTCTGGTCGCTGGCACCTGCGCGGGCCTGGCCGGGCCGACCGGCGGAACCCCGCATGGCCGACGGACAGATGCATCAGGTTGCCGGGGCCTCCGGGCGGGTTCTGCTGCCCGTGGCGCTGGTGATGGCGGCCTATCTGGTCTGGGCCGGGTCCGACCTGCCGGGCGGAGCCTTCCAGGCGGGAACCGTGCTTGCGGGCGGGCTGATGCTGGCGGCGATGGGCGGGGCCATCGGCCTGCCACGCAGCGACCGGCCGCTGTTGCGCGCTGCCTTGGTGCTGGGGCCGCTGGTCTTTCTGGCGATCGGGCTGGGCGGCATCGCGGCGGGCGGATTCCTGATCTATCCCAAGGGCTTGGCTAAGGCGCTGATCGTGACCATCGAATACACGCTGTTCCTGTCGATCGGGGTGACGCTGGCACTGCTGGTGGCCGGGCCGCCGGTGGCCGATTCCCCTGTCCCGGACGCGGGCGGAAACGGCTGAGATGGAACTCTTGGCACCCGAACCGGTCTCCGCCGGTCATATCTACGCGGTGACGGGGGCAATCCTGACCGCACTCGGGTTCTACGCCTTCATCGTCCGGCGACATGCCTTGCGTCAGCTTCTCGCGGTCAACGTGGTCGGAGCGGGCGTCTTTCTGATCCTGGGCGGTCTCGGCCGCGGGCCGGATGCCATTGACCCGATGCCGCAGGCGCTAGTGATCACCGGCATCGTCGTTGCGGTGGCACTGACCGCCTTTGGCGCGGCGATGATCGTGCGGCTGGCCGAAGCACCTCGGTCCCCAGATCAGGGCAAAGCCGGAAAGCCGGACGCATGAACCTGCTTGGCCTTCTGGTGGCGGTGCCGCTTGGCTTCATGGTGGCGGCGCTCTTGCTGCGTGGCAGCGGTCGCTGGCTGATCCTGGCGGCGGCACCGGTGATGGCGGGGCTGGCGCTGTGGCTGGCGCTCCTGCCGCCGGGGACAACGCTGCTGGTCGGCAACTGGGACCTGCCGCTGGGCATCCTTCTGCGCGCCGACGGGGTCGCGCGGCTGATGGTACTGGCGGGCGCACTGGTAATCGGTGCCATCGGGCTGCATGCGCTGGTCGATCCGCCGGGCGGCAAGGATGGCGGCGCGGCCACGGCCGAGACATTCTGGCCACTCCTCTACCTGATGTGGGCCGGGGCCAATGCGGGTTTTCTGACCACCGACCTTTTCAACCTCTACGTCACGCTGGAGATGGTCAGCCTGGCAGCCGTGGCGCTGGCCGCGATGGGGTCGCTTGCGGCGGCGCTGCGCTATTTCATGATCGCGATGCTGGGCTCGCTGGCCTATCTTCTGGGCGTGGCGCTTCTGGTGGCGAATTACAACACGGTCGACGTGACCCTGCTGGCACAGGTCGCGCGCCTCGATCTGGCGAC
The DNA here is from genome assembly GCF_030846195.1 of Paracoccus yibinensis. Taxonomy (GTDB): domain Bacteria; phylum Pseudomonadota; class Alphaproteobacteria; order Rhodobacterales; family Rhodobacteraceae; genus Paracoccus; species Paracoccus yibinensis. The sequence goes on from NZ_JAVCWH010000010.1 coordinate 5,408, forward strand.
GGTCATGGCGCTGGGGCTGATGACGGCGGCGCTTCTGATCAAGGCTGCGCTCTTTCCCATGCACGGCTGGCTGCCGCCCGCCCACGCCGCCGCCCCCGCTCCGGCCAGCGCGCTTTTGTCGGCGATTGCGGTCAAGCTTGGCTTCGTGATCCTATTGCGCCTGTGGTTCGAGGCTTTCCCGGCCATCACCGGCTCTGCCGCCCTGCATGTGCTGGGTGGCCTGGGTGCGGCGGCGGTGATCTACGGGTCGATCCAGGCGATGCGGCAGGACCGGCTGAAGCCGCTGGTGGCCTATTCGACGGTGGCGCAGGTCGGCTATCTGTTCCTGGCCTTTCCGCTGGTCGCCGGGGCGGTCGAGCCTTCCAGCGCTTGGGCCGGGATGACGCTGCACGGCGTGGCGCATATGCTGGCCAAGGCGGCAATGTTCCTTGCGGCCGGGCTGATGCTGAAGGCTGCCGCCGGTGACCGGATCGCCGATCTGGGCGGACTGGCGCAGGCTATGCCCCTGACCGTGACCGCCTTCGGCCTTGCGGCGGTGTCCCTGATGGGGCTGCCGCCCTCGGGCGGGTTCACCGCCAAGTTCCTGCTGCTAAGCGCAGCAATCGAGCAGGGCGCGTTCCTTTATGCCGGAGTGCTGGTGGTGGGTGGCCTTCTGGCAGCGGTCTATCTCTTTCGGGCGCTGTCGGCCTGCTTTGCCCCTTTGGCTGGCGCGGGACCTGATACCGCGTCGCGCGGCCCGGTGACCGGCGGAGTGAAAGCCGTGGCACCGCTGGCGCTGGCGGGACTGGCGATCGTTATGGGATTTGCCGGCACCGCGCTGGTCGACGTCTCGGCCATTGAGGTACCCTGGGCCACGCCCACGGTGATCCAACCGGAGGTCGCGCCATGATGACCTTCGCGCCGCTGCTTTTGGTGTTCCTGCCGCTGGTCGCCGCCGCGGTCAGCTTTGCCTTGCCAGAGCGGCTGTCCTCCTGGCGCAACGCGGCCAACCTCGGCGTGGCCTTTACCAAGCTGCTGGTAGTAGCCTACCTGCTAAACGCGACTGAGGCCGGTCTGGTGTTTGAATGGCGCTACGAGTTCCTACCGGACAACGATCTTGTGCTGCGGCTGGACAAGCTTGCGCTCTTGTTCGTGACTCTGTCGGTGTTCTTGTGGCTGATGACCACGATCTATGCCATCGCGTATTTCGACCGCGGGCCGAACCTGTCGCGGTTCTTCGGCTTCTTCAATCTCTGCGTTCTGGCGGCGACCGGCGTGGCGATGTCGGGCACCGCGATCACCTTCTTCCTGTTTTACGAACTGCTGACGCTGGCGACCTGGCCGCTGGTCGCGCATAAGGGCGACGATAAGTCGCTGCGCGCGGGGCGGATTTACCTTTCCTACACGCTGGCGGGCAGCGTTGCCTTCCTAGCCGGGATCCTGTGGCTGCAGTCTCTGGTCGGGGCGATCGAGTTCGCCGCGCCGCCGGACCTGACCGGCATCCCTGCGCTGACCCTGACGCTGATCTTCATCCTGTGCATCGGCGGGCTGGGGGTGAAGGCCGCGATCTTCCCCCTGCATGGCTGGCTTCCCGAGGCAATGGCCGCCCCCGCCCCGGTCAGCGCGCTTCTGCACGCCGTCGCAGTGGTCAAGGCCGGAGCCTTCGGCATCGTGCGGATGATCTATGATGTCTACGGCATCGGCACCGTGGCCGACCTGGGGCTGGGCCTGCCGCTGGCGGCGCTGGCCTCGGTCACCATCCTTTACGGCTCGGTCCGCGCCTTGATGCAGACCGATCTGAAGAAGCGGCTGGCCTATTCCACGGTGAGCCAGGTCAGCTACATCATCCTTGGCGCCAGCCTGATCGGGCCATATGCCGTGATCGGCGGGCTGGTGCATCTGGTGCATCAGGGGATCATGAAGATCACCCTCTTCATGTGCGCCGGCGCGCTCGCGAACCGCATGGGGATCAAGGCGATTGCCGATCTGGACGGGGCGGGCCGCCTGATGCCGGTGACGATGGCGGCGTTCTCGGTCGGCGCGCTGGGCATGATCGGGCTGCCGCCGGTCGCGGGCTTCATCTCGAAATGGTATCTCGGGATCGGCGCGCTGCAATCGGACGCGGCCTGGGTGGTGGCGGTGCTGGCGGGCTCGTCGCTGTTGAACGCCGCCTATTTCCTGCCGCTCCTCTATCGCGCCTGGCTGTTGCCGCCCCCTGCGGACCGTCCCGCCATCCGCGAACTGGCCACCACGCGCGACCGGATGCTGATCCTGCCTGCAGCGGTGACTGCCCTGGTGTCGCTGGGGGCGGGCATCTTCGCCTCGCTGCCATTCAGCCCGCTGGCCTGGGTCACCCTGATCGCCGAGGGGGGCTACCTGCGATGACAGCCGACCTGTCGCTGCTCTTGCCGCTGGCTGTCCTGTGGCCGATGCTGCTAGCGAGCCTCTCCCTCTTGCCGGGCTGGGGCCCGCGCATGGTGACGCTCTTGCCGCTCGGCCCGCTACCGGGGTTGGCGGCCGCGGTCATCACCCCGCGCGACACCCCGGTCGCGCTGCCGGGGATCCTGCTGGACGGCGGGCTGGAACTGACCGGGACCGGTGCGCTGTTTCTGGGCGGGGCGGCGCTGCTGTGGTTCTGGGCCGGCGTCTACGCGGCCTTCTACCTGCGGCACGACGGCCGGCCCACGTCTTTCGCGCTGTTCTGGAACCTGGTGCTGGCCGGCAATCTTGGCGTCTTCATCGCCGCAGACATCATCAGCTTCTACGTCTTTTTCGCGCTGGTCTCGCTGCTGGCCTATCCGCTGGTGATCCATGACCGCAAGCCCGCGTCGATGCGGGCGGGCACCGTCTATCTGGTGCTGGCCGTGCTGGGCGAGGTGGCGATCCTGGTCGGGCTGATGCTGGCCTCTTACGGCGCGGGCGGAGCCATCGGGATCGAGGCGGTGCGCGCCGCCCTAGCCCTGCCTTCGACGCATCCTGCGGCACTCGGGCTTCTGATCGCGGGCTTCGGGATCAAGGCCGGGCTAATGCCCTTGCATGTCTGGCTGCCGGTGGCGCATCCGGCGGCACCGGTGCCGGCCTCGGCGGTGCTCTCGGGCGCCATCGTCAAGGCCGGGATCTTCGGGCTTGTGGCGTTCCTGCCGCTGGGCACGCCGGCACTGGGGGCGGGAACTGTCCTGATGATTCTGGCCTTCACTGGGCTGTTCCTTGCGGCGCTGCTGGCGCTGGGGCAGGCTGGGGCGAAGTCGGTGCTGGCCTATTCGACCGTCAGCCAGATGGGGCTGGTCATGGGCGTGCTGGGCTATGCCCTGGCGCAAGGCAGCGCGCCCGCCACGCTGCTGCCAGCGCTGGCACTCTTCACGCTGCATCACGGGCTGGCCAAGGGGGCGCTGTTTCTTGGCGTCGGGCTGGCCCCGACCTGCGGCCGGGCCTGGCGCTGGGGGCTCATGGCGGTACTGGCGGTGCTGGGCCTGTCGCTGGCCGGGGGCCCGCTGCTGGCCGGGGCGCTGGTCAAGTCGGCGCTGAAGGACCCGGCCGGGGCCCTTGGCGCGACGCTGATCGGGCTGTCGGCGCTGACCACTGCGCTGGCGATGGCGCGCTATCTGGCGGTTCTGCCACGGTCGAAACCGCGCCACCGCCCGCCGGTCCTGATGGCGCTGGCATTCCTTGCGCTGGCGGGCGCGGCGCTCTGGCTGCCCTGGCTGCTCTACGCCGATCTTGCCGACAAGTCCCCGCTGGCGACGGATCTGCGCGCGCAGATCACCGATGCCTGGCCGCTGGGCCTGGCGGTGCTGCTGATCGCCGGGGCCGCCGCGGTCGGGCTGAAACCGCCCGCCCTGCCCGAAGGCGATGCCCTCGGCCCGGTGCAGCGCCGGGCCGCAGCCCTGACCGTCGCCGCCCGGGCCGCCATGCGCGCCGGATCACGGTCCCTGCGCCGGTCGCGTCCGAAGCCGCAGACGGTCATCGCCGAGGACTTGGACCGCGTCGAGGACATCTTCCGCGAAGGTGCCGCCGCTGCGATCCTGCTGCTGGCCGTCACCGGTGCGATCCTGGCCTCCGTCCTGATCTGAGGCGACCCCGCGCTTCGACCCCTGCGGACCACTGTGCGACGAACCCGCCATCGACCGGCACCACCGCGCCGGTCATGAACCCGGCCTCGGGCGAGCAGAGCTAGACGATCAGGCCCGCCACCTCGCCGGGAGCGCCGATGCGGCCCATCGGGTGCAGCCCGTCCATCATCTGGCGGCTGGTCATCTTGCCCCCGTCGCCTGTTCGGCCAGCGAATCGAGCATCCGGGTGTCGATCCCGGCCGGGCAGACCGAATTCACCCGGATCCCCGACTTGGCATATTCAAGTGCTGCATTGCGGGTCAGCCCGTTCACCCCGTGCTTTGCTCCGACATAGGACGCAAGGCCCGGAAAGCCGATCAGCCCGGCGACCGAGGACAGATTGACGATGGCCCCCCGTCACCGCCCTGGGCCAGCATCTGGGTGATCTCGGCCTGCAGGCACAGGAAGGTGCCCTTCAGGTTGACCGCGATGATGCGGTCGAAATTCGCCTCGGTCTGCTCGATGAAGGGCGCGATCGTGCCTTCGATGCTGGCGTTATTGCAGGCACAGTCCAGCCGACCATAGGCCGCGACTGTGGCGGCGACCAGCGCCTGGACATCGGCTGCAACCGACACGTCGGCGCGCAGGAAACATGCCTCGCCGCCCCTGGCGCGGATCAGCGCCGCGGTTTCCTCGCCGCCCCCGGTCTCGACATCCGAGACCATGACCCTTGCCCCTTCGGCGGCGAATTTCAGCGCCGTCGCGCGCCCGACCCCCGCCGCAGCGCTGGAGACCAGCGCGACCTTTCCAGCGAGCAATGCCATGTCCGATTACTTTCGTTCCGGTTTGCGTTGCCGCGATGCTGCCATAGCCGGTATCGACCAAGCCTGACATGGATCAAGCAGGCGCCGGATTTCCGCGTTTTCGCCTGGACGTCCGGAAAGGCTTGCCTTTGCGGCGAATAGCGCAAACCCTCACTAGATGATCGAGACGCTTCTTCTGGCAACCAATTTCGCCCGGCAGTCGGTGGCGGCGCTGGACCGGGCATTGTTGCTGTAGCGCGGCCATGCCGAGCGGATCAGCATGCTGCATGTCGTGGACCCCGAGGTATCGGCCGCGCTGGTCTTGGGCGACGGTGGTACCGAGCCACCGGTCATGACCGAGTGGCTCGACGCCCGCCAACCCGCCGACGCGGTGCGCCCCGAGATGCTGATCCGCAAGGGCGAACCCCATACCGAAATTCTTGCGGCCGCCGAGGCGGGCGACCACGATCTGATCGTGCTTGGCGCGTCGCGGTCGCGCGGGCCTCTGGCGGGGCTTCTGGGGACAACGATCCAGCGGGTGCTGCGCGGCAGCACCCGTCCCGTGCTGTCGGTGCGACAGCAGCCGCAGGGCCCCTACCGGCGCGTCCTCATCGCCTCCGACCTGTCGGACCCCGCCGATCTCGCGGCCCAGACCGCACTGTGGCTAGGGGTTCTGGATAGCGCGCGCATCCGTCTTGTCCATGCGACCGGTGGCGATGCAGCTGCGGCCGCAGATACCGCGCCCGAGGCCGGCCTGCGCGCCCTTGCCGCGCGCCTTGACCCTGTCCCGTCCGACCGGATCGAGGTATCGGTGCTGCTGGCCGTGTGTTGATTTCCGCTGAGAACTGAGCCGGGTTTGGAGTGAACCCCATGGGGTGGACGACATCGCACCATTCGAACTAAGCCGCTTTCTGGGCAAACAGGGTTTCGAATTCCTCTGGGGTTCTGTAGCCGAGGGCTGAGTGAAGCCTTCTCGTGTTGTAGATCTGCTCAATGAAGATCGGCAAGCGGACTGCCACATCGGCAAAAGTCTCGTAACCGGCTCGATAGACCTCCTCGACCTTCTGGGTCTTCATAAAGCTATGAGCCTGCGCGTTATGATAAGGATTGCCGTCGCTGCTCATCGAACGGCGCAAGCCTGAAGCAGCGAGGGCGTCCCAATAGCTTTAGGATGCGTACTGACAGGCGCGATCCGTATAATGAATGCAGCCCTTGGAAGGCTTTCTGGTCATGACGGCCGCGCGCAGAGCTGCGAGTGCCAGTTCCGTATTCAGATGCTGTGACAATGCATAGCCTATGACTTTGCGGCTACACGCATCAAGGATGGCGGCCAGGTAGCAGAAGCCTGTGACGACACGGATGTAGGTGAAATCCGCGACCCAGACCCTGTCAGAGCGATCGGGAATGAGGTTGCGATACAGGTTGGGAAAGATTGGAGAGTCATGCCGGCTGTCAGTCGTACGCACAGAGCGCTTGCGGGGCTTGATGCCCAGTCCCGCTACTCGCATGCCCCGTGCTACCCTTTTGTGATTGATTGCAAAACCACGGCGCCGAAGCTGGTGAGTCACGCGTCTATAGCCATAGCAGGGTAGCTCATCCTGGACATCTTCGATGATGGCGGTGAGTTCGCCGTCTGTCAGCTCGAGGGTCCTAGCAGAGCGGTAGTAGTAGGTGCGCCGCGGCAGGTTCATGGCTTTGCACCCCCGTCTGACGGAGCAGCCAAGGGGCCGCTGATCACGAAGAATCTTTCGCTGCCGCCCGCGGTCCACATCCGTGGTGTTTTTTCAAGATCCAGCTCCATCGTGAGCTGACCCACCTTCCGCTCGAGCGCGGCAATGCGAGCTTCATACTCTGCAATGACACCGGCCTTGGCTTCCTCGTCGTTCAAACCCCCCGGTCATATTGCGTAAGCCATAGCTGAATGAGGTTGGCGGAAAGATTGTGGCTGCGCTGCGCATCGCGCCGCCACAGAGCACCGGTGCGGATGTCTTGGCAAAGCCGCAGCTTGAACGGCGTGGAATGCCGGCGGTAGGGACCTCGTGGTGTCATGGGCCTTCTCCAATCAAGGCCCGTCCAGCGTATCAGCTGTGGTCCAGCCCATGCAGTTCACTCCAGTGACCAGGAGATTTCCACTGAGAAGTGACCTATGTTTGAACGCGCCCTGGCTTTGGAAGCGGGGACAACGGAGTAATTGACATGGCGCTACTGAGTGTGATCCGACGCTGGGGGCTGCGGGATCGGCTGTCCATCCGGGAGATTGCGCGGCGGACGGGGCTGTCGCGGAACACCATCCGCAAGTATCTTCGGGCAGGCACGGTGGAGCCGGCGCTCCGGACGCCGGATTGGCCGAGCAAGCTGGATCCGTTCGCGGACAAGCTGTCGGCGTGGCTGAAGACGGAAGCTGGCAAGTCGCGCAAGAAGCGGCGAACGCTGAAGCATCTCCACAAGGAGCTGGTCGCTCTGGGCTACACCGGTTCCCACAACCGTGTCGCGGCCTTCGCGCGGCAGTGGAAGGCCGATCACCAGTGCGAGGAGCAGAGCGCCGGCCGCGGCACCTTCGTCCCGCTGGTGTTTCAGCCCGGGGAGGCCTTCCAGTTCGACTGGAGCGAGGACTGGGCGACGATCGCGGGCGAGAACACGAAGCTCCAGATTGCCCACATCAAGCTGTCTCACAGCCGGGCATTCCTGCTGCGGGCCTATCTGCTGCAGACGCACGAGATGCTGTTCGATGCTCACTGGCACGCGTTCCGGGTGTTCGGCGGGGTACTAGGGCGGGGCATCTACGAAAACATGAAGACCGCCGTTGACCGGGTCGGCCGGGGCAAGGTCCGGAGGGTCAACACGCGGTTCCTGGCGATGACCAGCCACTACGTCTTCGAGCCTGAGTTCTGCAACCCGGCAGCGGGCTGGGAGAAAGGGCAGGTCGAGAAGAACGTGCAGGATGCCCGGCACCAGATCCTTCAGCTGATGCCGGACTTTTCCGGATCTGGCGGCGATGAACGCCTGGCTCGAGGAACGCTGCATCGAGCAGTGGGCGCGCCTGCCGCACGGCATGCTGCCGGGCACGATCGCTGAGGCTTGGGCTGCGGAACGGGCTGCGCTGATGCCGACACCGCCGACCTTCGACGGCTTTGTCGAGCAGAGCAAGCGGGTCTCGCGTTCCAGCGCTTTCATATTCTCGGCAATCTCACTCGGGATACCGGCGCGCCTGCCGCTGTCGATTTGGGCCTTCTTGACCCACTCGTTCAGGGTTTGTGCGGTGTAGCCGATCTTCGCCGCGATCGACATAACCGCCTGCCAGCGCGACTTATGCTGGCCCTCGGTGTCGAGAGCCAGCCGCACTGCGCGCTCGCGGACCTCAGGGGAAAACTTGTTCGTCGTCTTGCTCATCATGCTCCATCCTACTCAAGAGTTGGAGTCTCCGGCAGACCCGGCGCAGTTCAGTGCCCACCCGGTCCTCCTATGTGATCGCCGTCGTGACCGAGGGCGAACGGACGGCCGCCGCCAGCTTCACCTCGGTGCCACGCAGCCTTGCCGCCGCGGTCAGTCCCTCGATCGCGGGGGCAATGATGGGGGCGGGATGGCTGGCCGTACCGTTTCTCGTCTGCGGCGGGCTCAAGATCACCTACGACCTGCTGCAGCTGCACCAGTTCCGCCACATCCGCGCCCCGGAGGAGTGATAGGCGCAGTCCCCCGCTCAGGCCGCCTTGGGCCAGCGGCGGTGCAGATCGTCGATGACGACAGCATGGGCATGGTGGGGGCCGTGTTCGGCCAGATGCGGATGGTCGGGCGGCAGGTCCGGGTGGACATGCGGCAACACGGTCAGGTCATCGGCGGGCCACAGGCGCAGCACCGCCACCAGACTGGCCGCCCGGATCCCCGCCACCACCAGCGCCGCGACCGACAGCCCCGCGCCCGCGCCCGCGCCGATACAACCCGCCAGTGGATACGTGACCAGCCAGCAGGCGTGTGAAAACGCGAGTTGTGCGGCAAAGACCGCGCCCCGGTCGGCCTCGCGCGCGGAGCGGTTGATGAAGCGCCCGATGGACGTCCGGGTCAGCGAAAAGCCGAAGCCGATGGATGGCTCCAGGGGCGATCAGGCCTGTCAGGTTAAACAACCAACAAGCCCAGAACAAAGGCCAGCCGATCAACTACGCCCGCGGACGGGAAGAAGCTGCGGGTAAGTAAGGGCAGCATCGAGGCCCCCTTTGCCGGCGAGCACGGCTGGTTCTGGCGCAACCGCGACGCCGCCGCCGTCACCATCACGCTGAAATTGCGCGGCACCTAGGTCATCGAGACCTAATGAGAAGGGCTTCGGTCATCGGCAGCCTGGTCCGCTGGTGGCCAACCCGGACCTTCCGTCGCACCGGCGGGAGATTTCAGCGCAACATTTGCGCCAATGCCCAACGGATCCTGCAGGCCGGGTTAACCGGCCTGCTCGTATCCCGTGGGCCAAGTTGGCGCTGGCATCTCTTTTTGCCAAAGATTCTTCGAGCCCTGCAAGTTTAGCTGTCCAGCCCGAAATGAGGCTTCGCTTCCCTGACTGCCACCTTCCCCGCCTACCGCACCCCATACGCCGTCGCCAGTGTACATCCTGATGGCCACCAGGGTGCAGTGTGAGAATCACCATTGAAACGGGCATTGCAGATTCGTCGCCAACCGGGACGCACAGCGACCTGTGCAGGCCGCCAGCATGGCGCCCCAAGCGAAAGCCTGGAGCCAGGACCAAGCTGCCGTATCGCCACAGGCGCCTGCTTAGTCGTTCAGCCAGACCTTAATTACCGCCGAGAAGTGCCAGCCGATCCAGACGGATAGGACGGACAGGACCAGGCACAGTGCCACAATCCGCCCAAATACCGGCGATCGTGAGCGGAGGGCAAGCACAAGTCGTACCATGGCATTGACCGTCAGGGCAGCCGCCAAGGGCATCACGGCCTCACCCGCCGGCATCTGGCCTGCAGCCACCAGTGAGGCTAGAGCGACGGCAGCCGAACTTGTGCTGATCAACCCGGCCAGGGCCGCTGACAGCAGTACGGCCTCGGTACCAAACCGATCGTTCAGCATCGCAGAGATCAGGATGACCGCTGTCACGGTCAAAGCGAACTTCACCGCGTCCTTGACGCTAAAGATCCGCGAGGGCAATTCGATCCCCGCCGGCTCGCCCCCTTTTCGCGTAGCCAGGTAGACCAGCAGGGCGCTGAAGATCAGCACGACCACGGTCGGTACCACCAGCACCGGCAATGCCAGGGCGAACAGGGACGGGCTGACCAGGCCCAGCACCATGCCGGTCTGCACCAGCGACGACACCGAAGACAAGGTGGCCCCCGCCGCCGCTGGCTGGATGAAGCGGACGGCCGTATCACCCAGTGCGTCGACCTTGCGGCCCATCTCGGCCACGGTGGCCGTCGAGGACACGAAACCCGACAGGAACCCCGAAAGTGGCAGGCCAAGCCGGTCGCCGAAGACCCGGGTGCAGATGTGACTGACCGCCCCGATGACCATCACCAGGATGACGATGACAAAGATGGCGTGCGCATTGATCGCACCGTCCGGCCCGAAGCCGGTATCGGGGATCACTGGCAGGATGATCAGACCTGAGACGCCAAGGATCAATCCGTCGCGCATCTCGAAGTCGTTCAGGACCGAGCGGCTGAAGTCGCGCAGGGCCGACCGTGCCGCCAGCAGGGTGACGACCAGCACCCCCGACGCGGCGGCAAGGAACGTATGCTCGACCGACAACCCACCCAGAACCACGACCAGCACCAGCGCGAGGCTGGTGGTCATTCCTGCCTGCCGGTCCGGCTGCGACAGATGTGCGACCGCCCGCAGGACGCCCACCGCGGCCAGCGCCACCGCCAGCAACGGCAGCCCGCCCGCATACTGGCTGAGCGCGCCAATCAGCGAGGCGAGCGAGAAGGTCCTGACCCCGATCGGGGCCGGACCGCCGTTCTCGCCCCCGTTGCGCTCGCGCTCGATCCCGATCAGAAGACCGATGCCGAGCGCCTCGAGCAGCAGCAGGGCCTGACTTGCTTCTTCCATCATCCGATCACTGCGCCCTTCCGACTCGGCTCAGGCCATCGGGCGCGCCGCGCTTTGACTATTCCTCACTGCGCCTGCGGCCACAAGACCATCCACGCCGATATCAGGCCGCGACCAGGACGACCACGACCAGGGCCAGCAGCGGGCCGACGCAGGCGACCATGAAGATGTCGGCATAGGTCTGACGATGGGTCAGCCGGCAGACGCTGAGGGCGTTGTTGCGTAACTCACGCCTGGGGCATGATTGTCCTCCCCTTTTGGCCTCAGTCCACACGAATGATTTCGGCCGTTCCGAGGGCCGAGAAGCGGTTCATCAGTGTGACGCGGATCTGGATTTCGGCGGTCTGGCGATCGGGGTCTCTGAGCTACCCCCCGAAATTCGGACAGTGACGTAAGCTACGATCTGCCATCTGCTGGTCTCCAAGAACGAGGAGATCAGACCATGTCGAAACGCAGGAACCATGACGCGGGCTTTAAGGCTCGCGTGGCGCTGGAAGCCGTGAAGGGCGAGCGTACCGTGTCGGAACTGGCCGCGGAATACGGCGTGCATCCGACGATGATCCACCAGTGGTGTTGATTTCCACCCAGAACTGAGCCGGCATTTCCATCGAGAAGTGAGCCACCTCTGAGTATGGATTTCGGCTCAGGTTAGGGTCAAGGCGTGATTGTTCTCCTTCTTCTGGCGCGCTGCGGCGGCTGAACTGGCCTTGAAGCGGAAGCTGTCGTTTCCGGTCTCCAGGATGTGGCAGCGGTGGGTAAGGCGGTCGAGCAATGCGGTGGTCATCTTGGCATCGCCGAACACTGTGGCCCATTCGCTGAAGCTGAGGTTGGTGGTGATGATGACGCTGGTGCGTTCGTAAAGCTTGCTCAGCAGATGGAAGAGCAGCGCCCCACCCGAGGCACTGAAGGGCAGGTATCCCAGCTCATCAAGGATCACGAGATCGAGGCGGGTCAGGCTGTCGGCAATCTGCCCGGCCTTTCCCTTGGCCTTTTCCTGTTCCAGGGCATTGACCAGTTCGATGGTGGAGAAGAAGCGGACCTTGCGGCGGTGATGCTCGATGGCCTGGACGCCGAGGGCGGTTGCGATGTGGGTCTTCCCCGTGCCCGGGCCGCCGATCAGGACGATGTTCTGGGCCCCGTCCATGAACTCGCAGCGGTGGAGTTGCCGGACTGTGGCTTCGTTGATCTCGCTGGCTGAGAAGTCGAAGCCCGAGAGGTCCTTGTAGGCGGGGAAGCGTGCGGCCTTCATGTGATAGGCGATGGAGCGGACCTCGCGCTCGGCCAGGTCGGCTTCATCAGGTGCCTTGCCGCAAGTGGGGCATCCAACCGCCAGGGCCGGATGTTGATGCGCGGTGAAGTTGGGCATGGACGTGTCCTCCCTATGTCATGGAGATGGCGTGCAGCAATGGTATGAGGCCTGCTGCCGAGGGCTTTGCCGCAACAACGGAGGGCTTCGGCGCAAGGCCACGCCTGGAACCGGTCCCGGTCGTCGCCCGGATTACCGTCCGAGGAAGCGCTGCGGCCTGTTTCTAGCATCATGGCCAAGAGTCTGCGCCTGGGCTCCCGGCAGGTCCAATGACAAATCGGAATCAATCCGCCAGCAGGGATTCGTCTCGCTGATGAGTAACGCAGGCTGCTTGGCCTGCAGGCCGTTCGACACGCGACAGAACTACCCGGCCACCAAGCAGGCGGAGCGTGATCAATGTTTGCCCAAGGGCGTGGATCAGATCCGTGTGCCATGGTCCACGCGCCGCGGGAGCTCCGGCATGTCGAAAACCCCCGCCGGCCAGTGCCAGGCCGGATAAAGACCCTCTGCCGCGATCCGGCGCAGATCCTCCTCCCGATCCGCCGACATGTCCGGTGCCGGCACATAGAGCGCGATCGGTCCGTCGCCATCGAGCAGAACGGCGGTGGCAATGGGCGCATCCGCCGGCAGGTTGTAGGGCAGGCAGCGGACAAAATCCCGCTCGGCGAGGGCTTCGAGCAGCGCATGATCCCGCTCGCCCGCAAAGGGGATCCACCGGCCATCGACCGCCATCAGGGCAATCTCCCGGATCTCGGCATAACTGCCTTTCAGGGCAAAGGTCGCGATGGCCATCAGGTGACTGTTTGGCGTGGCCTCGACGAGCCGCACCTTTCGGGCGGCAGCTCTGTCGAACCGCTTGGCCGTGGCGCTGTCGACGAAAACGGAAAAGTCCGGCAGATGCTTGAAGCGGAGCTTGCGGCCGTATTGCGCGGGCTCCTGACCCTTGAGCTCGGCCACCAGCAGGCCAAGCCCCGTGGGCTTGCCCGCCACAGGCTGCAGCCTGTGGAGAAAGCGCCGCCGTTCGCTTGCCAGGCGCTCCTTGTCCTCTAGGACGTAGGGAGGCGGAACAAAGAGGATGTCCGACAGCGGCCCAGACCGGGTCCGGGCCCGGGCCGCCGCAAGGCAGAGCTCGCGGTGCACGATCCACCAGCTGCGCCGCCCGTAAGCCTTGCGCCATGTCGTCAGTCCCGCAGCGTCCCAAAGATAGTGCAAAAGCGCAAGAAGGCGCAGCCTGCGCGGGCTGGCGGTCACCGACACGGTATCCGCTTCACTCTCTTCGCTCGACGACGACGGCCTGCTGCCGCGCAGGGACAGCGAAAAGCCGAGCCTGAGCATCGTATCGCCTGCCTCGTCCGTGACGATGGCCTGCCCGGAGAGTGGCCCAAGCCCCGAGAGCTCCGGGGGTGGATCGAAGGACGGGCAGGCAAGGTCATGCGTATGTCCGGTGCCGGGCATGCGCTTGAGGTGAAACACACCATTGATCAGGGCCACATACATGGGCGGCTCGGCCTCGCAGCACTGGCACAGCGGCCTGGCATGACCGTCATGCGCCCGGGCGAGGATCCCTTGCAGCTCGGGCGCATCGTCGCAAAAGCGGACATGCCCCAGCCGGTAGCATCTGCCCTCAGCGCTCATCGTCCGCTCCCTCCCGGTGCGGCCGGTCCCCTGCCCTGCGCCAGTCCGCCGGCCGCATGAAGCTGCCGCGCCACATGCCTGCCCCCCTGGCCTCCGCCTCACGCGCGGCCGCCCTGTACCGGCCCTGCTCATCGCCCGCGGGAATGGCCCATCCCTCGCGGACCAGCCACGCGGCCAGATCGGTGCCGCCTGTGGAGCAGCGTGCCAGATCGCGGCCGTAGCGGTCCGGACCCGCGACATGGCAGGATACCGGCTGCCGAGCGATGCGCGCCGCTAGGGCTTGTCTGGCAGCCCCGCCGCAGGGCCATGTCTCCCCGGCGGCGTCATAGCAGGTCTGGTCCCGTTCGGGGGCGTCTATGCCGAGGATGCGGATCCGCCACCCGCCGATAACAAGCGTGTCGCCATCGATCACCCGCGCAGGGCCTGTCACACGAGTCGCAGGGGTCATTTGCTCCTGCCCAGCCAGCACGAGCATTGCCGCCACGAGGACAAGCAGGGCGAGCCAAGCCGCTTTGCTCATTTCGGCCTCCCGTCTGACGGCGGCTGCGGATCGACCCCGAGACGCGCCCGGAGGTCAAGCGCTGTCGCACGCTGCACGAAGGTCTCGCGCGCGGCGGAAACGGCGCGGCCCCGCGCGAGGCTATCCTGCCATGCCTGATCCAGGCACTGGAAATGCTGGGTTAGTGCCGAGAAGTACCGCTCGAAATCAGCCGCCACCAGATCGACATAGGCTTCGATATCCGCGTCTCGCTCCGGAACCCAGGGCTCCTCGGGTGGAACGCAGACCGGAGCCTGCGCCTTTGCGGCAGGAGTGATCAAAAGCATCGACAGCAGGGCGGCGGTGATGAAGCGATGATGCGTCACAACGCCTCCTCCCGGCGCCGGCGTTCGCTGAGGCCGATCAGACTGCCCATCATGTTCAGGTGACCCTGCAGCCAGGCCCGCGTCATGCCCCGCAGATAGCCGCCGGGGCTGATGATCGGCGCCACGGGATCGTCTCGGCGCGCGTCAAGGATCAGCATGGCCACCGTTGCGCCGTCCTCGCCCATGGCCGTGCAGGCATCGGACCAGGCGGAGGAGTGAATGCTCAGTTCCAGCACACGCCGCTCCGCCGTCCAGATGAAGTCATGAAACCTCAGGCGCTCGGGATCCGCCCGCCCGGACAGGTAGAACTGCATCTCGGGTGAGGCGAGACGGAACAAGCGCTCCGGGCCGAGCTTGGTAAGCCATTCGCGTCCGGCAGCGTTCGTTCCACTCTTACGTGCGTCCGCGGCGTCTGGTCTGCCGCTCACCCGCGTCAGGCGAGAAGGTTGGGCGAACGCCGGCTCAGCCATAGGCAGTCTGTCCTCGGCGCGGGCATCACAAGACAAGGAAAAATCTTCGCTTGTATCTTGTAGATGGGACCGCTCGTTTTCGAGCGGTTGATCGACTGATTTCTGGAGCGCTTCGAGCAGGTCGAGGGCGGCTCGCGTCAGGGTATCCGCTTCCCTCTCATGCGCGGCAAGCGCATCCAGCGTCATGGCATGCAGCCGGTTGGCGCGAGGCCAGGCAGCCCAGGCATCCTCCATGGCTTGGACACGGGCATCCTGAGAGGCAACGTCGCGGAGCTGCTCCAGAGCCCGGCGGAGACAGCGCCAATGAGTACTGCGTTGACCCCGAAGATAGATGGCCTTGTGCCGTGCTGTGGTCAGCTGCGCATCGAGAGCAAGCAAATCGGAAAACCGGTCAATGACACCACTGAAGAACAATCCGGTTCCGGCGTGGCGGGATCGGCTGCCATTTGCGGCTGTCCTTCGCTCGAGAAGCCCTGCCTGTTCGAGCCGTGCCGTGTGCGCGCGCAACCGTGCCTCGGAGAGAGCAAGCATCTTTGCCAGTTCGGACGCAGCAGCATAAACGCTTGGCTCTCGGTCGGGCTCTACCCAATCTGTCGGCCGGGTCATGGCAGCCAGCCGGGTCCACGTATGGGCCGCTGCCCGGCCAATGCCGAGATGCGGGGCGACCCGCTCCACAAGGTGAATGAAAGCGTCGCGCTGCCATCCAAATGGCAGGATTGGGTAGGCTGGGAGATCGCGATGGGGATGGGCCTTTGCTGTGAACGTTCGTGCCATTTGCTCCTCGGGAACTGGGAGCACGGGAGCCGCAGCCAAAACGCATTCGTTCGCACGGATGCGTTTTCACGCTTGATTTTTGGGACGGATTCAATCACGATCGCTCCTAACAAGTAGAGCTGATACAGGTCTGCAAACCTGTGTTATCGAACCTCCCCTCGTGCGGACCCCGCGCGGGGGTTTTCTATGTCTCAGTGATCGTTTGTATGACCTCGTTGTCCCTTCTCATTGTCGTGGCATGCTCCACGGCGATACAGGCATCAGTAGCTGACCCACTCCGTGGAGTATGCACCGGTGTGATCCCGCATGCGCAGCACGACGGCCCGAAAGCTTGGACCGTACTCATTTAGCAGCGTGCTCCCGGTTCTGGCCCGAACTGCGGGGTCCAGCCATGCAGGCCAGTCCTCCTCGTCAACGCTTTGCCGCACAAGGCGACCAGACGCATCGTAGGTGCCTCGTACGGTCGTCAGAACCATGTCCCGGCCTCCACTGCCACTCGTCACGTGCTTGGCAAGGTGCCAGACCTCGATCGCGTCACGATATGCTGCGATCTCCGGCGGCAAGGTTCCCTCGCCTCCAACCGGCAGGCCGGGACTGATCCCCAGGGGACATCGCCAGAGTTGCAACGGCGGCTCGACAGGCCAGGGGGTGATGCGACGTATGACCTCGGCTTTGGCCGCCGAGCATTCGGCCGATGCCGGAAAGCCGCCAGCCATGCAGAGCAAGATGGCGCAATCGATGGGATAGGCGAGGGCAGAAGAGGGCATGAGCGCCGGGACTGCGATGATCAGCCCGCCCGTGACGATGTCGCGTATCCTGCGCCAGCCAGCCATGTCATTACACCTATCTGCCATGCAGATCGGTATTATGATTACTCCACCTGTGCTTGCGTAGCAACCGGCGATTGCGAGTACGTCCGCGGGCGGATGGCCCTCGATGGATCGAAGAAGAAGTTTTCGGGAACAGAAATCTGGGAAAACTCACCCGTGTTCCAGCGATAAAGCGCACGGGTTGTCTGACCCTCGACAACCGTTTTCGTGAGGACCGCTTCCCGTTTTGTCGTCTGATCCTGATGCATCATCTATCCCTCCACACAGTGGGCAATCTCTCGGCCCGCAAAAGAGGGGCTTGTGTCAGGTCTCGTTCACGCTCGAACTGACAAAACCCTTTCTGCACCCCCGGTAGCTGTGCTTCCATAAGGAAAGAAGTCACGAGAGGATACGAAGCCAGGCGAAACGAAACGAAATGGAACCCGCCAGTCCGCTGACAAAGAACAGTAAGTTTTTTCTGCCACCCCCGAAGGACGGGAGTGACTTCAAGGAGCTCTTCGCCCGAATAGCTGCCACAGGTGCGGGTCGGCCAGCGGACAAAGATGGGTTTCCCGGTGGCCCATGGACGCCCGAACTTCTTGCAGAAGCAATTTCTCAGATCGAGGGCAATCGAGCCGGGGTGGATCTGAGAACGGTGCAGCTTTGGTTTCAGGAGAACGACAGGGGCATCAGCCCTACCAACATTCGGTGGCTCGCGAGAGTTTTAGGTTGTGATGATCCGGTCGCGACCGGTGATTGGCAGGTGGAACTCAGCACGGCACAATCACGGCTGACAGCCAAGAGACGGAAGCAGACCGGCGCAGAAGAACCCGGTGCGTTGGAGAACACAGATGTGGCCCCACCTGCGTTTTCCCGCAACGAGGCAGCCCTGCCGCCAGAGACATCAAGCGAGAACACCCCTGCTGGATCGTCTCGGCGCTTCAGTCTGGCAAGTCGATCCGAGGCACTCTTCAGTCGCCGATCCTTGCTGGATTTGCCGGCATCGGTGTTCGCGGGCGCCGTGGCACTGGGCTTCATGTCGTACGTTGTCGACATCCACAGCGTTTTCTATGCCCATCCGAACGAAGCGACCAAGCAGGTGGGGTTTTTGTGGGCGCCGAATTGGACAATTCTCTTCCTGGTGATCCTTCCCCTGTATCTCATGTTCGCGGGTGAATTAATCGCCTACTGGAAAGAAGAAGGGCGCGTGAAGTTTACGCGGGGACGAAAAGACCAGTGTACCCGTGACTGGATACGCCGCGTTGAAGATTATTCATATCCATACTGGGCAAGTCTTCTTGTCTGTTTGCCCATTGCCTCTGTAGCGCAATGGATCAATGAGTGCTTGGTCCCACTGCTGACGAGCGATCCAGGCAACTTCGGTGTAGACTGGGGCCGTATAGCAATTTTCCATCCAGACGTTATCTCGGTGCCGGAAGCCGTCGTATTCACAGGCGCGGCGTACCTCTATATGGGTATCTGCTTCTTTATATTTTTTGCGGGTTTAATTTTACTTTTTACGCTGGCTGATGACCTGTCAAAGATCGGACAAGCACCAGAACTCTGGTCCTATGCAGAGCGCCGGAAAGAGATCATTGAAGCCTCTTTCAAAGTAATGCTCGGAATATTCCGTTGTACCATTTTGGGGCTCCTTATTGCGATCTGCATGAGGCTTCAAAACATGTTCATGCTATCGCGGGCAGAAACGATCGTGTCGTGGTTAGTTGACGACTTGATGACGGTCTTGAGCGGACGACAGGTAATCCTTGATCGCCTGCCTTATAGTCGACCCACGCTTTACAGCAGCCTTCTTGTCGTCCTGACGACGTGTACGGTCTTCCTGTATGGTGCTGCTCGGGTTCGCCGGATGTGTGCACAAGCAAAAGCGAAAAATGCTGCTGAGGAGCCACGTGAAAAGCGGCTAGTCGATTACTCCGGTCAGTCTAGTCTGCCGTGGGGGATGATGTTTGGGGTCGTGGGGTTACTCGTGGCCAACTACCTGCTCATTGGTGTCTTTGCGGGCTTCTCCGTTTTGCTAAGCCTCGGCGGGCTGCTCGCGATATACAGTTTGATCGATCCCGGCTTCCGGTGTGCAAGGTGAGCGAGAGGACAATCCAGGTGTTTTACAAGTGGCTTGATCGTTGGGATGAACGGCGCGCGCAGCGCGGAGACGAAGGAAAAAAGGTAACGGACGTCGTCCTTGCTGCCGAACTGGCCTTTCCGGGAGCGGGCAATGTCGCAAGCATCGCAGATTTTTGTGATCTTGCAGACCGGGCCGTTGCAGATCCTTCGTACTTCGATGAACCGAGTAGATCCGAGTTATCGTTCGAAGGCAGAAAGGGGTGGATCAGCTTTCCTTCAGACATATCCACAGAGACTGACGAGAATAGTACGGTTTTTGCTCGAATAACGAAGGGCAGATCTTTTGATCGTGCTTTGGTCGTATTCCATCACTGGAATGCGCGCTCCCGGAATGATCTGCTGGCAAAGTCATTTGCACGGCAAGGTATCACGGTTGTTGAGATTGCATTACCCTATCACCTGGAGCGCAAGCGTCCGGGCTCCTCACATGCTGACTACATGCTGAGCGCAAATCTCGGCAGAACGATCCGGTCCGTACGGCAAGGAGTGCTGGATGGCAGGAAACTCATACGGTGGCTCAGGGCTGAAGGCTACAAAGAGATTTCTGTACTTGGAATGAGTCTAGGGTCTTGGGTCGCTGGACTGATCGCAGCCCATGATCCGACTGTCAGAAAGGCTGCGTTGTTTTTGACGGCGGGAAGCCTTGCCGATATGGTTTGGACTGGCCGTGCAACCCAATCGATCCGGGCCAGCTTGGAGCCGGCGATTGAATTACCCGATTTAAACAGGGCTTGGGGCCCAGTAAACCTGGAGAACTACACGGATCGGCTTGCTCGGCCAGACTTGGACATTTTGGTTGTTCTGGCCCTGAGAGACAAGGTCGTGTTGCCGGAACTGTCCAAACGGTTTGTCGACCGGCTGAATGACGCCGGAGCCAAGCTGGATCTCCTGGAAGCAAACTGTGGCCACTATTCCCTATCAATCCCCCCATATGTCATTCTATCCGGACTGAGATTAAGAGCGTTGCTCCATCGGCGGCCTTGAACGGTCTGGAGTTTCCTCTTCTTGTCCAAGTCACTTCCGTCTGTAAGCGCGACACCGATCCCCTCCTGCCATTGCTAAGCTGAACCGGCCATTGTCGGCGTGTGTCGGTTTAGGGGTTTGGGATTTGGCAAGAGGCAAAGAAGTGGGCGTCCATTTGGACGGCTCCTGCAATGGTTCGGTTTCCCGGCTGGAGATGATCGAGGGACCGAGTGGTCGGCGGCAGCGAACAGAGGCGGAGCGGGCGCGGATCGCGGCAGAAAGCCTGATCCCGGGGATGCGGGTGGCCGACATCGCCCGCAAACACGGCACGACACGTTGGCAGATTTATAATTGGCGCAACAAGCTGCGGATCGGGCACTTGATGGTGCCCGAGAGCGTAGCGTCCCTGCCGATGTTTGCGGAACTGGTTGCCGAGAGCGGTGCTGCGCCTGTGCCGCCGCCCCGCGCTCCCTCGGAGGTGGAGATCGTGGTCGGCGATGTCGTGATCCGCGCCAGTGCCGGTGCAGATGAAGTCCACTTGACGCGGGCGATCCGCGCGGCTCGGGCAGCAATGTCATGATGCTGGGTCAAGGCGGGCCAGTGAAGGTCTTTGTGGCGACGCGGCCGGTCGACTTCCGCAAGGGTATCGACGGCCTGGCCCTGGCAGTCCAGGAGATGTTCGGGTTGGATCCCTTTTGCGGGGCGGTCTTTGTGTTCCGGGCCAAGCGCGCTGACCGGATCAAGCTTCTGGTCTGGGATCAGACCGGCATGGTGCTGGTTCACAAGCGGCTGGAAGGCGGCAAGTTCGTCTGGCCGCAGGTGCGGGACGGGGTGATGCGGATGTCGTCCGCACAGATGGCTGCGTTGTTCGAGGGCTTGGACTGGCGCCTTGTCCGACCCGAGCGAGCGCGGCGCCCTTTGACAGCGGGCTGATCGGTCGAACGCTTGGGAATGCCTGTTTTTGCTGGCTGCAAGGGATAATCCGTGATTCACTTCGAGCCATGGATGCTGATGCTCTTGCCTCGGAAAACACCCTCCTGAAGGCTCGCCTGGCCGAGCTTGAGGCGGCACTATCCGAAGTGCAGGAGGCCAACCGTCGGTTGGAGGACATTTTGCGCACGGCGCAACGCGCGCAGTTTGGCAAAAGCTCCGAGAAGCTGTCACCCGACCAGTTCAATCTGCCCTTGGAGGATGCCGAGCTTGCTCAGGGTGTGCTCGAGGCGGCACAGGAAAAGGCCGAGGCGGCGCTACAGGGATTGGGGGCAAAGACACCCCGCAAACCTGCGCGCAACCGCGGGCATCTGCCGTCGCATCTGCCCCGGATCGAGCGCGTGATCGAACCCCCCAGCACCCTGTGTCCCTGCGGTTGCGAGATGGCGCGGATCGGGGAGGATGTGTCCAAACGCCTCGATGTGATCCCCGCCCAGTTCCGCATTCTGGTGACGCGTCGACCCAAATATGCCTGCCGTCGCTGCTCTCAGACTGTGGCGCAAGCTCATGCTCCCGAGCATGTGGTGCCTGGCGGAATGCCCACGGAGCGGTTTATCGCCTGGATTATTGTCTCAAAGTTTGGCGACCACCTTCCGTTCTATCGCCAGGCCGAGATCTTCAAGCGTCAGGGGATCGATCTGGATCGCGGCACGCTTGGCAGCTGGGTCGGCCGTGCCTGCTTCCATCTGACGCCGGTCATCGACCACATGCGCGCTCATCTGCGCGGTGCGGACCGGATCTTCGTCGACGAGACTCGCGCGCCGGTGCTGGAGCCCGGCCGAAAGGCCACAAAGAGCGGATACTTCTGGGCCGTCGTGTCCGATGATCGCGGATATGGCGGTGCCGGACCGCCGATCGTGCTGTTCCACTATGCCCCCGGCCGGGGGAAAGAGCATCCGCTGAAGTTCCTCGGCGGATACCGGGGCCGGTTCCTGCAATGCGACGCCTATCAGTCCTACAATGCGATGACCGGGATGGAGCGCGATGCCGGGCCATGGCAGCTGGTCTATTGCTGGACCCATGTTCGCCGTCGCTTCGTGAAGCGCTTCGAAAATGAGGGCTCACCCATTGCGGAGGAAATGCTGCGCCAGATTGCGCTGCTTTATCAGGTCGAGAAGACGGTCCGAGGAAAGGATCCGGCGCTGCGCCTTGCTGCTCGGCGCGACCATTCGGCACCAGTCATCGCCGCACTCAAGCCGTGGCTGGAGGCCAAGCTTTCCCGCATTCCGCAGAAATCCCAACTGGCCGAGGACATCCGCTACACTCTTGCCCATTGGCCCGGCCTGATCCGCTTCCTCGAGGACGGCACGCTTGAGCTGGACACCAACCCGGTCGAGAACCAGATCCGCCCAATAGCTCTTACCAGAAAAAATGCACTTTTTGCCGGCAATGAAACCGGCGCAGAGAACTGGGCAATGCTGGCCTCGCTGGTCGCCACCTGCAAAATGTCTAGCGTGAACCCTGTCGACTATATCGCCAACACTCTTCAGGCCATTCTCGACGGACATCCGAAATCCCGCATCGAGGACCTCATGCCCTGGCACTTCAGCCAAACGTCAAGCCTCGCAGCATAGGGTAGAGCCGTAGCGCTTACTTCCGTCTTAGTGAGCACGGACAAACTTTGGCAATGGTAGTCGGGTCGGAGATGCGCATCGATGCTCTGCCTGTTTATCGGTATATCTGCCGTAGGGCAGTGCAGGTGACAGACACTTTCCTCTGGACAGGCGCGACTCGCGGTGTCCGAGCCGTGCAAGGGCCGCCGATGGCAACAAGCGGGGGTGGGTCACCAGTGGGCGGGGAACGGGCATTGTCAAGTCGCCACGAACAGGTTCGACTGGGCAAAATCTTTTTGGCTTCAAGATGCTCAAATGTAAGGTGAAGTCCAGTTTAAAACGATCAGGCTTGTGGAGTTGCTGTAGCTTGAAGATTTTCGGACAACACGGATAACAGACACTCGGCAAGGACGGTGAGAATCTCCGTTTTACCTACTTGCGCGGTGAATACGTATTTTGATAGTCTGGCGTAGACGCGTCAGACTGCTTTGTGGAGCGCGTCGCATGACCAACCAAGTCCAGGTTAGCAACGAGGTGCTCACCGTTGACATGTGTAGGGAAAAACTCCTGGACGGCTGGGAACTTCACGTTGTTTGTGCTGAAGACCCTGTCCCAGCACAAAACACGGTCCGAGGCTCTTGGTACCTGGTGGCCTTCGAGCCAGAAACAGGCCGCTTTGGTGTGGTCGTCGCTCAGAGAGACCTGTACCGTGAACGACGGCGGGCTGAGCAATCTGGACGTAAGCTTGATCCGTCAGATTACGCGTACAAGGAGATCAAGACCACCACCGGGCTGTTCAACGCTCAGACGGATCTGGGGATCACCGCCACCGTTATTCCCGGAGCCAAAGGCGTCACCATGGTGGCGCGGCTCTAACTCAGGCAAACAAAACGCGTCACCCGCATCCGCGCTTCGGATTGCTTATCGTCCGGACCGCAGAAAATTCGTTTGGAGCCTTGTCGTGGAAACGGCTACCTCGTTCAAACGAAGGCAGCATGGTTCTGTCAAAACTGCGATCTTAATCAGCCTGATCGGACTTGTCTCACCTGCCGTAGCCGATGTTCTGCGCTTTGACGCAAGCGGAAGGCAGATTGGTATTCGGGGTTCCAACTCCGTGCAGCACTTCGATGCTGACGGTCGTCGCATCAACTTACAATCTCGAGAAGGTGTGGCCGCTGATGAGGGGGCCGCCAACTCTGGCAACGCCATGATGTTTTTGGCGCCTCTGGATGCATCACTATCTGACCCGCTAGCCTCCGGCCGCCACGGGACCGGCATTGCTGCCACGCGAACAGTGGCGCTCCGTTACCAGCATCACCCTGCCCTCTCGCAGAACGATATCTCGCCCCGGGAGTGGGCAGCCCTCTTCCAGGCCCTGGTGTGGCAGGAGTCGCGCTTCAACCCCCGTGCGGTGAGTCACAAAGGTGCCATCGGCTACGCGCAGCTGATGCCCGGTACGGCCGCAAGGCTCGGCGTGAACCCGCACGATCCGATGCAGAACCTCGACGGCGGCGCCCGCTACCTGCTCCTGCAATTGCAGGTGTTCCGCTCACCCTTGCTGGCGCTTGCGGCCTACAATGCCGGGCCTGGCGCCGTCGAACGCTACCGCGGCGTTCCCCCCTATCGGGAAACCCGTGACTACGTGATCCGCGTGCTGGCGGAACGAGACCGCCTCCTCCGAAACTAGGAAAGGCCACCCTCATGGCTCCGATCCGTTTCCTGATGCCTACCCTCCTCGCCGCGATCCTTGTAATTGCCGTTTCTGGCGATGCTTTGGCGCAATCGGGCGTGGACTTCACGAAAGCCGATACGGTCGGCAACGACTTTGTGGCCTGGATCCGCGGCAACATCGCCACCGTCTTCTTCACGGTGGCCATTGTTCTGGCAGGCTTTGCGGCCGCCTTCAACAAGATCAGCTGGATGTGGGTGCTGATGATTGCCGTCGGCGCCTTTCTGGTCTTCGGCGCGCCGGGCTTTGTGGCGGACCTGAAGGCGGTCTTCAGCTGATGGAGCGTCATGCCGTCATTCTCGGGCTGTCGCGCCAGGCCAGGCTCCTCGGCCTGCCGATGCCCTACACGATGGCGGTTGGCGCGCTTGTGATGCTGCCCTTCATCTGGGTCAAGGCCGCCCCATGGCTGCTGACCGCACCGCTCTGGTACGGCCTCGCCCGCTTGATCACCGCAATGAACCCCAACGGCCACAAGGCCGTGGCGGTGGTGATGAGGAAGACCCCACCGCCCTTGTCCCGAAAAAAACGAAGGCTGGGCCGCCATTATGTTTAGCGCCCGATCTCTCCCGATCAGCGAACGCGCGCGGCGCCATGTGCCGAGATCGCCGCAGGTCTATGCGGAGATGCCCTATGCGCTGGAGATCGACGATCACACGGTGCGCACCCGCGAGAACGCGCTGATGATGAGCCTGGAGATCGGCGGCATCGACGGGATTACCGCCTCCGACCGGGACATCCTCGATCTGGCCCGCAGCTTCGCGGCCATCCTCGACGGGCTTGATGACCGGTTCAGCTTCTACATCCACCGGCTGATGCGGCCCGCCGCGCTCAGCCTGAAGCCCCTTTATGGCGAGGGCTTCGCGCAGGACGTGGAGACGGCATGGCGCAGCCATCTGTCCGGCCGCGCCTTGCGCGAGTTCATGCTGGTGCTGACGGTGGTGCGCAACAAGCGGGTGCCGCTCAGGGTGCCGCTTTTTGCAAAGGCCGCCGGGCGGCTTCTCGACCGCAACACCGCTGAACGCCTGGGCGAGCTCCGCGAGGTCGTCTCGATCCTGGAGAACAGCCTGCCGCTGAAGGCCCATCGCCTCAGGATCAGCGACGGCACGCTTCTCGGCTTCTACTCGGCCATCAGCACCGGGCTTTACCGGCCCGAGTATCGCGGGCTGCACACGCTGATCGCCGAGGATGTCTCGCTCCTGTCCGTTCGCTTCAAGGGAGCGGTGGCCGAGTTCCGCGACGGCTTTGACGAGCCGCGCTTTGCGGCCGTCCTGTCGGTCTGGCGCAATGCCCAGCAGACCTGGCCGGGCATGCTCGATGCCCTTGATGCCGGCACCGACACGGTGATCTCGCATTCCTATACGCCCGTTGCCATGACCAAGGTCAGCGAACTGGCCAAGCGCCGCATCCAGCAGATGGAGGCGGCGGGCGATCTGGTCGGCTCCATTGCCGCCGACCTGCACCAGACCTATGACGATGTGGAGTCGGGCCGCTGCGGCTTTGGCGAGCACCAGCTGACGATCACGGTCTTTGCCGAGAGCCCTGCCGCGCTGGAGGCCAGGGTGTCCCAAGTCCGCAGCGTGGCCGAACAGGCCAAGGTGAAGCTGGTGCGCTGCAACGACACGATGGCTGCCACCTACTTCGCGGCCCATCCCGGCAACCGGGACTACGAGATCTGGAACCCGCTGACCAAGTCGCTCAACTTCGCCGACATGGCCTCCTTCCACATGGCAGACGCGGGCACCCGGGCCGAGGCCCTGCCCTGGCGCACGCCGGTCACGGTGTTCCAGACAGTAACGGGTGCGGCGCATCGCTTCAGCTTCCATGCGCCGGGCGATCCCAAGGCCGAGCCCACCATTGGGCATACGCTGTTTCTTGGTCCCTCGGGCAGCGGCAAGTCCTCGCTGATGGCGTTTCTGGCCGCGCAGGCGCAGCGGACGGGTGCCCGGATGATCCTCTTTGACAAGGACCAGGCGCTGCGCATGGCGATCACGGCGCTTGGGGGCCGGTATGCGGCCATTCGCGCGGGTCAGCCCACCGGGCTCAATCCGCTTCTGACGGAGTGCGGCTCACGGGGCGAGGCCTGGCTTCTCGGCTGGCTGGCCCGGCTGGTCGAGCGCGACGGTCCTCGGCTCGCGCCGCAGCAGGCCGAAGCGCTCAAAGGGGCCGTTCGCCAGAACGGTCAGGCACCGGAGGCGCTCAGGACCTTCGCCCATTTCGGGGACCTGATCGGCGATGTGGGAGATAACCGCGACCTGGCGATGAAGCTTGCCGAATGGGCACCCGAGGGGCGCTACGCCTGGGTCTTCGGGGAGGCCGATCAGCCGGTGATCGATCTCACCGCGCCTGTGACGGGGATCGACCTGACCGAGATCCTGTCCATGGCCACGGAGCGCACGGCGGTGCTGTCCTACATCTTCCGGCGCCTTGAGCTTCTCTTCGAGGAAAAGCGCCCGACCCTTCTGGTGATCGACGAGGCCTCAACGGTCTTTGACGATACGTTCTTCGCCCGCTGGCTGCCGAAGTGGCTGGTCACCGTGCGCAAGCTCAATGTCGTGGTGGTGCTGCTTACGCAGTTCCCGTCCCAGATCCGCGACAGCCACTCCGGCTCGATCATCCAGGCCATGCCGAACCAGATGATCTTCCCCAACCGGGCTGCCGACATTGCGGACTACGAGGGCTTCGGCTTCACCGACAACGAGTTGCACTTCATCCTGACGGGACGCACGGCCGAGCGCCAAGCGCTGTGGCGCCACGGTGACGGCTCCACGATCCTGGACGTCGATCTCGCACCGCTCGGCCCTCTCCTGACGGCGCTTGGTGGCGGCGAGGCAGGCCACCGGGCGTTCGGCGCCGATTATGCCGCGCGGCCGCATTTCTGGAGGACCCACGATGCGTAAGCTCCTGATGCTCGCAGGCCTGGCCGCCCTGCTTGCGGGCTGCGGCGACCCGCCGATCCGCAAGACCAACTGCTGGTCGGGCATGGCCTTCCTGGCCACAAGCGACTGCCGGTAGGAGGAGGTGCGATGCAGGCCCGCGTTTCCGCTCCCGCCTGCATCCTGATCGCCCTTGTGGTGATCCCCGCAGGCGTGGCGGGGCAAGGCGTGCCGGTGATCGATGCGAAAAAGGTTGCCCTTGAGGTGCTCGGCCTGCGCGAGGAGGCGGCCCGCACAGGGGAGTTGCAGGCCAAGAACGAGGAACGGCTCCGGCAGATTGGAGCGCGCGGCGATCAGCTGGCGGCGGCGCAGGAGACGCTCGATCTGCTGTCCGAGACTTCCCGCTTCGTGCCGGGCCTCGAAGCCGCGGGGGTCGCGGGCGATGGTGCCTTCACGGGAGCCGCGGAAATCTACGCCGCCCCCGACAACAACCCTTATGCCGCCCGCATCATGGGCGATGCACCCCTCACGATCGAGCAGATGATAGCGGACACCGCGCAGGCGCATGCCGGACACCCGGCGCTGGCGCGGGCGGGCATCGATGCGGTCGAGTTCCGCTGCTGGCTGCAGGCGCTCGTCAAGCAGGAGTCGAACTTCTCCATCGGCGCCCGCAGCCCTGTGGGCGCCTTCGGGCTGACCCAGATCATGCCGGGCACCTTTACCGAGCTTGGCATTCCCGACAATGGCAGCCGCCAGGATCCCCGCACCCAGCTCGATGGCGGCGCGCGCTATCTCCTGAAGGGCCTCGGCATGTTCGGGACCATGCCGCTGGCGCTCGCCGCCTACAATGCGGGACCCGGCGCCGTCTCGAGATATGGCGGCATCCCGCCCTACACGGAGACCCAGACCTACGTCGCGAAGATCACCGGCTACTACAACCGCTATGCGGCGCGCATGGGCGGCGATCCGCAAACCATCGGCACGCTTGATCCGCGCGACATGGTGATCGCCGAAGCCTCGAACGTCTCGGACGCGGCCGGGGGCTATGCCGCGGTCAGCCTGAATACCATGGCGGGCTCCATGACCCGGCTGAAGGACATCCTGCGGCAGGTCGAGGCGACCCGGTCTGCCAAGGCCGCCATGGATCTCAACACCTATGCCCGCGTCGAGGTGGCGCGCATGGCGGTGATCCTGACCCGGCTGCAGGCGGTGAAGCGCAAGGTCGAGGCCGCCCGCACCGCGCTGCTCCTCGAGGCCTATGCGCGCGACGAGGACTACCTGAACATGAGGATCGACGGATGAGACGGATCTCGAAAGCACTCGCACTCGGCGCCCTGTCCGGCGTCCTGGCCCTGCCCGCCGGCGGACAAGGCGTGCCCACCATTGACGCAACAAGCCTGGCCAAGCTCGCCGAACAGCTGACCGAGGCAAAGCTGCAGTTGAAGGAGCAGATCGCCCAGAACCTCAAGCTCGACGAGCAGACGACACAGCTTCTCCAGCAGATCGTGCTGCTGCAGGACCAGATCCGCGCCTTGCGCGATGGGCTCACCCTGGCCGACCTCGGCGTCGATCCCGAGAGCTTCCTCCGAGACATCCTGCCTGGGTTCTCGGACCTGACTACCTCGGTCGAGGCCGCGCGCATGGGCGACTGGACCCGCGTGCTGGCCTCGGGCGATGTCCTGGGCAGCGGGCGCACCGTCACGGGTCATGTGGACGGCACCTTTGCAACCGCGGGCCTCACGCGGGAGCGCGTCGACACGCTGGCCAGCAGCGAGGACCACACAGCGGCCAGGATCGGGCAGTCCGCAAACGTCAATGCCTTCATGAGCGTGGCCGCGGAAAGCTCGGCACAGGCGGCGACGGACAGCCTGACGCGGCTCGATGGTCTCGTGCAGACCATCCCTGACACGGCCGGGCTGAAGGAAGCCATCGATCTCAACACGCGGGTCACCGCCGAGCTTGGCATTGCGCTTGCCAATGTCTGGTCGATGGAGGCGATCCAGACGGTCGGTCAGGGTAACATGGGCGTCATGGACGCGGCAACCGCGGCCGACGAGGAAAGGTACCTGCGCATGAAGCTGGAGGACTGACCATGAGACGGACGGCATTGCTGAGCGGGCTGGTGATCCTGGGCATTGGCACGATGGGCCCGGCGCAAACCTCCGGAGCGCCTCCTGACCTCCCCGAGCCGGAACTGCAGGAACTCTTGGACCAACAGGCCGAAATGAGCGAGGCGGAACGGAAAGCCGAGGAGGATTTCCTGAACCTCGACCTGTCATCCGATGTGGACGTGTCCAGTGTCGAACGGGTGCCGAGTGCAGATCAGAACCAGCCCAATCGGACCTGTGAACCCACGCCGGAAATGAATGCCAACCTGAGATCTCCAGGAAAGAGGGGGAACAGAGCTTACCGCGACATTTCAGCTTATCTCTCCGTAACGAATGTGATCGCGAAAAAAGATTGCACTTGTGCGGCTAAAATCATCCCGCATGAAACCGTGGCTCTGTTTGCGGAGCGGTTGCGCGAGCAACTGGACGTGGACGTCCTCACACCGGATCACACCCGCGATTTCTACAAAGCTTATGAACGGCAGATCAAGATCATCGACGCAATGTGCGGGGAATACTGATGGCCCTTGTCGAAGATATCCTGGGCGATTTAGACGCAACGGTTCTCGACGTCGGTGAGAGATACTTCACCTCAACAGCCGATGCCCTCGACCCCATGCTGACGATCGTGACCACGCTGCTGATCGCGCTTGTTGGTGTCAACATGGCGCTCGGGGCTTATCGGCTGTCCACGCGCGACGCCTGGCAGGTCGTGTCACGGATTGTGCTGGTGTTCCTCTTCGTCCGGTCCTGGGCCAACTTCGGCGCGATCTATGATGCGTTATCCTCAGGCGCGGGCAGCCTTGCCATGAGCTTCTTCGATGGGGCTGCTGCGACACCCGCCTCTGCCATGGATCAGTTCGCTGTGCAGATGTCCGATGTGGCGGACGGTGCCGCCCGATCCGTCAGTTCCATCACACGCGGCCTGGTTGCCGGGCTTCTCTTCATCATTCTGTCGATCCTGATGGCGGCTTATGTCCTGATTGTCGGCTTCTCGAAGATCATGATCGCCTTCCTTCTGGGGGTCGCACCTTTGGCAATGATCGCCACCCTGTTCGAGCGCACCAAGTCCCTCTTCGAGGCCTGGCTGACCTCGTTCGTAGGCTATCTGATGTACCCCATCGCCGCCGCCGCCGTAATTGGTGCTGTCGTCTCGATGGCCGATGCTCAGTTCACACCTCAAGGAGATGTTCGGGACTTCTCTATGATCCTCGGCTTTCTCTGCGTCACCTTCGTGGGCATCTTCGCGCTTCTGGCGATCCCGACGGCGGCGGCCAACATCACCGGCAGCTTCAATCTGGCCAACTTTGCGCCTGAAGCGCTGCGCTTGGTTGCAAAGCCAATGACGATGACAGGCGGATGGGCTTTCGACCGCGCAAAATCCAATGCCGAGGCGTTCAAATCCGGCTTCACGACCGGCATGACCCCGCCCCGTGCGGAGCGTGCCCGCCAGCGAGCCTGGACAGAACGGGGCGCCGATCTGCGCGCCAAGCTGCGCGGCATCAACATCATGCAAGGCAAGGGTGACACCGGCGCATGAGGCGCCCGAGCTTTGGAGAAGGCCATGAAGGACGGCGAGGCTGACAGCAGGACGATCCTGGAAACCGAACTGATCTTCGGTGTCCGCCGGCGCGAGCGGCTGGCCTGGGGCGTGGCCATCGGCGGGGTTCTGGTGGGCCTCGGCGGAGTCGCCCTCGCAGGGCTGACGCTGCCCCTGAAGGAAACACAGGCCTTCCTCGCTATCGTCGACAAGGACACGGGCCTGGCCGAGCGCGCGGTGCGGATCGAGGCGGCCGGTGTCGAGCAAGGCGCCGCTGTCGAACAGTCGCTCCTCTACAACTACGTCAAGAACCGCGAGACCTATGACGAGGCCGACAACGAGGCCCGCATCCTCAAGGTCTACCGCATGTCCACGACCCGCGTACAGGCCGCGCTGAAGGCACAATGGGACAAGGCTAATCCGAACTATCCGCCGCTGATCTATGGTGCGAGCGGCAAGGTCGTCGTGGATGTGCTCTCGATCACGCCGGTCGCCGAGAACACCGCCCAGGTCCGCTTCACCAAGCGCCTCGAGAAGCCCGGAGAGCCGGACCGGATCGGCAAGTTCTATGCCACGGTCCGCTACGTCTTCGAGCCGACGACCGCGAGTGCGGTGGAGCTCGTTTGGGAAAACCCCTTCGGCTTCACCGTCACCGATTACCGCATCACGGCCGAAAGCCTTGATGCCCAGGATATGGAGGTCAGGCCATGATCCGCTCCGTCACGATCGTCGCGCTGCTCGCGCTGTCCCTGCCCGCCCTGGCCCTTGCCGAAGCGCGCCCCCGCGCGGGTGGAAATGACAGCCGCCTGACCTATGCCACCTTCCAGGAGGGGCAGGTATATACCATCAACACCCGGGTCCGGAACGTCACCCTGGTCGAGCTTGGCGATGGCGAGACCATCCGCTCGATTGCCATTGGCGACAGCGAGGCCTTTCAAGTCGAGAAGCTCGAAGGCTCCAACGTCTTCACCGTCAAGCCGGTGCTCGAGGGCGTCAGCACCAACCTGACGGTCGAGACCAACCGGCGCTTCTACTTCATCCATGCCGTGGAGTCGTCGCGAGCCACGCCCAACTGGTCGGTGAAGTTCACCGTGCCGGGCAGCGGCGGATCGCGGTCCCGCGGCGCGGCCGCGGCGGCGGCAATCCCGGCGGAGGTGCCGATGACCTACCGCGTCCTGAGTCGCAGGGGTGCCGCGGAGTTCGCGCCGATCGGGATCTCGGATGACGGCAAGCGCACACTGTTCCAGATCCCGCCGGGCGCGCCGATCCCGTCGGTCTTCCGGGCCGATGCAAAAGGCCGGGAGTACAGCGTCAACACCAGTGTGAACGGCACCGTCATCACCGTGGGCGCGCGCTCGGAACGCTGGGTGCTGCGCTATGGCGATGCCCATGTCTGCGTGGAGGGCACGAAGCCTGGTGCCGGGCAGAGGACGCGCTGATGGCGGAAGCCGATCCCCTGGAAGAACGGCTGCGCCGGATGAAGCCACCGGCAGCCAGGCCGCCCCTGTGGCGACGCCTGGCGCTGCCTGCGGGGATGCTGGCGGCCGGACTTGCCGGGGGCGCCTATGTGGCAACGGTTGTCCCATCCGGAGATCCGGCTCCCTTCCCCTTGCCGACCTCGGATGTTCGCGAGTTCCAGGACGACACCGGGCTTGACGGCTTTACGTTGACCGAGAGCGAGCCGAACCCTGCGTTGGCCCTGCCGGACACGCGCAGCGTTGTGCGCACGGTCGCCGATCCGCAGGCCCAGGCTGAGTTAGCGGCAGCACGCGCAGCCCTGGAGCAGGCCAGGGCCGATCTCGCGGCAGCCAGGGCAGAGCTTGCTGCGGCGCGGGCCAACCCGACGACGTCATCCGAAGAGCTTGACGCCCTGCGCGCGGAACTGGACCAGCTGAAGGGCGACATGGCCGGCAAGGACCAGGCGCTGGATGAGCTGACCCGCGAGAACCTGCGCCTGCAATCCGATCTGGACCTTGCTGCCGAACTGGCCAGCCAGACGCAGGTGCAGGCCGACCTGGAAGCGCAGCGTCTGGCAGAGCTGGAGCGGCGCCGGGCAGAGATGGAAGCGCGCCGGGCCGAAGAGGAAGCCCTGCTGCAAGCCCGCACGCAGTCGGCGATGGTGGCATACCGGTCAGGCGGCGGCGGGACAGGGGAAGACAGCGAGGCGAGCGGCACCGACGAGCGGTCTGACGCCGCCGAACGGTTCCGGCGTGCGGGCCAGTCCGAGGCTGTCCAGGCGAAGGTCATCTCCGAGCCTTCGCGCACCGTGGTCCAGGGCACACTCATCGAGGCGACGCTCGCCAACGCCATCTCCAGCCAGCTCGAAGGCAATGTCGCGGCCACCGTCAGCTATGATGTCTGGTCGATGGACATGGCCAGTGTCCTGATCCCGCGCGGCTCGCGGCTGTTTGGCCGCTACAGCTCGTCCATCGAGAAAGGCCAGCGGCGGATCATGGTGGCCTGGGACCGGGTGGTGACGCCGGACGGGCAATCGGTCGACCTCGCCGCCTACGGGACGGACCGCGTCGGCCGGGCTGGCGTGACGGGCCGGGTTAACACCCGCACCCTGGCGCGCTTCTCGGCGGCGGCAGCCGTGTCGATCATCGGCGCCGCCCCCGCAGTGCTGGCGGCCGCTGTCGAGGAGGACAGCGATGACGGGATCGCCCGCGACACTGCTGAGGCCATCGGCAGCAACGCCAGCGATGCGATCGGCGGGGTGATCAAGGACTACATCGACATCCCTGCCACGATCAGCGTCGATCAGGGCGCCGTGATCATGGTCATGGTGAACGCCGACCTGGAAATGCTCCCATGACGGAGGTGGGCCACCTGGAAACCCGGCTTGGCATCCTGCAGCCCTTAATCGGCGACGAGGCCACCATCGAGATCGCCATCAACGCCGACGGCCGGGTCTGGGTCGAGCGCGCAGGCGACAGTCATATGTCCTTGGCCGGGATCATCCTCCCGCCCGTCGAGGTCAGGGATCTGGCGGGTCTGATCGCCAACAAGCAGCGCCTGACCCTGACCGACAGCCAGCCCGCAATCTCGACCACTGTCGAGGTTGCCGGAGCCGCCCTGCGCTGCCAGGCCATCATTCCGCCCGCCTCCGCAGGGGGCACGGTGATCTCGGTTCGGGTGTTCCGCCGCAGGGGAGCCGGCACTGCGCCCCGTCACTTCCGCTTTTTTCGCGACCAGACCGTGTCGCTGGAGGCGGAACGGCTCCAACAGCTGCGCGCCATCCGCGATCTGGCAACGGAAGGCGACGATCCAGACGCGTTCCTGCGGGCCTGCGTTCAATCCCGCATGAACCTCGTGATCTCT
Organism: Paracoccus yibinensis; assembly: GCF_030846195.1. Taxonomy (GTDB): domain Bacteria; phylum Pseudomonadota; class Alphaproteobacteria; order Rhodobacterales; family Rhodobacteraceae; genus Paracoccus; species Paracoccus yibinensis. Next base: position 39,355 of record NZ_JAVCWH010000010.1, read on the forward strand.
GGGGGCACCTCATCGGGCAAGACCGAACTCGCCCGGCGCCTCTTGTGGATGGTAGAAGACGAGCACCGGCTTGCGCTGATCGAGGATGCGGCCGAACTGCTTCCCGGCCAGGAGAACATGGTCAGCCTGATCGCCGAACGGAATGAGGCCTCCACGCGCTCTGCCGACAAGCTCCTGGAGATGACCCTGCGCCTGCGTCCCGACCGGATCATCCTGGGCGAGCTCCGCGGCGTAGAGGCGGTCACCTTCCTCGAGGTCATCAACACCGGGCACGAGGGCAGCTTCACGACCATTCATGCCACAAGCGCGCGAAAGGCCGTCAACAGGCTCGCCTTCCTGGTCATGCGCGCGGGCATGCCGTTGACGCTGTCCGAGATCCGCGACTACGTTCTCGGGTCCATCGACGTGATCGTGCAGACCGGCCGGATCGGCACCGAGCGAGGCATCCTGGAGACGTGGTTTCCGGGGCTCGATGGAGAAAGGCCATGACCCGCCTGAGCGTTGCGGTCCCGACCGGCCTGATCACCGGAGCCTTTGTCGGCGTGATGATCGGTGGCCTGTGGCTGCAGTGGCAATCGGGCATGAACCCCAATGCCGGCCACCCCTTCGTGCTCCTCACCGATTTTCCGGGCCTGCGGGCGGCGGGACGGGAGCCGTGGCGATCGGCCTATGGGATCGTGCTGGCGGGCGCAGTGCTGCTGGGAAGCCTCGGGGCGGTCCTATCCGTTTCCCGGCGGCTGACAACCTACGGCAAGGCGCATTTCCAGAGCCGCCGCGAGGTGCGGCGCAGCGGGCTCGTGCAACCCCTGGGCGCGGGCCTGGTGTTCGGCAAGTTCGGCAGACCGCACAGGACAGGCCGCTTCGTCTGCGGCAGCTATGACAGGTTCCCGCATGCCCTGGTGGCCGCGCCGACCCGCTCGGGCAAGGGGGTAGGCTATGTCATCCCGAACACACTCCTGTTTCCCGGCTCCTGCGTCATCATGGACGTCAAGGGCGAGATCTTCGAAGCGACCGCCCGGCACCGGCAAGGCGGGGGCGATCGGGTGTTTCGCATCGCGCCCTTCGACTTCGAACATCCGACGCACCGCTACAATCCCCTTGAGCGGATCGCCCGCATCGCTGACACCGATCAACGCTTTACCGAACTTTCGAAGCTCGCCAGCTATTTCCTGATCCCGAAGACCGAGAAGGGCGGCGCGTCGGACTTCGTCGTAGGCGCGCGGCAGCTTTTTGTGGCTGCCGGGATGCTGGCCCTCGAGCGTGGCACGGCCAGCATCGGCGCCATCGCCCGTCTTCTTTTCGATACCGCCAACAAGGAGATCGCCTTTCGCAGGCTTGCGGGCGAGACGCGCCACGCCCCTTCGGCCACGATCTTTCTGAACTTCTCGGGCTACTCGGACCGGACGCTGTCTTCCTATGTCTCGGTCCTTGACGGGGCGGGCCTGGGATTGTGGCTGAACCCGCGCATCGACAAGGTCACGGCGGTCAACGACTTTTCCTGGAACGACATCCGCCGCAGCCCGCATGCGATCTATGTCGTCGCCAATTCCGACGACATTCCGACGCTGGCACCCCTCTTGCGGCTGATGTTCGGCGAACTGATCGCCACCATGCGGGCGCGCATCCCCGACCCGAAGCTCGAGCCCTGGCCGGTGCAGATCATCCTCGACGAGTTCGACCAGCTTGGCCCCATGCCGATTATCGTGCAATCGCTGAAGCAGCTTGCCGGTCATGGCGCGCGGGTGTCGATCATCACCCAGTCGGTGCCGGGGCTGGAAAGCATCTACTCCGAGAACGAGCGGCTCTCGATCGAGGCCGCCGCCGGGATGAAGCTCTATATCGCCCCCAACGAGAAAAAGACCGCCGGCGAGGTGGCCGAGGCCCTGGGCAAGACCACCCGGCTGGCGCTGAGCGACAGCTACTCGCAGGACGGCAAGGGTTTGCTGAAACGGTCAGTCTCGCGGCGCAACGAGGAGCGTCCGCTGATGACGGCCGACGAGATCCGCAGGCTCGCCCCGGACAAGGTCATCCTGATCCCCGAGCGGCAGAACCCCATTTTGGCCGACCGGATCGTCTATTATGAGGACGTCCGGTTCAAGTCCCTTGTCGATGCCCAGAAGGGACCGCTGCCCTATCCCGATCCCCTGCGGGACGAACTCGACACCCTCCGGGCGGAGGTGGCCGCGCTGCGCGATGCCCGGGTTGTCTATTCTCCGGCACGGCCTTCCCATCCTGCGACGAAGCCTGCGGTGTCGACGGCGCATCTGGCGCAGACAGTCCTGGGAGAGCCGGAAGTCTCGGCGGGTTCCGTTGTCGTGGGCAATGACGTTGTTGCAGCAGTACAGGCCGGGATGGACGATTTCGATCGCCAGCTGCGGGAAACGAAAGCCGCTGCCGCAGAGATCGACCCGTCGTGAGCAGGGCCACGATGCCGGTGTCCTGGGGGGCTTCGATCCGGCTTGGGATTGCTGCCCCGCGGCGTCACCCGTCCGGGAACAGGATCGCCTCGATGTCCATGGCGCCGTTCACGACATGCAGGATCGTGATCCGCTCAGGGGTGACGCGATAAAAGATCAGATAGCGCCCATGCACCCGGCGCCGAATGCCGTGGCGCTCATGGCGGGGCACGATCGGCCATGCCAGCGGCATCTCCGCCAGGTCCATGCAGCACTGGTAAAGCTCCCGGATGAAGGTCACGGCGCGGGCAGGATTGTCGCGCGCGATATAGTCGCCGATCCCCTCCAGGTCCGCCTCGGCCGTGGCGGTGATCTCGACGATCATTCCGTGTCGCGCGGCCATGCCTCGTATCTGGCTGTCAGCCGCGCCGCCACGTCCGCAGCAGGCCGCATCCGCCCTGCGTCGGCATCGGCCATACCACGCGCCAAAGCCTGGTCCAGCACGGCCAAGCGCATCTCGCGCTCCTGGATCAGGCGGATGCCCTCGCGCACGACCTCGCTTTTCGAGTTGTAGCGGCCGCTTTCGACAAGCTCCGCCACATAGCTTTCAAGCTTCGGTCCAAGTTCGGCACTCAGCATGTCCTGCTCCTTATGCTGGAACCAAGGTGGCAAGTTTCATAACAGTTATCAAGTCACACTTTTGGTCGATGACATGAGTTACTTTCTTGGACTCTAGGTCGTGGCGCAAACGACAGCGTCGTCAGGCACGTTCCGACCGGTCAAACGCCGCTTGCCGCCCTTACAAATCCAGATCGTGCTCCTTGCGGACAAGCTCGTGCGGTGCCTGCTCGCGGGGATGCTCGTTCAGCCGTTCCCTGGCGATCTCCGCCTGCCGCCGGGACAGCCCCATGCTTTCGTGGCTCTCGGCGGCTGCCACCAGGGCGCGGGCAATCTCGCGCCGTGAGCCTGCCTCGGGAAAGTCGGCGGCTAGTGCCGAGGTGTCACCCCTGGCGATCTGCGCCATGATCGTCTCGCCGTAGCGCTCCTTCAGGTCAGTGGCAAAGCGCTCGGCATGATCCTCCCGCTCGAACTCCACCCGGCCGTGCCGGTGGTGCACCGTGGCCAGCGTCTCCAGGGTGCGGACCAGGCGGTCGTCGTCTTGCTGGTGGGCGGTCCTTTCGATCGCACCGATCCCCAGGGCCCCGTCCAGGATCGTCGTGGCCCGGGCATGGAAGCGGTCCAGAAGATCTGCGGCCTGCGCGCGCCCCTTGGCGTCCTCCAGATCGAGCCCTTGCGCGGCCGCGACGGCCCTGAGGTCCGCCTTGACCCATTCCCGCTCCTGCCAGGCATTCGCGGCGCGATGCTCGAGCCGCCGCTCCATTGCGCCGCGCTCGATGCCCACCGCCTCGGCCGCCGCCACGACTGCCGCGCGGATCTCGCGGGTGGTCTCTCCGCTCAGCACCCGTGTCGCGCTGCCCCGGGTGATGGCGTCCCCGTCCAGTTCGGTCCGGTAAAGCGTCGAGCGCGGCGGCTCCATCACCAGTTCGGCCCCGCGCGCATCGCCAAGGTCGCGCAGGATCGCGGTCGTGACCTTGGCCAGCTCAATGCGCATCCTGCGCCGGTCCTTGGGTCCCAGCGTGGCGATCTCGCCTTCGACCCGATCGAGCCAGCCCGAGAAGACTCGGTCCAGATCCTGCCGGGTCCGCGGCGCGTCCGTGTTCTGCACATCCATCATCTCACCCTCCAGGGTTTTCGAACTCACGATGCCGCCTGCCTCCAGGATCGCGGCGGCCCGTTCCATGCGCAGCTTCACCTCCTTGAGCCGGGCGAGGCTGGCGATCCCCGCCAGCAGCCGCAGCGTGGCGGCGCTGCGCGTGACCACCGCCAGCCCTTCCTCAAGGGCGGGTCCGTGCAGCGCCCGCTCGCGCACCGGACGATGCTCGCGCGCGGCGCCCTCGATCTCGGCGCGGGTGGGCCCATAGGTCAGGATGCCCCGCTCGAGCCGCGAGGAGGCATCGAGCTCCACGCCCATCCCGCCCGCGATCTCGACCAGCCGCTCCTTCATGGTGGCGAGGTTGAAGGCATGCTCCCTTGCCATGAAGAACCAGGTGCCCTCCTCGAGCCCGCGGTTGTTCACCACGATATGCACATGCGGATGCGAGCGGTCGGTATGCAGTGCCGCCACATAGGCCCATTCATCCTGCATATGAGTGCCTGACTGGAACATCTCGAAGGCCCAGGCTTCGGCAATGCGCAGCGCCTTCTTGGGGGAAAGGTCATAGGGGAAGGAGATCAGCAGATGCGTGGTGTGGCCGTTCTTCGGATCGCCCCGCCAGCCGTCCGACCAGTCGAGCGCGATGGCGCGGCGCTGATCGGCCGAGAGCACCTCCGCGTCGGGATCAAGCCCGATGGTGTTGCCGAACACGGCCTCGGACTTCGTGAAGAGATACCGGAGCTGGGCCTTGAGCCGGCCCGGCGTTAGCGTGCCGCCGCGGGCGATCTTCTTCAGCACCGCGGCGTTCGAGCCCTGGCCGACCCGCCACAGATTGCGGGCTCGCGCCGAGAAGGACGACCCCCCTGCCCCGGACCGGCGTCCCCGCGCCTTGCCGAACCCGCTGTCCCGGGCCACGCGGCCGCCGGCGCGGCGCAGCCGGATCTCGCCGATCAGGTCATCCGCGAGGCCCGCCATTCTCCGCCTCCCTGAACTCGGCAAACAGCCGGATGCCGCGCCGACGCTGCTCGTCCACCACCGCCCGCAGATAGGAGCGCATCTCCGGCAAGGCCTGCCGCAAGGCACTGAGCGCCGCCCAGTGCTCGGGACGTGGATCGATCCGGCCCTGGCCCGCCGCCAGGGCGATCGCGTTCACGGCGACGCCGATCCCGTGCAGCTCGGCCCGGATCGCCTCCAGCCCGGCGGCTGTGGCCGGCTCCGCCTCCAGCATCCCCGAGGCAGAGCGCACCAGGGCGCGGAGCGCATCCGAGTTCGAGCCGAGGCCATGGCACGCCTTCAGGGTCTCGAGCGCCTCCCTCTCGGCAGGCGACAGCCGCGCCGAGACGGGCTTGCCCTCCGTGGTGGCGGTCTCCCGGCTGCGCCGAGGCTGGCTGGTACCCGGCGTCGCGGCCGGCTTGGATTGGCGGCGCGGCTTCGCGGTCAACCGCCCATCATCGCCAGGGCGCGCTGTGTCTGCCGGGGGCGGGGTCGTGTCTCGAAGGGCCATGGGCGCTCCTGTCCACTGGTGTAGACATCGCGCATTTCCTGCCATGCCTACACCCTTTTCAGCATGCCACAATTTACGGGATCTGTCACGGGTTTTGTCCCGCACAGAGAGGAGATCACCCCCACACCGTCAGGAGCGTCTGACAGCTTCTCAGGAGGTCGTCCGCCCGATGGCTTGGTCACGGCCGAGGCCGACCTAAGCTGCGCTTCTCGGCTTCGCCGCTCGACCTGACCGCACTGCTCTACCCCGGCGGGTCCCTGCTGAACAGAGGGCTCGGGCAATAGGTCACAGCGGGTGAGCCGCAGCCTCCAGGAGCCATTGCTAAAGAGCACTGCCCCCCTGCCCGAAAGAACAACTATCTCCTGAGGCCCGACGCAGACATAAAGGTCTTATCAGCCGAGCGGGTGTGTGTGGTTGGTTTCAGAGTGTTCCCGCCCGGCTGAGAGATCCCCCATCCGTGAGGCGTGGTGCCATCGGTGTCGGAGGCGGGAAAGATCTCCGGGACCCTTTCGTGAAGCACGGGCGCGCCTTCGCCTGGGTCCTTGTTATCGGGATCCGCTGTTACGTCCTGTTGTCCGACAGGGTGCTGGCCCGGCGGGGCGGTGGTGCCTTTCTGATCCGCGTCCGGATGAAGGGTGCGGCGCGCTTGCGGCCGGGTCCTTCAAGCTCCAGGATGAGCGTCTCCAATTCGCCGATCTGCTTTCTGATCCGATCGATCGTCTCCTCACGCTCTTGGCTGGACATTGGCAGCCGACCGATGTTGGCCCGACACAGCATCACGGCCGTGTTGGCCGCCGACAGGTTGGCCTGCAAGGCGCTGTAGGTGGTGATCCGGTAGCTCATGCCCGATCCTCTTATGCGCTATTTGCATAAGGCAGACCCGGTTAAGGAGCCGTTAAGAGGACCGGATGGTGCCGACCGATCTTGTGAAGAGGTCCGCACCCGCAGCACGTTTGCGGCAGGGCGGCGACCGCCTCGTCGTCTCAGACGGCCTGCAGATCGACCGCGCTTGTCTTGCCGTTGCGGCCGGTTTCCAGCTCAAAGGAGACTTTCTGCCCATCCCGCAGCGTGTCCAGTCCGGCGCGCTGAACGGCCGTGATATGGACAAACACATCCCCGCCTCCGGCCTCCGGCTCAATGAAGCCATATCCCTTGTCGGTGTTGAACCACTTGACTGTCCCGCGCGCCATTGTCCCTCTCCGCTGCACAACAAGACCTTGCTTGGCATAGCGCTCAGCCGCGCAGCAAGAGATTTCTGATCGGGGGCCGGCAGAGCAAACCTGCTGCGGCCACGTCCGAGGCGACGGCTCGGCCGGGCCCGGGGGACTGCACGCGTTGCACAGGCGACAGGCGGGACGGACCTGTCCCTATTCTGCGAGGACCCTATCTCCAAGCCGTCGTCGTCACACTGCGGGAACGGGTCATGGGGCAGTGTGCGATTGAGCATCTCGCCGGTCGCGTTGTGCTCGCGTCTTCCCTATGCTGGGCGCAAAGCAAGGAAGGGCCATGATCATGACGAAGGGCTATTGGGTCGCATTTGCCGATGTGACCGACCCGGAGGGCTACAAGGATTACATCGCAGAGAACGGCAAGGCCTTTCGCAAGTATGGCGGGCGTTTCCTGACGCGCGGCTCCAAGAGCGAGGTCTCGGAAGGCAACCCCCGCTCCCGCGTGGTGGTGATCGAGTTTCCGAGCCTTGATGCAGCCGTGGCCTGCTATGCCTCACCCGAATATGAGGAGGCCATGCGGCTCAGAGCGGGCAAGGCCATCATGGACCTGGCGATCGTGCCCGGATACGAAGGACAACAGCCGGACGAGACGGCCTGACCGGAGTGAACGGGAAGCAGCACGCCCTGTTAGATCTTCGGGCGGCCCCTCGTCTCGAAGCCGCCCATGCGAGATCAATATTCGTCGGGCAGACAGACGGTGAGGATGCGGATCGTCTGCTCCGGATCGCTTTCCACCTCCGGTCCCATCAGCCCGTCGGTGTCGTAAAGGTCGATCTTCCAGTAGATGCGCACGGTCTCGTCTCCGTGCGGCACATCCGGCATGCCGAAGCTGCGGACGCCATCGGTGCCATGATCGTCCATGACCGCCGCGTCGGTGCGCACCCGGTCGAGGGCCGCGTCCACGAAGTCAGGGCCCCGGGCAACGATCCCGCGCGTCACGACCACCCTGCCGCGCAGAGTCTCGCCCTGCCATTCGGTCTGCCCAAGGGCCGCCCGGAAGGCGTCGTTCTGCGCCCCGATGATCCGCGCCTCGGCCAATGCGGCCTCGTAGCGGTCGAGATCGAAGACCGGCCCCGCGCAATGGCGGCAAGCGTCTGGACGGATGCCTGCCGTGATCTGGGTGGCCTCGCAGGAGATGCATTGATAGCGCGTCATGAGAAAACCCTCCTTCTGATCTGGCGATCACCTCACGGCCTTGCTCTTCTTCAAGAATGGGAGCGGGCCAGGAAGGCGAGCCGCGCCCCCGGCGCGTCTCACCTTCCTGGGCTGCCTCCCGGCGAGGGCGGGAGGGGGGCCCGGCAACTGGAAAATCAAGCCCCAAGGGTCGGGGGCCCCGTCTGCACAAGCCGCCGCTTGGCGGCGCGGAAGATGGGGGTGCCCCCTTGGGGCGCCGCATTTTGCGGTTGACGGGGGAACCGGCGGTTCCCCTCTTCCTTCCCTTCCGGCCCCGGTGCGGGTCCGGCGCTGCGCCATCCTGCAGGGGGCGTTCGGCTCGTCCGAATCCCCCCTGCACGGCGCTCCACGCGCCACCGGAGCTTTTCCGGACCACACGCCGCAGAGCGGCGCAGCAGGCTGCGTCCGACAACGAAGCCGTGGCAGGCAGAGGGCTGTAGAGAACGGCGCTTACGCGCCGCACTCGATCTTCATCACCGGGATGCCCAGCTTGCGGGCCTTGTCAGCCAGGTTCTCCTGGATGCCGGTGCCGGGGAAGACCAGGACACCGACCGGCAGGACATCGAGCAGCGCGTCATTGCGCTTGAAGGGTGCGGCCTTGCCGTGCCTCGTCCAGTCGGGACGGAAGGCGATCTGGGGCACCTTGCGGTGATCGGCCCAGCGGGATGCAATGAGTTCCGCGCCCTTGGGTGAGCCGCCATGCAGGAGCACCATGTCGGGGTGCTTGGCATGGACCTGATCGAGCCTGGCCCAGATCAGCCGGTGGTCGTTGAAGTCCGCGCCGCCGGTCAGGGCCACCTTTGGCCCGGCAGGCAGCATCACCTCGGTCTCGGCCCGGCGCTTGGCGGCCAGAAAGTCGCGGCTGTCGATCATCGCCGCCGTGAGATGGCGGTGGCTGACCATCGAGCCGGTGCGTGGCCGCCAGGCACTGCCGGTGTGGTGCTCGAAGGCCTCGGTGGCGAGGTCGCGGAAGAGCTCCATGCCGGCGCGCCGTTCGATCAGGGTCTGCCCTTCGGCCGTGAGGCGCTCGAGCTCAACCGACTTCACCTCGCTGCCGTCCTGCTCGCGCTGCAGGCGGCGCTGCGCCAGTTCGTTGCTGTCGAGTTCGCGCTCGACGCGGGCCGCGGCACGGTGGAAGAGATTGACGGTGCCCCAGAGCAGTTCCTCGAGATCGGGCTCGAGCCGGGTGTCACTGAGGCTCGCCACCAGGGCGTCGAAGATGTCGGACACGGCGCTGGAGACGGTATCGGCCTCGGGCAGCGGCCGGGGATCAGGCTCGTCCTGAAAGGGGCGCCAGCCGTAAAGCTGGAGTTCGGTCAGGACGTGGTCGGTCTGGGAGGCGGTATGGACCGGCTCGGGGGCCTGGTCGTCGGGATCCTGTGTCATCGCGTTCTCCTTCGATGGGGCGGGGCGCGCGTTTCTCGCGGCCTTCGCGGGCATCGCAGCGCACGGGCGGGCCGGACGGGCAGCCCTCGCGCCTCGCGAGGGCCTTGATGGCCAAGGCCGGCTATTTTGCTTCGCGATGCAAAGCGTCCGCAGGACGCGGCGGAAAATAGTCGGCCGCCGCCATTGCCCGGCCGATCCGGCTGTGCGCCGATTGCCCTCCTCGAAGGCCTGGAACGCGGATCTCCGCGCGTGAAGGAGAGGTGACCGGGACAGGGAGGGACCCGGCCAAAGGGCAGAGGCTGGCACCCCTGCACCCCCGAGCCTGCCCTCACCCCTTCAGGAAACGGTGCCGGTCGTCAGGATGCAGCGCGTCCTTCAGCGCCGCTTGCAGGGCTTGCAGCCCGAAGTGCCGCAGGTCGTCATTGAAGTCGCCTCCGACGGGCACAAGGGCAATCGCCTCGATGCCGAGGCTGGCCGCTCGGGCCAGAAGGCTGTCGCGCGCTCTGTTGCCGGCGGGGTCACGGTCGCACAGGACATAAAGGCGGCGCAACGTGGGAGGGAAGAGCACGGCGGCAAGATGGGCGGCCGAGAGCGCAGCCAGCATCGGCATGCCGGGAAGTACCTGGCGCGGCGACAGCACAGTCTCGATGCCCTCGCCCACGGCCAGCACATCATCGGCTACTCCGAAGCGGACGCCGTGGCCGAGAAGCTCCCCCATGGCCCGGCGCGGCGTGGCGATCGGGGCCTTGTCCAACCCATCGGCGGCAAGCCAGGTGCGATGCGCGCCGGTCTGGCGGCCAGAAAGGTCGGTGACAGCGGCAATCATCGCCGGGCGGGCTTCGGGGCGCGCCTGCCCGTCCGGCCGGTAGTAGCACCGGGGGTGGAAGCGCAGCGCGCCCGTGGAGGAAAGGCAGGTGATTGCCCTGTTGGCCAGATAGGTTGCCGCGAGCGTGCCGCCGATCGGTTCGGCCATGGCGAAGAGCCGCCGTGCCGCCTGCCGCGAGCCGGGTGCCCGGCGAGATGTCCCGCCACCTGCTGTCTGGACCGAGGCCGGATCGGAATGGGGAAGCGCAAGAAACCGGCGTGCCTCGGCAGCCACATCCTTGAAGTCGAGAAGGCCGGCCGCTTCGCGGATGAGGTCGAGCAGATCGCCGTGCTCGCCTGTGGCGGCATCGGACCAGCGGCCCGCAGCACCCCCGCCGGTTTCCGGGCCTGCCAAGCGCACGAACATCGAGCGGCCGGGGGTGTTTCTCACATCGCCCACCAGCCAATAGTTGCCGACACGATGGCCGGACGACAGGTAATGGCGGCAGACCGACTCGGCCTCCCGGCCAAGACGGATCGCCAGATCGGATGCGTCACGATGGGGCATCAGAGGACCTCCTGTGTGCTGGGGTATCTGCCTCCTCCGGGGTCCGGACCGCGGACCCTCGGTCGCGGCGTTTTCCCGAGGGCGGAAAGACGAGCTCGCGGCACTCTCTCGACCGCATCGGCTCACCCCCTGCCCCGACCCCCCTCTGTCTTTGCCGGCCGTCTCCATCACCGCACCACGGCCGGGCGGCACACCCTCACAGCCTTCCCCGATGGCCATCCCCTGGTCTGCTGGCGGAAGCAGGGTCTTGGGCTTCAAGGGCACAGGTCGGCGACAAGTACCTGCAGTCATGTGACGAGGCGGCGTCCACCGTGACAGCGGATGGCGCCGGGCGCACAGCGCGCAAGGCGGTCAGACGGAAGCGTTGGCATGACCCTCAGCGCTTTTTTGACGGGTGCACCATGCGCGTCGACTTGCGGCCGTAGTTCTTCACCGTCTCCCGCAGCGTCGCAATCTGGTCATCAATGGTGGGTGTGGACCGCAGACGCTCGATCTCGTTTTGGAGAGCGAGGCGCATGGCTTCCGTCTTGTCAACGCCAAGCATGTCCGCCAGGGTTTGCGCCAAGTCATCCACGCGTTCATCGCGGATCGCGCTCTTGTCCGTCATCTGTTCCGCCATGTATGGGAGGCATAGTTGACTCGGTATGCACAGGAAAGTCTCTTCAGCAAGTCAGCGCCCGGATCACAGCCGCAGGTCTCGACCGGCAAGCTTTGATCCGACCCAAGTTTGGCCTTTGCCTTTCGCGGCAGCGGGGAAATAGCCGACCGGAAATTGCCTTGGTCCTGCTCAATAGAGTGCGGCTCCATTTTGTTCAGTTTTGCGGCCCCGCTTCATGCGATTGCCAAACGCCGAATGTCTTGACAGGCAATCTTATAGTGAATGGGGCTATATAGCCGATGCATACTCTTTAATGGCAGGGTCTGCGATACGCCGTCCAAATGGAGCAAAATCCGTGCCAGCCATCTTTTGCAGGCTTGCCCACAATCCGAAAAGCTGGCTTTTCAGAATAGTCGTTGTGGCGTATCGAAGCGGCATAATCCGCAAAGAAAGGGCCGGCCATGGATATCGACTACAATACGCTGACATTGGAGCAGCTCAAGGAGATCAACCGCAAATCCGCGGCCGCGATCACGAGCTATGAAAGCCGCAGCCGCAAGGAAGCCATCACCAAGGCGACCGAGATCGCCAAGGCGGCGGGATTTGCCTCGCTGGAAGACATGGTGAGTGCAAAGCCCGCCCGCGCGGGAAAGGCCGAACCAAAATACCGTCACCCGGAGAACCCCGATCTGACCTGGACCGGCCGCGGGCGAAAGCCCGGCTGGATCGCAGAGGCCTTGGAAGCCGGAAAGTCGCTCGCAGACCTCGCAATCTGATAGAACAACGCTCTCCTCCCTATTCTGAGAGGGCGGCATTTTGTTTTCAGCGCCGTGCAAACATCATGAGACCTCCGGTTGCTTCAATCTCAGGCGGGTCTTCCCTGATCATCCCGGAATACCGGTCAGGGATTTGTCGAAATACGGCAGACCGCGCAAAAAATCCTTAAAAGGGACCGACGCAATTGCGGTTATTGCTGCGCGGACGTGGACCATCAGCCATTCGCGACCGGGAAACCCTGCTAACAGTCCAATCGGCACTGTGAGCCGGTGATCTCCTCCTGGCCCTCTTCTCTGCAGCCACAGCGCAGCCACCACGAAACAAGCGCCCCGCCGAAAGGCAGGGCGCTTGCAGGGATCAGTCGATGGCCTGGAAAATCTCGCGGGCCTCGGGATGATCCGCGGCATGGGCGTAAAGGCGGGCAAAGCCGTCCGAGAGTTCCGGAGCGTCATGGCGGAACGACAGATGCGAGAAGGCAAAGAGCGTGGCGATGATGCCGGCAGCATCGGCCGACACATCGCCCTCGTAGCCGTTGCCGTCCCAGACGAGGTGGAAGCGGGGCTTGCAGGTCGGGGCGAGATAAAGGGGCTCGCCTGCCCGCTCAAGGAAGTCCCACATGCCGCCGGTGTAGTCTGTCGGGCTCAGCCTTTCCATGAAGCCGAAGACGGTGTGCTCGCCGACGAGAAGAAGGCGGGCGCCGAACAGCCGGGGCAGAAAGCCCATGCGGCGCTCCTCGGGAACGGGCATGGCAGAGGAGAATGAGGGTGCGGTGAGGGTCATGGCGGAGATCTCCGGTTATGAGATACGGGGATGCGCCCGCCATGTCGCTCTCTAGCCCCGGCAGGCGCAGCCTTTCCCCGGCGACCCTCTGTCTCTCGTGACCCCAGGCCAGACCGCACAGAGGACGTTACGGCTTGATGACCGCCTTCGGCTTTGCTGCTCGGGGGACGATGGATTGGGCCGTCAGGTTGCGTCCGGCGCTGACGAGCATGGACCAGCTTTTGAGCGCCGAATGCGCGACACGACCAAGCTGTCGCGGCATAGGGACGACGGGATGCGGGGCGGCCGTTGCCGCCCCGGCCCCCATCCTCATTCGGCGGCCATGCCCTGCGAATGGTCCTCCTCGACCCGGGCAGGGCCGTCTTCCCCTGCTCCGGACGGAGGCTCCCGTGCGGGATCGTCCGTGTCGTCTGGTTCCGCGTTATTGGCCTCACCGGTCGGGTCGGTCGGCAGGGAAGCAGATCCGGCATTCTCGTCGCTGGTTGCCCCGCTTTCGGCAATCCGCAGCCGCAGCGGCTCGGGCAGCCAGCCGGTCTCCGCCAGGAGCCGCTCGGCTTCCCGCGCCATGTCGGGTTTCTTCAGGTGATCGATGCGCTGCGCCGCTGCCTCCCCTACGCCTTCGCGCACTGCCGCAAGGATGCGCGGCTTGGTGACACGGCCAAGGTAGCTCTCGACCGTGGGCCGCCAGCCCGCCTCCACGAGATCGAGCCCCGTCGCTCGGGCCAGCCGGTCGGCCTCGCGGAGGCGCCGCTCAAGACCCTGCTGACTGACACCCGTGCCACTGTAGGGGTTCGGCCGCTCGACAAGCGCATTGACCCCGAAGCTGACGCAGTGGGCCAGCAGAGCCAGTCGGCTTGCATCGTCGAGGTTCTCGAGCCAAGTCCAAAGCCGGTCGTCATCCTCGGCATCGGGCAGGTCTGCCTGCCATGCCGCATGGCGCGCAGCGATCTGTTGCGCGGGCAGGCTGTCAGCCAGACCCGGGGCCTGCACGGGAAAGTAGACGGTCCGGACAAAGGCCTCCAGGGCCGCGCCGCAGCCGCGGCTGACAAAACAGTCCAGCACCAGCCGGTGCAGAAGGGCTGTCAGCGCGACATGCGGGTGCGCGGCCAGGGCGTCGCGCAACGCCAAGGTGCGATATGCGGTCAGCTCAACCACCAGGCTCTCGGGCAAGGGCTTGAGGGTGTCGGTCTCCTCGGCACTTTCCTCGCCGGTGCCTGGCTCACCCGTCATCGTGACGACGGCGGGCTGTCCGGCGACGTGGGGCGTGATGCCGCCCGTTGCATCGGGCAATCCCCCGGCCTCGCCGTCTTCAGTCCTTTGCCCGTCCTCATCGTCGGGACGTACATGGCCACGATCGACCATCAACCTGCCGTCGGTGCCTATGCTGACAAACACCCCGGCGCGCGCCATCTGCTCGGGCGAAAAGACCACTGGCCTGTGCTCATAAGCCTCGAGCGCCGCTTCGATCTCGCCTAGCCGCCGGTCGACATCCTTAGGCAGCTCTTCGGCCTCGGCATGCTCGGCCTCGAGCAGGTCGTATTCGTCACGCAAAGCCTCGCGGGTGGCACGCTCCTCGTCGGTCAGGTCGATGGTGGTGCCGGCGATCTGCCGAAGCCCGCGGTCGTGGCCATAGGGTAAGCTCACGGCCACCTCGACCCAGGCCCAGCCTTCCGCGGCGATCGCCTCAGCCTCACACTTCAGCTTCTCCGCGACCAGCCGGTCGAGCAGGGCCACGTCCTGCAGCCAGCCACCATCGTCGGTCTCGAAGAGATCGCGCAGCACGATGCCGCCCGCCGCCTCGTAGGCCGAAACACCCACGAAGAGCGCGCGCCGGTCGGAGGCCCGCACCGTGGTCTCTGTCAGCATGCGGCGGATAGTGTAGGGCTCCTTCGACCAGCTGTCCCTGACCACCTGCCAGACCTGCTCCTGGCGCGCATGGTCGTCGGTCACGGTAAAGGCCATCAGCTGTTCGAGCGTCATGGCGTCCTCGCCGTAGACCTCGAGCAGCGCCGGCGAGACCGCGGCCAGCCGCAGGCGCTGCCGGACGACCTTGGCGTCGACGAGAAAGGCCGCGGCGATGGCCTCTTCGGTCATGCCCTCCTCGCGCAGGGTCTGGAAGGCGCGGAACTGATCGAGCGGATGGAGCGGCGCCCGCTCGATGTTCTCGGCCAAGGACAGTTCGGCCACGAGCACATCCGTCTCGGACCCGCTCCCCGAGACGATGCAGGGCACGGGCGCGGTCTTCGCCAGACGCTTCTGCTTGACCAGCAGTTCAAGCGCACGGAAGCGCCGGCCGCCGGCAGGCACCTCGAAGAGGCCGGTCTCCGCGCCGTCCTCATCCAGAACGGGACGGACATGGAGGGACTGGATCAAGCCGCGCCGGGCAACGGATGCGGCAAGCTCCTCGACCGAGACGCCAGCCTTGATGCGCCGGACATTGGACTGGCTGAGGACCAGCTTGTCAAAGGGAATGTCGCGGGCCGAGGCGAGGGTGATGGGGGATATGGCTTTGGCCATGGGCGTGTTCTCCGCGACGGGCGCCGGGGAGCCTCTCTCCCTGGCTTCCAACCCGTCACGATCCCCCCAGCCCTCCTTTGCCTCTACCGGGCGGCCGCGCCAGGAACGCATCGTGCCTTCAGAAGGTGCCGCGCGTGCCGCCTCGTGCTCACCGTCAGGGGTCAATGCTGATGGCGCGAGCCCCTGTTCATCCATCACCTGCCCCAGCAACCAGGCGAGGCGAGGCGACGATGGGGTCTGATCGGGGCGGCTTTGTCATGGGCGCCAGCAACGCTCTGCGAAAACAAGTCCAGAGGGACCGATGCAGGTCTTCCCAATGCCGGTCACGATAAGGGTGCTGCTGAGGTGGAGCTTGCCTCTGACCTTGCAACCATGGAAAATCGCGAGGCTACCTACCCTCGATCGGCTGCCTCAAGGTGGTCACCCCTGTCTGTGTATGTTCGGGACGGCCATGAAGAAGACCGCCAAGGTTCCAGTGGAGAAAGTCGTAAAGGGTTTGCTTGTGAAGCACGCATGCCCTGTGCCGTTTCACGCTGTGCGCACACGGTTTCTGGGCAATATCGCCACCCCCGGAATGTCGGTCTCGCCCTTGCAGATCATCAAGGACCTGTGGGGTGGCGAACTCCCCCCTTCGACAGCATGGATGAGTTCAACACCCTGCTCGAGGCCTTGGTGCAGGGCTTGTGGAACGAGTTGGCCCGGCACCAGAAGCGCAGCCAGCCCTTCCGGCTCACCCGCACACCCCTGGACGCAACCGCTGCCAATCTCGGCCTTTACGCCCGTATTCGCCTCGAGGAGTTGGACGGCTTTCTCGAAGGGCTCTTCAACGGGCAGGAGGCCATCGATCTGCCCGAGCGTGCGCATGAGGCTGTCGGTCACCTCGAAGAGTTGCGGGCCATGATGGCCGGTATTTGCGACCTTGTGGCACGTAACCCCAAGGCCGATGACCGCACCCAACTCGAGACGACCTTCAAGCATCTGCGCGAGCTGACCCGGATCATGGAAACCGAGATCCACGAGGCCGTGCTGTCCTGCACTCGCGCCCGCCGCCAGAGGCTTGAGGCCACGCCCACCGCCAAGCCGACGATCCACTGATGGCCCTGTCCTCCGAGGAACGTCTTCGCGAAAAGCTGCGCAAGATCGAGGCGCTTTATGCCGGTGCTGCGACCGCCGGGGAGAAAACTGCGGCAGGTGCCGCGGCGGAGCGCATTCGGCGCCAGTTCGAGGCCATCAGCAGGACGGAGCAGGCTGAGGAGTTCAAGTTCTCGATCACCGATCCCTGGTCACGTCAGCTCTTCATCGCCCTGTGCCGGCGCTACGGCATGAAGCCGTTCCGCTATCCGCGCATGCACCGCCAGACCGTCATGGTCCGCGCCCCGGCCAGTTTCGTCCACGTGACGCTATGGCCGGAATTCGAGGAGCTCAGCCGCGCCTTGACGTCCCACCTCGATGACATCACCAGGAAAATCATTCGCGAGGAAGTGCACGAAGCCACCCAGGACGCGGACGAGATCAACGAGCCGCGTCAGCTGCGCTGAGATGTTTTCGGCCGTACCTTCGAAGCAGGCCCACGCGGCGACCGGGAGAAGACAGCTCCACGCCCTCACCCGGCGCGTTCCCGGCCATGCAGATGGACGGCTGCAGGTCTCCTGAGGGAAGCCGGCGCGAGGCCGGGCGGCTGTAAACCGTGCTCAGGCAAGACATGTCGAACCGGGGGGCGGTCGTGACACCGGCTGCTGGATGACCCCCGTCTCGCAGGCTGAGTTGGACCGATATCGGCGTGGTCGGACGGGGGTGATCCTCCGGCACGTCCAGGCGCACACCTTGCTACACCGTGCCGGTGAAAACAGGAGAACCAGGGTGGCCCGCATCTGTTTCATCGGGTGCGCGGGAAGACAGAGGGGCAGGCTGCTGCGCGTGCATCCAGTCGGCGGCCTGCTGGGCCTTGGCCGCGGCGGTGAACAGGGCGCGGGGGTCGTTCTCCAAGACGCGCAACCACGACGCAAGGTAGGCGGCATGGTCGGGACGCGGATGGTGGGCAATGCCGAGATCGGCAAGCACGAGGCCACTGAGGATCTCCACGCAGCATTCTTCCGCCGCATAAGCCGCCGAGCCAAACCGGCCCGACAGATCGCGGTCAAGCCTGTGCTTTGCCCCGGAGGCGTGACCGTGCTCATGCAGCCAGACGCCATAGAACGACGGGGCGTCCCGAAACGACCCGAAGTCCGGCATGACTACCGTATCCGACGAGGGACGATAAAAGGCGTCCGGCCCTCCGAACACGGTTGTGATCCCCAGGTTGGCGACAAAGGCCTCTGCCTGCGCCAAACGCTCGTTCTCCGACAGCAGGTGTGTCGGAGGGCGCTCGTACCCGTCCACCTGGTCGACATTGAACACGGAAAAGGCGCGGGCAAACATCCGCACGCGGCCGATGTCGTCCTTGCCGGTATCCCCGGCCTCGTCGAACGAGGACACCTGCTTCCACAAGACGATGGTGGTCGAGCGCTCGCCCTTGCGCACCTGCGCCCCGGCCTCTTGCCACTGCCGATAGGTACCCCAAAGGCCATTGTTGTACCCGGAGACCATGGCTGCGGCCCATAGCGCAACGGTGTTGATGCCCCGGTAACGCCTGCCGGATGCCACGTTGGTCGGCCGGGCGGCACAGCTTCCGTTGTGAAACCACGGTGCATGCCACTCCCCTGCCCCGTGTTCGATTGCCGCAATGATGGCGGCCGTGACGCGCGCGTAAGTGTCGGCCCGCGAACCGGCAGCATCGCCAACGCGTGCAGAATGCGTCAGCCGGTCGGCACCGTTGTTGTGTCTGGGCATCGCAATATCCTCCGCGACGGGGCGCCGGAGGCCTTTCCTCCGGTCTTCATCCCGTCACGCAGTGACCAGCCAAGCTTTGCCTCTCGAAACCCGAGGGATCCCTTGCGGTCGTCCACGAGCGCCGTAGCAAACGTCACGGTCAAAGCCTGATCTGCAGCCCACCACGCGCAGTGGTTCATTCATGATTGGAGAACAGAAGTCCCTTCAACCACACCCTAACGACGTAAAGGGCGGTAAGCGGTCCCCTGCGCCGCGGCATGGCAGCCGCGGCACAAGCTCAAAAGCCGACGCTCAGACGGCGCGCAACTGCAAATGGTGCCTAACAATCCAGGTGGCGAAAATGCGGACTGACGGAAATGCGGCGCGGCAAGCGCGGCGTAATTCCAACCCGGACGTGAGAGTGTCCGCCCTTTTGTGTACGACCCATCGGGTCCATGCTTCATCGATAGGAAGCATGCATGACGATCTCCAAGGAAATTCTGGACGAACTGCTGAAGGGTGTTGAGCGCACTCAGGATAGGACAGGCTTGAAGCGGCTAGCGATCTAAACCCGTCATACTTCGTTCACCTTGGGAGCGTCCGAGTTTGGCTCATATTCAGCGAAGTCGCCAATTGATGCTTTTCCGGCGACCCGTCCGCCGAGGACATCGGTCATAACATTTTCAAAAGCCTCGACGACTTTGCCCGGCGTTTCGGCGAGCTTATGCTCGAACAGCAGAGCGTCGTGCATTGGCAAAACGATTCTGGTGTCTCGGATGGATGCTACCATTAGCAGGGTCCGCTTGAATATCAACGATGCAGTGCCCTGGACCACTTGGCTGACGGCTGAACGCTGCTCTTTACCTGTGAGTTGTCCCTTGTTGGCTCGCCGGTAGTGGTTGCCCAGGATAGTGGTCACCCGGCCGCCACTCTGAAATTCGGTCCAGACTTCCTTCTTCCATTCTTCGTATCGCTGGAAGCGCCGGAACGCCTCCTTTGCCTTTTGCCTGTCAACTCCAAGAGATACGGCGGCGTCCACAAGCGCCTTGCGGCTCATGCCGTAAGCATAAGACAGAAACAACTGCTTGGCAGCTTTGCGAGCGCCGCGAAGACCCAAGTACGTAGTTGCGAAGAGTTCATACATGTCGCCAGCCGCATAGAGCCGCTTGAGCTCCTCATCGCCTGAGAGTGCTGCCATGATTCCTACTTCGAACTGATCGAAGTCAACGTAACAAAGTTTCGCATCACCGTGAGCGGCTACAATCGACCGATATCGTTTTGGGATGTTCTGGAGGCTGGGACTACGAAGCTGTACACGGGACGTGCGCGAACCGAATACGTCCACCATGGGTCGCGTGCCGTCTGTTGACAGCGTGAGTGAGCCGAGCACTTTGCGCGTGGTGTCCAACGCGAGAAGCGCCATGGTATCGCCACCGAAATCGCGATCATGTGGCACAAATTCGAGGAGGTATTCGACGGAAACCTCATCCAATTCGAAGCCTTCCTTGATCAATTTGGCCTCGATGTTACGCCTGCTTGGCGTTTCGAGCGGCATGTCGTGTTTTGCAGAATAGTCTTTAAGTGCCAAGAAATAGTCGTGCTCTGCCTGTGCACGCTTTTTCGAAAGTCCGGCGGTATCAAGTGAAATGCCAGCCGACATCGAATGCTGGAGCAACCGGTAGACGGGCACCTCAACTGAGAAAAAGCGCTCAAGCTCACCGTCGGCGGATGCACGCTCGCGGAGGTCAAGATACATTGCCGCTATCGCCGTTGCGGCCTTGGCTGCGACCGCCTCGTCGAACGGAGCACCCTTATTAAATATCTTCTGGTAAGCGTCACAGACCTCCTGTGCGGCCCCGTACTGCCCCAGATGTGCTGTGACGTCGCGCTTCTCGCGGGAGAGCCGTTCTTCTGGGATTCCGCTGACCGCGATGCGAAGTTCGTCAACGTCGATGATTATACCAGGCAGCGTACCCGTACTATCAAACAGTGCATCGCGGATCATCCAGAAGTCATGGCACAATATAGGGCCTTGAAATGAGACGACACTCGCAGCATCGGTCTCCTGAAGTCGGCCGTCCTGGAACCAATAGAAAGCGTCCGCTCCCCTCCCGGTGAAGTCCTTTACGAAGAGCAGCAGGAGAGGAATCTGATCAATCATAGCTGCTAACCTCGTCAACGAGGTTCAGGAGATCCGTGCTTTCCCTTACGGCGAACGGGAGACCACCTTCATTGGAGTGGCGCTCCGCTCTGGGGCCCGTTCCCTTCAGGCAGACGGGCACTCGGCCATATAGCGAACGGCGTGCCTCTTCTTCTAAGATTGACGAGGCAATGAGGAGGTAGCGGGCGTTCTGGTAGGGCAACGTCCCGAACTCCTGCAAACACCTCTCGATCAGTGCCTTCTCACCTGTGCAACGGAGCCAGATCAGGATGGCTGCTGCCTCGCCAGACTTCATGTCCTCCCGCAGCTTGCGATCCGCGAGCGCAACGAGATCGTCGGACCCGTGCCGCCGCATGGCGAGCAGCATCCAGATGTTATAATTCTGCCAGTCGTGGATCGCTCCTTCCTCTGCGAGCAGGAATGCCTCTAGGGCCGGCAGACAGCGCCCCTCACGGTCAAGCGTGGCGATCAAGCGGCAGTACTGATCAGTCGTAACGGCATGCTCGGACAGCGAGCGCGACAGTGCGTCGAGGAGATTTAGCGACAACGCATCACCCACGTCAAAAAGTCCGGACTCCACGATCTTCGCCACCCGGTTTACCGCAAAGCGGAAGGTGCGCGACTGCGAGTCCCCCTCGGCAATGCACCGGCTTAGAATCTCAAAGATATACGTTACTGACCTAGTCACGATTCGACGACTGCGGGATTGCCACATCTGGTTGATCGCGATGGTGGAACTGTCCTGTGATGGGAAGTGCTCTGCTACTTTTTCGTTCGAAACGTCGGGCCCGAGTATCTCTGTCTTGTTAGCGTTGATATTGAGGCCGACCGTCCGCAACTGCCGGATGACGTCCTGAAGGGCTCGCCGCGCGTGCAGTTCGGAGTCGGCAATGATGCGGATGTCATCGACGTAGCGATAGTAATCGTAGCCCTTCCTCACCATTTCTTTGTCCACCAACGACAGCAGGATATTGGAGAGGAAGGCCGATGCATCACGGTTCTGTGGCAGCCCGTGGTCGCGGCTGAACGTCCATTGCGTTAGGAGCCGGTCGAGAGTGGCAATTGCGTTACGGATCTGCAGCTTCTCCGGTCCGGCTGCCACAAGATCCGGAACTGCCTGCTCGAGAGCCTTGATGATCTGCGCGCGCGAAATATTCTCGAAGAAATTGCTTAGGTCGGTGACCAATAGATAGCGTCCCGACTTACGGAAGGTAAGCGTGACGCCTTCGAAGGTGAACCAGCGGTCGATTTTGTTTTTGAACAGATACTTCGCATTGAGAGGAGCTGGCTCGAACCGATAGCTTAGTACTCGATGACCAAGGAGTGGATCGTAAAACGGAATTAAAAAACTGCAGATGGCCTGATAGACGAAGCGATCGAAGAAATCGGTTTCCAAACCATAGCGCTCACCGTATCCTTTCTTTGGAATATTGCGAACAACGCTACGCGTACCCCGGTACTCACCGTTCCATTCTTGCAAAAGCGAGATGATAATCCGCTTTGCGTCGGCTGGATTGTTGAAAAGGTCGTCATACTGAAGGCAGTCAAAGTACCAATCGTCACGCATGTCCTGACGGAGGTGCTTCAGCACTAGATCGAAATCGACCGGGAACCCGAGCGCTTGCCCGTTGCGCCAGAAAGCCGGATCAAGCGCATATTCGCTCTTTTCGTCAGTCATGCTAAGATATTCACCCTGTTGCGCTTTCTGGCTTTTAGTGGTCGGGTGGCCCTGGGAGGGATGGGTTCGAACCAGGCCTTTTCGATTGCGCTTCTGTAACCTAACAAATTGAACCAGCACGCGATCGCCACGATCGAAGGCGACGCCTGACGATGCGATGAGCCACCATTCATGCTGAGAGCTCCCGGTGGCGCAGGTACGGCTCACCCAGCACGGAACTGCTGACAACCGACAACTCGAAGCGGTAGCGAACCCCTTGGTCGCTCCAATCGTCTGGCAATTCGCTGTTTGCGACGACATACCCGGCAGGATCGATCCAATCGATCCCGTCGCTGGCCATCAGCGGCAAGACGCTCATATTAAAGTTCAGATAGTCGGACGTGGGTCGCGCGAGCCGCACATCAATCGCCAGTTCGCCGGGCGGTGTGTGCGGCGGCCGAATTGGCCGGCGTTCGTCCATCCAGGCTCGGATCGATCGCGGATCCAAAATCTCGTTGGGATCGACGCCGTCACCGCGCGAGGCATAATAGTCCAGCGCATCGCGTTCCGCATTCGGCCGATCGACGGCATCGCCTCGCGCCAGCAGGTATGCCGCAACAGGGTCGAGCGTGCCCCAGCTAATAAGCTCCTTCAACCAGAACGCGATCCACGGTAATCCGCTGCTCGGCCAGTCGTCGATAGTCATCGCATCGAGAGGCTGCCCCGTTGAATCGCGATCGAGCAGGACGCCGATGATGCTGCCAAGACCCCAGCTTCCCTTGTAGATGAAGTTCTCTGAAACAAATTTGAACCAGCTGCCCAAGTCTTTCGCCGACGGTTGGCGCGACAGGCTGGGCTTGAAGAGCCACCAGCGAAGTAGCTTCTCCCAGTCGTCGAACGCCTTCTTCCGGCCCAGTGTCTGCCCGATTCGGAACGCCGGGATCTCAGACAACTTTTCGATAATGGAGCGCACGAAGTTGAAACGGGACTCTGCCGGTCGTGACGCATAGTCCTGACCGCCGATTAAGGCGCCGCGAAACTCCTCGATGCGGTCGAGCAGGATCTCGCCCGATCGCGGTGCCAGGCTAGTCTTATAGAGTTGCCGCCGCCGGGTGGGATCAGGATACAGCGCGACGATGGCTTGGCCCCGCGCGAGCCAGTACTGCGCAAGGCGCGCTTCTTCATTGGCCGCGACATACGCATAGGTCCGCTGCCAGATTTTCTGCAGTTCGCCCTCGATCTCTCCGGTCGCCAAGCGGCGCCTTAGCAGCAGCTCTGCTTCCTGTAATACGGCGATCAGGATACCGTCGAAAGTGTCGAGCAGCGCGCCTGCATCCTCGTTGTCCTCTTCGGCTTCGGCGATCGCTGTCGCATCGAGCCATACGAGGAACTCGTCTTCGTCGTCGCTGTCCGAAATGTCTGCCCAAACCTCACGCAACGCTTCCAAAAGGAGCGCCAGCGGACTGTGCGCTTCGCCGTCCTCGGCTGTCATAGCGCCCGAGGCCGCCATCTCCGTTGCTTCCTGCAGCTCGCGAACAAGCTGGTCGTAACCGTGCCACTGCCGGTTCCACACAGGCTGCTGGCGCCCCCGGCGTAGCTCATATTCACGTTCCGGCAGGACTACGAGCGCGCTTCCCTCGGTCGCCACGCCCGGGCGGCCTGTGCGACCAATCAGGTTCGCGAATTCATTGACGGGCATTACATCGTTGGCGCGGCACACACTCGGAATCAGCAGCGTGTTGACTGGGATATTCACGCCTTCCGACAGCGTCGACGTCGCGATTACGACCCGCACCTGACCCCGATCGATCGCGACCTTGAGGCGCCGCGCAAGCAGAGGTGGCATCTGCCCATGGTGGACCGCGACGCCTTTCGTCAGCAAGCGAAACTCTGAGGATTCTCTAGTGAAATAGTCTTCTGCGGCGGCGAGGCAGCGCTTCCAGTGTGGATCCTCTTCATCAACCGACCAATAGTCGGGAAGGTCCTCGTCTTCCCACTTCTCCATGAGATCCGCGCAGGTTTCGGCAAAAGTGCTGACCGACTGAGTAAGCGAGATTAGAACGCTGGGTTTGGTCCCATCGGGACGTTCCCTCGCAAGGTGAAGGGCAGCCCAAAGGGTCGGTGCCCGCATGCGAACTTCAGGTCCTTCCTCCGCATCGATCCCGCCAGGCAAGTGCCGGAAGGGTTGCGGCACATAGGGCCGATCATCTGTCCGCTCGTCTTCAAACTCGAGCGTGCGGCCATCCATCAGATCGTAGCGGATGTCGAAGCGCCCCGACGGCGTCACCTCGAGCCGTCCGAGCATTTGCCGCGTGCTGCGGTGAGTCGAGGTGACAGGTCCTGCCTCCGCATCGCCCGCGAGCCAAGACGCGATCGCAGGCGCGGCCTTGGCCGCCACGGCCGACAGCGCGATAACCCGAAAGCCCTTTTCTTCCTTGGCGCGCAGCAGCCGTGCGCTCAGCTGCTCCAGACGCAGCGAACGCGATGTGCCGTCCGAAAGACTTTGAACCCTCTTCGGATCCTGCTCCACCATATGGGCCTCGTCGATCACGACCAACCTGACCCGGTCGAGGAACAGGAGCCCGAGATAGCGAAGTAACGCATCCGCCTTCTCGAATGTGCAGATCACCACCGTCGGCTGGTCGACCTTGAGCCATGCATCGGTGGGTCCCCAGTCGGTCCCACCGTAAAGCCCGGTGACCACCACCGGCTCGGCTGCGACGCCGCGCAGATCTTCGGCAAGCCGAGTCTCGACCTCGGCCGCGAGCGCGCGCGAGGGTACGAGGTACAAGACGAGGTTCTCTGCAGAGAGTGCATGCGCGCGTTCTTCGAAGAGCCCCTGCACTGCGCCGAGAGTCGCAATCGTGGTCTTGCCCGAACCCGTTGGCGTGCACAGCACGAAGGAATCGCCCTCGGCCAACCGGCGCACGCCCTCGGCTTGGGCGGGCCACACTAGCGCGCGCCGGTTGATAAAGGCGGCACGGGCAAACTGGACCAGCGCGGCGCTTGCGCGGGGGTTGGCATCGTTCGCCAGCCGTTCGATCTGCGGCCACAGGCTGGTCTCAACGAACACACGCGCATTGGCAGCTGTCAGCCGCGCCAGTAGATAGGAATAGGGATCGCGGCTATGGAGGAAGCCTGCCGCCAACGCTTCCAGCTTGGAGAGTGCGCGTTCGACGAGCGCGTCGTCGCCTGTGTGCATATAAGCGCAAATCGTGCCGATGCACATCACGACATGCCGGATCGATGCCATCTCCAGATCGACAAGCTTGATGCTCCTCCCGTCGATCTCCACGGTTTCTGGCCGCAGCGTCCGCTCCAGCCCTAGTTCCCTTTGCGCGGCCCAAAAGGCCTGGACCGCCGACAACGCTGCGGAGAAATCCGCCCGCAGGAAAGCGCGGAGCAGTTTCGAAATGGAGTCTTCCCTCGGCACATGACGCAGATGTCCGAGCGCCATCGCCGGGTAGCCGGCCAACTGATATGCGGCAGCCGACAACAGATGCGTCGGCACGCCCTCGGGTTTGAGCGAGGATTGCGACAGCCATTCGAGTATTTCGGCGGCGCGCTTCACCGCCGGTTTCCACTCGCTGCCACCTGCAGATCGCTCGATCCAAGCGGTCTCAAGCAGCAGCATCGCCTCGTCGAGCCGCGCCACCATTTCGTCTGCGGTGAAGCTTGCCAGACCGTCCCGGCCCATGTCGCGCCGGATTCTCTGGCTGTAAAGCTTGGCTTGTAGGGGCGAAAGCCGGCTCCCTGCCAGTGAGCCCCGGATGTCACGGGCAAGCGTGAGAGAGGCTTCGTTCGGCATCTAGGCTCCCCGATACAGGATGTCGACGAGGCCGTCGAAGTCCTCGAGCTGGAACTCCATAGCTTCGAGCCTGCGATTGGCCGTGTAGGATGAGTGCGGCGCCGCGTGCGGAAGCCAGCTCACCCTGGTCGCCGGCTTTACCGGCCAATGCCCCACCGTATAGGAAAGCCCGTCGCTACGTTTGGCGGTGCGAAACCCCTCGCTGTAGAATGCAAGCAGCCGGGCGACCCACTCCTGCGCCTGCGGGCTGTTATAATCGGAAAGCAGAGTTATCAGCTCGCGTACCCCGCTTGGCCGGCGCTGCCCCGCAGAGAGCTTCTCATACGCATCCTGAATCGTTGCCGTGTTGCTTGTGGCGAGGCACTTCGCCTCAAGCGTCAGCACATGCGTGATCTTGCCGCTTGCGTCGATGCGGAACGCGATCGCGTCGTCACCGGTCCGCCCCGGTCGCCGCTCGGACACCGCATCTGGATCGTGCGATTCCCCCATCAGCACGCGCTCGTTGATCAGGTCGAGATGTTGGAATTCTGTATCATGAAATCGGAACAGAAACGCAGGGACATGCCAGTCGGAATGGCCGAAAGCGCCAAAATGTTCGACTACCAAGCCTGCCAGTGTTTCGCCGAGATAACCCTGGAGCGTGATACGATTGAGCATCGCGGGATAATGCGCAGCAGGGTCGTCGGCGGCACCCCGGAACGGCGACAGATCGTCTTCGAACCCCTTTCGAATACGCCGCCGCGCATCGTCGAGAGCTTCCTGCGCATAGGCGACCAACTCGTCGCGAAGCGGCGCAAAATTGCCATTCACTTCGCGCCACACGCGCAGGCGATACCGAGGCGGGGGCGCTGGCAGAGTCTGGGCAGCCATCCAGGCTTGGAGCGGTTGCAAGGTAACGCGAAGAGACCTGATCATTAAGCTCTTACCGCGTTGTAGCGGTCCAAATTGGTAGTAATTTAGACATCTAAGTCCCCCCGCGCGCATGCTAGCTTTGAATTCAGCGCGCACACAAGAGCGATAGCCTCTAAGTGGGTATATAATACGTCAGCCCGGTAACAGATCTGGCACCGCGCCTCGCTTCCTAGGTGGCAAGAGCCGGCAGCCGGCT
The DNA here is from genome assembly GCF_030846195.1 of Paracoccus yibinensis. Classification (GTDB taxonomy): domain Bacteria; phylum Pseudomonadota; class Alphaproteobacteria; order Rhodobacterales; family Rhodobacteraceae; genus Paracoccus; species Paracoccus yibinensis. The sequence continues at coordinate 66,343 of NZ_JAVCWH010000010.1, forward strand.
TGAAGAGTTCAGGCATTCGCTTTTTCAATTTTTGTGCTCTGGACCAAGCAGGCGAGAGCCGGCCCCATTGCAGTCATTGGTATGGTTGCGAAGAATTAGCGCTTCTTCCCACTTCGGCGGTATTGACGGGTCAAAATGCTGCGCCACGCACGAAAGACCGGTATGGTGAATGCTGCAGGGTAGCCATCGGTGCTCGTGAATGTCCGGTGAGGGCCGGGTTCCACGCGATCTGCCCGTGTGATAGCGGCTGAGCTGATCTCAGCTGAGTCCTGCTACACCTCTTCTGCGCCGCGACGGAGAGCCACGTCTTGGTTGAGCCCGAACGTGGCATTGATTTTCTTGGCTTCTCGCACTATCTATCAAACGTCTCTGCTGGCAACAGGTTAGACAGATGCTTCCTGTCCTGTCGAAGGTTATGGCTACTGTGAACGCGCCCTACAGCGTGGCGGTAACGCCTGCCCAGTTGGCAGTCCGCATTGCCGATCCCGAGAGTGCTGTCGTCTGCGACCATGCGACCTTTGCATTTCTCTCGGAAGTATCTCTGAACCTGCAGCATGCCTTCATCGATGCAATGGCCGTCGACCCGGAAAAGGTTGCCTTGGTGGCCAGGCAGTTTTCTGACCTTGCCGGTTACAGGCTTCCGCTCGCATCCTGATGAATACCCCCAACCCGAGCCGATGGCCCGAGCTTTTCGACCAGGGAATGGCAATCGTCGATCAAGCGAATGCAAATGGCATTGCCATGAACGACTGGACATTCGGAGGTGGCACTGCCCTCATGCTGCAGATCGGGCACCGTGATAGTCACGACATTGATCTGTTTGTCAGTGATGCACAATATTTGCCCTTTTTGAATCCAGAAACCCAAGGATTCAAGCTTAGCCTCGTTCCGAGCGGCTACGAGACAGATGGCACTAGGGCCCTCAAGATCGTCTTTGATGGCGTCGGAGAGGTCGATTTCATCTGCTGTCCTACGGTCACAGACCACCCCTTTGAACAGGCAATTGTCAATGGCAGGGAGGTCAATCGCGAGACACCGGCGGAAATACTCGGGAAGAAGATCGTCTATAGGGGTGCAACACTGCAACCCCGTGATATGTTCGATATTGCCGCCACCGCTGTTGTGCTTGGCGAGGATGCTCTCGTTGCCTCACTAAAGCCTTTGGCTGGGCCAAGTGGCGTGGCCTTGAAGGTGGCTCGTGGGATGAATCCCGACCTGGCTCGAACGGTGATGAGCCGACTTATGGCACGCTCGGGCTACCAGGATCTTCACCTGACTGCGCAAGACGTTGCTTGCAGGGTGCTGCAGCGGGTGGCTGGCGAGACAAGGTAACGACGGGGCGCTTCGTTACGCCGCTCAGACAGAAAGAGCACAACAGCGGGACCACATGGGTCGCGGGATTTCAGTTCGCGCAAGGAGGTCTTCGATCGGTCATGTCAGGCAATCAATGGTGCGAAGAGATCCTGCAGCGTGGCCTCGTCCAGGATCGGCAAGCTGCTGTCGGTGTTCTCGTCGAACAGGGCGTCGGCCAGGGCCTGCTTTCTCGCCTGGAGGTCCAGGATCTTTTCCTCGACCGTTCCCGCGGCGACGAGGCGATGGACGAAGACCGGCTTTGTCTGGCCGATCCGATGGGCGCGATCCATGGCTTGACGCTCGACCGCCGGGTTCCACCAAGGATCGAACAGGATCACCGTATCCGCCTCGGTCAGTGTCAGCCCCACGCCTCCGGCCTTGAGGCTGAGCAAAAAGACCGGGGCGTCCCCGCGGGCGAAGGCGTCGAGAACGGCGGCGCGGTCGCGTGTCTCGCCTGTCAGGCTGAGGCTTGCAATTCCGACTGCGCTCAGATCAGCCTCAATCAAGCGCAGCATCTCGACGAATTGCGAAAAGACCAGGACCCGGCGGCCCTCGGCCACGAGCTCGGCCAGCAATTCGCGCAAGCGGTCGCGCTTGGCACTGTCGGTGACCGAACGCGCGGCCCCGGTCTTGACCAGGGTGGGATCGCAGCACACCTGCCGCAGCTTTAGAAGCGCGTCGAGCACCGTGATCCGCGCGGCGGCAAGGCCTCGGCTGCCGATTGCTTCGCGTACACGCTGGTCCATGGCGCTACGTACCGCCTCGTAAAGCCCCTGCTGCGCCTTTGGCAGAATCACCAGATCGAGTATCTCGGTACGCGGCGGCAGTTCCGCGGCCACCTCCTCCTTGGTGCGGCGCAGAAGAAAGGGGCGCAGGCGGCGGGTCAGACGGGCCTGTGCGCTGACATCGCCATGCTTCTCGATCGGGGTGCGGAACAGGGCCTGGAAGCGCTTCCGGTCGCCCAGAAGCCCCGGCACCACCCAGTCGAACAGCGTCCAGAGATCCTGGAGCGAATTCTCCATCGGCGTTCCGGTCAGGGCGATGCGCCCTTGGGCCGGGATCTCTCGCAGGGCCTTGGCCAATTGCGATGCCGGGTTCTTCAGGGTGTGGGCCTCGTCCAGAATGACCAGCGGCCATTGCTGCCCGGCTAGCCAGTCGCAATCACGCGCCAGCAGGGGATAGGTAGTGATAACGAGATCGGCCTGGATAAGCAGCTCACGCAGCGCCTTGCGGTCCGGGCCATGCAGGACCAGCAGGCGCAGCTCCGGTGCAAATTGCGCGGCCTGGAACTGCCATGCATGCAGCAGGCTCGTTGGCACGATCAGGAGAGCCGCGCCCTTGCTGCCGGCCTCGCGCCGGGCCTGCAGCAGCGCCAGCGTCTGGACCGTCTTGCCTAGCCCCATGTCATCGGCCAGCACCGCTCCGAAGCCGGCGCTCAGCAGCCCGTTCATCCATGCCGCGCCAAAAGCCTGGTAATGTCGCAGTTGCGCCTTCAGTCCGACTGGTGCTTGCAGGTTCTCGCCCTTGGTCAGGGCTTCGAGATGCCGAGCAAGGGGCAGGATACCGGCATGGTCCGAGAACCGCGCCGTGCTTCCTTCCAGCGCCTCTTCCACAAGTCGCGCGACCCCGGCATCGGTGGGATGCAGGGCGCCTAATTCGGCATGATGGCTCAGGAAGAGATGGAGAAGCGGTGCGAGGGGCGAGAGATCCAGGGCCGCATAGCTGTTCTTGCCCCGGTCGAGATAGATCGGCCGGACGGAAAGCTGCTGCCTGAGGGTCTCGACATCCGGCACCTCCTCCCAATCCTCGCGGATTTGCTCGAGGCAGGCCGCCAGCAAGGGAGCGATGTCGAGAGTCTGGCCGCCTATCTCGGCGGTGAAGCCCAGCGAGAACCAGTCATGGCCCCCAAAGGACTCCCCTCTTTCCGCCTGGGTGGAGACCGAAAGGGAAGCGGCCTCGGGGCTGAGGCGATAGGGCCATTTCGCCGTCTCGGTGATCTCCCAGCCTTCGTCGCGAAGCGCCGGCAGGAGACCGAAAGCGAAGTGCAAGGCATCTCGCTTGTCGGTCATCCGAAGGAGATGCAGGCTCATCTCGCCTTCTGCGAAGACGAAATCGCAGCCCGCCATCCGCTCACTTGGCCAATGGACCTCCAGTTCCTCGACGGGAAGGGCGCCCGCCTCCAGCAGCCGGCTCCTGCAGGAGGCTTCCCAATCATGGTCCCGGATCAGGCTGACCACCTCCCCGGCTGCGACAAGGCGCGGATCGGCGCCATCCTCCGGGACCTCGATCCCGTCATAGGCAAAGCGCAGGGTCAGCGTCGGCAGAAGCAGGCTGTTGCCCCATCCGCGCGGACCGTCCTTCGCCGGCTCGGCCGCCAGGGTCAGCCGGGCGCAGCGCACCTCCGCCGCCCGCTTGATCCGCCGCGTCTTGCGCAAGGGCGGCAGGGACATCCCCGCGACCTCCTCGGGCAGAACCGCGCCGAGGGCCTCGGCCTCGGGCGGCGACACCATCGGGGCGGCGGTGACGAGCCGCAGCGCGGCCTCATCGAGCACCCGCGCCAAACAGCCCATAAGACCGCCTTGCCGGTCAAGCCAGATCGTGGCCCCCTCAAGCGTCCGGAGGTCGAGCGCCCGCCCGGCCTCATCCTCGAAGCCAAGCTGCTGGTTGCCATCTGCCGTCATCCGCCAGGCGAGCCGCGCGTCAGGAAGGTGGTCGGACCAGCTGAGATGGGCCCCCGGCGCAGTGTCGTGCAGGAACCGGCCGCTGTCGCAGAGCCTGCGCAAAAGGGCAGTTACCTCTTCTCCGCGCGGCCGCAGGAGTTCGGGTAGACCATAGCTGTAGGGTGCCTCCCAGAGCCGCGTCTGGGCCAAGGCGGAGAGCAGGTCGAGATCCAGGGGGCGGATGAATTTGGCGGGGGCGACACTCCGCATTTCGCGCAGAATGTCATGTCGGCGAATGGTCTGGTTCAGGCCGGTCCCTGTGGCATTGATGCGGCCCTTGTAAATGTCAATCTTGACCTGCGACCCAGTAGGCATGAGCACGTAGAGCAGGCGGTCCTTGACCGTGTCCGGGTAGTCCTGCGGTCGCTCCACGGCGAGCTCGGATCGCGGGGCATAGGTGGCGAGGCTCTGCAGCCAGTTGCGTGTTGCAAAGCTCAGACCGGTGCCGACGCCGGGAGAACCGCGCTCGCTCCAGGTGATCAGCGCGGCTGCCACATGCTTGCAATTGTAGCCTATCGGGCAGGAGCAGATGCCTTCGACAAGATCGTCCCGCACTGCAATATGCTGCTGATAGGTCCGGCCCCGATCATTCGTGACCCGCGCCTGCAGATGCCCATTCGGCAGTAGATCGACCGATCGCACGAACCCGCGTCGGCTATAGTCCCTCCCACGTTCTGCCGTAAGGCGGTCAAACTGGTCTTCCAACTGCATCATGCACCAACGTCCCATGCCAGTATGCTTGTCTCCTGTCCGTGGTCGGATGATTTGGAACAGGCGTCTTGATTTTGCTCTGCAGGGCACTGGCTCTGTGGATCAAGGTTATGCTGCCTGGCGCTGATGGATCAAGTATACCGGGAACTGTTTTGAGACAGCACCTCGCGCCAGTTATGCCGCCGGAGTGAACCCCTTGTGCGCGTCGGTCTGGCAATGCTCAGCGCGGACTCCATAGCTGCCGATGGCGGGCGGTGGGTGGCGAACGGAACGTGCCGCCGTTCTGACAGTTGATCCGACCAAAGCGGAGCAGTTTCCATGGCTAAGACCAAAACGATCTTCTGGCGGCGCTTGGACACAGACGGTCTGGAGCGCCTCACCGTCGTTGCGAGCGAGGACAGGATCTTGGCCGACGGGACGATCCTGACCACGGAAGACGGTGGTTGCCGCGTCGATCACCATTGGCGGCTCGACAGGGACTGGCGTGTTCTTCATGTCACGATCACCCGCACCGGTACAGATGGCGACGGAACTCTGCATCTCCAGCGAGCAGGCAATGGCTGGATGGTCGATGGTCAACCCCGACCTGACCTTGACGGGGTGCATGAGGTTGACCTCTCTCTAACGCCGTTCTGCAATTCGGTTGCGCTTCGCAGGCTTGCTAATACCAGTTGCAACACCATCGCCCTCGATGTGGCTTATGTCGATGGGACGACGCTGGATGTTTCCCGTTCGCGCCAAGCCTACGACCGGATCGACGGCCGTCGCTTTCGCTTCAGAGACCTTGGCACCGCCTCTGGCTTCGAGGCGATGCTCGACGTCGATGATGACGGGTTCATCATGCGATACGAAGGCCTGTTTGCTCGAGCGAGTTAGCTGCAGGACATTCGCATCTGCGGGAGCGCTTGAACACCTTCTGAAAATGCCTGCTACGTCCGCATTGTTGCAGTCCTACGCAAAGGTGGTATCGACGCTAAGAGCCCTTTGCAGACGGTCAGGCGAAGTGCCTATACACAAGGTCGGTTGGGTCTGGGCGGGGGGCAGTTCCGTCAAGAGTTGCCCCGAGCCGTTCCGCCAGCCTGCGCGAACGGTCATTCTGCGGATCGACATAGCTGACCAGCGTGTTCAACCGCCTCACGGTCCTCGCCCAATCCCGTAAGGCAGAGGCGGCTTCGAACGCGTATCCACGACCCTCAGCTTCTGGAAAGACAAGCCAGCCGATTTCTTTTTCAGGGAAGAGCGGCCCGGAATTGATGCCGACTTGGCCAAGACAGGCGCGGGTATCCCGGTCCTCAAGCATCAATGCTCCAGCGCCGAATAGGTCCCACTGTGCATGATCCGCGCAGAACATGCCCCAAGCCACCTTCACAGAAAATGGCCCGCCCATGTATCGGGCGCGTTCCGACAGCATCAGCGCGGAATAAGGTTCCCAGTCATCCGCCGTCATCGGACGAAGCAACAGCCGTTCGGTGATAATCGTTGGGACTGCGGTCACTCGGAACCTCCTGAGCGTGAACCACGACTAGCATCTGACCGGCAGCTTTCCGCATCGCTGCCGTCCCACGCCAAGATGGTATCGACGCAAAGGGAGCCCGAAGCCGTCATTCGCTGAAGCGGAGACGGTTTCCGAAGGGGTCGATGACTTCAACTTGGAGTCCCCACGGCATCCGGTCGAGACCAGGGCGATTATTCGCATAGGGCCGTCCGATGATCTCGGCATGAAACTCCTTGATCCCTTTCATCCGCACGAATGCCGTGCTGCCCGGTGTTGCATCCCCGTGATGTTCTGAAAGGTGCAGCACGAGGCCATCTCGTTGGAGGCCGATGTAGAGCGGAGCATCCGCCGTAACGCGGTGCTGAAAGGCAACCTCGAAGCCCAGCCAGTCGATGTAGAACGCCCGCGCTTTTTTCTCATCGAAGCTGCGGAAGATTGGGGCGGTTTCAAGGAATACTGGTTGCTTCATGCTTTCGTTCCTATGCGCTGTGTCTGTGCTCCATCCGTAGCCAGTATGATCGAGCAACATGTGAGAAAGGTGAACGGCAGGAATGTCCCGCATAGCTTCCACGCCTAATCCGGTGGAGTGCCAAGGCTATCTCCACGCGCTATTCACGAGGTATGTAAAGCGCGCCCCCTTCGCGGAACAGTTCGGCCATGCGATCCATGCCCTGCTGCTTTTCCGCCTCGGCCCTGATGTCGTGCGAAATGCGCATCGAGCAGAATTTCGGCCCGCACATCGAACAGAAATGCGCCAGCTTATGCGCCTCCTTGGGCATGGTTTCGTCATGCATGGCGCGGGCGGTGTCGGGGTCCAAGCCAAGGTTGAACTGATCTTCCCAGCGGAAATCGAACCGGGCGCGGGACAGCGCGTCATCGCGGCGCTGCGCACCCGGGTGGCCCTTGGCAAGGTTCGCCGCATGTGCCGCCAGCTTGTAGGTGATGACGCCGGTCTTCACGTCATTGCGGTCGGGCAGGCCCAGATGTTCCTTGGGCGTGACATAGCACAACATTGCCGTGCCGAACCAACCGATCATCGCGGCCCCAATGGCCGATGTGATGTGATCATAGCCCGGCGCAATATCGGTCGTCAGCGGCCCAAGCGTATAGAACGGCGCTTCGTGGCAATGTTCCAGCTGCTTGTCCATGTTCGCCTTGATCTTGTGCATCGGCACATGGCCCGGCCCTTCGATCATCACCTGGCAATCCTTGGCCCAGGCGATCTTGGTCAGCTCGCCCAGGGTCTCAAGCTCGGCGAACTGCGCTTGGTCATTGGCATCGGCAATCGATCCGGGGCGCAAGCCGTCGCCCAGGCTGAAGCTGACGTCATAGGCCCGCATGATGTCGCAGATTTCGTCGAACCGTTCGTAAAGAAAGCTTTCGCGGTGGTGATGCAGGCACCATTTCGCCATGATCGAGCCGCCGCGCGACACGATCCCCGTCACCCGCCGCGCCGTCATCGGGATCATGTGCAGCCGCACGCCTGCGTGGATGGTGAAATAATCCACGCCCTGTTCCGCCTGTTCGACCAGCGTGTCGCGGAAGATCTACCAAGTCAGATCCTCGGCAATGCCGCCGACCTTTTCCAGCGCCTGATACAGCGGCACGGTCCCGATCGGCACGGGCGAGTTGCGGATGATCCAGTCGCGGATATTGTGGATGTTGCGCCCGGTGGACAGGTCCATGACCGTATCTGCGCGCCAGCGGATGGCCCAGGCCATCTTGTCCACCTCTTCCTCCATCGACGAGGTGACGGCGGAATTTCCAATATTGGCGTTGATCTTGACCAGGAAATTGCGCCCGATGACCATCGGCTCAAGCTCGCGATGGTTGATATTGGCCGGAATGATGGCCCGGCCCGCCGCGATTTCCGCGCGGACGAATTCCGGCGTGACCAGATCGGGGATCATGGCCCCGAAACCCTCGCCATCGCGGGCGGCGGCCGTTACGCGCCCCTCATTCTCGCGGATCGCGGCGAATTCCATTTCGGGCGTCACGATGCCCGTCCGCGCATAGGCAAGCTGCGTGATCGCACCAGTGCCGTTCGCACCCGGCGTCGCGCGCGATGGCTTCATGGCGCGCGGAAATGCCGGGGTCAGGCGTTCCCCCGTGGCAAAACCGTTATCGGCCAAAGTGACCGCTCGCCCGGCATAGGCAACGGCATCGCCGCGCATCCGCTGCCAATCGCCTCGCATGGCGGGCAATCCGCAGGCGATGTCGATGTCGGCATCAGGGTCGGTATACGGGCCGGAACTGTCATAGACCGTCAGCGCGGGTTCGCCCCCGCTCAGTTCGATGCGCCGCATCGGCACGCGGATGTCGTGCAGGGTGCCGGGGATGTAAAGCTTGCTGGATGCGGGCAGTGCGCCCGTGGTGATTGCGGGCTGCGGCTGGTCTTTCATGTCTTCCTCTCCATTCGCGCGACCAAGGCGAGGATGGCAAGGAAGCGCAGGCCATATGACCGCGCGAACGGGGCCAAGCGGCCCGAAAGGACCGCCCAGAATGCGACTGGGGGAATTGCCCTTCGGTCTTCCTACGCCAGCATCAACTGGGTCAGGTTCAAAGGGTCGCTTCACCGGGGTTGCCCCCACTCAGCCTCTCAGTCCCCTAGGCGGGACTCCCCTGACGTGCGGGCAAGCTGCACTGAGGTGCTGCATGTGTCAAGCGGTGAGGGGTGTGACTGTCCGCTTCGCCGCGCTTCGCAGACAGTCCTCTGCTAAAAGGGCTGCGGCAAGCATGAACGGCTGGTCTCAGGAAGCTGCACTGCAGCGCCAGGGGAAAATTGTCGATCCAGAGACCTGGCGGCCTCTGGACACAAGCTTTTGCAGGATGGGGAAGGATCAGAACAGAAACATCGACGGGATAAGCTCAGCCGCCTGGAAGTTGTCCAAGGTGATCGTGTCGTCCCCCAAGGTAATGACCGCATCCTCGCCCACCTGCCGCGCCCCTGCCCTGAGAGCCGCAAACGTCGTGGCATCCACATGGCGCGACAGGACGATCTTGTCGGCCAGAGAGAAATCCAGGATCACGTCATGGCCTGAGTCGAACGGCCGCTGCCCCTTTCCGAAGATGTCGAAGGCCTCGAAGATGAAGCGGTCGTTGCCCGAGCCGCCCGCCAGCACGTCATTGCCGGTCCCGCCGTCGATCCGGTCGTCGCCGCCATTGCCCTCGATCCGGTTTGAAACGTTGTCGCCGATGATGGTGTCCGACGCCTTGGTGCCTTTGACGTTCTCAATGCCAGCCAGTTTGTCGGCACGGTCCGCCGATACAGCTTGCCCGATGTTCAGCCTGATATCGGCCGCCGTCACCAGCGTCGAATAATCTGCCGTGTCGATGCCTGTGCCGCCCTGAAGCCGGTTAAAGCCCGCCCCGCCGTCAAGCGTGTCGTTGCCCGCGCCACCCTCCAGCAGGTCGTCCCCGGCTTGCCCGTAAACCTTGTCATTGCCATCCTGGCCGTAAACCCGGTCGTTGCCGCCCAGGCCGTTCAGGTTGTCATTGCCCTGACCGCCGTAAAGGTCGTTGGCCCCGATGTTGCCCGACAAGGCGTCGTCGAAATCACCGCCCAGCAGGTTTTCGATCTGCACCAGCGTGTCGATGCTGTCGCCGTGCAAGCCCCTGCCGGTCGTCAGATCCAGAACGACGCGGCCATTGGCCTGTTCGTAGCTGGCCAGGTCGATGCCGTCGCCGCCGTTGAGCAGGTCGGATCCCGTGCCGGATACGAGGATGTCGGAACCCTCGCCGCCAAACAGGGAACTTGGGCCGATATCGGCGAAAAGCCGGTCGTTGCCCAATCCCCCTTCCAGGATGTCCTGGCCCGATCCGGCACGGATCACGTCATTGCCGCCGCCGCCCCGAAGCGTGTCGTCGCCCCCTCGGCCAAAGATGAAGTCGTCCAGCGTCGTACCGTCGATGAGGTCGTGCAGGTTGGTGCCGTTAAAGGTCGCCATTGTTCATCCCTTTTCAAAAAAAAATACCCTGCCATCATTGCGGTCGCTGCCTTGGCGCACGAGTGCGGGACAGGCCACAAAGGGTCCGCATCCGTCAGCGACGGCGAATGGACAGGGGGATCAAGGCCGGCTCGGGCGGGAGCTTTGTCCTCCCGCAGCGGGCCTTGTTAAGTTGCCAGCAGGCGGCTGCACGGCGCGAGCCGGCAACGCCTGGGTTCGGGTTCAGGCGACCGCGTGCAGGCAAGCGTCGCGGATCGCCTCGACATGGCGGTGGTCCGTCCCGCAGCACCCGCCGACCACGCGCAGGCCGGGATGGCTGCGTTGAAGCGCCTGGTAGCGGCGGCCCAGGTCGGCCGGATCGCCTTCGTCCAGTGTCTCGGCCTCGTCCAGTTCCGCATGGCTCAGCGTCGAGGCATTCGCCCGCAATCCGCCCAACCGCGCCGTCCAGGCTTCGCCCGTGTCGACCGCGCCCTTGATATGGAGAGGATGGGCACAGTTTATCATGTAATAGGCAGGCGATCCGCCGGTCGCCTCGTCCACGGCCTCGATCGCCTGGCGCAGGCTGGCGCCACCCACCAGATGGCCATCGGTTTCCAGGGTAAACGAAATCACATGGGGCAGACCAACGGCCGTTGCCGCGCGGGCGATGCCGGTCGCCTCGCCGATGGTGTTCATGGTCATGGCCGAAACCATGTCCACGCCAGCGGCGGCCAGGGCCGTGATCTGGAAAGCGTGGTAATCCTCGGCCTCGACCGGGTCCATGGTGCCTGCGACATAGCCGTCGCCGCGCGGGCCGATTACCCCGTTGATCGCGCAAGGCGACACGGCCGATGACCATTCGGCGCGCAGATCCTGCACAAAGCGGACCGCGTCGATATTGACGCGCCGCAGCGCCGCCAGATCATAGCCCAGGCGGGACGCCCAGTCCGGATTGGCCCGCCAGGTCGGCGTGTCGAGGATGAAGCCGAGGCGGCTTTCCCGCGCAAGGCCCAGGTATCTTTCGTAGTAGCGCGTCAGCGCGGCCCGTCCTTCGTCGCTGTCGATCAGCGGAAAGGCTGCGAAATGGGGCAGGTCCAGACCTTCGTGAAAGATCAGGGTCGTTTCCATGCCGCCGTCGGTCAGCACAAGGCTGGCGTTCATATGGGCAAGGGTCTTGCGATTTTGCGTCATCGTGAACCTCGGAAATGGTATAAGTGAAACACTGCGGGTTGCGGTCCTGGATCGGACGAGGGGGTTATCCCACGTCCCGTCATGTCCGGGCTAGAAGACTTGCGGTCCGGCAAAGCGTGGATCTCTTTTTTTGTTGGTAATAACATAGGGTTGGTCATGTCACCCGCTCCCGAACACCCTTCTGGCGCCAAGGAACCCAGGGCGAAAACCATACCGCCGGTACGGTTCGACGGCATCCAGCCGCGAAAGGGCGAGGCCACGCGCGAACGGATCCTGGCCATCGCCGAGGCTTCGGTCCTGGCCAAGGGTTTCGGCGCTACCTCCATCGACGAGGTCATTGCCGAGGCCGGGCTGACCAAGTCGGGCTTCTTTTACCATTTCCGGGACAAGAACGAGTTGGCCCGCGAAATGCTGCGTCGCTATGTCGCCAGTGACGAGGCCGTGTTCGACGCCGCCTTCAACCGCGGCCGCGACCTTGCCGACGATCCGCTGCAAGCCTTCCTGATCGGACTGAAGCTGTTGGCGGATGTGATGCACGACCTGCCCAGCGGCCATCCCGGCTGCCTGGTCGCAAGCGTCTGCTATCAGGAACGCCTGTTTGACCGCGAGGTGTGCGAGATCAACCGTCAGGCCGTGGAACGCTGGAACAGCCGTTTCCTGGGATACCTTCAGGACATCGCCGCCACCACTCCTCCGCGGGAACCGGTCGATCTGGAGGATCTGGCGCATATGCTGTCGGGCGTGCTGGAAGGCGGCATCATCCTGGGCAAGGTGCTGGGCAAGCCCGATGAACTGGAACGCCAAATCCTGACCTTCCGCTTGCTGGTCCGCGCCCTTTTCAGCCGCGCCTGAGGCGGTTGCCTGAAAGCCGTCTCAGGTCCGATGCTGCTCGACGGATTGGGCGAACTGGCGTCGGTACTGGCCCGGGCTGATCCCCGCGATCCACTGGAACAGGCGGCGGAAGGCCGAGGGATCCTCATAGCCGACGGCCCAGGCCACCTGTTCGATCGGTTCGCTCGTGCGCTCCAGCCGGCGCTTGGCCTGCTCTATCCTCAGATGCTGGACATAAGCCTGAGGCGCATAGCCCGTCGCCGCCTGGAAGCGGCGCGAGAAGCCGCGTTCCGACAGGCCCGAGCGGCTGACCATCTCTCGGACGGGGATTGCGAGTGAGGCATGTGTCTCGAGCCATGCCTGCGCGGCCTCGATCACTGCGTCGCCATGATTGCGCGGCGGATCGAAGATCATGAAGGGCGCCAGCCCGTCCACATGGCGCTGCAGGGCAAAGACCTTGCAGACAGCTTGCGCCGCAGTTGGCCCGGCCTCGCGCCCGATCAGGTAAAGAACAAGGTCGTGCCAGCTGGTCGAGGCGCCGGAACTGACCAGTTCGCCCCTTGATCCCGCGACGATCAGGGCACGGTCTGGATGCACGCGCACCGCCGGATACTGGGCGCTGAACATGCGCGCATAGGGCCAGTGGACCGTCGCGTCCACCCCGTCGAACAGCCCCGTCTCGGCGATCAGGAACAGGCCCGAGCAGGCCGAGCAGATCGTGGCGCCAGCCGCGTGCCGTTCCGTGATCCATTGGGCAAGACGGGGATAGCGCCCGGCTTGCCAGCCGCTGTCACGCACGAACAGCGACGGCACGATGATCGTGTCGCAGGGCTGCCCCATGGCCGCGCCATGCAACGGCAGCGTCACTCCGCTGGCAAGCCGGACCGGGCCGGCCGCCTCTCCCAGCAGCAAGACCTCGAACGGCGGATCGCGCGGGATGCCCTCGCGTCCCGAAAGCCAGGAAAGACTGTTCAGCACGTCGAAGATGCCGCTAAGGGTGGCGAGGCCTGCCTCGGGAATGGCGACGATGCCCACGAGAGCCGGTCTTGATCCCACGCTGCCCATCCGCTGCTCCTGGCCGATGCGGACCTTTCGTGGCCAGTCTCGCACTCGTTCGCGAAGCCGGCAATCGCGATCATGCGAGGGTGTTTTCTGGAAAGGAATGACCCATGGCACTGGACAATCAGACGATCGACACCGCCCGACTGGACGAGCTTGTCGGAAAGGCGGTTTCGGAACTGGCCGCAGGATATGGCGGCGTGATGATCGCCATCGGCAACCGGCTTGGCCTTTACCGGGCCATGGCCGGCGCGGGGCCGATGACCAGCGACGAGGTCGCAGGGGCCGCAGGCTGCGCCGAACGCTATGTGCGCGAATGGCTGAACGCACAGGCGGCAGGCGGCTATGTCGCCTATCACCCTGCCAGCCAGAGCTATGAACTGACGCCAGAACAGGCGGCGGTTCTGGCCGATGATACCAGCCCGGTCTTCATGCCATCCGTCTGGGAGGTCGTCGCCGCCGCCTGGGCCGACGCGGACCAGACGGAAAGGGCGATCACGACCGGTCAGGGCGTGGCCTGGAGCGATCACGACAACCGCCTGCATTGTGGCGTCGCCGCCTTCTTCCGCAACGGCTATCGCGCCAGCCTGGTCGGGGAATGGCTGCCGTCGCTGGAGGGCGTCCTGCCCAAGCTGCAAGCGGGCGCGCGGGTGGCGGATATCGGCTGCGGCCACGGGCATTCGACCCTGCTGATGGCCGAGGCCTTTCCGAACAGCCGCTTTCTGGGCATCGACACCCATCCCGTCTCGATCGCTGCGGCGCAGGCCCATGCCCGCCAAGCGGGGCTGTCAGACCGGGTGGAGTTCCTGCTGGCCGATGCCAAGGCACCGCTGCCGGGCATCTTCGACCTGATCTGCTTCTTCGATTGCCTGCATGACCTGGGCCATCCGGTCGATGCCGCTCGCCGCGCGCGGGAAGCACTGGCCCCGGACGGCACCCTGATGCTGGTCGAGCCAGCGGCCTCGGATCGGGTCGAAGAGAACCTGAACCCGATCGGCCGGATCTATTACACCGGATCGACCTGGCTGTGCTGCGCCCATGCCATCTCCGAGGAGGGAACGCATGTCCTAGGCGCACAGGCTGGCGAGGCTCGGCTGGCACAGGTTTGCCGCGATGCGGGCTTTTCCCGTGTCCGCAAGGCGACGCAGACGCCCTTCAACCTGATCCTTGAAGCGCGTCCCTGACCGCCGCAGCCATCAGTGTCCCGGCGCAGCGTCCTTGTCACGGCGCGCCGGGCAGTCGGGGGATGCGTCGGCCCTGCAACGCCAAGGGCCAGGCCCGCGATGACCGTTCAGGCCTTGGTGATCACGATCTCTGCATATTCGGACGGCAGGCGGAGAGTACCGTCCCTTGCATCGTTGAAGCGGGCCATGAGGGAAAGCAGGTCGTGCTCGAAGGCCTGCTGCCCTGGCGCGTCAAGCGCCAAGAAAGCCTTGTGGATGGGACCATAGAAGCGGCGGAACTCATCCAGGAAGTCCTGCGCAGAAGCATAGCGGAAAACGAAGGACT
>NZ_JAVCWH010000011.1 GCF_030846195.1 Paracoccus yibinensis
ATGGCGGATGTCTCCGCCCTGCCCGGCCATGCTTGCCCACCCTCGGTGAGACACTCCTACTTTGCGCAGCCGAGGACATTTCAACTTGGTTGCAACAGAAGATATAGCCGGGCACATTCCATTCTGGAATGCATCACTCGATAGTTTCCTGAAGCTATTCAGGAGCATGGGATGAGGCGCCCTTTCACCAACCTGACGCTGGACGAACGTCGCGTGATAGCGCGGATGTTGCAGGCCAAGGTGCCAAAGACGAAGATTGCGGAGATGCTCGGCCGCGATCGCTCGACCATCACGCGCGAAGTCAAACGCAACTGGTGGCATGACAAGGACGTCCCGCAGGCTGACGGCTACTGGCATGTGACGGCTCAGTCCCAGGCTGACCGCAGGCGGTCACGTTGGCGCAAGCTCGAGCGTCTTCCTGATTTGCGTGCCGAAGTGATCCGCTGCCTTCAGGAAGGCTGGTCGCCCGAGCAGATCGCCGGCCGGCTCAGGATCGAACCCGGTGCTCCGCACAGGCTCTGCCATGAGACGATCTACCAGTATGTCTATTCAGTCGAGGGTCAGTCCGCGCAACTGGCGCGCCTCCTGCCCGAGCGGCGCCGAAAGCGAAAGCCGCGCTATGCCCGCACACCCCGCAACCGGGTTTTCCCTGCAGAAACAAGCATTCACAACCGGCCGTCCGAGATCAACGATCGCAGCCAGTTTGGAAATTGGGAGGGTGATCTGATGATCTTCGAACGCGCTCAGGGCGATGCCAATGTGGCCACGCTGGTCGAACGCAAGACCCGCTACACCGTTCTGCTGCGCAACAACGATCGGAAGTCTCGGCCCCTCATGAGCCGTCTGATCCACGAGATGTCACCCCTGCCCGCCGAGGCGCGGCGCTCGATCACCTTTGACCGCGGTCTGGAGTTCGTGGCCTGGCGCGAGCTGGAGAGCGGCATGGGCACGAGAGCATGGTTCTGCGACCCGCAAGCTCCTTGGCAAAAGGGCTCGGTCGAGAACATGAACAGGCGCCTCCGCCGCTACCTGCCCCGGGACACTGCTGTGTTGCAGCTGACACCTCGTTCGATGAGGATGATGTGTCAGCGCCTGAACGCCACGCCCCGAAAGTGCCTGGGCTACCGAACACCCACAGAAGCGTTTCGAGATGAACTGATCCGATTGGAGGCACCATGACGAACCCTGCCCCGCAGGACTGGTGCATTCAGAATGGAGCCTGCACCGCAAAGTCAAAATGTCTCACCAGTTCAGGAATGTCACACTCCCCTGACATGGATGAGCATCATGTCGGCCCTTGAAGTCAGTCCATGTTGCGGGCCTTCAGGAATATGCCGATCTGGTCGCCGTGGGCTACGAGTCAGGTCAACCTTGGCTGCCTGAACTCTAGAGGGGAAAGCTCAACTCGATCCTTAACCCATCCGCTTGGGGATGCCGTTCGATGGTGCCGCCCAACTCCCCTCCGACCAGAAGGCTGAGAAGGCGCGTACCGAAGCCGGAGGCCGAGTCCGGTATCTGGGGCGTCACGGCGGATGTGCTTTCCTGCCAGAGGAGCTTGAGTGCTTGACCTGCTGACGCCTTCTCGACCGACCACGTCACGTTCAGCCTGCCCCTCTCTTGCGCAGCCGCCCCATATTTGAGGGAATTGGTGGCAAGCTCGTGAAACACCAGGGCGAGCGCATGTGTCTGCTGGGCAGTAAGGGGCACCGCAGGTCCCGAAAGCGTTGCCGACGTTCCCGAAATCTGATCGGTCTCTGCCCGAATGAGATCCTCGAGATCGGTGCCGTCCGTTTTCGAGGCGATCAGCAGATCCTGCGCTGCTGCCATGGCTTGGAGCCGCGCATGCAGGCGGCTGACCATTTCAGTCTTGTCGGAAGTCTCGCGCGCTGTCTGGCGCGCAATGCCCGACACCCGAGCCAGCATGTTCTTCAGCCGGTGGACCATTTCGCGCATGAGCAGATCCTTCTGCTCGGCGCTGCGCCGCGCCATCTCACCAAGCGCCCGCGACCTGTCGATGGCCAAGCCTTGCCAATGAACCGCGAAAGTCGTGGTCAGGACGAGAAGTGCAAAGATGATCCCGCTCACGAATGTGTAGCGCAGCGGGTTTATATCGTCGAAATCGGGTCCCGGTCTTGCCGACAGGATCCAGTCCCGTCCGGCGATCTGGAAGCGGTTCTCGCTTGCCAGGGTTTCACGGGCGACGGCCTCTGAATAACCTGGGCTTTCGAACAATGGCAGGTCTGGCATCCGTGCGTCTGTGGCACGGAGTTCCAGGGGAAGATCCCTGCCCGCTAGGGCAGCGGTAAAGAGATCCCCCATGCGCAAGGGAGCATAGACAAAGCCCTCGGGTCGTGTGCCTTCAGTCCTGTAGAACGGCATGTAGATCAGGATGCCGGCCTGCACATCCTGGGTGATTTCCTGGACAAGCTCGACCGGGGCCGTGGCCATGGGCTTACCCTCTTCCAGGGCCTGGAGCATGGCTGTCCGGCGATGGGCCTCGGTGAACATGTCAAAGCCCAGGGCTGCCCGGTTACGGGCATCGTTTGGTTCCAGAAGGATGATCGCGGTCCGCAGGCCCGGAACAGCTTCAGGCCAGACTTCCCGGGAGACGTCATAATTTGTGCGGATGCCGGCTTCGACGTCGGTCTCGGATGCCGGTGGCAGCAACTGCGAGACACCGATCCCTTGCAGGCCGGAATACTGCCCATCCAGATCCAGTTTCGAAACAAAGGCAGCAAATACCTCGCGCTCCAAAGAACGGGGATGAACTTCAAAAAACGCCCGTGTGGCTGTCAGCAGGGCAAGATGTTGTTCGATCCTGATTTCTATCCGGCGCGCGGCTCTTTGTGCCAGAATGTCGAATGCAGCCTGCTGGCCTGCAACCTCTGTGCGATAGATGGTCCATGTCAGCCCCGTGCCCACCAGTGACAGGATTGCAGCTACGGCAAGGGAAAGACGAGACAGGGACCTCATGACGCATCGGTAAGACCAAAGGGCGCCAAAGTCCAACATATCAACAAGAAAAGGGAGACCCGTTGTGCGCGGGTCTTTCCTGAACTCGAACGATTGTGGCAAAGTTCAGAACGACCTTCACTCTTCCGGGCGTCCAGGAAATCAGAACGCCGGCGGCGTGACGTCAGTCCCGCTGCAATGGCCTCGGCAATGTCAGCGCATGCGGTGACGCCTTGATCGAACGGTCTGTCATGCACCAGAGAGGGAAGCGCCGCGAGGCTTGGAGGACCGGTATAAGGACCGACCTCGATCAGGCGGTAGTCTCGGGACACCTCAGGGATTTCCCGGCCGTTCTCCAGCACCATCCGACGCAGGCCGAAAAGGGCAGATCCTGAGAGGTCAGACCGGTATGGAACCGCTTGCGGGCGGCCTCTGGCAGACGGGGAAAGACGTCCTCGACTTCCTCATGCATGCGCAGAAGGGCATTGCGCCATGCACGCGAGCACGAGAAGAGTGCGCTTTGCGCCGACCTTCTGCGCTGTCGAACACGACCTTGCGGAACCAGGCATTTCCACGACACGCGGTGTCTTGTGAAAGCCCCTTGACGCGGATACGGGGCTTTCTCCTTGTTTCCCGTAATCTCGCGTTGATATTGGAACGGTCATGATCGCAGAGGCCCCGGCTGACGGCTGCCCCAACCCGCCTGTTCCTGAACTTGAACGGCGTCTGGCCCAACAGGCGCTGATCGCCGAATTCGGCCGCTTCGCTCTCAGGAACGATACGTTGCAGGCCATTCTGGATGAAGCCTGCCGCCTTGCAGCGGATGGGCTGGAAGTGGGCTTTGCCAAGGTTCTCGAACCCTTGCCCATGGAGAATGCTCTTCTTCTGCGCGCGGGGATCGGCTGGAGGCCGGGATTGGTCGGACATGCCCGTATCGGAGCCGATCTGGAAAGCCCTGCGGGATACGCCTTCAAGACGGGAGAGCCGGTGATTTCCAACCATCTTTCGGAAGAAAAGCGTTTCCGCACGCCGAAGCTGATGGCGGACCACGGGGTCAAGCGCGCGGTCAACGTGATCATCCAGGGTGAAGGCATGCCATTCGGGGTTCTCGAGGCCGACAGCCGCGATCCCGGAGCCTTCAATCCGCATGACATCCACTTTCTGCAGGCGCTCGCCAACACTCTTGGCGTGGCCATCGACAAGGAGGCAGCACGAAGCAGGATCGAGGAGCTTGGCAACGAACTGGCCCGGCGGGAGGCCCATCTGCGGCGCGCGGTCGAGCTCAACCCGCAGATCCCCTGGGCGGCCGATGCGGAGGGCCGGATTGTCGAGTTCAACGAACGATGGCTTGCTTCGACAGGCCTGACGCCGCAGGAGGCGCAAGGAGAAGGCTGGCTTGAAGCGATCCACCCCGATGACCGTTCGGCGTCCATTTCGGCGTGGAGGAAGGCCATCGAGACGGGCACGCCCTTTGACGTCGAGCATCGCGTCCGCATGGCAGGTGGCGATTATCGCTGGATGCGCAGCCATGCCCATCCCTGGCAGGATGCGCGGGGCGGCATTGCAATGTGGTATGGCGCATCAGAGGATATCCACGAGCGCAAGCTTGCAGAGCAGGCCGTGGCCCAGAGCGAGGAGCGTCTCAGCATCGCCGTCGATGCGGCGGCGCTCGGGCTTTTCGACCATGACCTGGTCACCGGCACAATCGACTGGGACGGGCGCATCCGCGACATCTGGGGCATTGGGGCCGAGGAGCCGGTCAGCTTTGCGACCTTCGCGGATGGCATACATCCTGAAGACCGGGCAGCGATGCAGGCCGCGCTTGATCGGGCGCTTGATCCGCACAGCGATGGACGGTCTGCGGCCCGGTATCGCGTCCTGCGCCGTTCTGACAAAGACACCCGTTGGGTTGCTGCCTACGGACGCACGACCTTTTCCGAAGGGCTCCCCGTGCGTCTGGTCGGCATCGTGCAGGATGTCACCACCCAGGTCGTGGCCGAGGAGCGACTGCGGCGCGCCCTGGCCGACAAGGATCTTCTATCCCGCGAGATTGATCACCGCATCAAGAACAGCCTGTCGATGGTCGGGGGGCTGCTGCGCATGCAGGAGCGGGCCGTGTCGTCCCCAGAGGCAAAGAAGGCCTTGGCCGAGGCCTCGACCCGTGTGCTGAGCGTGGCCCGTATCCACGAGCAGCTTTACCGCTCGGCGAACATGGATACGGTCGAGTTCGGGGCATACCTGCAGCGTTTGACAGAAGATATTGCAGCCTCCTTGGGTTCAGGAAATGCGCAGATCACTGTCAGGGCCATGACGATGCTTCTGCCCATCGATCAGGCGCTGCCGCTCGGCCTGATTGCAAGCGAGCTTCTGACCAATGCCCTGAAGCACGCGCGGCGGGGTGACGAGCCCGTCCCGATCCAGGTGCACTTCGGGCCAGGCCAGGACGAAGGAGGCTTCAAACTTGTCGTGGCGGACCATGGTCGCGGGTTGCCTGAGGGCTTTGACATAAGCGGTCAGGCGGGGCTCGGCATGCGCCTCATCGTCTCGCTGAGCAGCCAGTTGGAAGCCACAGTCGAGGCGATCAACACCGCTCAGGGAGCGCAGTTCACGGTGTCCGCAAAAGCTGAGACGACCTAGACGCTGCCCGCGGACAAAGGTTCGCTATGCTGGACGGAGAGGACCACGACTGCCTGGAACGGCAACATGACGGATACAGTTCAGAAATCCGATCAAGGGCCAGCCATGACTGCCGCGTTGATCCTGTCATGTCCAGGAATTCTTGTCCGATTGAATGGATATCATCATGCTTTCCCTACTTTTGACATATTGCACGCCAGGGTCCATCTGACACCTTCCGGCCTGTATTCCAGACTGACCTCGGCGTCCAAGGCGGACTGTGTCATCTGGTTTATGACCGTGGAGCCGAAGCCTCTGGACGTGGGCGGGACAACGGGCGGGCCGTCGCGTTCAACCCAGACGATCTCAAGGGTATCGTGGTCGGGCTGCACGCTCCACGCAACCTCGACATGGCCGCGGTCTGACGACAGGGCACCGTATTTGCCTGCGTTCGTGGACAGTTCGTGCAGCGCCATGCCAATCGCCTGGGCTGCGTGGGGGGCAAGACTGACAGGCGGTCCAGCCAGGGAAATCCTTGTCTCCATCCTGTCCAGGAAATGTGCCAGTTGGGATTCGGCCAAGGAGCGCAGATCGACCCCATCAGTTGCGCTTTCGAACAACAGATCCTGCGCCTTGGCCAAGGCCATCAAACGCGTTTCGAAGCGCGGGATGAAATCTTCACTGCTGCCGCGCGCCGTTTGCCGTGCGACCGCGTGCACCAGCGTCAGGATGTTCTTCGTGCGGTGATTGATCTCGCTCATGAGCAGCTTTTCGCGTGCCCGCGCTTCTTCCCGGTCCGAAATGTCAAAGCCCGAGGCCACCAGCATCCGCAGTTCCCCTGTCGCCCCGAACACCGGCGCCAGAAGAAAATCGATGGTGATGAACCTGTCGTTCCGGCCCCGGACGACCACGTCGAACCGCTGGGTCTGCCCCGACCGTGCCTTCGATACCGCATCCCGGCACTTTTCCCGAATGGCTGTGTCGTATGTCCACCAATACGCGTCCCAGAAAGGCTTTCCCACCACGTCGCTCTTGGTCAGTCCTCCGAAATCAAGGGCCGGCTGGCTGCATTCGCGCAAGACCCCGTCCGGATCCAGAACGCCGACAAAAGCGATCGTGTGGTTGATGACGGTGCGCATCTGTTCTTCGCTTTCGCGCAAGGCAAGCTCGACCGCCTTGCGGTCGGTGATGTCCTGATCGACGCCGATGACCTTGACCGGAGTGCCGTCGGCGTCGCACAGGACCTCGCCGCGCGTCGCAAGGTGCCGGATGGCGCCCCCCTGCAACACAACCCTGAAATCCACGCTGAACGCCGACTTGTTCACGACCGCATCCTGAAAAGCCGCCTTCACGGCAGGCCGGTCGTCGGGGTGAATGGCACGCCGCCAGAGATCGTTGGCATTGCCGTCAAAGTCCGGCTCTCCGAACAACGCGAACAGTTGCGGGGACCCCTGGACTTCGTCGGTCAGAAGATCGACCTCCCACGCGCCCATCCTTGCGGCGTCATGAGCAAGGCTCAGGCGCCGTTGCTGTTCCTTCGTTTCCTGCTCGTTGCGCACCCGTTCGGTCAGGTCGTAGAAATAGCAAAGGACGCCAGGCTGGCCGTCCTCCAGTTCAATCCGTTCGATGTTCCAGTCGTATGCTTCCAGAACCTTGCGGTCGGCGCGATATCCGATCACCGGGTCGGCATCATATGGTTCCCCGGTTTCCAGCGTGCGGCGGAACCGGGCGACCGCTTCCGAAGCGAAGGGTTCGTCCCACAAGATGTGCAGGATCTCGTCGATATGCCTGCCTAGAAGATTGTCGATCTCGGCAAAGGTCGCAAAGGCCGTCCTGTTTATGCGCACCATGCGCAGTCGCGAATCCACCGCGTATGCGCCGATGGGCGCTGCGTCGATGATCTGCCAAAAGGAATCGTTGCTCAGCTTGCGGCCGATGCCGCCTTCGGGTTCATGGGTGATATCGGTCAGGGTTCCCGTGATGCGCCTGACCTGGCCTGCCGCGGAAGCGGGATGGGCCGTTCCCACATCGCGCACGCGCAACACCTGGCCGTCAGGCAGCGCGATCCGATAGGTGAACTCATACGGCCCTGGTGACCGCATGGCGGACTGCATGCGGGCTGTCACCCAATCCCTGTCGTCGGGATGAATGGTCCGGTGGACCTCGTCCATGGACACGGGCTGGTTGGAATGGGCGGGGAACATCTTCCGCAGCCTGGGCGACCAGACCGACAGGCCGCTCTGCACGTCAACGTCATAAGAGCCGAATATCTGGCGATGCATCAGCCCAAGGGATTTGCGTTGCAGCACTGCATCTGTCGGCTTGGGGCCGTTGAAACCGGAAGGCTGCGTGCTATTGACCAACTACGCCTCCTGTCCCGCAATATTGTCACGAATTATCCCACATATAACCAGTGTGATGTCAATTCCTCACAGGCGCCGCCGGCAGGATCCTGGCAATGCCTGTGGTTGCCCCTGTGGGGCAAGAGCGATTCACCCTGCCAAGGCCCGGAAACGGCGCCAGAAAGCGGCTGACGCCGATCATCGCAAGATCATCGAGGTGGCCGAAAACCCCGATCGGCGTGCCCAGCAGCACGCCGATCAGGCAGAAGGCGAGGTTCGCCACCGAGGACGCGACGCCGAACCCCACGGCAGGGTTGGAAAGCAGATCCATGATCGCCCCTTACAGCGGCAGCCAGGGACCGAAGCGCCGGAAGGGCAGCCCCAGGCCATAGCTGAAGATCAGCGTGGACATGATGGTGACGATCACCGTCAGGCTTTGCCAGAGCGGAAGAACTTCATCACCAGATGGAACACGCAACAGTTGCAAAGGGATCGAGAAGGCTGACAGTGAGACCTGCCGGCTACAGCTGGACGAGCGTTGAGCAGATCGACGAAAGACCGTCCAGCCAGCACGGGTGCCGAGATTGCTATGTCAAGCCACGAACAGATGCCGGAAGGCATCCGGGGTGCGTGCGGCATCTGACAGGCGAAACTTGTCCAGCACTGCCATGAAGGCTTCCCTGGCTTCGGAGAAGACGTCCGGCAGGCTGCATCCTTCCGCGATGCGGCAGGTGCTGCAATCGACAAGGCCATTGTCGCGTTCGGTATGCCGCACAACCTGACCAATGGTGATGTCTGCAGGCGGCCGCGCCAGAGCCAGCCCGCCATGACGTCCCCTGGTGGTCTTGACGAAGCCCGCAGCCCCCAGATCCTGGATGATCTTCATCAAGTGATTTTGCGAAATGTCATGGGCTTCCGCGATCTGCCGGATGGACACCCGACCGCCATCATGGCTGGCAAGGTAGATCAGCGCACGGAGCGCATAGTCGGTGTAGCGGGTCAACTTCATCTTTTCACATTAGATGCATTCCAATTGCATGTATATAGATCTATAGATGCATTCTAAATGCATGATTAGGAGAATCCCGTGCCGCGTCCCCTGTCGCAACAGACCATCGCCGTCGTGAAGGCGACGGTGCCCGCCTTGGAACAGCATGGTTCCGTGATCACCGAAACGATGTACCGCCGCCTGTTCCGCAACGAAGACATCGCCGCCCTGTTCAACCAGGCCAACCAGAAGAAGGGAACGCAGCGCCTTGCCCTGGCGCAGGCCGTGCTGGCCTATGCCCAGAACATCGAAAACCTGTCCGTCCTGGGTGCAGCAGTCGAGCGGATCGCCCAGAAGCACATCGGCTATGCAATCCTGCCCGAGCATTATCCCTTTGTGGCCGAAGCTCTGCTTGGCGCCATGGAGGAGGTTCTGGGCGATGCCGCAACACCGGACATCCTGCAGGCATGGGGCGAGGCCTATTGGTTCCTGGCTGACCTTCTGATCGAGCGTGAAGCCGCCATCCGCACGGAGATCGAAGCAAAGCCCGGAGGCTGGACCGACTGGCGCCGCTTCGTGGTGGCAGAGCGGCAGGTCGAGGCGGAAGGGATCGTCTCATTCATCTTGCGTCCCCAGGACGGCAGCCTTGTTGTCCCGCACCGACCAGGGCAGTATCTGACCCTGCGCTTTGACGAGGCCGGTCTTGCGGGCGTCAAGCGGAACTATTCCATTTCCAGCACTCCAAGCGATGAGAGCTACCGGATCACCGTGAAGCGAGAGCCGGACGGACAGGCGTCCTGCTTCCTGCATGATCGCGCTCTTGTCGGCACCATCCTCGAGGCCACGCCGCCTGCAGGGGACTTTCACCTTGCCAAGGACCCGCAGCGTCCGCTGATCCTGCTGTCGGGCGGCGTCGGCCTGACGCCCGTCGTCAGCATGCTGGAGGTGCTGGCAGAACAGCATCGCGACGTGCCCGTCTTTTATGTCCACGGCACCAGCAGCCCGGCACATCATGCCCTTGACGCCCAGGTGCGGCTTGCTGCCGCCCGGCATGGCAACGCTCTGGTTGAAACCTTCTACGAGAGTGGCGCCGATGACAGGGCCAATTCGGGCCGGATCACCATCAACTGGCTCCGGGCCAACACGCCCCTGGACGACGCGGAGGTCTATCTCTGCGGCCCCCGTCCCTTCCTGCGGCACTTCGTTGCCGGCCTGAAGGACGTGGGCATCCCTGCCGATCGCATCCATTACGAATTCTTCGGCCCGGCCGACGAACAACTGGCGATCTAGCAGAAAGGAGCGGTGTCATGAATCTCGGTCTTGTCACAAGGATCACGTTCGACCAGGATCGTCCCATCGTCGAGGCCTCCGAGATCGCGTCGTTGCTGGAGCTTGACGTGTCTGACTTTCAGGTCCTCATGCGCGCCGGAGGGATCAGGAGCATTGTGGAGCGAGGCGAGGGACAGGACGGCGGGAAGTTCCGCCTGACGTTCCAATCGCCCCGGTGGCGGGTCCGCTTGACTTGCGGGCGGGACGGCGAGGTCTTGACGCTGACGCGCGTGCGGCTGGATGTGCCTCTGCCGGAACTGCGGTCGGTCAGCACAAGGTCATGACGTCTGGATCCCGGGTTGGTCGATCCGGGATCTGCCGATCATCCTGAACTGCGCCCCGGCTATACGGCCTGCTCAAGGCCTGGGTGTCACGAACCCATCCTTGCCTTCGGGAACCAGCGACAGCATCGACACGAGGAATCCACCGCCGACGTTCGCTTCCCAGCACAATCCAGCGGTTCGCATGTGCAGCATTGAACCGCTGCCCCCAAAGCGGACGCTCAGTATCTTTGACGGCCTGCGACACGCGGGGTATCGTCCATTCGGCTTTTCTGGTGTCCCTGCATGACTGACCTGCCGCGCGAAAACGTCCAGTCCTACCCGCGCCCGCCGACGCTCGAGCCGGTGCAGCACCGGATCAGGGTCGTTCTGGGCGGCGCCCTTGTCGCCGAAACGGGCCGCGCCCTTCGGGTTCTGGAAACGCACCATGCGCCGACCTATTACCTGCCGGCGGGCGACGTGCAGGCCTCCCTTCGCCCGGTTCCGGGGACGAGCTTCTGCGAATGGAAGGGCGTGGCGCGCTACTTTGACGTGATCGCCGGAGGAAAGACCGCCCCGCGCGCGGCCTGGTCCTATGGCCGTCCTACCGCGGGGTTTGCCGCTCTTGCCGGGTATGTCGCCTTCTACGCAGGGCTGATGGACGAAGCCTGGGTCGGTGATTTGCGCGTCGTGCCGCAACCGGGCGACTTCTACGGCGGATGGGTCACGCCCAATCTGGAAGGCCGGATCAAGGGTGCGCCCGGAACGCGGAACTGGTAAGCTGCCAGGCGACACGCCTTGCAGGCGGCCGGAGTTCATCGAGGCGATGACGATGCGGCGGCTGGTGCTTCTGGTCCTTGCCGCGCTGCTTGTCGCGTGCGGCTTCCCGCGCGCCTTTGCAGAAACGCCAGTATCGAGGGAGGCTGCAATCGCCGACTTCAGGATGACGCCCGATGCCCGACGGCAGTTCTTCACCGACCAGGTGATGGGCGGCGTCTCCACGGGCGAAGTCGCGTTCGCGAAGGAGGATGGCAAGCCCTTTCCGTATTTTCTTAGGTGGGGGTGAGCCAAACCTACACCACGCTCAGGGGCAGCATCAGCAGGTCCGCGCCAGTGCAGCCGCGCCGGCGATCAAACCAGGCCTGCGGCAGCTGCCAAGGCCGATTTGAGATCTTCAGGGCTGTACGGTTTTGTCACCGTTGGCACAGCCTTGAGCGTCTCTGGGTGCTCGGCATCTCCGTATCCCGTGGCGAAGACGAATGGCACTTCTCGCCTGCTCAATTCTGCGGCCACGCCATAGCTCCGCTCGCCCCGAATGTTGACATCGAGGACGGCGAAATCCGGCGTGTACTTATCGAGAAGGCGCATGGCCTCCGCGATGGTGGTTGCAAGACGCACATCCCTTGAGCCAAGATCGAGAAGCATGTCCTCGAGCGCGAAGGCGACGAGGGGCTCGTCTTCCAAGATCAGGATTGAAGTTCCATCGATCATCTATGCCTCCGGGAGTGGCGCGTCGATCGCGCAGTGGAGGCCTTGAGGCGCAAACTCCAGGGAAACCTGGCCTTGCAGCTCGACCGCCAGTCCTTGCTCGATCATGCGTGTCCCAAACCCCTTGTGCGTGGGTGCGGTCACGGCAGGTCCGCCGATTTCCTTCCAGTCCAGACGAAGGCGCGGCCGGTCCCCGTTCTTGCTGACCTCCCACCTCACGGCAATTGAACCGACAGCGTTGGACAGTGCGCCGTACTTGATGGCGTTCGTGCTGAGCTCGTGAATCGCCATGGCAATGGAAACAGCCGTCTGAGGTGAAACGATCACCTCGGGGCCTTCGGAGGTCACCCGAGCGGATGCCGCTCCTGCCGTTGCTTGTACCGAACTGAAGATGATCTCGGACAAGAGTGCTTTTTCCCAATGCCTTCGCGTCAGAAGGCTGTGCGCTGCGGAGAGTGCACTCAGCCGAGCACTGAAGTTCGCCCGTGCTGCATCGGACGGTACGTCGCGTTTGAACGACTGCTGCGCCAGGCTCTGCACGATCGCCAGGGTGTTCTTCACCCGATGATTTAACTCGTTGATCAACAAGCGCTGCCGCTCTTCAGCTTTGCGCCTTTGTTCGATCTCCAACTGCGCTTCCCGGTAAAGGCGCGCATTGTCCATGGCGATCGCTGCCTGACCGGCGATCCCCAGCATCAACGTCTCATGGTTTTCGCTGAACTGGCCGGGGTCGGAATGGCCGAAGAACAGCCCGCCGATGACCTCACCCGAGCGGGATGTGACAGGCACGGCAAGGTAGCTGCGGACCGGGGGGTGTCCGTGCGGCATGCCCTGATGCGGCGCGTTCTTGCCATAGCGCGGGTCAGCGAGGATGTCGTCAGACCGCAGGACCTTGTCACCATCGAAGGTGGGCCTGAAGACCTCTGTCGCACGGGGCATCCCGAAGCTTTCGAATTGGGATCGGTCGGTACCGGACAGCGTGTAGAGCATGAGCGCCTTGCCGGCGTCATTCTGGGCGTTATAGAAGAAGGCTGCGAACTGCGCGCCAGTCAGCGCAACACCGGCATCGGTCACGGTTTGCACGAGACGCTCAAGGTCCAGTTCCGCCGCAACTGCCGATCCGGTGCGGTTCAGCGTCTCCAGAGTGCGCTTCTGTTCCTGCAGCGCGTTGTCACGAGCTTTGTCCTCGGCGATGTTGCGCGCTTCGATCACCGTACCGACAGGGCTTCCAGACTCATCCAGCACCGGGCTTGCAGTGAATCCGACCGGGTAGAAGGAACCGTCCCGTGCCACGAACAACTCCTCGCCGCTCATCTGGGCGCGCGCGGGAAAGGCTCGGTCAATCGGACACTCTTCGATTGGATAGTGAGTGCCGTCCGGCCTCTTGTGGTGCACGACGTCATGGAGTGGCCGCCCCTGAAGCTCCTCCGCCCGGTACCCGGTCAACTTCTCGGCTGCGGCGTTCGCGTAGACGCAGTATTGCCGATGGTCCATCAGAAACACTGCTTCCCGGGTGTTGTTCAGGATGGCATCAAGCCTTCGGGTGGTTTCCCGCAGGGTAGCCTGTGCCTCCATCGTAGCGGTGATGTCGCGCGAGACGGAGAGAAGTTTTTCGGGCTGCCCCGCCGCATTGTTTATCGGCGTGACCACCACATCCCACCATCGCGGGCTTCCCTTCATGGTCGTGGCAAAGCCTTGGAAACGCCCGGTGCCGCCGCGCTTTGCTTCGTCCATTGCGCTTGTTGCCTTCGCCTTCTCCGCCCCTTCCCAGAAGTCGGGCCAGAAGGCGCCACGCACGCGTTCAAGATCATCGACCTCCATGATCCCCATCCCGATATCCGACATGAACTCAAGGAAGCCATCGAGATCGAGAACCTTGATGCAATCGGCAGAACTTCCGAGCACGCGACGGTTGAACTCCTCGCTGGCGCGCAGCGCGGTTTCGGTGCGGCGACGTTCCTCCACATCGAGCAACACCCCCGGGAAGCTCAACGGCGTGCCGTCTGCTCCCTTGTCAACCCGACCATTTGCCTCGATCCAGTGATACTGGCCGTCCGCGCGGCACACGCGGTACTGGTGGGCATAGGGGCCGCCCCGCTCCGTGGCTGTGTCGATGGCGGCGAGCAATCCTGACCTGTCGTCTGGATGAACAGTCGCGATCACCTGTTCAAGGCTGAGTCCGGTGCGCCCAAGGCTGGGGTCGATGCCGAAGGCATTGGCAAATTGCTCATCCACAGTGAAGCTGTCCGAGGGAAGATCCCAGAACCACGTCCCGATGATCGCGCCCGCGTCGAGGGCGAGCCGCACCCGATCTGCATTGGCCTTTGCGCGTTCCTCGCTCTCGCGCAGCAGTCGTTCCGCGGCCACCTGTCGGGTTATTTCCTGGCAGGCGCAAAAGAAACCATCAACAGCGCCTGTTTCCCCTCGCACCGGCGTATAGGAGAAGGCGAAATGGGCCTCTTCGCGATAGCCCTTGCGTTCCATCCAAAGCTCGATGTCGTCCATCTGCACAGGCTCGCCTCGATAGGCCTGCTCGACAAATGGCAGGAGATCGTCCCTGATCTCCTGCCAGACGTCCAAGAAGTCTCGCCCCATGGCTGCCGGATGCTTGTCTGCGAGGATCTCGCGGTAGGCATCATTGTAAAGAAGCGTTCGCTGTGTCCCCCAGAGAACGAACATGGGCTGGCTCGAGGCAAGCATGACTCCGACCAGGGTCTGGAGCGCGACTGGCCAGCTTTCCGGTGGACCAAGGGCGCATGCACTCCAGTCGCGCGCCCGTAGAAGCGTCCCGGCTTCTCCTCCACCTTGAAGAAAAGGCGGCTGCAAACTTAGGCCGGGTCCTTCCGGCCGCAAGGTTGTCTTCGTTTCGCTCAAAGCAGGGACGCCCTATGTTTGTTGATGCATTGGCAGACTTCGAAAAATTCGTGCGGGGGCGTCGCATACCAGATCACCCACCCTGCCCCCAACGGGTATCAGTCCGAGACTGGGCCAGCTTACATCATTGCGGACGTTATTCATGTAGCGACAACTCGGCTCTTTGGGTTTAGGTAGAAAAGGCTCTACTTGCTCACCCCCTCGAATGAAGCAACAACGCGTTTGTTCACCGCAGAGATCCGGCCAGTTCTCTCTGAATACCCGAAGACTCTTGGAGTCCGGCGCTTCGTCCCGAGGGGCACGTTCCGACGGCCGGCCGGATCGGCCCGCTCGACACGACCGCCTGCCACGCAAGCCATGCTGCCCCTTGTTGTCGAAGACCAGCCGCATCGCGCGTTCACGCACCTCGGGGGAAAACTTGGTGGTCGTCTTGCCCATCCGGCAAACCGGCGCGGTTCAGTCCTGCAGGAACGCATGCACCAGATCGTTCGGTTCGCGGAGGACTTCAGGCACGAGCGACCTTTGAAGCAGTGAGCGGGCGTCTCGAAGCCGTGACAACTCCTATTGGCTTGGCGT
This sequence comes from Paracoccus yibinensis, assembly GCF_030846195.1. Taxonomy (GTDB): domain Bacteria; phylum Pseudomonadota; class Alphaproteobacteria; order Rhodobacterales; family Rhodobacteraceae; genus Paracoccus; species Paracoccus yibinensis. The sequence continues at coordinate 15,426 of NZ_JAVCWH010000011.1, forward strand.
CATTCAACAAGTTGACCCCGCCTTGCCCGGACAGATCATACTGAGGCGCTTGAACAGGCTCGCCTGTGATCTCTACCAGAAATGATTATGTACAATGCTGATTTGGCCCGGCGGATTCCCAAACGAAGTGCAAACGCCAAGATATCACAGGCATTTCCATCGCGGTTGGCGAATGGCTTATGTGGTTGGCTGCACCAAGGCAGCCTTGGCCTGAGGGTCAGACGTGCAGGAAGCGGGTCTTGACCTCGGGCGTGGCGATCAGGTCGGGGGTCGATCCGGTCCAGACGACGCGGCCCTTCTCGATCACCACATGGCGGTCGGCAAAGCGGGCAAGCGCGTCCACGTTCTTGTCGATGACCAGGATCGCCTCGCCTTCGTCCTTCAGGTGGCGCAGGCAGGACCAGATCTCTTCTCGGATCAGGGGCGCAAGGCCCTCGGTCGCCTCGTCCAGGACGATCAGCGCGGGATTGGTCATCAGCGCCCGGCCCACCGCCAGCATCTGCTGTTCGCCGCCCGACAACTGGTCACCCATGTTGCGGCGGCGTTCCTTAAGCCGCGGGAACAGGGCATAAACCTTGTCCAGCGTCCATTTGGCCTTGCCGCGCGTGCGGGCGGTGGCGACCAGGTTCTCCTCGACCGTCAGGGGGGCGAAGACCTGCCGCCCTTCCGGCACAAGGCCCAGGCCCGCGCGGGCGACCAGATGGGGCGCCGCCGCCGTCAGGTCGCGCCCGTCGATGCTGACGCGCCCGCCGCGCGGACGCAGAAGCCCGAAGATCGACCGCACGGTGGTCGTCTTGCCCATGCCGTTGCGGCCCAGAAGCGTCACCACCTCGCCGCGCGCGACCGACAGGTCGATCCCGAAAAGCACCCGGCTGTCGCCATAGGCCGCCTGCAACCCTTCAACCGTCAGCATCAGGCGGCCTCCTCTCCAAGATAGGCTTCGCGGACCTTTGCATCGGCGCGCACATCGGACGGGAGGCCACTGGCGACGATCCGGCCATAGACCAGCACCGAAACCCGGTCCGCCAGCGCGAAGACCGCGTCCATGTCATGTTCGATCAGGACCATCGTCACGCGGTTCTTCAGGCGCCCGAACATCTCGACCAGATGGGCGGCTTCCTCGTGGCCCGTGCCTGCCAGCGGCTCGTCCAGAAGCATCAGCCGGGGCCGCGTGGCAAGCGCCACGGCCAGTTCCAACTGGCGCTTTTCGCCATGGCTCAGCGATCCGGCCAGCCTGCGGGCGCGATCGGCAAGGCTCACGTCGGCCAGGCAGGCCATGGCCTGGTCGTTCAGCGCCCGTTCGGCCGCGGCGGGGCGGAAGAAGCGGAACGACGACCCTTCGCGCGCCTGAACGGCAAGCGCCACGTTTTCCAGCACGGTGAAGCTGGGCAGCAGCGTGGTCAGCTGGAAGGACCGCGCCAGCCCAAGGCGAACGCGGCCCGCCATGTCCAGCCGGGTGATGTCCTGCCCCGCATAGACCACCCGCCCGCTGTCGGGCCGAAGCTGCCCCGACAGCTGAGAGATCAGCGTGGTCTTGCCCGCGCCGTTGGGACCGATGATGGCGTGAAGCTGGCCTTCATGGACATCCAGCGACACGTCCTGCGTGACCTTCAGCGCGCCATAGGATTTGCTCAGGGTCTGCACGCTCAGCAGCGTATCGGTCATTTCGGATCCCTTGTCAGATTGAGACGGCGCAGCAGGCCAGCCAAGCCGCCTGGCGAGAACAGCGCGACCGCCACCAGGATCAGGCCGAAGCCTAGACGCCAGTGTTCGGAAAAGCGCGCAAGCCCTTCCTCCAGCGCGATGGTGAGAAGCGCGCCGCCCATTGCGCCGGTCAGGCTTCCCACGCCGCCCAGAACCAGCATCACGATCATCTCGCCCGAGCGGTGCCAGCTCATGTAGGCGGGCGAGACATAGATCGCCTGGTTGGCCAGCAGCACGCCCGCCACCGAACACAGGCATCCCGCGATGACATAGGCGGTCAGCTGATAAGGGAAGGGCCGGAAGCCGATGGCCTGCATCCGAAGGGCGCTTTCGCGGGTGCCTGTCAGCACCCGGCCGAAGCGCGACAGCGTCAGGCGGTAAAGCCCGGCAAAGGCCAGGACCAGCAGCGCCAGCGTGGTATGGAACATGCCCTCCGCCCCTTGCAGCCAGGGCATCCCCAGGATCGTCGAGCGGGCGGTCAGCGCCACCCCGTCATCCCCCCCAAGGGCCGAGAAGGACACGAAGAAGAAGAACGCCATCTGCCCGAAGGCCAGCGTGATCATGATGAAGTAAACGCCGCGCGTCCGCAGGCTGATGGCGCCGGTGACGGTGGCAAAGACCGCCGATGCCGCGATCCCCGCCAGCAGTTGCAGGAAAAGGTCGTTCACCCCTGCCCGCGACAGGATCGCCACCGCATAGGCGCCGAAGCCCAGATAGGCAGCATGGCCAAAGGACACCATCGCGCCATAGCCAAGGATCAGATCCAGCGACAGCGCGGCGATGGCAAAGATCATCATGCGGGTCGCAACAACGATCAGGAAGGGTTCGCCCAGGGCATGGGCGACCGGCGGGACCACGGCCATGAAGGCGAAGATGCACAGCGCCAGCTTCAGCCGTCCGGCAAGTCTGGGGCGTGAGGGCGCGAGGGTCCGGGTCACGTCGGTCATCGTGCCACGGTCCGCCCGAAAAGACCGGCCGGACGCCAGAACAGCACCGCCGCCATCAGGATATAGACCAGCATCGGTGCAATGGTCCGCCCCGCCTGCGCAGCCGCGGCCGGATCCATCATGGACTTGAGGATGATGGGTCCGAACATCCGGCCCAGCGTATCGACGATGCCGACCAGAAGCGCGGCGCAGAAGGCGCCCTTGACGGAGCCCACGCCGCCGATCACGATCACCACGAAGGTCAGGATCAGAATGCTGTCGCCCATGCCCGGATCGACCGACAGGATCGGCGACACGATTGCCCCTGCAAAACCCGCCAGCATGGCACCGACCGCAAAGACCAGCATGAACAGCCGGTTGATGTCCGTCCCCAGCGCGGACACCATCGACCGGTTCGCCGCCCCTGCCCGCAGCAGCATGCCGACACGGGTGCGGGCGATCACGAACCAGAGGCCCAGGGCCACCGCAAGGCCCAGGCCGATCACGGCCAGCCGATAGATCGGATAACGCATCGGACCCGCCAGCGGAACCGAACCCGACAGCATCTCGGGCATGGCGACGGACAGCGGGGCCGAACCCCACAGGATGCGGACCAGTTCGGACAGCACCAGCACAAGGCCGAAGGTCGCCAGCACCTGGTCCAGATGGGATCGGTCGTAAAGCCTTCGGAAGACCAGCAATTCCAGCACCAGTCCGACCGCCAGCGTCAGCGGCAGCACCATCGCCAGCGACAGCCAGAAATTGCCCGTCGCGCCCATCATCATGGCCATGACATAGCCGCCGACCATGTACAGCACGCCATGCGCCAGATTGATGAAGTCCATGATGCCGAAGACCAGCGTCAGGCCGGCAGCGACAAGAAACAGCAGGATTCCGAATTGCGCGCCGTTCAGAAGCTGCAGAAGGAAAAGATTGAACATCTGTCGTCCCTGGTTCGCATGCCAAGCCCAGCCGGCCCCTAGGGGGCCGATTAGTCATCGCCCTGCCCGCAAGGGGCGTCACTTCATCGGGCACTCGCCGACATAGCTGTCGGTCGCTGCGGTGAAGACCTTTTCGACGATCGAGGTGCGATAGTTGCCCTCGTCATCCTTGATGGCCTTGGTCAGGTAGAAGTCCTGGATCGGAAAGTTGTTGGACGCAAAGGCAAACTCGCCCCGCAGGCTGGGGAAATCGGCGGCCTTCAGCGCGGCGCGCAGCGCCTCGCGGTCCTCGGTTCCGGCGGCTTCGACCGCGCTGTCGATCAGCATCATCGAGTCATAGGCCGCCATCGCATAAAGCGAGGGAACGCGGCCATAGGCCTCCTTGAAGCCTGCCACGAACTCGGCATTGCCGGGCGTGTCCAGGTCGGGCGCCCAGTTCGATCCGGTCAGCATGTCCAGCGCCGCATCCTGTTCGGCTGGCAGGGTGGTTTCATCCACGGTGAAGGCAGACATCAGCGGGATCGAGGACAGCCCCGCCTGCCCCCATTGCTTGACCAGGTTCACGCCCATTCCGCCCGGCATGAAGGCATAGACGGCGGCAGGCTGGGCAGCGGCGATCTGGGCCAGCTCGGCCGAGAAGTCCAGCTGCCCCAGCGGCACGAACAGTTCGCCCGCGATCTCGCCCTCGTAGACGGCCTTGAAACCGTTCAGGCTGTCCTGCCCCGCCTGATAGTTCGGCGCCAGCAGGTAGACATTTTCGATACCCTGCTGGTTCATGTGCTGGGCCAGGACCTGCGGCATCTGGTCGTTCTGATAGGACACGACGAAGATGTCCGGGTTGCAGTCCTTGCCGGCGAAGTTCGACGGTCCGGCATTGGGGGATACCAGGATCGCGCCGCCCTGCGTCACCGGGGCCGCAATGGCCGTCATGATGTTCGAGAAGATCGGCCCGATAACGAAATCCGCGCCCTGCCCCTCTACCAGCTCGCGGGCCTTCTGGGCGGCCACGTCGGGCTTGCCCTCGTCGTCGATGACGATGATCTCGGCCTCGCGCCCGCCGACCTTGCCGCCCAATGCCTTTTCGGCCAGCAGGATGCCGTCGCGGGCATGTTCGCCCAGAACGGCGGGCGGACCCGACAGGGTCAGCAGCACCCCGATCTTCACGGGGTCATCGGCAAGTGCCGCCGAGGCGACAGACAGGGTCAGGGCGGTGGAAAGGGCCATGAGGCGCATGGATGGGTTCCTGTTGGTGATTCATCGTTTATTGTTGGAAACAATTTCATACATGAAGCTTTGCGAATGCAAGAAAAATATTGTCCGCAGAACGATCGGGATGCGCCTGGCCCTCACGCGCCTGACTTCGGCAAGCACCGCAGGCTTGCGGACGCGACCCGCCGACCCCCGCATGTCCTGCTTCATTCCTGAAACAGGACGAGGCGCCGATGATCCCTTGCGGGCCAGGATGGCGGGATCCGAAGCTGCTGCCAATGGTCCAATGCAAACTGGCCCATGTGACTGAAACCACGGCGCATTGCCAAGCCGTTCAGGCCGTTGCGGCCGACCCGCCCAGCCTTGATCCCGGCGCGGGTGGGGTGAAGGCGCATCACCGTCAAAACCAACGGCGGCGTTGCGGTGGCTGCGAAAGGCCCGCCACAGGCTGCCGGTGCTGGTCCCGCGGCTTCGGGGACAAGCGCGGAGGTTGTGTTTATATCCAGAAGCGCGGCCATGAAAAGCTTGCCCCGACGCAGGATGCCCGGGCGGGGATCGGGTGCGGCCCTGGACTTAGCAGGCCGGACATCGCTGCCGCGAATTCGTCCGGCGAATCGGATCGACGCCAGAACTGCGCCTGCTGCATGATCCCTTCCCGATCAGGCCGCACATCATTCGACCGGCAAATCCGGGACAAGGCAAGCCTTGTTCTTCGTCCCGGATGCTTTAGAACTGAAATTTACAAGCTTGGAGGACTTTCCAGCTTCTGGCGCCCTTGCTGGTGTTCTGACGCCGTGGCCACGGCCCGCTGGTGACATCCCATCAAGACGACCGGATCTACAACCTGTCGGGCAAACACGCCCAGGATCATGCCTTGGCAATGTCGTGCTGATCACGCCCAACGGTCAGGCAGGCAAGGACATTATGGCGGGGTTCAAGCACAGCACTCCAGTGGCGGCGTGCCTTGGGCTGCGGCACCGGGTGCGCCGCCACGGGTTCCTGATAACGCTTGGAAGGCTTGGCAGTGCCTGTCGTCACGTGACAGACGGTCCCTTGCTCCCTTACCGCTGCGCCTTGTGCCGGATGTCCAGCATGATCGAGATGCCGCGCGCAGCATCCGCTTCAGTCACCTCCTCGAAAAGCTCGTCGATCCAGCCGCGGTGCTGTGCCGTTATCTCTCGCATCAGCTGCGCGCCGGTTTCGGTAATGCGGACGCGGAAGGCCCGTCGGTCGGTTTCCATCGTTTCGCGTTCGGCCAGACCGTCGGCGACCAGCCGGTCCACGATCCCGGTCACATTGCCGTTCGACACCATCAGCTGTTGCGACAGTTCCGTCATGCGCAATCCGTCCGGCGCGGCCAGAAGCGCCGCCAGCACGTCGAAGCGCGGCAAGGTCATGTCGTATCCCTGCCGCAGCCGTTCCCGCAGGTCGCTTTCGACATAGCGGACCGCCTTCAGCATATGCAGCCACAGCCGCAGGCGCTGACGCACAACGTCACCATGCGGATGGAGAGGGGCAGCCATTTCCTTCGAGTCCATCTGCTTGCCTTTCGATCGCTGCGCATATGCCGGATTGCAGGGCCACCTGGGTGATCGACGCCCTGTCCATCAACCTTCTGCAAAAGATACCATATAGCCCTGATGAAATTTCATATCCATAATGATTATGGCCTGCTGCCGCCTTGCCGAAGGACGCGGCATCATCCCGAAGATCAGCGCCAGGACGACCAGTCGCCTTGCAATGTCGGGTGATGATCCTGCCCGGACAGCCAAGACTTGCTTTGATTGTGAAACATTCCGATGAAGCAAGGCTCGGGGCCGGTCCACGGGAACAACACATGGCCGCGCCGTTTCGAAGCTCCGCGCTGCCATCCAGCCGGATGCGCATCGCTAGAGTTCGGTGCGCACGCGCCACAGTTCGGGGAACAGCTCCACCTCGAGCATCCGCTTGAGGTAGCTGATACCCGCCGTGCCTCCGGTGCCGCGCTTGAAGCCGATCACCCGTTCGACCGTGGTCACGTGGTTGAAACGCCACCGGCGGAAGTAGTCTTCGAAATCGACCAGCTTCTCGGCCACCTCATAGGCTTCCCAGTAACGCGGGGGATCGCGATAGACCGTGGCCCAGACCGCCAGCACCCCCTCGTTCATGGTCCAGCCCTGGCGCAGGTCGCGCTCCAGCACCTCGGACGGGACCGGCAGGCCCAGCCGCGCCAGCCGCCGCAGCACCTCGTCGTAAAGCGAGGGCCGGGCCAGTTCGGCCTCCAGCTTCTCCAGCAGGTCGGGGCGATGCCCGTGGGGCTTCAGCATCGCAAGGTTGCGGTTGCCGACGGCATATTCGATCAGTCGGTACTGCCAGGATTGGAAGCCCGAGGACTGGCCCAGGTCGTCGCGGAACCGCGTGTATTCCGAAGGCGTCATGGTCCGCAGCACGTCCCAGGCGGAATTCAACTGCTCGAAGATGCGGGCCACGCGCGCCAGCATCTTCAGCGCCTCGGCGGTGCGGTCTTCGGCGATCATGCGCCGCGCCGCATCCACCTCGTAGAGCGCAAGCTTCATCCACAGTTCCGACGTCTGGTGCTGGATGATGAACAGCATCTCGTCATGGGCGGTGGACAACGGCTTCTGCGCCGACAGGATATGGTCGATCTGCAGATAGTCGCCATAGGACATGCGCTGCCGGAAATCCGTCTGGGCGCCGTCCTTGGAAGGATCATAGGTCATTCTGGCTTTCCTTGTTTCTGAAACGGACAGTCAGGCGGAAAGCGGAACCTTCTGGTCCAGGACCGAAACCTGCCCGATCCGCTTCCAGATCGTGATCCACCCCTGCGGCCGGCAGACGCAGGGAAGATCCCGGGAATTGCCGGGCGGCACCAAGGCACGGCGGGCGGTATCAGGGCGAATCATCGGGCGTCCTTGGGGTTGATGGAAGCAACCGGCAGGTTTAATCCGTTAGCAATTCGGTCACGAGAGGGGAAGCGGGCTGTTTCAGTCCCTCCAGGATCGAGAAGTGGTTGTGGCCGGGTTCCTCGACCAGTTTCGTGCGGGCAAGGCCGTCCCATATCACGGACAGCAGACGGGACTGGCGCCGGAACTCGGGCCTTTCCTCTGCGCCCACCCAACAGGTCAGTCGGGCTGCGTCCACCGGGCGCAGCAGCGCGGGGCTTTCGGCCTCGGCTTCGGCATCGGTCAGGCGCAGGTCCTTGTTCATGTCCGTCCGTTGCAGCAGGCGCAGGTCGTGCAGCCCGCTGACCGAGACGGTCTTTTCCAGGCGCGCCAGCACGTCAGGCGCAAGCGGGCCGTTCCGGCACAGCATCCGGCAGGCCAGATGGCCGCCGGCCGAATGACCGATCAGCCGGATCGGACCATCGACAAGCGTGGCCGCCTTGTCGATCGCCGCGCCGATCTGACGGGTGATCCGGGAAATCCGCGCCTCGGGCGCCAGCGTATAGCCGGGCAGCGCGACCGCCCAGCCATTCGCACGGGCGCCTTCGGCAAGGTCGGTCCAGTCGGATTTGGAACATCGGATCCAGAAGCCGCCATGGACGAAGACCAGCAGGCCCTGGCAGGGGCCGTCGGGGCGGACCAGATCCAGCTTCTCGCGCGGTTCGGGGCCGTAGGGGATGTCCTCCTCGACCGGAACCTTCTGCCGATAGGCGGCCGCCTGCGCCGCCCATATCCCGGGAAGCCTGTCCGAGCCGGGAATATGGGCCGAATTGGCGAATTCGTCGTTCCAGTCGCGCATCAGTCGTTTTCCGTTCTGGCGGCACGCAGCTGGAACCTCTGGATCTTGCCGGTCGAGGTCTTGGGCAACGCGTCGGTAAAGATCACGCTGCGGGGATATTTGAAGGGGGCGATGACCGCCTTCACATGGTCCTGCAACAGTTTGATCATCTGCGCATCGCCCGTCTGCCCGGCGGCCAGGACGACATGGGCCTGAACGATCTGGCCCCGTTCCTCGTCCGGCGCGCCGATCACGGCGCATTCCTGCACGGCGGGATGGGACAGCAGCGCGGCCTCGACCTCGGGTCCGGCAATGTTGTAGCCCGCCGACAGGATGATGTCGTCGGTGCGGGCGGCGAAATGGAAATAGCCGTCTTCGTCTTGCCGGAACGCGTCGCCGGTCAGGTTCCAGCCGTCGCGGACATAGACGCCCTGCTTTGCCGGATCCGCAAGATAGCGGCAGCCGGTCGGACCGCGCACCGCCAGGCGCCCCACCTCTCCGCGCGGAAGTTCCTGCATGTCGTCGCCGACGATCCTGGCCTCATAGCCGGAAACCGGCTTGCCCGTGCAGCCCGGCTGATGGTCGTCGAAGCGGTTGGTGATGAAGATGTGCAGCATCTCGGTCGCGCCGATCCCGTCCAGCATCGGCTTGCCGGTCTTTTCCCGCCACTCCTCATAGATCGGCGCGGGCAGGGTTTCGCCGGCGCTGACCGCCGCGCGCAGGCTGGACAGATCCGCCCCCTGATCCATCGCCCGCAGCATCACCCGATAGGCGGTCGGCGCGGTGAAGCAGACGGTGGCGCGGTGTTCCTGGATCATCTCGATCAGGTTCGGGGGGCTTGCCTGTTCCAGCAGCACGGCGGACGCGCCAAAGCGCAGCGGAAAGACCGCAAGCCCGCCCAGGCCGAAGGTGAAAGCCAGGGGCGGGCTGCCGATGAACACGTCGTCGGGGGTGACGTTCAGGATCTCTTTCGCATAGCTGTCGGCAATGATCAGCAGGTCGCGGTGGAAATGCATGGTCGCCTTGGCCTCTCCGGTCGAACCCGAGGTGAAGCCAAGCAGCGCCACATCGTCGCGCCCGGTCCGCACGGCATCGAAGCGCACGGGCTTCTTCAGGGCGGCGCGGTCAAGTTCGGCATCGTGGTTGGCCGTTCCGTCAAAGCCGATCACGGTCTTCAGGAAGGCGCTGCCCTTCTGACAGGCCACCAGGTCGTCCATTAGCCGCGTGTCGCACAGCGCATGGCTGACCTGGGCCTTGTCCACGAACTTGGTCAACTCGCCCGCGCGCAGCATCGGCATGGTATTGACCACCACGGCGCCGGCCTTGGTCGCGGCCAGCCAGCAGGCCACCATCGCCGGATTGTTGGCCGAACGGATCAGCACCCGGTTGCCGGGCCTGATGCCGTAATCCTCGACCAGGACATGGGCGATGCGGTTGGTCCAGTCGCTCAGTTCCTTGTAGGTGCGGCTGCGGCCGTTCCCGATCAAGGCGATGCGGTCCCCGAAGCCCTTTTCGACCATGCGGTCCGTCAGTTCGACCGCCGCATTCAGGTATTCCGGGTATTCGAACCCTTCCAGCTTCAGGTCGGGACAGGCCTCGGGCGGGGGCAGGTTGTCGCGCGTGAACGTGTCTTCATGCGCCGAAGGTCCAAGCGGCAGGTTGCCGGTCATCTGCGAATCTCCCAGTTGGGCGGGGCGGCATCTTGGCGTGCGCTGACCCGCGTTTCGCCTGTCCCGTCAGGCGGGAATCACGGCGGTTGCCTCGATCTCGACCTTGGCGCGATCCTCGACCAGGGCCACCACCTGCACCAGGGCCATGGCCGGATAATGGCGGCCGATCACCTCTTTGTAGGCTTGTCCGATCCGCTTCAGCGCGGACAGGTATTCCTGCTTGTCGGTGACATACCAGGTCAGGCGCACCAGATGTTCGGGACGCGCCCCGGCCTCGGCCAGGATGGCGACGATGGATTGAAGGGCGGTGCGCACCTGTTCGCCGAAATCGTCGGTTTCGAATTCCTGCTGGTCGTTCCAGCCGATGATCCCGCCGGTGAACACCATCCGGCCGGTGGCCGCGATACCGTTGGAATAGCCCGGCGTGGCTTTCCAGTTTCTGGGATGCAAGACCTCATGCCGCATCGCTTGTCTCCTTGAAAAATGTCATTTTATCGCGGATCACGTCGGGCCATGGCGCGGCGCGGCCATCGCGCCCCACCCAGACCAGGGTCGAGACGCATTCCAGCCTGTCCTGCCCGCCCGCGCTGACGCGCTGCACCAGCCGGACGCTGGAACGTCCGACCTCCTCGATCTCCAGCACGAATTCCAACACCTCTCCCAGGCGGGAAGGGGCGCGGAAGCTCGCGTCGATATGGGCGGTGGGAACGGCGCAGTCTTCTTCGACATGGATGCGGGCGAAGGGATAGGCCAGCACGTCGGCGAAGAAGTTCTCGATCGTGGAATTCAGCATCTCGAAATAGCGGGGATAGAAGACGATCCCCGCCGGGTCGCAATGGTTGAATTCGACCGGGACGCGGCGGCGATATCTCATTCCAGCACGCTCCGGGCGATGACCACGCGCTGAACGTCGCTGGCCCCTTCATAGATGCGCAGGGCGCGGATGTCGCGGTAAAGGCTTTCCACCGGACAGCCCTTGCGCACCCCGTCGCCGCCATGAAGTTGAAGGGCCGCGTCGATCACCTGCTGGGCGGATTCGGTGGCGTAAAGCTTGGCCATCGCCGCCTCGCGGGTGATGCGCGGCGCGCCTTGGTCCTTGGTCCAGGCGGCGCGATAGACCAGAAGGGCCGCCGCATCGATCTTCAGCGCCATGTCGGCCAGATGGCCTTGGACCATCTGCAAGCTGGCAAGGGGCTGGCCCTGGATCCGGCGGCTTTTCACACGCGCCAGGGCCTCATCCAGGGCGCGCCGCGCCATGCCAAGCGCCGCCGCGCCAACGGTCGGACGGAACACGTCCAGCACCGACATGGCCAGCTTGAACCCCTCGCCCGCCTTTCCAATCAGGGCGGTGTCGGGCAGGAACACGCCGTCCAGCTTCAGCCGGGCCAGGGGATGGGGCGCGATGACCTCGATCCGCTCGGCGACAGAGAGGCCGGGACTGTCCGCTGGCATCAGGAAGGCCGACAGCCCGCGCGCGCCCGGCGCCTCGCCCGTGCGGGCGAAGACGACGTAAAGATCGGCGATACCGCCGTTCGAGATATAGGTCTTTTCGCCCGTCAGCCGCCACCCGCCATCCGCCCGCTGGGCCAGCGTCGCGGTATTGGCCACATCGGACCCGGAATCCGGTTCGGTCAGCGCAAAGGCCGAAATCGCACGGCCCGCGCGGGTCTTGTCCAGCCATTCGCGCTGTCCCGGGGTGCCGAACAGCGACACGGCGCCCATGCCCAGGCCCTGCATGGCAAAGGCGAAATCGGCCAGGGCGTCATGCCGCGCCAGGGTTTCGCGGATCAGGCACAGGCTGCGCACGTCCAGCCGTTCGTCTTCGGCCGCGCCGGAATGGCGCAGGAAGCCCGCCGATCCCAGCGCCGCCACCAGGTCCCGGCAGGCCGTATCCACATCGCCGTGATGGACCGGAAGATGGCCCGCGCACCATTCCTCCAGCGCCGCCGAAAGCTCGCGGTGCCGGGCCTCGAAAAACGGCCAGTCCAGAAAGCTGCGATCCGCCATCCCATTCCATCCTTTCCTGGCGCCGGGCATCCCGCCCGCGCCGTCAGTCCCCGGCAAAGACCGGCTTTTCCTTGGCGACGAAGGCGTGATAGGCGCGCTCGAAATCGCGGGTCTGCATGCAGATCGCCTGCGCCTGCGCCTCGGCCTCGATGGCCTGTTCCAGCCCCATGTTCCATTCCTGGTTCAACTGGGTCTTGGTGATGCCATGGGCAAAGACCGGGCCGTCCGCGATGCGCCGGGCCAGCTTCAGCGCCTCGGCTTCAAGCGCCCCGGCATCGTGCAGCGCGTTCCAGAACCCCCAGGCCGCGCCCTCCTCGGCGCCCATGACCCGGCCGGTATACAGCAGTTCCGCCGCGCGGCCCTGGCCGATGATGCGCGGAAGCATGGCGCAGGCGCCCATGTCGCAGCCGGCCAGACCAACGCGGGTGAACAAAAAGGCGCATTTTGCATCCGGCGTGGCCAGACGCAGGTCGGATGCCATCGCGACGATGGCCCCTGCCCCCACCGCCACCCCATCGACCGCCGCAATGATCGGCTTGCCGCAGCCGATCATCGCCTTGACCAGGTCGCCGGTCATGCGGGTGAAGGCCAGCAGATCTTTCATGTCCATGCCGACCAGCGGGCCGATGATGTCATGCACATCCCCACCCGAGCAGAAGTTCCCGCCGTTCGAGGCGAAGATCACCACATCCACGTCGGTGGCATAGGCCAGCGCGCGGAAGGTGTCGCGCAACTCGGCATAGCTTTCGAAGGTCAGCGGATTCTTGCGGTCGGGGCGGTTCAGCCGGATGGTGGCGATGCGGTCCTCGACCTGCCACAGGAAATGCCGGGGCGTCAGGCCAGCAAGCCGGGTTCTGGTCAGTTCATTCATCTCGTTCCGCCCTTTTCAAGATCTCGGTCATCGCATCCACGTCCTCGTCGCCCAGCCGGGCGAAGATCCGCGCCACCTCGGCCTCGTGGCCCGCGGCCAGGCTTTCAAAGGCCGCCAGGCCCTCGGGGGTCAGCCCGACGAAGACTGTCCGCCGGTCGGTCTCGGACGGGGTGCGCCGGGCCAGACCGTCCTTTTCCAGCCGGTCCACCACCACCGTGGCATTGCCGTTCGACACCAGCAGCATCCGGGACAGATCGCTCATCGTCATGTTTTCGCGCCGGCGATACAGCGCGGCCATCACGTCGAAGCGCGGCAGCGTCGTGTCATGGGTCACGCGCAGATATTCGCGCAACTCGTTCTCGGCCCGGCGGGTCACGCCCAGAAGCCGGATCCACAGCTTCAGCCGGCGCTTGGATCCCTCGGTCATGTCTCGCCACCGGCGATGGCGATGGCCTGTCCGTTGACGCCCTCGGACCCCGGCGCGCACAGCCACAGCGCGGCGGCGGTGACCTCGGCCGGTTGGATCAGGCGTTTCTGGGGGTTGGACGCAGCCAGGGCGGCCCGCGCCTCGTCGTAACTTTTCCCGGTCTTGGCGACGATATTGGCGATGGAACGGTCGGTCATCTCGGTGTCCAGAAAGCCGGGACAAAGCGCGTTCACCGTCAGCGGCTTCCTTGCGACCTCTTGCGCAAGGCTGCGCACCAGACCCACGACACCGTGCTTGGCCGCCGCATAGGGCGCCACATAGCCATAGCCCTTCAGCCCTGCGGTCGAGGCGACGGCGATCAGCCGCCCCCAGCCCGGCATCTGCGCCAGCCCCTCGCGGAAGGTCAGGAAGGTGCCGGTCAGGTTCACGGCCAGCATGGCGTTCCACTGGTCCAGCGTGGTGCGGCCGAACGGCGCGCTGTCCGCGGCACCGGCATTGGCGATCACGATGTCGCAGGGACCGGCCTGTGCGAACAGCACTTTGACGCTGGCTTCATCTGTCACATCCGCCGTCAGGGCGCGCGCGCCGGTGCGTTCGGCCACCGCTTCCAGGGGTGTGGCCCGCCTGCCGCAGATCACCACCTCGGCCCCGGCCGCGGCGAATCCCGCCGCAAGGTCGGCGCCGACGCCGGTGCCGCCCCCCGTGACCAGCACGCGCTTGCCCGCAAGCGTCATGCCCGGATCGCCTCTTGCTGGCGTTCGCGCAGACGATACAGCAGGTCGCGACCGCCCTTGTAGGGCGCGGGCCATTCCACGTCCTGCTCGCCCTGTTCGGCGGCGGCGTGCAGCGTCCAATAGGGGTCGGCCAGGTGCATCCGCGCCAGGCAGACCAGATCGGCACGGCCCGCCATCAGGATACCGTTCACCTGGTCGAAGTCGCTGATGTTGCCGACCGTCATCGTCGCCAGCCCCGCCTCGTTGCGGATGCGGTCGCTGAAGGGGGTCTGGAACATCCGGCCATAGATCGGTTTTTCCGCCGGATCGGTCTGGCCCGAGGACACGTCGATGATGTCGGCCCCGGCGTTTGCGAACATCCTCGCGATCTCGACCGCTTCTTCGGGGTCCACGCCGCCGTCGATCCAGTCATTGGCCGAAATGCGCACCGACATCGGCTTGTCCTCGCCCCAGGCCGCGCGCATCGCCCGGAACACCTCGAGCGGATAGCGCATCCGGTTTTCCAGGCTGCCGCCGTATTCGTCGCTGCGCCTGTTGGTCACGGGAGAGATGAAGCTGGCCAGCAGATAGCCGTGGGCGGCGTGCATCTCGATCATGTCGGCGCCTGCGCGGGCGGCCATTTCGGTCGAGGCGACGAACTGGTCGCGCACCATGTCCATGTCGGCGCGGTCCATTTCCTTCGGCACGACATTGCCCGGCCTGTAGGGGATCGCACTGGCCGCCATCACCTGCCAGTTGCCGGTCCGCAGCGGCGCGTCGATGCCGCCGTCCCAGGGCACGCAGGTCGATCCCTTGCGCCCCGAATGGCCGATCTGGATGCACAGCCTGCACGAGGTTTCGGCATGGATGAAATCGGCCAGCCGCCTCCACGCCGCCTCGTGTTCCGGCGCATAAAGGCCGGGG
The DNA here is from genome assembly GCF_030846195.1 of Paracoccus yibinensis. Classification (GTDB taxonomy): domain Bacteria; phylum Pseudomonadota; class Alphaproteobacteria; order Rhodobacterales; family Rhodobacteraceae; genus Paracoccus; species Paracoccus yibinensis. Next base: position 30,538 of record NZ_JAVCWH010000011.1, read on the forward strand.
CAGCCAGGGGTGATCCGGCCTTCCGCGGACACGCAGGTCATCTCGGTATAGATCATCGCCGCGCCGCCCTTGGCGCGTTCGGCATAATGGATCAGGTGCCAGTCGGTCGGGCAGCCATCCACCGCCTTGTATTGCGCCATCGGCGACATGACGATGCGGTTCTTCAACGTCATGTTGCGCAGCCGGAAGGGCGCGAACATCGGGCGGCTGCCAGGCTTGCCGCCGGCGCGTTCCTGGAACCAGTCTTCGGCCCCGGCCAGCCATTCGGGATCCCGCAGGCGCAGGTTTTCGTGGCTGATGCGCTGCGAGCGGGTCAGCAGCGAATAGGCGAATTGCGGCGGCTCCATGTCCAGGTAGCGCTCGACCTGCTCGAACCATTCCAGGCTGTTGCGGGCCGCCGATTGCAGGCGCAGCACCTCGAGGCGGCGTTCTTCCTGATAGCGTTCGAAGGCGCGTTCCATCGTGGGTTCGGAATGCAGGTATTCCGCCAGGGCGATGGCCGAATCGAAGGCCAGCCGGGAACCCGAACCGATCGAGAAATGCCCTGTCGCCGCCGCGTCGCCCATCAGCACGACGTTTTCATGATACCATTTTTCGCAGATCACGCGGGGAAACTGCATCCACACGGCCGAGCCGCGCAGATGCGCCGCATTCGACATCAGGTCGTGGCCGCCCAGATGACGCTCGAAGATCCTGCGGCAGGTCTCGACCGTTTCTTCCTTGGACATGTCGGGGAAGCCCAGCTTCTCCCATGTCTCGGGCAGGGTCTCGACGATGAAGGTCGCGGTGTTGTCGTCGAACTGATAGACATGCGCCCAGATCCAGCCGTGCTCCGTCCGTTCGAAGATGAAGGTAAAGGCGTCGTCGAATTTCTGATGCGTTCCCAGCCAGACGAACTTGCACAGGCGGGTGTCGATGTCGGGCTTGAACACATCGGCATATTCACGGCGCACCAGCGAATTGATGCCGTCGCACCCCACCACCAGGTCATAGTCCTTGCGATATTCCTCGACCGTTCGGAACTCGGTCTCGAACTGCATGTCCACGCCCAGGTCGCGGGCGCGCTGCTGCAGCAGGATCAGCATCTGCTTGCGCCCGATCCCGGCGAATCCATGCCCGCCCGACACGGTGCGCACGCCGTCATGGACCACGGCGATGTCGTCCCAATAGGCGAAGTGGCTGCGGATTTCCTCGGTGCTGACGGGATCGTTCTTCTGCATCCGGCCCAACGCGTCATCCGACAGGACCACGCCCCAGCCGAAGGTGTCGTTGGCCTTGTTGCGCTCCAGCACGGTGACCTGGTGCGAGGGATCGCGCAGCTTCATCGAGATGGCGAAATACAGTCCCGCAGGTCCGCCGCCCATGCACAAGATCTTCATCTCTCAGCTTCCCCACAGTGGTTTTCGACAGGTTGCCAGCAAATGGAAATTACTTCAAGCTTAAATTTTTAAGCTTGAAGGATTTCGTCCTTCTGCGATGATCTTTCCATGATGCTGTTGCACGAACCGATACCTGGCGGGCTGCGCCTGCCCTGTGCAAACCCGCGCACAGGATCCAGACCGCTGCGCAACAGTCAGCCAAGGCCAAGGGCAGCCCCGCCTTTCGCCAGACACATAAGCCGGAGTTTCAGGGAACATGACCACACTTGCCGTTATCGGTCTGGGCACGATGGGCCTTGGCATTGCCCAGACCTATGCCGCCGCAGGCTTTGCCGTCCTGGTCACCGATGCCGTCCCGGCGGCGCGCGACACCGCGCTGACCCGCCTGCGCGACAGCCTGCTGCCCCGTGTCCAGGCGGGCAAGCTGGCGCCCGAGGCGATGGAGGCGCTGCTGGGCCGCATCACCGTCGTGCCTGGTCCCGAGGCGATGGGCACCGCCGCCCTTGCCATCGAGGCGGTCGTCGAGAAGATCGAGGTCAAGCGCAGTCTTTTCGCGGGACTGGAGGCCGCAGTGGCGCCGGATGCGGTGCTGGCCACCAACACCTCGTCCCTGTCCGTGACTGAGATGGCGCAGGGCCTTGCACGACCCGAACGGCTGTTGGGCCTGCATTTCTTCAACCCCGCGCCGGTCATGAAGCTGGTGGAACTGGTGGCCCATCCCGGCACGGCAGCCGATGCGCTGGCGCGGGCGCGGCAGGTGACCGAGGCTGCCGGAAAAACCGTGATCGCCTGCCCCGACCGGCCCGGCTTCATCGTCAACCGCTGCGCCCGCCCCTTCTATGGCGAGGCTCTGGCCTTGCTGGAAGAAGGCCGCAGTGCCGCCGACATCGACGCGGCCATGCAGGCTGCGGGTTATCGGCTGGGACCATTCGCCCTGATCGACCTGGTGGGCGCGGACATCAACCTGGCCGCGACCGAAAGCCTGGCCGCTGCGATGGACGGGCATCCACGCTATCACGTCTTTGACGCCTTGCGGCGGCAGGTCGCGTCAGGCGATCTTGGCCGCAAGACCGGCAGGGGCTTTGTGCATCCCCAAAAGTCCGCTACGCCGCCACAGGATGCCGCCGCCATCGCCCTGCGGATCGAGGCCGCCTTGGTCAACGAGGCTGGCTGGCTTCTGGCCGAGGGCGGCACGACCCCGGATGGCATCGACACTGCACTGAAGCTGGGCCTCAACTTCCCGCGCGGCCCGTTCGAAATCCTGGCGGCGCATGGCCGTGCCCGCCTGCTGGACGAACTGCACCGCCTGGCCGGTGCTGCCCCCTTCCATCTGCAAGGCCGCTACAGCCCCGCCCCCTTGTTCAAGAAAGCATGACGGCCGGCCATATCTGCTTTTATGTCCGCACGCCGATCGGCCGCTTTGGCGGCCTGCCGTCCATGGTTCGCGCCGACGATCTGGGCACGATCCCCTTGCGCGCGCTGATGGCGCAGAGCGCGGATGTGGACTGGCGGTCGATGCCGTGATCTTCGGCTGCGCCAACCAAGCAGGCGGGGTCGAGTCGATGTCGCGCGCGCCCTTCGGGATGCCCAAGGCGGAAAGCGCCTGGAGCGCATGGCGAGCCACGTCCTGTCTTGTTCATGGGACTGCGGCGACAATCAGGACGGCGCCAGGGGCATCGCGAAGCAGAACCCCGAAGTGGCGCAGGTGCGTGCATCCTGTGGGCCGGCTCACTCGGCGGGTTCAAAGGCGAAGGCCTCGGCCGCCGTGAACTGCCCCGACACCTCGCCCGACAGGATGCGGCCCATATCCACGCCGAGGTCGAGCTTCAGCGCCGGGGCGCCGTCCGAGAAATCCAGCCGCTTGAGATCCACCCAGAAGGCATTGGGCGACAGCGCCGATTCCACGTAGAACAGCCGGTCGGCCTGGTCGGCGACGACGCGCCAGCGCGTGGTGGCCAGGTTCGGTGAACCCGGCACACTGATCCCCCAGGGGGTGGACACGTTGCGGATCACGCTCATGGTCGCCGCGGCGGCCAGGCGCGGGTCGGCCGATTGCTGCACGGCGTCGATGTAGAACGACGCGCGCACGAAGCGGTCGGTGGCGCGGCTGGTACCGGGCAGGAAGTCGCGCGGATTCACGCGGTCCCAATAGGCCCGCACGGCAAGCTGCTCCTCATAGCGCGGCTCGTTGGTCATCACGCGATAGTCGCGGGAGTGGTGGATCACCAGTTCGCCGGCGATCCATTCAAGGACGGCGCTGTCCCCGGTGGCGTCCGACAGCGACAGGTGCACGGTGGTCATGCGCCCAGGCATTGCCGGCACCTCGCCCGTCACGGCGTCGAAGGGGCGGGCGCGCAGGTCGTCCACCGCCTCGGCCACGGTGGCAAAATTGTCAAGGAAGTACTGCGCCCAGATCGACAGCGACATCCGGGGGGTGGTGCCGTCATCCGCGGGGTATTCGGCGTCCACCAGCCACAGGAGGTTGGCAACCAGCCCCGCCTCGTTCATCCCGTCCACAGTCGAGATGTCATAGCCCGAGACGGCGAGGCTGCCGTATTTCGAGGTCCATTTCACCGAACGGGGGCCAGCCTCGCCGTCCCGTTCCATTCCGCGTGGGAAGACCCACAGGTTGCTGGTGATGGGCGCGCTCCAATCGAAGCTGCGTCCCGTCATCACCCGCCCCTCGGGGCCGAGATAGACGGCACGGGTGCAGGCTTCCGCGACCGTCGCGGATCCCAGCATCGCCGCAAAAAGCAGGGCTGCCGCCCCGCGCAGGTTCAAGGTCATCCGTCGTCTCCTCAGATCGGAATCGCCAGGTGACACCCGGCAGCGGCCCCGAGATCGTCGTCTCGAAAGCAGTCCCGTCGTCGTCATAATCCACGGGAAGCCACCGGTAGTCACCCGAAACGTAGATGTTGTCGTTCACGGCATGGTTGACGGTCGCGATGATCTGCCCCGTCCGGCCGGACCCGACGCCGAAGCCGCCGACATCGCCGAAAAGGGTCGCCCAGAATCGCGGCAAGTTCTCCATTTCCAACGACACCCACTCGTTGTAGCCGCCCATGCGCATGACCGAGAAGAACTCCTTCCACCATCGCAGGTCATGGCCCGCGCCGACGACCAGACCGTGTTTGAAATGGGTGTCCCTGCCGTGGCAGTGGTGGATTGCGTCGCCCAGGGCGCGCGCGGCGGCAATCGGGCGGGCGTGTTTCCAGAACAGATGGCTGGGATCCAGGTTCATGCCGACCTTCGGATCGACCTCGCCCTCTAACCGGAACAGGGTATTCGGGTTCCAGACCAGCATGGCCGAAAATTTTCCGGGGCGAACTTCTCGACACCGGCTTCATGCCGGGCTGACGCCGCAGTCGGCGGCAAGCGCATTGGCAATGCGGCTGGTCCATTCAGCCCGTGAGACGATCGAAGCCCTCCAGGCGATCAGCGGCCGGAAATCGCTCGGCGGAAGGCGGTCGCGCGTGACGCTGTCCAGATGTCCGGTTGGACCACGCATGTCGTAATCTCTCCCCAATGCAACGGCGACTCAGGTTACGGCCCTGCCGACCGGTCTGCGGAACTCGGGCCTGTCCCAAAGCCGGTCCCGCATCACCCGGCCCAGGGTGGCGGCAGCCTGGCGCACGTCTTCGAGGCTGACATAAAGCGGCGTGAAGCCGAAGCGCAGGATGTCGGGCGCGCGAAAATCGCCGATCACGCCCTGCGCGATCAGCGCCTGCATGATGGCATAGCCCTGGGGATGGCGGAACGACACCTGGCTGCCGCGATGGGCCGGGTCGCGCGGGGTGGCAAGGGTCAGGTCCGGGCAGTCGGCCTCGACCAGGCGGATGAACAGGTCGCCCAGTTCCAGCGACCGGGCGCGCAGGTCGTCCAGGTCCACGTCGTCCCAGACATCCAGCGCGGCGTCCAGGGCGGCCAGGTGCAGGATCGGCGGCGTGCCCACGCGCATCCGCTCCACGTCGGCGGCGGGGCGATAGTCCAGGTCGAAGGCAAAGGGCGCCTCGTGTCCCATCCAGCCCGACAGGGCGGGCCGGGCGCGGTCCTGGTGGCGCGGGGCTACATAGATGAAGGCCGGGGCACCGGGACCGCCGTTCAGGTATTTGTAGGTGCAGCCCACGGCGAAATCGGCATTGCAGGCCGCCAGATGCACGGGAAAGGCCCCGGCGGAATGGGCCAGATCCCAGACGGTCAGGACGCCTAGGCCTTGGGCGCGGGCGATCAGGGGCGCCATGTCGTGCCTGCGCCCGGTGCGGTAATCGACCTCGGTCACCAGCAGCACGGCGACGGATTCGTCGAGGGCGTCGGCCAGATCCTCGGGTTCGACCAGCCTGACGCGGACATCGGGGCCGATCGTGCGGGCCAGGCCCTCGGCGATATACAGGTCGGACGGGAAGTTGCCGGTATCCGACAGGATCACGCGGCGCGTGGGGTTCATCTCCAATGCCGAGGCAAGGGCCTGATAGACCTTGATCGACAGCGTGTCGCCCATCACGACGCTGCCGGGCTCGGCCCCCACCAGGCGGGCGATGCGGTCGCCCACGCGGGCGGGAAGGCCGATCCAGCCCGCCCGGTTCCAGCCGGTGATCAGCATCCGGCCCCATTCGTCGCCGACCGTGCGCGCCAGCCGTTCGGCCACGCCGCGCGGCAGCGGGCCGAGCGAATTGCCGTCCAGATAGATGATGCCTTCGGGCAGATCGAAGGCGCGGCGGGTCGCATCGAAATCCGTGGTCATGGCGGCGTTTCCCCCTCAGTGCACCGTATGTTCCGACATCAGGCCGGGCCGCACGCCCAGACCCATCGAGGCGTCCAGCACCGCGCCATGCAGCACGCGCGACGGCGGGCTGGCCAGGAAATGCACCAGGGCGGCGATCTCGGACGGCTCGATCAGCCGCCCCTTGGGCAGGCGCGACAGGAAGGCCGTCAGGTCCTTGCGCGGCATCTTGGACAGGGTGCTGGCCTGGAACATCGGCGTGTTGGTGGCGCCGGGGCAGATGGCGAAGACATCCACCTCGGCATGGACGGCCTCGGCGGCCAGTTGCCGGGTCAGGAAGGACACGGCCGCCTTGCTCATGCCGTCGGACAGGCGGAAGCCGGGGAAGGCGGTGATCCCGCCGCCGACGGAACTGATGTTGATCAGCTTGCGCCCCGCGCTGCCTGGCAGGGCCAGGAACTGCTGGCACATCTTCAGCGTGCCGTCGGCGTTGATCGCCAGCATCAGGCTGTCCTGCGCCTCGGGGTCATTGGAAAAGGCCGCGACGGTGGCGGACCCCACGGCGGCGTTGTTCACCAGCACGTCGATGCGGCCATGCCGGTCCGCTACGTCCGCGATGCAGCGCCGGATCGAATCCGCGCGGCGCAGGTCCAGCGGATGCACGGTGACGGCCAGGTTGCCAAAGCCGCGCTGCACGTCGGCGGGATCCTCCACCCCCTCCACGCAAGTGATCGCGACGGTGGCGCCATAGGCGGCCAGCCGTTCGGCGCAGGCGCGGCCGATGCCGCCCGTGCCGCCGGTCACAAGGGCCACGCGCCCGGTCAGGTCGAAGGGGGCCAGCAGGTCGGCATTCATCGGGAGGACTCCGGGGTTGTTTCGGGGATCAGGCCGCGCGGGGAAAAGCGCATGACCAAGACAAGGATCAGGCCCATCACCACATAGCGAAGCTGGGCCGGCCCTTCCTCAAGCGCGAGGCGGACGGGGTTGTCGGGGGCAAGGGCGGCGGCGCCCGCCTGGGCCAGCCACAGGCCCGCGGTTTCGGCCTGCACCCAGACGAACCAGATCAGGAAGGCGCCAAGGATCGCGCCCTTGTGGTTGCCCGATCCGCCGATGATGACCATCACCCAGATCAGGAAGGTGAAGCGCAGCGGCTGATAGCTGCCGGCGGTGAACTGGCCGTCCAGCGTCACCAGCATCGCGCCGCCGATGCCGACGATGGCGGAACCCAGCACAAAGGCTTGCAGATGGCGGCGGGCCACGTCCTTGCCCATGGCGCGGGCGGCCTCCTCGTTGTCGCGGACGGCGCGCATCATCCGGCCCCAGGGCGCGCGGGCCAGCCGTTCCAGCGCCCACCAGATGATCAGCAGCACGGCCAGGAACCAGGCCGAATAGGCCAGCTTCACCAGGACGGAGGCCGTGTCGCGCAGGGGCCAGTCCAGCGATGCCGCCAGCCGCTGCACCCATCCGGCGGCTTGCAGGTCGGCCTCGAACGGCACGGGGCGCGGCAGGCCGGTCACGTTCTTGACGCCGCGGGCCAGCCATTCCTCGTTCCGCAGGACGGCCAGGATGATTTCCGAGATCCCGAAGGTCGCGACCGCCAGGTAATCCGACCGCAGCCCCGCCGTCAGCCGCCCGATGGGCCAGGCCACGGCTGCGGCCAGCAACCCGCCGATGGCCCAGGCCAGCACCACCGGCAGGCCGAGCCCGCCCAGATAACCGGCGCTTGCGGCGTCCACGGCCTCGATGGCGGCGGTGGCGGGCAGGAACCAGCGTTGCGACAGGGCCAGCCCCAGCAGCACCACCGCGCCCACGGCCGGGCCGCGCCACAGGGACCGTTCACCCATCCGCCGCCACAATAGAAAAGCAAGCGCCGCCGTCGCCAGCAGCACCGCGCCAGCCGCCAGCAGCCCGCCACCCCCCGCAGCCCAGGCCGCCCGCACCGGCGGGGTCGAGATCAGCACCACCGCCAGCCCGCCCACGGCGGCCGATCCCATGGTGCCCACGTTGAACATCCCCGCCACGCCCCACTGGACATTGACGCCCAGGGCCATGACCGCGGAAATCAGGCACAGGTTCAGGATGGTCAGCGCAAGCTGCCAGCTTTGCAACAGGCCCACGGCCAGCAGGACCGCCGCCATCGCGGCGAACAGCAGGGGGGTGCGGCTCATCGGGCGACCTTTCCGAACAGGCCCGCCGGGCGCACCAGCAGGACGATGACTAGGATCAGGAAAGAGACGGCGAACTTGTATTCGGTGGACAGCGCCTGGACCATGCCCTCGGGCGCGAGCGTGGCAGGCAGGACATAGGCCAGCGCCTTCTTCCAGGCGAAGGTCAGCGCCAGTTCCGAGAATGCCACGATCATGGACCCGACGATCGCGCCCAGGGGGCTGCCCAATCCGCCCACCACGGCGGCGGCGAACATCGGCAGCAGAAGCTGCTGATAGACGAAGGGGCGATAACCCTTGTCCAGCCCGAACAGCACGCCCGCCAGCACCGACAGCACCGCGACGATGATCCAGGTCAGCCGCACGATCCGGTCGGGATCGACGCCCGACAGCAGCGCCAGGTTGCGGTTGTCGGCATAGGCGCGCATCGACCGGCCCGCCTGCGTGCGGTTCAGGAACAGAAACAGCGCCACCGTTGCCACGACCGCCAGCCCGATGGTCAGCATCTGCGAGGTCTTCAGCACCAGCGGTTCCGCCAGGCCCGACCAGTCGCGGAAGCCCCGCGCGGTGACGATGAAGCGTTCCCCATCCTCGAAATCGCGGCCGTCGGGACCGATCACCAGCCGGATCACCCCGTTCGTCATCAGCATCACCCCGGCCGAGACGATCATGAACACCTCGGGCCGGGCATCGATGCGGCGGAAATGACGATAAAGCGCGCGGTCGGTGCCGATGAACACCAGCGCCATCAGCGGAACCGTTAGCACCGCTCCCAGCAGCGCGGTGGGCAGAACCCCCAGCGACACCCCCCTGCCCTGCAACCAGATGGTGAACAGGATGGTGATGGCGGTGGCCAGCGACAGGCCCTCGGCATGGGCGAAATTGGAAAAGCGCAGCACGCCGAAGATCAGCGTGACCCCAAGCGCGCCAAGCGCAAGCTGGCTGCCATAGGCCAGGCCCGGGATGATCAACATGCTGGCCAGATGCACCAGCCCGTTCAGCAGGTCGGTCATGTCCGCCCCCCCAGGAAACTGCGGCGGGTGTCGGGATCGGCCAGCAGCTCGCGGCCCGTGCCGGTGAAGCGGTTGGCGCCCTGCACCAGCACGAAGCCGGTATCGGCGATTTCCAGCGCGCCTGCGGCGTTCTGTTCCACCATCAGCACCGCCAGCCCCTGCGCGGCGATGCGGGTGATCTTGTCGAACAGCTCGTCCATGACGTTGGGGCTGACGCCTGCGGTCGGTTCGTCCAGCAGCAGCGCCAGGGGTTTGGTCATCAGCGCGCGGCCCACGGCCAGTTGCTGGCGCTGCCCGCCCGACAGCTGGCCTGCGGGCTGGTGGCGCTTGTCGGCCAGGATCGGGAACAGCGCGAAGATCTCCTCCAGCGTGGCGTCGATGGGATCGGTGCGCAGCAGGGCGCCCATCTGCAGGTTCTCGAACACCGTGAGGCCGGGAAAGACGTTGTCGGTCTGCGGCACGAAGCCGAGGCCCGCCTTGATGCGCGCCTGCGGGGCCAGCGCGGTGATATCGCGACCGTCCAGCGTGACGCGGCCCGAGGTCAGCCGCAGCATCCCCAGGATCGCCTTCATGGCGGTGGACTTGCCCGCGCCGTTGGGCCCGACGATGACGGCGATCTTGCCCCGGTCCACGGCAATGGTGCAGCCGTTCAGGATCGGCGGGCCGCCGTATCCGCCGGTCATGTCCTCGGCCCGAAGAAAGCTCATGGGGTTGCCTCCACCAGCGTTCCGGCAAGGCCGGTGCCCTTGGCCGCGCGGCCCCGGCCCAGATAGGCGGCGATCACCGCCTCGTCCGACAGGATGGTCTCCACCGTGCCGCGCGCCAGGCAGCGCCCTTCGGCCATGCAGGTCACGTCGTCGCAGAGGTCGGCGATAAACTGCATGTCATGTTCGACAAGGCAGAAGGTATAGCCGCGTTCCACGTTCAGGCGGCGGATGGCGTCGGCGATGGTGTAAAGCAGCGTCCGGTTCACGCCCGCGCCCACCTCGTCCAGGAAGACGATCTTCGGATCGACCATCATCGTGCGGCCCAGTTCCAAGAGCTTCTTCTGCCCGCCCGACAACCCGCCCGCAGGCAGGTCGGCGACATGGGTGATCTGCAGGAACTCCAGGATCTCGTCGGCCTTGGCGCGCAGGGCGCGTTCCTCGGCGCGCACGCGGGCGGGCTGGAACAGCGCGCCCAGGTAGGTCTCGCCCGTCTGATGCGCGGGTACCATCATCAGGTTCTCGCGCACGGTCAGGGTCGAAAACTCGCGCGCGATCTGGAAGGTGCGCAGCAGACCCTTGCCGAACAGCACATGCGGGGGCAGGCCGGTGATGTCCTCGCCCTCCAGGACCACACGGCCCGACTGGGGGCGGTAATAGCCCGCGATCAGGTTGAACAGCGTGGACTTGCCCGCGCCGTTCGGCCCGATCAGCCCGGCAATGCTGCCGCGCCGGATGGTCAGCGACATGTCATCGACCGCCTTCAGGCCGCCGAACGAGAGACACAGGTTCCGCACCACCAGAAGATCCGGCGGCGGGTCGGGGCGGGTCATGGCGGGATCCTTGTGAAAGCGCCGGGCCTTATTCGGCTGTCAGCATCCGAACGGTTTCGAAGCTGCCGCCCTTGTTCTCGAACTCGCGATAGCTGCCGGCGCTTTCGCCGGTCGCGATCATCTCGACATCGGACCCGCCGACGTAATCGACATCGCCGCCGTCCTTGAGGATCTGCAAGGCCTTCGCCAGCTCGCCCGGATAGATCTTCTCGCCCGGCGCATTGGCGACATCCATCACATGCTCATGCGCCTTGGCCGGATCGCCCGCCTTCTGCATCGCCAGGATGATCAGCGCCGCCGCGTCATAGGATTCGCGCACGAACGACCCGTCGCCCGCCTTGCCCGCCGCCTCTGCGACGGCGGCAAATTTCGCGGTCCCATCGCCTTCGGTCCAGGGGACGGTGCCGAAGATGTTCAGGTCGGGGCCGAAATCGGCCATCAGCTTTTCCGAATGCATCCCGTCGCCCACGGCGAAGCGGTCGAATGCGCCGCTGTCCAGCGATCCCCGGATGATGCCGTTGCCGCCCTGGTCGGAATAGCCCAGCACCACCAGCGCATCGCCCCCCGCCACCGACAGGGCCGAAACTTCGGCGGAATAGTCCGCCTTGCCATCGTCATGGGGCGCCACCAGCGTCACCGTGCCGCCCGCTGCCTTGTAGGCCGCGCCGAAGGCATCGGCAAAACCCTTGCCATAATCGTTGTTGGTATAGGTCACGGCCACCGTGTTGATGCCTAGGTCGATCAGAACCTTCGCCAGCAATTCGCCCTGCCGCGCGTCCGAGGGCGCGGTGCGGAAGAACAGGCCCTTGTCGCCGTCGGTCGCCAAGGCGGGCGAGGTGGCCGAGGGCGAGATCATCAGCAGGTTGTTCGGCACCGCCACGTTGTTCAGAACGGCCGTCGCCACGCCCGAACAGTCGGCCCCGATCAGCGCGACGATATGGTCCACCGTCACCAGCCGTTCCGCCGCCGCCGTCGCGGCCGAGGCATCCGTGCAGGTGCTGTCGCCGCGCACCGGCGTGACCGTCGCGCCGCCCAGCAGCAGCCCGCTGTCGCTGGCTTCCTTCATCGCCAGTTCGGCGCCATCCGCCATGGGCGGGGTCAGGGATTCGATCGGCCCGGTAAAGCCGAACAGGATGCCGATCTTCAGGTCGTCGGCCATTGCGGGTGCTGCCGAAAGGGCAGTGCCCAGAAGAAGGGGTCCAAGAACGCGTTTCATTGTCGGATCTCGCTGTTGGTGGAACGTTTTTTGGACGCTGACCGCTGCGGCATGAGGGTCAGATCTTTCCTATATAAAATATAATCGTTGATATACTGTCAAGATTATATTTAATCTGCTTAAACGTCCTGCGTTGACCCTGTCCAGGCGACGCGACACAGTGACGCGAAAAAGGGAAAGCAAGGGCAGATGTCCAAGACAGATCAAGCCTATGATGCTCTCAAGCGCGACATCCTGTCCGGCGCGCTGCTCCCGGACGAGGCCCTGACCGTGGCCACCCTGACCTCGCGCTATGGCTTCGGCTGGACGCCCCTGCGCGATTCGCTGTCGCGGCTGGAGGGAGAGAACCTGGTAACGCTGGTTCGCAACCGGGGCTATCGCGTTGCGGGCGCCAGCTTTGCCGAGCTGCGCGACATCCAGCATGCCCGGCTTGCCATCGAAACGCAGATGCTGCGGGATTCCATCCGCGGGGGCGACGACAACTGGCAAAAGCGCGTGCTGCTGGCCCATCGCACCCTGTCACGCGCCCCGGTGCTGAAGAAGGGAATGCCCGCCGCCGATTACGAACGGTTCGAAGTCGCGCACCAGGAATTCCACATGGCGCTGACCGATGGCGGCGACAGTGCGTGGCTTGGCCGTTTCCTGGGCCAGCTTTACGCCCAGGTCCGTCGCCACCAGCGGCTGGTCGTGCTGGGCCAGGCGGCACTGTCGGATCCCCGGACGGATGCCGCGCTGCTGGCGGCGCTGCATTCCAGTGCCGGCATCGAACACCACACCCCGCTGATGGACGCGGCCCTTGACCGCGACGAAGACCACGCCGTCAGGTTGCTGCAACGGCATATCGGGATCCTGGAAAGCCTGGAACCGGCAGATCCCTTGCGCGGATAACGGCCTTCCATCGCATGGCTGACGGTTTCTGAAGCAGGCCGTGGCCAGAAAGATCCCTGTTTTCGCCAATCACCGGGAAGATTGTCACGGCCGTTCGTGACCTTTGCGCAATTCTTCATACCGAGGCGATCTGCACTTGGCTCAGGATGTCCAGATGCATCCGCAACCGTCGTGAAATGTCGCCATCCCTGATCGGCAGATGATAGCAGTCGAACATCAGCCGCAGGTTGTCAGGCTTGGCCGTCTTGACAATCGACACGGCCTGGTCCGAGCCGTCAGGAAATAGCCGGGCGCATCATACCGGTGCAGCGGCTCGATCAGAACGATAAAGCCACGCGGGCGGGTCATGGCCCGCCAGATCGGCGCTGCGCTGAACGCGGCGCTGTGGGTCGCGGCGGCCGCCGACCCGGCCGCCGCCCTGCCCAAGGCACAGCACGCCTTCCGCCTGCTGGCCGAGGGGCTGCTGCGCCGGGACTGAGCGCGGCTCAGCGCGCCTCGATCTCGGCCACGATGGCCGCGCCGGTCTTGTCGCCGATGATCCAGCCTTCGGGCAGGCTCGCGCGGATCAGATCGTCGGCCACCTGGTCGGCGCGCATCCAGGCCTCCAGCTGCTGCTGCGACTGCGGGGACAGGACCGGGCCGAACAGCATCCGGTCCAGCGTGGCACCCATTGCCTCGGGGGTCGAACTGTCGCGCGGATCGCCCGGCGCGCCCTCGTTCAGCTCGGTCTCCCATCGGTCCAACCGGCTCTTCTCGTCGCCGATGGCCAAACGACAAATCCTGACAGGGCGCATAAGGTGGCATGGTGGACCGACCCAACTTTCCGCTGAACGGGCTGCGCGCCTTCGAGGCCGCGCACCCTGACGTGGCGCTGCGCATCTTCACCCACAACAACCCCCCACCGGCCGAACCCCCTCGGACATGGGACGCAGGTCACCCCATGCATCCCGATCGGCACGGGAACGGCCAGCAGCCCGCCGACGGCACCGTGCAGATCCCAGAGCCGTGAATCCCGAAACAGGGCGGCTCCGGCATGAGGAACTGCACCCCAAGGCCCTATGGCAACATCCAGGTGGCGACCTTGAACGAAGGCGGGGTGCCGTCCAGCGTTCCAGCGCCCCCGCATCGTCGGCTGAAACGGCATCGCGCTCGGCCGGTGTCAGCTCATCGACTTGGGCAGAGGGCGCGTGTGACCGGTCTGCGGATGTCTCGACATCTACGAACTGACGGCTCGCCGCCGTTTCAGGTGCGCAGCATGCCAGCACCAGTTCAGCGCGACCTCCGGGACCATCTTCGCCTCGCACAGACTGGCATTCGCCGACCTGTTCGGAGCGATCTGCCTTTCCGTGAACGCCTCGAAAGGCCTGCCGGCGGTGCAGATCTCATGGGATCTCGACGTGCAACTCAAGACGGCGTTCGTGCTCATGCACAAGCTACGCGAGGCCATGACGGCTGAAACGCGGGAAGCCCATCTGGCGGCGAGGACAAGGTCGATGGCGCCGCGTTCGGAGGCCACGTCCGACCGGGAAACCTGCAGAAGCAGCGGATCGACCGGCGGCGACTGGCCAATCGCACCGGCAAGCGCCTCGTGGTGGTCGTCTTGCGTCAGCACGATGGCCGGACACTGACCCGAAGCTTCCCTCGGAAAGCCCAGGGTGTGGACTTTCCGCAAGAGAGAATCCTACGGCTGCGTCCCATTGAAAACAGAAAGGATTGCCCTTCCATCTCGGCATCGCAGATGGCCCGCCGTTTTTCATGACGTTGGTCCACTTTATAGCCGTAATGCCGGATTACATCATTAGCATCGTGCCTCGGCAGATGACGGAGAGTGGACGTGACCCCTCTCTTGTCCAGTGGCGCCCAGGTTGTTGGATGGGATGCGCAGGAAGAAGGATGCGGCATTAGGTTCTCGCCTGCTCAAAAGCACTCCAGGCGCGTTCGAAGGCGGCGAAGTCGAAGCCTTCCCGTCGTGCTGGATCCAGCACCAGACGCTCGGTTTCCTGCAAGGTCGCAATGGCACCGGCCAGGGCCGGGATGACTGCTGGCGGGACCACGACAGCGCCATGGCGGTCGGCATGGATCAGATTGC
The DNA here is from genome assembly GCF_030846195.1 of Paracoccus yibinensis. GTDB lineage: Bacteria > Pseudomonadota > Alphaproteobacteria > Rhodobacterales > Rhodobacteraceae > Paracoccus > Paracoccus yibinensis. Next base: position 45,545 of record NZ_JAVCWH010000011.1, read on the forward strand.
CCTGCCGGACCTCCAGCCCCATCACCCGGACCGGCTCTCCGACGCTTCGGACATGGACGAAGCCGTGGCTCGGGCCGATGCTGCCGGCCATGATCGGAAAGTCCCTCGGCAAGTCGCCAAGATCGCGCACGACCCCGTTCGTCAGCGCGCCGGCCATTCCGAATGCCTTATGGATGGTGGCATTGACTTCGCCCCAGAAGGCGCCGACGCAATGGGGATAGTCGAGATCCTCGATGACCGCGACGGACGGCTTCGGCGCGTCATGCATCGCCTTGTAATAGGCCATGCGCCGCGCGCGGACGATGTGAGGCGCTTCGTCCGGGGGGACTTTGCCAGCGATTTGAGCTGTTACGGCAAAGCCCACCAACGAACGTCCTGGCTGGGTGCTGATCATGGTGCCGCGGGTGAAGGCGTCGAAGCCGCGCCTGCCCTGGACAACCTCGATGGCATTGCAGACGGTGGGGGTATCGACCCGGCCCAGCAGTTCCAGCAGTGCGTTGTCCATCAGTCCTCCAGCCAGCGGTGCAGAGCCGCCGTGGTTTCGTCGGGTTTCTCCAGCGGGGGCAAATGCCCGGCGCCCGGGATCATGACCAATCGCGACTGCGGCATCAGGCGGTGCATCAGGTCGTGGCGGTCGCGTGGGCAAAGCCGGTCCTCGGTTCCGGCCAGCACAAGCGCGGGGCCGGTGAACGACGCAAGCGCCGCCTGCCGATCCGCGCGATCGCGCAGGGCGCGGGACTGGCGGGCGAACACCTGCGGGCCAAGGGTCAGCGCCATGTCCATGCACAGATCAAGGATCGGAGCCGGATCGGGATGCGGCGCCAGATAGTTCGGGATCATGTCGTCGCCCATCACCGACGCCAGTTCCCCGGAAAGCGCGCGGTCGATCTGCGGCTGGCGGCGCGCCTGCATCTCGGGCAGTTCGGCGCGCGGATTGGTGGACAGCAGCGCCAGACGCTCGACCCGTTCAGGGGCGCGGGCGACGATCTCCATCGCGACGATGCCGCCCATCGACAGGCCCGCCAGTGCGAAACGCGGCGGGCTGCGGCGCAGGATGGCATCCGCCAGTGCGGGAATGCTGTCGGCATCGTCGGGGATGGCATTGATCACCCGGCGGGGATGCAGGGCGGCCGGAATGCTGCCCCACATGCGGGCATCGCACATCATGCCGGGGATCAGGACGACGGGGTTCATCCGGCCCGCCCATGCCGCTGCGGCGTCATAGGTCACCTGTGTGAAGCAGGATCTGCTTCCAGATCGCAATTTCGTCGAAAAGCGCGAATTCCCGCCGCAACCCGATGCCATCCGGCCCGAAGGGACCGTATTCCGCATGGGCCATGCCCATCACATGAACGGCCGCACCTGTTGGCGCCCCGAACATGCCCCAGCCGTCATGGCGACCGGTCAGTGACCAGCGGATGGCGGCGCGAGGCGGCATCATCGGGCCGTCCATCCCGATTACGTGATGGATCGCGAAAGTGGCCGACGGGAACGAGGAGCGCAGGCCAAGCCAGCTGTCCGCCACCGCCCGCGCGCTCAGCAGACTGCGCCCGCCGGCATGTTCTGCCAGGACTGCCCGGTCATAGCCGTGGATGACATGGGCAAGATCGCCCCGCATGATCCGCGTCAGGGTTTCGGCATACCGCTGGCCCCAGGGGTTGTCGTTGCCGCGCCCCAGGTAATCGCCCTGCATGTCCAGTTCCGGCGTCAAGGGACGACTGGCCTTCTGCGGACCGCCTTCGCGGGCGATCAGGCTTCGTGCGAAGTCCTGCGGATTTCCCCCAAGCTGCCGGATCAATCCGCCGTTGTCGCGCACCAGCCATTCATCGAAGATCGTGTCGGCGCGTGCCGCGCAGTCAGCGATGACCCTGATCTGGAACCGTCGCCCTGTCGCAGGTCCGAACCAGCCGTCGCCCCTGTGCGTGCCGGTCGAGATGATGCGGTGTGACGACAGGTATCCGGTCGCGTCATCGCCCGACCAGATCACGTCCTCGCCAAACAATTCGCGATCGGGGAATTCATGCAGTGTTGCCATGGTGGCCGCGATGACGCCCTGGTTGCCGCGGGCCACCCCCATGGGCGTGCGAACCGGAATGTCACTGCTGTAGTAGTCGTGGAGGGTCGCCACGCCGCGATCCTCCCAGATTTCGCGGGTGATCCCAAGGATGTAGTCAGGAAAGTCGTTCCAGCGGTTCGAAAACCCCTTCATGCGGTATATCCTTCTGGCAGGCGAGCGGAGGAGCGGACGACAAGCGGTCCGTCGATGCGGGTCTTCACAGGGCCTGCGCGGCCCTCGATCTGGCCAAGCAGCGCCTCGACCGTCATTTCGACCATGCGGTTCACCGGCTGGCGGATCGTCGTCAGGTCATAGGCGGGCCAGGCCGCGATGGGCACATCGTCGTATCCGATGACGGAAACATCCCCGGGCACGCGAAGACCCATCGAAAAGCGCAGGACGTCCATCACCGCAAAGGCCATGTGGTCGTTGCCCACGAAGATCGCGTCGGGACGATCCTGACCAAGGAAAAGATCCCTCGTCGCCGCGGACGCCCTGTCGCGCGAATAGGCGCCGTCGATCATGGAATGGGGCTCCAGCCCGGCTGCGGCCAGGGCCTGACGAAACCCCTCGGCGCGGTCCCGCCCGGTCGAGGCGTTCTGCCAGCCCATGATATGAGCAATGCGCCGGTGCCCTCCCTGGATCAGGAATTCGGCAGCCCGCCGCCCGCCTGCCACGTTGTCCGAGGTCACTTCGACCAAATCCGCATCGTCCTGGCCCCGATTGAACAAGACCAGTGGAATTCCAAGCGCCTTCAGATGCGCGGTAAGATCGTTGGTCATGGCGACCGATGCGGCGACGATGCCATCGACCCGATAGTCGGTCAGTTCACGGATCACCTCGGCGACCTTGATCGTCGAACTTTCTGCCATGAAGACCAGGATGTGATAGCCACGTTCCTGCAAGGCGCGGGACAGCTGTTGGATGACGACGGGGTAGAACTGGTTTTCCAGATAGGCCACCACCAGCCCGATGATGCGGGTGCGCCCGGTGATCATCGCCCGTGCCAGCAGGTCGGGGCGATAGCCCAGTTCGGCAGCGGCGGCCCTGACCTTCTCGATCGTCCGGGGCGAGGCCGAGGCGCCGGGGGTGAACACCCGGCTGACTGCCGACTGGCTGACACCCGCCAGCCGCGCAACATCCATGGCCGTGATCTTGTCGGGATGATCGCTCATTCCGCAGTCCATCCGCCATCGACGATCAGATGCGTGCCCGTCACCATGGCCGAGGCATCCGAGGCAAGAAAGACCACCGCGCCCATCACGTCCTGGATTTCGCCCAGGCGGCCCAGCTTGATGCGCGACAGGATCCAGGCCCTGCGTTCGGGAATGGCAAGGGTCTGTTCGGCCAGGGGCGACCGAATGAAGGTAGGGCAGATCGTGTTGACCCGAACGCCGCTAGTCGCCCATTCCAGGGCCATGGCCTTTGTCATGCCCTCCAGGGCGTGCTTGCTGGCGCAATAGACCGTGCGGTCCGGCCCGCCGACATGACCCATCTGGGACGAGACATTGATCAGCGACCCCGGCCGCCCGGCCGCGATCAGGCCGCGCGCCACCTCGCGCGTCAGGAAATAGGCAGCCCGCAGATTGAGCGCCATGGCGGCGTCATAATCCTCGGGGGTGGTGTCCAGGGCGGGGGCATGGCGCGCCATGCCGGCCGAATTCACCAGGATGTCGAAAGGACCGGTCGCGGCAACCGCGTCGGCCGTTCGCGCAAGATCGGTGATATCCAGCGGCAGGGCATGGGCCGCGCCGCTTTCGGCCTTGATCGCGTTCCGCACCTTGTCCAGTTCATCCGCCCGCCGCGCCGCCAGCCACACCTCGGCCCCGGCCTGGGCCAGGGCCGCGGCGGCGCCCAGGCCGATGCCCGATGTGGCGCCCGTCACAAGTGCCCGGCGGCCGTCCAGCCGGAAAGACGGGGTGCGGGGCAGCATCATTCGGCGGCTACCCCATAGGGCACATTGCGTCCGCCATAGCGCCGCACCCGGATGTTGCACTGTTCGGCATGGCCAACGAAGCCTTCGAGCATGCACAGCCGGGAACCATAGGCCCCCACCATCGCCGCCGCCGCATCGGTGGTGATCTTCTGGTAGCTGTGGGTCTTCAGGAACTTGCCGACCCACAGCCCGCCGGTATAGCGCCCGGCCTTCTTCGTCGGCAGCGTATGGTTGGTGCCGATCACCTTGTCGCCATTGGCCACGTTGGTGCGGGGGCCGAGGAACAGCGCCCCATAGCTGCGCATGTGTTCCAGGAACCAGTCGTCGCGATCGGTCATCACCTGCACATGTTCATAGGCCATGTCATTGGCGACGCGCAGCATCTCCTCATGGCTGTCGCACAGGATCACCTCTCCGTAATCCCGCCAACTGACGGCGGCGATTTCAGAGGTGGGGAGGATTTGCAGCAGGCGGTCTATCTCGGCCAGGGTCGCCTCGGCCAGGCTGCGCGAGGTGGTGATCAGGCAGGCGGGAGAGTTGTAGCCATGCTCAGCCTGACCCAGAAGATCGGTCGCGCAGATCTCGGCATCGACCGTGTCGTCGGCAATCACCATGGTTTCGGTCGGGCCGGCGAAGAGGTCGATCCCCACCCTGCCGTAAAGCTGGCGCTTGGCCTCGGCGACAAAGGCATTGCCCGGCCCAACCAGCATGTCGACCGGCTTGATCGTTTCGGTGCCGATCGCCATCGCGCCGACTGCCTGAACGCCCCCCAGCACAAGAATTTCATGCGCCCCGCCCATGTGCATCGCGGCCACGATGGCCGGGTGCGGCTCGCCCTTGACCGGCGGGGCCGAGGCGACGATGCGCGGCACACCGGCGACCGAGGCGGTCAGCACCGACATATGCGCAGACGCGACCATGGGAAACTTGCCCCCCGGCACATAGCAGCCAACCGATTCCACCGGGATGTTGCGATGCCCCAGGATCACGCCGGGCAGGGTTTCCACCTCGATATCGGTCATGCTCGCGCGCTGCGCCTCGGCGAAACGGCGGATCTGGGTCTGGGCGAAGCGAATATCTTCCATGTCGCGGGCCGACACCTTCTGCACCGCTGCTTCGATCTCGGAGGGGGAAAGACGGAAGCTGGATGCCACATAGCCATCGAATTTCCGGGCCAGGTCGCGGATGGCGGCGTCGCCACCTGTCTCGATATCCTTCAGGATCGTCTCGACCGTGGCGCGGACCCGTGCATCGTCCTGCGTCCGCTCGGCGTCCGGCTTGCCGGCCTTCAGGTGGTGGATGGCCATGTCAGAACCTCATGCAGTCGTGTCGGGATGGGGCGGGGTCTTCTCGCCACGGTCGAAAGCCTCCCACCCCTCGCCCTGGAAGATGTCGCGGCCCAGCTGGAACAGCACATGAGCTAGATCGACGGAAACCGGATTGTCGGCGATGCGGCCCTCGGCCACGCGCCAGAAATCCATGTAGGGGATGCGGACGCGCCTGCCGGTGGGGGCAATGCCCATGAAGGGCCCGGAATGGGTCGCCTCGATATGGCCGAAGCAGGCCGCCCAGTCCCCGTCCGCAAGAAATTTTTCGGTCTTGTAGACACGATCCGTGAAGGCCGCGCGCAGCGGCAGCTGCCAGTTGCGGCGAAACTCGGCGATGCCCCGCTTGGTGCCGGAACCCTGATTGCCGCGCCACAGGAAATCCTCGTGAAAATGCGCGGCCATGTCGTCCGACCCGGCGCCAAGGGCGGCTTCCATGCGATGGATGACGTCAATGGTTGCTTTAGAGCGCGCCACATGCGCTTCGGCCTCGGTCATGCCGTTTCCTTTCCTGCCGGCACGGTGCGGCGGTCGATCCGCTGCCCGGTGGTTGGGTCGAACAAATGGCAGATGCCGGCCGGCACATGCGCGGCGATGGGATCACCGATCTGCGCCGAGAAGTTCTTGGCCGCCCTGATGGCAACAAGCGCGCCGCCGGCTTGCACCGTCGCCATCGAGGAATCTCCCAGAAGCTCCATCGAGTAAACGGGGGCCGCGATCTCTCCGGCGGGTGCAAGGCCGGCATCCTCGGCGCGGAAGCCAAGGGTGACCTTGCCGTCGGAAACCCCGGCGAAACCGGGGATGCGGACATTGGCCGCCTCGAACACGCCGCCGCGTATCTCGCCCGCGATCAGGTTCATGGCCGGGCTGCCGATGAAGCCTGCAACGAAGGTGTTGGCGGGCCGGTCATAGATCTGCAACGGGGTGCCGATCTGCTGAACCTCGCCCCTGCTCATGACCACGACCCGGTCTGCCAGGGTCATCGCCTCGATCTGGTCATGGGTGACGTAGATCGTCGTGGTCTGCAATTCGTGGTGAAGGTTCTTGATCTGCGCCCGGGTCGAGACGCGCAGCTTGGCATCCAGGTTGGACAGGGGTTCGTCCATCAGGAAGACCTTGGGCTTGCGCACGATGGCGCGGGCAAGGGCCACGCGCTGCCGCTGCCCCCCGGAAAGGGCTGCGGGCTTGCGCTCCAGAAACTCGTTCAACTCTACGGCGGCGGCTGCGCGCATCACCCTGTCATGATGCTCGGCCTGGGGAATGCCCCGCACCTTCAGCGGGAAACGGATGTTTTCATAGACGGTCATCGTCGGATACAGCCCGTAGGACTGGAACACCATCGCGATGTCGCGGTCCTTCGGCTCCAGGTCGTTGACGCGGCGTTCCCCGATCATGATGTCGCCCTCGCTTGCGTCCTCAAGCCCGGCGATCATCCGCATGGTGGTCGTCTTGCCGCATCCCGAAGGCCCAAGCAGCACAAGGAATTCGCCGTCGTTGATGTCGAGGTTCATGGGCTTCAGCCCGACGAAGCTGCCCCAACGCTTTGACAGGTTGCGAAGCTGGATACGGGCCATGGGTTCAGCCTTTCACGGCGCCGGCGGTCAGGCCGCTGACGATCTGGCGTTGGAAGAACATCACCAGCACGAACAGCGGCGCGGTGACCGATACCACGGACGACACCGCGAACATCACGTTGCCCGCCGTCTGGGTCGTGCCGAGGAAGCTGGCGATCTTGGGGATCATGGTCTGGTTTTCCTTGGAAAGAAGCATCGCCGTGACAGCGAAGTCGTTATAGGCGAGCAGGAACGAGAAAAGCCCGGTGGTGATGACGCCCGGCCACATCACCGGAATGATCACATGACGGAACGCCTGGAAGCGTGAACAGCCATCGACCATGGCGGATTCGTCCAGTTCCTTGGGGATGTTGCGGAAAAAGCTGGTCAGCATCCACAACGTGAAGGGCTGGTTGATTGCCACCAGAACGATGATCGCTGTCGGAAGGTGCCCCCACAGGTTCCATTCGAAGAACGGCAGCAGATAGCCGGAAACAAGCGTGATCGGCGGCATGGCGCGGAACACCAGGGCGACAAGCAGCAGCCAGAAGGCATAGCGGTAAGGGGACCGCGACAGGGCATATCCGCCCAGGGTGCCGAAGGTCAGCGAGATGCAGACCACCGCCACCACCACGATCAGCGAATTCAGCGCGGCACGCCAGAATTCCTCCTGGACCCACGCGCCGTAGTAGCCGTCACCCGTCATGCTGCTGCCGGTCTGTGCCTGCGTCAGCGGGCCGGTGATGGCGTTCATCCAGTCGGCCTTGGAAAAGAAGTCCCCCTCGACCTTGAAGCTGCCCCAGAGCGTCCAGAGGAACGGAAAGGCGGCGACGATCAGCCACAGGATCAGAAATCCGCTCAGCAGGATCTGAAGTGTGGCGGGGCGTCTGTCGGCGATGCGGGTGGTCATGCTGCGCCCTTTCCGAAGCTGCGCCAGGTGCGGACTAGGACGGGCGACAACAGCACCACCACGCCCAGGATGGTCAGGACCGATGTGGCCGCGGCCGAAGACAAAAGCCGCGTTTCGCCGCCGAGGTCGGAATAGATGAAGTAGCTTAGCGACTGCGCATGGGCCGAGGCGCTGAAGCTGACGATCGGTTCGAACACCCGGAAATTGTCCATGATCTTGATCAGCGCCATGAAGGTCGTCAGCGGCAGCAGATGCGGGATGACGACAAAGCGGATCCGCTCCCACCGGCTGGCGCCGTCGATCATTGCGCTTTCCAGCGTGTCCTGCGGCACGGTCTGCAGGCCGGCGTAATAGATGACGAAGGCGAAGGGGGCGGTGGACCAGATTCCATAGACGATCAGCATCGTCCACATCAGCGGCGTCGAAGCCTTGACCGAAAGGTTCGGGTCACCTGCCATCATCTGGATCACTGCGCCTAGAATGCCTCGGGCGTCGACCATCCAGAACAGGATCAGCGCCCCCACCAGCGGCGTCACGATCATCGGCAGAAGCGAGACGAAGATCATGGGTCCCCGGAAGAACCGCGGCACGGCATTCACCGCCAGGGCGATCAGAAAGCCCAGCATGATGGCAAGCGGCGTGACAAGCAGCGTATAGGTCAGGGTAAAAGCAAGAGCGCCATAGAAGGGCAGGTTCAGCAGCTGGCCCAGGAAATCAACCGGCCCGGACGAACGGTTCCAGAGCGCACCGATCTCGGACAAGGCCAGATGGTTGCGGTCTGCATAGATAGCGGCCCCGACATAGCGGCCCATCGGTTCGGCTTCTCGCAAAGCCTGTGTGGCCTCCTGGTCGATCTGTGTGGCCTTGGTGCAGCCGAACACGCTGCAGTTTTCGACCTCGCGGATTACCTGCTCGTGCGGCGCAAAGACGGACTGCGTCACGACCGAGAAAATGGGCAGGGCGATGAACAGAAACATCGCCGTTGCCGAAGGCAGGAAAAACCACAGGAATGTCCGGTGCTTCATGAGCGTCGGCTTTCGCGGTTGGGGAGACCGGGTTGCCTGATGAACAGACGGCCCAGGATGCTCTGACAGGTGATGGGTCAGGGGACCGGCCTCGGCAGATGCCGTCCCCATCCTGCATGTCTACTGGAGGAAGCCCTTTTCGCGGGCAGCGGCAGTATACGCCGCTTCGATGTCGGACAGCGTGGTGGCCGCATCCTCCTTGCCGGTCAGGAAATCGGCGATGTTGTCACCAAGCGCCGTGTGCAGCAGGCCCATATAGGGCAGAGTGGGATAGGGTTTCGTTCCGGCCTCCATGGTCTTTATGACCCCCTGGTTGACTTCGGCAGGCATATAGCCGTCGATCATCCAGACCGCCTCGATCATGGTGTCATCATTCAGGATGGCAGGGCTGGAGCCTTTTGCCATCGCGACAAAGGTCGCCGCCGCATCCTCGTCGGAAATGTTCTTTGCCACGGTCCAGCCGTCCCACCACAGCGTGGTTGCGGGAGTGCTGCCGCCAGCCACCGTCAGCGGCCCGGCGACCTTGGTGTTTTCATAAACTTCGGGCGGCGCGCCCTCGTCATCGGTCAGAACGCCGGTGCGCGACCCCCAGAAATTCATCAGCGCGGTATTGCCCGCCTCCCATTCCGCCGACGTGGCATTCGAATCATGGGTCAGGAAATCGGGGTTCATATAGGCCGTCAGCGCCTTCATCATCTCGAGCGCGGCGATGCCTTTTTCGTTGTTGATGGAAACCTCTGCGGTGCCGGGTTCGAACAGCTCTCCATCCATCCCGAAATACATGTTCACGAATTCAAGCGCCAGGTTCCAGCCGGCCATATAGGCGCCGCCTAGCGGATATTGCATGATCCCCTCGGCGCGAATCTTTTCTGCGGCGGCCAGCATTTCCTCGTACGTCCGGGGCGGCTCGACCCCGATCTTTTCCAACACGTCCTGGCGATAGACCAGATGCTGGGCATTGGCCATGAAGGCTACGCCCATGACCTTGCCGTCGATGGTCACAAGCTGGTTCTTCGCCAGATCCTGCCCGTGGGCCGCCACCAGATCGTCCAGCGGGCGAATGACATCCTCGTTCATCAGGGCCATGATGGACGAGGTCGAGATGATCGCCGTTGTGTATTCCGCAGGATTCCCCTGCATCCCGGGGACATTGATCTTCTGGTGATCGGCCGTCAGGTTGGACTTCACCGTGACACCGTCGCCGGCGCATGTCATGGCCTCGCGCGCCACGGTCTGGATGGCGGGGAATTCGTTCCCGATGATGGAGACGCGGCCGGCGGGAATACCGCAGCCTGCCATGGCGCCCCCTGCCCCGCCGGTCAGGGCCGTCGCGCCCAGCAGCGTCATCAATGCCAAGCTCCGCATGGAAATGGTCATCTAAAGCTCCCTGTTTTGTCTTGGTTGTTCTGGTGTGATTACCTTGGGCTGCCCGGCGCTTCCCGGCCGATTCCGCAGCGTCATGACCGACATCACCCAATTCGCATTCGAATGCAAGAAAATTCTTGCAAGCGTATGCACAGCCTGTCAGACCTTTTGTGGTCTGTTGCATGCAGAAGGAGCGCAGATGCTGACCGAAGGTTTTGACCCGGATGCCTCCCCCTCAGAGCAGTTGCGGCAATCGGTGCTGGAGAGGCTGAGACTTCTGGCGGAAGCACCCCAGTCGGGTCTAGAGGCCGCTTTATCGCAGTTGGTCGCCCCTGACATGCAGTGGTACGCGTCGCATCCCATGAACGGGATGATCGGAACCGATGCTGCGTGTGCGCATATCTGGCGTCCCCTGACAGCCGCCTTCCCCGATCTTGAACGGCGCGACACGATCTTCCTCGGAGGCTGTTACCAAAGCAGGACGATGATCGCCGCTCTGGGGCATTATTGCGGCACGATGCAAGGCGACTGGCTGGGCATTCCGGCGACCCGGAAGGCTGTTTACCTGCGCTTTGGCGAAGTATGGCAGATCGGTCTGGATGGTCGCGCGATTGCGGCCTACTTGCTGTGGGACGTGCTGGACATGATGCGCCAGGCGGGCGTCTGGCCGCTTGCCCCATCACTGGGAATAGAAGAAGCATGGCCCTGCCCCCTTGCTGTCGATGGCGTGCGGCTTGCCCCTTCGGATGCCCGGCAAGGACTTGCCAGTCTTGAGCAGACCTTGCAGATGCACAAGGCCTTGGCACAGCATGACGACCGGAACGATCTGTCGCGCGAAGGGCTGCTGTCCATGCCGCAGCGCGATCACTGGCACGACAGGATGATGTGGTATGGACCTGCGGGAATCGGCACAACGCGGGGACTGGATGGGTTCGTGGACGGCCATCAACTGCCGTTCCGAATCGCCTTCAGCCGTCCGCAGGGCAGCTTTCAGGAAGTGACCGCCGAACGCGCCCGACATGGAGCTGGTCACTATATCCGCATCGGCGACGGGCCTTATTCCGTGACGGGCGGCTGGCCCTCGGTCTATGCCCGGCATACGGGTGGCGGTTTCTGCGGGATGCCCCCCAGCGGGAAGCCAGTCTTCATGCGCGTGATGGACTTTTATCATCATCACCAAGGCCTAATCCGCGAGAACTGGGTTCCCCTGGACATGCTGGATCTGCTCCGCCAGACCGGATTTGACGCTTTGGCACGCATGAGAAGCATTCTTCGCCTGCCCCGCTGACCCGGCCCATCTTTTATGCATTCGAATGCAATAAAATGTGGACAGAAGGCTTCTTATCTGCAAGCACTTTGAGGATGGCAGCATGACAGGAGGGGATCATGGACCAGTCTGACGAAGCGCATCACCATGCAGATGATGGGCCGCTGACTTGCAAGCGCAAGGGCGCCTGCTGCGGGCGCTGCATGAACAACGACGGCCCAGAGGCTCGCGCCGCCGGACCGGACCACGAATCACGGGTTCGCAAGGACCACGATTTTTTCATTTTCCAAGAAGGACGAAAGACGGGGACATGAAGGGTTTCGATGCGAAGTGGCGGGATGTTCCGCATTTCATCAACGGTCTTACCCAGCAGATCTGGGAAGACCGCCATATCGGCAGCCTGCGCCGCCACTATGCGCCAGGACTGATCGTGCGTTCGCCCGCTTCGGTCGTCATCGACAATACCAACGTCATTGCCGCCACGATGGCCACCCTGGCCGAATTTCCCGATCGCGAACTGCCGGGAGAGGATGTGATCTGGTGCGAGGATCCTGCGGGAACGACTGCCGACTCGGACGCCTTCCTGTCGTCGCACCGTCTGATCTGCTGGGCACGGCACAGCCGCCCCGGTGTATATGGGGCACCGACGGGGAAGCGCGTGTCCTATCGCATTCTGGCCGACTGCGCGATCCGGGACGACGCGATCCACGATGAATGGCTGGTGCGCGACCAATCCGCTATCGTGCGGCAACTGGGGTTTGACGTTGTCGAATGGACCCGCGACCTGATTGCACGGGAAGGCGGGCCTGACAATTGCGTCCGGCCGATGACGCCCGACAACGACGTGGCTGGCCCCTATACCGGCCGCGGCAATGACAATCAATGGGGCCAGCGTCACGCCGATATCCTGAACCGGATCATGGCGGCGGACATGGCGGCAATTCCTGCCAATTACGACCGGGCCTGCAACCTGCATTATCCTGGCGGCGAAGATGTCTATGGACGTGCCGAGGCCGATCAGTTCTGGATGGGCTTGCGCGCCGCCTTTCCCCATGCCGAGTTCCGCATCGACCATGTCATCGGCCGAGAGGATCCGCTGATGCCGCCCCGATCTGCCGTCCGCTGGTCGCTGTGGGGCAAGCATTCGGGCTGGGGTCGCTTCGGCACTCCGACGGGGGCGCAGGTCTATATCATGGGCATCAGTCATGTCGAATTCGGACCCTTCGGCGACGACGGCGAGCCGGTCATACGCAATGAGTTCACTCTGATCGACGAAACCGCTGTCTGGAAACAAATCCTGCTGCAGACCGGCGCGCATGACTGACAGGCTTCGCGGCGGAAAACCTTCGTCGCGGGTCCGTCCCATCCGGTCGTTGAGGATGTCCTGAATATATTGTCTAAGACTTCGGGGCGCAGCTGCGAAACAGCCTTGACAGGGGGATGCATGGGTGCAGATCGGAAACCGTTTCAGCGCAGGGCGACCTCGTATGACGTGGCGCGCGCGGCCGGGGTCGCGCAATCCACCGTGTCCCGCTGCTTCAAGGACGACAGCGGCATCTCGCCGGAAACACGCGAGAAAGTTCTGCGGATCGCATCAGAGATGGGCTATGCCCGCAATTCGCTGGCACGATCACTGATCACGCGAACGTCGAACATGGTGGGCGTGATCGTCACGGAATTCACCATGCGGAACAACCCCGAGCTGGTCTATTCGCTGGGAATACAGCTGCGCGCCTCGGGGATAGGCCTGATCCTTCAGGTGATCGAAAACGACCATGCGATTTCCTCGATCCTGCGTCAGGTCCTGGAATTTCCGCTGGACGGCCTGATCTGCTGTTCAGAAATGCCGCCCGAGGATGTGGCGCGTTTCGTGTCGCGCGGGATCCCGCTGCTGTTCTTCAACCGCATCATCGAGGCTGCGCATGTGGATTGCCTGGCGCTCGATCATGCCCAGGCCGGACGCACCGTGGCGCGGGTCCTGCATGAAGCGGGGCACCGGGATTTCGCTTGTGTCAAGGGGCCTGAAGGCGCGCCGGTCAGCAAGCTGCGGGCGGACGCCTTCCGCGATACGTTGAAAGACCTGGGAATCGCGGATGTTCCCACCTGTGCGACTGACTTTTCCTATGACGGGGGCAGGCAAGGGTTTCTGGACCTGATCCGCGACCGCAAGCCGCCGGACGCGGTTTTTTGCGCCAATGATCAGCTGGCTTTGGGGGTGATGGACGCCTGCCGCCATGACCTGGGGCTGGATGTGCCCGGCGACATCTCGATTGTCGGCTTCGACGACATCCCCGAGGCGGGTCGCCCAAGCTATCTGCTGACGACGGTGCGCCAGCCCATTCCCGACATGGCCGAGCAGGCAATGCGGCTGTTGATGGAGCGCATCGCGGCGCCGCAGCTGCCGGCGCGCAAGATGCTGCTGACGGGCGAATTGATCCGCAGAACCTCCGCCCGTCTTGCCCCAGCCTAGTATCCGGTGCGCGTTCCGCGCACGCCGTCGGTTCCTCGCGCCCGCGCGGCTTCGGTTCGGGCTGCCCTGGACAAAAGCATCGCGTCGTTGCCGGGCGTCACCATGGTGAAGCCCTGATCCGCCCGCATCGCGGCAGCCTCGCCGGACGAGCAGAAGATGCCCGCCGCCTTTCCGGCAGCGCGACAGGCATCGACGATCCGGGCGATCGCGTCCTTGACGACCGGTTCTTCCGACTCTGCCTGGGGCGCCACGCCAAGCGCCAGGCAAAGATCATTCGGCCCGACATATATTCCGTCCAGACCCTCGGTCGCGACGATGCCTTCGAGGTTCTCCAGTCCTTCGGCCGTTTCGATCATCGCCAGGGCAACGATTTCCGAGTTGGCGTGCTGGAAATAGTCCGAACCTCCATACAGCGCGCCCCGCGCCGGACCGAACGAGCGGTTGCCGGCGGGCGGATAGCGACAGGCGCGGGCGAAGGCACGCCCATCCTCGACGGTCGAGACCATCGGACAGATCAAACCATAGACGCCGGCATCCAGAAGCTGATTGACAAGCGCCAGATCGTTGCGAGCCACGCGCGCAAAGGGAACGGCCGGAGTGGATGAGATCGCCTGGAACATCGCCACCGCGCTGTCGAATCCGATCATGCCGTGCTGCAGGTCGACCGTCACCGAATCGAACCCCTGGTGGCTCAGAACTTCGGCCGCATAGGACGACGGGATCGAGGCCCAGGCATTCACCGCAACCCCGCCGGATCGCCATATTTCCTTGATATTATTCGCTCTCATTAGCAGCTCTTGCCTTTCTTTCTTGTCTTCGTCTTGTTGCTTTCCCAGCGGAAGGCCAACAGAAAAGAATTGTGCGCATTCGAATTCTAAAGTAGTTTGCATTCGAATGCATCTGGAATTGGTGGAAGCCCTTCCTTTTCATTGACCCCGTGCCGACTGCTTCATCCCGGATGCTGACCACTCACCTCCACACTAGCAAGGATCTCCCTCGTGCCCGACGTTGTGACACTCAGCCCCGAAGATAGCCGCAAGCGCCATGTCCGCCGTGACGACATGGTTCCCGAGCGGGTGGCCTTCATTGACTGCAAGATGCCCGGTTCTCATCTGAAAGAGAATTATTCGCTGATCGGCCCCGGCGTGACCCAGTCCAAGGAGCAGAAGGTCTGTCTGTCCGAACCCCATGGCTTCAGCCTGGGGGTTGCGGCGATGCCCGCGGGCATCACCAACAACCTTCATGTCCACTATACTGCCGAAGTCTTCATGATCTACAAGGGAACCTGGCTGTTCCGCTGGGGCGCCGACGGCAAGGATGGCGAGATCATCGGCAACCCTGGTGATATCGTCAGCATTCCCACGTGGATCTTCCGCGGCTTCTCCAATGTCGGCGACGGTGACGGCTGGATCTTTACCGCGCTTGGTGGCGATGATACCGGCGGCATTCTGTGGCACCCGCGCATTCTCGAGGTGGCGGCGGAACATGGGCTGTATCTGACCCGCGACAACATGATGGTGGATACCCAGAAGGGCCAGCCCAAGCCAGGACCAGACGAACTTCTGGAACCGATGACCCGCGAACAGATCGACAGCCTGCCCAAATATTCCATCGAGGATATGCGCCGCAACATCGTCACCAAGGCCGAGCGCAATTTTGCCCCTGCCCTGCTGGACAGCCATCTGCCGGGTCACGGGGCCGAGATTGCGCCCGTCGCAGGCCACGGCATCTCGCAGAACCGCGATCATGTCCCGCCGATCACCTATCCGCAGGGTCTGTCGCTGGAATGGGGCCGCATTCCCCAGGGCGGCATGATCGGCCGGCATCTGCTGCACGAGAAGCAGGTGATGATCGTGTTCTCTGGCACTGTCGAGGTGGCGCAGAACGAAGGTGCCGAAACGGTGACCCAGACGGTGGCCTCGCAAGAGCTTTATTCCTTCCCTGCCGACACTTGGCGCGAAATCAGGAATGTCGGCACCGAACTTGCCGAATTCGTCCTCATCACGGCGGGCGACCACAAGAAGCGGATCGTCTGGTCCGAGGAGATCCAGCAGGCTGCCGCAAAGGCGGGTTACGCGATCGACCACAACGGCTATGTTGCGCCGCTGGATCTGCTGCCCTACAAGGTTCGCAACCGCTTTGGTCATTGAGGTGGGGCGATCGCCCGGATGATCGGCAGCGGCGGAACATCGTCCGCCGCTGCGCATCCACAATCCGCAGGAATCCTATGTTCATAGGTGCCATTGCCGACGACTTGACCGGTGCGTCCGATCTGTCGTTGGTTCTTTCGCGAAGCGGGATGAAAGTGGTTCAGGTCGTGGGCATTCCCGCGCCCGATCTGGCGACTGGCGACGCCGACGCAGTCGTCATTTCGTTGAAAAGCCGCACGATCCCCGCTGCCCAGGCGGTCGAGCAATCGCTGGCTTCTGCCCGTGTGCTGCTGGCGCTTGGGGCGCAGCAGATCATATTCAAGTACTGCTCGACCTTCGATTCCACCGACCAGGGCAATATCGGACCCGTGACCGAAGCCTTGATGCAGCTTCTGGGCGAGACCCGGACCATCGCCTGCCCGGCCTTCCCCGCCAATGGCCGGCGTGTCTATCGCGGGCACCTGTTTGTCGGCGACCAGCTTTTGTCGGAAAGCGGGATGAAGGATCATCCGCTGACCCCGATGCGCGATGCCAACCTGCCCCGCGTGCTGCAACGGCAATGCAACCTTCCGGTCTCGCTTGTTCCGCATGAAGTGGTGGCGGATGCGGCAGCTTTGCAGGCGGCCCTTGATCGGCTGGAGGGGATCGCCGTTGTGGACGCCCTGACGGATGCCGACCTTCGTGCCATCGGTCAAGCGGCGCGGAACATGCGGCTGGTGACGGGCAGTTCGGGCGTGGCGCTTGGCCTGCCCGACAACTTTCTGCGCGGTGACGTGCGATCTCCAGGCCCCGCCCTCCGGGTGTCCAAAGGCGGGGCGGTCATTCTTGCCGGTTCCTGTTCCGGGGCAACACGGGGGCAGGTGGCAAAGGCGCTTGCGGCGGACGTTCCCGCGTTTCGCGTCGATGCGATGGACATTGCCGAAGGGCGTATCAGTGTCGCAGAGGTGCTGGATTTCGTGCTTTCCGCGCGCAGCGGGACCCCGCCCCTGGTCTATTCCAGTGCGAATCCCGCGTCGGTGCAGGCGGTCCAGTCCAGGCTTGGCCGGGACAGGTCGGGAAGCCTGGTCGAGGAGTTCTTTGGCACGCTCGCTTCCGACTTGCTGCGGCAGGGCGTGAACCGGTTTGTCGTGGCAGGGGGAGAGACCTCGGGCGCCGTCGTGACCGCATTGCGGGTGCGCGCCTTGCAGATCGGACCGGAAATCGCACCGGGCGTCCCTTGGACCTGCACTCCAGACAGGAAACTGGCCCTTGCCCTGAAATCCGGAAACTTCGGCGCCGATGATTTCTTCCTGAAGGCATGGGATTTGCTGCCGTGACCGGGGTCATTTCAGAAGCGACCAGAACGCGCGACCTGATTGCCCAGGTGGGCAGATCGCTGTTCGACAGGGGACTGACACCCGGTTCGTCCGGCAATATCTCGGTCCGGCTGTCGGATGGCTCGATGTTGATGACGCCCACCGGCGCCTCGCTGGGCAGGCTTGACCCGGCCCGGTTGTCGCATCTGGATGCCCGGTGCAATCACCTGTCGGGCGACAAACCCACGAAAGAGGCCTTCCTGCATTCCTGCATGTACTGCCGCCGCAAGGATGCAGGCGCGGTGGTGCATCTGCATTCAACTCATGCCGTTGCCGTCAGCATGCTGGCCGGTGTCGATGCTGCTGATGTCTTGCCGCCGCTGACTGCCTATTATGTGATGCGCGTGGGACGCCTGCCGCTGATCCCCTATCATGCGCCAGGCGATCGGGATCTGGCCTTGGCTGTCGATGCGCAGGCGGAACGCAACCATGCAGTCCTGCTGGCCAACCACGGGCCGGTGGTCGCAGGAGCGTCGCTGCTCGATGCGCAATATGCCATGGAGGAACTCGAGGAAACTGCGAGGCTGTTTCTGCTGCTCGGCGATCGATTAATCCGACCGTTGACGCCCGACCAAGCGGATGCGTTACGAGGTCCGTGAGGTTTTCGGCAACCTGTCGCGCAGCATCGACAAACGCCGGGCCAGTTCCTGAGCCTTCCCGACATTCTTTCGCGCTGCACAGGCTTCAAGTGCTTTCTGGCGTGGGCGCGTCCAACGGCTCGCCCTCGTCCACGTCCGGCGTATCCTCGGCCTCGACGCTGTCTTCCAGCATGTCCCCGGTATCGTCCAGGCCGGCTGCATCGTCGGGGCCGACGCCAAATCGGCCGGCCACGTCGGGGGCATAGCGGAACAGGTCGCCACGCAGCTTCAGAAGCGACAGGTCCTTGGTCTTGGCTTCCAGCATTACGTCGAAGTCCAGGCCCTGAGCCTCGCGCATGAAGGTCGCGAATTCGAAGGGGTTGGTGAAATCCGCATGACCCGTCCAGATGGGCGGCAGCAGCACCGTCTTGAAGCGAGAGGTGGGTTTCACGACATCCTTGGTCAGCGCGCCACCACCGCTTGTCCCCTGGGCCTTCAGGGCCGCGCGTTCCTTGTCCGTCACCTTGCGCTTGATCTCGCGCAGCTCGGTCCGGGGCGAGGAAAAGTGGATCTTCGGCCGCACGCCTTCGGGCCAGGACCGGACAAAGCGTTCCAGCGTCGGGCGCAGCGCCAGCCCCTCGGGGTTGAGGCACCAGAAATGCTGGTAGTCGAAGATCAGCGGCACACCGCAACGGTCGTGGATCCACAGCACGTCGGCGGCGGAAAAGCGGATGTCGTCGTTTTCCAGCACCAGCCGGCGGCGGACATGGTCGGGGCATTGGTCATAGCCCTCGATCCAGCGGGCGCGGCTGGCCTCGCGGTAGTCATAGACGCCGCCGACATGGGTGACCAGCACGCCTTCCGGCCCCATGCCCATGCGGTCCAGCATCTCGGCCTGCGAGGAGAGATCCCAGATGCTTTTCGTCGTCAGGCCTGCATCGGGGCTGTTCAGCAGCACGAATTGCGATGGATGAAAGGACAGCCGGATATCCAGGTCGCGCGCCTTGCGGCCAAGCGCCGCCAGCTCGGCATCGCTTTCGGCCACCATGGTGTGGAATTGCGGCATGTCCGGGTGCGTGGCATAGGGCGCAAGGTCCGAGGACAGGCGATACATGTCGATCCCGACCTCGACCAGATAATCCAGGATCGCGTCCACATATTCCAGCGACGTCTTCAAATGCGGGTTCTGCTGCCAGCGGCGGGTATCATTGCTTTTCATGCCGGGTCGTCCCATCACCTTGACGGGAAAGCCCAGGCGCAGCGGCCGATCAGTCATGCACAATCTCCTCGGGGAAGCCGATCCTGGCGGCGAAGTCGGCCCAGTCGGCGGGACGCAGCGCGCCGCCCGTGGCCTGGGCATGGCCGCTGCCATATTCCGGGCCCGCGCCGGGGGGGCGATGATCGGCCAGAAAGCGGATCAGGTCCGCGCCGGTCGCGCTGCGGGCGGCAAAGTGGACCCAGCCCGGACGATAGCCGGTGTTGACGGCCAGCACGATCTTGTCCCGCAGCCTGCCGCGCCAGGATTGCGCGACCAGCGGATGGATCTGGCACGGCGATGAAAATCGGATCAGCGCGATGTCGCCCCGAACCTTGGGCGGCGCACGTCGGGCGAACTCCAGTTCCGCCGCAACCTCGGCCCTTGCCGCTTGCAGCAGCGCGGTTTCGGGATGGCCACCCTTCAGCAACTCCTTGGGCGAGGCGCATTTCATCAAGAGCGCAAGCGCCGGGCCGGCATCGGCCCGGGCCGTCCGGCGCGGCGCGTTGACCAGCGACACTGCATCCCGCAGCGCCGTCTTGCCATATCGGGCCTGCGCTTCCGCCAGTTCGGGGAAACCACCTTCCGCCATGTCGCCGATCAGCCCCAAGGCGGCAAGCCACAGCAGGTCGCAGGCCTCGCCCAGACCCTGCGCGCACCAGAAGGCCAGCAGCGACGACGTCGGCTCGGGCGTCCAGCCGTTGCCAGAGATCACCGCCGCCCCGCCCGGGGTGCCGGTGGGCACGTGATGATCGACCAGGACCGTGGGCGTGCCCGGCAGGATGTCGCCGTCCCGGACACCAAGATCGGCGACGACCAGTCCCCCGGGCCGTCGCCCCTCCAGCTCCTCGCGCAGGGCGGGCGACCAGGGGTTTTCGCCTTTGCCGGTGATGCGGACTTCGACGGGGCGGCCGGCGCGTTCCAGGGCCTGCGCCAGGATCGCCACGGCAGACAGCCCGTCGGCGTCGAAATGACCCAGCACCAGCACGGGCCGGTCAGGTGCGAAGCGGTCAACAACCGTGCGAAAGGCAGCGGCCACATCGGCAGAGGTCTGGGGTCGGTGGCCGCGCATGGTTCTCCAACGCGGCAGCCGGCCTCGGGTTTCACGCGCCCTCCCTGGGCGGATACCCATCATGTTCCGATCAGCGCATGGCCTGCCGATCCGCCACTTGCCGTCAGCCGGGGTGAGTTGTGGCGCCCCCTGCCCTCAGGTCGAGGGTGCCGCTCGTTCCGCCCTCGAGGTTGTCGCGTATCGCAAGCAGCCTGGTCACTGGGCAGCGGAGCTGGTGCTGTTCCGGCAGAACCATGGACCAGACCGGCCAATGCCGCCGCGATGACCCTGCGCACCAGCCGCCTCCTGTCTCAGCGGATCAGCCAGCGAAGCGAGCGTTCCAGTGGAACGGCGGCATCATGGTCGAACCAGCGGCCATGGGCAAAAATGACCCGTTCCGGCCGGGTCGCGATCAGACGCCGGCCTTCCTCTTTTGCGGCTTTTCCGGCCAGCTTGACGATGGCGCGCAGATAGGCCGGCGCACGGCCATCGGGGGCCAGGATGCCCGCCGCCGCAGCAAAAGGCCGCAACGGGACCGGCAGCTTGTGCTGTTCCAGATTCAGCACCAGATCGACCAGGATCAGCGTCCGGCTGGGGCGGTGATGAAGCGCGACCTCGCAGAACCCTGCAGCCCCGTGGACGGCGATCTGTTCCAGTTCCGCCGGCCAGCCGGGGGCCGCATCATCGCCCAGATCGTGATCCAGGCGCAGGCCCGCCTTTTTGACCTGCGCGCGCTTGCGCAAACCCGGCGCAGCCCAGGTAACGGCCTCCGGCAGTTGCCGTTGCCAATCCTTCAGGAATGTCCAATGGGCGATGTTGGGGGCCACGAGATGACGGACCGGGCCGATCTCCTGGATCTGGCGCAGCAGATCCGGCAGGAAACGGGACGGCGAGTGGATCAGGATCTCGTCCCCTGGCAGCCGGATCACGGTTGTCCTGACCGGGATCGGGATCAGGCCCATGGCCTTCATCGGGCCGCTGTCGATGATCCAGATATCCTCCGTGACAGGCTTCAGGACGTCAAGGGGCGGATAGGTCACGTCTACCATCTATCGACGCCCCCGCAATGCCACCGCCACCACCGCAAGCGCCCCCAGGCCAAGCGCAAGGCCCGTCACCGCGCTACGCTGGGTGGGCGAACGAAGCCCGCCATCGATGCCTCCGGCCTGGGGCGCGGGATGGAACAGGTTTCCGCTGCCGGTGGCAACCCGCGGTGCCCTGCGGAAATAGGATTCCAGGAACAGCGCCATCGCCCGCGTGGTCAGTTCCGGGGAAATGGCATGGCCCAGCCGCAACAAGGCCGTCGGCGCCCCGATCATCGTGGTGGGTTTCGGCCGCACGGCCAGGCGCAGGATGGCATCGGCCACCCGGCGCGCATCCAGCACCGGGGGTGGGGCCGAAAGCTGCCGGCCCGTATAGTTCGCACCATGAGAGATGCCGGGCGTATCCACAAAGGACGGATAGACGTCGCAGACATGAATATGCTTGTGATGGACCAGCTCGCCGCGCAGGGCCTCGGCAAAGCCGCGCAGTCCGAACTTGCTGGCGCTATAGGCCGCCGCGAAGGGTGCCGCAGCAAAGCCGCCCAGAGAGATCATGTTGATGAAGACACCGTGCCCCTGCCGCAGAAAGATCGGCAGGACGGCATGGGCGTCATTCATGTGGCCGATGAGGTTGGTGCGGATCACCTGCTCGTGCGCTTCCAGCGGCACTTCGTGGAAGGCGCCCACGGCACCGGTTCCGACATTGCTGACCCAGACATCGATTTCGCCGCCGAATTCCGCAGCCTGCCGGGCCACATCAGCCATGGCGGCGGCATCCGTGACATCGGCCGCAATGGCCAACGTCTTGCCGCCGATGTCACGGCAAGTCTGCGCCACCTCCTCGATCGCCTCGTGGTCCCGCGCCACAAGCACCAGGCGCGCGCCCTGCCGGGCAAAGGCTTCGGCCGTGGCCTGTCCGATGCCGCTTGAAGCGCCGGTGATGACGACCGTGGACCCGCGCAGGCTGTTCAAAGGCTTGTTCATCCGTAAAGCCTCCCCTTGTGACTGCTCTGGAAACCGCGGGGCGCCGGACAATGTTCCGGCCGAACCTGAAGGAACGGGAATTCTCCAAGGCCCCAGGCAAGGCCCGGCCTGCTGCAAAGCCTTCGCAAATGAGCCAATTACCAAAACAAATTTCAGTCGGTCACGGCGGTTGGATAGCGTCGATCCAACAAAACCAACGGGAGAGGACCGACCCATGGCTGACGACATGCTTCACGTTATGGAATGGCACAACGGCGAAAAGGACTTCTCGCCCTTCTCGGACGCTGAAATGAAACGGCGCCAGGACGATGTCCGTGGCTGGATGGCCGAAAACAACGTCGATGCGGCGCTGTTCACGTCCTATCACTGCATCAACTATTACTCGGGCTGGCTTTACTGCTATTTCGGGCGGAAATACGGCATGGTCATCACCGACCGCGCGGCCACCACGATCAGTGCGGGCATCGACGGCGGCCAGCCCTGGCGGCGCAGCTTTGGCAGCAACGTCACCTATACCGACTGGCGGCGCGACAACTTCTATCGCGCGGTGCGGCAGTTGACGCCGGGCGTCAAGCGGTTGGGGATCGAATTCGACCACGTGAACCTGGACTATCGCCGCCAGTTGGAGGCAGCCCTGCCCGGCGTGGAATTCGTGGACATCGCCCAGCCGTCGATGTGGATGCGCTCGATCAAGTCGGCCGAGGAACACAAGCTGATCCGCGAAGGCGCGCGCATCTGCGACGTGGGTGGCGCGGCCTGCGCGGCGGCCGTCAAGGCGGGCGTGCCGGAACACGAGGTCGCCATCGCATCGACCAATGCCATGATCCGCGAGATCGCGAATTCCTTTCCCTTCGTGGAACTGATGGACACCTGGACCTGGTTCCAGTCCGGCATCAATACCGACGGCGCCCACAACCCCGTCACCAACAAGAAGATCCGGTCGGGCGAGATCCTGTCGCTGAATACCTTCCCGATGATCTTCGGCTATTACACCGCATTGGAACGCACGCTGTTCTGCGACCATGTGGATGATGCCAGTCTGGACATCTGGGAAAAGAACGTGGCCGTCCACCGGCGCGGGCTGGACCTGATCAAGCCGGGCGCCAAGTGCAACGAGATCGCGCTTGAACTGAACGAGATGTACCGCGGCTGGAACCTGCTGCAATACCGCAGCTTCGGATATGGCCACAGTTTCGGCGTGCTGTCGCATTACTATGGCCGGGAAGCGGGCGTGGAACTGCGCGAGGATATCGAGACCGAACTGAAGCCCGGCATGGTCGTGTCGATGGAGCCGATGGTGATGATCCCCGAAGGCCGGCCCGGGGCAGGCGGATACCGGGAACACGACATCCTGATCGTGACCGAGGATGGCGCGGAGAACATCACCGGTTTCCCCTTCGGTCCCGAACACAACATCATCAGGAACTGATCCACCCTGCCGCGAACGGGCCTGCGACTTGCAGGCCCGTTTTGCGGTTTTTCAGAACTCGGCCCCCAGTGCCTCGACGATGCCCCGGGTGCAGACCTCCAGCAGCAACTCGCCCTTTTCCGCCGTCGCTTCCCGGGGCGAGGACAGGGTGCCTGCCTCGGGGGTCCATTCGGGCTTGACCGGGTAAACGTCATAGGGGGGGAAGCTGGCGGGGGTCACATCCACCGCGCGGGCCAGATCGACGAATTTCGGATAAAGGGCCAGCATCAGCGACGTTTCCAGAACGCCGCCATGTTCCAGTGCCCATCCCGGAAAGCCGTTCGGATAAAGCCGCGCGATGTCGTCATCCCCCACGAAATCCCAATAGGACAGCACCACGATCTTCATGTCCGCGATTCCGTCCCAGCGAAGTTCCCGCAGCGCAAGGTCGATCCCTTCGATGATGAACCAGGAATTTTCGTAATGCCCGTTCACCAGGCAGATCTTGCGAACACCGTGACGGGCGAACTCCTTGATGACGTCCCGCAGGGCCGCGACCAGGGTTGCGCCATCCAGGCTGGTCGTGCCGGGCAGGTGATTGCCGCCGCCCGACTTCTGGTGGGACTTGTAGCCATAGGTGAAGGGCGGCGCCACCAGCCCGCCCGTCTCAAGCGCCGCCCGGCGTGCGAATTCCGTAGGCAGCAGCACATCGACGTGCAGCGGCATGTGATGGCCGTGCTGTTCCATCGATCCGATGGGAATCAGGATCGGCGTCGCGCCGTCCCGGACCGCCTCGTGATAATCTGGCCAGGGCAGTTCCGAGGCGAATGCGGTCTTGTGCGGCATGGGGCAACCCTTTGTGTTGACGCTCTGCCCGAACTAGAGTTTTCGATTGAAAATAAATGAAATATAAAGTCGCAATCCTTGCATTGCGGGGGCAAATCCATGGCCGGGCTGACCAATCTTCCAACCGATCTGTTGCGCACCTTCATCGCCGTGGTCGAGCTGGGCGGCCATTCGCGCGCAGGCGCCGCCCTGGGCCGCAGCCAGCCCGCGATCTCGCTGCAGATCCGCAGGCTCGAGGAACTGGTCCGCGCCCCCCTGCTGACCCAGGAAGGCCGCGCCATCCTGCCCACCCCGGCGGGCGAGGCGCTGCTGAGCTATGCCCGCGAAATGGTGCGCATCAACGACGAGGCCGTGCGATACTTCCACCGGTCCGACAAGACCGGCGTGTTGCGCATCGGCCTGCCCACCGACTACGCGGTGGCGTTCCTGCAAGGCACGCTGACCCGCTATATCCATGGCCATGCCGAGGTCGAGCTTGAGGTGCACTGCGACCTGTCGCGCGAATTGCACCAGCACCTGCGGTCGGACGACCTGGACATCATCGTGGCGGTGATGACCGCATCCACCATGCCCTATCTGTCGCGGATGTGGATCGAGCAGCCGATCTGGGCTGCGGCGCAGGATTTTTCCCTGTCGCCCCACGCCCCCGTTCCCTTGGGCGCCCATCCCGAGGGCTGCGATTACCGCGCCCGCATGATCCAGGCGCTTGACGCGATCGAGCGTCGGTGGCGCATCGTCTATACCGGGCCGGGGATTTCCGGGCTTCAAAGCGCGGTGGTGAACGGGCTTTGCGTCACCGCCCTGACGCGGGCGACCCTGCTGCCGGGAATGAAGCTTCTGCATCCGTCCGAAGGATTTCCGGCGCTGGAGCCGTTGCGCGTCGGCCTGTTCTACAAGCATCCGCGCCTGTCTGCGGCGGGATTGCAGCTGGTCAGCGACCTGGTGGCCGACCTGGAAAGCGTGGGATCGGGCGTCCATCCCGTCATGACCTGACCGATAACGCCCGCAAATGGTCGGATTGGAAGAACCGATTTTGCAGAAGGGTCCGCCTCTCCTAGCCTGCCCGTAACCACAAAGACAATCTGACAGGGTGACATGATGACCATCACGAACAAGGCCGGAAGCGGCCTGACGCGCCGTGCGGCCTTGGCCTTGGGGGCCGCGGCCCTGGCCACGCCCATGCTGTCCCGCCGCGCCTTCGCCGCGCCGACCGAGCTGACCATGCTGGCCTGGTATGGCCATGCCGAGCCCGACATGGTGGCCGAGTTCGAGGCTGCCAACAACGTCAAGTTCGTGCCGAAATACTATACCGGCGGCGACAACATGCTGGGCCTGATCTCTCAATCCCCGCCGGGCACCTTCGACGTGATCCTGTCGGATGCCGAATATGTCCAGCAGCTGAACGCGGCAGGTTATATCGAGGCTCTGGACCCGGCGGATTACCCCTTCGACGACTTCTTCCCCGAATTCCACAAGTTTCCCGGCCACTGGGACGGCGACACGCTTTATTCGGTCATCACCCGCTTCGGCTTCCTGGGCGTGGCCTACAACACTGATGCCCTGACCCAGGCGCAGGCCTCGACCTATGACCTGTTCTGGGATCCGGCGCTGACCGGCAAGGTCGGACATTTCGACTGGCACCTGCCGAACCTGGGCCAGATGAGCCTGCTGAACGGCAACCCCAGCCCCTAT
This sequence comes from Paracoccus yibinensis, assembly GCF_030846195.1. GTDB lineage: Bacteria > Pseudomonadota > Alphaproteobacteria > Rhodobacterales > Rhodobacteraceae > Paracoccus > Paracoccus yibinensis. The sequence goes on from NZ_JAVCWH010000011.1 coordinate 71,814, forward strand.
GACATCGACGAGGCCGCCTGGGAAGCGATCAAGGAAAAGACCCTGACCCTGCGGCCGCAGGTGGGCGGCTTCTTCGATTACGGCGGCACCTTCGCATCGCTGAACAACGGCCAGATGCTGGCCTTCGCGGGAATCGGCGACTGGATCACCGGCACGCTGGAACGCAACGGCGCCAAGGTCCGCAGCGTGATCCCCGAACAGGGCGGGCTGCAATTCACCGAAAGCTTCTCGATCGGCAAGGGATCGGCCAAGGCCGACCTTGCCAAGAAGTGGATCCAGTACATCACCTCGCCCGAGGGTCAGGCGAAGTCGGCCCAGATGGCCGCCTATCCCTGCATCGTGCCCAGCCAGAAGGGATGGCAGGTGCTGGCCGCCCAGAACCCCGACGAGGCCAGACGCCAGGGCATGGTCGAAGGCCCCGGCAGCGCCATCGACCTGATCCGTACCGGCCGCATCCAGTATCGCCAGCTTCCCGTCCAGCAATCGCTGGAGGACTGGAACGACTTCTGGTCAGAGTACAAAGGCGCATGAGCAGCGTGTCTTTCAGCGGGGCGCCTGACGCACAGGGAGGGCGGGTGGACGAACCCGCCCGCCGCGCCCCACGGCCAGAGATTTCGATGCGGCGCCGTATCTCGGCCTATGGACTGACCTTCTCGCTGCCCCTGCTGATCTGGCAGCTTCTGTTCTTCGTGTTTCCGCTGGTCTTCCTGATCGCGCTCAGCTTCTGGACGGTGCGGAATTTTCGGATGCAGCCGGATTTCGACACGGTCAACTGGACGACCATGTATGGCCGGGCGATCTTTTGGCAGGCCTATGGCACGACACTGGCGCTTGCCACGGCGGCGGCCGCGCTGACCAGCGTCCTGGCCTTTCCCTGCGCCTATGCCATCGCCTTCAAGCTGCCCAATGGCGCGCGCCGCTGGGCGATCATGCTGATGGTGATCCCCTTCTTCACCAGCTATCTGGTGCGCATCTATTCCTGGCAGGTGTTCCTGTCGGATGCGGGCATCATCAACGTGATGCTGGGCTGGATCGGGCTTGGCCCCTATGGCCTGCTGAACACGATGGGCGCGACGCTTCTGGGCTATGTCACGCTGGCCTTGCCGCTGGTCGTGCTGTTGCAGTTGTTCAGCCTGATCTTCCTCGACCGCACCCTGATCGAGGCTGCACACAACATGCGCTGCGGCCGGTTGCGCACCGTCTTCGCGGTGGTCATCCCCTCGGCCCGTGTGGGGCTGGTGATCGCGGCGCTGTTCGCCTTCATCCTGTCCTTCGGCGACTTCGTCAGCCCGATCTATCTGGGTGGAGGCGACCCGACCACGCTGTCGATCCTGATCACCGACACCACGAAATCGGGCCAGCAATGGCCCCGGGCCGCGGTCATCGCGCTGACCATGATCGTCACGCTGATGGTGGTGGCCTTCCTGTCCGTCCGCTTTGCCTATCGGGGGCGCAAATGAACACGGGAAATCCCGCCAATCGCAGCCCGCTGCTTCATGGTCTGCTGATGCTGTATGTGGTGCTGGCCTATCTGTTCGTTTTCGCCCCGATCCTGGCCAGCTTCGTCTTTTCCTTCAACTCGGACCGGTTTCCGTCGATCCCCCTGGGGCAGTTCTCGACCGAATGGTACCGGGCGGTCGCCGCCGACCCCCTGGTGTGGGAAGGGCTGAGGAACACGCTGCTGGTGGGCGTGGTGGTGGCCCTGATCTCGACCGCGCTGGGTTTCGGGGCGGCCTATACTGATTACCGCTATTCGTTCCTTGGCAAGCAGGTCTATCTGGCGCTGGCGCTCTTGCCGCCGACCATCCCGGTGGTGATCATGGGGCTTGCCATGCTGGCCTTCCTGTCGCGGGTGAACCTGTCGGGCGACGCCCTGGCCGTGATCATAGCCCATGTGGTGATCTGCGCGCCCTTCGCCATGGCCGTGATCCGGTTGCGGCTGTCGCAGATGGACCCGTCGCTTGAACAGGCCGCCTGGAACCTGGGCGCGTCGGAATGGGCGGCCATGCGCCATGTCATCATCCCCTTCTGCCGCCCTGCGATCCTGGGCGCGCTGTTCGTCACCATGGCGGTGTCCTTCGACGAATTCGCCATCGCCTGGTTCGTCAGCGGCCTGAACGAGACGCTGCCCGTCAAGGTGCTGGGCTTTCTGCAAGGCCAGGTCAGCCCGCGCATCAATGCCATCGGCACCTTCGTCTTCGTGACCTCGATGATGCTTCTGATCCTGGCGCAACTGCTGCTGGGCCACGGCCCCGCCTCTCGAAAGGAATGACCCCATGACCCAGGCACCCCTTGTTTCCTTCGAAGGCGTGGCCAAACGGTTCGGCAGCTATATCGCCGTGCAGAAGATGGACCTGAAGATCTGGCAGGGCGAATTCCTGGCCATCATGGGCTCCTCGGGCTGCGGCAAGACCACGACGCTGCGGATGCTGGCCGGCCTCGAGGCGCCAAGCGAAGGCGTGATCCGCCTGGCGGGCAAGCCCATCAACGACCTGCCCAGTTGGGCACGCGACACGCCGATGGTCTGGCAAAGCCTGGCGCTGTTCCCGTTCCTTTCGGTGATCGAGAATGTCGAATTCGCCCTGAAGATGCGGGGCGTCGGTCGGGCGGAACGGCGGCGGCGGGCGGAACAATGGCTTGACCGGATGCAGATCGGCGAATTCGCGGACCGCGACATCAGCCAGCTGTCGGGCGGCCAGCGGCAGCGCGTGGCGCTTGCCCGCTCGCTGGTGGTCGAGCCGCAGATCCTGCTGCTGGACGAACCCTTGTCGGCGCTTGACGCCGCGCTGAAGGTTCGGATGCAATCGGTGCTGAAGACCCTTCAGCGCGAGACGGGCATCACCTTCGTCTATGTGACCCACAGCCAGTCCGAGGCCTTCTCCATGGCTGACCGCGTGGTGATCATGAGCCGCGGCAAGATCGAGCAGATCGGCACGCCGCAGGACATCTATCGCGCCCCGCGCACCCGCTTCGTGGCGGATTTCCTGGGTGCTTCGAACATCTTTTCCGGCAAGGTGGCGCGCGATCCGCAGGGCCGGACCGTGATCGCGACCGACAGCGGCCAGTTCGCCTTGCCCGGGAACGTGGGGGTTTCGGGTCAGCCCGCCAGCCTGACCGTCCTGGACACCCGAATGCAGATCCATGACCAGCCCCCCGGCGGCGCCCGCAACTCTGTCGCCGCCCGCATGGTCGGAGAGGAGTTCGTCGGCGCGACCGCCACGATCTATTTCGAGACCGAGGCCGGCCAGGAACTGCGCGTGCAAAAGTCGCACGAGGATCTGGCCGGGCTGCCCCTGTCCATCGGTCAGCCCTTTCACCTGTCCTGGGCCATGGAGGATGGGCACCTTGTTCAGGAGTGATGCCTGGACCCGAAGCCCTCTCGATACCACCGATGCTGCGAGCCGATTGCCACAGGCCTGTGCCTACAGCTTTCTTTGTGCGGGCCGGTTGGGTCCGATATGGCTCCCGGACCCGGGATGCAGGCAAGGGCAGGCTAGGGGCTGTGGAAATGAACGCGCCAGCCCAGTGGCGACTTCGGTTGACGTAAGAGATTCCCGCGTCCTTCCGTGGTCACGCCAGGTCATCCATCAATGGCGGCCTCGGACCGGAAATCACGATGCGGATGAACAGATTGGCGGCGCATGTTCTTTCTGATTCTTCATCATCAGACGAGCCATATCCAACATGCGGCAGGAAAATCCCCATTCATTGTCATACCACCCGAAAACCCGCACCAATTCGCCACATGCCGACGTTTCGAGGCCGGATATCACGATCGATTCAGGACGGGCCCGAAGATCGCTTGAAACCAACGGCTTGTCTGTCCAGCCTATGATCGGCGAACTTTCCGCCGCCGCCTTCAGGACCCCATTGACCGACGCAGCGTCAAGGGGCCGAGAGCTTTGGAAGCTGAGGTCTATGCACGAGACACTGGCGGTCGGCACCCGGATCGCACGGGCCATCACGCGACCGGCCAGTTCCGGCAGCACGATATTGATCAGCCTGCCCGCGCTTGTCGAGGTGGGCACCATGGACAATGCCGCGGCGCGCGACCGTGCCGGATCGCCGCGAAGCTTGTCCACCGTTGGCTGGCTGCCGGTATAACAATGAACGGTGGTCATCTGCGCGGACAGGACGCCGAAGGCATCATGCAGGATACGCAGCAGCGGTGCCAAGGCATTGGTCGTGCAGGATGCGTTTGACACGATCCGCTGCCCGGCAAGCCGGTCCTGGTTGGCGCCGATCACCACCGTGATGTCGGCCTGATCCGAGGGGCCGGAAATCAGGACCGATCCCGCACCGGCCCGCAGGCCGCGTTCGACGATGGTCCGCGATCCGGCCAGTCCCGTGCATTCCAGGACGATATCGACCCCCGACAGGTCAAGCTCGCGAAGATCCGGCACCGAATGGAAGGGTATGGATCGGCCGTCGACGACCAGGGCATTCCCGGCCGTTTCCACCCGCCCGGGCCACGGGCCGAAGACGCTGTCATATTCGAACAGATAGGCGCAATCCGCCAACCTCTCGATATCGTTGATCAGGACCAGATCCAGATCGTCATATCCACCTTGCGCAAGGATGCGCAGGATGGTTCGTCCGATGCGCCCGAACCCATTCAGGGCCAGCCGGGTTCTTCTGTCGCTCATGCCGCGCTCCGGTGCGTTTGGAAACTATTTCCAAAACGTGCGGATCATCCTTTCCGCAAAGCCCGGTCAAGAACAAGGGCGACATGAATTGCGTCCCGGCCCGTGCCGTCGTGGATCTGGTGACGACAACTGGTCCCGTCCGCGACGATCAGGTCTTCGGCCGCCGCTTTCCGCACTGCGGGCAGCAGAGACAGTTCCGCCATCTTCTTCGACACCTCGATATTCTCGGTCGCATAGCCGAAGGCACCCGACATGCCGCAGCACGAACTCTCGATGACCTTCACCTCGAAGCCCCAGCGAGAACGGTTCGCCGTCGTGGAACATCCCGTCCACGGCAAGGACGTTGTCCACCGTCTTTCCAAAGCGCAGCGACCGGGCACCGGACGAGTTGTTTCCGCACATCCCACCGATGGTGCAACGCGACGCCGTCGAAGGCTCGACCGGAAAGAACAGGCCGTCCTTGCGCAGAAAGTCGTTCAACGTGTTCAGGACGGTGCCGGGCCGGACGCGCACTGTCCGCGACGCGGGATCATAATCCGTCACGCCGTTGAAATGCCGGGACATGTCCAGGATCAGGCCATTCCCGATCGGCTGGCCGTTCTGGGACGTGCCCCCGCCCCTGGCGATGACCGGCACGTCATGCGCCGCGGCAATCGACAGCGCTGCTTGAAGATCGGCCTCGTGCTTCGGGAAGACCACCCCCTGGGCGTGATCTGATAGATCGAGGTGTCCGTCGCGTAACGGCCGCGGGTGAAGCGGTCGAATGTGAACCGTCATTCCGGGATTTGGCGAAGTATCGCGTCGCGGGTGCTTCTCAGATGGGCAAAGAGAACGGTCGCAATCGCTGCACCATCCCTTCTCCTGAGGGCATCCAGGATCAGTTCATGCTCTCGCATTGCCTCGCGCCAGCGTTCGCCCTGCGCGTCGCTGCTGGCAGTGTATCGCGCGCGACGCAGGCGCATCTGAAGCGACCTGGCCATCGCATCCAGCGCGGCATTTCCAGCGGCTGAAAACAGCGCCTCATGGATTGCCTGGTTGCACTGGAAATAGCGGGGCCGGTCACCTCGCAGGAAATTCGCGTACATGTCCTGGTGAAGGCGATATGCTGGAATTCCTCGTCCGTGATCCGCTCGCAGGCCAGACGGCCGGCAAGAGCCTCCAGGCCGGCCATGAGGTCCATCAGATCCCCAACCTCTGCCCGCGTCAGCACCTTGATCCGCGCGCCCCGATTGGGAAGAAGCTCGATCAGGCCGTCTGCCGCAAGCACCTTGAGCGCCTCCCTCATCGGGGTCCGCGAGATCCGAATTCTTCGCAAAGCTCCCGCTCCGGCACCTTCGCTCCGGCAGGCAGGCTCGTTTCGTTGACCCAGTTCCGCAGCCTGAGGACGATCTCCTCATGCATGGTCGTGGCCGCAAAACGCATCAGGCCTTTATCAAGATGCATCGCCAACCCGACAGTTGAATTACGTCAATCGTATCACGCCGTGAAAAAGAGAATCCAATCGGTGCAGAATAATGCCAACAGAATTCAGAATTCGGCTTCCACGTCACGATGGCGTCGCCAGACCTGCCACCGACAATGCGGCACGCACCGCGTTCGCCGTTCTCATGACGTGGTCCCTCAGGAGCATGGCACAAAGACGCTCGTCCGCGCCTCGAGGGCGGACAGGATCTTCTCGTGATCCTGCACGACGCGCGCCCAGTCTTCGTCGCTTTGCCGCACGGTATGGCGGATGTTCCTGATCCTCAACTCCATGTTGCTGTAAAGAATCTGGAGCGCGCCGTTCCCGGCTGCCTCGAAGATCGACAGATGAATCTTCCGGTGGAGCCTGGCATATTCAAGGTTGTCGCGCAGCTCATAGGCCGCAACCATCTGCCTGTGCAGGCCTTTCAGTTCGGCCAGTTCGGCCTCGGTGATGACGCTGACCCGTGCCCCGCGCTGCGGCAACAACTCGACCAAGCCCTCGGTGGCCAGAACCTTCAAGGCCTCGCGTAAGGGCGTCCGGGATATGTCGAAGGCCTCGCAAAGCTCTTTTTCGGGGATTTTCTGACCTGGCGCCAGCTTCCCGTCCACGATCATGTTGCGCAGTTCGTCGGCGATCTGGCTGTGCAGCGTGGCTCGAGCGAATGGGGGACGGGCTTGCCGTTGCTCATTGCCTGCCACGATGCTGGACCTCTCCACGTCAGTATCCGGTGAAAGTATAATCAGGCCCGATGCCAAGAGAAACCACCGTTTCAGCCGGGATCGGCGGTCAGACCAAGGGCTTCGATCGCATGGACCGCACAGGCTTCATCATTGTCGGAACTGTCGCCCGTGATCCCGATCGCGCCGATCAAGACGCCATCCTTTCGGATCAGGACACCGCCTGGTACCGGAACAAGACTGCCCCCTGCGATCGAATTCATGGCCTGGATGAAATAGGGCTGTTCCTGCGCCCTCTTGTAGAGCGCCCGAGAGCCGAGACCCATGCCGATCGCGCCCCGCGCCTTGCCCTGCGCAATGTCGGGCCTAAGGAAACTTGTGCCGTCCTGGCGCAGCAGCACCTTCAGATTCCCTGCGGCATCAAGGACCGCAACGGTCAGGGGTTTCAGGTCAAGCTCTCGCGCCCTTTGGAGGCAGCGTTCCGCAAGCTCCTGGGCGAGGGACAAGGTCAGGTCGGTCATGGCATCATCCTTGTTTATGCGGAAACGACTATAGGGAATTTTCCTCAGGTATCGACCTTTATGGCCTTTCCCTGTTGTCTGGCGAGGTCGACGACGGCGGATGCGACGGCCTTGGCGTCAGTGGTCTTCACGCCGCAGCGGCCTGCGCCGCAGTCGATTTCCACGAAGCACTCGATGGTCGTGCCGTGCCTTTGCGCCGCCGCCGATAGGTCGGCGACGTTCGCCACGTCGTCCACGCAGACGATGATCCGCCTGCCCAAGCTGGGCAGCCG
>NZ_JAVCWH010000012.1 GCF_030846195.1 Paracoccus yibinensis
CTTTGCCTCAGACCGCTACCGCCGACCGGTCGGATGATCGTGGAACAGCTGGTCGGATGTTGCTGGAATAAGCGGTCGGATACGGTGGAATACGCACGTTTCAAGTGTTCCAGTTTTCCGCATTCAGATCACCCAGATTTCCGAGTTGATTCCAGAAATGTCTGCAGTTGCACCCGACTGACCGGTTTGGCCAGAAAGGTAATTGCTTCCGAGCCCTCGTCTGTCCGGATCTCGTCCTGGGTATAGCCGGACATCAGCGCAGCGCGAATGTTCGGGTATGTGCGGGAGATTGCTCGAGCAAGATCAAGTCCGGACTCCCCGGGCATGACCACGTCGCTGATCAACAGGTCTAAGCCGGTCTCGCGGTCAATGATCTCGCGAGCCTCCTTGCCGTTGGACGCGATCAAAGTATCGCAGCCCAAAGTATTCAGCATCCGTGCGACAACGCGCGCCACAGCCAGCGTGTCATCAACAACGAGAGCCTTGAGTCTTTTTCTGGGGGAGACCACGACAGGCTGATCCATGGGTTCTGCGATCCGGGTATCAACGGGCGCGACAGGGAAATACATGGCGACTGTGGTGCCTTGTTCCACGGCGCTTGCAAGTGTCACGAAACCGCCGATCTGCTCGAGGTAGCCACGGACACGCGAAAGGCCCAGGCCCGAGCCCTGACCCACAGAACGGGTCGTGAAGAACGGCTCGAAGACCTGCTCCTGCATCTGTTGCGGGATGCCGCAGCCTGTATCCTGCACCGATAACCGGACCCAGGTTTGGGGTTCCTCTCTGCTGGGATGCGGACATTCGACCGCATCCAGCGTGAGGCGGATCGTGCCCGTCCCCTCGATGGCCTCACGTGCGTTGATGGCCACATTCAGAAGGCAGCTTTCTGCCATGGCAGTGTCTATCAAAACTGGCGGCAGGTTTTCATCCACAGCCAATTCAAGCTTGATGCGGGACGGAATGGCACGGCGGACAAAGGGTGCCACCGACTGCAAGAACATCCCCAAGTCTGCAGTCTGGGGTGTCAGTTTCGACTTTCCCGCGAAGGCAAGCAGGCTGTCGTTCAGGGATTTTCCCCGCATGACCGCGTCCCGCGCCTCCGAGATCAGGATCCTGGCCTCGCTGGGATCAGTCGTAAGCTCCAGAAGCTCCACGTTGCCGAGGATAACGGCGAGAAGGTTGTTGAAGTCGTGGCTTACGCCTCCTGCCATCTGTCCCACGAGTGCCAGCCGCTCACTGCGGTGACGCTCGTCCTGCACCCGCCTTTGCTCCGTGACATCATCCATGAGGATGACGGCATGGCCATATTCGGTGCCATGCCCTGGCAGAGGCACTGCCACGCAGTCGAGGATCATCTGGCGTCCTGAAGAAGGGCGCTGCGCCTCAAAGTTGCACAGCCCGGAGTTGACAAGATCTTCCCCGATCTGCCCCAGATCAGGAGAGCATACTGCTTGAGCAAACAAGTCGTGGAGGGTCATTCCCCTTAGAACTCTCTCCTCCGAGTTCCAAAGTCGGCAAGCAGATGCGTTTGCGTACACGACGGGCCAGGAGTTCATGTCACCCGGTCGCTGTTCGAGTATGATTGCACCGGATGTCATGGCGTCAATGGCAGCTCGAAACAGTCGCAGATCCCGCTGTTCGCCCACTTCACGCGTCACGTTGCGGAAGTGGACCGCGACACCGGTTTGCGCAGGGTGTGCACTCACCTCGAACCATGCTTCCAGAGGCGCGAAGTAGGCTTGGAAGGTTCGGGAAATTCCCGTTTCCCGAACGGCTCTGTAAGTGTCTTCAAAGATTGTGCCGCATGCTTCGGGAAATTCATCCCAGATGTTCTCGCCAACAAGTTCTGTTGGATCGCGGCGGAGCATTTGCTCGGCGGCCGCGTTCACAAAGGTGAAACGCCAGTCCCTGTCGAGCAGAAAAAAGCCGTCAGGCATCGTACGAAAAACAAAGGACAGTTCTGCTTGTGCACACAGCCTTTCTTCAACCGCCGCATGTTCTCGCGAGATGTCCTGAAACGCGCCTTGCAGGGCAACGATGCGGCCGTTCTCCTGAATAGCCTCTCCGATGGTCCGGGCCCATAAGATACGCCCCTCTGTCGACTGGCACTGCACGTCGAGCTTCCATGGCTTGCCTTCGCTCAGGCAGCTCTTGACGGCCTCCACAACCCTTTGCCTGCTCTCGCCAAGATAGAAAGAAAGGGCAAACTCCAGTGTCAGCTCTGCTCCTTGAGACACAGCGAACAGGTCATAAAGAAGCTGGGTCCATTCAACGACGTCCTCGCCAATACGATAGTACCAAGCACCCGTCTGACTAGCCGCGCATGCTCCCCGCAAGAGGCGTAGCTCGTCATACTGATCCATTTTTGGGCGCTCATCTGCTTCGATTTTCAGGGGGCTCTCCAAATGGGTTACCCATTCAGCAGAAATTACTCTTCTCTTAAAGTTGCGCTACTTCAACTGCCAGATGCATTTCGAGCGCGCTGCAAAAGTTTATACCGGCTCATCCTCGTCGGCTTCCCGTCTTGCCTCGGAGAGGCAGCCTGGACATGCTATCGGCAGGACTGGGCTCGCGCAGGACGTAACCCCTGCCCCAGACTGTCTCGATCACGTTTTTGCCTCCAAGCGCCTCGGACAGCTTCTTTCGCAGCTTGCAGATGAAGACGTCGATGATCTTGAGTTCCGGCTCGTCCATGCCGCCGTAGAGGTGGTTGAGGAACATCTCCTTGCTCAGCGTCATACCCTTCCGCAGGCTGAGCAGTTCCAGAATCTGGTATTCCTTGCCGGTCAGGTGGATCGGCTTGCCTTTGACCTCGACAGACTGCGCGTCCAGATTGACGGCAATGTCTCCGATCTGGATCAAGGCCTGGCTGTGACCCTTGGACCGGCGGATGATCGCCTGGATGCGGGCCTGCAATTCTTCACGGTTGAAGGGCTTGGTCATGTAATCGTCGGCACCGAAGCCAAAGCCGCGCAGCTTGCTTTCGGTGTCATCAGAACCGGTCAGGATCAGGATCGGTGTATCGACACGCGCCAAGCGCAGGTGGCGCAGCACCTCCATCCCGTGCATGTCGGGGAGGTCCAGATCGAGAAGGATCAGGTCGTAGTCATAGAGCTTGGCAAGGTCGATCCCCTCCTCGCCCATATCGGTTCGAAAGACATTGTGACTGGCGGCACTCAGCATCAGCTCAATGGCGCGTGCGGTTCTGGGATCGTCTTCGATCAATAAAATACGCATTGCCTGGTCCTCTTCCGACTTGTCAGAGCCATGAATAACAACCTGTAGATTATGAATGCACAAATACAGCCCCGAGTTGCGGTTTCTGCAAAACATTCTGTTAATTCTGCCGGATACTGCAGTTCGCTGAGGTTCACGGGTATTCGGCTTTGATTAACCTCGTGGGGGACACAGCAAACCTGTCTGATCTTTTGACTGGCGAGTGCTGACTACCAGCCGCTGGGCCACGGGCATCGGCAAGTATAGCGTGAATGCCACACTGAACTTCTTTTCTCCCTCGCCAGCCTCGACGAGTGCGACCGGCTATACCGGGTTCATCACGCTGCTCGGTTCGATATCGGGCGGAGTGCTCGCCTAGACGTCCAGATCGGGCATCGTGGATTTCTCGGACGGCTACAGGCTGAGCTATATGCTGAAAGACGCGCTGAAGCTCGGCTTTGGGACGGAAACCACCACCGGCGCGTCGTTCACCCTCGAGGAAACCCCAGCCCCCCGTCCCCCTGCCCGCTTCGGCGCTGCTGCTGCTCGGCGGCATGGGTGTGCTGGGCGGTTCTCTCACAGCCTTAAGTTGAAAATAGTTCCCTTCTTCACACTTTAGTTATAGTTATAGGCGAATGTCAGCCTATTCCACTGAAGGAGTGACTGCGAGTCATGCGAAGGACGATGACGGCGACAATGCTTCGGGACTATCTTGCCTCGGCCCATACGACGCTCTTGCTCTGTCGTGCTCATGCCGACCGGTTTTCGCTGACCGAGGAGGAGGCCCAGGATATCTCGCACCGCATCGCCCTTAGCATGGCGGAACTCGAGGACCTGCACCAAGATATCGATCAGCAATTGGCGGCCGCCTGAGTACTCACGCGACAGGTCAACTGATCCCACCAATGCCTGAGCGTGTATGGTTGATCTACCCTCGGCTTATGGGCTTACCCCTTGTGGTCTCTGACACTCTACAGTCCGTGGTGAAAGGGACCTGGCCTGCAGAGTGCCCCATGGAAGGTATAGCTAGGATGTGGCGCGTGGTTCTGACCGATGTGGTGTCAAAGTCCTCCCGTTTGAAAGCCCGCCCTGGCATCTGAAGTTCATTACCCCTGCCTCCAACGAGACCTTCGATATCGTCCTGGACCATGATGATGGACAAAGCGTGTCGCTCAATGTCCGAGCGTAAGCATGCGCCGAGGGCCGTCTTGGATCAGGCGTTTTTCTCGTGTGCCATGATGGTTTCGATGACGTTTGGGTCACACTGTTCGTCGATGAGGAACTGGCGGATGCCGCCTTCCCAGCTGCGCAAGTCCGCCAGAAGCTCCTGAAGGGACTCGATGCCTCGTTCGGTGAAGGTGACGAGGCTTTCGTCGGTGCCATCGTAGACACGGATCATCTCGCCGTAGTCGATGTTGTCGTCGTTCCAACTGACAATTTCGATCAGCTCGAGGCTTTCCCCGATCCGCCTCGCGACCTCATCGATGCTGTAGACCTGCGTGACCCGCGCCATCATGCAGCTTCCGTTGATAGCCGGACAGGTTGGGACCATTCCCACGGCAGCAACTCATGCAGGCGCGAGACCGGCATGTCGGAGATGCGGGCGATGACGTCGGCAAGCCAAGCCTGAGGGTCGATGTCATTCAGCTTTGCGGTGCCGATCAGGGAATACATGAAGGCGGCGCGATGCCCGCCGCGCTCGGACCCTGCGAAGAGCCAGGACTTTCTGCCGAGGGCCACGCCGCGGAGCGATCTTTCTGCCGCATTGTTGGTCATGCAGACGCGGCCGTCGTCGAGGAACCGGGTGAAGCCCGGCCAATGGTTCGGCGCCAGCAGGTAGTCGATCGCCTTGGCTACCTTGGCGTGCTTGGACAGGAGTGCGCGTTCGCCGCGCAGCCAACGCTCCAGATCCTCGACCAACGGGGCCGATAGGCGCTGCCGGGCCTCCAGTCGATCCGCCGGATCAGCCCCGTTGATCTCGCGCTCGATGTCGAACAGGGCGTCGATACGCCGGACGGCATCGAATGCGATAGGCGAGATCTCCTTGGCGTCCTTGCCCTTGCGGATATTCCCTTCCACGTCAGCCAGCTCGAAGAACTTGCGGCGGGCGTGTGACCAACACAGGGCCGATGCAACAGGCCCTAGCAATCGCTTCGGATCGTAAAGCTGGTTGTATCCGGCATAGGCGTCAGCTTGCAGGATGCCCTGCCAGCCGGCGAGATGCCCGGTCGGATGTTCACCGCTGCGGTCGCGGGAGAAGCGGAAGGCCACTGCCGGCGGGGCGGTGCCGCCAAAAGGTCGATCATCACGGACATAGGTCCAGAGCCGGGCTGTCTTCGTGCCGCCCCGGGCCAGCAGCGGGACCGTCGTATCATCGCCATGTAACCGCTCTGCGGCCATGACATGGGCTTCGATCAGTGCATGCAGCGGCTCCAGCAACTCGGTCACCGCGCCCACCTGGTCGGCGAGCGTGGAGAGGCTGAGTTCCACGCCCTCGCGGGCATAGCGTTCGGCTTGGCGGTTCAGCGGTTGGTGCTGTCCGAACTTCTCGAACAGGATCATGGCCAGGAGGCTTGGCCCCGCCCATCCCCGCGGAACCGGGTGGAATGGAGCGGGCGGCTGCGAGATCTTCTCGCAATTCCGGCAGGTGAACTTCTCGCGGACGGTCTGGATCACCTTCCACTGCCGCGGCACCACCTCCAGCGTCTCGGTGATATCCTCTCCCATCTTCTTGATCCTGTCCGACCCGCAGCAGGCGCAGGCCGTCGGCGCCTCGACCACCACCCGTTCGCGCGGCAGATGCTCGGGGAACGCCTTGCGGACGGGCTTGCGCCGGTCGAAAGCACGGACCTTCGTCGCCTTCTCTGCGGCCTGCTCGGCGCGAATGGCATCCTCGGCCGCGGCTGTTTCCAGCTCCTCGAGCTGCAGCTCAAGCTGATCGAGCAGCCGGGCGGTGCGTTCGGCGCTGCGGCCATACTTCTCGCGCTTGAGCATCGCGATCTCGAACTTCAGTCCCGCAATCAACGCCTCTGATGCCGACACCACGGCATTCGAGCGGGCCAGTTCGGCCCTCGTGGCCGCCAGCTCAGCGCGCAGCATCTCAAGTTCGGAGGTGGCATCTGACATGGCTGAGATCTACCATGCAGGATTGGGTAAGCCCATGTAAAACAGAGCTCTGAAGGAGATTTACCCCGCCTTTGCAGGGCGCTGCGTCCAACGCGGATTACGCCAGTCGATCCCCTCCAGGAGATAGCCCATCTGGGCCGCAGAAACCTGGACCGTCTCGCCTGAGCCGCTGACCGGCCAGATGAACTTGCCCGCCTCCAAGCGCTTCATATAGAGCGACACACCGACGCCATCATGCCAAAGCAGCTTCACAAGATCGCCACGGCGTCCCCGGAAGCAAAATATCTCCCCGGCATAGGGATCACGCCCGAGGCCTTGCTGCACCTGCAAGGCCAGCGTGTTCATGCCCTTCCGCATGTCCGTCACGCCGCCTGCGATCCACACCTTTGCGCCGGCCGGAAATGCGATCATGCCCGTTCCACCACCTGGATGAGCCGTGCAAGGGTCGACGTCTCGGTCGATGCGGCGGTCACGAGGCGGCGTCCGTTCGGCAGGATGATCTCCACCCGGCCATGGCCCATCCCATCCGCCCGACACTGCGCATCGGTGGCTGCTGGCTCGGCGGTGACTTCCGGCGTCACGGCAACCGCTGCGAAATGCGCCCGGTCTGCATTGCCGATCAGAAGGCCCTCACGGGCCAAGCGACGCCACCGTGTGAGAAGCGAACGAGAGATCTCGTGGCGTCGTGCCGTTGCCGCGGCCATCCGCGGCGCTGCGTAGCTCTCCTCCACGATCCGAACCTTCTCGGCGTCGGTCCACCGCCGCCGCCGGCCGGTGTCCGTGACCGAAAGAACCTCTACTTGGGATATGAAGCTATGGTCTGTCATAGCTTCATGCTCTTACAGGTAGCCGGGTGGGTCGGTCAGACGGCCCTCGGCGGATGCATACTCCGAGCCGGCCACGGCTCACTGCTGAAGCGGTTTGTGGGCTGGTGATCAGAGGCTCTCTGCCGAGTGAGAGTTGGTCACTCGCCAAGCCGTCCACTGAAAAAGATTGGTTATCTACAACCAAAGGCTATAATAGAGATGATGTTTTCATCTCCAGGTGCCCTATGTTCGGCTCTGAACCAACCGTGGCCTTTTCGTCCCGCCGTTTCTTTGGATGATTGGAGGTTGATCCTCTTGGCAATCCGTCCCTGTTCGCACAATGCCGAGTATCGGGAGCTTCTGGCTCGTTTGGAGCGTCAGGTGAAAGCCAATGGGATCGCGTTGATGGGCCCATGACCTGTCTTTGCCTGTTCCTTTCGAGGTTCTATCTCTCAGGGCCGCGGCAGCGGATAGTAGGCCATGATTGTGTTGCCGCTTCCAGCGGGGAGCGTCAACTCCGGCCGGCCTTTACAGGCCGTTGAAGGCAAGCCTTTCGCGGGCCGGCATGGCTGAAGCCTGCACGCGCGGTGCTTCAAGCCCGACCATGTGGTCCGGACGCTGGTCCGGGATGTCGGGTGCCGTCGCACCCGGGCGGGCGCTTTCAACCCAAGCCACATTGAGATGATCCTCGACAATGGCCACGGCGTTGACGCTCGTCCCCGCCGAGCCCGTCGTCGTGAGGCCCTCGATCGGGCGGCCGCCGTTCTCCTCCCGGAGAGCCTCAATCATCCTGCGCATCAGATCGATCGGGTTCGCTCCCGTGTTGGCAGGCCAGACGAACTGGCAACCCACGCTGCGCAGGTCCGCCTCGGCGACAACGAACAGCGCCTCCTGTCCGTCAACGAGCACCAGCCGATCGAAATCCGCATCCACCACCCGGCCCAGCTGCATCAACGCCCGCATCGAGCCGACTTCGGGAGCGCGCTCGGGGAAGTCGGTGATGTCAAGCCACAGGTCGCGACCATGCAGCTCGGACGTGAAGTGGATGCCGCTGGAATAAGGGGATGCCGTCAGCCAGGCGCCGATCTCGGACGCCGGTACCGAGAGCGGCTGGAGATGAGCCGCGGTGGAGGGCGCAAACGCTCCCTGCTCACAAGAAGCGGCCTGGCTTGCAGCAAGGACGGCGGCGCCAAGGGCAGCGGCCAAGGACAAACGAGAGGTCATGGACCGGGTACTTTCTACAAGGAGCACGAACGCCAGCTGAATGCATCCGCGGGCTGCAAGCATATGTACCCTCACTCTCTTAAGATGCCGTTAAAGGACTTCCCTTTTCAGGCTGGATCCGAGTGATCGCCATGAGCAGCTTTCTGGAGAGCACGCTGGCCGTGGCCTTGCCAAAGAACTCAGCAGCCTTGCCACCCCCTCAGCTCCCAGCCTTCGGATTGTTCAGGCGCGCCTTAGAGAAATAGGCAATATTTTTCCGCCTGTACTCTGCCAACGCCGCAATTACCAACACAGTTGCGGATCAGGGAGCCGTTCTAAGGATTGTTGATATATAGCCGGTAATCCCGGCTTATCAACAGTACATGCTGAGGGTCGTTAGCAGCCCGCTCTGCGTCCCGGAAGGCTGCTTTCAAACGGCTCTGGACTACAGGAGTGCTGCGCTGACAGGAGGCACAGGCCTCGTATCTGGCCTCCCTGCCCTTCTTAAAAAACAGCACCCATCAGCGACACCCGGCTTTGAAAACATCCACAAACGACCGTTTCTTGATGTCTTGTGAAAATGTATGAAGAGCAAATTTAAATGGCTGCTACCTCGATAATGCCTGCAGTCAATGAATGTGGGGTCTAGCTTTGCGGTCTTCTATGCTCGGCTTGATCTGGGCCAATCGAATAAGAGTAGACAAAAGAAACGTTATTGCACAGCATGCATATAGCGGCCCTGCCATCCTATTTCGGTGGAAAGCGACGGGTCGGATAGATTGACGTTCTGAACTGCTTAGTTTTCACAGCTGTCCCGTGGATCGGGCGGCAACAAGACGGCGAGAACAGATGACCAATACGCCTGTCAGCTATTTGAGCGGCTCGAGATTTTCTAGCCAGAGCGGCAAGACTTCGGGCCAAGACATCATCAACGTGCACCTTTACTGGTGGGTAAGCACCTGCCTTGCTCGCGGTGAGCAGCACCTGGACACCATGGTCGTGACCGCTCCGTACCACCTGAAACTGGCGTATGGCTGCTATGACGCGATGGCGCATGAGATCGAGATCACGGTTCAACAAATCTGGACGGACATCGCGAGGAAGCGGCTTTTGACGGGTTGATTGTTTGCGCGGTTGCGTTCGTCGGCTTGCGACCATTGGCTCTGGAATGGCCATGAAAGCAGCTGCTTGGGGTACTCAGAGATGAACAAGGGAGCTTGGATGGGCACGCTGGCACGCAGCAAAACGCCCTACCATAGGCAGGGCGTGCTGGACTTGGGGCGGCGACGCGCGATTTAACCCACGCTGCCGTGGCAAGGTTTGGAAGTGCAGAAGGTGAACCCGATCAGGCCGCTTTCTTCTTGCGCCGACGAAGGCCAGCCAGCCCCCCCATGCCAGCCAGCAGCAGAGCAGCCGAAGCGGGCAACGGAACCGGAGCAGGCTGTTGCTCCGCGATTAGGTCGGCCTTGATGCTGCCGCTCGGGTTGCTCGTCGACTGGGCACGAAACGCAAGCTGGCTGAGATCGCCGAGCTTGGCTGTCGTGGTGATATCGAACACCACGGAAGCGACATAGTTGTTGGCATTGCCACCGTTGCTGCCGATACGGACGATGTAGTCAAACAGCGAGGCGCTTCCGCTGCCATTGAAGTTGCAGCCGCGCCCACAATTGCTCACTTGGGTGCTGCCGTTTCCGAACAGCTGGAGTGCCGGTGTAATGGCCGTTCCATCCAGACGGGTGGCACTGACCAGCTTCAGGCTCGCCTGGGTCAGCAGGCCATCGAAATTGAAGCCAAGGCCCAAGTAGTCCGCAGCGCCGAGCAAAGTCGACAGGCTGAAGCGCAGCGTGTTGGGCGCTGCCGCATCGTCGATTGTCAGTTGAGCCTTCGGTGTGGGATCCGTGTTGGCGTAGGTTACCGTTGCGGCTTGGGAAGCTGCTGCAAAGCTGAAGGAAACAGCGGCTGCAGCCGCCATAATGCGGAGCGTCTTG
Source organism: Paracoccus yibinensis (assembly GCF_030846195.1). Lineage (GTDB taxonomy): Bacteria > Pseudomonadota > Alphaproteobacteria > Rhodobacterales > Rhodobacteraceae > Paracoccus > Paracoccus yibinensis. The sequence continues at coordinate 10,340 of NZ_JAVCWH010000012.1, forward strand.
CGCATAAAACACCTATAAAGAGGGTAGAACTCCTACCCTTACCGGTTACTGCATCGCGATCTCTCGAATGCGACACACCCTTATAGGTGCATATGTCTGCTTTTAATGAGTTGTCTTTATCGACAGCCCGAGGGACCCAGCTTCACATTGATTGTCTCTTCCTAAGCGGCGCTGATCGCCTCGCGTCGCTGTGCCGGTGCCGGCGCAAGAAACGGGAAAGCAGCCGAATTATTAGTAACCCTGAAACGCCCATTTCGCCGTTCAATACGAAAAGGCCCGCGCATTGCGGGCCTTTTTTTTTACTTTGACACGTGGAGATCAGATCTCGTTGCCTAGCTTGCCCTTGATGGTGCCGGACACATCCTGGGCCGTGCCCTTGGCCTTCTGAGCCTCACCTTCGGCTTCCAGGCGAGGATCGTTGGTGGCCTCGCCGACGCCATCCTTGATGCTGCCTGCAATCTTGTTGCCTGCAGCCTTGGCCTTGTCGGTCAGTTCGCCCATGAGAGAACCTCCTTTTCATTGCATTCCCTGTAAAAACGTCGCCGAGACCCGTATCGTTCCTGCGGAAGGAGGATCCGACCGCGAGAAGGCGTTCCGCCATAGCGTGGCTTGGCTTCCACTGGAGCTTTGCTCCTTGCAGACAGGCAAGCCCAAGAGCATCAGACTTGCTTCTGCCATTCTGGCAATTGGTGAAGAAATCAGCGTTCTGGGGCGATAGCGGAGAGCGAGCAATATTTGCCTGCGGCAGCCAACGTGCAACGCTTATGGCTTATGAATGAAATTCTAGCTTCGCTTTGGGCGGCTTGACGCGCAAGCATGTTTTCGTATATACGAAAACATATGCTGATGATCGTCTGGGATGAACCGAAGCGGCAAACGAACCTCGCCAAGCATGGTCTGGATTTTGCCGATCTGGACGAAGGGTTCTTTCTTGCCTCGATTGTCGTCCCCGCAAGGGACGGTCGGCATATGGCTATAGGCCGATTGGCGGATGGCACGATCGTCGTGGTGTTCGCCACCTTAGGAACCGAAGGGGTTTCGGTGATCTCCATGCGGCCAGCCAGTGTGAAGGAAAGGAGCCTGCTATGACGAGAAAGCACCTGACCGAAGATCAGATCCAGCGCATGATCGCCAGCGACCCAGATGCGCCGGAAGCCACGGATGAACAAATCGCTCAGGCAAAGCCGTTCACCGAGACGTTTCCGGCCTTGGCCGAGATCATGCGCAAGAACGTCGGGGGGCGTCCAAAAGCGGACAACCCGAAGGTCGCCGTGTCCCTGCGCCTGGACCAGGATGTCGTGGCCCGGTTCAAGGCCAGCGGCCCTGGCTGGCAGACCAGGATGAACCGTGCCTTGCGCGATGCCGCCGGGCTGTGATCGAGGGAGGAGCTTTCCAGCCGAGCGACGAGAACTCGTAAACACAACACAAAGGCCGCTCGGCTGATGGGTTGGTTATGCCGGAAGCTGACGGGTCCGACAACTTGTCCAAATGGACAACCGGAAGTTGTTTTATCTGCGACGCCTGACTTTCATTGCGAACCTGTCAGGCGTTTTTGAAACTGATCCTCGCTGAGACGTTCAATCCCGAACTGTTCCAGTGCTTCCATGACAATCTCGGAGGGGGTTTTACCTGCCTCCCCTGCCGCAATGTCCAAACCACGGCGAACATCATCGGGCAGGTTGATGGGAAGTGACGAGTTTTGCATGTGCAGGCTTCTCCAATGTTAGAAGACCAAACAGACCTTGGCGCACCCAAGTTCCGTCCCATGAAATGCGTAAAAGCGGTCGGTTTGTAGCGGGCGCCAAGGCCGAGTGCAGACGGCGGATCAACGCTCTTTTCCGGGCTGGTCAGTCTGGCGGCGGATCAGGATGATCTCGTGGGCCACGAGTTCGGAGGGTCCTTGACACTCATGCTTCATGCCCCGTCCTGTCAGCGTGCTATGTCCAAGCAACACCGAAGCTGCCTCCTCGAATGCCATGTCAAACACATCGTCAGCAATGAAGAAGGCAGAAAGAGGCACTGCACCGCCTGCGCCGGATCTGGAGCAGGAAGAAACCGGCCGGCAGACAAAGAAACCCCTCGGTGGGGGCCTGACACGCAGCAGCACCGAGGGGTTTACAGGGGCGGGGCTTAGGGCTTCACGCACCCATGAAGCAAGCCCGAGACCACGCTGACACAGCGACCTAAGCACAGTTCTCAGGAGCCGGGGAGAGACTTTCTCGGAACATGTTTAACCTCAGGTAAAAAACGTTCCAAAGGGCAGCGGCACGCGAACCTGCGGGTAAAGTCTCCTTTAAGTTGTAAGTGACTGAAATATCTAAATCATCAGGAACTTTTAGGGCGGAAAGGCGTTGTTTAGCATTACTGGACTTTGTTACGCGAATTGCGGCATCGAAACGCTCAGTTTCAAGAAACCCCGCCTCTTCCCTGGCGGGGTTTTTTGCTGCGCCGAGCCGAGCCTTGTTCAACCTCTGGCAGACAGCGAACCCCCTCGGTGAGAACCGGACATGTAGCACCGAGGGGGTTACAGGGGCAGGGCTAGGGCTCACTAGATGTCAGTAAAAGGAAGCCGCCGTGACTGTCTGCACAGCGACCTAAGCACGGTTTCCAAGAGCCGGGGAGGGGGTTTCTCGGAACATGCTAAGGTAAAGATCGCTCCGAAATACAGCGACACATCAGTGTGTGCCAAAAACCGCTTTTAAATGACAGGTATATGACAAGCTTAACAATTTCAGGAACGTTTCAGAATGACAGACGTTCTTCAACGTTCTTTGGTGTTTTGGTGCCGAGTGTGCCGTTTCGAGTGCTGTGTTTCAACAGGCCCTGCCTTCCCCGGCGGGGCTTTTTGCTGCGCCGCAGCCAGCCCCTTGTTCAACCCCTAGCTGCGCTACCCGTGAGAAGCGGTGCCAGCACCCTATACGGCAGGACGCAAAACCATGGGTTGGTGGAAAAGGAAGGAAGGCGGAAGGACACCACACTGACCGAGACAGGCCGCAGCGCCTCACAGAGAGTCGCCAGCGGCCCTTACGCCATCATGCTCCCTTCCCCAATGTTGGAGCGTCTTTCGGCTGTCAGCCCCCTGCACAGCGGCCCACAGGATAAGGAGGGCAGCAGAGCGACCGCGGGCAGATGCCGAAAAGTCCGTGCGTGTGACCCACTGCCATTCCGATCCTCCTCCGCCTTGCAGTGGAGTGAATCAGAGATTTTTCTGACGGTCGGGAATAATCTTAACCCTTTCCTCGTATCCCTTTTGACCGGCGGCAACAGCCGGAAAGAACGGAACGAGGGACACCATGAAACAGGCGTTTTGCGCATTCCTCCTGCTGGCCGCATCTCTGGGATTGCCCGCGGTGGCGAATGTCGATCCGTCAGGGCCGGAGCAGCGGTTGCAGGTTACCCAGCTGCTTTTGGACAAGTCTTCGCGGACGCTTTACCTGCTGAGCGGCAGAAAGGCTGTTCGATCCTACAGCGTCGATCTGGGACCGAACCCTGCGGGCCACAAGCAGCACCAAGGCGACGGCCGCACGCCCGAGGGGCTTTATTACATCACCCATCGCAATCCCGGATCAAGTTTCTTCCTGTCGCTGGGAATTTCCTATCCCAACGCGCAGGACCGGGCGCGCGCCCTCGCGCTTGGCCGCGATCCGGGCGGCGACATCTTCATCCACGGCCGCGGACCCCGCGTGCAGAACCCGCCGCGCGACTGGACGCGGGGCTGCGCCGCCGTCACCGATCGCGAGATGGCCGAGATCTTCGCTTTAGTGCAGCCTGGCACACCAATCTTCATCAAGCCATAAGGATAGCTCACCTTATCGGCTGGGATATAGATAAGTGGCTCTTGGAGCCGACAGCATTTCGCATATCCCGCGGCCAGGTGGTTTAGGACCTGCTTGCCTGCTGACCAAGTGTGTTAATCCCTCACCCAAACATGGCCAGTTGCTGCGGCTCGACCCAGTAACCTCTTTGCCGCTTGCGGGATTCCAGAGCTAGCAAGGCGGCTAGGGCCTGCTCATGGGTGGCAAAACAGTCCAATCGGATCCGGCCACCCCGCCCGATCCGGCCCCATTCCCGGTAGAGTGTCCATTCCCCAAACAGATTGGGCAGCACGGCCAACCGGTAGAAGCGGGCCACATTCTTCGCGGGAACATGCTTTTCAAGGTAGGTCTGCATGAGCTTCAGAGATTGTTCAGTCCCAACATCTGGTGGATCAGATTTAAGATGAAATGATCCGGCTCTGCTATCCAGATTTTGCAGATGTATTCGTATAGGGTGAGGCCGCCGAAAGTCTTCAGCCTGCGTGCGAAGTTGTAGGCTGCCATGAAGTCCGCAAGATGCATTCGCAGTTGATCGTGGCTGTCCTAATGGAAGCGCCTGACGGTCGCGTCCTTGATTGTGCGGTTCATCCGCTCGACCTAGCCGTTTGTCGGGACAACAGTCCACTGGATTGTTGTCTGATCCTCCAAACTCCATAGATGGTTGGGTTTGGTCAGCCTGTGCTCGATCCCGTTGGCCTCGCAGATCATGTCAGCGCATCGGCCGGGAGTAGATGGTATTCCTGTTCCGAGGCTGCTCTGCGAACTGAATGCCGTTATCGGTGAGAATGGTATGAACCTGGTAGGGCACGGCTTCGAGCATATGCTGCAAGAATTCCCAGGCCGTCTTCCTGTCGGCTTTGTCGACAAGTTGGGTCACGGCGAACTTACTCGTGCGATCGATGCCGACGAATAAATACAGCTTGCCTTCAGCGGTCTGAACCTCGGCAATGTCGATGTGGAAGAACCCTATGGGGTAGCGTTTGAACTTCGACTGCTCCGGCTTATCGCCCTCCACATCAGGCAAGCGCGAGATGCCACGTCGTTGCAGGCACTGATGCAGTGCCGATCGCGTCAGGTGAGGGATGGATGGCTGCAGGGCATAAAGGCAGTCATCCAATGGCAAAAGCGTATGGCGCCGGAATGCCACGGCCATCGCCTCTTCGGCTTCAGTGAGGACGGTGGACCGCGGCTCCGACGGCCCGGTCTTCATATCCTCGACCCTTGCGCGCTTACGCCACTTCGCAACGGACTTGGGGCTGTGTCCCATGTGGTGGTGTAGGAGGCCGCGCGCGGAGCCTTTGGCGTAGCGCGAGCCGCGCGTCCGTAGGTAACGCTGGCGGTCATCGCCGATCTTCGGAGTAGGTTTGGGTTGCAAGACCTGAAACCTGGAATGGAGACGACGATGACCAATGACAGAATGGCGCTAATCGAGCTGGTTGAGAAGCAGGCTGATGGCGATCTCGTGCGCGAGATGCTGGCCTTTGCGGCCGAGCGGATCATGGAAGCCGAAGTTGAGGCGCGGACCGGGGCTGCCAAGGGGGCGCGAACGGCCCTGCGGGAGGTTCAGCGCAACGGAAAACCGCGACCGCGATTGGGACACCCGGGCCGGGCGGATCACGCTGGAGATCCCGAAGCTCCGTGAACCGCCCCGGGTTTACCGGAGAGTTTGTGGTTCAATGATTAGGCTGCTTTTTCGTCAGCGTTCAAGCTTGCGTAGAAGGCCTCCTCTGCTTCGTTCGGCGTGACGTAACCGATGGCACTGTGCAGGCGCGTCTTGTTATACCAGTCGACCCATTTCAGGGTTTCCCATTCGACCTGACCCACGGACTTCCACGGTCCGAGGAACTTTATGACCTCGGTCTTGAACAGGCCGATGATGCTTTCGGCGAGAGCGTTGTCATAGGAGTCCCCGACGCTGCCGACCGAGGTGTCGATGCCTGCCTCAGTCAGCCTCTCGGTGTATCGGATCGACAGATACTGGCTGCCGCGGTCCGAATGATGGATCAGCTTGTCAACTTCGGATGGTGCCCTCTGGCAGATGGCCTGATTCAGGGCATCGAGAACAAAACCGGTCGTCATCGAGGTTGAGACGCGCCAGCCAACGATCTTCCGGGCGAAGACGTCGATGACAAAGGCGACATACACCATCCCTTGCCAGCTTGAGACATAGGTGAAGTCGCTGACCCAGAGCTGGTTCGGCATGTCTGCCTTGAAGGCCCGGTTCACCTTGTCGTCCGGGCATGGCTGGGCGGTAGCGGGATTGGTCGTGACCACCTTCTTGCCGCGCACAACGCCTTGCAATCCCATCGTCTTCATCAGCCGCTCGACGGTGCAGCGGGCAATCTCGCGTCCTTCGCGGCGCAACTGGTGCCAGACCTTGCGCGCGCCATAACGTCCCCGGCTGTCATCGAAGGCCTCCTTGATGGCAGCCAGGTCGAGGCGATCCTGTTTGGCCCGATCCGATGCCAGGGCGGGGTCTCGCTCCCCAGCCTTGAAGCTGTAGAATGTCGATGGTGCGATCCCCAGAACCCGGCAGATCGGCCCGACACCATGGACACAACGGTGATCATCGATAAACGCGATCATCTGCGGAACGGGCGGTCGAGCTCCGCCGCTGCGAAATATGCGCTCGCCTTCTTCAGGATCTCATTGGCCTGGCGCAATTCACGGACCTCGCGCTCCAGTTCCTTGATCCGGTCCTTCTCCGCGCTCGTCAGGCCGCCGCGCTGACCGGCATCACGTTCGACCTGCTGGCACCACACGCGCAGGCTATCGGGCGAACAGCCAAGCTTCGGCGCAATCGCCCTGTAGGCAGCCGTGTCGCTGGCATAGTCGCCACGGTTCTCTCGGAAAAGCCGAACACCGCGTTCGCGAAGCTCGGCCGGATAGGCGGGGGTGAATCTCGGCTTTGACATAGGGCTCATCCTTTGAGTGTTTTACTCTCCGGTAAACCCGGGGCGGTTCATGTCACCTCGGGCTTCGGTGTCGCCGGCTGTCTGGCTGCGGCCATGGTGGCCCTCTTCATCGACAAGCCGCCTCCTGCCCTGGTGCCCTTTGATCCGACCACGGGTGCGGCGCTGCCGATGGCGAATGTCGGCACGATCAGCCTCGCGGAACGCGAGGCGGTCATGCAGTCGCTGGTCTATGCCTATGTGCGCGACCGGGAAACCTACAACCAACTTGACAATGACCTGCGTATCGAGGGCGTCTTTGCCCGCTCCACGGGTCAGGCCGCAAAGTCGTTGCAGGATCTCTGGAATGAGCAAAACCCGGAGTTTCCACCCAAAATCTACGGGGAAAACGCCCGCATCGACGTGGCCGTGTCCTCGATCTCCGACATTGGCAACAATCGTGCGCAGGCCCGTGTCACCAAGCGCCTGACCACGCTCGACGGCGTGACGGAGGGCACCTTCGTCGTCACGCTGGCCTATGATTACGACCCTTCGACGCTGCGCAGCCTTGATGGGGTCTGGTCCAACCCCTTCGGCTTCACGGTCAGCAACTACAGCGTGGCCGCCGAACGGTTCCGCGACGAGGGAGAAGCGCAATGAAAGGATGGTTGATCGCGGCCGCGCTTGGCGCGGCAATGGGGGCGGGTCCGGTTCTGGCCGAAGTCACGCCCTCGGCCGGGCGGCATGACTCGCGTGTCCGCAATGCCGTGTATCAGGACGGGCAGGTTTACCGCGTGAATGTGGGCATGATGCGCGTGACCTCCGTGGAGTTCGGCCCCGGTGAGGAAATTGTCAGCATCGTCGCGGGCGATACCGAGGGTTTCAACTTCGACGGTGTTCCGGGCGGACGGGCCTTGGTGGTCAAGCCGACCGTCGCGGGCGGGTCCACCAACATGACCGTCTATACCAACCGTCGCGCCTACTACCTGCATCTGAATGAAGTGGGCGCGCGGGCCGATTATGTGGTCCGCTTCGGCGGTGGCGTGAGCGCGCAGGCGCCCCGCACGGCGGCGGGGGAGCCGCAGAACAAGAAGCTGAACCCGACAACGCCCTGGGGCGGCTATGCGGCCAGCAAGCGCAATGCCGCCCTGCCCTTGCAGGTTTGGGATGATGGCGACTTTACTTATTTTCGCTTTCCGCGCGGCGCACAGCTCCCGGCGATCTTCAAAACCTCGTCGGGGCCGGAACGCACCGTCAACAGCACAACCCTGCCTGACGGCACGATCCGCGTGAGCGGCATCAGCCCCTATTGGGTGCTGCGCATCGCCTCGACTGAAACCGTCATCAAGCGACTGGACCCCCGGCCATGAGCGAACAGAACCAGAGCGAACAAAACCAGCCGGATCAGACCCAACCGGATCAGAACCAGGCCGAACAGAGTAAGGGCGATCAGGACAATGCTCCCAAGGGCACCCCTGATCTTGAGGACGATACCGCGCGTCTTGCAGCAGAGGTGCAGGAGGCGCGGGCCAACAACCGGCGCGGCACGGTTGGCGGTGGAAAAGGCAGGCTTCTGGCAGGCACCGCCCTGGGCGGGGCATGTGCCCTGTTCATCGCCGTGATGTTCTGGCCGCAGGCTGACTTGGCTGCGCAAGCGACCTTGCCGACCGGCCAACCTGCCGCGTTCCAGACGAACGAGGAACCCTTTGCCCGGATGCCCCTGCCCGCGCGGCGTGAGCCTGAACCCAATCCCCGGATGCTGGCGCAGATCGAGGCATTGGAGGCGGAAATCGAGCGGCTGCGCCAGCAGCCGCAGCAGGACGTGGAAATCACCGTAGAAGACGATGTGCCGCCGGTCGAGGACGCGCCGGTCGTCAGCAATGACCCTCAGATCGACAGTCTCTTGGCACAGGTCAGCCAGTTGCAGGACACGATGACCTCCATGCAGTTTGAAAATGCCAACATGATTGCCGACCGCGACCGGCAGCTTGCGCAGCTTCAGGCGCAGCTTGACGCGGCGCGGATCACCAGCGGAAACCCGGACCTTGGCATGGTGGACGGGGAAGTTGATCGCCGCCGTGAGGCCGAAGAACTCTACCGTGCCCGCGCCGCCTCGCCTATAATCGCCTTTGGTGGCGGTGCTTCGGGCGGCGGCGGTGCGGCAGGCGTTCCAGGTGCGATGGAGGCGGCCGCGGCCATGCCCGGCATGGAAGGGTTAGACCCCAACCTGCGCAACCAAAGCCAGAACGAACGCTTTGCCCGCCAGCAGGCGGCGCGGGCGCCAGTGGAGCGGGCCAAGGTCATTGCCAGCCCGGCCAATACGGTCCTGCAGGGCACGATGATCCAGGCGGTGCTGGAAACCGCCATCAACACCGACCTGCCGGGGGCGATCCGCGCCTTGGTCTCGGAGGATGTTCATTCCTATGACGGATCGCGCATCCTGATCCCGCGCGGGTCGCGGGTGATTGGGGCCTATAACGACAACACCGACCTCGGGCAGCGCCGCGCGATGATCGTCTGGAACAGGATCATCCTGCCCGACAACCAGACGGTGGAAATCGGGGCTTATGGAGGTGACGCCATTGGCCGTTCGGGCTTGGGCGGGGTGGTGAACACTCATTTCGGCGCGCGCTTTGGCTCGGCCGCGCTGATCAGCCTGATCGGCCTCGCGCCTGCGATTGCCGTGGCTGATGACGACGACGACAGCACATCGGATGTGGCGGAAGCCATGTCGCAGAACATGATGGAGGCCACCTCCAGCGCCTTGGATGGCTACCTGAACCGCCAGCCGACCATTGCCATCAAGCAGGGCTCGCTTGTGACGATCATGGTGGATCGCGACCTGGAGATCCTGTGATGGGTTGGCTAGCTCACAAGCTGGACCGCTTCAAGTCGTGGCTGGATGATCCGGCCACGATTGAAGTCTCGGTCAACCCGGATCGCAGCATCTGGGTCTTGAAGCGCGGCGACGTGCATATGAAACCGACCGGGGAAAGGGTTGAACCGGGCTTCGGCCATTCCCTTGCCAACCAGATCGCGGGCGAGAACCAGGCGCAGACCGGGCGCGACAAACTGCTTGTCTCCGCGACCGTGGCCTATAATGACCGCCCGATCCGGGCGCAGGCGGTTCTTGCGCCTGCCACGCCGCAGGAAGCCGCCCTGTCCTTCCGTCTCTTTGCCGCCCTGCCCATAGAGGACATCGAGCTGCGGTTCCTGCATGGCAAGCAGGTGGCCCTTGATGCGGATCGGAAAAGGCGCAACGCCAGCCTTGCCGAACTGATCGAGGCGGGCGACCTGATGGGGGCGCTGCGCTTCTGCGTGACCCACAAGCTGAACATCCTGATCTCGGGCGGCACGGATACCGGCAAGTCGGTGGCACTGCGCAAGATCATCTCCATGATCCCGCAAGACGAACGGATCATCACCATCGAGGACGCCCGCGAGCTGTTCCCCGACCAGCCGAACACGGTGTCTCTCATTGCCGATCGGGGCGGCAACACCAGGACGCCCGACATGCTTCTGGAAGCCACGCTGCGGATGCGGCCGGATCGCCTGATCGTGGGCGAGGTGCGGGGCAAGGAAGCCATGACCTTCCTCGAAGCCGTCAACACCGGGCATGGCGGTTCGATGACGACGATCCATGCGGAAACGCCGGAACTGGCGCTTGACCGGCTGGCGATTGCCGCTGGCCGTTCGGATGTTCGCATGAGCTACAACGATCTGCGAAACTATATCCTTCGCACCATCGACGTGATTGTTCAGACGGGACGAATTGGGGAAACGCGCGGCATCGCGCAGGTTTACATTCCGGCCATAGGAGACGCGGCATGAAATGGGTGATTACGGGTATTCTGGCTGTTTCGGGTGCTGCGGCTTTGGCGGGTGGCACCATGATCCTATCGAATGGCGACAGCGAAGCGTCTGCCGCCATGACCATGCCAAGTGAGGCAATGGAAGAAGCTGGCTACCTGACCTTCTCCTTCAGCACTGGCGGATCTTCGGTCACATTGGACCCGTCCAAGGCACAAAGCGACATGCGGGTGGACTCGGCCCAGGCGAATGATCCTGCGGGGCAGCCGGGCTACACGACCTTCTCGAATGACGGTGGTGGAACGCCACGCGGTGGTGCTTATACCACGCGTGGTGGCTGCGCCGCCTACCGCGCACCCGAGGTTGAACATCGGGCAATCCAGGGTGCCGCCTCGCTGCGCTTTCTGGAAAGTGCCTATATCCATCAGGTCGCAGCAAGCATTGAGGCGACAGGCGGAAAATGCACTTGCGAACTTCGGTTCCCAACTTGGGATGCTGCCTTGGAGGAATTGGAAACGCGGTTCATGACCTTGCCAAGTGACGAAAGCAGCGCATGGGTAAGAGATTATGCCAATTCTGATCGTAGTCGCCTGACGCGCGAGGTGGATAAGCTTTGCAAGGCGCAGGGGGTTTACTGATGGGGGTCATCGAGGAGTTCGTCAGTCGCGCCCAAGGCCAGCTTGACGATGTAGCACAATCCAGCTTCGGGGCTGTGCTGGATGGGATGGGAGCGCTTACTGCAACGATGGCGACGCTTGCCGTGGTCATGCTCGGCGTAAACATGGTTCTGCAATACCGGCCCATGTCGGCCGGGCAGATCGTCGTCACCTTTATCAAGCTGATCGCGATAGGCAGTATCGGGTTGGTCTGGGGCCAGTTCAACTTGATCGCCAGTGCCGTTGAAGGCGGCGTGGACAGCATTGCCGCCAATCTGCTCGGAAAGTTCGGAGGTGGCGAAGTGCCTTCTAATAATCTCGCCGGTGCCATGGATGACTTCATCACCTCCTTTTCCGACAAGGCAAACAAGGTCATGGAGCCGATGGGCTGGATGGGTGGTGCAATCATGAGCGTGCTGATCTTTACCAGCATGGGCACACTTGCCGCCCTGGCCGCGCTTCTGCTGATCTTCGGTCAGGTCATGGTGACGATCTATCTTGGCATCGCACCCATCTTCATTGCCTTGAGCATGTTCGAGGTCACGAAGGACTACTTCAACCGTTGGCTCCAAGGCGCAGTCAGCTACATGCTCTATCCGCTCGTCACGGCCATCATGCTCGGCGGGCTGATCCGCATTGTCTCGGGCTACATGACCTCTCTCGACACATCGATAACGGAAAGTGTTTCCGACTTCATCCCGTTCATCGCATGCATGGTCATCATGACCGTTTGCACGCTTTGCATCCCCATGATCGTCAGTTCCTTGAGCGGCATGATTATGTCCGTCACGCCCACGCAAGCCGCTATTGCGGCGGTCGGCGCGAAGGCGGCTGGATCTCTCGCCGGAAATGCGGCCGCAGCCAGCCCTCCGGCGCGCGCCGCCGCTTTCGTTGGACAGAAGGCGATGCAACAGGGGGCAAACTATGGTGAACTTGCCTTGGCAGGATCGCGCAATCTGGCGCACCGAATAGCCGAACGAAGTGCGAAATATTGAGACACGATCTATGCGCTAAAAAGTCGGTCAGGCGCCCAACTAGCAAAGCAAAGCTCTTCTTGATCTAGGCCAATAATTGACGTTCTTCAGCATGGGCATTGAGGCCTTGTACAAGGGCGCAGGGACATCCTGTAAACAGGCGCCGGTCGATCTCACAATCTCTTTCGCGATACTCTTATGATATTCGATAGCTACCAGATATCTTTTCTTGCATCAAAGGGAGACTGGTGCTGGAACGCATTGCCGAAGTGGCAGCAAAACAGGAAGACTATATCTCGATTGAGCACTGGCCCATTCTGTTCGCGTGCTGGACCTGGGTCTCGACATTTGACGCTCACGTGCCGTGTCTGCGGCCAGCAGCGCCTTGCCAGAAGGGACAATGTAGAAGGTCAGCGACACTGAACTTGACTGCTCGACCAGTGCCCTTTGCGCAGCCTTGCGGCGCAAAGGGCCATCCAGGGGGGCAGCCGGAACGGGATCTTACTCGGTCGTCTGAGAGGGTCCTGCGGCCTCTGGAGACACCTGCGTGTCCAGATCCGGCTCCGGGCTGCGATCCTTGGCCTCGTCCGGAGTGGTGTAGTCTTGGGGCGCGGGCTCCCTGTCTGCCGCTGCACCGACCGGTCCAGCCTCTGACGCAGCCCTTGCCTTGCGTCCTCGGGTTGCCTTTGTCGCCTCGCCACTCTCGGTAGCGGCCGCTTTCGGTTTGCGGCCCCTGCCCGATGCTGATGCCGCCGCCGGGGTTTCAGCTGCGGCCTTGGGAGGACGGCCGCGTTTTGCCTTTGGCGCTGCAGGCTCGTCGCCTGCCGCAGCCTTCGGCTCGCGGCCTCGGGTCTTGACCGGCTCCTCCGTGGCAGCATCCACTGTCGGACCGGCTTCCGGTCCCTGGCTTGCCTGTGCGGTCTTTCTGGCTTTTGTCGCTGCAGCCTTCGGCTTTGGCTTGCGGCCCTTCGTGGCCGTGTCGGCCGAGGTGAGGGACGCTCGGGCCGCGTCTTCCGCGTCGATTTCGCGTTCCGCCTGCTGCCAATGCTGCGCGTCCCGGCCATGGGGCCGGCCCTCCATCTCCCAGAGGGAATGGGCGCGTTCCTCGATCCGCCGTGTGCGGTCTTCCATCATGATGAATCCTCGTGTGTGCGATCAACAACGTGTGGCCGTTGGATCAGGTTTCGGATCAGGACAGGTTCAGGTCGGCTGACCTTGGGGGTGACATGCCTCCGCCAGCTTGCCAACATTGTCTGCAGCAGTCCTCCATCTGCGAAGGGCAATTGCAAGGGGTTGCCTGTGCTGCAACCGTGCTCAGGATGTTTCGGGCACCCCAGGTTCTGACGGCCCCTTCAGCGCGGCCTTGTCCTGCAATTCCCTGGCCAGCCGCGCTTCCCGAAGCCTTTGGACCTTTTCCGCCCCCGCCGCCCGAACAGCGTTGATCTCCTCGAAGGCACGATCACGTGCGGAAGGTGGAGCCTGCAGTTTGCCGAAGACAAGCTCGGCCTTCAGACGTGCGTCACTGCGGTTCTCGGTCATTCCTGGTCTCCCTTATGGCCTTGCTGAGCAGTCGATCATGAAAAAAGGCCAGGCAACATGCCTGACCTTGCCCTGTCGTGAGTCCTCACCAGAAGCAGCGGGATGATGAAGAAGGGCGGCACTCTCGCTCACCCTGCTTGCAGATTGCCGGCCGACATCTTGCCCGAGCGTTTGTCACGCTCCAGGTCATAGGACACCTTCTGGCCGTCGACCAACTCGGCCAAGCCCGAACGCTGGACCGCCGAGATATGCACGAAGACATCTTGCCCGCCGTCGTCGGGCTGAATGAAGCCAAACCCTTTGGTGGCATTGAACCATTTTACAGTGCCTGTGGCCATGATGGACCCTTTTGGAAGAAAATCATTGAACGCTGAGGCAGGCCGCAGCGGAAGAAGTTTAGCAGGTATCATCCCAGCCGGATGTTCGGGTTGAGGCATGCGCATTCCCTTGGCGCATACCCCAAAGTCAGAGCGAACCATCAGATCGCAAAATCCTCGAGCGACTTTCCGGCTTCCAGAGCCTCGGCAATCCAGCCGGGCTTTCGACCACGACCGCTCCAGGTCAGCTCAGAGTTTTCCGGATGGCGGTATTTCGGCTCGGCCTTTTGCTTGGCGGGCTGAGCGGCCAGCATGTCTTCGAGCGAGGCAAAGCCGGCGCCCTTTGCGATCTCGGTTGCCTTCTGGATGGCGTCCTTTTTGCGGCGGTTCTCGAAATCGGCAATGGCGGCTGCGGATTTCTTGTTGATCTCTTTCAGCTGCTCAAGGGACAGCTCATTATAGTTGATATCCATGATGATCTCCTTAGATGCCTGTCGCAATACAGAAACATTTCCTGACAAGAAAGCCTCTCATCTGCCGAGTATGACTGATCTTCAACGAAAAAATTGGATCACCTAATGTCGAGCACGATCCAGGCAGGCGCATGATCGCTGGCTTTTGGCTGAGCTCGCATATCCCGGTCCACGCCGGCATCGTTGAGCTGTGCTGCCAAAGCGGGCGAGAGCAGCAGGTGATCGAGCCGCAATCCGGCATTCCGCTCCCAAGGCCTGACGCAGATAATCCCAGAAGGGATAAACGGGCTTGTCGGGATGGATTGCCGCCATTGCGTCACACCAGCCCTGTTTCAGAAGAGACGCATAGGCTTTTCGAACCTGCGGCAAGAACAGAGCATCATCCTGTCAGAGATCCGGATTATAGACATCCCGTTCGGTGGGAATGATGTTGTAGCCCCCAGCAAGGATCACCAGGACATCCAGGGCGACGAGCTGTTTTGCATTGGTGGTGAACTGCTTTGGCCAGGCGAGTTTGTAACCCCATTTTAGCCCCGGTGCGGGATTGCCATTGGGGCATAAAGACAGAGCATGCTGGCCGTCCCCCTGCCGGAGAGCTCAACGGTCTAATCAGCCCAGCTCTCAGCCTTGGGATTGGTAAGTGGGGCAGATTTCCGGGCAGCTCGGCTCAGACAGGTTTTCCAGCGACAAGCCTTGGGCGCACCAGGAGGCACTCTGCCGATCGGTTGAAGGCGAGCCGATGATATAGGCAACCTCGGTCGGCAGGGATCACTTCCGGTAATCGGCCAAGCTCAACTCCTCCCACATCCAGCCGAAATCATAATCCGCAATGGTTCCTTCCGCCTGGCCGGCGCTGCGGTTCTCAAGATACTTCAGCCATTCGATCACCTTCTGGCGTCCGGCTGGCGTCCGGGCCGCCTGGCGCGGGGATTTGCCACCCAAGGCCGGGATCGGCGCATCCAGCGTTTCGCGGTAATGGCGGTCCAGATGGTCCCACATCAGTTGTTGGGCGATCTCTGGTGGGATTTCGACAGCGTCCTTTTCCGCATCTGCCTGGCGCTGATCAGCCATCATCTGCTCGACTGTCCGAATGGTCGTGAGAGGCTGCTTGATGCGGTCCTCGAGGGCGTTCGTCACCAGCGTCCTGATCTTCTCGGCCCGCTCGGCAGAGTTGACGCAAACCAGCAATCCCTTTCCCTTCAGCTCCAGAGAGCCCAATACCGTGGCGCCTTCTATCTGCGTATCAAGCATGAGGCCCTTGGCCTTGCGCCTGCCGCGCCTGGAGGGCGCGAGCCAGTTCCAGAACTTGCCGCCTTCCGGTGCAAAGCCTTTGACCTTGTCCAGCTCCGCAGCCACGGCTTTCTGCGTCACGCCACTGGCCAGCGGGAAACGCAGATCGTGGAACACCACCTCGTCTCCATCGGAATTGCAGAAGCTGGGAAGCACCGGCGACAAGGCATTGTTGATCTCGGTGATCAGCCAAGCCGTCGTGAAGATCGGGGCGCAGCCCAGACGTTGATCGCGGCTCAGGTGCAGCGCATCGCGCTTCTTCACCTTCAGAACATCGCGCAGGCCAGACATGAGGAAGTCTACCGCTTCCTGCCGGAACGGCAGCAGCGCCCCGGAGATGACATGGTGGTCTCGCTCGCGCACCATACGGACAGCGATCCGGTCCCATTGCTTCAGCGATCGTGAGGCGGACTTTTCCCGCACAGTGATCGGATCGGCATCGGAGAGCAGATCGCGCAGCATCATCGAGGCGCCGGGTTCGACATTGCTGACTTCGTAGAGGCTGACCGGCGTGTCCCCCAGTGCCGCGAAATACTCCCGGTTCAACGCCGTTTCCTTCCAGCCGCGCCGTTTCAGATAAAGATCGACGATATTGCCATCGGCATAGGTCCGCGACAGGAAATCCTCAAACCCGCAGCCCCAGAGCACGCCCGACCATTGATCTCCCAGAAGCTCAGCCAGATCATCGTGATCCATTTCGAACTCTTCGAGGGCGGGCAGAAGATGTTCGGCCACGACGTCCTGCAGCCGCTCACGCCAACTGCCTTCGCGGCTAATGAATGCCAGCAGATCGGAAATGTCGTTGCGCTCGGCCATCCCCACCCTCGAATTTGGACTGCTATCTTCTAGCCGAAAGGCTGCCGCGCGAGCCACCTGAGAATTGCAATGAGCGTGTTACAATTCCTCAGCGCCGCAAGTGCCCTTCCGGAGCTGGTCTTGAAGCAGTGGCAGTCGTTTTCAATCTCCGAAATCTGGCAGCCATGATGTTGCCCGACGAGAGCTTCGCTGATCTCGGTAGCGGCAAGATCGAAGTCGAACACGCCCTTGTAGGCCCGGCGACTTTCTCCCGGAACTCGTTGCCGTTTGGCCCACCTGAACGACACTGCCCGGAAATCTGCCCCAGTTACGTGGGATTGTTCAGTCCCGCTCCAGAAAAATAGACAATAATATCGCCCTGCATGCTGCCTACGCCGCATTTATGACCGCAGTTGCGGATCAGAGATCAATCTAAGGATTGTTCATCTATATACGGTAATCTCTACCTATCGGCAGCGCTTCCTGGGGGTCGTCACAAGCCCGCTCTGCGTCCCGAAAGGCTGAGCTCAAACGGCTTTGGACTACAGGAGTGTTGCGCTGAAAGGAGGAACAGGCCTCCCCCTGCCCTTCTCGAAAACAGCATCAATTTACGACACCTGACTTTGTAAACGTTCGCAAACGGCCGTTTCCTAATATCTAATGGTATTGTTAAATCCCAACCTATGGCTGCAAGCGATTTCGGCGGCGGCGTAGCTTCCCACCCGACGAGGCAAGAACCGAAAAGGCCTGCTCTGCCGGGCAGGTTTTTCGATTTGGCGCTCCTGCACCGAGGGATTGATGAGTATCGGCCCGCCGAGCTATCGGGGTTCGGTGGGCCTGTCAGCAGCTCCGGCAGGCCAGGAAAAGCAACCAAACGGCATCAAGAATGCGTTTGCGGATCGAGCACATCTTCGGCGCACAGACCACGACATAGGCGGCACATTGGTGCGGAAGGGGCGGCATTGTCCGGACAAGGCGAAGATCGGCATGAAGAACTTCGCCTACAACACGCGTCGACTCGGCCAACTTCGCCGCCTAAACCTGTTTCCGCGTGACCCGGGGCACGGAATACAAGCCGCAGAGCACGAAACGCTCCGCCTGACAGGCGGAGCACCAAACACCCCAGAGTGGGCGACGACGCCGGTTGGCCTTATCAGGCGAACAAAACTAGGCCTCCGACAGCGCTCCGCGGGTCAGAAAACGCTTGAAAATCGAGGTGCCCTTTACATGGTCGGTCATCTTGCGGCTGCCTTCATGCCTTCGGATCTGGCCATGGTTGGAATTGCAACCCGCGGCCAACGTAATACTTCATTTTGAGGAACGCCAAGTCGGATTCCCAATCTTGTATTGCGTCTCGGTATCGATAAGGGTCGTGTAGATAGCGCAGGCTGGCGTTTGAGGCGATAACATTGGCAACCTTGCGAAGACGTGTCGAACTCAACGGAGTTCCGTAATCATCACCGAATGTGCTTGCGACGATGGCAGGAAGCCGCTTTTCCATAAAATCGGATAGGAATTGCTGTCTTCGCTTCTGCGGCCATCCTTCCGTTTTCCCCACTGTATAACCGAAAAGCTTGAGCGCGCTGAAGGCCCGGAAAATTCCATCTCCATCAAGCCCGTTTCCGGATGATGAAGGCGGCTTATTGACGACTGGCCAAATCCACTCGGGTTGCACAGACTCTTTCGATGGCAGCGGAGCCACTGGAACTACTGGGGCAAATGGGTTTTTGTATCCAAAAGGCAGGTAGGCACGGTCTGCTTCCCGTTGAACAAGTACACCCATTGTCCTGATGACATAGGCCTTGGCGGCATCGATATTCTCAGGCCGCTGATCCACAAGTGTGGTAACAAGATCATCCAAGAAATCTCGGAGGCAATCATAGTTTTCGCCCTTATGAGTGAATTCTTTATTAAGGCGCACAGCTTGTCGAGCGGATTTCAGCCTTTGTTTCCCATAAAAGACTTTATTCATTATCAGGATGCCTCATTCCTAGCGGTCATCTTGGTATACATGTCAAAAAGTTTCTTAAGTCTTTCAGTCCGAAGGTCGCCGTGCCCAGCGCCTGGACTAGGATGTCGTGGCCCGGTTCAAGGCCAGTGCCCTGGTTGGCAGACCCAGATGAACCGTGCCTTGCGCGATGCTGCCGGGCTGTGATTGAGGGAGAAGCTTTCCAGCCGAGCGGCGAGAACTCGAAAACAGACAACACAAAAGGCCGCTCGGCTGATGGGATAGTTATGCCGGAGGGGAACGCGTCCAACAACTTATCTAAATGGACAACTCTAAGTTGATTTTAGAAGGAGCTTTGCTCGCCGGGGTTTGGGACGGGTCCAAGACCTTGTCCCTGCCTTGGGTAGTCAACCCCCGACTGATTGCGGCAGACATGAAGAAGGCAGAACGAAGCCCCGCACAGCCTGTGCAGGACCTGAAGCAGGAGCAGGACGAAACCGGCTGGCAGACAAAGAAGCCCCCCGATGGGAGCCTGACACGCTGCACCGGGGGGCTTGCAGGGGCGGGGCTTAGGGCTTCCCAGAACAGGCGAAGGAAAGCCAGCCCGCGTCCCTGGCTGACACAGCAATTCTAGAGCAGTTCAGAAGCCTAGAGGAGTGGGTTTCTCGGAACATGCTTAATGCGCTACCAAGCGCGTTTCAAAGAGCTATGCGAGAGTTTGGGTGACGCGGCCTAATCAAGCGGCGCGATTTTCGGCGACGCTCGCGGCGACACCGTCGGTGAATGTGACGCCTTCGATGACCAAAGGCAACTGGTTCGCCCCCTTCAGGCGGCGCCACGTTTTGGCGGCAGCCTGAACGAGCTTGAACACCATCAGCTTCGCCGTCTTCTGCGAGAGCGCACCCTTGGTTCGCACGGTCCGGTGCCGAACGGTAGCGAAGACACTTTCAATCGGGTTTCCCGTGCGCAGGTGATCCCAGTGATCGGCCGGGAAGTCGTAAAAGGCGAGCAACGCTTCGCGGTCCTTGGTCAGGCAGGTTACTGCCTTCTCGTACTTGGCGCCGTATTTCTCGGCAAAGGTGTTCATCGCAGTTGCCGCTGCGGCGCGAGTTTCGGCCTGCCAGATCTCGCGCAGGTCGGCCTTCACCGCCGGCTGCATGGATTTCGGGAACTTGTTGAGCACGTTGGCGGTCTTGTGAACCCAGCATCTTTGATGGCGCGTGCTCGGAAAGACCTCGTTAAGCGCCTTCCAGAACCCCATGGCCCCATCGCCGACGGCAATCTCGGGCGGAACCCCGAGGCCGCGTGCCTTGATGTCGACCAGGAGCTCGCGCCAGCTTTGTGCGCTCTCGCGCACGCCGACCTGGAAGCCGACGAGCTCCTTTTTCCCTTCGGGCGTTGCCCCCAGAATAACCAGCATGCATTCGGCCTGCGGCTCCATCCGAGCCTGCAGGTAGACACCGTCCGCCCAGATGTAGACATACCGCCGGGCCGAGAGATCGCGGCGCTGCCAGCGGTCGTAATCCTGCTGCCACTCCCCGGTCAGGCGCGAGACCACATCCGGTGACAGGTTCGGCGCATCCTTCCCCAAGATCGCGGCAAGCGCCTCCTGGACGTCCCCCATCGAGATGCCACGCAGGTAGAGGACCGGCAGGAGGGCATCGAGGCTGCGCGAACGCCGCGCCCATTTCGGCAGGATCGCAGAGGTGAAGCGGATCTTCTTCTCGGCCGGCTGATCGGTGGCGCGGTCGCGCACCTTCGGGCGCTGTACGTCGAGCGCACCGATTCCGGTCAGGATGCTGCGCTCCGGCCCGTAACCGTGCCGGACAACCCGCTGGCGGCCGTCTGGCAGGATCTCTTCGGCATGTTGCGCGACGAAGGCGTCGGCCTCGGCCCGTAGCGCGGCAGCCAGCATCCGGCGTGCCCCATCGCGAGCGATCTCGGTCAGCGGGTCCTCAACAGATTGCGGCTGACGAAGGGGGATGATGTCTGTAGTCTTCTCCATGGCGTATCGTTCCTTTTGGAAGTTCTGGCAGGCTTCAGCACCCGCCACGATACGCCGCCCTCTCAAACCCCGTCACCCATTTCCCCGCATAGCTCCGTTTCAAAGGGCCGACCGCGGAGCAGGAGCAGGGGGGAAACCGGCTAGCAGACAGCGAACCCCCTCGGTGAGAGCCGGACATGCTGCACCGAGGGGGGTTACAGAGGTAGTCAAGGGCTTCACCGGGTCAGAGAAAAGGAAGCCACCATGACCGTCTGCACAGCGATCTAAGCACAGTTCCCAGGAGCCGGGGAGAGGCTTTCTCGAAACGTGCTTAACCTAAGGTAAAGAGTGCTTCGAAAGGCAGCGGTACACTGACCTACAGGTAAGGTCTCCCTTAAGTTGCAAGTCACTGAGATACTTAAATCTTCAGAAACTTTTAGAACGGAAAGGCGTTGTTTAGCATTACTGGACTTTGTTACGCGAATTGCGGCATTGAAACGCTCAGTTTCAAGAAACCCCGCCCGGGAAGGGGCGGGGTTTTTTGCTGCGCCATGGCCAGAGCCTTGAAACCGGCAAGGAACAGCCGACGGGCGTAAATTCCTCAGCCAACAGGATTGTTCTGCAATAAGGTGCCAGGCGTTTCCGAGTACCTGGGTTCAGAGTGACTGTCCCGAGTGCCTGGTTTTGGCAAAAGCTCCGCCCTTTCGGCGGGGCTTTTGCTGCGCCGCAGCCACCCCTTACTTAACCTGAAGCTGTGCTACGCCTGAGAGAGGTTTTATGACACGGCGGCGGGGAGGGTGGAAGATCGCGGCCCGGTTGTGAGGTGGAGGGGCCTGCTGCCTTTTCTCCGACACTGAAACCGTCGATAGTCCTCCTTGGCGGCAAGGAGGTTGGATGCGTGGTTTGGCATGGGGACTTTGCCTCGGCAGCCTGGTCTTGGGCCTGGCATTCGGGTTTGTTTTGTTCACTGCCCTGGCAGACAGCCGCCATGTCTGTCCCGACGGCAACCAGTGCGCTGATGCGATCAGCGCCGCAACGAACAGCGGTGTGCTCACGACGATCTGTCTTGGGGTCGCCCTGATCGGCCTGTGGTGCCTGAAAACCACCTCAACCCGCAAGGCCAAAGACTTGCCCGGCATGGTGGGAGCCTTAGTTTCTCTGTGGTTCGCTTTAGCGGTCGCTTCTGATCCCGCTTATGCCGAGAGCGAACTCCCCCCGCCGGACGTCATTGCCTGCCTGAAGGCCGTTCAGCCGCTGGATATGGGCTACCGGAGTTGGATGGAGCAGCGATGTGCATCCGTCGCCTTTGAGATATGCACGAAGGTTGATGGGGAGACAGGATCATGCCTGTCCGATGTGATTGCTTCCATGCGCCTGTTCCATGACAGCCTTATGTCGGTTCTTCCTGCTGAAATTGATGGCTATGGATTTCTGCCAAGCCGATATGAACGCACCCTGGAAAGCACACGCGACACGTTTGACGCTGTCTCGGGGTGTGATGGCCAAAGCGGCTATGCGCACACCCGCTGCGAATTCGTTGCGCTTTCCATCGCCACCTTCGAGTCATTCTACCTGGCTGAACTGGCCGATGTGGAAATCCCCTGACAGATGTTTTCGAGGCTCCTGATCCACTGCGATCTGTAACGCTTGCCAAATATATGTCGAGGTGTTCCTGGCACCATTCGGCCCAGGAAGTCTGCAGGGCGGCGTATTCGTTGTGCTCGCCTGTGGCGGCCTTCAGCTCGTTCAGGGGCTTCTGGGTGGAGAGGGCGAGGCAGAATTGTCATTTGAAATGACAACCTACCTGTTCCATCCCGGATGATCACATAGACCCTCGCCGGTCTGCCCTGTTCATGGCAAGGTCGCTCCTGCGCGATGTTCGGGAGGGAGTGGGAGCATGCTGATCTCTCTGCACAAGCAGGCGACGACGACGCCGAAGATCCGTGCCGCGATCTAGGCCAGCAGCGAACCGGCCTGGCGGGTGGCCGAGCGCTACGGGATCTCCGAGCAGACGGTCTGGAAATGGCGGGGTCGCGACGACGTGCACGACCGGAGCCACACGCCGCACCGCTTGCAGACGACGCTGACGCCTGCGCAGGAGGCCGTCGCGGTTGCCCTCCGCAAGGCCTTGCTCTTGCCGCTCGACGACCTGCTCGCGGTGGTGCGCGAGTTCCTCAACCCGCATGTCTCGCGCTCGGGACTCGACCGCTGCCTGCGTCGCCACGGGGCGGGCAACCTGCGGGCGCTGAAGCCGAAGGAACCCAAGCCCGCGCACGGCACCTTCAAGGCCTACGAGCCCGGCTACCTGCACATCGACATCAAATACCTGCCCCAGATGGCCGACGAGGATCGCCGCCGCTACCTCTTCGTGGCCATCGACCGGGCCACGCGGTGGGTCTTCGTGCGCATCTACCCGGCGCAGACCGCGGCCAACGCACGAAGGTTCCTGCGCGATCTGGACCGCGCGGCCCCGATGAAGATCACCCGCGCGCTGACCGACAACGGCAAGGCCTTCACCGACCGCCTGTTCGGCCTGCGCAAGCGCGCCGCCAGCGGACAGCACGAGTTCGACACCCTCTGCGCGGACCTCGGGATCGAGCACCGCCTCGCGCCGCCGATGCGGCCGCAGACTAACGGCATGGTCGAGCGCTTCAACGGCCGGATCGAGGAGGTCCTGCAGAGCCACCGCTTCCACAGCGGCGAGGACCTGGAACAGACCCTCCTGCGCTACGTCCACCTCTACAACAGCCAGCTCCCGCAAGCGGCACTCAAGGGCAGAACGCCCATCGCCGCCCTCAAGGACTGGCAACGCCAAAAGCCGGAGCTGTTCAGGAAGCGCGTATACAATCACGCGGGATGTGACACCTACCAGGCAATCCACTTTGTGCCGCTCCGCTGATTGCCATGGGCCAAGAGGCGCTGCGCCTTCTTGGATCACTCGCTAAGGCAAAAAGCGTCAAAGTTGTTTGGCTAATACGATGACGTAAGGTAAACCGAGTGATTGAGGGAGCCGCTAAGGTCTTGGGAGGGGCCTGATGACATTCAAACCACTGCGCATTCTTTTGGTCGAAGATGATTTTTTCATAGCTGAAACCTTAGCGCGCGAGATCCGTGCCGAAGGCGATACGGTGGTAGGACCGTTTGCTGATATCCATGAGGCGATCCAGTACGTCGGCCTAGTGCAAGCCGCCATTCTCGACGTCCTGGTTCAGGACGAGACGTCGTTTTCCCTCGCGGATTCCCTGATTCATCATGAGGTCCCCTTCATCTTCCTGACGGAATCTGATCCGCGGCTTATTCCTGTGCGCTTCGCGGATCGCCATATTTACGCCAAGCCCAGCCCAGCGACGCCCCTTCTGCATGATTTGCACCAACAGCACCGGGCGATTGTCTCGCAAGACGGCAATAACCTTGAGGCAGCCGTAATCGAGATGATCCATCGAGCGCGCGATCTCATGCCTAATTGTGACATCCCGCGTGATTGTAAAGCCGCTTCCTGAACAGCTCCGGCTTTTGGCGTTGCCAGTCCTTGAGCGCGTGGATGGGTGATCTACCCTTCAAAACCGATTGCGGAAGTTGGCTGTTGTAGAGGTGGACATAGCGCAGGAGGGTCTGTTCCAGGTCCTCGCCGCTGTGGAAGCGGTGGCTCTGAAGGATGTCCTCGATCCGCCCGTTGAAGCGCTCGACCATGCCGTTGGTCTGTGGCCGCATCGGAGGCGCGAGGCGGTGCTCGATGCCAAGGTCGGCGCAGAGCAGGTCGAATTCGTGCTGGCCGGTGGCCGCGCGCTTGCGCAGGCCGAACAGGCGGTCGGTGAAAGCCTTGCCGTTATCCGTCAGCACGCGGGTGATCTTCATCGGTGCGGCACGCTCAAGGTCGCGCAGGAAACGACGCGCGTTGGCCGCGGTCTGCGCCGGATAGATGCGCACGAAGACCCACCGCGTGGCCCGGTCTATGGCCACGAAGAGGTAGCGGCGGCGGTCCTCGTCGGCCATCTGGGGCAGGTATTTGATGTCGATGTGCAGATAGCCGGGCTCGTAGGCCTTGAAGGTGCCGTGTGCGGGCTTCGGCTCGCAGGGCTTGAGCGCCTGCAGGTTGCCCACGCCGTGGCGCCGCAGGCAGCGGTCAAGGCCCGAGCGTGAGACACGCGGGTTGAGGAACTCGCGCACCACCGCGAGCAGGTCGTCGAGCGGCAAGAGAAGCGCCTTGCGCAGCGCCACGGCGACCGCCTCTTGTGCCGACGTCAACGTCGTCTGCAAGCGATGCGGCGTGTGGCTCCGGTCGTGGACGTCGTCGCGACCCCGCCATTTCCAGACCGTCTGCTCGGAGATCCCGTAGCGCTCCGCCACCCGCCAGGCCGGTTCGCTGCTCGCCTGGATCGCGGCCCGGATCTTCGGTGTCGTGGTGGCCTGCTTGTGCAATGAAATCAGCATGCTCGAACCCCCTCCCGAACATCGCGCAGGATCGACCTTGCCATGAACAGGGCAGACCGGCGAGGATCTATGTGATCATCCGGGATGGAACACCTAATGAGCAATCGGCAGACCGAATTGTAGAGGGAACTCTGCTTCGGGCCATTGCAGAGACTAAAGACAATCGGATGGAAGATGATATCCGCGCCTATATGCTGAGCTTGCTGTATGACGAGTATCGCCAGCGTGGGAGACTTTGTCTTCAGTAGCCCTCGCAGTCCCCGGCTTGAGCCATCGTCGGGGTTATGTGGTCTAGGGGCCCGCAGCCGCCTTGTGCCGCACTTGGCACAGAGCTTCCGCAAGCTACCAGGCCAGTGCCTTCAAGCGGGGGCGGCAAAGGGGGCGAGGGGTTCGGCCGGCAGGACAGCGCATCATTCAGGGCGGGCTGAACCGCGCGACACGGCGAAGGTTCCAGGACGCGAAAGGCCCTTACAACCATGCCAGGTGCAAGGGCCTTCCATGAAGGAGTGCGCTTAACCCTCACCTTACCTGAACCGGGCCGTATAGCGAGGGTTCCAAGGCAACCGAAAATGTAACGGCGCCAAAGGATATATCCTGTTACAGTTCCATCACCCTCGCCATCTCCAGGCGGGCAGGAGGCTAAAAATGGCGCACAACGGCGAGACCGAGATCGAGATGGTCCAGCGTCATATCCGCCAAGGAGAGGAAAGCGTTACCTCTCAGCGCAAGATCGTGGCGAGCCTTCCACCGGACAGTGCCCTTGAAAAGACCGCGCGCCAGCTCTTGGTCCAGTTCGAAGACGCCTTGGAAAACCATCGCGCACATCTGACCCGGCTGCTGAACCAGCATCCGGAAGCAGGTCTGTAGACATTTCGCATTTCCTATCATTCAAGCCATTCAAGCCCGGTGGTTCAGATTAGCGAAGAACCAGCCTTAACCCGCTTCCACCAGAAGGGAGGGCGGGGAAGACTGGCAAGACAACTGCAGGGCAAGCTGGAGCAGCGGCAAGTGTCGGGTAGGCGACACAACGCCCTCGGTTTCCTAAATACGCTTCTTCCAAGCAGGTCTATGGAAGTATCGTATTTTTTGTCAGAAGGCTAAAAAATGCACTCTCGCCAGCATCAACCTTCTTCTCCCTTTTATGATCCTAAAAGGCGACTGACGGCCGAAGAGTGGGCCCTGATCATGAACGCCCTGCGTGCCTATCAGCACAATGATGCCTACCGCTCTCTTTATGAAAAGCTTGAAGCTTGGTCGATATCCCCGGTGACAGCTGAGCAACGCCTGTCCTCGTCCAGCCGGCCAAGAGCAGTTTTGCCTTCGTGTGACAGGGTTTGAACCTGCGGCATCCGACATCCAGAGCCGGCGTGCTATCCAAGCTGCACTACACCCCGCAATAGATTTCCGCTCTCTTGCGGGGCGGTCCCAAAACTGGCATCGCTATAGAACCTGGAGCCTTTTCCTAAGTCGATTGTTGTCACAAGTCCGGTGAACGACGTCATGAAGCCGTTACACCGTCTGGGGGAATGATGACCCGTTCCGAATTGATTGAGCTTCTTGCTGACGAAAACCCGCATCTGTTTCGCCGTGACGTCGAGCGGATCGTAGACACAGTTTTCGATGAGATCATCGAGGCCATGGCGCGCGGCAATAGGGTCGAACTGCGCGGCTTCGGGGCTTTTTCGGTAAAAAAGCGTGATGCCCGGAACGGCCGCAATCCCAGAACGGGGGAAGCGGTCGACGTGGACCAAAAACATGTGCCTTTCTTCAAGACAGGAAAGCTGTTGCGTGATCGGTTGAACGGGCGCGCTTGACTGCCGATACGGCTTAAGGCTGCCCACACACGCCTATGCCCGGATCTTGTAACGCTACTTTTTGGAAACCGCACCTTCAGCGCAGATCCAGGTGGCCGGAGCCACAACTTTGCACACGTAAGGCGGATGATCATTTGCCCAGGCCAAGCGGTTCGACGAGACCTTTCCCGCCTTGGTCGAGGCCATGCGCAAGAATGGAGGGCGTCTAAAAAGCGGACAACCTGAGGGTTGCCGTGTCCCTGCGTCTGAACCAAAGCGTCATGGCTCGGTTCAGGCCAGCGGGCTTGGTTTGCAGACCCAGATGAACCGTGCTTTGCGCGATGCCACCAGTCTGTGATCGAGGGGAAAGCTTTCCAGCCGAGCGACAAGAACTCGAAAACGGACAACACAAAAGGCTGCTCGGCTGATGGGATGGTTATGCCGGAGGGGTAGGCGCCGGCAACTTATCTAAATTAACAACTTCAAGTTGATTAATGAAGGAATTTTTCTCTCCATGGGTTTTGGCCGAACCCCAGACCTTGTCTCTACCCTGGGTCCGACTGCGTCGCGGCGGACATGAAGAAGTCAAAAGGAGGCAATGCACAGGCTTTGCAGGAGCAGAAGCAAGGAGAAAACGCACTGGCAGATAGCGCGGCCCCCCTGATGAGAACCGGACATGCAGCACCAGGAGGAGGGACAGGTGTAGGGCTCACTAGGTGTCAGTAAAAAGGAAGCCGCCGTGACCGTCTGACACAGCGACCTAAGCACAGTTATCAGAAGCCAGGGAGGGGCCTTCTCGAAATATGCTTAACCTACGGTAAAGCGCCCCTTCAGGCGGAGCTTTTTGCTGCGGCGCAGCCAGATCCTTGAAACCGGCAAGGAACAGCCGATGGGCGTAAATTCGTCAGCCAACAGGAATGTTCTGCAATAAGGTGACAGGCGTTTCCGAGGACCTGGGTTCAGAGTGACCGTCCCGAGTGCCTGGTTTTGGCAAAAGCCCTGCCCTTTCGGCGGGGCTTTTGCTGCGCCGCAGCCATCCCCTTGCTCAACCCCTGGCTGCACTGCAGCGGATATGGGGTTTTATGACACGGACGAGGAAGAAGCAGGGTCAGCCAGAGGTTGTCGGGTGCAGGTGGGCTGCGGTGTTTCTGGCACAATGCTTCCGTCAACTGCCGCGCCAGCCCTTCAAGCGGAATGGCAGGAGCGTGGCCAAACAAAGACAGCCGATCAAGCTATTTGAATCCACCCTCAGTGAACTGAGGGTGAAATATCCGGAAGCTTACTTACGTTTCTTCAATGCAGCCAATAGCCCGAGGCCGCCTATGAGCAGTGGTAATCCGGCGGGAACCGGAATTGGAGAAGGGTCTGGAGGTGTATCAGCTGCAGACAAACTGATGTTGTCAAAAGCAGCATATTCGCCTTGAATCAGATCGATTTGGAAGATTACGTTTCCATTGGTGTTACCGACAGTACTGAGGCCAAAGTTTCCGCGAGTCCAAGAAAACGTATCTCTTGCCGATGCCTGACCAGTCAGATCAAAGCTATCGAGGATTGACCCGGAGCCGATGCCAGCCACGCCACTTGGGTTATCGAAAAGAGAAAACCGGAAGATGGGCGCCTCTCCCCCAACAGGGATGAATGGTCCACTAAATGTCGATAGATCGATACTCGAAATATCGATCCCGACATTAAAGAAGTCAAAAGATCCCACATTAAAAGAAAGACCCAATCGATCATCCTGGACACGCTCAAGCATTCCAAGAGAAAAGTTTCCCCCAGTTCCTGACGGATCGCTCCAACCTGTCCCAAATGCTGCCGTTCCAGCCGGCTCTGTTGCACAAATCTCGTGAGGGATTCATGTTGTGAATCCAGCGTGGTAGCTGGGTGGCATGAGCAGACCCACACCCCCCGCCTACAAGACCAGGAACTGGCCAGCCTACAATGAAGCGCTGAAGCGCCGCGGCTCGCTTACGATCTGGTTCGATCCCACCATGACTTGGCATGCCGCGCCGACCGGCAAGCGCGGCAGACAGCCCGACTACAGCAATGCCGCAATCCAGACCTGCCTGACGATGAAGGTGTTGTTTGGCATGGCGCTCCGCCAGACGACCGGCTTTGTCGAGAGCCTGCTGCGGCTGATCGGTCTGGACTGGTCGGTGCCCGACTTCAGCACGCTGAGCCGACGCCAGAAGACCCTGAAGGTCAACATCCCCTATCGCGGATCGGAAGGCCCGCTGCATCTGCTGGTCGACAGCACCGGCATCAAGGTCGAGGGCGAAGGCGAGTGGAACGCTCGTAAGCACGGCGGCGCGAAACGGCGCGTCTGGCGCAAGATCCACATCGGAATTGACGAGCAGATGCTGGAGATCCGCGCGGCAGAGTTCACCACCAGCGATGTCGGCGACGCGCCGATGCTGCCCGAACTGCTGGACCAGATCCCGCCCGATCAGGAGATCGCAACTGTCACCGTCGATGGCGCCTTCGACACCCGCAAGTGCCACGAGGCCATCGCCGCCCGAGGCGCTGCGGCAATCATCCCGCCTCGCAAGAACGCCAAGCCTTGGAAGCCTGACACCCCTGGAGCGATCGCACGAAACGAAGCCCTCCGCGCATCACGGCGCTTCGGGCGGACCATCTGGCGACGATGGAGCGGCTATCACCGCCGGAGCCGCGCAGAGACCAAGATGCACTGCGTCAAACTACTTGGCCAGCGGCTGACCGCCCGGGACTTCGACCGTCAGGTCGCAGAGTTCCAGGTCCGTGTCGCCGTGCTGAACGGCTTCACCGCGCTCGGCATACCCATCACGGAAGCCGTGGGATGAGTCTGTCCGGGGAAAGGGAAACCCCGGCAATCAGACGATTTGTGCAACAGAGCCCCAGCTGACAGAAAAACCATTGCCGGAACAACTTCGGACCGCCTCAATCGGTCGGTTTCGGTGTAACGCATTGTAGGAGCCTCCCATGCTGCCGTGATTGCCAGCATTCACAGAAGGCTGCTGGGCAGAAATCCATGAACACGCAAGTGGTTCTTTCCTGAAGCTGGTTAAGGCAAAGCCTGCTCAATGAGCTAGCATCCCAGGAACCGGATCATCAGGATCGCGTTCGAGCGAGCGCTCTGGAGGATGAAGATGATGAAGGTTGCCATTGTCGGCACGGGTCCCACGGGCATCTACTGCCTTCAGCAGCTTCTGGCGACCGGGCGAGATCTGGCGGTCACGCTGTTCGAGAAGGGCGAAAAGGCCGGCATCGGCATGCCCTATTCCCCTGAGCATGCAGGCAAGTTCATGTTGGCCAACATCGCCAGCATCGAGATCCCGCCGGTGGTGGAACCTTACCTTGACTGGCTGCAGGCCCAGCCCGAAGCGCGCCTGGTTTCCTTCGGACTGGAGCCCGAGGATCTCGACGATCGTCAGTTCACTCCCCGGCTTCTTCTGGGCGAGTATTATCGCGCTCAGCTCCTGGCGCTTGTCGAAAGGGCTCGGGAAGGTGGGCATCAGATCGACATCCAGGAAAGCACCGAGGTGCTGGACATCCTGCCGCACCAGGAGGTGCTTCAGGTGAAGACCGCCAAGGGGTGGCACGGTCCCTTTGATCGGGTGATCCTGGCCACGGGACATGATTTCCCGGACGAAGACGAGGCCACCCGCAGCTATTACCCCAGCCCTTGGTCGGGTCTGATCGAAGCCTCCATCCCTGCGGTGCCGGTCGGCATCATGGGCACCTCGCTGAGTTCAATCGACGCCGCCATGGCGGTGGCAAACCAGCATGGACGGTTCCGCCGAAAGGACGACGACCTCTGCTTCGACATCGCGCCTGACACTGGCCTGCACATCACCCTCATGTCACGCTCGGGCATCCTGCCGGAAGCAGACTTCTATTGCCCGATCCCCTACCACCCGCTGGCGGTTCTGACCGACGAGGCCGTGGCACGCTGTGCATCAGGGTCCTGCCCGCTTGACACGGTCTTCGATCTTGTCCGGGCCGAGATCCTCCATGCCGATCCAGCCTTCGCGCTGCGGATCGGCCTGGCGGGCCTGGATGCCGACAGCTTCGCACCCGCCTATTTCGCGGCAAGGGAGGCCGCCGATCCCTTCCGTTGGGCGCGCCGGAACCTCGAGGAGGTAGAGCTGAACAAGGCGGACAAGGTCACTGTTCCCTGGCGTTATGCCCTGCTGCGGATGCATGAGAAGGTCGAGGCCATCGTCTCGGAACTTCCCGAGGCTGATCGCGAGCGGTTCGATGCGGGCCTCAAGAAGGTGTTTGTCGACAACTATGCCGCCGTGCCATCCGAATCCATCCGCAGGCTGCTGGCCCTTCGCGATGCCGGTGTCCTGTCGGTTCTGGCGCTTGGGGAGGATTACGACCTGAAGCGCGAGCCGTCGCGCACCCGGATCAAGACGCAAATGGACGAGCATGTGTTCGAAGTCTTCATCGATGCACGCGGCCAGAAGGCGCTGACCAGCAACGACATGCCTTTTCCGTCTCTCCGCGAGGCCTTGCTGCAAGCTGACCAAGAGGTGCCCGAGGTGGCCGAAGATTACAGCCTGATCGACGTGCCGGGCTATGCCGGGCGGCTGACGCTGGCCTCCATCCCCTACCTGATGCACGACCGGCCCTTCGTGCAGGGGATCACGGCCTGCCATGACATTGCCGCAGCGATTGCGGTGGGTGCGGCAAAAGGCAGACGACGGCGGCTCGCGGCAGCGTAAACGGCACTCGCCGGTTCCCAAGGCCTCGCAGTGCTCCCAAGCGCTGACAGCTGCGGCCCAGGCCAGGCCGCAATCGACATCTCACGCCTGCCGTGCGGCGCATTCCTTCATGAACGCCAGAATATCGGATGCCCGCGGCGGGTGAAGAGGTGCATTGTTGTCGGCCGCCCAATCGAAGAGCGACGTCGTCTTCGAGTTGCCATAGCCCATCGACCATGTCGGAAAGCTGCGGGTTTCCGTCTGCTGCCGGTCCAAGACCTTGACATCACCGTGCCTGTCGTCTGACCTGATCCTGTTGAAGGCTTTCAGGACTTCAGCTTCCGGACCCTCGAGCCACTGGTAATAGATGTCGCTTTCCCGGTGCAGGAAGCCGGTCAAACCCGCTGCCGTATTCTTGAGTCGCGATGTGACCAGAATATCGCGCTCGGCAGCCCCTCCCTTCGGCGTAAGCGCCTCACTTCGATAAAGGATTGCCATGTATTTCATCCGCATGACGTCACCGGCATTTTTGTGCGTGTCAAGTAACATGTGAGTTGCCGGAACTCCTGCCAGTCCGCAGTCCTTTTGCCCGTGAACAAGCAAGGATCAGGCGGAATGGACCGGCACAGCCCTTATGCCCTCGTGGCAGACGATGACACGCTCATCCGCATGGATGCCTGCGAGATCCTGAAGGAGGCGGGCTTTCGCTGCCACGACGCCGCAACGGCAGAGCAGGCCGTCGAGCTTCTCGGCAGTTTCGGTCAGAACATCCAACTGCTCTTCACGGACGTGAGCATGCCGCCGGGCAAGTTGACCGGGTTTGAACTGGCGCGGCACTGTGCGCAGAACTGGCCGCATATCGGCATCCTTGTGGCCTCGGGTGGACCTCCGCCCGGTCCTGGGGACATGCCAGACGGTGCCCTCTTCATCAGCAAGCCCTTTACGCCGGACGTAGTTCGCGAGCACCTGATGAAGATCCTGCCTGAAGGACAGCGGCCGGAGCCCCTTGAGAACGGGGCAGACTAACCCCTGCCCGCTGAAGGAGCCCGCGATGCGGCACATCGATCATGTCGTGGTTGCTGTCCGGGATCTGGACGGGGCCGCCGATCTTTACGCCCGGTTGGGCTTTCAGGTCGGGCCGCGCAACCGCCATCCCTGGGGGACCGAGAACCGGATCATCCAGTTCCGGCAGTCATTCATCGAACTGATCACGGCTCCCGCGGATGCAGATATTCCGCCGCACGCCCCGGGCCACTTCAGCTTCGGCGCCTTCGTGCGCGATTACCTGCAACGGCGCGAGGGAATGGCCATGCTGGTGCTGAGCAGCGCCGATGCCGCAGCCGATGCCGCGCGCTTCGCGCAAGAGGCCATCGGGGACTTCGCCCCTTTCCGGTTCGAGCGGACCGGCAGGCGCCCCGACGGCAGCGCCACGCATGTCGCCTTCAGCCTGGCCTTTGCCGTCGACAGCCAGGCACCCGACCTTGGCTTCTTCACCTGCCAGCAGCATTTCCCCGAGGCTTTCTGGAACGAGGCCTTGCAACGCCATCCGAACGGCGCAACGGCCATCACGGGCGTCACCATCGCCGCGCCGCATCCGCAAGATCACGCTGGCTTTCTTTCGGCCTTCACGGGATCGCCGACGACGGATCCGATGCAGGTATCCCTGGCCGGGGGCGCAATCACCGTGCGCCCGGGCACAGCGCCGACCTTTGTCGGCTTCGACGTCCAGGTGCCGGACCTGGAAGCCGTGGCCCGAAGACTTCGCGCCTCAGGCATTGCGCATGGCGAGTGTGCAGCAGAAATAGCTGTTGAAGCTGATGTTCTTCATGGTGTCAGACTGACTTTTGCCTGCCAGCCAACCTTCGCAAACGTGACCTCGACAAAGGATGCAGTCTGACCCTTTCGCGTAGCGTCGATGTCTCAGCCATCGGATGGTAAATCCGCACCGAAGCCCCTGTCCCCTCACACGCGATCACATCCCATGGCCGAGGCTGAAATGGAAAGCCCGGCGCAGGAACGCCGGGCATCAGAGGAGTGAGAGGGAGATAACTGTGACCGCATCCGCCGGCCACTGGGCTTCGGGGTGATGAACGCGTGGCCGTGGTCGCGGTTCCGCTGCAAAACCGAGCGGCTTTGTCGGCGCGCAGGATTGCCGCAGTGCGGTCAGCCTTCAGGTGCATGAAGTCAACCACCAGGGAGCCGGGCCTTCTGTTCGCCGTGACCTGCGCCAGGAGCATTCATGCAAATACGCCCTGCAGCTCGAACGATAGATAACGCCTTTCCCTCTCTCGAAATACGGAAGCACCCTCCGGGAATGGCACACCGATAACACGTTTTGGTTGTAAATATCTGTTGTCTTGCGCCTACAGGGTTGTTAGCCACCACATCGACCAAGGCAAGAACCGAAGGCCCGCCCTGCCAGGCGGGTCTTTCTTGTTCAAAGAATGGCCCGTGCAACGCGGATCATCTGAAGCAGCTCGTAGTTCCTGTCGTTCAGCCGCACGACCTGTCCGTTCACAACGGCATAGTTCTCATCGTCGCCCCGCTGCGGCAGACGGTAAACGCTGGCCAGTTCATCCTGGGTCAGGGCTGCTGTCGGGGCAATCGGCGCTCCGGCCGGAAGATCGGGCACCTGTGCCATCTGGTTCACCAAGAGCAGCGCGTCGTAATCCTTCTGGTCAAGCAGAACCGGCATTCCGTCTATCAAGGCGTAGCGGTGACCATCTGGTGCGGGATCAAGGTCAAAGAGCGTCGCAATCTGGTCCGATTGCAAAAGCAGAAGCTCAGGGTCGGGATCGACTTGGGCTTCAGACCTGAGCCATTCATCGCGGCGCTCGACCCAGATCCTGTCGTGGTCATCCCCATCATACGACGCCCACTCCTCGTAGGTCACACCTTCCCTGGCCAAGCCGGGCGGAACGCAAGGTGGATCCTTCCTGGCAAGGCCCGGCGGACAGTTGCGGTAGGCAATCAGCTCATCGTCAGGGATATCGGCGACGAGCAGTTGAGGTGTGACCACTGCAAGCGCTGTTGCGGCCAGGAGGCGTTTCATGTCCCGCCCGTCAGGAGTCGGGGTCGACAGGATGCGACCCAGCACCTCTTCGCGCTCTGCCGCGGCAAACCCGCGGCGGCCGTTTCCCTGTCCGTGCGATGCATGCTCGGCAGCCTTGCCGTTCGTCTTGAGCTTCGGCCCACCAGCATGATCGGACTTTCCGGCGCGACCGGCGGGATGATCCCTCCCCTTCCCTGCCCCGGGCTGTTCGTTGCGGCCATGGGCCCTGTCGGAACCGCGGTTGCCGTGGCCGGCATTGCCATGGCTCTTCCCCATCGCCTTGCCGTTACCCTGCCCCTTGCCGTTGTTGTCCCTGGCCAGCCAGAGACGTTCCATGGACGTGGCTTCCAGGGGTGCAATAGCTCCCCAGGTCTGGATCGGGCTGGCAGCCAGATGTGTCGATGTCAGAGCGAGCGCCACGGCGCTGCTGATCAGGAACGTATTCATGTCGGACGCCTTTCGTTCGACAAGATCAACATGGCACTCCGGCAACGCGTTCCCTTCGCCCTGGAGCCAAGGAAAGGGAGCGTGCCAATCCTGTCCTAGTCGGGCGTGGGACGACGCTGACCGACAAGCGGCAGAGCTTATCGGAACGGTCCTGACCGATTTGGGCTATGACCAGCATCGCGCCGAGAGGACCTTGGAGCATCTCGCTAAAGCACCCGGCACTGCCAACGGCCGCAGTGTCGCGACAAGCAGGAACAGGAACTGCACGGGGGATGAAGCGTTCCTGACACCGATCACCGAAAGACCTCCGAATGGAGTGGGGCCGACACATGCACTCACCGCAACGCCCTGTCATCGAGAGGATGGTCTTCGAGCAGGCAAAGAAGGGAAACAGCGTATAATGAAGATCCTCATGGTTCTCACTTCCCATGATCAACTGGGAAACACCGGCAAGAAGACCGGCTTCTGGCTGGAGGAGCTTGCTGCACCCTACTACGTCTTCAAGGATGCAGGTGCCGAGATCGTGCTGGCATCTCCAAAGGGCGGCCTGCCGCCGCTCGACCCCAAGAGCAACGAGCCTGACTCAAGGACAGACGCAACCAACCGCTTCGAGGCCGACGCGGAGGCCCAGGCGAAGCTGGCTTCGACGGAAAAGCTGTCGGCCATCAACCCGCATGACTTCGATGGCATCTTCTATCCGGGCGGCCATGGTCCGCTCTGGGACCTTGCCGAGGATCCTGCCTCGATCTCGCTGATCGAGACGTTCATTGGCGCTGACAAACCCGTTGCCCTGGTCTGCCACGCCCCCGGCGTTCTGCGGCATGTGAAGGGTCAAGATGGCAAGCCGCTTGTCGAAGGCAAGGAGGTCACGGGCTTTACGAACACCGAAGAGGAAGCCGTGGGTCTCACCAGCATCGTTCCCTTCCTTGTGGAGGACGAACTGGTCGCAAAAGGCGGACGCTTCACGCGGGCAGACGACTGGGCCTCCTATGTGGTGCAGGATGGCCTTCTGATCACCGGTCAGAACCCGGGTTCGTCCGAGGAAACGGCGCAGCGGCTTCTGGGCGCCCTGGAGAACTCGCAGAACAGCTGATCAGCAGAGGGCGAAAGGAACTGCCCCTGCCCTTCCGGTGAGGGACTGGGCGTCATGCTGTGAAAATCGTGCGCCGGAGTCCTATTCTGGTTTTTTGTTGCCAGCCTCGACGTTTCTCCTCTTGAGCCGGTTGCGGGTCTCATCGCCCTGTGCCGGCGCTGCATGGCTGAAATGTCCTGGCCAAGCGCGACGAGAAGGCTCGAACCTTTGCTCAGAGCAGGTGCATGCGAGTGGCGCCTTGGCATCATCCTAATTAAGCAACTTTCTGTGCACAAATGCACGGCTGCATAATTGGGCTCTCGCACAACAGCACATCTGCACGATTTCACGGTTGTGAGGGCACAACTGCACGGTTGCACAACTGCAAAACCACACAATTGCACACCTGCAGGAATGCATACATGCACTAATCGCCGAATGCTCTTTTTGCTTCATGCCGCTTCCATAGCTCATTAAGCGCATGCTCAATCAACTCCGAATTGGTCATGTCCAAGCGGGCACGCAGGATCGCCACTCGCTCAAGAATTGGATCTCTCTTATCGAAATAGGCGCCTAGGTGCTTCTGCTCTGCCCTCTTGCCCGTGGCTTTTCCGGCTTTCTCTACTCCAGACTGTTCCGGTTCGTTCGTTTCCAGTTCCGGATCCGTTGCCTTGCCCATCGCCGCTAACAGCGGGTTCGGTTTCTTCATTTCTGCACTCCTGCCATCTTTCCAACCTGCAAATGTGCACACATGCACTTATGCAGGGATGCCACTATGGTTATTTGCCCCTTTGCATTTCAGCACGAACCCATGCCCATAGGTTCGCGACTTCATTAGCCGCCTTACTACTCGCATCCAGCTCTTGCACCGACTGACCAGAAGCGCTGGCGTCTCGATGTGCCTTTCTCCGGTGCAGGACAACAGGGGCAGCTTTAGCACCCATCGCCTCGATCACCTCCCGCGTCTGCGTCACTTCTGCTTGGCCGGTCGGGTTGGCCATGTTGATGACGGCCCAGACCGGGCGATCAAAGCCGCGGCACAAGCGCAGGGTGCGCGGCATCTGCTCTAAGGGCTCGACGTCTGGCGTGGTTGGGATAAGCACCAAATCAGCAATCTCAACGGCGGCTGGTGCCTCCGTTGAGCGAGCAGGGGGAGTGTCTATGATCACCAGGTCAGCTGCGCCCTTGGCTTGCTCCAAGCGCCTAGGCAATTCATTCTCAGTTGAGAACACAACTACCGGCATCTCCGCTTCCCGGCGCTCACCCCATTGGCTCACGCTCTGTTGAGCGTCCATATCAAGGATCAGCACTGAAAGCCCATCACGTGCCGCAGCAACAGCCAGTGATCGCACAAGAGTAGATTTACCTACTCCGCCTTTCTGCATCGCAATCGTGATAATCTGCATCACTGCCCCTTTGCATTTGTGCACATTTGCATATGTGCATTTCTGGTGTATCAGCTATTTGCTTAATTCTTCGATCAGGGTCTCAGGAAGGGCAGGGGGAAACAGATCGCCCTGTTGTCCTTTTTGTGCCTGCCACTGCATTTTTTGCTCTTCAACTGTCTTGAGCCACCATGACACCCTGAGCTTGGTGATCTTGCGACCTTGCTTCTCGATCACGTCGATCCAACACGAGAAGGGAGCAAGCAGGTTCACCTCACCGACAGCAGGTTCAATCGCCTTGCGGCGCAGGGCGGCAAACGAGACCAGCTTGCCTTCAGGCACACCAAGATAGTCACGCAGCTCCTCAGTTTCGAAGTCGTTGTAGTAGACGTGCTTCAAGCCAATCCGCTTTGCGATGATTTCATAAAGAGCCATGCCGTATTTTGTCGCAAAGCCGTGAAGGATCTGCATCTCCAAACGCGCGAATATCTGACTGTCACGTAGGATCGGCAAAAGCTTAGGGTGCAGCTCATAGGTCAGCATTGTGGCGATTCCTGGACCAAATTTTTCGATGTCTGTCGGACCGAGCAGATGGACATTGCGGGTCGATCCGTCAGACATGCGCACGCGAACAACCGTCTGCATCAGGCTCAGAATGGCCTCCGTGACACGATCGTTGGAGGTATGGTTTCCCCGAAGCTCAGAAAAGGGGATGCGGTATTCTTGCCCTTCGGCCGCCATCTCGGGTCCGAACGCATTAGATAGCAGCTGATTGTAGATCCGCCGCGCAGCTAGTGTAATTTTTTCACCGCCACGAACCTCGATTAGTTCCGCCGGCTTGATGACTTCACCACGCCGCTGGAAGGCGTTGAGGGTGCGGCCATTGCTATTGTGACTTTTGGGGCGAGGTGCATCCCGCATGTATTGTAACCCGTAGTGCTTGGAAGGTCACAATAGGAGAAACTCGCTCGATTTGGGAAGAAGAATTCCACCCAACTCCCTGATATTGCGTAACCTCGCCCCAAAAGTCACAATAGCATTGATGACGATGCAGCAACCTCGCCCCAAAAGTCACAATACCTCGCCCCAAAAGTCACAATACCTCGCCCCAGAAGGCACAATACCTCGCCCGATAGGTCACAATACCTCGCCCAATAAGTCATTCTCACCGGGAATATAATATATGTTTCAATAGGTTGCTTTTCATAAAATGGAAGAAACTAAAAAGTATGAAGACTGCCGAACTAGGGGACTCCTTGGGGATCCTCTAATCTTCATCTCAATCTTAAAGTGAACCTTCTCCGGCAAGACAATCAGCAATGCCTGACAGCAGCCCTGCCTTGCTCTATCCTTTTGGTTGGTGACATCTGCGGCGGCTGCTGTAGCCTACTCGTTGGCAGCCAAGAACAGGAGAGAACCCATGCATGTCCTTATCAACATCTTGGCAGCCTCCGCCGTTGCTCTGACCTCGACTGGGGCAGCCCTAGCCGAACCGATCCAAGTCAAGGTGTTCGTGGGCTCCATGTTCGAGATCGGCGAGAACACCGGCGACCGCGCGGGCGAATACCAGCACTGGTATGAGCGCTATTGGCAAGACGCAGAGGCAAGCGAGGTGCCAGGTGCCTTTGCGCCGGTGCATTGCAATGACGATGGCGTCTGCGGCTCGGTTCTGGGAATGGGCAAGGTCAATGCTTCTGCCTCGATGCAGGCCATCCTGCTGAACCCGGACTACGATTTCTCCAACGCCTACTACCTGATCACGGGGGTCGCTGGAACACCACCCTCCAAGGGGACCATTGGTGACGTCGTGTGGGGAAGCTGGTTGATCGACTATGACCTCGGCCACCGCTGGGCGCCTGAAGAGGGCGAGCCGGGCGCGCCGGTCTTCATGCCACGCAAGGGCTACGAGGACTACCGCGTGCATCAACTAAACCCGGACCTTGTGGCCTGGGGCGTTCACCTGTCATCGGATGTCGACCTGAAGGACTCGGAAGAGGCACAGACCTACCGGATGCGTTATCCGGATGAAGCCGCGCAAGCTGCCCCTTCGGTGAAAGTGGGCACGCACATGACAGGCGACACCTTCTTCCACGGCCCGGGGCTTTCGGCCGAGGCGCAATACATGGCCGATCTTTACGGAGCCGATGACTACCTGGTGACCGAGATGGAGGACAACGCCATTGCCCAGGTGATCAAGCGGCTGCACGGCACTGACAGGATCGCAGCCATCCGGGGTTCGGTGAACTTCGACCAAGGCAACCCGGACGAGACGACCCTGCAGCACCTGGACCCTGCGCCGGGCGAGACGGCCGGTGGCTTTGCGGAGACGGTCGAAAACATCGCCCTGGTGGGGGCTCCATTGGTCGATCACATCGTGAGCGAGTGGGAGACATGGAAGGACGGCGTGCCGGAAGCTCCGGCACAAGACTGATCCCACGCCACTCAGGACAGGTGATTGCGGCCTGGACCATCAGGTCGATGCCGCAATTGTCGGCGACGACATTGCCTCTCATCAACGAGCACTCGGCAACGCCTGAATGATTGACATGGATTGTTCAGGGACGGTCAATGGTTCCGCTCTCCAAATGTCGGGGAATGTATCAAACGCGGTAGTGTCAGAGGAGATGCCTATGCCAGTTTGGGTCGAGACGCTGGAGGACCTGCATCGCTACTATGGAACACCAGCCGAGGCTTCGCAGATCAAGGTGACTACACGGCTTACATCCGGCTACCGGGCCCATATTGAACGTGCCCGCTTCTGCATTCTGGCAACTGTCGGACCTGAAGGCACAGATTGCAGTCCGCGGGGCGACGAAGGGCCAGTGGTTCGCATCCAGGATGCTCGCACTCTGCTGCTGCCTGACTGGAAGGGGAACGAGCGGATTGACTCCCTACGGAACATTATCCGTGATGGACGTGTCAGCCTGCTGTTCCTGGTGGCAGGGTCCAACGTGGCCATCCGTGCCAATGGGCAAGCGAAGATCTCTGCCGATCCAGAGCTGTCCAGACTGTTCGAGCGACAAGGCAAGCTTCCTCGAACCGTCATCGTCATCCACCTGAGGGAGGTCTACTCGCAGTGTGCCCGCGCCTTGATCCGCTCCGGCCTGTGGACTGACGGCGACAGTTCTGCCGATCTTCCAAGCATCGGTGACATGCTCAAGGAGATTACCGCCGGCGAGTTTGACGGCGCGCGTTATGACGCCGAATGGCCGGAGCGGGCGAAGCAGACCATGTGGTGACCAAGGTTGCCCTGTCAGCCCTGAGAGTGCCACAAGCCTGCAGGGGAGGAAGACCATGCTGCAGGCAAGGTTGATCAGGGACAGGATATTCAGGCTGTGCGCGATCCTTGGCGGGGTCATCCTTCTTGCTGGTCCAGCTTCGGCCGAAGAGCTGCGGATCATCACATCCTACCAGGAGGAAGTTGTCGAGCCGATGCTGGAAGCGTTCGGTCGCCAACACCCTGAGATCCGTATCCGGGTCCTGAACAAAAATACCAATGCTGCAGTCAGCGAAATGCTTGCCGGCAACGAGCGGCGTTTCGACCTGTTCTGGGCGTCAGCGCCCGAGGCCTTCGTAGTGCTTGATGAAGAACAACGCCTCCTCGACTTGGGCAAAGGACCCTATGCAGATTTTGCCTGGTCTGCGCTTGGATGGTCATGGCGCGTATCTCGGGACCGTCCGGTGCCCCAAGATTGGGATGATCTCCTCGATCCTGCCTTCGCGGGAGAGATCGCCATGTCCCATCCGATGCGGTCTGGCACGATGCATTCGCTGTTGGAGACGATATTGCAGCAGCGAGGGTGGCAGGAAGGCTGGGCGTGGATCCTGGAACTGGCAGGCCAGCTCAACACCATCTCGGCTCGCAGCTTTGGTGTTCTCGAAGGCGTGGAGGAGGGGGAGTTTGGCATTGGCCTGACCATCGACTTCCTGGCGTTGACGCAAGACACTCTGGAGTTCCGCTACGGCACCCCGATCACCCTTATTCCGGCACGGATTGCGGCCCTGCAGGGTGGCATGCAGCCCGAAGCAGCCAGCCTTTTCATCACCTTCGTTCTTTCGGAGGAGGGGCAGCGCCTCCTGCTGCGTCCCGATGTGCATCGCATTCCCGCCCACACCGGAGTTCGAGACGAAGCGGCGCGTCTTCTGGATCCGGCCTGGGCCGCACTGGACTTCACTCAAGCACCCTATGATCCGAAGCTTGCCGCCAAGCGCTACTGGCAGGTCAATCAGCTTTTCGAGGCCTTTGTCGCTCGTGACCTGCTCCTGCGGAGAGATCTGTGGCGTCGGCTCCACCGGCTTGCAGGGTCTCAGCCGACCGAAGCTGACAAGGTCCGCCGACTGCTGACATGGATGCCGTTGACGGAAGACCAGGTGCGCGCGGCCGCTTCTGATCAGACGACTGTCCTGGAGTGGGCCGCCCGATCATACTCCATGCTGAATGAGGCCGATGCGCTGATCCGTGCCCTGGAGCAGCCGTGATGCGTCGAGGCTCGATCCGGTCGCGGCTGGTGATAGCCTTGATCGCAATGGTCGTCGTCGCCACGGGAGTCCTCGCGGTCGGCATGCTCGTGATGCTGAAGGCGGAGCGGAATTTTCGGGCGCTGGCGCAGGATCGTATTCCCGCAGTTGCCCTGGCCGGAGAACTCGCTGAAGCGACCGGGGAACTTGCTGCGTTGGGCATGCAGATGGTGGCTGATCCGTTGGTGGCCGCGGATCGGATGAACCAGGCAATCGAAAACGCCTCTTCGACTGTCGCAGGGGTGCTGGCCTCTCCGGTCTGGTCGGCTGAACCTGGACGGGAGGCGACCCAGGGAAAGCTGGAAGCCGCCACGCACGACCTGCAGCGCGCCCTGAAGGATTTTCTCCGGCTCAGCGCTCAGCTTGACCGGCGAGCACAGACCGAGGCTCGCGCGGGAACAGAGCTGCGATGGGTCCATGCTGATATCCAGGATCAGGTGCAGGGAATCCTGAGCGATCTGTCGTTCAATCTCGATACTCGGTTGGCCGTGCTGATGGCAGGTGCGAGCGTCGGATCGCGGTCTGAGGCGGAGGAAGCACTGTCCCAGGACTGGCTGCTGCGGGACCGCGTGCAGCAACTCGGCTCGGAGGCCGCAACCCTGACGGCACTTCTCCTGCAGGCGCAGTCAGCGACCAGTCTGGACTCGCTGGAACAGACGCAGGCGCTCGGACGCGACACATTGGATCAGTTGAGCCTGGGGCAGTTGAACCTGGCGCCACGGGTGGATGTGGCGCTGCTGATCGAGGCTCTTGAGCGGCTGAAGGAACTTGCCACGGGAGATAATGGCATTTTCACGCAGGTTCGGAAGCGGCTGGAACTGCATCGGGCAGCCGTAACCCGTCTTCAGACAGCGCAGGATGTGTTGGCTCAGATGCAGGCGCTCTTGACCGAGATGGGTCGGGCCGAGCGCGTTTGGGCGCAACGCGGAGCCGATGCCGCGGCAAGTGCGATCTTGCGAGGCTCGCTGTGGCTGGGGGTCGTGACACTGCTGGGCGCAATGATCACTGCAATCATCCTGGCTGTGTT
Source organism: Paracoccus yibinensis (assembly GCF_030846195.1). Lineage (GTDB taxonomy): Bacteria > Pseudomonadota > Alphaproteobacteria > Rhodobacterales > Rhodobacteraceae > Paracoccus > Paracoccus yibinensis. The sequence continues at coordinate 53,245 of NZ_JAVCWH010000012.1, forward strand.
TGTCCACAAGCGCATTCTCGTGCGGATCGAGGCGCTGTCCAGGGATCTCATCCGCATCGCGCGAGGCACATCCGAATTGCCTGAACCTGTATCAGGAAACAGGCCACGGGACGAGATCGACGAGATGGTCGCTGCGGTCGATGTCTTCCGCGCTTCCATCCAGGAACGCCGGCAGGCGGTGGAGCGACTGGAGACGACACAGCGCGAACTCGTGCAGGCGGGGAAGATGGCCGCGCTTGGGCAGATGTCGGCCGCAATCAGCCATGAGATAAACCAGCCCTTGGCGGCAATCGGTCACCGCCTTCATAATCTGCGCGCGGCCCATCCCGAGGCTGAGGGGTCGGTCCAAAGGATTGAAGGTCTTCTGCACCGTATCACGCGCACCATAGGCCACCTGCGCCGCATCGCTCGCCGCTCGGCCCATCAGAATTCCTGTGTTGTCCTGGCGGAGCCGTTGAGCGCCGCTCTGGAATTGCTGGATCACCGTGTGCGGAACGAGAACGTCCGTGTCGAAGGTCCCGACCTTACCGGCGTGATGGTATCGGCCGACGAAATCCTGCTTGAGCAGGTCTTGTTGAATGTCCTGGGGAACGCTCTGGATGCGATCGAGGCGCGAGACAGCGCGTCCGAGCAGGGACTGATCCACATCGATGTCCTAAACTCCGACCCTGTCGAGCTTGTCATTCGGGATAATGGCGTGGGCTTGGGTGGGCAGAGCGGCCAGAGCCTCATCGACCCTTTCGTGACAACGAAAGAGGCGGGCAAGGGCCTTGGCCTCGGGCTTTCCATTGCGTTCAACGTCATGCAGGACATGGATGGAAATCTCGAGATCGAGCAACATGATGGGGGAGGCGCCGAGGTCCGGCTGCGCCTGAACCGCTGGAAGACGGAAGAGTGACATGCCCGAAGTGATGCTGGTCGAGGACGATGCCGACCTTCGGCATGCAACCATCGAGACGCTCGAACTTGACGGTTTCCGCGTTCATGCCTTCGATTCAGCCCGGCCTGCGCTCGAGGCGCTTGCACCAGATTTTCCCGGGGTCATCCTCTCGGATCTGCGGATGCCGGGGCTTTCGGGTCTCGAGTTTCTGGAGCAGGCCCAGGTGCGTGCGCCAGAGGTGCCGTTCATCCTGATCACTGCTCATGGCGATATTCCGGTCGCCATCCAGGCCATGCGGGGCGGTGCCCACGACTTCCTCGAAAAGCCCTGTTCCCCCGAACTGATGTTGAACGTGCTTCGGCGCGCGCAGGCCATGCGGGACATGCATCTGGAGAACAGCCGCCTGCGGCAAACCCGGATTGATGAGCGCATGATCGGACGGTCCACCGTCATGCAGGAGTTGCGGCAGCGCCTGCGTGTCCTCGCAGGGCTTCAACTCGATCTCCTGATCGCGGGCGAAACCGGGACGGGCAAGGAGTTGGCCGCCCGCATCCTGCACGACCTGTCGCCTCGCCCCCAAGGGCCGTTTGTCGCCGTGAACTGCGGCGCACTGACGGAAGCCGACGTCAACCGTGAGCTTTTTGGAACCGGCAAATCCCCGGGTTTGGTTGCGCGCGCAGATGGCGGCACCCTGTATCTGGACGAACTCGAAGCCATGCCGGACAGCCTTCAGGTGCGCCTGCTGCGGGTTGTGGAAACGCGCGAGATCACACCTCTTGGAGCAGCACCGCACCCTGTCGATCTGCGTGTCTTGGCCAGTGTAAAGAACCCGCCCGAGATTCTGATTGAAGAAAGCAGGCTTCGGTCCGATCTTTTTCATCGCTTCAATGCCACTGTGCTTCTGCCACCCCTTCGTGATCGCGAGGATGATGCGCTCCTGCTGGTTTCCCATTTCGTGGCCGAAGCCTCCCGGCGCCACGATTTGCCCAAGCCTCACCTTGATGCCACTGTGCGCCGCCGCATCGCCGGACATGACTGGCCGGGTAACGTCCGTGAAGCCAGGAACTTTGCCGAAGGGCTGGTGATCGGGCTGGAGATGACTTTCGCGCCCTCGGCAGGCGCCATCACAGGGGGCGATCTGGATTACGAGACCGCAATGGGATCTTTTGAAGCCCGCCTGCTGCGGTCCGCCTTGATCCAGACCGGCGGGCGGAAGTCGGAGGCGGCCGAACTTCTGGGCATCCCCCGCAAGCGGTTTTACCTGCGCCTGCGCCACCACGACATGCTGTAACACACGGAATGGGTCAAAACTGACACACGGGACGGGTCAGAGGTGACACATAAAATATAATTAAAACAAATGGTTGATTGGAAATCTTGATTGTTGCAGAGTTCTGGTCGCGTCCGTTGAGATCCGGCTGAATCGACTCGCGGGCGTCTCTGGGAGGAGAAACATGCACAAGATTTTCAAGCTCAGCGCTGTCGCGCTGATGATGACTTCGGCTGCCGCATTCGCGGATACCGTCACCGTGGTGACCTCGTTTTCCAAGGACCTGACGGATCCGTTCAAGGCAGCCTTCGAGGCCGCTCATCCGGATACCACCCTGGAAGTGGTCAACCGCAACACCAATGCCGCCGTCTCCTATCTGCAGGAAACCCGTGGCTCCAATACCACCGACCTGATGTGGGCTTCGGCTCCCGACGCCTTCGAGGTTCTGAAGGAGGACGGGCTGCTCGCGAAGGTCGATGTGCAGTTCGAGGGGATCCCCGATCAGATCGGCGGCTACCCGGTCCATGACGCAGACGGAACCTACTACGGATTTGCCGCCTCGGGCTACGGGATCATGTATAACACCCGCTATGTCGAGGCGAACGAACTGCCTGTTGCCAAGGAATGGGAAGACCTCAAGCGCGCGGAATACAACGGCCACGTCGCCATGTCCTCGCCCTCGCGTTCCGGCACCACCCACCTGACGGTCGAGACTGTCCTGCAGGGCGAAGGCTGGGACAAGGGCTGGGCCACCTGGAAATGGATCTCGGGCAACATGAACACCGTGACCGAGCGCAGCTTCGGTGTGCCGGACGCGGTGAACTCGGGCTCGACCGGCTTCGGGATCGTGATCGACTTCTTCGGTCTGTCCTCCAAGGCCTCGGGCTTTCCGGTCGAGCTGGTCTATCCCAGCGTGACGTCGATCGTTCCGGCCAATGTCGGTATCATCGAAAACGCCCCAAATCCCGAAGGGGCCAAGAAGTTCGTGGAGTTCATCCTGTCCCCGGAAGGGCAGAAGGTTCTGCTCGAGCCGGCGATCATGCGTCTTCCGGTGAACCCCGACGCCTATGCCGACGCTCCCGAGGGCTTCCCCAACCCGTTCTCGGAAGAGTTCGCGCCCGGCGCCATCGAGTTTGACGTGGACAAGTCCGGCGCACGTTACGAACTGGTCAATTCTCTTTTCGACGTCCTGGTAACCTACCGTCTCGATGATCTGCGCGCTGCCGTTTCGGCCGTGCAGAAGGCCGAGGCCGCCCATGCCGACAGCGGCAATCAGGAAGCCGCCGCACTGATCGCCGAGGCGCGCGCCCTGATCGAAGCCATGCCGATCACGGAAGAACAGGCGCTTGATCCCAGCTACGCCGGGGCCTTCACCGTTTCGCGTGCCGATCCGGAAACCGAGGTTGTCGGCCGTCAGGCCGAAATCGAGCAGGAATGGGACCGCTTTGCCGTCGAGAACTATGGCAAGGCAAAGCAGCTGGCCGAGCAGGCAATCGCGCTGAACTGATCGAACCCTTTCAGACCAGTCCCGTGCCGCCTTGGGCGGCGCGGGTATCAGTGATGCCCCGAGGATACCATGTCCGCTTCAACCGACACTGCCGCACGCCGCTTCACGCTGTTTCCCGCCTTGTCGGGTGCCGCTGTCGCGGGCATCGCGATCGCGATCTTCCTGATGGCTTTCCTGGTCCTGCCGGTCGCGCATGTCCTCTATGTGGCCTTCCTGGATGCGCGCACTGGAGCCTTCACGCTTCAGAACTTCCAGGACTTCTTCAACACGACGTTGTTTCGCGAAAGCTTCGTGAACTCGTTCTACGTCTCGGCGATGTCGGTGGTGGTTTCGACGATGATCGCCCTCCCGCTGGCCTACATCACGACCCGCTTCAACTTCGCAGGCACGGCGGCGATCCAGGCGCTCGGGATCATCCCGCTGATTATGCCCCCCTTCGTCGGCGCGGTGGCGATGTCCCTGCTGTTCGGGCGAAACGGTTCGATCAACCTGCTGCTGAACCAGTATTTCGGCATCCGTATTCCCTTCATGGAGGGGTTGAACGGCGTCATCCTGGTCCAGTCGATCCACTATTTCCCGTTCATCCTGATCAACCTGTCCGCTTCCCTGCGCAACATCGACCGGTCGATGGAAGAGGCGGCGCAGAACCTCGGCTCGCATGGCATGCGGATGTTCCGGCGGATCGTCTTTCCGCTGGCAATGCCCGGCTATCTGGCCGGGGCGGCACTGGTCTTCATCAAGGTATTCGATGATCTGGGCACGCCCTTGCTGCTCAACGTCAACAACATGCTGGCGCCCCAAGCCTACCTGCGGATCACCGGGGTCGGCATCAACGATCCGATGGGCTATGTGATCTCGTTCATCCTGGTGGCCTTCTCGGTCTTCTCGCTCTGGGCATCCTTCCTGTTCATGCGGGGCAAGGACTACGCCACCGTGCAGAAGGGCGGCGGCGGACTGTCGCGGCGTGACCTGAAATCGCGCGAGAAGTGGCTGGCCTGGGGCGTGATCCTGCTGATCCTGGCCTTGGTCCTGTCGCCGCATCTGGGCCTGCTTCTTCTGGCCTTCGGCACGATCTGGTCCTTCTCGCCCTTGCCGGACGGTTTCACCATCCAGCACTTCGGGACGATCTTCACCCAGTCGTCGCAATATGTCTGGAACACGCTGGTCTATGCAGGCTCGGCAGCCCTGATCGACGTCGTGCTTGGCAGTGCGATCGCATACATCGTCATCCGCACGGGCCTGCCTGGCCGAAAATGGCTGGACTACATGGCCACGGCGGCCTTGGCCGTGCCGGGGGTGGTGCTTGGGATCGGTTACCTGCGGATGTTCCATGGCATCCAATTGCCCTTCGGCCTGGGCCAGATGTCCAGCTTCTGGGGGATCATCATCATTGCCCTGGCGGTGCGGCGGCTTCCCTACGCGCTGCGTGCCTGCATGGCCGCGCTTCAGCAGGTCTCGATTTCTCTCGAGGAGGCTGCTGAAAGCCTTGGGGCATCTCGGTCCAGCACCATCCGCCGGATCGTGGTTCCCCTGATGACGGGCGGCATTCTGGCGGGCTTCGTCACCAGCTTCGCGACTGCTGCGGTCGAGCTGTCCGCAACGATCATGCTGGTCGGCCGGTCTTCTGACGCGCCGCTGGCCTATGGCATCTACCTTTACATGCAATCCCCGGCAGGACGCGGGCCCGGTGCGGCGCTTGGCATCCTTGCGGTCGTGATCGTGGCGCTTGGCACCTACCTGTCGCAGCGCATCATCGAGCGTGAGCGCGCCCGCCAGACAACTCCCGGCGATCAGCACTGAGTTTCGGAGAAGAACAGATGACACAGACAAAGGCCGGGATCCGGATTGAGAACCTGCACCTGTCGTTTGGTGAAACCAAGGTGCTGGAAGGTATCGACATGGTGATCGAGCCGGGCGAGTTCTTCGCCTTTCTCGGACCATCGGGGTCGGGGAAATCGACACTGTTGCGCGCCATCGCCGGCTTCGGGCCGACCCCGCGAGGCCGGATCCTCATCGGCGACCGCGACGTCGCCAACCTGCCGCCCTGGAAGCGCAATGTCGGCATGGTCTTCCAATCCTATGCCTTGTGGCCGCACATGTCCGTCAGACGGAACGTGGCCTTCGGGCTTGAGGAACGGCGGATGCCTGCCAGCAAGATCGCCCCCAAGGTCGAGGCCGCTCTGGAAACCGTAGGCCTGCTGCACCTGGCCGACAGGATGCCGGGGCAGCTTTCGGGCGGGCAGCAGCAGCGCGTCGCCCTGGCGCGGACGATCGCCATCGAACCGCAGGTGCTGCTCCTGGACGAGCCGCTGTCGAACCTCGACGCTGCACTTCGCGTGCAGATGCGGCGCGAATTGCTTGCCCTGCAGCGCAAGCTGGGCCTGACGACGATTTTCGTGACCCATGACCAGGAAGAGGCCAACACCACTTCGGACCGGATGGCCGTTCTGGACAAGGGCGTGATCCAGCAGATCGGCACCCCGCAGCAACTCTACGACCATCCTGCGAACTCATTCGTTGCGGGCTTCCTGGGCACCGCGAATGTGCTCAGTGGCAGGATGGATGGAACGCATTTCATGACAAAGGCCGGCCAGCGGCTCTCTGTCAGCGCATCGTCGGAAAGGGCGACCCGCATCGTTCTGCGCCCCCAGAACATTCGGCTGTCCGGTTCCGGCGAAGGTGTTCCTGGAACGGTGCGGCACCGCGAGTTTCTGGGCAGCCAGATCCGCTATCTGATCGAGACACCTGACGGCCAGATCATCGTGGATACGCTTCACGCTACGGGTCAGCCACCCTACAGCGAGGGGGCAGCAGTGGTCCTTTCCATCGACAGCCAGAGTGCAGCCTTACTGGAGGATTGAACCATGGCCCAGTTCTGGTTCATCCGCCACTTCCGCACACCTTGGAACACCGAAAGTCGCTTGCAAGGCCAGCGGGATGTTGCCCTTGACGATCCTCTGGGCGCCGATGACCTCGCGGTGCTGGAGGCGAACCGCCGGGCCTTGGCGGGTCAGGATTTTGCGCTTGTGCTGACCTCGCCGCTTGGCCGTGCGCGGCAGACGGCGGCGCTGCACGGCTTTCCTGAAGCGGAACCCGATCCTGATCTCGCGGAACTCGCGTTTGGAACCTGGGAAGGCCGGACCTGGGCCGATCTCGAGGCTGCCCATCCTGGTATGTGGCACAGCGAACCACACCGGCTGACCCTAGGCGAGCCATTTGCCGACTTCAGAGGGCGGATCCTGCGCGTCCAGGAGCGTGTTCTTTCGGCGAACGGTCCGGTGCTGGCCTTCGGCCATGGCGCCTGGCTCTCGGGCCTGAGGCAGGTGCTCGATGGGACAACCGGTTTCCCCGCGAAGAGCGTCGGAAACGGCGAACTGGTCAAGCTTGACCTGACCCGGAATGGTCGGGTCCAGGTCAGCTAGGTGAACATCATTCGAGAGGGGCAGCATTCTGCTGTCCATCAATGCTACTGAACGCTGCAGGAAGACGCAGCATGATCAAGATCGGCCCATGACATTCCAGGTAGAGCTTCCCGGCAAGGCGGCAATCATCAGCGACCTCGACGGGGTGACCTATCGAGGCGATGCTCCCATTCCCACGGCAGTCCGCGCCTTCCGGCACTGGCACGAGCATGGGGTGCCCTATGCCTTCGTGACCAACAACTCGACGAAAACGGCCGAGGAGTTTGCCGACAAGCTGAACAGGATGGACATTCCGGTGATGCCGGACCGGATCGTCACCAGCTCCATGGTCGTGGCCAAGCGCGTTCGAGCTGAAATCCCCGCAGCCTCACGCGTGATGGTGATCGGCGCACCCTCGCTGGTCGGGGCAATCAAAGCCCAAGGGTTTCAGATCGCGGACAGGGACGTCCAGGCAGTCGTTGTGGGCCTCGACCGCGCCTTCACGTTCGAGAAACTGCAGCAGGCACAGTCGGCCCTTCTGACAGGGGCGTCCTTCTTCGGGACCAATGCGGATCGAATGTTGCCGCATGGCGCCGGATACGAGCCGGGGGCCGGATCGATATTGGCTGCCATCGAGACAGCGTCGGGCGTGACTCCCATTGTCACCGGCAAGCCGCAGCCCGACCTGATCCACATGGCGCTGGATATCCTGGGCAGCGATCCTGCGACGACCTTTATGCTGGGCGATCAGGTCGAAACTGACATCTTGGCAGGACAGGCCGCCGGGCTGAAGACGATCCTGGTTCGCACAGGCGTGCCGCCAAGGGAGGTTCCGGGCGTCACGGCAGACATCGTTGTCGAGTCTCTTCTGGAACTGACGTTGTCCCTGGAGAGGACGCTGCTTTAAGTAACGCCGCATCCGCATTGGAAGCAGCTTCTTTTGAACCTCAGGAACTTCGTGCGCCTTGGGGGAGAGTGGGCTCGCACCTTGTCAACGCCTCAAAGAGAACGTATATACGAATGTATCAAGGGAGGCAGGTCCATGATGCACAGCAAAGTCCGCAAGGTGGGAAACTCCGCCGTAATGACACTGACGACCGAGATGCTTGCCCTGCTGGACGTGAAAGAGGGCGACAACCTGTTCGTGCTGCGCGGAGATGATGGCTCTCTTCGCATCACTGCGCATGATCCTGAAGTCATGGCCGCGCTCGAGGCTGCCGAGATCGTCATGGACGAGAACCGAGACCTGCTTGCAGCCTTGGCATGACAGGCCCGATCTGGGTTCCGCTTGCCGCCGTCATCGCCATTCATGATCGCCAGATCGCCCGCCACGGCGGCGCTCCGGGCATGCGCGACCGCAGCCTGCTCGAGGCGGGCTGCGCCCGCCCGCTGAACCAGGCGGCCTATGGCACGCCTACGTTGCCCGAGCTTGCTGCGGCCTATGCCTACGGCATCGCCAAGGCGCACGCCTTTGTCGATGGGAACAAGCGGACCGCCTTTGTCACCGCTCTGACATTCCTGCGCCTCAACGGCTTGGGCTTCCGCCCCGATCCGGTTCAGGGCGTCCGCCTGATGGAGGATCTTGCCTCGAGCGATGTGACCGAGGCCGCCTTTGCCGCGTGGCTGAGCACGGAAATGACGGAGCTTTGAAGGTGGTTACGCCAGAAACAGTAGCGGGTGGCTTTCGTCCTCGCGGAGTTGGCACGGGCAATTGAAACTGCCGGCCCACCGTAGCAAGACAAAATGATAGAAGACAGCTGGCCACAAGGTTCTGTGGCCTCCTGCATGGGTTTCAGCCTGCCTCCAAGACATATCCGTCTTCATCGGGTGAAATCCTCCCCACCTTCTCGGCAGCCTCGACCATGACCCTGACCGCGGCATCGGTTGTGGAGATTGCCAGGCCCGACCCCACAAGGGGGTTGAGGTTTCGCCGCCGCAGGACGAGCGGAGCCGCGCTGTCAGCCTTAGGTGAAGCAGCATCAGGATCAGGTGATTTCGCTGGCGGCTGAGCATTGGATGGCTTCGTAGCAATCTGCTCAAGGACAACACGGGGCAGAGCGGCTTTCACCCGGCTCCGCTTGGTGGCTACGGCCTCCACCTTCTGCGCCAGTTCCGTGATCTTGTTGGTGGCCAGCATCAGCTCGCCGCGTATTGTGCGCAGTTCCATGTCCTTGGGATCGGGACCGGGCAGGGGGCCCGTCTGCGCCTTGAAGATCGGCTTCAACATACGGTCGTCGAAGTACTCGATCCGCCGCGCCTTGATCGGATGCTGCCCATTGGCCAGGATGATCACGTCATCTTTCTTCAGCCGCCCGGCCTCATCCTCGGTCAGAAGATCACGCTCTTCATGGCGTTCGGACACGTTGATCCCATTAAAGGGTCCCTTTCCGATGGTTCTGGACTTCGAGGTGACCCGCACGGTGGTTTTGCCAACCGCCGCAGACAACTCTGCCTTGGTGCGCTGCTCGGAGGGTGCGAGGTAGATCTTGACGCCTGCGCCCCCTTGCAACGAGAGCCGGGTGTCTTCGCCGTAAATCTTGTCGAGGGCAGGGATGGTCTGGGTCACGACAGCCAAATGTCCGCCATAGGCCCGCAGCGTCTTGATGCTGTCCGTCACGCTTGGCATGCGGCCCAGCATGTCAAATTCGTCCAGCATGATCATGACCCGCCAAGGCTCATCCTCGCCAGGAAGATGGTCATGCAGGCTCGACAGCAGATCCGAGAAGAACAGCCGGACGAGCGGAGCAATGGCAGTGATCTTGTTGTGGGGTGGCGCGATGAAATAAGCGGACTGCGGGAAGCGCCGGAAATCCCGGAAGCTGAAGTCGCTGGTTTCCGTCGCCCGGTCGATGGCCGGGTTTGACCAGAGCGACAAGCCCGAGGTCATCAGGAGCGACAGATAGGAAGTGAGGGTGCGGTCGTTGGTCGAAGCCAAGCGCTCGAAGATCAGGCGAGCAGCCGGACTTTTCACATGATCCGCATATTTCAGGTATTGCTTCTGCTTGTCCCCTCCGGATGATGCCAGCCGGTAGATCTCTCCCAGCGTCGGCGTGCCGCGTTCGATCGCGTAGATGCCGCACGCCACGAAGAGATCAATGCCGCCCTCAAGCAAGCCCTTGGCCCCATCGTCATCAGTCTGCAGGAAGAGCTCGGCCAAAAGACGGATCTCCATCTGGCGCTGATCGGGGTTCGGCAGCGCGTTGATCCGATCCAGAGGATTATAGCGGTGGCCGGGGTTGTCCCAGTCAAGCGGCGCGAACCGCCAGATCTTGTCACCCATGGACTGCCGGTGGCGGCTGGTCTTTTCGAAGTTCTCGCCCTTCACGTCGAGAACCACTGCGCTGCCCTGGAACAAGAGAAGGTTCGGAACAACGAAGCTGATCCCTTTGCCGGCGCCGGTGGGCGCGACAAGCAGGCAATGGGGAAAGGCTGCTGAGCACAGAAACCGCCCTCGGCCTTTCGGTGATCCTGTCTTGCCGACCACGAAGCCGCGTCCCGGCTTCTCGAAAAAGCCGTTCTTCTTCAGCTCACGCCTGCTTTGCCAATGCGCCGTCCCAAAACTCGTCAGCTTCTCGGTGAGGACATTGGCCGCCAGCACCAGTGAGAGAAGAACAAAGCCGCCCCAGATCAGGTTCAGGATCTGAAACGCTCTTGGATCGGTGGATCGCAGAGAGGGGTACTCTCGGGCAATCGCCAGCCAATCGAGATACTGGCCGTTGTACCCCCGCCAGAACGACAGAAAGCCGGTCCCTACGATATAGGCAAAGCCGGTGCCCAGGACCGCGAACAGCAGTGCCCCACCCAGGATGTGCAGCTTATTCATGGCCGCCTCCCTCATGGCCGCGTTCCTGGCGTTGCCGCTCGCGTTCATCGCTCAACTGTTCGCTGACACGCTCAAGGCCATGCCGGGCTGCCGGGTCGCTTGACATGCGCAGATAATCCCGAGCCATGGTCAGCTGATCGTCGCGATCGCCGACCCCGCGCAGGACCTCCACGTCCCCGCTCTTCAGCCGGACTAGTTCATCGCGGGTAAGGGTCCGCTCGATGGCCTCGAGCAACCGGCGTTCATCTTCGGCCCCAACCGGACGGGCATAGCGGGCCAGCTCGGCATAGTCAGCGCCTGTGCCGTCACGTGACCCGATCGAGGTAGTTGGCGCATTCTCAAGCGCATCCGCCTGGCGCGACCGCTCCATCTGGGCGAACGGATTGAGGCCATCCTGCAAGCGGTCAGCCTCGGCACTGATGTCGACGTCTTCGGCGCCGTTCTCGCGTTGTGCTTTCGCCATGACACCGGTCTCCACCGGTTCACCATGCTGGCTGCCAGCACGCTGATGAATGGCATCGTCCACGCCATAGGCGTCTGCCACGCGATCATAAGCCGCATCCACCACGGCGATCGCCTGCTGCAATTGTGCCTGGTCTCTCAGATCCAGGCCGCGCAGATCAGCCACGCTTTGCAGATCCTGCTGAACCCATCTGGCTTCCAGAGCTGCGGAACTGGCGCCGACCCGCATCCGGGCCTCGACCTCAACCGGATCGATGCCTGTCCCGTCCAGGGCGGCGGTCAGCTTGTCGCGTCCTTCCAAGGCAAAGCGGGTGTTCACCATGCCGAGGTTCTGCGCCGAATAGATACCTTCTTCGCTGGCGCTCTCGCGCAACTCGCGCGACCGGGTGCCCAGCGGCTGCAGATGCTCCACAGAGGTCAGCGCCTCGGCCAGCTTGCGCTCCATGGCGGGACGCTGGTTCGGGGCCGCATCGGCAATGCGCTGCTCGGCGTCATCGACGGCCTTTCTCAAATTCGCGGCGGCTTTATCAAAATCTTCGACCAAAGACATATAAGGTTCCCCTTTCGATATCATGGCGCCACCCTCGGCCAGGACCGAGGATGCCTTCTCAAATGCGGTTGCCAGATCCTGCAGGTTCTGCTGCGAGGCAAAGCTCGCCAGGTCGCGATAGCGCAGGGACCAATCGCGAACTTCCTGCGTGGCACAGACAAGCGCCTTGCCAATCCGGGGCCTTTCTTCCGGAGCCTCGAACGCGGCTCCAGACTGCGCGGCCTTTTCCCGAGCCCGCCGCCACTCTTCGTCGGTAGGCGGGTAATGGAGATGCCCCCGCTGCAAACGCGACGTGGCTTCCAGCCGAATGCCGTAGCGATCGGCATGATCGACCATGGCTTCCTTGAAAGCCTCGTAGCTGTATTCCGTGCCCTGCCGCAGGATGAAGTAATCACCATCCTCCCCACGCCGGTTGACGATGATATGGGCATGCGGGTTCTTGTTCGGACTGTCGGTATGAACCGCAATCATGTAGTCAAAACGACCGCCGAGCTTTTCACGGCAGATTTCCCCCGCGATCAGGCTGACATGCTTTGGCTTTGCCCCGCGCGGAAAGGACATCAGCAAATGGCTGGTCCGCGCCGCATTCATCTGCCCTTTCCAATGATCAAACCACCGCGATACGGCAGCCTCGATCTGCTCCGGGCTCAATGTCTTTGCGCCATCCAGCAATCCCCGGGAGTCATGAATATCCACGCTTTTGGAGAACAGGTAATTGAACTGAGCCGAAAGCTGACCGGGTGAAGAGCATCCACCTGTGCGGATCATCTTGAAGACAGCAGGGGAGGCGCCTTGGGCCGCGCGGGCCATATGGCGGGCATGACCGATATTCCGGCCCCGGCCGACTTTCCCCCAATCCTCCTCAAAGAGCCTGCCGGTAACGGCAGTCACCGCATTAACGCGGCTCATCACCATCCCCCATCATTCCGGCAACAAAACGGCTGACTGTCTTTGAGGCCCGCTTGCCCTCCATTTCCCGGACGGTCACCGACACGCCTTCAAGCTGTTCGAGAAGATCGGACAAGAGCTGCTGCTGCGGCTTGCTCAGCTTTAACTGCTGACCGCGCCGGACCTCGTAGTTCTTGGTCGCGACAAGCTGGTTCACGTTCCGACCAATGGCGGACAGCTCGCTGGCAAGCTCTCGCAGGGCAGGGGCCAGATCGAGATCGGGGTCCAGAAAGCCGGCTGGCACACGACACACCCGACGCAGCGCATCGGCTCTGCTGGAAAGACCAAGTCGCTCCGTAAAGGCGTCAAAGGCAGCAAGGCTGTTGCGATCCACGGTGAAAGACACCGGCGCGGTGCCGGCATCCGCAACCGCTTCCTTCTCGTGAAAAGCGTGCAGAGCGCGGTAGATCGTCGGCCGTGTGACACCATAGGTCTTGGCCAACACGGTCACGGGCACACCCGAACGCGCCGAGGCGGCGATCTTTTTCACGTCAGAGGGGCTGAGCTTGAAAGTCCGTCCGGGCATCAATCAGGTGTAAAAAATTAAAGTTCTATTTCCTGCCAATCTACAACGCACCGTTGAGCAAGACTGAGGGAATGTCAATGACGTCAGGCTGGGTCACCGGTGCGTTTCCGTTTCAAGCGGGGGGCCGTGGCAATCCGCTACCGTCCGAACCTGATTGCAGTGCTTCGGAGCGGTTGGTGTGGCTCTCAGGGGTCCTGACCTGGAGCAGGGGAGGGGAGGCAGTCTCCTCAGGGCGCCTCCATGGAAAGGATTCGGCACAGCGGGCCGTTGATCCCACCGGTGCAAGTAAGGGAAATCACAGGGTCATGCCGGCCTGTATGACAGTATCTGTGACGTGTGTTCATGCCAAAGGGACTGACGCGCGCTTATGACGGAAACTAATAACCTAATTCCATGAAGCTTTACTATGACGCTCGCCCATGGCGGGTCTTATGACGTATTGACATGTCTCTTGTTCATGACAGCATAGACACCATGGGAGCGGGTCATTTCACCGCCACAATCTTGTTTGAAAAGGCCTTGTAAAAGGCCGGTGCAGAGGCGGAGAAAACTATATGGCAATCGTGCTTGGGATCATGAGCAGCAAAGGTGGTGCTGGAAAATCCACCATCACGAAGCTGCTCGCGTCCGCCTTCGCCTTTACCGAAAACAGGTGCCTGATCATCGACCTCGACCCCAACAAGGACATTATCAACTGGTGGTCAACAGCGACGCAAACAGGCTATGTCGACGACAACATCATTGTAAGATCGGCAACCAATGGCGACGACCTGTTCGATCTGGTTGACCGATACGAAAATGACGTCAATTTCATCCTGATCGACACCAAAGGCGAGGCCAGTTCCTGGGCTGTCGATCTCGCAAGTGTTTCAGACGTTCTGATCGTTCCTTGCATGAATGCCAAGGGTGACCGTGAACGGACCCAGGAGACAATAGAGTGGTATGAGGATCTGAAATCCCGCGCGGAAAACGCGGACAGGATCCCGCCGCTCCACGTCGTGCTGTCCAGGGTGAAGCCCAATCTTCTGACCCATGTCCGCGGCACGCCCAAGCCAAAGGATCTGGCAAGCCGCGAGTTCGAGCGCCATTACGAGATCATCGACCAGTTCAATCCCTTGGCCACAATGGTCGCGGAGAAGTCCCAGTACCGGGAGATGGATGAGTTGGGTCCGCTGGGCGTCATTCTCAAAAGGTATCGCGACAGTGGTGACCCCAGCGAGAAGCTCAAGGCCCATCACTTCGAGGTTGCCCTGGCTCACGCCATCACGCTCGTGAATAACATCTTCGACAAGAGAAAGATGGAAACGTCCGATGCCGCGTGATCGGATCAAGACAACCCGGGAGGATGCCACCGGCTTCGAGGAAAAGCCGAAAGGCGCTCGGAAACGGTCGATCCTTAAGCCGTTCGATCACGGCGCCCTGGCCAGTTTCGCCAAGCGCAAGCGCGTGACCAAGACTGCTGATGAGCAATCAGTGACGCCACCAGATCAGCCGAAGTCCAAGGGCGATCATCGGGACAGTGACGCCGCAGTGGGCCTTACGGAAACCCAGGACCTGGATGTACAGCCTGCTGCTGATGAAGCAGGAGAGTGGTTAGACCCACAGAATGGAGCACCCGCCAATGGCCTTGCCGAACTGGTGGTGCCGCCTCGCGCCAAGAGTGCAGACACACTGCACCTCACGCTGCGCCTGCGCGTTCTGAACCGGCATGTTCCGGCGCTGAACAGGTTGGCTACGCAGGGCATCAAACCGGACACGGTGCTGCGCAAGGCTTACAGTCGCCTTCCTCCAATTCGGTTTGAGGTCCACTATGTCCCCCGCGTCGCTGAGCCGAGCGGCCCGGTCACCTGGAACCATCGGGTGACCGTCACCGTCATGAAAGGAACCCTTCAGGCCATTGAGGCACAAGTTCGCGATGGCGCAAACGCGCCCCGGTCTCACCTTCTGCTCGGCCAGATTGAGCGCACCTGGTTCGCCAGCCTGGAGGACACCATAAAGGAACTCTCGAAATGAAACGCTGCGCCCTTGTCGCCGCTCTTGGTCTACTTGCGTCTCCTGCTTTGGCTTGGGACGAGGAAACCGATTTCCGGGGTCTTCATATTTACACCGCCTCCGGTGACGGGATTTCCGCCACGGCCGTCTGTGATCCCGATGGCGCGTTCATTCCTCCAACGAACCACCTGAGCGTCACGCTCGAAGGTGAACCGCTAGATGGGGACTACCTGATCATGTCTTCGACAGAAACGCATCAAGGCAAGATGGTTTCCGGCTCCGCCGTCAGTCGCGATGGCGAAGACTGGAAGGGCCTCGTCGGCGTTCTACGCAGCGGGTCGCAGATCGAGCTGACAGCAAACGGCAAGACCTTCCGGTTCGACACCGGCTCCCCGCTTCCGGTTTCGTGTGGCGCTGACGCCTGAAATCTTCTGAGGCAGAGCCAACCCCGCGCCATGCGGGGCAGGAGACCGGAATTGTCCACCCGTGGCAGACTGTTGCCACGGGCTTGCAGCCTAAGAACGGAACGTGCCCCTAAAGAGCGAAGGGACGTGAGTAGGCTGTGGTCAATTCCGGCAGTGGTCGGGGCTACGCTTGCCGCCATACCCCGACACAAAGGGAACCCTCCCGGCAACCTTACGTTGAGTGGCACTCCCTCCTGTTAAAGAAGACTTCCCCCGCCCTCCTTTAGGCGGGGTCTCTTTATGAAGTGACGGCGCAGCCGTCTCCGGTTTGCCGCATTCGCGGCTCCCCCGCGGATAGCGCAGGGCCAGGCGGGGTGGGGCCGGCTCGACGGCCCCACCCCGCCTGGTCAACCAGATCGACAAGGAAAAGCCCCCGCTGCTGCGGAGGCCGGTGTCAGATTGCGCCGATAAACCTCTCTCCGCGCGTGGGGTGCATTTCGAAAATCAAAACCTCGATGCCGCGCCGTTTCCCTTCGGCCATCCCGCGCAACTCAACATAGGCGATGCTTTGTGTTATGCCTGCGCGAAAGCCTACCATGTGCCCTCGCTCTACAAGGGCGATGATTTCTCAAAACCGATCTCGGATAAAGAGTGAACCCACAGCATTGGAGATGATCGAATACGGCATAAAGAAGCAGCGGCGGCAAGGCAGGAAAAAAGGGTGGCAAAAGCAGGGTGGCCGCGTTGCTGCGATCGGGATTGCCCTGCTTGGCGCGATCCTTGTTGGCATGGCGGATGAACTGACAAGGGAAGCAGAAAAGCTTCTTGGCGATCTTCTCGGCCCGCAAGGCGAGATCCTAGCAGGCCAGGTGCGAGTCATTGACGCTGACTCACTAGACATGGGCGGCACGCGGGTTCGCCTGTTCGGCATCGACGCCGTGGAAAAGAACCAGATGTGCCAAGACAGGGCAGGGGAAGATTGGCCTTGCGGTCGTCAGGCAACCGAGAAACTGACTGCCGCTCTCGATGGACAGAGCGTGCGATGCCTCGTGCAAGACACGGATCGCTATGGCCGGGCAGTTTCCGTCTGCGAAGCTGGCGGCAAGGACATTAATTATTGGGTCGTCCGCAACGGATGGGCCGTGGCCTACACAAGTTATAGCCGGGACTATGAACAGGCCGAAGCCAAAGCCCGTGCCGAGGGAAACGGCATCTTCGCCGGATCGTTCATCCCGCCGCAAGAGTGGCGGCGCCAGCGATAAGGACAAGGGGCGGGCACTTGCCCGCCCCGATGCTGTCAGGCGTCGGGCAGGACAGGGCCGGCGTAGGGGTTAGCGGGTCCGTAGCGCACGCTGTCCTGCTCGAAGCAGCCATTGAAGCCGCACAGCCAAGCGCGGTGCAATTCGCTGCGCGCGGCAAGGCGGCGCAGCCAACGCGGCATGACGCGGCCGGAATGTCCCGCCAGATAGATGCGCAGATAAAGGTTCATGGGGTGATCCGTGCAAAGGGGCAGGGCAGGGGCAGGCGCATCGCCTGCCCCTGTCGTTATCAGTTACGCCTTGGGCTTGTGATAGACACAATAGCCGGTCGGAACATTGGTGCCGGAGCTGGCGAAGCTGCCCACGGGCAGATCGGTCCAGCGGCCTATGGTGGTGCCGTGGTCATAGTGGGCCGTCGCGGGCAGGATGCAGACCAGGACGCCGCCCGGCTTCAGGAACTTCACCGCATGATCCAGATGCAGCTTGTAGTGCTGGCCATAGAAGGGCGGGTTCATCACGACTGCATCAAAGCGCGGATCGGGCGCGACCTGCAGGAAATTGGCGGTCATGACGGAATGGCCCTTGGCGCGGGCCTGCTCTGCGCGGGCTGCGTCATACTCGATGCCGGTCACGATGACAGGGGCGCGGCCACACCGTTCCTCGGGGTTGTCGTTCCACGCTGCAAGCTCGTCCATGATCCGGCCGTCACCGCAGGACGGTTCAAGGATCTGTTCGCCGCCTGACAGGTGCAGGGCGCTGACAATCTCCTGCGCCACGCGGCGGGGCGTGGGGTAGAATTGCAGGTCGCGGGCAACCTCCGTGCTTGGCCGCTTGGCCTCGGTCTCGGTCGGCGCGTCGGGCAGAACCTCGCCATAGAACTCGGCCAGGGCGCGGTTAATGTCGCGCCGTCCATCCTCGTTGAAAATCAGATGCACGTTGC
>NZ_JAVCWH010000013.1 GCF_030846195.1 Paracoccus yibinensis
GGCGCGGGGTAGAGCAGCCCGGTAGCTCGTCAGGCTCATAACCTGAAGGCCGCAGGTTCAAATCCTGCCCCCGCAACCAACTGAAGCGAAACCGCCCCGCGCTGATAAGCCGGGGCGTTTTGCGTGTCTGACGTATCCAACATCATGACCAGATCGCCTTCGAGTTCCAGGCGGTGGACCGTCATCGCCGCATACCCGCACCTCGCCGAGAAGCTCCCGCAGCAGCGCATTCGCTGCCACCATCTGGTCGCTGCCGCTCAGCAGCGACTCCATTGCCATCATGTGGGAATGTGCTTGCGCAAGTCCCGGATGGCTGAGGAAGCCATCGAGAAACTGGAAAACTGGCTTTGTTCGGAACGTCCATGGGTTGAACTGGGCGAGATGGATCTTCGGCCATTCCGGTCCGTAGAAAGCGGTTGAGGCGTGAAAGGGAAGTGAGCAGCTGGATGCCAGCGGATGCTCCGTGTTCCGTCATCCAGTTGTCGTAGATAGTGGCAAGATTGCATGTAGCTGATGCCGAACTTCCCGGATAGTTACAGATCTCGGTGGTGTCAGACACTCGCAACCAATGTTCCCCCCATGCCAGTCCCGCATCTACTCCGTACTCGTGGCTGATCGCGGCAAGGCCGCTCAGCATTGCACCATATCCCTCAGCGGAATTTCAGGCCGTTTGACAACTCCAAGTCAATCCGGCTTACCGGGCTGATCCGCCAGATGCCGGGACGGACAGCAAAGGGCTGCTCGATCCGCAGATGGACGATCGACGGAGCTTCCCAGGCACTGGAATGACCAGCCAACCGGTTCCAAGCGGTCAGGGCAGGCGGGTGCCACCGGGCCGCCATGTTGCCACCCGCCCGATCCTGTCGAACACCGGGGCAAGCCTGCCGCGGCAGTAGGTCAATCCCTCGTAGACAGAATAGGCTTGGCTTGCCCAGCCGACATAGATTTGCGGCCGGCCGGCTGCCGCGGCCAGCCAGGCCATCCGGTGAGAGGCGCGGCTGATCGCGGCGCGGGTGCGATAGACCAGCTTTCTGCGCCATCCGATCCCTGACGCCGACGGCGTAACGCGCTTGATCGGGCGGATGCCGCGCCTGAACCAGGTCAGGCGATACGCCAGCCCCTCGCGCCGCTGGCGGAAGCCTGCGGCCTGGGTGCCGGCCACGAAATCGGCATCGACCGGCTCGAGGTCCAGGCGACCGTCGGCCCTTGCCTCATCGATAAGGTGCTGGATCAGGGGCGCGCGGACCACCACGACGTTGGTGCCCCGCCCATCCGATGAATAGGGTTCCACCCAAGCGTCGCCGAAGCTGACATCGGCCGTTTCCGCCACGACATCGTCGCAGAAATTGCAGGCAGAGTTCTGGAAGAAGCCTGCCCCCCAATCGCCGTCGGCCAGATGGAACCAGTCCTTTTGCACGGTGCTGCCGTCGTCCAGCGTCAGATGCGCGGTATACCAGTTCGCGGGCCGGTTCGCGTCCTTCAGCCGGTATTCCACCGCGCGCACGCGGTCCGGTTCAGCTCCCAACTGCCAGGCAAAGCTCTCGACGAAGCGCGCGCTTTTCATGTGTCCGCAGAACAGTCCCAGCATGTGGGTGATCCGTTCCGCAAGAACCGGGTCCTGCGCGCGGGCAAGGTGAACGGCCTTGATGAAGCAGGGGATCCCCACCACCGCATAGCGGCCGGGCGAAGCGCGGACCTGATCCAGAACGGCCGCCAGATGGACGGGATGATAGCGTGACCGGGCGCCGGCCAGCAGTTCTTCCTCGGACCGGCTGATGCGATAGCCGAAGAAGGGTTCGCCTGGATTGCCGGGGTGGACATGCAGGACGCCGTCGATCTCTCCCCGCCGCATCAGCTCGGCCGCGACCCAGCTGACCATGCCGCCGGAACTGCCACGTTCGCGGAAGGGCGGCTCGGCCGCTGCGCCGACGTAACAGCTGACATGGCGGCCCAGCCGCGCATCCAGCAGCGGCGCGTCAGGGAAGCGGGCGGCGGCGATGGTGTCTTCGTTCGCGGCTGAAGGCGAGAAGGGGCAGAGCGCGGCAAAACCTTCGCTGCGCCGGTGCGTGGCGGGGCCGGAGGGTTTCAACTGGCCGTAATCGTCCCAGGCCATCGCAGCATCCGCCCCCGACGCACAAGTCCCGCAACCGATGCAAAGGCCGGAACGGACGATCTGCGCGGGGCTGAGCGGCTGTGTCATGCCCGCCCCGCCAGCGCCGCGTCCAGCCAGGCCGACGAATGCGCGCGCAAGTCCGCGATGCGGGCCTGGACCGCGCCCGAGACAGGCTCGGACAGCAGTGCGCCCACATCGGCGGGATCGCGGTCCTCGAAGGTCAGGTGGCGTTCGGCGGCCAGCAAGGCCGTCAGATCGCGGACTTTGGTCCAGCGGTAATCCGAGGGTGCGCAGGCCAATGGCTTGCCGTTCAGCAGCGCGAAGCAGCAGCCATGGAAATAGGTCGTGGCTACAGCCTGCGCCCCCGCCACCAAGGCTGCGAACTCCTGCGGCCCGGCGTCCAGCCGCTGCTCGTCGGCCCAATCGTTGCGATAGCCGACGCTGATCAAGCGCAACCCTCGGACACGGGCGGCGTCCTGCACGCGGTCGGCGAACCAGATGGGGATATGGTGGCCATAGACCAGCAGGTAAGGATCCCCGTCGGCGGGTTCCACCTGCGGCGGGTTCAGCAGGACGGGGTCCAGCACCATGGCAGGTTCCCGTCCGGTGGCCTGGGCCACGATCCCCCGGCTGTTGTCGTCGCGCACCGAGATGGCGTCCAATTCCTGCAGGCGGGCGGTCCATTCCGGCTCGACATCGGGGGCGGCATAGTTGCCGAAGCTGGCGGCATAGGTCACGACGCGCGGGGCCGGGATGCCGTCGCCCCAGAAGATCGGCTTGCCGCCATACCAGGGATGGGACAGGTTCAGCACCTCGTCGCTGCCGATCACTGCCAGATCGACGGGCGGCATCGCGCCGGGGTCGTCCAGGTCGAAGGGCGCGGACAGCGGAAGCGTATCGAAGGTTTCCACGAACTTGCGCAGCTTGCGCCCGTATTGCGCCACATCGGCGCGCGACGACCGGTCCGGTGTCAGCGGCTGGAAGGCATAGCGCCATTCGCGAGAGGTCACGTCGCGGGAGTGGTGGTCTAGCAGCACGGCGTCATGTCCGCGTGCGGCGATCGCCTCGACCAGGCAACGGGCCTGCCAATAGCTGCCGTAATTGATGCAGCGGTGGAAGGTGAGCACCCCGACGCGCATTCTATCGGCCATAGATCCGGTCGATTACCCGCGCGACCGTCACCAAATGCCGCGCGTCACCGTCATGGCGCGCCCCTGAAGCCAGCCGCGCCAGCCAATTCACCGCCGCGCGTCCGCCCCAGTCGTCGGGCGGCTCGACCAGGGGTTCGGCGCGGATGTGGTGGTGGCGTTCGGCCCGGAGGTCGTAAAAGGATCCGTTGACATTGCGCAGGCTCGCGCCGCCTTCGGTGCCGAAGAACTCGGCCGCGATCACGGCTTCTCGCCCGGCCTGCAAGCCCCAGGAACAGGCGAGGCGAACAACCGTTCCGCCCGCAAGATCCAGGGTGGCGATGGCGTAATCCTCGACCTGCGACGCAGGATGGGCCAGGGGGGCGCCCTTGGCGTAAAGGCGGCTTTCGACGCCGGTGACCTCGGGCCAGCCCAGCGACCACAGCGCAAGGTCGATCAGGTGGACGCCCAGGTCCACGACGCAGCCGCCGCCGGACAGCACGGGGTCATAGAACCAGGGCTTGTCCGGTCCCCAGGCGTTGTGGAAGGTCACGTCGAGGCCAAAGACATGACCCAAGCTGCCGGTATCCAGCAGCGGGCGGATCGCCCCCATGGCGGCGGTGTGGCGATAGGACAGGTCCACGCCCAGCAGGCGGTCGGCGCGGCGGGCCGCCTCGACCACGGCGGCGACCTCGGGGCCGGTGCGGCCCAGCGGCTTCTGGCAGAAGACCGCCTTGCCCGCTTCCAGCGCGGCAATGGACTGTTCCGCATGGGCCGCGCTGGGGGTGGCGATCACCACCGCATCGATGTCCTCGCGCAGCAGCGCGTCCAGCCCATCGACGCGCTTCGCGTCCGGCGTCAGCTTCAGCGCCTCGGCGGCGCTTGCATCATCCGGTTCGGCCACCGCAATGATCTCGGCCAGGCCGGTCGCGGCCAGCGCGGCCATCCGGTGCCGCCCGATCCAGCCGGTGCCCAGGAAGCCAAGGCGCGGCCTCACAGCGCCACCCAGGCCTTGACGAAAGCGCCCGGCTTGTCGCGGGTCGCGGCCAGTGCCTCGCCCAACTGGTCCAGCGTATAGGTCCCGGTCAGCAGCGGCGTCAGATCCAGCCGCCCCGATGCCAGCGCATCCACCGCCGCCCGCAGCCCCGCCACGCGCACGCCCGCGTCGCGTTCATGGGCGCTGACGATGTCGATGCCCTTCCAGTTCCACATCTGCATGTTCACCTGCCGAGGCCCGTCCTGGTGATAGCCTGCGATGACCAGACGCCCGCCCTCGGCCACAAGTTCCCCTGCCAGATCCAGCGGCCACTGCTTGCCCACGCATTCGATCACCCGTTCCGCCATGCGGCCATCGGTCAGGCGGCGCACGTCCTCGATGATGCGCCAGTGATCGTCCATGGGGATGGTTTCGGCAGCGCCCATCCGGCACGCCAGGTCCAGCGTCTCGGCCCGGCGGGACACGGCGATCACCCGCGCACCCGCACCTGTCGCCAGCCGCGTCAGGATCGCGCCCAGAAAACCGATGCCGACGATCACCACCGTCTGACCCGCGCGAAGGTCCGACCGCGCGAAGATGTTCATGGCGCAGGCCACGGGTTCGCCCGGAACCGGCATTCCGTCCAGGGCCGCGGGCAGCGGCACCACCATCGCGGCGGGCGCAACGTCGTATTCGGCATAGGACCGTTCGGTCAGCGCCGTCACGCGGTCGCCCACGGTCAGCCCCTCGACCCTTTCGCCCACAGCCGCGATCCGGCCCCAGCCCTCGTGTCCCATGCCGCCCGGCGTGCCGGGCCAGGTGGACCAGGGCTGTCCTTCCCAGGGTTCCACGTTCGACGCGCAGACGCCGCAGCCTTCCAGGCGGATCAGCACCTCGCCCGCGCCGGGCTGGGGGACAGGCACTTCGGCCACGGAAAACCGCTGCGGTCCCTCAAGGACCGCCGCACGCATGGTCTGGATCATATGGCTTCTCCTGGAACCCGGGCGCCACCCGGGCCCTTGTTCTTGGCAGGCTTGGCGAGGCTGTCATGGACCAGAAAGATCCCATTCCCCCCGGCGATGACATGAAGGAGCAACTGACCAGCAACATCATGCGCCTGGTCCAGCGGCGCAGGCAGGAGGATGCCCGCGCATCTCTCAGCGACAAGATCGCGGAAAGGATTACCCGGATTGCGGGGTCGATGACCTTCATCCTGCTGCATGTCGTCCTTTACGGCGGGATGCTGCTGGTGCTGACCGACCTGATCCCCATTCCCGTCCCCTTTGGCGAAGGGCTGGGGCTGATCGGGTCTGTCGCCTCGACCGAGGCGATCTTTTTGTCGCTGTTCGTGCTGATGAACCAACGGCGCGAGGAACAGCGCGCCGACGCCCGCGCCGACTTCACCCTGCATGTCAGCCTGCTGACCGAGGACGAACTGACCAAGCTTGCGACCGTGATCCACCGGATGGCCGAAAGGCTGGACGTGCCCATCGACGAAGGCGCGGCCCAGGAGGTCGAGAAGAACATCGACCCCGAACAGGTCCTGGACGCGCTGGAGGAAGTGGAGGGGGAGGGCGCCCCCGGTCATCCCGCCAGCCGTCACGACAAGGACGCCGTGGCAGGCAGACCCCCGGCGATGAAGGATTCGACCGCCTCGTAAGCCTCGTCGTCGGTCATCTGTTCGGGCGGGTGCTTGCAGAACCAGGCGGCGGGCGCGATCACCGGACCGGCAAGCCCGCGGTCGCGCGCGATGGCGGCGCAGCGGATCATGTCGATGGCGACGCCTGCGGAATTCGGGCTGTCCTCGACCGACAGGCGCAGTTCCAGGTTCATGGGCACACCGCCGAACAGCTCCCCTTCCATGCGCAGGAAGCAGACCTTGTTGTCGTTCTGCCAAGCCACATAGTCGGACGGACCGACATGGATGTTTTCATCCGCAATGCGGTCGGCGGCGACCGACTGCACGGCCTCGGTCTTGGAGATCTTCTTCTTCTCCAGCCGCTTGTGGTTCGCCATGTTCAGGAAGTCGGTATTGCCGCCGGTGTTCAGCTGATAGGTCCGGCACAGCTTGACGCCGCGCTTGTGGAACAGGTCGGTCAGCACCCGGTGAACGATGGTCGCGCCCAATTGGGCCTTGATGTCGTCGCCGATGATCGGCACGCCCGCCTTTTCGAACCGTTCCGCCCAGACCGGATCCGAGGCGATGAAGACCGGGATGTTGTTGACGAAGGCCACGCCCGCCTCCAGCGCACATTCGGCATAGAACTCGGTCGCCTGCTGGCTGCCCACGGGCAGGTAGTTCATCAGGACGTCCACCTGCGCGTCCCGCAGCGTGGCCACCACGTCTTCGCGCGTGGGTTCGGGCGCGTCGGCGGGGACGAAGGTGCGCGCCTCGGGATAATCGGCCATATGCTCGGCCACGCCGTCCAAGATGCGGCCCATGCGGACCACCGCGCCGGTGTCGGGCACCTCCGGCGCAAAGACCGCCGTGCAGTTGGGCAGGGCGAAGATCGCCTGCGCCACGTCGCGGCCCACCTTGCGGGCGTCGATGTCCCAGGCCGCGACCACGCGGATGTCGTCGGGGCGATAGCCCCCCAGCGAATGATGCATCAGCCCCGTGGCATCGTTGCGCCCCGTGTAATGCGCCAGCCCCTGCACCAGCGAGCTGGCGCAGTTGCCGACCCCGACGATGGCGATGTTGATCGGCATATGGGCGTCTTTCATGTGGGGGCCTTCCGGTCAGGACGGGTCAAGTCAGGGCGGCCAGCTTTGTAGCTGGCTGTGCCTCAACCCGTTGGGGCGCATATCGTTCAATCATCGCCGCGCAGAAGTCGGCGAACTGTTGCGGATCATGCGGCGGGCTGGTGTGATGCGCGCCTGGACCCAGATGTTCCGGCGTGAAGCAGAAGGTGACGGTGGTGTCGAAATCGGCCAGGGCCTCCATCTGCCGGTCGAACCAGCCCAAGGCATCGGGGCGGAAGCTGTCCGCCCAGGACAGGCCGGTGCGCAGGTGCCGCACGCCCAGCCGTTTCATCCAGGCCACCGCGTCGTCCAGGCGCGGATCCTGGTAATGGAACCACTGCATCAGCCCCATGTCGGCGGCGTGGGGCGCATAGGCCTCCAGCCCCGGCTTGGGCGTGCCGTCGGCGCGGATCAGGCCCATGTAGAAATGGCGGTAATAGGAGGAACCCTCGGCCTCGCGGTGCCGCGTTGTGGCGCCCCATTCCTGCGGCAGGTCGAACAGCGAATACCAGAAGATGCGCGGCACGCGGCCGACCAGCAGCTCGGCGGTCTTCTGCACGCCGAAGACCTGCACTTCCTCGGCGCCGAAGGAACCCACGCCCACTTCCGTGACCCAGACGGGCTTGTCGGTGACGGCCTCGATCTCGGCCACCTTGGCGGGCCATTCGTGGATCTGCCACAGGTTCCAGTCCAGCGGAAAGCCGTGGACCGCGACCACGTCCACATGATCCAGCGCGCCATGCCCTTCCATCCGCTGCACCCACAAGGGGTCAATGGGCGACATGCCGCCCAGCACGCGGGTCACACCCGGGTTCACGTCGCGGATCGCTTGCCCCGCCAGCGTCACGCATTGGGCAAAGCGCGACCAGTCCGGGTCGAGTTCGGGATCCCAGTGGGACTTGTTGTTCGGCTCGTTCCAGATCATCGCGGCTTCGATCATCGGGCGGCACCTCCTTGGCTGGGATAGACCGCGTGCGGTCCGTATTGGGCGAATGGCACCGGCGCGGTGCGGCACAGGTAAACTTCGTCGGCGGGTCCGGCATCCACCGCAAAGCCCGAGGCGCGCAGCATCGCCTCGACGCCCGCGCGGTTCGGGACCCACCAATTGGTCCAGTCATGCGCCCACTGATGCTCGATGAAGGCCATGCGCGGCCAGTCGGGCTGCTGGAACTGCGCGTCCTCGCTGAAATCGTAGTCGGCGGCGGGCTGCGCCACGCTGTCGGAACCGCGCGTCAACGTCTGGAACAGCATCAGGTCGCCCGCGACGTGTTCGCGGATCAGATCCAGCGCCAGAAGCGGGTGGCGCAGGTGGTACAGCACCCCCATGAAGACCACGAGGTCGAAGCGTTCGCCCAGGGCCGCCACGTCATAGACGCCCATCTGCCGGAACTCGACCTTGTCGATGTCCAGCACCTCGGACGCGAAACGGGCCTGGGCCAGATAGCGGGCGTCGGTGTCGATGCCAAGGACGCGGGCGGCACCCCGGCGGCGCATTTCAAAACTGTAGAAGCCGGCGTTGCAGCCGATGTCCAGCACCGTCTTTCCGGTCAGATCGGCGGGCACCAGATGCGAGAAACGAGAGAACTTATCCGCAGGATAATCGCCCAGGAAATGCGCTGGCGCGGTCCTGACGCCCTTCAGATCCAGGTTCTGGAACCAGGGGCCAAGTCCTTCTGCTTTCTGGGCAATCTGCGTTGTGTTCATTATGCGTTCCGTTATTCCCTGCCATTTATGGTTAGGACATGGGCCTTGCCTTGTCCATGCGCCATGACCCAACTGACCGATGCCGGGTCGATATCGAAGCGCAGGATGTTGTCCAACGACAGGCCCAGAGCATGGGCGATCACGCCCCGGATGACGTCGCAATGGCTGACGCAAAGAACCGGCCCGCCCCCTTGCCGCGCAAGCCCGTCCAGATGGGCCATTGCACGCGACACGGCACCGGTCATCGTCTCGCCGCCCGGCGTGGGCGCGGTCGCTCGTGCCGCGTTCCAATGCTGCCAGGCAGGATCACCGTCCAGGTCCGCAAACCGCGCGCCGGACCAGGCGCCGAAGTCGATCTCGTCCAGCCCTTCCGCCCGGACCGGGACCAGGCCCATGCCCTGGCCCAGGATCGCCGCGGTTTCGACCGTGCGGCGGCGGGGGCTGGTGGCGATGCCCGTGACACCCCGCTCCGCCAGCCGTCCCGCCAGCGCCGCCGTCTCCTCGCGCCCCGCTGTGTTCAGCGCGATGTCGCGGCTCCGCCCGCTTAGCCAGGTGCCCAGGTCGTCATGCGCGCCATGGCGGACCAGTCCCACCAGCACGCTCATGCGGCGGCCCGGACGGACCGCAGGCAGGCCAAGCAACAAAGATGAAGGTGATGAGGGAACAAAATCCGCATGGAAGCTTTAACACCACAGGACTGAAACAGTTGCAATTTCTCGATCAGAGAACGGGGGACACGATGGAAAAGGTTCTGATCACCGGCGGCGCGGGCTTCATCGGCCGCTTCGTCACCGACGAGCTGCTGCGGCGCGGCCACCAGGTGCGGGTGCTGGATGCCCTGATCCCGCAGGTCCATGGCGAAGGCGCCTCCCGCCCCGATGCGCTGAACCGGGACGCCGAATTCATCCAGGGCGACGTGCGCGACGGGGACGCCGTGGCCCGCGCGCTGAAGGGCGTGGACAGCGTGATCCACCTGGCCGCCGAGGTCGGCGTGGGCCAGTCCATGTACGAGGTCGAACGCTATACCTCCACCAACGACGTGGGCACCGCCGTCCTGTTCGAGAAGCTGATCGACAATCCCGTGCGCCGCGTGGTCACGGCATCGTCCATGTCGATCTATGGCGAGGGGCTTTACCGCGACGCCGACGGCGCGATGGTCGAGGATGCCGAGCGCGTGGGCATCCGTGACGGGCTGAAGCAGTGGGATCCGACCGACGCCCAGGGCCACCCGCTGACCCCGGTCGCCACGCCGGAATGGAAGCGTCCGAACCTGGCGTCGATCTATGCGCTGAACAAGTTCGTGCAGGAACGCACCACCCATATCATGACCGCCCCTTATGGGATCGAGGGCGTCTGCCTGCGGCTGTTCAACGTCTTCGGCCCCGGCCAGGCGCTGTCGAACCCCTATACCGGGGTGCTGGCGATCTTCGCCTCGCGTTACCTCAACGGCCAGGCGCCGATGATCTTCGAGGATGGCGAGCAGCGCCGCGATTTCGTCCATGTCTCCGACGTGGCCCGTGCCTTTGCGGAATCGCTGTCGCTCCCGCAGGCGGCGGGCGGCACCTTCAACATCGGCTCGGGCCACGACCGGTCTGTGACCGAGGTCGCGCAGGAACTGGGTCGCGCCATGGGCCGCAATGCGCTGGAGCCGCAGCTCGTTGGCAAGGCCCGGATCGGCGACATCCGCCACTGCTTCTGCGACACCACGCTTGCGGCGGAAAAGCTGGGCTTCACCGCGCAGACGGATTTCCGCGAGGGGCTGGCCGAACTGGCCGAATGGGTCGCCAGCCAGACCGCCGTGGACAACGTGGAAAAGATGCGGGCGGAACTCGACAAGCGCGGGCTGGTGGCGTGATGGCCAGGTCCGACGCATCCGCCGATCCGCGCCCGGTGCTGGTCACCGGCGGCGCAGGCTTCATCGGCTCGAACCTGGCCGACCGGCTGGCCGGCGACGGGCACCGGGTCATCGTCTATGACGCGATGAGCCGCCCGGGGGTCGAGCGGAACCTCGCCTGGCTGCAAGGGCGCCACGGCGACCGGATCACCCACATCCAGGCCGACATCCGCGACGCGGCCCGCATGGCACAGGCGGCGCAGCAGGCGAAGGTGGTCTTCCACCTGGCCGCCCAGGTCGCCGTGACCACCAGCATGGTCGAGCCCGTCGAGGACATGACGATCAACCTGATCGGCACCATGAACCTGCTGGAGGCGTTGCGCGCCAAGGGTGACGGCACGCCGCTGGTCTTCGCCTCGACCAACAAGGTCTATGGCGATCTGGCCGACCTCGACTTCGCGCTGGAAGGCGAGGCCTACAAGCCCACCGACAGCGACGTGCGCGCCCATGGCATTGGCGAGGCCCGCCCGCTGGACTTCCACACCCCCTATGGCTGTTCCAAGGGCGCGGCGGACCAATATGTGCTGGACTATGCCCGCAGCTTCGGCGTGCCCACCTGCGTCTTGCGCATGTCCTGCATCTATGGCCAGCGCCAGATGGGGACCGAGGACCAGGGTTGGGTCGCCCATTTCCTGATCCGCGCGCTGAAGGGCCAGGGGATCACGCTTTACGGCGACGGCTGCCAGGTGCGCGACATCTTGGACGTGTCGAACGCGGTCGAGGCCTATCTGGCCGCCTGGAACCGCATCGACCAGGTCTCGGGCCGGGTCTTCAACCTGGGCGGCGGGCCGAGCAACGCGGTCAGCCTGCGCCAGCTTTTGGACTTCGTGGGCCGGATCATCGACCGACCCGTAGACATCACCTATGCCGACTGGCGCGCGGGCGACCAGCGGTATTTCGTGGCCGATACCCGCGCGGCGGATCAGGCGCTTGGCCTTTCGACCAAGGTGGACTGGCAGGACGGCGTGACCCGGCTGGCGCAATGGCTGGCCTCCGAGGGCGGGATCAACCTGCCCATCGGCCAGCCCCTGGCGAAATCGGCATGATGCGGGTGCTGATGACCACCGACGCGGTCGGCGGCGTCTGGCAGTATGCGCTGGAACTGGCCGGGGCGCTGGACGCCCAGGTGGTGCTGGCCGTGCTGGGCCCCGCACCGGATGCGGATCAGCGCGCCGCAGTGGATGCGGCGGGCGTGACGCTGTTGGACATCGGCCTGCCGCTGGACTGGCTCAGCCCCGGCCCCGCGCCGGTGCTGGCGGCGGCGGATGCGGTGGCGCGGCTGGCCCGCGAAACCGGGGCGGATCTGGTGCATCTGAACGCCCCCGCGCTGGCCGTGGCACGGTTTGACCAGCCGGTCGTGGCGGTGAACCACGGCTGCCTGGGCACCTGGTGGGACGCGGCGCGCGGCGGGGCGGTGGACCCTGCGCTGGCCTGGCTGCCCGACCTGGTGGGCCAAGGGTTACGCGCGGCGGATCGCGTGGTGGCGCCGACCCGCGCCTATGCCGAGGCGACAGCGCGGCGATATGGCCTGCCGGTGACGCCCCTGGCGGTCCACAACGGCCGCACGGCCCTGCCCCTGCCGGACGCGCAGCCCTTCCACGGCGCGCTGACGATCGGGCGGCTCTGGGACGAGGCCAAGGACAGCGCCACCCTGGACGCCACGGCGGCCCGGCTGGACGCGCCCTTTGTCGCCATCGGCGCCACCCGCGCGCCCCATGGGGCCACTGTCACGCCCGCGCATCTGCAAGCGACCGGCCCGCTTCCGGCCGAGATCATCGGCCACTGGCTCGCCCGCCGCCCCGTCTTCGCCAGCGCCGCGCGGTTCGAGCCCTTCGGCCTGGCCGTGCTGGAAGCTGCGCAAGCCGGATGCCCGCTGGTGCTGTCGGACATTCCCACGTTCCGCGAACTCTGGGACGGCGCCGCCACCTTCATTGCGCCCGGCGACGCGCAGGGCTTTGCCGATGCCATCGGCGCGCTTCTGGTCGATCCCTCGCGCCATGCCGCGCAGGGCAAGGCCGCCCGAAGCCTCGCCGCTCGCTATACCCCCGCCGCCACCGCAGCAGCGATGACGGAAATCTATCGCGACGCCCTTTGCAGACGGACCCAAGCCGCATGAAGATCGTCTATTTCACCCATTCGCTGCAAAGCTGCTGGAACCACGGCAACGCCCATTTCCTGCGCGGCGTGCTGCGGGAACTGGCCGCCCTGGGCCACCATGTCCGCGCCCTGGAACCGCAAGGCGCCTGGAGCCTGGAGAACCTGCTGCGCGACCATGGCCAGACGGGGCTTGATCCCTTCCGCCGGAACTATCCCGACCTGTCGGTCGAAACCTATGACCCTGCCGCCGATCCGGTGGATCTGGCGGGCGATGCCGACTTGGTGATCGTCCACGAATGGAACGACCCGGTGCTGGCCGCGACCCTGGGGAAGGCGCGCAAGGGGGGTGCCCGCTTCAAGCTGCTGTTCCACGACACCCATCACCGCGCCGTCAGCGACCCCGAGGCGATCCGCGCCTTCGACCTGTCGGGCTTCGACGGCGTGCTGGCCTTTGGCGAGACGCTGGCGCAGGTTTATCGCCGCTGGGGTTGGGGCGATCGCGTCTGGACCTGGCACGAAGCCGCCGACACCCGCCTGTTCCACCCGCCCGCGCAGGAAACCAACCGCGAGGGCCTGGTCTGGATCGGCAACTGGGGCGACGGAGAGCGGACCGAGGAGCTGGAAAGCTTCCTGTTCCGCCCAGGCCGCGATGCGGGCCTGCCGCTCGACATCTACGGCGTCCGCTACCCGGCCGAGGCGCTGGCGACGCTGGACCGCTATGGCGTCCACTATCACGGCTGGGCGCCGAATGCCGCAGCGCCCGAGATCTTCGCCCGCCACATGGCGACGGTCCACGTGCCCCGGCGCTTCTATACCACGATGCTGCCCGGCATCCCGACCATCCGCGTCTTCGAGGCGCTGGCCTGCGGCATCCCCCTTGTCTCGGCCCCGTGGCAGGACAGCGAGAACCTGTTCCGCCCCGGCCAAGACTTCCTGTTCGCCCGCGACGGGGCGGAAATGACCGCCCATCTGCGCGACCTTGCGCATGACCCCGACCTGCGCGCCTCGCTTGTGGCGCATGGGCTGGAAACCATCCGCGCCCGCCACACCTGCGCCCATCGCGCGCAGGAACTGCTGTCCATCGCCGCCCAGCTCGGCCTGAACCAAGGAGCCTCCGCGGCATGAAGATCGCCTTCTACGGATCCAGCCTTCTGTCGTCCTACTGGAACGGTGCTGCCACCTATTACCGCGGCGTGCTGGGGGAACTGGCCAAGCGCGGCTACCAGATCACCTTCTATGAACCCGATGCCTTCGACCGGCAGAAGCACCGCGACATCGACCCGCCCGACTGGTGCCGGTCGGTCGTCTATCCCGCGACCGAGGACGCCATGCGCGGCGTCCTGGCCGAGGCGGCGCAGGCCGACATCGTGGTCAAGGCCAATGGTGTCGGCGTGTTCGACCGCGAACTGCTGGAGGGCGTGGTCGCCACTGCCCGCCCCGGCGCGCTGAAGATCTTCTGGGACGTGGACGCGGCGGCGACCCTGGATGAGATGCGCGCGGATGCCAGCCATCCCGTGCGCCAGGCGCTGCCCGGCCTCGACATGGTGCTGACCTATGGCGGCGGTCCCCCGGTGGTGGAGGCCTATCGCGGCTTCGGCGCGAAGCTGTGCGAGCCGGTCTATAACGCGCTGGACCCCGCGACCCATCACCCGGCGCCCGCTGATCCGAAATTCGCCTCGGACCTTGCCTTCCTGGGCAACCGCCTGCCCGACCGCGAGGCGCGGGTCGAGGAGTTCTTCCTCAAACCCGCCGCGATGCTGGCAGACCGCAGCTTCCTGATCGGCGGCAACGGCTGGGACAGCAAGCCCATGCCCCCCAACGTGCGCCACCTGGGCCATGTCTATACGCATGAGCACAACGCCTTCAACTGCACGCCGCTGGCCGTCCTGAACGTTGCCCGCGACAGCATGGCGCATGTGGGCTTTTCCCCCGCCACCCGCGTCTTCGAGGCCGCCGGCGCCGCCGCCTGCCTGATCACCGACGCCTGGGAAGGGATCGAGCAATTCCTGACCCCGGATCGCGAAGTCCTGGTCGCCCGCGACGGGCAGGACGTGGCCGACCACCTGGCGGCGCTGACGCCCGAGCGCGCAAAGGAAATCGGCCAGGCCGCGCTGGCGCGGGTCAAGGCGGAACACACCTATGCCCTGCGCGGTGCGCAGGTGGACGCGCTGCTGCGCGCGCAGGCAAAGGGAATGGCGGCATGAAGCTGGTCGTCCTTGGCCTGTCGCTGTCGTCGTCTTGGGGGAACGGCCACGCCACCACCTTCCGCGCCCTGCTGAAATCCTTTGCCCGGCGCGGGCACGAGGTGCTGTTCCTGGAGCGCGACGTGCCCTGGTATGCCAGCCAGCGCGACCTGAGCGACCCCGACTGGTGCCGGCTGGAGTTCTATGCGGACCTTCCCGGCCTGGACGTCTGGCGCAAGGAGATCGCTGCGGCGGATGCGGTGATCGTCGGCAGCTATGTCCCCGACGGGGTCGAAGTGTCCCGCCGGGTGCAAGACTGGGCGCGCGGCACGACGGGCTTCTACGACATCGACACGCCGGTGACGCTGGCCAAGCTGGAGCGGGGCGATTTCGAATACCTCTCGCCCGCCGTCATCCCCGGCTTCGATGTCTACCTGTCCTTCACCGGCGGCCCGACGCTGCGGCATATCGAGGGCCGCTATGGCTCGCCCATGGCGCGGGCGCTGTATTGCTCGGTCGATCTGGACCTGTATGGCCCGCGCGACGTGCCCACCCGCTGGGACCTGTCCTATCTGGGCACCTACAGCGACGACCGCCAGCCCACGCTGGAACGGCTGCTGCTGGAACCCGCGCGCCAGCGCCCCGACCTGCGCTTCGTCGTAGCCGGGCCGCAATATCCCGCCCATATCGACTGGCCCGCCAATGTCGAACGGATCGAGCATTGCCCGCCCACCGACCACGCCGCCTTCTATTCCGCCAGCCGCTTCACGCTGAACGTGACGCGGGCCGACATGATCCGGGCGGGATACTCGCCTTCCGTCCGCCTGTTCGAGGCCGGAGCCTGCGCCACGCCCATCATCTCGGACAGGTGGGACGGGATCGAGACGCTGTTCCGGCCCGGAGAGGAAATCGTGCTGGCCGATAGCGCGGCTGACGTGTTGGCGGCGTTGGGCCGTGACGCCGGGGCCATGGGCCGCGCGGCACGGGCGCGGATCGAAGCCGCGCATTCGTCCGACCATCGCGCGGCGGAACTGGAGGCGCATCTGACCGATGCGGCGCAACACAAGGCTGGCACCCGTCCAGTCGAAACAGCGGAGGGATAAGCAGCATGAGGAAACAGACCAACCTGGATCGTGACCCTCGCGGAACTGTGCAACCCTTGTCGCTGAACGTCGTCGCGGGGGGCGCGGGCTTCATCGGATCGCATCTGTGCCGCGCGCTTCTGGACCGGGGGGAGTCGGTCCTGTGCCTTGACAACCTGCAGACCTCTCGCCCCTCGAACCTGCGGGCGCTGGAGGGCCAGCTCCGGTTCCGCTTCCTGCGCCACGACATCACCCAGCCCTTGCCGGCGGAACTGCTGCGCCTGGCCCCGCGCATCACGCGCGTCTGGAACCTGGCCTGCGCGGCCTCTCCGCCGCATTACCAGCGCGACCCGGAACACACGATGATGACCAACGTGGTCGGCACCAACCACCTGCTGCGGCTGGCCGAGACTGCCAAGGCGCGCTTCCTGCTGACCTCGACCAGCGAGGTTTACGGCGACCCCGAGATCCATCCCCAGGCCGAAAATTACCGCGGCAATGTCAGCTGCACCGGCCCCCGCGCCTGCTATGACGAAGGCAAGCGCGCGGCAGAATCGCTGGCCTTCGATTATGCGCGCGCAGGCCGGGCGCAGGTGCGCGTGGCGCGCATCTTCAACACCTATGGTCCCAACATGGACCCGGGCGATGGGCGCGTGGTGTCGAACCTGATCTGCCAGGCGCTGCGCGGGGACGAGTTGACGGTCTATGGCGACGGCAGCCAGACGCGTTCGTTCTGCTATGTCTCGGACATGGTGGCCGGGCTGATGGCGCTGATGGAGGCCGAGATCGACGGGATGGAGCCCGTGAACCTGGGCAACCCCGCCGAGATGACGGTGAACGAATTGCTGGGCCATGTCCTGGCCCTGACCGGCACGCGTGCGCCCGTCGTTCATCGCCCGCTGCCGGTGGACGACCCGCGCCGCAGGCGCCCTGACATCAGCCGCGCCGGCGTGCTGCTGGGCTGGGCGCCGCAGGTGCCGCTGGCTGAAGGGTTAGAGGCGACCTGCGCGTGGTTCGCGGCGGAACTGGCGGCGGCCAAGCCCGCTGCGGCCGGGATTGTCGGTTAGGGCCATGGATGCGCGCCATGCCGCAGGGGACCGGCCACCAGGACCGGGCGAGACGGGTGCCATGACCGATCGCGATCCCTGGACCACTGCCATGCGGCGTGGCGACTTTCCTGCCGCCTGGGCCATCGCGGCCGAGGAACTGGCTCGTCGCGACCCGGCGACACGCGACGACCCTCGCCAGCCCTACCATCTCCGCTGGGTCTGGGATGGCCGTCCCTTCGAAGGGCGGGATGTGCTGGTTCGATGCTATCACGGGCTGGGCGACACGCTGATGTTCTCGCGCTTACTGCCCCTGCTGGCAAGGCGGGCGGCGCGAGTTACTGTCGAGATTCAGCCCCATCTGGTGCCGCTGTTCCGGGGCTTTCCCGGCATCGACCGGCTGGTCCCCTTCGATGTGGCGCGGCCCCTGCCGCCGCAGGATTGCGACATCGAGATCATGGAACTGCCG
Organism: Paracoccus yibinensis; assembly: GCF_030846195.1. GTDB lineage: Bacteria > Pseudomonadota > Alphaproteobacteria > Rhodobacterales > Rhodobacteraceae > Paracoccus > Paracoccus yibinensis. Next base: position 17,434 of record NZ_JAVCWH010000013.1, read on the forward strand.
CTTGCCTTGCGCGCCGGCCCGTCGGACGCGCCGTTTCCCGCGCTGGACGTCGTTGCGCCCGCCGCACTGCCGCCCGACACGGTCGGGCTGTGCTGGGGCGCGGGCGATTGGGACGCCCGGCGATCCGCGCCCGAGGCCATGTTTGCGCCCTTCTGCACAGGCCCGGCGCTGTCCCTGATGCCGGGGCCGACCGCGCTTCCGGTCCTGAACCCGGAGGGCTGCCCCTTGGACATCCTGCAAACGGCGCAGCTTGTGGCCGGATCGGCCCTTGTCGTCACGGTGGACACCATGATCGCCCATCTGGCCGGAATCCTGGAACGGCCGGTCTGGCTGCTGGCCCGGCACGACCCCGACTGGCGCTGGCCCGTCCAGGCCGAATGCACCCCCTGGTATCCGACGATGCGCGTCTGGCGCCAGTCCGCGCCCGGAGATTGGGCTGGCGTGATCGGCAGGGCGGTCGCGGCATTGGATCGCGTGCCCCGGTTTCAGCCTGCAGAAGGGAAATGAGCATGACCCCCCAGTTCCGCCCTGCGCCGCTGGCCCCCGTATCCTGGGGCGAGCTTCTGGACAAGATCACCATCCTGGAAATCAAGGCGGTCCGCATCTCCGACACTGCCGCCCGCGCCAACGTGGACCGCGAACTTGTCTTGCTGCGCGATGTTGCAGAACCAGTCCTGCCGCAGCCGGGCCTTGCCGTCCTGATCGACAGCCTGCGCCGGGTGAACCTGGAATTGTGGCAGATCGAGGACGACATTCGCGCCAAGGAAGCCGCCGCCCAATTCGATGCGGAATTCATCGCGCTGGCGCGCTCGGTTTATTTGAAGAACGACCGGAGGGCGGCGTTGAAGCGCGACATCAACACCCTGCTGCGGTCCGAACTGGTCGAGGAGAAACACCACCCTTGCACCCCACGGACGTTCCAGAGCGAAGCCCCCGCCCCGGGTGACGGTCGATCCACCTGACCCGGCACGGTGGCCCGCAGCCCGGAAGGTGTTATCCGCTCCAAGAGCGTCACTTCACCCTGGGACGAGGCGACATGTGAAATCGCAGGCATCGTTGCGGTGGCAAGGGTCCGTTCAGGCTGGGGCTGCACTTGTGTCAGCAGTTCCGACAGCGGACCGCCTGAACCCCGCAGATCGCAGCCCGCAAGTGCCTTTCGCATGATTGCGGCGAAGCCTGCCGATGGCAAACGGCGGGAACTGGCCACGGCTGCCGACGGCTGACCTGAGATCGGCACCCCGGCATGGCGTGGCGCCTCAGCGGCCTTCCCCTGCATCTGGACCACCCGATGCCAGTGCTTCTTCCGCTTCATCAGGTCCACCGGCCGTTCCGCCTTCGCCGGCTTCTATGATGCGCCCATCTGCTCGACCGTGGTCCTCTGGAGCGATGTCGGGGGGAAGTTCGGACAGGCCGCGGTCTTCCTCTTCTTCAACGGGCGCATTGTTGTTCGGGATGCCGCTTTCGCCAAGCTCGGCCTTGGCCTGCGCCCAATGCTGGGCCTCGCGGCCCTCGGGGCGTCCTTCAGCTTCCCAGATCTGATACGCGCGATGGCGAATGTGTTCGTCGTCCTGCATGGTGCCTCCAGGATCCTTCGCAGTCGAACCCCGACCGGTGCCAAAATGTTCCTCGACGCCCAAGGCGGTTGAGTGGGGGCTGCATGACCACGGGCGCCGTTCCGGTTGGAAACGGGAACGCGGGTTCGGATGGACGAAGGTCAGTCTGCGTCAGTCTTCGCGGCAGACGGCAAAATGTCTTCAAGCGCCAGGTTCACCGAAACAATCGGCGCTGTCGAAGGTTCTAGTCAAGGACACGTTTCCCGGAGGCCATTGTGAAACATCGCGTCGTCGTTGTCGGGGCTGGCTTTGCCGGTTTGCAGCTGGTGAAGGATCTGGCGGGTGCCGATTGCGCGATCACGCTGATCGACCAGCGCAACCATCACCTGTTCCAGCCGCTTTTGTATCAGGTTGCGACCACGCTTCTGGCGACATCCGAGATTGCCTGGCCGATCCGCCGGGTATTGCGCCACCGGCCCGACGTCGTGACCCTGCTGGCGCGCGTGACAGGCATAGACCGGACTGCCGGTCAGGTGGTGCTGGATAACGCGGACCCGGTGCCCTTCGACACCCTGGTGCTGGCGACAGGCGCGCGCCACGCCTATTTCGGCCATGACGAATGGGAGGTCCATGCGCCGGGCCTGAAGACCCTGGAGGACGCGACCACCATCCGCCGCCGCCTGCTTCTGGCCTTCGAGCGGGCGGAGTTGACCCATGATCCGGCGGAACGCGACGCGAACCTGACCTTTGCCATCATCGGCGGCGGGCCGACCGGGGTTGAACTTGCCGGGATCGTGGCCGATCTTGCGCATCGCGTCCTGCCACGGGAGTTCCGGCGCATCGACACGCGCACCGCGCGGATCATGGTGATCGAGGCGGGGCCGCGTGTCCTGCCGGTCTTTCCGCAGGGGTTGTCCGATTACGCAGCGGCGGCCTTGCAGCGACGCGGCGTGCAGGTCCTGACCGGGCAGCCGGTGACCGGCATCTCGCCCCTGGAGGTCACCATCGGCGAAAGCCCGGTTCCCTGCCGGACGGTGATCTGGGCTGCCGGAGTGCAGGCCTCGCCGGCTGCGGAATGGCTGGCGGCACCGGCCGACCGCGCGGGACGGGTGATGGTCGATGCGCACCTGACGCTGCCTGGCGATCCCCGGATCCTCGTGCTGGGCGACACCGCCCATGTCGAGATGGACGGCAAGCCGGTGCCCGGACTGGCACCGGCGGCCAAGCAGCAGGGCAGGTATGCAGCGGCCCTGATCAAGGCACGGCTGGCCGGAAGGCCGATCCCTAAGCCCTTCCGCTATGTCCATCAGGGCAATCTGGCCACCATCGGGCGCAATGCCGCAGTGATCGATCTTGGCCGCATTCGCCTGACGGGCTGGCTGGCCTGGTGGATCTGGGGCATCGCCCATATCTACTATCTGATCGGCGTCAGGTCGCGGCTGGCTGTCGCCATCAACTGGCTATGGAGCTTTCTGTCCCGTCAGAACACGGCCCGTCTCATCACGCAAAAGGAACCCGCCCGGCCCGGATGATCTGTCCGGGCGGGACCTGGCGCGCGGGGCCGGCGCGGAAAGGACGCTGACCGCCCGGCAATCCCGCAGGCCGGGTTACTGGTTCTCCTGCGGGTTGCCGGGTGTCTTGCCGGTCTTCGCCGGGTTCATGACATCGAATTCCTCGGGGGAATGAGGAACGCCCTCATGGTCGCCCTGACCATGCTGGCGCGGGGGATCGGTGGCTGGATTGGGTTGCTTGGGCCGTTCACGGGTCATGATGGTTCCTCCTGAACCACAACCCTGGGACTGGGCGGTTGTTCCGCCTGTGCCGCAAGATGGCTGCAAGCGTGCGTCGGCCGACTGCGACGCGCGCCAGCCGAACCGGGCGCCCGGTGCGCCATGCAGATCAGCTCGCGGGAAGCTTGAAGGGAATGACCTTCGGGTCTTGCCTCGACCTCAGCGCCTCAAGCACCGCTTTCTCCAGTTGGGCCTGGAAGTAGGGCTTGTCGAGCTTGAACGCGATGTTGGGATGATCCGTGGGAAGCTCTGCATAGCCGGTGGCAAGGATCACCGGCAGGTTCGGGTGCCGAACCTGAATGGCTTCGGCAAGCTGCAAACCCGTCATCCGCGGCATCGCCTGGTCGGTGATCACAAGATCAACGTCGCCGGTCTTGTCGAGGAGGCGGAGGGCCTCCTCTCCGTTATGCGCGGGAATGACCCGATGCCCCATGTCCTCGAGCATGGCCTGGGTGTTCATCAGGACCAGCAGGTCGTCGTCCACGGCCATGATCGTGGACGACGCCTTTTGTGCGGGCGCCTGTTCGGGGAATGTCCGAACCGGCTCGGCAACGACTGGTGCCTCTGCTGCCTGCAACAGGATCGTTGCTTCGGTTCCTTCCCCCGGCGTGCTGGAGAGGTGGAGACGGCCGCCGGACTGGGCCGCGAAGCCGTGAACCATGGAGAGGCCAAGCCCGGTGCCCTTCGTCGGACCCTTGGTGGTGAAGAAGGGGTCTGTCGCGCGAGCCAGGGTTTCGGCATCCATGCCGGAACCATGATCGACGACCTTGACGGCGATCTGCCGCGAGGATGGGTCGGTGCCCAGGGTTTCCACGATGACCTTGATCAGGCCTCCTTCCGGCATGGCGTCGCGTGCGTTGACGATCAGGTTCAGAAGCGCCATCTCCAACTGGTTTTCATCGACGTTCGCAACGGCGACGAGATCGGCTTGGGGAAGCTGCAATTCGTATTGAGGTCCCAGGGACCGCTGCAGAAGGTCAACCATGCCGTTGATCAGGGCAATCACGTCCACCGGCTCGGGTGCCAATGTCTGGCGGCGCGCGAAGGCCAGCATGCGCTGCGTCAGCATAGAGCCTCTCTGCACGCCCTGAATGGCGACTTCGATCAGCTGCCGGGCGCGCTGGGCGTCGGTGTTTCCCTTCCGCAGCAACTCCAGGTTTCCCAGAATGATCGCAAGCAGGTTGTTGAAATCATGCGCCACGCCGCCCGTCAGCTGCCCCAGCACCTCCATCTTCTGCGTCTGCCTGAGCGCGATCTCGGCCTCGTTGCGGGCCGTGACATCGACCAGGCCCTCGATGCAGGACAGAAACTCTCCCTTGGCGTCCACTTCGATCCGGCGGGCGATTTCCACTTCGATCACCTTTCCCGACCTGCTGACAAGGGCCGCCTGGACCTTGTGGATCCGTTCGGTTTCTTCAAGCGGCCATCGGGTGGCTTTCATCCGATCTTGTGCGGAAGCGGGCGTCATGAACTCCCAGACGGGACGGCCGATGACCTGGTCGCGGTCAAAGCCCAGCAGGGCAAGCCAGGCGTCGCTGATGTCCAGGATCCGGTCATCGCGATCAACGGCATGCAAGGGAAGCGGCGTCCGGCGGTAGAGCAGCCGGAAACGCTCCTCGCTTGCCTTCAGAAGTTCCGCTTCCCTTCGGCTTTGCTGTGCCATGCGACGGTCCAGGGTGGCCGCAATCAGGGCGAGGGACAGGATCACGAAGGTGATGGCCGAAATCCCGGCGGCAAGCCCTTCGTGATTCACGCTGTGCATGCCGATGCTTTCGCCGCCTGGAAGCGGAGAAAAGACAGCCGCGTGCATTCCCGAGAAGTGCATCCCCGAAATGGCGGCGCCCATGACCACGGCGGCTATGAATTTCTCGACCTGACCCGTGTTCATGAAGGCCAGCCACAGTGCGGCCGTGGCAGCGGTGATCGAGATCAGAAGCGAGATCGCCACCCAGGCCGGATCATAGCTGACGCTCATGGGGATCTGCAGGGCCGCCATGCCCGTATAGTGCATCGCGGCAATCCCGAAGCCCATGAGCGGACCGCTGAGAAGAAGCGCGAGCGCACGCTGGCGCACATGGCCCACGATCGAGAAGCCAACTCCGGTCGCCCCGACCGCGAGGAAAAACGAGAGTGTCGTCAGCCCCAGGTCATAGGACGGCTGCATCCCCGGCATCGAATAGGCCAGCATCGCCACGAAGTGCATGGACCAGATGCCCCCGCCAAGCGAGAACGCGGCGCCTGCGAGCCAAACCGCCCGTGCGGATCGAGTGGCTGCGGCACCAAAGCGGCCTGCAAGATCCAGCGCGGTATAGGAAGCGACCACTGCGATCAGAAGTGCCAGAAAGACAAGAGCCTCGTTATGGTGGCCGTGCATGCGTATTCCTGCATCGATTCAGCTGCAAATGGCGCACTATAATAACAGCCTCGATCCGAACGCCATCGGGAGCTTCGGCCCGGGGCCTTCGATCAAGGCGGCGTCGCGGGCAAGGATTGCAGGTCCTTTCCAGAGGCGACGTGGCTGATGTTTCGCTGAAGGCATGGACCTGCCGTTGAAGCCCGGGTCGCGGGCAAGACACGGGGCCAGGGTGCCATGCGCGTTGTTGAGGAAAAGGACCCAATTGTCTGCCAAAGGTGTTTGAACCATATTATCCCTTGCCCTTGCGAACACCCTGCGGAGGCATCTCTTGGATCTTGATGAACTCTACCGCCTGTTGCGCGGCTCGCATGTCCAGGCTGTCAGCATCGTCAACACGCTGCGCGATCCGTTGGTGGTGCTGGATGACGATTTCAGGGTCCTGACCGCCAACCCGGCCTTCTACAAGACCTTCTCGACAAGCCGGGACGAGACGATCGGGACTGCCTTGGCCGATCTTGGCAACGGTCAATGGAACATCCCGGAGTTGCGCCTTCTGCTTGATCAGGTGATCCCGAGAAGCACCTCGGTCATCGACTACGAGGTGCGGGCAGAGTTTCCCCATATCGGCCCGCGCACCATGCTGGTCAGTGCCCAGCGTCTGAGCCACCCCGACAGCGGCCAGCGCATCCTGCTTTTCACCATCGTGGACGCCACCGAGAGGCGGCAGGCCGACGATGACAAGGACATCCTGATCGGAGAGCTGGGCCACCGGATCAAGAACCTTCTGGCGGTGACGCGGGCGATCGCCCGGCGAACCGGGGTCGAGGGGCGCAGCGCGGAGGAATACCGCGACGACTTCCTCGGCCGCTTCGATGCTCTGGCCCGTTCATTGGCCGTCTCGACCCAGGAAGCCGAAGCCGACCTGGGTCAGCTGGTGCGCGCGGTAATGGAACCTTGGCTCGAGGAAACAAGCGCCATCACGCTGGACGGGCAGGGGGCCATCGCCCTGCTGCCCAGGCAGGCCATGTCCCTGGGGATGATCCTGCATGAACTGGCCACCAATGCCCTCAAGCATGGGGCGCTGTCGGTTCCCGGCGGGCTGCTGGATATCTCCTGGAACCTTGCCGAGGACAGGGACGGCCAGCGCCAGGTGCATCTCTGCTGGCGGGAAAGCAACGGACCGGAAGCCTCGCCACCCGAGGCTGTCGGCTTCGGGACGTGCCTGATCAGGTTTGCCACGGAAGTGGACCTGAAGGGCCAGGCGGAACTGAGCTATCGGCAAGACGGTTTTGTGGCTGATCTGACGTTTCCCCAATAGCGGTTCCCGGTTGGCCGATGTCTGACAAGCCCGCTCCATCTTCTCCGGGCGCCGGTGTTTCGGTACTGGTCGTCGAGGACGAGATGCTGATCGCTCTCGATGTGCAGATGATGCTTCAGGACAATGGCTACACCGTTCTGGGACCGGCAGGGACCGTGGAAGGCGCGCTGCGCCTGCTGGACGACATGCGCCCCGATGTCGCGGTGCTGGACGGGAACCTGCGCGGCCGTCCGGTGGTGCCGGTCGCCCAACGGCTGCGGGACCTCGGGATCCCTTTCGTGCTCTCGTCGGCCTATGACATCCTGGCCTTCGATGGCTGTGAAGCCCTGGCGGGGGCCGAGAATGTCGGGAAACCGGTCACCGAGTCCCGCCTGATCGCGGCATTGCAACGTGCACTGCCCTAGGGAAAGACGCAGGATGCCTTCCCCTTAAGGGCCGAGGTGTTTCCGACAGGCAACTGCGACATATGAACGCAAGGCCTTGGTAATGCTTCTGAACCGCCGCGTCGCACGTTCGGATTGCCTTGCCGAGCAGTCATTGAGGGTGATCGTCTTGCCAGGGCGTCATGTTCCCCGCCTGCACGATCTCCACTGTTCTCACGGCAATATCCGTCGCGGCCTCCTCGTTCAGCCCGGCCGCCGCGCAAGCCTGCAAGACCGCCTCGAACAGTGTGCCATAACCTTCGCGGACGTGCCGGTCCGTGTTCTTAGTCATCGGGCCTCCTCCTGGTGTTCGCCTTCGCCCGCAACGCTACCGCACGTCGCGCCATGTCCTGGCCTTCGGCATCGGACATGCCCATCGAGTTGCACGCAAACCTGATGCGGTCGGCGACAATCTCATCCGACTGCCGGTCTTCTGCCGTTTCTGTCATGATGCGCCCTTTCATGGCTGAGCGTTCACCTGATCATGGCAGCCCCGTTAAGGCAAATCACCACAGGAAGATCACTCAAGGTCTAGGCTGGCTGGTCCGCAACCAGGCCTGTCAGACGCCTCGGGCGCCGACGGTGTCGATCGCTGCCATCACCGCACCCGGACTGGTCTGGTGTACCATGTGACCGCAGCCCGGAACCAGGTGGAGACTGCTTTGGGCAATCGCCTGATGGAGCCGCTGCGACTGCGCGGCAGGATCGATCAGGCGGTCCTGGGCACCCGCGACGATGGCCACGGGCATCGTCAGGGACGCGTAGTCCTTGCACATCGCCGCAGCGGACGGGATCAGGAGGGCCGACTCCGCGGCCTCGGCCCGGATCTGCGACGGGCGCACGGCCATCTCCTCGGGGAAAGCCCTGAACTTTTCCGGGACTGGCGCGGGGCCGAAGATCTTGCGCATCAGAAGCGGCCAGATGAGCCTGCTGGCAATGGGCGCGACGGTATGGCGTGCGACGTCTCCCAGCAGCGGCACGGCCGGACCGGAGAGAAGCGCCATGTCGACCCGCGCGGTCGGAAAGTAGTAGCCGGAGGCGAGGACCAGGCCCCGGACCATCTGCGGATGGTTCAGCGCCATCGCCAGGGCCACCGAGGCCCCCCAGGAATGACCCAGGATCACGGCTTGCGACACGCCAAGCCGCCCGAGTGCCGCCTGGAACAGATCGGCCTGGGCCTGCGGGCTCCACACCCGGCCGCGCGGCCGCGGGCTGTGCCCATAGCCGGGGCGGTCGAACACGATGACGCGGTGCCGCCGGGCCGCCAGGTCAACAAGCCCGCTTGAGACGAAGTCCTGGATCATGCTGCCATTGCCATGCAGCAGGACCAGCGGCGATCCCTCGCCACGTTCCAGGTAATGAAGGCGGATCCCGTCCACCTCGATGAACTGCCCGACAGGGGGATTGCGCCTTTCCGCCCGCCTTGCAAGCTGGTGGTTGACCACTGCCGTGGCCGCCAGAACGCCCGCAACGGCAAGTCCCAGCCGCCGCCTTCGCGCTGTCCGCCCAGGACGGGGGTGTTCGGCGTCTGCAAGGGCCTTGAAGGAATGTCCTGTCATGCGATCCGTTCTGGTTGGGTCGGGAACTCCGGGGAGTTCAGGGAAAACTGCGCAAAAGCGGTTCCGGCGATCAAGGATGCGCCAGAAGACGGCGCGCTGTGCGGCCGTGCAGGACGGTGTTCGTTTCCACCGTGCCCGCCCGCCGCAGCGCGGATTGCCGCCGGCACCCGGGGCGGCCTTAGCGGCGGGCGACCAGGATGCCAAGCAGAAGGCCAATCCCCGCCGCGATGCCCAGGGCCTGCGAGGGATGGCTGCGCGCCCAGTCCCGGACTTCCTCATAGCCCAGTTCCGCATAGAATGCCGCTTCCTCGGCTCTCCGGTGCCCTGTCTGATAGACGTCTTCGGCCAAGTTCTGTCCCGCCTCGCGGATGCGGCCGGCATATTCGCGTCCTGTCTCCAGGGTATCGTTCACGGTCGCGGCAGCACGCCCGGCCAGATGGGAGGCCCCGGACTTGAGATCGTCGATGACCCCGGTCGCAGTCGCTTCGGGGCCTTGTTCGTGTTCAGCAATCTGGTTCTGTGCCATTCTCGCGTTCTTTCTGCAGTGGGCTGTTTCGACAGGAACAACAAGACACGCCGCCAGTCGTTCCATGATGCGGTCGCGCAAGGCCACGAATGGCCGGCTTTCAGCAACCGCGCCGCTCTTCAGCCTGCATCCGTTTCGGAAAGTCCGCCAATCGGAGGCGCAAGCGACGGGCTGGAGACGATTGGGGGCCGCTTTCGGAGCGTAAAGCACCAAGCATTCGGAAGCTCCGCAATGGGCCAGCCATCACGGGCCAAGAGGCTGAAGCTCCCTCATATCCGTGGAAAGCGACCGGCAGGTTTGCTATGCTCGATCTGCTGTCGGAACTGTTTCCCTGAACGCGGCTGTCCTTGAAAGGCTGCCCGGAACTCCTGCTTTGCCGCCTTGTGATGATCGACATGGAACGGAGGTTGCCGATGTCGTCCGGCCCCTATGTATGGAAAGAGCGGCCCCTTGCCGCGGGCATTCAGATTGCCGTTGCTGACTTCATGGCAGTGCATACCGCCTGCGGAACAATCGGTTGTTTCGTCCGGCAGCGGCCGAAGTCTGGTATCGCGGCGGCAGACAACCCGCCTTATCTTCTGACTGCAGGTCATGTGCTGATGCCCCAGAAGAAGGGGGGCATCACGCCGGTGGATCAAAGGGTGTATCAGCCAGCGCCCGTCGGGTGGATCAACGGCGTCGCCTCTACAAGCGAGGTTCATTACGAGGGAAGCATCGATGCCGGCATCGCGCTTCTCGACAGCGATACCGGCTTCAGGAACTACGTCTGGAAGATCGGAGACATTAAGGGCATCGCCGATCCGGTCGATGGCATGATCGTCTCGAAGCATGGTCGCACGACAGGGCGAACGGTCGGCCTGGTTACCATGTCAAGCTACACCTATGGCGGCTTCCACGACCTCTTCCAGATCACCTTCAATGCCGACGACCCCGCCAACAACAGCAGTCGTTTCGGATCCGAGGGCGACTCCGGCGCCCCGATCATGACCGGCGACGGATTGCTTGTCGGCATCCTCCACGCCGTCGACGAGGACGGAAGCGGGGGTTATGCCTGCAAGATCAGCAACATCTTCGACGCGATGAGGCTGAGCCTCGCTTGATCCGCTTCGGTGCAAGCGACGCCCATGGCCGGTGAAGACCAGGGGCTGTGAAAGACATCGCGATGCCTCTTATCGGCGCCCCGGACGGCTTACAGGCGAGGCGGTGATCACTGGGGCGTGAGCGTGCAGGAACCTTTGTCGCGCAAAGCCGGTTTTCCTGACATGTGGCTGCGAGGGAAGGTATCATGCTGGGCAACAACGGGACGAACGGAACACACCAGGACGCGGCCCCGGGTACTGCAGGCACAAGGTCGCAGCCGGATCCCGAGGCAAGGTCGGACGCAAGGCTCCGGGCGCTTGCCGCGCAGCGTATCGCCATCGAAGGCGTCTCGATCGAAATCGATGGCGGCCGCTTTCCTGCCAAGGCCGTCGCGGGTCAGCCCACGGTCATCGAGGCCGACATCTTCTCGGACGGGCATGACTCGATCGCCGCCGCAATCCTGTGGCGTCGTGCTGGTGATGAGGACGCTTCTGAATCCGCGATGACCCTGGTCGAGAATGACCGATGGGCCACCAGTGTCGTGTTTTCCGAGAACGACTATTACGAATGCACGATCCTGGCCTGGCGCGATCTGTTCACGACCTGGCACAAGGAGGTGACCAAGAAACTGGCGGCCGGCCAGAGGATCGCCTTGGAATTGGAGGAAGGCCGCAGGCTTTTGCAGGCCGGGTTGGAGGATGGCCATGCCTCGGGTGAAGCGCGCGCGACGGTCATCGGGGTTCTGGCGGCGGATTCAGCCTATGCCGAGGCTGCCGGGGACGACGCGTCGGTGGATGCAGCCCGCTTCGCCCGGCTGGGCGATCCTTCCGTTCTGGCCCTGATGCAGCAGTTCGGCCCCCGGACCAATCTGACCGAATACAAGACGCTGACGGTCTTCGTGGACCGCAAGCCTGCCGCCTTCAGCGCGTGGTACGAACTGATGCCCCGGTCCCAGTCCGGCGACGTGAACCGCCACGGCACCTTCGACGACGTGATCGCGCGCCTGCCCTATGTCCGCGACCTGGGCTTCGACGTGCTGTATTTCCCGCCGATTCATCCCATCGGCAAGACCAACCGCAAGGGCCGCAACAACAGCCTGACCGCGCAGGAGGGCGAGCCGGGCAGCCCCTATGCCATCGGCAGCGAGGCAGGCGGCCACGACGCCATCCACCCCGAGCTTGGCAGCTTCGACGATTTCCGCCGCCTGATCGCCGCCGCTAAGGATCACGGGCTGGAGATTGCGCTGGACTTCGCCATCCAGTGTTCGCCCGACCATCCCTGGATCCGCGAACATCCCGAATGGTTCGACTGGCGCCCCGACGGCACCATCAAGTTCGCCGAGAACCCGCCCAAGAAATACGAGGACATCGTCAACGTCCATTTCTATCGCGGGGCCATCCCCTCGCTGTGGTATGCGCTGCGCGACGTGGTGCTGTTCTGGGTGGACCAGGGCGTGCGCATCTTCCGCGTCGACAATCCGCACACCAAGCCCTTCCCCTTCTGGGAATGGCTGATCGAGGAGGTGCGCAGGAAGGACCCCGGCGTGATCTTCCTGGCCGAGGCCTTTACCCGGCCCAAGGTGATGAAGCGGCTGGCGAAGCTGGGCTATTCGCAGTCCTATTCCTATTTTACCTGGCGCAACGAAAAGCAGGAGATCATCGACTATCTGACCGAACTGACGCAGGAGGAGTGCCGCGAATACATGCGGCCGAACTTCTTCGTGAACACGCCCGACATCAATCCCCGGTTCCTGCAAACCAGCGGCCGCCCCGGTTTCCGCACCCGGCTGGTCCTAGCTGCGACCCTAGGGGGCAACTACGGCGTCTATAACGGCTTCGAGATCTGCGAGGCCGCACCCGTGCCGGGCAAAGAGGAATACCTCAATTCCGAGAAATACGAGATCCGTGCCTGGGATATGAACCAGCCCGGCAACATCCAGGACGACATCCGCCTGATGAACCGGCTGCGCCGAACGCATCCCGCGCTTCAGGACTTCACGAACGTGAAATTCTACAACGCATCCAGTGACAAGGTCCTGTCCTATGGCAAGCAGACCGGCAACGACTTCGTCCTGATCCACGTCAACCTTGACCCCCACAACACCCAGGCCTTCGAGTTCGAAGTTCCCCTGTGGGAGTTCGGCCTGCCTGACGAGGCCTCGGTCGAGGTGCGCGACCTGATCCACGGCAACAGTTTCACCTGGCACGGCAAGAACCACTGGCTGGAGCTTGAGCCCCACAGCCGTCCCTATGCCATCTGGCAGCTTTTCGCCCCCGGAGTTCCCCGCTGATGAACGATCTGACAGAGTTCATGGTCCTGGACACGTCGAACGGGCGGGTGGCGACGGCCCTTGAGGGGCACGAAGGCACGCAGTTCAGGACCGAGGTCCTGCCGAAATGGTTGCCATTGCAACGCTGGTTCGCGGGCAAGGACAAGGCCATTGGTGCGGTCGCCATGACGCCACTGGGCGACTTGGCCCAGGGCGAGCATGAGTTGGTTTCGGTCAATGTGACGGTCGGAGACGAGGATCAAAGCTATCTGCTGCCCATTTCCGTCCGCTGGGGGGATGAGCACTCCGGTGCGCCGAAGACGTCTTATGCGCTGGCCAGGATCCGCCATGCCGACCGGGCAGGCACCCTGATCGACGGCGCCTATGACGAGCGTCTGCCGCAACTGCTGCTGGACGGGTTGAAGGAAAACCGCCTTGACGGACCCCTGCGGTTCGAGGGAACGGACGCCTTGCGCCAGATCGAGCAGCCGGGCGATCCCCGGCAGCTTGGCGCGGAACAGTCGAACCTGTCCATCGCCTTCGGCGACAGGATCATCCTGAAGCTTTACCGCCGCCTCCGCGAGGGCGAGCAGCCGGACGTGGAAGTCGCGAAATTCCTGACGGAAGTCGCGGGCTTTGACCATACACCCCGCTTCCTGGGTCAGGTCGTGCATGGATCGACGACCCTGGCCGCGGCCTTTGCCTTTGTCGCGAACCAGGGCGACGCTTGGAGTGGCATCGTTGACGCGCTGCAGCAGGAAGCTTCGGCCGGCGAGGCGCAGTCCGGGACGGCCGTCTTCGACTTCCCGCTCAGCCTGGGGTCGATCCTGGGACGGCGCACGGCGGAACTGCACAAGGCGCTTGCGACGGAAACCGAAGATCCGGCCTTCGCGACCAAGGATCTGACGTCGGACCAGCTTGGCAAATGGGCCGAAGATGCCCGGGCCGAGGCCGAGGCGCTGATCGCGCGCCTGGAACAAGCGCAGCTGCCCGACACCGTTGCCCCCTTGGTGCAATCCCTGCTGGCGCAGCGGCAGGCGTTGCTGTCGCGGCTGCGGGCGGTGGCCGATCTTGCACCGGGCTGCAAACTGTCGCGCATCCATGGCGATTACCACCTGGGGCAGGTCCTGCTGGCCCAGGACGATGTGGTGATCATCGACTTCGAGGGCGAACCGGCGCGCACCCTTGCCGAACGGCGCGAGAAATCCTCTCCGCTGCGCGATGTGGCGGGGATGCTGCGGTCCTTCGACTATGCCGCGATGACCGTGATCGCGCGGCACGACAATGTCGAGGGTGGACGGGACCGGATCGAGACATGGCGGCAGTCGGTCATGCGCGACTTCCTGGATGCCTACCGCCGGCATTCGGAAGGCGCGGCCAACCTGCCGTCCGACGAGGGATCGCGCGAAACGCTGCTGGACTTCTTTCTGCTGCATAAGGCGATCTACGAGGCGGGCTACGAGTTGAGCAACAGGCCCGCCTGGATCGGCATCCCGCTGAAGGGAATCCTCGACCTGCTGGAAGGAAAAGACCAATGACCAAGGCGTCCGCATCGGAAATCGAAGCCATCCTGCGCGGCAGCCATCCCAACCCGTTCGCCATCCTTGGCCCCCATGACGGCGAGGTGCGGGTCTTCGCCCCGCAGGCGGCCGAGGTCTCGGTCCTGGCCGACGGCAAGCGCGCGCCGCTGGAACGTGTCCACCCCGAAGGCTTCTTTGCCGGCCCCTTCGACGGCGACCACTACCAGCTTGAGATGACATCGGGGGACCACAGCTGGGTGGTCGAGGATCCCTATCGCTTCGGTCTGGTTCTGGGCGAGATGGACGAATACCTGATCGCCGAAGGGCGGCACCGCCAGCTTTACGAAAAGCTGGGCGCCCATCCCATCACCCATGGGGGCGTGGACGGCGTGGCCTTCGCCGTCTGGGCACCGAATGCGCGGCGGGTCAGCGTGGTGGGCGATTTCAACGCCTGGGACGGACGCCGCCATCCCATGCGCAGGCGGCTGGGGCCGGGCTTGTGGGAACTGTTCATTCCCGGCCTGTCGGTGGGCGAACTTTACAAGTACGAGATCATCAGCGCCCATGGCGAACGGATGCCGCTCAAGGCCGATCCGGTGGGCTTCCTGCACGAGCAGTCGCCCGGAACCGCATCCGTCATCAGCGGCCTGCCGGATTATTCCTGGCAGGACCGGGACTGGATGGAAAGCCGCGCGGCACGGCAGGACCGCACGGCCCCGATTTCCATCTACGAGGTCCACCTGGGATCATGGCGGCGCGGGGCCGAGGGCGAGATCCTCGACTATGACGCCATCGCCGACCTGCTGGTCCCCTATGTGACCGAGATGGGCTTCACCCATGTCGAATTCCTGCCGGTGTCGGAACATCCCTTCACCGGATCCTGGGGATATCAGCCCATCGGATTGTTCGCGCCGACCAGCCGCTATGGCTCGCCCAAGGCTTTCGCGCGGCTGGTGGACCGGCTGCACGCCTCAGACATCGGCGTCATCATCGACTGGGTTCCTGCGCATTTCCCGTCCGACGCCCATGGCCTGGGCAAGTTCGACGGGACCGCGCTTTACGAACATGCCGACCCCCGGCAGGGCTTCCACCAGGACTGGAACACGCTGATCTACAACTTCGGCCGGCGCGAGGTGGCGAATTTCCTTCAGGCCAGCGCGCTTTACTGGCTGGACATGTTCCATGTCGATGCGCTGCGCGTGGATGCGGTGGCCTCGATGCTGTATCTGGATTATTCGCGCCAGCCAGGCCAGTGGATCCCGAACCAGTTCGGCGGGAACGAGAACCTGGAAGCCATCGACTTCCTGCGCGACGTGAACTGCCGCGTCTGCGAGGATTATCCCGGCGCCATCACCATCGCCGAGGAATCGACCGCCTTTCCCAAGGTCAGCCGCCCGGTCAAGGACGGCGGCCTGGGTTTCGGCTTCAAGTGGAACATGGGCTGGATGCACGACACGCTGGGCTATTTCCGCCGCGACCCCATCTATCGCCGCCACCATCAGAACGATCTGACCTTTGGCATGGTCTATGCCTGGTCCGAAGACTTCGTGCTGCCGCTGAGCCATGACGAGGTCGTCCATGGCAAAGGCTCGCTGATCCGCCAGATGGCGGGCGACCGCTGGCAGAAATTCGCGAACCTGCGCGCCTATTTCGGCTTCATGTGGACGCATCCCGGCAAGAAGCTTCTGTTCATGGGAGGCGAGTTCGCGCAGGACCGCGAATGGAACCACGACCAGTCGCTGGACTGGCATTTGCTGGACGATCCCCTGCACGGCGGGGTCCAGCGGTTGATCAGGGACCTGAACCACCTTTATCGCAGCCAGCCCGCCTTGCATCGTCTGGACTGCGATCCCGAAGGTTTCGAGTGGATCGATGCCAGCGATGCCCAGCAAAGCGTGCTGGTCTTCATGCGAAAATCCGACGACGGCGCGCCCCCTGTGGTGGTCGTGTGCAACCTGACGCCCCAGGTGCACCATGGATACCGCATCGGCCTGCCGCAGCAAGGCGGCTGGCGCGAGATCCTCAACACCGATGATGCCGATTTCGGCGGCTCGGGTGTCGGCAACGGGGAAGCGCTTCAGTCGGAGGATATCGCATGGCACGGGCGCCAGGCCTCCATTGCCCTGACGCTTCCCCCGCTTGCAACGATCATCCTGGCACCCGAGTGACTGGACCCGTCCTGTGCTGCATCCGGGCCTGCGGTAAACGCACGACCTGGCCGGATCGGACACCGGTCGCCGGCAAAAGGCCTGACCAGCGACGATCTTGCCGCAAATTCGGCGATCTGGCGGGTTGTATCCGAACCGCGATTTCGGGCGGCGATCCTGAATCCGCATGATGACGCGCTGGATGATCAGCTTGCCATGCCCGGGCGAGGCACCGGGATGGAAGGCTCTACCGAGGAACCTCGTCCAAGCTCTGCTGTTGTTTCGAACAACGTGAAGATGGGATTGCATACTATGACCACAGCGCCCGACAGCGATATGATTGATAAGCTGGTCTCCTTATCGATGCTTCATCAGGCACGTCGCTTGGCCGAAAACTACGGCGGCAAAGGGCGGATGTGGCAAAATCCCTATGCAGATTCCCGGCCCCGTGCTGCTTCCGCGATCGCTCCGGTATGGTTCACGGCCTATCCGCCTTCCGTGATCACCCGCCCTGGCCAATCGGTTCTTGGTGCGCTCGGCGATCCCCAGCTGTGGTCGGCGCTGGCTTCGATGGGGGTCCGGGCGATCCATACCGGTCCCACCAAGCAGGCGGGGGGATACAAGGACGGAAGATATACGCCGACGATCGACGGGAACTTCGATCGGACCGGCTTCGGAACGGACCCTGCCTTCGGCGCGACAGAGGAATTCCAGGCGATCAGTCGCATGGCAGCCGCCCATAATGCCGTCGTGATCGACGACGTGATCCCTGCCCATACCGGCAAGGGTCCCGATTTCCGCCTGGCTGAAATGAACCATTCCGGCTATCCCGGCCTCTATCACATGGTGGAGGTTCCCGAGGAGGAATGGCCGGTTCTTCCCGAAGTTCCCGAAGGGCGGGATGCCGTCAACCTGTCGCCCGCGATCGTCGATCATCTCAAGGAACGCGGCTTGATCGTCGGGCAATTGCAGCGTGTCATCTTCTTCGAGCCGGGCGTCAAGGAAACCGACTGGAGCGTGACGGGTCCTGTCGTCGGCGTGGACGGAAAGGTTCGCCGCTGGGTTTACCTGCACTATTTCAAGGAAGGCCAGCCCAGCCTGAACTGGCTCGATCCCTCCTTTGCGGCGCAACAGATGATCATCGGCGATGCGCTGCATTCGATCGACCAGATGGGCGCACGGGGGCTGCGGCTCGACGCGAACGGGTTCCTGGGCGTCGAGCGCCGGACCGACGGTCCCGCCTGGTCGGAAGGCCATCCCCTGTCCGTCACCGGAAACGCATTGCTTGCCGGCATGATCCGAAAGGCCGGGGGCTTTTCGTTCCAGGAATTGAACCTTACCGTGGACGACATCGCCACGATGTCGAAGGGCGGGGCGGATCTGTCCTATGACTTCATCACCAGACCTGCCTATCACCATGCGCTTCTGACCGGCGATACGGAGTTCCTGCGCATGATGCTTAGGATGGTGCATGATTTCGGCATCGACCCGGCATCCTTGATCCATGCCCTGCAGAACCACGATGAACTGACCACGGAACTGGTCCATTTCTGGACCCTGCATGCAGACGACATCTATACGTTTGCGGGCCAGACCTGGCAGGGGCGGACGTTGCGGATGCATCTGCGCGATGAAATCCGGGAAAGGCTTACGGGAACCAACGCCCCCTACAACCTTCCCTTCGTAACCAACGGGATTGCCTGCACGACGGCAAGCGTGATCACCGCCGCCCTTGGCATTTCCGACCTGGACGAGATCACCGACGAGGATATCCAGCTTATCAAGAAGGTTCACCTGCTGCTTGTCATGTACAATGCGTTTCAGCCGGGGGTGTTTGCCTTGTCGGGCTGGGATCTGGTCGGTGCGCTGCCCCTTGACCCCACGCAAGTGCAGGCTCTCATGTCGGACGGCGATACGCGCTGGATCGAACGCGGAGCATATGACCTCACCGGAGAGGCGTCGGACCAGGTCTCTTCACCAGATGGCATACCGCGCGCCCGCTCCCTTTATGGGTCGATCTGCGAACAACTGGAACAACCGGACTCCTTCGCATCGCAGCTCAGGCGTCTTCTTGCGGTCCGGGAATCCTATGGCCTTGCTGCAAGCCATCAAACCCATATACCCGACGTTTCCGCAGCAGGTCTTCTGGTCATGGTGCATGTCCTGCCCAACGGGCGGGGAACACAGGTCACCGCGCTGAATTTTAGCGGCGAGGCGATAGAAGAGGTCGTCCTGCTGACCGACGTTCCGCCCGGCCCGGTGGTCGATATGGTCGCAGAGACGATCGTGGGGGACTTGCACGAAGACGGTGCCCTTGCGATCAGGCTCAGCCCCTACGAGGGACTTTCGCTGCGCATCGTCAGCACCTTGCCATCGCTTTAGAAAGAGCCGCCGCGTAGGTCGCCCTGTCGGTCGCCGAGCCGGTCGCATCACGGTCGGAATGGCGGCGATGCGTGTTTGGCGGCGTCGAGGGCGGCTACCACACCAGGACCTCGCGACGAACACGCGGTCAAAGCGGCCGTCCGCCTGCAAGCCAAGTGCTTTGCTGTGCAGCATCGCCTTGTTTCAGGGTATTTGAAAGATCACACCGTTGATGATTCCGCTCCGACGGCGGTATTCGCAGATAGGGATCGGCCTTGGTGGGCAGGGGACGGCTGGTCCCGCGCGACATGGGTTGCGCTGCCTCCAGGGCTGCCGCATCGCTATGCGGTCGCGGCCTTCACGAACCTGCGCACGGACGAAAGCCGCCGGCAGCGGTCCCGTATCGCAGCCTCGGGAACGCTGCGGGCAGTTCATTGAAATGCGGGAAAACGGTTGGCATCGCAACGTCGAACCAAGGATGGCGGCTTGGGGTCGGTTGATTGCGCTCCAACCGCAGCGCAATCAACTTTGGCATAGCAGCCGCTACAGTCCTGCTATCAGGATGTAGAGCCGAGGCGTTCGGACTGGCTGCCGGACTTCGAAGTGGAATCAGTATCCGAGCCTTGGCTGGAACTGTCGCTGCCGCCTTTGGTCAGCTCTTCCTTCGCTGCCGCAGTCACCTGTGCAGCGGCCGATTTTGCCTCATTGAGACCGGCGGACACGGCATTCTGAACCTTGGCCTTTTCTTCCTCGAAGATGCTTTCGGCTTCATGGAACAACTGATCGCTGTAACTGCCAAGCATCTCGTCCTCTTGCCGGGTCCGTGGCAACAGGCAGGCAAGGCCGGCACCGATCGCGGCCGCCGCAGCGCCAAAGATCAGGGGTTCGCTGTCATAGCCCTTGGAAACGGTGCGGCTGCTTTCACGAAGGCGCCTTGCCGCACTGTCCCGGGCATCGACTGCGCGGCGGCGGGCGTCATAAACCCGGCGTCGAGCCTCTTCGCTCAGACCTTCGGTTCCTTCGCTCAACCGGTCATGCAGGCTGCTGGTGCTGCCGCTGATCCGGTCCCTCCAGTCGTAAGCCTTCTGGCGCACGGTTTCAGCCATCCCGCCATGCCCGGAACTGCTGCCCGAAGCGTTGTGCTGACTGCCGCTTCCAGTGCTGTCCCAGCGGTCCGGCCTTGATGTCGTGTATGACGACGATCTGCTGACGCTGCCGGGCCCCGCCATGTCGCTTCCTGTGGTGCTGACGGCATAAGGCTCGCTTGGTCTGTCCCAGTCGCTGTCACGGCGACGGGAACGGTAATCCATCGCCCGATGCGTGGGATCATAGCCGCGGCCGAAAATCAGCCAGGCCAGACCCACCCCCGTCAGCGCAAGCGCCACCGGGTTCGAACGCGCCGCATCGCTGGCGGTATTGGCCCATTCGGATCCGTTCTCGCGGAACTTGTCGGTCAGGCGGCGCGCAAGGCCGTCCAGCGACAGTTCATCCTGCAGGTCGTCCAGGGTGCGGCGCAGCGCATTCCGGTCCTGCTCGATCTCACGCTCGATGCGTTCTGGATTGTCCGTCTCATTTGTCATTGTAGGCCCCCTTGATGGTTTGCGCGTCGCGCTGCACGTTCTGGACAGTGCGGGACGGCATCAGCGCTTCGGGCTTCAGGTCGTTCGTGCCCTTGCGCAGCAGGATGTAGGCAAGCACCGCCAGCACGACGCCCACGATGACCGCGCTCCAGATCGGACCAAGCTCGGTTTCGGCAAGCGCGGCGACCAGTGCCGCCACCAGCACGTTGATGGTGACGATGGCGATCACCCCCGCGGCGGCGATAAAGCCTATCGCGACACCGGCCCGCTGGATGTTCTGGCTGACCTCGGCCTTGGCCAAGGCGACTTCCTTGCGAACAAGTTCGCCCGACAGGCGCAGTGCTTCGGATGCCAGCGACGCGGGGTTATGCGACCGGACAGGATCGTCGACGCGTCCGGTATCGTTTGAATAATCAGACATCTCGGCCTCCATTCCGATCAGTGGCGGGTGCATTGCGATAAGACTGGCCCTGGGCTCCAGAGGTGCCTCCGGTGCCTCCGGTGCTGCCGGTGCGGGAAGACTGCGCCGACGGATCACCGCCAATCTCGCTGCCCGCGCCACTGCCGCCGATCCCGCTGCCGGAGGTTCCCATTGCGGGCGACATGCTTCCGGCGGTGCTGCGCGGGGGCGTGGTCCCGGATCCGGTACCACCCGTGCTGGTGGATGACAGCCCGGAACCGGACGAGCCACCGCCCGCGGGGGTGCCGGATGTTCCATACCCGGTAGAGGTGCCGGAACCGCCGGTTCCACTGTGGCCCATGCCAGCCTGTCCCGTCCCGGTCCCGGCCTGGCTTGACCCGGACATGCTGCCGGTCATGGCGCGCGCCTGGCTGCCCGACCCACCCATCGCCGCATGTGACCGCGACGAACTGCCAGAGTAGCTGGAGCCTGATGAGCTGCCCGGATAGCTGGAGCCGCTTTGGCTGCCGGTGCCGTTCCGATGGCCCTCGGGGGCACTGGCCAACAGGAAGCGTGCTGCCGCAAAGCCTCCCAGCGCGCAGATGCCCAGGAATGCGCCTGGACGTTCGCGCGCAAAGTCGCGGACGCCGTGCACGATATCGGTCGTGTCCGTGGATTTCATGTTCTGCGCAAGGCTGCCGACGCTGTCGGCGGCATAATCGAACATCCTGCCGATGCTGGAATCGGGATCGATTTCGGACTTGGCGGATCGCAAGGCCGAGGCCAGTTGGTCCGCCTGCTTGGAAAGTCCGCCGCGAAAACCTTTCTCGCGTTTCGCGGCTTCTTGTTTCAGGGTGTCGGCAGCCTGGCTGACCTTTTCGCCTGCCTGCTCCTTAAGACTGCCCAATGTGGACTGGTTGTTTCCTTCCGAGGTCTTGTGATCTTCTGAGTGCATGGGAAGCCTCCCGATATCTGAGATTTCGTTGCCGAGGATACGGTGCCCCAACCTTGTCATAGGGTTCACAACGACCCAGTTTGGCAAATGTTCCAATGCAGCTTGGCAAGGTCGTCCATGGAACCATCGGCTGCTTCCCGCGCGTTCCAACCGCAGCAAGGCAGTATGCTTTCCCGGGGATTTGCAAAAACGCCCACTCCGCAGCGCCGCACCGGTAGTGAAGGAACACGCTATGTCACGACACGATCGCAACAATCCTGGCAGAAGCGCAGAGACGCCTGCCCGCATTCCGGCCGCCGGATGGAAGCAGATCCTGTGGCGGGTCAAGGACGAGATTTCTCGTGACCACATCTCGGTCGTGGCGGCGGGCGTCGCCTTTTACGCGCTGCTGTCCCTCTTTCCCGCCATCGCGGCGCTGGTGTCGATTGCAGGGCTGGTTCTTGATCCGGCGGACATCGCGGGCCAGCTGGAAACCGTGGTGGGGATGTTGCCCGAGGAAGCTGCCGGGATCCTGCAGGATCAGGTCACGAAAGTCACAAGCGGCAGCCAGACAGGGACCGGCCTGGTCGCGTTGTTCGGGGTGGCGGTGGCCCTTTACGGCGCCATGAAGGGGGTAATGACC
Source organism: Paracoccus yibinensis (assembly GCF_030846195.1). Taxonomy (GTDB): domain Bacteria; phylum Pseudomonadota; class Alphaproteobacteria; order Rhodobacterales; family Rhodobacteraceae; genus Paracoccus; species Paracoccus yibinensis. The sequence continues at coordinate 39,892 of NZ_JAVCWH010000013.1, forward strand.
CTGATAGAAGGGCTGAACATCGCCTATGACGAGGAAGAAACGCGCAGCACCATCAAGCTTTACCTGACCGCCCTGGCGATCACGATCGGCGCGATCCTTGGGACTGCGGCGGGGCTGGGGCTGATGATCCTTTTGCCGTCACTGGTTGCCTGGGGCAACCTGCCACCGATCCTCGAAACCGTGGTCAACGTCCTGCGCTGGCCCTTGATGGCGGCGCTGGCGATGCTGGGACTGGCGGCACTCTATCGGTTCGGTCCTTCGCGTGCGGAGCCGAAATGGCGGTGGATCAGCATCGGCGCCGTTGTCGCGACGACGCTGTGGATCGTCGGCACCCTCGGTTTCTCGATCTATGTCCGCAATTTCGGCAGCTATACCGAAACCTACGGCACCCTGGGCGGCGTGATCGTGCTGCTGACCTGGCTGTGGCTGTCAGCCTTCGTGATCCTTGGCGGCGCCGAGTTGAACGCCGAGACAGAGCAGCAGACGGAAAAGGATACGACAAGTGGCGCACCCCTGCCCATGGGTCAGCGCGACGCGGTCAAGGCCGACACGCCCCCGCCCGCCGAACAGGGCCGGTCCGGGCAGGGCCGGGCTGGACAGAACCGTGGGCGAAGGGCGCGGAACGCAGCCGCGGCGACTTCACCGACGACCGACCTGTCCCTGGCGATGGTGCTGATGGGAAATGCGGCCTGGAAGATGTTGCGGCGAAACCGCTGACAAGGGCTGCTTGACGGGCGACTGTCAGGCGGCGGTATCCTGCGGCTCGGCCAAGTCGGGGGCGGGCGCCTTGGAACGGGCGGCCTCGTCCTCGCGCTGGGTGCGGCGCAGGACGATCAGGCCGGAACCCACGATCAGGGCCGCCCCTGCGATCATGCCGGTGGCAGGAACATCGCCGAACACGATGAAGCCTAGCAGCGCGCCCCAGACCAGCAGCGAATATTGCAGCGGCGCCACCACCGAGGCATCCGCAAGCTTCAGCGACCGCGTGACCAGCATATGCGCCCCCGTCGCGACCAGCCCCAGCAGGAACAGCAGGCCCAGGTCGCCCGCGGACCGGACCGGCTGCCAGTCGAAGGGCGCCAGCAGCACCCCCGCCACCAGTGCGGCCGCAAGCTGGAACAGCACCAGGTCGCGGTCGGGGGTTTCGCGCAGGGACCGGCCCAGGATGACCATGGCCGCGAAGGCCGCCGTGCCCAGCAGGGCGAACAGGACGCCCAGACCGGATACCTGCAGCGACGGGGCCAGCAGGATCAGGACGCCCGCAAAGCCTACGGCGACGGCGGTCCAGGTCTTTGCCGACACCCTCTCGCCCAGCAGAAGCGGGGACACCGCGACGACATAGATCGGCGCGGCCATCCAGAAGGCCATCACGTCGACCAGCGGCATATAGAAGACGGCCAGGTAGAAGCAGAACACCTCGGCCGTGGCGCAGATCGCGCGAAGGGCTTGCAGGCCCGGGCGGGGGGCCGACTTGACCCGCGCCACGATGCCCTTGCCGCGCAGGAAGAAGGGCGCCATCAGCAGGCAGGCCGCAAGGGATCGCAGCAGGATCACCTGCGCCACACCGTAATCGGCCACCAGCCATTTGCCGATCGTGTCGTTCAGCGCGAAGGCCGCCATGCCCAAAAGCATCAGCAGCGCGCCGGCCAGATTGCCTGACATCCAGAATCCCGCCCCAAGCCCGTTTTCTGTCATGCCCGCGGCGTCGTCACCGGCGCCGCGGGCTGTCTTGAAGCTGCCGGGTCAGTTGCCCGCGCGCAGGTCCGCCAGGGCTGCCTGCACCTGGTCCACGACATCGGCGCCGATGGCGTCCTTGTGCTTTTCATAGACGACCTGCGATTTCTCCAGCATCTCCTCCTGCTCCTCGGGCGAGATGGTGTTGAACTGCAGGCCGGCCTCTTGCATCTTCGCCAGCGACTCCTGGTTCAGCTTCTGGATCGCCTCGCGTTCCACATCGCGCCCGACGATCGCGCAGTCGCGCAGCGCCTGCTGTTCTTCCGGCGAATAGGTGTCGAAGATCGCCTTCGAGAACAGGAACAGGAACGGCGTATAGGCGTGCTTCGTCTCGCTGATGTATTCCTGCACCTCATAGAACTTCGAGGTGTCGATGGTCACATAGGGGTTTTCCTGCGCGTCGATCGCCTTGGTTTCCAGGGCCGAGAAGACTTCGCCGAAGGCCATCGGCGTCGCGTTGGCCCCGAAGTTCGAGAAGGTGTCCAGGAAGATGTTGTTCTGCATCACGCGAACCTTCATCCCCTCGAAGTCTTCCCACTGGGTGATCGGCCGCTGAGAGTTCGACATGTTGCGGAAGCCGTTTTCCCAATAGGCCAGATTGACCAGGCCCACCTCGTCCAGCTTCTGGTTCAGCATGTCGCCGAAGGGGCCGTCCATGATGGCATAGGCTTCCTCCGGGGTGCGGAACAGGAAGGGCAGATCGAAGACGCCAAGCGCAGGCACCATCCCCACCAGCGGCGAGGACGAGGTCACGACGGCTTCCTGCAGGCCGCTGCGCAGCGCCTGCGTGGCCTGCAGGTCGCCGCCAAGCGCGCCGCCCCAGAAGCCCTGCATTTTCATCTTGCCGCCGGTCTTTTCGTCCAGGCAAGCCTGCATCGCCTGCATCCCGGTGTTGACCGGGTGGTCTTCGTTGATGCCGTTCGACACCCGGAACGTACGTTCCTGGAACTGGGCCAGGGCCGGCCCGGCGGCGGTCAGTGCCGTGGCCGCGCAAAGGGCGGCGGTCAGGATGGTATGTTTCATGGTATCTCCTCCCATTTTCGTTTGGTCTTTGGTCAATAGAACCAGTTTGCCGGAACGATCACGATGCTGGGGAACGCGACCAGCAGCAGCAGCACCAGGATCTGCGCGATCAGGAACGGCCAGACGCCGATGATCACCTTGCCCAGCGGCACGCGCCCGACGCCGCTGACGACGTTCAGCACCACGCCCACCGGCGGCGTCAGCAGCCCGATGCAGCAGTTCATGATGAACATGACGCCGAAATAGATCGGGTCGATGCCCGCCTTGGCGATGATCGGCATCAGCACCGGGGTCAGGATCAGGATCGTGGGCGTCAGGTCCAGGGCCGTGCCGACGATCAGGATCAGGATCATGATGGCCAGCATCAGCAGCTTGGGGTTCTCGATCAGCGGCTCGATATAGCCGGTGATCTCGGCGGGGATGTTGGCGGCGGTGATCAGCCAGGCCGACACAAGGGCCGCGCAGACCAGGAACATGATCGCAGCCGTGGTCCGCCCGGCCGCGATCAGCACGGCGGGCAGGTCGGCCAGCTTCAGTTCGCGATACACGAACATGCCGACGAACAGGGCATAGAAGGCGGCGATCACGGCGGCCTCGGTCGGGGTGACGACGCCCAGCTTGATGCCGCCCAGGATGATGACCGGCATCCCCAGGGCCCAGATCGCCCGTCCCGAGGCGCGGCCCCGGTCGGCCCAGCTTGCGCGGGGCAGGGTCTCGACCCGGTCGTTGCGGGCCACGATCATCCAGGTCACGGCCAGCGACAGGCCCATCAGGACGCCCGGCACGATGCCCGCCATGAACAGCTTGGAAATCGACACATTGGCCGCCACGCCGAAGATGATGAAGGCCATCGACGGCGGGATCACCGGCGCGATGACGCCCCCCGCCGCGATCAACCCGGCTGACCGGGGCACGTTGTATCCCGCGCGCGCCATCATCGGGATCAGGATCGCGGCCAGTGCCGCCGTGTCCGCCGCGGCCGAACCCGAGATCGAGGCCATGATGACCGCCGCGATGATCGCCACAAGGCCCAGGCCGCCCCGGATATGGCCCACGCAGCTGATGGCAAAGTCGATGATGCGCCTGGACAGCCCGCCCGCGTTCATCAGCTCTCCCGCAAGGATGAAGAACGGGATCGCCAGCAGCGTGAAGGTGTCGGCCCCGATCAGCATGTTCTGGGCGATGATCTGGGTGTTGAACATGCCCATGTAGGACATCAGCACCACGCCGCAGAAGATCAGCGCGAATGCAACCGGGGCGCCGATGGCCATGGCCCCCAGAAGCGAGACGATAAAGACCAGCAGCGTCATTCCATGTGTCCCCGGGTGCTGCCGTCCGGCAGGGTGTCGTCATGATCCCCGCCGAAGCCGTTGATCTCGGCATCGGTCATTCTGCCGGTCAGCAGGCGGAACAGCCGTTCGGCCGTGATGACGATGATGCCGATGCCGGTGAACAGGCCGATGCCATAGACCCAGGCCATCGACAGGCCCGTAACCGGCGCGCTCATGCTGGCGTTGATGGGAAGCTGCTTCCAGGTGCCCACGGTCAGGACACCCGCGCAGCCCAGGATCAGCAGGTCGGACAGCCCCATCAGCACGGTGCGGCCCCGGCGGCCGAACCGGGCGACGACGGTCTCCATCCCCATGTGCTGATGGTGATGATGCGCCACGACCGCGCCGATGAAGGTCAGCCAGACGAAGGCAAAGCGGGACAGCTCGTCCGACACCGCGATGCCCGAGTTCATGGCATAGCGCATGACGACGTTGACAAAGACCATCAGCGCCATTCCTGCCAGCAACAGCGCCAGAAGGATGTCGAGGAAGCGGAAGAACAACTGCACCGCCCTTGCCATGTCAGATCCTTTCGCCCAGGCCGCGCCCGACCAGGTTTCGCATCAGCGCGCCGACGCCGAAGTCCCATGGGGGACAGCGGTCGGTCCGGTCCACCCAGTTAACCAGCCGGCCCAGGCGGGGGGACGCGATCTCGACCCGGTCGCCCACCTCGTGGGTGAAGCCCTGGCCCGCGCCGCGACGGTCCTTGACCGGGGCGAACATGGTGCCCAAAAACAGCACCGCCCCGTCGGGATACTGGTGCGAGCGGTTCAGAAGCTGGCCGACCAGGTCGGCCGGGCTGCGGCTGATCGCCTCCATCGGGCTTTCGCCGGTCATCACGAAGCCGTCCTCGCCCTCGACCCGCAGCGACACGCGCAGCCGGTCCAGGTCGCCCTGGGTGAAGCCGTCGTCGAACAGGCGGATGAAAGGACCGATCGCGCAAGAGGCGTTGTTGTCCTTGGCCTTGCCCAGCAGCAGGGCCGACCGCCCCTCGACATCGCGGAGGTTGACGTCGTTGCCCAGCGTGGCACCCAGGATCGTGCCGTCCGACCGCACGACCAGCACGACCTCGGGTTCGGGGTTGTTCCATTCGGACATGGGATGGATGCCGACCTTGTCGCCGCAGCCGACCGCCGACATGGGCTGGGCCTTGGTGAAGATCTCGGCGTCCGGGCCGATGCCGACCTCCAGATACTGCGACCAGAGGCCCATTTCCTGCAACAGTGCCTTGACCTGCCCGGCCTTGTCCGACCCGGCCCGGACGCCGCGAAGGCTGTCCCCGATCACCGGCGCCAGGCGGGCGCGCACGTCCTGGGCGCGGGCGCTGTCGCCGCGGGCCTGTTCCTCGATCACGCGTTCCAGCATGCTGTCGGCAAAGGTGACGCCTGCGGCCTTGACGGCCTGCAGATCGACCGGCGCCAGAAGGTGTCCCGCCGTTCCGTCCAGAAAGTCGTCCAGGGCGCCAAGATCGGGCAGGTCGCCCGCGGCGATGGCCGCTGCCAGGTCGTGCCGCTCCAGCAGGCCCGACATCGTGGCCGAAATTCCCGTCAGATCGAACAGCCGGCCTTTGCGCAGGACGGCGGGGCAGGGGCCGCCCTGACGGTCCGACCAGATGCGCGCCAGCAGCGTCGCGCGATTCTCGTCATCGGGCAAAAGCGCGGATGCGCTTAGGGCCTGTTGCAAAGCCACGTGTTCCCTCCCTTCGGTGCCCTCCAGCACCTGCGGTTGATGTCAGACAACCGTATGATAGGACCATAACGAGGGGAAAACCGACTTGTCCATGACAAACTTCCCTGTGTTTTCAGTCGGCCTCAGTCATAGACCTCCAGCTTGAGGGCCACCCGCTCGGCAGAATTGCGCATGTGTTCCCGCATGGCTTCGCGCGCGCGCAGCGGGTCGCGCGCGGCGATGGCGTCGCGCAAGGCGCGGTGTTCGCGGCTGACGATCGCCACGATTTCCGTCAGTTGCAGCAGCTCCCGCGATGCGACGATGGTCTGCATGATCCGGTCCGAAATGGCGCCCAGGAACTGCACGAAATAGTCGTTGCCGGTCGCCATCGCGATGGTCCGGTGAAAGTCCAGGTCGGCGATGATGCCGTCATTCGCGCGTTCGCCGGTGTCGTTCATGCGCACCAGCGCCTGGTCCATCACCTCCAGATGTTCGGGACGATGATAGACCGCAGCCAGGCCGGCGGCCTCGATTTCCAGCGGGACGCGCAACTGGAACAGGTCGCGGAAGGCGTGCTTGTCCATCTGCCCTCCGTCGTCCAGGCGGATGTGTCGGGCCGGACGCTCGATCACAAAGGCGCCGACGCCCTGGCGGGTTTCGATCATGCCTTCGTTGCGCAATTGCGCGATGGCCTCGCGGATGACGGTGCGGCTGACCCCGAAGCTTTTCGACAGCGCCAGTTCGGTGGGCAGCTTGTCGCCCGGCTTCAGCGCGCCCTTCTGGATCTGCCGCGAGAACTGCGTCGCGATCCGGGTCGGCAGGTGTTCCGTCCGCATGATCTGGGTAAAATCGCCGCTCATCATCAGCTCCTGTGGGGGTTGCCATCGCCCGGTCAGGACGGATCGGTCTGGCAGCCCGGGTTCATCGTCATCTTCGGGTCTAGCGCATTCTTGACCAGCCCAAGAAGATGACGCCTTACCGCAGGCAGGCGGTTGTCGAAATCGGCCTTCTTCAGCCGCCCGATGCCATGTTCCGCACTGATCGACCCGCTGTATCGATCCAGCACCTCGTTCACGATCTTCTTGGCCGCCAGGATCTGCGCCTCGACCCCGGCGGGGCCCTGCGCGAAGTCCGGCAGGACGTTCAGGTGCACGTTGCCGTCGCCGACATGGCCATAGGACACGCAGGTGCAGCCCGGCATCCGCGCCGTGATCGCGGCCTCGGCCTCGGCCACGAAATCGGCCAGGCGCGACAGCGGCACCGACACGTCTGTCCGCAGGTGCCGGCCACGCTGGGCTTGGCCCAGGTTCATGCCCTCGCGGATCGCCCAAAGGTTCCGGGCCTGCGCCTGCGACTGGGCCACGACCCCATCGACGGCAAGGCCGGATTCGAAAGCGGATTCCAGAAAGCGATGCATCAGGTCGTCGATATCGACCAGTCCCGACCCCGAGATCTCGATCAGGACATAGGCGGGATAGGTCGCCTCCAGCGGGATCGGCAGATCCGGCATCGCCTCTCGCGCCAGGTCGATGGCCAGCGGCGGCATGAACTCGAAGGCCGACATCAGGTCGCAGCAATCCCGGCGCGCGCGGCGGTAAAGCTCGATCGCGTCCTCCAGCCGGGACAGGGCGACCAGGGCGGTGGCGACCTTGTCGGGCGCGGGCAGCAGCTTGATCGACACAGCGGTGATGATGCCCAGCGTGCCCTCCGCGCCGATGAAAAGCTGCTTGAGGTCGAGGCCGCTGTTGTCCTTGCGCAGCTGCGATAGCCCGTCGAACAGCTGGCCGTCGGGCAGCACGACCTCCAGCCCCAGGACAAGTTCGCGCGTCATGCCATAGCGCAGCACGTTCACCCCGCCCGCATTGGTCGAGACATTGCCGCCGATCTGGCAACTGCCCTGCGCGCCAAGGGTCAGCGGGAAATACAGGCCTACTGCTGCCACGGCCTCCTTGACCTGTTCAAGAACCGCCCCCGCCTCGACCACGGCTGAAAAGTTGTCGGGGTCGAGGCAGCGGATGCGGGACATTCTTTCCAGGGTGACGACCACCTGCCGTGCAGGCTGGTCGGGCAGGGCGCCCAAGACCAGCCCGGTATTGCCGCCCTGCGGAACGATCTGCAAGCCCAAGGCCACGGCCGCGCGGACGCAGGCCTGCACCTCGGCGGTGTCGCGCGGGCGCAGGACCGCGATCGCGCTGCTTTGGACGTCGCCATGCCAGTCACGGCAATAAGGCAGGACGGCGTCGCCGGAGATCACGATATCGGCGCCCAGCATTCCGGCCAGCCTGTCCGCAAGGCAATGGCCTTCGGCATCTGTGGTGGTTTCAGCCGCCATGTCAGGCAGTCCGTGTGCTTCGATCATCGCCGGGCCTTCAGATATTTATGTTTGCAGGTCATCAGACAACCATACTAATCTAAGCCGAGAGATTTTCCACCAGGATCTAATGAGGAGCGCGCGAATGCATGTCCTGACCATCGGTGCCGCCGGCATGCTGGGCCGAAAGCTGACGCAGCGGCTGGTGCAAATGGGGGAATTGGGGGGAAAGCCGCTGGAGGCGCTGACCCTGGTTGACGTGGTCGCGCCCGAAGCGCCGGAGGGATTTGCGGACAAGGTTCGGCTGATCGCGGCGGATCTGTCGGCACAGGGCACTGCGGCGCAACTGATCCAGACGCGGCCCGACGTGATCTTCCACTTTGCCGCCATCGTGTCCGGCGAGGCCGAGGCGGATTTCGAGAAGGGCTACCGGATCAACCTGGATTCGACCCGCGACCTGTTCGAGGCAATCCGTCTTGCCCACATCGCGGAGGGCTATTTCCCGCGCGTCGTCTTCGCCTCGTCCATTGCCGTGATGGGGGCACCGCTGCCTTACCCGATCCCGGACGACTTCCACACGACTCCGCTGACAAGCTATGGCACCCAGAAGGCGATTTCCGAGTTGCTGCTGGCCGATTACACCCGCCGCGGCTTCTTGGACGGAATCGGCATCCGGCTGCCCACGATCTGTATCCGACCGGGCAAGCCGAACAAGGCGGCGTCAGGCTTCTTCTCCAGCATCCTGCGCGAACCCCTGGTCGGGCAAGAGGCCGTCCTGCCAGTGCCCGACAGCGTCCGGCATTGGCATACCTCGCCCCGGTCGGCGGTGGGCTTCATGGTTCACGCAGCCACCATGGACCTGTCCCTTGTGGGGCCGCGCCGCAACCTGTCGATGCCGGGCGTCAGCGCCACGGTGGGCGACCAGATCGAAGCCCTTCGCCGCGTCGCCGGCAATGATGCGGTCCGGCTGATCCGCCGCGAACCAGACCCGGTCATCACCCGCATGTGCGAAGGCTGGGCGCCGGGCTTCGAGGCCACGCGCGCACGCCAGTTGGGCTTTGTTTCGGAAGACAGCTTCGACGACATCATCCGCGTGCATGTCGAAGATGAACTGGGCGGCGCGACATGAACCGCATCGCGTTTCTTGGCACCGGGCTGATGGGCGCACCAATGGTCCGGCGCCTGCTGGCGGCGGGCCACCACGTCACCGTCTGGAACCGCAGCCCCGAAAAGGCGCAGGTGCTGGCCGACGCAGGCGCGGTGCTTGCCTCTGATCCCGCGCAGGCCGTCCGTGATGTCGAGATTGCCTTCACGATGCTGGCCGACGGCGCGGCCGTGGCGGATGTCCTGTTTTCGCGCGGCGCCGCCGATGCCATGCGCAAGGGCGCCATCCTGATCGACACCTCCTCGATCGCGCCCGCACAGGCCCGCGAGCATGCCGATGCCCTGGCCGCCAAAGGCATTCATGCGGTCGATTGCCCTGTGTCGGGCGGCGTCGCGGGGGCCGAGAACGGCACGCTTGCGCTGATGGCCGGGGGCGAGGCTGCGGTGATCGCTCGCATCGCCGATGTCATGGCGCCGCTGGGCCGCATGACGCATGTCGGCCCGGCCGGGGCGGGGCAGGTCTGCAAGCTGGCGAACCAGCAGATCGTGGCCATCACCATCGGCGCCGTGGCCGAGGCCATGGTGCTGGTGTCGTCCGGCGGCGCCGACCGCGCCAGGTTCCGCGAGGCGATCCGCGGCGGTTTCGCCGAAAGCCGCATCCTGGACCTGCATGGCGCCCGGATGATCGCGCGGGACTTCGCACCCGGCGGATCGTCCCGATTTCAACTGAAGGACCTGAACGCCGTCGCGGATCTGGCGGCGGGCGCGGGGCTGGCCCTGCCGCTGACCGAAACGGTTCGGGCGGCCTTCGGCGATTTCGTGGCCTCGGGCCACGGCGACACAGACCACAGCGGGCTGCTGCTTCATCTCGAGGCGATGAATGGGGCGCATCCCGAAGCGAGGACGACCGATGACTGACAACCCGCCCCGCCGCCTGCGTTCGCAAGACTGGTTCGACAATCCCGACCATGCCGACATGACAGCGCTTTATCTTGAACGGTTCATGAACTATGGCACCACACCCGAGGAATTGCGGTCGGGCCGGCCCATCATCGGCATCGCCCAGTCGGGCAGCGACCTGAACCCCTGCAACCGGCACCACCTGGATCTGGCCCGGCGGGTGCGCGACGGCATCCGCGACGCCGGCGGCATCCCCATCGAATTTCCCAGTCACCCGCTGTTCGAAAACTGCAAGCGTCCCACCGCCGCGCTTGACCGCAACCTGGCCTATCTGGGCCTGGTGGAACTGCTTTACGGCTATCCCTTCGACGGGGTGGTGCTGACCACGGGCTGCGACAAGACCACGCCCTCGGCCATCATGGCGGCGGCGACGGTGGACATCCCTGCCATCGTGCTGTCGGGCGGGCCGATGCTGGACGGCTGGCACGAAGGCAAGCTGGCGGGGTCGGGCACGGTGATCTGGCAATCCCGCCGCAAATACGCCGCCGGAGAGATCAGCCGCGACGAATTCCTGCAGACCGCCCTGGATAGCGCGCCGTCCATCGGCCATTGCAACACGATGGGCACCGCCTCCACGATGAACGCCATCGCCGAGGCGCTTGGCATGTCGCTGACCGGCTGCGCCGCGATCCCCGCCGCCTATCGCGAACGGGGGCAGATCGCCTATCGCACCGGGTTGCGCGCCGTGGAGCTGGTGCGAGAGGACCTGCGCCCGTCGCAGATCCTGACGCGCGGGGCCTTCCTGAACGCGATCCGGGTGAACTCGGCCATCGGCGGGTCCACCAATGCGCAGCCGCATCTGATGGCGATGGCCAAGCACGCAGGCGTGGCGCTTGATCCGTCCGACTGGCAGACCCACGGCTATGACGTGCCCTTGCTGGCCAATGTCCAGCCTGCGGGCGCCTATCTGGGCGAACGCTTCCACCGCGCGGGTGGGGTGCCTGCGATCATGTGGGAACTGATGCAGGCGGGCCTGCTGGAGGGCGACTGCCCCACCGTCACCGGCCGGACCATGGCCGAGAACCTTGTGGGCCGCGAGGCCACCGACCGAGAGGTGATCCGCCCCTTCGACGCGCCGCTGATGGACCGCGCGGGCTTCCTGGTGCTGAAGGGCAACCTGTTCGACTTCGCGATCATGAAGACCAGCGTGATTTCCGAGGATTTCCGCGCCCGCTACCTGTGCCAGCCGGGCCACGAGGGCGTGTTCGAGGGCACGGCCTTCGTCTTCGACGGATCGGCCGACTATCACGACCGGATCAACGACCCGGCCCTGCCCATCGACGAGAACTCGATCCTGGTGATCCGCGGCGCCGGACCTTTGGGCTGGCCCGGCGCGGCCGAGGTGGTGAACATGCAGCCGCCCGACCGCCTGCTGAAGCGCGGTATCCGCAGCCTGCCCACCCTGGGCGACGGGCGGCAGTCGGGGACCGCCGACAGCCCCTCGATCCTGAACGCCTCGCCGGAAAGCGCGGCGGGGGGCGGGCTGGCCTTCCTGCGCACCGGCGACCGCATCCGCATCGACCTGAACCAGGGCCGCTGCGACATGCTGGTGGACGAGGCCGAGATCGCCCGCCGTCGGGCCGAGGGGCTACCGCCCGTGCCGCCCTCGGCGACGCCCTGGCAGCGGATCTATCGCGAAACGGTGACGCAGCTTGAAGACGGCGCGACCATCCGGGGCGCCGAGGATTTCCGCCGCATCAGCGCGACGCTGCCCCGGCACAACCATTGACCGGGGCCCGGACCAGACCCTGAAGGAGCTTTATCCATGTCCATCTCGCTGTTTGATCTGACGGGCAGGACGGCGCTTGTCACCGGCTCGTCTCGGGGACTGGGCCGGGCCTTCGCGGAAGGCTTGGCCGGGGCGGGCGCGCGCGTCATCCTGAACGGCCAGGATCCCGACCGGCTGGAAGCCGCGGCCACCGCCATGCGCGCGGACGGGCATGACGTGCTGAAGCTTGCCTTTGACGTGGCCGACGAACAGGCCATTGTCGCCGCGTTCCGGCAACTGGATACCGACGGCGTGGATGTCGATATCCTGGTGAACAACGCGGGCATCCAGTTCCGCCGCCCGATGCTGGACCTGGACAGCGCCGACTGGCGCCGGGTGATCGACATCAATCTGACCTCGGCCTTCGTGATCGGCCGCGAGGCTGCGCGCCGCATGGCCGCGCGCGGGCGGGGCAAGATCATCAACATCGGCTCGGTCAACTCGCACATGGCCCGCGCCACCATTGCCCCCTACACCGCAGCAAAGGGCGGGATCGTGATGCTGACCAAGGCAATGGCCGCCGAATGGGGCGAAAAGGGCATCCAGGCCAATGCCATCGGGCCGGGCTACATGGTCACGGAAATGAACAAGGCCCTGCTGGAGAACCCCGAGTTCGACGCCTGGGTCAAGGGACGCACGCCGATGCGCCGCTGGGGCCTGCCCAGGGAACTGGCAGGCACGGTGATCTATCTCGCCTCGGACGCATCCAGCTATGTGTCCGGGCAGATCATCTATGCCGATGGGGGAATGACCTCGGTGCTTTAGGGCGCGCAGATTGGGGCCGAGGCGATCATGGTCGGCCCGACAGGCCGCGTCCCTGACAAGGGTCCGGCGGCATCTCCATGAGCTGAAGTCCCGGGGGTCCCTTCCCGGTCACCGGTGACACCCCGGGGGAACCTTTGGGCGTGGTGCAGGATTGGGCTTTCTCATCCCGCTGGCATCGGGCCGGTGGAACGGCTTGCAATTCATGAGGTGCCCATGTCCGCGTCCTCTCGATCCGGGGACCGTGTTCAGGAAGAACTCGTCTCCAACATGATGGCCATTCCGGCGGCGATCGGCCTGATCGTCGCCGTGCTTGCCTTTTTCCAGCACGGCTCCGGCATCGCCGGCACGCCCGGCGCGGGCCTGGCGATCCTGGGCTTGGCGGCCCTGGTCGCGGCCTCGCTTCTGGTCGGACGCATGGCGCCGGGACGGTTTCGCACCTTCATCACGGTCATGATCCTGATCGGCGGGCTTCTGACGCTGGTCTGCGCCTGGTTCCTGATGCAGGGCTGGATCATGCTGGCCGTTGCGCTGACGCTTGTGGCGTGGCTGATCTTCATCCTGATCGCGAGGTGACGACATGGGGCGGATCCTTCTTCTTCCGGCATTGCTGATGGTCACGACCGCGCAGGCCCAGCAGACCGAATGGAAGACCTTCCACGGCAATGCGATGGCGCAGAAATATTCCGCCTCGACCCAGATCACGCCCGAGAATGTCGGCGATCTGGAAAAGGCATGGGAGATCCATACCGGCGACGTTTCCGACGGATCGGGGGAACTGGTGGGCACTGTGTGGTCGGCCACGCCGATCCTCGCAAACGACCTTCTGTATGTCGGCACGCCGTTCTATCGCATCTTCGCCGTCAGGCCCGACACGGGCGAGGTCGTCTGGACCTATGCCCCGGACGATACCGTGCTGAAACCCTTGACGCAGCCGGAATTGAAGAACCGCGGCGTGACCTATTGGGAAGACGCCGGGGCATCCGGTCCCTGCGCCAAGCGCGTCTATATCGGCACCATGGACGCCCATCTTCACGCGGTCGATGCCGACACGGGTCAGCTTTGCGCCGATTTCGGCGATGGCGGCATCCTGAACGTGAACCAGTGGAACAAGCCTGACGCCAATTTCCCGCTGTCGCAGTTGCAGCCGCCGACGGTCTTCCGCGACAAGCTGCTGCTGGGCTGGGCCGGAAAGGACTGGTATGACGCCGAAAACCCGCTGGGATCGGTCTTTGCCGTGGACGCGCGCACCGGCGAACTGGAGTGGAGCTTTTATTCCATTCCCGAAGGCTATGACGGCACGACGGGCACCGCCAATGTCTGGACCGCCATGTCCGTGGACGAGGAAAACGGGCTGGTCTATCTGCCCGTGTCCAGCCCCAGTGCCGACTATTATGGCGGCACGCGCCTGGACCCGATCCCGCTTGCGACCTCGGTCACGGCCCTGAACGGCGAGACAGGCGAAACCGTTTGGTCGCGGCAACTGGTCCATCACGACATCTGGGACTATGACACCGTCTCGGCCCCCACGCTGGTGGACATCCCGGCCGAGGGCGGGGCGACGCCCGCCTTGGTCCAGCCGACCAAGATGGGCTTTGCCTTCGTCCTGAACCGCCTGACCGGCGAGCCGATCTTCCCGATCGAGGAACGGCCCGTCCCGGCATCGGATGTCGAGGGCGAGGTCGCCGCCCCGACCCAGCCCGTTCCCACGCTTCCTGCCTCGACGACGGGCGACGACTGGGGCGGGGTCTTCGGCCTGGCCGACATCGCGTCCCTTGGCTATTGCTCGCGCCGGTTCGAGGAGCTGCGCTATGACGGCCGTTATACCCCGCCCAGCCTGCAGGGGACGCTGGCCTTTCCCGCCACGGCGGGCGGAATGCAGTGGGGTGGCGGGGCGGTCGATCCCGAAACGGGCATCTTCTATGTCAACAGTTCCCGCGTGGCGCAGATCTATCAGCTGATCGAGCGCGAGGAATACGAGACCATGACATCGGGCGGCAGCGAGGCCGAGGGCGGCCTGTTCCCGATGTTTGGCACCCCCTTCGGCTTCCGGCTGGAAAACTTCCTGAACCCCTTCGGGATGCCCTGCTGGAAGCCGCCCTATGGCCTGATGACCGCCATCGACCTGAAGACCGGCGAGACGCTGTGGGAGGTGCCCTTCGGGCAGGTCCAGAAATGGGGCTTCTACATGCCCGAAAGCTGGGGCTCGCCCACCATCGGCGGGCCGGTCGTGACAGCGTCCGGGCTGATCTTCATCGGGGCCTCCATGGACGCGCGGGTCAGGGCGCTGGATGCATCCTCTGGCGAGGTTCTGTGGAAGGCCCAGGTCGATGCCCCGGCGGTCTCGAACCCGGCTGTCTATGACTACAAGGGCCGGCAATATGTGGTCTTTGCGGTTGGCGGCAATTCCATCATCAAGCCGCAGGTCGCCGACCAGCTGGTTGCCTTCGCCCTGCCGGAATAAGGGCAGCGAAAGGCTGGCAGCCGCGTGCAGAGGGCGGCTATGACAATCCTCGCCTTCGTGTCCTGAACAATGGGTCCCGAGGGCGTGCTAGGGGACCGGACTGCCGGTCCGTTCCTGTCCCACCCATGCCAGGAAGGCTTCGCGCGCCCGCCTCCTGCCTGCATCCCGCGGCGTCAGATTGGACCGGATCAGATAATAGTCGAACTCCTCCAGAACCGGGGTTTCCGACAGTTGCACAAGCCGGCCTTCCTTCAGGTCCGGCCCGATCATGGCAAGAGAGCAGAGCGCCACTCCCTGTCCCGCCAGGGCGGCGGCGCGCAACAGGTTGAAGTCCTCGAAGATGGCTCCTGGCAGGCGGTCAGGCACAACCGTTTCCGCACGCGCCAGCCATGTCTTCCAGCCCGACAGGTCGCTGTCATGCAACAGCCCCACCCCCAGCAGCCATTCGGCGGACAGGGCGACGGGATCGGTCCCGACCAGGGCAGGACTGGCGACGGGAACGCTGCGCCCGGACAGGAACGGTTCGGCCAGGATGCCCTCGGCCACGGGGCGGGTATCCGCAAAGGTGAACGCCACATCGGTGGTCGTGAAGTCGATCTCGTGGCCATGATGGGCATAGATCACGCGCAACTGGACATCGGGATGCAAGGCCCGGAACCGGGGCAGCCGGGGGATCAGCCAGCAGACCGCGACCGAGGGGATCGCCGCCACGACCACTGCCCCCTCTGCCGATGCGGGCCTTGCCCGGCGGCACGCGGCATCGATTCCGTCGAAAGCCGTCGTGAGATCGCGGGCCAAGGCGATGGCGCGCGGCAGCAGGCGTGGCGTCCGCCCGCTGCGGTCGAACAGCGACACACCCAGCCAGTCTTCCAGGTGCTTGATCTGATGACTGATCGCCGATTGCGTCACGCACAGATCCTCGGCGCCCGCGCGAAAGCTTCCTGTTCGGGCCACGGCCTCGAAGGCGCGCAGTGCATTCAGGGGAGGCTGGGACATCGTCTGCCTTCACATGAGAATACCTAATCACCGCTTTATAAATGGTCCTTTGACTGCTGCAAACGTTCTTCGCATTTTCAAGGAAATATCATGCGAGGAGGAATGCCATGAGTGAACGCGAAAGACTGCAGGACTTTGTCGGCAACGGGGACAAGGCAAAGGGCACCTTTTCGGACGCCGAGATGCAGCGGCGGCTGGATGCGATCCGCAAGTACATGGCCGACAAGGCCATCGACGCGGCATTGTTCACGTCCTATCACAACATCAACTACTATGCCGACTTCATGTTCTGCCAGTTCGGGCGGCGCTATGGCTTCTTTGTCGATCATGATCATGCCACGTCGATCAGCGCGGGCATCGACGGGGGCCAGCCATGGCGGCGCACCTTCGGCGGCCGGAACCTGACCTATACCGACTGGCAGAAGGACAACTATTTCCATGCCATTCGCCAGATCATCGGGGGCGCCAAGCGGATCGGGATCGAGTTCGACCACGTCAACATCGACCTGCTGAACCTTCTCAAGGCGGAATTCCCCGGCGTCGAGTTCGTGGACATCGCTGCCCCCGCCATGCGCCTGCGCATGATCAAGTCGGCCGAGGAGATCGCCCATATCACCGAAATGGCGCGCATCGCCGATATCGGCGGCGCGGCCTGCGTCGAAGCCACAGCCGTGGGCGTCCCCGAGCACGAGGTGGCGCTGCATTCCACAGCGACCATGGTGCGAGAGATCGCGAAGTCCTGGCCCGAGGGCGAATTGCTGGACACCTGGACCTGGTTCCAGTCGGGCATCAACACGGACGGCGCCCACAACCCGGTCACGTCGCGCCGGATCGAACGCGGCGACATCCTGTCGCTGAACTGCTTCCCGATGGTTGCCGGCTATTACGTCGCGCTGGAACGCACGCTGTTCGCCGAAGAAGCGAGCGACGAGCATATCCGCCTGTGGGACTTCAACTGCCAGGTTCACGACCGCGGCAAGGAACTTCTGGTGCCGGGTGCCCGCTGTTCCGACATCGCGGCCGAACTGAACGAGATGTATGCCGCCCAGAACCTGCTGCAATACCGCAGCTTCGGCTATGGCCACAGCTTCGGCGTCTTGTCGCACTATTACGGTCGCGAGGCGGGGCTGGAACTGCGCGAGGATTGCGACACCGTTCTGGAACCCGGCATGGTCGTCAGCATGGAGCCGATGATCACCATCCCCGAAGGCCAGCCGGGCGCCGGGGGATATCGCGAACACGACATCCTGGTGATCGAGGAAGGCGGCAACCGCAACATCACCGGCTTCCCCTATGGTCCCGAGCACCTGATCGTCAGGAAGGCGGGCAAGGCCAAGGCCGCCTGAGATGACGACCGGCGGGGCGCAGGCCCCGCCGGTTCGCTTTCGGAAAGATGCGAAAGCCGTCCGGCAGACCGGGAGGGTCGGGCCGGCAACGATGACACATGCCATCATCGGTCCACATGGGAGGAGAACCATGACCGCCATGACCATCCCCGCCGCGGCGGGCCCGGATACCAGTGCAGATGCCAAGGCCACGCCGGCCGTCCTGCGCAAGGTTCTGACCGCAAGCTTCATCGGCAATTTCGTCGAATGGTTCGACTATGCGTCCTACGGCTATTTCGCGACGGTGATCGCCGTTGTCTTTTTCCCCGACATCGCACCGTCGGCCGCGCTGATGGCGACTTTCGCGGTCTTCGCCATCTCGTTCGTCATCCGCCCGATCGGCGGCATCGTCTGGGGCAGCATCGGCGACCGCGTCGGCCGCAAGACGGCATTGTCCTGGTCGATCCTGATCATGTCCGGCGCGACGACCCTGATCGCGCTTCTTCCCGGTTACGCACAGATCGGCATCGCCGCGCCGATCCTGCTGCTGGTCCTGCGCATGGTGCAGGGGTTTTCCGCGTCCGGCGAATATGCGGGGGCGGCATCGTTCCTGGCCGAATACGCCCCGCCCGAAAAGCGCGGCTTCTATACCAGCATGGTTCCAGCCAGCACCGCAGCGGGGCTTTTGGCGGGGTCGCTGATATCGGCCCTGCTGTTCTCGGTGCTGGACACCGGGCAGTTGCAGGACTGGGGCTGGCGCCTGCCGTTGCTGCTGGCGTTCCCGATGGGCCTTGTCGGCCTCTACATCCGGCTGAAGCTTGAGGACACGCCCAAGTTCCGCGAAATGGAAGCGCAGCATCATGTCCCGGCCACGCCCACGCGCGAGTTGTTCACCACCTATCGCAAGCCGATGGTGCGTGCCTTTGCGGTCACCTGCCTCAACGCGGTCGGCTTCTACCTGATCCTCAGCTACATGCCCACCTATCTGATCACCGAGATGGGCATGGACGAAAGCGCGTCGTTCCTGGCCAACAGCATTGCGCTGACCGTCTATATCTTCCTGATCTTCCTGATGGGCGCGTTGTCGGACAGGTTCGGGCGAAGAACTGCGCTGATCAGTGCCTCGGTGCTGTTCATCCTGCTGACGGTGCCGCTGTTCGGGATGCTGAATGGGGCAACTTTCGGCATGATCGTCCTGATCCAGGTTGTCTTCGGCGCCCTGCTGACGGTGAACGACGGCACGCTGCCCTGCTTCCTGACCGAGATCTTTCCGACGCGCGTGCGCTATTCCGGTTTCGCCTTCAGCTTCAACACCGCCAACGCGCTGTTTGGCGGCACCGCGCCCTTCATTGCCACCTGGCTGATCGCGGCCACGGGCAGCAAGGCCGCCCCGGCCTGGTTCCTGGTGGCCGCGGCCGTCGTCGCCCTGTTGGCCATGCTGTCCTGCCGCGAAACGGCCGGACGGCCCTTGGAGGACTGAAGCCGCCTTGCGGATGCGGCGGCATCACACCCCGCCGTCGAAGGACATCCCGCTCGGAACGTGAGCGTATCTCATCGCGGCGTGAGGAAAGCTCCTTTGACAAAAGGGTCATCTGGACGCTCCGATGACGAAGAAAGACTGCCATCCCTGCCGACCCGGCCAAGGTGATGAACTTGCACAACCATCATGGGACGCATCATGAAGACATCTCTTATCCTCGGCACCGCACTGGCCTTGGTTGCAACGGCAGGGATGGCGGAACAGATCACCGTCATGTCCTGGGGCGGCACCTACAGTCAAAGCCAGGTCGAAGCCTATCAAAAGCCCTTCACGGCCCAGACCGGGATCGTCGTCAATTCCGTGGACAGCGACAATCCCGCCATCCCCATCAAGGCCCAGGTCGAGGCCGGCAATGTCACCACCGATGTGGTGGACATCGAATATCCCGACGCGATCCGCCTGTGCGACGAAGGCCTGCTGGAGGAGATCGACCCCGCCATGCTGCCCCCCGCGCCGGACGGCACGCCCGCGACCGAGGACTTTCTTCCTCAGGGTCTCAGCGACTGCGCCGTGGGCTCGATCGTCTTCTCGACCGTCTATGCCTATGACCGCACCCGCTTCCCGGACAACCCGCCCTCGACCATTGCCGATTTCTTCGACACGACGGCGTTTCCCGGCAAGCGCGGCCTGAAGAAGGCGCCCAAGGCGCTGCTGGAGATGGCGCTGATGGGGGACGGCGTTCCTGCCGATCAGGTCTATGACCTGCTGTCCACCCCCGAAGGCGTCGATCGCGCCTTCGCCAAGCTGGATACGATCAAGAACGACGTCGTCTGGTGGGAAACCGGGGCGCAGGCGCCGCAGCTTCTGGCCGACGGAGAGGTGGTGATGTCCACCGCCTATAATGGCCGGATCTTCAATGCCGCCGTGTCCGAGGGCCGCCCCTTCGACATCGTCTGGGACGGGCAGGTTTACGAATACAACCTGTTCGCCATTCCGAAGGGCGCCCCGCACAAGGACGCGGCCCTGAAATACATCGCCTTCGCCACCGACACGCAAAGGCTGGCGGATCAGGCGAAGTGGATCAGCTATGGGCCGGCCCGCAAGTCGTCCGCACCCCTGGTCGGTCTTTACCAGGACGGCAAGACCGAGATGGCTCCGAACATGCCCACCAACCCTGACAACATGAAGAACGCGCTGGGGTCGTCCTATGACTTCTGGGTCGATCACGAGGCCGAGTTGACCGAACGCTTCAACGCCTGGCTGTCGGCAGGCTGAGAACGCGGCCTTCCGGTCGGATGTGGAGCTGTATGGTCCAGAATTCCGTTGTCGTGCAGGCCGCCGTCGGGCGGATCACGGCCGCGGTCTGGATCACCTCCTGCATTCTGTTGAGCCGCGCTGCGCGCCGATCACATTCCGGCAGAAACGCCCGTGATCTGATCCTGGCGGAACCACCGTTGCGGCGGTTGCGGCGGCCGCATCCGAAATCGTCGCCGCGAATGTCCTTGCGCTGCTTCGCAACGCGCTGATTGCGCCGCCTCCGTGCCGCATAGGGCCTGGCGGACCCTGGCGACGGCTTCTGGTTCCCAATGTTCCTTGCGGCAGGCAGGGGCATCGAACGTTGTTCGATGGCTTGGCCGACGCCCTGGGACGATTTCATCGCCACTGCCCGCTCCCTGGTGGGACTGGACGGGCTGCGCACCGGCTGGGCGCCCCTGGACAGGGTTCCGGGCAGGCCGGAAGGCGCGTCGGCTTGCCAAGGCCACCATCTTTCGCCGGGCGCTGCGCCCTCGGCCGATCCATGCCATCGTCGTGCGGTCCACCGTCATGGGAAAAGGCGTCGGGCGGCTGTCCTGTTGCCGGCCTTCGGATCGGGGCGGGGTCCCGGTGCGGATCGCGACCGGCTTCCTCAAGAAGCAGTGGTGCAATACCTGCCCCGCCTGCTGCTGGGCAGGCGCTTGCGGCCGAACTCCGTCAAGGGTGGTCAATCCGACCGGCAGCAAGTGCGGGGGGGGGGGGGGACATCATACTTCGGCGGCCCAAGGGCGAAATGGCGGAGCAAATACCCGAACAGCAGCATGGACTGGACCGGTGCTTCATGAAAGCCTTGGCAAGGCCCATACTGGACCTTGACCGCAGGCCATCCTTGGCCTTTCAGCGCCATCCGAACACGCGGGAACCGCCACCCATGACCGCAGACCAGACCGACATCCGGCCCCGGCTTCTGTCCATCGCCACGGCGGTGCCGCCCCATCCCATGGATCAGGACGACATCCTGCGCGAGTCCCGCGCGCTGCTGCAGTCGCGCTTTGCCCAGTTCGACCGCCTGGCTCCGGCCTTCCGCAACGCGGGCATCGAACGGCGCTATTCGGTGGTGCCGCTGGACTGGTTCCGCCAGCCGCATGGCTGGGTGGACCGGACGGCGGCCTTCGCGGCAGGCGCGGCCGACCTGTTCCGGCGGGCAGCAGGCGCGGCCCTGGACCAGGCGGGGCTGCGTGCCGATCAGGTGGACATCATCGTCACCGTCTGCTCGACCGGGATCGTCACCCCCACGCTCGAGGCGCTTGTCGCCCGCGACATGGGCTTTCGCGCCGACGTCATGCGCGTGCCCGTCTTCGGCCTGGGCTGCGCGGGGGGCGTGTCGGGCCTGTCGGTCGCCGCCGACCTGGCGGCAGCCCGGCCCGGCGCGGTGGTGCTGCTGGTCGCGGTCGAGACCTGCACCCTGCTGTTCCGCCTGGACCGGCTGGCCAAGGCCGACATCATCGCCACGGCGCTGTTCGGCGACGGCGCGGCGGCGGTCGTGCTGCGCGCAGGCATGGATGCGGACGACGCGCGGCCCCGGATCGGCCGGGGCCTGCAGCACATGTGGCCCGATACGCTGGGCATCATGGGCTGGACGGTCGAGGAAACCGGCCTTGGCGTGATCTTCGACCGCTCGATCCCCGACTTCGCCGAGGCCGAGCTGCGCGCCGCCCTGGACAACCTGGCGCCCGGCCGGTCCGTGGACCGCTATGTCTGCCATCCGGGCGGCGCCAAGGTCATCACCGCGCTTGAGGCGACACTGGATCTGGCGCCGGGGGCGCTGGATGTCGAACGGCGGGTGCTGGCCCAGAACGGCAACATGTCCGCCCCGACCGTGCTGTTCGTGCTGGCCGAAGTGCTGCGGGAAACGCCGCCGCCGAAGCTGATGGCGATGGCGCTGGGACCGGGCTTCACGCTTTCGGTTCTGCCGATCACGGTGGACTAGATGGACCTGCACCTGCCCGCCCTTGCCTTCATCGCCTTTCTGCTGCTGCAGCGGGGGGCGGAACTGGTCATCGCCCGCCGCAACACCCGCCGCCTGCTGGCGCGGGGCGCGGTCGAACACGGGGCCGCGCATTATCCGCTGATCGTCGCGATGCACGCGGCCTGGCTGCTGGCGATCGCGGCCCTTGGCTGGCCGAACCCTGTCCATTTGGGCTGGCTTGCCGCCTTTGCGGTGTTGCAGGTCCTGCGGGTCTGGGTGCTTCTCAGCCTCGGGTCGCGCTGGACCACGCGGATCATCGTTCTGGACGAGCCGCTGGTCGCGCGCGGTCCCTATCGCTGGGTCTCCCATCCCAACTACCTGGTCGTGATCGCCGAGATCGCCGTGGCCCCGATGGTGCTGGGCCTGTGGCCGGTGGCCGCGGTCTTCACGATCCTAAATGCCCTGGTCCTGCGCGTCAGGATCCGTGAGGAAGCCCGCGCCCTCGGCTTGCGCCCGTGACGCCTGCATGTCGCGTGGTGCAATCATCGCGTGCGAGAATCGCCGAAATGTGCTAGGCTTCCCGGGACGGATCGGCCCTGGAACGGGGCAGAGGCCGGGCCTCCGGCGGACACCTCGGTCTGGCCGACCCCCTGCACGGGGAGGATGCAGCCATGACCGACAGAACGATTGGCAACCCGCTGAGCTGGAGCGCGCAGAAGCTGGCCGGCATGGGCCGGGGCGTGGGGCAGGCGATCGACGGGATCGGCAGCCACCAGATCACCCGGCCACAGGTCAACCGGATCGATCTTGCCGATCTTCGCATGGCCC
>NZ_JAVCWH010000014.1 GCF_030846195.1 Paracoccus yibinensis
ATCCGCTCCATGAGCCGGATCTTCAGTTCCTTCATCAGCCCGGCATCGCCGAGCAGATCCTCAGGGCGCTCAACACCCTTCAGCAGTTCATCCAGAAGTTCCTTGGAGATCGTCATGCATGCTTCCTTTCGGTGAAGCATGGACCGGATCACTCATACACAGAAGACCTGACACTCTCCAAGACTATCCCCCAATCAGTTCCGCCTGCCGCACGATCACCTCGGCCTGCTTGATCGAAGCGATGTCCACCAGCCGCCCCTTGTAGACGGTCGCGCCTGCGCCCTCGGCCTTGGCCTTTTCCATGGCAGCAAGGATCTCGCGCGCCTCGGTCACGGCGGCGTCGCTGGGCGAGAAGACCTCGTTCGCCAGCGTCACTTGGCTGGGGTGGATCGCCCATTTGCCAACCATCCCCAAGGTGGCCGAACGCCGGGCCTGGGCGATGAAGCCGTCTTGGTCGCTGAAATCGCCGAAAGGGCCGTCCACCGGCAGCAGCCCGTGGGTGCGGCAGGCGGCGACGATGGCGGTCTGCGCCCAATGCCAGGGATCGGGCCAGTACTTCTGGCCTTCCCGGATCATGTAGTAATTCTCCTGCGTCCCGCCGATGCCGGTCGTGGCCATGCCCATGGATGCCGCGAAATCCGCCGCCCCCAGGCTGATCGCCTGCATCCGGGGTGACGAAGCCGCGATCTCCTCGACATGGCAGATGCCCGCCGCGCTTTCGATGATAACCTCGAACCCGATGCGCTTTGACCGGCCCCTGGCGCGCTCCACCGCCGTCACCAGGGCATCCACGGCATAGATGTCGCTGGCGTTCCCGGCCTTGGGGATCATGATCTGGTCCAGCCTTTCGCCCGCCTGTTCCAGCAGGTCCACCACGTCGCGATACCAGAAGGGGGTGTCCAGGCCATTGATCCTGACCGACAGCGTCTTGTCGCCCCAGTCGATGTCGCCGATGGCCTGGATGATGTTCGCCCGCGCCCGATCCTTGTCGCCAGGGGCCACTGAGTCCTCCAGATCCAGGTTGATCACGTCGGCGGCGGATTTCGCCATCTTCTCGAACAGGCTGTCCCGCGAGCCGGGGCCGAACAGCTGGCAGCGATTCAGGCGGGCAGGCGGCAGGGGTTGGGTGCGAAAGCTCATGGATATGTTCCGAAAGGATTTGCGTCCCGTCCAGCAATATTGTTTCGCACCCGCAGCATCAAGCCCGCAGTTTGGTTTGGCTTGACGACGCCGCGCTTTGGGCGCAGGACCACGCCGACGAACGCGACCACGGGGGACATCATGACGCGCACGGTCTATGTGAATGGCACCTACCTGCCCGAGGATCAGGCCACGGTCTCGATCTTCGACCGGGGATTCCTGATGGCCGATGGCGTTTACGAGGTCGTCAGCGTCCTGGACGGCAAGCTGCTTGATTTCGAAGGCCATCTGGTGCGCCTGAAGCGGTCGCTGAATGAGTTGTCGATGGACAATCCCCTGTCGGACGACGACTATCTGGCGGCCTTCCGCGCCCTGGTGGAGAAGAACGCGATTACCGACGGGCTGGTCTATCTGCAGGTGACGCGCGGCAATCCGGGCGACCGCGATTTCGCCTATCCCCCGCAGGGCACGCGGCCCACGGTCGTGATGTTCACGCAGTCGAAGCCCGGCCTGGCGGATGCACCCGCAGCAAAGACCGGCTGGCGCGTCATCAGCATCGAGGATCTTCGCTGGGCGCGCCGTGACATCAAGACGGTGCAGTTGCTCTATCCTTCCATGGCCAAGATGGCAGCCAAGGCGCGCGGCGTGGACGACGCCTGGATGGTCGAGGACGGCGTGGTCACGGAAGGCACCAGCAACAACGCCTATATCGTGAAGGGGGGCACCATCATCACCCGCGCGCTGTCGAACGACATCCTGCACGGCATCACCCGCGCCGCCGTGCTGCGCTTTGCGGCCGAGGCGCAGATGCAGGTCGAGGAACGCAGCTTCACCATCGAGGAGGCCCAAGGCGCGGATGAGGCCTTCATCACCTCGGCAAGCGCCTTCGTGATGCCGGTGGTGGAAATCGACGGCGCGGCCGTCGGCACCGGGCAGGTGGGTCCGGTCGCCACGCGGCTGCGCGAGATCTATCTGGAAGAAAGCCGCAAGGCGGCGGTTTGAACTGATTGCCTTCCCTTGCGGGCAGGCGAAGGCCGGGGGCTGACTGCCCCCGGACCCCCGTGGATATTTGGACACAGAAGAGAAAGCGGGTCGGGGACCGCGGTCTAGGCCAAGCCTTCCGACCCGCGCACCAGCCGCGCCCTGCCGCGATCCTGCATCAGGCGAGCGGCATCGGGGCCGGGCGCGGGCAGGGCCAGCACCGCGTCGCGCAGGACGTTGATCGCATCCTCTCCCCTGGGCAGCGTCGCGGGGTCGATGGGCGCGCCTACGGTCACGCGATAGGGCTGGCTGCGCTTGTTCAGCACCTCGTTGAACAGGGTCACGTCGCGCAGCGTCGGGTGGAGCGCGTCCAGCAGGTAGAACAGTGCCGAGTTGCGGGCGCGGATGTTCATGGGAATGATCGGCACGCCGAACTTGCGCGCGATCATCGCCGCGCTTGCCATCCAAGGGCGTTCGTGCAGCGTCAACCCGTGGCGCTTGGCCAGGCGGCCCGAGGGGAAGATCAGCCCGATCCGGCCCGCCGACAAGGCCTCGCGCGTGTAATCCATCGTGGCCTTGGTCTTGGCATGGCTGCGCTTTTCCAGCCGCCACTCCACGCCCGCGATCAAGTCAGCCACCTGCGGCAGCACGCGGATCATGTCATGGTTGGCATAGATGAACAGGTCGTCGCGCAGATGCGACATCAGGGCATGGACCACGATCCCGTCCGCGATGCCGGTCGGATGGTTCGCCACGATCAAGGCAGGGCCGGAGGCGGGGATATGCTCCATCCCCTCGACCCGGACATCGCGCACGATCAGGTCGGTCATGCGGCGCATGATCTCGACCGTGGGGGCATCACGGAATTCGGCCCCAAGGCGGATGGTGGTGGGATAGCGCAGAAGGCCCATCATCGCCCATTTCACCAGGCGGTGATGGGCCTTGCCGGAATAAAGCCAGGGGGCCCGCTCGGCGATCAGCGGGTCCAGGCGGGCCTGCATTTCGGCCTTGGCATCGGCGGGTCCGTCATTCATGCCGGCCTTTCTGCCCCGCGCCGGGGGCGACCGCAAGTCGCATCACGCGCCAGCGGCGATCATCCGCGAAACCATCTCGCGGGTGTTCTTGCTCAAACCCTGGACTGCGGCGATTCGTTCCAGTGACGCCAATGCCTTGGCGCGACGTCCCGTGTCGTATCGGGTCCAGGTTTCAAAGGCAGTGGACATGCGGGCGGCGATCTGCGGGTTCACGGGATCCATGCGCATCAGCCAGTCCGCCACGAAGTCGTATCCCGACCCGTCGGCGGCGTGGAAGCCCGCATGGTTGGCCGAAAGCCCGCCGATCAGCGCGCGGAAGCGGTTCGGGTTCTTCCAGTCGAAATCCCTACGCTGCGACAGGTTGCGGGCCACCTGTGCGGCCTGGGCGGGCGGCGCGGCCATCGGCTGGACGGAAAACCACTTGTCCATCACAAGCCGGTTGTCCGCGAACAGGTCATGCAACGCGGCCAGTTCCGCCTGCCCGCGTCCGCGCCGCAACAGGGCGGTCAACGCGGCGATGCGTTCGGTCATGTTTCCGGCGACACCGAACAGCACCTCGGCCCGTTCACCGCCGTCGATCCGGGTCAGCAATGACAGCACCGCGTTGCGCAGCGACCGACGCGCCGCATCCACGGCATCGGGGCGATAGGAACCCTCGACCGTCATCTCGGCATAAAGGCGCGACAGCAGGTCCTGATGCGTTTCGGCAACGTCGCGGGCCAGGGATTCACGCGCGGCATGGATCGCATCCGGGTCGGGGATGACGCCATCGGCAAACAGGCGGGTGGCAATCTCCTCCTCTCCAGGCAGGTTCAGGCAGAGCGCGCGGAAGGCGGGATCGGCGCTGTCGTCGGCAATCAGGCGGCCAATGGCCCCGACGTAATCCCGCCCTGCGGTCTGCCCCTGCGAGGCCGCAATCAGGGCCGACAGCGCAAGGTTGCGACCAGCCTCCCAGCGGGCGAAGGGGTCGGTGTCGTGGGCCAAGAGGAAGGCGCGCGTGGCATCGTCCAGCTGGCGCGACAGCATGACGGGCGCCGAAAAGCCGCGCAGGGCCGATACAACAGGGCGCGCGCCGAGGCCGTCAAAGGTGAAGGACTGGCTGGCCTCGGTCATCTCAAGCACCTGTGTGGGCGCAACCTCATCGCCATTGGGGCCGATCAGGCCCACGGCAATCGGGATCACGCGCGGCAGTTTCTCGGACTGACCGGGCGTGGGCGGGGTTTCCTGGGTAAAGGTCAGCGCCAGAGTGCCGCCCGCCCCGGTCGGTTGCCAGTCCTCTGCCATGGTCAGGCGAGGCGTGCCGGCGTCAGTATACCACCGTTTGAACTGGCTCAGGTCCCGGCCCGTGGCGTCCTCGAAGACCTTCAGCCAATCCTCGATGGTGGCGGCGTCGCCGTCGTGGCGGTCGAAATAGAGATCCAGCGACCGGCGATAGCCGTCGTCGCCCACAAGGCGCTTGAGCATGCCGATAACCTCGGCGCCCTTTTCATAGACCGTCGCGGTGTAGAAGTTGTTGATCTCCTCATACCGATCCGGGCGCGGGGGATGGGCCAGCGGGCCCTGGTCCTCGCGAAACTGGCGGCTGCGCAGGGCCTGCACATCCTCGATCCGCTTGACGGCCGCGCTGCGCATGTCACTGGTGAACTGCTGGTCGCGGAAGACCGTCAGCCCTTCCTTGAGGCAAAGCTGGAACCAGTCGCGGCAGGTGATGCGGTTGCCGGTCCAGTTGTGGAAATATTCATGCGCGATCACCGCCTCGATCCGTTCGTAATCGCCATCGGTCGCGGTTTCGGGGCTGGCAAGGACCAGTTTCGAGTTGAAGATGTTCAACCCCTTGTTTTCCATTGCCCCCATGTTGAAGTCATCGACCGCGACGATGTTGAAGACATCCAGGTCGTATTCGCGGCCATAGACATCCTCGTCCCATTTCATCGACTTGATGAGCGACTCCATGGCAAAGCCCGCGCGGTCCTGGTCGCCCGGACGAACCCAGACGTTCAGCGCGACCCTGCGGCCCCCTCGCGTGGTGAAGCTGTCGCTGACAGCCACCAGATCGCCCGCGACAAGCGCGAACAGATAGGAGGGCTTCGGCCAGGGATCGTGCCATTCCGCGCGGCCCTGCGACTGGCCCACGGGGTTGCCGTTCGACAGCAGCACCGGCAGGTCGCTGTCGATGGTGACGTGGAAGGTCGCCATGACATCGGGACGGTCGGGATAGAAGGTGATGTGGCGGAACCCCTCGGCCTCGCACTGGGTGCAGAACATCCCGTTCGAGATATAAAGTCCCTCGAACGCGGTGTTCGCGGATGGGTCGATGCCAACCTCGGTTTCCAGAAGGAAGGAATGGCGGGGCAGGGCGGCTGCGGCGATCGTCAAGGTTTCACCCTCGCGCCTGACATGCGCGGGATCGGGGGCGACCCCGTCGATCGTCAGGGACAGCAGCCGGACCCCCTTGCCGCCATCCAGGACAAGGCTCTCGGGCCGTTCGGGATCGCGCGGAGCCAGAGACAGGACGGTTTGCACACGGGTATCCGTGGCCGCGAGGCGGATCGTCATGCGCGTTGACGATAAAACAAAGGGATAAGGGCGGTAATCGGCAAGAAATTGCACATTTTGCGCCGTCGTCGTGATCATCCTGTCCCCGCCGTCAAAAAGCTGCTCCGCCGCGCGGAACTTCATCTTGTCCAATGTGTTAGTCGCCTGAAGGCCGGGTCGCAAGTCGGCTGGTTCAACCTATGGGTCCGTTCGGTCTGATCGACACGGGACCACCGGCAGAACACATCTGCGGCGACGCTGAACCGGTGTCTCATTACAGAACTTTTGGAGGCCAGCAATGACCTATGACCCGAACGATCCGAACCGCACACGTCCTGTCGACCCGGTTACGCCCAAGGAAACCTATGTCGAGCCGGTCGAGCGTCGCTCCTCGCCGCTGCCATTGATCATCGGTGTCCTGCTCGCGCTTGCGCTGGCTTATTTCGTATTGCAGCGCTTCACGGGGGACGACACCGTTGCGGTTGACGGCGACACGACCACGGTAACGACGACCGATGCGCCCGCCACCGATGCGGGCACCGATGCGGCCGCCGATGCCGAAGCTGCCGCGGACGACGCAGAAGCTGCGGCAGACAGCGCCGCGGTTGCGACGGAAGAAATCGCAGATGATGCGGCCGCCGCCACCGAGGACGCCGCAGAGGCTGCCGAGAACGCTGCCGAAAGCGCCGCTACGGCTGCCGACAATGCCGCCGATGCGGTCGGCACCGCCGCCGAGGGCGCAGCCGACGCGGCCAGCGATGCGGCTGACGATGCCGCCGCTGCCGCCGCGGATGCGGCCAGCGACGCGGGTGAAGCCGTCGATGACGCGGTGTCGATCGAAGAGCCGGACACCACCACCACGACGCCTCCTGCCACCACCACGCCGCCTGCCCCGGCAACCACGGCGCCGGCGAACTGACCGTCAGGCATTTGCACGACTTCCGCCCAGGGCCGTCTGGCCCTGGGCGTTTTCTTTGTTCGTCCCGACCGCATTCGACATTTGTCCTGCATGGACCACGCACGGACTTGTGAAAGAATATTTCGCGGTGCTATCTGTCACCCGGAACAAAGCGAGCGGGGGGCAACACAGCCATGAAGATTGGCGCGTTGAAGGAAGGTTTCGAGGGCGAGGCGCGTGTCGCGGTCACGCCATCCTCTGCCGGGCATCTGATGAAGCTGGGCCACGAGGTCTTTGTCGAGGCCGGAGCAGGGGCGCGGGCTGGTTTTTCGGACGACAGCTATCGCGGGGCGGGGGTGACGGTTGTGCCTTCCGCAGCCGAGCTGATCCGGTCTGTCGATGTGGTGGCCAAGGTGCGCCAGCCGTCCGAAGCCGAGATCGGGCAGATGCAGCCGGGACAGACGCTGATCAGCTTCTTCTATCCCGCCCAGAACAGCGAATTGTTGGTCCAGGCCAAGGAACAGGGCATCACTGCGATCGCGATGGACATGGTGCCGCGCATCAGCCGGGCGCAGAAGATGGATGCGCTGTCATCGATGGCCAATATCGCCGGCTATCGCGCAGTGATCGAGGCCGCCAACAACTTCGGCCGCTTCTTCACCGGACAGGTCACTGCCGCCGGCAAGGTGCCGCCGGCCAAGGTGCTGGTGGTGGGCGCGGGCGTCGCAGGTCTGGCGTCCATCGGCACGGCCGTCAGCCTGGGCGCGCAGGTCTATGCCTTCGACGTTCGCCCGGAGGTGGCCGAGCAGATCGAGTCGATGGGCGCCGAATTCGTTTATCTCGATTTCGAGGAAGCGCAGGATGGCGCGGCCACGGGCGGCTATGCCGCGCCCTCGTCGCCCGAGTTCCGCGAAAAGCAGCTTGCGAAGTTCCGAGAGCTTGCACCGCAGATGGATGTGGTCATCACCACCGCGCTGATCCCCGGCCGCGACGCGCCCAAGCTTTGGACCCGCGACATGGTCGAGGCGATGAAGCCAGGCAGCGTGATCGTGGACCTGGCGGCCGAGCGGGGCGGTAACTGCGAACTGACGATCCCTGACGAGCGTCACGTGACCGAGAACGGCGTGACGATCATCGGCTATACCGATTTTCCGTCGCGCATGGGCGCGCAAGCTTCGGAATTGTATGGCAACAACGTCCGCCACTTCCTGTCCGACCTGACCCCCAAGAAGGACGGCGTGATCCAGCACAACATGGAAGACGACGTGATCCGGGGGGCGACCGTCACCCGTGACCATGACGTCACCTGGCCGCCGCCGCCGCCGAAGATCGCGGCAATTGCAGCGCAAAAGCCCAAGGAGAAGAAGCGCGAACTGACGGTCGAGGAACGCCGCGCGTCCGAGGTGGCGGCCTTCAAGGCGGAAACCAAGTCGCAGGTCACGCTGCTGGTCGCGGGCGCGATCGTGCTGCTGGTGATCGGCGCGGTGGCACCGGCCAGCTTCATGGCGCATTTCATCGTTTTCGTGCTGGCCTGCTTCATCGGCTTCCGCGTCATCTGGAACGTCGCCCATTCGCTGCACACGCCGCTGATGGCGATCACCAATGCGATCAGCTCCATCATCATCCTGGGGGCGCTGATGCAGATCGGGTCCGGGTCCTGGTGGGTCGTCCTGCTGGGCGCGTTGGCCGTGCTGATGGCGGGCGTCAACATCTTCGGTGGCTTCATGGTCACCCGCCGCATGCTGGCGATGTTCCAGAAGTCGTAAGAGGAGAGGACGCATGGAATACGGATTCACCACCGCGGCCTATGTGGTCGCAGCCGTGCTGTTCATCCTCTCGCTGGGGGGATTGTCGGGACAGGAAAGCGCCAAGCGGGCGATCTGGTACGGCATCGCGGGGATGGCCTTGGCCGTTCTGGCGACGCTGATCGGGCCGGGCGCGGGCAACTGGTTCCTGTCGCTGGTCATGATCGCCATCGGCGGCGCGATCGGCTGGGTCGTGGCGCAGCGCGTCCAGATGACCGAAATGCCGCAGCTTGTCGCCGCCATGCACTCGCTGGTGGGCTTGGCGGCGGTCTTCGTGGGCTTCAACGCCCAGATTGAACTGGCCCGCGTCCTGCGCGCCAAGGCCGAGGGCGGCGTGCATGTCTTCCAGGGCTTCGCCGCGGTTCTTGCCCACAAGACCCCGGCCGAGATCGCGATGCTGAAGATCGAGGTCTTCCTGGGCATCTTCATCGGCGCCGTGACCTTTACCGGTTCGGTCGTGGCCTTCGGCAAACTGGCGGGCCGCGTCGATGGCAAGCCGAAGAAGCTGCCGGGTGGACACCTGCTGAACGCCGGCGCACTGGGCCTGTCGATCCTGCTGGGCATCCTTTATTGCGCGGGCGTGGGGCCGGCGATCTTCTGGCTGATCCTGATCACGCTGCTGGCCTTCTTCATCGGCTATCACCTGATCATGGGCATCGGCGGGGCGGACATGCCGGTCGTGGTGTCGATGCTGAACAGCTATTCCGGCTGGGCTGCGGCGGCCATCGGCTTCACGTTGGGCAATGACCTGCTGATCGTGGTCGGCGCACTGGTTGGTTCAAGCGGTGCGATCCTGTCCTATATCATGTGCAAGGCGATGAACCGCAACTTCGTCAGCGTGATCCTGGGCGGTTTCGGCGGCGAGACCGGACCTGCGGCCGAGATCACGGGCGAACAGATTGCCATCGACGCCGAGGGTGTGGCCGCCGCGCTGAACGACGCTGACAGCGTGATCATCGTCCCGGGCTACGGCATGGCCGTGGCGCAGGCGCAGGGCGCGGTCAGCGAACTGACCCGCAAGCTGCGCGCAGCCGGCAAGACGGTGCGCTTTGCCATCCACCCCGTCGCGGGTCGCCTGCCGGGCCACATGAACGTGCTGCTGGCAGAAGCCAAGGTGCCCTATGACATCGTGCTGGAGATGGACGAGATCAACGAGGACTTCCCCTCGACCGACGTGGTGATCGTCATCGGCAGCAATGACATCGTGAACCCTGCGGCGCAGGACGACCCGAACAGCCCCATTGCCGGGATGCCGGTGCTGGAGGTCTGGAAGGCCAAGCAGGTCTTCGTCAGCAAGCGCGGACAGGGCACCGGCTACTCGGGGATCGAGAACCCGCTGTTCTTCAAGGACAACACCCGGATGTTCTATGGCGACGCCAAGGACAGCTTGAACAAGCTGCTGCCGATGATCGAGTGAAAACGGGCAGGGGACGGGCGACCGTCCCCCTGCTGATTCGTACGCGGATCGCCCACGGCGCGGGCAATCTGTAAAGGCATTTTCCTGCAATACTGATTCTACGCCGCCGGACCTTGTTCCCGTATGGTCGCGCTTGGCGCAGCGTAAACTTTCGGCTGTCATGCAGTTGAAGAAACAATCACAAGGGCAGGGACAGACCGTGAACCATCCGGACTATATCCATATCGCCAGCGGCGATCCATCGCTCTACAACGATGACCTTGCGCCCGTCCCGCATGAAAGGCGGCACTGGGGCGCGTTCGAGATCTTCAACGTCTGGAACAACGACATCCAGAGCCTGTTCGGCTATACCCTGGCCGCCTCGCTGTTCCTGTCCTATGGGCTGAACGGCTGGCTGACCTTTACGGCAATCGTCGTGTCGGGGCTGATCGTCATGTGGCTGGTGAACCTGTCGGGTCGCCCCTCGGTTCGCTACGGCATTCCCTATGCGGTGATGGCGCGATCCTCGATGGGCGTGAAGGGCGCGCGGTTTCCGGCGCTGATCCGCGGCATCGTCGCGATCTTCTGGTACGGGGTGCAGACCTATTTCGCCTCGACCGCCGTGGCGCTGGCGATCCATGCCCTGCTCGGGATCGAGGACAGCGGCGGCGGCTTCCTGGGCCTGAACGGCGTGGACTGGATTGCCTACATCATCGTGGCGGGCTTTCAGATCGGGTTGTTTATGATGGGGATCGCCTGGGTAGGCCGCTTCCTGAACTGGGCAGGACCCTTCGTCTATCTGGTAATGATCGTGCTGGCGCTGATGATCTGGTATCAGGCCGGAAATGGCATCTGGTCAGAGATCGGCGTCATCTTCCAAGGGGGCGACAGCGAATACAGCACCGTGTCCGGTTTCATCGCCGTGGTGGGGACCATGGTGGCCTACTTCGCGGCGGTGGTGATCAATTTCGGTGACTTTTCGCGCTTCGTTCAGACCGAACGGCAGATGCGCGTGGGCAATTTCTGGGGCCTGCCCGTGTCCATGGCGTTCTTTTCCTTCATCGCGCTGTTCATCACCGCAGGCGCCGTGGTGCTGTTCGGAGAGCGGCTGACCGATCCGACTGCCATCGTCGAACGCGTGGACAGCCTTGCCCTGACGCTGATCGCGGCGGTGACGTTCTTTGCGGCGACGGTGGGCATCAACCTGGTCGCCAACTTCGTGCCCGCCGCCTATGACATCGCAAACCTGTCGCCATCGACGATCAGCGCGCGCACCGGCGGGATCATCACCGCAGCGGTGGCCTTCGTCATCGGGGCCTTGTGGGTGTCGGTGATTTCCACGATCGGCATTGCAGGCTTCGTGGACACCCTGGGGGCGATCCTTGCGCCGTTATACGGAATCCTGATCGCCGATTATTATGTGGTCAAGCAGAGGCGCCTGAAAGTCGATCAGATGTTCAGCGCGGATCCGTCGGGCAGCTACTACTATGATGGCGGTTGGAACCGGCGTGCCATCATGGCAGTGGGAATAGCGGCGGTCTTTTCCATCGGAACGGTCTGGCTGCCCGCCTTGCAGGCGTTGTCCGGCTTTGGCTGGCTGATCGGCGCGGTGCTGGGCGGAGTGCTGTATATCCTGTTCAGCCGCAGGAACTGAAAGGGAGAGTGGCGTGGGGCCGGACATCGAACACCCGTTGCGATACGATCTTGTCAACGAACTGCATGCCCGTCCCTCGCCCCGCCTGACAGCCCCCGCGACATGCGCGTTCGTGGCCTTCAAGGAACCGCGGGACGCGGCCAATCGCGACCGGGATCGGGACATGGCGCATCTGACGGCGCTGACCTCGCGGCATGGCGGCCCGCGTCCCGATCCCGACGACAGCCATTATCAGGGGCGGCTGGGCCGGCACGACCTGAAATGGGAAAGCCATACGGAATTCGTGACCTATATGGCCATGACCCCTGGCCTGCCGATCCGGCCCTTCGATCCAAGCGCGGGGGCGATCTTCTCGGCGGATTGGCAAGCCGCCGCGCCCGGGCGCAGGGTTGCCGCCGTGATGGTCCAGATCGACATCCTGCCGGAAGACCCCGCCGACGCGCTGGAGCGGATAGGCACATGGTTCGCCCGTGACAGCCTGACGGCCGTCTGGGTGCTGGAAGAAGCGGCCATGATCGCGGGTGACTTCCGCATCGACCCGGATGGCTGGATGCGGTTCGCGGTCTTCGTGCGCCCGGATGTGGGGCCGGGCCGGATCGGCCGCATCGTGCATCGGCTGGTCGAACTGGAAACCTATCGCGCCATGTCGATGCTGGGACTGGGCCGGTCACGCGGCCTGTCGCGCCGCCTGAACGAACTGGAACCGCGCCTGTCGGCCATCGTCGAGGGCATGCACGACAATGCGCGCCCGGCCGAGGCCGTGCTGCATGAATTGCTGGAGGTGTCGGCCGAACTGGAAGCCCAGGCGGTCCAGCACTTCTTTCGCTTTGGGGCGACCAGGGCTTATGAAGCGATCGTGATGGACAGGGTTTCGGCGCTGCGCGAAACCCGGTTCCAGGAGCGGCAGATGCTGAACGAATTCATGCGCCGCCGTTACCGGCCTGCCATGCGCACCGTCGCATCGGCCGAGGATCGCCTGCGCGCGATGATCGAACGGACCCGGCGCGCCGCCGACCTGCTGCGCACGCGGGTGGATGTCGAACGGTCCGCCCAGAACCAGGCGCTGCTGGAGCGCATGGACCGCCGCGCCGACCTGCAACTGCGCCTGCAGCACACGGTCGAGGGGCTGTCGGTCGTCGCAATCAGCTATTACACGGTGGGATTGCTGTCCTATGCACTCTATCCTGTGGCATCGGCCTTGGGGGTGGACAAGGCTTATCTGATTGCAGGATTGACCCCTGTTGCGGTCCTGATCGTCTGGTGGACGATGCGTCAGGTTCGCCGCAGCCTGCACAAGCACGGCCCGGCTGGTGATTTGTAACTTGCCGTGCGCCTGCGGGACGGAAATAAGCCGTTCCATACAACCCATTTTAGGAGCCGACCGTGAAACTGATCCTGACCCTTGCCGCGCTTCTGACCCTGTCCGCCTGCGGGGTTCCGCTGGTTCCTTTTGTCTGACACGGATCCTGCCATGAAATCCCTGACGCTTTATGGATTGTCACATTGTTCCACCTGCCAGAAGGCCCAGACGGAATTGCAGCAGAACGGATGGACGGTGAACTTCCGCGACGTCCAGACGCAACCCCTGACCGAGGAGGAACGCAGCCGCCTGGCTGCGGAGTTCGGCGACAAGATCGTGAACCGTGCAAGCCTGACCTGGCGGGGCATGTCCGATGAGGAACGGGCAGCCGATCCGGTGGCGATGATGGGCGCAAAGCCCAGCGTGATGAAGCGCCCGGCCATTGTCGCGGACAACCTGCGCCTGCTGGGCTGGACCGCCAATGTCAAGCGGGCCTTGGGCGTCCCGGCGTAACGATCAGCGGCTGGCGCCCGCCAGGGACCGCATCAGGGGCACCACGCCCGACAGGTCATAGCCTGCCTGGGCGGCGGTGTTCAGAACCTCGGCCTCGGACAGCTTGCCCGATTGGGCAAGCGCCCACAGGATGGTCGAACGGTTGCCCGACCGGCAATAGGCGATTGCCGGTTTGGCCCCGTCAAGCGCAACCGCAAAGCCTTGGATCAGGTCCGAGGTGATCTGCCCTGGCTGGAAGGGAAGATAATGATATTCCATCCCGGCATCAGCAGCGGCTTTTGCCATGACGTCGTGATCCACGGCGCCGCTTTCCTCATCGGGACGGTTGTTGATCAGTGTCTTGAAGCCTGATTGGGCCAGCAAGGCCACGTCTTCAGGGTCGATCTGCGGAGAAACCGCAAGATTCGGTGTAAGCTGGCGAAGATCCATGACAAGCCTTTCCGTGGCACAGCCCCCGGATTGGCGCATCTGCGTCCGCAATGTCAAGCGCGTGCAGGAGTATCCGCCGATGGTTCGGGCTGGGTGCCCGCCAGATCCGGCGGCCAGCCGCCAAACCGGGCAGGCTGATTCTGACGGCCATGCAATGGTCCGTTGGACCCATGTCCAAACAACGCCGGCCACTGCAAATCGCTCCTGGAAGGAATGGCGGTGCGTTTCCCGGTGTCGGCCACCGCGCTGTTCCCATCCCAAGTCGATGCGCGCATCACGCCGGAACTTGATTCTCGATCATGCCGGGCAGGGCTGCGAAGTCGTCGAAGGACGCCAGGTGAGGCAGTTCCTCGACAGGAGTTTGGCGATAGCCCTGGGTATAGATCAGGAAGGGCACCGATGCAGCCGCCGCACATGCTGCGTCGAATTCGCTGTCACCCACGTAGACTGCCTTGGGATTCCTCGGATCGGCCCCGAGGGCCTGTATGGCCGCACGCAATGGCGCGGGATGAGGCTTTCGTTCAGGAAGCGAGTCGCCGCCGATGACACAGCTAAAAAGATGCGCGATGTGGAAATGTCTCAGGATGGCCTGCGTGACCGCCAAGGGCTTGTTGGTACAGATTCCCAGCGGATGCCCGCGATCTGCAAGCGTTTCCAGTGTCAAAGCCGCATTGGGGAAAAGGGCGGTCAACTGTGTCGCGTCCTGATAGCAAGACATGAAGGCGGCGATGTATTCCGCTTTTCTGGCATCCTGAAGTTCTTGTGCGGCAATGATCTTTTGCCACAGGACATCAACACCGCCGCCAATGAAGGTGCGCACCTGCTCCAGCGTCAGAAGCGGCGTGCCGTGCTGTCCAAGGACGGAGTTGATACAGGCGTGAATGTCCGGCGCGCTGTCGATCAAGGTGCCATCCAGGTCGAATACGATCGGGCAGGGTGCAAGGCACACGTTCATGCGGCCTTCCACTTTATAGAGCAGCCCATTGACGGAACTTGCCTTTCAGGTCCCTTGCCAGTTTCGGCGATTTGCAGCATCGCTTCCAGCAATTCCCGTCGTGCCTCAATCGGACCCGGTGTCCTGGCCGACGCATCGAACCGTCCACGATATTGCAACGTTCCTTCCGCATTGTAACCGAAGAAGTCCGGGGTGCATTCGGCGCCATAGGCACGTGCGACATCCTGGGTTTCGTCGTAAAGATACGGAAAGGTAAAGCCGCGGCGCTCAGCCTCGGCTTTCATGTGATCGGGACCATCCTGGGGATATTCCACGGCATCATTGGCCGAAATGGCAACGACCCCGATGCCTGATGCCTGCATTTCGCGCACGTCGCGCACGATCCGGTCGATGATGGACTGGACATAGGGACAGTGATTGCAGATGAACATCACCAGAGTGCCGCGTGGTCCTGCAACATCCGCCAGCCGGTAAGTCCGACCATCTGTTCCTGGCAGTTCAAAATCGTGCCACAGAGCGCCAAAGTCACAAACGGGGGGCGATACGGCCATGACATCCTCCGATCAGGTTTGCGGGTACAAGTTTGGAAAACATCGGAGGGAAGAACAAGCCCGGGTACAGTTGCAAGGTGTCTTTGATCCATAATACAGATTATTTATAACTTTGGTATAGCCCGGGGACGCGCTATCCTGAAATGCGACTTTCTGTGCTCAACAATGGGTTGAGCCATGAAAGGATCATAGAATGAAGGTTCGGCTTCCCCACCTTTCCCTTTCGGAACGCCGCCACCATCCCCTACCCGCATTTCGAATGCCCGCAATGGGGACAGGTCATGCAGCCTTCGTTCATGCGCATGCCGTATTGACCGCAGTTCGGACAAGCCGGGCCAAGCGGGCGTTCGCTGACTGGAACGGCTTCCATGTGGGGGTCGGACTTAAGACCCATTCCCTCTCCTGACAGGAAGCCGATGGCAACCATGTGGCGTTCGATGACTCCGCCGATGGCAGCCAGTATCGAAGGGACGTAGCGCCCACCCATCCATGCGCCGCCCCGAGGGTCAAAGACCGCCTTCAACTCCTCGACCACAAAGGACACGTCGCCTCCGCGCCGGAAGACGGCGCTGATCATCCGGGTCAGGGCGACCGTCCAGGCGAAATGCTCCATGTTCTTGGAATTGATGAAGATCTCGAACGGACGGCGATTGCCTGACTGCACGATGTCGTTGATGGTGATATAGATCGCGTGTTCGCTGGCAGGCCATTTCAGCTTGTAGGTCGCGCCCTCCAGTGCGGCGGGGCGATCAAGGGGCTGGGTCAGATAGACGACATCGGCCCCGGTATCGGCCTGCGGCGCGGTTTCCGCCTTTTCGCTGACCGACAGCACGCTGCCTGTCACATCGTTGGGGCGATAGGTGGTGCAGCCCTTGCAGCCCAGTTCCCAGGCGGACAGATAGACGCCCTTGAAGTCGTCGAAGGATATGTCGGCGGGGCAGTTGATCGTCTTGGAAATCGAGCTGTCCACCCACTCCTGTGCTGCCGCCTGCATGGCGACGTGATCGCCGGGGGTCAGGGTCTGGGCATTCACGAAGTGATCCGGCAGGGGCGCATCGCCGTGCAGATCCCGCCACATCTGGACAGCGTAATCCACGACCTCTTCCTCGGTCCGCGACCCGTCCTTCTGCAGCACCTTGCGGGTATAGGCGTATGCGAAGACCGGCTCGATCCCCGAACTGACGTTGCCCGCATAAAGGCTGATCGTCCCGGTGGGCGCGATGCTGGTCAGAAGCGCGTTGCGGATGCCGTGCTGCGAAACAGCCTGCCGGACATCCTCGTCCATCCGCTGCATGAACCCGGATGCCAGGAAGGCATCGCGGTCGAACAGCGGGAAAGGCCCCTTCTCCCGGGCCAGATCGGCGCTTGCAAGATAGGCTGACCGCGCGATGGCCTTCATCCAGTCCCGCGTCCGGTCAACCGCGTCCTGCGCGCCATAGCGCAGCCCCAGCATCAGAAGCGCATCCGCAAGCCCCGTCACGCCCAGACCGATGCGGCGCTTGGCCTGCGCCTCTGCCGCCTGCTGGGGCAGCGGGAAGCGAGAGGCATCAACCACGTTGTCCATCATCCGCACCGCCACGCGAACCAGATCGTCAAGCGCCGCCATGTCCAGCCGCGCCTTCGGCGTGAAAGGATCGTTGACCAGCCGCGCCAGGTTGACCGATCCCAGCAGGCAGGCGCCATAGGGCGGCAGCGGCTGTTCGCCACAAGGGTTCGTGGCCGAGATCGTCTCGGCGTAATGCAGGTTGTTCTGCTGGTTGATGCGGTCGATGAAGATCACGCCCGGTTCGGCATAATCATAGGTGGCGCGCATGATCCGGTTCCACAGGTCGCGCGCTTGGGTCGTCCGATAGACCTTGCCCCCGAAGATCAGATCCCACGAAGCGTCAGCCTTCACAGCTTCCATGAAGGCGTCAGTCACCAGGACAGACAGGTTGAACATGCGCAACCGGGCACTGTCCTGCTTGGCTGCGATGAAGTCCTCGATATCGGGGTGGTCGCAGCGCATCGTGGCCATCATCGCGCCCCGCCGCGACCCCGCCGACATGATGGTGCGGCACATCGAGTCCCACACATCCATGAAGGACAGCGGACCCGAGGCGTCGGCCCCTACCCCCAGCACCTCGGCCCCCTTCGGGCGCAGAGTGCTGAAGTCATAACCGATGCCGCCGCCTTGCTGCATGGTCAGCGCGGCCTCTTTCAGGGCGTCGAAGATGCCCCCCATGCTGTCCTGGATCGTACCCATGACGAAGCAGTTGAACAGCGTGACCGACCGCCCCGTGCCTGCCCCTGCCAGAATGCGGCCCGCCGGCAGAAACCTGAAATCCTCAAGGACCGCGTAGAAACGACCTTCCCATTCGGCCGGCTCTGCCTCGACCCGGGCCAGATCGCGAGCGACGCGGCGCCAGCTGTCTTCGACCGTCAGGTCGATCGGACGATCCTGGGCGTCCTTCAGGCGATATTTCATGTCCCAGATCTGTTCGGCAATGGGTGCGGCGAAACGGACCATGATGGACCTCTTGGGGCAGCAAAGGGATGAATCTACAAGATATGGGTTTTTTGGCCAGCCAATCAAGCGATCAGATTGCCATTCCTCGCCGCACCGCATCCTCGCACGCGATGGCCAGGGTCTTGCGCGTCTGCCCTGCAGCCGGGATCGGATCATGGAGGACCACCCTCACCCGCCCCTGCCGCCGGGCCGCCAGCACGGCCAGCAAATGCGGCCCAAGGTCCATGTCGCCCCACCAGCCATAGAAACGCGGATCCGCCCCCTCTGGCGCCTGATAAAGCGCGCTGACCGGCTGGATCGCCAGTCCTTCAGGCAATGCAGGATCAAGAAAACCCTGAAACAGCGTCGCCTTGAAAGGCAACAGGCGCCGCCCGTCGGTCGAAGTGCCCTCGGGAAAGAACAGCAGCCGGTGACCCGCACGGACGCGCGCCGCGAATTCCTGCGCCTGTGCGGATGCCAGCCGGGGATCGCGGATCACGAAATGCGTGTCGGTCACACGGGTCAGGATGTTGATGCCGGGCCAGTCCGCGACCTCGGACTTGCTGACGAAGAAGACCGGCACGGCCGCATTCAGCACCAGGATGTCCAGCCAGCTTGAATGGTTGGCCACCACCGCGCCTGGGCCGCGCATCGGCTGTCCCCGGCACGACCAGCGGATGCCCATGCAGGCAAGGGTAAGGCGGCAGACCATCTGCACATGGGGCCCGGTCCAGGGGCGGCGGCGGCCGTAGAACAGCCGCTCGACCCCTCTCATCGGCAGGATCAAAAGCACCCCTGCCAACAGCACCAGAACAGCGCCGCCCCCGCGCCGCAGGACGCGCAGCCAGTCGCGAAAGCCCGATGGCGGTGCGCAAGGGGGCGGCACCGCGTCGCGCCAAGTCGACTCGGCCCGTCCCGGATCGACGCGTGGGGAAAGGGTCATTGCGGCTGCCAGCGGCTTTCATAGAAGTGCCGGTGCTTGTCCGACATCGCGGCAGTGTCCATCAACAGAAACACGTCGGTCGTGTTGAAGGCGCGGTCGATGAAGGCACCCTCGCCCACCATCCCCCCAAGGCGAAGATAGGCCTTGATCAGTGCAGGCATCCCGGCCATGGCCTCTCGCCGGTCAAGACGGTCGGCGGGGATCAGGTCCATCCTGTGATAACCCGCAGACAGCGCCCTGGGCCGCAGATCCGCGGGCGCAAGGTGGTGGTGGTACAACCAGCTGATCGAAGGGGCCAGCATCGGAATGTCCGTGCCATGGAAGCTGGCCACGCCGAACAGGATTTCGATCCGGTGATCAAGAACGTAATCGGCAAGGGCATTCCACATCAGGAACATCCCGGACCCGCCCCGGCAGGCCGGGTCGACGCAGGACCGGCCAAGCTCCAGCACGGGGCGGCCGCAGTCGCGCAAGGGCGTCAGGTCGTATTCCGAATCGCAGTAAAATCGCCCGAACTGCGCCGCGCGATCGCCGGGCAACAGGCGATAGACCCCGACGACATGGTCCAGATCCTCGGCCGAACGGCGATTGTCGATCAGGCAAAGATGATCCACGATAGGGTCGAATTCGTCGCGTTCCAACCGTTTGTCGTGATCCACCAACGGTCCGGTTCCGCCCAATTCCTCGACGAACACCCGATAGCGGAGGCGCTGCGCCGCCAGCAGATCCTGATCCGACACAGCCAGTCGGAGGTCGAAGAATGACGGATCGGTCTTCATGCGGGAGGCAGGGGCGATCATGGACATCACGTTCTCTCTAGGCGGGGGGCCGAGGCTTTGCAACAGCGCCGCAGGTTGATGGCGCCCCCGCCTTACCATGCGTCATGCCTTGCGCAGGACAATCAAAGGTTGCAATCGTGACGCTGAACCACTCTAGCCGCCCTGTGTCCAGACGATGTCCAGCGAAACCCGTCTTCCGTCGATGACCCGCTTTCCAGCCTCGGCGAAGTTGACCGTGATGCGGTCGCCGATGCGTGACTGTACCTGTCCCTCGCCCCATTCGGGCGCGCCGGGATGGCGGACGATCATTCCGGGTTCCAGGATCTCGTTCACGGCGGCTCTCCCTGCGTTCCACTGGAAAGGTAATGCCACATGACCCTGGATACAACGCGCCTTGCAGCGGGCGAGCTGTCGCAGCTTTTGGGGTCGCGGCTGTGCCACGATCTCGTCTCGCCGCTGGGGGCCATCGGCAACGGGGTCGAACTGCTGGAGATGTCGTCCGATTTTCCCGGCATCGCGGCCTGCCCCGAGCTGCAGCTGATCGCGGAAAGCGTGTCATCCGCCCGTGCGCGGATCCAGATTTTCCGCGTGGCCTTCGGGCAGGCGCAGGGTGATCAGCGGATTTCGCGCGCAGGGCTGGCGCAGCTTCTGGACGGGTTTTCCGCCCAGGGCCGGATGCAGGTTCACCTGGATGCACAGGGGGATTTCCCGCGCGCCGAAATGCGGATGATCATGCTGGCGATGATGTGCCTTGAAACGGCGATGCCGTGGGGCGGCAAGGTCACGGTGCTGCACGGTCCTGCAGGCTGGCGCCTGGTCGCCGAAGCCGATAGGACCAAACAGGACGCGGCCCTGTGGGCCTGGCTTGGCGGCGACGGACAGCGCAGCCCCCTGCCCTCGGAGGTTCACTTCCCGCTGCTGGCCGAAGCCCTGGCCGAAGCCCGCCGCCCTCCGACCTGGGAAGTGGACGAGACGGGCGCCGAAATCGCCTTCTGAAACCCGTTCCTTTAGGGGCGGATCGTGCCGTCGCCGGTCACCAGATACTTGAAGCTGGTCAGCTGTTCGGCACCCACGGGGCCGCGTGCGTGCATCTTGCCGGTGGCGATGCCGATCTCGGCGCCCATGCCGAACTCTCTGCCATCGGCGAACTGAGTGGACGCGTTTCGCATCAGGATGGCGCTGTCCAGGCCCGTGAAGAACCGCTGCGCCGCCCTGTCGTCTTCTGTCAGGATCGATTCGGTGTGCTGGCTGCCATAGCGGCGGATATGCGCGATGGCTTCGTCCACCCCATCCACCAGCCGCGCCGCGATCACCATGTCCAGAAACTCGCGCCCGAAGTCGTCCGGTTCGGCGGCGACAGTGCCGGGGATGCGCGCCAGGTCGCCCTCGGCCCGGACCTCGACGCCCGCGTCCAGCAACGCCCGGATCAGGTCAGGACCTCCGGGATAGGCCCGGTCGATCAGCAGGCATTCCGCCGCCCCGCAGATCCCGGTGCGCCGTGTCTTCGCGTTCAGGACCACGCTTTGCGCCTTGCCGGGATCGGCGGCGGCATCGACATAGACGTGGCAGATCCCTTCGAGATGCGCGAATACCGGCACCCGCGCTTCGCGCTGCACCAGTCCGACCAGTCCCTTGCCGCCGCGCGGAATGATCACGTCGATCAGACCCTGCGCCTGCAACATCGCGGTCACGGCGGCCCGATCGCGGGTCGGCACAAGCTGGATCGCGGCCTCGGGCAGGCCCGCCCCCTGCAACCCTTCGACCATGCAGGCATGGATCGCCTGACTGGAATGCAGGCTTTCCGAGCCGCCGCGCAGGATCACGGCATTGCCGGATTTCAGCGCCAGGGCGCCCGCGTCGGCGGTCACGTTCGGGCGGCTTTCATAGATGACACCGATCACACCGATGGGCGTGCGGACGCGCTGGATGTGCAAGCCGTTCGGGCGGTCCCATTCGGCCACGACCTCACCCACCGGGTCGCGCTGTTCGGCCACGGCGCGAAGCCCGTCCTCGATCCCGCGCAGGCGGTCCGCGTCCAGCCGCAGCCGGTCCAGCATCGAATCGGCCAGGCCCTTGTCGCGGCC
The DNA here is from genome assembly GCF_030846195.1 of Paracoccus yibinensis. Taxonomy (GTDB): domain Bacteria; phylum Pseudomonadota; class Alphaproteobacteria; order Rhodobacterales; family Rhodobacteraceae; genus Paracoccus; species Paracoccus yibinensis. The sequence continues at coordinate 21,486 of NZ_JAVCWH010000014.1, forward strand.
GAACTGCATGTCCTTGTCGTTCGCGGCCAGGATGTCGGCCTGGTTCCGGCGCAGGGCCTCGGCCGCGCCGATCAGGGCGGCGTGCTTGCGCTCGGCGCTGGCCTGCGCCAGGTCGATGGCAGCCGCCCGTGCAGCCTCGCCCATCCGCGCGATCAGCGCCGTTGCATCATCATGATCGGTCATCGTGAACATCCCTTCCTGCAGCCGAAATGACCCATCCCGGCCTCCGCTTCAACCCAGCGGCTTTGCCTTGGCGGAAATATCCTGGGGGAGTCCGAAGGACGGGGGCAAAGCCCCCCCTGCAGCAGTTCAATCAAGGAAGAAATGGCGCGGTTGACGGGGCTCGAACCCGCGACCCCCGGCGTGACAGGCCGGTACTCTAACCAACTGAGCTACAACCGCGCATTTCATGGCGATGGTGTGTGTGGCGCGGTTGACGGGGCTCGAACCCGCGACCCCCGGCGTGACAGGCCGGTACTCTAACCAACTGAGCTACAACCGCACACTCACCACCCCGACCAGATCGCCCGCCGGGGTGAGGGGCGGTTTACGCAGACCGATCGCCCCCGTCAAGGGCGCGTTTGGAAAAATCCTATCGTTTGCGCGGATGACTGATCCGCCCTCCGCAGCAGGCTGCGGGAACGCCAGTCGTCGTCGGCCCTGAGGTCGGCAGCCCCCGCATGACGCGGGCCGCCAGCCAGCCGAAGGCCTGCGCCTCGAGCATGTCGCCGTCCAGGCCTGCCGCCTCGACCGGCTGGACATCGCAGGGCAGATCCTGGGCCAGGCGCGTCATGATCGCCGGATTGCGCCGCCCGCCGCCGCAGACAAGAACCGTGGCGGGAACGGATGGCAGCCAGCGGAGACCTGCCGCGACAGCGCCTGCCAAGGCCGCGACGAGGGTGGCTGCGGCATCGGCATCCGCCAGCGGCTCGACGGCGGCGGCAAGGCCCGCGAACTGGTCGCGGTCGAGCGACTTGGGCGGGGGGCGGTCAAACCAGGGATGACTCAGGAAGTCGGCGACAATGGCTTCTTCTACATTACCAGTCCTCGCCAAGGCCCCATCTTCGTCATGGCTGCGGCGAAGCCTGCGGCGCATCAGGTCGTTGATCGGCGCATTGGCCGGCCCCGTATCGAAGGCAAGGCAGGCACCCGGCGCTTCGGGCGCAGAGGCTGCCGGATCAACCCAGGTGATGTTGCCGACCCCGCCGAGGTTCAGGAAAGCAACCGGCTGCGAGGGAAGATGGCCCTGCCCCACGGCCCACCCGGCGCAGGCCCAGTGGAAGAACGGCGCCAGCGGCGCGCCTTCGCCACCCCGACGCACGTCTTCAGTGCGAAAGTCCCAGACGACGGGCCGGTCCGTCTTGCGCGCCAGCAACGCACCATCACCCGACTGATGCGTGCCCCTGCCCTGCGGATCATGGGCCAGCGTCTGACCGTGATAGCCGATCATGTCGGCCTCGTGGAAATCGGCGGCCATTGCGGCGTGGCTTGCAACCGAGATCGCCGCCGCGTCCTCGACCCCTTCCTCTCCCGGCCAGCGGCCGAGCGCAGCGTGCAATGCAGCCGATTCATTGTCAGAGTAGGCGCGGAATGCGCGGCGCCCAAACCCCCCGATCCGCACGCCGTCGGTCTCGATTACCGCCGCGTCCACCCCGTCCATCGAGGTGCCCGACATCATTCCCAGAACCCGGATCATCGCGCTTTTCCTTCCCTGCCCCAGCCGGTATATCCGCGCCGACCAGAAGGAAAAAGCCGATGACCTACAGCCCCAAGTCCGATTTCCTGCGCGTGATGTTCGAACGCGGCTATGTCGCCGACTGCACGGATTACGCGGCGCTGGACCAGGCGCTGCTGGACGGCCCGGTGACGGCCTATATCGGCTATGACGCGACGGCGGCGTCCTTGCATGTGGGGCACCTGCTGAACATCATGATGCTGCGATGGTTCCAGAAGACCGGCAACCGGCCGATCACGCTGATGGGCGGCGGCACGACCAAGGTGGGCGACCCCAGTTTCCGCAGCGAGGAACGCCCCCTGCTGGACGAGGCCGCGATCCAGGCCAACATCGACGGCATGCAGCAGGTCTTCGCACGATACCTTGCCTATGGCGACGGCGCGGCCCTGATGCTGAACAATGCCGAATGGCTGGACGGGCTGAACTATCTGGAGTTCCTGCGCGACATCGGGCGGCATTTCAGCGTCAACCGGATGCTGTCCTTCGAATCGGTCAAGTCCCGGCTGGACCGCGAGCAGTCGCTGTCCTTCCTGGAATTCAACTACATGATCCTGCAGGCCTATGACTTTCTCGAACTGCACCGCCGCTATGGCTGCCGGTTGCAGATGGGCGGATCGGACCAATGGGGCAACATCGTCAACGGCATCGACCTGACGCGCCGGGTGGACGATGCGGTGATCTGGGGGCTGACCTCGCCCCTGCTGACGACCAGTGACGGGCGCAAGATGGGCAAGTCGGCCGGGGGTGCCGTCTGGCTGAACGGCGCGATGCTGTCGCCCTATGAATTCTGGCAGTTCTGGCGCAACACGACCGATGCCGATGTGGGGCGCTTCCTGAAGCTCTATACCGAACTGCCGGTGGATGACTGCAACCGCCTTGGGGCGCTGCAAGGAGCCGAGATCAACGAGGCCAAAATCCGGCTGGCGAACGAGGTGACGTCCCTGCTGCATGGGGCGGAGGCCGCTGCAAGCGCCGAGGCGACGGCGCGCGAGGTCTTCGAGCAGGGCGGGGCCGGTGGCGAGCTGGAAGTCACGACGGTTGCCGCGGATTCCCTGACGAGGGGGCTGACGGTGACGCAACTGCTGGTCCAGACGGGCATCACCGGTTCAGGGAAGGAGGCCAAGCGCCTGATCTCCGAAGGCGGGCTGCGGCTGAACAACCAGCCTGTGTCCGACCCGCAGATGGCCGTGGACGCCGCGCTGATCGGAGATGGTCTGAAGGTGTCGGTCGGCAAGAAGAAACACAGGATGGTCCAGATCGGCTGATGCAGGGGCTGCATGGCTGCCTTGCAGGCCTGGTTGACGCTGCGTCGCGGCAATGGACACGTTGGCATACCGCCCCTATCTTCCGGGTCGGGAGGACCACTTCGACCCTGAAAGACAGGACAATGGCACAGAATAACGCCCAACCCCTCAGCATCAGCGCCCGCAAGTTGCAGGCCCAGGCCGATGCCGTGCTGGATCAGATGTTCGCGTATTTCACCCGCGAGGAAGCGCCGCGCGTGATCGAAACCCGCCGCGCCGCCTGATCACGGCCAGACCAGTTGGATTTTTCCGGGGGCGTTCGCGCCCCCTTTGCATGTCTGGACGTCAGCGTGCCACTGCCCGGGGGTAGCCATTCGCCCGCAGCCGCGCCAAGGCCGAGACCAGGGCTTGGCGGTCGGCAAAAGGTCCGGCAAGTATTTCCTTCCGCACCTCGTCGTTCACGCGCTCACTGCGTTGCGCCGTGCGATAACCCAGGCCGGACAACCGCCGCAGGGCTGCAAGCGCGTTGGCTTCGTCCGAATAGGTGCCGATCCAGACATAGCGCGCATTGGCGGGAATCATCTCGACCAAGGGCGTGGCGGTCCGGGGCGGTTCCGGACGGCGTGCGACCACCGAGGCGGGTTTGGGGCCAACCTTGGCAGGGTCAGGCTCGACGCGCTTCACCGATCGGGGTTCTTCTGCCTTTCGCGTCGATTCTGCGGGACGGTTCTCGGATGGCGGTGTCGCGGCAGCCTTGGGTTCGGCCGACCTTTCGGCCACCACCGCAGGCGCGGGGTCGGCCTTCATGCCGGGACAAAGGCCCTGTGTCACGTCACCGCCGATGATCGGCGTTTCGTCGCCAGCAGGGCGATACCCCAGTCGCGCGCACAGCCCGTCGGGTGCACGACCCGCCATGGCACTGCGAAGACGCGCATCCAGTTCGACCTGCAAGGCAAGGGTCTTGTCCAGTTCCGCCTGGGCGGGATCCGGCGCGGCCTCCACCAAGGGCGTGAGCGGTTCGCCAGCAGCCAGATCGCCGGACCGCAAGCCCTCTGCCAGCACCGCCGTCAACACCTCCTCGGGGGACGGCAGGGTTTCGGGTGCACTGGCCGCTTCGGCAGGCTGGCTTGGGGGAAAGCCGCAGATCGGCGCACCCTGCTTGTCGAGGCGCGGCGACCATTCTTCGCCGTCACGGACGAAGACGCAGCCGGTGCGGTCGATATATTGCGCCCCCGGATAGTCACCGGGCGGAGGCGGCTCGGGCGCGGCCAGAACCCGTCCCGGCAACCAAAGCACCAGCACCATCCAAGCCAAGATCCGCATCAGCCACCCACGATTCGATTTCCCGAATCAGGAATAGGCCGAAAGCCTGAAGCCTGGGTTAACGGCTATTTCGTTCCGAACATCCGATCGCCCGCGTCGCCCAAGCCGGGCACGATATAGCCGTGATCGTCCAGCCGTTCGTCCAGCGAGGCGGTAAAGATCGGCACATCGGGATGCGCCTGACGCATCCGCTCGACGCCTTCGGGCGCTGCCAGCAGGCACAGGAAGCGCAGATTGGTGGCACCGCGGGCCTTCAGCATGTCGATCGCGGCAACAGATGAATTGCCGGTGGCCAACATGGGATCCACGACGATGGTCAGCCGCGCGTCAAGTTCCTTGGGAACCTTGCAGTAATATTCTACCGGCATCAGGGTCTCGGGGTCGCGGTACATGCCCACGAATCCAACGCGGGCCGAAGGGATCATTTCAAGAATCCCATCCAGAAGCCCGTTCCCAGCCCGCAAAATGGAGATCAGGGCAAGCTTCTTCCCCTCCAGCGTCGGGGCGTCCATCTCGCACAAGGGGGTTTCGATGCGCGTGGTGGTCAGTTCAAGTTCGCGCGTGACTTCGTAGGCCAGAAGCAGACTGATCTCGCGCAGAAGGCGACGGAAGCCCGCGGTCGAGACGTCCTTCTTGCGCATGATCGTCAGCTTGTGCTGGACAAGCGGGTGGTCGATGACGGTCAGGTGCTGGCTCACGGGAACTCCTTCAAAATCCGGTCGCGGGTCGCCTGGTCGCAGAAAGCAGCCTCGGCGGCCCAGCGGTTGATCTGGGCGAATTCCGTATCGCCCCAACCGAAGGCATCGGCAAGCCGGTCATATTCGCGACGCATCGTCGTGTGGAAGAAGGGCGGATCGTCGGTGGATACGGTGACGCGCACCCCGGCATCGGCCAGCCGCGCGATCGGATGGGCGGGCCAGTCGGGATAGACGCCAAGCGCGACGTTCGAACCCGGGCAAACCTCCAGCGTGACACCCTTGTCCGCCAGATGGCGAACAAGGGCCGGATCCTCGATGGCGCGGACGCCGTGGCCAATGCGGGTGCAACCAAGCGCCAGGGCGTCGCGGATGCTGTCGGGACCGCCCCATTCGCCCGCATGGCAGGTCAGGCCCAGCCCTGCCTCCTTCGCGCAGTCGAAGGACCACGCGTAGTCGGTCGCGCGGCCCACGTCCTCGGCCCCGCCCATGCCAAAGCCCGTCACCCAGGTGCCCGCCGTTTCCGCCGCGCAGATGGCAGTCTTCTTTGCGCGATCGGAACCGAAATGACGGATGGCGGTCAAAATTGCACGGCTGTCAATACCTGCGGCGCGCGCCTTGTCGGCAACCTCGGTCATGGCGGCCAGATAGTCGCGCCAGGCGGACAGGTCAGCCCCGCCGCAGAACTCGGGCGAGACGAACAGCTCGGTATAGATGACGCCCTGTTCGGCTGATCGCTCCAGAACCTCGGCCAGCAGGCGGGCGTAATCCTGCGGGGTTTGCAGCACGCTGGTCGCGGCCTCGTAGCAGCGCAGGAAGCCGTCGAAGCCGTCATAGGCATAGTTGCCGCGTTCGTCGAAGACGCCGGTCAGGTCGGCATGCTTTTCGGCGGCAAGGCCGCGGATGAAGGCGGGGGGCGCTGCGCCTTCCAAGTGCAGGTGCAGTTCGATCCTCTTCACAGGAAGGACCTTCCATGATCGGGCGCCAGCAGGCCCAGATGCGCCAGGACCGAAGCGCCGATGTCGCTGAAGCCGACCAGCCCGACCTCTCGCGCGCCAACGCCATGGCCCAGGACCGCCACGCGTTCGCGGGTGTGGTCGGTGCCGTGCCAGGACGGGTCGTTGCCGTGATCGGCGGTGAAGATCGCCAGGTCGCCGGGGCGCAGCCTGTCCAGAAAGCGGCCCGCGATGCCGTCGAACCATTCCAGTTGCGCGGCATAGCCGAGAATGTCGCGGCGATGGCCGAAATTCGTGTCGAATTCGACGAAGTTGGCGAAGGTCAGGCTGCCCGGTTCGGCATCGGACCCCAGGCGGATCAGGTGGTCCGCCAAGTCGGCGTCGGACTTGCCCTTGTGCAGATGGGTGATGCCGCGATGGCTGAAGATGTCGCCGATCTTGCCGATGGCATGGGTCACGCGGCCTTCGCCCTGCGCGATGTCCAGGATGGTGCGGCCCGGCGGCGCGATGGCGAAGTCGCGGCGGTTGCCGGTACGGCGGAAAGCGCCCGGAGCCTCGCCCACGAAAGGACGGGCGATCACGCGGCCCACGCGCATGGCGTGCAGCATCGGGGCCAGCGACTGGCACAGCGCGATCAGGCGGTCCAAGCCGAAATGCTCTTCATGCGCGGCGATCTGCAACACGCTGTCGACCGAGGTATAGCAGATTGGCCAGCCGCTGCGGATGTGTTCAGGCCCGAACTCCTCTATCACCTGCGTGCCTGATGCGTGGCAGTTGGCAAGGATCCCGCGGGTTCCCGCCAGGTCGCAGATGCGGGCCGTCACCTCGGGCGGAAAGGCAGGGGTGGTGTTGGGGAAGTAGTGCCACTCCCAGGGGACCGGCACGCCCGCGATCTCCCAGTGTCCCGAGGGCGTGTCCTTGCCGCGCGAGATTTCGGTGGCTGCCCCCCACAGCCCCTGCGGCGGCACCATCAGCCCCGGCGCGTCCTGCCCCGAGGCCAGCCGCACCGCCGCGCCCAAGCCAAGCCGGGCCAGGTTCGGCATGTCCAGCGCCCGCGCCTGCGCGATATGGCCCACGGTATTGGCGCCGGTATCGGGCAGGTCGCCGTTGAAGAACTGATCGGCATCCGGCGCCCCGCCGATGCCCACACTGTCCATCACGATCAGAAAGGCGCGCCGGTCCGTCATGGCGCGATCCTGTCGCGGATCAGGGGGCCGGGCGCGCCCTCCTCACCCAGACGATAGGCGGCAGAGACGGCGGCGACGGCAACTTCGGCCGCGGTGTCGTCGGCGGCGTGGACCAGGGCCAGGGGGCGGCCGGGGCCGACCTCCTCGCCCAGTTTCGCCAGCATTGACAGGCCGACACGCGGGTCGATCGCCTCGCCTGCGCGGACACGGCCCCCGCCGAGGGCCACGACGGCATGACCAAGCGCGGTCACGTCGATCTGGGCAACCCGGCCTTCCGGCGTGGGGACGGGGCGGACGACCGGCGCGAGGGCAAGATGCGCGTCAGGCCGGTCCAGAAGATCCACGGGGCCGCCTTGGGCGGCGACCATGCGGCCGAAGACCTCGGCCGCCGCGCCGGAATCCAGCAGGCCTGCCAGCCCTTCGTCCCCTTGCCCCGCAAGGCGCAACACCTCAGCCCCAAGCGCCAGGGTCAGGTCGCGCAGTGCGCCGGCTTCACCTTTCAGGACCCGGATGGATTCGGCGATTTCCAAGGCGTTTCCCGCGCTGCGCGCCAATGGCTGATCCATGTCGGTAATCAGCGCCGAGGTCGGACAGCCAGCGCCGTTGGCAGTTTCCACCAAGGCCTGTGCCAGCCGCTGCGAGGATTCGGCCTTGCGCAGGAAAGCCCCCGATCCCGCCTTTACGTCCAGCACAAGCGCCTGCAAACCCGCCGCCAGTTTCTTCGACAGGATGGAGGCGGTGATCAGGTCGATCGATTCCACCGTCGCCGATTCGTCGCGGATCGCATACAGCCTGTGGTCGGCCGGGGCGAAATCGCCGCTGGCCGCCACGATGGCGCAACCCACGGTGCGCACGATCCGGCGGAAATCATCCTCGGACTGGTCGCAGCGGTATCCGGGGATCGCCTCGAGCTTGTCCAGGGTGCCGCCGGTATGTCCCAGCCCGCGCCCCGAAATCATCGGAACGAACACCCCCTTTGCTGCCAGCAGCGGCGCCAGGACCAAGCTCACCGCATCGCCGATGCCGCCCGTGGAATGCTTGTCCACCACAGGCCCTGGCAGATCCCAATGCAGCACATGACCCGAATCGCGCATGGCACGCGTCAGGGCCACACGGCCCGGCACGCCGATGCCCTTGACCAGCACGGCCATGGCAAAGGCGCCCGCCTGCGCGTCGCTGACCGAACCGTTTGCCAATCCCTGCGCGATCAGCGCCGCGCCCGGCCCGTCGAGACCGCGACCGTCGCGGATCGCCGCGATTACCGGACGGGGGTCGGTCATTATGCCTTGACCATATGCCCGGCGTCGAAACGCCCTGGCAACAACTCGCCCACGGTCGTGGCCAGCGTCGCGCCTTCGGTCGTTGCAAGCAGCACGGGCGTATCATGGCGGCCGAATTCCGCCAGCTTCTGTCGGCAGCCGCCACAGGGCGGCACGGGCGAAGGGCTGTCGGCGATCACCGCGACCTCAATCAATTCGGTCTCGCCCGCCGCGATCATGGCGGAAATCGCCCCCGCCTCGGCGCAGGTGCCTTCGGGATAGGCCACGTTTTCCACGTTGCAGCCCTTGTAGATCGCGCCAGATGCGCCACGGATGGCCGCGCCCACCTTGAAGCGCGAATAAGGGACATATGCCATCTCACGCACCTCGCGGGCAGCATCCAGCAACGACATTCGACGGCTCCTTCACCTGTTCACGACAGTTTTGCGCAGGGTTGCCGCTAACGCAAGCCGAAGGCTTCTGTTCCCCGCCAAGGAAATGGTTTAACGGTGAACTAATTCGCATACGAGGGGGCAAAGATGGAAGAACGCAGGCAGGACAATGCCCGGCAAGAGGCGCTGGATTATCATGAATTCCCGCGCCCGGGTAAGCTGGAGATCAGGGCAACCAAACCGCTGGCCAATGGCCGGGACCTGAGCCGCGCCTATTCCCCCGGCGTGGCCGAGGCATGCCTTGAGATCCAGGCCGACCCGGCCACTGCCAGCCGCTATACCTCGCGCGGGAACCTGGTCGCGGTCGTGTCGAACGGAACCGCGGTCCTGGGCCTTGGCAATATCGGCGCGGCGGCGTCCAAGCCCGTGATGGAGGGCAAGGCCGTTCTGTTCAAGAAATTCGCCAATATCGACTGCTTCGATATCGAGGTGAACGAAGCCGACCCCGAAAAGCTGGCCGACATCGTCTGCGCGCTGGAACCCACCTTTGGCGCGGTCAACCTGGAAGACATCAAGGCGCCGGACTGCTTCATCGTCGAGAAGCTGTGCCGCGAACGCATGAACATCCCGGTCTTCCACGACGACCAGCACGGCACCGCGATCGTGGTCGGCGCGGCGGCCACCAACGCGCTGCATGTCGCCGGCAAGCGGTTCGAGGACATCAAGGTCGTCTCGACCGGCGGCGGGGCTGCGGGAATCGCCTGCCTCAACATGCTGCTGAAGCTGGGCGTCAAGCGCGAGAATGTCTGGCTGTGTGACATTCACGGCCTGGTTTACAAGGGCCGGGTCGAGGACATGACCGTCCAGAAGGCCGCCTTCGCGCAAGAAACCGATGCCCGCACCCTGGCCGAGGTGATCGAGGGAGCGGACCTGTTCCTGGGCCTGTCGGGTCCCGGCGTCCTGAAGCCCGAGATGGTGGCGAAGATGACCCGCCGCCCGATCATCTTCGCGCTTGCGAACCCCAATCCGGAAATCGTGCCCGACGACGCCCGTGCGGTCGCCCCCGACGCGATCATCGCCACGGGACGCAGCGATTTCCCCAATCAGGTGAACAACGTCCTCTGCTTCCCCTTCATCTTCCGGGGCGCGCTTGACGTGGGCGCGACCACCATCAACGCGGAAATGGAGCTTGCCTGCATCGAAGGCATCGCGGCCCTTGCCCGCGCCACCACGGCGGCCGAAGCCGCAGCGGCCTATCGGGGCGAGACGCTGACCTTCGGGCCGGAATACCTGATCCCGAAACCGTTCGATCCGCGCCTTGTGGGCGTCGTCAGTTCGGCCGTGGCCCGTGCCGCTATGGAAACCGGGGTGGCGACCCGCCCGCTGGAGGATCTGGAAGCCTACAAGCGCAAGCTGGACAGTTCGGTCTTCCGATCCGCCCTGATCATGCGCCCGGTCTTCGAGGCCGCAGCCACCGCCACCCGCCGCATCGCCTTTGCCGAGGGCGAGGACGAGCGCGTCCTTCGCGCCGCCAATGCCATGCTGGAGGAAACGACCGACGTTCCGATCCTGATCGGCCGTCCCGAGGTGATCGCCATGCGGGCCGAACGCGCCGGCCTGCCGATCCGCCCCGAACGCGACTTCGAGATCGTGAACCCCGAGGACGATCCCCGCTATCGCGATTACTGGGAAACCTATCACAACTTGATGGCCCGGCGCGGCGTCACCCCCGATATCGCCCGCGCCATCATGCGCACCAACACGACGGCCATTGCCGCCGTCATGGTCCACAGGGCCGAGGCCGACAGCCTGATCTGCGGCACCTTCGGGCAGTATTCATGGCACCTGCGCTATATCCGAGAGATCCTTGCGCGCGACGGGTTGTCCCCGGTGGGCGCGCTGTCGATGATCATCCTGGAAGACGGGCCGCTGTTCATCGCGGATACACAGTGCAACGATGATCCGACGCCGCAGCAGGTGATGGACACCGTGATGGGCGCCGCCCGCCACGTTCGCCGCTTTGGCATGAAGCCCAAGATCGCGCTTTGCTGCCATTCGCAGTTCGGCAACCTCGACACCTATACGGGCCGCAAGATGCGCGAGGCGCTGGCGTTGCTGGATGCCCGCAAGCCCGACTTCATGTATGACGGCGAAATGCATGTCGACGCGGCGCTGGATCCTGCCCTGCGCGAACGCATCTTCCCCGGATCGCGGCTGGAAGGCATGGCGAACGTTCTGGTCTTCCCCGGCACCGACGCGGCATCCGGGGTGCGCAACGCGCTGAAGATGCGCGCCAACGGACTGGAGGTCGGGCCGATCCTGATGGGCATGGGCAACCGCGCCCATATCGTCACCCCCTCGATCACCACGCGCGGCCTGCTGAACATGAGCGTTCTGGCGGGAACTCCGGTCGCGCATTACAGTTGATTTTCCGCGCCGGGCGATTCGGCTGATGATCGTCCGGCGCTCTGCATCCGCGATGCTGCGTTTGCAAACTAGATGCCCCTGTATGGGCTGGTTTGCAGCTTTTTCCGTTTTGCAAACCGTTCCGGCATATATCTGCTACATTTCGCCACGCGGCTTGGTCTTGATCCGCTAACATTGTTGCGCCGACCCGTCGCCCCTGCGTAACACATGCGCAGGAGTGAGGAGACAACACCATGTCGTATCGCGAGACCTATGCCGCCTGGCAGGCCGATCCCGAAGCCTTCTGGATGGACGCATCCCGCAAGATCGATTGGGACCGCCCGCCAAGCCGCGCCTTCTTCGATCAAGGTCCGGCAGGGGAATGGTTTGCGGACGGGATGCTGAACGCCTGCTGGAACGCCGTTGACCGCCATGTCGAGGCCGGGCGCGGCGACCAGCTTGCCATCATCCACGACAGCCCCATTACCCGGTCCTGCCGGGGTATCACATACCGGGAGCTGCGCGACCGCGTGGCCAGCCTTGCGGGCGCGCTGCGCGCCAAGGGCATCCAGAAGGGCGACCGGGTCATCATCTACATGCCCATGGTCCCCGAGGCGCTGGAGGCGATGCTGGCCTGCGCGCGGCTGGGCGCGATCCATTCAGTCGTCTTCGGCGGCTTTGCCGCGCACGAACTGGCGGTCCGCATCAACGACGCCACGCCCAAGGCGATCATCGCAGCGTCCTGCGGGCTGGAACCCGGCCGCATCGTCCCCTACAAGCCGCTTCTGGACCGGGCGATCGAGGAAGCGACCCACAAGCCCGACTTCTGCGTGATCTTCCAGCGGGAACAAGAGGTCGCGCACCTGACCGAAGGCCGCGACGTCGCCTGGCACAGCTTCCAGTTCGGCGTCGAACCCGCCGAATGCGTCCCGGTCGAGGGGAACCACCCCGCCTATGTGCTTTATACATCCGGCACGACCGGGCAGCCCAAGGGCGTGGTGCGGCATACCGGGGGGCATATGGTCGCGCTCGCCTGGTCGATGAAGAACGTCTATGACATCGACGCGGGCGATGTCTTCTGGGCGGCGTCCGACGTGGGCTGGGTCGTGGGCCACAGCTATATCTGCTATGGCCCCCTGGCGGTCGGCGCCACCACCATCGTCTTCGAGGGCAAGCCCGTGGGCACGCCCGACGCTGCCGCCTATTGGCGGGTGATCCAGAACCACCGCGTCAAAAGCGTCTTCAGCGCCCCTACCGCGATCCGCGCCATCCGCAGGGAAGACCCGGAAGGCAAGCTGATTGGCGAATACAACCTGCGCCATTTCAAGACGCTGTATCTGGCGGGCGAACGCGCCGACCCCGACACGATCCAGTGGGCCGAGGAAAAGCTGGGGGTGCCGGTGATCGACCACTGGTGGCAGACCGAAACCGGCTGGCCCATCGTCGCGAACCCCGTGGGGATCGAGCTTCTGCCGGTCAAGCGCGGCAGCCCCTCGGTCACGTTGCCCGGCTATGACGTGCAGGTCCTGGACGAGGCGGGCCATCCTGTCCCCGCGGGCACCCTGGGCGCCGTGGCCATCAAGCTGCCGCTGCCGCCAGGGACCCTGCCGACCCTGTGGAATGCCGAGGATCGGTTCACCAAATCCTATCTGTCGCATTTCCCCGGCTATTACGAGACGGGAGACGCGGGCTATATCGACGAGGATGGATACCTTTACATCATGGCGCGCACCGACGACGTGATCAACGTCGCGGGGCACCGCCTGTCCACCGGCGCGATGGAGGAGGTTCTGTCGGCCCATCCCGCCGTGGCGGAATGCGCGGTGATCGGCGTGGCGGACAGCCTGAAGGGTCAGATGCCCCTGGGGTTCCTTTGCCTCAAGAAAGGCACGAACACCCCCGATGCCCAGGTGGTCAAGGAGGTCGTCGGAATGGTCCGCGACCAGATCGGCCCGGTTGCGGCTTTCAAGACGGCCTGCGTCGTGGACCGCCTGCCCAAGACCCGGTCGGGCAAGATCCTGCGCGCCACCATGGTCAAGATCGCAGACGGAGAGTCGTTCAAGACCCCGGCGACGATCGACGACCCTGCCATTCTGGATGAAATCGCGGTGGCCCTGCGCGCGGTCGGGTATCCGCAGCACGCCTAACAAAAATTTGTAGAACCCTGGGCGTTCATCGGCGTTTTCCGCAACGGAGGCGCCGATGACGACACAAGCACATTCCATCGTGGACCATATTCATCTGCGCTCGGTGCATCTCGACCAGGCCATCCTTTTCTATCAGGCCGTCTTCGAGGCATTGGGCCGCAGCAGCGACATGAAAGGGGGACGGGACTGGCTGGAACTGGGCTGTTTCTATCTGGATGAGGCCGATGCCGGCGCCCCGCCGAGCAGGATCCACCTGGCCTTCTCGGCCCGGTCCCGGGCCGAGGTGCATTCCTTTCATGAAGCCGGTCTGAAGGCCGGGGGCACGGATAACGGCCCCCCCGGCCTGCGCGACTATCATCCGGGATATTATGCGGCCTATCTGCTGGACCCGGACGGCAACAACATCGAAGCCAAGTTCGACGAACGAACAGGCTAGCCCAGATCCCCGCCCAATCCCTGCATCAGGGGCAGGAAATCCGGGAAAGACGTTGCGATCGGTGCGCCGTCGTCGATGGATACCGGCGCTTCGGAAGCCAGTCCCAGGACCAGGAAGGACATGGCGATGCGGTGATCCAGATGCGTGACAGCCCTGCCGCCGCCGGGAACGCGGTCCATGCCATGCACGGTCATGCTGTCCTTGGTCTCCTCGACCCGCACGCCATTGGCCTCCAGCCCGCGGGCCATGGCGTCGATCCGGTCGCTTTCCTTGACCCGCAGTTCGGCGACGCCGTTCATGACCGTCGTGCCTTCGGCGAAGGCCGCGATCACCGACAGGATGGGGAATTCGTCAATCATGCTGGCGGCGCGTTCGGCGGGAACCACGACCCCTTTCAGCGCGCCGTGGCGAACCACCAGGTCTGCCACCGGCTCGCCTCCCTCCTCTCGCGGGTTTTCGAAGGCGATATCCGCACCCATTTCCAGCAGGGTCACATACAACCCGTCGCGAGTCGGGTTCCGGCTGACCCCCGGCACGCGGATCTCCGATCCCGGCACGATCAGCGCGGCAGCCACGGGAAAGGCCGCGCTTGACGGATCGCGCGGAACGGCAACCGCCTGCGCGCGCAGTTCGGGGCGGCCTTGCAGCGTGATCACATGACCTTCCTCGGTCGTCTCGGCCCGGATATCGGCCCCGAAGGCCGCCAGCATCCGTTCGGAGTGATCGCGGGTCGGTTCGGCCTCGATCACGACCGTCTCGCCGGGCACGTTCAAACCTGCCAGCAGGATCGCCGACTTGATCTGCGCACTGGCGACCGGCGTGCGATAGCGGACTGGCAGGGGATCGGCCGCGCCCTGAAGCGTGATGGGCAGCCGGCCCCCTTCCCGCGCCGTGATCTGCGCGCCGAACAGTTCCAGCGGCTCGGTCACGCGCGCCATCGGGCGACGCGACAGGCTTGCGTCGCCTGTGAAGGTTGCGGTGATCGGCGTGGTGGCCATGGCCCCCATGATCAGCCGCACCCCGGTGCCGGAATTGCCGCAGTCGATCACGCCCTCGGGTTCGGAAAACCCGCCGACGCCGACGCCGTGCACGGACCATTCGCCCTGGCCCAGCCGTTCGACCCGCGCGCCAAAGGCGGCCATGGCCTTGGCGGTATCCAGGACGTCCTGGCCTTCCAGCAGGCCGGTGATCCGGGTCTCGCCCACGGACAGCGCGCCCAGGATCAGCGCCCGGTGGCTGATCGACTTGTCGCCCGGCACCTGGGCCGTGCCCCGCAGCGGGCCGCTGCGGCGGACGGTCATCGGGCGAGGATCAGTGGAATGGGACATGGCGACACCTGTTGATTGCGCAGGTCTTTTAGCGCCGCCACCCCGGCACGGCCAGCCCGTTCTTGCGCCCGCGCGCGGGTCTTCCTAGAACCGCGGGAACGGAGGTTCCCATGACAGAACTGGACAGCCTGAAGGCCCTGGCCGATCCCGGAAAGGCGGATCAGATGCAGGCCTATCACAAGACGCCGCGCGTCTATCTTGGGGTGGCGAACCCGCAACTGGACGACCTGGTTGCCGAATGGCGGGCCTCGCGGGACGTCGAGGGGCGCGTCGGCCTGGCCCGCGACCTCTGGGCCAGCGACATCCATGAAGCGCGCATCGCGGCGGCCAAGCTGCTGACCCAGGCACGGATCCGCCCCGACGATGCCGTATGGTCGCTGATTGCGGGCTGGGCGGCAGAATTCGACGGCTGGGCCATCGCGGACAGCGCCATGATCGCCGGTCAGAAGCGGCTGGTGGCCGAACCCACGCGACTGGATCAGGTCGAAGCCTGGCTGGACCATCTGAACAAATGGACCCGGCGGGCGGCCCTGGTGGGCACCCTGCCCTGGGCCAAGATGAACAATCCCAAGCCCGGCGACGTGGCCGCCCGCGAGCGCATCCTGGACTGGGCCGCGCGACTGGCGGATGACCGCGACTGGTTCATCCAGAAGGCCATCGCCTGGTGGCTGCGCGACCTGTCCAAGCGCGACGCCCCCCGCGTCCACACCTTCCTGGCCGATCACGGGGCGCGGATGAAGCCCTTCGCGCGCAAGGAAGCCCTGCGGCTGGTTCAGGATCGATAAACCTCAAGCGTCGGCAGGTCCGTCAGCGACACACCCAGCAGCTGCAGTGCGGGAAGCGACACCTGTGATCCGCCGCTGGCAGGGCCATCCAGGGGGATCAGATCGACCTTGGCGGACTTTCCGGTGGTCGGGTCCACGATCCGGCCGATCCCGCGTTCCTTCACCAAAGGGGTCTTGATCCAGAACCCGCCCTCGGACGGATCGCCAAGGGATGCGATGGTGCTGCCCAGCCTCGTTTCGGCCGTCTCGGCAGGTTTTGCGGCGGCGGCGCGCTGTTCGGGCGTGGTTGTGTCCAGTTGGGCGGCGGACGCGCGCGCTGCAGGACGCGGCGCAGGGGCGCGGGTGATGGCGGTGGCCGCCGTGACCTGTTCAGCCGTCATCTGCGTCTGCGGGGCGGCATCGGCAGTGCGGCCTGCCGTCATCGGGCCCTGGGTGCAGCCCGCCAGCAGGCCCGCAGTCATGATCAGCGCCGGGGCAACGGTGGTGAAACGCATGAATTGTCCCTTCTGTCCCATATTCAGCTTCAAGCCAGTCTGCATAACCCGACCCGATCCACAACCAGTCGCCGCTTGTCTGCGATCAACTGCGCGCATAGATTAAAGTCATGCAGCAAGCAGCCCCCCTTATCGACCCTTTCGCACGGCCGATCACCTATCTTCGGGTATCGGTCACGGATCGCTGCGATTTCCGCTGTGTCTATTGCATGGCCGAACATATGCAGTTCCTGCCCAAGGCCGAGCTTCTGACGCTTGAGGAGCTGGACCGCCTGTGCAGCGCCTTCGTGGGCCTGGGCGTGCGCAAGCTGCGCATCACCGGGGGAGAGCCGCTGGTCCGTCGCAACATCATGTCGTTCTTCCACGCCATGTCGCGCCACCTGGGCAGGACCCTGGACGAGTTGACGCTGACCACCAATGGCAGCCAGCTTGGCCGCTATGCCAGCGAACTGGTCGATTGTGGCGTGCAACGGGTCAATGTGTCTCTGGATACGCTTGATGCCGACAAGTTTGCCGCAATCACCCGCTGGGGACGCCTGCCGCAGGTGCTGGACGGGATCCGTGCCGCGCAAGCCGCCGGCCTGCGGGTCAAGATCAACGCGGTCGCGCTGAAGGGCGTGAACGACAGTGAATTGTTCGACCTTGTCCGCTGGTGCGGCGACGAGGGCCACGACCTGACCTTCATCGAGGTCATGCCGATGGGCGATCTTGGCAACGAGGATCGGCTGGACCAGTACTGGCCGCTGTCCGATCTGCGCGCCCGCCTGGCCGAACGCTTCACGCTGATCGACCTGGCGGAACGGACCGGCGGCCCTGCCCGCTATGTCCGCCTGCAGGAAACCGGCCAGAAGATCGGCTTCATCACGCCGCTGACGCACAACTTCTGCGAAAGTTGCAACCGCGTGCGCCTGACCTGCACGGGCGAACTCTACATGTGCCTGGGGCAAGAGGATCGCGCCGACCTGCGCGCCCCGTTGCGAGCATCAGCGGACGATGAAGTCGTGAAAGAAGCTATCCGCGCCGCGATCGCGCACAAGCCCAAGGGCCACGATTTCGACTACTCCCGCCAGACCGTCGCGGGCCAGATGAGCCGACACATGAGCCATACCGGCGGGTAGGGTGCGTGCTTGCACGCACCATGGCTAAGGCAACGATGCGTGCAAGCACACCCCTACTCGGCAGCCGTCTGCGCGCTCGCTTCAGCCTCGATCTTCTCGGCCCGCTCCTCGACCAGTTGCACGATATGGTCGATCATCTGGTCGTTCGTCATCTTGTGGCTTTGGCGCCCGGCCAGATAGACCATGCCATTGCCCGCGCCGCCGCCGGTAAAGCCGATATCGGTCATCAACGCCTCGCCCGGGCCGTTCACCACGCAACCGATGATCGACAGCGACATGGGCGTCTTGATGTGTTCCAGTCGCTTTTCCAACGCTTCAACGGTTCGGATCACGTCAAAGCCCTGCCGTGCACAGGACGGGCAGGAAATGATCTGCACCCCCCGCGTCCGCAGCCCCAGCGATTTCAGGATCTCGAACCCGACCTTGACCTCCTCGACCGGATCGGCGGACAGGCTGACGCGGATCGTGTCGCCGATGCCCATCCACAGCAGGTTGCCAAGGCCAATGGCCGATTTCACCGTGCCGCCGACAAAGCCCCCGGCTTCGGTAATGCCCAGGTGAATTGGCGCATCAGTCGCATCGGCCAGTTGCTGATAGGCAGCGGCGGACAGGAACACATCGCTAGCCTTCACGCTGATCTTGAACTCGTGGAAGTCGTTGTCCTGCAGGATCTTGATGTGATCCAGACCGCTTTCAACCATCGCATCCGGGCAAGGCTCGCCGTATTTTTCCAGCAAATGCCGTTCCAGCGATCCTGCATTCACGCCGATACGGATCGAACAGCCGTGGTCCTTGGCCGCCTTGATGACCTCGCGCACGCGGGTGGCATCGCCGATATTGCCGGGATTGATGCGCAGGCAGGCCGCACCCGCCTCGGCCGCCTCGATCGCACGCTTGTAGTGGAAATGGATGTCGGCCACGATCGGCACCGGGCTTTCGCGGCAAATCTCGCGCAGCGCCCGCGTGGTTTCCTGGTCGGGCGCCGAAATGCGCACGATGTCCGCCCCAGCATCGGCCGCGCGGATCACCTGGTCCAGGGTCGCGCGCACGTCATGGCCATTGGTGTTGGTCATGGTCTGCACGCTGATGGGCGCATCGCCCCCTACGGGAACGCTGCCCACCATGATCTGGCGCGACTTCCGGCGCTCGATGTTGCGCCAGGGACGGATGGGGTTCAGCGACATGGATGCCTCCGCAGGTTCGCCCCTTGCAGATAAGCCATCGCGGCCAAACCGGCAACCGCCGCACAGGGCTTTGATCGTTCAGGCAGGCAGGCGGAGCGCCGTCATGACAGATGCCAGCGTGCTGCGTGGCAACATCAGCAGCATCTTGCCCTCGATCCGCAGGGTCACGACGCCATTGGCCATGTTGGAGGTGCCGACCCGCCCGCCCGGCGCGAACTCGATCCCCTCGATCGGCCATTCCAGGCCCGTGCTGACTCCGCGTGCCGGTCCCATCGGATAAAGCGACACCCGCGTCCCCGGGATCAGCGGCAGGGTCAGGCGCGGGGGGGCCACGAACACCACGTCGTCGGATGCAAGCAGGATCACGAGGGGCCGAGGCGTGCTGGCCATGGTGGTCAGCACCGACAGCGTATGATCCAGCCGCAGCCCGGCAA
The DNA here is from genome assembly GCF_030846195.1 of Paracoccus yibinensis. Classification (GTDB taxonomy): domain Bacteria; phylum Pseudomonadota; class Alphaproteobacteria; order Rhodobacterales; family Rhodobacteraceae; genus Paracoccus; species Paracoccus yibinensis. The sequence goes on from NZ_JAVCWH010000014.1 coordinate 40,609, forward strand.
AGCCGACGGCCATCACGAAGGGCGCGGCAATGCGGCTCAGGCATTTGGCAAAATCGGTGCTGTTCTGTTCGGCCACGTGATGAATGCGCCCCGCCGGGATCAGCTTGCGCGCGCCCGCCGTGATGCTGTCCAGATCGCCGATCACCCAGTCCGGGGCCTGCCCCAAGGCAAGCGCCCGGTCGGCCCCGCCATCAGCGGCCACAAGGGTCGGCGCCACCGCCAGCGCGGTCTGCAGGTCATAAGGGGTCGTCGCGCCGCCCCCGATCACGGTCACCCCTCGATCAGAGATGACCAGCGGCGGTATCATTCCCCGCGCCCGATGCCGGAAAAGACGCGCTTGAACGGCAGGATCCACAGGATGCCCAAGCCCACATAGACCGCGACCTCGACCAGGATCGGCTGGCGGCCAAAGCGCGTGTCCATCCAGTTGACCAGCGTCACCGCAGCGACGATGTAAAGCGGCAGGCCGATGACCAGGATCAGCAGCGACAGCCTCTTGCGTGTCTTCAGGTTCATCGCCGCCTCCGTTTCATCTTCTGTGGATAAATATCCCACGGGGGTCCGGGGGTGTGAAACCCCCGGCTTAGTCCGCGAACGGGTCCGTCACCAGGATCGTATCGTCCCGTTCGGGACTGGTCGAGAGCAGCGCGACCGGGCACTGGATCAGTTCCTCGACGCGGCGCACATACTTGATCGCCGCCGCAGGCAGATCGGCCCAGGACCGCGCCCCTTGGGTCGATTCCTGCCACCCCTCCATTTCCTCGTAGATCGGCGTGACCTTGGCCTGCAGCGCGGCGGCGGTCGGCAGATAATCGTATTTCACGCCGTCGATCTCATAGCCGACGCAGATCTTCAGGGTGTCGAACCCGTCCAGCACGTCCAGCTTGGTCAGCGCGATGCCGTTGACGCCGCTGATCGCGCAGGTCTGGCGCACCAGCACCGCATCGAACCAGCCGCAGCGCCGCTTGCGCCCCGTGACGGTGCCGAACTCATGCCCCCGTTCGCCCAGACGCTGGCCGTCCGCATCATGCAACTCGGTCGGGAACGGCCCTTCGCCCACGCGGGTGGTATAGGCCTTGACGATCCCCAGAACGAAGCCGATGGCCGACGGCCCCATCCCGGTCCCGGACGCAGCCATCCCCGACATGGTGGTGGAACTGGTGACATAAGGATAGGTGCCGAAGTCGATGTCCAGCAGCGACCCCTGCGCGCCCTCGAACAGGATGCGCTTTCCGGCCTTGCGGGCGTCGGCCATGATCTTCCAGACCGGCTGGGCATAGGGCAGCAGCTTCGGCGCGACCTCCATCAGCCTGGCCTTCAGCTCGGCCCGGTCGATGGGCTCCGCGCCAAGGCCCTGGCGCAGTGCATCGTGATGGGCCAGCAGGCGGTCCAGGCGCGCATCCAGCGTTTCCTCGTCGCCCAGATCCGCCACGCGGATCGTGCGGCGGCCCACCTTGTCCTCATAGGCCGGGCCAATACCGCGCCCGGTGGTCCCGATCTTCGCCTTGCCCGCGGCTTCCTCGCGCAGCTTGTCCAGATCCTGATGCAGGGGCAGGATCAGCGGCGTGTTTTCCGCGATCATCAGGTTCTCGGTCGAAATCCTGACCCCCTGCGCCGACAGCTTGTCGATCTCGGAAAACAGCGCCCAGGGGTCCAGCACCACGCCGTTGCCGATCACGGCCAGCTTGCCTTCGCGCACGATGCCCGACGGCAGCAGCGACAGCTTGAAGACCGTGTTGCCGATGACCAGCGTGTGCCCGGCGTTATGGCCGCCCTGGAAGCGGGCGATCACATCGGCCCGTTCGGACAGCCAATCGACGATCTTGCCCTTGCCCTCGTCGCCCCATTGCGCGCCGACAACCACCACATTGGCCATGAACGGTCCTTCCATTCCCCGAAAAATGTCCGGTGCAGGGTCTAGCGCAGGACCACGCTGGGGGAAAGCCGCGATTTGCCACCCTTTTCCTTTCGACCTGCAGCGATTAGGGTCTTCGGCGGACTTGGAAAGGTGCGGGCATGTCGTTTTTCACCAAATTACGCGACCGGCTGACGCGATCGTCTTCGAAGATCGGCGAAGGGCTGGACGGGATCGTGGACGCCTCGCCTGCTCCGATCGCCGAGCAACCGGCGCCCGCCGCCCCCGCGCCGGGCTTGGTCGGCCGCCTGTTCGGCACCACTCCTGCGCGCCCTGAGGAACCACGCCGCGCCCTTGACGACGAGATGCTGGAGGAGCTTGAGGACATGCTCGTCCAGGCTGACCTGGGCGTCGATACCGCGCTGCGCGTGACGGCCAACATCGCCGAGGGCCGGATGGGCCGCCGGGTATCCTCGACCGAACTCAAGGAACTGCTGGCGGGCGAGATCGCCCGGATCATGACCCCCGTGGCCCGCCCCCTGCCCCTTTACCCGAAGAAGCCGCAGGTCGTGCTGGTCGTGGGCGTGAACGGCGCCGGCAAGACCACCACCATCGGCAAGCTCGCCAGCCAGTTCCGGGCAGCGGGCAAGTCGGTGATGATCGCGGCGGGCGACACCTTCCGCGCCGCCGCCGTCGAACAGCTCCAGATCTGGGGCAAGCGCGCCGGCGTGCCGGTGATGGTCGCAGCCCAAGGCAGCGACCCGGCCAGCCTGGCCTTCGACGCCATGACCCGGGCCGAGGCCGAAGGTGCCGACCTGCTGATGATCGACACGGCGGGCCGGCTGCAGAACCGCCAGGACCTGATGGAGGAACTGGCCAAGATCGTCCGGGTGATCCGCAAGAAGGATCCGACCGCGCCCCACAACACCCTTCTGGTGCTGGACGCGACCACGGGCCAGAACGCGCTGAACCAGGTGGAAACCTTCCGCCAGTTGGCCGATGTCTCGGGCCTTGTGATGACTAAGCTGGACGGGACCGCGCGCGGCGGCGTGCTGGTGGCCCTTGCCGACCGCTTCGGCCTGCCGATCCATGCCATCGGCGTGGGCGAACAGATCGACGACCTGGACGCCTTCGACGCCAACGACTTCGCCCGTGCGCTCGTGGGCCTCTAAAGCGTTTCGGTAAAAACGTGAATCGCAGGAGGATTCCTGCAAACCCCAGTTTGTGCTCCTCTTGTTCGGGGGGGATGGATCATCTCAGCACCTTTGCCGAATGCGCTCCAGACGCGGTTTCAGCGGCCTATCGAAGAGGGCCTGAGCGGCCGTGCCGCAGCCATGCGCCTGAAGCTGCCACCTGCGACAGGCGCACGGTGGGCACGCCTGATATGGACATGCGGTCACCCTCATCCCGCGCCTCAAGGCCGTCCTTTTGGACGAGGCAAGCTCGCGCCATGCCAGGCGTTTTTCGAGGAACTGGTCACCCCAGGATCCTGACATCACGCTCTTCGAACTGCGCGACGCCCTGGCGATGGCGGAAGGTGTCGAAGCTCCCCATTCCTCCATTGCCGCGCTGCTGTCGCGGCTCGGCTTCACCTATAGAAAAATCGCTGGTGGCCAGTGAACGGTGCCGCGCAAGGGCAAAGCAGGCCCGACACGATTGGTTGACGCACCGCTTGCCCGCAATGCGGCGTCAGCCGGAACGGCTTGTGTTCCGTGATGAGGCGTCCATAAAGACCAACCTCACCGCCTGCGTGGTCGCGCTCCCTGTGGTGAGCGGCTCGCCATGGACGCGCCCTTCGGACACTGGAACAGCCAGACCTTCATTGCAGGATTGACCCCCGACGGCCTGATTGCCCCTTGGTCATCAGGGGGGCGATGGACGGGCCTGCCTTCGCCGCCTACGTCGAAAAGGTTCTGGTGCCGGAACTGATGCCTGGCACTGTTGTCATCCTGGACAACCTCGCGACATACCGGAACGTCGAGGCAGCCAAGGCCATCAAGCAGGCTGGCTGCTGGTTTCTCTACCTGCTGCCCTATTCCCCGGACCTGAACCCATCGAGCAGGCGTTCTTGAAGCTCGAAGCGCATCTGCGCAAGGTCGGGGCGCGGATCTTTACCGAACTGTTCAACGCTTCCCGAGACATCTGCGGAATGTCCACACCCGCTGAGTGCTGGAACTACTTTCAGGCAGCTGGCTATGTCGCAAGTTAATCCCGAAAGGATTTAGGACTTCTTCATTGAAATATCCTCGGGGGAATGCGCAGAGCGCGTGGGGGCAGACAGCCCCCGCTCAGGCCGCCACCCCAAGCTGCGCCAGGAAGGGCCGCACATCGTCCAGGGCCGCCCGGTTCACGAACAGCGTGGCCTGTGACCGAAGGATCGGCGCGACCCCCAGGATCTTCAGGTTGTTGGCCCGCAGCGTTTCCCCGGACGAGGTGATATCGGCCACGGCCTCGGCAGTCTGGTTGGCAACGGTCCCCTCGGTCGCGCCCTGGGAATCGACCAGCTGGTAATCGGCGACCTCGTGCTGGGCCAGCCAGGCGCGCACCAGTCGGTGATACTTCGTGGCAATCCGCAGGCGGAACCCGTGCGCCGCCCGGAAATCGCGCGCGATCGAGGCAAAGTCGTCCAGATCCTCGCAATCGCACCAGCATTCCGGCACGGCCAGGATCAGGTCCGCATGGCCAAAGCCCATCGGCGCCACCTCGGCCACGTCAGACCGCCAGCCCGCCAGCTTTTCCCGCACCAGATCCGTGCCGGTGACGCCCAGTTCGATCCGCCCTGCGGCAAGCTCTCGCGGGATCTCGCCCGCCGACAGCAGGACCAGCGATACCCCTTCGGCACCCTGAACCCGGCCCGCATATTCGCGATCCGATCCGCTGCGCGACAGGGTCACGCCCCGCGCGGCGAACCAGTCGAAGGTCTGTTCCATGAGCCGCCCCTTGGACGGCACACCCAGCCGGATCATGCGGCCTCCAGTTCGGCAACAAGGCCGGGGCGGATGATGCCGCCCACGGCGGGGATGGCGCGACCGCCGCGGCCCAGAACGGCGGTCAGCGCGTCATAGCGTCCGCCGGTGGCAACGGGCGGCCAACCCGGGTGATCCGGCGCGAGGAAGCTGAAGGTGAAGCCGTCGTAATATTCCATCGTGCGATGACCATGGCTTGCATCGAACAGGATGCTGTCCGGCGCGATGCCCCCATCGACCAGCATCCCTGCCCGTTCCTCGACACGCCCGATGGCGGGCGCAAGGTCGGGCCACTCCCGCGACAAGTCCGACAGTTGCGCCAAGGCATCCGGCATGGGCGCGCTGATGGCGAACAGCCGTTCCAGCCGCGTGGTCCACCGGGGGTCCAGCGGCGGCGCATCCTGATCGGCCCTCAGCCGGGCCATGCGCCGCTCCATCTCGTCCTCGGACCGCAGCCCTGCCCAGGGGGCGGCGCTTTCCGCAAAGGCGCGCAGGGCGACAGGCTGCGAAAACCGCGCCAGCAGGCGGCCAAAGCGTCCGGGCCGCCAGACATGATGCAGCAGCGCATCACGCCGCGCATCCGACAGCGGCAGCGCACGCACGGCATCCATCACCAAGCCCATATCGCCCGTCACGGCATGCAGGCCATATGGCGCCAGCAGCCGGTGGAACAGCGCGAAGACCTCGGCGTCGGCCTGGGGATCATGGGCGAACAGCTCGAACCCGGCTTGCAGATATTCGTTGTCGCGCGGATTGGCGGGGCGTTCGTCACCCGGATCCTGCTTGCGGAACACCTCGCCCAGATAGCAGTATCGCGCGGGTTCCGCCCCGTTCGCCATGTGCATCTGCACGACAGGAACGGTAAAATCGGGCCGCAGCATGACCTCGCCCCGCAAGGGATCGGTCGAGGTATAGGCCCGCGCGCGGATATCCTCGCCATACAGATCCAGCAGCGTATCGGCGGGCAGCAGGATATCGGGCGCGACCTCGGCCGCGCCTGCCTCGCGGAAAGCTTGCAGAAAACGCTGGCCGATGGCTTGCTTGTCGCGCTTGGGGATCATCCAAGGATCCGTTTCACTTCCGCGACCAGATCGGCGCGGGAAACCTCGGTCTGGGCGGGCTGCGCCTTCCATTCGTCAAGGCTGGCCTCGGCTGCGATGCGCGCGCCCAGGACCAGATCCTTGACCTGCACCACGCCGCGCACAGCTTCGTCCGCGCCCTGGATGATTGCCACCGGCGCGCCGCGCTTGTCGGCATATTTCAACTGGTTGCCAAAGTTCTTGGGATTGCCCAGATAAACCTCGGCCCGGATGCCCGCCGCGCGCAACTCGGACGCCATGGCCTGGTAGTCTGCCATCCGGTCGCGGTCCATCACCGTCACGACCACCGGCCCCTGCGCCTCGGCCCCCGCCAACCCCTTGGCGCGCAAGGCGGCCAGCAGCCGGTCCACGCCAATGGACACCCCGGTCGCGGGCACCTTCTGGCCCGTGAAGCGTTCGACCAGCCCGTCATAGCGCCCGCCGCCCGCGACCGAACCGAACTGCCGCTTGCGGCCCTTCTCGTCCAGGATCTCGAAGGTCAGTTCGGCCTCGAAGACCGGGCCGGTGTAATAGCCAAGCCCCCGCACGACCGAGGGGTCGACGACCGCCCGGTCCTCGGCCACGCCCATGGCGGCCAGCATCCCGGCGATCTCGGCCAGCTCGTCCACGCCCTCGGCCCCGATGGCCGACGCGCCGACCGCCGCCCGCAGGTTCGCCAGCGTTGCGGCGTTGTTCGCGCCCTTCGAGGTCAGGAAGGCCAGCACCGGCTGGGCCTGCGCCTCGGACAGGCCCACGCCTTCGATCATCGCACCACTGTCGTCCTTGCGGCCCGTGGTCAGCAGCGCCAGCACGCCGTCGCGCCCGACCTTGTCGAACTTGTCGATCTGGCGCAGCACGTCCTCGGCTTGATCGGCGCGAACCTCGGCAGCCTCCAGCACGCCGTTCAGCACCTTGCGGTTGTTGATCCGCACGATGTAGTCGCCGCGCGCGATCCCCACGGCCTCCAAGGCATCGGCCAGCATTGCGCAGATCTCGGCATCCGCCGCGACCGAGGCACTGCCAACAGTATCCGCATCGCATTGATAGAACTGCCGGAACCGCCCCGGACCCGGCTTTTCGTTCCGCCAGACCGGCCCCATGGCATAGCGCCGGTAAGGCGAGGGCAGGTCATTCCGAAACTGCGCCGCCACCCGCGCAAGCGGCGCCGTCAGGTCATAGCGCAGCGCCAGCCAGTCGCCCGACCCGCCGCCGGGCACGGCTTCCTCCTGCCAGGCAAAGACGCCGGCATTGGGGCGGTCCACGTCGGGCAGGAACTTTCCCAGGGCCTCGACCGTCTCGACGGCGCTGGTTTCCAGGGGATCGAAGCCATGGCGGTGATAGATTTCGGCGATCCGGTCCAGCATCGCCTTGCGTTCGGTCACGTCCGCGCCGAAATAGTCGCGAAAGCCCTTGGGCGTTTCCGCCTTGGGACGGGGCTGTTTTTTCTGATCTTTCGCCATGGTCCTGCCTTTCCGGCCAAATCCGTGGCTGCCTTAACCGAAGGGGCCGATATGGACAAGGATACCGAGGCGCGAATCCGGCAGCTTGAGGAAACGCTGGCCCACCTGACGCGCGTGACCGACGAGCTGCACGAGGTCATCGCCCGCCAGGACGGCGAGATCGCCCTGCTGACCCGCCGGGTCGAGATGCTGATGCGCTTCGCCGCCGAACAGCAGGCTGATGCCGAAGGCTCGATCCCGTTGGCCGATCAACGCCCGCCGCACTGGTAGCATCTTCTGTGCAGAAATATCCCGCGGGGGTCCGGGGGCGCGAAGCCCCCGGCCTTTTCTACCCTCGCATCTGCCGGAAGACCTGCGCCAGATGCTCGGTGGACGCATCATGACCCGGCGCGCCCTCGCCCTTCAGCAGCGGTTCCACCTTCAGCGCCAACTCCTTGCCCAGTTCAACGCCCCACTGGTCGAAGCTGTTGATCCCCAGGATCACGCCTTCCACAAAGACGCGGTGTTCATAAAGCGCGACGATCTGGCCCAAGGTGAAGGGCGTCAGTTGCTCGATCAGCAGCGTGGTCGAGGGCCGGTTTCCGGGGAACACGCGATGCCGCGCCTGCCGGTCCAGTTCCGCGCCTTCCAGGCCCTTGGCCTGCATCAGGGCGCGTGCCTCCTCCAACGAGCGGCCGCGCATCAGGGCCTCGGACTGGGCAAGGCAGTTGGCGGCCAGCAGGATGTGATGGTGCGCCAAGTCATCCTCATGCCCGCGAGCGGCCAGGATGAATTCGCAGGGAACGGGCGTCGTGCCCTGGTGGATCAGCTGGTAGAAGGCGTGCTGGCCGTTGGTGCCAGGTTCGCCCCAGACGACGGGGCCAGACACCACAGTCAGGTCGGACCCGTCCATCGCCACGCGCTTGCCGTTCGATTCCATCTCGAGCTGTTGCAGATAGGCCGGCAGGCGCAGCAGGCGGTTGTCATAGGGCAGCACGGCGCGGGTCGGATAGCCGCAGACCTGATGGTGCCAGATGCCAACAAGGGCCAGCAGGACGGGCAGGTTTTCGGCCAGGGGCGCCGCGCGGAAATGCGCGTCCATCGCAGCACCGCCCGAAAGGAACTCGTCAAAGCGCGCATCACCGATGGCCAGCATCAGCGACAGCCCGATCGGCCCCCAGACGGAATAGCGCCCTCCGACCCAGTCCTCGAACCCGAAGACGCGCGACGAGTCGATGCCAAATTCCGCCGTCTTGCCGGTCGCCGAGGACAAGGCAACAAACTGCGCCGCCGGGTCGGTCACGACGCGGCCCATCCAGTCGCGGGCGGTCTGGGCGTTGGTCATGGTCTCAATGGTGGTGAAGGTCTTCGACGCCACGATCACCAGCGTCGTGGTCGGGTCCAGTCCCTTGAGCGTATCCGCGATGTCGGCGCCGTCCACGTTGCTGACGAAATGGCAGCGTGGCCCGTCGTGATAGGGCGCCATCGCAAGGACGGCCATGTAGGGGCCAAGATCGGAACCACCGATGCCGATATTGACAACATCGGTGATCTTGCCGCCCTGCCCCGTGAAGGCACCCGACCGGACATCGCGGGCGAAATCGGCCATGCGGTCATGCGTCTCGCGCACCGCGGGCATCACGTCTTGGCCGTCCACCACTACGCTGCCGCGCAGGTTGCGCAGGGCTGTGTGCAGCACGGCGCGGTCCTCGGTCTCGTTGATCCTGGCGCCGGTGAACATCGCCTCGCGGCGGACAGCGATGTCGGCGCCTTCGGCCAGTTCCACCAGCAGATCGCGCGCCCTTGCATCGACCATGGTCTTCGACCAGTCGAAGACCAGGCCGTCCGCCTGAGTGGCAAAGTCACCGGCGCGGGCGGGATCGGCCTCGAACAGATCGGTGATGCGGGTTGCGCCTTGCGCCTGACGGTGGGATTTCAGGCGGGTCCAGATGTCGGTCATTCGGAAAGGCTCCTATTCGGCCCAGTGAACGGTCGCGTTGTCCAGGAAGGCGCGGATCGGCGCCTCGATCGGGTCGAGCTTCTGCGCCCGCTCAAGTGCCTCGCGCTTTTCCGGGCCCATCAGCAGGACATGGACATTCATCGCATCGGCCAAGGCCGGGCGGGTCAGTGTGATGCGCGGTTCCTCGGCCCCCTCGGCCCGGATCGGCAGGACCAGCGGCGCGTCCGCGGCCAACCCTTCGGCCAGTCGGTCGGCCCCCGGGAACAGGCTGGCCGTGTGCATGTCGTTGCCCATGCCCAGCAGGACCACCGTGATCGGCAGGTGCGGGCGGATTGCCTGGGCCAGACCCTCTGCGGCCTCGTCCGGCGTGGAGTCGCCGGTGTAAAGGTCGATGTAATCCGCAGCCGCCGCCTTGTCGCGCAACAGGTGGCGGCGCAGCAGGCGGCCGTTCGACCGCTTGTGTTCCCCGTCCACCCAGCGTTCGTCGCCCAGGAACACCGTCACCCGGTCCCAGTCGATATCAGCCCCGCTGAGCGTTTCGAACACCAGCGTGGGCGAAGTGCCGCCGGGAACGCACAGGCTGGCCGTGTCGCCCGTGCGCAACTGCTGCGCCAGCTGCGACGCGATCTGGTCGGCCAGCGACAGGGCCAGCATTTCCCTGTCCGGGTATTCCTTGAATTCCATCGTCACGCGCGAATCTCCCTCCATCGGCGGTTGTCGCGATGCAGCAGGCGCAACGCTTCCTCGGGGCCGGAAGATCCCGCGTCATAGGGTTCGGGACGCCGCTTGCTGTCTTCCCAGGCGGCGATGATCGGGTCGGTCCAGGCCCAGGCGGCCTCGACCTCGTCGCCGCGCATGAACAAGGTCTGGTTGCCCCGGATCACGTCCATGATCAGCCGTTCATAGGCGTCGGGCATGTCGCTGCCATCGGCGCCAAGCGCATCGGCGAAGGACATGTCCAGCGGCACCTGCACCAGCCGCATCCCTCCCGGACCCGGTTCCTTGATCATCACCTTGAGGTTCATGCCCTCGTTCGGTTGCAGGCGGATGACAAGTTCGTTGGCCTTGGGCGCGCCGCTGTCGTCAAAAATCGAATGCGGCGGCTCGCGGAAGACAATCGCGATCTCGCTGGTTCGGGCGCGCAGCTTCTTGCCGGTGCGCAGATAGAAAGGCGTTCCCTGCCACCGCCAGTTCGAGATGCAGACCTTCATCGCGACATAGCTTTCGGTCCGGGAATCCGGGTTCTCCGAATCCTCCAGATAGCCGGTGGACTTGCCGTCCGCCTGATACTGGCCGCGGACGATGTCGCCGGGTTCCACGGCTTGCAAGGCGCGGATCACCTTCAGCTTTTCGTCGCGCACGGCGTTCGGGTCGAAGTGATAGGGCGGCTCCATCGCGATCAGGCACAGAAGCTGCATCATGTGGTTCTGGACCATGTCCCGGATCGCGCCCGACTTGTCGTAATAGCTGCCGCGCCCGGCCACGCCCACGGTTTCGGCCACCGTAATCTGGACGTGATCGACATACTGGGAATTCCACAGGGGTTCGAACAGGATGTTCGCGAAGCGGACGGCCATCAGGTTCTGGACGGTTTCCTTGCCCAGATAGTGATCAATCCGATAGATCTGTTCTTCCCGGAAATGCCGGGCCAACGTCGCGTTCAGCGCGCGCGCGGTTTCCAGGTCGCGGCCAAAAGGCTTTTCGACCACGATGCGGCTGTTTTCATCCGCAATGCCGTGGCTTGCCAGGCGGCTGGCGATATCGCCGAAAAGGGCCGGCGCGACCGAGAAATAGAACGCATGGACCGCACCGGGACGCATCCGTGATTTCAGATCCGCCCACCCGCCGTCGCCCTTTGCGTCGATGGGGGTGTAGCCCAGCAGGTCCAGGAACTGCGCCAGATGCGGGTCATCAGAGGCAATGCCGCCGAATTCCTCGATCGCCTTTCCGGCTTCGCTTCGGAAAGCCGCGTCGTCCTGTTCAGTGCGGGCCGCGCCAATGATGCGCGAAGTCGCCGGGATCTGACCGGCCACGAAGCGGCGGAACAGGCCCGGCAGGATCTTGCGCTGCGCCAGATCGCCGGTGGCACCAAAGATGACCAGATCGAAGTCATCGACCGGAATGACGCGCGAGACCATGCTGTCCTCCTTGCGGTTGGGGATCGCCATATCTCTTGTTAGCGTTAACAGCAACTCGGTTCAACCTCTCAGGGCCTTGGCCAGCCGTGGCAGGCGGCTGCGTTTCAGCATCTCGGCCATGGTCATGTCGCCGCCCATGGCGGCGGCCTTGTCGCAGGCTTTGGTGACGACGGCGCGAACCGTGCCCGGATCGATCCGGGACAAATCCAGCAGGAATGCGTCGGGATGGATCGCGCGCAGGCCAAGGCCAGCCATCAGGGTCCGGGGGAAATCGCGCAGATTTGCCGTCACGATCAGCGTCGCGTCCCCCGCCAAGGCCGTTTCCGCCACATGCCGGTCGGCAGGGTCGGGAAAATGCAGATCGATGGCGCGGGTGCCATCATCGGGCATCTCGGCACCGGGGAAGCGGTCGCGCAGCAACGCGATCTCGACCCCCGCCACGGCATCCTGATCGGGACCAAGCCGGGCAGCCGCATGGCGCCATTCGGCCAGGATGCGCGGCGACCACAGCGGCACGAACAGCCCTGCGCCTGCAAGATCAGTCAGGATCTCTCGCAGGATGGTGGGAAACAGGACATTGGCGTCAAGAACGGCCCGCATCAGTCCAGCCGGAAGAACAGCGCCTTGAGATAGCCGGTTTCCGCCAGTTGCGGCAGCATCGGATGATCCGGCCCCGCCTGTCCGGTATGGATCAGCACCCCCCGCCGGCCGCCGCGTCCGATGCCGCGCGCGCTGACATTGCGGAAGGCCGTCAGATCGGCCGCATGGGAACAGCTGCACAACACCAGATAGCCGCCCGGAGCGACCAGCGGTGCGGCCAGCTTTGCCACCCGTTCATAGGCGCGCAGCCCCGCCTCCAGTGCCGGCTTCGCGGGTGCGAAGGCGGGTGGATCGCAGACGACCAGATCAAAGCGCCGGCCATCGGCGGCTATCTGTTCCATCGCCTTGAAGGCGTCGGACTGCACGGTTTCCAGACGGTCGGCGGCATTCATGCGCCCTGCCCCAGCCTTAGCCAGATCCAGAGCCGCCGCGCTGCCATCGACGCAAGTGGCATGGGTCGCGCCTGCTGCAAGCGCGGCCAAGCCAAAGCCTCCGACATGGCTGAAGACATCTAGCATCGTGCCGCCCTTGGCCAACCGCTGCGCAAAGGCGTGGTTCGGCCTCTGGTCGAAGAACAGCCCGGTCTTCTGCCCGCCCATCAGGTCGGCCAGATAGGTCGCCCCGTTCATCGGCACCGCCACGGGTTCGGACGGTGCCTGTCCACGCAGAACCTCCATCCGTTCCTCAAGTCCCTCCAGCCCACGCGCGCGACCCTGGCCGTTCAGGATCACGGTCGTCACACCCGTCACATCGACCAAAGCATCGGCCAGATCGTCAGCCATCCGGTCTGCCCACGCAGCATTCGGCTGAATCACTGCCGCATCGCCGAAACGGTCGATCACCAGCCCCGGAAGACCGTCGGCCTCGGCATGGATCAATCGATAGAAAGGCGTGTCATACAGCCGCTGCCGCAACTGCAAGGCCCGTTCCAGTCTTGCACGTAGCCACGCCCGGTCGATCCGCGCGTCGGGGTCCGCGTCCATCACCCGGCCGACAATCTTGGAGTTCGGGTTCACCGTCACCAGCGCCAGAGCCTTGCGTTCGGCGTCTTCCAGGACGGCAAAGCCGCCCGCAGGGATTGCGCGGCTCCGACGGTCCATCACCGCTTCGTCGGCAAAGACCCAGGGGAAGCCGTGGCGGATCGCCTGGGGCTTGGACTTCGGGCGCAGGCGCAGCACGGGCAGATCGGTCATCGGGTTCATCCTTTTCGCGTCCCCGGATCTGGCACGGCCTCCCGTCCGGCACAAGGCCGTCACCGACAAAGCAAAGCCCAGCGACAAGCGATGTTGAACCGTTAACGCTAACAGCGTATATAATGGCGCAAGAAGGAGCCAGCCATGACCCTGCACGCCACCATCGACCGAGTCACCGACCGGATCCGCACACGTTCCCGCACCGGACGAGAGGCCTATCTGGCCAAGATTGCCCGCGCGGCCGAGGAAGGTCCCCGGCGCGCGCATCTTTCCTGCGGCAACCAAGCCCATGCCTATGCCGCGATGCCCGACAAGGACGACCTGGCCCTGTCCCGCAAACCCAATATCGGCATCGTCACCGCCTATAACGACATGCTCTCGGCCCACCAGCCCTATGAGCGTTTTCCCGATCTGATCCGCCGCGCCGGCAACGCGGCAGGCGCCACGGTTCAGGTCGCGGGCGGCGTGCCGGCCATGTGCGACGGCGTGACCCAAGGCCGTGCAGGGATGGAGCTGTCGCTGTTTTCGCGCGACGTGATCGCCTTGGCGGCTGGCGTGGCGCTGTCGCACGACTGCTTCGATGCCGCGCTGTATCTGGGCGTCTGCGACAAGATCGTGCCGGGCCTTGTCATGGCCGCCGCGACCTTCGGCCATATTCCGGCGGTGTTCCTGCCCGCCGGTCCCATGCCCTCGGGCCTGCCCAATGACGAGAAATCCAGGGTCCGCCAGCAGTTCGCCGCCGGAGAAGTCGGCCGCGAGGCCCTGATGGCGGCCGAGATGGCGTCTTACCACAGCCCGGGAACCTGCACCTTCTACGGCACCGCGAACTCCAACCAGATGCTGATGGAGTTCATGGGCCTGCACCTGCCCGGTTCCAGCTTCGTGAACCCCAACACCCCCCTGCGCGATGCGCTGACCGTGGCGGGCGTCCAGCGTGCCGCAGCCATTACCCGGTTGGGCAACGACTACCTGCCAGCGGGCGAGGTCCTGAACGAAAAGGCCTTCGTGAATGGCATCGTCGGCCTGATGGCGACTGGGGGATCGACCAACCTCGTCATGCACATCCCCGCCATGGCCAAGGCCGCGGGTATCCTGATCGACATCGAGGATTTCCACGACATCTCGGAATCCGTGCCCCTGATGGCGCGCGTCTATCCGAACGGTCTGGCCGACGTGAACCATTTCCACGCGGCGGGCGGCATCGGCTACATGATCGGACAACTGCTCGAGGCGGGGTTGCTGCACCCCGACGTGAAGACCGTCAACGGCACCGGGCTGGACGGCTATACCTTGGAACCCAGGCTCGATGGTGACCGCCTTTGGTGGGACGAAGGATCGCGCGACACGCTGAACGACAGGATCCTGCGCCCGGCCGGCAATCCCTTTGCCAGGACCGGCGGTCTCAAGCAGCTCCAGGGGAACCTGGGCCGCGGCGTCATCAAGGTCAGCGCAGTCGCCGAGGAACGCCATGTCATCGAGGCCCGCGCCCGCGTCTTCTCGGACCAAGACCAGGTGAAGGAGGCCTTCAAGGCTGGCGAATTCACCGAAGACACGATCGTCGTCGTCCGTTTCCAGGGGCCGCGCGCGAACGGGATGCCCGAACTGCATTCCCTGACGCCGATCCTGGCCGTGCTGCAGGATCGCGGGCTGCGCGTCGCATTGCTGACGGATGGCCGCATGTCGGGTGCATCGGGCAAGGTCCCGGCGGCCATCCACATCTCGCCCGAAGCATCGGTCGGCGGGCCCCTTGCCCGCATCCAGGATGGCGACCTGATCCGGCTGGACGCGATCAGCGGAACGATCGACTGCCTTGCGCGGGACTTCGAAGCCCGTCCCGCTGCCATGCACGACCCTGCCACCAGCAGCGAAGGCATGGGACGCGAACTGTTCGCCGCCTTCCGCGCCGTGGCCGGCCCTGCGACCGAAGGCGCGGGCGTGGTGGTGTGACGGATGGGCCTTGGCAATCCGACTGCCGCAGTTTACGCAACCCTACGGAGCAGTGGCCGAGCGGTCTAAGGCAGCGGTCTTGAAAACCGCCGGGCCAGTGATGGTCCCGTGGGTTCGAATCCCACCTGCTCCGCCACTTACCCCCGCGAAAGCGTTCTCCCGATCCGGCTGCGGCCGGATTTTTCCGTTGTTTTCGAGGGTTATGCGGGAGGGGCTGAGCACCGGCGGCGGCGCCAAGCGGCCCGGAAGCGTTCTCTCCGGGTCGATATTCTCCGGACCTGTTGACTGCGCGGATTTGGTAAAGTTCTGCAAGCCATTGGCAGGGATTGTTTATTTCAGGTTCAGGCTGAGCACTTCGACGAGAGGGGCGTTTGCGGGATGGAACCGGGGTCGAACCATAATCGAGGCGAGGCGCCGGGCTCAGGCGGTCGGTCCAAGGCGGAAAGCGGGCTTGGCCAGCATTCTGACGGCGAGGCCGATGGCGAAGATGGCGTCGTGGCGAACGACGTCGGCGGCCTGCTGGCCGGTGTCGAGCGAGCGGCGGTCGAGGTTGCCGGCATCATCGACGTGCCGGAAGTGGGACAGCGGGTTGCGCAGGCCCATCAGCCTTTGCAGGTCGGTCACGTCCAGATCGGAGATCACGTCCCGCTCGCGGCAGCGGCGCAGGGTTTCACGAAAGGAGATCCGGTTGGGGATGTCGTCAATCAGAAGGCCGACGTGCAACCAGGCCGCCAGTAGATGCTCGACCAGCCCCTGGCACAGCAGGATTGTGGCGGCGAAGTTGCCGTGGACGTAGGACGAGCGTGCCTCGATCCAGGCAAAATGGGCGGCCTGGCCGCCGAAGATCATCGTGCCGTTCGGCCCGAGATCGCGACTGAAATCGGTCAGCATGCGATAGCGCGAGACCTTGCCGTGCAGGTCGTCGTGCATTTCGGCCAGCAGCAGGCGGGCGAAGTCCAGATCGGTCAGGTCAGACAGCAGATCGGGCTGGTCGCAGCCGCCCGTCATGCGGCCCTGTCCCCGGCGCCGAAGACCTGATGCAGAAGCGCGGGGATCAGGGCGTCGGCGTCCAAGGCCGAGGCGGCGCGGATGGTGCGGATGCGGCGGACCTTGGCCTGAAGGCGGTCGAACCGGCGTTGGGTTTCCAGCGGCGGCACGGGGACCTCGATGGCGGGCAGTTTCTTCGAGGACAGCGTCTTGTTGCGGGCAATCGTGCCGGGAGAGTTGCCAACCACGCTCGAAAACCCTTCGGGTGTGCGGAAATAGGCGAGCAGAAAGCCCGGCGTGGCCAATTCCGGGTTCACTTCGCATGTCTGTTGATTTCCACCCAGAACTGAGCCGGATAGGCGCGTAATTTCCACTGAGAATTGAGCCATGTGAACCTTTCCCCAAAGCGATGAGCGGCGGGGGTAACGGGAGTGATCCACATGGGACTTTTGAACATCATTCGACGCATGCACTTGCGGCAGAAGCTGTCGGTCCGCGAG
>NZ_JAVCWH010000015.1 GCF_030846195.1 Paracoccus yibinensis
CTTTGCCTCAGACCGCTACCGCCGACCGGTCGGATGATCGTGGAACAGCTGGTCGGATGTTGCTGGAATAAGCGGTCGGATACGGTGGAATACGCAGCTTCGGCTTCGGTGCCGACGATTACATGACCAAGCCCTTCAATCGCGAAGAATTGCAGGCCCGCATCCAGGCGATCATCCGCCGGTCCAAGGGTCACAGCCAGGACTTGATCCAGATCGGAGACATTGTCGTCAATCTGGACGCGCAGTCTGTCGAGGTCAAAGGCAAGCCGATCCACCTGACCGGCAAGGAATACCAGATCCTGGAACTGCTCAGCCTGCGTAAGGGTATGACGTTGAGCAAGGAGATGTTCCTCAACCACCTCTACGGCGGCATGGACGAGCCGGAGCTGAAGATCATCGACGTCTTTATCTGCAAGCTGCGCAAGAAACTGTCCGAGGCGCTTGGAGGCAAAAACGTGATCGAGACAGTCTGGGGCAGGGGTTACGTCCTGCGCGAGCCCAGTCCTGCCGATAGCATGTCCAGGCTGCCTCTCCGAGGCAAGACGGGAAGCCGACGAGGATGAGCGGGTAGCAAATTCTTGCAGGGCGCCTGCGGTAAGTGCAGCCCTTCGGGGTTGTTGTAGATGCTGGATCACAAACTCTAAAGCCCGTTGCACTCAATCGGCCTTATAACCTGCGGCTTTGAAGTAGTTGTAGCATTCCTCGTCGGAGAAGAGGTCGCAGACCTGGCCAACCGCAGCCCAAAGCTGATCGTAGGTGCGGGCGGCGGCTTTTCTGATCAGCGCCTTGAGTTTGGAGAAGGCCATTTCGATCGGGTTGAGGTCGGGGCTGTATGGCGGCAGGAACAGGAACCAGGCACCCATGTCGCGCAAGGCTGCCGCTGCGGCCGAGCTCTTGTGGCTGGAGAGATTGTCCAGAATGACGACGTCACGGGGCCTGAGCGTCGGGACCAGCTGGGTTTTGGTATAAAGGTTGAACATCTCGGCGTTCATTGCGCCGTCGATCACCCAGGGCGCGTCCAACCGGTCATGGCGCAGGGCGGCGACAAAGGTCTGGGTGCGCCAATGTCCGAACGGTGCATGATCGACGAGGCGCTGCCCGCAGGGTGCCCAGCCGGAGGTCTTGGCCATGTTCGTCTTGACCCCGGTTTCGTCAACAAACGCCAATCGCTCCAAGTGATTGGCCATGAAAGGCTGGCGTCTCACAATCCAGACATGGCGCAGAGCGGCGACGTCCTTTCGCTTCTGTTCAAGCGCCTGCAGAGTTTTTTTTATGGGTCAGTCCGAGACCCCGCAGAACGCGCCAAACGGTGGCGCGGTGAACATCGATGCCATGCGTCTCAGCCAGTTCGGCCACGAGTTCATCAAGCGTGATCCCGCTTTTGGCCGCGACGCGGGCCTTGAGCCAGCCGGTCACGTCCACCAGCTTGCCATGTCCGCCGCCATTGCCTTGTCGCCTCGGTGTCAAACATCCGGTCTCGCGCCGCAGCTTCACCAGATCATTGACGAACTTCGGCGATACCCGAAAATGCCGAGCAGCCTGACGGTGTCCGTGACCTTCGTCCACGTAGCCGATGACCCGGGTCCGAAGCTCTACTGGATGTGGCTTGCCCATCTGAAATCTCCATCTGCCCTAGCAGAAGAGAATCACATCATGGGCAGGCTGGGAACCCTGAATCTTGATGGCTGAGATACGCTCTAGAAGGTAAGAATCCGTATCAGGTAACGCGGCATAACTGCAGCATCAAGATCTGTAAATAATCGCATGTACGCGCAAAGTAATCCGCGCCTCCGCTACCATCAATGACATAAACGTGGCTCTTTAATAAAAAAAATCTACATAAACTAAAAAGAATAATTTACTTATGAAGCAGAATACTAGCGCGACGATGCGTTATTATTACGCTAGCTGCTTGTTTTTTACGATGGCGGCACAGCATCAAAGTATATTGCCGTACGAAGATATTTAACAGAAAGTTTATCTTTCTAAAATATAATTGGGTTAATTCGGGAGCAGGCCGAGTAATATGGAGAGAATGCGGCGGTCATCAGGCCGCCGCTATTTCTCGTCGGCAATCGATGCCTCGTAGATCGGGCACAGATCTGTTTACTCTGCCAGCATTCCCTCGTCCCGCAGGACTATAAGCGTCAGCACTTCCCCATCAAGGCAGCGGAATGATTGCTCGGCGACCTCGAAGCGATGCGCATCGTCGTTCTCGAACCAGTCCTCCGCAGAGACTGTCTCAGAACGCGGCTGGTCCCCGAGATGTCCAGAGAGGATCCCGTATGCATGACTGTCCGACTCGACCCGCAGTCGAGGTGTCCATCTGCGATCGACACTTGAGGAGATCAGCCGCCAGGGCATTCCGACCATTGAATGCCGGATAAGGACGCATGGCTCATGCTCCATCTCGAGAAGACGGACCGCGGCGGCGAGGCGGCTGACATTGAAGAGGTCAGCAATATGTTCGATCAGGTTGAGGTCCAAGCGTCGTCCACGCACCGCCTCGCGCATAAGAAAGCCCGGCATCAGCAAATCAGCCGCGTAGCGATCCGCGACGCGTTCCTTAGGATTTTTTCCTGCACCGCCGCGACCGATATCCTCCTTGGCGCAGGCAAGGCACTGACCGCGGTGGCACATCCAATGGCCAATCTCGTGCCCAAGCGAGAAACGGCGCCTCCGCTCGGGCCTGGTCTCGTCGATTGAAATGATCGCCCGGTTGCCCTCACCGATGATCCTTGCTTCGCAGCCCTCCAGCCGCCTCAGCTTCACCTTCGCACCCAGGTCCCACGCGATCTCGACAAGATCAATCTGATCGGGCCGAGAGACGCCCCTGTCACGCAGGAGCTTCTCCCCCGGCGAAATGCGGATGGGCATCGCTCAGTCCCGTGTCCAGTCGCCGGAGCGAAGCTCATTGAGGTCATCATCGACGCTCGGGTCGGACAGGCCCATTGGACGCGTTGCGTTGCGGGCAGCCATAGTAAGGCCATCCGCGCTGTATGCGTCGTCAATCGTCTTTGGCATGCGGTCTGGAGCCGGAGGCTTGCCTCGGCCTTTTAACTCAACCTGCGCAGCAGCGAGCCGCCGCTGAATTACTGTTTCCTGGGCGCGTGCCAAACGCGCGCGCAAGTTCGAGGCAACCCGGTCGGGGTCGCGCCCTTCTTCACGCAGCTCAGCACGGATCTCCTCGATCGGCGTTTCGATGATATCCTGGATCATCTCGTCTTCAGCGATCATCGGCCTCCCGGGCTTGGTCTTGGTCATGGGGTTCACCTATTTTGGTCAGCGTGGCTTCGAGCTTCTTCGTCCTGCGACGGAAGCGCTTGCGCGTCGCTTGGTATCTGGACTCATCCTGGTCAAAGAGGAAAAGCAGTTCTGATTTTTCCCATCCCTCGAGCAGCGCCTCTGCCAACATGCACAACTCGGGGTCGTCTTTGAAGTATTCGAGCATTCTCGCCCGCATCGCGGCATCCTGCTGAAGTAAATCCAGCGTCTCGGCTGCCGTGAGATCGGGGCAGGGCAAGGTGTCTTCGGGAAGAGTCCCGGTCATGGTCATGTGTGGTTTTCGCCGCTTTCCCCTCTCGCGGATCTCGCTGGCAATGCTCTGGATCACCTTGATGACAAAAGATCTCGTATCGAGCCCCCGGGGCCAAGCGCGATCCCCATCCAAGATCCTGATAAAGGCCTCCTGAACGAGTTCCTCCGCTTCCAGATCGCTCCCGGCATATCGGCGTGCGATCTTGTCGAGACGGAGCATTTGGTCCGTATTTGAGGCGAAAGTTTCCAAAGCGGCGTTGCATTCGGAAGCGCTGAGATGCTCCGGCGTGCTACTCTTGTTCATCTACGGCATCTCCCGCTCCACTGATTTCCTCCTCCCTGGTCACCTAAGTATGCGCGCGTGATCGGGCGCCGCGGACATTCCGACGCAATTTTTCAAGATAGCAGAAATTTTCTTGGGGATGTCCGCGGATATCACTCAAGTGCGCACTCCTTTGTAGAGTCCCCGATGAGGGTCGAATGCAACAAGGAGAGCAGCCATGGCGCCGCTGGACCACAATCATATCGAAGATATTGCTGAATGCATCGCGGCGGGGCGCGCACCCCGTGCGACTGGCCCTTACCGCGTCCAGATCGGGGACGTTGGTCTCAACTTCCAACCCGTACGGATTGAGGAGCCGACGCCCACGGGACGGCAGATAATGGATGCCGCAGCGGTCCGAAAGCTTGACGAGCACATGGTCTTTCAGGTCCTCCACAATGGAGAGCTGGAGGAACTTCGTCCGGACGAAACCGTCGATCTGCGCACTGCAGGAGTCGAGCGCTTCATCATCTTCGAAGGCGCTGCATCCTATCGGATCAACCTTGATGGCCGAATAGTCGAATGGGGTGCACCCGCCATTACCGGTCGGGTCCTGAAGCGCCTCGCGGGGGTTGATGCCACCCGCTACGGGGTCTGGTTGGAGAACCGCAATGGCGGTCAGGACCGGTCGATTGGCGATGACGAGATCGTTCGCGTAGATGAGGTGGGGCTGGAGCGCTTCTTCACAGGAGTGACCCAGACCACGGAGGGGGCGGCGTGATGGCGTTCCTTCCTGCAGGCGATCGCCGTTACCTTGAAGGACGCGGCCTTGCATTCCGAGAGATTGAAGACGGGGTCCGCAAGGGCGTGGTCCTTGAGGCCTTCCCTCTGCCGCCGGACCAGTTCCAGGTGAGCGAGGCCGACGTGCTCATCCAGTTGCCCCCAGGCTACCCGGACGCATGCCCTGACATGTTCTGGACCGCGCCGCATCTCGTGCTGGCAGAATCTGGCCGGGAGCCGAACTGCACACAGGTGAGGGAGACCTTTGCAGGCCTGCAATGGCAGCGCTGGTCGCGTCACTCTCAGGATTGGCGTCCGGGCGCGGATGGCCTGCGCACGATGATCAAGCGCATAGAACAGGCGCTGAAGGTGGCGGCATGACCTGCGTCGACCTGACCCTTCAGGAGGCGCACGAGGAGCGCCTCCGTCTTCTCCTGGCTCGCACCGACGGCACGGAGGCTGCAGCCTACGTCCTGCTTGGCGCGAACAAGATCGCCCGCGATCCGTGGACGGGACGTCGCCGTTTGCGGCTCGTCTCTCACGAAGTCGTCCCGATTTTCGAGAGGGACATCATCTCTTCGGATGCTTGCCATATTTCATGGAGGACGGACGGCTTTATTGCGTTGATCGCACGCGCCAAGCGCGAAGGTCTCGTGCCGGCGATCGTGCACACTCATCCGAGCGGCGCTGCGGGCTTCTCAGAGCAAGACGATCGCAATGAGCCGGGCCTTCACCAGATCGTCATGAACAGGAACGGTCCTGATATGCCGCTGGCGAGCCTCCTGCTCTCTGGTGGAACGATGTGGTCGGGACGGGTCTGGATGGACCGCGGCGCGCCGATCCCGTTCGACCATGTGTCTTTGGTAGGCCGCCGCTTCCGGCAGATACGGCCGGCCTTTTCCGACGGGGCTCTTGATAGCACCCTCGACCGGCAGGTCCGCATGTTCGGACCCGAGGCGAATGCCGTCCTGCGTGGTCTGCGCGTCGCTGTGGTCGGCTGCGGCGGGACTGGCAGTGCCGTAGCGATGCTCCTCGCCCGTCTAGGGGTGGGAGGATTGGTCCTGCTCGACAAGGACATCGTGGAGGTCTCGAACCTCAACCGGCTGCATGGCGCGACGCGTGTGGATGCCGACGCGATGTGCGCCAAGGCTGACGTGGTGGCAGCGTCAATTGCCTCCATGGGACTCGGTGTGCGGGCTGTACCAATCTGCCAATGGGTAGACCACCCTGACGCACGGGACGCCCTTAAAGCCTGCGACGTGGTTTTCGGGTGCACGGACGACCATGGGGGGCGGATGCTCCTTGACCGGTACGCACGCTTCTACTGCGTGCCTGTGATCGACGTAGGCCTCGCCATTGAACCGCGCCCTGAAGGGGGCTTCGCAGAGATGAGCGCGCGGGTGACGGTCTTGGTGGATGGTGCGCCATGTCTTGTCTGCCGGGGAGTAGTGGACGGCAGGGCTGCGGCGGAAGAGGCGCTGAAGCGCGCCGATCCGGCCGAGTATGATCGGCGCAAGCGTGAGGCCTACGTGCGCGGTGGCGGCGACCCTGCCCCGGCCGTGGTGACCTGCACGACGCAGGCGGCCGCCATGGCGGTGGACGAACTCCTGCAGGGGATCACCGACTTTCGTGGTGAGGGAGGCTGGGCCTGGAACAGGGTGCGTCGCCTTGATCGTGGCATTGAGCGAAAGCCGGGCGCCGTCCAGCGGGCTGGTTGCGGAATCTGCGGAGATCCGATGATCGTGGGGCGGGGGGATGTCGAGCCGTTTCTGGACCGGGTCTCGTGATGCTGCGCGACTTTGTCCGGCGAGGGCTGGAGCTTTTTTGGCTCATTCCCCGAACGGAGGTAACGGCGACAGTGCAGCTGCGTCATCCTGCTGCCGATGATTTGCGGCAGGATCGGCTGGTGATCGTGCGAGGGGAGACCGACAAGTGGGCGCTCATGCGCTGTCCCTGCGGCTGTGGTGAGCGGCTTCAACTATCCCTCGCGCGGGAGCGGCGGCCGCGGTGGCGTCTGGAAGTGGATCACCTCGGCCGGCCGACGCTCGCGCCCTCTGTTCGCATGCAGGACGGCTGCAGGGCTCATTTTCATCTCCGCAGCGGAAAAGTAGAGTGGTGCAGGGATAGCGGCTCTCGGCCTCTCGACCTCTATGGTGTCCATGAAGGTCGCACATGAGCGTAACTAACCCAATGGGTGGACCACTTCATAAGGGCACTCCATGGTTAATGAACAGAGCCTGGCGGTGGTTTTCGTGTCCGTTCTGTTCCCCGCGTTTGCGTCCTTGGCGTTGTGGTGGCGAAATTGTCGGGTGTCCTGACACAAGGAAGTAAGGAGCCAAGCAAACACTGGCGTCAGCTATAAGGCATGGGCTTCGTGCAGGGTGCAGTCAATGCCTCCACGAGAACCCAACACACCGAATGCATGTTGCTCGGCTACGCGCTTCTTGGCATTGAGACAGGGGTGGGTGCGTTATATTGCTGTGCAACATGGTGGCGGAATAAGGCTCCGCTTCCTGTAGGAAGCCGGGCAAACATGATCTCGACCCGCAGCTCAATCGTTGAACACTGGCGCGGGCTGACGGGTGCCATTCACCCCTATGACGCTCCGTTTTTTGCGTCACGCCCCCACACCTTCAATCTGGACTGGCCGCCGCCCGCTTACATCGGAGATGTGGACAATGCGCCCGTGGTCCTGCTGATGATGAACGGCGGGTACAATCCTTCCATAACACCTCAGGAATTTGCTGACGCTGGAGCGGTTGAGAGGTATCTCGACATACTGTGGAACCCAAGGCCCATAAACCCTCAGGACGTGTCCCCGTACTACGAGATGTCAAACTACGGCCAATTTATCGCCAGTGGCAGACTGGCATTGGTAAACGCCTTGGCCTACCGCTCCAACAAGCTGTCGAATGAGAAGCAGAACAGAAGCTTGGCAGATATCCTGCCAAGCACGCTGGTTCATCGGCGCTGGCTAAAAGAGACACTGGTCCCCCAAGCTGTAAGCGCTACGGCTCTACCCTATGCGGCGAGGCTTGACGTCTGGCTGAAGCGCCAGGGCATGAGGTCCTCGATGCGGGATTTCGGATGCCCGTCGAGAATGGCCCGAAGAGTGTTGGCGATGTAGTCGACAGGGTTCACGCTGGACATTTTACAGGTGGCAACCAGCGAAGCCAGCATTGCCCAGTTCTCTGCGCCGGCTTCATTGCCGGCAAAAAGTGCATTTTTTCTGGTAAGAGCTATTGGGCGGATCTGGTTC
This sequence comes from Paracoccus yibinensis, assembly GCF_030846195.1. GTDB lineage: Bacteria > Pseudomonadota > Alphaproteobacteria > Rhodobacterales > Rhodobacteraceae > Paracoccus > Paracoccus yibinensis. Next base: position 7,839 of record NZ_JAVCWH010000015.1, read on the forward strand.
TCGACCGGGTTGGTGTCCAGCTCAAGCGTGCCGTCCTCAAGGAAGCGGATCAGGCCGGGCCAATGTGCAAGGGTGTAGCGGATGTCCTCGGCCAATTGGGATTTCTGCGGAATGCGGGAGAGCTTGGCCTCCAGCCACGGCTTGAGCGCGGCGATGACTGGTGCCGAATGGTCGCGCCGAGCAGCAAGGCGCAAGGCCGGATCCTTTCCTCGGACCGTCTTCTCGACCTGATAAAGCAGCGCAATCTGGCGCAGCATTTTCTCCGCAATGGGTGAGCCCTCATTTTCGAAGCGCTTCACGAAGCGACGGCGAACATGGGTCCAGCAATAGACCAGTTGCCAGGGGCCGTTGTTGCGCTCAATCCCGGTCATCGCATTGTAGGACTGATAGGCGTCGCATTGCAGGAACCGGCCCCGGTATCCAGCAAGGAACTTCAGCGGATGCTCTTTGCCCCGGCCGGGGGCATAGTGGAACAGCACGATCGGCGGTCCGGCACCGCCATGTCCGCGATCATCGGACACGACGGCCCAGAAGTATCCGCTCTTTGTGGCCTTTCGGCCGGGATCCAATACTGGCGCGCGGGTCTCGTCGACGAAGATCCGGTCCACACCGCGCAGATGAGCGCGCATGTGGTCGATGACCGGCGTCAGATGGAAGCAGGCGCGCCCGACCCAGTTGCCAAGCGTGCCGCGATCCAGATCGATCCCCTGACGCTTGAAGATCTCGGCCTGGCGATAGAACGGCAGGTGGTCACCGAACTTCGAGACAATAATCCAGGCGATAAACCGCTCCGTGGGCATTCCGCCAGGCACCACATGCTCGGGGGCATGAGCTTGCGCCACAGTCTGAGAGCAGCGGCGGCATGCATATTTGGGGCGACGCGTTACCAGAACCCGGAACTGGGCGGGGATCACATCGAGACGTTTGGAAACGTCTTCGCCAATCCGCGCCATCTCGCAACCGCAGGGACACAGGGTGCTGGCGGGTTCGATCACGCGCTCGATCCGGGGCAGATGCAGCGGCAGATGCCCGCGGTTGCGCGCAGGTTTGCGGGGTGTCTTTGCCCCCAACCCCTGTAGCGCCGCCTCGGCCTTTTCCTGTGCCGCCTCGAGCACCCCTTGAGCAAATTCGGCATCCTCCAAGGGCAGGTTGAACTGGTCGGGTGACAGCTTCTCGGAGCTTTTGCCAAACTGCGCGCGTTGCGCCGTGCGCAAAATGTCCTCCAGCCGACGGTTGGCCTCCTGCACTTCGGATAGCGCCGCCTCAAGCTCGGCCAGGCGAGCCTTCAGGAGGGTGTTTTCCGAGGCAAGAGCATCAGCATCCATGGCTCAAAGTGAATCATGGATTATCCCTTTCAGCCAGCAAAAACAGGCATTCCCAAGTGATCGACCGATCAGCCTGCTGTTAAAGGGCGCCGCGCTCGCTCAGGTCGGACAAGGCGCCAGTCCAAGCCCTCGAACAACGCGGCCATCTGTGCGGACGACATCCGCATCACCCCGTCCCGCACCTGCGGCCAGACAAACTTGCCGCCTTCCAGTCGCTTGTGAACCAGCACCATCCCAGTCTGATCCCAAGCCAGCAGCTTTATGCGGTCAGCGCGTTTGGAACGGAAGACAAAGACCGCCCCACAGAACGGATCCAGCCCGAACATCTCCTGGACTGCCAGGGCCAGGCCGTCGATACCCTTGCGGAAGTCGACCGGTCGGGTTGCCATGAAGACCTTCACTGGCCCGCCTTGACCCAGCATCATGACATTGCCGCTCGAGCCGCGCGGATCGCCCGCGTCAGCTGGCCCTCATCTGCACCAGCACTGGCGCGGATCACCACATCGCCGACCACGATCTCCACCTCCGACAGAGCGCGGGCTGGCGGCACAGTCGCAGTATCGCTCTCGACCATCAGCTCCGCGAACATCGGCAGGGATGCGAGGCTCTCCGGCACCATCAGATGCCCACTCCGCAACTTGTTGCGCCAATTGTAAATCTGCCAACGTGTCGTGCCGTGTTTGGGGGCGACGTCGGCCACCCGCATCCCTGGAATCAGGCTTTCTGCCGCGATCCGCGCCCGCTCCGCTTCTGTGCGCTGCCGCCGACCGCTCGGTCCCTCGATCATCTCCAGCCGGGAAACCGAACCATTCCAGGAGCCGTCCAAATGGACGCCCACTTCTTTGCCTCTTCCCAAATCCCAAGCCCCTAAACCGACACACACACGGACAATGGCCGGTTCAGCTTAGCAATGGCAGGAGGGGGTCGGCGTCGCGCTTACCCCAAGCTAAGGCCGGAGAGCGAGTCATCATCGCACATCGGAACGGATTGTGGGAGCTGGACCGGTATAAGTTCGACCATCCGAACATCATCTTCTCGCAAGAGAAGCGACCAGGACGCGTTTCGTCCGGCAGTCCTAATTTTTCACGACTGGACCCCGTAGTGATCAGCATCATAGCCGGCAGGCGCTAAATTGAGCAAACAGCCGAGGATATTGTAATTCGCTCGATATAGTATATGTAGCCCTTGTCGCAATTGAAACCCAAGTGTGATGCTTCATCACGCTTCAGCTTCTCAAAGAACAATTCCTCGCCGTTAACGGTAAGCTTGGCAAAGCAGTCGCAGGTATTTTGGACACTGGGCGAAAAGCAGATGACACGCTCGGGAAGTTGTAGCGTTCCGTTGTCTTGAGCTTCTCCGCTTCCCGAATAAATACGAAATGGCTTCCCATCCGTGTATCTGGCTGTTTCTGTATAGAACTCGACGGCATACGGGAACTTTGTTCCAGATCCCAAAGGGAAGCGGCGCGGCAGCGTTTTATAGGCATATTGACCGCCGCCGTTGCCTTGTCGACCCTCGATCACTTTAAAGCCCAAGCGCTCCCAGAAGGGCAACGCCGTCAACGGTGCAATATCTATCTCAACGACCGAACGACCCTCTTCCTGCGCTCGATCTATCATGAACTCAGCCAGGAGACGTCCGTAGCCCAGCCCTCGCTCTTGAGGGTGTATCTCGAGAATGTCGTACCCGTCGAGGAAACCAATAGCCCGGCCATCTTTAACGAGCACGTCCAAGCTTCCAAAGCCATCTCGCCAGTGATTCTTTGTGGAATTCCAGTTGCACTTGAACCCGCGAATACCGGGATCACCCTCATATCCCGCAGCTTCCCAACGAGAATATCTTTCGTTGTAGGCCATCTCCTCCTCATCCAGCCACAACTCAATCTCGGCAACCATAGCTTCGGTCGCGGGAATAATCTCGATTGTCATACCGAGTCCTCGAAACCGTGCATTGAACGGTGGTGTCGCATATATGAAGCTTGCCCTTTGGTAAGTGCGACACTCAAGTCCTGGATTCCTAACGCCCGTCGCGCCTTTTTTGAAAGGCGCGTGGACAGCAAGAGTTGGCCCTCATCCGAGAAGCTCAGGAAACCCTTATCGAACAGTGCGTCCCACGTCGGGGACAACAGCAGGGCGTTATCCGGATTCAGGCACTCATTCGGATCATGACAACAGTCTCGCCACGGCTTTATGTGAGAGGCGATTAACAGCCTGTGCTCTGCCAAGCGCGTGATCATGCAATTACCGTATGCTTGGAGAACACGGCGTCTGAACAGACCTTGCCCTACGCGCGATTTTATTATCGATTTTCGGGTGGTCTCCGGCAAAGACTTGTCGTTTCTTACCGAGTCCTCAAGGGATGCGTCGCTGCCGGTTTTATCACTAATTGTGTCCTGCTCATTAGCCGAGTGATCAGCCAACCAGTCACCAACCTCTGGCGTGATCCAAAAGGTGCGAGATGCATTATCGGGTGTTACGCTCAGCGACGAACAGAACCGCACAAAATGATCCTCCGCCACATCGTCCGGAGTATTCCATGTGGTGTATCCGAATTCCTTGGCGAGAACCTGCCGTATCCGGGGCGTTGTTTCCCGCCCGTCGCGGTGCTCCCGTTCAGCGTGCTTAGCGACAGTGTTACCCTTGTAGCCCAGGAAACGAGAAGGTCCGAACGCAATGCCGTCGGTGGTCAAATACGGCAGCAGAACGCGGCCTTTGGCGATCAAAGACCGGTAGATCTCGAACTCACGTCCGTGGTCGGACTTCCGCACTGCTTCGAGTGCGCTGACGTTGTCTTCAAGGTCCCAATAGTCGTCAATCAGGCTCATCTGCACTCTCTCTGATGGTCAGCGACATAGTGGTCACTGCCCGGAGTAGCGCAAGTCCATTACCGGTTACCCGCAACATAGGGTTTTATAGTATCTATGACCGCTTTTTGGACCTAGCTGCCGCTCATCGGTGCAGCATGCCACACACCTTCATCACGGCGAGATAGTCCTGCAGGGCGAAAAGCGGGCGCTTGCCGCGCGTCGAGCGAACCGCGGCAATCTAACAAGCAGCCACATAGGTTTTTGCTACTCACCCGCGACCAAGTGCTCCACATCAAACCCTAACAAGCGGATGCCTCGAATGGAGCGATTGTTGAATGGAGGACGTTTAGCGTCTCCCCAGCCGAGCAACTCCATGACACAAGCTTCACCGAAGCCCTTGAGCTTATAGCTGCCGTATACGCAGTCATAGGCACGCTCAATCGCATCGCCAGGGCCTGCCAGGAGATAGCGAACTGTTCGCACTACGGCCTCGAGCGTGTTTTTCTTTTGGAAGTCGATGCGCAGCCGTTCGAGGCCGGACAGGTTCTCCCCTACATCTTTGGAAACAAAGCGCAAGCGTTCGAGAAAGGCGTGGCAGCCCGTAAGGTGTCGGAACAGTTCGTCAAAATTCAATCGGACCAACTCGTTCGGATCACAGAGGTAAGTCCGGATGTTCGCGATGTTCTCGATCTCTGCAGATGCGTGATACATATCGCCTTTCACGGTATCGTCTGTGGACTGCCAGACCTGCACATATTCGGCAATCCGCGCGGCCCGGTCCTTTGAGCCGCTGAGCAACGATGTCTCACGCCAACCATCGCCGCTGCCTTGTGTCAGGCGCAGCCATCCGAGGAACCTTCCCATTTCGATCTGGGGATCCTGACCGGCATATTCTGGCCGCCCAAAGCCGTGCTGTTGGGCGACTTCGAGGATTTCATGGTGCGCAGGCACCAGAATTTCATCATATTTCCTGCGGAACCCTTGGATGAAGGCGCGCTCTTTCGATTTCTTTTCGCTGCCAACGACGATGCTCTTGGGGGCGGCAGGTTTTACGAATTTGTGGATGAACCTCTCGAAGTCGTCCTCATCCTGTGGCTTCTCTTTGGATTTGAACGCCTTTTCATATTCGCGGAGCACCTCTTCGTTCAAAACGTCTGCGTCGTTCCACAACTCGTCAAACAGGCCGGGCAGCGCGTAGAAGGCCTCATCGCGATCCTGCTTCAATAGGATGGAAAGTTCCCGATTTGCTTTCAGGCCGCTATCGGTGAGATTGGCGGACCCGACGAGCGCGACATCATCAATGATATAGAGCTTCGTGTGAAACTTGGCGTCGGTGAAATAGCGGGTTTTGACCCGAGGATTCTCAAAGGCCTGCCGTAGTGCCTCCGGCGTTGTGATCGGCGAAAACCGGACGATCAGCCGGACATCACATCCTTTGCCGGTCAGAGCCTTGATGGGGTCATTTGTCGTGAAGAACGGCGCAGCCAGCAGTCCCAGTCTGGGGTGCGGTCCTGCGTTCATGAAGAAATTGATGGTGAAACCCGTTGCGCCGGTGTTTGCGTATAATTCTGAAAGCGCCATTTCAGAACCTATCTCCTTAAATGTGCGATGTTGTTACTAAGCTACTGAATTACCTTAGGCCTTGGAATGGCTTTCTATAAGGCTGCGCGACAGCACCCCCATGCTTAATCGGCATTTGGGGCTGCGCTCGGCTCACCGCTGCTCCTGGCACGAACGGGGGTTCTGGGCCGCTCATTTTGCTGCGTTTGTAAACCGAGAGAGATGCCGGGTGCTTCGCGAATGTCGGCGAAGGGCTCTCCACAACGCCGCCACGCTAGCGCAGGACGGCAGCGATGCGGACCATCCGGACGCTCGCTGCGACTGCAGCCTCATCGTCTTCCTTGGCCGGGAAATCGACCCGATGGGTGGGAAGCGGTCGCTCGCCGGGATGGCAACAAGCGTGAGCTATGCGCAGGGAGTTGCCATTCATCTCATTCGAGTCAGTGACCGTTATAGCGCCGCCAGCTGAATGTCAGCTATCAAGTGCTAGAGTCTCTTTGCGGACATCCGTCAGCACCAGCGCAGAAGTGCTTGTGGAACAGTAGAATTCCGCCACAGTGTCCGCATGACTACGGCACCGGCGAAAACACCGAAAAGCAAGCAGATGCGGGCAGGCGGCCGGGCGACCGAAGCCGGCATGGCGTTCCAGGCCGCGGTGGCGACTTGGTTCGCGGTCCACATCCTGGCGCGGCTTCCGGTCGGTGGCCGCTTCAGTATCAACAACACGGCGCTTCCTGTAGCAATCCGGCTCGAGACCGGCGCTGGTTTGGACGACATCGAAGTTTCTCAATCCGACGGCGGCGCGCTGTACATCCAGAACAAGACCTCTGCCACGCTCGCCACCGGTGAAAGCGCGCCACTGGCGAAAACCGGCGCCCAGCTCGCTAACTGGATGTTTGAAGCCAAGGCGTCAGGCGCCGCGCCAGACCCGACGCGCAATGCCGCTGTGCTGGCGGTGCGGGTGGATGCGGCCCGCACCCTCGACGACCTTGAGGCGGCTTGCCGAGCTTTCGACCTGGGTGGTGCATGGGTCGTCACGAAGGCTGAGCGCAACGCCGCGCAGCGCACCGCCCTCAGTGCGCTGGAAACGATCGTCACCGCGGCGTGGACGGCTGCACACAAGGTCGCGCCCACTGCTGACGACTTAACTGACATGGCTCGGTCCTTCCATGTCGCGAGATTCGCCATGGACGAAGGCGATGCTGACTGGCGCGAGGCCTCGGCGATTCTCGGGCGTCATCTCTACGGCGGGGATGCCGCCGGCGACGCGCCCTTGCGCGACCTACGCGGCATCATGCGTGACCTCATCGGAAGCGGAGCGCCTGCGAACAGAGACGGCCTGCTGCGGGCCCTCCGGCGGCGCGGCCACGTGGATGTCGGCGCGCCGCGGTATGATGAGGACATCGCCCGGTTACGCGCTGTGACTGCGGCGGAACTGGACCGGCTCGCGGTCCACGGGAAACTCCCTCTCGCCGGCGGAATCACAATCACGCGCGAAAGCGACGTGCCTATGTTAGTGGCAATCAAGGCCGGTTCGCTGCTGGTCGTGGGTGAGCCGGGCGCAGGGAAGACCGGCGCTCTCGTTCACGCGGCGAGGTCTCTCATCGCCGAAGGCGCCCTGGTAGTCTTTCTCTCGGTCGATCGTTTCCCGGGCGTTGCTATCGCCGCAGACCTCAATTCGGAACTGCGCCTCGGGCATGACCTCGTCGAGGTCCTGTCAGCCTCACCAGGATCGCAACCGCGTTTCCTGATCATCGACGCGCTGGACGCGGCCCGTGGAGGGTTGTCCGAGGGCGTTTTTGCCACTTTGATAGAACGGGTCATGGCCGAACTCGGCGGCGATTGGACGGTGGCCGCGTCGATCCGCACATTCGACCTGCGCAACGGCCGTCGGTACCGCGCCGCCTTCGCGGGCGCCCCGGCCGACGCTGCGTACGCCGAACCAACCCTCGGCACCATCCGGCACTTCACCGTCCCTCGCTTGACCGACAGGGATATCGCCGCGGCGGGGACCGCATCTGCGGAGGTCGCAGCGCTGCTAGCTTCCGCAACCGGAGCGCTCGCCGGGCTGCTGCGCAACGTTTTCAACCTTTCCCTAGCCGCTGAGTTACTAGCTGACAGCGCCGATCCAGCCGGATTCGCCGGAATTACGACCCAATCAGGGCTCATAGACACTTACGAGGACCGCCGCATGCCGTCGACCGGCATGACCCAGGCTGCTGCCGAGGCCGTGACAGCCATGGCAGCAAGCCGCAGACTCGCGGTCCGCAAGGTTGATGTACGGCACATGGACGTCGACCAAGTCATCCAGGCCGGCGTTCTCGCCACCACGGGTGACTTGGTACGCTTCTCCCACCACATCCTGTTCGACCATGTCGCCGGCCGGTTCTACCTCGCGTGGCACGATCCCGATCGACTGATCGCGCAGCTCGAGGGCGACACCTCGGTCGCACTTATGCTCGCGCCAGCGCTCCGGTTCGCGATCGAGCGGATCTGGCGCGTCGACACACAAGGGCGGCCCCATAGCTGGAAGCTGGTGTGCGATATATTCTCGGCGACTAAGGTCGATCCAGTGCTCGGCAACGTCGCGCTGCGTATCCTCTCGGACAACGTGGCTCACGCCGAAGACCTCACCGATCTCGTCGAACGCGTGGCGGCGACGTCTGACAACGCGAAGCTCGCGAGCCTGCTGAACCGCTTAAGTCGCTTCGTGGCGATGAGGATCGAGGCGACCCGCAGCGTCATGCCAGAGTGCGCGATCGCTTGGGCGACCCTGTCCGAACAGCTCATGCGGGCCGACCAGCTCCCGCTAATCGATCCCGCCCGGGTGCTCATGCACGCTGTATTCGAGCATGCCGACCTCACCGATCCCGTCCTGCTCGACGTCTTCGGGCGTACTGCCCGAGCGATGCTGGAATTTGCTTGGTCTCATTCTTCACCACTGGAAGCGACAAAGGTCAGCGCTATCAGGTTCGTAGGAAAAAGCTTTGCCTCTGACGTGGCAGCATCACGCGCTCTGCTCGATCGCATCCTACGTGACCCGCACTTCTCCCAGCACGCCGACCGCGAGGCTCCCTGGCTGTCCGAGCAAATCATACCGATCGCCGCGGCAGACCCTGCCTTCGCAGTCGAGGTGTATCGTTGCATCTACGGCCAGATGATCACCGACACCGCCACATCTGCCTTCGGTGGTTTACGGAGCCGCATATTGCCGTTGTCGTCAAATCGGCGACAGGACTACGAGCATTCGCGTTGGCATCTGGGAAAATCGCTTCGCAGGTTCCTCGAGATATCGCCCGAGCATGGGACACGCGCAGTCATTGACGCGGTCATCGGCAGGGCCGCGATGGAAGGCTATGGCGAACCCGACGAACCCGTTGTCATCAATCTTGGCAGCGCGGAGGTCGAGTTCCGCGGCCTTAACGTCGAATTCAATGCCTGGGAAGAGAAGAACGAGGATACATCCGGAAGAGGGGACGACATCCTCACCAGCTATGTGGCATTCCTGCGCGGATGCGACGCCGACGCCTTCTCGGCGAGCGTCGCTGCGGCCTCACAGGACTACGCGACTGCCTCGGTGTGGACCCGGATACTGGGCGTCGCGAGCGAACGTATCGGAGAGGTCGGCGACTTCGTCTGGCCGCTGACGACCAGCTCAGACCTGATCGAGAACGGCGACACCCTCCGCGACGCCGTGCGCTTCGTCGCCGCGGCCTGGCCGTCGCGGACGGCGGAGGAGAAGGAACAGCTCGAGACGATGATGCTGGATGACATGCGGCATCCGGATCAGGACCAAAATAGGCGGTGGCGCCGCATCGTAGGCCGGCTGCTCGCGTTGATCCCCGAGGAAGAGATTATCCTCGACGCCACCCACGATCTGCGCCGGCAGATGGAGAAGGATGGGGAACTTGAGGAGAATCGGCCAATCAGAAGCTTCCGCATGTCTTGGGGCGGTCACGAAGATTGGGAGATGGAGCAACTGCGTCGGAAAGGCGTCGACATGGATGCCGGCCCCAACCGGTTGATCTTCGATGCATCGAAAGCGCTGAGCGCCAAATACCAGGCCACGCCGGATGACAGCGAAGCGGCTGCACTCGCGGCGCTGTGGTCGGATGCAATGGCGCTGACTGCCGCAGTCGATGACAATACCGGACTCCACGGCCAGGTTGACCACTCGGCTTGGGGCCACATCTCGAACGCAGTTGAGCGCATCGCCTCCAGCCCGAACTACGCTCCGGGCGCGGACGGCCTGCCCGACCTGGACACGATGTTCGCGGTGCTCGATCGGCTGTCGTCGAGCCGGTATCCCGAACCGCGCGAAACCGAGGAATGAGCATCAGTTGGGGGAACTTGTCGGTGAGAGTATACGCAGCGAAAGCCTGGGTCTCGCTGGCGCCGCGCTTCGCCGAGGAGCGACCGGAGATCGTCGACCGGATCGAGGCGATCCTGCACGACCATGAGCCCGCCGTTCGGCTGCAGGCCGCGCAGAACCTCCAGGTTATCGGCAAGGCGGCTCCCAGCCGGATGTGGTCGATGGGCGAGCGCATCGCTGCTAGCGAGAGCGACGAGCAGATCCTGACGTCATACCTCGCACACGCGCTGAGGTGGTCCAGCCATGCCGAACCGGAACGCTGTGAACGCATCCTGACCATAGCGAAAGACCGGCTCAGCGAGTTCTCCGACGAGGACAGCTCCGGGGACCGCCTGCAGGAATGTCTCGGCGGCTGGGCTGCGCAACTGCATGTTAGGCAAGGTCGGCCGATAGCCCGTACCTGGATTGAGGAATGGGCAGCGAACCCACAGTTCTTCCTGGAAGCGCTGAACGCGTACACCTCCTGCTTACGGGGTACATTCTTCCGGCGCTACGCGGCCGATGCCACGCAAGGCGACCGGGACATGTGCGACCGCGCACAGGATGGGCTCAAAGCAATCCTGGGGCCAGCGCTGGATATATCGGCGAAGGAACACACAGTCCTGGTGTCGGCGGCGGCCACACACGACATGAAGAGGGCCGCAGGCGCGCGCTACAGCGCCGCCGAGCATGTGATCCACCATGCCATGATGCAACTCTACTTCGGTGCTGACGCGCAGGCGGAGGACAAGGAAGATGGGCCGGGCCTGAACAGTCTCGATGCCAAGTCACGGTTCTTGGCAGACTATGCAGCGATCCTCACGCTCTTGCGGCAGTCGCGAGAGCCCAGCACGCTTCATTACCTGATTGAACTGTACGAGCATCTGATCCCCGGCAACCCAGTAGCCGTATTCACGGCGATACACTCGATCCTCACCGGGGTGGGCTCTGAGGAAGGGTATCACTACGAAAGCCTCGGCAACACCGCCGTCGTGAAGGTCGTGAAGCGGTACATTGCAGACCATCGAGGTATCTTCGAAGATCCCAAGCGGCGTACGATGCTGGTCGAGATCCTGCAGTTGTTCTCTGAGGTCGGATGGCCCGACGCCTTGCAGCTACTATACGATCTTCCGGATCTCCTCCGCTGATAATCAGCGAGAAGAGGAAATCGGAGCAGTTGAAACGGCTGCTGCGAATATCGCTCCCGTCCCGTTCTACGTCTGGGATGCGGGCGCAAGGCGTACACACGCTTGGAAATGGTCTTTTAATCGCTTTGACTTGGGTGCGCCGGCTGCCGCACTCCTGTCGATCGGCAGCTTTAGGCTGGGATCGGTTTCCCGCCGCGTTCGATGTGGAGAGCAGCTTTGGGCCGACTACATCTGGGATCGTGTGATTGGTTGACAAGCTCTTGCGCGTGCTTTGATGATGCATCATGGCCGATCGATACAAATCCTTTATCGAGCTTGCCGATAGCGAGCGCCTCGGCATCGACTATCGCATCCGAGCCTTGGATCGTGGTTCAGAGGCGGTGATACTCGCACCGCACGGCGGATGGATCGAACCAAGTACATCTGAAATAGCCGAGGCAATTGCGGGAACCGATTTATCGTTTTACGCTTTTGAAGCCCTGCGAAACGGGCCTCACGGCCATTATCACATTACCTCCCATCGTTTCGATGAGCCTTCGGCCATAGAGCTTGTCGGCAAGTCTTCGACCTCAATTGCTATCCATGGGCGGCGGCGCGATGGGACAGACGCGGTTTGGTTAGGTGGTCGCGACACCTGCCTACGCGAAGCTGTCAGAATCTCGCTACAAGAAGCTGGCTTCGGCGCGGAGATCAACCAACGGCTTCCGGGGCTTGATGAGGCAAACATTTGTAACCGCACGCGGTCCGGTATGGGTGTACAACTGGAGCTTTCTCCACGGCTGCGCACAAGGCTGACAACCGATGCAAGACTGCTGCAATCGTTCTGCGAAGCCGTTCGAAACTCTGTCCAGCAGTCACGCGCCACCTGAGCAGCTAGTTGCGCCCGCTTCGGGATGAGTCGACTTTTCCGCAACGTGCAACAAGCAAGCTGCGGTGTGGGAAATAGGAGAGACCGTGAAGGCCCAGATCCAGGCGAACTATGAAGAGCGGCTTTACAGCTATGTCGCGCTCATCCAAGGCACAGAGCCGCCGGGCCTCGTACCCAAGCTAGCTGTCTACCGTGAGCTTACCCGGCAGCACAGCATGCATGGGGTCCGGCTCTGGGAGATCGAGCCGCTTCTCCATCCCTTGCTCTTTTCGGTCGAGACCGACCTGCATCTTGCAACGGCACGGCTGCTGGAGGATCCGCGCCGAGCAGACGGAAGCTTGTTTGCATTCCTCGACTTCTGCACGAAGAATCGATCAAACATCACATGGAAATCCGGCCCCCCTAAGGTCGAGGTCTTGGAAAAACAGATCAGTGAGTTGGAAACGCGGCGCAAGACGATAAATGCAATCATGAGTCGCCGTGACAAGTTTTTCGCTCATCTCGACAAGCGGTACTTCAAGGATCCCGCGCGTATCTACATCGACTATCCACTGGACGCAGACGATGTGATCGGGCTGGTTAACGCCGTGATCGGGGTGATCACCGAGCACCAGTGGGAGTTGAAGGGGAGCACAGCCATCAGCGTCGGCGAGTTCTATACAATTGGCGTCGACAACATGGTGCGTAATCTGGAGACTGGCCGTCGAAAGAACTTTCCGGGGCAGCTAGACTGATCCAATAGCCGATGTTCAGGGCTGAGGGCAGTTCCGCCAACGCTGCCTTGCAGCGTTCACGACGGCCGACAGGCAACTATGGGCCTACTGCGCTTGCTGCAGTTGCATTCGCTGCTGCGTGCTCCAATGTCTCTGATGGGTCCTTCAAGCTACGCAATCCCTACCCTCGCAGGACCCTGCGTAGTGATTTCTCGATCTCGCCGCCACACCAAGCTTGTCCGAAACGGCGGCGGCTTTCCTCCGCTTGGCCGGCAAGAGCGCCGTGTGACCGGATGCGGGAGGTCAGCAGGGCAACCTGCGGGGCTTCCGCTTCGAGAAGCGGGCGAAGCTCCGGCAGTTGCTCGGTCATGGTTCCCCACAGCGTTGCCGTCACGATCTGCGCAAGTCCGAGCGGCTGGTCTGGAAGAAAGCCCTGCTCCGCTGTGGCTTCCCAGATCGTCATCCAACGGCGTAGGCGCGGAAGGTAGTCTGCCCAGGATTTCTCAGTCCACATCGCCTTGCCGCCATCGAGCGTCATCTCATCCAGGACATCATTGGCGTCGTTCACGATCTTCAGGACAAGGGCCCTCGGGTGCTGGTCGACCGGAAGAAGCTCAAACCGTTCGCCCAACCAGAAGCAGATCGCCGGCATTTCCGCCACGGCCTTACCGGAAACATTGTCCACCAGCATCGGCGGTGCCATGTGCGGCACCGGCTGGTCCCGAGTGTCCATGCTCATCATGGCACTGATCGCGTCACTGCCGGGTTCGTCCACCGAGGCGCCAACATGCGCAAGAATGGCCCGGACGAACTCGCCGCGAAATGGCACTGGCCAGTAGTAGAGGGTGAAGTCGGACATCGTCGGCAGTCCTTGTCGGGTAGAGCTGACCTGCCGGCGTTCGGCTGAGACACCGCAACGAGTGCCAGGTGATCGTAAACGTGGTAGCACCGTCATCCGATCCCGGCTGCTGTGAGCGCTTGGAACAAAGGGCCAGCTTCGATGCCGTTGACAACCCCGCTCCCCCTGCCCTCCTCAAGATCAACGATGCAGGTCCGCCTGCCCCATATCCGCCATTTAATCTTACAATGCGGTTTACAGCATCGGCCCTTTAAGGAGCGCTGCTATTCAGGAACGAACTCCTTAGCTGGCGCAGGCAACCTGCAGGAGGAGCCAAACCTGCAGACAATAGCAGCACCAAGAAATGCTGCATCCTTCGCGTGACCCGACCCGGAAGAGCCCTGCTTTGCAACGCTTCACAAACGACCGTTTCAAAGCATCGTCCAGCAGTGTTCGGATAGAAAGTCGCAGATACGGAAGTGGCCTGCCTCCCGGTCGTCCCTCGTTCATAACGAGAGTCCTCGGGGCTGTGCGCTGCTCCCCAACCTTGGACCGCCGGAAAACTCCAGTATCAAACGGTCCAGTTTTCAGGGGGCAGAGCAATTTGTTCAGGGCCGACCCGTTATGAACGAAGGACAACCAGGGGGCACTCCCTACTAAAGACCTATCATAATATATTGAAGCGATCAGAATGATAATAATCGAACAAATAATCATACTATTAAGGACGAGTATTATTTACATAATGGTCAATCAGGCGATCCAACGGCAGGGTAAGTACGCTTTGAGTATCCTCCCCACATCCGAATATGGCACATTCAACCTCATCCCAGCTTTCATCAGACTTGACTTCTCCTAGCCGTTTCATTTCAGAACTATATCGATCCATTATCTCCTGCCGTTTAACGGCAAGGTTTTCTAATTCAACCAGCTGTGCTTCTAAAGCTGACTGGAAACTGGCACGACAAACTTCCGTAATAAAGCTAACGTATTGGTCTTCCATTTCCAAATAAGCAATCTTTTGAGCCTGATAGATCCTATTTATAACCCTATTCATGGCAGCAACAGCGTCAGCCAGCTCGCCCTGTTCAATTCCATCCTCAATATGAGAAACCGTAAAGTACACTAAACCAGCAATGACAGCCGCAGCAAAGCCAGCACTAAAACTCGACGCCCCCCCCGCAACACCGGCTTTTTCAGCCGCAAATAACACTAGGGCGCCAGACAATGTACTGGCTATTCCAGGAACTGTATGCTTGCCACTTGGGTTGGTGGCCTCTCCAGCATACGCATCAGGAGCAAGTGAGACGTTGCCATCGTCGTCGATTATAAATTTAATTCTAAGTGTCGGATCATGGTGCAAGCTGGGAAAAGTCCCGAAATCTGGTGCTTGAATACTGATAATCGAGCTTAGTGGAACAAGCGACATAATATCCTCAGACGCAGTATCGCTACAAGGTTTTAATTTATTTCTTATTTCTGTTTCTAAGGCGATCAAAACTGTATTTTCACGAACTATCGCGGATGAAACTATATTGATGTCAGGCGGCATGCCTCCCGCTGATGCAGCCGGCTCAACATAAGACAAGTAGTCAACATTATTTTTATTACGATCGATACCATAGGCAAGAACCCTTAAGGAATATCTATTGTCAGAAAGTGAAACCAACCAAGCCCATCCTATGCGATACTTAACTATCAATTTTAGTTCATTTGGATACAGTGTCTCATACTTTATAGCATCCTTCTCCAAAGCTTCTGTGATATCTTCAATTTTTTTCTTTAACTCATCTATACCGGAAGAATGCACTGGACTGATCCAAGACATTAAAAAAATTAAAACTATTAAAATACGTTGCATCATCTTGGAAGCATTCCTCTAAGCCAGAAAAGCCGACTGCAACCATCTTGACAGCGAGCACCCGTATCTGAAATAATATCGGACAAAAGCGCCCGCCAATAGCCTATATTTCTATCCCTTCTTTGCGTACTTATTCCCATAACTAGTAGTACTTCTGTTTCAAGCCTTGCCAAACTCTCGGCAGACAATTTATCCGAAACAACTAAGTTACAGCTCACAAGTGCCCCTGATTCAGGGTTCGCAAAAAGAAAACTCCATTGCTCGAGAAAGAATTGATACGCCTTCTGCCGGGCGTGCGCATCACCATTGTTGGATAATTCCTGATAAATGTCCAAAAAGATAACTGAAAATTCTGTAACACACGTTTTGGCATCATATAGATCATCTAATTCACTATCGGTGCTTTCATGCAAATTAATACAATCATTAAGAGTAGCCTCGATTTCAGTTGCTTCCGCTCGTTTGACTTCTTTATAAGTCCCAAGGGAGATGTTTCCTGCAATTCTTGCTGCCACAGCAGCAGGATCTTCGTTATCTGGCTCTTCGTGCGAGTACTGAAGAGGACAGGTGGCAGAAGCTAGAACTTCGTTCGATTGAACAAAGCAAACCAACAAGATCAGGTATATTATTTTCCTGTGAACTTTCATTCAAGGTCCCACCAAACGTCATCCATTCCCATCGAGCGCAGGAACTCATCTATTTCAGGGGGAGGCTTTCTCCGGAAATAATAAGCTGCTTTTAATCCGCTCTCGTCAGCCAGTGTCCTAGTCATTTCAACTTGGTTTCTTTTACCAGTGACAAATGAGTTAACTGCAGCAGGCGAGCGGCGGAAGTCATTGACTGACGCTTGGATCAGGTAATCGTCCGTGACCACATCTACCTGATAACCCCTAAAGTTTTCAGGGGTACCTTCTATTCCGCCAAAACGCTGCCGTACTGCAAGCTCAAAGGTCTCGGCATACCGGCGATCAGCGTAATGAGCAGCGGAATGTGGAACTATCCCCTCCTCACGAAGAACCCATGCTCTATCAACTAGCTCTTTTGCATTAGACAAGCCGATAACAAGTCCAGTTTCTGTTATTAGCTCATGAGTATCCTTAATTATATCGTTCCAGCTATCTTTGAGCAGTTGTCCGGCGTTTGATAATGTTCCATCAGGAAGAAACTGGACCTGCATAAGCTCGTCGAATTGTCCTTCCGCAGCTCTCAAGTAGTCAATAACCGCGTCGGTTTCTCGCTGGTACTTCCATAATGTCTCAAAACCTTCCGAAGTATAATTGGATATAAACTTCAGGCCTTCTGGAACCAAAGATGTACTGGACTGAATTTTTTTCGCGTAACCTCTGAGAGCAAACTGATCGGTTAGAAAGCGAATTTTATTGCTTAATTGTGCCGAGGCAACAATTCGATTAGCTAAAGCACCTCCTGCGATAGCAGTGGCAATCTCAAAACTGAGTCTACCAAACAGTTCTCCTCTTTCCTGAGACGTTCCTTGGCGGAGTGTCTCCCACGCACTTGCTAACGTAGCACCGATAGCTTCTGCTAAAGCAGGAACGTCGAAAAGCGCTTTTGCTATAGCTCTTCCAGAGTCAACGGGATGCGCAACAATTGCGGCAAAGGCAACTATTGCTTCATTAGCTGCTCCTGTAAATCCTCCTCCAACGCCGCGCAAGAAGTTTGAGATCGGACTACTAGCTACGCTAGACGCTTCTAGTTGGCTAAGGCTTACAGGATAGGTAGCGCTGGAGGATGTCAAAAGTAAGCTTGATACGAGATTCGCTTGATTAACTTCTAGTGCAGTTCGGTAAGGTTCATCAGGTATTGCGCCAGAAGCTTTAAGATCCCGCAGGGCACTGTCTGCTAATAAAATAAAGTTGGTATTTGCGACAAGAGTTGCTCCGCGCAGATTGTCATTGGATGTCGGGGTCAACTCGACAACATCTTGAAACGCTGATCCTTTAATAAGGCCATTAGAGTTAATAAATTGAGATAGATGCTCATAATTTTTGTCTGAGGCGGAAGCGCCTAACAAACTTTTATTGACAGCAAGTATCTTTTCCGCTCCATCTTTTGCTTCGCCTATTGCCTTCCAGAATGCTGCTACGTTCGCAGATGAGGGTGAAGGCGCTGGAACGTAGTTGTTAGCGAGTTCTCTAAGGACAGTGTCCAGCTTTTTCTCAAGTTCCGGAAAAACAATTTCTTCATCCATGTCACCTTCCCGCAGGCTGGCCACGAGTGCTGATACCCGGGCTGCTGTTTCGGCGCGGACACCTTGCCATCTTTGTAAGTCGGCGTCCCATTGACGAAGTGCATCATCGTTCCAGGTATGCCAAGGCGTGGGTGATGTACTAGAACCTGGCGTTTCTCCAAACCCGGGCTCTCTCGTATCATCGCACACATGAATAATGCCGTTCACATATCTCGCACACAGGTTTCCACCTTGGGCATGAGCGAAAAGATTAGAACGTACGAAGGCAGCGCTCGCGAAAGCCAAAAGCAACGCTTGCCTTCTATCGACTATGAGACGGATAAGCATCAAGTTGATCCTTTCCGAGATTTTCTAAGTCGCTATCCAATCTTGAAAGCATAGATGAAACCGTTTCGTCTTTGAGCCTGCCGCTTAGCCTTATCGTCCCTGGTACTACTTCTCCACGGTTCAGCCTTAACAAAAGATCTCTGTTCTCTTCTAGGTCTTTGGCTAAGTTCTCGCCTGTCTCACGGATTGTTATACCGTCGGCAGTGGTACCTGAATCTATGCCGATAATTGGAGTTGATTCTATTACAATGTAAGGTTGCAGATCGTCAGGAACCTGAATCGGTCGGACACCTACAGTAATTGAAGAGTTTTCCAAAACGAAGGGCAGCCAACTATAGTCTGCAGTTGTGCACAATCCAAACTCTCGGGGGAAATAAAATTGTACTTGACTCCCAAAGTATGGCTCAGTCGACTGACGTAGAGCATTGCAACTATTTTTAAGACTTGCGACTTGAAGCGTAAAGTCCCTTCTAAGTATTGGAAGCATCATTGAAAGCTTCGTCAAAAACGCTTCTTGAGAAGAAGTTTGTAGTAAAGAGGATATGCCAGTCATGGAGGGACTTAGAGCTTCAGCTTTTTCTGCTAAAACTGATAATCTTGCTGACACTTCCTGCTCAATTTTTCGCCTATCAGCATCATTTTCGATCTTACTGTATGTCTCACTTAATTCGAGAATTGTCACAGCAAACCGACCGATTATTTCTATTGTGACTGCCTTCATAACAATTTCGCTTGATGCTCCGCCTGTAGCCATCAACTGACTAGCAACGTTTGCAGAGAGGAAATCCGGAGGTTTTTCAATGTTAAGGTCAGTTAACACCGATACCCAGTTAACGTTATCACCGTCAGCCCCATCGAGGCCTTTACCAAAGTCTTTTGTTTTACGTTTGTCTTCTATTTCTACAGTTGTGCGGGCACCACCGCCTGCTGAGCATGAGCCAAAAGCAGAGCCCCACTTGGGCGTTGCACTACACGAATGGCCTTCTGCCCCGGCCGAACCCCTAATTCCTCGACTTCCCGGTCCTCCACCCAAGCCACCAGAGCCTGGAACAGACTTAGGCACTGCGTTTATTGTCAATTTCTCGAGGGCAAGAACTATAAAAGGAACCGCCGATCCTCCAGGACCTCCTTTTCCTCCTTGGCCTCCCAAGCCACCTAGTCCACCTGGACCGGATTTCTTTCCGCCCGAATAACAGTAATAGGTTGTATTACCTCTCCCGCAGGCAGCGTTTTGTCCAGGTCCTCCCATCCCGCCGTCCTGACCGTCTTGCCCCTCCCCCCCAAGAGAGCCAGGTTGACCTTTTAGATCCACTTTTCCACTAAGTTCAATATTTCGACCGGTGATCAAGATCGGCCCAGGATTAACATTGCCCCCTAAGCCTTCGCTTCCCATCCGACCATCTGAACCATTCGCGCCACCTTCAGATGTTCCGCCGATATAGTAATAATCGGATAGTTGTTCTGGAGGAACTGCTCCGGAGCTTGCCGCAGTCGTATAGCTCGAAATTTTCGGCGGCGGGGCTGGTGCATCAGTATCTAAATAAGCGGTTAGGGCGCTAGAGGAGCCCATGTATATCGAATCTGCTGATACTTTGAAAAGCTTGCCGGCTGTTGAAAGTTCTCCCTCCAATATGAAGTCATCTACTTCAATTGTTGTTGGTGAGGTGAGAGTAATTTTACTGCCTGACGGTATGTGAAGTTTAGACCTTGAATGCTCGATCTCAAATGCTACCGATGAGGAGCTAGATGTAGCAATAAAAAATATTATCATGCTGCGAATCATCATTGTCGTATATCCCGCTTAATGATGTGCTCTACAACATCCATATCATACTGTTCAGTTCCCACCAATTGAGCATTGCTGTTGAGGTCAGTGCATCTCAATACATCAATTATTCTTGCTAAACATTGGGGGCCTGAATCTGTGCCGCAGAAATTAGTCATATCTGCTGCGTCTTCTTCAGTTAGTAGTGCATCCCATCCATATAGTGAAAAGATCTCGCCGTTCTCTTTGAATTTCGAGACTGTTGTGCATACGTCTGCCAGCGAACCAAGGTGATACCAAGGGGTACCTAGCAAACCAGAAGTTGATAAGTGAAGGTTCTTTTGAATTTGGGGGATGTTTATTTGTGAACGATCCGGCATCATTAACTGGGTGAGTTCCTTTTGAATTCCTTCCCCATCAGCGATAAGTGCCTGACGAACTTCGGTAGGAATATCGGGAACGGTAATCAAGTTTTTCGCGAATGTAACGTCAACACGTGGTACGAAATGAAAGGAATAAACTTCTTCCACAGATGACATTTCTTTTCCTGATGTTCCAAAAAAAACTGGAAATGAAATTATGTCATAGGTTCTGGAGTCGTTAACCTGATGAAGATTTGCAAATAGCGCGCTGCCGGTGTTTCCCGCATCTAATTTATAGTTCCCTGAGTTCAAGAACACTATAGTTCCAAATCCGGAGTATATATTATTAGATTTGTTTATTATAGTACCTTCTTTTGATAACGGTTTATATGTAAAGCATCCTGCATTTAGTTCTTCTAAGTCGAGGCTGTCCGTTTCTGGTTTTCGTCTTCTCCATTGGGGATCGTATGCATCACAAAAAGTTTTTATCTCATTGGTAGTTCTCAGTAGTCCGTTGCTATTATCGTTATAGAGATCGCTTAAAGACGATATTGGCTTTGTACCCTCAGCATGTGAATCACGAACTTCGGCTCTTGTTGCGGTTGACTCCGTCGATTTTAGTGACATTAGATTTTCTCTTGATAGATATAGTTCACTAATCGATCTGCTTGACAGGTATGGCGAATTGGTATGGATGGCAGGTTGAGTGCAGGCTCTCCACCAGTCGTCAAAAAGGAGAAGTTCTTTAATAAGCTCCGCTTGTAAGACAGTTTTTATTCCTGAAAAAACGTAATCGTCTAGAGCTTCGTCAATCAGTTTTTCTTTTGTGTTTAGATCTTCCGATCTGATGTTGATGCATTCATCAGTCCGTAGTTTTGCTATGAAATTTCTAGATATGTTAAGCCAGCGCGTATTTGACTGTTGATTTGAGCATTGAACTTTCGTTTTTGCGGCAATTAATGCTATTGACAGCATCGCGCTGTTGGGTTCAGAACTCTCATCTAAGGAGCACACCAATGCCTTATTGATCAGGATTTGTGAGGTGTACGGGCTATAAAGCGAGACAGCTTGGAGGATTTTGTCAACTTGCTCTGTCGTAAATGATGCCGATGAGAGATCTTCGGTATCTAATAGACGTATATCTGTTGCGTCGTTAAGGCCATTAGCGCCAATTCTAAAGACATTTCCATTTACGTCTTGTTTAACCCTGAATGTGCAGTTGTTTGATCTCCTATATTCTGGTGTGGAGCTGCATAGTAATAGAGCCTCTGCTGAAGTGAGCCCATTGGTAAGCGATCGAATGTCCAGAATATTGGTCGCTTGGATATAACGGCCTCCGGTCGCCGTAGACATGCAAAATGGTGCCTGTTGAGAAATCAAGTTTGGGTCTGAAAACCCTATTACATCTATTCGGACTTCTTTTGAATTCTCAGCGATTGTTTTGGCTGCTATGCATACGTCATTTGAACAGGAGTCTTGACCATCTGTTATGACTATTATTTGCAAGGGTATGTCTCTAGGTGTTGCGCTAACGGCTCTTCCTAAAGCGATAGCTAACGGAGTATCGCCTCGGGGACGTAGATTTCTGGCGGTGTTTATTAATTCTCGTGATGTTAGTCTTGACAAAGACCCGGAGAATGTTTCTTGCGAACATTGGTCACGTGAAGTGTTTCCTAGTGCGATGAAGCCTAAGGTATCAACATCAGTTAATTGTTGTGATATAACGTCTAATGCGTTTACAGCTAGGCGGAATTTTGTATTGTTCTCGAAGCGCCCGGCCATGGAACCGGAGCTGTCGAAAAGGAGAATTGTTTCTCCATTTCTTTTCGTCTCATGTTCGTTCGCGAATGTTAGTTGGGCACTAATAGCTAGTGACGAGATGGCTATCGTAAGGATAGAAGTGGACTTCATTTACTGAGTCCTTTTAGATAACGCTCTATCAATTTGGCATCATTATTTGGTAGTTTGTCAAGAAATTTGGTGGACTCTTCGTGCGCCCGTTGACCCACGATCATACGTCCCCGTAGCCTTCTTTCCGTGATATTTTCGGGAAGGAGGATGAGCTACTCCCCGATCCTTGGACAGTTTTCGGGGATATCTAAGCTACTCTCTGCCCCTGCTGGTCGGTTTCGATCTGGTTGAAGTAGACCACGGCGGGCGGCTGTCCGCCATGGGCGGCGTGGGGCCGCTGGTGGTTGTACAACTCGATCACAGAACGCCCACAGGACTGATGAGCGTGAGCTTCTTTATCCGTGGCATCCGTGGGCGGGCCGACGGGTTTATGTCCACGAGGTCGTTAAGAAGGCCAGCCAGCCGGCATTCCGTTTTAGCCTGACCGACATCGCATCCGATCGCTGGCTGGAGATCCCCGCGTGGATGTTTGATCGGGCCACCAGCCAATCCTGGCACCTCAGGTCTGCTCCCGTTGCGTCGATTGAGACCCTGGCGGGCTTGGCGGCAGTGCTGAACAACGCGGTGGCGGCTCGCGACAGACCATCGGAATTGCGAGATTCGGGCGCAGCATCGAACTCCCTATCGGTAATTCCGGGAGATGCTCATGCCGCGCCGAACGCCACCGCAGCAACTCGACCTCTTCGATCCGCCCTGCGCCGCCGGATCGCTTCCAACGCCGCAATGGCAGAGCCTGCCCGACGAGGCGCGGCTGACGCTGACCACGTTGATGACACGCCTGATCCTCGACCACGCCGACGGCGCGGACAGGCAGCGGAAGGAGGCGGGACATGATGCATGAGAAGATCGGGCCGCATCATCTGGAACGCAAGGCGATCCTCTACGTGCGGCAATCCTCGGCGCACCAGGTGCTGCACAACCGTGAGAGCAGCACCCTGCAATATGCGATGCGCGACCGGCTGACGGCGCTCGGCTGGTCCTCCATCGAGACCATTGACGACGATCTCGGCCGCTCGGCTGCGGGTGGTGTGACGCGGGCCGGTTTCGACAGGATGGTGGCCGAGGTTTGCCTGGGCAAGGTCGGTGCGGTTGCGGCACGCGAGGTGTCCCGCTTCGCGCGCAACAGCCGTGACTGGCAGCAGCTGATCGAGATGTGCCGGGTCGTGGATACTGTCCTGGTTGACCAGGAGACCGTTTATGCGCCACGCCAGAGCAACGACCGTCTGCTTCTCGGCCTGAAGGGCAGCCTCAACGAGTATGAGCTTGACCTGCTGCGGCAACGCTCACTGGCCGCCCGATACGAGAAGGCCCGACGCGGTGAGTTGGTCGTCGCGGCCCCGATCGGTTTTGTGAGGGCCGGCGACAGACTGGAGAAGGATCCCGATCGGCGCGTGCAAGAGGCCATCGTCCTTGTCTTTGACAAGGGTGAGGCGGAGAAGCAGTCCGTCCAGTGGACGGACTGCCCGCCGAACGAGCTCGGCAGTGCCCGGCAGGCTCTGCTTTGGTTCCTGGAGCATGGGCTGGATCTGCCGGCCCGGTGCGCCAATGGTGATGTGGTTTGGCGCAGGCCGACCTACGCCACCATTCATCGGATGGTCGAGAATCCCGTCTACGGCGGCGCCTATACCTATGGTAAGACTTGCGTGGTGTCGACGCACGATGCGACCGTTCCGCGAACCGGCAGCCGCCGAAAGCCACGCAGCGATTGGCTGGCGCTGAAGCCCGGAGCGCTCTGCAAGGCTATGTCAGTTGGGAACGGGCAGAAGCGATCCGCACGATGGTCAGCAATAACGTCCCCTCAAGCCGCCATCATGGAGCGCCCAAGCACGGCGAGGCACTGCTGACCGGCCTGTTGCGGATGGACCGCTCTTTGTCACCGACCTGCGCCACCTCGGTAAAGCGCAGCATGCCCGGTGTCCGGCTGTTGGGGCCTTGTGGTTCAAGAACGCCTTCGTCGTCCTGCAGGAGGCTCGCATTCATGAAGCTGATCCTGAAGTCATCTCGGAATGCGCCAAAGATCGCGATATTGCGGCCGCAATGCATATAGGTGGGATGCGCCATTTCACGGTCTCCTCCAGCCCAACCCCGAAGCAAATCTTCCGCAATTGGACAAGGCCGTCGATCCAGGAGTGGATCGAGCAGTCGGGCGTGCTGAACGCGGGCATCGTCCGCATCCGCGGGCGAAGAACTCATCAGGCTCCGTAATCATCGGCAGCCTGTGCTATCCCTCTACTAACGCTCCTCTATCAAGATGCTCTCGATCTATCCGATCATATTTACGCAATTACGCTTTTACGCCATTAAGGTATTCCACAAGTGCGCGTTCAAGGATGTTCTGATGCGTCTGGTCTACCTCCACAGCATGGAGACGGAGGCGGCGATAAGTTGCCCCATCCAGGGCTAAGGTCAGGCGCTTCTCGCCCTTACGCTTGATAGGCTTCGAAGAGGTTGGCGCTTCCTCTGCCCCACGCTGCGGAATGCCTGTCTCAGTCGGCTTCACGGTGGTGTCGAGCAGTCCTTCCAAGGACACAGCTTTCTTTGCCATCACAAGATTCCCTTAACATAATTCCAGATGCCCCGGATTTCTTCAGCAGCCTTCACGTCTGAGGTTTCTATGACCCCTGCCCCGGATGCGCCTGTCTCGGCATAGATGACCCGCTGCGCGATGTTGACGGGTGCCACCCGGCCATGCTGCGCCAGGACGCGGACAGCCTCCTCGGTGATCTTTGCACGTGGTGCCTGGGACAGCACGAAGGCGAACGGAACATTGGAAGTTGTAACGGCCGAGATTGTGGCACCCACGGCCCGCAGATCGTCGGGTGATGGGCGAACCGGGATCAGCACCAAGTCAGCTGCCCCGATCGCGTTAGAAAGCCATACGGGGGCTGCCGGCGGCGTGTCGATG
Organism: Paracoccus yibinensis; assembly: GCF_030846195.1. Lineage (GTDB taxonomy): Bacteria > Pseudomonadota > Alphaproteobacteria > Rhodobacterales > Rhodobacteraceae > Paracoccus > Paracoccus yibinensis. The sequence goes on from NZ_JAVCWH010000015.1 coordinate 32,788, forward strand.
ATTGCCAGATCGAACACCTTAGCTGCAGCCTTGAGAGTCTGCCTTAGGGCTTCTGGCTTGGGGTCAGATTCGAGCATGCCAGGGTTTTCGTCTTCACGAGCCTGCCACCATCCGCGCAAGGAACCCTGTGGATCGAGATCAACGCACAGCACATTCTGCCCATCAGTTGCCGCTGCTACGGCAAGATTGCGAGAGAGGGTCGTCTTCCCTGCCCCGCCCTTCTGAGCTGCCACCAAGATTGTCTTCATTGTCCGCCTGTCCCGATTTTCTTTTCAGGCTAGCGTATGAGGATTTGCGGAATCAAGCAGATATGGCAAAGCATAATTGTGACTTTACGTAAATACGCAATTATGCGAGTAGAGCTTCATCGTCTATCGTTTCGACTGCTCCAGCAAGGCGAGGCCTGCGACCGACCCGTGACCGCTGCAGTTCGGCATAGGCTGCCTTGCGACCCTCAAGGTCTTTCACACTCCATCCGATCGCCACACCCACAACGCGGCGCCCCTGCTTCACAGGCTCCACGCTCACAAGGAAATCGGAAAGGGCGTTCACCTCTAGTAAGGCAGGCTTGATCGCATACTGGTTCAAGTTCCCGAAGGTCGTGAGCTTGTCATGCTCCACGCCCAGGAGTTCCCGGAAATCATCCAAAGCAAACTTTTCACTGCTGATGTGCTGGAGGCGCACCCGGCGGGCAACGGCTTCATAGAGAGCAAGGGCATACTTGGAGGTGAAGGCCCGCAGCACTTCCATCTCAAGCTTGGCGAAAACCATGCTATCCCGCAACAGGATAGCCAATTCAGGCGGGATCGAGTATTTCAGGAAGCCATGCTTGCGCTTTGAGTCTGAAAGGTTGTTCCAGCCGAGCAGCTGCACCCGGTCTGTTGAGCCATCACCGCGGCGCATGGTGACAACTGTAGTCATCAGGGCCTCGATGGACTGGACCAACCGATCATTACTGTCGTGGGTGTCCCTTAGTTCCGAAAGGGGGATTTCAAAGCGCCGGTTTTCTGTGCCTAGATCAGGCCCGAAAGCATTGTGCAGCAGGACGTTGTAGAGCCGCCGATCTGCCAGAGACAGCTTCGCGGCGCCCTTCACTTCGATCAGCTCCGATGGCTTCACCATTTCCCCAAGATTAGGAACGACCTCAAGCGTGCGCTTACTATTAGCTTTGGGGCGGTTTTCGACAGACACGACCGGATACCTTAGCTGAATCAACTCAAGCAGCTAATAGAAGCGTTCTCCATCGTGCAAGACCTTTCAAAGAGGCCCAAAAGGCACAGAAACCGCCCAAAAGCTAAGCATAAACCGCCCGAAAGCTAAGCATAAACCGCCCGAAAGCTAAGCGAACATTGCCCCAAAACTAATAATTAGAGAGCCAAGGCAATGAAGAAAAACAAAAAAAAGCGGTATGAAGAAAGAAGATATAAGAAGAAAAAGAAAGGAGGAGTGTGAGCCTCCCCTGTGGATAACTCACATAGAACACAAGATAATGTTGCATAATTACGTAAGTGTGCATGCGCGTAATTATGCGAATACGCTACTGCGTGGGTGAACAGAACTTCTGCTCTATACAAGGGAGCGCCTCGTCAGGCTGCTGGACACCAAGCGAGAAAAAAAGCTCTAGAATCCGAACGAGATCGCCAACACCCTTATGTGTCGCGACCCTGCTATAACTGCCCCATCACCGATCCCGGCCAGGACCGGTGATGGGGTGGGATACAGCGCCAAACACCTTGTGGCATGACCACGTCATCTAGCCGGCTGATCCTGCCTCTCCTCACCGTCTCGAACAGTTGACGGCGGCCCCTCTTGGGGACCGCGAAGCATAAGGAAGAGAGAGTGACATGATAGCAGCAGCGACAGTGATCGGAATAGATGTCTCCCGTGACTGGCTGGACGGCTTCTGCCTGCCGTGTGGTCACAGGTTCAGGCTCCCGAACTCACCAGACGGCCATGTGTGCCTGATCGGGATCATTCAGGATCTGCCTGCGCCTTTGAGGATCGGCTTTGAAGCTACAGGAGGTCAGGAATGGGCGCTCTGGACACGGCTCGTCGGAGCCGGAATAGACGCCGCGCAATTGCTTCCAGCCCAGATCAAGGCTTTTGCCCTTTCCCGTGGAAGGCGTGCAAAAACCGATCGGATTGATGCCGAACTCATTGCCCGATTCATGGCGTTTCGTCCTGAGGCGGGACGGAAACTGCCGAGTGAAAGTTTGCGCGTTCTCAGAGCGCTGACAACTCGCAGGGCGCAGATGGTCGAGATGCGCAAGCGGCTCGTGGCTCAGATCGGCGCGCGAATGAGACAGAACGTCGTGGCAGAACTGGAACCCATGGATGAGGAACTCAGGACCATGCTCGAGGCTCAAATCCGTGAGTTGGAGCAGCGGATCGCAGGCATCCTCGCGCAAGAAAATGCCTTAGCCGCCAAAGTGAAGCTTCTCCGCTCGATTCCGGGGATCGGTCCGGTTGCGCGGCCATGCTGCTTTCCGAGATGCCGGAACTCGGCCATATGACAGCAGGTGAGGCAGCCTCCATGACAGGCCTTGCGCCGGTGCCCCGTGACAGCGGTGCGATGCGCGGCCGCCGCATGATCGCGGGAGGACGACGAACGCTGCGACATGTGCTCTTCCAAGCCGCACTCGCCGCCGCATATCATAATCCGGTCTTGAAGCCGGTCGCCAGACGGCTCATCACCATCGCCAACGCCGTCCTGAAAAGCGGCACGGCTTGGCAACATCAGACCCGCGCCTAGACACAGTTGCTAGTTGTTTTGAACGATCAATCCGGCGTTTCAGCTCAGATGGTTGGGTAACTTGAGAAGGTACTCGGCACACCCGCCAAAGATTGGATCCATCGCCAGCTCGACTATGGCTATGAGCAGGTTATGAAGCAGACCGCGAAAATCACGGAGGGCCGTTTTTGGCTCACAATGAATAACAAGAAGAGGGCAGGGAATAGATGGCCACAGATACTCAAAACCTAGGCGGCTTCATCTGGTCAATCGCCGAGATCCTGCGCGGCGACTTTAAGCAAACAGAATACGGCAAGGTGACCTGGAGCAAGCAGGGACAGACAGACCGCTACCTTGATGAAGTTGAAGAGGCGATGCAGGCATGACCAGGCTATGGATCGTCAGGGCAGGGGCACATGGAGAGCGGGAGCTTGCGTCTATCGACCAGAGCAAGCTGTTTCCCGGTTTTTTGGAAGTTGGTAATCTGAGCACCTGCGCGGATCGAGATGCCGTTTTGACACATCTCCAGGAAGTCATGCCTGACGAGGGTAAAAACCGCCTGCGCAACTTTTCTGCTCAGCTCAATCAGTTCGTGAACCAGATCAAGATTGACGACTTCGTAGTAATGCCGCGCAAGGTCACGAACGGCGTGGCTATCGGAATCGTGACTGGCGGCTACCAGTCGACGCAGAGAGCGACTTCAAGCACTCGCGCACCGTTGAGTGGAAAAAAGAGTCGCTGCCCCGCGACACCTTCAAGCAGGACCTGCGACACTCCTTTGGGGCTTTCAGGACCATCTGCCAAATCAAGCGAAATGCCGCGCTTGAGCGTGTGCAGGCCGTCCTTGCGACTGGCACTGACCCTGGCGGGCTTCTTGGCAAACAGGGGCACGCACCAAAGCCATTGGCTATGAATGCTATGGAGCAGGAAGAGACCGAGGCCGAAGACTACCAGACCGACATCGAGGACATTGCGCACCAGCAGATCATCTCGCTGATCAAGTCCGAGTTTGCGGGTCATGCTCTTGCCGATCTGGTAGCCGAGATCATGCGTGTCAAAGGCTACACTACCAAAGTTTCCCCTCCGGATACTGATGGAGGTGTCGATATTCTGGCTGCCGGCGGCACGCTTGGTCTGGGTGAGGATCGCATCTGTGTGCAGGTTAAATCGGGCGATGGAGTGGCCAACCATGACGTAGTTCTCCGCTTGATTGGTTCAGTGTCGAATACGCAGGCGCAAACGGGACTTCTGGTTAGCATCGGCGGCGTGAATGCCGTTGCTCAGAAGGAACTGGACAACAACTTCTTCAAGCTTCGCCTATGGCAGATGCCAGACCTTCTGAAGGCGCTTTTCCGCACTTATGGCGAGCTTTCCGACGAGACCCGCGCCAAGCTGCCCCTGAAGCAGATTTGGGCACCAATGACAGGGGGAACCAACTGATGGGGCAGATCCATGAACACGCTGCCGAATATGAAACTGTTCGTCGCCTTGCTAAAATGCTGACAAGTGCGAAAGAGGACTACAAGGCACCTGAATCCTATGCGCTTTTCACCACCATCGTATGCTGGGTCGTTCAGCGCGCGCGCACACCGGCCAATCAAAATGGCGCCCAAGACAATCAAGCAAGAGAGGTTGGGATTGCTTTGCAGGCCACGAGAATTAGTGACGCACCTTGGTCGGTGAAGGGTTTGCCAGAGATGACAGCACTCGATTTTTTCACCGGCATTCGCAATGCTGTTGCCCATGGTGACGGCCGTCAGATCAGGCCTTTAAATGAGAATGGGTTCCTAACAGGCCAGATTGTTCCTATATCAGGAAAGCAATTACGATTACGGCGTGCTGACATGCAACGGATAGGTTGCTCACTCGCAAAATTGTTCTGCGATACAATGGCCGCGCATGAGCAGGAAGGTGATCTTCGTCAAGCGGCTAAAATGTTCAATGCGACTGAGGCGCGGCAATGACAATGGGAGAAGATCGCTTCAAGACGATTTCTGCTCATGGTCTAGTTTAGCGGGTTCTGATCCCCTTTTCCTTGATAGGCCTTGCTCTTGAAGTAGATATTCTGCTTGGCCTTGAGCGGGCTGCGGTTGCCAACCAGAAGCAGGAGTTCATCAGGCTTCATGCCCATGATCTGCTCTGCCGTCATGAGCTTCTGGCGCTGCTCGGCGTAGGAGAAATTACCCCTGCTGGTGAGACTGGGATCCTCCTTGATCTGCTGAGAGTAGATGGTGCCTTCGCCGAGATGACGGGCCGCCCAATCCGCGGTCTCGATGTCATTGAGATTGAAGAGGCGCTTGGTGATGCAGGAGCCGAAGATGCTGCGGGCATCGTTCTGGCCGTAGGCTTCCACCACCTGGCCAGTGTCCTGGGTCACGAACAGGGCCTCGAAGCCCACGCCGGCGGCCACGTTGGCGATGTTCATGATCTGCTCCATGCGTCCCATGCGCACGAACTCGTCGAGGGCCAGAAGGATCGGCGCCTTGACCTTGCGCCGGCCGTCCTGGCGAACGGCCAGGCCCAGCACGAGGTTGATGAACAGGCGCATGAACACCGCCTGCTTGTCGATCTGATCAAGCGGCACGGCGATGAAGAGATCGATCCTGTCGTCCAGCAGATCGTCCATCCGGAAGCTGGAGCGCTTCAGGAAGTGGCGCATGGCATCGGACTGCATCCAGGCAAAGGCCTTGGCGATCGAGGTCTGGATGCTGCCGCGCTCGCGGTCCCCGGCGCGGAGAATGGTGGCGGCAATCTGGGCAGGCCGATGCCCGACCAGATCAGCATTCTCGGCCCAGGCCTGCAGCGTGTCGTCCAGGTCCGGCGCCAGGAGGAGGTCGGCCACCCTAACAAGCGTGCGATGCTCCGGTTCTTCCTGGGTGACGACAACCTCGATGGCGCCGGCCACCAGCTCGCGGGCCATTTCTGCGAAATGGGCCCCGTCGCCCTTTTCCGGGCGGACCAGGCCATCGGCCAGGAGCGGGATGTCAAGGGACAGCTCATGCGGGCGGATGTAGTCGAGCGGATTGACCTGATCGGCTGAGTCTTCGATGACCCCGAAGGGGTTCAGCACCACGACCTGCCGGCCCAGGCTCTGCCGATGGCGCCGGGTGACGGCAAAGTTCTCGCCCTTGATGTCGAGAACCACCACCGGACCCTGATGATCGAGGATGGCCGGGATCACCGCACCGACGCCCTTGCCGCCGCGGGTGCCCGCAACGACCAGGTGATGGCCACCGCGCCAGCCTTTGGCGTCATCCTTGGCATAGCGCAGCAGCTTGCCGCCATAGAGCGCCAGCGGCATGCCGGTCTTGTTGCGGGCCAGGCGGGCGATGTCGCGGGGCTCCATCCAGCCGGCCCGCCAGGGACCGGAGCGCGATTGCCGGTTGCGGCGGAAGCGTGGATCAAAGGCGGCCCGCAGCGGCGTGATGATCGCCAAGGCGGTCACCACGAGCCCGACACCCCCACCAATCAGGACGGCTTGCTGGTGCTCTTCAGGAAAGCGCCCAAAGCCCTTGAACGTCTCCCAGAGGGAGCGGGGCAGGGGCACGCCCGCTGCGGCCCAGGACCGGTAGGTCTCCGAGAGGGCCTGCAGAGCGGCCTGAAGCGGCCACAGGGCAAGCAGAGCCGATCCGGCGAGGCATGCCCATGCCGCGATCTTCCAGGGCGCTCTGCGGCCCTCTGAGGCGTTCCCCAGCGTGTCGAGGATCGCAGCCCCCGCCAGCAGCGGGATGGCATAAAGGGTGAGCGGATAGATGGAGAGAATTTGCGGCAGGCCCCAGAAGGCCAAGGCGGCGGTCAGGACCGCCCCCACCATCACGATCCAGTGGCGGGGCTCCAGGACAAGGTTCATGACGGTTCTCCGGTGTCTTCGGGAAAGAGGCGCTGCCAGAGCCCGCGCTTGCCATCACGCTCGGTCAGGCGGCTTGGCAGTTCACGACGTACGAAGTCCTGCAGGGCAGGGTTATCCCGCAAGCGCTCATAGACCAGCGAGCCGAGCAGCCAGGTGATCCGGTCGTCGTTCTTGCGATCGATCTCTTGCTGGCGTGCATTGATGGCCTGCATCCGGGCCTCCAGCTGAGCCTTCTTCCGGACCAGCTCTTCCAGGCGGGCGAGGGGATCAGGATGAGCGGGCATCGCGGCACCTTCAGTTCTGATGGGCGCAACCGTAGCGGGTGAAGGAACAGTTGAAAAGTTCTAAATGCGCGCTTATACATTGCTAAAGCAATGTGCGCGTCCTCATGGGGCTTTGCCCCGCGCCGGACGGCTTCCCCCAATGCGGCTGTGCCGCATGCACGAGGGCTTCCCGCCCTCGCACTCCCGGCCAGCGGAACAGCCGCTGGACCCTGTTTGTGAAAGGCTGTGGCGGCGTGGCGATCTATCATCTCAGCGCCAAGGTGATCGGCCGGAAAGGCGGCCGCTCCTCCGTGGCCGCGGCCGCTTATAGGGCTGGAGGGCGGCTGCGGGATGAGCGCCAGGGGATCGAGCATGACTATAGCCGCAAGGGCGGGGTCGTGCATGCGGAGATCCTGGTGCCGGAAAATGCACCCGAGTGGATGCGCGATCGGGACCGGCTGTGGAATGCGGTAGAGGCTGTCGAGCGCCGCAAGGATGCGCAGTTGGCCCGTGAGATCGAGGTTGCCCTTCCCCGCGAGCTGGACCGGGGGGAGCGGCTGGAGCTCTTGCGCGGCTTTGTGCAGCGGCAGTTCGTGGATCGCGGCATGATTGCCGATCTGGCGGTTCATGAAGGGCGCGCCCGCGACGGGCATGGCCAGCCGCATGCCCATGTGATGCTGACGCTGCGTGAATTGACCGGTGAGGGCTTTGGCAAGAAGGACCGCTCCTGGAATGAGCCTGAGCTCCTGCTGGGCTGGCGGGAGGCCTGGGCACGGGAGGCCAATGCTGCCCTAGAGCGGGCAGGGCGGTCGGAGCGGATCGATCATCGATCGCTTCCTGTGCAGCGCGCGGAGGTGGAGCGGGAGGCCACACGGGCGCGGGACACCGGGCAGGAGGAGCGCGCGCGTCAGCTTGAGATCAAGATGGTGGAGCTGACGCGCGAGCCCGAGCCGAAAATCGGGCCGGCTGCGAATGCCCTGGAGAAGCGCGGGATCGAGACCGAGCGAGGCAATGCCTTCCGGGCGGCCCAAGTGCGCAACGCAGAGCGGCGCGAGTTGGGCTGGCGGCAGTTGGAGCTGCGGTTTGAACTGGCCGAGCGGGGCCGGGCTTTTGTGGCGGCGGCACGCGAACGGATCGGGCAGCTTTGGCAGCGCGCCGAGGCCGCGATGGAGAAAATCAGGGAGAGGGTGATGGGCCAGATGGAACGGTCAGAGCGGTTTGATGACAGGGAGGCACGGCGGGCTGCCGTGCTGGGACGTGGCGGGGCCGAGGTGCAGCGCCAGGACAACGACTTTGGCCGAGAGCGGGTGGCGCCGGTCGAGCTTGACCCCGGACGGCGCGATGCCATCCTGGGCCGGCATCGAGATAACGGGCAGGAGCGGCAGCCCGGCCCAGGGCGAGATCGAGAAAGGGAGCGATAAGGGTGTTTCAAATGAGCTATTTTGAAGACGGGCCGTTGATGAACGGGTACGATCCCAACTGGGAAAAGAAGTTCAATCAGACGCAGGCGCTCATCGGTCAGCTGGAAAATAAGCAGCGTCAGGATTGGACAGACGATGCTCATAGCGTCGTTTCCAAGCTCAACGGTGAAATCCCCAAGATATTTCTGTCACAGTTCAGAACCGTACTGGATTATGAAAAATTCTTGCGCGAGCAGCATTGGTCTCGCGCGAAGAAACTCGGACTGCGTCTGCCGGACATCCGCGCACAGGCACCGGAAGACGAGGTAAGCGCGGCTTACCAGACCTTCAGGGACGTGGCCGATCGCGTCGAGTCATACCAGCGGCTCCCGCAACCGGAAGAGTGGGGCAACGGATTGTTTGCTCTGGACAAGCCGGATCATGTCCAAAGAGCCATTGAAACGGTTTCCATCGATATGGGGAGCAGCCTTCTTGAGGCGCATCTCATCATCGAACATCATTCTGATGGAGTTCATGTTTGTGTCGTGGAGGACCCGCTGAGCGCATTCACCGTTCTGTCGCCTGTGAACGGATTTGCGCTGGCGAAATACCTTGCGGGGCGGCTGGACATGAAAAAGCCGGGCAAGCTGGGCAAGCTTTTTGCTCGTGCCAACGGGAAGGCAGTGTTCGTATACAAGTTTTTCAGCCCATTTTCGTCCCATATGCCCGGAACGCGGGTGTATCCGTGTCGGCTTGTATTCGATAATGCCGGGTGCGCTGGCCTTGAAGAAATGGCGGGGATCAAAGAAGCAACGCCCCTCATGATGGAAGAGTTGTTGAAGCTTGATCGGGACGTGGCGAATTGGGCCGAAAAGTAGAAGTATCTTTACATCACGCCGTGCCTTCAGAAGCCGAGCTTCGGCGGTCAGGTGATCGAGTTCAGTGCAGTCGCGATTGATTCAGTGGTTTTGGAAACACCGGCCAGAGCGGCCTCAGATCCGAAAACCTTTTTCGCCTTGTCGCGAAGGGTGGCGCAGTCAGAATATCCTGATGCCAATTTGTGATCGTGTTCAGGCGTTAACACGACAAGTGAATAAGAGTGCAACTTCACAACTGTCGCGATAGGCTCGCCCAAACGCAATTTCCAGTGAGCCCTTTGCCTGCATGCCTGATACCCTCACACACCTGATCCTCTCCCTGACCCCTGAAGACGGCGCATCCATCGGCAACGGCACGATGATGGCCTTGCTGCGTGAGCGTTTGCCTGAGCTCTCCGATGACGATTATTTCGCGGCGCGCGATGCGCTGGTGGACAATGGGGTTCTGGCCCGCGGCCGTGGGCGCGGCGGGTCGATTATGCGCCTAGTTGAGGAGGCGGAGGATGAGGACGACGGCGAGGACGCGGATGCCGATGATGAAGTAGACGGGTTCGAACTGACCTTGACCGACGAGTTAGAGCCACGACAGCGCACAGCTCCTCGCGGCAAGAAGGCTGCGCGCAAGCCAGATGGCCCGATGCAGGTGCTCAGCTACCGTCATGGCGAGATGCGGGTGAACAACCCCGAGGTGGGGATGGTCCATGCCGGCACCGACCCGGATGGCGCTAAAACGGTCTGGGCCTATGATCCTCATCTGGATCCGGTGCTGAACTTCGACAGCGCACGGGCAGGGATCGAGAAGCTGATCGATGATGCGCTGGCCAGCGCTGACCCTGAACGCATGAAGGACGCGTTGCAGGAGCTGAAGCGGTTGCAGGCGCCCTATCTCAACTGGACGGGCAAGGCGGAACGGACCAGCGTCGAAGTGGATACCGTCTCTCTCCATGTCCATGAGCGGGTAGACCCGGCGACGATCCTCGCCAATGCTGCGAAACGACTAAAAGGCAAGGATGCGGCGACGCAGTGGCGGCAGATGGGCTTGTTCGCAGCGCCGTTCGAGAACCTGCCGCTGCGCCAGGCGCTGGATTTCTACCACCACGAAAAGGGCTGGTCGAACCGGCTGGTGGCGGGCGATAGCCTGCTGGTGATGAACTCGCTCCTGACCAAGGAGAGCATGGGCGGAAAAGTTCAGATGATCTACATCGACCCGCCATACGGCATCAAATACGGGTCGAACTTCCAGCCGTTCACGAGCAAGCGCAAGCTTGCGGACTCGGATAAGGACGAGGACCTCAACCAAGAACCGGAGATGATCAAAGCGTTCCGGGATACCTGGGAGCTTGGCATCCACTCCTACCTCACCTATCTGCGCGATCGACTGTTGCTCGCTCGAGAGTTGTTGAGCGATAGCGGCTCGGTGTTCGTGCAGATCTCAGATGAAAATGTGCACTTGGTGCGCGGAATTCTCGACGAAATCTTCGGCGTAACGAACTTTGTGTCGCAGATTTCATTCTCTAAGACCGGCTCGGTCACAGGAACTCACCTTGGGAAAATTTGCGACATCCTGCTGTTCTACGCGAAGGACAAAGATCGCCTAAAGTACCGGACTCTATATGAGAAAAAACCTGAGATTGATGGAGAATATTCTGAGGACCCACTTAAGTCAGACGGATATAGGACCACCACAACCCGTCCCTATGATTTCATGGGTAAAAGCTGGCCGTGCGGTGCCAATGAGCACTGGAAGGTGCCTGTTGAAGGCTTGGATAGAGCGGCCAAAGCGGGGAGGATTATTCCCAAGCAGACGTCACTCCGCCTCAAAAAATTCGCGGCCGACTTTGAATATAAGGTATTTCACTCTGTTTGGCTCGGATTCGGTGGCGCATCCAACATGCAATACGTTGTCGAAACAAATGCGCGCATAGTCGAGCGATGCATTCTTATGACCACTGACCCAAGCGACTTAGTCCTCGACATTACCTGTGGGTCAGGGACAACAGCATTTGCGGCTGAGAAGTGGGGGAGACGTTGGATCACCTGCGATACCTCGCGCATCGCTACCACACTCGCTAAACAACGGCTGATGACTGCAACTTTCGACTATTACGCGCTCAAGTATCCGCACGAGGGACTCGCTGGCGGGTTTGACTACGAAACCGCAAAACGAATTTCGCTCGGATCGATCGGCAGCAATACCGACATCGACAGGATTTACGATGAGGATCACCCCAAGATCGAAACGGCGCTCGAAAGCCTCAATGCCGCGCTGGTTGCCATACCACCGAGCCCTCATAAGCCCGTGCAGGGCGTACGCAAAGGGAAGCCAGTAGACTTCGCCAAGGGCGACACACTGCACGAATGGGAGGTACCCTTCGACTGGCCCGACACCTGGCCCGAAGCCGCACGTGGGCCCTTCGACGCTTTACACGCCGCGCGACAGGCAATGCAGCACCGCATGGACCAGTCTATCGTTGACCATGCCGAGCAGGAGACGCTCTACGACAAGCCGCGCAAAGACCCGAACAAGCTGCGCATCTGCGGGCCGTTCTCGGTCGAGGCGGTGCCGGCGCCGACCGTCCTGTCACTGGACGAGAGCATCCCGCCGCAAGAAGCCGACGAGACCGTCGCCCGCTCCGGTGAGACGTCCCGCCAGGCGCTTTGGCGCGACGAACTGCTCAAGACCGGCGTGCGCGGCAAAGGCGGCGCCACGCTCCGCTTCGCCGAGTTCGAGACGCTGCCGGGACTCAAGTATATCCATGCCAGCGGATCGCTCGCCGAGACGGGCGAACGCGTCGTCGTCAGCTTCGGTCCCGAGCACGCGGCGCTGGAGCAGCGGCAGGTGGAACTGGCCCTGACCGAGGCCGAGACCCTGCGCCCGTCGCCGAAATTCATCCTATTCTGCGCCTTCACCTTCGACCCCGAGGCCGCGAAGGACATCGACGAGGTGAACTGGCCGGGCGTGACGCTGCTCAAGGCGCAGATGAACACTGACCTGCTGACCGAGGATTTGAAGAAGAAGCGCGCCTCGAACCAGTCTTTTTGGCTGATGGGCCAGCCCGACGTGGAGCTGCGCAAGCGCACGGACGGGCTTTGGGAGGTTGAGGTCAACGGCTTTGACTATTTCGATCCTCGCAAGGGAGATCTCGTATCCGGCGGCAAGTCGCAGATCGCGATGTGGTCACTGGACGTCGACTACGACAACCGCTCGCTTATGCCGCATCAGGTGCTCTTCCCCATGGCGGATGCGAAGGGCGGCTGGAACCGCTTGCGCAAGACCGTGCGCGCGGAACTGGACGAGGACCTGCTGGAGCAGTTTCACGGCTCGGTGTCTCTGCCCTTCGAGGCCGGCGAGAACCGGCGCATCGCGGTCAAGATCGTGGACGACCGCGGGATCGAGTCATTGAAGATCATGCGGCTCGAGGACTGACCCATGTCGCTTATCATCAACAGGCCGTGGGAATGCCCGGCGCAGCATTGGGTCGAAGGCAAGGGCGGCAAGCTGGAAATCAAGCCGGAGCGACGGCCGGCGAGCTATGACGTCTTTGATGCGCGCAACAACACCAAGCGCACCGAGGTGCTGGATCTGGTGAACACGATCCGCGCGCGCGTGGATCAGTGGCGCGAGGATGGCTGGCCGGGGGTGACTATCGTCACTCGCAAGCTGCTGGAGCACTGGCACGACCGCGAGGCGCGGCAGCATCCGTTCTATTTTTGCCAGCTCGAGGCGATCGAGACGCTGATCTGGTGGGTCGAGGGCGCCGAAGCCTACAAGCAGGGCATCGCGATCCCGGGCGATGGCGGGGTGTGGGAACGGCTCTGCAACAAGATGGCGACGGGGTCCGGCAAGACCACGGTGATGGCGATGATCATTACGTGGCAGGTGCTGAACGCGCTGACCTATCCGAAGCGCAACAAGGATTTCAGCCGCGCCGTCTTCATCGTGGCGCCGGGCTTGACGGTGAAAGAACGACTTCAGGTGCTGATCCCCCGCGAGGGCAGCTACTATGACGAGTTCAACCTGTGCCCCTCCGAGGCCTTGCGTCAGAAGCTGAACCAGGCCGAGGTGCTGATCGAGAACTGGCACACGCTGATGCCGCTGAAGGAAGCGGAGCGATCCGTGGTGAAGAAGGCGCGCGAGTCCGACGAGGCCTTCACGCGGCGGGTGTTGGGTAAGCTGGCAGCGCACAAGGACATCATCGTCATCAACGACGAGGCGCACCACGCCTATCGCAAACCACCCGAGGTGAAGATCAGCAAGAAGGTGGCCGAGGAGCAGGGTATCGACCTCGACGAGGCGACGCGCTGGATCGAGGGTCTGGACCGCATCCACAAGACCCGGCGCATCCAGCGCTGTTTTGACCTTTCGGCCACGCCCTTTGCGCCGACCGGCAAAGCCAGCACCGACACGGCGCTGTTCGACTGGATCGTCTCGGATTTCGGATTGAACGACGCGATCGAGGCCGGGCTGGTGAAGACGCCGCGAGTCGTCGTGCGCGATGATGCCGTTCCCGACGCTAAGACGCTGCGCTCGAAGCTCTACCACATTTACCGCGACCCGACCGTCTCCGAAGACCTGAACCGCAAGGCCGAAGCCTATGAAGCGCTACCTAAGCTGGTTCAGGACGCCTATACGCTGCTTGGCGCCGACTGGCAGGAAACCCGAACGCGTTGGCGAGAGGCCGGGCATCATTCCCCGCCCGTCATGCTGACGGTCTGCAACCGCACCGAGACCGCGGCGCGCATTGAGACCTATTTCAACAAGGGTGATGCGCACTGGCCCGAGTTGCATGCACCGACCCGGACGCTTCGGGTCGACTCCAGAGTTCTGGAAAAGGCCGAGATCGGCGAAACCTCGACTTCCGATAAGGATTACGAGGCACGACTGAAGGCAATCGTCGACGCGGCGACCATCCCGGAAACCCGGCGTCAACAGTTCCTCGCCCTAAGGAAGGAGGAATTGCTGCGCGAGATCGTGGACAACGTCGGGAAGCGCGGTGCGGCCGGTCAGGATCTGCAGAACGTCGTCTCGGTGGCGATGCTGTCGGAGGGATGGGACGCCAAGAACGTGACGCACATCATGGGGCTCCGGGCCTTCACATCCCAACTGCTGTGCGAGCAGGTCGTCGGGCGTGGATTGCGTCGGGTGTCCTATGACACAGACGAGAACGGTCTGTTCTTGCCCGAATACGTCAACGTCTTCGGCGTGCCGCTCTCGATCTCGGAAACTGGAGAAGGCGGAGAGGCTCCGCCGCCTCCAAAGCCGACAACGCAGATCGAAGTCGTGCTCGAGCGGGCACATCTGGAACTTCGCTGGCCAAACGTGCTGCGTGTCGAAACGGTTGTCAAACCGGAGCTCACCATCGACTGGAGTGTTGTGCAGCCACTCGTCCTCGATCCTGCAAGCACACCGATCAGCGCCGAACTCGCCCCGGCGCTTGGCGGTGCGACAGACATGGATAAGGTCACTTCCATCGATCTCGAGAAGCTACCAGATGGCTTCCGCCTGCAACGCCTCGTTTTTCAGGCCGCCAGAAAAGCCTTTGCCGAGCTCAGCCATGGTTTTTCAGGCAGCCGTGAATATCTGGCGGCGCAGCTGGTCAGGATCGTCGAGGCGTTTCTCAACTCCGACCGTCTCGAGATCCCGTCGCTGTTTCACTCCGACCCGCTTCGGCGGCGAATTCTGATCGCGCTCAACATCGACCTCGTCGTTCAGAATGTACTGAGCAACGTGACGGAGCAGAATACGGAACGCCTGACGCCGGTGTTCGATGAGGAAAACCCGATTGGTGCCACCAGCCAAATGCGGACTTGGTACACCACCAAACCGTGCTTTCCGACCACCAAGTCGCATATTAGTCATCTGGTAGGAGACTCCGCTTGGGAAGGCCATGCGGCCAATGTCTTTGAGAAGCGCGAGGACATTCTCTCATACGCCAAGAACGATCACTTGGGCTTTCAGATCTACTATATGTGGGCCGGTTCACGTCGGCGGTATGTTCCGGATTTCCTCCTCCGCCTTGCCAACGGCACGACGCTGGCGCTCGAGATCAAGGGCGCCGACAGTCCGCAGAACAAGGCCAAACGCGCCGCACTGAATGAATGGGTTCGAGCTGTGAACTCGTTCGGAGGGTTCGGTCATTGGGCGTGGGACGTGGCGTTCAGGCCGAGCGATGTGCAGGACATCGTTACAAAGCATGCTGTGGCTACGACAGTCGCGGAACCGGCACCTGTGGTTTGATGATTGAGGCTGGAACCGTGGTCGAAAGCTAGAAAGGTCATGCAGGGTTCGAGCTGGCTTAGAGCATAGCTTCGGCTCCCCCTGCGGCAGACCGCATCAATGCGGGACTGGTTTCATCATTGAAGCCGTTCCGCGATCCACATCTTGATCAGGGCTTGGCGGGTGATGCCGAGCTTTTGCGCTTGGCGGTCCAGACTAGCGACCACCCATGCCGGGAAATCCACGTTCACCCGCTTGGCCTCGACATTGAGGCGGCGCCCCTTGGTCCAATCGACATGGGCAGACATGTCCTCGCCCGCGTCGAAGCGTTCGTCGAATTCAGTCGCCTTCATAATGGTCGATCTCCTGCTTGCGGGCGCGGCGCACGGAGATGATCCGCACCCGGTCGCTCCGATATGTGTAGACGGCCGTCCAATGCCTAGCCCCGATCATGCCGACCGCCAGAAAGCGCGGCTCATCCGTGACGTTGGTGGGGGCCTCGATCAGATAAGGATCATCCCAAAGGGCTTGGGCCTCATCAAAGTCGATCCCGTGCTTTTCACGGTTCGCGGCACTCTTTTCGGGATCATACTCGAATTTCATCAATGACAATGTATGATCAAAATAGGATAATTACTATACCATTTTAGACAAGAAAACTACCCAAACATGGCCAGTTGCTGCGGCTCCACCCAATAGCCGCGTTGCCGCTTGCGGGCTTCCAGAGCCAGCAAGGCGGCCATAGCCTGCTCATAGGTGGCAAAACAGTCCAGGCGGATCCGACCGCCCCGCCCGATGCGCCCCCATTCTCGATAAAGCGTCCATTCCCGAAACAGATTGGGCAGCACGGCCAGCCGGTAAAAGCGGGCCACATTCTTTGCGGGAACGTGCTTTTCAAGGTAGGTCTGCATGGGCCTCAGAGATGATACCTGCGGGCGATTTCCAGAGCTTCGGCCTGTTCGGTGCCGATGTAGTCCTTGGTGCTTTCGATGCTGGCATGGCCGAGCAGAAGCTGAGCCGCGCGCAGGTTGCCGGTCTGCTGGTGGATATAGGTCGGAAACGTTCGCCGCAGGGAATGGAGCCCGTAAAGGGCGGGATCAAGGCGGGACTTTTCCAGCCAGGACTTGAACAACCGCCAAAGTTGGCTTTCACTGAGATGACTTTGTGACCACCGAGGGCCCTGCCCAGTGAACAGCCAAGCATGCAGCGGCTTCTCGGCATCGGCCAGGTATGCCCGCAGGCTGTCGCGGGTTGCCGGCGACAGCCGTGCCTGAACAGGCCGGGCATTCCGCTTCTCAGTCTTCTTCTGCCGGATCTCAACGATCTCGCGGATGCCGGCGGGGGTGGCCACATCCGAGACGTGCAGGCGCACCAGGTCAGAGCCGCGAAAGCTGGTATCAACTGCGATGTTGAAGAGCGCCAGATCACGCAGAGCGCGGTCCTGGCGCAGGAGAAGCCGGATCAACGCTACCTGATCCGGCGTGAGCGGAGGCTTCTTGCCCACCACCTTCCCCTTGTTCCAGACCGCTCCCAGTTTCTCCATGATCACCCAGTTCCTTTGCACGCTAATCCTAGCATTATGTCCAGAACCTCGCATGAGGAAAGGCCATCCTGTGAAGGCGGCGCATAAACTCCAGCGTTTGTTGATCCCGCCAGAAGGATGCCATGCGCGCTTCTATCATAAAGCTCGCATGACGCTCTGAAGGCAGGCATGTGTAAGAATGCGCGATAGGGCCGGGTTTGCGGAGCAACAACTACCGTTGTGTAATTTCAAAGCACTCATCTTGGTTAATCCGAGAGCTGGAGCTTGCGTAAAACCGCCTCCAGACTATGGTTCATCGGGTTGAGCAAGGAGTGGTTATGGTAGTCCGTAAGAAAGCCGTATATTTAACTGACGGAAAAAGCGTTACTGTTCAGGCGTCAGATACTTGGACTAACCTGTACGATGGGACAGAAATTATCAATATTTCTGGCCATGGAGTCGTGAATATTTATGGAGATATTATTGCAGGCTATCGTAGTCTGGGATCCCATACCGCCATCAGCGTAAATAATTATTTTGGAGATAAAGAGGTTAGAATAAATATTTTTTCTGACTCTGAAGTATTGAATAAAAATCCCTACGGATACGGAATGTACTTTGATGGGCGTGGACATCTTTCCAATTCCGGAACAATCCAAGAGCTATTCATCTTGGGCGGTAGCGATGGCGCAGCGCGGCTTTCCAATAAGGGCCTGATCTATTCGGAAGGACCCTGGGCAGTCGGAACGAACACCAGTCACTCAACCATCATTGATAATAGCGGTGAGATACGTGGCAAGCTGGGAGTGGCTGTGCTGGGACGGGAGTTTGGGGCCGGCGAGACAACAATCACGAACCAGGGACAGATCCTTGGCTCCGACATTGGCGTTAAAATTACTTTTGAGATGGGCGCCCGGGCAGATGTGGAAATTTCCAATTCTGGAACAATACGAGGCGGCTGGAAATCCATCGTTTCCGAAAACCAGACCGCAGAGTTTTTGCGTAATACTGGAGTTCTCATTGGCGACGTAGTTCTGGGTGGTGGAAATGACACTCTCGATAATCGAGGTGGAAGGATCAAGGGGGAAGCGCTGCTGGGCTCAGGTGCTGATATGGCTCTCCCAGGCGCGAGTATCGAAACCTATATTGGCGGCGGAGGTATAGACACGCTGGATTTCCGCACAGGCGGGGGACTGCGAGTGTCACTTTTGACCGGAGATGGTACAGGGCGAGCCCAGGGTGACCGTTACATTGGTTTTGAGCGGATACTTGGCTCTGAGACCGGAGCCGACACCCTGACAGGAGATGGCTTCGCTAACATCCTGGAGGGCTTTGGGGGCAATGACATCCTGAGTGGCGGTGCCGGCAAGGACCGCCTGATCGGCGGTTCAGGAAATGACACCTATATCATCGACTCTGTCGATATCATTGTCGAAGCCGACGGTCAGGGCACCGATATTTTGCGCGCTGCACACTCGCTGACGCTCGTCGAAAATGTCGAAAATTTGGTGCTACTGGGTAAGGCCAATTTGAACGGTACAGGCAATGCGCTGAACAACCGCATTGCAGGTAATACCGGCCACAATGTCCTGAGCGGGCTGGATGGCCATGACACGCTGCTGGGCGGGATAGGCAACGATCGCCTGACCGGCGGACTAGGTTCCGACAGGTTGGTTGGGGGAGTAGGGGCCGATATCTTAACGGGGGGCGCCGAGCGGGATGTCTTCGTTTTTGTCGCACCGGTAGACAGCCGAGGTGCGCTGCGCGATCGAATTACCGATTTTACTTCGGGGATGGACGATATCGACCTGCGGCAGATTGACTCCGACGGCACTGTGGCGGGCAATCAAGCCTTTGCGTTCGGAGGCTCGCGCGCTGCCGCGCACTCGATCTGGTTTACGCATGCGAATGGCAACACGCTGGTCTGCGGCGATGTGAATGGCGACAAGGTGACGGATTTCGAAATTGTAGTGAACGGCCTTAGCAGCCTGACTGCCAGCGACTTCCTGCTCTAGATTCCCGCCAAGGGTATGTCTCCTCACCTTGCTGGCAGAACTGACATCCCCAAAGAGCAGGCCAAGCGGTCATCAAACTTGGCCTGCTCATTGTTCGGCACCTTTGATGTTCGGCAGCCAAATTTTAGCAACGGGTTCTGACTATGCCTCCGCTGCAGTCAGAAGCCGAAGTAACTCTAACGTAACGCAAGCTTCTACCCCAAGCTTGCATTACGTTCTGGAAGCTGTCCTTAGAAATGATGCCAGCCAAGGTCTGACCAGTAGACTTTCCAGTCGGTTGCTGCGTTAGCAACATCGTTTTCCAACGGAGCATCGGCCTAAAGCCTGTTGCACTCAATCGGCCTCATACCCTGCAGCTTTGAAGTAGTTGTAGCATTCCTCGTCGGAGAAGAGGTCGCAGACCTGGC
>NZ_JAVCWH010000016.1 GCF_030846195.1 Paracoccus yibinensis
CTGCTCGGCCGTCAGCCCCTCCGCGTCGGGATCAAGCCCGATGGTGTTGCCGAACACGGCCTCGGACTTCGTGAAGAGATACCGGAGCTGCGCCTGGAGCCGGATCGGCGTTTGCGTGCCGCCCCGCGCGATCTTCTTCAGCACTGCGGCGTTCGAGCCCTGGCCCACCCGCCAGAGATTGCGTGCCCGCGCCGAGAAGGACGACCCTCCTGACCCGGAGCGTCGCCCCTTCGTCTTGCCGAACCCGCTGTCGCGCGGCACCCGGCCACCGGCGCGGCGCAGCCGGATCTCGCCGATCAGATCATCCGAGAGGCTCGCCATGCTCCGCCTCCTTCCATGCCATAAAGAGCCGGATGCCGCGCCGGCGCTGCTCGTCCACCACTGCCCGCAGATCGGCGCGCATCTCCGGCAGGGTCTGGCGCAAGGCACTGAGTGCCGCCCAGTGCTCGTGGCTCGGATCGATCCGGCCCTGGCCTGCCGCAAGGGCAATCGCATTCACGCTGACGCCGATCTCGTGCAGCTCGGCCCGGATCGCCTCGAGGCCGCCCACCGTTGCCGGATCCGCCTCAAGCATGCCCGAGGCGGCCCGCACCAAGGCCCGCAGAGCGTCCGAGTTCGAACCAAAGCCATGACGCGCCTTCAGCGCTTCGAGGGCCTCACCCTCGGCAGGCGAAAGCCGCGCGGAGACGGACTTGCCCTCCGTGGTGGCCGTCTCCCGGCTGCGGCGGGACCGGCCCGGGCGGGTCTTGCTGATCTGTTTGCCAGAACCGTGCTGTGACGCGGGCGAGAGCCGCTTGCCGCCGGGGGCGCACTGGGTCTGCGGGGGTCGAGGGCGTGTCTCGAAGGGCCATCGGGCACTCCATTCCACAAGTGTAGACATTGAGCATTTCCTGCCATCTCTACACCCCCCACCATGCCATATTTCAGGGGATCTGTCACGGGTTTTGTCCCGGCAGTCCGAGAGGTCCGTCGTTCCTCCTTTGAGGACCCCGCGGCGCCTCAGAGCACGAGCAGCCCTTGTCTACCGGACGGCCAAGCTGGCCCATACCAACCCGACACCCCGGGCCGATGGGAGCCCCCTGCCGAGGCCGCGGCTCATGATCGCGCTCCTCCTCTAAGGGGTCAGCTGCCTGAGGACCAGAGACTTTACTTACATCCGTGTCGCAATCGGTTTTTGCTATCTGGCCGTCATCCTGGATGCCTGCAGCCGCAAGGACATAGGGTATGCGCTGTCGCGGCCTTGCAGTTACCCACAAATGTCTTTGGCCCTGAGAGAGGTCTTGATCCTGAGGAGTCTGCCGTGATTCCTTGTCTGGCACCTTCAGTCAAACAGGTGCGGATATGGGGCAGAGTTGGGTGGACGCGGAAACGGCCGGCTGTGATTTGGGAGACGAACGGCTGAACCGGCGGCTTGGAGCAATGCTTGAGGCGCTCGGGCAACGACCGGGCAAATCGTTGCCCACGGCCTTTCAGGACTGGTCGAACACCAAGGCCGCCTACCGCCTCTTCTCCAATGGCAATGTCAGTGAAGACAAGATCATGGAGGGTCATTTCGCGGCCTCCGCATTGCGGATCAGGGCCACCGATGGCCCAATCCTGATCCTGCAGGACACCACGGAATTCTCCTTCAAGCGCTCGGCGCCGGAGAAGATCGGCTTCACGAAGATATCGACCGGCCGCAAGCTGGAGGAAGGGCGTTACCAGAAGCATGCGGTCTGCGGCTTGCTGATGCATGCCAGCCTGGCGGTCACCCCCGACGGCCTGCCGCTCGGCTTGACCGCTGCCAAGTTCTGGTCGCGGTCCAAGTTCAAGGGGACCGCCGCGCTCAAGCGTCGGATCAATCCGACCCGGGTTCCGATCGAGCAAAAGGAAAGCATGCGCTGGCTCGACAATCTACGCCTGTCTACCAAACGGGCTGGAGCGCCCGAGCGCTGCGTGCATATCGGCGATCGGGAAAGCGATATTTACGAACTCTACTGTCTGGCCGAAGAACTCGGGACTGGCTTTCTGGTGCGCAGTTGCGTTGGCCGCCTGGCAGAGGACGGCAATACGACCATCTCCAGGGTGATGGCTCAGATCCAAGCCAGCGGCACCCACGAGATCGGGTTCCGGGATGCACAGGGTCAGGCCCATCGCGCGGTGCTGACAATCCGGCATGCTACGATGACCGTCCGCCCGCCGATCGGCAAGCAGCGGAAATACCAACACCAGACCCTTCAGATCATCCATGCCGAGGAGCTTGATCCGCCGGAAGGGCGCCCGCCCGTCTTCTGGAAACTGATCACGAACCTGCCGGTGGAAAGTCATGCGCAGGCCGTGCACAAGCTCGAATGGTATGCGCTGCGCTGGAAAATCGAGACTTTCTTCAGAACCCTGAAGACCGGCTGCCGGATCGAGGATATCCGCCTCGCCACCGCCGATCGCCTGGCCAATTGCATCGCCCTGTGCTGCATCGTGGCCTGGCGTGTGTCATGGCTGACGATGCTCAGTCGCGGCACGCAACGCGCAACGCCAGCAGCCGTCTTCACCGAAGCCGAACGGGGCTTGCTCGAACGTGCAACGCCGGACCGAAAACGCGACGATCCGCGTGACCTCCACTTCTATGTCAGAGCGATTGCCCGTCTCGGGGGATATCTCGACCGTGCAGCCGATCCACCACCAGGCACGACCGTCATCTGGCGCGGCTTCGCACGCCTCGCTGATCTCGTTGAAGGCGCACGCATCGTAACCAACCCAGGCATTTGTGGGTAACTGCAAGTGTCGCGGCACCTGGATACGGAACTGGCGCTTGCTGCCTTGCACGCGGCCGTTATGAGCAGAAACCCTCCGAAGGGCTGCATCCATCATACGGACAGGGCTGCCAATACGCCTCTCAGCGCTATCGTGTTGCTCTTGAGGCTGCGGGCTTGTGCGGCTCGATGAGCAGTGCCGGCAACCCCTATCACAATGCGCAGGCCGAGAGCTTCATGAAGACCCTAAAAGTGGAGGAGGTCTACCGGGCCGGATACGAGACCTTCGCCGATGTGGCCGCCCGCTGGCCGATGTTCATCGAGCAGATTTTCAACTCGAAAAGACTGCACTCGGCCCTCGGCTACCAAACCCCCGAAGGGTTCGAAACCCTGTTCGCCCAGAAGGCGGCTTAGTTCAGATGGTGCGATGTGGTCCAGCCCGAGGGGTTCACTCCAAGCATCACTCAATACCCAAGGCTGTCCCGCAGGTTCTGCTCCACGGACCGGAGATGCGTCCTCATCGCATCTGCCGCTGCTTGACCGTCGCGTGTTGCAATGGCTTCCACGATGCGGTCATGCTGCTCGAAGCTGTGGTGGTCGCGTGGAGGCCTGCCCGGGTTGTCGCGGCGACGGCCCCAGGTCACGGCGCGGCGCACGGTCGTCATCGTGTCGAGCAAGCCAAGCAGCAGGGAATTCTGCGTCGCTTCGCCCACGGCACGGTGGAGGCGATTGTCATGATGCTCGTACTGACGCCATGTCGGTGCCTGACGGCATTTCTGGGCGCAGGCGCGCAGTTCGTTGATCTGCGCGCCGGTGGCATTCACGGCGGCGAGACGCGCGATTTCCGGTTCAAAGGCGAGGCGTGCCGCCATGACTTCGGTCGGATTGGTGCGCAAGACAAGCGCGTTGATGTCGCTTACCCTGTCAATTGGCCGTTCGCCCATGAATGTGCCTTTGCCGACATGGCGCCACACGACCCCTTCCCCTTGCAGGGTTGCAAGCGCCTTGCGCAGCACTGTGCGGCCCATGTCCAGGGTTTCTGCCAATTCCCGTTCAGGGGGCAGGCGGCCGTCGTCGCCGAGATCGGCGCCTTCAAGATAAGCGCGCAGTTTGTCGAGAGGCGACACCGAGATCTGCTGCATGTTCAAACCAATCATAATATTGGTTCATAATCGAACGTTGCGTTGACGATGTCAACTCATGCAGCTTCCCCGAATGTATGGGTTAATATGCTGATTGCCAACTTTAATATTTAAAGCCGCGGGAACGATCTCAAAAAACCATTGATCCAACATCCATATCAATGCAGCATTGGTTTGCAATGGGCTTGGAGGAGCCCGATCTTGGGGAGGAAAAAAGATGGGAATTCTTGCTGACATGACGCAGTCGCGAGCCGTTGTTTCCGCTCTGGCCCTGGCCCTGGCCATTCCAGCAGCAGCGTCCGCCGATCCGATGCGCGTCGCCTTCGGCGACATCGCCACCGTCGAAACCCTTGGGCTGCTCATCGCGATGGAGCGCGCGAAGGAACAGGGCGTCGAGATCGAGACGACCTTTCTGAAAAGCGAGGACATCGCCGCGCAGGCGGTCGTCAGCGGCCAGGCGGACATCGGCATCGGCGGGCCTTACGCGCTGCTGCAGAAGGTCAAGGCGCCGATCAGGATCTTCCTGCAACTGAGCGAATTGCAGATGTATCCGGTGGTCAATACCGAATTCTATGATGAATGGGCCGACCTGGACGGTCAGGAGATCGCCGTCCATTCGCGCGGCTCGGGAACCGAGGCGATCATGCAGATGATGGCCGACAAGCACGGCATCAAGTATTCCAGCGTCGCCTATGTCCCGGGGGCCGAGGTGCGGACCGGCGCGCTGCTGCAAGGCAACGTCAAGGCCACCATCGTCGACTCCTCGGGCAAGCGGGTTCTCGAGGCCGAGGCGCCCGACGAGTTCACCTTCCTGCCGCTGGACGGTGTCGAGGCGACCGACGAGGCGATGTTCGCCAACACGGAGTACCTTGCCGAAAACCCCGAGGACGTCGCCAAACTTGTCGAGGCCGTCGTGACGACCTGGCGTCAGATCGCCGCCGATCCCACGGTCGTCGCCAAGCTGCGCGAGCAGTACAACCTGTTGCCCGACGCCACGCCCGAGATGGTGGCCGAGATCGAGCCGTACTACTCGGGCATGAAGGATGCCCTTCCCATGAACGGCGGCGGAGAAGAGGCCGCGCGCAGCGACTTTGCCTTCTACACCGCGTCGGGCGCACTCGAAGGCAATCCCGAGGACCTGAAGGTCGAGGATTTCTGGGATCTGACCGCCCTGAACGGCGTACTCGGCAAGATCGGAACTCAGTGAAATGAGCGTCATGTCACAGGATGTGAAGGTGGTGGCCCCGGCGGCCACCACGAGAGAGGCACTGCGCCTGTTCGCCGAACGGCGCCGGTCCTTCTGGGTGGTTCTGTCGCTTGCGGTCCTTTTCACGACATGGGAGATCGCCGGCCGCATCCCGATCAGCTTTGCCTTCCCCACCTTCCTCGACACGCTTGCGGCGTTCTTCGAGATGGTCGGGGACGGGACGATGATCCGGGCGTTCTTCCTGACGCTGCAGCCGCTGGTTCTGGGTGTTGCCGTCTCGGCGCTGCTGGGGATCACGCTGGGCATCGTCATGGGCCTGTCGGACAGGGTGGAATGGCTTCTTGCCCCTGTCTTCATCGTCTTGCAGGCCGCGCCCATGGCCGCGTTGGTGCCGCTGGTGACCTTTGTCTATGGCATCGGTCTTGTGGCCAAGACGCTGGCCGTCATCATGCTGGCGCTGCCCGTGATCGTTCTGAACTCCTACAAGGCGGTGCGGCATGTGAACCCCTCGCTGGTGGACATGTGCCGGTCGTTCCAGGGCACGCGGCGCCAGCAGATCTTCAAGATCATCATTCCCGACGCGGCGCCTGTTCTTTTCGCGGGCTTGCGCCTGGGCGTGGCTGCAGGCTTCATCGGCGTCATGCTGGCCGAACTGCTGATCACCCCCACGGGGATCGGCGACCTGATCACATACCACCGTTCCGTCGCGAACTATGCGCATATGTATGCGGCCGTCGCCGCCATCATCGCGGCGTCCACCGTGACGCTGGCCCTGCTGCAGTGGTTCGAGACCAATGTCATGCGCCCCGAAAAGAGGAGGAGCTGAAATGACCGTCAACGCACTTGCGAAGGAAGATTTCGATCCCGCCAGCGTCGTCACCCATGATCCCGTCGTCCGGGTCGAGGCGATCTCCAAGCACTATGGCAGCGTGGAGGCGTTGCGCAGCATCGACCTGCAATTCGAACGGGGCAAGCTGACGACGCTGCTGGGCCCCTCGGGCTGCGGCAAGACCACGCTTCTGAAGATCATCGCAGGCCTGGTGCCGGCGACCTCGGGGCAGATCATCGTGAACGGCCGCGCCGTCACCGGGCCGGGGCCGGAACGCGCCTTCGTCTTCCAGGACTTCGCGCTGATGCCTTGGGCCACGGTCCTGCGCAACGTGGGCTTCGGGCTGGAACTGAAAGGCATGGCCGCGGCCGAGCGCAACCGCATCGCCCGGCGCTATATCGAGGAGGTCGGGCTTCAGGGCTTCGAGGACAAGTATCCCCACGAGCTGTCGGGGGGCATGCGCCAGCGGGTCGGCATCGCCCGCGCCTTTGCGGTGAATGCCGACGTGCTGCTGCTGGACGAGCCCTTCTCGGCCGTGGACGAGCAGAACCGCCGCAAGTTCCAGGAGGATCTGCTGCGCCTGGTCGAGATGGAGCGCAAGACCTTCATCTTCGTCACGCACTCGATCGAGGAAGCGGTCTATGTCTCGGACCGGATCGTGCTGCTGTCCCCGCGGCCGGGCCGGGTGTCGAACATCATCGACCCCAGGATCGACCGCACCGCCAATCCCGACGACATCCGGCGCGATCCAGGCTATCTCGACGTGGTCGAGGAGATCTGGCAGGGCCTGCGCCATTATGCGGAGTGACCGGCCATGACCCTGTTCGGTTACCGCATTCCCATGATGGCCTCGCTGATCGTCTGGGCCTTGATCTGGGAAATCGTCGGCCAGCTTGACGTGATCTTCCTGATCCCGCCGATGAGCGCGATCATCGCCGCAGGCTTCGACCTGGTGCAGACCAACTCCTGGCAGAACGCCACGCTTGTCACGATCCGGTCCTTCGTGATCGGCATGGCCCTGGCGATCGGCATCGGCGTGCCGCTGGGCGTGATGATGGGCCGGGTGAAGATCATCGACAACATCTTCGGCCTGTGGGTGAACATCTTCGTCAGCGCGCCGCTGTCGGCTCTGGTGCCGGTGCTGATGATCCTGTTCGGGATGGGCGAGGCGACGATCGTGGTGACGGTCTTCTTGTTCGCCGTCTGGATCATCGTCCTGGATGCCCGCGCGGGCGTCATGCAGGTGCCGGCATCGCTGGTGGACATGGCGCGATCCTATGGCGCGTCGCAGGCCACGATCATGCGCAAGATCATCCTGGTCTCGGCGCTGCCCGAGATCCTTGCCGGGATCCGCATCGGGGTGATCCGGGGGGTCAAGGGGGTCGTCATTGGCCAGATCCTTGTCGCCGTGATCGGATACGGCGAACTGTTCGAACTGTATTCCCGCAGCTTCGACATGGAACGGTTCTGGGCCCTTACGATAGTTCTCTTCGCCGCGGCAATGGTGCTGTCGGCGATCGTGGAAAACGCAGAAAAACGCATCGAATACTACGCAGGAGCGAGATGATGAACGAGATGACCAAGATGGCGGACTATGTCTTCGTGCCCGAGCCCATCCCCACGATCCCGGTGGCCGGCAGCGACAAGCTGTTCCCCGTGCGCCGCATCTATTGCGTGGGCCGGAACTTCGCGGACCATGCCATCGAGATGGGCCACGATCCGAATAAAGAGCCGCCCTTCTTCTTCCAGAAGAACCCCGACTCGATCGTCCCGCCCGGCAAGGACTTTCCCTATCCGACCGAGACCAGCGACGTACATCACGAGATCGAACTGGTCGTGGCGCTCAAGTCCGGTGGCACCGACATCCCGCTGGACAAGGCCCTGGACTGCGTCTTCGGCTATGGCGTGGGTCTCGACATGACCCGGCGCGACCTGCAGGGACAGGCCAAGAAGATGGGCCGCCCCTGGGAGACCGGCAAATCCTTCGAGGCCTCGGCGCCCTGCTCGGCCATCCATCCCGTGTCCGAGGTCGGTCATCCCACGCAGGGCGCGATCCGGGTCGAGGTCAATGGAGAGCCGCGCCAGGAAGGCGACCTGAACCAGATGATCTGGAAGGTGCCGGAAATGATCTCCTACCTGTCGCGCCTGTTCGAACTGCGCCCCGGCGACGTGATCTTCGCAGGCACCCCGGCGGGCGTGGGTGCCGTGGTCCGGGGCGACGTGATGACCGGCCATGTCGAGGGCGTGGACAGCATCACCGTCAAGGTGGTCTGACATCCCCGTCGCGGCCCCTTCGGGGGCCGCTTCTTCCCGCCGGAGAGCGCAATGCCCCTGTCTTTGACCCTCGTGACCACCTTCACCTTCGTGCTTGCCGTCAGCGGCTGCATCTCTGGCTTCCTTGCCGGGCTTCTCGGCGTCGGGGGCGGCATCATCATCGTGCCGGTGCTCTATCATGTGCTTGCGGCCTTTGATGTGGACATGGCGTTGCGCGCGCATATCGCCGTCGGCACCTCGCTGGCGACGATCATCCCGACCTCTCTCCAGTCGATCCGCACGCATCGCGCCAAGGGCGCCGTGGATGCTACGCTGCTGCGCTTCTGGGCTCCTTTTGTGGGTCTAGGCGTTCTTGTCGGAGTCCTGATCGCGCGCTTTGCGCCTGGCACCTTGCTGACCGCCGTCTTCGGCATGGTTGCCGCAATCGTCGCCGCCTACATGCTGTTCACACGCGAAGGCTGGCATCCCTTCGCGGCCCTGCCGGCCAAGCCGGTGCAGGCCGGTATGGCTGGCGGGATCGGCACCCTGTCGACGCTGATGGGCATCGGAGGTGGCACGCTGACCGTCCCGGTCCTCAGCGTCTTCAGCTATCCCGTGCGCCGTGCCGTAGGGACTGCTTCGGTCGTGGGGCTGATCATCGCGCTGCCGGGAACGCTGGGCTACATCTTCAACGGCTTCGGCCGCGAGGGCCTGCCGCCGCTGTCGCTGGGTTATGTGAACCTCGCGGCTCTGCTGGCGATCGTCGTGACCAGCATGTGGTTCGCGCCCATGGGTGCCCGTGCGGCTCATACGATCGCACCGTCGCACCTGCGCAAGGCGTTCGGGATCTTTCTGGCGAGCACATCCATCAAGATGCTTGCAGACGTCTTGCCGTAAGGTCCAGGACGTCAGCATGGCTTCCCTCGGCATCCTCTTTTCCACACGGCCCGCGCTGCGGGCCGATCCACGGTCCTGCGTCCGGGTGACAACGCTCGCTCATAACTTCCGTGCGGCGACACTCAGGAACTGACGCCGCCCTTATCCTCTGCTAAGGCCGGGACACGCTGGTATCAACGTAAGCAAGACAGGTTCAAGACATGGCTGATCTGCCCAACCCCGACATCATCTACACCAAGGTCGACGAAGCCCCGCAGATTGCCTCGGCCTCGCTTCTGCCGATCATCCGCGCCTTCGCCTCGGCTGCCGGAGTGACGGTGGGAACCCGCGACATCTCGCTGGCCGGGCGGATCAAAGCTGCCTTTCCCGAACGCCTGACCGCCGAACAGCGCCAGTCCGACGACCTGGCCGAACTGGGCGAACTCGTGAAAACGCCCGAGGCCAATGTGATCAAGCTGCCCAACATCAGCGCCTCGGTCCCGCAGCTTGTGGCGGCGGTGAAGGAACTGCAGTCGCAGGGCCATGACATTCCCGACTATCCCGAGGAGCCGGCCACGGAGGAGGAAAAGGCGATCCGTGCCCGTTTCGACGCCATCAAGGGATCGGCCGTGAACCCGGTGCTGCGCGAAGGAAACTCGGACCGGCGTGCCGCCGTGGCGGTCAAGAACTATGCCAAGGCCAACCCGCATTCGATGGGGAAATGGTCCGCCGACAGCAAGACCTGCGTGTCCACCATGGCCGGCAATGATTTCCGCTCGAACGAGATTTCGGCCACCTTGTCCGGCGAACAGGCTGGAAAGGCGCGCATCGAACTGGTGGCGGGTGACGGTTCGGTCACCGTTCTGAAGGACGGCGTGACCTATCCGGCGGGCAGCGTGGTGGATGCCACCTTCATGTCGGCCAAGGCGCTGGATTCGTTCCTCGCCGAACAGATCGAGGCCTCGAAGCGCGATGGCGTCCTGTTCTCGATCCACCTGAAGGCCACGATGATGAAGGTCTCGGACCCGATTATCTTCGGCCATGCGGTGAAGCAGTTCCTGAAGCCGGTGTTCGACAAGCATGGCGCGGCGCTGGAGGCGGCGGGCGTGGACCCGAACTCGGGCCTCGGCACCCTGCTGGAACGGGTGGCCGCCATGCCCGAGGGCAAGGACATCCTGGCCGACATCGACGCCGTCATGGCTGACCGTCCACCGATGTACATGGTGAACTCGGACAAGGGCATCAGCAACCTGCATGTCCCCTCGGACGTCATCATCGACGCCTCGATCCCGGCGCTGCTGCGCGCAGGTGGCAAGGGTTGGGGCCCGGACGGGAAGGCCGCGGACACCAACTGCGTGATCCCCGACAGCTCCTATGCGGCGGTCTACGAGGAGTCGGTGCGTTATTTCAAGGAGACCGGCGCGCTGGACCCGTCCACGGCAGGCACGGTGCAGAACGTCGGCCTGATGGCGCAGAAGGCCGAGGAATACGGCTCGCACCCGACCACCTTCGAGATCCCGCATGACGGGACGGTGCGGATCGTGCTGGCCAATGGCGACGTGCTGCACCAGCACAAGGTCGAGGCGGGCGACATCTGGCGCGCGGCCTCGACCCGGCAGGCACCGATCGAGGACTGGGTGAAACTGGCGATCTCGCGCCAGAAGGCCGAGGGCTGCCAGGCGATCTTCTGGCTGGACGAGACCCGCGCCCATGACGCAGAGCTGATCAGGTACGTCAAGCCGATCCTGGAAGCCGAGGGCGTGTCGGACAGGTTCCGGATCCTTGCCCCGCGCGAGGCGACGCGCCTGACGCTGGAAACCATCCGCAAGGGCGAGAACTCCATCGCCATCACCGGCAACGTGCTGCGCGACTATCTGACCGACCTGTTCCCGATCCTGGAGTTGGGAACGAGCGCCAAGATGCTGTCCATCGTGAAGCTGATGAACGGCGGCGGCCTGTTCGAGACGGGGGCAGGGGGATCGGCGCCCAAGCACGTCCAGCAGATCATGGAGGAAAACCACTTTCGCTGGGATTCGCTGGGCGAGTTCTGCGCCCTGGGGGAAAGCCTGAAGTTCCTGGCCGAGGCCAAAGGCAATGCGAAGGCCCGCGTCCTGGGCGAGGCGGTGGACGTGGCGACCCAGGGGGTGCTTGACAACAACCGTTCGCCCTTGCCCAAGGTCGGCCAGACCGACAACCGCGACAGCCACTTCTATTTCGCGCTCTACTGGGCGCAGGCCCTGGCCGAGCAGAAGGGCGATGCCGAACTGGCCCGTCACTTCGCCCCGATCGCGAAGGCCCTGGTCGAAAACGAGTCCACGATCGTAGCCGAACTGGCGGAAGGGCAGGGCAAGCCGGCCGACCTGGGCGGCTATTACCACACCGACCCCGCCAAGGTTGAGGCCGTGATGCGGCCCTCGGCCACCTTCAACCGGATCATCGGCTGAAGCGGGACGCAACCCGCAGGCGCGCAGGTCGATGCGACATAAGGAAAAGCCATCGTCCGCTTGAAGCGGGCGATGGATGCGAAGGCACGAGCGGCCGGTCAGGCATCCGAACGCCGAGGTTCAAGGGCGGGTCGAGGCCACCCGCCGCGCGCGGGAAGCATTGGCCCCGGACGGCACCCTGATGCTGGTCGAGCCTGCGGCATCGGACCGGGTCGAGGAGAACCTGAACCCGATCGGCCGGATCTATCATACCGGTTCCACCTGGCTGTGTTGCGCTCATGCGATCTGGGAAAAGGGAACGCATGTCCTAGGCGCACAGGCTGGCGAGGCTCGGCTGGCACAGGTTTGCCGCGATGCGGGCTTTTCCCGTGTCCGCAAGGCGACGCAGACGCCCTTCAAGCTGATCCTTGAAGCGCGTCCCTGACCGCCGCAGCCATCAGTGTCCCGGCGCGACGTCCTTGTCACGGCGCGCCGGGCAGTCGGGGGATGCGTCGGCCCTGCAACGCCCAGGGCCAGGCCCGCGATGACCGTTCAGGCCTTGGTGATCACGATCTCTTCATATTCGGACGGCAGGCGGAGAGTACCGTCCCTTGCATCGTTGAAGCGGGCCATGAGGGAAAGCAGGTCGTGCTCGAAGGCCTGCTGCCCTGGCGCGTCAAGCGCCAAGAAAGCCTTGTGGATGGGACCATAGAAGCGGCGGAACTCATCCAGGAAGTCCTGCGCAGAAGCATAGCGGAAAACGAAGGACTTCAGCGTGAAGTTGAGCGAGGTGGCTGTCGGGCCGAACGTCTACTCGATCCAGGCGCGGTCCCCCCAGCGGGACGGCGGCTTCAGACCGGCAGG
Source organism: Paracoccus yibinensis (assembly GCF_030846195.1). GTDB lineage: Bacteria > Pseudomonadota > Alphaproteobacteria > Rhodobacterales > Rhodobacteraceae > Paracoccus > Paracoccus yibinensis. Next base: position 12,324 of record NZ_JAVCWH010000016.1, read on the forward strand.
CGGAGGAAGATGGCGCCCCAACGTTCGGAACACCTCGCCCATGAAGCTGTCGGGGGTCCAGTTGGCCAGCCCGAGCCGGCCGCCGGGGCGACAGACGCGCAGCATCTCGGCCGCAGCGCGGTCCTGGTCGGGGCGAACATCACCCCGAAGGTCGAGGCGACCGCATCGAAGCTGCCATCCGCAAAGGGCAGCGCCTCGGCATCCGCCACCTGGAAGGCAAGCGGCAGGCCCTCTGCCTCGGCGCGCCGCTGCCCGCGTTCAAGGAGGGCGGGCACATAGTCGGTGGACACCACCGCCGCGCCCCGGCGTGCAAGGGCCAATGACACATTGCCGTTCCCGGCAGCAACGTCGAGACGCACATGTATCTCGAGGAGATCGAAGCTGCGATGAGCCGGGTCTCGATCTACATGGCGGTCGGCACCTCGGGTGAAGTCTACCCCGCTGCAGGCTTCGTCAAGGTCGCGAAGAAACGCAGGGCGCGGCGGATCGAGTTCAATCTCTCCCGCACCAGTGTCAGCAACCACTTTAGCGAAGAGCGACGGGGTCCGGCCAGCCAGACTGTTCCTGCCTTGTGGATGCCCTGCTGCGGGACCAGGCAGTCGAAGTCTCGCTGTAAGCGCTTCCAGTCTCGACCCTTGCTTTCCAGGGTCTAGACTGATCGCGGATATGAATGATGAGTTTGGGCGCCCAGGAGAGAACCGCATGGGCTCGGCGCGCTCCAGCTCGGCACCAGCAAAGGCTCTAGCGAGACCCTCCTCTGCCTCGCCCTGCCTTCTCGTTCAGGTGGCGACATGGCGCTGCGCCGCCAGATGGTCGCTGGACACCCTCCAAAGCATTGTCAGCCTTCGAGAGGGTCGTGATCCCCGCATCCTAGATCGCGCGGGTCGCTCGCTGCACGTCCGCTTCCTGCCCGGTGTGCTTGACAGCCCGAAGCTCGAGTCGGTGGGGCTGTCGGTCTCGCCGGACAAGGATGTGAGTCGCAGAACGGATGATGGATTACGTGCATTCTCCTCCAGAGGCTGTAGGCAATGTCACACTTGAAGATCCCTTCCCATTGAATGATGATGTTTTATCCATTAGATTCAAGCATCTGAACGGAATGCTCATGGTCAGGCGCTAACTCACTGCGTTGGCAATTCACAAACTGATGCAGAAAATGATTGCCGAAAAATATGTTGCGTGGCACCAGTCAAGTTAATGGGGGCATCTTCAATTGACGCACGAAACCTGTCAATCGGCCGTTTACCCCCTCAAGATGTTGAGATGAACCCTACTCAGGGACCGTTTTAGGGCACGTAGTATGAACGACATGAGCCTTTCTCAAGAGCGTCGCGCCATCGATGCCGTGCGAATCACGTCCTTCGCCGACAACTTGGCTGACTCGCTCGACCGGCAAATGAAGAACGCCTACAAACCCGAAGGCAGTAAGACCCTCAGGCTCTTCTCGGCCCGCGAGATGTGCGACCTCACCGGCATCTCCCCCTCCAACCTCCGCATCAGGAGCAATGAAGACCCAGAGTTCCCTCCGGCGAAGGTCGATGCCCGCGGCTACCGCTGGTATTCCGCCGAGGATATGGACGGTATCCGGGATCACATGTTCCGGACCGGCAAGAACGCTTCAAGCTTTCGGCCCGGCCGAAGGGAACCGTCGGACCGGCTTCAGGTCCTGAGCGTGGTCAATTTTAAAGGGGGTTCGGGCAAAAGCACCACGGCGATACACCTTGCCCAGAGGTATGCACTCAGAGGTTACAGAGTTCTGGCTGTTGATCTCGATCCCCAGGCTTCCTTAACGACACTGTTCGGCTATAGGCCCGAACTCGAGTTTCAGGAAAGCGGAACGATCTACGACGCCTTGCGCTACGACGATGACCAGGTTTCGATCGAGGAGGTCATCCTCAAGACCTACTTCCACAATCTCGACCTCGTGCCCGCCGGTCTTGTTCTGTCGGAATACGAGACGACCACGGCCTATGCGCTCCAGAAGCGTGTCACGCCCGGTTTCGAGGAGCGGCTTGCCATTCAGCTGGACGTCGTCCAGGATCAATATGACCTCGTGATCATCGACTGCCCGCCGCAGCTGGGCTTTCTGACGCTGTCCGCCCTGGCAGCGTCTACGGCTCTCGTGGTGACGGTGGTCCCCAGCATGCTCGACATCGCTTCCATGTCCCAGTTCCTCAAGATGTCTGGCGAGCTCGTCCAGACCATCGAGAAGCATAGTGGAATGCCGGTGAGCTGGGACTTCGTCAAATTCCTCCTTACCCGCTACGAGCCTTCCGACGGTCCTCAAACTCAGATGGCCTCCTACCTCCGCGCCATCCTGGGCGGAGAGGTGCTGGTCGAGCCGATGCTGAAGTCCACGGCAATCAGCGATGCCGGTATGACGCAGCAGACGGTCTACGAGGTTGAACCTTCAAACTTCGTCAAGAAGACGCTCGATCGCGCCGTTCAGAGCGCGAACGCTGTCGGTGACGAGATTGAGGGCCTGATCCAAAAAGCCTGGGGGCGATGATGGGACGCAAGAACATCCTCGATCTCGCGATCGAACAGGCCTCCCCTGATCCTGCCAACGCCTCGCCTGCCTCCCGCGAGACAGGGGCTCCTGCCATCACCTCCCTGCGCGAGTCTATGCGCTCGGTTTCAGCCAACGCTATCCGAGAGCTGGACCCCGCCCATATCGATCAGGGCGGTGTGAAAGACCGGATGGAGTTTGATCCCGAAAGTATCCGGAAGCTGGCTGAGAGCATACGCGACCACGGCCAGCAAGTGCCGATCTTGGTGCGTCCGATCAGGGGCCGTATGAACCGGTTCTCGATCGTATATGGTCGCAGGCGCCTCGCTGCCATCCGCTCTCTTGGGCCGGGGTTCACCGTCAAGGCGATCATCAGAAGCCTTGAGGACGAAGCAGCAATCATTGCCCAAGGCCAAGAAAACAACCTCCGGGTTGACCCCTCTTTCATAGAGAAGGCCATGTTCGTCCTGGCGCTGCGTGAGGGGTCCTTCTCCACCAAGGTGATCCAGGACGCGCTCGGGATCGACGCGGCCGCAGTCTCGCGCATGGTAACCGTGGCCGAAAACATCCCTGAGGCGGTTTTGGCCGCTGTAGGCCCTGCCCCCGACGTGGGTCGCCGGCCCTGGACTGAACTGGCATTGTTGGCCCGTGATCACGCTGTCGATCTGGCAGCCCTTCTCGACTTTACCGGTCCAAACTGGACGTCCTTGACCAGCAACGCCCGGTTTGCCCATCTGCTGGAACTTGCTCGGGCAAAAGGTCCAGACAACTTTAAGAGATCAGCCCAAGTTTCTGGTAATGAACAGATTTCATCTATGGCATCTGGTGAAGAAAAACAGATTGCCCGTGGGCAATCCGGTCCTCCTCCTCGGCGTTTCGATATCGGAGGACGCCATATCGGAAACATGAAGAGGAGCCACAGGCTACTGTCCTTGAATATCTCCCTTCATCATCAGCCTGAATTCGGCCAGTGGCTCGAAGAGAACGCAGACGACGCCGTCCGCCTTCTTCACGAACAGTGGCAGAAAAACCGGGGCGAGGGCTGAGCCCCTCCCCTTCTGTCAACCCGAACAAGAAAGGAGAGCAACGGAGACCGTAAAAAAGAAGAGCCCCCCGAAGTATCCCCCCGGAGAGCCCTGATCTGTAGATTCGCACCCTCAGGTCTATTCCCTCTCCTCCGATCCGTCAAGAACAACCGATTCGGTTGACGGAATAACTTTGCCCACGTTTCCGTGAGGAAGCGGCCAGGGATCGGATACGTATGGGGCTGCGGTCGCCCAAGCGATAGGACCATGACATATGTGAAAGCAATCACGCCGATGCACGCATCGGCGATCGGCTCCCCCTTGTCTGCGCGTAAGGACATGGACGTCTGGGCCGCATTCAGGGTGGTTCGAGAAGCAGCCGCCTCGATCGGGATCAAGAGCGAAGTAATTCGCACCCTGGAGACAATGGTCGGGTTCTTGAGGCCCGGAAAGGGCCACACCTGCTTCGCCTCCAACCGGGAGCTTCAGCGGCGCCTGGGAGGTTTAAGCGAGAAGACAATTCGCCGCCACGCCGCCCGCCTGATCGATGCCGGACTGGTGCGGCGCACGGACAGCCCCAACAGGAAGCGCTTCTCCACCCGCAATCCTGTCGACGGGTCGCTGGAAGCTTTTGGGTTCGACCTCAGTCCCATGATCTTAGGGATTGAGAGATGGACCTCCCTGCTGTCCGCCCATCGGGAGGAAGAAGCCCTCAAGCGCCACCTTCGGACGTTGATCCTTGCCCGCCTTGCAGAGGCCGATGCCCGCAGGCAAGTTGACGTCGACACAGCCGAAATCCGGAAGGCACTACGACGCAAGCATGACTCGAGGGATCTTCAGTCGATCCTAAGAGACCTTGACGCTCACTTGCTGTCAGAGGATTGTTCGAATGACCCCGAGGCCCCTGCCCTGCTGGCAGAAGATCTGGCCGTCGCTGGCGGTCAGAATGACCGTCACCAATCAATGTCCCAAACAGAAGACCTTGATAAGAAGCCGGCACTGGCAGACGAAGATATCCGATCGCAAACCGAGAGTACGCAGTGCAACGAAGCAAGATTGCTGGAGAAGATAGAGACCACCTGCAGCGAAGCCATGTGTTTTGCTACGCAACCGCTCCGTGACTGGGGCGACGTGTCGAAGCACGCTGAGATGATCGCGCCCATGATCGGGATCGACAGAAGCCTGTTGGAAGTTGCCCGAGTACAATTTGGAGAGCGAGCTTCAGCCATCAGCATTCTAATCATGGTACAGCTGCACGGCCGTGTCCGAAACATGCGCGCATACTATCAAAGCCTGGTGGCCGGCAAGCGACGATCCAGCTTCGACCCGATAGCGCTGCTCGACCGGATGTCGCGCCATACGCGATGTTCCATCTCTTGACCCATGTGCTCGGCTGCTCGCGTCTCCCAAAACGGGACATAGCCGTTCCGCAGTTGCCGAACAGGCACGCTCGAAAAGGTTGAAACCGCTTTGGAAACACCGGAGTATCATAACGGCCATCCGGCAGCATTTCACCGTGCTCACCCCCGTACAGGGAGATCAGGCTCCGGCGCCCTGACACGCTCACTCAAATAGAACCGGAGGTAATCGGCTTCAGCCACGTTCTCCAGTGTCTGCGCCTCAACCGGCAATTCCCCGTCCCGGAGATCGCAAGAGCGACATTCGCCGACGACGGAACATGACGGCGCCCCGTGTCATCTGCGTCCAGTCGGAAGTCTATATAGGCCCCGAAGCTAAATGTGCCTGGTGGCCCTCATCCGGTCTTGGGACTTGTGTCGGTCTGTCAGGTGGCCTTCTGGCATCGGCATATTTCTCCGGACAATGACTTGCCCGCGGGCAGACTGTTAACTTCCCAGAAAACAAGCCTCTGAAACGGTGCAGGCGCTCATTGTGTGGTCGTCCGCCTGGCTGACCATCCACTAATGACACTCCGCGAGCCGACAATCCCCACAGCTGCGTCCGGCAAGGTGGTAGTCTGCCTGTGATCTGCAGCACGTCGTAGTGGAGAACGTGGCCAACAGTTTGCCCGCGGGCAAATTGCGTTCGAGATCGACACTTCCTGCACCGAAACGAAATTAGCGTAGTTGCCGGGCGGGACCGCGGCTGACAGGCCAAATGTAGCCTCGGAGATCCGGCTGCGCGCCTCGCCGAGCTAACGCCGCCTGGCAGAGACGGTGTTCCATTGAGTACAGAAACAAACAGTCAGCCGGGATGCGCCCGACGACAGCCCTGGTGACCATCTTGGCTACCGCCTTCCGAAAATTGCTCATGGGCCATGTCGCTTGGTTGTTCCTACTTGTGATGTCGCCACATTCCGTGATGAACCAATTAGCTGATGCGGGGAATTGCAGGTCATTAGGCTCACCATTAAACTTCGACTTCTATTCATCTTGCCCGCGGGCAAACTGTTCGGCGAGACTGTAGGCTTCACGATAATCCGGGGTGCCTGATCCCATGACCGCTTCAGCTGCGCCGGACCTGCGGACGACAACACGCGCTGTTCCCGGTTTTTCTCATGGCGGCTTGGTTCAGTGACGGCTTATCACGCAGGCGCGGGGGGCGTCGGTCTGCGAACGCAGATCAAGCTTAGAACCCTGCCAGGGCAGTTCATGTCGGAGCAGGGACAGGAATTGCGGGACCGGAGACCGTTGCTCCGGGCGTAAAGCGTCCTACGTGATGCCGAAGTCCGGGATCCACGATTGCTTTGCAGGGTTCTGACCCTTCGCACATGGCGAGATCAGCGGCCGCCTGGATCTCGTGGGAAGCGGGTTGATGATCCCGTTCAGGTCCCGCAACCCCGTGACTGCTTTCGAGCGCCTGTCCGGGACCTCAGGCAAACCTTGAGCGGAGATCGCAACCGAGCATCAGTGGAAAGCCAAGCGCTCTCTCGGTCATTAGTAGGCCGCTCTTGGTCGAACTGAGGATCGTCATTGCTAATCAGGCAACGTGCGCTGCTAAGTCGGCCACGTTCTTGCAGTGCGAGACGTGAGACAGGAGCTGAGGTCACCTTCAATGCATGCGATGCGGAGCGGAAGGCCACCGTTCTACTTGGTGGGAATTCCCACTACACCTTGAACGCGGGCAACCTGCAAACAACGTTCGCCGCGATCGACAGCGGCAGTTGAGGGAGGAGGGGGCATTTCCCCTTGCTGACCCAACGCAGGCCGACCTCATGCAGGCAGCCCCATTGGCTGCGGTTTTCTCTCCTAGAATGCTCTAAGCGACTGCTTAAGCCCCTCGCTCACGGCGGCCCGCTGGTCTCGAACATAGTGAGGTCTAGAGACGGGCCATTGTTGCCACCCAAATGTCCAGGGTGAACTGATCCTCACCGGACTCGGTTTTATCGGAAATCTTGCGCACCTTGTCTGCCAGGACGTCGAAGACCTCGACGCGCCGAGCGAGTTCCATATACGCGTCGTGCAGGGTTCAGTCAGGGGTCGCTGCCTGAAGAGCGGCGACCGTGCCTGGATCAAGCTGGTTCAGCAGCGCACCGGCAGTGTCGGCGATCGAAACTATACTGGCCGGCCGGTTACGGAGCCACCAACGAAAGAGGGCAGGGGAGCAGCAGAAGGGGCCGGGAGGAGAGCACGCATTGCAGAACCTCACGTCCAAAACCAGGCTGGTATTCAAGGCTGCCACGGAAACCGACACCCACGAAGCATGCTCGGCTTTCCAGCAATTGCGAGGCTTTCGCGTGCCGAAGGCGGTAGGAGCAGCGATGCAATGCCGTCGCAGGAGCGCTTTTCGTCCTAGACCACTTCCTGAAAGGAAGGTTGTCCACAAGTGGGCGATGTGGAGCAAGACACCGGGAGGGCTCGGATGAAGGGTCTCGTCGTTCTGCTCATCATCCTCTCGCAGCCAGCCTATGCCGCCTGGTATATACGCCAGTGCGCCGCGACTGTCAGGGACCGGCACGGCATCCGCATCGAGGAGGCCATGAAAATCTGCGCGGGCTCCCAGGCTAAACGAGGTGAACGTCGTCGGTGCGTCATCGACAAGGTCAAAAATCAAGGCATGACACTCTTGCCTGAACGGTCCGCGTAGATCGGATCAGTGGCTGCGGGATCCCGGTAGAACACCGGCTTGATCGACAGCCGTTGAGCCTCCACAGGCCTGGCGCGCGCCGTCTTCCATGGCCACAATGCGCCGGCTTACAATGTTATTTGGGTGTATAAAACGGTCATTTGAAGATGCTTCTGCGGCAAGTGTCGCTAGGTCCGGTTAGCCCAAGGATTCAGCATTTCCTGACTGCTCCAGCTATTTGCAGGCCGTTGGCCACTGGCTTGTCCCCGACGTCGCTAACGCCGTCAGGGAGGTCTTTGATATTTTGTAGGCTACTCTAGAAGGTGTGCCGGTAATCCTCGTTATAGAAAAAAATTGCGGACATGAGGGTAAGATCACTTGTCTGGTTGATAGTTTTAGACAGGGGCAGGGGATAACTGGGGCAGATTTTCGGGCATGATCGTTGCGCCTGTGGCAGATGTCTGATTCCATAGGGCATGGGCCCGCTTTCGGACGATGGATCTGAGACGCTGCCTCCCGACGCCTTGCGCCGGCTCGTTGTCGATCTGTCGCAGCGGCTTGGGGCCCTCGAGGCACAGGTGGCCGAGCTGCGGGACGAGCTCGAAAAGACCGAAATGGCTCGTGCTACCCTGCAGGTTGAGAACCAGGACTTGCTCGACGAGATCGCGCGATTGAAGAACCTGCCGCGGCGGCCGCCGTTCAAATTGTCCGGCATGGAAAAGGCGACGAACCGCGAACCCGGCAAGCCAAGCGGGAAACGTCGGCCAAGGGTCCCAAGCGAGATACGGACCGTGTCAGCCGGGAGGAGGTGCTGACAGCTGAGGCTCCAGCAGGAGGATCGCGCTCCAAGGGATATGAAACCATCCTGGTTCGTGAACTGGCAATGCGGCAGGTCTGCTTGTTTTTCGGGCGGCAGCGACGTGCACATGAAGCCGAAGCTTTGGTGCTGGCTACTCCACCTCTGCGTGATTTTCCGGCAAGGCCCCCAGCATCGTCTCGCACAGCGCCATGAATCGCACCGCCGCATGCGACAGCGCCCGCCGCGCCGGCCAGATCATCGAGATCCGCCGCTGAAGCCGCAGGTCCGCGACCCTGAGGAACACCACCCGTGGATCGTCGAACAGCAGGGCCGCCTTTTGCGGAAGCAGCCCGACCCCCATGCTTGCACGGATCAGGCAAAGCTGTCCGAAGGTCGAGGCAACGCGCAGCGGCCCGCTTTTCAGAGCCGGGGGCAGGTCGGGGGCATCGGCCAGCAGGCGGGCGGTGCCCGTGCCTTCGTCCAGGTGGATCAACGTGGAGGGGTCGATCTCGGCCAGCCGGGGCGGACGGCCCTGCCGGGCCAGCGGATGGTCCACGGGAACCACAAGGCCAAAGGGGTCGCGCGCAATTTCTCGGATTTCCAACATCGGGGAGGAACTGGCGTAACCCGCGATTGCCAAGTCAAGGTCGCCATCCGCGACCATCCGCGCCAGAGCCTCGGCCGGACCGTCGTGCAGGCGCACCGCGATCGCCGGATGATCGGCGCAAAAGCGGCGCAGCGCGGGCGCGACCAGATCCCCGATGGTCGAGGGCGAGGCGCCAAGCGCCAGCCGCCCACGACCCAGATCCGCATTTTCCTGCAACCGTTCCAGCGCATGGTCCAGCGCCTCCAGGGCGGGGCGGGTGTCGTCCAGAAACTCCAGACCAGCCTGGGTCAATTGTGGCGGGCGCATGCGGCGGTCGAACAACGGCACGCCTGCGCTTTCTTCAAGCTGGCGGATGGTCTCGGTCAGGGCCGAGGGCACGACGCCCAGTCTGTCGGCGGCGCGGCCAAACGACCCTTCAGCCCGGATGGCATGAAGGGCGCGCAGATGACGCAGGTTCAGATTCGTGTTCTTAGAATTTATCTTCATTACATTCTATTTTTATGAACATCCTTTTCGTGCTTCAACAGGGAAAAGCCCGAAAGGCCGCCATGCTTGACAGTCCACCCAGCCAATCCCTGATCGATGCCCTGCGTGCCGCCTGTTTCCAGGGAGAGATCGAGACGGACCACGCCCTGCGCGCCGCCATGTCCACCGACAATTCGGTCTATCAGATCACTCCCGACCTGATCGCGGCGCCACGTGACGGACAGGATGTGGTGCGCGCATTGGCCGTGCTGGAGGCCCCTGCATTTGCCGATGTCGCGCTGACGGCACGCGGGGGCGGCACCGGAACGAACGGGCAAAGCCTGAACCGAGGGCTGATCCTGGACATGCGACGGCACATGAACCGGGTGCTGGAGATCAACGCGACCGAAGGCTGGGCCGATGTCGAACCGGGTGTGGTACTGGACGAGCTGAACGACACGTTGCGCCCGCACGGCTGGTTCTTTGCGCCGGAAACCTCTACCTCGACGCGTTGTACCATCGGCGGCATGGTTTCGACCGATGCCTCGGGCAAGGGGTCACGGGTCTATGGCAAGACCTCGGACAACATCCTAGGTTTGGAGATCGCGCGTCCGCAAGGGCTTTTGTCCAGCCTTGCGCCTGCGCCGGACTGGGCCGCGCCGATGCTGGCCGCGGCCGAGGATGCCGCGCGGCAGGGTCGGGCCGCCTTCATCGACGCGACCCCGCGCCTCAACCGCCGCTTCACCGGCTATGATCTTGAACGCGCCTGTCCCGAGGCGGGCGGTTTCGAATGGTGGCGGCTGTTCCTGGGGGCCGAGGGCACGCTGGGACCGATCACCCGCATCCGCGTCAAGCTGCGCCGGATCGAGCCGGAAAAGCGCCTGATCGTTGCTGGTTTCGCCTGTTTCCGCGATGCGCTGGCTGCGGCGACGCCGCTGCTGGCGGACGATCCGACCGCGATCGAGGTGATGGACGAATGGGTCCAGCGCATTGCGCAGGACGCGGGCATCCTGGCCCGCCTGCCCGAAAGCTTGCGCCCCGAAGGCCCGGTCGCCTATGTCTTCATCGAGTTCAACGGCCATGACGCAGCCGAGATGCAGGCCCGCATCACCACCTGCCTGGAGCGGCTGCGCAGCCTTCCGGGCCAGATCGCCCTGCACCAGGCCCGCGACCCGGCCGAGATCCGCGAGCTTTGGGCGATCCGTTCCGCCGGGGTAGGGCTTCTGGGCAAGGTGGACGGTCCCGCGCGCCCCATCGCCTTTGTCGAGGATTGCGTGGTCCCGCCCGAAAACCTGCCCGCCTTCGTCGATGATTTCCTGCAAGTGCTGAAGGACAATGGGTTGGGCTTCGGCATCTATGGCCATGTGGATGTCGGCTGCCTGCACATCCGCCCGGCGCTGAACATCGACCAAACGACCGACCGGACCAAGCTGGTCGCGGTTTCGGATGCGGTTTTCGCGCTGACGCGGAAATACGGCGGCATCTTCTGGGGCGAACATGGCAAGGGGGTCAGGGGCGCCTATCTGCCCGAATGGATCGGGCCGGGGGCCTATGCTGCGCTGCAATCCGTCAAGCGCGCCTTTGATCCCGCCGAGCAGTTCAACCCCGGCAAGCTGGTCACGCTGGACCGCCCGCTCATGGGGATTGTGACGACGCCCTTCCGGCCCTTCAACGCAAGGCTTGGCAACCCGCTGGAAAAGGCTTTCCGCTGCAACGGGAACGCGCAGTGCCTCGGCTATCAGGCGGCGGTGCCGATGTGTCCCTCGTTCAAGGCGACAGGCGACCTGCGCCATTCGCCAAAAGGACGGGCCGACGCGCTGCGGGCCTGGAAGGTCGCCCGCGATGCGGGACAGCCCGCGCCCGAGAACGATCTGATGGCGGCGCTGGACACCTGCCTTGGCTGCAAGGCCTGCGCCTCCAGTTGCCCGGTGCAGGTCGATATCCCATCAATGCGGGCGGCATTCTATGCAGATCACTACAGCCGCAATGCGCGGCCGCTGTCTGATCGGCTGGTGCTGGCGGCAGAACGGCTCAGCCCGCTGGCTGTCACCCTTTCCCCGCTGCTGCGACCTGTCTGGCCGCTGGCACGGCGGCTGGCCGAGCGCGCGTTGAAGACCGTTGACATGCCCGCCCATCTGGCCCGCCCGGTCGCTGCCGCGCATCGCGTGCGGCTGGCCGATCTGGACCGACCGCTGCCCGGGAACGCGGTGCTGCTGTGGCAGGACTGGTTCACCGCCTTGTTCGATGCCAAGGTCGCGCAGGATGCCATCGCGGGCTTCAGCGCCCTTGGCTATCACCCGTTGCTGGTGGCGATGCGGCCCGCAGGCAAGGCCGCGCAGAACATGGGTGCGGAATCCGCTTTTCGGCGCATGGCCGGGCGGCAGGTCGCGGCGCTGCAAAAGGGCGCCGCGACCGGCCTGCCGATGATCGGGCTGGATCCGGCCTTTGTCATGATGCTGCGCCAGGATTATCCCAAGGCCGGCTTGACACCGCCGCCTGTGATGCTGGGACAGGAATTCCTGGCGGCCGAGATTGCGGCGGGGAGGCGTTTCCCGCAGGTGCGGGTGCAAGGCAAAGCCGCGGCGCGGATCCTGTCGCACTGCACCGAACAGACCGCGCTGCCGAACGCAGGCGCGCTCTGGGCGCAGGTCTTTGCGGCTATCGGGATGAAGGCCGCGCCTGCCGCCTCGGGCTGCTGCGGCATGGCGGGGCTTTTCGGGCATCAGGAACGCCATCAGGCCATGTCGCGCAAACTTTACGACATGTCATGGCGCGATCATGTCGAAGGCGGGGCGCCGGTCCTTGCCTCGGGGTTTTCCTGCCGCTGCCAGGCCGAGCGGTTCAGTGACAAGGGCCTGCGCCATCCGCTGGGGATGATCGCCGACACGCTGCGTGGATAGCGGCGGGGTGGATGCGCGGGCATTTCGGTCGGCCTGCGCTTTTCGTCACCGATCCATGCGGCTTGAAGGCCGCAGGATGCGTCCCGGCTGGCGCCTAGTCGCAGACATGGGCCAGAAGCCCCGCGCCGCCCCCTTCGATGTCCATGTTCAACGCTTCATAGGCGCCTTCGGGATCCTTGCTGCGAATTGCCTTGACGATGCGCAGATGAGGGTGTGGGTCCCAGTTCGGCGGCAGGCCCGCGTCGTATAGATGCGACAACAGCGGCCCGCAGCGGACCCAAAGGTTCGACACCACCTCATGGGTCACGGGCAGGCCCGCGATCTCGCACAGCTTCAGGTGGAACTTGGTGTTCAGGCCGATGGCGCGGGAAAAGTCGCCCTCGTCCTGGGCCGCGCCAAGATCGACATGGAGCTGTTCCAGCGCGTCAACCGCCTCGGGCGAGGCGGCGATGGCGGCTTGGCGTGCGGCGTTGCCCTCCAGGAAGCCGCGGATCTTGCGAACCTCGATCAATGTCGCGCGCGTCAGATGCGGAACCGAGATCCGGCCGCGCCCGTCCATCTCCAGCGCATGTTCCGTGACCAGGCGCAGCAGGGCCTCTCGCATTGGGGTCGCGCTAATCCCGAAGCTTTTCGAGATCGGCCGCAGGGGCAATTCGTCCCCCGGCTTCATCCGGCCCTCCATCAGCGCCTCGCGTAGGCTGGTATAGGCACGCTCGCTGAGGCTCTGCCTTTGGATAGGTTTTATCCACTCGCTTGCTGTTGGTTCCAAACTTCCCTCTGCTCGGTTGCCGCCAGGAAGGCGGATTGCATTTGACTTGCCGTTATAACATGTGGCTTATAACGATAACTAATGGTGCAGGCTAGCTGTGAGGAGGCAGTTGCACCAATGGAGGGTTACATGCTTGCGCTGCGCAAAAACATACCCGGCCCTGGGGCCGAACTGGTCAGCATTGACCTGCCAGAACTGCTCGCCGCTGGCGAGATCCGGGTGGATGTGCACGCAGTCGGGATTTGCGGCAGCGATCTGCATGCCCATGCCTGGGATCCGTCCTATGGATTCATGGCGCCCTTTCTGCCCCTGACGCTGGGGCATGAATTTTCCGGAATCGTCGCATCCATTGCCCCTGATGTTACCGAAGTTTCCGTAGGGGACAGCATTGTCTGTTGGCCCACGGTGACCTGCGGCGCATGTGCCACCTGCCGCGCCGGGCGTCCGGGCGGATGCGAGGCACGCCGCATCATCGGCCTGCACCGCGACGGGGGCTTTGCTGAAAGCGTGCGGATGCCAGCGGCGAACGCGCTGCCGCTGCCCGCGGGCCTGCCGCTGGACGTGGCGGCATTGACCGAACCGCTGGCAGTTTCGATCAACGCGGTCGATGTGGCAGAGGTCGCGCCAGGAGACCGGGTGGTCGTCCTTGGTCCCGGACCCATTGGCATGGGGATTGCGCTGGTTGCCAGTGCCCGCGGCGCCAATGTGCTGCTGGCGGGCTTTCGCGACGATGCACGGCTGGCGCTGGCCCGCGACATGGGCATTTCGGCGGTTGCCGATCTGGCGCAGGTCAAGCTGGCCGAGGCCGTGCAGGACCATTTCAACGTCGCGCCGGATGTCGTGCTTGAGGCGACGGGGCGTCCGGCCAGCGTGGCCGAGGGGCTTGCAATTCTGCGTCCGGGGGGCGTGCTGACCGTTGTCGGCATCCATGCCGAGCCGCTGTCGCTGGACCTGAACCAGCTTGTGCGCGGCAAGAAACAGTTGCGCGGCGCGCATGATTCGACACCGCGGGGCTTCGCCGAGGCGATCGCGTGCCTGGCCGCGGACCCCGCGCTTTACGCCCGGATGATTACCCACCGGCTGCCGCTGGGGCAGGCCGAGGATGGGTTCGCGCTAGCCCGAAAGGGCGCGGCGCTGAAGGTGATGCTTTTTCCCTGGGGAGGTTGAGGAAAATGTTTGAAGCCGGGACTTTGTCCGTCATTGCGCCCCGCGCAGGCGGTCCCGAGGTGCTTGAACTGGTGCGACGAGATTTGCCCGCGCTGAAGTCGGGCGAGATGCGCGTACGCGTTCACGCGGCCGGGGTGAACCGCCCGGACGCCATGCAGCGCTCCGGCAACTACCCGCCGCCGCCTGGCGTGACCGATGTGCTGGGACTGGAACTGGCGGGCGAGGTGGTCGAGACCGCCCCCGACGTGACCCGCTTTCAGCCCGGCGACCGCGTAATGGCGTTGGTCGCGGGCGGCGCTTATGCCGAGGAAGCCGTGGTCCAAGCCGATGTCTGCATCCCCGTCCCGGCCGGCTTGTCGATGATCGAGGCCGCCGGCATCCCCGAGACCTATTTCACCGTCTGGAGCAACCTGTTTCAGCGTGCCAACCTGAAGGCGGGCGAAACTGTGCTGCTGCATGGCGGCACCTCGGGCATCGGCGTCACCGCGACGCTGCTGGCCCGCGCGATCGGCGCGCGGATGATCACCACCTGCGGCTCGGACGAGAAATGCGCGGCCTCGGTCGCGCTTGGCGCGTCGGCCTCTATCAACTACCGCACGCAGGATTTCGTGGCCGAGGGCCGTGCCCTTACCGATGGCCGCGGCCCCGAGGTGGTCGTGGACATGGTCGGCGGCAGCTACATGCAACGCAACCTTGAGCTGGTGGCCGACGACGGCCGCATCGCGCAGATCGCCTTCCAGCAGGGCGCGCGCGCGGACATGGACATGGGGCCATTGCTGTTCAAGCGGCTGACGCTGAGCGGCTCGACCCTGCGGGCGCGGCCGATCCCGATGAAGGCCGCGCTGGCCCGCGCGGTCGAGGCCGAGGTCATCCCGCTGATCATGGAAAAGGGCGCCCGACCGGCCATCGATTCCGTCTTTGACCTGACCGATGTGCAGGCCGCGCATGCCCATCTCGAGGCGTCGGCCCATACCGGCAAGATCATCCTGAAAACCTCCGCCTGTACCGAGGAATAAGATAATGAAAGACGCAGCACATCGTTCGAACCGGAGCGGCGCCCATCTTCTGGCAGGAGCGCTGGAGCGCCATGGCGTGACGCAGGTCTTCGGCCAGTCGATCCCCTCGGCCTTCTTCCTGGCCGCGCCCGACTATGGCATCCGCCAGGTCGGCTACCGAACCGAGAACGGCGGAGCGGCCATGGCCGATGCCTTTGCCCGTGTCTCGGGCCAGGTGGCGGTCGTCACCGCGCAGAATGGCCCAGCGGCAACGCTGCTGGTGCCGGGCCTGGCCGAAGCCCTGAAGGCCTCGATCCCGGTTGTCGCCATCGTCCAGGACGTCAGCCGCCTGCACACCGACAAGAACGCCTTTCAGGAACTTGACCATTTGGCCCTGTTCAGTGGCGTGGCCAAATGGGTGCGCCGGGTGACCGAGATCTCGCGGATCGAGGATTACGTCGATCTGGCCTTTGCCGCCGCCGCGACTGGGCGCGCGGGTCCGGCCGTGCTGCTGGTGCCCCTGGATATCCTGGACGAGCTGAGCGAAGGGGTGAACAGGACGCCACGCCAGGCGTCGCTGGGCCGCTATCCGCTGGATCCGGTCGCACCCGATCCCGCGCGCGTGGACCAAGCTGCAAACCTGCTGGCAGGGGCCGAACGGCCGCTGGTCATCGCCGGTGGCGGCGTCCACAGTGCGCGCGCCTATGCCGCGCTGGCGGAATTGCAGGACTTGGGCTTCCCGGTTGCGACCACAGTCATGGGCAAGGGTTCGGTTGATGAAACCCATCCGCTGACGCTGGGCATCGCGGGCTATTTCATGGGTCCCGGCGCCCGCGCGGCCGAGCTTTCGCCCATGGTGCGCGAGGCCGACGTGGTCCTGCTGGTCGGCAACCGCACCAACCAGAATGGCACCGATAGCTGGAAGCTCTACCCGGAAGGAGCGCGCTTTATCCAGTTGGATATCGATGGCAACGAGGTCGGCCGCAACTATGAGGCGTTGCGCCTTGTGGGCGACGCGCGTCTTGGGCTTGAGGCACTGGTGGCCGCGTTGAAGGGCACCGACCTGTCGGCGCGGGCCGCTGCCCGTCCGGGCGTCGAGGCACAGATCGCCGAAGGTCTGGCCAAGGGAGCAGCCGTGCGTGACGAACGCCGCGCATCGGATGCAAGCCCCCTGCGCCCCGAGCGCGTCGTGGCCGAGATCGACAGGCTGATCCCGTCCGAAGCGATTGTGGTGGCGGATGCGTCCTATTCCTCGATCTGGGTGGCCGACGGTATCACCATCCGCAAGGCGGGTCAGCGCGTGCTGACGCCGCGCGGCTTGGCGGGTCTTGGCTGGGGCCTACCCTATGCCCTTGGCGCCAAGGCCGCTCAGCCCGACGCGCCGGTCGTTTGCCTGACCGGCGACGGGGGCTTTGCCCATGTCTGGGGTGAGATCGAGACCTCGAAGCGGATGAACCTACCGGTCGTGGTCGTGGTGCTGAACAACCAGATCCTCGGTTATCAGAAACATGCCGAGCTGACGCTGTTTGGCGCGCATACCGATGTGGTGCATTTCCAGCCTGTGGATCACGCGGCGATCGCCCGTGCCTGCGGCGTTGAGGGGATCCGCATCGACAACCCGGCCGATCTTCCGGCCGCGCTTGAAACGGCGCTTTCGTCCAATGTCCTGACCGTCATCGACGTCGTGACCGACGAACGCGCCTATCCGCCTGTCACCAGCTTCACCGGCAAGCAGGCGCTGGACTACTGAACCAAACCAGGGAGAGAGTAATGAAACTGACGAAATTCCTGACAAGCGCGGCCGTGGGTCTTGCCCTTGCATCGCCCTCTTTCGCCGATGTCAAGTTCGGCTCGCTTTACCCGATCAGCGGCCCGCTGGCTCTGCTGGGCGAGGAAAGCGCCCGCGGCCTGGAACTGGCCGTGGACGAGATCAACGCCGCCGGCGGTATCCAGGGCGAGCAGGTCGTGCTTGAGCGCGGCGATGCGGTGGACAACAACCAGGCGACTGGCGAAGCGCGCCGCCTGATCTCGCTGGTGGGCGTGAAGGCGATCTTCGGCACCTATTCCTCGGCCCGCGTAATTGCGGCCTCGCAGGTCAGCGAACTGGCAGGGGTGCCCTATTTCGAACTGGGCGCGGTCGCCGACGAGGTGACGGGCCGTGGCCTGACCTACCTGTTCCGCACCAACCCCACGGCGGCCAACATGGGCAAGGACTCAATCGAGATGCTGGCCAACGCCATCGCCCCGGGCCTTGGCAAGGATCCGAAGGATCTGAAGATCGGCATCATCTATGAAGATTCGTCCTACGGCACCTCGGTCGCCGGCCACCAGGATGCGCATGCCAAGGATGCCGGCCTAAACGTGGTGCTGAAGTCGGGCTATCCGGCAAACACCGTCGACATGTCCTCGCTGGTGCTGGAGCTGCGCGAGAAGGGCGTCGATGTGGTCCTGCAGACCTCGTACCAGAATGACTCGGTCCTGTTTCTCCAGCAGGCGAACGAGGCGGGCTACAAGCCGCTGGCGATCATCGGCGGCGGCGGCGGTTATTCAATGCAGCCGACGGCGGATGCGGTGGGCCATGACGTGATCGAGGGCGTCTATGACGTGGACTTCACCCAGTTCGAGGTGAACCAGGAGGCAACCCCGGGCCTGGACAAGTTTGTCGAGGCCTACAAGGCGAAATACGGGACCGAGCCGCGCTCGGGCCATTCGCTGAACAACTATGTCGGCGCCAAGGCCGTGCTTGAGGCGCTGGACAAGAGCGAGGGTTTCGAACCCGACCAGATCGTCGCTGCCGTCAAGGCCATCGACGTGGCCGAGGGCACGACTGCCGCAGGCTATGGCATCAAGTTCGACGAAACCAACCAGAACGAACGGGCCAGCATGATGGGTATGCAGTGGCAGGACGGCAAGCTGGTCACGGTCTATCCCGAAGGCGCCGCGGTCGCGGAAATGCGCTTCGCCGAATGATGATGCCGGGGCGGCCCCTTCCAGCCGCCCCCCTTTCCGGGGGAAGCCTGTAATGACGACCTTTCTGCAAGTCCTTTTGAACGGCCTCATGCTTGGCGGGCTGTTCGCAATTGTCGCCATCGGCCTGACGCTGATCTTCGGCATTGTCAAAGTGGTGAACTTCGCCCACGGCGAATTCCTGATGGCGGGCATGTTCGTGACCTGGCTGATAACCACGCGGCTGGGGCTTCATCCCTATGCATCCGTCATCATCGTCGTCCCGATGATGTTTCTTCTGGGCGCCCTGACCCAGAGGGTGCTGATCCAGCCCCTGATGTCGGCCGAGGACGATCACGTCCAGATCTTTGCGACCGTCGGTCTTTCGACCGCGATGATAAACCTTGCCCTGCTGATCTTCGGCGCGGATATCGCCAACACGCCGAACTTCGGCCTGCGCACTCCGATTGAGATCGGCCCCGTGCGCGTCCTGTCCGGCCAGCTTTACATCTTCATTGCCGCCATCATCCTGGTCGCTGCACTGCAACTGTTCCTGAAGAACAGCCAGACCGGCCGCGCCATCCGCGCCGTGGCACAGCACCGCGTCGCAGCCGAACTGATGGGCGTCAACGTACCGCGCATCTATATCCTCAGCTTCGGCCTTGGGGCGGCCTGCGTGGGACTGGCCGCCGTGCTGATCGCGCCGCTTTACCCGACCTCGTCCAATATCGGGACGTATTTCGTGCTGACAGCCTTTGTGGTCGTGGTCCTGGGTGGTCTGGGATCGATCCCGGGGGCGTTCTTCGGCGCCCTGGTCATCGGCCTCGTGGATTCGCTTTCGGGCTTCTACATCGGCTCGGACCTGCGCGAGGCCGTGGTCTTTGGCATCTTCCTTCTCATCCTCATCCTGAAGCCTTCCGGTCTGTTCGGCAAGCGGATGACCCTTTCGCATCTGTCCTGAGGAAACGACATGAGCATCAGCGACATCCACAGCCAGACCGGCATGAATACCCGCAGTATCGGCTGGCCGCAGGTCGCCTTCGGGGTGCTTCTGGCCTCGCTTCTTCTGATCCCGCTGGGCATCGACAACGCCTTCGTGTCGCATGTCTTCATCACCATCTGCCTGTTCGCCGCGCTGTCGACGGCCTGGAACATCGTCGGCGGCTTTGCCGGCCAGTTGTCGCTGGGCCATGCGGTGTTCTATGGCATCGGCGGCTATACCGGAGTGATCCTGTTCAACCTGGGCGTCACGCCCTGGATCGGCATGTTCGTCGGCGCGGCGGTTGCCGCCGTGGTCGGCATGGTGATTTCCTATCCCTGTTTCCGGCTGAAGGGTCCGTTCTATACGCTGG
The DNA here is from genome assembly GCF_030846195.1 of Paracoccus yibinensis. Taxonomy (GTDB): domain Bacteria; phylum Pseudomonadota; class Alphaproteobacteria; order Rhodobacterales; family Rhodobacteraceae; genus Paracoccus; species Paracoccus yibinensis. The sequence continues at coordinate 31,881 of NZ_JAVCWH010000016.1, forward strand.
CCTCGATCGCCTTTCTTGAAGTAATCCGCGTCCTTTCGCTGCACTTCAAGGACATGACTGGCGGCGCCACGGGCATGATGATCGACCTGCGTCTGGGCTGGACCTGGATGGTCTTCCGCGAGCGCTGGCCGTCGCTGCTGATCGTGTTCGGCATGCTGCTGATCACGCTGGCCGTGGCCTGGGCAATCCGCCGGTCGCGCCTTGGCTTCTATCTGGTCGCGACGCGCGAACGCGAATCGGCGGCCCGCGCGGCGGGCGTGCGGACCGTGCGGGTCCGGCTGGTCGCAGTTGCGATTTCCTCGGCGCTTTGCGCGATGCTGGGCACGTTCCACGCGATGTATCTGACCTACATCGAGCCTGCCGCGATGTTCTCGCTGGCCTTCTCGATCCAGATCGCGATGTTTGCGCTGATCGGCGGCATCGGCACGGTGGCGGGTCCGCTGCTGGGTGCGGCACTGCTGGTGCCGATCACCGAATGGGCGCGCGCCTCGCTGGGGGCGTCCGCACTTGGCCTTCACGGTTTTGTCTATGGCATCGTTTTGATCGCCTTTGTGCTGTTCATGCCGAACGGCATCATGGGCGCCATCAGGCGCTTTGCCCGCAACGGCGGAAAAGCCGCCGTTGAGCCGGGCCAGACCGAGACCGGCCCGATCGTCGCCCCTGCCAATGCCGTCGCAGCCCCCGACCCCGACCGTCCCGGCATCGGCCAGGACATCCTGAAGGTCGAGAACCTGAACAAGCGCTTTGGCGGACTCCATGTCACCCGAGACGTGAACTTCACTCTGCGCGAAGGCGAGGTGCTGGGCCTGATCGGCCCGAACGGCGCGGGCAAGACGACGCTGTTCAACATGATCTCGGGTTTTATGACACCTGACGAAGGCAAGGTCAGCCTGCGCGGCGTCGATGGCCAGTTCCATCAGCCCACCAACCCCGCTGATTTCGCGGCCCTGGGCATGGGCCGGACCTTCCAGATCGTTCAGCCCTTCGCGGCCATGACGGTCGAGGAAAACATCATGGTCGGCGCCTTCTATCGCCACCACGACGAGAGGGACGCGCGGGAAGCCGCCCGCGAAACCGCGTGGCGCATGGGCCTTGGCCCGCTGCTGAACGCCGAGGCGCGCGGGCTCACCATCGGCGGCCTCAAGCGGCTCGAGGTGGCGCGAGTCATGGCGATGCAGCCGCGCGTGCTGCTGCTGGACGAGGTGATGGCCGGGATCAATCAGACGGACGTGCGTCGCGCCATCGACCTGATGCTGTCGATCCGTGACACGGGCGTTTCGATCATCGCCATCGAACATGTCATGCAGGCGGTCATGTCGCTGTCGGACCGCGTCATCGTGCTGGCCTCGGGCGAAGTGATCGCCGAGGGCCGTCCGCAGGATGTCGTGCGCGATCCCCATGTTGTGGAAGCCTATCTTGGCAAGGAGTTTGCCCATGCTCACGCTTGAGAACATCGATGCGGGCTATGGTCCGACCACGATCCTTCAGGACGTTAGCCTTGAGGTGAAAGAGGGTGAAATCGTCACCATCGTCGGCGCCAACGGCGCCGGCAAGACGACCACGCTGCGCACCATCGTCGGTCAGATCAAGCCCCGTGCGGGTAAGATCTGTTTCCTTGGCGAAGACATCACCCGCCTTCCTGGGCATGAGGTCGTGGACCGGGGCATCATCCTGGTCCCCGAGGGACGACAGTTGTTCCCCGACATGACCGTGCGGGAAAACCTACAGATGGGCACCTATCGCAAGGCCGCCCGCGAGCATCAGGAACAGCGACTAGAGGAGGTGCTGGCGCTGTTCCCGCGCGTCCGCGAACGCCTTGACCAGAATGCGGCCTCGCTCTCGGGGGGCGAACAGCAAATGGTGGCAATCGCGCGCGGCATGATGGCCAAGCCCCGCATCCTGATGTTCGACGAGCCTTCGCTGGGACTGGCGCCCATCGTCGTGTCGCAGGTTTTCGACGTGGTGCGCCAGATCGCGGCCACCGGCACGACTGTGCTGCTCGTCGAACAGAACGTCTTCACAACGTTGAAGGTCGCGAACCGGGGCTATGTGCTTGAAAACGGGCAGGTCGTTCTGGCCGACACCTCCGAGGCACTGCTGAAGAACGACCATGTCCGCCGCGCCTATCTAGGAATCTGATCTATGGAACTGACCGAAATCACCCCCGAGACGATCCGCTTCCGCCCGTCGCATCAGGGCCGCAATGTCCTGGTCACCGGCGCTGCGCGCGGCATCGGGCGGGCCATTGCGCAGGCTTTTGTGGAGCGCGGCGCGACCGTTGGCATTTGCGACCTGAACCCCGATGACGTGGCCGCTGCCTGCGCGGCGCTGAACGCCCTTGGCCGTGGCCGCGCCGTGCCGATGGCCTGCGACGTGTCGGACTATGACGCGCTGCTCGCGGCGATTGCGGCCACAGGACTCGAGTTCGACACCGTCATCAACAATGCGGGCATCTCGCCCAAGCATGACGGCGTCGCGCACAAGGTCTGGCAGATGGCGCCCGAAGAATGGCGCCGCGTCGTCGATGTGAACCTAACCGGCAGCTTCAACACCATCCGCGCGCTGACGCCCGGCATGATTGCCGCGCGGCGGGGCTGGATCGTCAACACCTCTTCGGTGGCGGGCAAGACTTATTCGCCCATCGTTGCCTGCCATTATGCGGCGACGAAATCAGCAATTATCGGTTTCACCAAGCATCTGGCGGCGGAACTCGGCCCCTATGCGATCCGGGTGAACGCCCTCGCGCCGGGCCGCATCGCGACCCCCATGGTTGCCGGAGTCGCGCCCGAGGTGAATGCCGAGCAGGTCAAGCTGACGCCCATGGCCCGCCTTGGCGAGCCGGCAGAGGTGGCGGATGTCGCGCTATGGCTGACCTCGACCGAATCCAGCTTTGTGACCGGCCAGACCATCGACGTGGCTGGCGGTCTTTACATGACCTGAGGGCCGCCATGATTACCGGACATACCAGGCTTTACGGCATCATCGCCAACCCCATTTCGCATGTGAAGACCCCGGAGGAGATGAACAATGTCTTTGCCTCGGTCGGCCATGACGGGGTACTGGTGCCCTTCCATGTGCTGCCCCAGAACCTTTCGCAATTCATCAACATGCTGCGCGGTCTGGAGAACCTTGGCGGGCTGATCGTCACCGTTCCGCACAAGACCGATGTGCTGGCGCTGTGCGACGACACAGTCGGGGATGCCGCAGCCATCGGCGCGGTTAACGCGATCCGCCGCGATCCCGATGGGCGGCTGATCGGCGCGATGCTGGACGGCAAGGGCTTCGTCAGCGGACTCGAGGTGAACGGGATCGACGTGGCTGGCATGGATGTCTGTCTGCTGGGCGCGGGCGGGGCAGGGGCGGCGATCGCCTTCGCCCTGGCCGAGGCCGGGGTGGCGCACCTGACCATCGTCAACCGCTCGCAGGACAAGGCGCGCGATCTGGCGGAACGGGTGATGGCCAAATACCCTTCGATCCGCATTGCCCCCGGTGCGCCAGAGACCGCGCGCCGCGACCTGATCGTCAACGCAACCTCGCTTGGCCTGCGCGCCGATGACGCGCTGCCCCTGTCGGACTTAGCCTTCCACCGCAACCAGATCGTCGCCGAGGCGATCATGGAGCCCGAGGTCACGCCCCTTTTGGCGGCCGCGCGTGCAGCGGGCGCGAGGATCCATTTCGGCCGCCCGATGCTGCGCCAGCAGATCCGCCTGATGGCCCGGCACATGGGCGTGACGTCTGTCCCCGACGCGTAAGAACAAGGCCACGGAGTCAAAAAGATGGCAAACGCCCTTCCGCAGGATGCGCGGTTCGATTTCATCATTGTCGGCGGTGGGACCGCAGGCTGCATCCTGGCCGAGGCCCTGTCCCGTTCGGGCCGCAACAAGGTGCTGCTCTGCGAGGCAGGGGGCGAAGCGCGTTCTCCGTGGATCCGCGTTCCGGCAGGGTTCTACAAGCTGCTGGTGAACAGGCGCTATAACTGGGGTTTCTGGAGCACCGAGGAAGCTGCGACCAACCACCGCCGCATCGCCATTCCGCGCGGCAAGGGATTGGGCGGCTCGACGCTGATCAACGGCATGATCTATGTCCGTGGCCAGCCGCAGGATTACGATCTGTGGCAGGAACGTGGCGCGACCGGCTGGAACTGGCAGGGAGTGCTACCCTATTTCAAGGCGATCGAGCGTTGGGACAAGCCCGACCCCGACGGCTTGCGCGGCCGTGATGGCCCGCTGCCCATCAATGAGGTGGTCGAGCAAAACGACATCGGCCGCGCCTTCATTGCAGCGGCCGAGGCGCAGGGTCAGGTGTTCAACCCCGATTACAATGGAAAAAGCCAAGAGGGCGTCGGCTGGTATCAGGTGAACCAGGCGGGTGGAGAACGCTATTCCGCCGACCGCGCCTGGCTGGCCCCCGCCCGCAAGCGGTCGAACCTGATCGTGCTGACCGGCGCGCGGGTGACCCGCCTTCTGCTGGAAGGCAGGCAGGCCACCGGCGTCGTGCTGACCCACCAGGGCCAGAGCCACCAGGTCCGCGCGGGCGAGGTGATCCTGGCCGCAGGTTCGATCCAGACGCCGCACCTGCTGGAACTTGCGGGGATCGGTGATCCGGCGCGCCTGGCGGCGGCGGGCATCCAGCCGGTCCATGCACTGCCCGGCGTCGGGGAAAACTATCTTGACCATTTCTGCACTCGGATGAACTGGCGCGTCTCGCAGCCCGTCACCCTGAACGAACTGACGCGGGGTCCCCGGTTGGTGGGGGAGGTGCTGAAATACGCGCTCAAGCGGCGCGGCGTGCTGACATATGGCACTGGCCTTACCCATGGCTTCCTGCGCTCGCGCGAGGATCTGGATCGGCCGGACGTGCAGTTCTTCTTCATGCACGCAAGCTATGCCAATGCGGCAGAGCGCAAGCTGGACAAGTTCCCTGGCATGACACTGGGCGTGACGCAACTGCGCCCGCAGTCGCGTGGCTCGATCCACGCAGTGTCGCCCGACTTGGACGTCCAGCCGGCGATCGTGCCGAACTTCCTGGATCATGAGGAGGACCGCCGCGCAATGGTCGATGGCATGAAGCTGGCGCGCAGGATCATCGCGCAGGCCCCAATGGACGCCTTCCGCGTGGCCGAGATGAGCCCCGGACCAGATTGCAAGACTGATGCCGACTGGCTGGAATTCGCCCGAGCGAATGGCCAGACCATCTATCACGCTGCGGGAACCTGCCGCATGGGCACCGATCCGATGGCGGTGGTCGATCCCGAACTGCGCGTGCACGGGATCTCTGGCCTGCGAGTGATCGACGCCTCAGTCATGCCCGAGATGGTCTCGGGCAATACACAGGCGGCGGTGATGATGCTGGCCGCCAAGGGGGCCGATCTGGTTCTGGAAGGCAACCGTCCGGCGCGTTGAACGCCGCCGAATTCATGCAGGAGAAGCTGATGTATCCCAACCTAACCCTTATCGTCGGAGGAGAGGAGCGTAGCGAAGGCTCGGCCGGAACCCAGCGCCTGACCGATCCCTCGGATGGCAGCGAGCTGACCATCGCGCCGCGCGCCGGTCGCGCCGAGGCGCTCGAGGCGGCCCGCGCCGCAGAACAGGGGGGGGTCGAATGGGCTGCGCTTTCGGCGCTGGAACGATCGAAGATCATGCGCCGCGCTGCGGACATCATGCGTGCGCAGGCCGATAGCGCCGCCCGCGTCATGTCGATGGAGCAGGGCAAGCCCCTGGCCGAGGCACGCGGCGAATGGCTGGGTTCGGCCGATCTGCTGGACTGGTTCGCCGAGGAAGGCCGCCGTGTCTATGGCCGCATTGTTCCCTCGCGCGCACCGAATATCCAGATTCAGGTGTTGAAGCATCCGGTCGGGCCGGTCGCCGCGTTTACGCCGTGGAACTTTCCCGCATGGAACACCATGCAGAAGGTTGCCCCCGCGCTGGGTGCAGGCTGCCCGGTGGTCATCAAGCCGGCCTCGGACACGCCTGGCACCGCATGGCTGATCGGCAAGGCGCTGCTGGAGGCCGGTCTGCCCGCAAAGGCGATCTCGGTCATCTGGGGCGCGACATCGGAGCTGTCCGACACGCTGATCAAGGCGCCGGAGATCCACAAGGTCTCGCTGACGGGTTCGACCCGGGTAGGCCGGATCGTTGCCGCGCAGGCGGGGGAGGCGCTGAAAAAGGTCACCATGGAACTGGGCGGTCATGGCGCGGTCATCATCGCGGCTGATGCCGATCTGGCCCACCTCATCCCGCTGGCTGTTCAGTGGAAATTCCGCAACTGCGGCCAAGTCTGCGTCTCTCCCACGCGCTTCATCGTCGATGACTCGATCCATGATGAATTCGTCCGCCGCTTTGCTGAAGAGGCGCGCGAACTGAAAGTCGGCAAGGGCACGCAGGACGGCACCCAGATGGGTCCGCTGACCTCGGCCAGCGGCTTGGGGACCGTGATGGACATGGTGGATGACGCGGTCAGCAAGGGTGCCAAGGTTGAAACTGGGGGTGCGCGGATCGGAGACAGCGGCTATTTCTATGAGCCGACGATCCTGTCGGGCATGACAGCCGACATGCTGGCGATGAACGAGGAGCCCTTTGGCCCTTTGGCGCTGGTCATCCGCGTGAACTCGCTGGACGAGGCATTGGCCGAGGCGAACCGCCTGCCGGTCGGGTTGGGGTCGTATCTGTTTACCTCGTCGATGACGACGGCTCATCGGGTCCAGACGGAACTGCGCACCGGCATGCTGGGTGTGAACCATTTCGCCCTGGCTTTGCCCGAGACGCCCTTCGGCGGTGTGCGCGATTCGGGCTTCGGCTCGGAAGGTGGGTCCGAGGGGATCGAGGCTTATCTCACGACCATGACCGTCACCACCATGATGATCTGACACCCCGCGCATGGACAGGCAGAAGCCCCGCCGATGGCGGGGCTTTTCAGTTGGTCCGGCATAAAGTTTTCAGAGAGCGTTGCCCTGTCCTCAAAGGGCAGGGCCGCTTCACGCTCAGGCGATGCCAAGGCAGACGTATTTAAGCTCGATGAAATCATCCATTCCGAAATGCGAGCCTTCGCGCCCCAGGCCGGACAGCTTGACCCCGCCGAACGGCGCCTCGGCGGTCGAGATCAGGCCGGTGTTGACGCCTACCATGCCATATTCGAGCGCCTCGGAAACGCGGAAGACGCGCGCCAGATCGCGGGCATAGAAGTAAGACGCAAGCCCGAACTCGGTGTCATTGGCTTGGGCAATCACCTCATCCTCATGCGCAAAGCGGAACAGGGGCGCGATGGGACCAAAGGTTTCTTCGCGGGCAACGGCCATGTCGGACGTCACATCGGTCAGCACGGTCGCCTGGAAGAAGGTTCCGCCAAGCGCATGCGGCTGGCCACCAAGCGCGACCTTCGCGCCTTTCGCCACCGCATCGGCGATATGTTCCTTGACCTTCTCGACCGCCGCCTGGTCGATCAGCGGCCCAAGGTTCACCCCTTGGGTAAAACCGTCTCCGGTCTTCAGCCTGGCCACTGCAGCCGTCAGCTTTTCGGAGAAGGCGTCATAGACGCCGTCCTGCACATAGATGCGGTTCGCGCAAACGCAGGTCTGGCCGTTGTTGCGGAACTTGGCGATCAGCGCGCCTTCGACGGCGGCGTCCAGATCAGCGTCGTCAAAGACGATGAAGGGCGCGTTCCCGCCCAGCTCCAACCCCAGTTTCTTGATGGTCTTGGCGCTTTGGGCGTAAAGCTCGATCCCGATCTCGGTTGAGCCGGTGAAGGTCAGCTTGCGCACGACGGGGTTCGCGGTCATCTCGGCGCCGATCTGCGCGGCCGATCCGGTGATGACGCTGAACAGCCCTGAGGGCAGGCCCGCACGTTCCGCCAAAACCGCCAGCGCGATAGCAGAGAAGGGCGTCTGTGAGGCCGGTTTCAGCACCATCGCGCAGCCAGCGGCAAAGGCCGGGCCGGCCTTGCGGGTGATCATCGCGTTGGGAAAGTTCCAGGGCGTGATCGCCGCGACCACGCCGATGGGCTGCTTCATCACCAGGATGCGCTTGTCCGGCTGATGTCCGGGGATGGTGTCGCCATAAACACGCCGGGCTTCTTCGGCGAACCATTCGATGAAGCTTGCGCCATAGGCGATCTCTCCCACGGCCTCGGCCAAGGGCTTGCCCTGTTCGGCGGTCAGGATGCGGCCCAGATCTTCCTTGTGCCGGATCATCAGGTTGAACCAGCCGCGGAGGGTGTCGGCGCGGTCCTTGGCGGTGCGCCTGGCCCACAGCTTCTGCGCGGTTTCGGCGGCGGCGATGGCGCGGGCGGTTTCCGCTTGTCCAAGACGCGGGACATACCCGATCAGCGCGCCGGTCGAGGGATTGGTGACTGCAATGCCCGCGCCATTTGCCTCGATCCACTCGCCACCCACCAATGCTGCCTGCCGAAGCAGGCCGGGATCTTGCAGTTCCATGTCAGTTCTCCACTAAAGGTCCTATACCAGCAGACTCATCGGGTTTTCGATGCCGTCCTTGAAGGCGGCCAGAACCTGCGCCCCAAGCGCCCCGTCCACCGACCGGTGATCAACCGACAGCGTTACCGACATCACATCGGCCAGCACGATCTGGTCGCCGCGCCCGACCGGACGGCGCAGGGACGCGCCCACGGCAAGGATGCAGCTTTGCGGCGGGTTGATGATCGCCGAAAAGGTCTGGACCCCGTACATCCCCAGGTTCGAGACCGAAAAGCCGCCACCCTGATATTCCTCGGGGCGCAACTTGCCCTGATGCGCGCGGGCGGCAAGAGCCTTCATCTCGGCGGAAAGCGTGCCAAGGCTCATCCGGTCGGCGCCGCGCAGGATCGGCGTGATCAGCCCGCCATCCGTCGCCACGGCGACCGATATGTCGATATCGGCCAGTTGCAGGATCTCGTCCCCGTTCCACACTACGTTGGCGGCAGGCACCTTGCGCAGCGCGCGGGCGGCGGCCTTGATGACGAAATCGTTGATCGAGATGCGTTCGGCCTTGTCGCGGCCCTTGTTCACCTGGGCGCGCAGCGCCAGCAGCGCGTCCAGTTCGCAATCCACCGACAGGTAGAAATGCGGGATCGAGGTTTTCGCCTCGACCAGGCGCCGGGCGATGGTGCGGCGCATGTTCGACAGGGACTGCGCCTCATGCGGGCCAATGCCGGGCGGGACGGCTTGCGGCTGCGGCTGCGGTTGGACTGCGGGGGCGGGTGCCGCAACCGGGGCAGAGGTCGCGGCTAGCAGGCGCTGCACGTCCAGCTTGACGATGCGGCCGCGCGGGCCGCTGCCGGTGACGGCTTGAAGATCCAGTCCTGCCTTGGCCGCCAACCGCCGCGCCAGGGGTGATGCGGCATGCTTGCGCCCGGTTGTCGAAGGGGCGGCTGCCGTTGCAGTGGTCACCGGATCTTCCGTAAGTGTCCTCGGGGTCGCCGCGCGAGCAGGGGCAAAGGCGCCCACGGAAGGCAGGGTTTCACCATCGGCCAGCACGACCGCGATGACCTGGCCCACATCGGCGCGCTGCCCGTCCGCAATGTCGATGCGGCCAAGGATGCCGTCGGCCTCGGCCTCAAGCTCCATTGTGGCCTTGTCGGTTTCCACCTCGGCTATGGCTTGGCCCTTGCTGATCGGATCGCCCGCAGCGACCAGCCATTTCGCGATGACCGCGTCTTCCATGCCTGCCGAGAGCGAGGGCAGGGTGATGTCGATTGCCATGTCCGTGTTCCCTTATGCCAGCGGCAGGCCCTGATCGGCCATGATGGCGCGGATGCCTGCCTCGATATCCTGCGGACGGGCGCAGGCCGCGCCTTCCAGCACCTTCGAGATCGAGGGCGAGGCCTCTCCGCCATGCACGCGGGCGATGGGCTGATCCAGATAGTCGAAGACGCGGCGCTGCAATTCATCCGCAAGAAAGCCGCCATAGGATGTCCCGATGGCGCCCTGTTCGACGATCAGCACATTGTTCGTCTTGCGTACCGAGGCTTCGATCATCTCCCAGTCAAGGCCCGCGCGATCCAGGGACCGCAGGTCGATGATCTCGGCATCGACGCTCAGTTCCTCGACCACCTTGCGGGTCTTCTCGACCATGGCCAGATAGGTCAGGATCGTCAGCTTGCCGCCCTCGCGCACCATCCGTGCCTTGCCTAGGGGAATGCAATAATCCAGGTCATCCGTGGGCGCCGTGCCCTTGGAATTGTAAAGATCGACATGTTCGATCACCAGCACCGGGTCGTCGCAGCGCAGCGCCGAGTTCATCAGCCCGACATAGTCGAAGGGCGTCGCAGGTGCGACGATCCGCCAGCCGGGCGCGGTCGCAAAGATCCCTGCCGGGTCCATCGAGTGCTGCGAGCCATAGCCCGTTCCCATGGCGACTTTGGTGCGCAGCACCAGCGGCATCGCGCTGTCGCCGCCGAACATGTGGCGGAACTTGCCGATCTGGTTGAAGACCTGGTCGGCCGCGACCCACATAAAATCGGGATACATGAATTCAATCACCGGCCGCACGCGGCCATCCGCAGCCATACCGGCGGCCAGGCCGGTAAAGGCGTTCTCGGAGATGGGCGTGCCAAGGCAGCGATCGGGAAAGCGTGCCGACAGGCCCCGCGTTGCGCCGTTGGTGCCGCCTTTCAGGCGGTGCACATCCTCGCCCATGACGACGATGCGGTCGTCCTGGGCCATGCGGCGTTCCATGACATCGGCCACCACGTCGATGAACTTTGCGTCGTCAGTCATGGCGCCGGTGAATGTTGCCTGTTCCGCATAGCGCGCGCCCGTCATCTCGGACAGATCGCCGCGCAGGCCGTGGTCGCGGAAGCTTTCCTCTGGCCAGAGGGCGGGAAGGATGCGCTTCCTGCCCTCGACCGTCTCGATCATGGTCGCGGCGATTTCTTCCATCATCTGCTGGCAGTTGGCGCGCAGCCGCGTTACCGCATCCTCGCCGATGATCTGGCGCTGTTGAAGATCGCGGGCCATGGCGTTCAGCGGGTCACGTCCGCGCCATTCAGCCTCTTCCTCCTTGCTGCGATAGCCGAAGGCGGAACCGGGCAGCGGTCCGTTCTGATGGAAGAAGCGATAAAGATCGGCCTCGATGATGGTAGGACCGTTGCCTGCGCGCATGATCTCGTTCGCCTGTTGCGCGGCCAGATGGACCGACAGGGCATCCATCCCGTCAACCTTGAACGATGGGATGCCGAAGGCCAGGCCGCGCGCGGACAGGCGCGTCTCGGCCGTCACCTCATCGACATTGGTAGAAACCGCGTAACGATTGTTTTCGATGAAGAAGCAGATCGGCAGCTTCCATGCGGCGGCCAGGTTCATCGTTTCCAGCACCGAGCCGATGTTGACCGCGCCGTCGCCGAAATAGGTATAGACCACGTCGCCCGTGCCCGCCCGCTTGTGCGCCCAGGCGGCCCCCGCCGCCATCGGGACGCCGCCGCCCACGATGGCGTTGGTGCCAAGGTTGCCGCTGTCTCCCCAGCGCAGGTGCATCGAACCGCCGCGTCCCTTGCAGAACCCATCGGCCAGACCCAGAATTTCGGCCAGGGTCCGGCTGGCCAGTTCGCGCAGGTCGTCGCCGAAGGGTTTTGTCGGATCGATCTCGGCGCTGACATAGGCCAGCGCCTTCGCCAGGAACTGGTGATGCGCGCGGTGCGAGCCGTTGACCTGATCGGTCGGGCGCATCGCCAACGCTGATCCCACAGCGCCGCCCTCCTGACCAATGGCGGAATGCGCGGGGCCATGCACCAGTCCCTGACCTGCAAGCTCCAGCACTTTTTCCTCGAATGCGCGGATCAGGTGCATCTGCGCCAGCATGGTCAGGCCGGTTCCGGGATCCAGCGCGGCGCGATCCTCGGGTGTGGCTATGATCTCGCGCCAGGGTGCGGCGGGGGTCAGGTCGGTCAGGATGGGCATGTCAGGGGTCCGGATTAGAAAGGAGGATCAGGCGGCCAGGAAGCCGCCATCGACCGGCAGCACGGCACCGGTGATGAAACTGGCCATGTCCGAGGCAAGGAAGACGACCGGATCGACGATCTCGCGCGTCTCGCCGATGCGCTTCATCATCACGCGGTTCATGAACCAATCCGCCCCACCGGGGCGGTTGAGTTGCGCCACGGCCATCTCGCTCATCATGATGCCAGGGGCGACGGCGTTGACGCGCACGCCATGCGGCGCCAGATCGCGCGCCATCACCTGTGTTAACGATCGCACCGCGCCTTTTGACACGACATATCCGGCGGTCGAGCCGCCGGCGACGAAGCCCGCGACCGAGGACAAGTGCACCACATTGCCCTTTTTCGCGATCAGCGCGGGCACGAAGGCCTGCGAGGTGTTGAACGTGCCTTCAAGGTTCACGCCGATCACCCGGTCCCAGACCTCGGTCACGGCGGGGTCGTCAAAGCTGGCCCGCCCGGCGACACCGGCGTTGTTGACTAGCACGTCAAGCCCACCATCGCCTTTCAGGATGCGCGCGGCTAAGGCGGCCGTGGCGGCGCGGTCGGTGACATTCAGGACCTCGGCCCTGGCGTCATGGCCCTCGGTGCGCAGGGCTTCGACTTCGGCAGCGATGCCTTCGGGGTTCAGGTCGGCCAAGATGACCGCCGCGCCCGCCTGCGCCATTCCGCGCGCGATCGCCGCCCCAAGGCCGCGTCCCGCGCCGGTCACCAGCACGAGCCTGTCTTTCAGCAATCCCGGCATGGGTTTATCCTTCTGGTTCAAGCCCGGCTGTGCGGCCTAGAGCATGTAGATGCCGCCGTTCACATGAACAGTCTCGCCGGTGATGAACGAGGCCGCGTCAGAGCAGAGGAAGGCCACGACCCGCGCGACTTCGGCAGGGTGGCCCAGCCGGGCCAGCGGTGTCTGGGCAATGGAACTGTCGGCGCGCGTCTGCAGCAGCTCGCGCGTCATCGGCGTCTCGATGATGCCGGGGGCGACGGCATTGACCCGCGTGCGCGGCCCAAGCTCGCGCGCAAGGCTGCGCGTCAACGAGGTCAGCGCCCCTTTCGAGGCCGCGTAATGCGCATTGGTGAACGCCCCGCGATGGCCGGCCAGCGAGGTCAAGTTGACGATGGCCGAGCGGTCGGTCAATACGCCCTGTACCCGGCCAAGCAGGTAGAACACCCCGTCAAGGTTGATCGACAGCGTCCTTCGCCATTGGTCATCAGTCATCCGGGCAAAGGGTTCGGCCAGATAGATCCCGGCCGAGGGCACGACATAGTCCACTGTCCCGAATGTCGCGCACGCCGCATCGACCAAGGCCTGCGCCGAGGCCGGATCGGCCGCATCCAGCACCTGCACATGCTTGCCGCCTGCCCCGCCAAGACCGGCCGCAAAGCTTGCCAGTTCGCCCCGGTCACGGTCGGCCAGCACCAGGTTAGCGCCCGCATCGGCAAACAGCGCCGCAATCTCGCGACCGATGCCGCCATTTGCGCCGGTCAGAAGCAGGGTCTTGCCTGCGAAATCAAATGTTATCTGCACGATGGCTTGCCTTGCGTCGAACGGTCCGAACGCGCTGCCAGGGCTTGAGCAGACATGCTTCACCTCCATCGGCATGCGCGTTTGATGCAGCAGACAATTCCACAAATTGGTCAGTCCAGTCAATGATGTTATTTGTTATAACGAGAAGGTTGGACACGTCAGTATCTCTACGCACCCGAAATTCTTGAATTATGTATATTTGGCTGAGATAAACTGGCCTGACCAATTCAACCGCTGACGCGCCGGGCACCTGAAGGAAGAAACTCTGGACAAGGCTGCAATGGGACGGCAGGCCCGCGACCTGCCCGATGATCTAGCGGCACGCCTTGCCGCGCGGGTGCGGGCGGGCGAGTTCGCCCCGGGCGCGCGGCTGCCCAGCGAACGCGACCTCAGCGCGGAATATGCCGTCTCGCGCCCGGTCGTGCGTGAGGCGTTGTCGCATCTGAAGTCGGCCGGTCTGGTCGAGGCGCGAGCCGGATCAGGCGTCTATGTGACCGCCAAGGCCGAGGCCCGGGCCTTCCGTCTGCATCCCGTTGACCTCGAGCAGGACGAGTCGCTTGCGCAGGTGATGGAGCTTTTGATGGCGGTCGAGGTCGCCGCCGCGGGCAGCGCCGCGGTCCATCGGACCGAGGCCGATCTCAAACATATCCGGCGCGAGCTTCTGGGTATGGAATATGCTATCGCCAGCGACCGGCTGGGCGATGACGAGGATTTCGCCTTTCACCAGGCGATCGTTGCGGCGACGCACAACCCCTATTTCGTGTCGCTGTGCAGCCACCTTGATTATGGGGTGCGCCGCGTCATCCGGGCCACGCGCAGTAATACGCGCTACCATATGTCTGGGATGCAGGATGCGGTTCAGTGCGAGCATCGCGCCATCTATGACGCGATTGCCGCAAGCGACGCCGAAGGCGCGGCCCGCGCTGCGGGGGTGCATCTGCAAAACGCGGCGAAGCGGTTGTATAAGGTTCGCGATAGTGGGGCGTGATCAGCGCCAGCCAAGCCTCTGGGTGACAGTCGTCAAGGTGCTTTCCATAACCATGCCTCATGCTCTGTCCGCCGTCGAATGATCTGGAACAAACATTGTGGCTTTGGCTTGGAAGATTCCGGCTATGTTGAGATCATGCGACTTGGCGTAGACAGGGCAGCTGCCAACTGCCGCGTGGTTGGTAAGCGGCAGGGTAAACGACCGGTCGGGTTCAACGTACTGAATTAACGGGTGTACCGGGCAAAAGAACTACACCGACCTGCATTGCAGGGCTGTAATTCGGTAGGGAATATCGGCCGCATGACAATCGGAAGGATGCAAGTCATATTTCGGGTATTCCATAACACCCGTTGATATTCATCAATGCCTATTGGCAATCATCTTGGGTTGCGCGGGACGGGCCCGAATGGACCCATTGTCTTTTTCGGCTTGCCCCCACTGCATGCGGGAGCAAGCCATGTCCGGGGTCGGCAGCGATTAAGAGTTGACGCTGTCCTTCAGAGCCTTAGCCACCGTAAACTTTACGACGCGATCGGCAGGCTTTGTCATCGCCTCGCCTGTTGACGGATTGCGGACCTGTCGCTCGGGACGATCCCGACAGGAGAGCTTGCCCAAGCCGGGAAGGGTGAGGGCGCCGCCTTCGGCCACGATCGAAGTCGCAACCTCGGACAGCGCATCAAGGATAGAAGAAACATCCTTTCTCGCAATGCCAGACTTTTCGGCCAGAGTGGCAAGCAGCTCAGTCTTGGTCATCGGCTTCATCATTCTTTCCTTGTCGTTTGAACATCCAGGACAGGGGTAGCCAGTGTCGGCTGGTTTTTCCACCTGAATGGGTATTGAATGCGATTAGGCCAAAGTCCGGGAGGGGTGAACCGGGGTTCGATCTCATCGACAAGAGCAATCGCGAAATCTTCAAAGGAAATGCTGCTTGAAACGCGCGCCGGGCTGAAGGATGGAGCAGTATCCTGGAGATCAGTTAAGCGAACGTGACTGCTCAGGATACACGGCTCCATGAGCTTGGCTTGGCCAATATGACCTTGTCGAAGACGCAACGATCATGCCCGGAAATCTGCCCCAGTTACGGGTGCTTGGGTAAGTGCGGCAGATTTTGGGGCAGCCTGGTTTAGGTGGGTCAAACGGGAACGAGTTGTGGGAGCAAGTCGCCGGTCCTACAAAGGCGTGTTCGACTTTAACCTTGTCGCCATCGGGATCGAAGAAGCTCTCGTCCGGCAACATCATCGCTCCCAGATTCTGAAGATCGAAAACGACTTTCACCGCTTCAAAACCAGCTCCAGAAGGGCATTAGCGGCGCTGAGGAATTGTAACACGCTCATTTGCAATTCGCAGGAGGCTCGGGCGGCAGCCTCTCGGCTGGAAGATAGCAGTCCGATGTCGAGGGTGGGGATGGCCGAACGCAACGACATTTCCGATCTGCTGGCGTTCATCAGTCGCGAAGCGACTTGGCGCGAGCGGCTGAAGGACGTCGTGGCCGAACATCTTCTGCCCGCTCTCGAAGCGTTCGAAATGGATCTCAAGGATCTGGCTGAGCTTTTTGGGCGATCAGTGGTCGGGTGTTAGGCGACAACCACCATGGCCGGCGTATTGCCACATGAAGATATGTTTCCGAAGTAGTGGTTGTCGCCTCACCCGGAATATTGCCGAGCCTCTATCGGTCAGGCACCATAGAAAACTCGTTGCCCGGGGGCGCGTCGGCGGGCGCGAGGGAGTTTCCGACGAGGTGCGGAGCCCTCAACCAGCGTAGCGCCTCGTCGAGCGCGGCAGAGCGGCGTCATCTGGTTGCCACATCCCTGCTGCATGGTTGTCATCTTCGCGCCTTAACCGGTCGGCTTCGTGACGAAACGAAGGACTACGACCATGCGCCTTATTCTTGCCCTCCTGGCCTGCTCTGCCGCCACCCCTGCCTTGGCCGAAGAGGTGTTTCCCGCGACTTTGGCGGGCCACGCCATACTGCCCGCCTTTACAATGGTGACGCCGCCAACTGACGCGCCGCAAGATCTGTGGGTAGCGGGCAAGTTCACTGGCAAGCAGCGGAATGAAGACCCCATGACGGTCGAGGGCGATGTGGGCAAGGCCTACGGCGGGCACAAAACGGGCGTATCGCTGCCCTTTATCGGCCAGCCGGTGCAGGGCATGTCGGGACTTGCCATGAACCGGGACAGGGATGGCAGTTGGTTTGTGCTGACGGATAACGGCTTTGGCAGCAAGATCAACAGTCCGGACGCGATGCTGTTCTTCCACCGGATGCAGCCCGATTTCACCACCGGCCGGGTCCAACGCCAGGAAACCGTGTTCCTGCGCGATCCTGACCGCAAGGTGCCGTTCCGCATTGCCAACGAAGGGACGGACAGCCGCTATCTGACTGGTGCCGACTTCGATCCCGAGAGCATCCAGTATCTGAACGACGAGGTGTGGATCGGCGATGAATTCGGCCCCTTCATCCTGCGCGTTGCGCGGGACGGTCGTGTCTTGTCGGTCCACAAAACTATGCTGGATGGTGAGGCATTGGCAGGCCCTGACACGCCCGGCGTTGTCGTGCCGGCCCAGCCGGGCACGGATTTCCGCGTGCAGCGTTCCGGCGGCTATGAAGGCATGGCGCTGCAACCTGGCACTGGCATGCTGTGGGCCATGCTGGAAAAGCCGTTGCTGGGTGGGGACGGCCAGCCCGAGGGTGATTTCTTGCGCGTGATCACCTTTGACACGGCGACGCAGGACTGGACGGGCGACAGCTTCCGCTTCCGCCTGTCCGAAGGCGCAACCGCCATCGGCGATTTCAACTTCATCGACAACAGCCGTGCCCTGGTGATCGAGCGGGACAATGGCGAGGGAGATGCCTCGCGCGCCTGCGCCGAGGGTGCATCGGATCAGTCCGCCTGTTATCCGCAGGCCGCCCGCGTCAAGAATGTGGTGTTGATCGATACCGCCAGTCGTGATGCCGATGGCTTCATCCGCCGCATTGGCCATGTCAACCTGCTGGATATTGCGGATCCCGACAGCAAAGCCCTGGAAGGGCTGAAGCCTGCCAAGGGCAACTTCACCTTTCCCTTCTTCACCATCGAGGACGTGGCTCGGGTCGACGACACGCATATCCTAGTCGCCAATGACAACAACCTTCCCTTCTCAGGCGGGCGCGAGATCGGCAAGGCAGCGGACAACGAATTCATCCTGCTGTCCGTGCCTGAACTGTTGTCGGCGCGCTGAGTCTTGGCAGGGGCGCTATGCCCCGCCTTCCCGGCGGCGGGGTCACCGCCGCCCAAAGCTGAACATGATCACCCGAGTTCTGCGGCCGCACCCTGCGGCTAAGTAATATGCATGTTCCGGAAGCAGGTCCCGTCCACCATCGTAAGGTTGAATACATCTAGTATTTGAAACCTCAACGGCTCGGCCCGGGGGTATCCTGTTCATTAAAGCAGAAGGCCTGGGCCTGTTCAGACGGCCACGCAGTCTGCATAGTGGCAGATCTCGCCGTCTTCATCGATTTCCGTGACCAGGCCGTGGATGTCGGTTTCGAAGCCGGGACATTCGCGTGCGAATTCACGGTTGAAGCGCAGGTAGTCGACGATCTTGGCGTTGAACGTTTCACCCGGGATCAAAAGCGGGATCCCGGGCGGATAGGGTGTTACCAGGCTTGTCGTAATCCGCCCTTGCAGGTCGTCGATTGCCACCCGCTGCGTCGTGCGCCGCGCAATGTGCGAGAACGCTTCCGAGGGCGTCATCGCCGGATGGTGATCTGACAGGTAAATTTCCGTCGAGAGGCGGGCGACATCGTATTTCGCATAAAGCGCGTGAACGTGCTGGCTGAGATCGCGCAATCCCATGCCCTCATATCGCGGATGCTTGGAGCAAAATTCTGGCATCACGCGCCACAGGGGTTGGTTGCGGTCGTAGTCGTCTTTGAACTGCTGAAGGGCTGCAACAAGGGTATTCCAGCGGCCCTTGGTGATGCCGATGGTGAACAGAATGAAGAAGCTGTAGAGACCTGTCTTCTCGACCACGACGCCATGCTCGGCTAGGTATTTCGATACGATCGAGGCCGGAATGCCGGTGGTATCGAAGCGCCCTTCGATGTCCAGGCCGGGGGTAATGATGGTCGCCTTGATCGGGTCCAGCATGTTGAAGCCTGGCGCCATGTCGCCAAATCCGTGCCAGCTGTCTTCACCGTCGCGTTGCACGCCTTCGCTGTCGGTGCGACGCAGCACCCAATCTTTGGTACGGCCAATGCCTTCTTCCTCGAGC
>NZ_JAVCWH010000017.1 GCF_030846195.1 Paracoccus yibinensis
GTAGCTGAAGGCGCTTCTGACTGTGTCACTGCCCCCGCCGGCAGCCTCGACGATCGAGTCCCTGTCATGGAGCACATAAGTGTCGTTGCCCAGGCCGCCGTTCAGCACATCCGCACCGGCACCGCCGGAAAGCAGATCGTTGCCGGCGTCCCCAAAAAGGGTATCGTTTCCAATGCCGCCGTTCAAAATATCATCTCCAGCGAGTCCGGAGATCTTGTCGGCAAAAGGGGTTCCCGTCAGGACGTCATTGCCAGAAGTTGCATCCAGTGTGGCAGAGATTTTATACGTCCCCACAAGATTTCCGAAGCCTTCCGCCAGCAGAAAATAAGTGCCTGACGCAGATGGGGTGAAGATAAGTCGAGATTCGCTGCCAATGTCATCAAAGCTGGCGGCAAGAAAGTTGCCGGTATCATCCCGAAGTTGGAGAGTCGGATCTCGCAGCGTCCCGTTTCCGCTTGGTAGCCCTTGAAGATCAATTGTGTAGGTTTGATTTGCTACAAGAGTGATGGCGAAAGTATCAACATCCTGAGCATCCTGAATTTCTCCAGAAACAGAGACTCCAACTCCTAAGTTGCCAGGAAGTGGAGAAATGTCATCGATCCAATCTCCATAGTCATCCTGGGCTGCTTCATCCGCGTTGGAGGTGTTATTGCTCAGTCCTGAATACTGGTTACCAGACATATCAGCTTTATCCTGTGCCAAGTTGTAACTTCACCGAAGGTCAAAGCCCTTCCAAAGTCAATAGTTAGAGCCCTGATTTTGGTTTTAAGTATGAATTATCACTTTGTTTTTGAAGAAATTTATTTTGAAATCTCTTTTCATCATATGGGAATTGATGATGTGACCGCCCCTCGATGGCATCTGTGTGCCATATGTGGACGGCCCCCTCCCTACAAGAACTCCTTGATGATTTTGATCGGATCGCTTGCGTTCATATGTCTGGCCTGTTGGTGCGCTTGCACATGAACGCTGGCCAAGATGGGTCCCGCGACGTTGGTTCCAAACAGGGTGACGGCCACATCGGGCCATTGGCACACATGGAGTGTCCGACGGCTCGGATCGATCGATCACACCACCTTGTAGACTCGGATGGTTTTGGGATAGCCGACTTGGGCACAGACCTGTTCCAGTGTCCGACCCGGTGCGTACTGGCGCCGGCAATATGGATCGCCGCGATCACTGCCTCAGCCTTCTTCGTCAGCCGCCCGCGACGTAGCAATGTCTTGGTCCGTTCCCTGACCTAGCCGGGCTTGTCTTCAATCCGCGCATGCGGCACCCGCCCAAAGGTTCCGGTGAGCTGTCGCTCCCGGTAGCTGTGCCGATAACCTATTACCCGGTCGACACTCCAACCGTAGCGAAAGCAGCCGAGAAACCGCAAGCTCTTCTTCCAATACTGTCTCGATGGTGGCGGGCGCCTTCGTCTTCAGGCTCTTATCGATCGGGCCGAACCCGGCCTCTACGGACAGGAGCGACAAACTCGCGGTCTCGATGATCTGGTTCATAGCATGATCTCCCTGCGATAAGCGCCGCCGGTTGGATGTTTGGCAGTTCACTGGAGATTACGCCGCCTGATCAACCCACGGCGGTGATCAGCTGTTCTGCAAGTCGCGGTGATAGCGAATCAGAAGCGCCAGGCCCAGGGCATAGACGAACAGTGACACCCCCAGCACATAAAGCGGGCTGACGTAATCTCCTGCATAGGAAGGATAAAACGACTTCCGCATCTGGCCGACCACATGGACCAGCGGGTTGAACCACAGATAGTCCGAAAACGGCGCCGGGATATCGTCATACATGAAGAAGACGCAGGAAACCAGAAACAGGGGCCGGTTCAGGATCGCCCAGACCTGCGGCCACCAGGTAAAGGCCTCGCTTAGAAAACAGTTCACCGCCCCCACGGCGACGCCAAAGGAAAAGGCCATCAGCAGCGACAAGGCGATGCCTCCGGCCTGAGGGTCGGTCCGCGTGTCCTGAAAGAACAAAAGCGCGGCGAAGACAATATAGGCCACCAACATCTGCGTGATGCCGTTCATGATCATGCGCGCCAACAAGGCATCCATGAAGGTCACGGCGGGATAGGCCAGCAATGCCTTGGAATACAGGATGGACTGCGCCACCTTGCCAGATATCGCCATATAGAACATGAACGGCACCATTCCGGTGGCATAGAAGATCGGGAAGTTCGTGCCGATGGGCGGCTTGGCCAGGACCATGGAAAAGACCAGCGTCAACAACACGATGCCGGCCACGGGTTCGGCGACCGCCCACAGATAGCCGCCGGCGGATCTGCCGTTCGTCGTCGCCATCTCGCGCAGCACCAGGGCGCCGATGGCCCGGAAACTGGAAAAGGACCGGTGCCGATGCGACAGGCGCAACGTCCCCTCGGGGGGCTGCGCCGCGGCGGCCGAAGGGAAATTGATCTTGGACATAGGCCCGACTGCCCCTTGCCTGTTCACGCCCCCGTCAGGGATGGACGCTGGAACTGTGTGGGCGGCTTATGTATGACACCGCTCGACAGATCAACAACCCCGAGTGTCTGCGCATGACCGTCCAGAACGACAAGCCGGTTCACGCCGACGCCCCCCGTCCTGCCAACCCCACCCCCGTCGGCGCCGTGCCCGCGCAGCCCCGGCCCGTGCTAGCGGGCCAGCCTGCCGCGGCAAGGCCTGCCGCGGCCCAGCCGAACCCGGCAGCGGGGGGTGCGGCCGCCCCGCGTCCCGTGCCGGCGGCGCCGGGCCGCCCTGCCCCGCAGATGCCCCCGCCCCAGGCGCCGGTCAAGCCCGCGGCATCGACCGCCCGCCTGAAGCCGCGCCATCTGGGCGTGGCCGCCAGCTTCGTGGTGATCGTGCTGCTGCCGATCCTGGTCAGCACCTGGTATCTGTATGCGCGGGCCGAGAACCAGTATGCGTCCTACATGGGCTTCACGGTGCGATCGGAATCCGGTCTCGCCACCAGTGATCTGCTGGGCGGACTGACCTCGCTTGTAGGTACGACCTCAAGTACGGGCAGCGATACGGATATCCTCTACAAGTTCATCCAAAGCCATGACCTGGTGCAGCGCATCGACGATCGGCTGGACCTGCGCGCGATGTGGTCCAAGCCCGAGAACGATCCGGTCTTCGCCTATACCGGCAACGACTCGCTGGAGGATCTGCTGTCGGAATGGGAACGCAAGGTTCGCGTCTATTACGATGCGGGCATGATCGACCTGCGCGTGGTGGCCTTCGATCCCAAGGACGCCCAGGCGATCACCCAGGCGATCTATGACGAAAGCACCGTCCTGGTGAACGAGCTGAACGACGTGGCCCGCGAGGACGCGCTGCGTTATGCCCGCAACGACCTGGACGAGGCCCTGGAACGGCTGCGTTCCGCGCGCCAGGAAATGACCGAGTTCCGCAACCGCCACCAGCTTGTCGATCCGGCCGCCGATGTCGCCGGACAGGCGGGCGTCGTCAGCACCCTTCAGGCGCAACTGGCCGAACAGCTTGTCGCGCTTGGCCTTCTTCAGGCAAATGCCCAGGAAAATGACCCCCGGATCGAACAAACCCAGCTTCGGGTGAACGTGATCCGCGAACAGATCGCCGCAGAACGCCAGAAATTCGGCTCCGAGACCGCCACCGGCGAGGCGCTGTCCACGGTCGTGGGCCAGTTCGAAAGCCTGATGGTGGATCGCGAATTCGCCCAGCAGAGCTATATCGCGGCGCTTGCCACCTATGACGCCGCCCGGGCCGAGTCCGCACGCCAGACCCGATACCTGGCCGCCTATGTCAAGCCGACCCTGGCCGAGGATGCCGAATTCCCCATGCGGGCAAAGCTGCTGTCGATCATGGGGGGCTTCCTGCTGCTGATCTGGATCGTCGGCATCCTGACCTTTTACAGTCTGCGCGACCGTCGATGATCCGGCTGGAAAACCTCACCAAGATCTACAAGCTGAACGGGCGGCGAAAGGTCGTCGCCGACAACATGAACGTGACCTTTCCGACGGGTGTGTCCGTCGCACTGCTGGGACGCAACGGCGCGGGCAAGTCGTCGTTGCTGCGCATGATCTCGGGCGAGATGCTGCCCACCTCGGGGGAGGTCTTGTCGACCGGCACGATCAGCTGGCCGGTGGGCTTTGCGGGGTCCTTCAACGGCGAACTGACAGGGGAACAGAACTGCCGCTTCGTCGCGCGCGTCTATGGGATCGACACGGACGAGATGCGCGACTTCGTGGAAGATTTCGCCGAACTGGGCCAGCATTTCTACTTGCCCTTCCGCACCTATTCGGCCGGGATGCGGGCGCGGTTGGCCTTCGGCGTATCCATGGCCGTGCCCTTCGACACCTATCTGGTGGACGAGGTGTCGGCCGTGGGCGACGCCGCTTTCCGCGCCAAATCGAACCACGTCTTCAACGCCCGCATGAAAGCCGCGGGCGCGGTGGTTGTGTCCCATTCGATGCAGTCCTTGCGCGAAATCTGCCAGGCAGGGGCGGTCTTGGAAAACGGAAAGCTCAGCTATTATCACAACCTCGAAGAGGCCATTGCAGCACATACCGAAAACATGCGGCGGCCCGCCGCATGAGCATGGCAATCTTGCGATTGCTTGGGATTGGGTGCACGCACCACGGTGATCCGACCACGAAATCCATAAACATCCGACCACCCATTCCAGCCGCATTCCGGCCAGGCTGATCTGAGCGGGCTCCGTCACGCGGGCGGGTCTGAGGCAGACATCTGCGCTACCCACAAGCTGTTGCGACAGCGGAAGAAGGCGCGCGATGAGGAAGACCGAGGACGTGCTGCGCCTGCATGCGCAGGGCATGTCGACCCGGCGGATCACACTTGCGACCGGCGTCGGCAAGACAATGGTCATCGAGTATCTGCGCCGCGCGGCGGTGGTTGGCCTGTCCTAGCCGCTTCCTCACAAGATCGCAACGGGCGACAATTACGGCCAGTTGTGTTCCTGTCCAAGTATTCAGCGCAATCTGAAGCTCCGCATCACGTTCGAGACGCTGCTTGACCTGCCTCCTACAAATACGTCTGCAAGGACTGGGCTTCAAAGTCATACAAAATCATCCTTAATCCAGTCCACCAGACGCCCGGACTGATCGACTGCAACTCTCCTCATTCTGGATGCGGATAATTTTTTCCGATAGACAGTGATTATAGGCATCATGATAATGGAATGGTGCGTGACCCCAGCGATGAAAGGCAGGGGTGGAATTGGCGTCAACCAGGCTATCCATGCAATCAATGACATGGTCGAATGAAATGCGCTTGCATAAGGAATTGAACAAGAAATTATAATAGCTGCGCATCATAAGGCAGTGTTCATCATTGCTGTCCTTGCCGTCGTAAAAAGGACTAAAGCTTGCGGTGTGAAGAATGGTTTTGTTTCTTGAGACCAGATCGGCAAATCGATTGGCAAAAGAATCCACCAGCTTCTCAACCAAAGGCCAGTTGTTCCTCTGGAAGTGCTGGATGACTCCCATGTCCCTGTAAGATGATGGATTCAACTTTGCTACATGGTGGTTGTATGTAAAAAAAGAATCATCTTTGGTTCCAATCGGAAACCGATCGTCAAGGAAATCGAAGATGACAATGCAGTTTTCGAAATTCGTTGCAAAGTCCTTCTTGAGATCGCGGGAAACACAGCGGTGCAGAAAGGGATTCAATCCGACAAGATCAAATTCACTCTTGATCGGCTTTGAACTTGTCAAGCTTGCCAAATTGGATCTGCAGTGAAAATACAGTAGAGAGTCTTTTAGTCCATTAAATTCCATGGCGTCGCGCGTAACGCACGACCCAAATATGACAATATTCTTGTTCATTGCCCCAATCTCAGACACTAGCATCTTGTAGGACCGCGCGAACTTTCCGCCACACCTCCGGCGTTATGTCTTCACGATATATTGCCTTATCCGAGCGTATTTCCAGTGGCATCAAAAAATCAGGATTTGCGTCCTTGACCCGGCAGGCAAAGGCCTCGTTTGCCTGAGCATATCGATCGCAGATAAAATCGGCTTCGCTTCGTGTAAAGATAAGTTGCTGGTGCGTGCCCAGCTGGCGCTTCAGGGCGTGGGTCCAAATTTTCAATGCTTCCGGCGAAACGACATCCGGTGCTCGGGAAATGCTGGCCATCCACACCGCCAAAGCATCCGAACTGACATTCGTTTTCACGGATTGCAGGCTTTCGGCGGCACGACGAGGCGCAATCCCGAGACAATCCAGAAATCCCCGAACAAAGCCCGTATCCGAGGTGTTTAATACGTCATAAGACAAGACGCGAATAGCATCGGGCGGAAAACCTTGCTCCAGATTATTCAAAACAAGACCATAATCCAGCGCCAGGCCGGTGCAGTAACCTGATTGAACGCTTTTGGTCAGAAATGGCGAAAAAGCTCCGATATTCGTATTTTTGCTGACTTCCAGATAAATGGATTGAATATACTGAAGCTGGTGGCGAAGAACAAGAACAACCGTCACCTCGTCAAAGGCTCGCGTCATCTCTCGAACCTCTTTATAGTTTATGGAACTGCGTTGCAGTCGGCTGAACTCTTCACTCGATACAATAACCGTATGATCGCCTTTGGCAAGTTCCGCCAAATCTTTCCATGCCTTTGCCGGATCGGAAAAGCTATAAACCTTTGGCAGCGCGATCCATGGATTTACCAAGCCGTGGTGATAAAATTCTCCCTCGAACGAGGGATAGATAATCCTCTCCTGCAAAAGCAAATTTCTAGCATTGCCCAGCACGTTCTGGATTGCTGTTGATCCTGTTTTATGCAAGCCGATATGAATGACCAGTCGGCTCATGGATTTTCTTTCCGGCTGCGGCGAAGTTCATCCAGCAGTGCTGAAGCGACTTGGTAATCTTCTGTTTGCAAAGCCTTTTCGCGTTCGTCACCCTCGACAATAGACAGCGTTCCAGCTCCATTGCTGTAATGCATGTAGTCGCCGACGTAAATATTCTGGGAAAGTCCGTCCCAGTCCGCATTACCCCTCTCGGCCAACTGCATGAGCATCATGTAATCCTCCAGAAATCTCATGCCTTTTGGGAGGTTAACTCTGCTCAGGTCCACTTTTCTTGAATCCAATAGGTAGCTGTGTATCGGCGCGTGATTTCTTTCCAGGAACTCTTCATACGAGAACCCATATTGGTAAGTGCGCTCGCGGGCCGTAATCATATCCTGCTTGTTGGCAACAGTTCGATACACCCTGCCGAATGCCAGAGCCTTTCCAGAGGCTATGAGCCGCCAATTCAACTTTTGATAAGCGTCTGCAAACAGCAGGTCGTCATAGTCCAGAAAACCGACAAGGGCACCGCGCCGGACCTTGCCCAATCCCGTTTGCAAGGCAGTGGCACGAAGGTCAGGACATTCCCTTGTTGAGGAAAGATAGCAGGCTTCCGGCTGGACTCCTCCTCTCCAAGGCAAGTCCTGTAGGATGCGATCGACTTGCGCCTGCTGTGCGTTGCTGAGATCCTGGCCGATGACAATAGGCCTGACTGACGCGCTTGCCTGCGCGATCAGGCTCAGCAAGGCTCGTTCCAGCAAGGAGAAGCGAGCGCCGCCATGAACGCGGACAATGGTGTCGACAAAGGGAGCACCACGATCCAGGTTATCTGGCAAAGTCAAGGCGGCGAATGCTTCAGGACAGAACCTGAGCATCCGAGGGGAGTTTAGCCTGAAGTTGGGCGCCGTCACGACAAACGGCGCATAATATCCGTCAGCCATGGCCAAACGCGACAGGCGGCCCTGTGGGTCGAGCGGTTTCTCGAATTCCTTGGGATACCAGGTGGGAATGTGCTCTTCATCTGGGGTTTGGCTTGCCGCCAAAACCAGGTGATACAGGCAGTCCGGCGTGGCGGCAAAGGGACGACGGATGCGGGCGACAAAGCTGCTTTCGGCAGCCTCGGGCGCATAAAGCACCCCTGCTTGCTGGGCCATGCGCTGCGAGTTGACGGAAAGGCGCAAGCCTCGCGCAGCGGTCTGACGCAGCGCCGCGATCATCAACTCATGCTGGCGCAAGTCGTAGCGCGGGTCACTGCATACATCACCGGGCAGTTGAAGATGCAACTGTAGCTTGGAAACATCCTGCACCTCGGCTGGCAGGGCTTGCTGCGCCGCATCACCGGACAGCACACGGCCTATGGCGTTCAGATAGGCATAGCCGAACCGGGTATCCGGCTCGATCATGGCCGTTTCCCCCCATTCATTCCAGGCGTTCACCACCACAAACCGACTTGCAAAACCGTCCGCCCCACGGGCTTGGCTGATCAAGGCGGTAAGCCAGCTTTCAAACAGGTCAG
Source organism: Paracoccus yibinensis (assembly GCF_030846195.1). Classification (GTDB taxonomy): domain Bacteria; phylum Pseudomonadota; class Alphaproteobacteria; order Rhodobacterales; family Rhodobacteraceae; genus Paracoccus; species Paracoccus yibinensis. Next base: position 8,290 of record NZ_JAVCWH010000017.1, read on the forward strand.
GTCTTGGAGCATGGGTAATGTGCGCGCGTGATCCATAGCGCGGCGTATTGTCAAAGCACGGAACAATGGAACGCAGGACCGGCAGCGTTTCGCATGTTGGCCGGTCATCGATATAATGGCGGACAACGTCTGAATAATCCAAAATACCGGTTGCAGGCTTTTCGTAGAACTGCACCCGATTGTCGATCGGCTTTGCAGCAGATCCCATCCAGTCATGCAGAACCCGTTCCACTGCAGCATCAGCTTTCTGCGCGATCAGGGATGCAGGGATGTCCTTCAGGGTGCCCACGACATAGGGAGCAGGCAGCCCATTTTCCTTGCAGACAGCACGCCAGATATCGACATATGCAAGATCGGTTGGCATCAGGCTTGGCCGATAGATGAAAATGATCGGCCGTCCTTCGTGTCGCAGATAGCGCGGATCCCGGAAAAAGGGGATCAGGTATTCGATAAATGCCCGTGCGTCATCGGCGCTGTACTTCTGTTCCAATAGTACCTGCTTGTCGGAACCGTCCCAACGCCGTGTCCAGTTTTCATTGGCCCAGCAGAAGCAATAAGGCAATTCAATATCCGGGTTGGCCAGCAATTCCTGCGCCGGCCTTTCTAGGATCATGCGGCCGCTGAACCAATAATGGTAGAAGATGAAGCCACCGACCCCGGCCTTCTTCGCGATTTCCGCCTGTTTGCGAAGCGTGTCCGGCGTTAGCAGGTAATACCCGATGTCGGGGTGGGGCTGGCGCTGCTGTTGATGCCCTTGAAACAACGGCTGCGCATCGCGGACCTTGGTCCATTCGGTAAAGCCCGGACCGTGCCATTCGTCGTTTTCAGGCGTGGGGTGGAATTGGGGAAGGTAATAGGCCAGCACCTTGGGGGCAGCAGGATCGAGAGTAGCGGAGAAATCTTCCTGAGCCTCGTAGAACGGGGCATCCTGTGGCCCTTTATCCGCATAAAGGACATGCGGCTGTTGACCCTCGCCCGGCGCCAGCAAGAACAGCATTCTTTCCAGCGCATGAGCCACCGTGCCGTCTGCTGGAATCGGTTCGATCGGGAAGTCGGCAAGGTTCAATCTGAAATGCGCCAACTGCTTCAGGACACTGGGTCCTGTCCAGAACATCGAACCTTGCGGGAAGTTTATCATGTCAGGCAGTCCGATGTTGCTGCCAATCCGTTCCAGCAGGCAACGTGCTGGGTTCCTGTTCTGGCCCCAGCCATCTGCATCGGGAAAATATCCTAAGGGAGGGGGCGCCGTGACCCATGAAGTCTGACCGCTGGTGATCAGGGTGAATGCCGTTTCTGCCGCTGGCAGGCGCCCTGCCTTGCCGCCGCAGCCGATCAGCGCGTCAAGGATATCGGCGTTCCAGCGGTCGAGCAGCGGATTATGCGGACTTTTTTTGGTGTGGAAATGTCCGATCACGTCATAGGCGGACAGCTTTTCGGCGAAATGGGCAACGAATGGTCCCAGATCCCGGCCGCGATTGGGGAATTCCTGAATTTCGCACTGCGTGTCCGGAAGCACTTCCTGGAACTTCTTTCGCAGCAGTTCTATGTCCAGATGACCCGCTGGGACGCTGACGAAAAGATCGATCTGCACGGGTACCGCGCTCAGCCGACGCGCAAAGTCCTCCACCATGTCGGGATAGAAGACGTGATAATGCACCGCAACGCGCAGACCTTGTGGAACAGGCGAAACCGGCGTTATGAAATAAGGGCGGCATGCGGGCCGTGCACCGGTCATCGGCGCAGGGGGACGTATGGAGCGTCCTTCGGCCTTACCATGCTTGATGTAATGGACCAGAGGGTTTCTCTGCGTCACTAACACATCTGGATTGCTGAAAAGGTAATATGCGGTCGAAAACTGCTCATTTGGATCGCGTCCCTCTTGCCAGCCAGTTCTAAGATAATGAACCAGAGGGTTGACTTTCGCTTCGCAAACATCAGGGTTGTGCGATAGATAAAAATCTTGATCGAAGTGCTCGGCGACAACTCTTACATTCCGATGAACTTCGATTTTCTCTCTGACCCGAGAAACCAGTTTCCGAAGATTTTTCACAGAACCTTCCATTTCATCCGTTCAGCCCAAATGTCGTCCGGCAAGACTTGCTTCCTTTGTTTCCTCGCCAGAGCGGGGAGGAATGCAGGTAACAGTCAGGCTTGCCCTCTACAACAGGCTGGCAGCAGTTGTAAGATGTCCGCCGCAAGCGCAAAGGGCCGTGACAGAAGGCTTGGCGTGCCGAACAAGCGAAGAACTGCGCAAGGCATGGGAACCCGACGAGCCACCTGGGCCGGGGTCAGCGAAGCTTGTGATCGTTGCAACTCTGACGGTCTGCGTGGTTGTGGCGCTCCCGTGACGCCCCCTGACCAGGCGATTCCCTCCCTGGAAGGATCGCGCTATCGGATCGTGGGATAAAATCCCCAATCCGCCTCAGCTTGACAATTCATGGGAAGATGGGGCAGCGGAGTTCGAAGGATCTCGGGCCGGATCATGTGATGCCTGCCGTTGGAAAGGCTGAACCGTGTTGGACGTGCTGATCCTGATGGCCACCCACAATGGCGCGCGCTTCCTCATCGATCAGTTTGCCAGCATCGCCGCCCAAAGCCATACTGCCTGGCGGTTGCTGATCTCGGACGATGCCTCGACTGACCACAGCCGCCAGGTCATTGACCAGTTCATCCGCGCTCGGCCCCCAGGCCAGGTCGCGCTACTGCAAGGCCCCGGCAAGGGGGCGACCAAGAATTTCCGCAGCCTGCTGCGTCGGGCGGATCTGGAAAACAGCTTCCTGGCCTTCAGCGATCAGGACGATGTCTGGGACCGGGATCACCTGTCGCGTGCCCTAGACAGTCTGTCGCGATTATCCGATCCCCTTGCCATCTATGGCTGCCGCATGAAGATATGCGATGAAAGCTTGAAGCCAGTCAGGCTGTCGGCTCTGCCTTCCGCGCCCCTGGGGTTCCGCAATGCCCTGGTGCAGAACATGCTCAGCGGCAATACCATGGTCCTGACGCCTCCCGCTGCGCATCTTCTGCAAAGGGCGGAAAGACGGACAGGGCCGATGCCGGTTCATGACTGGTGGGCTTATCAGATGATCACCGGGGCAGGAGGCAGGGCTGTCCTGGATCCCGTTCCCGGTATCCTTTACCGGCAGCATGACAGCAATGTCATCGGCATGGGCGGGTTGAAAAGGCTTCCTGCCCGGATCAGGAGACATCTAGGGGGCCGATACAGATCCTGGGCGCAACAGAACAGCGCGGCCCTCGGGGTTTGTGCCGACCTGCTGACCCCGGAAAACCGCCGCAGCCTCGACGCCTTTACCAAGGCGCTTTCGGCACCTCTGCCGCAAAAAATTGCCCAGTTGCGGCGATCCGGCATCTATTATCAGACCCGCCGGGATCATCTGGCATTCTGGCTGCTGGTTGCTTTGGGCAGGTTCTGAGGAAATGCGGCCTCGTGCACCCGCTTGGCCTGAAACCCTGCTGTTCCAGAATGATCCAGTTTTTCTAAGATTGGCCTAACCCGGTAAGGCCAAATTATGATTGCCTTAGCCAAGGTGGAAGACTGCTCATGCCGACCTTTTTCGGCAAAAGGCTGCGGCATTCAGCTGCCGGATCGGCAGTAACGCGACAGCACTTTTAGATACAGGTCATCATATTTCATGCTAGGTTCCAGGACCGCTTTTTCCGCCCATTCGTTCCAGGCGTTGATGAACAACTCTCCCCTGTAGGACCGGCTCAGCGCCTTCTCGGTCAGTGAGCGAAGCCAAAGGTTGAAAGAAGCAGGGTTGGCACCATAAGCGATATGGGCCTTGTTTCCCCGCCTGGCAGTATTGTCCCAAGACGGCATCACACCCCGGATCGTATTGGCGGGCAGGGATCGCGAATACTGGTCCGATACCGAAGTCTGGACAACCCGGGTATAATCGTAAACCAGTCCTGAAAAATTGCCATTGGTCCTGCGATCAAGCAGGCTTCCCCCAGGCCCGCCAAACAGGTAATCCTTTCCCTGGACCAGGCCATGGGGCGGCATCTCGATCCAGAAATCGAAGTCTTCCTGTTGGTCGGTATTATAGTCCAGGTGAAACAGAACGGCCCCGATCTCGACCTCGCCTACACCATTTTGGCGCCATGCCTTGCGCAATCTAGAAACCGAGGCCGCGGCATCGGGCAGGTCGCCGGGCCGATAGATCACGAAGCGCGGCCGCGATCCGTCGGGACGCTGATACCGCTTGTCGCGCATATAGGACGCGCAATCATCGGCAAGGGCGGTTTCGAAGCCTTCGTCATAGCGTTGCTCAAGAAGGACTGTCCCGGACATGCCATCCCAGTTGCGCCGCCAGCTTTCGTTCGCCCAGCAGAGATAGAACGGAAAGTCGATGTCGGGCCGCTTCAGCAGGTTGTCCAGCGGCTGTTCCAGTATCCTGCGGCCGCTGAACCAGTAATGATAAACGCAGAACGCATCTATGCCAGCCTGGCCCGCAAGCTGGGCCTGGCTGCCCATCACCTCTGGCAGGCGCAGGTCGTAAAAGCCCAGATCCAAGGGCAGCATCGGCTGGACATGGCCTTCAAACAAGGACTTGGCCATGACCACGTTCCGCCATTCCGTAAACCCCTTGCCCCACCAAAGGTCGTTTTCCGGGGTGGGATGGAATTGCGGCAGATAAAACGCGCTGACATAACCAGGCATCTTGGGGGTGCCTGCCTGCCGTTGCGGCATGTCCAATTCGCTTGCTTGAACAATCTTGTTGCCGAAAGCCTTGCACAAAGGCCCCATGGCCCGTTCGAACCCATGGGCAACCGTTCCATCGATCTGGCCCAGTTCGGTGTCGAAGCTGTCCGTGCCCAGTTGCAACGCCTTGATGATGGCGATCATGTCCGGTTTCAGCCAATACATCGAACCGGCAGGAAATCCGCAATTTTCCCGATCCAGCTCTATCTCGACACGGCGAAGGATTTGCCGAGTGATTTCGAAATTCGATCCCCACCATTTCCTATCGTCATAGTACTGGCCGTCAGCAACCCAGATGGAAAGGGTGTCATCAGAAACAAACCTCGCCAGCCGTTTCTCGACGCGATCCGGCGTCAGCAGCCCCTCTACCAGATGCTGTCTCCAGTTATCCCCATCCGTCCGATGAGGAGACTTCTTGGTATGGATTTTGCACACTGCTTTATAACTTGAAAGCAGCCCGGAATTTACCAGGCTGACAAAGGGCAAGATATCGCGCCCACGGTTCTCCACTTGAACGACGACGGCATCCGGGAAGGCTTTCTGAACTAAATCCTTAATGTTATCGGATATTTCGCCCCGATATGTCAGAGTAACATAAAGATCAAACTCGAAAGGAACGCTTTTCAGAAGCTCTTCAAACTCGGACCATAGCTCTGAGTAATAGATATGCACAACTACGGCATAGGGATTTGCATTTTCTTTTCCTGTTGTGCAAATATTTAGGGCATTGCTGCTTGAAAGCTCCTCGATCTCTGGTAGATCCTTGTGTATTCTGTTTTCGGAACGGCCTACCTGTGAATAATGCAGCAGAGGAGAGATCTTGGCGTCGCGCACATCGGCATTATACTTCAGATAAGCGAAAGGCGAAAAGTCTGGGTTTGGCCTGTATCCGTCTTTTTCGCCATAGACCGCATAATGTCGAAGCGGAAATTTCTTGAACAAAGGATGAATATGAGGATATGATCCTAGGTAATATTCCTTGTCAAAAAAACCATTATTTTTGGCAGCCTTTACCAAGGCTCTTTCAGAGCTGCGAAGGCGGAATATTCTTAGAAACCTTAATGCCCTGTTAAAATGATCAGCAGAGGTTTGCATGAAGTTCTTGGCCACTCTAGAGGTGAATTTGTAAAGGAAAACCTGATATAACGGGATGCGAATAAGCAATTCGGGCCATTGATTATTCCCGAATGCCTTTTATTCCAGATTCACGAATGCCGAGATTGTGGGTCAGGTCTGACATTATAGCTCGTGCTTTTTGCAGCGTCTGGGGGTGCCTATCATGGGCAAGTGCGGCTATACAACAGGGCTTGCCGGCATTGCAGGTCGGATGCCGCCGGACCTTGATTGCAAAAACCAACAGGCAGACAAGGCTGTTACAGGCTGAAAAACATTTCGCCCTTACATCGCCGCAGCCCACAGCCTGAACCGCCGCGCACCAGTAATTTCCCGCACTAATTTCATAGTGCGCATCCGCGATAGTAGGCGCTCGGCAGTGTCGCGGCTTATACCGGCCAGTTCTTCCACCTGAGCAGTGTGCAGGATCGGGTGGGCAGCCAGGGCCGCGATGATGCGGGCGGGGTTCCGGCCCTTGATGGTGGCGGTGGCTTCGCGCGCGGATTGCGCCCAGTCGGCCAGGCGGTCCAGCATCCGGCAGGCATCCTCGGTGCCGCGCGCCAGGGCGGCCAGGTGCCGCGACAGGCGCTGCCTGGCCGGACCGCCATCGGCCCAGATCGCCCGGCCATGGCTGCCCAGCGGCAGGAAGGACAGGCCGGGCACAGCGCGGGCCATGTCGCGGGCGGCCCAGACCGCGCCCTCGATCGCGGCCCCGTCGGGCGATAGGTCCGCCAGCCGCCACAGCATCCGGGCGGCAGGGGCGCGGGCCAAGGGATGCAGGCCCGCCAATCCTTCCATCGCCGTCAGGAAATCATCCGCCGCCGCGTCGAAGGCGGCGCCTACGGGGCGTTCCGACCAGGGCGCGTCTTCCCGGTCCAGGTTGCGGTGCAGCGCCAGGAAATCGCGCAGGCTGGCCGGATCGGACTGCCCCTCCAGCCGCCGCAAAGCCCAGCGGGCCTGGGCCATCGCCTGCAGGTCGGTGCCCGCGCGCGCGGCCATGGCGTCCAGGCCGATCTCCTCGCGCGACAGGGGGGTGCCCTGGGCGCGCAGCATTTCCTCGATCTCGACCAGGGCCAGGCGGCGGATGGCGCCCGCGCGGGCCTCCTTGTCCATCAGCGACAGCCGCGCCTCGAGCCGCCCTGCGCCAAGCGCCGCCCCGGCCAGATCGACGGCTAGGGCCGATTGCGCGGCCAGCCAGTCGGACGACCGGGGCGCGGCGGGCCCATCGCCGTCGCCGTCATCAAGACCTTGCCAGGAAAGACCGGATCCGCGCATATCCGCATCATAGGGCGGTCCTGTCCGCAAAGGCCAGCCCTGAATCCAGCCCTTGCGGGACGCAGCCCTATTCCGCCGCCACCGGCGCCGCTTCCGCCGCGGGTTTGCGCCGCAGGCTCTCAATCAGCACATAGATCACCGGCGTGACCAGCAGCGTCAGCACGAAGGCCAGCGACAGCCCGCCCACGATCACCGCGCCGATGGCCCTGCGGCTTTCGGACCCCGCCCCGCTGGCGATGGCCAGCGGTACCGCTCCCAGGACGGTGGCGATCGTGGTCATCATGATGGGACGCAGGCGGACAACGGCGCCTTCGCGGGCGGCCACCACCAGGGGCTTGCCTTCCTCGCGCAGCTGGTTGGCGAATTCCACGATCAGGATGCCGTTCTTGGCCATGATGCCGATCAGCAGGATCATCCCCACCTGGGAAAAGATGTTGACCGTCCCCCCGGTGATCAGCAGCGTCCCCGCCGCGCCGGCCAGGCCCAGCGGCACGGTCAGCATGATCGTCAGCGGCGTGCGGAAGCTTTCGAACTGCGCCGCCAGGACCAGGAAGACGATGACCAGCGACATCACGAAAACCGCGGCGATCCCGCCCGAGCTTTCCAGGTAATCCTTGGCCTGTCCTTCCCAGGCCAGCACCGCGCCCGCGGGTAGGCCCTGCGCCGCGTCCTGGACCGCCGCCATCGCGCCTTCCAGATCCGTGCCGGGGGCGATGTCGGCCGACATCTCGACCGAGATCAGGCGGTCGTACCGGTTGACCGATGGGGCGGTGGCGCCGGTCTCGATGCTGGCGAAGGCCGACAAGGGGATCAGGTCGCCCCGGTCGTTGCGCAGAAAGACCGACAGCATGTCGGCGATGGAATCGCGATCCTCGGGCGAGGCTTGCAGGATCACCGGATATTGCCGCCCGTCGCTGGTATATTCGCCCACGCTGCGGGATGCGAACAGCACCTGCAGGGTCTGGGCGATGGTTTCCGACGACAGGCCCAGATCCTGAGCGCGGGCGCGGTCGATCGACAGGTTGGCGCCCGGCTGATTGGCGGAATAGTTCACCTCGACCGAGGCGAGGCGCGGGTCGTCCTCCAGGCCGGCGGCCATGTCGCTGGCCCATGCGGCCGTCCGTTCCATGTCGGGACCGCCCAGCATCCAGCGGATGTTGCCCTGTCCGCTTCCCAGGCCCAGCCCGCCCGCGGCGCGGATGAAGGTCGCGGCCTCGGAAATCTGGGACAGTTGCGGGCGCAGATCGGCGATCACCTGATCCACGCTGACGTCGCGGTCCTTCCAGTCGGCCAGGTTCACGAACAGAAGCGACCGGCGCAATTCCCCCCAGGTGCCGACGATGGTGGTGACGTTGGTCACGGTGCCGTCCTGGCGCAGGGATTCCAGCAACGCCTCGACCTTGCGGGTGGCGGCGTCGGTATAGGTCAGGTTCGACCCCTGGGGCGCGGTCACGGTGATGCGGATCTGGCCGCGATCCTCGGGCGGGGTCAGTTCGCGGGGCAGGTGCTGATAAACGGCAAAGGCCGCGGCCATCAGGAAGGCGGTCACGGCCAGGATCGGCACCGGCCGGGCGATCAGCCGGTCCAGCACCCGGCCATAAACCCGTTCCAGCCCGCCGATCAGCCGGTTGATGGTCCGGGTCAGCCAGTTCTCGCGCTCCTCGTGCGGCATGATCCTGGCGGCCAGGACCGGCGACAGCGTCAGGGCGATCAGGGCGGATACCGCGACCGCCACAGCCAGCACGATGCCGAATTCGGCAAACAGCTTGCCAATCTCGCCTTCCATGAAGCTGACGGGGACGAAGACCGCGATCAGCACGGCCGTGGTGGCGATCACGGCAAAGCTGACCTGGGCGGTGCCGTCGCGCGCCGCCTGCAGGCGCGACTTGCCCATGGCGCGGTGGCGCTGGATGTTTTCCAGCACCACGATGGCGTCGTCCACGACCAGTCCGATGGCCAGGATCAGCGCGAACAGCGTCAGGATGTTGACCGAAAAGCCCAGGGCCAGCATCGCCAGCCCCGCGCCCAGGGCGGAAATCGGGATGGTGACGACCGGGATCATCGACAGCCGCATGGATCCCAGGAACAGGAAGATCACCGCGATCACCAGGGCCACGGCCTCGGCAAAGACCTTGAGCACCTGACTGATCGAGCTTTCGATGAAGACGGCCTCGTCGGCGGTGATCTCCAGGCTCATACCGGGGGGCAGGGTGGGGCGGATGCGGTCCAGTTCCGCCTTGACCGCATCGGAAATGGCCACGGTATTGGCCTGGGCCTGCGGCTGGACCCCCATCCCCAGCGACAGCACGCCATTGGCGCGGAAGATCGATTCCCGCTGTTCGGGTCCTTCCTCGATCCGCGCCACGTCGCCAAGGCGCAGAGGACGGATCCCGTCGTCGCGGATCACCACCTGCCGGAAGGTGTCGGGGCTGGAAAACCGGGTCTGGGCCAGGACCTGCAACTGCCGGGCGCCGGTCTCGATCTCTCCGGCGGGCAGTTCGATGTTGTTGGCCTGCAAGGCCCCGATGATGTCGCCGGTGGTGATGCCGTATGCAGCCATGCGCGACTGGTCCAGCCAGATGCGCATGGCGGGGGACCGGGCGCCGAAGGTGGTGGTGTTGGCGACCCCCGGCAGTCGGGCCAGCCGGTCCACCAGGAAGCGGGTCGCGTAATCCGACAGTTGCAGCGGCGTCATGTCGGGACTGGACAGCGACAAGCGCACGACCGGGTCGCCCTCGCTGTCGTTCTTGTCCACGCGGGGCCGGTCGGCTTCCTCGGGCAGGCGGCCCACCACCCGGTCCACGGCGTTCCTGACGTCGTTGGCGGCCGCGTCGATGTCGCGGCCGGAGTCGAAGGTCAGCACCGTGCGCATCCGGCCGCGTTCGGATTCCGTGGCCATCGAGGTGACGCCGCTGACGCCCGCAAGCGCGCCTTCGATCACGGATGCGACCTGGCTGTCCACGACATCGGGCGCGGCGCCGGTGTAATCCACCCGGACCGTGACCTGCGCGGCCTCGATCTGGGGCAGTTCGCGGACGGGCAGGCGCGACATGGCGACCGCGCCGATCAGCACGATCAGCAGGTTCAGCACCGTGGCCATGACCGGCCGGCGCAGCGAAAGGTCGGGCAGGCTCATCCGTCGCCCTCCGTGGGCGGCGCGGGCGCGGCCTCGACCCGGCGTTCCTGGGCCACGGCCTCGACGGGGATGCCGTCGGACAGGCGGTGCAGGTTCGTCACGATGATCCGGGCAGACGGATCCAGGCCGGACACCACCTCGATCAGCCCGTCCTGCTGCTGGCCGGTGACGATGTCCACCTGCCGCGCGGTGCCGCCGTCCGCCACCATGACCAGCACCCGGTCGCCTTCGACGTTCAGCGCGTTTTCCGGGATCGCCGGGCGCTGCCGTTCGGCCAGGACCAGCCGGACCTGCAGGAACATGCCGCCGGCAAGCGCGCGGTCGTCGTTGGGGATTTCCGCGCGCAAGGCCAGACTGCGGGTCGCGGCATCGACGCGGCTGTCGATGCGGCTGATCTCGCCCTGGAAGGCGCGCCCCGGCCAGGCGGCCGAGGTCAGTTCGACCCGCTGGCCCCGTTGCAGGCGGGGCAGCAGGATTTCCGGCACGCTGAAATCGACCTCGATCACCGACAGGTCGTCCAGGGTGGCGATGGGGGTGGCGGTGTCGATCAGCTGCCCTTCCACCAAGTCGGTCAGGCCGATGACGCCCGCGAAGGGCGCGCGCAGGCTGCGATCCTCGAGCGCGACCAGGGCGCGGTCGCGTTCCGCCTCGGCCCGCAGCAGCGCGGCGCGCGCGGTCTGATAGGCGGCGTCCGATGAACTTCCGGACTGGTTCAGGCTTTCTTGGCGGGCAAAGGCCGCCTGCGCCTCGGCCAAGGTCGCCTCGGCCGCCTTCAGGTCGGCCTGTTCGGCGCGGTCGTCCAGTTCCACCAGGACCTCGCCCGCCTCCACCCGGTCGCCGGGGCGGAAGGCGATGCGGGTGATGCGGCCGCTGGAGTCGGGCAGCAAGTCGACGGCCTGGCGCGCGCGGGCGGTGCCCACGGCGGTGACGGCATCGGCGAAGGTGACGGTCTCGGGGGCGATGGTCTCGACCCGCAGGGGGGCGCCGCTGCCTTGGGCCATCTGGGCGGGTTCCGGGGCCGCCAGCAGCCGTTCGGTCAGCCACAGCCCGCCCGCCGCAGCGGCCAGGATCACGACCAGTCCCAGGACGGCCTTCACCGCGCGCATGTCTGCTCCTTCGGACGATCAGGGGTGCTGGCCTTAGAACAACCGATTGCGCCAAAAGGAACAACCGATATCGACCCGGTCCCGGACATGTGAACAGGGCGGCTCGGATCAGACCGCCCGGATGGGTCCGGGATAAGCCGCGACGCGGGCATCCGAGGTCAGCAGCATCATCCCCTCGGCCAAGGCCTGCGCGATCAAGATGCGGTCGAAGGGATCGGCGTGAAGGGCGGGAAGGCCCGACAGGCCCAGGCAATGCCGCCCGGCAATGGGCAGTTCGGCATAGTCGTTGGCCAGAAGACCTGCCCGCAACACGCCGGGATCGACGCGGAAATCGGGACGGTCCAGGCTGCGCTTGATTGCCACCTCCCAGATCGAGGCGGCCGAGAACCACAGCCGGTTCTGCGGATCGGCGATCATGGTCGTGGCCTCAGGCGGCAGACGGCTTGACCAGAACGCCGCCCACAGCAGCAAATGCGTGTCCAGAAGCAGGTTCATCAGGCGGGATCACCGCCTTCGAACAGGGCGCGGATCGGGTCCGCCCCAATGTCATCGAAATCGTCGGGAATGTCGGCCTGGCCCTCCAGGAAACCCAGGCGGCGAGGGGGATTGCCCTCGATCATCGTGACCTTGACCAGGGGCTTGCCCGCGCGCGCGATGACAAAGGGCTGACCATGCGCCGCGTCATCGACCAGCCGGGACAGATGAGTCTTTGCCTCGTAGATGTTCACGGTCTTCATAGGCAAATCTTTCCTTAGTCCAAGAAACTTAGTTCACAGAGCAAAAAGGTCAATGCAGGGGGCTGTGCTGCGTAATGGAATTCAACGCCTTGCCCCCGATCACGTAGAAATACCCTTTAGGCAATCTTTCTAGGCAGATCGTCTGCCTGCAGAGTGGCCTTCAACGCAGCCGCCCCGGCTGCTACCTCGCGATAAATCTGTGCATCGTGGGCGTAATGCGTTTCCACAAAAGAACGGACCTCCTCCATCTGGAGGATACCACTTGCTTCAGCGGCGCTTTCCTTGATGGAAAGCAGCCGCAAGGCCATATTTTTGATTCGAGCATGCATATCCAGTGGCAAACTGCGGCGCAGCACATCGTTCACACGATAGGCCAGGCCACCGACCTGCTTGAAACGAAGTTCGACATTTTGATTGCTGCGCGTGCCGGCTTCCATAGCTGTACCCGTAATCCGGCCGATATGGGCAATGAAGTCGGGCACAAGCTCCATTGGGATCAAGTGATCAACAATCCTGCGGTCTTCATCATAGATGAAATCGCGCTGCCTGGCAAAGAAGATGTATTTGCTGGATGGTCGGTCTAGTTCAGCCGCCACGTCTTCGATGGCCTTCCGCGTCAAGTCGCGCAATTCCTCTTGGGGGATAAGCGTCATGGGCCGGTTGTCATAGCGCCACAGCATCTGCCGCAAGGATGAGCCGAACCGGTCCAATGGATCGCGCACTACCGCATAGGACGTGAACCGCTCCAGGTAGGAATAGTTTTCCGGGAAATATTGCCTCAACAGGGAAAGCGGCACATGGCCATAATCAATGTTTCCAAGGACAGAATGGCTTCCCACCTCGCCCATCCCAATATGGCCGGAATCGCATTTGATCAATTGCGTGCGCACCGAGGTGCCCGCACATTTCGGAATATGAACAAACACGAACTTATGACGCGGGCTGATGATCATCGGCAACTCTCGGCTTTATCATGACGTGGGCGCAAACCCTCAAGCAAGCCATAGTCCTGAGCCTGATGATCATGGGAGAACGCCGGATTTGGCATCTTGGCAGAAGATGCTTTCATAATAGCTGCGGCCGCAAGTTAGCAAGCAGTTGCCTTGATTGAACAACACTGTCGCGCCGGAACCAGTGCGTCCTACGCAATGAACAGGTCAGGGAAAGCGAAAATTGCAAAGCAACTTGGGAGCTCTGCCCTTCCCTACAGCATCGTGACCGGTTGGGCGTTCCCCTGCGCACAGCCTATGGGTTACTAAAGGGCATCCCTTCCAGAAAGGTTTCGCCATGATCGCTCGCCGCTTGGTCCTGACCAGTGCCACCGCCTGGGGAGTTCTGGGGGCGCTTCCCACGCTAGCCGCGGATCTCGCGCGCCCGAACCCTATGCCCGAGGCATTGCGCAAAGCACTTGAACGCGACCCGACTGCGCCGGTCCTGGGAAATCCCGATGGCGACATCACTTTGTCGGTCTTTTTCGACTATAACTGCCCGCATTGCCGCAAAATGGTCGAGCCGATCCAGGGCCTGATCTCCTCGGACCCGCGGCTGCGGATGGTGTATCGCGAATGGCCGGTCTTCGGCGAAGGGTCGGAATTCGCGGCCCGCGCCTCGCTGGCCTCGCTGCAGACGGGGCGGTATTGGCAGTTCCACACCTCCCTGATGGCGATGAAGGGTCGGGCCGAGGAAGCCAGCGTCATGCGCATGGCCCGCCGACTGGACCTGGAGGAAGCTGCCCTGCGCCGGGGGATGGAGGCCGAGCCTGTGATTCGCCATATCGGGCTGTCCTTCCAGCTTGCCGAACACATGGGCCTGATGGGCACGCCCACCTTCATCGCCGGCGACGAGGCCGCCTTCGGCGAACAGAGCCGCGCCGATCTGGCCGGGCTTGTGGCGCGCGGGCGCCAAACGCTGGGACTGGCCTGACGGACGGCTGCCCGACGTCCTGGCTTGCATCGAGCTTTTCAGGCGCGGCGGAACATAAGGAATTGTTCATCCAGCATTCACCCCGAAGGCCCCACCGATGCCCGCGACCTCAGCAAGCGCGCCGGGCATCCAGAGAGCGGCCAGAGTGGTGACCCCGGTACTCACCGCAAGACCTAGAAGGGCGAAGCCATGAACAGGGTGAACCGCCGCCATGTCAAATCAAGGCGAAAAACGACAATGGAGGACAGCAGGAAATTCCAGACTGTCGCCAAGGCGAAGCTTGCCGATGCAGCGGCAGGAGTGCTGAAAATCGCCCGACCAGGAAAAGGAACCCGCCCAGATCCACGACTGCGGCCGAGCCGCCGACAAGCACATAGCACATGGATCGCCCGGACAGCGCATCCGATCTGAACAGCCGGTGCAGGCGGGCCGTCACGCTGGGTCGCCCGTCTGATCAGCGAAGCAAAAGACCGGAACACGTTCTACCCTATGGGCCGCCCAGTTGGATTGGAATATCCCCCTGTTGACGCCCAGTCTTCGCCGACGCTCCACGGCCCTTAAGAGGTGACAGGCTTTCCGTTTTCTCTTTAAGGTTGTATTTCGGCTAAAATCAACCGATCAGCCAATACCTACCTTTTCGCTCCGGTGCGTGCGAAAAACCTATTGCCCGATCATGGGATCTAAGATGCTGCGGCTTGGCGCATCCCTCCCTAGAACCGGAATTCGTGACGCATAGCTAATTCTAACAAGGTATTGAAAATAATACTATATAGCATCGCTATCCAGGATTTTTCTTTTTATCCCTTGTGCACAGAAGAGCTGATCTGACTTTCAGGACCTTTTTCTAAAAAATACTCTATGGCCCAGATGATTTTGGAGGAAGACCCGCTTGGGGTCGGGTATCCGATCTGCCCTCATCTGAGGACCGCCGAATAACGTGAAGGCGAAGGGCAAGAACTTGCCTAGCTTTTCTTTCCATCTCCCTCTGTGTGCAAATCGCTCTTAAACACCCCCTGCCATATAAACCTCGTCTTTTCAGATCCAGAAATCCTATCTGAGGAAATGAAAGAATGTTGCTGCGTGATCTTCTTGTTACCCCGCTTGGATCAATCGGCCCAACCGGTTCTTCCTCTCGCGTGGAAGCCGCTGACGAGGCGCAGAACTCTTTGCAAATTGTCACTTCCACCCCTACAAAGGCCAAGCCTAGCATAATGTCGGATATCCAGGGTGCCTCTTTCCTGGACAAGGCCTACCAGCAGACCGGCTACACGTCCCCTGTGGATATCCCGCCTGCTGAGGAACCTATCGAAGAGCTTGTTGTTTCGCATGTGGATATTCCCTCTCCCAGGGAACCTATTGTTTCGATCCCTATGTCCTTGCACGCCGATACGCTAGCGGCCGAGGCGGGACGCGTCACGACCATCCAACCCAAGGGCAACAGCGATGAGATTGCCAGCATCCGCATCCTGTCGCAATCGAGCCATGGACATGTCAGCGTCAATCCTGACAACAGCTTGTCTCTGATCCTGAGCGAGGAGCCGAAAAACCAGGCGGATACCGAGTTCCGATATGAGATTACCTACAAGAACGGTGGATTTCAGGAGGTCCAGGCCAAGGTCGATGTGATAGCCGGTCAGGAACCGGAAGGCTGGGGCCAGGGTGATTTCTACATGCTGGAAACCGGTAGCGACGGCCGCGTCGTGGTCGAGCATGGTGAAAACCATCGCAAGGTTTACGTGACCGAAGGTGCGCATGGCCTAACCCGCGCCGAGATTGCCAAGGCCGAGGGCATCCCGGTCAGCCAGGTCACGGGCAATTGGCTGAAGGACCATCTTCAATACGGCGCGACGCCCGACAAGGCCCTGGATACGGAACTTGGCATGGAACTGTGGTATGCCACGACCGGGCACCACGTGGCACCAAATTCGAACTGGCTGCTGTTCGAACGGGGGTATGAATACGAGGATCTCGGACGCATCGTCAGCCGCGGCGCGACGGGGGAAAGCGCACTAAATCCGATGTATGTCGGCGCCTATGGCGAAGGCGATGATCCCCTGATCAAGGGCACGATCCATATCTTTCAGGATCAGGTCAAGCATATCGTCATCCAGGACATCAACACCACCCATATCCGGGGCCTGCTTGGGAAAAACCTGCTGTTCGATCATATCGGGGTCACGCTCGATGGATTGGTCATGGAGAACGTGCAGAACTTCACGATGGTGAATTCCGACATCATCGATGTCGCCCGACTTAGCTCCGTGCATGGCGGCGAAACCTGGGAGCCATTTGGAAACAGGATTTCCGGCGCCTATCTTTCGAATATCGATGGTACCCTTCTCGAAGGAAACCTGTTCGACCACAGCGGCTGGGCTGAGGGATTTGATCCCAACTTGTCGACCTCATCCCCTATGCCGCCCAGCAAGTTCAGCCACAACCTGTATGTTCAGAACGACAATATGGATGTCACGGTGCGTGACAACATCTTCATGCGCGGCTCTTCCTTTGGCGCCCAGGTTCGGCCGGGCGGAGTGATTGAGAACAACGCCTTTATCGACAACAATGCCGCGCTAAACTTCTTCAGCGGGATGAACTATACTCTTCTGCTGGACAATGTCGTCACCTCAGCCGGCTATCAGAAGATCGCCAAACCAGACGGCGCGCTCTCCATGGGCATCGGCAATTATGGCAAGCAGACGTCCCTGATCGACAACATCATCGCCCATCTGGCAAATCCCAATGACCCTGCCGAACAAGCCGTCAAGACAGTGACGCATCCGCCGCTGTCCAACGAGACAGCCCATGTCAACGACACGATCATCCATAACTGGGGCAAGAAACCCAGCCTGAACACGGAGGCCCTTTCTGCGTCTGTCCTGGACCAGACGACCATCCAAAACTTCGCTGCCCAGCTTTTGGGCAAAAAGACCGCCACCATCGGCGACTTGGCCAACCATCTCCGCGCCCAGGCGGATGGAAGGCTGGGCGGCGCCGTCGATGCCGATGTCATTAACGCCTTCTTCCGCAAGGGCTTCGACCTTGACACCACCCTGCGGGCCGAAGCCGAGGTCCTGCGGTTCATGCCTGACGAGCGTGCCGACGGTATCCGCTGGGACAATCGGCTGAACTGGTCCACCGAGGACCTGCCGGGCACCCAGGATGGCGACAGTATTGATCTCGGCGGCAATCGGGTACTCTTCGGGGCAGAAACCGCGACGATCGACGACTTTATCTTCGGCGATTTCGGGCAGTTGAAGGCGACTTCGGGCAGGCTGGACATCAAGGGAGAGATTTCGACTGCCGGGACCGGCAATCTCTTGCAGATCGACAATGCCGGGCAGATTTGGCTCGATGGATATCGTGACAGCGACCTTTTTCAGATTGAGATGGCCGGCGGGAGGTTCACCAATACCGGTGCTTTCACAGGCAATGCTGAGATTGATGTCATCCAAGACGCGCAGCTTCTTCTGGCAACGGCCGGTGGGCGGTTCGATCTCGCTGGTGGCAGCAGTCTGACCATCAGCGGCGGCAAGACCAAGGTCGGCTTCGATGGCGGCGATGGCAAGATCGCGACCCTGCATCTGCATGATGATGCCGCCCTGGCCTTTGTGGCAGATGCCGCAGGTCTGGGAAAAATCTCGGAATTCCACTCCGGGGCTTTCGAGGTCTCGAATGTGACTTCCGGGGTTCGCTTGGGCGGGGATCTAACGATCGACCTTTCAGCCTTGGATGCAAAGACCGGCGGCGCTTGGACCCTTGTCAAGGCGGATCAGGTGATAGGGTCCTTCGACAGCATCGCCGTCACAGGCTTGGGCAGCAACCAGGATGCCCTGATCCAGATCGACTATGCCGAGGACGAGGTTGTCCTGCTGGTCAGCGATACCGGAACGGGCAGCGGCCAGATCAACAGCAGCAGCAATGGCGAGGCTGATTTCATCGGCCATAGCCAAAACGCCACCCTGAATGCTCTGTGGGAAAACCTTCAGGCAGCCATGCCGCAAGTCACCGACGATCCTTTGTAAAAAACACTTTCGCACGCGAAATGCCTTTCGCGTGCGAAACCATCATCGGCTTTCCAACCAGGTGACCAGATCTGCAATTATCGCCTCCGTTATGCCTCTTCCGCTCAAGGTAATTCTACCAGCTCGTCCTCGGAGGCGGATTTCCTGCCCCATATCTTGGTCAATGTCATCGGCGTCCTGCCGGACGGTTCCCCCCCTTTTGCTCAGCGCGCGCTCTAGAACCGCGCGCTCCTCACGGGCTGTTTCCACTCCGTCCAGATCCGCTGCGATCCGGCACGTCAGCTTCGGGTCGGCTTCGATCGCCTTGACCAGGGCCAGTCCCAGCTTTTCCGGGATTGCTTCGGGGAAGCGCAGTACATGGCCCAAGACCTGGTGCAGAGCTACGAAAGACAGGATCTTCGATCGCTTTGGAGCGGGTGCATGCTGGAATAGTATCCGCACCGCCGCTGCCGGACTGTCAAAGATCCCCAACCGTGCGGCCTCGTAAGCCAGCCTGCCACGTTCATAGAAAGACAGGTCAGCGCGAATTTCGTTTTCCTCGACCATGGCCAGATAGGCTTCGGGCGCGGCGTCGAAGGGGCGCAACAGAGCCTTAACGGTGGCAAACCGGCTGTCCCCGGTTTCATCATTCAGGGCTATCAGGGCTGCCAGACGGCGGGCACCCGATATCAGGCCGTAATTCCCTTCCGCCAAGGCCACCACCTCGATCGGCATCTGTTGACCTCGGTCGCGGATGCTGGTTTTCAGGGATGCCATATCTTCGGGATCCATATGCATGCGATCGCGCTGAAGATGAGTCGCCTTGATCGATGCCAGCGGCAGATCCAGAACCATTCGCCCGCTGTCCCGCGCCTGGCGCAGTTCGGCCGCCAGATCCTCCAACGCCGCCTGCGCCGCAGCCTCGGCGGCGATGCGTGCCACCGGGGGAACCGGCACAGGGACAGGGTTCGTTTCCGCATCGCCCACCATGCCAAGGGCGGTCAGTCGCTTGCGCTTGGCCATCAGCCTTTTCCTTCCATTTTCGCATGCGAAACCTTGCCTGCCAGTTCTTCGCGGCGCCAGATGCCTAGCAGAAGAGACTTGAAGGCTGCATAGGTGCGGTCGAAAGTCTCACGGCCCCGTGCATAGGTCTCGCGGTTGAAGTCACGGTAATCAGCCTCATAGATGCCGTGGACCTGTTCGCCCGCTTGGCCGATCAGCGCGGTGAAGTCCTGACGGTGCGGTGACAGCGAGGAACCCAGATAGGACTGGATCAGCCCGGCCAGTTCCGCCTGCTGGCTTGCATCATAGCGCGTCAGCACGGCCCTCACCGCGTCCCATTCGAAATGCAGCTCCTCGCGGCCTAGGGCGCGGGCAGCGGTGTTCTCGCTATCCTCGATGCTGGCAAAGGTGGAATGGAGCATATCGAAGAACCGCCCGGTGGAATCAAACTCCAGGAAGGAGGCCCCGAAGGGCACCAGCAGGATATCGGCCGCTGCAAGGCCGTTGATGGTCAGGTATCCAAGGGCCGGAGGAGTATCCAAGAAGATCAGGTCATAGCGCTCAAGGATGTCGTCTGCGGCCAGCGTCTCGGTCAGCGCGTCCCACAGTTTCCAGCCGCGCGAGGCCATGCGCCAGACGGGGATCTGGAATTCGGCCCAATAGAGGTTCAGCTGCGCCCCGATCAGGTCGATGTTGGGCCAATGGGTTGGGCGGATCAGGTCGCCCGCCTTGATCTTCAAGGCGTCCGACAGACTGTCGTCAAGCGCCACAGGCGGATCGCCGCGGTCGATGCGGCGCTGATTGTCGGCGCGCAACGTCTCAGCGTAGTGGCGGGCAAGCAGGGGAAAAACCGTCTGCCATTCATCCTCGGCTTGGGCACCGAAGATCGACGACAGCGACCCCTGGCTGTCCAGGTCGATCATCAGCACCTTGTATCCGTCGAGCGCGGCCGACATGGCTAGATGCGCACAGGTTGAGGTCTTGCCCACCCCTCCCTTGAAGTTCGCCACCGCCACGATCTTGGCGGGCAGACCCTTGGGGCGATAGGGAAGGTATTCCTTGGACTTCGACCCTTCGGCCCCGAAATGGGCGCGCAGGCGCTGCACCTCATCCAGTGTGAACCATTTGGCGCCCCCCTCGGTTTCTGACCGGCCTTGAGGCAGGTCGGGGTTCTGGCGCAGGACACGGCGGAAATGCTGTGGGGCAACCGGGATCAGATAGCGCGTAATCTCCCAGGTGGAAAACAGTCGCAGCTTGCGGGCGCCACTCTCCTCAAGACCCCGTCCCACCAGATCCTGACGCCCTTTCCGGTAACTGGCAGCTATCCTGGCCAGATCCTCGGTGTCTGTTGGATTGCCCAGCATCGACAAGGCCCGGTCAGGCGAGATGTTGAAATACGGGGGAGTATCTTGGCTGCTCATTACAGATCCGCCTCATGTGACGTTTTTCAGGAATCATACCTTTAAAGGCGGCACATGCACCAATTTTGAGAACCTTTCTGTCTTTTTCTGGGCAGATTTTGCGTTTCCTTGGCCTTCATGTGGCATTTTCATCAGCCCAACCTTGTTAGAGTCTAGTTAGTATTAAGTTACGCAGGCAACACCCCCCAACGGATGTTAGATATGCAATTGAAATCTAACGATCTTTCCTTTCATCCACGATATCATGTTGAATCCGATCCCACGATAGGGCGACTCTGATCCCACGTCGCACTGACTCTGATCCCCCGAAACAATCTTTTCCCTATGCTGCGCCTCGCTGGACGGGCGGCTTGTGGATAACTAGGATGGTGTCAATGAAACGACGAAGCCTGCCTGACCCGTCCAGAGGCCTCGTGTGCGGGTCGCAGCAGAGAAGGCGAGGGCATGGCCGGATCAGCCCGTATGGCGCAACTACTCGAGACAGGCCTTGTGCAGGATTTCTTTGTTTGCGATTTCTTTGCCGCCGTGCCCAAGCATGACTTGGCCTCAATGGAGCATCCGATCTTCTCGCTCTCCACGCGGCCTGATCGCCGGGTTGTCAGCTATGACCACAATGGTGCCACGCTGACCGTGACGCCCAGCGTCAAGGGCCGCGCGACCATCTTCGACGCCGATATCCTGATCTTCTGCATCAGTCAGCTGATGGCCGCGCTGAACCAGGGACGGGCCGTGTCGCGTAAGCTGTCGCTGACCGCTCATGACCTGCTGCAGGCCACTCACCGCGAAACCTCAGGCGATGGCTACAAGCGGCTGCGCGATGCCTTCGAGCGGCTGGCGGGCACCCGCATCACCACCAACATCGTGACAGGCGACAAGGAAATCACCCAAGGCTTCGGTCTGATCGAAAGTTGGGAAATCGTCCGCAAGACCCGTGCCGGCCGGATGATCGCGGTAACCATCACCCTGTCAGAATGGCTTTTCAACGCCGTTTTGTCGCGATCCGTGCTGACGCTGAGCCGGGACTATTTTCGCATGCGAAAGCCTCTTGAGCGGCGGATCTACGAACTTGCGCGTAAGCATTGCGGGCGCCAGGCCGAATGGACGGTTTCGGTTGTCACCTTGGCCAAGAAGACTGGATCAACCAGTCCCCTTCGCGTCTTTCGCGCAATGCTGCGCGAGATGATCCGTGAAAACCGCCTGCCCGATTACGTCTTGTCCGAGGATGGGGGCGACATTCTGCGTGTCACCCCCCGCGCGGCGGTGACCGAGCCGGGCGAGGGTCCGCATTTGCGACCCGAGACCTTGGACCAAGCTCGCACCCTGGTTCCCGGTGCAGATATCCATGCTCTGGCCGCCGAATGGCGCAATTGGTGGGCCACGACTGGCAAGCCCCGGTTGCGCAGTCCAGACCGGGCATTTGTTGGATGGATCAAAACCCGGTCTTGAATACTGGACCGGGTGGTGGTGCGATCTCCTTTTTAGTGGCTTCCGGCTTTCCTAGTTATAGGGCAATGATGCCCCAGTTCCTGTCCTGATCGTGTTTGCCCATGCCATCTTCTGTCGCCGTCATTATCATCAATTACGGTACCGCCGATCTGGCTATCGCAGCGGTGGAAAGCGTGCTGGGACGCAGCCATAACGGTCATTTGGTCGAGATCCATCTGCTGGACAATGCCTCGCCCAGTGGGGACGGGGCAGTTCTTGCCGAGGCCCATGCCCAGCGCCGCTGGGGAGAGCGGGTCACCCTGTGGCTCGAGGCGGAAAACCACGGTTTCGGCCGGGGCAACAATATCGTTCTGCATGCCTTGACTAAAAGACCTGCCCCCCCCGATTATGTTTTCCTGCTGAATCCTGATGCACAGCTTGAGAACGAGGCGATCGCCATTCTGGCCGACCGCTTGGATGGCGCGCGTCAGGCTGCTGCAGCAGGCGCGGGGATCGCATTGCCCTCGGGTCTGCCCGTCACAGCTGCCTTTCGTTTCCCTTCACCATGGAGCGAGTTTGTTCAGGCCTTAAACTTTGGTCCCGTTAGCCGGCTCTTCCGCGACCGGCTGGTACCCTTGCCCATGGATCATCCCGACGGGCCGGTCGATTGGGTTTCAGGTGCCGCAGTGATGATGCGCCTGGAGGTGGTACGGGAGATGGGCGGCTTCGATCCCGATTTCTTCCTGTATTATGAAGAAGTCGAGTTGATGTTTCGCATGCGAAAACAGGGCCACTGGATTTTTTATGTCCCAGCAGCTCGCGTTCAACATGTCGAAGGCGCGGCAACGGATGTCAAAAGCGGCCATCCTGTTCGCAAGCGCAAGCCTGCTTATTGGTATCATTCCTGGCGCCTGTATTACCTCAAGACGCGCGGCCGCCGGGGTGCCATTGCGGCAGCCCTGGCCTGGATGGCGGGGGTGGTGCTGAACGCGCCCTTGGCCATGCTACGCGGACATCAAAGAATTGCACCAAAGGAGTTCTTTGGTGATTTTACCTGCCTGGTTATGCGGCCGCTTTTGCTTGATTCCCCCCGCCAAACTCGATCGCGTCCACGTTGAAGCCGTAAAACACTAGAAAGCTGATCCGATTGCGGTTGCGCATCCTGCTCTAGACCGCTTAACAGACCAATGATTGACAGCCCTGTGCAAGTTTCGGGATTTGAGGAATGCGCATTACCTTTGCCTTGCCAGAGCTTTCGAACCTAGCTGGCGGGCTGCGTGTTGTAGCACAATATACGCGCCATCTTCTTGACCAAGGTCACAGCGTCAGCTTTGCTGTGCGCCGCCCACGGTATACGCCCAGTCGAAAGCGGCAAATTCTCAACATAATGGGTTTGGGACGGCCGACGCCGCCGCTTGAAGCCGAACGCGGGCATTTTGCGGGAATTGATGTTCCGGTGATCCACCTGGACGAGTCCAGATGGGTAAGATCCCAGGATATTCCCGATGCCGACGCGATCATCTCGACCTGGTGGACGACGGCTGAATGGGCTAATCGCCTGCCCCCTTCCAAGGGCCGCCATATCCACTTCATCCAGGATTACGAAGATTTCTATCCAGAATTCAGCAAACGTGTCCGGGCTGTCTATCGTCAAAGGAACCATAAGATTGTCGTAGCACCTTGGCTGCACAAAAAGATTTTATCGGAATTTGGTCATGACAGCCGTGTAGTCATGAACGGGGTCGATATGGGTCATTTTGGCGCGCCAAAACGGGATCGGCGTGAACTCCCAACAGTCGGGTTCATGTATGCTCGGCACCCACGCAAGAATTGCGGCATGGCCCTTCAGATCATCCGGCTGCTTCGCAATGCACGGCCCGACTTGCATTTCAGGGCGTTTGGCGTGGATGAACTGCCTGCCCACAGCCCGGATTGCATTTCCTTTGAACGAAATCCGACCCAGGACCGCATTGCGCAAATCTATCGGTCTTGCGATCTGTGGCTGTTTGTGTCGCGGAGCGAAGGATTTGGTCTTCCGCTTCTGGAAGCCATGGCCAGCCGAACACCGGTCGTCGCCACGCCTGCCGGGGCGGCACCCGACTTGATCGACGGGGGCAACGGGGTGATAGCGTCATTCGACGCCGAGGCATTCGCCCAATCTGCCTTGGATTTCCTGAGCCGTACGCCCGAAGCTTGGAAGGCGGCTTCCGAGGCAGCCTTCCAGACCGCGCAAGGTCGGGATCTGCCGCAAGCCGCTCAGAATTTCGAAGCCGCCGTTCTAGCCTGCCTGCAACAGGACCGTCCGCTGTCCCAAGCGGGGTAATTAAGGGTCAGTGTCTGTCCAAGATCCAGCGCTGATAGCCAGGATACCATTGATCCAGATCCTTGGTTGGGATCTGCCAAACCTGGCGCCATGCGCGCATGGCGCCCAGCACCCCCTTGGCTTGCGGGAAATCCCAACGGTGCGATACGGCATCTTTGATGGTCTCGCTCAGAAGACGCCGCCACAGCATCCGCCGGTAAGGGGCAAGCCACACCTGCGGCCGATCCGCATTGCGCTTAAGAAAGACCAACATGTTCAGAAGCTGAAAGGTTGTGGCGGTCCGGCGCTTTACCCGCCCGCCCGCAACTTCGAAATGATGCAACTTGGCATCATTGGCGCGCAGTAAGAGGCCGTGGCGGCCATAGCGGTAGGACGCGTCCAGATCCTCGAGTGCGGCGTAATAGCGCAGCGACCGGTCCAGCGGTTCAGCCAGAGCGATGTCGCGTCTTATGCTCAGGCCATGGCCTGACATGAAGGTCATCGGGGTAACATCAAGATGGGCGAAATCCTGCGGTATCGTTAGGTTCCGTTCCCCTTCGTATTTCAGAAACAGCGTATGCATGTCCTGGAACAGGATGTGGCTGCTGATCCAGCGCCCCAGGCGGTATTCCCTAACCCGATCCCGCAGTCCCCTAACCTTTTCCTGGTTATCTGCTTTGCGCGCCAGTTCCGCCGTGGCTTGGGTATCAGGTATGGCAGGCACGTTCACACCATTGACGCCCGCCAGAACGCCCCGTGTATCGGCGGCATAGACCGCCAGCAGCCGCTCCACATAATCGGGATAAAGAAAGCTGTCATCGTCGATCATTACCACGATGTCACCGATTGCCTGTTCAACCCCTTGATTGCGCTGTGTGGCCGATGACGGTGTGACCGCCTGCAGGTAATCCAGCCGGATTTCTGGGTGCTTCGCTGCCAAGGCCTGAACGGCATCCCGCGTGACCTGCCAATCATCCGAGGAATCCACGATCACAGCCTGGATCGGTGGAACGGTTTGCCGAAAGGCCAAGGGCAGGGTGCGCAACAGGACATCGCGGCGGTTATAGGTGGGAACGACAAGGGACCAGGTGGGCATAGGCAGGTAAACTCTTGATGCGGCAGCTTCTGGACTATGGCCCTGATGGGCCATCCTGTTCCAGCCTTCAAGGGCAGGAACAGATGAAAATAAACTTCGCCGCGCGGCCATGGCCACTGGCCGCGTTTTCCGCTTAGATGCCGGCAAGCCGGTTTACATGAGTTATTCTTATCCTATGCCTTCCCCTCGCATCGCTTATCTGACCGGTGAATATCCCGCTGTTTCCCACACCTTCATCCTGCGCGAGGTAGCGGCGCTGCGGGCGCAGGGTCTGGACATCCTGACCTGTTCGGTCCGCCGCCCCCGGCCGGGCCAACTTCGCGGTCCCGCCGAACGGGCCGAGGGAGAAGCGACCTTCAACTTGCTGGATCATGCAAAACAGCCGCGCCGCCTGATCGGCGCCCAGATCGCAGCGCTGAAGACCCCCAGGCTTTACGGGCGCACCCTGCGCAAGGCTTGGTCGATGCGTGGGCCGGGGCTGCGGGCAGGCCTTTATCAACTGTTCTACTTTTTGGAAGCGACGGTGCTGGCGCAGCATCTAAAGGTCCAGGGCGTTACCCATCTGCACAACCATTTCGCGCAGGCCAGCGGCACCGTGGCCTTGCTGGCCGCGCGGCTGGCGGACATTCCCTTCAGCTTTACCCTGCACGGTCCCGCCGATTTCGCCGATCCCAAGCTGTGGCGGCTGGATGCCAAGATCCACGAGGCGATCTTCGTGGCCTGCATTTCCCATTACTGCCGGTCGCAGGGCATGCTGGCCAGTCTGGTCGAAGACTGGTCCAAGCTGCGCATTGTCCATTGCGGGGTTGAGCCCGCCCAGTATGACGCGCCACCGGCATCGGGCCGGGGGCTGCTCTTCGTGGGCCGGTTGGACGTGGAAAAGGGCGTGCCGGTACTGGTGGAGGCGATGCCCCAGATCCTAGAAGCCCATCCCGATGCTCATCTGACGCTGATCGGCGACGGGCCGGAGCGGCCCATGCTGGAGGACCAGGTGCGGCGGCTGAACCTGTCAGGGGTCATCCGCTTTGCGGGCTATCAAAGTCAGGACGAGGTAGCAGATGCCTTAGCTCGGTCCGCGGTTTTCGTGCTGCCTTCATTCGCCGAGGGCGTCCCGGTGGTCCTGATGGAGGCGATGGCCGCGCGCCGTCCCGTAGTCGCCACCCGCATCGCGGGCATCCCCGAACTGATCGAGGATGGCGTATCGGGCCGGATCGTGCCGCCGGGCGACGCAACGGCCCTGGCAACCACCGTCTGCGACATTCTAGCCGTGCCTGACCGCGCGGCGGCAATGGGCGAGGCCGGGCGACGAAAGGTCGAAGCCGAGTTCAATATCACGCAAGAGGCAGAAAAGCTGGCTGCATTGTTTCAGGAGGGGATTCCCGCATGAGCCTGCCCACCAAGATCGCTGTCCTGATCCCGGAATTTCCAGGCCAGACCCATTCCTTCTTCTGGAGGGAAATCGAGGCGTTGAAATCCGGCCATGGCATTTTGTCGCAGATCATCTCGACCCGACTGGCACCAAAACCAGTCTTTCACGACTGGGTGGAAGAAGCCGCTGCAATCCAGCTTTACCCGCTGCCCAAGGCGGAACTGGCGCGTCTGATGCCGGATCTGGCCTTGGCCCTGCCGCGCCTTGCCGCCGACTCCGACATCCGCCGAATCCTGCATCGACCGAAGACCTGGGCCTTTGTCATAATGGCACTGCAGTTGGCACGGATCTGCAAGGCGCAGGGGCTGTCGCATCTGCATGTCCATTCCTGTGCAAATTTCGCCCTGATTGCCGCCCTGTGCCACCGGATATCCGGCATTCCCTACAGCCTTGTCCTGCATGGCCCGTTCAAGGACTATGGTCCCGACCAGCCGGTCAAATGGAAGGAGGCAGCCTTTGTTTTTGTGATTACGGAAACCCTGCGGGCCGAGGTGGCCCAGCTCATGCCGAACATGCTGGACAAGGTCCGAGTTGTGCCAATGGGCGTGAATACCGACCTGTTCCGCCCCCCTGCGGTGCCGCGTCCCGACAACCCCGATCCCTTTACGTGGTTTTCTTGCGGCAGGCTAAACCGCGTCAAGGGTTATGATATCCTGATCGAAGCCGCCTCGATCCTGCATCAAAGATATAAGGAACAGGATTTTCGAATCCGCATCGCCGGAGAAGACGATCATGGCGGCACGGGATACAGGCGCGAGGTTGAGGCAGCGCTTGCAAGATCCGATGTCTCTGACCGGATCGTACTGCTTGGTTCGATCGACCAAACGCTTTTGCGGCAGGAACTGGAAACAGCAGATGCTTTCGTCCTGCCAAGCCGGAATGAGGCCTTGGGCGTCGCCTATATGGAGGCTATGGCCTGCGAACTGTCAGTTATCGGCACCGATGCAGGTGGGGTCAAGGAATTGATAAACCATGAAAGCAATGGGCTTCTGGTGCCGCCGGAAGATGCCCGGTCCCTGGCCGACGCTATGGAACGGACGATGCGGGATCCGGGCTTGCGCCGGTCCCTAGGGATTGCCGCGCGAGAACGGGTCCTGGCGGATTTCAGTTCCCGCCGCAGCGCGGATGCGCTTGCCGCGGCCCTGAAAGGGAACAGGCCATGACGAGCCGCCCCCGCGTTCTTGTCATCGCCGAGGCCGCCAATCCTGAATGGGTTTCGGTCCCCCTGGTCGGCTGGTCGCTGGCCTCGGCGCTGCGGCAGATGGCCGATGTCCATATCGTGACACAGATCCGCAACCGCGACGCCATCGTACGGGCCGGTCTGGTCGAAGGGCGGGATTTCACCGCCCTTGACAGCGAAGCCATCGCCCGGCCCCTGCACCGGCTGTCCAACATCCTGCGGATGGGCGAGGGCAAGGGCTGGACCATGATCACCGCCATCAACACGCTATCCTATCCTTATTTCGAACGGCTGGCATGGCAGCGTTTCGGCAGGCCGATCCAAGCCGGGGAATATGATCTGGTTCATCGGGTGACGCCCTTGTCGCCCACCATCGTCTCACCCATGGCAACCAAGGTCGCAGCCGCCGGCGTGCCTTTCGTCCTGGGTCCGCTGAACGGCGGAGTGCCTTGGCCGAGGGGCTTCGATGCCCAGCGGCGGCAGGAACGGGAGTGGCTGTCCTATCTGCGCAGCGCCTATAAGCTGAACCCGCTGCGTGGACGCAGCCTGGCTGCCGCCGCCGTCATCCTGGCCGGATCCCGCCATACCGAAAGCGAAATCCCGCCGGCCCATCAGTCTAAGACCATCTGGCTGCCGGAAAACGCCATTGACCCGGAGCGCTTCAATCAGGTCGCCCCGCAGGATCTGTCCGGCCCGCTGCGCGCCTGCTTTATCGGCCGTCTTGTGCCTTACAAGGGACCGGACATTCTGCTTGAAGCCATTGCCCCCCTAGCCCGCGCAGGCCGGCTGGTGCTGGACATGATCGGCGATGGGCCGATGATGGGCGACCTACAGGCCCAGGCCCGGCAACTGGAGATCGGCCATGCTGTGACCTTTCATGGCAACCTGCCGCACCAGGCAGTGCAGGACGTGGCAGTCTGCGCCAACCTGCTGACCTTTCCGTCTATCCGCGAATTCGGCGGTGGCGTGGTGCTGGAAGCGATGGCCCTAGGCGTGGTGCCGGTGGTCGTCGATTATGCTGGTCCGGGCGAACTGGTCGAGGATGCGACCGGCTTCAAGATCCCGCTTGGCCCTCGCCCGCATATCGTGGCGGAATTGCGCAAAACCCTGGAAAGCGTGCTGGCTGATCCTTCGGTCCTGCCGCCCTTGGGCCGTGCCGCGCGGGCTAGGGTGCTGCGAGACTTCACCTGGGACGCCAAAGCCGGCCAAATCGCCCGGGTTTATGACTGGATCCTGCAGGGCAAGCCGGGGACCGCCCCGGCTTTGCTGCAAGGATGACGGGCCGCGTCCTGGGCGGCCTTGCGCCGCAGAGGTGAATCAGCCCTCTGGCATGAACTTTGGCAGGGGCGCGATGACCTCGCGAGTCATCTCCAGAAGCCGAGCTTCGGCCGATTCCTCGGCTTCCTCGGAGCCCATCTGGGTGGTCAGGCGCACAATGCCGCCATCGGTCTGGCCTGAACGGATGCCGTCAGCCAGCAAATAGAACTTGGCGGCGACATCCCAGGCCACGCGGCGTTCGCCCTGCTGGAACCAGTAATAAACCATCATCCGGGCTTCCCCTTTCTGGATAATCGCCCGGTTCAGCATGAATTGGCTGTCCACCCCCAGGCGGGGGGCGATGTCCACGCGCTCCAGCTTGGCGATTTCCCAACCGGACGAGGGCAGACAGATCTCGGGCGAGTGGATGCCGCCCTTTGACTGATCATGGTAAAAGGCCATGAACAGCCCCACCACGGGCGTGGCGGCGTCGCGCATCATCGTGACCTGGCGGTAATCGTCCGCGCCAAGGGCCTTGGCGATGTCGGGGGTCAGCCGCTCCTCAGGGCCGCGCTGGCGCCAAGCGCCAAGCTCCGTGGGAAACATGGCGAAGGCGCTGCGCTGGACCAGCTGGCCGCGATCCTGCGGCACCAGTTGCCAGGCGGCAAGCGCCGCAAACCCCAGCACCACCACCGCGACCATCGCGCCCGAGGGTCGGATTAGCCGGAGCCGCCCGGCCTGCGACAGCAGGTTCGACGTGTCCAGATCCAAGGCATCGGCCAGCGACGGCCGGCCGGGATGCAATAGCAGCATCAGTCGCGCCAGGGCGAACAGCAGCACGATGCAGATGATGAAGATCACCCAACCTTCGAAGAAATGGGTGAACCCCTCCAGCCATTCGATACCGTAGACATTGGCGATGATCCCGGCCACGGCGATGCGGACCGAGTTCATGAAGACGGTGATCGGCACCGCAGCCAGCAGTAGCACCGCCTTGTGCCATTTGGGCCCGCGATAAAGCACAGCAAAGATATAGGAGAAGGACATGATCGGGAACAAATAGCGCAGGCCCGAACAAGCCTCGGCCACATGCAGGCGCATTACGCCCAGGTCGATGATGTTGCCTTCCAGGAAAACTGGCACCGACAACAGCTTCAGGATGCCAACCCCGATTTCTGACGACACCATCTGCAGCCAGATCGACACCTTGTAATACAGCGTCGCGGGCAGCGGCAGCATATAGACCAGGTGCAGGACCGAGGGCCAGAAATGCCAGCCCCGCGACCATCCCATTGTCACCAGGATGATCCCGCCCACCCAGATGATCGTGGCATAGGCCACGATGTCGTCCACCTGCGCCAGCTTGCCCAGAGCGCCGAATGTGAAGGCCAAGGCGATCACGGCGACCCCGGGCCAGCGATCCCGCACCGGGCCGTCTTGGGGAGGATATTGTTTCAGTTCGCGCAGGAACATCAGCGCCGAAAGCACCGGGATCAGCGGTCCATGGCTGTATTCAGGCGTCTGCCAGGCCAGCAGCAGAGCATCCAAGCCATCGATAAAGAACCACCCTGCGGCAACCGTCGCCAAGGCCAGCAGAAAGATCCCTGCGGTGCTGAACGACATCTGGTCACGGGCAACTGTAATATTTTCGCTGGAAGCCATGAACTAAAATACCTTCTAAGACCGCTGGACAAGGAAACCGGCTGACTTTCCCATCGCGCGACCTTAGCCGTTTCTTGCCGGGAATACATGTTATCCATGCAGACAAGTTGGTCAATTTTTTGCTGTTTCACAGGACTGAGCCATGCAGGGCAAAAGCCTGCCCCTAGGTAGAAAACTCATTCAGGTCCAAGCAATCACGATGGAAACTAGTGCCAGACTGGCCAGGTAGTTACGGGCAAGGCAGTCGTATCGGGTCGCGATACGGCGCCAGTTCTTGAGCCTTCCCCACATCCGCTCGATGACGTTGCGCCGCTTGTATGCTCTCCGATCGAACGGAAAGGGAAAGGTGCGCGTGGCCAGGGAGGGGATCACCGCTCTGATGCGCCGACGCTTGAGCCAGCGACGCAGGCTCAAGGCATCGTAAGCCTTGTCGGCAATCAGCCTTTTGGGACGGGAAAGTTCCTCCAGAAGCGGAATAGCCATGTGAATGTCCGGGATGTTTCCGGGGGTTCAGGGCAAAGGCGACCCCTCGGCCTTGAGCATCGGCCAGTGCATGGACCTTGCTGGTCGCCCCGCCGCGCGAGATCCCGACCGCTTGCGGCCAAGCCCCCCTTTTGTGCTCTGAGCCGACCGGTGGGCTTTCACGTGGGTGCTGTCGAGACAGAGTTCCTCCGGCACTGGCCCCGCAGCTGCAAGGCGCTCGAACATGCGTTGCCAGATCCCTCGATATGACCAGCGGGTGAAACGGTTGTAAATGGTGGTGGGTGGCCCATAGGCAGCCGGCACATCCCGCCAGCGGCAGCCGGTCTTGAGCACATGCAGAATGCCAGAGATCACCCGACGGTCGTCCACCCTGGGCTTCCCCGGCAACCCCTGCGGAAGATGCGGCTCGATGGCCGCCCAAGCTTTGTCCGAAAGCCAGAACAGATGCGCCATAACACGCTCACCCCTGCCGAACCCAATCGGAAGGAAGATTATCACAGAATTACAAAGATCCGTATGAGTTTTCTACCTAACCTTTGGTCACATTGGATCGCGCAGGTCCGACCCGTCTTGCGATTCGCAGCAGGACAGGCCAGAACAACCGGCAATTACAAGGATCGCTTGCAATGGTAGCGGGATCGCGCGCCTATCTTCTGATTTCCCCTTGCCGCAACGAAGCGGATTTTATGCGCCGCACGCTGAACAGTGTTCTTGCGCAAAGCGTGCAGCCCGCGAAATGGGTAATCATCGATGACGGCTCCACTGACGATACGTCAGCGATCTTAGCCGATTATGCGGCGCGCCACGATTTCATCCAGGTAGTGACCAAGCCCGACCGAGGCCACCGTGCCGTAGGACCGGGCGTGATCGAGGCTTTCTATCACGGCCTAGACCAAGTCGATGCCGCAGCCTATTCCTATCTGTGCAAGCTGGACCTGGATCTGGATCTACCGCCCCGCTATTTTGAAATCCTGATGATGCGAATGGAGGAAAACCCTCGCATCGGCACCTGTTCGGGCAAGCCCTGGTTCAGGACTGCATCAGGCCGCTGGGTGTCGGAAAAATGCGGCGACGAGATGTCGGTTGGCATGACAAAATTCTATCGCCGCGAATGTTTCGAGGCAATCGGCGGCTTCGTGCGCGAGGTAATGTGGGACGCCATCGACTGCCACAAGGCCCGGCAGCTTGGCTGGATCGCAGTGAGCTGGAACGACGACGATCTGCGCTTCGAACATCTGCGCCTCATGGGCTCGTCGCAGAAAAGCGTCTTCATCGGACGCAGGCGGCACGGTTTCGGCCAGTACTACATGGGATCGGATCCTCTATATTTCATCGCCACCGGCCTCTACCGGATGGCGCATCCCCCTTATGTCTTGGGCGGGCTTGCCACAATCCAAGGCTTCCTGGGCGCCTGGCTGCGCCGCGAAGTCCGGCACCAAGACACCGAGCTGCGCGCCTTCATCCGCGCCTATCAGCGCCGGGCGCTGAAGGTGGGCAAAGTCCGCGCAGTGGCTGAGATCGAGGCCGAGCGGGCAGCGGCATGGGTGTCCCGATTTTCGTGAAGGCCTGATCCGATCCTTTTACCGATAGCTTAGCCGGCGTCGCTTTCTGTCGTCGGCAGGCCTTCATGCAAAGATGGCAGGGCTGATTGGTGTTTGTGCAAGGCCAATTTTAACATGACCCCCCTGCTCCGGTGCAGCTACGAAAGCCCATCAAGTCCAGTCGGTCGACGCAGGCCGCAAAATCGGCTTTCTTGAAACCGCAGCGGACAGCCATAGCACCCGACGCCAACTGTCGACGAGATCGCCATTGGAGGCATATCGTGAAGATCAATTTCAACTTTGCGTCTAACAGCAAGATGACTCTGAAGGCCGATGGCCATATCGAAACCGTCGGCCTGTGGGAGCGTGCCCACAAGCTGTTCGAAGGCCGTACAGGCCGTATCATGGATACGCCCATGTTGAACCCATCATTAAGCAAAGCAGCCGCGCATCCCAATGGCAAGACGACGCTGGACCTGGTGAATGAGGCTAGCCCGGCAGAGGTTTCGGGTACGCTTACCAAAGACCGCAAGACCCTGGTTCGCACCTCTGCCTTCGCCCAAAAGCGCGACCATCCGTCCGGGGTGCATTACTGGCTGCCCCTAGATGACAACAACCGTTTCATCTGCGAGCCGGGGCAGCGGCATCGGAAATGGTACCTGTCCAAGTCCCCAACTGCGTTGACCAAGGCAAAGATCGCGGGGAATGCAGGTGTCTTGGAGAGCGCCGTAACTGCTGAATGGCTGCTAGCACGCCCCCAATATGGCGGGACACCCCAGACGGCAATTCATGCTGATTTGTATTCGCTCATCAAGCCTTTATTTGCGGCATCAGGGGCGCAGGCGCGCTCGGATCATTGGTTCCTTGAATGTGGCTACGACTATGCCGACCTGTCTTGGGCGGGGATGTCGGGTGAAGACGAACTGCACCCAATGTTGATTACCCAATGGGGAACAGGCGCAAAGCCGATCATCAAGCTGTCCAGCAATAGCCTTACCGTGACCTATGCCGTCATTGACGGCGTGGCAACAACACGCGAGGGCTTCAGCACATGGTATGGATATTCCATCATCTGTTCGCATATGTCATTTGGGAGAGAGGTTGATGCGCAGCGTGTGCAGACAATCACTTATTATGAGAATGACATTCTGTGTTCTTGGAGGGATGCACCTCACCCTACCCAAGGCATAAACGCTGATGGTAAGTGGGAACCCCAAAGGGGGAACCACATTCAGGGCATCTTCTCTGCTGATACGGAAGAACTTGCGATCATCAATAACCAGATCGACCATACTGGCTGGGGAGAGGGTTATGACTTCAATGGTGATGCGACTAAGCCACAGCCGCCGTTCATGTTCAGCCATTGCCTGTATCTGTCAGCATCGACCTACGACACCACTGTTCGGGGCAACTTATTGTCTCGCGCAGCCGCGCAGGGGATCGGCAAAGTTGGGGGCATTCATTTGGAAGCCAACCTCCTTGTGGACAACAATTTCCAGATACAGACCCAATCCACAGAACAGCATCAGTTCACCAACGTCATGGACAACGTGGCCTTCTCGGCTGGTTGGAAGAAAGTGGCTTATTCTGGTGGCGGATATAACTGGGGCATGACCGCTCATGGCCCCCTTTCAGGCATGTCTGGGAACATCCTTGCTCACCAAGCCAACCCTGATGATCCTGTTGAAATGGCGGCCAAGCCTCTAAAGAAAAACTGGGACTATGGGGTCAGCCTCTCTGATGGCAGGACCATCGAAGATACGCAGTCGTGGAAATGGAGTTTGACTGTTCCCGCCCGCAACGTCGAGGGTATTGCCTCTCGGGTTTTGGATGAGACAACAATCCAGCGGTTCACCGGGATGAAGATGGGCAAGACCTTTGCTACCATTGTGGAGATGGTGGAGCACGTTAAAGGTCTGCCCAGCAAAGGGGCCTTCGTCGACGAGGCTGTCCGCTGGACCAAGAGCCGCTTCGGCACACCCATCCCGCAACGCAGCACCCCTGCTAATCTGGTCTTCTATCCTGACCTCAACTTTGACGGCTTCCGCTGGGACAACCGCCGCAACTGGTCCACGAAAGATTTACCCGGCTGCCACATTTCTGACAGCGTTGATCTGTCGGGCAGCTTCGTCCGTTTCGGCCTGACGAATACCAGCATTGCCGCCCTGAAAAGCAGCGGCGGAACCTTGGACATAACATCAGGCAAACTGGAGGTCGGCGCCCTGACCGATGCCGCCAATTTGGTTGTCCGCAAATCAGGTCAGGCGTGGATTGGGGCAGCGGATCATCCGCTGGCCATCGAGGCGTCCAGCGGGCGCTTGGCCCTGTCAGGCGCGGTGGCGGATCTAGACCTTTTCGCGGGCGGGCAGGCCCAGACATTGCTGGGACCGGAATGCACCGTCCTAACAGGCAAATCTTTGGTCATCAGCGGTCAGCAGGCGCGCGTTGGTTGGGATGGCACCGGCACTGCCGCCCTGACCCTTGGCGGGAAGCTGGAGTTCCGGCGTGGCGTTTGCGTGCAGATCAACACCGGTAATAAACCGCAACTCATCCGCTATGCCTACAAGCACATCGGGAAACAGGTCATAGGCAGTATCAGTGGTGCTACAGGCAGAGTGGGGGCTGTCGAGCGGAGAATTGGCAGCGGGTTTATCTTCAATGTCTGGCTTTACGATGTGGTCGGGATGCCTGTTGTCGGAGACGTGCTCGCAATTTCGCTGGCTCTGAAAAAGGACGGGTCTGAGATCCCTAATTTTATCACTGTTGCATCGATTATTGACCAAAGCGTTGCCCCGCTGCAACGTTTTCGATCGGGGGCCATTGGTAACGGGCTAACTGAGCCAACCGTGGCTGCGACGATCACCCTGACGCCGAGCGCGCAAATCGTCGTGTCTGAGGGCCTACCGTCGCAAGACCTGACCGGACCAGGGGTTACTGTCGTCAACAGCGGCGCCACGCTGCCCGCAGGGGTGAGCATCACGGGCGGCAAGCTGGTCTATACGGCCTAAACTAGGTATTGGCGTTTCGCATGACTGGGAGTGCGCCGATAAACTCGCTCCCATTTCAACCGCCCACCAAGCATAACCATGCAGGCTTAGAGCGTATTCCTGGCTTTGAGATTTAGCATTCCCAGCCTGCCGATGATGTGATTCCCTTCTGCTAAGGCAGATGGAGATGTCAGATGGGCAAGCCACATCCAGTAGTCCGGCCTGAACAATTCGTAGTGCGCTGATTTCACTTGCGGAAGCTGCGGTTTTGTTCGCTTTGAATTACAGGGTTTCGTATGCTTTGGCCAGAAACCTTGCAATTTCTGGTCGCCGATGAAGCCTCATTCCCGCGCCCCTGAACAGGATGACCTGCTCCGCCCACGACTGGTCGATATGATCGATGCGCGCCACGAGTTGGTGAAGCTTGCGGCGCTGATCGACTGGGAGTTTTTTGAACGGGAATGGGCGACCTTCTTTCCCTCGCATCAGGGTCGACCCGCGACATCGCCACGCCTGGTCGCAGGGCTCATGTATCTCCAGCACGCCTTCAAGCTCTCTGACAAGGCAGTCGTCGTCCGGTGGGTCGAGAACCCGTATTACCAACACTTCACCGGCGAGACGTTCTTCCAGCACCGTCCTCCAATCGATCCCTCGTCGCTGGTGCGCTGGCGCAAGCGGATCGGCGAGGAAGGAGTAGAGTGGCTGCTGACCAAGACCATCGAGGCAGGCCGAGCCGCGGGCGCTGTCACCGACAAGAGCCTGAAGCGGGTGGCTGTCGACACAACCGTGATGGAAAAGACCATCGCCCATCCGACCGATGCGCGGCTTTACGAGCGCGCCCGCGCCTTGCTGGCGGGCTTGGCGAAAGAGGCCGGGGTCGAGTTGCGCCAGAGCTACGCGCGGCTTGCCCCGCGACTGGCCCTCCAGGTCGGGCGGTATGCCCATGCCTGGCAGTTCAAGCGCATGCGCAAGGCCTTGCGCCAGTTCAAGGGCTATGTTGGCCGGGTGCGCCGGGATCTCCGCCGCCACCTGCAGGACATCTCCGAAGGTCCGCTGCGCCAAAAAGTGCTGGAGGCGCTCTGGTTGGTCGGTCGCCTGCTTGAGCAAACGCCGAAGAGCAAGAACAAGATCTACTCCCTGCACGAGCCGGAGGTCGACTGCATCTCCAAGGGCAAGGCGCGGGTCCGATACGAATTCGGCACCAAGGTCAGCCTCGCCACCACTCTCGATGGGGGCTTTGTGGTTGGTGCGCGGAGCTTTCCTGGCAACCCATACGACGGCCACACCCTGGCGTCAGCACTGGAGCAAGTCGCCATCCTGACTGACCAGGTGCCGGCTCTGGCTGTGGTCGACCGTGGCTTTCGCGGCCACGGCGTGGAGACCATCAAGGTCCTGATCAGCGGCACGAGACGCGGCATCACCCCGTTATGGGCACGGCTCCTCAAGCGACGAAGCGCCATCGAGCCTGAGATCGGGCACATGAAGAGCGATGGTCGCCTGGCCAGATCTCCGCTGAAGGGCCGCATCGGCGACGCGGTCTTCGCCGTCCTCTGCGCCTGCGGTCACAATATCCGAAAGATCCTAGCCCATCTCAGGACTCTTTGGACCCTATTGCTTCACCTGATTGCGGCGATCATCTGGGGCGAAAGGACCCTTCACAGGGAAGTATTAGCCGCCTGACACGGTTGTTCAGAGCCGACCCAGTAGAACTTTGTAGCCGGGTCATTGGCTACGTGGACGAAGGTCACGGACACCGTCAGGCTGCTCGGCATTTTCGGGTGTCGCCGAAGTTCGTCAATGATCTGGTGAAGCTGCGGCGCGAGACGCGCCTTCGGTAATTGATGGCGCAATGAACGCCGAGATGTTTGATCTCTATACCAAAGCCAAGTTGGTCCGACACTCCGTTCTGGCGACGTTGTCATTCTGGACAATCTCTCCAGCCACAAGAGCTCTGCCGCAGCGGAGGCCCTGCACGACAGGGGCGCTTGGTTCCTGACCCGGACCGCCATACAGCCCCGACCTCAACCCGATCGAGATGGCTTTCTCCAAACTCAGGCGCTGATCAGAAAAGCCACCGTCCGCACCTATAATCAGCTTTGGGCGGCAGTTAGCCAGGTCTGCGATTTCTTCTCCGACGAGGAGTGCTACAACTACTTCAAAGCCGCAGGATATGAGGCCGATTAGGTGCAACGGGCTCTAGTACTACAGTTGCATTTCATGCGGGTTTTCTTCGATGAGCCTTCGCCGCTTGGGCCTGATGCCATCGGCGCCAGAATGACCATGCCAGGATGAATGCGGTTGGAGGAGCGCGACTGAGGATGAGGCGCGCCACCAAGCGCAGAACTTCAGGTGTGGTGAGGTATGTCGGCGTCGTGTAAAGCTCGGCGCGAACAAAGGTCATGCGGCACCGAGATGGAGCGCCGGACTCGTTTTGTTCGGTTTTCCCCAACCGTCACGACGTTGCTCTGCCGTCAGTCTGGCGAGAAACGCTGCTCCGGCCATCACCAGGCTCATATGCCGGTGCCAGCCGTGCCAGGAGCGGGCCTCACAATGATCGAGCCCCAGATCGTCCTTGGCGCGCAGAAAGCATTCCTCGATCGTCCAACGCAGACCCGCAGCTGCGGCAAGCTCGGCAAGCGGAGTCTCGGCCGGAGCAAAGGCAAAGTAATAGGCCACCGCCTGTGGATCATGGCGGCTTCTGCGCGCCAGCATCCAGCGGTCGAACCCGTTCTCCCGCGCCGTTCCCAGCGGCAGGCGAGCCCAGTCGTAAAGACGCGGACCCTTCGCGCCTTCCCCTGCCGCGCAGCGCTGCCACATGTTCGTGTCAAGCGCTGCGAAGAGCGTCGCCGGATCGGTCTGGATGAGCATTTCGTCTTGGAAGAAGCGCACCATATGGGTGGAGCGCACGGCCAAGACATAAGACTGCTTGCGCATTTCCAGCATACGCCGGAACTGGCGATCCGATCCATAAACGGCATCGGCCAGGACAAAGCGGCAAGGAATGCCTTCATCGAGAAGGCTGGCGATCATCTCGCGCGCCATCAGCGGCTTGGTGGCGAACTCCACATCTTCGGGAACGTGGACCTTGCTCCGACGTGCCGCATCATCAGCCCAGACCCTGGGCAAATACAGGCGCCGATCAACAAGCGCATGGCCAAAGCGGCTGGCATAAGCGGCAAAGACACCGATCTGACAGTTTTCAATCCGTCCGGCCGTCCCCGAATACTGGCGCGCCACGCCGGCAGATGCAGTCCCCTTCTTCAGGAAGCCGGTCTCATCCACCACCAGCACCCCGTCCGGATCGCCAAGCGCCTTGATCGCATAGCATCTCACCAGACGGCAAAGCTCATCGGCCGACCAGGATGACCGCCCCAGAAGCGATTGGATGCGGTAAGGACGCTCGAAGCCCGCCTCTTCCGCCAGCATCCAGCCGGTCTTGCGTTCGGCTCCCGACAGCACGCCGTCAATGAAGGCGTTAGCCGATTGCTGCTGCTCGCGTCGCCCAAAG
>NZ_JAVCWH010000018.1 GCF_030846195.1 Paracoccus yibinensis
GCCTCGGCCTCGGTCGGCGCGTCGGGCAGAACCTCGCCATAGAACTCGGCCAGGGCGCGGTTAATGTCGCGCCGTCCATCCTCGTTGAAAATCAGATGCACGTTGCCGTTCTTGAAGGCGCGGATGAAGCCCGCGCAGCAATCGGCCTCGCCGTGCCGTTCAGCCTCCTTCATCATGTCGGCAAATTCGCGGTATTCATAACGCGGCTGGCCCCGATAGACGCGCAGGGCGTTCAAGGTGTCCTTCAGCCGCTCCTGGCCCCATCCGTTCCAGCCGGTCGCGCTGCCGATGATGATGCGCTTGGGCAGGCCCTCGACGCCGATCTTGACCTTGGAATGGCTCTTATAGGCGGGGTCCAGGTCGCAAAAGCACTCGGCCAGACCCTTGAGGACGTGAAACCGGGGGTCCAGCAGGTAATCCCCGAACACTTCCGCAAGATTGGGCAGGGTGAAGGGCAGGGGGTTGGTCAGCTTCAAGTCAAGATGCTTGCGATCCTTTGCACTGGCAATGCGCTCGATCTGCAATCCCTCATAGACATGCTTCCAGGCCGAACGCAGCAGGGCAAGGCGCACGTCGCGTTCGTAAAGGCTCGGGCTGCGGGAAAAAACCTGCCCGCCATAGGCTCCACCGATGCAGGCCGCGACGTTGATTGCCGTCTCGGCCCGGTTGAACTCGGCAATCGCCTCGGGAATGGCCGCGGCCTTGGCGTCATACTCGGCCACGATCTCGGACAGGCTGCGGCGCAGGGCGGGGGCTGCATGTTCGGTGGTTTCCCCGATCTTCGGAAACTCGGTGTTGTGATAGGTCATGTCGTCGTCATCCTTGACCAAGGAAACGCTCGAAGGCGGTCCGGCCGTTGTCCGTTACTTCCCAAACCTCATGGCCGTGGCGGCGCGCAAAGCGCCAAGCCAAGGCTTCGGTGTCATGGGCGCGGGGAAGGGCGCAGGGATGCGCCCTTGCCTCGATGATCCGCCATGTCATGCGGTCGCCTCCTGCCGGGCGGCGAAGGCATCAAGCATGAGATAAAGCGTCTCCAGGGTGGGCGCGTCGCCATAGATCACGTCGCGGCCAACGAGGGTCGGGTCTGCCTCGCACTTGGCGCGGACGCGCCTGTCATGATCGAGATAGGCGTTGACGGTGAAACGGCTTTCACCCCCGCCGCTGTCGTAGAAATAGACGTGCCATTTGAGAAGCTGGTCGGGGTTGTCGTCTGCCTCGGCCATCAACTCCTGCGCGGCCAGGGTCTGAACCTCGACGGATCGGGCGCAATCGCGGATGAAGCCGTTGCTCTTTGGTCCCTTGAAGTCGGCGCTGTCGCGGATGCCGAACACGTTGCCGGGGCAACGCTCGGCCACAAGGCGGGCCAGGATCTGTGCGCTGCGGGCGCTGCCGGTCGCGGCAACGTAGGGGGCCGGGTGCATGTCGATCTGGACCACGGAAAAATGAGTCATCGCCGCCTCCTTACTGGCTCAAGGCGGCATAGGTGCCGCGATCTTCGTAGCGGATGATGGGTTCGCCGGTCTTGGACAGGCCGCCCCAGCAGGGGCCGACAAAGCCCGCGATCTTCGGCTGTCCCTGCAACTCGGGGCGCAGGCGGGTGCGGGTCTCGGTTCCGGTGATTTCGGTGCCCATGTCCTCGACCCATGCGGCCAAGTCATCGGTCAGCACGCGGCTCATGCCGCAGTCGTCGGTCATGGTGACAATCTCGAAAAGCGCCATCTTTTGGCTCTCCTTTAGCGACGGGGCGGCCGGGTCTTCTGCCCGTTCCGCCGATGGGCGAGCCTTCCTGTTCTGATTTCTGAAAGGCCCATGCCTTTCGGAAAGCAGAGCGGGGAGGGCGCAGCCCTGCCCGTGGCCCCGGCCGAGACTGTCAAGGGGTCGGGAAGGCGGGGTGGTGCGGCCCGCAGCCCGGCAACGGGCGAGGACACGGCCCGCCTGGACGACGACGCCCAACGGGCGGCGCTTGCCCCTTGACCGGCTCGGGCGGGGATGCGTGGCGGACAGGAAAACAAAAAGGCTGCGGACGGGGGTGAGCGGGCGAAAGCCCGTCGATCCCCCGGAACGGCAAAAGGATCATCTTGGCCCGCACCGCGCGCGGGCCTCTCCCGTGTCTTCTTGGGCCGCACAGCGACGGCAGGGCAGGTCAGACGGAAGGCAGCTATCTCTGGGCTTCACCGGCAGCACTCAACTGCCCGCCCGGTTGACCACAGGCTGACGCTCGATCCCTGTGGTCTCGCTTACAGCCCGGCTCGCGGCCTTGCGCCTCCACTCCCAAGGTCGTTGCGGCGCGAGGCTGGACAACCGGGCTCACGGCCCGCAAGCGATCGCAACCCGACAGGGCCGAGACTGGGCCGCTGGACCGACTATTGCGGCCCCGCAAAGGCTGGCTCGGGACGAGACAGACAGCGCGGGAAAAGCCGCAAAGGAGGGAAAGGGGTTCAGGCTCGGGGCGCAGGCCGGTGCAGCCGGCCGAAGCCTAGAGCGCGGTCCCTCGGGGCGAGAGGTCCAGGGCGAAAGCCCTAGACCGAACGGGCCGAGGGAGGCGGCATTTCAAAGCTACAGCGAGATGCCGTAGTCATCATTCTCTGCCTGAACTGGAAGCTGATGCTTTGGTAAATAAGGATCTCTGCCAGTTTCTTCCAAATATGCGTTCCATTCGGCTGTTAAGCCAAATTTTCCGCAAATCCATTTGATTGCGTGGTAGTTACCACCATCCGCAAGGGTGGCTAAAGCCTCCAGCATTGCCGCATACGCTTTCAAATCAATCACGTCTTCTGCTGAGAGTGACGGATCGTTTTCTGCTTGCTGGCTTGCTGCCGCCGCTTTGTCCCGTGCAATGTTTGCGATTGTTGCGAATATACCTGTCATTGCCTGCTCATGTTGGGTGAGGTTTATGACGGCCGACCAGACAGCGGAAACGGAAGGAATGGAAGATGGCAGATGATGTTGTTCGCAAGGTGGTTGGCTATCTCCGCCAGATCGAGAAGCTGGCCGAGAAGGGCGATCTTGACGGGGTTCGCCTCGAAGCGCGTCTGGCTCTTCGCCTTTGCAATGCGCCGTCCAGCAGCGACACGACCGCTGACGCAGGGGCATGAGTTGCTATCCTTCGCGAACGAACACCCCGGCTGACATCAGTGCCTGGATGAAGTCGGCCCTGACCTGTTCAGGTGTCACGGTGCCTTCGGCAAAGGCGATGCAGGAACCGGCCGCCTGCCGGTAGGCAGGATCGGCCGGGTCGCAATGTTCCATCAGCGCCCGGCCCATGCCGTTGGCATCGTTGACGGTGCGAAACCGACTGTCTGTCTCCTGATAGGACACCGGCCGGATCGTGCGCATCCCGCTTGCATGGCCCGCCATGGTCTCAATCCTCGGACAGCTTGCGCTCGACCTTTTGGCGGCTGTTGCCTTTGGACTTCACGGCCTCGCGCACCTCGTCCTTGGACACGTTCATCTTCTCGGCCTCGTAG
Organism: Paracoccus yibinensis; assembly: GCF_030846195.1. GTDB lineage: Bacteria > Pseudomonadota > Alphaproteobacteria > Rhodobacterales > Rhodobacteraceae > Paracoccus > Paracoccus yibinensis. The sequence goes on from NZ_JAVCWH010000018.1 coordinate 3,468, forward strand.
CGGACTTCGTGATCCTGTCCGGCTGCGACCTGACGGCGATCCTGGGCACGGCCCCGGCTTGTCTGTTCCTTGCTCATGTCGTCCTCCGCATCTTCAAAGGATCAACGCGATCAGTTGTGGCTTGTTTCCACCGGCACGAACGGAGGTTTGGGCAGGCTGCGGTCCGGTTTTCCAGAACACAGACCCGAGATGTATATCCCATTACATGTTGCCTATATATCCCCAAAGGATATACTTAAGCCAAAGCGAGGATATACCATGCCACTCTACATCAAAGACCCTGCGGTGGATACGCTTGTCGATCAGTATCTTGCGGCCACCGGCATGACGAACAAGACGGAGGCTGTTCGCCGCGCCTTGTCCGACCAGTTGAACGCTCTCGCTGCCAAGGAGACCCTGACGGACCGGGTTGCGCGGATACAACGCCGAGCAGCGGAGGCCGGTTTTGTGTCCACTGGCAGCGACATTGCGGCAGACAAGGCATTCATGGACGAACAGTGGGGCGAGGACTGATGTTTCTCGACGCCAGCGTTGTTGCCGCCGTGCTGTTGCAGGAAGAGGATGGCCCCGCGTTCCTGAAGGCGATGGAGGCCGCGCGCGGAACCCTGCGCTATTCGCCCATTGTGCGCCTGGAGGCGACCCTTGCCCTTGTGCGCAAGCGTGTCGAGCGGCGCGGCAAAGGCCCGGCGACCGCCGAGGACTTTGCCGCCGCGACGGATCTTGTCGATGAGCTGCTGAAGGAACTTGAAGCCAAGGAAATGCACATCACGGGCAGCATGGGGGCCGAGGCGATCCGTGCCTTGTCACTCTATGGCAAGATGGTGGGGCATCCGGCGCAACTCAACATGGGCGATGCTTTGTCCTATGCCTGCGCGAAAGCCTACCATGTGCCCTTGCTCTACAAGGGCGATGATTTCTCTAAAACCGATGTGGCATAATCCGAACAAGCTCCCAAGGGCTATTCCGTTATGACCGCCATACATGATGGCAACATTAACCTGCTTCATCGAAAAGACGACTTGCAACCATGCCGTTTCCGCTATCGCCTCAAAGCATCGATGCTATTGCCGAGATCATCAGCGGGGGTGGCGGCAATGACCTGACACCTCCTGTTGGCATCTACCGCAGTGGGCCAAAGATCGAAAAATTCATGCGGGGCTGTAACGTCGCTTTTACAGTTGAGGGTTCTCGCGTCCCGTCGCTTGTGAAGTGTCTCAACAGGCTCAACAACGGCTTTGAGGCAGCGCCGCACCTTACAAGGATCATCGAAGCAGCCGCCGATCCTCGCGACTTCATCCATGAACCTGAACGTCACGATGCCGTGCTGGACTACCTCAATCGCGCTCTTCGCTACGATGGCTTTGAACTGCAACAGCAAGGTATTCGGATACGCCTTATAGAGGCAGGCAAAGGTGTGCCTGTTCTTGCAGAGCTTGCTGGCCTATCAGAGGTAATCGACTTCGATACGGTGAGCCGTGATCTGGACCGCGCTCTTGCCAGCAGCCAGACCGACCCTGAAGATGCTGTAACCGCCGCGTGTAGCACGATCGAAAGCGTATGCCGGTCAATTCTTGTCGAACTCGGGCAACCTCTTCCTGCAAAAAAGGATGTGCAGGGCCTCTACAATGCAGTGAAGCAACCGCTTGGCCTATCTCCCGACCGCACTGACATTGACCCATTGATTGCCAATGATGTGCGGCAAATTCTGTCTGGCCTGAACACGGTTATTGGCGGGGTTGGATCGCTGCGCACCCACGGGGGCGACGCGCACGGTCGCGAAAGGGGATATGCCCGCATTGACGCACGAATTGCTCGACTGTCGATCCATGCTGCAAGCACTGCCGCGCTCTTTCTCATCGAAACTTGGCAACGGAAGTTCCCCACGCGTCCGCTCCCAAAAGCATGAAAAGCCGCGCAGCGCCGGCCCGGCGCGGCCTGAGCGCCGCCCCTGTCCTGGCGCCGGCCTGCCGGTGTCAGGCCAGGGGAAACCTGAGCCAGCAGCGGCACAAAAAGAAGCCCCGCGCGGGGCGGGCCAAGTGAACCTTCGTCGCTGAAGGAATGGGAATGTCAGTCGGGCAGGCGATAGTTCAGCAGCCAGGACGGGCCAAAGGTGTTGCGGACCTGGCGAAGCTCCGGCCCTTCGTCGCCCGTCGAGGATAGCCATTCGGCCAGAAGGCGGCTTTTCCAGCGTCGGCCATGCTGGGCGCGATAGGCCCGCAAGGCGTCGATCTGTTCCGCGCTCAAGCCTTGCTCATCTTTAGGTTGTTGTGGCATGTGCCTGCTTCCCCTGTTTTTTTGAGTAATCCGGGGGCGGGTCTTGGTCGTCTGCGCCCCCGGCTTTTTTCAGATCAGAAGCAATCCGGCACCCAAGCGTCGATCCGGGCCTTTGCCTCCGCATCGACACGCCATGCCTTCTGATACTCGGCATCGCTGAACAGCCGTTCCATGCAGCGGGCCTTTTCCGCCTTCTTCTGTGCCTTGTGGGCCTTGAAGCCGTTGCACTCGGGATCGCAGCCGGTCAGTTCCAGATGCAGGCTGTCCAGATAGTCGGCGCTGACGCGGTTGAAGAAGTTCTCGGCGGTCGGCGTCCAAACCTTGCGGATGGTGGCCCCGCTGTCGGCCTCGATCAGCGCAAAGAAATCGGCATTGCCTGCGCCATAGGGCAGGGTGCGGGCCATGCCTTCCACCAGTGCGGCATTGCGGGCCTTCTTGCCTGCCGCCGTGAAGTCGCGGAAGGCTTGGGCCAGATCCTCGATGCGCAACTCCGGGCGGCTCCATGCCTCATGTCCTGCCGGGGGATGGGCCAGCCGGTCGGACCATTCCAGACCATCCGTCTTGCTCGGGCGGTTCATGGGGCGTCCCGGCGACAGGTCAAAGACATTCGTGCTGACACCAGAGGCCAGCGACAATCCGAAGGCCAGCAGGTCGAACACCATTTCGGGCTTGTCCAGAAGGGCGGTCTGGATCGCGGCCAGCCGGATCGCCTTCATGTCCTCGACCAGTGCGCCGGAATAGGGCGACTTTGGCGCGGGCGCGGCATCGCCGCCGTCCGCATGGGCGGCATGGCCGGTCAGAACCTCGGCCTCGATGGCTGCGGCCCGGTCCTCGGTCCGCACCCACGGGCCGCTCAACTGCACAGTCCCGCTGTGGCTGACATAGACATAGTAGCCCGCCACGGCGCGCTGCGCGTCAGTGAAGTCGCCCTTGATGATCGCGTCCAGAGCCTCAAGTTCGGCTTGCCCGGCCTCGTCCAAGGCACCGGCGTTCGCCAGTTCGGCCAGTTCGTCATACCGCTCGGCCTGTTCTTCCGTCAGATCACCCTCGACCGGATAAAGGCGGGCCAGCTTCTCAGTGACGGAATAGGAGACATATTCGTCGGCCATGACCTCGGCCCATTTCCAGCCTGCCGCCAGCTTCCCGGCCTCGGCGTTCAGCCGCTCGGTGAACAGGTCCTGCAACAGGTCGGCATCGTGCAGCGCCACGGTGTCGCTGAACAGGTCGCGGCTCACGCTGCCGCCTGCGGCCTCGTAGGCGTCCAGTCCGACAAAGCGGGCGCGGCGGTCGGTGGCGCTGACGGCTGCGGGCTGCAATGCCTGCTTGATGCGGTGTTCCGACACGTCGCGGCCCTTCACCTCGGCCAGAACAGTCAGGGTCAATGCCTCGTCCTGCGACACGGTAAAGGCTTTTGCCATGCCAAGGCTGATCTGGCCCTCTTTCAGCGCGTCCAGAACCGGGGCGGGCAGGGCTGCCAAGGCAAGGCGGCGATAAACATGGGCCTCGGTCTTGCCGAAGCTGCGGGCAATGGCCGACACGTCCGCGCCTGCCTCCTTCATCCGGCCATAGGCGCGGATTTCGTCAGCGGGTGCCAAGTCCTCCCGCGCCGCGTTCTCGGCACTGGCCCATGCGCGGGCGGTGGCCTCGTCGGGCGCGATGCGAACCGGGATGGAGGCCAGTTCCGGGTGGCGTTCGGTGACGGTGGCGTCCCGCTCGACGGCGCGGGCGATGGCCCGCAGCCTGCGGCCTCCCGCGACGATGCCCACGCGGCCCTCCCCATCGAGGATGCCGGACAGGTTCTGGATCAGGCCGATCATGGCAAGGCTGTCGGCCAGCAGGTCGATCCCTTCCGGGTCGGCGTCCTGACGCGGGTTCAGGTCGGACACATAGAGCTGCGCCAGCGGAAAATACTGGATGGAAGCCGGGGCGATGGTTTCGCGTTTCATGGGATGGTCCTTTTGCGACGGATGGTTTTTTGTTATGGATGCCCTGCCCTCATGGCCGTGGGGGCAGGGCGAGCTTTCAAAGTGCGCCGTGCTGGATCAGGAAGCGGCGGCCGATACCGAAGTTGTCGCCCTTCCTGACAAGCGCCCACGCTTCTACGAGACGGCGCTGCAAGGTTTCTCTGCTCATAAGTTCACCCCCTTTCAGGCTGACGGTGCGGGAAGGGTCGGCCTGCTGACGGAGCCACAGCAGGCCGATTGCGGGTCAGTGTTCGGACGGCAGGTAGAGGGTCAGAACACGGCGCGTCTGCTCGGGGTCGGAGGGGGTTTCCGCGCCGAAGTGATAGGCGGTGTCGTAAAGGTCGATCTTCCAGTAGATCGCCACGCCATGCGCCTCGACGCGGCCAAAGGAATGATCCTCGTAAGGGTCGTTGTCCTCGGTCCAGTCCGTGAAGGTGATAACCGCATTCATCAGCGCGGCTTGGGTGCGCTCGGGAATGGCGAGAAAGCCCGGCGTGGCGACGGTGCGGCCTTTCAGATGCTGGCCGCGCCACAAGGCTGCGAAGCCCAGGGTGCGCCGGAAGGCATCATTCTGTTCCGCAATCATCAGCCGCAGCATCTGGTCGCGGGCCTGCTCGGCGGGGGTGTTCGTGTCTGCCGGGGCAGCATTGAAATGTGCCATGTGTGGCTCTCCTTAGCGACGGGGCGGCCGGGTCTTCTGCCCGTTCCGCCGATGGGCGAGCCTTCCTGATCTGATTTCTGAAAGGCCCATGCCTTTCGGAAAGCAGAGCGGGGAGGGCGCAGCCCTGCCCGTGGCCCCGGCCGAGACTGTCACGGGGTCGGGAAGGCGGGGTGGTGCGGCCCGCAGCCCGGCCACGGGCGAGGACACGGCCCGCCTGGACGACGACGCCCAACGGGCGGCGCTTGCCCCTTGACCGGCTCGGGCGGGGATGCGTGGCGGACAGGAAAACAAAAAGGCTGCGGACGGGGGTGAGCGGGCGAAAGCCCGTCGATCCCCCGGAACGGCAAATGGATCATCCTGGCCCGCGCCTCGCGCGGGCCTCTCCCGTGTCTTCTGCCTGCCGCAGCAGTCAGACAGGAAGGCAGCTATCTCTGTGCAGCACCGACAGCCTGCAACTGCCCGCCCGGTTGACCACAGGCTGACGCTCGATCCCTGTGGTCTCGCTTACAGCCTGCTTCGGCCTCCCGCCTCCACTCCCAAGGTCGTTCCGGCGCGAGGCTGGACAACCGGGCTCACGGCCCGCGTCAGCGGTCCCGCCCGAAGGGACGAGATGGGCAGGGCAGGGCGACCAGGACCGGCGGGCGAGGGACTGGCTCGGGACGAGACAGGCATCCGCACGGCGCAGCCGGGAGCATCGTCCTGACCAGCTCGGGTGGAGGCCGGCTCGCCGGCCGGAACCAGGGACGCGACCCGAAGGGGGACGCCCTGTTTATTCGAGGAAAGCCCAGGCAACCCGTTGCCCTGAACATGACCAGCGAGATTGACCTAGTGAGTGCCAGCACTGATAAGTACTTACAGAAGAAAGCGAGGTATTGAAGCTAGATCATGACTTTGGACATCCGAGGCAGCCTCAAAAACACTCGCAAGAGCAAGAATGCCCTCGTCGTCGTTGATGAGTTGATAGCAAACTCAATTGATGCCTTCTTGATTAGGCGCGCGACCACACAGGGCGATCTAAATCTCGACATTAAATTTTCGGTCCAGGCAAAAAGAATCGACTTGCTCGGTCATGAATACGATTTAGAAATCGAGTGCTTGGACAATGGGTGTGGCCTTGGGCCGGATCAGCTGAAGGCGTTTCTTACCAAAGACACATCGTACAAAGATGACCTAAGTATTCCAGGCATTGGAAACTGTAAAGGAGCGGGGCGAGTTCAATTTTTTCACCATTTCTCAAAGCTATCATTATCTTCTATGTATTTAGAGGATGGCAATAAGTATTACGTATACTTGCCTGCTGAAGAAAACAGAAAAGAACTTGAGGAAACCGATTTCCAAATCGATCATCGTGATAATGGTGAGCTTGGAACGAGTGTGAAACTTTCTGGAGTTTTACCAAAGATTCGAGATACGTTATTCACAGTTTCGTTCATTCATGAGTGGTTTAAAGCCGCGGCGCTTAAGCAATATGTTCTGTTCAGCGCACTGCAAAGATTTGTGAGTCTCAGAGAGGCTCTGGGGGATTTTCGAATTGAATTTGAGAGCGACCTGGAAGACGTGAAGTCGAGCGCGGTCTTGAACGCAACTGACATACCTGTGCACACCTCAGTAAGCAGTCTAGACGTTGTTCATGTAGAGGGCGATAAGACTATTCACGCGTCGCTGACCGTGACGCACTACAAGCTTGATGAGCGCACGTACCCTTTGCCGAAAAACGTCGTCGGATTGTGTGCTAAATCTGCAATCGCGGAAGATATAACCAAGCGGTACCTTCGGGCTAAATCAATCGAGAACAACGCAATCCAAGGCTGCTATCACATAATTCTTATCGAAGGAGCCTTACTTGATGAAGGCGTGAATGAACAGAGGGACGGGTTTGATAAAATTCCGCAAGAGAACGGAAGTGCTGACCTATTCGATGGCTCTTTGATAAGTTTCGAAGACATTTACGCCAAGCTAGATGACAAGGTTCAGGAACTAATAACTCCTCCTGATTGGTCTCGTGAAAAGATTGTGTCTGAAGTTGGTCACAATTTCGGGGTGTCGGAAGAAATGTTGTCCCACTCGAATACACGAGTTACGTTCGGTGATACGCCATCTAGTGTAGCAAAGCGTGCACTAAAGAATTTGCAGGACAAGGTGGTGGATGAAACTGCCAGCCTGTTATTGATGAAAGAAGCAATCGAGCAACTTGAGCCTGATAGTGATGAATTTCGGCGCAAAGTCGACTACATATCTTGGCAGTTCACGGCATCCCTGAAAACTGTGGATATGGCCAACCTTTCGCAGTTAGTAGTGCGGCGATCCACTATGATCGAAGTTTTGGATATGGCTGTTAAAGAGCTGCTGAAAGTGCAAACTGACTTGAAGCACGGAAAACGCAAGAACAATGAATCCCTTATTCACAACATATTTTTCCCTATGCGGAAAGATAGTAGTGAAGTGGCTGACCATGATGTTTGGCTCTTGAGCGAAGAGTATCACTATTACGACTACATCGCCTCGGACAAGCCGCTTAGCCAGATCAAGTGGGGCAATGATACTCTATTCGAAGCTGATATCGACGAACAAATCGATTCGCTGCTAGCTCGCACCACGGACGATAACAAGGCATGTCGGCCCGACATTGCCCTATTTCACGAGGAAGGTTCTGTGGTGATTGTAGAGTTTAAGGCGCCTGGTGTGAGCCTAGATGATCACGACAACGATCTAATGGAATACGCATCTATTCTCGCTGCAAAATCCAAGGGTAAGTTGAAGAAATTTTACGGATACCTTATTGGGGATACGATTAACACTATTCGCTTACGGGGCTACAAGCCCCTTCCGGGAGGGAAGGGGTGGTTCAATACTGATAATATTATTGAGCCGACGTCCCAATATGCTATCGGCCAACTGTATTCTGAACTGTTGCATTATGATGATGTGGTTGATCGTGCGCGGAAGCGTATTGGTGTGTATCGTGAGCGTTTGAAGCTCCCTAACTAACCGCCTTCCTCCCTTCGGGTCAATCTGGACGGCCGGATGAGAGCTGAGGATGCTGAAGCAGCGAACGACCGTATGGTCTGCAAAGCAGACGCTCCTCATCCGCCCTCTATACCCGCACTGTCGGCAACTCGCTGATCCTGGTGGTGTAGCGGGGCGAGCGGTGATCGGCGCGCAAGCGCCATTCACCGGCGAAGCCCTCGCGCGCCAGCACCATCGTCTTTTTGCCGAAGCGGTCGTTGATCGCATCGAGCGCATCTGTCAGGCGGGCGTCGCGCGGCCGGTTAGGCTGGAAAAGCATGGCCGGCCGGTCGGCTTCGGGCAGCAGGTCATCGAGGATGACGCCCGCCTTGGTATAGCCGCAGCCATTGCCGGACGGATCGCCGCGCCAGCCTCGGCGCGCGGCAGAAACAGCGGCGTCCACCAGGTCGAAGGTGTGGTTGGACATGGGCCGCAGGCGCACGCTGCGCGAGGCGGAGTGCTGCGGCCGATCCGGCTTGTGTGGGTTGGTGTGGAAAAAGACGGTCAGCGTTCCCGCGACAAGGCCGTGCTGGCGCAGCTTCTCGGCCGCGCGGGTGGCATGTGCCGTGACGGCCTGCGCCAGCACATCGAATGTCGTCATGGGCGTGCCCGAGGATCGGGTCACGGCCATGCCCTTTCTCTGCGGCGGCACGTCCTCGAAGTCGATGCAGGCAATGCCGCGCAGCTCCGCCACAAGCCTTTCGAGAACAACCGTGCCGATCTTGCGGGACAGCGCCATCGGCAGGTCGCGCAGCGCGGCCGCGGTTCTGACGCCCTGGGCGATCAGCTTGGCCTCGGTTGCCGGGCCGACGCCCCATATCTCCCCGATGGGGATGCGGCTCATCACATAGTCCCGGACCTGGGGGTTCATGAGATTGCACACGCCCCCGAAGATCGGGTTCTTCTTGGCGGCAAAGTTCGCGAGCTTCGCAAGGGTCTTTGTGGTCGCGATGCCAACGCAGGTCGGGATACCCACCTGCGTCCGCACCGCCTGCCGCATCCGGGCCGCGTGCGCCTCCATCCGCTCGCCAAAGCCGGAGAGATCTACGAAGGTTTCGTCGATCGAATACACGTCGAGGCGCGGCGAGTAGCCATGCAGAACCTGCGTCACGCGCGCCGATAGATCGCCGTATAGCGTGTAGTTGGACGAAAGTGCCTTCACGCCATGACGCTGCATGAAGTCGCGCATCTTGAAGGCGGGCGCCCCCATCTTGATCCCGAGCGCCTTCGCCTCGTCAGACCGCGCCACGGCGCAGCCGTCATTGTTGGACAGCACGATCACGGGGATGCCGTGAAGCTTCGTGTCGAACAGCCGTTCGCAGGACACATAGAAGTTGTTGCAGTCGATCAGGGCTATCGGCTTGTCGGACGCCTCAAGCATCGCCCTATTCGACGGGCAGGCGGCGCACGACGCCCGCCACCACGCCCCATATCTCGGTCGTCTCGGTCACGGGAATGGTCTGGTAGCCGTCGCTGCGGGCGCGCGGGTCCAGGAACCACCGGCCGTCGCGCTTGGCGAGCTTCTTCACGGTGATCTGTCCATCGACCACGGCCAGGACGATGCGCCCGCTGCGCCGCCGCCCGGCGCGATCCACGGCGATCAGATCCCCGTCCAGGATGCCTTCGGCTTCCAGGCTGTCACCCGAGACCCGCCACCAGAAGGTCGCGTGTTCATGCCGGACAATCCACTTCATCGGATCAACCGTGTCCTCAAGATCGTCGGCCGCAGGGGATGGAAAACCGGCTGGCACCTGAATGGAGGCCAGCGGCATGTCGCGGTCGATCAGCGTCACGCTGAGAGGATGAAGATCAAGTGACATGGCCCAGAACAATCCGTGAACATGGGCCATAGTTCCGATATGCCCCTGATCGTCAAGGACTACAGGTCATGACAGGGCAAAAAGGTGGGGACAGGCTGCTGATCCGGCACAGGTTGGTCCCTGAAGCGGGGCTTGGCTGGATCTTCCAGCCGGGCGGCAAGCACTTGGGAACATGACAACAACACAGGGGCCGCCCGGCTGGAAGATCCAGCCAAGCCCCCAGGGACCGGGACGGAAAAAGGCGGGCCTGGGCCGGAGGAATGGAGCATTCGCAGGCGCCGGACGGGCGGGCGCGTGCCTGCATGCTGCCGACCTCGCCGCAAGCGGCAGGGGGGCAGGGCGGGCGCACGGACGGCTTGGGGGAGGCCGTGCGCCCGCGCCGCGGTCAGAGCCGGCAGATCTCGGACCGCACCAGGAAGCGCCGCTCGCGCCCGTTGTCCAGGCTGAACATGCCGCCGCGGCCGGGCACCACGTCGATGACCAGGCGGGTGTGCTTCCAGGCTTCGTATTGGCTGGCCGAGATATAGAACGGCATGCCGCCGATCTCGCCCAGCTTCACGTCATGCTGGCCGATGCGGAAATCGCCCTGCGGATAGCACATGGGCGAAGACCCGTCGCAGCAGCCCCCGGACTGGTGGAACAGCACCGGCCCGTGATCGGCGACGATCTCGGTCAGAAGCGCCAGCGCGGCCGGGGTGGCATCGACCTGGTCCAGCCCCTCGGGATTGGCGACGGGTTCCATGTTCAGCCCGCCATGTCCAGCACCATGCGGCCCTCGATCTGGCCCTTGTGCATCTGGCCGAAGATATCGTTGATATCCTCGAGCTTGGCGCGATGCACGGTCGCCTTGACCTTGCCCTCGCCGGCGAAATCCAGCGATTCCTGCAAGTCCAGCCGGGTGCCGACGATCGAGCCGCGCACGGTGATGCCGTTCAGCACCATGCCGAAGATGTCCAGCGGAAAGTCGCCCGGCGGCAGGCCGTTCAGCGCCACGGTGCCGCCGCGGGCGACCATGCCGATGGCCTGCTCGAACGCCTTGCGGCCCACGGCGGTGACCAGCACGCCCTGCGCGCCGCCGTCGGTCTGGCGCTTGATCGCGGCGGCCGGGTCGGGGTCGGTCGCGGCATTGACCGTCACCGTCGCGCCCAGCTTGCGCGCCAGCGCCAGCTTGTCGTCGTCGATGTCCACCGCCGCGACGTTCATGCCCATGGCCTTTGCATATTGCACCGCCATGTGCCCCAGCCCGCCGATGCCCGAGATCACCACCCAGTCGCCGGGTTTGGTGTCGGTGACCTTCAGCCCCTTGTAGACGGTGACGCCCGCGCAAAGCACCGGCGCGATATCAAGGAAATCGACGTTCTTCGGCAGATGCCCGATATAGTTCGGGTCGGCCACGACATATTCGCCGAAACCGCCGTTCACCGAATAGCCGGTGTTCTGCTGGCTTTCGCACAGCGTCTCCCAGCCGCCAAGGCAGTGCCGGCAATGGCCGCAGGCGGTATAAAGCCACGGCACACCCACGCGGTCGCCTTCCTTGACGTGCTTGACGCCGGCGCCCACGCCCGAGACAAAGCCCACTCCCTCATGTCCCGGGATGAAGGGCGGGTTCGGTTTCACCGGCCAGTCGCCCTCGGCGGCGTGCAGGTCGGTATGGCAGACGCCCGAGGCCTGGATCCGCACCTGGATCATGCCCGGACCGGGTTCGGGGATCGGTACCTCGTCGATGGTCAGCGGTTTGCCGAATTCGCGCACGACGGCGGCCTTCATGGTTTTGGCCATGGTTCAATTCCTTGCTGCAAGACTGTGGATGGTTTGGGGGCGCGCGCAGGTGGCGCGCCCGCAAGGCCCGACCTAGAAGAAGCCCAGCTTCTTGGGCGAATAGCTGACCAGCATGTTCTTGGTCTGCTGATAGTGGTCCAGCATCATCTTGTGGTTCTCGCGCCCGATGCCCGACTGCTTGTAGCCGCCAAAGGCCGCATGCGCCGGATAGGCGTGATAGCAATTGGTCCAGACCCGCCCGGCCTTGATGCCGCGGCCCATGCTGTAGCAGGTGTTGGCGTCGCGCGACCACACACCGGCGCCCAGGCCGTAAAGCGTGTCATTGGCGATCGCCAGCGCCTCGGCCTGGTCCTTGAACGTGGTGACCGAGACCACCGGGCCAAAGATTTCCTCCTGGAAGACGCGCATCTTGTTGTGGCCGGCAAAGATCGTCGGCTCGATGTAGAAACCGCCCGACAACTCGCCGCCCAGATCGGCGGCCTTGCCGCCGGTCAGCACCTCGGCGCCCTCTTTCCTGCCGATGTCCAGATAGGACAGGATCTTTTCCTTCTGCTCGCTGGACGCCTGCGCGCCGATCATGGTGGCGGCATCGCGCGGGTCGCCCTGCTTGATCGCCTGCACGCGCTTGACCGCGCGTTCCATGAAGCGGTCATAGATCGATTCCTGGATCAGCACGCGCGACGGGCAGGTGCAGACCTCGCCCTGGTTCAGCGCGAACATGGCGAAACCTTCCAGCGCCTTGTCGAAGAAATCGTCATCCTCGCGCGCCACATCGGCAAAGAACACGTTGGGGGACTTGCCGCCCAGTTCCAGCGTCACCGGGATCAGGTTCTCGGCCGCATATTGCATGATCAGCCGGCCGGTGGTGGTCTCGCCGGTAAAGGCGATCTTCGAGATGCGCGGGTTCGAGGCCAAGGGCTTGCCCGCTTCCAGCCCGAAGCCGTTGACGATGTTCAGGACCCCCGGCGGCAGCAGGTCGCCGATCAGGCTGGCCCAGACCATGATGCTGGCCGGGGTCTGTTCGGCCGGTTTCATCACCACGCAGTTGCCGGCCGCCAGCGCCGGCGCCAGCTTCCAGCAGGCCATCAGCAGCGGAAAGTTCCAGGGGATGATCTGGCCGACGACGCCCAGCGGCTCATGGAAGTGATAGGCAACGGTGTCATTGTCGATCTGGCTGATTCCGCCCTCTTGCGCGCGCAGCGCCCCGGCGAAATAACGGAAATGGTCGATGGCCAGCGGCACGTCGGCGGCCATGGTCTCGCGGATGGGCTTGCCGTTGTCCCAGGTCTCGGCGGTAGCCAGCAACTCAAGGTTCGCCTCCATGCGGTCGGCGATCTTCAGCAGGGCATTGGCGCGTTCCGCCGGGGAGGCCGCGCCCCATCTGTCCTTGGCGGCATGGGCGGCGTCCAGCGCCAGTTCGATGTCATCGGCGTTTGAACGTGCGATCTCGCCGATCTCGGCGCCGGTGATCGGGGTGGTGTTGATGAAATACTTGCCGGACTTGGGCGCAACCCAGTCGCCGCCGATGAAGTTGTCATAGCGGCGGGCAAAGGGCAGCACACCCACACCCTTGAATTCATGTGTCTGGTCGTTTGGCATGGTGTTCCTCCTCAGGTGCCGGCTCCTCTGGCCGGGTTCTGAGGAAAGCCTATGCCGCGACCGATCGCAAAGCAACCAAGGTCCACGCTGCAGCGCAGAATGTGTTTCACCCCCGAGACGCAAAGTTTATTGCCAAATTAGACGAGAAAATAGGTTTTTACAGCGAAGAAATAGAAAAAATATCTGTGAGCAGCAATCAAACTGCTGATGCAACCCAAGAAATAGCGAAGCATCTTTCTCAACGTCCTGCATTTGAGGCAACCTTGAATATGACAAGTTCTTCTGCAACATATTCAAGCAATAGCCAGTTTGTTGTCCGGTTGCACAATAACACTCCATACACGGCAAGAGACCTTACGATGATTTTTTGGGGCCAGGACGGAGGTATTACCAGCTCATTTGTTCCAGCAGTAATTCCCCCTTTCGAATCTCACCTCGATATGGACTCTCGTGAGATTAGCCGCGTTTGCTATTCCTATATAGTTGATGACGGCACCCCTGAGCGAGTTACAGAAGATCGGCGACTCGCGCGCACAACTCAACCCGTCCGGGATGCTTTGGGCAATGAGGCTACATACCCTGTCTTCCAGACCTCATACGACTACCACGTCGAAGAAGATACTAGCGTTATAACCTGCTCAGAATTTCATGCAACTCTCCCATTGGAAAAGCCACAGTAGGCGATTTATCATATGGATCATTTAGGGACGGGTGACGTGGAAGTTCTGCATCGTCCATCATCATACCGCTACATGCCTGCCTAAGGTGCGGTACACGGTTGGACGAGAAATCGAGAACACCTCAGCCAAATCGCTGATGGAATACTCGCCTGTGTCATACATGCGCCGCAACTCCTGCTGCTGACGCTCCGACAGCTTCGGTTTCTTGCCGCGCAGCTTGCCCTTGGCGCGGGCCACTGCCATGCCCTCGCGGGTCCGCATTCGGATCAGGTCGGCCTCGAACTCGGCAAAGGTCGCTAGGATGTTGAAAAACAGCTTGCCCATGGGGTCGGTCGGATCATGGATCGAGGTGCCAAGCTGAAGCTTGATCCCGTGCGTGGCCAGCTTGTCGGCAATGTCGCGGGCGTCGGGGACAGAACGCGCCAAGCGGTCCAGTTTCGGCACGACCAGCGTGTCGCCCTCCCGCAAGGCTGCAAGCGCCTGATCGAGACCAGGCCGGGCGCGGTTCGTGCCAGTAAAGCCGTGGTCGGTGTAGATGCGATCGGAAGCGACCCCGAGGCTGGAAAGGATGCCCTTCTGCGCAGCGAGATCCTGTTTGTCGGTGGAACAGCGGGCATAGCCGATCAAAATCTGTTTCATGGCCTGATCTGTAACATTAGGCGCCCCTTCATTGCAAAAAATATCGGACCATTCATCTGAGATTTCGTCCAGGCAGCAAATGCTGACGCTCTACCGCCTTATTCAGCAGCAGGGTTGTGTGTCCGTTGAACGATCCTCTTTCGGACGTCTCAACTCGTGCGACAGTGCTGATGTGCCGTGCGGCTTCCACAGGCTATGTTCATAGCCATGCACGGGTGCCGCCAAAGCTGACGGATCAGTTTGAGCGCGTTTGCGTCACACCCTCGTTTTACATGACGACATAGGAATAAGAGGTAGACTGGGATTCAGTCCGCTTGGCAGACTCGCGTAAGTCCAGGGCTTTGCCCATCTGCGCTAGTGCCCTCCCGAGAGGCGAGTCACCAAGCTGGAAGCTGGCGAAGTTGCCTAGATCGAGCGATGCCACATGCTCAGCCTCGATGGCCTTCCTGTCATCCCGTGCAGCGGCATCGTCATCTGGCAGGGAAGGACGGCCGGACCAGCGGCCAAGAAGCGCCAAGGCACGCTTGGGTGCGAAAAGACGATACGCATTGCTGACCTGCCGAACCTGGGGGCCGCGGCCTTCATTCGGGGTTGGCTCGAACCGGCGCAGCCAGTCCAGAAAACCGTGGTCGCGCAGCGCCTTCAAGGCGCGAACAACAGCGTCCCTCGACCGCTTCAGCTTGTCCATGATCCAGTCAAGGGACGGGTCCAGGCGGCCGGTCTTGAAGCTGACCAGGTTCCCGAACAGCGCCAGGATCTCCAAGGCGATGCTGCCCAAGGGTCCGTTGCGTCTCCCGGGCTTGCGGCCGTGCAGCTCGTATCGCTGCGCGGCCCTGATGATCCTCTGCACCTCCTGCCGGGTGGTGCTGCGCCAGAACGTGCCTTCGCAGGTTCCCGCTCGGTGAGAGTTGCGGTGCAAGCGCGTCCTGCCTTGGGCGCGCGCGCCGGTGCAAGCCTGGGCCAGAACGCCAAGGCGCTTGAAAAAATCGCCGCCTGCTGCGGCTGCTACAGTCGTCAAGTGCTGCTCCTGTGTCACAAGAAGCGCGGTGTCCGCAGGCAAGCCTCATCCGTTCGCACAGATGCGCTTTTTGCTCTTGATTTCCGGGAGTAGGCAGCTAACTATAGCAGGTGTAATCCGCTGCTAATCAGGTCGCCAAACCTGTGTTATGCTACCAAGCCCCCTCGTGCGGACCCCCGCGCGGGGGGTTTCCTTTTGGGCTGGTGGTTTATCCGATTCCGCTCGTCCCTCCCGTTTTGGGTATTTTGCCGAACAGCCTACGCCAGCAAGGGCTTAGCGGCAATTCTTTGTGTAGACCTCGGCGGTGATTCATCAGTAGCTCACCCATTCCGTCATGGATGCGCCCGTGTAGTCCTGCATCCGAACCACGATGCTCCTGAAGCCTCGGCCATACTCGTCCTGAAACCCTTTGCCCGTCCGCTGCCTGATCGTGTCATCCAGCCATTCAGGCAAGGCATTGTCGTTGGAAGGAAATCGGACCCACTCACCAGACGAAGGCGCATATCCGTAGCGAACCGTGCTGGTGTAAACGTCTCGTCCTCCGCTACCGCTCGTCACATGCTTGGAAAGCTGCCAGAGTTCGATGGCATCACGATATTTGGCAACCTCGGGCGGTATGCTGTCAGAACCACCTCCACCTGGCAGGCTTACACTGTGACCGCCCATGGGGCATCGCCACAGTTGCAGGGGCGGCTCAACCGGCCAGGGTGTGATGCGGCGGATTAGTTCGGCCTTTGCCGCGCTGCACTCTGCCGAGGCCGGAAAACCGCCTGCCAGACATAGAAGGATTGCGCAGTCGATGGGGTAGGCGGCAGCAGGCGATGCAAAGCTGAAGGCGGTTGCTACACATGCGGCAGCACCGAGGGTCTTAACCTTCATCTGAACCTCCTTGTTGACGGCCAGTAGCACGTGTAGGTCTCAACATACAACATAAATGAATGATTTAAAGATTTCATCTTTATTCGCTCAGGAATTTTTCTTTGTATCGCTCGTGCCAGACATTCGACTGTTGGATGATGTCGGTCTGGGACTTCTGCAAGCAAAGGAGATAAGCGTTTAAATCATTGAAATATCGTATGTATTCTTCTCTTTCCTCTATTCCGTGCCGCTCCAGAGTAGCTTGATCCTCTATGGGATCAGCGGGAGGGACGCACAGATGCAGAACTTGAGGCGCAGGGATGTATGGTCCTGATGAAGCCACCTGAACCAAGGCTATGACAGCAAGTGGACCGATCATGCACCTGCCTTCCAGCAGTGCGACAAAGCCCGCCCAGGTGTGACCGACTCCAACTGTAGATGTGCAAGAGAGAAGGTCATGGTTCTTTGACGCAGTAGAAGTTATTTGCGCCAGTTCTGAGGGTGAAGTTTTGGAAGTTAAAGGCCAGTGGCTAAATGGACAGAAGATTTAGCCAATAAGACGATTGCCCTTGACTTTCTCTGTTAACCAAGCCTAGCGCCGATCAACAGGTTGATACGGCCCCGCCGAATACATGATTTTGTAATAAGAAAAAATTAATATAAGGTGCGCCAAAATAGTCAATGCCGCATGACCGCGGCATTGATTATTTATTGATTAACACAATTGATTATTAGATCAGGTTCATTCTCACTGCCGTGCTGACAGCACTGGTGGTATTCCGGGCACCCAGCTTCTTTTGCGCACTATCAAGTCGGGCCTTTAATCCTGAGACACTGATATTCATTAATTCCGCAGCTTCACTCTGCCGCAACCCGCTGTGCATCAGTCTCAACGTCTCTAGTTCTTGGTTAGTCAAGGCAACACGTGACCGCGTAAAGAGCTGAGCCCACATCTTCATCTTCGACATGAGAAGTGTCATCTCTTCATCTGTCAGTTCACGATCAGGCCGTGCGATAGACAAGAAAGATCGTTTCGATCCTATCTTGACGACAAATGTAGCTCCATACTTCAGGCCGTGTGCCTTGGCCCGAACCAGGATCTTTCGCATGTCGGGCAACTTCACCTGCGACCACCGGACCATCCCCTCACGCGTGATCGTCCAGACAGCCACGGGATCTCCAAAGAAGTAGTTCTCGGTCTCGTATTCCTTGGTCCACGCGTCCGGATACTTGTTCATGAAGAAGTCCGGCTGGCCGAAGCGCAGTCCGAAGCCAAGAAAATAACCTGACAAACCAATGGCTTCAAGCTGTTGAAGCTCAGCTTCGTGGTTGGGGATCGCGATCTCAAGCATAGCGGAATGTCAAGCCTTTTCGTGAAAGTGTCCTTATCTCCTGTCCAAAAAGACAGGTGAGTGTCAATGCCAAAAATCTTCCTCTATGCCAGCCAAGCAAGAGAACGGCAGAAGGCCCGGACAACGATGAAGAGCATTGAGGACAGAGTGCGCCCGAAAGCGGTGACTATCTCTGCGGAGGCAAACTTCACAGTAGATATGGCTCAAAACCTGCTCACGATGTTTTCGCACCTCACCGAAGGCCAGGAAATTACTGTCAAATTCTCCAATGCCGGTGTCTGGGCCGTGACCCCCCATGGCATTCGTTTGTTTATAGGTTCGACACAAGTGTTTGAAGTAGGTGGCAATGATGATGATGCAGGCAAAACAAAAGTTCAGTGAAGCTGCGCAAAGCGGCTACCATGTTGAGGTTGTCCGCTGCCCCAGCAATCTGGATCGCTGGCACTTGGTGAATGAGTATTTGAAGCTACGCAAAGAGGTCTTCGTGGACCGCTTGGAGTGGCCTCTCTTTCACGCTGAAGAGCTTGAGTTCGAACAGTATGACAGCTTCGATACTGTCTATGTCATTGCCACTCTTAACGGTGTGACAGTCGGGGGTGCTCGGCTGCGTCGTGCCAACCAGGTCAGCGGCAAAGGTCAACTGCAATACAGCTACATGATCAGGGATGCGTGCCTGGGTATCCTTCCCGGTCTACCGGACAACCTTTGCTATGAGGTTCCTTCGATGGACACCTCCATGTGGGAGATCACCCGTATGGTGGTGAAGGGGCCACGTGAAATCTCGCGGATGATCCTGGCGAAGGTCAACGAGTTCCTAAGCGAAGAAGGCGCTGAGACGGTGCTCTTTCTAGGGTCGCCAGCGTTCAAGCGTATGGCCAACTCGCTGAACTGGCCGGTCAAGCAACTCGGCCCTGTAACCGGCAACGACGACGGAGCCTTCCAGGTCTTCGAGTGCCCTGTGCGCAAGCTGGAGTAGCCCTAGCCGCGCAAGCTGGCGCAAACAAAAATGATCTTCGCAAACAATTCATTTATTGTTGACTAACAATAAATGAATGGTTAGACATGTGTTGATCTAGGTGAAACCAGCTAGTGTGAGCAACCCAACATAGTGCATTAAGGCACCTGTCAACGAGCAGGAGCCAACAATGAGTCAAGTCATACCTCCAGTGATACTCAGCGAGGATGTTGCGCAAGTCGTAAACGAGGGCGGATCAGTTATCGTTATTTGCCTCGAAAGTGTTTCGAGAAAAGGAACGGCAGTCGTAGGCAAGTGGATTTTTGAAGTCGTATCGGCTGATAAAAAATCACGGCGGTTAGTGGTCTACAAAGTAAGAAACAAGGCAGAAACATCGCTCACAGTGTCGGGCGTTGCTTCAAAAATAATATCTTGGGGCTTCCCCGGAATAATAATACCTAAGGAAAAGGGACAAGCGTTTGAACTCTTCAAGGACGGCAGCTATTCTGCTGATTGGAGGTCTGACACTTAGCGCAAATGCCTGCCTCGGAAATGGCATGGTGCTTGTGCCAGGGTCCGATGGAACCTTCCAATACAGAGAACAAAGTAACGGTTTTGCCCGCCACTATGGCTCCGGTGGGCAACCGATAATCAGGGAAGCCGAACGTCAGGCTTCGCTTCCAGACAACTCAATGTCTTTCCTGGCCCAGCCGGAACCCAGTTTTCGAGCGCCACGGGCAGTCGCGGCAAGGCCAGAAGTCCTCAGTGCCATTGATCAAACAGCGATGCGCTACGGCGGTCATGCTGCTTTGCGCAAAGCTGGCATGTCCGTCACGGAATGGCGAAACTTCTACCGCGCCAATATTGAGATCGAGAGTGCCTACAATCCGAAAGCTCGCAGCCATGTGGGTGCTATCGGTCTTGGGCAACTCATGCCCGCAACAGCGGCGACGCTCGGCGTAAACCCCCACGACATGCACCAGAACCTCGATGGTTCTGCCCGCTACCTGCTTTTTCTTCTCGATCGCTTCGGGACGAAGGAGCTGGCTCTGGCTGGCTACAACGCTGGTCCCGAGGCCGTTTCGCGCCACGGCGGTATCCCCCCTTACCGCGAAACCATTGGTCACGTCCGCAAGGTCATGGCCGTTTTTTCCCGACTGAACGGAGACACCCTATGAACAACACCATGCCGATCTCGGCCTATAATCTGGCGCTTTGCGCGCTCCTGGCGGTCGGCCTTTTCATGTTGATGACTTCGCCCGCACTGGCGGCAGGCACGATCAACCTGAGTCCGATTACCAATATCCTGACCGGCATCGCCAACACCCTGACCGGACCGCTCGGCAAGGCTATGGCAACGCTTGCCGTGATCGGCATCGGTGCTGCCTGGCTGATGGGTTACGTCGATTTCCGCACCGTCATCTATGTCGTGGCGGGTATCGCCATCGTCGCCGGCGCGGCAACCATCGTTAACACCATGTGGGGCGCCTGATCCCATGGTCAGACGGTCCCTGCTTTTCCTCGGTCTCATCCGCCCGCCTCGTCTCATGGGCTTGCCGATGTTCTATGCCGTGATCTGGATGGCAGGGTCCGTCCTGGCCTTTGTGTGGGCCGAGAGCTTCTGGACGCTTCTGCTCTCGGCCATTGCCTATCCGGCCTTCTGGCTGGCGGCGGAATGGGACCCTCATTTCTTCGATGTGGTCACTGTCGTCAGCCGTCAGACCCGCCGGACCAGAAACAAAGACCTCTGGGGTGCCGACAGCTATGAACCATAATCCTCGGATCGGGCCTGCCGCCCTCGACGTGCTGCCTTCATGGGTGCGCAAGGAACAGTCGGTGGCCTCCATGCTGCCCTATGTGTCTCTGGTCGATGATCGAACCATCCGCACCAAGGGCAACGAGTTTTTCCAGTGCATCCGGGTCAGTGGGCTGAACAGCCTGACCGTGGCCGATGAGCTGCTGGATCGCGCCAAGGACATTTTTGCCAGCATCATCGCCCAGACCGGCGACAAGTTCGCCTACACGGTCCACAAGATTTCTCGGCGCATCGACACCAGCCTGCCGCCTGTGACGAGCGACAGCATGGCGGCGCAGATCGACCGGCGTTGGCAAGGCTATATGGGCCGCGCGAACCTGCGCGAACACACGATCACGATCACGGTCATCAAGCGGCCGGACGTGCTCTCGAAAATCCCGTTCAGCATCCAGAAATCACGCGCGCTTCTGGCGGGCCAGATCAGCGCCCAGGTGGCGCAACTGAGCGAGGTTGTCTCGTTTCTCTGCTCGGCCCTGTCCGGCATGGAGCCGCGCGTGCTGACGGGCGAAAGCGGCGAACTCCTTGGCTTTCTCGAAAGCATCAACACGGGCATCGAGGTTCCGACCTTTCACACGGCCCTCGACCGCACGATTGCGGAAACCGTCTCGAACACCCGCGTCACCTTCAAGGGCGACAAGATCTATCTGAGCGGCGGCAGCCTGCCGGATCGGGTCGGCACCATCTATTCGATCAAGGAATATCCGCGCGAATCCTTCGTCACCATGTTTGATGAACTGGACCTGCCGGTTGATATGGTGGTCTCCAACTACTTCGTGCCGGTCAACAACAGCGTCATGGAAGAGCGGGTCGCCCGCGAATTGCGCCGCCGTGACGCGATCAACGACAGGGCCGAGAACCTGATCCTCGCCCTGCAGAACGGCCAGAACCGGCTGGCCTCGGGAGAGATCACCTTCGGGCAGCATCAGATGGCGGTCGCGGTTTATGCCGACAGCGAAGAAGAGCTTGGCCGCATCAGTTCGATGATCCGCAACATCGCCGTCACGGCGGGCGTGAAGCTGGTTTCGCAAGGCTATACCGCGCGGACGGTCTATTTCGGCCAGCATCCCTGCAACCGGGCCTTCCGCATCCGGGAGGGCGCGATCACCAACGAACAGTTTGCCGACATGGCCGCGCTTCATCGCGCCGCCATGGGCAAGCCCGGCTCTCGGGTGCCCTGGGGCACCAACATCACATGGTTTCCAACCATCACGCGCAGCGCCTATCGCTTCAACTTCCACGAGGAAGGCGATCCGCAGAAAGAACCTTCCAACGGCCATACGCTTATCCTTGGCCGCATGGGATCGGGCAAATCGGTGCAGGCCGCGTTCCTGGCGGCACAGGCGCAGCGGGTCGGCGCTCGGGTCTTTGTCTTCGATTATCGCCGGGGCATGGAAATGGCCGTGCGCGCCCTTGGCGGCACCTATTCCGAACTGAAGGCGGGCGAGCGCACGGGCCTCAACCCGCTTTGGACGGAAACCGACACGGCCGGGCAGGAATGGCTGAGCGACTGGCTCATTCACCTGATGGAAAGCGGGCACAGCCCTCTTCAGCCTGAACAGTCCCGCGCGGTGCGTCATGCCGTGCGCCAGAACGCAGAGGTGCGCAATCCGCGACTGCGGACCTGGAGCCAGTTTGCCCAACTGGTGGGTGCCACCCATGACGGGGGCGCGCTTGCCGACAGGATGAACGAATGGACCGCCGGACACCGCTTTGGCTGGATCTTCGGTCAGGAGGTCGAGGACAGCTTTTCCCTCGACGGTCAGTTTGTCGGCTTTGACCTGACCGACATTCTGGACACCGACAACCAGAAGGCCCGCATGGCTGTCCTGTCCTACATCTTCCGCCGCATCGAGCGGAAGATCGAGGACAAGCGCCCGACGATCATCATCATTGATGAAGCGTGGAAGGCTCTCGACAACAGCTATTTCGCGGGCCGGATCGAGAACTGGCTCGTCACAGCGCGAAAGCAAAACACCGTTGTCGTGATGATGACGCAGTTTGCGCACCAACTGAACGCCTCGGCGCATGGGCGCACGCTGCTGCAAGCCCTGCCCACGAAAATGCTGCTCCCGAACAAGGAGGCCAGTGTCAGCGATTATGACGGCCTCAGCCTCAACCAAAAAGAGCTGGAAATCCTCATGGGGGTGAACCCCGGCTCGCGCGTGGCGCTGCTGCGGTCCGATGACGGCTCGCATGTGATCGACACGGACCTTTCAGCCCTCGGCCCGCTCCTGACCATCCTCGGCGGCATGAAGGCCGGTGAGGCCCTTGTGGGGGCGGATTACCGAACCCGGCCTGATTTCTGGAAAGGATTTGATAATGCGTAAACCTGTCCTCCTGGCGCTCCTTGGCTCTCTTGCCCTGTCGGCCTGCGCAGGCACGCAGTCACAGCCCATCAAAAGCAAATGCTTCACTGCGCGGGGCGATCTGACCTGCGATCTGCGGCCCCTGCCTGAACTGTGGGGCGAGGCGCGGCAGGATGCCGTTCGCAAGGTCGGCTTTTATGAAAACGCGGTCGAGGACGGTCCTTATGCGCAGCCCTGACCGGCTGTTTCCTTGGCCGTTGGCGGCAGCGTTGCCGCTGGTGGCGCTGATGCTGTCCAGCACGTCGCTGGCGCAGGGTGTTCCGGTCTTTGATCCGGTCAAGAATGCCAAGGAAGCCGAGATTACCGCGCAGATGGAAGCTGACCTGGCGCTGCAACGGCAGAAGGCGGAGGAAGCGCGCAAGAGGCTTGAGGCAGATCGCCAGCAGGTCGAGACCCTGGGTGATGTGACGGGCGGAATGATCCTGCCGGGTGGCGGCGCAGGGGCCGCTGCCATGATCGCGGACCTTGAAGCGGCCGGGGATGGAAAGCAGGCGGTCTATGCCACGGACAACAGCGCGGCGGCTGAGCAGCTTTTTGGCGAGGGTCGGGAAAACGTCGAGCAGATCATCATCCGCGCGGCCAGGGACACGCATCATCTTCAGAAAGCGGGCCTGTCGCTGATCCAGTGGCGGTGTTGGGTGCAGGCGATGATCTGGCAGGAAAGCCGCTTCAACCCTCATGCAGAGTCGCCGGTCGGGGCTTATGGCCTAACCCAGATCATGCCCGACACCGCCGGCGACCTGGGCATCCGGTCCACCTATCGCTCCGACCCCTACATTCAGGCAGAGGGCGGCGCGCGCTATCTGGCGCAGCAACTCAATGCCTTTGACGGCGACATGATCCTGGCACTCGCGGCCTACAACGCGGGGGCGGGCAATGTCCGCAAGCATGGCGGCGTGCCGCCCTTCGCGGAAACCCGGAAATACGTCCAAGTCATCCCCGCCAAATACCGCGAATATATGGCAAAGCTCGGGGCGGCAGACCAGATCGGCTCCATCGAGGCCTCCTATCTGGCGAATGCCGAGAAGGCGATGATCGGCGGTGCCGTCGCACAGTTTGCCGACGAGGCCGGGCAGGACATGGGCTTGGCAATGGCCCGGCTTGAAGAGGCCATGTCGCGGCTCGACAAGACGGAAAACGCGGCCGAGGCGATGGCTCTGAACAGCTTTGTGCGGGCGGAGTTTGCCCGGCTTCTGGTCATTCGGACCCGGCTGATCGCGACCCGTTGCAAGCCGCTTTCGGCCGAGGCGGTGGCTGCGGCGGCAGCCATTGCCCAGGAACGCAGATTTATGGATTTCCAAGGGAGGTTGTGATGCGAAACACCATCACCAGTCTATTTCTCGGTGCAGGTTTGTGCGTGACCTCGACGCTGGCGGTCACGTCATCCGGTTTTGCCCAGGGCGTGCCGACCATCGACACGCAGTCGATCACCCAGCAGATCACGCAGATCAAGCGGATGCTCGAAGACTTCGGCATCCAGTCCGACATGCTGGATCACCTTGTCGATCAACTGGCGGAACTGCAAAGGCAGACGGCGGAGCTGGAGGGCATCTATGCCGTCCTGACCGGCAAGGCCGATATTCAGGGCCTTCTCATGGGCGGCGGCCTCGACACGGTTCTTGATCCCAAGATGACCAGCATCCTGCAAGCCGCTGGATCGGCAAGCACGGGCGATTGGTCGGGGGTATCCTCGGGCTATCGCACGGCGATCCAGACCAATGCCAAATCGACCATGACCAAGGCGGGCCTCGATCCTGCCCGCGTCGAGACCATGGGCAAGAGCGGCAGCGTGGCGGAAAAGCGGGCGGCGACACAGGCCACGACAGGGGCCTTGGTGGCGGCGACCGCCGATACCGCGCAGCGCGAAACCTCTGTCAGCCTTCAGCGCCTCGATACGCTTGTGGCCGAGATCCCGGAACAGACCGGCATCAAGGAGGCGATCGATCTCAACACCCGAATGATGGGCGAGGCGGTGAAGGAGCTGATCCTGAACAACCAGCTTCTCGCCATGCAGAGCTATGGGATGGGCATGTCGGATGTGTCGCAGGCGAGTGCCTGGGCGCAGGAACAGGAAATGCTCGACTTCCAAATCCCGGACCTGAGGTAAGG
Source organism: Paracoccus yibinensis (assembly GCF_030846195.1). Lineage (GTDB taxonomy): Bacteria > Pseudomonadota > Alphaproteobacteria > Rhodobacterales > Rhodobacteraceae > Paracoccus > Paracoccus yibinensis. The sequence goes on from NZ_JAVCWH010000018.1 coordinate 28,364, forward strand.
CCCGATGTTCGATCTCAAGAAAAACAAAAAGGCGAAAGCCGCATCCGTCGCTCCGAAGATGGTCAGCGAAACGGAGGAAGAACTGATCTATGGCGAACGCCGCCGTGGCGCGTTCTGGCAGAAGTTCGGGATTGCCGGTTGGAGCTTTGGCGCCCTCGGTTGCCTCATGGCAGCCGTGGTCGCGGCCAGTCACGAAACCCCTGCCCCGGTCCTCGTGCCGTTTGATCCGTCGAGCGGCATGGCGCTGCCGACCGCGAACCTGCAAGCCATATCCCTCGATCACCGGGATGCGGTCGTTCAGTCGCTTGTCCATTCCTATGTGCGCGACCGCGAGACCTTCAATCAACTCGACAATGATGTGCGGGTCCGTTCGGTGATCGACCGTTCATCGGGCGCAGCCCTTGCCTCGATGCGCAGCCTTTGGTCCTCGGAAAACCCGGACTATCCCGAACGTAAATACGGAGCCCGCGCCCGGATGGATGTTGAGATCCTGTCGGTCACGCTGATTACCGAGGATCGCGCCCAGGTCCGGCTGCGCAAGCGCCTGGCCGATGATGGGGGCATCACCGAGGGCCTGTTCAGCGCCACCCTGGCCTTCCGCTACGAGACCACCGAGGCCCGGCCTCTCGATGAGGTTTGGACGAACCCCTTTGGCTTCAGTGTCTACGAATATGCCATCACGTCTGACCGGTTGGAGGTCCAATGAAACGCGCTCTTGGTTTTGTTGCAGCCCTGGCTGCTGCCAGCATGGGTGTCTCCGCAGCTTGGGCTGAAGTCACGCCCCGCGCCGGAAATCTCGATGCCCGTGTCCGCTATGCCCAATGGGTCGATGGACAGGTTTACCGCATCCAGACGCAGATGGGCCGGGTCACGTCCGTAGAGTTTGGCCCGGATGAACAGATCACCTCTGTCATTGCGGGCGATACCGTCAGCTTCAACTTTGACGCGGTGCCGGGCGGCAGTGCCTTCGTGATGAAGCCCACAACCAGCGGTGCTGCCACCAACATCAACGTCTATACCAACAAGCGGCAATATTACTTCGAGGTCTCGGAGTCGTCCTCCGCGCAGTTCTCGGTGGTCCGCTTCACCTATCCGCGCGGCTCGGGCGGCACGACGCCTGCCAACCGGCAGATCGCCCGTGGGCCTGCCAATCATGACTATGGTGGAAACGTGGTGAACGGCACGACGCCCACGCAGGTCTGGGATGATGGTGCCTTCACCTACTTCAAGTTCCGCCGCAACGGCGAGCTGCCCGCGATCTTCAAGGTCACGGCCGGACAGGAAGTCACGGTCAACTCGCAGACCATGCCGGACGGGGTGGTGCGGGTGACAGGCACAAGCCCCTTCTGGGTGCTGCGCTTGGGCAAGGTCGAGTCCACCGTGGGGATGATGAAAGCCGTGAGGTTGGTGAAATGAGCGATGGGGCAAACAACGATCTTCGTCAGCGGCTCGCCTCCCTGAACGATCAGGAGGCCGGAACGGGTGGGACCGGACGGGCAGCCAAGCCCGGTGCGGCCAAGCTGGCCCTGGCTCTCGGCGGCGCAGCCGTTCTGGCCGGTGCGGTCTATGTTTATAGCCAACCGGAAGGCGAGACGGTTCTTCCCGTCAGGCAGGCTCAGGAGTTCCAGCCGGAAGGCAGCGGCTTTGGGGACATGGACCGGCCGCAGCGGGAGGAACCCGCACCTGAACCCGCAGCCGTGGTGGAGGCTGTGCCGGACCCGGTTCCCGCCCCCGACAATTCGGAAGTGATCGAGTTGATCCGAAGCCTTCAGGCGCAAGTCGATGCCTTGTCCAAGCCCGCACCCGAGGCTGAAAGCCCGGCATCGGACGGCGAGAACGAGGCCCTTGCCACCCTGCAGGGCGAGTTGGAGGAACTTCGCCAGCAAGCGGAAAACCGCGAGCGCGAGCTTCAGAACATGCTGAGCGACCGCGATTTGCAGATTGCTGGCCTGAACAATGAAATGGACATGCTGCGCCTGCAAGGCGGCGGGGGCTTCGTGCCGGGCAGCGACGATGATCTTTTGGCGCAGCGGCGGCAAGCTGCGGAAGAAGCCGCGCAACTGGAACAGCAGCGCCTGCAATCCTCGATGATCGCGATCGGCGGCGGCGATGGTCCCGGAGGTGCCATCGCGGAGGCCGCAGGCTTTGGTGATGCGGGTGCCGCGCAGCAGGCCGCGAAGCTCAGCGATGACGCTGCCTTTGTGCGCAATGCTGGACGCCCGGTGCAGGTGCAGCGCGCGGAAATCATCGTCAACCCGGCCAACACCGTCACGCAGGGCACGATGATCCAGGCGGTTCTGGAAACCGCCATCGACTCGACGCTTGAAGGCCCGATCCGGGGCGTGGTGACAACCGATGTGGTCAGCTATGACGGTTCGCGCATCCTCATTCCGCGTGGCTCAAAGCTGATCGGCAGCTATTCGGCGGATGTGGATACCGGGCAGAACCGGCTTCTGGTCGCGTGGGAACGGATCATCATGCCCGACAACCAGTCGGTGCAGATCAGTTCCTTTGGCGGTGACGCGCTTGGCCGCTCGGGCACGACCGGCAAGGTCAACAGCCACTTCTTCAAGCGGTTCGGGGCAGCGGCGCTGATTTCCACGATCTCGGCCATTCCTTCGCTTCTGGAAGATGAAGACAACGACGGAGGCGTGACGATCTCGACGGGCGGCTCGGACGCCGCAACGGGCGTGTCGGATGCTCTTGGCGGCGCAACGGACGCGGCCATTGGAAAATACATCTCGATCCCGCCGACGATCACCGTGGCCCAGGGCACCCGCGTCACGGTGATGGTGGACCGCGACCTGGAGATATTCTGAGCATGGATGACCTGAGCCACGGCAGCTATCTCGATGAAGCCCTGGCGGCGATTGGACCTGTCATCGACAGCCATGCCCTTGTGGAAATCGCCATCAACCCGGACGGGCGCATCTGGTCACTCCGGCATGGCGACGCGGCCATGCAGCCGGTCGAACGCACCCCCATGAGCGCGATGGAAATAGACGATCTCGGCCGACGCATCGCCAGTGCCGGGCGGCTGACCATCGGCAAGGAGGCCCCGATCATCTCCACCTCCGTGATCTACAAGGGACGGCCCATCCGCGCCCAGGTGGTCACGGCCCCCGCAGTCTCGACGGGCGCGGCGATCTCGCTGCGCTTCTTCTCCACCCTGCCCCTCGACCAGATCACGGTCAAATACCTCCATGGCCAGGAATATTCGGTGGATGGAGCCCGCGCCGAGATGAAGCGCGAGTTGAAGGCGCTTGCGGCCTCAGGCCAGATCGACGCGGCCATGGCCTTTATCGTCGCGCACAAGATGAATGCCCTGATCGCGGGGGCGACAGACAGCGGAAAGACCGTCTTTGCCCGCAAGATGCTCTCCTATGTTCCCGACAGCGAGAGGCTGATCACCATCGAGGACGCGGCAGAGCTGGTGCCTGCGCAGCCCAATGTCGTGACGCTGATTGCGGACCGCGACAGCCGGACCCGCTCGCCGGATGTTCTGCTCACGTCCTGTTTGCGAATGCGGCCTGACCGTCTGGTTGTGGGCGAGGTGCGCGGCAAGGAAGCCATGACCTTTATCGAGGCCATCAACACCGGCCACGGCGGCTCGATGACGACGATCCATGCCGAAACACCGAAGCTGGCCTTGGCAAAGCTCGCCATCATGGCGCTGAAGGCGGACCTGCCGCTCACCTATACGGACACGCTGCGCTACATCGGCAGTTCCATCGACGTGGTGATCCAGACCGGCCGTGCCGGCGGTAACCGCGGCGTTCTCGAATTCTACATCCCCGACAACGGAGACGAAGGAGAAGCCCCCCATGTTTGACCGCAACTCGATGCTGCTTGGTGCAGCGGCGGCAGCCGTTGGCATGATCGCCGGGGCGGAGGTGATGACCAACATGCTTCGCGCTGATCCGCCTCCGTTCCCGGATACAGGGAAAATGGCTGAAGCGGCCCAGGCTGAACGGGACTTCATGGACTTCACAATGCCGGACCTGTCTGAACCTCAAACCGGCGAAAAGAGGTCGCGGCATGGCTGCGTCATGCCTCCGCTGCCGCAATGGGCGGATGACCTGCCACCCGCCGAAGCGCGGCGATCCCTGATCCTGCAACATCTCTACAATATCAGTCGTCAACAGGCGATCATCGAGACCAACTCCTGCCCCTGCGAGGTTGAGTTTCCATCCTGGGATGAAGCCGAACGGCAGTATGAGGAGCTGACGGCTGGCAAGGATCGGGATGGGATTTTTCAGCTTTCGGCCCAGCTTGGCCGGAAGGAAGGCGACACCCTGAAACAGTCGCTGGATATTTGTAAAGCATGGAGAGGGCGCTGACATGTCCGCTGTCCAACTGATCGTGGGTTCAGCCGAGTCCTTCCTGACCAATGCCGCCAGATCGACATTCCTGGGGCTGGTGGAAGCCTCTGGAACCCTCGTGGGCTATATGGCGGTTCTGGCCGTGGCCCTGGTCGGCATCAACATGATGCTGCAACTGCGTCCCATGACCTGGGGGCACGCCTTGGCCCTGATGATCAAGCTGGCCCTGATCGGCATCTTCGCCTGGAACTGGAACCAGTTCTGGGCTGTGGCGGGCGGCATCCAGAAAGCCATCGAGGCCACGGCAGGCGGCATTCTGGCATCAAGCGGAGACGGCCTGAGCGGGCCGACGATCACCGATGGATTTGCCACTGCCATTGACGAGATGATGGACAAGTTCACCCTTGCGGCCACGAACATCGCTGCGGAAATGGGTGGCTGGTTTGTGACCGCCGTTGTCTCCGGGATCTGCCTCCTGCTGATCGGCACCATATCGGCCGTCTCTGCCGTGCTGATCCTGTTCCCGAAGGTGGTCATCACCGTGCTTCTGGGTCTCGCCCCGATTGTCATCGCCCTGACCTTGTTTGAGGCGACAAAGGGCTTCTTCGAGCGGTGGGTTTCGGCCTGTGTCAGTTGGTCTCTTTACCCCCTGTTCATCGCCTCGATCTTTTCGATCATGATCTCTATGGGGACCGACCTGGTTGGACGCATCGGAACCTCCAACTTCGCCAGCATCGGGGCCTTCGTGCCGTTCATCGTCCTGATGATCCTGATCCTGATCTGCATGGTGCTCCTGCCCTCCCTTGTCAGTTCCGTGTCTGGAAACATGCAGATGATGGGCTTGGCGGCTGTTGGTTACATGGCGGGGAAAAACGCAAGGACGTATATGGGGGGCCTAAAAAACACTGCTGCCGCGACTAAATCCACCATCCAAGCTGCCCAGCAAACATATCGGGGTGAGAACGCGATTGGTCGCAATGCCCAAGCGTTTGCAGCGCATCCGGCAGTCACCCAAGCGTCAACAGGTGTGGCTGAGTCCATAAATCGGATGCAGGACAAGGCCCGCGCGTTGGCAAAAAGATAGTGTTCAAGCGCGCGATCTAACGACCTAAGAAAACAGGCGGCCTTCAGGCCGCCTGATTTTTTTAACTTGCTTCTAGGGACAGTCCATCATCGTCCGGCGAGATCGTCTGAACCTTTTCAGTTGTAACGACAATCGCCTTGACGGCAGCATCATTGGTGGAAATTGCGATACCTGACGCTAGGTTTGGGTTAAGGCTGCGCCTCCGAACGATCACTGGCGCTGTCTTGTCAGGATTGTTGGCCGATTTATTATCGGACGATTTCTTTCCCACTTGCTCAAGCACAATATGTGGTAAGGCACCCTTGACCCGGCTTCTTTTGGTGACACCGCCGTCTACTTTCTGAGCCAGTTCTGTGATCTTGCTGGTGGCAAGCATGAGTTCGCCACGCATCGAACGCAGTTCAATATCCTTGGGATCAGGACCAGGCAGCGGGCCTTTCTGTGCTTGGAAGATAGGCTTCAGCACCTTGTCATCAAAGTATTTGATCCGCCACGCTTTGATCGGGTGATGCCCATTGGCAAGGATGATCATTTCATCCTCTTTAAGCCGCCCGGCCTCGTCCTCGGTCAACAGGTCACGTTCTTCATGTCGCTCGGAAACGTTGATACTGTTAAGGGGTCCTTTTCCGATGGTCCGGGACTTTGACGTGACCCGCACGGTGGTCTTGCCGACAGCCGCCGCCAACTCTGCCTTGGTGCGCTGCTCGGACGGGGCGAGATAGATTTTAACCCCTGCGCCCCCTTGCAACGAAAGCCGGGTATCTTCGCCATAAATCTTGTCGAGGGCAGGGATAGTCTGCGTCACCACAGCTAAGTGACCGCCGTAAGCCCGCAGCGTCTTGATGCTGTCGGTCACGCTCGGCATTCGGCCCAGCATGTCGAACTCGTCCAGCATGATCATGACCCGCCAAGGCTCGTCTTCACCGGGAAGATGGTCGTGAAGGCTCGACAGCAGATCCGAAAAGAACAGCCGGACGAGTGGAGCGATGGCACGGATCTTATCATGCGGCGGCGCCACGAAATAAGCGGACTGCGGAAAGCGCCGGAAATCCCGGAAGCTGAAGTCGCTGGTCTCCGTTGCCCGGTCGATGGCGGGGTTTGACCAGAGCGACAGGCCCGAGGTCATCAGAAGCGACAGATAGGAGGTCAGGGTGCGGTCATTGGTCGAGGCCAGGCGCTCGAACAGCAAACGGGCAGCCGGACTTTTCACATCATCCGCATACTTCATGTATTGCTTCTGCTTGTCGCCCCCAGCCGAAGCCAGCCGGTAAATCTCTCCCAAGGTCGGAGTGCCGCGCTCAATCGCATAGATGCCGCAAGCAACAAACAGGTCAATGCCGCCGTCCAGCAGGCCCTTGGCACCATCATCCTCCGTTTGCAGGAACAGCTCGGCCAACATACGGATTTCCATCTGGCGCTGATCGGGGTTCGGCAGTGCGTTGATCCGGTCCAGAGGATTATAGCGGTGGCCGGGATTGTCCCAATCGAGGGGTGCAAATCGCCAGATCTTGTCACCCATAGACTGCCGGTGGCGGCTGGTCAGTTCGAAGTTTTCACCTTTCACGTCGAGAACCACGGCACTGCCCTGGAACAAGAGAAGGTTCGGAATAACGAAGCTGATCCCTTTCCCTGCCCCGGTGGGAGCGACCAGCAAACAATGAGGAAACGCAGCTGAGCAAAGAAACTTCCCCCTGCCCTTGGCTGGTCCCGTCTTGCCCACTACAAATCCGCGTCCCGGCTTTCCCAGAAAGCCGTTCTTCTTCAATTCACGCCTGCTTTGCCAATGCGCCTTGCCGAAGGTCGTCAGTTTTTCGGTGAGGACATTGGCCGCCAGCACTAGCGACAGAAGAACAAAGCCGCCCCAGATCAGGTTGAGGATCTGAAATGCTCGCGGATCGGTCGAACGCAGTGACGGGTATTCCCGCACGATCGCCAGCCAGTCGAGATACTGGCCGTTGTAGCCACGCCAGAAGGACAGAAACCCGATGCCGACAATATAGGCGAAGCCGGTTCCAAGGACAGCAAACAGCAGCGCCCCGCCCAAGATGTGGAGCTTATTCATGGCCGCCTCCCTCATGACCGCGCTCTTGACGCTGCCGCTCGCGTTCCTCGCTCAACTGTTCGCTGATGCGCTCAAGGCCATGCCGGGCTTCCGGGTCGTTAGCCGCACGCAGATAGTCCCTTGCCATGGTCAATTGATCGTCGCGGTCACCGACCCCGCGCAAAACGTCCACATCTCCCTTCTTCAACCGCTCCAACTCGTCGCTGCTAAGAGTTTTCTCAATGGCTTCACGCAACCGTCTCTCGTCCTCGGACCCGACAGGACGCGCATAACGGGCCAGTTCGGCATAGTTAGGTTGAGCATGATGCTGCGATCCAATCGAAGTCGCAGGCGCATGATCAAGCACGTCCGACTCACGTGAACGCTCCATCTGGGAGGCAGTATCGAGACCTTCCCAATAGCGATACGCATCGGCGCTATTATCAGCCGCTTCCCGCAGGGAGGCATAGGACTTGCTGTCATCAAAGGAGTAGGTCGACTCGCCCCCTCCTCTGGAAATCTCAAGGGCCGGATAGAAACGACCCTCATCTTCGATCACGACGCTACGGGTTTCTTCCACGCCATCACGAGACACCCAGTTGCCCTGAATATGGGCTCTAACCTCATCATAGCCAGGATACTCAGTGAGTTCGCTGGCGGTGGGCAGACCTGCAACCGGATCGGGGTTTTCCGTGCTTACTTCTACACCAGTGCTCCGGTTTGTGACTGCTCTCTGATGGATTGCATCATCCACGCCATAGGCGTCTGCAACGCGATCATAGGCGGCATCCACCACTGCGATAGCCTGCTGCAATTGTGCCTGGTCTCTCAGATCCAAGCCGCGCAGATCAGCTACGCTCTGTAGGTCATGCTGAACCCATCGTGCCTCAAGGGCCGCAGAATTGGCCCCCACGCGCATCCGAGCCTCGACCTCGACCGGATCGATGCCGGTCCCGTCCAGGGCGGCCGTCAGCTTGTCGCGTCCTTCCAGGGCAAAGCGGGTGTTCACCATGCTTAGATTATGGGCCGAATAGATACCTTCTTCGCTGGCGCTCTCGCGCAGATCACGCGACCGGGCGCCCAAGGGCTGCAGATGCTCTACAGAGGTCAGCGCCTCGGCCAGCTTGCGCTCCATGGCGGGACGCTGGTTCGGGGCCGCATTCTCAATGCGCTGCTCCGCATCATCAACGGCCTTTCTCAAGTTCGCGGCGGCTTTATCGAAATCTTCTACTAAGGACATATATGGTTCCCCTTTCGATATAATGGTGCCACCTCCGGCAAGGACCGAAGATGCCTTTTCAAATGCAGTTGCTAGATCCTGCATGTTCTGCTGCGAGGCAAAGCTCGCTAAATCGCGATAGCGCAGGGACCAGTCGCGAACTTCTTGGGTGGCACGGACCAGAGCATCACCAATTCGGGGCTTTCCTTCTGGTGCCTCGAAAGCGGTGCCAGTCTGTGCAGATCTTTCCCTGGCACGTCGCCACTCGCCGTCAGTCGGCGGATAATGAATATGACCTCGCTGCAAGCGTGAGGTGGCCTCAAGTCTAATGCCATAGCGATCAGCATGATCAACCATGGCCTCCTTGAAAGCCTCGTAACTGTATTCCGTGCCTCGGCGCAGGATGAAGTAATCTCCATCCTGACCTCTCCTGTTGACGATGATGTGGGCATGAGGATTTTTGTTCGGGCTGTCGGTATGAACCGCAATCATGTAGTCGAACCTACCACCCAGCTTTTCGCGGCAGATTTCTCCCGCGATCAGGCTGACATGGCTGGGCTTTGCCCCGCGCGGAAAGGACATAAGCATATGGCTTGTCCGTGCCGCATTCATTTGCCCCTTCCAGTTATCAGCCCAACGCGAAACAGCAGACTCGATCTGCTCCGGGTTCAGAACCTTTGCGCCGTCCAGCAGTCCTCTTGAATCGTGAACATCGACACTTTTGCTGAACAGGTAATTGAATTGAGCAGATAGCTGACTGCGCGAGGCACAACCGCCTGTGCGGATCATCTTGAAAATTGCTGGCGATGCGCCTTGGGCGGCGCGTGCCATATGGCGAGCTTGACCGACCCCCCTACCCCGTCCAACCCTGCTCCAATCCTCATCGAAGAGTTTTCCGGTTACAGCAGAAACGGCATTAACGCGGCTCATCGTCATGCCCCTTCATCGCCGCAACAAACCTACGGAGGGTCTGCGACGCACGCTTGCCTTCGATCTCGCGGACAACAGTTGAAACGCCGTCGATGTGCTCAAGAAGATCAGTTAGAAGCTGCTCCTGCGGCTTGGTCAGCTTGAGTTTTTGACCACGCCTCACCTCATAGTTTTTGGTCGCGACAAGCTGGTTCACGTTCCGCCCTATGGCTGACAACTGCGCCGCAACGTCGCGCAGCGCATCCGCCAGATCAGGGTCAGGCTCTAAAAAACCCGCTGGAACGCGGCAAACACGACGCAGGGCATCAGCCCTACTTGCAAGACCAAGACGGCCTGTGAACGCGTCGAATGCCCTGAGACTGTCACGATCGACAGTGAATGAGACTGGGGCGGTGCCAGCATTCGCAACAGCCTCCTTCTCGTGGAAGGCCCGCACAACCCGGTAAATGGTTGGGCGTGTGACACCATAGGTCTTCGCCAGGACTGCGACCGGCACGCCAGAACGCATTGAAGATACGATCTTCTTCACGTCGTTAGGACTAATTTTTGACGTTCTTCCAGCCATGTTCAATGTGTAAAAAATTAGACTTGTATTTCTTGCCAATCTACAAGGCTAGTGTTGGTCAAGACTGATGAAATGTCAATGAAATCTGGCTTGACCAACACTAGCCTTTCCGTTTCCGGCTACAGTCTAAGCAGTGTGACGTGGCTGATAGGGGCACAGAGGGGCTGAGCGGGCCGCCGAGCGCCCTTAAGTTCATTCGGGTGCATCTTCCCAGTGAGCAGCCCTTAGCCCCTCTCAGCGGCCCTGCAGGCGGCTCTCATCGAATGCTGCGTCCAGATCAAGCTAGCAACTCGGGCGCGACTGCAATCTGAGGCAACATTACGTCATCTCTCCACGTCGCACCTTCGCGTCGTTACTCCGCGTCATTGCGTCACGTCATCGCGCCCCGTCGTTACGTCGCGTCGTAGCGTTACGCTCTTACGTCACGTCTTTACGTCGCGTTTTCACGTCTCGTCCTGTAGCTACGCCGTTACGTCGCGTTGCTACGTAGCGTCATCGCGTCTCGTCGTTGCGTCGCGTCATATTGTCGCGTCATAGTGTCGCGTCATCGCGTCACGTTGTCTCGGCACGCTATCCCGTCGCGTCGTTACGTCGCGACGACTTGACATAGCATTGCAGGACGATAGGAATGAAAGTGAGCCTGCCATCATTAAAGAAATTGCCTCAAAAGAGGCTGGGACAGAAACGGAGCTAACGAAATGGCAACTGTGCTTGGAATGATCAGCCGAAAAGGCGGCGCAGGGAAGTCAACTATAACTAAGCTCTTAGCCTCTGCCTTTGCCTTCACCGATCATAAATGCCTCATAATCGATTTGGACCCTAGCAAAGACATTGTGAACTGGTGGGTTACAGCGAATGAAACGGGCTACGCCGACAAGAACATTATTGTTCGCGCTCCGACCGATGCTGACGATCTATTCGATTTGGTCTCACGCTATGAGGATGAGGTCGAGTTCATCATAATCGACACAAAGGGCGAGGGTAGCTCTTGGGCAGTTGATCTAGCAAGTGTATCGGACGTTCTAATCGTTCCATGCATGAACGCTAAAGGTGATCGCGAACGCACCAAAGAAACATTAGAATGGCATCAGGATTTGAAAAGGAGGGCTGAGAACCCGGACTCGATACCGCCTCTCAGGATTGTGCTTTCCAGAGTGAAGCCAAACCTTCTGACGCACGTCCGGGGCAATCCGAAGCCAAAGGATCTAGCGGCACGTGAGTTTGAGCGCCATTACGAAATCATCGACCAGTTCAATCCTCTTGCCACGATGGTGCCAGAAAAGACGCAGTATCGTGAAATGGATGAACTAGGTCCATTGGGTGCTGTTCTGACCAAGTGCAGAGACAGCGAAGACAAAAACGAAAAGCTCAAGGCTTTTCACTTCGAGGCTGCTCTAGCTCACGCCATCACTCTTGTGAACAACATCTTCGACGACAGGAGAATGGGGGATATTCATGGCGCGTGAACGCATCCGAACCACCAGAGAAGATGCCACCGGCTTCGAGGAAGGGGTGACGGGTGTTCGCAAACCCACAATCCTCAAGCCCTTCAATAAGGATGCCTTGGAAGCATTCAACAAGCGGAAGAAGGTCAGTGCAGCGCCTTCAGAACCGCACCCAAAGCTCTCAGGTTCACTTGAAACCGCCGTTCCTGATGTCAGCGAAAGCCTCCAGTTGCCAGCAGATAATACCCCTGTGCAACAGGAGTCGCTCCAGCAGGAACCGATCATGAGTGAGACCGAGACGGCACCCAAGGGTGCATCGGCTTCCACGGCTCCGGGCCTCGCAACGATAGTTCTTCCGCCCCGCGCTAAGAAGAACCGCGGAGTAAAAGTCGATGTGCGCCTCAGGCTGTTGGTCCGACAAGTGGAGCCCATGAGGAAGATCGTGGAGAGGGGCATCGACCCTGGCGACGTGCTGCGAACTGCCTACAGCCGTCTTCCAGAAATCCGGATCGAACCTCGCTACATCCCACAAGTGCAGGAACCAAGTGGGCCTTCCGAGTGGAACTACCGCACCTCTGTCGCCGTGAAGAAGGAGATACTTCAGGCGATCCAGGATCAGGTTCTCAATGGTGCAGAGGCCCCGCGATCCAGTCTGATAGTCGGCCAGATCGAACGAGCTTGGTTCGCCTGCGTGGACGACACCATCAAGGAACTGTCGAAATGAAGCACATGGCTCTTGCCGCTGCCTTCTGTCTGGTTGCCGTTCCTGCATCGGCTTGGGAGGAAGAAACCGATTTCAGGGGGCTTCATATCTACACCGCCTCCGGTGACGGGATCTCCGCCACGGCCGTCTGTGATCCCGATGGTGCGTTCATTCCTCCGACCAACCACCTGAGCGTCACGCTCGACGGTGAACCGCTGGATGGGGAGTATCTGATCAAGTCCCCGACACAGGCGCATCAAGGCAAGATGGTTTCCGGCTCCGCCGTCAGTCGCGATGGCGAAGACTGGAAGGGCCTCGTTGGCGTTTTGCGCAGTGGGTCGCAGATCGAGCTGACGGCAGACGGCAAGACCTTCCGGTTGGACACAGGCTCCGCGTTTCCGGTTTCATGTGGTGCTGAAGCCTGAAAACCTCCGAGGCAGGCGGCCTTGCGTGGCCGGATCGGAATTGTCCACCCGTGGCAGACCCTTGCCACGGGCTTGCAGCCTACGAACGGAACGTGCCCCCACAGAGCGAAGGGACGTGAGTAGGCTGTGGTCAATTCCGGCAGTGATCGGGGCTATGTCTGCCGCCATACCGCGGCACAAAAGGAACCCTTGGGGCAACCCTACGTTGAACGACACTCCCTCCCTGAGTCTCGCCCCGCCCGAAAGGGCGGGGCTTCTTCATGGGCTGACGGCGCAGCCGTCTCCGCATCGCCGCGCACGCGGCTCCCGCGCGGATAGCGCAGGGCCAGGCGGGGCGGGGCCGGCTCGACGGCTCCGCCCCGCCTGGTCAATCAGATCGACAAGGAAAAGCCCCCGCTGCTGCGGGGGCCGGGTGTCAGATCGCGCCGATAAACCGCTCTCCGCGCGTGGGGTGCATTTCGTAAATCAGAACCTCGATGCCGAGGCGGGCGGCGCGGCGTCGGCCGCGCAGCTCCGCTTCCGCCAAGGTCGCGCAGATGATGGGCAGGTCATCGGGGTCGTCCCGGATCTCGTAGGTGGTCACAAGGAAACTCCTGGCTTAAGATTTCCGACAGCATTCAGCCAGCCGCGCGCCTTGGCGCAATCCATGCAGATGCAGGTTCCGGCTCCCTCGACCACGACCGGCGCGAGATAGACCAAGGGGTTGCTCCTGCCGCATTTGCGGCAGGACAGGGCGGGCAGGGGGTGGGGGCCGCTCATGCGGCCGCCCCTTCTTCCTTCTCGGCGGGCTTGCCTTTTGCCAGCCATTCGGCGGCCTTCTGCGCCTCGCTGGCGGCTTTGAAAATCAGCCGCTTGTCATCCTTCAGGGCGCGCAGCCAGCTTTGGACATATGCGCCGGACTGGTCAAAATCGGGGGTCAGGCCAAGCCGGGCGCAAGTCATGCAGTTGCCAATCTCGGCAATCAGTTCCTCGAAGGCATAAGCCTTGCGGTCGTTGAAGCGGGCAAAGCGGTCAAGGCGGCTCTTGTGTCCCGTCCAGTGCGTGGCCTCGTGGGCAAGCGTGGCATAGTAGCCTGCGGCGCTGTGGAACGTCGCAATCGGCGGCATGTGGATGAAGTCGTCGGCGGGGTTGTAGAAGGCTTGCGGCTCGTCGCTGGTGCGAATGTCCGCGCCGGTGGCTGCGAAAAATGCGTCAAGGGCGGGGTCGGCCTCGGTGCCAAGGTCGCGGGCAGGCTCGGCCGGGGTGCCATAGTATTCGGCGGGCAGGCCGTCGATCTGCTCGGCGTTAAACACGCGGTAGGCTTTCAGGTAGGGCAGGCGGCGTTCCTCGCCCGTTTCCGCGTCCTCGCGCTCGAAGGTGCCGTATTTCACGACGGTGGACGATTTCTCGCCCTTGCGGACCTGACCGCCTGCCTCCTGGGCCTGCTTGTAGGTGAACCAGCGGGGGGCGCGGTAGCCCTTGGCGTCAGCGGCAAGCCACAACATCAGGACGTTGATACCGGAATAGGGTTCGCCATTGCTCCGCAGCGGGAAAGGGGCGCCGCCCTTGTCGCCGGTCCACGGCTTGCGCCATGCCGGGGTGCCTGCTTTGAGGCTGGCAATGATGCTGTCGGTGACGTGGGCGTAGAGGTCGAACTTGTCAGCCATTTGTGGCTCTCCTTTAGCGACGGGGCGGCCGGGTCTTCTGCCCGTTCCGCCGATGGGCGAGCCTTCCTGTTCTGATTTCTGAAAGGCCCATGCCTTTCGGAAAGCAGAGCGGGGAGGGCGCAGCCCTGCCCGTGGCCCCGGCCGAGACTGTCAAGGGGTCGGGAAGGC
>NZ_JAVCWH010000019.1 GCF_030846195.1 Paracoccus yibinensis
CGGTTGGCCAGGTCTGCGACCTCTTCTCCGACGAGGAATGCTACAACTACTTCAAAGCTGCAGGGTATGAGGCCGATTGAGTGCAACAGGCTTTAGGTGCTGGTAGTGGGGAGCCATTCGTAAAACTCATGCAAATACCCGTATTATCTTGGCATTTGCACTTCGTTTGTGAATCCACCCTTCCTGCGTGGTTAACGGCCGACCCGCATCCGCTGCACTGCGAGGTCTGTCCAAATGCGTTGGACCACGATCTCGATCTCCTCGGCCATGACATCATAGCAGCAAAACTCTGCTTTCAAGCTGTCAGGCGCCGTCACGATCATGGTGTCCAGCTCCTGCACGCCGTCATCGAGACAGGCATTGACCCATCCCCGAAGAAAAGTGGCAAGGTCATCGTGGGCAGCAGCTTCGCCGCTCTGGTTGGAGGAACAAGCAGCGCGCGAGTGGCTAATAGTCGTGTCGGTCATCTGGTGTCCGCCGTGCTGTCGCCCGACCCTCGGGACGACTGTGAAAATCAGCAGCTCAGAACGTCAATCAACCGGCCTGTCGCTTTCGACAAAATGTATGGGCGGGCCAGCACATGCAGAATGTGCAAAAAGGCTCGTTTTGTCTATGCATAATTCGTCGGCTTTAGCCGCAGACCTTCTCGGGTTCACGTGCGGGTCTGTGCAGCGAAATTCGCCTGAGCGAGTCCACCAGCACGGAGCCTATGGTCTGCGCGACCTTACACTCGGTGCCTTGTTGCGCCTGCCTGTAGTTCTTCAGGACCGCAATGATGCTGGGATCAATGATGCCCATCAGCGCACATCCTTCGTTGTATTCTGCTCGAAATTTTCTTGTCAATTGAGGGCATTTAGTGAAATGACCTTACGAAGCGTAAGAGTTCCAATGGCTTGATCTGGTCTTGCCCCCATTTCACCGGACACTCAGGCTGTTGCGATTTGGGCTGCAATGAACTCGCGGGGCGAGCGCATCTTCAAACCTGAGTGCGGGTGGTTGTCGTTGTAATCCTCGATCC
This sequence comes from Paracoccus yibinensis, assembly GCF_030846195.1. Classification (GTDB taxonomy): domain Bacteria; phylum Pseudomonadota; class Alphaproteobacteria; order Rhodobacterales; family Rhodobacteraceae; genus Paracoccus; species Paracoccus yibinensis. The sequence goes on from NZ_JAVCWH010000019.1 coordinate 1,019, forward strand.
AGCTTCCGATCAACTCAAGCCCAGTCTGGGCATTCGGCAGCGGCGTCACCTGAACATAGTCGCGCTTGAGCGTCTTCACGAATGCCTCCGAGATGCCGTTGCTCTGCGGGCTGCGGATCGGCGTGAAGCAGGGCTTCAGCCCGAGTTGACGGGCGAAGATCTGGGTATCCTTTGCGATGTAAGGCGGCCCATTGTCGGTCAGCATCTCGATTGTCGCTGGCGCGCGCAGTGCCTTGAACCGCCGCTCCACGGCTTCGAGCATGATGTCGCGGATGTCGGACCCGCTGATCCCGGCATTGACCACTGCTCTCCAGGCGATGATCTCGCGATCATGAGCATCAATGATGAAGGCACCTCTGACGATGTCGCCGTTCCAGCAGGCGAACTCGAAGCCATCTGAACACCAGCGGAGGTTCGAGCGCATCACGATGACCTTGCCGTCATGGATGTGCTGCGGCCGCTCGCAATACTTGCGGGCCAGCAGCAGGTTGTGTGCTTTCATGATCCTGTATGTGCGCTTGTGATTGCACGGCGCCAAGCCTTCCGATCGCAGTTGGCGGTTCAGGATTGCGGTGATGCGACGGTAGCCATAGGTCGGCCGCGCCGCCACGAGTGCTGTGATGAGCGGCACCAACGCCGCGTCTTGCGCTTTATGGTAGCGCCGCCGCGGCTTCGCTTTGCCCTGCAGCCGGTTGACCAGGTTGGAGCGGGAAACCCCCAACATCTCGGCCACCGCCTTCACTGGAAACCGCCCTTCAATGGCGACCCCGCGAGCAAGGTCGGTTTTTTTACCCGTGACTTGTCCAGGGCTTCCCGCAAGATCTCTGCCTCCAGCGTCTTGCGGCCAAGCTGGCGCTCAAGTTCACGGATGCGGCTTTCCATCTCGCGAACCACGCGATTGCTGGTCACATCGTCGTCTTCGGTCACCGCGACGCTTCCCCCTTCCAGCATCAGACGCCGCCAACGATACAACAGGTTTGGCGCCACGCCATTGCGCCGCGCCACGACCGAGATGCTGGCCTGTCCATCCAGCGTCTCCTCGACGATCCGCAGCTTCTCGGCGGCAGTCCAACGGCGCCGACGGCCGCCATCGGTGATGATTTCGATCTCTGACATAAGCACGTGCTTAGGCATATGCCTAAGCCTCCATGGTTATGCCCAAGTGTCCGGTCGAATTGGGGGCCAGTTCATGATCTTTATTTTTCTTTTGATGTGCTACCAATAGGACAAGTTGCCGCACGCAGCATGTTCAGACAAAAGAGGCTTATCAGCCGGACGGCACCTGTGTTGTTGTCATGTTCCCAAGTGCTTTGCCACCCGGCTGGAAGATCCCGCCAAAGCCATGCTTCAGCGGCCAGCCTGTGCCGGATCAGCAGTCTCTCTTCACCTTTTTGCCCTGTCTTGACCTGTAGTCCTTGACGATCAGGGGCGTATCGGAACTATGGCCACTGTTCACGGATTGTTCTTGCACGGTCTGAAGCCGTATGGCTTTTCTGATGAGCTTGAACCCTGAACAGGCAATCAGACACTGCATCAGCCAGCTTAAGCAACGATTGTTGCGCCTTGGCGGGCAACTTTCGCTACGTCGAGACTGAGCGCAAGGTTGTCGTCCTCCAGCGTGTCGAGGGCGAACCATCCGGCTTCTAAGGCATCATCACCGGCAGTGGGCTCGCCGGATTTCCAAGTGCAGAGGACTGCCACTAGAACGTAGTGATGACGCAGCACACCGTATTCATCGTCATCGAACGCGTCGACGGCTGTGAAGACACGTTGCGGGGTTGCATGTATTCCGGTTTCTTCCAGAAGCTCACGGATTGCAGCAGTTTCAATGGTTTCTCCGAAGTCTGTTTTTCCGCCGGGAAAACCCCATCGGCCAGCGTCCGGTGGGTTCGCACGCCGCACCAGAAGCACATGACCATCCTTGAACACCGTCGCGATGGTCGCAACGGTCGGACGTACCGGAAGTGGACTCATCACCTCCTTGGGCATCATGTCGGACATGTTGGCCTCCTGCTTAAGCCCACGTAAAATAGGTCATCTCCAAGTCGCCGTTAGCGAGTTTGGGCCTATGATGAATGCATTATCACATGAGCCATGCGGTCCCGCGCACATGCGAAACCGCATGAGGGTCATGTCCGCTCAGGTTTCCTCAACCACCCGCATGTATAGGTCGCCGCCCTCGCGGTATTTCTGCGCCATGGCGGCCATGCCCTCTTTCTGCGCCTCGGCACGGATGTCGTGGGAAATTCGCATCGAACAGAATTTCGGCCCACACATCGAACAGAAATGTGCGACCTTATGCGCCTCTTTCGGCAGGGTTTCGTCGTGGAAGGCCCGCGCCGTCTCAGGGTCCAGTGACAGATTGAACTGGTCCTCCCACCGGAACTCGAACCGAGCGCGAGACAGGGCGTCGTCGCGAAGCTTTGCCGCCGGATGTCCCTTGGCCAGGTCGGCGGCATGGGCAGCGATCTTGTAGGTGATGACGCCTGTCTTTACGTCATCCCGGTCGGGCAGACCCAGATGCTCTTTGGGCGTGACATAGCAGAGCATCGCTGTGCCGAACCAGCCGATCATCGCCGCGCCGATGCCCGAGGTGATGTGATCATAGCCCGGCGCGATGTCGGTCGTCAGCGGCCCGAGGGTGTAGAACGGCGCCTCGCCGCAGACGGCAAGCTGCTTGTCCATGTTCTCCTTGATCTTGTGCATCGGCACATGGCCGGGGCCTTCGATGATGACCTGGCAGTCCTTGGCCCAGGCGATCCTGGTGAGCTCGCCCAAGGTCTCCAGTTCGGCGAATTGCGCTGCATCGTTTGCGTCCGCGATGGAGCCGGGGCGAAGCCCGTCGCCAAGGCTGAAGCTGACGTCATAGGCGCGCATGATGTCGCAGATCTCCTCGAAGCGCTCGTAGAGGAAGCTCTCGCGGTGGTGATGCAGGCACCATTTTGCCATGATTGAGCCGCCCCGGCTGACAATCCCCGTGACGCGATCCACCGTAAGCGGGATCATGTGCAGACGCACCCCCGCATGGATGGTGAAGTAGTCCACCCCCTGCTCGGCCTGCTCGATCAGCGTGTCGCGGAAGATCTCCCATGTCAGGTCTTCGGCGATGCCGCCGACCTTTTCCAACGCCTGGTAGAGCGGCACGGTGCCGATGGGCACAGGCGAATTGCGGATGATCCATTCGCGGATGTTGTGGATGTTGCGGCCCGTGGACAGGTCCATCACCGTATCCGCGCCCCAGCGGGTCGCCCAGACCATCTTCTCGACCTCTTCGGCCATCGAGGAGGTCACAGCGGAGTTGCCGATATTGGCGTTGATCTTGACCAGAAAATTGCGACCGATGATCATCGGTTCGGCTTCGGGATGGTTGATGTTGGACGGAATGACCGCCCGCCCGCGCGCCACTTCGTCGCGGACGAATTCGGGGGTGACGAAATCAGGGATGGCGGCGCCGAGGCTTTCGCCGTCGCGTACCATCCTTTCGCGGATCGCCATGCGGCCCAAATTCTCGCGGATCGCGATGAATTCCATCTCGGGCGTGACGATGCCCGCGCGCGCATAGGCAAGCTGGGTGACAGCTTTCCCGTTCCGCGCCCGCAAGGGGCGGTGGCGGATGGGAAACTCGGGTGTTAGCCGGTCGCCTGAGGCAAAACCGTTGTCCTCGGGCTTCACATGCCGCCCCTCGTAGGACTCCACGTCCCCACGCCTCATCGTCCAACCTTCCCTCAGGCGCGGAAGGCCGCGTTCGATCGCGATTTCGGCGGCCGGATCGGTATAGGGACCCGAGGAGTCATAGACCGTCACCGGCGGCTCGCCCGCGCTTGAATGCAAGGCGATCTCGCGCATGGGCACACGGATGTCGGGGTGCAGCACGCCCGGCCTGAACACCTTGACAGAGGCGGGCAGTGGTCCGGTGGTAACCGTCAGGGTTTCTTTAGATGTCATGTCGAGGCTCCTCGCGTCGCAGCATTGAAGACCCAGCACCGACGGGAGGGAATAGAATGCCCCACTGGTCGCATGCGACCGGCAAGGCATCCGCACCGTCCCTACGCCAGCATGAACTGGATCAGGTTCGTAGGGTCACTGCGCTGCCTTGCGGCCCAGCCGTATCTCAGCCCCTTGTCGGGACACCCCTGGTGAGGACGTAAGAATGCGAAAGGGTGCCTCTATTGTCAACTGACCTCAACGACGCTCCAAGGATCGAAATCGTTCAAGATTCAAACCTCATTTACCACTTGGGTTGACCGGCTGCCTGGTCGGCATAGCTGCCGCTTGGCGGCGTCCTGGCATTCATACTCGGAGAGCCTGAGTGTACGCTGACCTATCCCCTATCAGGCGCTCCCACGAAAGATTTCAAAGTGGCGAGCCGCAGAACTGGCGCCGCACGTTGCAATGCGGAACAGATCCGCACGACGACACTCAGCACCTCGACGGATCGACACGACGGGGAAACCTTGCCTGCCGGTCACACAGCGTTTGCGCCACTTCTTCATGCTGACAGCCGCCGAGGCGAAGGTGCCCCTTACCTTTGCTGGCGGCAGAACCAAGGAATGTATCGCAGCCGAACAGGCCTCGACGTTCTGGACAAAGGTCGAAATCGCTCTTGATAAAACCGGAGCAACCCATCTGTATAAACTCAATCGTTCGTTGGCGATCCCGGTCGGTTCTTATTAGCCGACGCGATTCAGAAAATGGCCAGCCGTTCCTGTTCGTTCTCTTTAGGATAGAACCCGCTGCGACAAGACGGGAGGTCATGTCGTTTTGCGTAGAGAGGGCCATACCGCTGTCTGTCAATGTCACGTTTGCCGACTTGAAGTGGTTCAAGGGAATGCACGATTTCCGGACCGACGCGACCGCCGTCGGCTAGCCCTTGAGCCTCAGCGTCCGTACCCATCATGAGTGCGGGCGCCGTGGATGCGGGGCCCAGACGTCAATCCGTTGGCCGAGGCGACGAGAGCATCGCGGTCTATCGCAAAATGCCGATAAAGATCGCCGATGGTGCCGGTCTGTCCGAAATGCTCGACACCGTGCGGGATGGTAGCATGGCCTGCGACCGAACCCAGCCAGGCCAGCGTTGCGGGATGCCCGTCAATGACCGTGAGCAGGCGGCAGTGGCGCGGCAGATCGCCCATCAATCTCTCGACATGGCTGATGGCCTGCCTGTTCCCGCGCGCGCGTTCGCGCTGTGCCGCGGTCCACCCGGCGTTCAGGCGGTCGGCCGAGGTGACTGCCAGCACGCCGACGTCGCGGCGCGTGGTGCCGATCAGCCCTGCTGCCGCGATCGCCTCGTCCGCCACCGCGCCCTGATAGGCGATCACGACCTCGCAATTGGGGCCGGGCTTGCGCAGCCAATAGGCCCCGTCGATCGCGCCCTGGCGAAAGGCCTGATCGCCGCGGGTTCCGGGCTGTTCCAACGGCTTGGTCGTCAGGCGCAGGTACACCGATCCGCCGGTCTCGTCGCGAAGCCAGGTGCGTTCGTCGAAAGCGCCGTCACCGTCGCGCTGCAGATAATCGAAGGCCCACTCCATGATCACGGCAAGCTCGTCGGCGAAGGCCGGCTCGAAGCTGGCAAGCCCGTCCTGCGCCATTCCGGTCAGTGGCGTGCCAATGGACTGGTGCGCGCCGCCTTCTGGCGCCAGCGTCACACCGGACGGCGTGCCCACCACCATGAAGCGCGCGTCTTGGTAGCAGGCATAGTTCAGCGCATCCAGCCCCCGATGAACGAAGGGGTCGTACAGCGTTCCGATGGGGATCAGCCGCTTGCCGAACAGGCTGTGCGACAGGCCCGCAGCGCCCAGAAGCAGGAACAGGTTCATCTCGGCAATGCCCAGTTCAAGATGCTGGCCCTCGGGCGCAAACTCCCATCTTGCGGTCGAGGGGATACGGTGTTCGATGAACGCATCGGCTTGCGCCTGCCGTGAGAACAGCTTGCGGCGGTTGACCCAGGGACCCAGCGACGTGGTTCCGGTCACGTCGGGCGAGGTGGTGATGATCCGTTTGGCCAAGGCGCTGTCCCCCCTGGCCAACTGGTCGAGAATCTTGCCAAAGGCTGCCTGTGTGGAGATCTCCCGGTCCGCCACGGGCGAAAGGTCTGGTATCGCCAGCCGCGCATCGCCGTGTCGCCGCGTCCCGCCCGCAAAGAAAGGCACGCGCGACAGGAAGTCCTGAAACGCTTCCTTGTTCACCACGCCCGCAAAGGGGTCCCATTCGTGACCTTCCGCCACGCCCATGTGCCGCTGCCATTCCTCCATCTGCGCCTTGGTCATCAGGCCGCCATGGTTGTCCTTGTGCCCGGCAATGGGCGTGCCCCAACCCTTGATCGTATAGGCAAGAAAGCAGGTTGGGCGGTCATGTGTCACTCCCGCAAAGGTCTCCGCCATGGTTTCGACGCAGTTGCCGCCCAAGTTCTCCATCAACGCTGCAAGCTCCGGGTCCGAGCGACGTTCGATCAGCGCGGACACCTCGCCCTGATCGCCCAGATCATCCATCAGCCGTTTGCGCCAGACCGCGCCGCCCTGATAGGTTAGCGCCGAATACTGGGCATTCGGACAGGCATCAATCCAATCGCGCAAGCGATGGCCGCCCGGTTCCTGAAAGGCCGCGCGCTGCAACACGCCGTACTTGATGCGGATCACATTCCAGCCAAATGCCTCGAAGATCTTCTCGACGCGGCCGAACAGACCCTCGCGCACGATCCCGTCGAGCGACTGACGGTTATAGTCGATGATCCACCAGCAATTGCGCAGGTCGTTTTTCCAACCCTCCTGCAGGGCCTCGTAGATGTTGCCCTCGTCCAGTTCGGCATCGCCGACAAGCGCCACCATACGACCCATCGGCAGGCCCGCAGCCCACGGCTTGGCCGCCACGAAATCCTGCACCAGCGACGCAAAGCTGGTGATCGCCACGCCCAGGCCGACCGAGCCGGTCGAGAAATCCACGTCGTCGGTGTCCTTGGTCCGGCTGGGATAGCTTTGCACGCCGCCCAAGCCGCGGAACGCTTCCATCCTCGCGCGGGTCTGCCGGCCCATCAGATACTGCATGGCATGGAAGACCGGCGAAGCATGCGGTTTCACGGCCACCCGATCCTCGGAGCGCAGGGCCGAGAAATAAAGCGCCGTCATGATCGACACCATCGACGCGGACGATGCCTGGTGCCCGCCGGTCTTTATGCCATCCACCTTGGGCCGGATGTGGTTGGCATGATGGATCATCCAGTGCGACAGCCACAGCAGCCGTTGCTCAACAGTCTTAAGGTGCCCGGTTTCGATAATCATCGTTCCCCCCCTGTTTTTGTGTCAGCCGTTCCGTTGCGCGCTTGCGGCCGCCGCCATCCCTGCAAGGACCAGGGCAAGCCCTGCCAGAAAGACGGGCGACAGCCGGTTGGATAGGACCACAACCGATGCCGCGATGCCGATTAGCGGCACGCCAAGTGTGAAGTTCGACATGGCAAAGGTCGAGATCCGGCGCCCGTGCTCTGCCGAGATCACGAAGCAGGCCGAGGTGGCGACAGGTCCGATGAAGACCAGAAGCTCGACAAGATGCAGGCTCCAGCGGATGCCGTGGGGCAGGCCCTCGAACGCCAGCGCAAGGCCGCCAAGCGGCACGGTTGCCAGCAGCATCTGCCACGGCGCTAGCGCCAAGGGCGCCGAAACCCAGCGATGGAGCCGGACGTGCAGGATCACGGCCGACCAGGCCAGTGCCGCGATCAGCAGGAAGCCCGCCCCCATGAAGGCGCCCGGCGCGCTCCAGTCGGTTTCCAGGGGAGAGCAGATCAAGGCGACGCCGGCCAGGCCTGTCAGCAGCGCCGCGACCTGCGCCCGGGCTGGCCGCGCACGAAAGACAAGCCAGGCAAGCGCAACGGTCCATAGCGGTGTGGTATAGGCCAGCAGCACCGAATGGCTGGTATCGGTTCGGGTCATGGCAATCATGCCCAAGCCCGTGAAGGTCATCATCTGCAGCAGGCCGGTGCTGAGAACGATGGGCATGTCGCCGCGTTCCGGCAGGGTGACTCCGCCGCGCAGCGCCAGAAATGCGAACAGGCAGACGGCGGCCGACCCGAAGCGGAAGGTTGCAAGCCATAAGGGCGGCACCGCGGTCAGCGCCATCTGCGTCGCAGGCCAGCTGAGACCCCACAGCAGCACCATCAGCGACAGCCACAACCGGCTGTTTCCGGTCCGGAAAGGGTGCGAGGTCGCAGTGGGGGCAGCGCAGGACATGGACGGCCTCGATAGATGGAAGATAAGACCATCGTGACACCAATGCGACGGGTAATCCGACCTATTCAGACCCAAGCTGCAGGTGTAACAGGAAAACTTTATCCAAGTCTTAGGTGTTGGAGGATAAAATGACCCCAGAAAAACCCGAACTGGACACGGCCAGTTTGCGAATCCTTGATGCGCTGCAGCAGGATGCCGAACTCAGCAACGCCGAACTGGCCGAACGCGTAAACCTGTCGGCTTCGCCCTGCTGGCGGCGCGTGGCCGACATGCGTGAGCGCGGGGTGATCCGCGGCTCGGTCGCTCTGGTCGATCCGGTTAAGCTGGGCCTGCTGGTCAACGTGTTTGTCCATGTCACGCTGGCACGTCAGGACAAGGCCTCGCTCGGGACGTTCACCGACGCCATCAAGGACCGGCCCGAGGTGATGGAATGCTACCTGATGACCGGTTCCGAAGATTTCATGCTGCGCGTGGTAGTTGAGGATCTGCTGCGCTATCAGGATCTGGTGATGAACGTCCTGACTCAGATCCCGGGCGTGGCCAACATCCGGTCAAGCTTCGCCCTGGATCAGGTGAAATACACCACGGCCCTGCCGACCGGGCATCTGCACAAGGGCTGAGGGTCAGGCCGTGTCGCGTGGATCGTGTCCAACCGGCTTGCCGTAAAGGCCGATGTTTTCGTCGCCCCAAGTCTTCAGGGCACGCAGGATCGGCTCCATTGTGCGCCCCAGATCGGACAACGAATATTCCACCTTGGGCGGCACCTGGGCGTAAACCTTGCGGGTGATCAGCCCGTCCTCCTCCATCTCGCGCAACTGGTTGGTCAGCATGCGCGGCGTGCAGTTCTGCATGTGGCGGCGGATCTCGTTAAAGCGCAGTGTGCCGGACAGCAGGTGCCACAGGATGATCGACTTCCACTTGCCGTCGATCAGCCCGATTGCCGCCTCGACCGAGCAGCCGGGCGTGCAGTCGAAGCGGGAATGGCGGGCCTTGACCATGACAGTATCCTTTTCGACACTATGTGCATTGTTTGTGCGTATTGTCGCAACCCAAAAGTAAGACCAGTTTCGCCTTGACGCAAACGAACCAGTGGAGCGATCTCATGAAGGCCATCGGCTACAAGATACCCGGACCCATCGACCGCGCGAATGCGCTGCAGGACATCGACCTGCCGCGTCCGACCGCCACCGGCCATGACCTGCTGGTCGAGGTGGCGGCGGTGTCGGTCAACCCGGTGGACACAAAGGTGCGCAAAAGCGCCACCCCGACCGAGGGCGACTGGAAGGTGCTTGGCTGGGATGCGGTCGGCCGGGTGGCCGAGGTCGGGCCCGAGACCCAAGGCTTCGCCGTCGGCGACGAGGTTTTCTATGCCGGATCCATCACACGCCCTGGCGCGAACAGTCAGTTCCATCTCGTCGATGCCAGGATCACCGGGCACAAGCCCAAGTCGCTGACCAATGCCGAGGCCGCCGCCCTGCCGCTGACGGCTATCACCGCGTGGGAGATGCTGTTCGACCGGCTGGACATCGGCCGCCCCATTCCGGGCGCGGCCGACGCCATACTGATCATCGGCGGCGCAGGCGGCGTTGGATCCATCGCCATCCAGCTTGTCCGCGCGCTGACCGACCTGACGGTGATTGCCACCGCCTCGCGTCCGGAAACACAAGACTGGGTGCGTGAGCTCGGGGCGCACCACGTTATTGATCACCACGGTGATCTGGCGGCGCAGGTCGAGGCCCTGGGCATCGGGTCGCCGGGCTTCGTGTTTTCCACCAACCAGAGCGACCGGCATGTGAAGGGCATTCAGACCCTGATCGCGCCGCAAGGTCGCTTTGGCCTGATCGACGACCCCGAAACGTTGGACGTGCTGGGCTTCAAGCGCAAGGCTGCCTCGGTGCATTGGGAACTGATGTTCACCCGCTCGATCTTCGGCACGCCGGACATCGGCGAGCAGGGCAAGCTGCTGAACGAGGTGGCGAGACTGGTCGATGCCGGGCGCATCCGCACCACGCTGACCGAAACGCTGTCGCCGATCAATGCCGAGACCCTGAAGAAGGCCCATGCCCTGATCGAAACGAACACTGCACGCGGCAAGATCGTGCTGGAGGGGTTCTGATGTCCGGAATTATTCACCTGGTCGCGACGCTGGTGGCTATACCCGGGGGGCGGTCCTGCAGGCCGCCCTCACTGGGATGCTCGCGGACGTCCGCGCTGAGCAGGGCTGCCTGCGCTACGACCTGAATCGCGATAGTGACCGCCTGCGGTCGGCCGAGTAAGGGGGCTGCCCCGGCCCGCCCAACTCTATGTTCCAGCCGAACGGCTGGCGGATTTCGACCATCCATCAAATTTCGAGGGGCATTGAGCCGGAGCGGCCTGCGCGAAAGCGGCCATTATCTCTGCCATAACCGACATAGCCAGGGCTTTCGGGTCACGAGACGCGGGGATCAGGCCCATTGGCCCGTAGACTCGTGCGATTTGGTCCATGGAGGCGCCCCCCTCCTGCAGACGTGCGCAGCGCGCGGCATGGGTCGCACGGCTGCCCTGTGCACCAATATAAAAGGCGGGTGTCCGCAGCGCGGCCTGCAGGATCGGCAGTTCATAGTCGTGATCGTGATAGAACAGGGCCACGGCAGTCTGAGCGTCGATGAGCTCCACCTCGGCCAGGTTTCGCAGTTCTACCGTTCTGATCCCTTGGCGCGATGCTGCGGCCACTGTGCCACGGTCATGAGAATAGAGCACATGCCGATATCCGAAGCTGTTCAGCAGATGCGCGAAGACGACGGGCTCGGCACCGGTTCCGAAGAGGGCGAAGGCCATCGAGGGGGCGAAGGCGATGCTCAGGACGCCCGGAAGGGCCTCACCCAGATGCAGCCGATCCGCCTGGTCCAGCAGCAACAACACGTGCTCCCGGGCCCGCCGCAGGTGGCCAAGTTCGGCCAGCACGGCGGAGTCGCGTAACTTGAACACGCGGAGTTCCACGGCGCCGCCACAGGGCAGGGTCAGGTCCATGAAGGTTGATCCCTTGCCGTATCTTAGCGTTCGCCCCTGCCCCGACGCCAGAACCTCTTGCGCGTGCAAAACGATGTCAGCCTCGATGCAGCCCGAGGTGATAGAGCCTGCGATCCGGCCTTCGGCGGAAATCGCCATGGCGCTGCCGACGCTGCGGTAGGCGGGTCCGTCGACTTTTACCAGAACTGCGATGGCGACATTTTCCTCCCAGGATGCCGCAGCGTCCCAAGGGTCGTGGAGGGCGGGATGCAAGTTGTTGCCTTGCAAGCCCGGAAACAGATCGTGTTGCGGCATTGCTTGCATCCTCGCTGTGTCAGGCCGCCTGCGGCGCGGGCTTGCCGGTCCGGTCGGCGATCAGGGTCACTATCACCCCCGCAACTAGGGCCCAGAAGGGTGATGAGATGCCCATCAGGTTTACGTTCGACATTGCCACCACCAGCGCGGTGAAGGCGCCGATCTGGTGGCCGCGCGCGGCGCCAAAGGCTTCTTGCAGCGAACTGATCAGCACGCCGATCATCGCAAGCCCTGCGACTGCCATGATCAAGGGAGAAGGCAGGCGCAGGATGAGCGGCACCGCTACGGCGGCGAACAGGCCGAACGACCCGAACAGCACGCCGTTTGTGACGGCTGCGGTGTAGCGCGCTGCCTTGTCTTCCCCTGCCTGTTCCGAGGAACAGATTGCTGTCATCGGGCCAGCGATGTTGGCGTTGTGCGCCCCAATCAGCCCCGCGGCGATCCCACCGATACCCGAGATGATGGTCATGGCGTTGACGGGCGGTTTGTAGCCCTCGGCCATCAGGACACCGGTCGCCTGCGCGTTCTCGGCGCCCAGAACCAGCACCGCCAACGGCAGGGCGACGGCCAGCAGCGCACCGAGGGTGAAGCTCGGCATCGTCAGTTCAGGCGCAATAAAGCCCTGGTTCAACTCGGAGGCGACGAAGCCGCCGGTCAACCACGTGATCAAAAGGCCGGCTACAAGCGCGGACAGAACTGGGGGAACAGCCTTGAAAAAGCGCATGGAGAGGAAGAACGCAGCGATGGCTCCGCCCACGATCAGCGGCATCTTGATGGCCGCCTCTACCGTTCCAGTACCGAACCGGATCATGGCGCCCGCAATCATCGCCATGACAATGGGTATCGGCAGCCAGCGCATGATCCGGCCGACGAGGCCCGTCAACCCCAAGATCAGCACCAGGACGCCGGCCATGATGAAACTGCCGACGATCTCGTTGAAGGTGAAGCCTCCCATCGCCCCGGCCAGCATGGCCGCGCCAGGAATGGAATAGGCACCAACCACCGGCATCTTGTAGTAAAGTGCCATGATCAGGCTGATCAGTCCGCCGAAGAAATAGATGCCAAACAGCCAGGCAACCGTCTGGCCCTGCGAGAGCGATCCGCTCTCGGCGGCGCCGATCACGACCAACGCGGGTCCAGAACAGCCGAAGATCGCCGCGACAATGCCCGCCGACAGCGGTTTGACCCCGAAACAAGATCGCAGGTCCCGGAGGCCGCTGGCGAAGCCAGGCCCCTTTTCGATAAAAGCCATGTTTTCTCCTCCCTGAAGATAGAGGGCGACCTCCACGTCGCCCCCCGGGTTCGCATCAGCTGCCGACGAAAGCAGGCGCGCGCTTGGCGTGGAACGCCTCGACTCCCTCCCGGAAGTCGTCCGATGTGCGCAGACGGCTGTAGCAATGCCCTTCCAGCTCGATGGCGGTGGACAGGAGGGCGTCGTCGGTGTCATTCAGCAACTTCTTGGCAGTCCGCTGGGCGATGGGAGAAAACTCTCGCAACTCTTGCACCAGGGCATCCACAGTCGCTTCAAGTTGATCGTCGGGGACGACCTCGGTCGCGATGCCCCAGTCATACGCCTGACGCCCCGAAATACGCTTCGAGCGCATTACGATGTGCTTTGTACGCGTCACACCCACGATCTTCTGCAGCCGGGCTGATCCACCCGAGCCCGGGATCTGGCCCAGCTTCTGTTCGGGCAGTGCGTATTGCGTCGTTTCCGAGGCGATGCGGAAATCGCAGGCCAGCGAGATTTCGAAGCCCACCCCGAAGGTGTATCCCCGGTTCGCCGCGATGACCGGTTTGGAACAGCGTGCAGGCGCTGCGATATTCCACGCGAGTTTCGAGACATGCTCGGGCGAGGCTTCCAGAAAGCCGCGGATATCGCCGCCCGAGGAGAAATCCTTCCCATCGCTGCGCAGGACGACAACCCGCACGGCTGCATCCTCGTCCAGTTCCTCGAACACGAGGCGCAGCTGATCACGCGCCGCCATCGAGATGACGTTGTAGGGTGGACGGGACAGAATGATGTCCGCACGTTCATTTGCGGCGTCCATTTCGACGCGGAAGCCGTCCAGGGCAGCCAGGCGCGGGTTCATGAAGTCATAGGTGGTGGGCATGTTGGGTGTCCTGTTCATGCGTATTGAAAGATTGCTCAGGCGATGGTCGGGAGCTTCTCAGGCTCGTATTCACCTGCAACGAGACAGCGGCGCAGCAGCTTGCCGACGGGCGACCGCGGGATTTCATGGACGAAAACATAGCTGCGCGGACGACGGAAATTTGCCAGGCCCGAATGCTTGCAATGCTCGTCCAGCATCTCGGGCGTCAGAGACGGGTCGCGCCGCCTGATGAAGGCGGTGACGACCTTGCCCCAGCGCTCATCGGGCAGGCCGACCACGGCAACCTCGTCCACCAGCCTGTGCAGCGACAGGCAGCTTTCGACCTCGACCGGCGAGACGTTCTCGCCCCCGGTGATGATCATGTCGTCCACGCGGCCGGTGACGAACAGGTCGCCGTCCTCGTCGAAAAAGCCGGTGTCGCCGGTCAGATACCAGCCGTCGCGCAGCGCCTTGCGGTCGGCGTCGGGACGCCGCCAGTAGCCCTCGAATGCCTCGTCGCCCTGCAGAAGCGCGATGATCTGCCCTTCCTCGCGCGGGGCGGCCAGGCTGTGGACATCCCCGGCGTCCAGGCGGATGACGCGGATGATCTGGTTCAGCCCCGCCTTGCCCGCCGATCCCGGCTTGCACGCCGCGGACTGGTCGATCGAGAAGGTATAGACCTCGGACGAGCCGTAGTGGTTCACGAACAGGTCGGGCTGGAACAGCCTGTCCAGCTGCGCGGTCAACCCGTCGGTCATCGGCGCGCCCGCATAGCCCAGCTTGCGCACGCTCCGCACCCGATCGGGCGAGAAGTCGGGGTGATGGACCAGGTCGTGATAGAGTGTGGGCACAAGGTAGAGATTGGTGATCCGCTCGTTCTCGATCAGTGCCAAAGCGCTGCTGACGCTGAAGCGCGGCAGGCAGACGAAGGTGCCGTTGATCAGCGCATGGGCCAGCAGCGACCGCACCCCCATCGTGTGATAAAGCGGCATGACGCCCAGCGTCCGTTCCTTGTAGGCGTAAAGGTTCTGCGCGATATGCGCGACCGCCGCGGCCCGTTCCGTGCGGTGCCTGCGCGGCACGCCCTTGGGCTTCGACGTGGTGCCTGACGTGTAGAGCATCAGCGAGATGCAATCCGCATCCGCGCGGGGTTGGGCGGGCGGGGCAGTTCGGGCCAGCGCCTCCTGGAGGTCGCGGAGGGTCAGGCACTGCACCGTCGCGGCTTCGGGACAGGCGGCGACCGCGTCCCCCGCGACGTCGTCGAAGATCAGCAGCTTCGCCTGGCTGTCGGTTAGGGCATGAGACAGATCCTCGGCGGTGGCGCGCCAGTTGATGGGTGTGATGATCAGCCCGGCGAACTGCGCCGCCCAGTGCAGCGAGGCGTTTTCCCACCGGTTCTGCAGCACGGTGACGACATGGTCACCCTTCTTTACACCCAGACCGTCCAGATACGAAACCAGCGCGGAAATCCGTCCATACCATTCCTCATAGGTGAGCCGGACGTCGCCATCGACGATGGCCAGCGCCTTTGGATCCCTGCTGACGGCAGCCAAAAAGCTGGTGCCAAGATCGAGCATTCTCAGTTTCCTCCCTTTCGTAAAGTGTCGCGCGCGGCCAAAGCCGCGCGGACGATCGGCTCGTAGCCGGTACAGCGGCAAAGATGGCCGGACAGCGCGTCCCGGATGACTGCCTCGGACGCGTCAGGTTCTGCGGCCAGAAGCGCGTCCAGGGTCATCAGGATGCCGGACGTACAGAATCCGCATTGCAGCCCGTGATGTTCGCGGAACGCCTGCTGCAGGACCGACAGGCGGCCTGTTTCGGCCGTCAGCGCCTCAACCGTGCGGATCTCCATGCCCTGGGCTTGTGCAGCCAGGACAAGGCAGGCGCGGGCCGGGGCACCGTCGATCTGGACGGTGCAGGCTCCGCAGACGCCGTGTTCGCAGCCGACATGGGTGCCGGTGAGGCCGATCTCGTGCCGCAGGACGTCGGACAGCAGCATCCGGTTCTCGACCCGGACGGTCTGTTCGGCGCCGTTCAGGCGGAAGGTAACCTCATGGCGGGATGTTGCGTTCAGGACTGGCATCGGGCGGCTTCCGCTTTGGCTTGGTGGATGACTTGGCGGCCAAGGCGCCGGGTGATCTCGCGGCGATAGGCTGCCGAAGCGTGCAGGTCGTCACGCGCGTTCAGCGACCAGGCGATGTCGTTAAGCGCATCTTCCAGCCCATCGTCCTGACCTGCGCCCAGGTCGAACCGCCGCGCGATATCGTCGATGCCGCCCACCGTCAGGCTTACCCCTTCACGCGAGGCGATAGCGGCGATAGCAACGATGGCGAAGTCGCCGTGACGGCGTCCGATTTCCTGGAAGGCGAAGCCTGTTCCCGGCGCGGCAGTTGGATAGCTGACCGCCTCGATCAGCTCGTCCGGTTCGCGCACGGTGGACATCATGCCCAGGAAGAAGTCCGCCGCCCGGACCGTTCGCGCCTTCCGGCGGGTCCGCAGGTGGACCTTGCCTTGCAGTGCGATCAGGCACAGCGGCAGCTCGGCACTGGGATCGGCATGGGCGATCGACCCGCAGACAGTGCCGCGGGCGCGTGTCTGGATATGGCCGATGAAAGGGATTGCACGGGCCAAAAGCGGCTGCTTCGTGACAAGGTTCGGCAGTTGCTCCAGCTGCGCCTGACGAACGGCGCAACCGATGCGGAGTTCACCGTCCCTCTCCTCGATCCGGGCAAGGTCGGGCAGCCGTGCCGCGTCGATCAGCACCTTGGGCTTGGCCAGGCGCATGTTCAGCATTGGAACCAGCGTTTGCCCCCCGGCGATCACGCTGGCGTCAGACCCGTGTTCGGTCAGCACGTCCAGGATCTCCTGCCGCGACTGCGGGCGGACGAAGGAAAAGCGTGCGGGTTTCATCTATGCCTCCGGAAAAGATGGAGAATTCGTTTCAGGAGCGACGGGCGGCCTGTCTCGCTGCCGCCTGCGTATCGAGCGAGGCTCTGGAAAAACTGGCCGATGATGACCCGCGCCGCCCCGTCCAGAAGCCGTCCACCCACCGAAGCGACCTTGCCCCCAACTGCCGCGACATAGGAATAATGCAGCCGCGTTCCGCCGCTTGGCAGGTCGGACAGCCGGATGACCCCGGTTCCCCCACCCGAACCCAGCCTTCCCGTAACGACTCCGGTCAGTGTGACGCTGTTCAGGTGGTCGATGTCGGACAGCCTGACGTCGGCCTCATATTTATCCTTCACGGGGCCGACGCCCAGCGTCACGGTGGCGGTAAAATGTTCGGGCGACAATTTCCGCACGCCATGCGCGCCGGGAAGGATGGCGGCCAGCGTCTCGGCTTCCAGCAGCATGTGCCAGACCGCTTCACGCGGGGCGGAGACGTCAGCCTCACCCTCGCCGGTCAGCGCCCGCTCGCCCGGTTTCGCCTTGGCCTGCAGAGGCCTGGTGATTGGCTTTGATGGCGGACGTTCCTCCGCTCCGATCATCGCCAGCACCTTGGATGGTGTGATGGGAAGTGTGATGTCTTCGCACGACAGGGCGTCGGCGACGGCATTGGCGATGCAGACGGGGGTTGACATACAGTTGCCCTCGGCCACGCCCTTGGCGCCCAGAGGCGTGAATGGCGAGGGCGTTTCAAAATGCAGGATCTGGATGTCCGGTGTCTCCATGACCGTCGGGATCAGATAGTCGGCGAAGGTCCCGCTTTCGAAGGAGCCGTCCTCGGCATAGACAAATTCCTCGTAAAGTGCGGCACCGACGGCCTGCAGGAAGGCGCCGCGGACCTGACCGTCCACCATGCCGGGATGCAGGATGCGTCCGCAGTCATGCATTGACACATAGCGGTCGATCCTGACCTGCCCGGACAACCGGTCGATCTCGACCCCGCAGAAGTCGAAAATAAACCCATGGCAGAGCGAGGAATTCACCTCGTCCTTCTCGTTCGGCGGAGTGAGTTCCGGAGGTGACCAGAAGACCGTCTCGCTGATCGCCTGGCCGATGCCCTCGGGCAGGGTGCCGGGCGCCCAATGCGAGGTGCCCGCAAGCCGCCCGAAGGGGATCGCGGCGGCGGGATTTGCGCAGTCGAACACCTTGCCTCCGGCGAAGCTGATCGCCTCGGGAGCGCAGCCCAACTGCTGTGCGGCCATTGCGGCCAACTTCTCGCGTAGCCGCTGCGCGGCGAGGCTGACCGCGCCCGCGACAGCGGCGGCAAAGCGGCTGGAATAGTTGCCCGCCGCAATGGACCAGGGGTCGCGGCTGGTATCAACGTCCACGATGGCGCGAATGTCGCTGATCGGCAGGCCCAGAATGTCGCCCACCACCTGCGCAAGCACCGTCCGGTGGCCCTGCCCCTGCGGAACCGAAGCAGTCTTGACCGTCACCGCACCCATCGGATCGACGGTGATTGTGCCGACTGCCTGCGCCCCGTTCTTCGGGCCCACCTTCGCCCGCTGGTCTGGGGTCAGGACCGTGGTGATATAGCCCATGTTCGAGACCGAAGGCTCGATCGCCACACAATAGCCGATGCCGTAAAGCCGCCCCTCGGCTCGCGCCGCGTCCCGCAGGGCAAGAAGCTTGTCCAGTTTTCCTGCATGCGCGGCGGTATAGAGGGCCTTGCTGTAATCCCCAGAGTCCAGCAAGGCGCCCGTCGCGGTGCGATATGGAAAGGCACCTGTTGGGACCAGGTTGCGGCGGATCAGTTCCAGCCGGTCAATTCCCAGTTCCAGAGCGATTTTGTGGACCAGCCGTTCCAAAGCAAAATAGACCTGCGGCCCGCCAAAACCGCGGTTCAGCCCTGTCGGGGTCTTGTTTGTCAGCACAACTCGGTTGCGGATCGACACGTTGCGGATGGCATAGGCACCGGTCATGTTCCCGTGCATCCGGTAAAGCGTGGCCGGTTCGGGCGCGCGCAGATGGGCGCCGCAATCCTCGACCTGATCCCAATCGAGCGCTTGAATGCGCCCTTTCTTATCTACAGCAGCCGAAAGTGTTGTTACCCGGTTGGTCGCCGATACCGAGGCCGACAGATGCTCCAGCCGATCCTCGATCCACTTCACGGGGCAGCCTGCGACCCTGGCCGCGACACCCGCGAGAATGATATAGGGGAACACCCCCTGCTTAACTCCAAACGATCCGCCACTATCCGGTGGCGTCCTCAGTCGCAGCCGGTTTCCCGGCACCTTGAGCGACCGCGCGATCACCGTATGAATCGAAAACGGACCCTGAAAATTCGCCGTGATGT
This sequence comes from Paracoccus yibinensis, assembly GCF_030846195.1. Lineage (GTDB taxonomy): Bacteria > Pseudomonadota > Alphaproteobacteria > Rhodobacterales > Rhodobacteraceae > Paracoccus > Paracoccus yibinensis. Next base: position 19,873 of record NZ_JAVCWH010000019.1, read on the forward strand.
CGAACATATCTTCGGACGGCAGGTATTCCGCAACGACGCCGTAACACTCCATCGGCGTGCAAGAATTACGGGGATAGGCGACTGAAATCGACACCCGGTGCGCAGCCTCTGCAAAGGCAAGCTCGGGATCGCCGTAGCGGAAGCTGCGGTCCGAGATCAGGTTGCCCTCGAGCGATGGGTGTAGCACCTCGGCCTCCGGGGCGAGCGCCTCCATCGGATCGACCACGGCGGGCAGGGTCTCGTATTCGACGCGGATCAGGTCGACCGCATCCTCGGCCACATAGCGGTCCAGGGCCACCACCATGGCGACCGGCTCTCCGACATAGCGGACGCGGTCGCGGGCCATCGGCCAGGCCTCGACATCCGCTTTCACACCCACTGTCATCGACCGGGTCAGCGCCGCGACATCATCTCCTGTCAGGACTGCAACGACGCCGGGCAGCGCGCGAGCGTCTTCGGTATCGATGGAGATAATCTTAGCATGGGCCTGACCCGCCCTTAAAAAGGCGATGTGTCGGGTGTCTTTTCGTTGCGGTAGATCATCCAGGTATCGCCCGTTCCCGGTCAGCAGCGTCGCATCCTCGACACGCGCGACGCTCTGACCGACCAGCGTTCCTGCATCACCGACAAGAGATGTCGTGTGTAACAATCCTGCATTCCTCCCATGGCCGAGGCGTGAACCTCGGTCTTCTCAGAAGGATGCAGGTTGCCCGCGGACCAGACGATACCGTACTGTCCGCGGGCTTACCCAGTTGTCTCATTTTTTACTATTCAGCGACCGCGCTGCGCCAAGTGGTCGGATAGCTGCCAGCATGATCGTGGAAGAAGCGCGAGAAGTGTGCGGGGGCGGAGAAGCCTAGGTCGTCGCTGATCGACAGCATCTTCGCATTCGGCTGCGAAACAATGGAAATCGCCCTCTCGATCCGCACTGCATTGGCGTAGAGTTTCGGGGGGATGCCGATACAATCCTCAAACATGCGGTAAAGATGCGCGCGGGAAACTCCGACTTTCCGCGTCAGAGTGCCGATGTCGCTATAGATCGCGGGCTCTTGCGAGATCAGCGACAGGGCACGCCGCACGGGGGGCAGCAGCGAGCTGCCCCGGGCAAGCTCCCTCAGCGACCGACGCAATGTCTGCTGATCAGCAAGGGTGCGCACGAGATGCATCATTAGCTGTGACAAGCAGGCCACGTGTTCGGCTGTCTGGACAGGATGTAGCACCATCAGTTGCGCCAGTTCCTGTACATAGGAGCGGGCCGTCCGATCGAGCAGGACATGGTTTCCCGAAAAAATCTGCGTGTTGGGCATATATTGCCAGTCGAGGCAGTACGATGCCAGCCACGCGGGCTCGATGAAGAAAGCGAGGATGATGGTGGGGGGCTTCTTCGGGTCGTGTACATAGGAATGAGGCTCCCATGCGTTCATGACGACGCCGAGTGTATCGGTCAGTTCGACATTTACACTGCGCACCTCGAAAAAGGTGTCGGCTCCCTCAGCTTTCACCAAAAAGTGGACATGGTGGTGCGCATGCCGAACCAGCGGGCGGTCCATGTCGAGCAGGCACACGCGCCCGAACTCTCCCCGAATGACACGCAAGGCGTTGGACAATTCTCGCCCCCTTTTCCGCTGCCAGCGCGGATATGTAGTTAATTCGTGTGGCAAATGCAATGAACCTGCTGGCTTTCCTTAATTGCCACGGCGGCTGGCAACGCATGTCAGTCGACCCTGGACGCGATAGCTAAAATGCGACTTCGGTTGCCGAGAAAGTTTCTCCCTGCGGTACCGGCGTCCGAGCAGGTTGGCCTTGAACACCTCGGCGGGAGTGCGGAAGCCCAGACACTTGCGCGGCGTGGCGTTCAGGCCGGCGCAGAGCTGGCGGAGTTCCTCCTGTGAGAGCGAGTTCGGATCGGTGTCGCGACAAAGCCACGACGCAGTCGCGCCGTGAAGCTGAAAAACCGACTTTGCCAAGTCGATACCGATGACTGTAACCTTTTCCACGGATACCTCCTCCATGCTGGTGCTTTGCAACATCACCATCTTGGCACATCGCGATGCCGTTTAGGGGTGAGGTATCCACACCATCAATGCCCAAACTGGCGGCGATGCGCGATAACGTCGGGGCGGAACAAGATGCTGAGTTCCGGCGCAAACTTGGGCGGCGGGCGCTTGCGCAACCGATATCCCCGGCGGCGTCGGCGGCCGGAGGGCAGGTGGCGCCACAGCTCACCTCGACGACCACCCTCTGAATAGATGTGTTGATAGATCGTCTCCTGGCATACCCGGCGCGAGGCACCTTCGTAACGCATCCAGCCGGCGATCTGCTCGGGGGTCCAGCCAGAGCGAAGGCAACGCTCGACCTGGTCGCGCAGCCCGGGATCTCGCACCAGCTTGCGCTGCCGTGTCCGTCGCCCATCCGAATAGCTTTGCGCCACAACGCACCAGTAGCCGCTGAGCTTCGGGATCTCGCTGTCGTGGAAATGATTGCGGCGCAGCTCGCGGAAGATCGTCGAGCGGTGCCGGCCGAGCCTGCGCGCCATCTCGTCAGGGCTCAGCTTCATCTGCCGCCAGCGCTCGATCTTGCGGCGTTCCGAGAGGAAAAGGTGGGAAAACCGAACCTTCATTCCTATGGTCCTTCCATGGCTCAACCCATTGTTGAGCACAGAAAGTCGCATTTCAGGATAGCGCGTCCCGCGGCTATACCGCTCTGGCACCTAGCGGGTATTATGGAGGAGGCAGAAAAGGATGAGCTGTCGCCGCGGCACAGATGACATCCAACGAGTACGGCTATTATCCCGCCCCCTGCCCTTCTTATCACATATTCGGGTAGTTCGGCCCGTCTCCGCCCTGCGGGGTGGTCCAGTTGATGTTCTGCGACGGGTCCTTGATGTCGCAGGTCTTGCAATGGACGCAGTTCTGGAAGTTGATCACGAAGCGCGGGCCGTTGGCGTCTTCCACGACCTCATAGACGCCGGCCGGGCAGTATCGCTGCGCGGGTTCGGCATATTCGGGCAGGTTCACCCGGATCGGGATCGTGGGATCCTTCAGCTTCAGGTGGCAGGGCTGGCTTTCCTCGTGGTTGGTGAAGGAGAAGGCCACGTTGGTCAGCCGGTCGAAGGACAGCTTGCCGTCGGGTTTCGGATAGTCGATGGGCTTGAAGTCGGCGGCCTTGCCGGTGGCCTCGGCATCCGTCTTGCCGTGCTTCCACCCGCCCAGGATGTTGCGGCCCGTCAGGCCCGCCCCCCACATGTCCATGCCCCCCAGGATCAGCGAGGGCCAGAGGCCGTAGCGCGACCAGGCGGGCTTGACGTTGCGCACCTTGCGCAGGTCCTGGCCGATGGCGCCGGTGCGCACGGCGGTGTCGTAATCGCTCAGCCGGTCGCCCTCGCGCCCTGCGGCGATGGCCGCCGCCGCCGCCTCGGCCGCCTCGATGCCCGAGATCATCGCGTTGTGGTTGCCCTTGATGCGCGGCACGTTGACCATGCCCGCCGAGCAGCCCAGCAGCACGCCGCCGTTGAAGCTCAGTTCCGGCAGCGACTGATAGCCCCCTTCGGAGATCGCGCGGGCGCCATAGGAGATGCGCTTGCCGCCTTCCAGCAGCTCGGCCACCATCGGGTGGTGCTTGAAGCGCTGGAACTCCATGTAGGGGTAGAGATACGGGTTCTCGTAGTTCAGATGGACCACGAAGCCCAGCATCACCAGGTTGTCCTCGTAGTGATAGATGAAGGAGCCGCCGCCGGCGTTCCTGCCCAGCGGCCAGCCCATGGTGTGGACCACCCGGCCTTGGCTGAACTTCGAAGGATCGACCTCCCAGATCTCCTTCATGCCGAGGCCGTATTTCTGCGGCTCGTGGCCCTCGGAAAGGTTCAGGCGGTTGATGATCTCCTTGGCCAGGGACCCGCGCACGCCCTCGCCGATGAAGACATATTTGCCGTGCAGCTCCATGCCGGGCTCGTAGTTGGGGCCGGGCGTGCCGTCCGACTGCAGCCCCATCTCGCCCGCGACGACACCCTTCACGCGCTCGCCGTCCCAGACCACCTGGCTGGCCGCCATGCCCGGAAAGATCTCCACGCCCAGTTCCTCGGCCTGCTGGGCCAGCCAGCGGCAGACGCTGCCCATCGAGACGATGTAGTTGCCGTGGTTGTTCATCAGCCGCGGCATCGGCCAGTTGGGCACCCGCACCTGACCCGCCTCGCCCAGGACATAGAAGTTGTCGTCGGTGACGGCGGTCCTGACGGGGGCGCCGCGCTCCTTCCAGTCGGGGATCAGCCGGTTCAGCCCGATCGGGTCCAGCACCGCCCCCGACAGGATATGCGCGCCGACCTCGGACCCCTTCTCCAGGACCACCACCGACAGGTCGGGGTCGATCTGCTTCAGCCGGATCGCCGCGGACAGACCCGACGGCCCCGCCCCCACGATCACGACGTCATATTCCATCGACTCGCGGGCAGGATGATTGGTGTCGGTCATGGCTGCTCTTCTTTCCCGTTCAGAACGTCCTGAAATGCCTCAATTAGCTTCTGCTTGAGAATTTTCCCGTTGGGCGACATCGGTAGCGCGGTCGCAACGATGATGCGCGACGGGCGCTTGTAGGCTGACAGCCGTTCGGCGGCATGTGCCCGCAGTTCCGCTTCGCACAGGCGGGCGGGGTCTTCGGTCTGGCAAAAGGCCAGTACCTCTTCGTTGCCACCTTCGATCCGGCGGCCGATTACTGCAGTCTGGATGACGCGGGGGTGATCGTTCAAGGCCGCCTCGACCTCGGGCGGGTAGACGTTGAAGCCGCCTCGGATGATCAGTTCGCGCGCCCGTCCAGCAACATGTAGGTTGCCCGCCGCATCGAACCGGCCTAGATCGCCGGTGCAAAGGAATCCTTCATCGTCGAAGGAGGCGGCGGTAGCTTTCGGATTGCGGAAGTAGCCTGGCATGACATGCGGGCCGCGGGTCTGGATCTCGCCCACGCCGTCGGCTCCAACGTCGCGCAGGCGCAGATCCACCCCCGGCAGCGCCGGACCCACGCTGACATCAGGCACTCCAATGGGGTTGTTGGTCAGCGTCACGCCCGCTGTCGTTTCGGTCATGCCATAGCCGTTCTGCAGCGGCACACCATAGAAATCTTCCGCACGCCGTTTCCAATCGGGATCCAGCGGGGCGGCCCCCGATGACACATAGCGCAGCCGGCTTGGCGGCAATCGGTCGATGCCGCGCGCCGCGGCCTCCTCCATGATCAGCGCATGCATCTGCGGAACCGCCGGCAGGACGCTGACACCCGCCTGAAGCGCGTCCACCACTGCCCCGGCCGAAAAGCGCGGGAACAGCCACAGCTGCGCGCCCGCAGCTATCGACGCGATCATCATCGAGGTCAGGCCGAAGACATGCGTGATCGGCAGCGCGCCCAGGATCAGATCCTGCGGCGCCATCTCCCGCATGCGGGCCGAAGTCTGACCGCCGAACAGCAGATTTCCGTGGGACAGCATTACCCCTTTGGGCATTCCGGTCGAGCCGGTCGTGTACAGAATTACCGCCACCTGCGCCGCATCCGGCAACACGGGTTCCGGCACGGCCTCGAGCCGGGTCGCGCTGATCGCGACTGTGCCCAGCGGGGTATCCCACGTGGTGGCTGCCGCCGCGTCGCCATGTGCCTGCGCCTGGGGCGAGACATTCGACAGATACACGGTCAGCCGTGGATCCGTGTGCTGTGCGATGCGCAGCAGTTCCAGGCCTGTCATTCGCGCGTTCACCGGGACCGCAACCGCATCCAGGTGCGAGGCTGCCTGGATCATGCCGATCAGCGCGGCGCAGTTCTCGGCCACGATAAGCAGCCGGTCGCCCGCCCCCAGGCCACAGGCCGCCAGGTCGGCGGCCAGCTGCCGGGCGATCGCGGCCAGTTCGGAATAGGTGAAGCGGCGGCCGTCATGGTCGCACAGCGCCGGCGCATTTGGGCGGGCATCGGCCTGCGTCGTAAGCAGATGATGGATGCGCATTGTGGTCATTGGTTGGTCTCCTCCTCCTGGTCCTCGACCAGCCGCGGGGGCGTGCCGCGTCCGAAGTCGGGCACGGTACGGTCAAGCCGGGCCCGGATCCCGGCAGCGGCCTCGGGCAATGCCAAGGCATCAGCCATAGCGTCCCGCTCGCACTGCATCTGCGCGTCAAATTCGCCCGCGTAGGCGTTGGCCAGAAGGCGCTTGATGGCGGCCTGCGCCTCGGCAGGACCCTGTGCAAGGCGCGCGGCCAGCTGGGCGGCGTTGGCATTTGCCTGGCCTGACGCACACAGATCGGTCACCACCCCCATCCCCGCCAGTACCGGCGCAGCAATCGGATCGCCAGTCAGGCACAGGCGCGCGGCCAGCGACGCGGGCACCCGCCGTGCCAGAGACGCGGTCAGCCCCCCGTCCGGCACCAGTCCGACCCGGACATAGGCGGCGGCAAAGCTTGCGTCGTCGGAGGCCACCAGCAGATCGCAGGCCAGTGCGATGGAGAAGCCTGCGCCTGCGGCCCCGCCCTCGACTGCGGCGATCACCGGGCGGGGACAGGCGCGGATGGCGCGGATGGTGGCGTGCAAATCCTCGATCCGCGTGCGGCGCTCCTCCTGACTCAGAGCGGCGCGTTCGGCCAGGGCGTTGAGATCGCCTCCGGCGCAGAAATAGCCGTTCGCGCCGGTCAGCACGACCGCGCCAAAACGGTCGTCCGCCGCCGCCCGATCCAGCGCCGCACGCAGATCCGCATACATGGCGGGTGACAGGGCATTGCGGCGCTGCGGGTTGGAGAGGGTGACCAGCAGGTGATCGCTGTGGTCCTGGACCACGGCCCGGGCTTCGGCGGTTATCACGCGTCACCTGCCGGGGCAGTGACCCGCTTGAAGACGCCGCTGGCCGTCGCGATCAGCGTGCCGTCTTCGTGAACCAGTTCGCCTGCCAAGAACAGCAGGCTGCGCCCACCGCCGACGATGCGGCCAGTCGCCGTGACCTCACCCTGCCGGCCCGCGCCCACGAAATCGATGTTGAGCGAGATCGTGAGGAACGGGCGTCGACCGCTGTCGTCCAGCGTCAGGCTGGCAGTAGCGCCGCAGGCGTTGTCAAGCAGCATCGCTGCGATGCCGCCGTGCAGCACGCCGTGGCGGTTGGTGTGCCGGTCGTCCACCACCAATCGGCATCGCGCGCGGCGGTCAGATTGGCCGACGTCCAGCACATAGCCGACCAGACGCTGCGCGCCGGTTTCGGCCATGATGATGCCGGGCGCCTCGCTCATGCCGCACAAACCGCGATGAAGCGTTCCAAGTGATGGTCGCTATCGCCAAAGCGGGCGTCGGCAGCCAGCAGGCGGCGGGCCATTGGGGCCAGTTCGTATTCTTCGGTCATGCCGATGCCGCCATGCAGCTGGATCGTTTCCTCGGCGACAAGGCGGGCGGTGAGGCCCACCAGTGACTTCGTTGCGGCGACATGGCGGTCCCGATCGGGGCCGTCCAGGTTTCCGGCCAGGTTCCAGACAGCGGACCGCGCCTGCTCGACCTCGGTCAGCAGATCGGCCATGCGGTGCTGGATCGCCTGAAAAGATCCGATGGGGCGTCCGAACTGCTTGCGGGTCTTGAGGTAGTCGGTCGTCAGATCGACCGCCTTTTCCATCACCCCGAGGGCATCGGCGCACAGCGCAAGAATCGCCGCCGCCAGCGGGCGGTCCAGCAAGTCCGCATCGCCGATGCGGCGGGCGGAAACGTCCTTCAGCGACACCTCGGCCGCACGGCCACCGTCCATCAAGGCATAGCTGCGCAGGCTCAGACCCTCGGCCCCCGCTTTCACCAGGTAAAGGCCGTCGGTCGCGCGCACGATCAGATGCGTCGCGTCCTCAGCACCCTGGACCATCGACTTCTCGCCAGTCAGCCGGCCATCGGTGGCGGTCGTGGCAATCGTGCCCTCGTATCTCTGACCAGGTTCGTCAAGTGCGACGGCAATGCGGGCCTCGCCCCCAGCGGCTGCTTCGGCCAGATCTCGCTCTCCGGCGGCGGACAGAATGCCCGCGCCCAGGACGACGCTGTTCAGTAGCGGCGTTACGGTGCCGGCGCGACCCAGGGTGCGGAACACCATCAGGATGTCCGGCCCGGTGCCGCCGAAGCCGCCGGCATCTTCCGTCATCAGCGCGGCACCTGCGCCCAGTTCGAACAGGGCGGCGGCGTCAGTGCTGCGTTCCAGCGTCCGGGCCAGGCTGTCGCCCAGCATGGTCTGTTCCTCGGTAAAGCCAAAGTCCATCAGCCGATCCCCCCTTAGAGGCCCAGGAGGGATTTCGCGATGATCCCCCGTTGGATTTCGTTCGAGCCGCCATAGATCGACAGCTTGCGGTTGTTCAGATAGGCGCGCGTGGCGCCTGCGGCCTCGGGCGGGCCGGGCGGCAGGTCGTCGTTCGCGCCCTCCAGCCCCTCGGACGGGAAGGCAAGCGCCCAGGGGCCGACCGCGCGGCGGGTCAGGTCGTTGATGGCCTGCCGGATCTGCGTACCCTTCAGCTTCAGCATCGAGCTTTCGGCCCCGGGCACCTGTCCCGCCGCCGCTTGGGCCAGCAGACGCAGGTTGGTCGTGGCCATCGCCATCAGGTCGATCTCGACCCGTGCGACCTGCGCGGCGAACAGGGGGTTCTGCGAAAGCGGCTTGCCACCCGACATCTGGCCGCGCGCGATGCGCTTCAGCGCCGCAAGTCCGGCCGTCGCAAAGCCCACGCCCGCAATGTTGGTGCGTTCATGCGTCAGTAGATACTTGGCGTAGGTCCAGCCCTTGTTTTCCTCGCCCACCAGGTTCTCGGCAGGGACGCGGACGTCGTCGAAGAAGACTTCGTTCACCTCTGGGTTGCCGTCCAGAAGCACGATGGGCCGCACGGTGATGCCCGGCGACGTCAGGTCCACCAGCAGGAAGCTGATCCCTTCCTGCGCCTTGGCCGTGGGATCGGTCCTGACCAGGCAGAAAATCCAGTTGGCGTGCTGGCCCAGGGTGGTCCAGGTCTTCTGGCCATTGACGACGTAATGATCGCCGTCACGCACCGCCGTGGTCTTGACCGAGGCCAGATCCGACCCCGCGCCGGGTTCCGAATAGCCTTGGCACCACCAGTCCTGGCCGTTCAGGATGCGCGGCAGGAAGCGGTCCTGCTGTTCCTTGCTGCCGAACTTCTGCAACACGGGCCCCAGCATCGCGATCCCGAAGGGCAGGATGCGCGGTGCGTGGGCAAGTGCGCTTTCCTCCTCGAAGATGTGGCGCTGGATCGCGGTCCAGCCCGCCCCGCCGAAGTCGCGCGGCCAGTTGCCGGCCAGCCAGCCCTTCTCGTTCAGGATGGCATGCCATTCCTCGATTTCGGCCTTGGTCAGTTCCTGAAACAGGCGGACCTTTTCGGACAGCCGCTGCGGTAGCCGGTCTTGCAGGAACTGGCGGACCTCGGCGCGGAAGGCCTGGTCCTGGGGGGAAAAGCTCATGTCCATGTCGCGTATCCTTAGAAAATTTCAATCAGGCCGGCGGCACCCTGGCCACCGCCGATACACATGGTGACGACGCCCCACTTGGCGCCCCGCCGACGACCTTCCAGCAGGAGATGGCCCGCCGTTCGCGCGCCCGTCATTCCGAAGGGGTGGCCGATCGCAATGGAGCCGCCATTGACGTTATATTGTTCGGGGTTGATGCCCAGCCGGTCGCGGCAATACAGCGCCTGGCTGGCAAAGGCCTCGTTCAGCTCCCACAGGTCGATGTCCCCAACTGTCAGGCCCGCGCGTTCCAGAAGGCGCGGCACGGCAAAGACCGGGCCGATGCCCATTTCATCCGGTTCGCACCCAGCGATAGCAAAGCCGCGGAAGGCGCCCAGGGGAGTCAGACCCTCGCGCGCGGCCAGACCGCCGTCCATGACAATCAATGCCGCCGCCCCGTCCGACAGTTGCGAGGCATTGCCCGCGGTGACGAACTTGTCCTCTCCCTTGACCGGCTTCAGCGCCGACAGCCCTTCCAGCGTAGTCGAAGGGCGGTTGCATTCGTCCGCATCCAGCGTGAACTCCTCGTGCCGCGTCTCTCCGCTGGCCTTGTCGGTCACGGCGCGGGTTACCTGCATCGGCACGATCTCGTCCGCGAACAGCCCGGCAGCTTGTGCGGCCGCGATGCGCTGCTGGGACCGCAGCGCATATTCGTCCTGCGCAGCGCGGCTGACGCCATAGCGGGCGGCGACGTTGTCGGCCGTGTCGATCATCGGCAGATAGAGGTCGGGTTTGTGCGCCTCGATCCAGGCTTCGCGTGCGTGACGAGGGGGCGGCTGGACCAGGCTGATCGATTCAAGACCACCCGCCAGCACGGCCCGCGCGCCTTCCTGCCGGACCATATGCGCGGCCATGGCAAGCGCCTGCAGGCCGGACGCGCAGAAGCGGTTCACCGTGGTACCCGCCACGCTGACCGGCAGGCCGGCGCGGATCACGATCTGGCGGGCGATGTTGCCGCCGGTGACGTATTCGGGATAGCCGCAACCCCAGATGCTGTCCTCGATCAGCGCGGGGTCGATGCCCACGCGTTCGATCGCGGCGGCGGCCACATGGCTCCCCATCGTGGCGCCATGCGTCAGGTTGAGGCTGCCGCGCGCGGCCTTGCCAATGCCTGTGCGGGCGGTGGAGACGATGACCGCGTCTGTCATGCTGCGTCCTTTCCAATCTTGGTTTCGGCCAGCATCCCGCCCTCGGCGGAAAGCCGCGCCAACAAGGGTGATAGTTGCCAGAAATAGGGGTCTTCTGCGGCGAACCGTGTGATATCGGCGGCGATCCGGTCCAGCCCGGTCGCGTCGGCCCAATGCATCGGCCCACCCTTCCACCGCGGGAAGCCATAGCCGTGCAGCAACACAACATCGATGTCGGACGCCCGCGCAGCGATGCCTTCCTCCAGGATCTTCGCGCCCTCGTTCACCATGGCCGCCATGTAGCGGGCCTGGATCTCCTCGGTCGAAAAGTCGCGTGGGGTGATACCCAGGTCGGTGCGGATGCCGGCCAGCATGGCGTCCAGGTCCGGGTCGGGGCGCCCCTGCGGGCTGGCGTCGTCATAGATATAATAGCCTCGTCCGGTCTTGCGCCCCAGACGGCCCGATTCGACCAACCGATCCGCAAAGACCGGCACGCGTTCGCGCGGATCGCGCGTCGGCGCCTTGCGCTGTCGGGTGGCATAACCGATGTCCAGCCCGGCAAGATCGCCCACCTGATAGGGACCCATCGGAAAGCCTAGGGCCACCACCGCCTGATCGACCTGATAGGGCGAGGCACCATCTAGCACCAGATGGTCGGCGGCAGTGCGATAGGCCAGCATCATCCGGTTGCCGATAAAGCCGTCGCAAACCCCCGACCGCACGCCGATCTTGCCCATCTTCTTGGCCAGGGCGAAGGCCGTCGCCGTTACATCTGGGGCGGTCCTGTCGGCCACCACGATTTCCAGCAGACGCATAACATTGGCCGGAGAAAAGAAGTGCAGGCCGACCACGTCCTGCGGCCGGGTCGTAGCGCCCGCGATCAGATCGACGTCCAAGTACGATGTATTGGTGGCCAGCACCGCACCGGGCCGGCAGATGCGATCCAGCGTGCGGAACACCTCCTGCTTGACCTCGAGGCTTTCGAAGACCGCCTCGATGACCAAATCGACCTCGGACAAGGGCTCATAGGAGGATACAGCGCGGAACGCCCGCGACTGCATCCGGCTGGCGGCGTCTGCATCCAGCTTGCCGCGCTTGACCGCGCCGTCCAGCATCTTGCCGATGCCGGCGGCGGCCTTGACGGCGGAATCCTCGTCGCGTTCCACCAGCGTCACATCCAGCCCTGCCGTCAGCGCCGACGCGGCAATCCCCTGCCCCATCGTGCCGCCGCCGACGATGCCGACGCGCTGAACCGGACGGGAGGACGCGCCCGTCAGATCGTCCTGCTGCGCCGCGCGGCGTTCCGCGAAGAAGGCATGGATCAGCGCGGCCCGCTCGGGGGTCTGCATCAACTCCAGAAAGGCCTCGCGTTCCATCGCCATGCCCTTTTCAAAGGGCAGGGCGAGGCCATTCACGATTGTCTCCAAGGTACGCAGCGGTGCGACTTGACCGTGCGCAGACCGCGCGACCTTCACACGCCACGCATCCACCATGTCGGCATCGATATCCGGTGCAGGCATCTGGGACAGGCGACGATGGCCCACGCCTTCGCTCAGCAGGCGGCGCGCGGCTGCCTCTCCGGCCGCGCGGGCGTCAGCCCCTTCACACAAGGCGTCGATCAGGCCCAGTTCAAGGGCCCTGCGGGCCTCGACCTGACGACCGGAGGTGATGAGGTCGATGGCCGCATTCGCCCCCACCAGGCGCGGCAGACGTTGCGTACCGCCAGCGCCAGGCAGAAGGCCCAGCGTGACCTCGGGCAGGCCCATCCGCGTGCCGGGAAGCGCGACGCGGTAATGGGCGCCCAGGGCGACCTCCAACCCGCCGCCCAGTACGGAACCGTGCAAAGCCGCGACGATGGGCTTTTCTGAAGCCTCGATCAGGGCGACGACATCCGGCAGGACAGGCGCCACCGAAGGCTTGCCGAATTCGGAAATGTCGGCTCCTGCAATGAAGGTCCGTCCCGCGCAGGACAGTACGGCGATCCGCACATCCTCATCCTGGCCAAGCTGCGCCAAGGCCGCGGCCAGCCCCTGCCGCACCGCCGCCGACAGGGCGTTGACGGGCGGATTGTCGATGTCGATGAAGGCAATCTGGCCTTCCCGGCAATAGCGGACGGGGGATTGGTCGGTCATGATCATGTCTCGGTTCGGGTAAGGTGGGGAGCCTGACCGGTCATCCGCTCGAGGCTGCGCACGGCGTCGGCCAGCTTGGGGCCGATCTCGGACTGCATGCGTTCGGCCGTGGCATCGGGCGGCAGGGCGCCGCAGGTGAAGACCACCGGCTCGGTCAGGTTGCTGGTGCGGAAGGGCACCGACACGGCATTGTAGGCGGCCGGGGTGCCGCTGCCCGCCGGGGTGAAGACGAAGCCGTTCCGGGCCATTTCGGCGCAAGACTGGGACCGCGTGGCCAGCAGGTCGTCCAGCACCTGCCGATCGGCCATCTGCTCGACAGCGATGCGGTCGATTTCCTCGGTTGTCGCGGCAGAGATGAAGGCCCGCGCCGATGAGAAAGGCTGCAGCGAAATCCGCTGCCCCACCTCGAGCCAGATCGACGCGATATAACGCGGTCGCCAAGTGCGGATCAGGACCAACTTGTCACCGTCACGCACCGCCAGCACCACCAAGGTCCCGGTTTCCTCGGCCAGCCGCTGCATCAGGTCATGCGCCGGGATCAGGAAGGACAGCGACGTCGCGGCCACATGACCGACCGCCACCAGCGTCGGGCCCGGGCGGAACCTGTCGTCGCGGGGCGACTGGACCAGATAGCCCAGATGCCCGAGAGTGAAGGTCAGCCGCGAGACGGTGGATTTGGGTAGGCCGGTCCGCTGCGCAATCTCGGCATTGCTCAGGCCGTCGTCGCCAACGCGGAAGGCGCGCAGCACCGACAGCCCCCTGGCCAGGGTCGTCGCGAAGCGGGGATCATGCAGGTCGGTCATCGGGCCTCACAAGCCGTTGGGGATCATCGTCGATATTGCCGGGACTAGGACCAGGATGGCCAGCACGACGATGTCCATCGCCAGGAACCGCGACACGCCCGCGAAGATCGTGTCCACCTTGATGCTGCGGTCGGTCACGTTGCCGATGACGAAGACGTTCAGTCCCACGGGCGGGGTGATCAGCCCGATCTCCAGTAGCTTGACCACAATGACGCCGAACCAGATCAGGTCCATGCCCAGGTTGTCCACCATCGGGATCACGAAGGGCAGCGTCAGGACGATGATGCCGACTGGATCCAGGAACATGCCCAGGAACAGATAAAGCACGCAGATTGCCGCCATCAGCATCAGCGGCGACAGCCCGGCATCGGCCACCCATTGCGACACCAACCCGGCAGCCCCGGTCAGCGCGACGAAGGACACGAAGATCTTGGCGCAGGCCGCGATCAGGAAGATGGCCGAGGTTTGCACCAGGCTTTCGCGGATCGCGGTCCACATCGACCGCAGCGTCAGGGTGCGCTCGAAAAAGCCGATCAGGATGGTCAGGACGACGCTGATCGCCGCAGCCTCCGTCGCCGTGAACAGGCCGCCATAAATGCCGCCGATAATCACGGCGAACAGCATCACGGCAGGCCACGCCGAAATTGCGGCCTTCAAGCGCGCGCCCCTGGGCAGCGGCGTCGGATCGACGGGTGCCGCGCTTGGGTCGCGCGATGTCCACCAGATCACCACCAGGATATAACCTGCTAGGGTCAGCAGTCCCGGCAGGATACCCGCAAGAAACAGCTTGCTGATCGAGGTTTCGGTAAAGATGCCGTACAGGATGAACAGAACCGATGGCGGGATCAGCGATCCAAGCGTGCCGCCCGCAGCGACCGATGCGGTGGCAAGCTTGGGGTTATAGCCCAGGCGCAGCATTTCCGGCACACAGATGCGGCCCATCGTCGAGGCGCAGGCGATCGATGACCCCGAGATGGCCGAGAAGCCCGCGCAGCCCATCAGCGATGCGACGCTGACGCCGCCCGGCACGCTGCGCAGCCAGACATTGGCGGCGTCATAGATGCGCGTCGTGATGCCGGTGTAATACGCGATGTTGCCCAGGGCTACGAACAGCGGGATCATCGACAAATCGTAGGAATGGATCAGCTCGAAGAAGCTGTTCACGACCATTGACGAGGTCGGGTTGATCGCGCGTTCCGGCATGAAGGTTCCGCTGCGGAAGGCATAGATCATGAAGGTGCCGACGGTGGCGACGCCCGCCAGCACGAAGGCGATCGGCACACGCAGGGCCAGCAGGACAATGACCAGGCCGAAGGCTACAAGTCCGATGGTGGAAGCGTCCATCTCAGACAGACTCCTCTGTGGTGTGGCTGCCTTCGGCGACGGTGCCGGTCCGGCGTAGTTCCGCGATGTCGCTCAGCGCGACCAGGACAAGGCGGATGACCATCACCACCAGGCCCAGCAAGAAGGCCAGCTTCATCGGCCAGCGGGGAATTCCTAGCAGCCCGTCGTAGAATTCGCCCGAGATCCAGGATCCTGAGAAATTGCGCCAGCTGGCATAGATCAGCGGCAGCATGGCAAGAAGCGCCACGCACCAGCCCAGGATGATCAGGCGGCCGCGCGCGCGGGGGGACATGCGGTCGGTCAGGAAGGTGACGGCGATATGGGCGCGGTTGGCCGTGGCGACACCCAGCGGAAAGATGATGGTCGGCACCATCAGTTCGCGTACGATAATGACGATGTCGGGCACGCTCCAGCTAAAGAGCTGGCGGCCGACCACGTTGGCAGTGATCGCTAGGGCCAGGGCCAGCGCCGAGACGACGGCGAATTCAAGCATGATGCGTTCTATGGCCTTCATGGCCGCACCTCCTGGGTTGGGGCACGTGACAAGGCGGTCACAACTTTGGTGAAGTTCGGACCATACGGGGTTGGCGGGGACGCGGGCACGGATCGGTGCGGCATCCCCGGAACGGCCGGAACCGGCCGGTCAGTTGGCCTTTGCGGCCCAGGGATAGCCCTGATCGCTGCGCAGTTGAGTGTATTCGGCAATGAGGGCGGTATATTCGTCCACTAGGCTGCGGCCATCCAGCCCGGCTGCATCCGCCCGCCCGATCCATTCCTCGACATACTTGTTGCCCATCTCGGCCAGGCGGGCGCGATCGTCATCAGATATCTTGAGGATTGGAACATCCTTGTCCGCGAGGATCTGGACGGACCGCTGATTGGCATCGGTCAGGATCCGTCCGAATTCGTCCGCCAGGCCCTCGCCAGCCGATAGCAGGGCTTGCTGCTGTTCGGGCGGCAGCATGTCGAAGCTGTCCTTGTTCATCATGATGCCTAGGGCGCCGATCTGACCAAAGTCGATCTCTGTATAGCTGGTGAAGACCTCGTCAAACTTCAGCGCCTCGACCAAATAGGGATAGGTCTGGGTGCAGTCGATCAGCCCGGTGTCCAGACCCTGGTAGGCCTCATAAACAGACATGTCGACCGGCGTCGCGCCCAAGTCGTGGAAGACCTTGCCATAGGCGCCGACACCGCGGATCTTGACGCCCTTGACGTCATCCAGGGATTCGATGGTCTTGCCCTTGCACCCGACCTGCACGGCCGAGGTAGTATAGGTGCCGATATAGACCAGATTCTGCTGCGCGAGGTTTTCGCGGATCTGCTCATTTTCGCGCATCAGCTTGTCGGTGGCCTTCATCCCCACCCACGGATCGGGGTTCGGGATCGGAAGATCGGCCAAGCCATAGGCAATCATATCCTGCGGGAAATAGACGCCAATGACCGAGCCCATGTCGGCCACGCCGTCGCGCAGGGACTGGACCGCAGCCTTCTCCGAAAACAGCGCTCCGCCCCAATTCACGTCGATGGTCAGTTCGCCGTTGGTCTGCTCGGCGACCTGATCCACGAACCACTGGGTCGCTTCGGCACGGACGCCGCGGTTGGGTCCGGCCTCGCCATAGATCAGGGTCATCGCCCCAGCGGGCATGGCGGCTGCCCAAGCAAATCCGATCGTCAAACCGGCTGTCAAAAAACGCATGTTGATTCTCCTCTCCTGTCCCATCTGTTGACACACTGTTCCGAGTAATGGAACACCATTGTGCCGGATACGGGATTTCTCCACCATGCAGGCGCTTGTGAAACAGGAAGAACGCCATGATGTCCTGTCTGCCTTTTATGAACTTGCGGCGTGCTGATCCCCGCGCAAGGACCGCGGGTACGGCGGCGCTGCCTCACGGGTGGGGGTGCATCGCTTGACCCGCGGCCGACTGAGAACCATGATCTCGCAAACCTGCATCGTCATCGTAATCGCGGCGTCACTGGCGGGCATTTTTGTCAGCTCCCACATCATCGGGATTGCGGCCGGCATTGCCCTGGCGGTCTTTCTGGCCTTGTCATGGCGGCAGTTCACTGTTGCCACCTGGATCACGGTCAGCCTTTGCGCCGTGCTTCTTGCCTTAGCGCTGCTGCGCGGGATCGACCTGCACACGCTGTCACGGGGCTTGGAACGTATGGCGTTCCTGGCGACGCTGCTGGCCCTGTTGGGGGCGTTGCGCGTGGTTGCCAGCGATGCGCCCGAGGTTCTTCGCGCCGGTCGTTATCTGACTACGTGTCCGCCGGGGCGGCGCTATCTGGCAATGAACTTCGGCGGCCATGTCTTTGGGGTCCTGATCAACCTGGGCGGCATCGCCATCCTGCTGGAGATGACGCGCCGGTCGCTGGAGGAAACAAGTGGCCACCTGCCCGCCCACCTGCGCGAATGGCGTCTGCGCCGCATGACAACGGCGGTGCTGCGCGGGTTTTCTCTAGCCCCTTTGTGGTCGCCCATCGGATTGGGTCTGAATGCGCTGCTTCTGGCAATGCCCGACCTGCGATACGGCGACGTGGCACCGGCGGGACTAGCCGCGGCCGTACTGTTCCTGGGCTGGGGCTGGTTTCTGGACTGGATAGGCGCGCCTCGCATTCCAGCCGGTCTGAAACCGGGTCCGAGCCCGCGAACTGCCGACTGGAGCGGCGTGGCGATCCTGGTCACCCATGTAGGATTGTTGGCAGGTCTTGTTTTCGTGATGCACGCCGCTACCGGATTGCAGTTCCAGCAGGCACTTCTAATCGCAGTGCCGGCCTATAGCCTGGCTTGGGCGGCATGGCTGGGCCACCGTGGCGGAACCGGGGCAATGACTCAGGCGCGACACGCCGCCACCGGGACGATCCGCCGCTTTCCACTGGCTGCGCCCGAGATCGGCGTCTTCGCCTCGGCCGGCCTGCTGTCCGTCCTAGTGCTGGAACTACTGCCGATTGACCAGGTCCAGGCTGCAGTCGCCTCGATGATCGGAGCGCCCTGGCAGATGATCGCCCTGCTGAACCTGTCCATGTTCGGGCTGGCGGCAGTGGGGATCAACCCGATCATTACGGCATCGGTGATGGGCAGCCTGGTGACACAGCTTGACATCCTCGGCCTTAGCGATGCCGCCGCCGCGCTAAGCTTGGCTGGCACCTGGGGCTGCGTCATGGGCTTTACCCCGCTGATTACCACGGTCGTTTATGCCGGAGCCCTAATTGGACGCACGCCCTCTGTCGTCGGGCTCCGTTGGAATGGGTTATACTGCCTGTCCTCGCTGGCTCTTTGGACCATCGGGGTGGGGATCGTGGTGGAACTAGCGGTGCTATAGGGTTTCGTGCGATAAGGGCATCCGGATGATCAATGGGATAGACCCAAGCTGTTCCCGCTTAAACCACCTTGATAAGCACGTAGGGACTTGTTACATGTAACACGATCGGAGGCCGCCATGCCAGCATCCATTTCACAGCGTGTTCAGAAACGCCGAGACGCCCTGCGGGCTGCCGGTTTGCGCCCCGTTCAGATCTGGGTGCCGGATACGCGCCGCCCGGGCTTTGAAGCCGAGTGCCGACGCCAGGCAGCCCTTGTCGCTCAGTCGGACTGCTCTGATGCTGCCTTGAATGACTTCATGGATGCCGCCCTTGATGACGTGGAAGGCTGGGAGTGACGCGGGGAGACTTGGTGACGGTTGCTCTTCAAGGTGATCATGGCAAACCCCGTCCAGCTCTTGTGATCCAATCCGATCGGTTTCCAGATACCGCCACCACAACGGTTCTCCTGGTTACCTCTAGCCTAGTCGAAGCGCCCTTGATCAGGCTGACAGTCGAGCCAGCAGCAGAGAATGGGTTGCGAGCAACATCTCAGATCATGATCGACAAGGCCATGACAGTTCGGACAGACAAGCTGGGGAAGACCTTCGGTCGGCTTGATGACACTGCCATGCTTGAGGTCAACAGAGCGCTTGCCTTGTTTTTGGGTGTGGCCGGATAAGTGATCGGGAAAGCGGCTGTTATTGTGGTGGCACCGAATAATCCAGTTATCTGAGCTTGCTGTCTCCCGTCTCACCAAGACGCGAAGCTTATTCTCGCATGCAAGCATAGATTGACGTGGCTATGCTGCTAAATGGCCGAAGAAATTCTGCAGGTTCCAAATCGCCTGCCTTTCTGAGGCACATGGCATTGATGATGTGACCGCCCCCGACGGCATCTGATGTGCCAAGGTGGGTCTGCAACGATCCACAAGGGGAGCGGTCATGTCGGAGATTATCACGGTCGGGCTCGATCTGGCGAAGAATGTGTTCCAGGTGCATGGAGCCGACGGCACAGGACGGACGGTTCTGCGCAAAAAGATACGGCGAGCGCTGAGAACGGCAGTGAGAAATTAGGCCACGGAAGCGGCGGCATGGAGCTGCTGCGGGCGGCGTAAAAGTCGTCCACCCTTTCCCTTTCTGCGACAG
>NZ_JAVCWH010000001.1 GCF_030846195.1 Paracoccus yibinensis
CGCAATCAGTTCGCCATAATGTTCGGCGAGCGCTTCGACGCTTGAGTATCTGAAACCGCATGGACCGGGCCAGATACACAAAGTTCAGGACACTCCCTAGTCTTGGGGCGGAGCCGTTAGCTTGGCGAAGGCCATCGCCTTCGCCACGTGGCTCCATATCAACCAACGCCGCTGGGCCTCAAAGGCCCGGCCAGCGCCCGCCCCGCCACCGGCGGGCGCTTCACGCCCACCGGGTCGGGCGCTGGCCTACCGGGGTCGCGTGATGGGAATGTTTCTGATGGCACCCGGTCACGCGGGCGGGGAAACGCAATGCGTTTCCTTTTTCCGCCCGGTCGAAGGAAATCGCAGCATCTGCACTCAAGGCCGCCGCAGCTTTCGGAACGCCGCCGACGCCCCCCACCCCGCAAAGACCGCAACCCCCAGCGACATCAGCCCGTAAAGAAACGGCTGATCGAACGCCAACCGATATAGCCAGCGTTCCACCCCCACCTTGCGCACGTTGATGGGCGCCACGAACACGTCGATCACCTGCCCGTTCCGCAGCAGAAAGATGCGGGTCTTGTAGGCGCCCTCGACGAGATTCGCAGGCAGGCTGACATCGGCGCGGAACAGCGTCTGGTCGATCAGCGACACGCTGCCCTCGTCCAGGCGGTAAAGCCCCTCGTCCTCTCGGATGCGGATCAGGGCTTCGGTAAAGGGAACGGCGCTTTCGACCGCGACCTGGCCCGCAAAGGCCCGCATCGCAAGGGGAAGCGAAATGCGATAGCGGCTGTCCCATTCCGGCAGCAGGATGTCCTCAAGCGCGGCGGAGGTGGCGACGGCATAGAAACCCGGCGCGGCGCCGATCCTGACGGATTCGGAATTGACCCAGATCCCCGCCTTGCGTTCCTTGCGCCAGACCGTGACGCCGCGCGAAGGGGCCTCGACCGTGACGATGACCTGCAACGGGGGGCCGGGTGGGATGGGACCTTCACGCTTGATTGCGCCATAGATCAGGATGTCTGACCCGTCGAAGCTGGCGGTGATCGCCACACTGTCGCTGGACAGGCCCGCCACAACCGTTTCCGTAGGCGGCAAGGACTGGTCCCGCGGCGGAGCATCGGACACCGTCGATTGCGCGCCAGCCATGCCCGACAGCGCCAGCAGGACCAACCCGGCCCATGCCGCCCGCATCAGCCGATCCCCGGCTGGATGGCGTAAAGGTCATCGGGTGTCAGGAACAGATCCAGCGCCAGCTTGCCGCAAACCGCCAGCACCAGCAGCGCCAGCAGGATGCGCAGCTGTTCGGCCCGCAGGCGCGCACCCAGCGTGGTGCCGAACTGCGCGCCTACCACGCCGCCCAGGATCAGCAGCACTGCAAGCATGATGTCCACCGTGTTGTAGCTGACGGCGTGCATCAGCGTGGTGAAGGCGGTGACGAAGGTGATCTGGAACAGCGACGTGCCCACGACAACCTTCGTGGGCATCCCCAGCAGATAGATCATCGCGGGCACCATGATAAAGCCACCGCCGACACCCATGATCGCCGCCAGGACGCCTACCGCAACCCCTACCAGCAGCGGGGGAAAGACGCTGATATACAGCCCCGACGCCCGGAACTTGACCTTCACCGGCCAACGGTGGACCCAATTGTGCTGGTGCAGCCGCTTGCGGTGGCCGGGCTTGGACGATCGCCGCAGCGCGCGGACGCTTTCCTGCAGCATCATCGCGCCGATCAGGCCCAAGAAGACGACATAGCACAGTTGCACGACCAGGTCGACCTGACCCAGGTCCTGCAGCAGCGTGAAGACCCAGACGCCCATCCATGACCCGATCAGACCTCCGGCCAGCAGCACGCCGCCCATCCTGAAGTCCACGCTCTTGCGCTTCACATGCGCAAGGACGCCGGACACGGACGAGGCGACGACCTGATTGGCGCCGGTGGCCACGGCGATGGCGGGCGGGATCCCGATGAAGAACAACAGCGGCGTGATCAGGAAGCCGCCGCCCACGCCGAACAGCCCGCTCATCACGCCGACAAGCCCGCCAAGGCCGATCAGCGTGAAGGCGTTCACGGACACCTCTGCGATGGGAAGGTAGATCTGCATGAACCCGCGCGCCGTTTGCGTCATCGAAAAGGATGCAACGACCCGGCAATGCCGTCAAACCGCTTTCGGGCGCTTGAAGCGCAGGAACCGCGCGGCTAAGCAGGAACGAAGACGTGAACTGGCGCTGTCCCGCGCCCCAGGACCGGCGGAAAATGCGCATCTTGATCACGAACGACGACGGCATCAACGCACCGGGGCTTGAGGTTCTGGCCGAGATCGCGGCAACGCTTGCGGGTCCTTCGGGTCAGGTCTGGACGGTTGCCCCAGCGTTCGAACAATCGGGCGTCGCCCATTGCATCAGCTATTCCCACCCGACCATGGTGGCGAGATTGGACGAACGCCGCTACGCGACCGAGGGAAGCCCCGCCGACTGCGTTCTGGCCGCACTATGCGACATCATGGCGGACGCGCCGCCCGACCTGGTGCTGTCGGGCGTGAACCGGGGCAACAATTCGGGCGAGAACGCGATGTATTCCGGCACCATCGGCGGCGCCATGGAGGCCGCGCTGCAGGGCCTGCCCGCCATCGCCCTCTCGCAATACCTGGGACCGAAGACATCGGCCCTGGCCGATCCGTTCGAAGGCGCCCGCCAACATGGCGCGGCGGTGATCCGGCGGCTGCTGGATCATGGCGACTGGACCTCGGACGCGGATTTCCGGCTGTTCTACAACATCAACTTTCCGCCTGTTCCGGCGTCGGCGGTGCAAGGCACCCGCGTGGTGCCGCAGGGGCGCAGGCAGGGCACGAATTTCCGCGTCGTGCCCTATACCGCGCCCAATGGCCGCCGCTTCATGTGGGCGGCTGGCGGCGCGCAGAATGCCCCCGCACGGCCCGGCACCGATGTCGCGGTCAACATGGACGGCTTCATCTCGGTCACGCCCATGCGGGCGGATCTGACCTGCCACGTGTCGCTGCGCGAGATGGAAAACCTGTTCGACGAAGACAGCCCCAAGGCGGAGAGCCTATGAGCGAAGGTCACGACGACGAAGACGACCCGGCCGAGCGCAAGATGCGCTTTCTGTTCCAGTTGCGGTCACGCGGCGTTACCGATCCGCGCGTGCTGGCAGCGATGGAGAAGATCGACCGGGGGCTGTTCGTTCGCGGCCAGTTCGCCGACCGCGCATACGAGGACACGCCTCTGCCCATCCCCTGCGGGCAGACGATCAGCCAGCCATCCGTTGTCGGGCTGATGACGCAGTCGCTGAACCCCGGCCCGCGCGACACCGTGCTGGAGATCGGGACGGGGTCCGGCTACCAGGCGGCGGTTCTGTCGGGGCTGTGCCGCCGCGTCTATACCGTGGACCGGCACCGCCGCCTCGTGCAGGAAGCCGAGGTGATCTTCCGCCAGCTGGGCCTGTCGAACATCACCGCGCAGGTGGCCGACGGATCGCGCGGCCTGCCGGATCAGGCGCCCTTTGATCGCATCCTTGTCACCGCCGCCGCCGAGGATCCGCCCGGCCCGCTGTTGGCACAGTTGAAGATCGGCGGTATCATGGTCGTGCCGGTGGGACAATCCGATGCGGTCCAGACGCTGATCCGCGTCACCCGGACGGACACCGGCTATGACTATGGCGAATTGCGTCAGGTGCGATTTGTGCCGCTGGTCGAAGGGTTGGGACCGACATGACCCGGATCTGCGGCACGGCAGGTTGAGGACGACGGAAATGAGCAGGACTTTTCGACAGGCCGCCAGCGTCGGGGCGGCTGCCTTTCTTTTGGCGTCATGCGGCGCGACGGGCTTCGATGCCGACCTGCGCGGCTGGATGCCCGGGGCGTTGAACACGGCCGATGCCGCCGCCGGCGCCGCGCCGCGTCCGCAACCCGATGACCGGGGAGTGATCACCTTCCCGACCTATCAGGTGGCGGTGGCGCGCAGCGGCGATACGATCGGGTCCGTCGCGGCTCGCCTGGGTGTCGATGCCGCGCGGCTGGCCCAGCACAATGCCCTGCCTGCGAATGCCCCCTTGGGCGCAGGGCAGGTTCTGGTCCTGCCCCAGCGCGTCGGCGCGGGCGGGGCGGCGCCGGGACCGGGCGGCAGGGCTGTCGTGTCCGATCCGTTTGCGCAAAAGCCGGCGCAAGGCACCTCCTCCCCGGCCGCGACCAGGCAGCCCGCGCCCGGTCCTGCCAATCCCGCGCAGCATATTGTCGTCGCAGGCGAGACGGCCTGGTCGATTGCCCGAAAATACGATGTCAGCGTTCAGGATCTGGCGGCCTGGAACGGCTTGCCCTCGTCCATGGGGCTGCGCGTCGGGCAGCGGCTGATCGTGCCCGTTGCCGGGCAGAAGGCCCCGGATCCGGCGATCGTCACGACCGCGCCCGGCAGCGGCAGCCCCACACCCCGCCCGCCTTCCGCCGAACGCCCGCTTCCCTCGGAAACCACCATACCTGCGGCTGAACCCGGCCCCGCCGCGCCCACGACCGACCTGGGTGCGACGCGGACCGCCGCATCCGCCGGGGGCCGGTTCCAGATGCCGGTGTCGGGGTCGATCATCCGTGTCTATGAGAAGGGCAGGAACGACGGCATCGACATCTCCGCCACCGCCGGAACGGCGGTCAAGGCGGCGGGCAGCGGCACGGTTGCCGCTGTGACCAAGGACACCACCGGCGCGCCCATCGTGGTGGTTCGCCACGACGGCAACCTGATGACCGTCTATACGGGTCTCGACGGTCTTGACGTAGCCAAGGGCGACACCGTGTCAGCCGGCCAGTCCATCGGCAAGGCAGGCGGGGGCGGGTTTGTCCATTTCGAAGTGCGCCAGGGCTTCGAAAGCGTCGATCCAGAAAAATACCTCAACTGAGGACATGGGAACGCGCGCCTGCCTGCCGCGTTGGCCTGGCATCGACAAGCCAATGGAGGAAAGGCATGGACCATTCCCAACACCCCCGGCTTTTGCCGGATGAACTGACCGATGCGGTGCTGACGGGCGCATCCGTCTATGGTCCCGGAGACCAGACGATCGGCAGCGTGTCGCATGTGCATGGCTCTGGAAGCAATGCGCAGGTGGTGATCGACGTGGGCGGGTTTCTGGGCATCGGATCGAAACCTGTCCTGGTCCCGGTATCGGACCTGGACGTCATGCGTGACGGCGATGGCGTGGTCCATGCCGTATCGCGGTGGAGCAAGGAGGATCTGAAAGCCCTGCCCGAACATCGCGACTAGGCTGCCAATGGCGGCGTTCCCGCCGCCGCCTGGGGAGAGACACAGGTAAGGCCACCATCGTGTTCAGCGCATATGGGGTTACGTCGCCTCGGACGGCGGAGGAAGCTGGCATTCGACGCAGCGCCCGCGTTCAGCCTTGGGCGGCAAGCCACCGGCGGTGGTCGATGGACAGATAGCCGACATCGGCCGACCCGGTTTCCAGGGGCAACAAGCGGCTCAAGTCACGCCAGACCCCGTCAGACGATCGGGGTTTAAGTTATGGAGAGTAGCTCACCCACGTCCGCCCCCCCTGCCGTTGCCGCCACCATTCCCGTTGCCACCGCCGTTCCCGTGTCCGCCACCATTCCCATGGCTACCGCCGTTTCCGCGGCCCCCATCGTTTCCTTGTCCGCCGCCATTCCCCTTGCCGCCACCGTTCCCGTGACCGCCGCCGCTTCCCTTGCCGCCTCCCTTGCCGTCGCCGTGGCCCCCTGCACTACCGCCGCCGTTTCCGCGGCCGCCGTTGCTGCCACTCCCGCCTTTATTGCCGCCTGCACTGCCGCCACCGTTTCCAACGCCGCCGGCATTGTCGCCGCCCGGACTACTCCCCTTGTTGCCGCCACTGCCTCTGCCGTCATCAGCCCTATCCTCGGCGCCGTTGCCATCGGTGTTTCCAGTTCTCGCAACGGCATTGCTTTCTGCTCTGTTCCGGACGCCCGCCCGATTGCGGCTGTTCGAGGTGCGCAGCCATTCATTGTCTCCCCGGCCAAATATGGACCGCCGACGGCCCTCTGCTGTTGCCGGGGGTGCCTCGGCGCCGCTTCTGTCCCTGTTGGCCCGGGCCGGGTCTGGATCGCCCCTGCGGGTAATGACCGGCTTTGGCTTCGGGGGCGCTCCTCGGCCGCCCAGCCATAGTTCCAGATACCCCTCCTCTGGGGATGGCGTGAAGCTGACGAAGTCCCGCGCCGCAGTGTCCAGCGAAGCTGCAAGTTCCTCGGCTGCCTTCCGATCCTGGGGATGAAAATATCGGACATGGGTTTCGCCGATTGTGAACGGTGTCGAAGCCTCCTCGGGCGACCATCCCGCCTCTGCAAGCCGCGCCATGGTTTCGGTTCGCCCTTCGGCCGCCATGCGCTCGGGGACGTAGACGGCCAGGCGCATGGTTGGCATTTCCAGCAAGACCGGCGGTCGCTGCGGAATGGCATCTGCCTCCGGCACCTCGGGACGGACAAGCTGCGGCCGTGACAGAAAGAGAGCTTGCTCTGCCTCTCCGAAGGCCGCGCCAGACGACTGCGCCGCAACCCCGTGGCTTGCCTCGAGGTCAGGCTGTTCGGAAGCGAAAGGAAGTGCGGAAATTTCTGGCGTGCTGGGCGCAGCCGTCGTTGCCGCCAAGGCAGCCATCTTCGGTCCAGGCGAGAACGAGGCAGACAGCGCGTCAAGGGGCGCAACAGTCCTTGCCTGCGGATCCGCCGAAGGACCAGTCCCGGAATCCAGGAACACCGCTGCCGAAGGTGCCGACATGACCGGCGTCACATAGGAAAGCGCTGCATCCAAGGGAACGCCAGCCGAGACAACCGGCGGATCACCCAACTTCGGGAAATCACCCGCGTCGGGACGAGTTGCGCCAGGACTGACGAGGGAGGCACCTGCCAGACCACCAATCACCAGCCCAAACAGCATCGGCTGCACTCTGCCGCCAAACGCAGGCTTGTCTTTCGCCTGACGCCATGCGGCAAAGGCCGTGGGCGGACCGAAAAGATGCGCTACGCGGTTTGCGGCTTTCGGCTGCCCGTCCTCGGCAGTGTTCATCAGCGCCGGCACGCTTGCAGGTGGCACCATGTCAGGCAAGTCAGCGCGCTCGCAAGGCTTGGGGCATCCGCCGTGGACGGTCCGCTGCTGCTCTGCTGCACGCTGCTGCAAGACCTTTTCCCGCTTGGCGCGGGCAGCCGCTACCCGTTGTTTCCATTCTTCAGGATCATAGGGAAGAAATCTGGCAGCCGGAGCATCAGCTACGGTCTGGTGCTGCGGTTCTGGCGAATGCTGAACCATGACTGTACCACCAAAATCCGCGCCATTCTGACGCGCTCACGTGCAAAATACCATTTTCGGCCTCGATGCGCAAAGCTGCGAGGATATGGCAGGCGGTTATCCGCAGGGCAGCCTTGCGATCAGCGCGTGTCCACTGATGCCGACGCAGCCGCGCGGCACCGAAAGCAGCATCACAGCGAAAGGGACGAACGGGGATCGACATAGAACACATGGTCGTCGATCAGCCGCACCCGGACCATGGCCGGAACCCAGCTTGGGGACACGGATGTGGCGTGATAATGGTCAGCGCCTTTCAATTCGGGCATCGGACCTTCAAGCAGTGCCTGGGCCGCGAACCGGACCGCCCTTTCCCAAGCTTCCCTGTCGTCTATGGGCGGATAGTCGTACTGCGACGTGAGGAAGCTGAATTGCGAGGGGACGATGTTCCCGCAGGCCGTGTTCCCCCATCGGTGCGGAATTGCGGCGCGTTGAACGATCACCGATGCGACAGCACGCTGCCCGAGATCCTCCTGGTCACGGGCCTCATGGTAGATCGCCACAGCGATGCAGGACAGATCGCTTGCATTGCGCAGCGAGTCGGGCGGCAAGGGAATGGCGGCGCCTTGCAGGATCTGCCGCGCGGTGGCGGGACGCGGCTTCGGCCGACGAGTGTCGACCTTTGCCGGGCGAGGCGCGGGAGCACTGGCGACCTTGAGCGACAGGTCGGAGCGCACAGAGGGCGGAGAGAACCGTCCTGGCAGGGTTGCCAAAGGAAGCTGGAAAGGTCGCGGGGGCATCTGTTGAACCCCAGGCAATCCGATGGACGCTTCCGGCTTGCGGTAGGTCAAATCATCGCCGTCTTCGACCCGCGCAAGAACCATGGCACCGGCATACCATATACCGACGAGCGTGATGGCCGTGCCGAAAACCGTTCGGATCATCGGGAAACCCTTTCGATCCATGGCAACGGCGCAGGCCGCGAAACCGTTCCGGCCGCTTGCGCCATTGCCTGCCCGATAATTGGTGCGCCCGGATCTGCCCCATCAAAACGGGGCGAGCATCAAGCCAGATGAAGTGCTGGCGCTAGTATGGCAGACGCAGGTTTCGTGCGGACAAGGAATGACGAATGGCTCTACAGCGTTCTTCGGTGCTTGGCTCAGCAATAACGCTCGACGAACGCCATCTGGTGATCACCATACCGGTCGCCGTGCGCAAATCCGGCCGGAAGGATGCTGTCAATCTCCGCAAGGTCCGACGTGCTCAGATCGGGGATTTTCCAGTCGCCAAGGTGCTCTGCCGTCCGCGTGCCCGGAATGGGTATGATGTGATCCCCCTGCCCCAGAACCCAGCCAAGCGCCGCACCGGGTACCGTCCACCCTCGCGCGGCGCAAAGGGCGCGAAACGGCGCAACGGCACATAGATTGGCCGAGAAGTTCGGTTCGAGGAACCGGGGATTGGTGTCCCGGAAGTCGATGCCGACGCGGAAATCCCGCTTCAGGGGCTCTCGGCCGAACATCCCCCGCCCCAGCGGAGAAAATGCGACAAGGGCAACCCCCAGTTCCTTGCAGGTCTGGATCAGGCCAAGCTGGGGCATGCGCGTCCAGAGGGAGAATTCATTCTGGACAGCGGTCAGCGGATATTCGGCATGAGCCCGGCGCACGGTCGAGGGCGCGACCTCGGACAGGCCATACCCGCTTATTTTCCCTTCCTCGACAAGCCTTGCCATCGTTCCCGCCAGATCTTCTATGGGGATCTCGGGCTGGCGGCGGTGGATATAGTAAAGATCGACATGCTCGCGACGCAGTCGTCGAAGCGACTCCTCCAGACAGTTGCGGATATATGCCTCGTCGTTGCGCACGGCCCGAGGCGGCCCGTTGATGATGCCGCACTTGGTGGCAAGGTGCACATCCTGGCGCCCCCAGTTGCCGATGACCTCTTCCGACACGCCCATGCCGTAGATGTCGGCGGTGTCGAAATGGCTGATGCCCGCGTCCACCGCCGCGTCAAGGCACCTAAGGGATGTCGCTTCATCGGTGGCGCCGAACATTCCTCCAAAGCTCATCGCGCCAAAGCCAATGGCACCGACTTTGCGGTTGCCAAGCCGCCTCTGTTCCATGCGTGCCCCTCAATTGTATTCCGCGGTGCGGCAGGTAAGCGTGCAGGACTTCGCCAGTCAATAATTCAGTCGGCCTTGCTGTCGGTTAATGACACGCAGCCCTGCCCGCACGCACTGGTTTTCGGCCCGACATTGTTCAGCGACTTGGATCACTGGCTCGCCTTCAGCTCGTGAAGGAGGCAGCGGGATCTCAACAGGCGCAATTCGGAGGAGGTGCCTGATAGTTGGCGGGCCAGCCAAGCTCAGCAGTTTGCATGTCGCGTTTTCGGCCCCGGCCGTGTTACTGACTGCATAGGGGTCTGGTTCTTCCCCATGGGCTAGCAGGCGCACCTCGCTCCAGGCCTGATCCATCGCCGTTCGCGACCCCGTCTGTGGTTCGTGCTGCTACGACAGAGGAGACCTGCCGTGAAGGATGATGCGATGCAGTTCCAGCGCACCATCGGCATCGACTATTCAGGGGCGAAGACGGCAGACTCCAGTCTCCCGGGGCTGCGGGTCTACCAGACCGAGAGCGGTGGCCCTGCGGCAGAGATCGGCCCGCCGCCAGGCCCACAGCACTACTGGACGCGCCGGACCCTCGCCGGGTGGCTGATCGAGCGCCTCGCCGAACCCATCTCCACCATCGTCGGCATCGACCATGCCTTCTCATTCCCCGAGGCCTACTTCGAGGAACACGCCCTGCCCCGCGACTGGGACGTCTTTCTCGACGACTTCCACCGCCACTGGCCCACGGACATGCCCGGCCTCTCCGTTGATTCCCTGAGGCATGGAGGGGACGCGGCTGCGGCACTGGCGGCCTGCCGCAAGGGTCAGACCCGCTGGCGCCGGAAGGCAGAGGAACTGGCCCGGGGAAAGTCGGTCTTTCATTTCGGCGTCACGGGTCAGGTCGCCAAATCGACCCATGCCGGCCTGCCTTTCCTGCGCCACATCCGCCGCGCCCTGCCGAAGCTGCACGTCTGGCCCT
Organism: Paracoccus yibinensis; assembly: GCF_030846195.1. Classification (GTDB taxonomy): domain Bacteria; phylum Pseudomonadota; class Alphaproteobacteria; order Rhodobacterales; family Rhodobacteraceae; genus Paracoccus; species Paracoccus yibinensis. The sequence continues at coordinate 10,335 of NZ_JAVCWH010000001.1, forward strand.
TCGACGGCTGGAAGATACCCACGAACAGTTCGGCGCTGGTCGAGGCTTATCCCCGTCTCTACAGCGCCGCCTATGCCACCGAGGGCCGGACGGCTGATCAGCATGATGCCTTTGCGACCGCATCCTGGCTGCGCGACGCAGATGTGGACGGGCGCCTGCCTCAGGCCTTGGCCCCAAAGCTGAGCAAGGTTACAGCTCGACTCGCCCGGCACGAGGGCTGGATCCTCGGGGTGATCTCAGACCAGCCGCCTGCCTCGAAATCAGCGGCGGGCAAGGTGACTGGACTGCCCCGCGCTCGCCCGGGCAAGGGAACAACGACACCAGGCTATCGCAATCCCAATGGCCAGGTGGTGATCGGTCCGACAGGGCGCGCTGGAACGGACCACAACCAGCAGGTTTATCGCCTCTGCTGCGGGCAATGCGGCGTGAATTACGGAGCGAACGGCTCGGACATCCACGCACGCAGATGCCCGGCTTGCGGCGGAGGCAAACCGGGGCTGGTGATTTGACGGACTGACTGTGGTTCGCCCGTCAGCCTCCATAAGACTTCACGAGCCCCAAACCGGTCCGTGGCCGCCGAGACCTGTGACGCGGAGATCGACTTCGGCGCCGACCCCGGAAGTCTGGCTACCCTTGTCTTTACCCAGAGCAGCGTAGGGTGCGGATCTTCCGAGCGATCAGTTGCGCCCTCCAGGGATGAGGCAGTCTTTGTGCCTTGATGCGCGGCGGCCCTTGCCGACAAGGTTACGCGCCCTGTGCGAATGGCTAACCTTGCGCAAGCGCCGGCCTCAGTGGCAATCCAGGAGGCCCGGCGGCCGTCCGTCAGTGCCAGGTGACGACATAGGGGCCGAAACAGCAGCGGCGCGCGGTTACGTTTCCTCGTTCGTCGGCCACGGAAAAGACGCCGACGGTCCATTCGAAGGGGTTCGGGGCAAAGCTGATGACAGGCATGGGATGTTCCTGGGTTCAGGTTTCACGAACCCAACAGCCCTGCCCCGCCCTCAGGTTCCGAAAATTGTCAAATGATGACTTGCATCGCCCTTGATGTTGCACATGCACCACGGCCCTGAACCACTCACTGTCCTGATGGGGTGATCAGGTACTTTTCTCCTGTGGCCTTGCGGCCATAGGCCGCGACGGTTTCGGGTTGCAGCGCCTGTTCCAGCGTGACGCGGGCGGTGTAATGGCTGGCGAAGGTTGTCGTCATCTCGGCCAGGATCCGCTGGTGCATCCGCCCGATGACGGTCGGCTCAAGGCGCTGCAAGGCCCGGAACAGCAGCCAGCCCCCCACGTTCCAGCTGAAGCCGAAGCCGCGGCGCAGGACCGTTGGGCCGGTGTCCAGGGCGCCATAGATATAGCCCTGCTTCGGCACAGCAGAGCCATATCGGTCATAGCTTGTCATGTTGGCCTGCGCGACGGCCTCCATGGCGTTCAGGACGATGCTGGTCGTCTCGCCTCCGCCAATGGCGTCAAAGGACAGGGTGGCGCCGGTCGCGGCGATGGCCTGGGTCAGGTCGTCGCGAAAGCTGTCGCTGCTGCTGTCCACCACATGCTCGGCGCCCAGGTCGCGCAGCAGGGCCACTTGCCTAGGGCTGCGGACGATGTTCACCAGACCGATGCCGTCGGCCTTGCAGATCCGCACCAACATCTGTCCCAGATTGGAGGCGGCGGGCGCATGGACGATTGCGCTGTGTCCCTCGGCCCGCATGGTCTCGACAAAACCCAGGGCGGTCATCGGGTTGACAAACAGCGCCGCGCCTTCCTCGGGTCCGGCGCCGTCGGGAAGGACGAGGCAGTCAGCGGCGGCGATCAGGCGCAGCTTCGCATACATGGACCCTCCCAGCATGGCGACCCGTTTGCCCAGCAGGTGCTGCTGGTCCGGCCCCGCCGCGACAACGGTGCCTGCTCCTTCGTTACCGGGAACAAGCGGCTGGTCGATCCGGGCGCGCATGGCGGGCATGGCGGCAGGCGGAATGCGGGCGGTCAGGGCCTGGCCGTCCCAGGCCAGCGTCTCCATGTCGGCAGGGCCGAACATCAACCCCAAGTCCGAGGGATTGATCGGTGCGGCCTCGACGCGGACCAGAAGCTGGCCCGGGCCGGGATCGGGAAGCGTCAAGGGCTTCAGCTCCAGCCGCAGCGTGCCATCGGCTGTGACGGTCGTTCTCAGTTCCAGGCTGTCGCGGTCCATCAGTCCCTCCGTCTGCGGTTCCTGGGCATCTTTCCGCAGGCGCAGACCAGGTTCAACCGCGTTGTGGCGTGGTTCCTGTCCATAAGCTCAATCCGCCGCCTCGCCGGTCCCCCATGGAGCACCAACGACATGCCCGGGCGCAGATCCTCCGACGGGGGGTGGCCCTTGTCCATGACGATGCGTGCCGCCCTGCGCTACGCGTTTGCTGAATTTGCCGTGGCGTTGGTGCCCGCCAGAAGGCTGCATTTCAGGTGCCGTCGCCGGAGAGAAGGATCCGACCTGGCCTGGCAAGCCCTGGTGTTCCACCGCGTCCGGTTTCCGTGAGGTTGACGATTACCAGACCTCGCTGCCCCTATGGGACGCAAGCGCCCTGCGGGGGCCACAGACTCGCCGACCGACCTGCGCGCCGGCATGACCCAGACGGCCAGCGGCGGGGGGGCGGGTATACCGATTTTGTCCAGTTTGGCCCGGGACATATCGACGGCGATGCAGTCCTGCACCGTACTGGGTCACCGCCATGTCATCGGGCGGAATACCCCACCGGTTCGGCCCGCAGGCGGGGGATAAAATCCACACTGGCGCGGTCGCTCCCCCCCAAAGGCATCGGCAAGTCCCGCCCCACGCCGATTTCCCACCGAGGCCGCACCGGCGGGACTTGTCCACAAATTCTGTGGATCGTTTAGGGGATTACCAGAGGATGCAAGGCTGCGGAACGCCAGGCCGCGAACTGGCGGAAGGACCGCGCTTGCAAAGACGGTGGTCCGTGCCGACTGCAAACGCCGATCGTGCAGTCGGGCCAGTGGGTCCAATGCGACCCGGGTGTGGCGGCGAAGGCCCGCGCCTTTTCCCTCGCGGCAAGCAATGCCTCCTGGAGGGCTTCGGAGAAACCTTCGGCGTCAGCCGCCCCGATGCCCGCTGCCGTGGTGCCGCCATAATCCGCCCGGCCAGCATTGCAGCCCGGCCGCATACCGCAGCTTAGGTGGCGCGCCAGGCAATCCGTTGGGGCACGCCCTGCCTGGTCATGTCGTCCGCCATAGCCGCGCTTGAACCAGACAGTGCGGCCATCAGGTCAATCCGGGATTTCTCTCTGTAGCCTCGTCCGAACTGCCGATGGCGGACAGGATCGTCGTGACGGCTTGCCGATCTTCGCCCGCGAGCCCTTGATCGTCCCTCCAGCGCCTCCGGGAGGCGCCAGATTCGGCGGCATTGGGCAGGGGGCCGGCAGCCGATCGCCAAGCGCCGATCCCGTCCGCCGACGATCCCTATGCGCATGATGCCTCTGTCCGTTGGCTTGCCCGCTTCAACACCCCTGTCCCTGGCGAATCCCGGCGTTGAAGCGGGCGATTTCGCGCGGCTCGGGTTCCTGGCCCGTATAGATCCTGACATACATGGGAATGCGGGCAAGACGGGTTTCGACGTCCTCCTTGACCTGCATCGAGATATAGCCGATCTGGACCAGATAGACGGTGCGGGCACGGATATCGGCCTCGTCCGGAGGGTGGCCCCACCCGACCAGCATGGCGGTGATGGCCTGCAACCGAGCCTCGTCAGCGGCCTTGACACGGTCAGCCACGCCTTCGTCCTGCAAGGCCCAGCTTCGCACCGCGAACTCCAGCGGGGCATCGAAGGTGTTTGCCGCCAGAAAGCAGGTAAGCACATTCAGCATCGCCTCGGACACGGTTTCGGCATAGCGGGTGGTCGCTTCGACCAGCGGCCTTGTGGTCCGCTGTTCCCAGCCGTCGATCAGGGCAGCCAGCAATGCTTCGCGGTCCTCGAAGAACCAATAGAAGCTGGTGCGCGACAGGTTCAGCCGCTTGGCGAGCGGCAGGATCTTCACGGCATCGACGCCGCCCTCGATCAATGCCTGATAGCCGGCCTCAAGCCAACCCTCGCGCGAGCCGCGCCACCCCTTTTCCGCTGCATTGTCGTGGTTCATTGTCGATGGGTATGCGGTTGCCTCCTCCCGAACAAGCCAAATGTTCAGCACAAGCCCTACAGGGTTCAGTCATGTTTATAAAATTGACATCTGTGAACATTTTGGGCATGATCCGATCTTGCACGTTGATCTTGCAGGCAGGCCCATGGCGACCGACCCCCTACTCCAGCCCTTCCAGCTCAAGCACCTGACGCTTCGCAACCGCATCATGATCACCAGCCATGAACCGGCCTATCCCGAGGACGGGATGCCCAAGGGACGCTACCGTGCCTATCATGTCGAGCGGGCAAAGGCTGGCGTGGCGCTGACGATGACGGCGGGATCGGCCTCGGTGTCGCGGGACAGCCCGCCGGTCTTCAACAACATTCTTGCCTGGAAAGACGAAGTGGTCGGCTGGATGCGGCAGCTTGCCGATGAATGCCACGACCATGGCTGCGCTGTGATGATCCAGTTGACGCATCTGGGCCGGCGCACCCGCTGGGACAAGGCCGACTGGCTGCCGGTGGTGTCGCCCGGCCATCAGCGCGAGGCCGCGCACCGGTCCTTTCCGAAGAAACTGGAAGACTGGGACATTGCCCGCATCACCGGCGACTATGTCGATGCTGCCGAACGGATGAAGGCCGCGGGCCTCGACGGGATCGAACTGCAAGCCTATGGCCATCTGATGGACCAGTTCTGGTCGCCGCTGACCAACGAACTGGATGGCCCTTATGGCGGCGATCTGGATCATCGGCTGCGTTTTACCTTCGACGTTCTGCGCGGCATCCGCGAACGCTGCGGGCCGGATTTCATCGTCGGCGTGCGCTATACCGGCGACGAATGCCTGCCTGGCGGCCTGGACGCGGGCGACGGCATCGCCATATCGCGAAAGCTGAAGGACAGCGGTCTGGTCGATTTCCTGAACGTGGTGCGCGGCCACATCGATACCGATGCAGGGTTGACCGACGTGATTCCCGTCCAGGGGATGCGCAACGCCCCGCATCTGGAATTTGCGGGACAGATCCGCAAGGCGACGGATTTTCCCACGTTCCATGCCGCCAAGATCCCCGATGTGCCGACCGCGCGCCATGCCATCGCCTCGGGGCTGGTGGATATGATCGGAATGACCCGCGCCCATATCGCCGATCCGCATCTGGTCCGAAAGATCGTCGAGGGCCGCGAGGATGACATCCGCCCATGCGTCGGGGCGAACTATTGCCTGGACCGCATCTATCAGGGTGGCCTGGCCTTCTGCCTGCACAATGCGGCCACAGGCCGAGAGGAGACGATGCCCCACACCATCCCGCCTGCCGGCACGAAGAAGCGCGTCACGGTGGTGGGCGCCGGTCCCGCCGGCATGGAGGCCGCCCGCGTCGCCGCCGAACGCGGCCATGCCGTGACCGTCTTCGAGGCCGCCGACAGGCCGGGCGGCCAGATCCGCCTGACCGCGCTGCAGGAACGCCGGCGCGAGATGATCTCGATCATCGCCTGGCGCCAGGCCATGTGCGAGCGTCAGGGCGTGTCCTTCCGCTTCAACACCTTCGCCGAAGCAGACGACATTCTGGGCACCGACCCGGACGAAGTGATTATCGCCACCGGCGGGCTGCCCCATACCGAGGTTCTGGCCCAGGGCAACGACCTGGTCGTGTCGGCCTGGGACATCCTGTCGGGCGATGTGAAGCCGGCCCAGAACGTCCTGATCTTCGACGATGCGGGCGACCACGCCGCGCTGCAGGCTGCCGATCTGATCGCCGCGACCGGTGCGCGTGTCGAGATCGTCACCCCCGACCGCGCTTTCTCCCCCGAGGTGATGGCAATGAACCTGGTTCCCTACATGCGCAGCCTGCAAGCCCGCGACACCACCTTCACCGTCACTTGGCGGCTGATATCGGTCGAGCGGGAAGGCAACCAGTTGCGCGCTGCCCTGGGCAGCGACTATGGCGACATGACCCGGAATCGCATCGTCGATCAGGTGGTCGTCAACCATGGCACCCGCCCGCTGGACGATCTGTATTTCGACCTTAAGCCGCTGTCGTCGAATGGTGGAGAGGTCGATTACGAGGCCCTGACCACCGGCGCGCGTCAGGATGTCCGCACAAACCCCAAGGGCAGTTTCCGCCTGTTCCGCATCGGTGATGCCGTCGCCTCGCGCAACACCCATGCCGCGATCTATGATGCCCTGCGGCTGGTGAAGGATTTGTAGGGTCATCAGACGCGCCCGACGCGTCACCATCAAGGTCTGGGGCCGTACTCCAAAGCGTAAATTCGCGTGACTTTGCTGCGCCCTCGCACGTTGACACTGCCCAGCAGGCGCAGACCCGCGTGCTGACCAAGCGCCTCTGCGGTCGCCTCGCCCGCAATCAGGGGAACGCCCATATCCTTTGTCAGGCCTTCCAGCCGCGCCGCCAGGTTCACCGCGTCGCCAATGGCGGAATAGTCGAAGCGCGCCCCTGAACCCATGTTGCCCACGATGCAGGTTCCCGTGTTGATGCCGATCCCGATGGACAGCGGCGCGACGCCGTCGCGCGCGAACTCCTTGTTCAATGCGGCAACCGCGGCGATCATGCGGCGACCGGCGGCCACTGCCCGGGCTGCATGGTCGGGCACGTCCAGAGGCGCGTTCCAGAAGGCCATCAGGCAGTCGCCGATATACTTGTCGATCGTGCCGTTCTCGGCCAGGACGGCCTGGGACAAGGGTTCCATCAGCCGGTGAAGGATCGTCGTCAGCTGTTCGGGCTGTCCCTGCAACTGCTCGGCCAGGGTGGTAAAGCCGCGGATGTCGCAGAAAAGGACCGTGATCTCTCGGCTTTCGCCACCAAGCCGCAAGGCGCCAGGATCGGCTGCCAGGCGTTCGACAAGGGCGGGGGCGAGGTAATGGGCAAAGGCGCGCGTCAGCCCGGCACGAAGGCGCCGTTCGGCCGCAAAGTCGCGCAAGGTCTGTCCCGCCGCCGTTACGGCAAAAGCCGCCATCGGTGCCAGGGGCGGCAACCACAGACGTCCCAACCGCAATGTCAGCCAGCAGGCCACCGGCAGAACCGCCAGGCCCAGGATCAACAACGGGATCTGCCACTTTCGCGCACCCGACCACAGCACGGCCATCGCCAGGATTGCCGCCGCGAAGATCGCGCAGACGCGCGGCACTACGCCTGACGCACGGATCCAGTCCCCCGCGACAAGGTTCGCGACCAAGGTGGCATGGATTTCTGCCCCGGCTACCAAGGCCCCGGATCTGACGGTGGCAGGGGTCGTGAAGGCGTCGCCGCCGCCCTCGTCCGCTGTCGGGGCAGCCTGAAGGCTGAAGCCCACGATCACATCGCGTCCGGTGAAGATACCGGGGGGAAGGAAGGTTCCAGGATCAAGAGCCTGATAATAAGAGACCGTGGGCATGCTGCGTGCCGGCCCATAGAACTGCATCAACGCCCCCGGCGGCGTGTCCGGCACAGTCACCCCGCGCCCTGCCAGCAAGGCGCGGGCAAACGTATCTGGTTGATGAGGCACGCGGCGCGCCGTCCCGTCACGGTCGAGCGGAATGGTTGATACGCCCGCAACCGCGCCCGCCTCAAGCAGCGCCGGAAGGGGATCGGTCCGCAGAAGCTGCGTCGCCTGCGGCGTGTCGAGAATGCGTTCGTCGGCCGCCAGGATCGTGTCCGGCCCCACCGAAGCGGCCAGGGCGGCATCGGCCCCAGGCTCTGACGGATCGGCAAAGATCAGATCCAGGGCGATGACCCGTGCCCCCGCGTCGCGTAGCGCCGTCACCAACCGCGCATGGATGTCGCGGGACCAAGGCCATTGCTGTCCTATCTCCGAAAACGACGGCTCGTCTATGGCGACGATCAGCGGGGCGTCGGCGGGCCTTGGCGGTGGCGCGATCATCGACAGGTGATCGAAGGCCCGCGCCTCCAGAAGCTGCCAGGCGGGCAGTTGCGACAAGACACCCGCTGCCGTTGCCGCCGCCAGTGCCAGGACCGCCAGACTTGCGCGGCGCTTGTGTCTGGCGTCAGGCCCGCCGCCGCGCAGGTCTTTCCACCATGGACGAGAGGGGGCTGCCATGACGTCCCTGTCAGAACCTGATGCTGAGAGAGGCTTCTATGGTCCGGCCCGCGCCCTTGATGCCCGGCGCAACCTCGAACGGCTCGTCCAGCAGATTCCACACGTTCAGTTCTGCCAGGAACCGTTGGTCAGGGGATTCCCAGACCGCTTCAAGATCGGTGGTCCATGCGCCCTCCACGCGTCCGCCCGTTTCGTCACCGATCCGGGGACCGACCCAGTTGGCCGAAAGGCTGGCCCGGATATTCGCCGGATGGACCCAGGTCAGGCCCAGCCGCGCGGCTTCTTCAGGGACGAAGGGCAGGCTTTCGCCAAACGTCGCGCTTGCCGGATCGCGGTTCCTGCTAGCATTCCGCACCACGGTCGCGAACAGACCCAGTCCCTGGGGCAGTTTATAGTTCACCGTGGCCGAGATTCGGTCCAGCCGCCCGTCCACCACGTCGATCCAGTCAAGGCCGGTGGGAATGGGCACGGAAATGTCGGTGAACTCCTGCCGCTGCACATCGACCGAGGTAAACAGGCTGTCGCTCCATTCCGCGTCCCATCGGACAACGGCGGTCTTGGAAATGCCGTCAGGGTCCAAGGGCATACGGCTGGGCTGCAATGCCACGACACCGACCGGCGCCAGGGTGGTGTCCCCGGTGCCGGTCGTCTCGGCGATCCATGCCGCGCGCAGCCAGTGCCGTTCCGCCGGACGCCACGAGACGCCGATACGGGGGTCCAGCCTGGAAAGCGAGACGTCGCCACCGAAGCGCAAGGCGACGGCGCCGGCTTCGACGGCAAGGCCCGGTCTGACCTCGTGGTTGACGTTGACCCAGGCGCGGGCCACGTCGAAGGCGAGGCTTCGCTCCTCGCTTGTGACGATGGGCACCGGGCCAAAGATCGTGGTGTCTTTTTGCGCACGCGATGCCTTGACGCGGCCGACCTCGACCCCGGTGCGCAGCACCCATGGACCGCGACCATAGCGCCAGCCCAGGGCCGCCATGCGCGTGCTTTGCGAGGTGTCCGCGTCAAGGTTGCGGAGGCCAAGAATCCCCCCGGTGGCTGCAGAAGCCAGAAGGCCGGTTTCCCTGGTCTGCTGGACAGCCCGTGTCCCGAAGATCGCCGCTTCGACCACGTTGTGCCAGCCGAAACTGTGGCTCCAGCCAAGGCCCGCGCGATCCAGCCGCGTCTCGCGTTGGCGGTCGAAAAGAATGGTGTCGAAGGGCAGCAACGGTTCGTCCAGAATGAGCAAGCCATTGCCGACCTGGGATCTGACGCGGCCAGTCTGCCCATAGAACACGATGTCGTCATCGGGTGTGACGCTGGCGGTCGCATAGGCAAGACCCGAGGTCACCCGATCGTCGAGGTCGAATTCGGCCAGGGGGATCTGCGATCCGGGCTCGCGCCAGCTGCGGCTGTCCGCCAGCCCTTCCCGTTCCAGCAGAAGATAACCGCTGACCGGGACGGGACGATGGCCGAAGCCTTGCAGTTCAAGACTGCGCATTGCTCGGCTATCCGCGTCGGTCGCGATCGTCCCGAAGCCCAGCGTCGCCTCGACAAAGGGGCGGCGCAGCACGTCATTGCCGCGTTCACGCCCTGTGAGAATACCGGGGGACAGCAGCAGCCCCTGGAAAAGACCGGAAAAACTTGCGGCGTCGGGTATGGGATCAACGACATTGTCGCCATAGCCCAGGCTGGACGCGACGGGCGATGCACTGCCCGCCACGGCCTGGTCGATCAGGCTTGCGCCGTCGAAGGGATCGAACACCGCCTCGCCATAGGATCGGCCCCAGGCATCCAGGCCCTGCAACCGGAAGGCCTGGTTCAGCAGCGACCCCTCGGTCCGGTTGGCCTCGGCCCCCGCGAAATCGCCGCCGCGTGCACGGGCGCGACGCATGGCCGACTGCGCGGCGGCAATGGCGCGGTCGGCCTCGTATTCATCGATTGCAAGCGAGGCGGCGGCTTGTGCCGTGACAGGGTCGTTCGGGTCAAGGCGATCCGCATTGTCCAGCGCCTGCTGCGCCAGTTCGCGCTCTCCGGCGGCAATATAGGCGGCCGCCAGCAACAGCAGGCCCTGGGAATAGGCCGGGTTGGCGGTCGATCCCGCAAGCAGGTCGTCCTGGGCTGCGGCGACATCCCCCCGCTGAAGGTTCCAGCGGCCGCGCGCAAACAGCGCCACATCGAACGCCGGATCCAGGGCGAAAGCCTGGTCGATCAGCGGCTTGGCCTCGTCCGGTCGGTCCTGGTCCAGGTAAAGGAAGGCAAGATTGACATAGGCCACGGGATCCATCGGCTGCAGGGCAATGGCGCGCCGCAGCGCCGCCTCGGCCTCGCGGTTCGCGCCCAGCGTGGACTGCACCGTTCCGATCTGGTTCCACAAGGACGAGACGCCCGGGGCCTCGGCAACCGCGCGGTTCAGCACCGACAGGGCATCGGCATGGCGGCCTTCGAAGTCCGAAAGAAAGACCGCCTGCGCTTTCAATGCGCTTGGGTCGTCAGGGTCGATGGCAAGCGCCCGTGCGATGGCGGCCCGCGCCTGGCTGCGGTCATCGACCAGCATCGCAAGCTGCGCCCGGGCAGCGGGCAGGATCGCGTGGTCAGGAAAGCGCGTCTCGGCCGCCGCCAGTTCCCGCAGGGCGGCGGGAATGTCCAGCAAGACCGCCTGCGCGTAGGCGTGGGCAAGCGCACCCGACGGTGTCCCGGATCCGGGCGGAGGAGATTCCGCGCGGGTGGGATCGGCAAGGGCGCGGGCGAAATAGCCCGCATGATCGGCCACGGCCCTGCGGTCCGCATCCAGACGCGGCCCTGCCGCCGCAAGCAGACGCTGGGCATCTCCATAGCGTCGCTGATCCGCGGCGATAAGACCCTCGACCAGATCCAGCCGCGCGACCAGGTCAGGTTGCGTGACCCGCGCCCGTGCTTCTGCCACCCTTGTCCGCGCCACCTCCGTGCCTTCCAGCGCGAAGGCCACCTCGGCCGCGGTCACAAGGTCGGCCGGGCTGCGCGCATCCGCGGGCAAGTTTTCAAGCCGAGCGCGCTCGGCCCTCAGGGTGGCGCTGGGAAAGTGCGACGGGGCCAGCGACGAAAAGGCCGAGCGGAGGGACAGATAGGTCAGCATCTGTTCTCGGTCGGAAGGGTCGGTGATGATGATCTTGGTCGGCGCCTCGCCTATCCGGGCGGCGGCGGCTTCCCCCTGCCGGACAGTGACCGAGCCTTGTGGATTGCTGAGCCTGACGATCCCCTCCAGCACGGTCAGCGATGTCCGGTCGCCTTCCACTGTCAGGGAAAAATCGGTTCCCCGGACCGCTGCCGCTGCCGCCGGGGTTTCCACCATCAGCCCCTGCCCGCCGCGCGCGGCCCTGCCCCACAATGTGCCGCGCTGCAGTTCAAACACGCTGTCCGACGACGCACCCACCTTTTTGACGACAATCGTGGTGTTGCGCGCCAGACGCATCTGCGTCCGGTCCGCGAACATCACCGCAAGATTGCCCATGGCATTGGTCCTCAGCACATCTCCGGCCAGCAGGTCCTGCGCCAGTTCCACTGCCGTCCAGCCTGACAGGTCAATGAACTGGACCTCTTCGCCCGACCTTCGGGCTATGACGGACCCCGCCGGGGCGGCGTTGCGCGTCAGCGGTTCTGCAAAGGCCGGGCTGACCAGCAGACAGACCACGGCCAGGCGCACGGGCAGTCGGAGACACATGAACAGAAAACCCGAAAAACGGCCTCACGGTTCTGTTATCGGACGACCCGGGCAGTGGGTCAAGCTGTCCGTCTGACAGTCGGATTAAGTTGTCGGACAGCCCACCCGCATGATAAGCATCACCCAGAGTTGTTGCATTTTCAGCAGGTCTTGCGGTGAAATCCGAACCCATGCCCGACGCTCCGGGACCGGACGCACCTGGCGTCGAAAATCTGCCCGAGGCCCATTCTGGAAACGACCCTTATTGGGAGCATCTCAAGAAGGTCAACGACGTCTTCTATGATCAGATAAAGACCGCAGATCAGAAGGCTGCCTATCTGTTCACCTTCATGGTGGCCTTCCTGCTGGCTTCGGCCGAAGGTCGGGACATCTTTTCAATCGCTGCCTATCAGAACGCCATGATCCTTGAAGCGGCTATCAGGGCGGCCATGGCGGTGGCGGTTCTGTTTACACTGTTTTCGGCGCTGGGCGTGGTGCTGCCACGCAGGCTTGCAAAGGGAACGTCCCTGTTCTGGGGCGCCTGGCCCGAGCAGGGCTACCGCGTGCTGTCCGCGCGCGAAAAAGGCGACACGACATTCCTGTTCGACGAATACGCCCGCAATGTTGAAAACCTTGCCACCCTTGCAAGACGCAAATTCCGCCTGGTGGGCATTGCCTTTCGTGGCCTGATGGTCTGGCTGGCTTGCTATGTCCTGCTGCTGGCCGTGGGTCCGGCAAGCTGAGGGCTGATGCAGACCCGGGATGGGCCGGAAGTGAACAATCCGCATCCGCCAGAGGGTACTGTCAGCGGCATCATCAAGACAGACCAGTCCAAGAGGGTGGTCCTGCCCGAACCGCTCCGGCACCTCGCATCGAGGTCCAGAAGACCCGTGCATCAGGCAATACAGCGGTGCACTTCGTTCGGGAACTCCTGTCCCAGCTGAACATGAAAGGAAGCACTGCCGGTTGCCGCCCGAGAACCTGGTGGTCCAAGGCTATGGCGAGCGGTATCCGCAGGTCCGCCAGGAAGGTGACATCCGCGAGAACCGACGCGGACGTCCGCCGGATCACGGACCTGCTGCAAACCGCAGACGCCGTGACGACCTTGCCCAACTGACGCCGTCAGTTCTTGGGACGCGTTCCCGGCCGTCGGAAAAGGCGCCAATGCGGCGGACAATGTCGGCGCAGCGTCACACGGATCTGACGCCCGCGTCAGCCGTTTCTGACAAGCCGCATCAAGGTCATCATGCCCAGCGGTGGCAGAGTGCGTTCCTCTGCCAAGGTCAGGTTCGCCTCGCCGAGCACCCGGGATCGGTCGAAGTCGGAATGCCAGCCCAGCAGGTCCGCAAGTGGTGCGGCAACCCGTTCGGCCATGGCCAGGGCACCCCTTTTCCGGGCGAAGTGGTTGACGATGACCACGCTTCCCCCGGGTCGCACCACCCGGGCCATTTCGGACATGACCTTTTCGGGATCCGGCACCACCGAGATCACATGCATGGCCGCAACGTGATCGAAGCTTTCGTCTGGAAACGCCAGTTCGCGAGCGTCCATCCGGTGAAGTGCCGCCACATTCGCAAGGCCGTCGGCGGCCACTTTCGCACGCGCCTTTTCCAGCATCTCGGCGCTGTAATCGACGCCCGTCACCCTGACCTGCGGGCCATAGTGGCGCAAGGCAAGGCCGGTGCCCACGCCGACCTCCAGGACCGAACCACCCAGTTCGCTCAGCAGCGCGGTGGCCCGGCGGCGTCCGACATCCGTCACCGCCCCAAAGGTCCGGTCATAGATCGGTGCCCAGCGGGCATAGGATCTTTCAACGGCCTGCAACTCCATTCATGCGTCCTCTCGTGTATGACGCCGCCGAAGCCGGATCCATCCGGCCAAGAGCAGCAGCAGATAGGCAAGGTCCAACACCACCAGCGTCAACCAGGGATAGGTGAGCAGTGCCGCCCCCAGGGCCACCGTCCCCAGCAAGAGAAGGCGTGCCTGGTCAGGCCGAACCCGGACGGGCCGGATGGCGGGCGTGGGCAGGCGGCTGACCATCAGGGCAGCGACGGCAACGATCCAGAGAGCGGAAGCAGGACCGGGAAGGACCGCGCCGGGAATGAGATTGGCGAGGAAGATCGGCAGCAGGGCCAGCATCGCCCCTGCGGGCGACGGAACCCCCGTGAAGGACGTCTTGGGCATCGAAGACGCAAGCGCATCCCGGCTGCTGATGTTGAACCGCGCCAGCCGCAAAGCGCAGGCCGTCGCATAGACCAGGGCGGCAATCCACCCCAATCCTCCGGCACCCCCATAGGCCCAGAGGTGAAGCACCAGAACCGGCGCCACACCGAAATTGACGAAATCGCAAAGCGAGTCGAGTTCTGCCCCCATGGCGCTTTCGCTTCTCAGACGGCGCGCCAGCCGTCCGTCAAGGCCGTCAAGAACCGCCGCAACAAGGATCAAGGCAGCAGCCCGGTCGAACTCTCCAAGGCTGGCAAGGCGGATCGCCGTCAGCCCCGCGCAAAGCGCCGCAAGCGTAAGGATGTTCGGTAACAGTTGCACCACGGACAATCGGGACGGGCGATCCGGGTGCCGGGTCATGGTCAGTCCATCCGGGCGGGACGCGCGGACCCGACATGGCCAAGTTCGGCAATCACAGTCTCGCCCGCGACCATGGTCTGGCCGATGGCGACCAGCGGGACCACGCCCGGGGGCAGATAGACATCAAGCCGCGAGCCAAAGCGGATCAGCCCGAAGCGTTCACCTGTCCTCAGCTGCTGGTCTTTCCTGGTCCAGCAAAGGATCCGCCGAGCCACGAGACCGGCGATCTGCACGACCGCCAACTGCCGGCCGTCTGCCAGTGCCAGGCAAAGCCCGTTGCGCTCGTTCAGGTCGCTGGCCTTGTCGAGCGAGGCATTGAAGAACCGGCCGGGCCGGTAGGCCACGGCCAGCACGCGCCCCGCTATGGGCGCCCGGTTCACGTGGCAATTGAACACCGACATGAAGACGCTGACCCGTGTCAGGGCAACGGGTTCCATCCCCAGTTCGGCAGGAGGCACCGCTTCCTCGATCAGCGAGACGACACCGTCCGCAGGGCTGACAATCAGGCCCTCGGCCTGCGGAACGGCACGTCGCGGATCGCGAAAGAAGTAATAGCACCAGACCGTCAGCCCCAGGCCGATCCAGCCCAGCGGCTCCCAAAGGAAGAAAAGCCCCAGGGCGAAGAGGCCAAAGACCGGCAGGAACCGGAAGCCTTCCGGGTGCATCGGCTTGAGGAAAGTGCCCCACATGGTCATGCGTCGGTTGTCCTGCGGCCATTGACGGTTCGGGGCGCATAGCAGCCCGACCGGATGGGGTCAAACGAAGACGACGCTTTCTTGCCGGTTTGCGACATCGTTGACGGGACGGATGCCGCCTTCCCTGAACAAGAGGCGTTTTCTGAAACGCGCCCTTCGATGCCTGACAAAGACCTTGGTCGGCTCGGAGGCGACATAGATGCAACCCGCCGGCAGCCAACGCCGAATTGGGGATGGCGCGTTCAGATTCGGGCGGTTACGGAACTTTTCTGTCATCTGACGCTTTCTCGAACAGTAGCGCAACAAGGCGCCCGGAAAAGGATGTTCTGATGCGAGTTTTGACGGCAAGTCTGTGCGGCAGCATGCTTTTTGTTCTTGCGGCCTGTGGCAATACCGCAACCGAAAGAGCCGCGACTGGTGGTCTTGGGGGTGCGGTCATTGCCGGCCCTGCCGGCGCGGTCGTGGGCGGAACCGTCGGGGCGGCCACCGCCAATTGATTGCCCCCTGCACCTGAAACGGCCGCGTCCGACGCGGCCGTTTTCTGTTAGCCTTGCGGGGCCTTTCTGCTTCCCCTACATCTGGGAAACAAAGGCAGAAGGACAGCCCCATGGCCATGGAAGCCCATGACATCGAAGCCCTGATACGGGCGGCATTTCCCAACGCGCAAATCACGATCACCGATCTTGCAGGCGACGGAAACCATTACGCGGCCGAGGTGATCGACGAAAGCTTCCGGGGCCAGAACCGCGTCCAGCAACAGCGCGCCGTTTATGCCGCCCTTCAGGACAAGATGGCGGGGAAATCCGGTGCCCTGCATGCCTTGGCATTGACCACCAAAGCGCCTGACTGAGGCCCTGCCCCTTGGCCAGACCATCAGAAACAGGATAAAAGATATGACGCAAGTAGCTGATAAAATTCAAGGTCTCGTGGACAATGCCGATGTGGTCTTGTTCATGAAGGGCACCAAGGAAATGCCCCAGTGCGGGTTCTCCAGCCGTGTGGCGGGGGTCCTGAACTACATGGGCGTCGATTACCGCGACGTGAATGTGCTGGCGGACGATGACATCCGGCAAGGCATCAAGGACTTTTCGGACTGGCCGACGATACCGCAGCTTTATGTCAAAGGCGAATTCGTTGGCGGCTGCGACATCGTGACCGAGATGACCTTGTCAGGCGAACTGGATCAGCTCTTCGACCAGAAGGGTGTGGCTTACGACAAGGCCGCGGCGGACAAGATACGCGAAGCAAATGCCTGACGGCCGTAAAGGGCAATAAAAAGGGCCGCCGGAGGCGGCCCTTTCTCATAGGATGTCATCTTCGTAATCGTCGTCATCCTGCTGTTCCCGCAACTTGGCGGCAAGCGTGATGCCGATCGCAAAGGCCCCGATCAGCTTTGCCATGCTGGCGGCATTGCTGCTGTTCGCGCGTGACAAGGTATCCCTTGCGTCCTCGACCTTGTGGCGCACGGTCTGGATGTTGTTCGAGGTGAAACCAACCGCCTGGGCCGCGTTCCTGGCCACTCCGAAGACGCGGCGCTCGGTGTCGTCCGCCAGCTTGTTGGCGCGATAGCTGGCCTCATCCATGAGGGAACTGACCTTGTTACCCGCCTTGTCCAGCATCCGGTCGGCTTCTGCGCGTGCCCGTTCGACAGCTGCGTCTGCAGCCAAGGTGACGCGTGCCTCGACCTCTTTGCGCAAGTCCTCCTTGGTGGGCATTTCGTGCTTGGTCCGTTTGGACAGGACGAACAGCACGATGCCGATCAGGATGAACAGCCCGGCCACGCCAAGGGACGCCAGGGCCGGACCCCAGTCCAGATCATGCGCAAGGAACGACCAGAGGGCAGCGATCAGAAAACCTGCGGCAATGGCCAAGACAATCCCGGCCACCGCCTTCATCGCAGACCGACGCGCCGTGTCCTTGAGAGCCAACTGTAGACGCTGCGCATAGTCGAACATGGGAAACGTCCTCAGCGACGGGCCAGAATCAGGCCGACCAGAAAGCCGATGCCGGCGGCGATGCCCAGAGCCTGCGCGGGATTGCGCCGCACCATTTCGGACACTTCGTCGTAACGCTCTTCGGCATAATGGGCGACTTCGGACGCTCTCTGCTGGCCGGTCTGATACAGGCGCTCAGCCTCGGCCTTGGCGCGGCCTGCATATTCTCCGCCGACTTCACGGGCGCGTTCAACATAGTCCTGCGCCGTTTCACGGGCGGTCTGGGCCATGTCCGCGCCGCGGTCCTTCAGGCTGCCAGCGGCCGAGTTCTGCGACATCTTGTCGGCAGTATCGCGGACATCGTCGCCGATCTTCTTGGCGCCTTCGTTCAGATCCTTTTTCGCCTGCTGCCCGGCAGCCGTGGCGTCTTTCTTCATGTCATTTGCGGTGGGATTGTATTCAGCCATGTCAATGTCCTCCGGTGTGTTGTCACCATCGGGACCTAAACACGCACGACATCGCCATTGTTCCGAGAACCGAAAGAATTCCTGAAAGGCAAGGGCTTGGAAGGATGGTACCGCCTCCCCGGCTCGAACGGGGGACCTCTAGATCCACAATCTAGCGCTCTAACCAGCTGAGCTAAGGCGGCACGGATGCGTTCTCTAACGCCGCTTTGCCCCCGTTGCAAGCCCGTCTTGCCGTGAAATCGCACGCGGGATACAGAAAGCCATCACAGAAGGACAATGGTCATGGGCATCAACAGCCAAAGCGACATCGCAGCCAATCTTCAGATCGGCCCGACCGATCAGGGCATGGTGCGCATCTATGTCGAGGCGGAGGGGATCGACCTGCCCCTGGACTTCGATCCCGAGGAAGCGACCGAGATTGCCGAGGAACTGCTGGCCGCCGCCGAAGCCGCGCGCGACATGGGGAAAGGCGGCGGAAAGCCTAGGAAGCCCCGGCGCTGAACGCGTCGGGATCCGTCAGCCCTTGCAGGCGCAGGGCCGAAGCGCGGGCAAAATCGCGCATGATCCTGCTGCGGCGTGCCCCCGCCAGACGGGTTTCGGGTGCCATGCGCTGAATTTCAGCCCCATAGGCGTCGGCGCAGATCAGGCCGGTATCGGGCGGCAACAGTTCGGACGGGAAATCGCAATCGACGGCCCAGAAATAGCGGTCACACCATTCGAGATATCCCTGCCACTTGCGGTCGCCCATGAAATCGGCGCGGCAGCTTTTGCATTCGATGATCCAGAATTCGCCCTTCGGACCCATGCTGATGACATCGACCCGCAGCCCACGGATGGGCGTGAATTCCGTCAGCACTGCATGATCCAAGCTGCGCAGCAGCCGCCCGACGCCGCGCGCAAGACGTTGTCCAGGCATCGGGGGAAGGCTGGGGTCCATCTGTGTCATGCGGGGCGTTATAGAACGAAGAGGAAACATTCTTCAACCCGCTTGAACTGCCCCTGCCCTGCGCCTATCTCTCGGGATGGCGGGTTTCTGCTCCTCTCGCGTGCGGCCATTTTTCCACTGGCCTATAACTTTTCCGAGGGTGCTGGCTCTGTCGTGACCCTGGTCACGTTACCCGGCGCCCACCTGGTAATCCAGGCTTTCGGGAAATCTCGTGCTGCCGCGGTTGCTGCGGTTCCCGCCACCGACTGAAACCGCCCTGCCCTGCAGCGGCGGTTTTTCCATGCAAGAAGGGCGACCTTGCCGGCCGCCCTTCGTTCGCTGATCTGTCGCTTGAATTAGAAGCCGTAGACGACCGAAACGCCCAGGGTGTTGTCGGTGCGGATGTCACGGTCTTCTTCGTATTCGGTGGTGTAGCTGACACGGGTCGCCAACTGCTCCGACATCTGGAAGTTCACGCCGAACTGGTTGGTGATCACGTCGGGCGAATCTTCCGAGGACAGGAAGTCGGTGTCGTTGGTGATGAACACCATGTCGTTGAAGCGGTGATACAGGCGCGACGACACGATGTAGCCGAGACCGCTGTCCGAGGACTCCGTGACCTCTTCGCGAACGTAGACACCATCACCGTCTTCATCGACCAGATCGAAGCCAGCCTTTTGCGCACCCGACTGGGTGTAGCGATAACCGATACCGGCCTGGACACGCCAAGCGGTCTGATCGGTGTTGATCACGCGATAGCCGGGGCCGACGCCGATGAAGCCGTCGCGGGCCAGTTGGTCAAGATCTTCGGCAACGTCAGCATCGTTTGCAGGGTTGGCGGGATCATATTCATCACCGTTGGCCAAGCCGTCGATGCTGAAGCGTCCCAGCACGAAGGCATAGAAGCGGTCGTTGAAGTAGTACGCGCCATCATAGATGACCGAGACGTCTTCCCTATCCTTTTCGCCCTCGTCATCCTCGCCGAACTCGAGCAGCATCCCGATCGACTGCTGCCAGGGACCAGCATTGTTCGACACACGGCCAGCCAGCGAGAAGTCCTGGCCTTCGGTATTGCCGCTATCACCCGCATAGGTCAGCGCGACCGAGCCGAACAGCCCTTCGCGGCGATCCGGGTTGCTAAAGCGGGCATCGTCGTTGTCACGGTCAAAGTCGTCCTGAACGGCGTCTTCAACGTCGATGATGCGATCGTTGATCGACGAAATGCCGGTGGCGTCGGCGCCAGCCGCGATCTCGGTCTGGGCGAAAGCCGGGGCGGAAAGGGCAGCCATCAGCGCGGCGGAGCCGGTCAGCAGCGTAATTTTTTTCATCTCATCCTCACGAGCTGAGTTTGGTTGTTCTGAACGCCGGTCGGACGCCAGAGCATCTCTGCGAAGAATGAAGTAATGCCACCCGCCCTTGGTTCACAGACCCTCGAGAATCATGGTTGCTTCCCGAAAACGTGAGCAACAGCAGGACAGGGAAAGATAGGCAGGATCATGCTGAAATATGCAGGTGATGGCTTTTGCGGGAACCAAATCGTCATTTCGTGAAACAATTGGAGCTTGGGAATAAAACTCGGCCATTCGTCTAAAATGGTTAATTCCTGATCAACATGTCGGCTGCAATAAAGGCGTGATTGCCCATCTGGCAGGCAATCTGGCAGGAAGGGATACCGATCCGATCTGTTGCATAATCGACACGACAATTCGCATTTTCGTGTCAGCCTGGACGCTCTCCGCTATTTGCGGTTGGTCCGAATGGCCGATTTCTGCAAGACAGGCACCAGGCTTGGACGTGCGATCCAGGCGCGTTTGCCTGGGGATGGCGGCGTTTCGGCCTGTCCCATGACGGCAATGGCAAACTGAACGCCTGCGAAGACGATGGCGTTGAAGAACACCAGCATGAACAGGGCCAGCCAGCCAGCTTCGCTCTTGAGGATCAGATGGCGCAAATGGGCCACATCCAGGGCCAGCAGCGCGGCAACGAAGCAACAGGCCAGTGCAGCGCCGATCAGGACACTGCGGATATAGACGCGAACCATCGTCGGCATGGCGGACCCCACAAGGCATGAAGCCCGACATATAGGCTATCCGGGGCGAAATTGCAGGAAAAAGTGCTGCGTCAGAAAGCCTCGGGCCGCAGCTCGCGGGCGACGTGATCCAGGACGGCATTGACGAACTTCGGTTCTTTTCCATCGGGGAAAAAGGCTTCGGCCAACCGCACATATTCGGTGATGACGACCTTGGGCGGGGTTTGCGGCGTCACAAGCTCGGCCCCTGCCGCGCGGAACAGCGCACGCAGAACCGGATCGATCCGGTCGATGGGCCATTTCGCGACCAGACCCCGGTCCGTCGCCTGGTCGATCCGCGACTGCCAGTTCACCGCCGAATCCACGATGCGGGCAAACAAACCTTCATCCGCAGGCAGGTATCGGCCGTCCTCATCCTCGGCGCCAAGGCGATGGATCTCGAATTCCCGCATCACGCGGTCGGCGGACTGACCGGCCGCTTCCATCTGATAAAGGGCTTGAACCGCATAGAAACGCGCGCCGCTGCTTTTCTCCCGGCGGTCGGCGCGCTTGTCGGTCGGCTTGTCGTCGTTCGGGTTCATGGGATCAGGCCTTGCACAAAGACCGGCTGCAATGGAACGAAAGCCACCCCGCGTCAAGCCCCGGACGGCAAGGGCGCGCCCATGGCCTCGGCCAGGCGGGCGACATAACGGGCCAGGGTGTCGATCTCGAGGTTGACGGCGTCGCCCTGGGTGACGGCGCCCCAGGTCGTCACCTGCCGGGTGTGGGGGATCAGGTTGACGCCGAAGCGGCTGCCCTCGACCTCGTTCACCGTCAGCGACGTGCCGTTCAGCGCGACCGAACCCTTGGGGGCGATGTATCGGGCCAGGGCGGCAGGGGCTTCGAAGGTCAGTCGCAGGCTGTCACCCTCGTCCTGCATACCCACTACACGGGCCACGCCATCGACATGACCGCTGACGATATGGCCGCCCAGTTCGTCGCCCACCCGCAGCGCGCGTTCAAGGTTGAGACGCTTTCCGACCTGCCAGCCGTCCGCGCCGATATTCGTCTTGGACAGCGTCTCGGCCGAGATATCGACGGCGAACCACCCCGAACCCTTGTCCACCACCGTTAGGCAAACACCGTCGCAGGCGATCGAGGCGCCCATGTCAACGGTTGCCATGTCATAGCCGCAGTCGATCCGGGCGCGCATGTCGCCGCGCATCTCGACTGTTGCGACCGTGCCGATATCGGTGATGATGCCTGTGAACACGCGAAAACCTCTTTCCTTCGGCAAAGACCTAGGCGATAGCCTATGGCAGCGCAAGCATCGCACGTTCCGCCGTCTGCCCCTGCCGCGCTGTTGTCAGGATGGCATCGTGCTTCAGGATCGTCACAAGTCGTCGCAAACATCTGCCGCGCCCGAACCCCTGCCACGCGTCTTTCTGCTGCTGCAGGGTCCGCACGGACCCTTCTTCGACCGGCTGTGCCGCCTGCTGCGGACGGCGGGGGCGCAGGTCTGGCGCTGCGCCTTCAACGCGGGGGACGAATTCTTCTGGTCCGACCCTGCGCATCTGTTGCGCCACACGGGCAGCAGCGCCGACTGGCCTGCGCATCTTGACCGGATCATCGCCGAAAAGGGGGTGACGGATATCGTCCTTTATGGCGACGTGCGTCCCGTCCATGCCGCCGCGCGCAAGGCGGCGCAGGCCGGAAACCTGCGGCTGCACGTCTTCGAGGAAGGCTATCTGCGTCCCTACTGGATCAGCTATGAGCGCGGCGGCTCGAATGGCCATTCGGCGTTGCTGAACATCTCGCTGTCGGAAATGCGGGCGACCCTGCGCGGCACTGCGGCCGAGGTCCGCCGCCCGCCCGCCCATTGGGGCGACATGCGCCAGCACAAGGCCTATGGCGCCCTGTATCATTTCCTCGTGCTGGTGGCCAACCGCCGTTATCGCCAGTTTGCCAGCCATCGCTCGCTTCCCATCTTTGACGAGTTCCGGCTGAACCTGGCCCGGCTGATCCTGACGCCGGTCCATTCCCTGATGCGCGCGATCCAGTGGCGGCGCTTCCGTCTGTCGGGCGACCCCTATCTGCTGGTGCCGATGCAGCTGGAACATGATTCGAACATGCTGGGGCATTCCCCGTTCGCCGGAAACCGGGATTTCATCGAACAGGTCGTGGCGGAATTCGCGAGGTCGGCCCCCGGCCATCACCACCTGCTGTTCAAGGCGCATCCGCTGGAGGACGGGCGCGCCAGAAACCGCCGGTCGATCCGGCAATCCGCTGCACGGCACGGAGTGTCAGACAGGGTGCACTACTTCCGCGGTGGCAAGCTGGCCGACATGATGGCCCATGCCCGCGCGATCATCACCGTCAATTCGACCGCAGCCCAGCAGGCGCTGTGGCGCGGTCTGCCCGTCAAGGCCCTGGGCCGAGCGGTCTATTGCAAGCCGGGGCTGGTTTCGGATCAGTCCCTGTCCGATTTCCTGGCTCATCCCCAGCAGCCGGATACCGCGTCCTATCGCATCTTCCGCGATTACCTGCTGCAAACCAGTCAGGTGCCGGGGGGATTCTATTCCCGCCGTTCGCGCGCCCATGCGCTGCGGCTGGTCGCCGATCTGATCCTTGCGCCCGAGGATCCCTATCAGGCCCTGGCCTTGGGTCGCTTCCAGCGCCGCCAGCAGATCGGCGAAGTTCTGGACTAGGGTTCAGGAAGGTGTGGCGTCCGCGCCGCGCACGGTTTAGATTGCCTGCACAACCGGACGGCAAGTCCGGGCCAAGGAACAGGAGTTTTCGAGAGGTGACAGTGAAGCTTTCTCCTGCCCGTCCAGGGGCGGGCGTGGCCATGCGCATGGTCCTGATCGTCGCCATGACGTTGCTTGCGGCATGCAGCCTGCCGCGTTCCGGTCCCAGCAAGAACGAGATCTATTCGGGCGCCGTCGAAAGGGGCGGCAACACGCATGTGATCTATGTGAACGATCATGTCGCCCGCGCCACGAACTTCGTCCCTTCGTATGGTTTTTCCAACAGCTTCCTGCGCGCCGGGCAGGTCGGCGCGGACGAGATCCGGGCAGGCGACGTGCTGGGCCTTGCCATCTGGGAAAACGTGGATGACGGGCTGCTGACATCGCTTGGGACCAGTTCGACCGCGTTGCAGGAAATCCAGGTGGACAGCGGGGGGTATATCTTCGTGCCCTATGCGGGCCGGGTGCAGGCGGCGGGCAACACGCCCGACCAGTTGCGCCAGATCATCACCGAACGGCTGGCGACGCAGACCCCCGATCCGCAGGTGACGGTGGCGCGCGTGGCGGGCGATGGCGCCACGGTGTCGGTCATGGGCAAGGTAACGGCCCAGGGCGTCTATCCGATCGAGCGTCCCACCCGGACGCTGTCGGCCATGCTGGCCCGCGCGGGCGGCGTCTCGATCGAACCCGAAATCGCCGTCATCACCGTCAAGCGCGGCAACGACACTGGCAAGGTCTGGCTGACGGATCTGTATTCGAACGCCAGCAACGACATCGCGTTGCGCCCCGGCGATGTCATCCTGGTCGAGGAAGACCAGCGCAGCTTCACCGCTCTGGGCGCGCTTGGCGGCCAGACCCGCGTTCCCCTGGGGAACGAGATGATCAACGCGGTCGAGGCCGTGGCCATGGTCGGCGGCCTCAATTCGAACCTGGCTGATCCGACCGGTGTCTTCATCCTGCGGGACGAACCGGAATCGGTCGCGTCCCGCGTGCTGGGCAAGACCGTCTCTGGATCGCAGCGCATCGCCTATGTCCTGGACCTGACGCGGCCCAATGGGCTGTTCCTGGCGCGCGACTTCCTGATCCGGGACGGGGACACGGTCTATGTGACCGAGGCGCCTTATGTTCAGTGGCAGAAGCGGCTGGCCGCGCTGATCGGGCCGATCAATTCCGCGAATTCGATCCAGAACCTGACCCAGTGACCCGCGGATGATTGATGATCTGGAAGCCGCCGGGGGAAAGACCCGGCGGCTTTTCGCGTTCAATGCCGGCTTCTGGCGTGGTGCGCGTCTGCGGCGCATCCTGGCGCTTGCAGGGTGGGACCTGCGACTGGGCCTGCCGGGACGGGGCGACAGGGTGGCGATCTGGGGCGCCAGTCCGACAGCCTGGCGCGGCCGCGCCGTCGCAGGCCGCACCGGCGCAGGCTTGGTCACGGTCGAGGATGCGTTCCTTCGATCCGTCCTGCCGGGCCGCGCGCGGAGCCATGTCGCCCGGCGCGGACCGATCGGGTTGCTGATCGACCCGATGGGTCTGCATTTCGACCCTGCCCGACCTTCGTTGATCGAAAGCCTGATTGTCCAGGGTCGGACCGCAGGGCTGGAACCGCGCGCCTGCGAGGCGATCGCCCGACTGCGGTCGGCGGATCTGTCGAAATACAACGCCCATCGTCCCGAACTGTCCGCGCCAGATCCCGGCTATGTCCTGGTTATCGACCAGACGTCCGGCGATGCGTCCCTGATGGGCGTCGGGCGGGACCGGTTCCTGGCCATGCTGGACGCAGCGCGGCGCGAACACCCCGGCCGCCCTGTCGTGGTGCGCAGCCATCCCGAAACGATCCACGGCCTGCGCCTCGGCCATCTGGTCCGCGCCGACCTGCGGCCGGGCGAGATGCTGTGCGACCAGGAAATCTCGCCCTGGCGGCTGCTGGAAAATGCCCATGCCGTCTATGCCGTCAGCTCGCAACTGGGGTACGAGGCGGTCCTGGCCGGCCACAAGCCACGCCTGTTCGGCCAGCCTTTCTATGCCGGCTGGGGCCTGACGCAGGACGAATATCCCCTGTCCCCCGGACGGCGCAGCCCGTCCACGGTCGAAACCCTTTTCGCCGCCAGCCACCTTCTGGCCCCGGTCTGGTATGACCCCTGCCGCGACCGGCTGTGCGATTTCGAAACCGCCTTGGACCAGATCGAAGCCGAGGCGCGGGCCTTTCGCCAGGACCGGGACGGGCATCTGGCCTATGGGATGCGGTTGTGGAAACGACCCGCCATTGCGCGTGGGTTCGGGGACGGGGCGGGCGTGCGCTTTGCTGCCAAGCCATCGGGTGACGTCACGCTGGCATGGGCGGGCAAGGCCGCCCCGGTGCCGGGGGCGATCCGGGTCGAGGATGGATTCCTGCGATCCCGCGGATTGGGCGCGGCATTGACGCCGCCCTTGTCGCTCGTGGCCGACGACCTGGGCATTTACTATGATCCGGCCCGCGAAAGCCGGCTGGAACGGTTGATCGCCTCGGGTCCTCCCGCAGGCGGAAACGCCCGCGCCGGGCGCCTGATCGCGGCGATCCGCGCGACGGGCCTGTCGAAATACAACCTTTCGGGCGGCTATCACCCCGCCCCGACCGAACGCAGGCGCATCCTTGTGCCGGGCCAGGTCGAAGACGACGCATCCATTCGCCTGGGTGCAGGGAAGGAACGCACGAACCTGGATCTGCTGGCCCGTGTGCGCCAGGAAAACCCGGATGCGCATCTGATCTTCAAGCCCCATCCCGATGTCGAAGCCGGCCTGCGCCCAGGCGCCGTGGTGGCGATGCCCCTTGCCGACGAGGTGGCTGTCGCCGCCGATCCCATCGCCCTGCTGCCTCATGTGGACGAGGTCTGGACCATCACTTCGACCCTGGGGTTCGAGGCGCTGCTGCGTGGTGTTCCCGTGACAACCCTGGGCGCCCCCTTCTATCCAGGCTGGGGGCTGACGCACGACCTTGGCCCGATCCCTGCGCGCCGCGTCGCGCGGCCCGATCTGGCGGCCTTGGTCCATGCCTGCCTGATTGCCTATCCCCGCTATCGCGACCCCGTGACGGGCCTGCCCTGCCCGGTCGAGGTTGCCGTGGACCGTCTGCGCGCGGGCATCAGCCCACGCCCGCCTGCGCTGCGCCTTCTGGCCAAGCTGCAAGGGGCATTTGCCGGACAGGCCTGGATCTGGCGGCGCTGAGCAAAAAAGGGAAATTGTCGTCCCTTCCCTGCATCTTTCCGAATATGACCGGCCTCGTCCGGCTGGCGCAGGACAGGGATTTTTCCCCTGCCTGCTGATGTGGAACGCCGTCCTCCGGCATCGCCCCTGAACGCCGGGGTCCGTTCCTTGGCAAGCCCGCAGCCTGTTGTTAACTCATGCCGGCAAACAGGAAAGTCGGCCCATGACCCTTGCCATTTCGCATCTTGCCCGGCGCTTCGGCGCGACCCAGGTTCTGCGCGGCATCGACCTGCAGGTGCGGCAGGGGGAACTGATCGCGTTGCTGGGTCCATCAGGGTCGGGCAAGACGACGCTGCTGCGCATCATTGCGGGACTGGACTGGCCCGATGCAGGGGCGCTGTCCTTCGACGGCAGCGACTGGCTGGCGAAATCCGCCGCCGAACGCCGCATCGGCTTTGTCTTCCAGCATTATGCGCTGTTTCCGCACATGACGGTGCGCGACAATATCGCCTTTGGCCTGTCGGTCCTGCCCCGCGCCGATCGCCCTGGCAAGGCGCAGATCGCCGCCACCGTGGACCGGCTGCTGGCCTTTCTGCAGATCGGCGGATTGGCCGACCGCTATCCGGCGGAACTGTCAGGCGGACAGCGCCAACGCGTCGCCTTGGGCCGGGCCATGGCGATCGAGCCACGCGTCCTGTTGCTGGACGAACCTTTCGGCGCGCTTGACGCCCAGGTCCGCCGCGACCTGCGCCGCTGGCTGCGCGGCGTCCACGACAGCACGGGCACGACCACCGTCTTCGTCACCCACGACCAGGAGGAAGCGTTCGAGCTGGCCGACCGCGTGGTCGTGATGAACGGCGGCGTCATCGAGCAGATCGGCAAGCCGGATGAAATCTATGACCACCCCGCCACGCCCTTCGTGGCCCGCTTCCTGGGCCTGACCGTTGAACTGCCCGTGACGATGCGCGCGGGCCGCGCACATGCGGCGGGCCTGGATCTGACCGTCCTGCCCCGTCGCGCCATTCCCGACGGCCCCGCCACGCTGTTCCTTCGGCCTGCCGACATCCTGCCCGTCCCCGATCCCGAAGCGCCCTTCCGCGTGACCGAGATGGCGACGACCGGCGCCCTTCTGCGGATCGTGGCCGAGGACGACACAGGCTGCCGGATCGAATCCGAGGTGCCGCGCCGTGACGGCCGCGACCTGCGCCAGGGTCAGCCCGTCGGGTTGCGTGCCGTTGCGGGCCAGATCTTTCCCGGCAGCGGACAACAGCCCGCCCAGCCCATCCACACCCCGAAGACCCTCAAGGAGGCCCGCCCGTGAAGACCCGCCTGACCACCGCCCTTGCCCTTGTGCTGGGTCTCGCCAGCCCTGTTGCCGCGCAGGACGCGATCCTGAACGTGTCCTATGACATCGCACGCGAGTTGTTTGCCGAATTGAACCCGGTCTTCGCCGAGAAGTGGCAGGCCGAAACCGGTCGCAGCGTATCCATCGACCAGTCGCATGGCGGATCGTCGAAACAGGCCCGTGCCATCCTGGAAGGCCTGCCCGCCGATGTCGTGACCTTCAACCAGGTGACCGACATCGACGTTCTGGCCGAAGGCGGCATGGTCGATGAAAACTGGCGCGAGGCATTTCCGAACCAGGCTTCGCCCTACTACTCGTTGCCCGCCTTCCTGGTGCGCGAAGGCAACCCGAAGAACATCGACGACTGGGACGACCTGGCGGCCGAAGGCGTCCAGGTGATCTTCCCCAACCCCAAGACCAGCGGCAACGCGCGCTATACCTATCTGGCGGCCTATGCCTATGGGCTTGAGAAGAACAACGGCGACCACGCCGCAGCGCAGGAGTTCGTTCGGAAGATCTTTGCCAATGTGCCGGTTTTCGACCAGGGCGGACGCGCCGCGACCACGACCTTTGCCGAACGCGGCCTGGGCGACGTCCTGATCACCTTCGAGGCCGAAACCGGCGGCATCGCCCGCCAATATGCCGATGCGAAACTGGAACGCGTCACGCCCTCTCTGTCGGTGCTGGCAGAATTCCCGGTCGCGGTCGTGACCGAGAACGCCGAGGACAAGGGAACGGCCGACGTGTCGAAGGCGTATCTGGACTTCCTCTATTCCCCCGAGGCCCAGCGGATCCTGGCAAAGAACTTCAATCGCGTTCATGACGAGGCGATCACCGCCGAATTCGCCGCGAACTTTCCCGACGTGAAGCTGGTCACGGTCGAGGAGGTCTTCGGCGGCTGGGACAAGGTCCAGGAAGAACACTTCGCCGAAGGCGGGATCCTCGATTCAGTCTTTGTGAACCAATGAGCGTTGCGGCGGTCATAGAGGCCCCGACGAGACGGCAGAAGCGGGTGCTTCCGGGCTTTGGCCTGACCATGGGCCTGACGCTGACCTATGTCGGCATCATCGTCCTGCTGCCCGTGATTGCCCTGGTGCTGAAGGGGGCCGAGATCGGTCCCCTTCGCTTCTGGGAGATCGTGACCGCCCCCCGCACACTGGCCGCGCTGCGGCTAACCATCACCGCCGCCGCGCTGGCGACGGCTTTCAATGCGCTCTACGGCCTGCTGATGGCCTGGGTGCTGGTGCGGTATCGCTTTCCGGGCCGGCGGCTGCTGGACGCGATGATGGATATTCCCTTTGCCCTTCCGACAGCTGTGGCCGGCCTCGCGCTGACCGCCCTGTTTTCCGAGAACGGCTGGTATGGCGCCATCCTGGCACCTGCCGGGATTTCGGTCGTCTACACGATCTGGGGCGTGGCGATCGCGATGGCCTTCACCTCGATCCCATTCGTTGTGCGCACCGTCCAGCCGATCCTAGAGGATCTGGACGCCAGCCAGGAGGAGGCGGCCCGAACGCTGGGGGCGACGCCCTTCCAGATCTTTTCGCGCGTAATCTTTCCGGCCATCCTGCCCGCCTATCTGATCGGCACGACGATTGCCTTTGCCCGGTCGCTGGGTGAATTCGGCGCCGTGATCTTCATCGCGGGCAACCTGCCCATGAAGACCGAGGTCGCCTCGCTTCTGGCCGTGATCCGGCTCGAGGAATATGACTACAACGGAGCGGCGGCCATTGCCCTGACCCTGGTCGCCATCGCACTGGTGCTGCTGGCCTTGTCGAACTGGCTTCAGGCCCAACTGACGCGGCGGAGGGTTCCGGCATGACGCCCGCAGCCGCCCCCGCAGCCCTGGCCCCGCGCCAGGATCTGCGCACCGCCAACCTGCTGATCGGCCTGGCCGTCGCACTGACACTGTTCATTGTGGTGGTGCCGCTGGCCTATATCTTCTGGCGCGCGCTGTCCGAAGGGTTTGCGGTCTTTGCCCAGAATATCATGGCCCCCGACACGCTGCACGCGATCTGGCTGACTACGGTCGTGGCCGTGATCACGCTGCCCATCAACCTTGTCATCGGCATCAGCGCTGCCTGGCTGATCGCGCGCTTCACCTTTCCGGGCCGCAAGCTGCTGCTGACGATCATCGAACTGCCGTTTTCGATTTCGCCCATCATCGCCGGGGTGTGCTATCTGCTTCTTTACGGTCGCCAAGGCCTGCTTGGTCCAGCCCTTGCGGCAGGCGACATCAAGATCCTGTTCGCGCTGCCGGGTATCGTTCTGGTGACGCTGTTCGTCACCAGCCCCTTCGTCGCGCGCGAAGTCCTGCCGCTGATGCAGGCGCAGGGTTCGGAACAGGAACAGGCGGCGCTGACCCTGGGCGCATCCGGCTGGCAGGTCTTCCGGCGCGTGACGCTGCCCAATATCCGCTGGGCGCTGCTGTACGGGGCTGTGCTGGCCACGGCGCGGGCGGTCGGGGAATTCGGCGCGGTGTCGGTGGTGTCGGGGGCGATCCGGGGGCAGACGAACACCCTGCCCTTGCAGATCGAATTGCTGTTCAACGACCTGAACATCGTCGGCGCCTTTGCAGCGGCATCCACCCTGACGCTGATCGCGCTTGTGGTTCTGGTCCTGAAGACCGTCATCGAGGGCCGGACCCGCTGATCAGCGGCGGAAATCGGTGGGCCTGATCCCGTGGCGGGCCAGCTTGTCATAGAAGGTCTTGCGCGGCAATTGCAGCCGCCCCATCGCCGCCGTGGCATTGCCGCCTGAAAGACGCAGGGCATCGCGGATCAACTCTCTCTCATAGGCGGCGACCAGCTCCGAAAGACCCGGCGGATCGCCCCCGTCCTCCGCGTCGAAGGGGGTCACGCCGATGGCTTGGCTTTCGGCAAAACCGCGCAGTTCCGGCAGATTGCCGGGCCAGCCATGCCCCGACAGCCGCGCCTTGACCGCCCCGGTCATTTCGGGTGCAGGCCGATCCAGCCGCGCGCAGGCCGCCAGAAGGAAATGCCGGTAAAGCGCCGGGATATCCTCGCGGCGCTCCGCCAAGGGCGGGACCGGCAGGACGGTGCCCGAGAGGCGATAGAACAGGCGCGCATCGAACGGCCCTTCCGCCAGGCGCGCCGGGTCGGCCGTGGTCGAGGCCAGAAGCTGCACATCCATTGCACGAGGGGCCGCGGCGCCTGCGGGCCAAAACTCGCCCGCTTCAAGGATCGCGGCCAGCCGCGCCTGCATTGGGGGCGTCAAGGCATCCACGCGGTCCAGAAACAGCACGCCGCGCTGCGCCCGTTCCAGTTGCCCGGCCTGCCGGGTGCCGCGCGGTCCCGGGGCATCGCTGCCCAAAAGGTCGGCATCAAACCTGGCCTCGTCCACCGCATCACAGGCCAGATGGACAAAGGCGCGGGCGCGGCGCGGGCCCTGGCGGTGGATCGCGCGGGCGACCGTCAGCTTGCCCACACCCTGCGGGCCGGTCAGAAGCACGCTGCCCTCGGCGACGGCCACGCGGTCCAGGGCGGCGCGCAGATGGACCATCACCTCGCTGCCGCCCGCAAGTTCGGGAAAGCCGTCCGAGGCGTCATGGCTTGCCTGTCGCAACTGGCGGTTTTCAAGGATCAGGGCGCGGGCCGACACCGCCCGGTTCACCGCAGCCAGCAACACATCGCGCGACACGGGCTTGGTCAGGAAATCATAGGCTCCGGCCTTCAGCGCCGCCACCGCCATGGGCACGTCGCCATGCCCGGTCAGAAGGATCACCGGCAGGTCGGCGTCGATCGCGTGCAGGCGCTGAAACAGTTGCAGCCCGTCCATGCCGGGCATCCGCACATCGGACAGCACCACGCCCGGATAATCACGCGTCACCCCCTTCAGCGCATCCTCGGCAAGGCCGAAATCCTCGACCTGCAAACCCGCCATCTGCAAGGTCTGAACCTGTGCCGCGCGCAGGTCTTCGTCGTCATCCACCAGGCGCACCAGTCCGGTCATGCCGCTTTCCTCAGGGTCAGGCGGAAGGTCGCGCCCTGGCCCGGCACCGGCGCGTCGGCGATCAGATCACCGCCCAGGTCGCGCGCGATGTCGCGGGAAATCACCAGCCCCAGCCCCAGCCCCTGGGCCTTGCTGGTGGCAAAGGGGGCGAAAAGCTGCGCGCTCATCTGTGGCGAAAGGCCGGGGCCGTTGTCCGAAACCGTCAGCGTGACATGATCCCTTTCCTCCTCGACCCCGATGCTGATCCAGGGGTCGGAACAGCCTTCCTGCGCCTCGAAGGCGTTCGCCAGCAGGTTGACAAGGATCTGTTCCACCCGCACCCGCTCGCCCAGGACAGCCAGCCTTTCGGGAATGGCGGGAAGCCGCACCGGCGTGTCGCCCGCCTTGCGGCGGCTTGTGGTCAGCATCAGCGAGGCGTCGATCGCCGAGCGCAGGGGAACGGCGCCTACTTCTCCGGTGGCCTTGCGGGCAAAGCCGCGAAGCTGGTCGGTAATCTGGCCGATCCGGTCCGTCATGCGCGCAATGCGGGCAAGGTTGTCGCCCGCCGGGCCGTCCGGCAGCATCGCCTGCCCGTTTTCGGCCAGCAGGCGGATCGTGGCCAGGGGCTGGTTGATCTCGTGCGCGACGCCTGCGGTGATCTGCCCCATCGTCGCCAGCTTGTTGGCCTGCACCAGATCTGCCTGCATCTGCGACAAGCGTTGCTGGGCCAACTGGCGTTCGCGCATCTCCTCGGACAGGTCGCGGGTGCGTTCGGCCACGGCACGTTCCAGTTCCGCGCGATGGTTGCGGTCGGCGCGGGCCTTGCGGACAGCGCGAAGGCGGGCGCGGCGGGCCTGGTTCGCAAACCCCATCAGCAGCAGGGTTGCCAGCCCTGCGGCGCCCGCGGCATAGGCAGCCGTCTGGCGGGCCTCTCGGGTCGGCACATGCATTGCCAGCGTCCATCCCGTTCCCCGCACCGGAAGGGTGATCGCCAGGCTGTCGGGCACGGCGGGAGGCGTGGCGGCGAACCGAAGACGCGCATCGGTGGTGATGATGACGCGGCCGTCGGCCTCGGTCACATGGGTGGCGTTTGGGCTGCGCGCCCAGGCCGCCTCCAACCTGTCGAATTCCATCTTGACAACCACGACCCCAAGAAGCGTCGCGCCGTCCCGCACGTCATGGGACAGATACAAGCCCGGCTGGCCGCTGACGGTGCCAAGGGCAAATTCCATGGCCGTGCCCTGGATCAGCGCCTGCTGGAAGTAGCTGCGGAAGCTGTAGTCATGGCCCAGGAAGCTGTCCGGCCTGTTCCAGTTCGACGCGGCGATGGTGCGCCCGGTGTCTTCCATCAGATACAGGACCGAACTCTGCGTCTCCTCCCGCAAACGCTCCAGTTTGGCGGACACCGCGTCGCTTTCGTCGAACTCGCGGCGAAGCGCGGCCTTGACCATCGCGTCGTCCGCCAGGATCGCCACCACGGCCCGCTGCCTGTCCAGAATGCTTTCCAGCGTGAGCGCACGGGACTGCGCAGCGGCAAGCCCTTCGGCGCGCAGATCCTCCAAGGCCCCGGCCCGGATCGCCCAGAAGGTCGCGGCGGGAACCAGCACCAGAAAGGCCACAGCCAGCAGGACCGCCAACCATCCCGCGGCACGCGGCAAGGCCGGCGAATCGCTGGCAATGGACGATCTATGCTGCATATTCCGCACGCCTTCCTGCCCGGCATGGTGTTTCGGTTCCCACACTAGCAGCTTGGGTTTGTGCGGAAAACCACACATATTTTCCGGGTTCTTTCACAAAAACAGTCATGTTTTCAGCGCATTGCAGCCATGCGGCAAGTTTCTTGGGCCGACCTGCCCACGTTTTAGAATGGGCATCATCCAATAGACATCCAAGGCAGGAGGAGGCCTTTCCATGCAGCTGGACACTTCCGCGCATCCCGTGGCCCACGAAAAGCGGCCGTTCTATCGTCATCTCTATTTCCAGGTCATCATCGCCATCGTGGCTGGCGCGCTGCTGGGTCATTTCTATCCCGAAACCGGCGAGGCGCTGAAGCCGCTTGGCGACGCCTTCATCAAGCTGGTCAAGATGATCATCGCGCCGGTGATCTTCCTGACCATCGTGACCGGGCTTGCGGGGATGGGATCGCTGCGCGGCGTGGGTTCGGTCGTGGGCAAGGCCTTCGCCTATTTCCTGACCTTCTCGACGCTTGCCCTGATCGTGGGGCTGATCGTGGCCAACCTCATCCAGCCGGGTTCGGGGATGAACATCGACCCGGCCAGCCTCGATTCAGGGGCGGTGGCGACCTATACCGAAAAGGCGCATGAAACGTCCCTGACCGGTTTCGTCATGGACATCATCCCGACGACGCTGGTGTCGGCCTTTGTCGAAGGCAACATCCTGCAGGTGCTGTTCGTCGCCATCCTGTTCGGCATCGGCCTGATCCTGGTCGGCGACAAGGGCAAGCCCGTGCTGAACATCCTGGAATCGGCCAGCTTCGCGATCTTCCGCGTGGTGGACATCCTGATGAAGGCCGCGCCCATCGGCGCCTTCGGGGCCTTCGCCTTCACCATCGGCAAATACGGTATCGCGTCGATCATGAACCTGGCGATGCTGGTGGGCACGTTCTACCTGACCTCGGCCATGTTCGTGATCGTGATCCTGGGTGCCGTCTGCCTGGCGAACGGCTTTTCGATCTTCAAGCTGATCTCGTATCTCAAGGCGGAAATCCTGCTGGTGCTGGGCACCTCGTCGTCGGAATCCGCGCTGCCTTCGCTGATGGAGAAGATGGAGAAGGCAGGCTGCTCGCGTCCTGTGGTGGGACTGGTCGTGCCGACCGGCTACAGCTTCAACCTGGACGGCACCAACATCTACATGACGCTGGCCGCGCTGTTCATCGCACAGGCCACCAACACCGACCTGACGCTGCAACAGCAGGTGCTGCTGCTGCTGGTCGCGATGCTGTCGTCCAAGGGCGCGGCGGGCGTCACCGGCGCGGGCTTCATCACCCTGGCCGCCACGTTGTCGGTCGTGCCGACCGTTCCGGTCGCCGGCATGGCGCTGATCCTGGGCGTGGACCGCTTCATGTCGGAATGCCGGTCGATCACCAACTTCATCGGCAACGCCGTCGCCACCGTCGTCGTCAGCCGCTGGCAAGGTGCGCTTGACCGCGAGAAGTTCGACGCCGTGATGGGCGGGCGCGAACCCGACGGCCTGGCCGCCCCCGTCACCGGGCTGGCCCTGCATCCCGCCGGGCTGCAGTTGGGCGAACGCAGCGCCGACTGAACCTTCCCACGAAAACGCAAGGCACCGCAGCGATGCGGTGCCTTTTTTCGTCAGACCAGAACGTCGATATCGCGCGGCGGGATGCCCCGCTGGACCGCCAGCAGGTTTTCCATCATCCGCGTGATAGAGGGCGCGAAGCCCGCCGCGTCAAGCGCGCCAAGGTGCGGCGTCAGCACCACGCGTTCCAGCCCCAGCAACGGATTGTCGGGCGTGATCGGCTCGACCGAGAACACGTCGATCCCCGCCCCGCGCAGCCGGTCCTGGCGGATCGCGTCGGCCAGATCGGCTTCGACCAGGACACCCCCGCGCGCGGCATTGACCAGGATCGCGTCGGGTTTCATCAACGCCAGGCGACGGGCGTCGATCAGGTTGCGGGTGCTGTCGTTCAGGTCGCAGTTCAGCGTGACCACATCAGACGCCGCCAGCAATTCGTCCAGCGGCGCGAAGCGGGCATTCAGGTCCGCCTCCTCGGGTTTTGGCAGGGGGGTGCGCTTGGCATAAAGGATCGGGCAGCCGAAGCCGCCCAGCAGACGGGCGAGGGCCTTGCCGATGTATCCCATGCCGACGATGCCGACTGTTCGTCCCGACAGCGTGGCCGAGGTCGGAGCAACCTGCCCCTTGGGCCAGCCGCCGGCGGCGATGCCCACATGGCCGCGCACAATGTTGCGGTTCACGGCAAGGATCAGGCCCAAGGTCGTCTCGGCCACCGCGACGGCGTTCGATCCGGTCGTGCGCAGCACGCGCACGCCATGCCGCCGCGCCGCGTCCAGGTCGATGCCGTCATAGCCCACGCCCCATTTGTGGACTGCCCGCAGCCCTGGCGTGGCAAACATCCTGTCCGTCACCGGCATGTCGCCGGTAATTGCGAAGCTGGCGCCCTGCAGCGCGGCAAGCTGATCCTTCGGATCGCGCGAATCTGCGGCGGTCAGCACCCAGCCCTGCGGCAGGAAGGGCCGGATACGGTCCAGACGTTCAGGCGCGGCAGGGTCAAGAAGGACGATCCGTGTCGCGGTCATATCACGAACCGGATGCCGGGCCGGGCCAGGCCGCCCCCCTGCGCCATCACCGTGCCGTCCGCGCGCCAGCAGGCCGCGCCGGTCATGGTGCCGTCGGGCGAGACCGCGATGGCGTTCATGCCGCCGCCGATGGTCTTCACCGGCCGCACCTCGTGGCCGCGCGCGCGCATGGCGCCGGCCTGCGCGGCGTAGGCCGGTTCCAGTTCCAGGTGATGCCCCTCGGTCCACAGGCGCGGGGCCTCGACGGCTTGCTGCAGGGTCATGCGGTGGTCGATCAGGTTGACGATGGCCTGCATGGCCGATGGAAAGATCCGCACGCTCCCCGGCAGGCCAAGCGCATAAAGCGGCCGGCCGTCCCGCAGCACCATCATCGGCGCCATGGAGGTGGGCACCCTCTTGCCCGGCGCGACCGACAGCGCGCGCCCCGGCCGGGGGTCATAGTTCAGCATGTAGTTGTTGGGGATGATCCCCGTCCCCGGCACCATGAAGCGCGCGCCCCACAGCCCGTTGATCGTATGGGTGGCGCTGACGATGTTCCCGTCCGCATCGGCCACCGTCACATGCGTGGTATCGCGGCTTTCAAGGGCCATCCGCCGCCGGGCATAGTCCTTGGACGTGAACCGGTCCACCGGCACATCGACGAAAACCGGGTCGCCCGAGGCCGCGCGCCGGTCCTCGAAGGCCAGCGCAATCGCCCGCGCCATCAGGTCCATTGCCTCGGGACTGCCGAAACCCATGGCGCGCAGGTCGAAAGGTTCCAGCATGTTCAGCATCTGGACGACATGCACGCCCGAGGATGCGGGCGGCGGCGGCCCGGCGATGGTGTGGCCGCGATAGGTGCCGAAGATCGCCTGACGTTCGACGGCATGCGCGGTTTCCAGATCAGCCAGCGTCACATGGCCCCCGTCCGCCAACCGGTCCACCAGGGCGCGGCCCAGATCGCCGCCATGCAGCGCCGTGTCGCCCTGCGCCTGGATCAGGCGCAGGCTTTCGGCGTAATCGCCCATGACCAGCCGTGCGCCCGGCGCCAGCGGCGCGCCATCCGGCAGGAACAGCCGCGCCATTTCGGGATCGGCGCGCAGGTCGTCCTCATGCTCCCGGATTGCGCCGTGCAGATAGGGGCTGACAGGAAACCCCCGCGCCGCCACGCGGATGGCGGGGTCCACCACATCGGCCCAGGGCAGCCGTCCATGGCGGCGCTGCATCAGGAACCAGCCGCGCAGGTTGCCGGGCACGGCGACGGCTGACGGGCCGACCATGTTCCGCCGCCCTTCGGTCTCCATATAGGCGTCGGGCAGGTCCGAGACCGGCATGAACATATCCGCCCGCGCGCCCTGCCCGGCGACCGACAGCGCGTCGATCACCACATGCCGGCCGTCCGCCAGCCGCAGGTGGGCGATGCCCCCGCCTGCGATGCCGACCATCATCGGTTCCACGACCGTCAGCGTCAGCAGCGCGGCCACGGCGGCATCCACGGCGTTCCCGCCAATGGCCAGCATCTCGGACCCCGCCATGGTGCCCAGCGGCGCATTCGCGACCACCACCCCTCGCGATCCACTGGCGGGGCTTTTCTCGCAGGTAAAGGGAAGGGTCATGCCGGGGTTCCGCTGTTCGCGGCCAGCTTGGCCGCTGGGGACGGCGGGATCAAGCCCGTGCATCCTCCAGCATCATCCGGGCGGCTTTTTCGGCGATCATCATCACGGGCGCATTGGTGTTGCCGCTGGTAATCGTCGGCATGATCGACGCATCGGCGACCCGCAGCCGCCCAAGCGCGCGCATCCGCAGGCGCGGATCGACGACAGCGCCATCATCCGTGCCCATCCGGCAGGTGCCGACCGGGTGGAAGATCGTCGTACCGACCGCCCCGGCCGCTTTGACCAGATCGTCGTCAGTCTGGAAGGCAATGCCCGGCACATGCTCGCTGGGGTCATAGCGGGTGAATGCAGGCTGCGCCGCGATCTTGCGGGCCAGCCGGATCGCGCGCACCGCCACATCCCGGTCGCCCGGCGTTGACAGGTAATTCGGGCGGATCGCCGGATGGGCGCGGAAGTCGGGACCGGTGACATGGACCGAACCCCGGCTTTCGGGGCGCAGGTTGCACACGCTGGCCGTCATGGCCGGGAACGGGTGGACCGGATCGCCGAACTTGTCCAGGCTCACGGGTTGGACATGAAATTCCAGATCCGCCGTGGCCTTGTCCGGCCCAGACTTTGCAAAGATCCCCAACTGACTGGGTGCCATCGACATCGGCCCCGACCGCTTCAGCAGATATTCCAGCCCGATCGAGGCCTTGCCCAGCCACCTGGACGCCTTTTCGTTCAGCGTCGGCACGCCCTTGACCTTATAGACCAAGCGCAATTGCAGATGATCCTGAAGGTTCTCGCCCAGGGACGGCACCTCGACCTGCGGCGTGATACCTGCGGCTTGCAACACATCGCCGCGCCCGATACCGGATTGTTCCAGGATCTGCACCGATCCGATGGCCCCTGCCGACAGCACAGTTTCGCGCGCGGCCCGAACTTCCCGCCGCTGGCCGCCGTGGTGGAAGACGACGCCCTTGACCTCGCCTTCCTCGATCACCAGCCGCTCGACCTCGGCCCCGGTCAGCACGCGCAGGTTCTGACGTCCCAGGACCGGGCGCAGGAAAGCCTTGGCCGCGCTCCACCGCCAACCGGCGCGTTGGGTCACGTCGAAATAGCCGCCGCCTTCGTTGTCACCCCTATTGAAATCGGTGGTGCGCGGGATGCCCGCCTGCTCGGCCGCCTCCATGAAGGCATCCAGAACGGCCCAACGGACCCGGGCGGTTTCCACCCGCAATTCGCCGCCCGCGCCATGGGCGTCATCGGCGCCGCGATAGAAATCTTCCTGGTCGCGGAACAGGGGCAGGATGTCGTCCCATCCCCAGCCGGTGCAGCCAAGCTGGCGCCAGTGATCATAATCCGCCGCCTGCCCGCGCATGTAGATCATGCCGTTGATCGACGAGCACCCCCCCAGCACCCGGCCGCGCGGATAAAGCAGTTCCCGCCCACCCAAGCCTTCCTCGGCCTGGGTGCGGAATCCCCAGTCGGTGCGCGGATTGCCGATGCAATACAGGTATCCAACAGGGATGTGGATCCAGTGATAGTTGTCGCGGCCCCCTGCCTCCAACAACAGGACGCGGGTCTTCGGGTCGGCGGACAGGCGGTTCGCCAGCACGCAACCGGCGCTGCCCGCGCCGATGACGATATAGTCGTAGCTTTCCATCAGCTTTCCGATCTGAACCCCAGCCTGCGGCCCAGCCTGCTGGCGAAGAATTCCCCCACCAGACCGCGCCGGAAGACCAGCACGCAGACCATGAAGACAACGCCCGTGATGATCGTCACCGGAAAGTCAGAGGTGGCGAGGTAGTTCTGCAACGTCACCACCAGCCCCGCGCCGACGACCGGCCCGGCCAGCGTGCCGATGCCGCCCAGCAGGGTCATCAGGATCACCTCGCCCGACATCTGCCAGGACACGTCGGTCAGCGTGGCGAACTGGAAGATCAGCGCCTTGACGCCGCCCGCCAGCCCTGCAAGCGCGGCCGACATCACGAAGGCCCCCAGCTTGTAGCGGCTGACCGAATAGCCCAGCGAGATCGCGCGCTGTTCGTTTTCGCGGATCGACTTGAGGATCATCCCGAAGGGCGAATTCACGAAGCGCCAGATGATCAGCATCCCCAGGATGAACACGGCCAGAACGAAGTAATACATGGTCATCGGCTGGCTCAGGTCGAAGATGCCGAACAGGGTGCCGCGCGGCACCGACTGGATGCCGTCCTCGCCATGGGTGAAGCCCGCCTGCAGGCAGAAGAAGAAGAACATCTGCGACAGGGCCAGGGTGATCATGGCGAAATAGATGCCCTGGCGGCGGATGGCGATGGCGCCCATCACCAGCCCCAGGGCAGCCGCGCCCAAGACGCCCAGCAGGATGCCCGCTTCCGGGGGCCAACCCCAGACCTTCACGGCATGGGCGGTGAAATAGGCGGCACCGCCGAAGAAGGTGGCATGGCCGAAGGACAGAAGCCCCGTATATCCCAGCAGCAGGTTGAAGGCCGCCGCGAACAGCCCGAAGGCCAGCAGCTTCATCAGGAAGATAGGATACAGGAACTGCGGCGCCAGCAGCAGCCCGGCCAGGATGACCGCCAGCAGTGCAAGCTGGATCGCGCCGGCCTTGGGGTGGATGGCAACATGTTCGGTAGCGATGGGTTCGGATTTGCCGGCCATGTCAGGCATCCTTTCCGAAAAGGCCCGCGGGCCGCAGGATCAAGACGATCGCCATGATGACGAAGATCACGATGTTGGACGCCTCGGGGTAGAAGACCTTGGTCAGCCCCTCGACCACGCCCAGCATGTAGCCGGTGACGATGGCCCCCAGGATTGACCCCATGCCGCCCACGACGACAACCGCAAAGACGATGATGATCAGGTTCGACCCCATCAGCGGGCTGACCTGATAGACAGGCGCCGCCAGCACGCCCGCGAAGGCCGCAAGCCCCGCGCCAAGGGCATAGGTCAGCGTCAGCAGCAAGGGCACGTTCACGCCGAAGCTTTGCACCAGCGTCGGGTTTTCGGTCGCCGCGCGCAGATATGCGCCCAGCTTCGTCTTCTCGATCATGAACCAGACCGCAAGGCAGACGATCAGCGAGGCGATCACGACCCAGCCGCGATAGATCGGCAGGAACATGAAGCCCAGGTTCACAGCCCCCGTCAGCGCGGCAGGTGCCGCATAGGGCATTCCCGACGCGCCATAGAAGTAACGGAACGTCCCTTCGATCGCCAAGGCGAGGCCGAAGGTGAACAGCAGGCCATACAGGTGATCCAGCTGGTACAGCCGCGACAGCATGGTGCGTTCGATGATCGCCCCGAACAGGCCCACGATCAGCGGCGCCAGGATCAGCGCAAGCCAATAGTTGACCCCGCCCACGGTCAGCAGCAGCAGGGCCGCGAAGGCGCCCATCATGTACTGCGCGCCATGCGCGAAGTTGATCACGCGCAGCAGGCCGAAGATCACGGCCAGGCCCAGGCTCAGCAGCGCATAGAAGCTGCCGTTGATCAGCCCGACCAGAAGCTGGCCCATCAGCGCGGCAACGGGAATGCCGAAGATCATGGTCATGTCACACCCCCAGTTCCCGATGCAGCATGTCCATCTGGTTCGACAGGTCGGATACCGGGAATTCGGCAATCATGGTGCCATGGTCCATCAGATAGAAGCGGTCTGCGACCTTGGCGGCAAAGCGGAAGTTCTGTTCCACCAGCACCACGGTCATGCCGCGTTGTTTCAGTTGGCGCAGCACGTCGCCGATGGCGTTGATGATGACCGGGGCCAGCCCTTCGGTGGGTTCATCCAGCAAAAGGCAGCGTGCCCCCGTGCGCAAGATCCGCGCCATGGCCAGCATCTGCTGTTCGCCCCCGGAAAGCTTGGTTCCGGGGCTGTTGCGGCGTTCCTGAAGGTTCGGGAACAGGTCATAGATCTCGGCCACCGACATGCCGCCATCGGCGACCTTCGGCGGCAGCATCAGGTTTTCCTCGACCGACAGCGTCGCGAAGATGCCGCGTTCCTCGGGGACGAAGCCCAAGCCTGCGCGGGCGGTCCTGTGCAGCGGCACGGACATCATGTCCTGGCCCGCGAAGGTGATCCGGCCCGTGCGCTTGCGCAGGATGCCCATGATCGTGCGCAGGGTCGTGGTCTTTCCCATGCCGTTGCGGCCCAGGATACAGATCATCTCGCCTTCGTTGACGTGCAGGTCCACGCCATGCAGCACATGACTTTCACCATACCAGGCCTGAAGCCCGGCGGTTTCCAGAAGCGGAGCCGTCATTCTTCGGTTCCCATATAGGCGGTGCGCACGCGCGGATCGGCCGATACGGTGGCGTAATCGCCCGTCGCGATGATCTCGCCCCGCTGCAGCACGGTGACGTGGTGGCAGATGTCGGCGACCACATTGAGATTGTGTTCGACCATCAGCACGGCGCGGGTCTGCGCGACATCGCGGATGATTTCGGCCACCATGCGCACGTCTTCCTGGCCCATGCCCGCCATGGGTTCGTCCAGCAGCAGCACCTGGGGATCCAGGGCGAGGGTCGTCGCGATCTCCAGCACGCGCTTGCGGCCATAGGACAGGTCGGCGGCGCGGTGGTCGCGGTATGGTGTCAGGCCCAGGTTGTCGATCAACTGGTCCGCGCGCCCGTTCAGCCGGTCAAGGGCAGACAGCGGTTTCCAGAACTGCACGGCCAGACCCGCCGGGCGCTGCAGCGCGACCTTGACGTTCTCGCGCACGGTCAGGTGCGGAAACACGGCCGAAATCTGAAAGGACCGGACCAGACCCATGCGCGCGACCTTGTCGGGCCTGGTCTGGGTGATGTCCTGGCCCCGAAGCGTGATCTTTCCTCGCGTGGGTTGCAGGAACTTGGTCAGCAGGTTGAAGACCGTGGTCTTGCCCGCGCCGTTCGGGCCGATCAGCGCGTGGATGCGCGCGTGTTCGACATCCAGATCGACATTGTTGACGGCGGTGAAGCCCGCAAAATCCTTGCCAAGACCGCGGGCGGTAAGCACCACCCGCGGTTCGGATTGCGTCATGACAGGCGCAATGCTCATCGATATGCCTTACTGCGTGACCAGCGGGCAGCCGCTTTCAGCCGGATCCAGAAAGGCCTCGTCGCCCGGAATGGTCGCCAGGACGTTATAGTAGTCCCATTCCTCGGTGATGTCGGCCGGGGCCTTCACCTCCATCAGGTAGACATCCTTGATCAGGCGGCCATTGGCGCCGACCTTGCCGTCCTGGGCGAAGACGTCGTTGACCGGCAGTTCATGCAGCTTGGCCGCGACGGCTTCGGTTTCGTCCGTGCCGGCAGCCTCGATGGCCTTGAGATAGGACAGGACCGTCGAATAGGTGCCGGCGTGGATCATGTTCGGCATCGACCCGGTGCGTTCGAAGAAGCGGCGGCCGAACTCTTCGGATTCGGCATTGCGCTTCCAGTAGAAGCTTTCGGTCAGGTTCAGGCCCTGCGCGGCCTCGGCCCCCAGGCCGTGGACATCGGCCAGCGTGAACAGCAGCGCGGCCAGCTTCTGCCCGCCCTGGGTGATGCCGAATTCGGCGGCCTGCTTGATGGCGTTCTGCGTATCGGCCCCGGCATTGGCCAGGCCGATGACCTTGGCGCCCGAAGCCTGCGCTTGCAGCAGGAAGGACGAGAAATCGGTTGTGGCCAGCGGGTGGCGCACCGACCCGGCGATCGTGCCGCCCTTTTCGGTGACAAAGCTGCTGGTCTGTTCTTCCAGCGAATAGCCGAAGGCGTAATCCGCGGTCAGGAAGAACCAGCTGTCGCCGCCCTCCTGCACCAAGGCGCCGCCGGTGCCAACGGCCAGGGCATGCGTGTCATAGGCCCAGTGGAAGCCGTAAGGGGAACACTGCGCGCCGGTCAGTTCCGTCGTCGCGGCGCCGGTGGTCATGGTGACCTTTTTCTTCTCGTTCGACAGCGCCTGCACCGCCAACGCCACCGAGGACGTGGTCAGTTCCATGATGCTGTCCACCTGTTCGGTGTCATACCACTGGCGCGCGATGTTCGAGGCGATGTCGGCCTTGTTCTGGTGGTCGGCGGTCACGACCTCGATCGGGGCGTCCAGGACGGTGCCGCCGAAATCCTCGACCGCCATCAGCGCGGCTTCATAGGAATTCTTGCCGCCGAAATCGGAATAGACGCCCGACTGGTCGTTCAGGATACCGATCTTGACCTTGCCGTCCGAAATCTCGGCCATGGCGGGTGCGGCAATCACGCCGACAGACGCGGCAGACAACAGTAGTTTACGCATACAACCTCCCTAAGGCATGATCCTTCGGCGCCGCGGCGGAAACCGCGAGCCGGGAAAATGACCTGTTCATGTTGACGAAAGCCTCTCCACCAGCCCTCGCTCGGCCAAAGGATGACTTCAAAGTCACTTTGACACAAGCGTTCAATGCCGTCTAATTTCGTTCAGGTTCTGAACAAATTTGAACAATGATGCTAAGCTGGGATGACCTGCAATTCTTTCTGGCCGTGGCGCGCGAAGGCCAGTTGTCGCGGGCGGCGCGGGTGCTGGGCACGTCGCATGTCACCGTGTCGCGCCGGATCGACCGGCTGGAACAGGCGCTGAACACGCGGCTGTTCGAACGCAACCCGCGCGGATACGAACCGACCCCCGCGGGCCGCCGGCTGGTGGAAACCGCCGAACGCATGGAAGAGGCGGCCGACCAGATCCCTGTTGAACAGGGCACCGCCTCGCGTCAGGCGGGGCCGCTTCGGCTGGCAGTCCCGGAAGGTTTCGCCAGCCTCTTTTCCCAGCATCTGTGGCCCGATTTCATCACGCAGTTCCCGCTGATCTCTCTGGAACTGATCACCATGCCGCAGATCCTGTCGCTGTCCCGGCGCGAGGCGGACATGTCCGTCACCCTGGATCCGATTTCCAGCGGGCCTTACCGGTCCGAGCGGATGGCGAACTATACCCTGCATCTCTACGCGACCGACACCTATCTGGCCGGTCATCCCCCGATTGCCCGGCGCGACGACCTGCGGGCCCACCGCATCATCGGCTATATCGAGGAGATGATCTTCGCCCCCGGCCTGGACTACCTGAACGAGGTCTTGCCAGGAATCCGTGCCTCGATCAAAAGTTCAAGCGTGTTCAATCAGCTGGCGGCGGCGCGCAACCATCTGGGGATTGCCGTTCTGCCCCATTACATCGCGTCGAAATATCCCGAACTGCGGATCATCCTGCCGGACGAGGTGACGCTGGCCCGCAGTTACTGGCTGACCTGCCACCGCGACGTGCGCGCCATGCGCCGGGAACGCGCGGTCATCGCGTTCCTGACCGACAGCCTGCGGGCGCGGGGATCGGACCTGGTGCGCCCCATCTAGGCGCAGGTGATTTTTCTTGCCGCAATGCAACTTGGGGAACA
This sequence comes from Paracoccus yibinensis, assembly GCF_030846195.1. Classification (GTDB taxonomy): domain Bacteria; phylum Pseudomonadota; class Alphaproteobacteria; order Rhodobacterales; family Rhodobacteraceae; genus Paracoccus; species Paracoccus yibinensis. Next base: position 55,229 of record NZ_JAVCWH010000001.1, read on the forward strand.
GTCTGGCCATTACGAGAGGTAAAGGAGGTGGACATGGCCGAGGCACATCGACCCGAGGCGGGCACGCCACACCAACCCGAACTTCACCGCGTCATGGGACCCAAGCTGCTGCTTCTGTTCATCGTCGGCGACATCCTGGGAACCGGCGTCTATGCCCTGACCGGAACCGTCGCGGCCGAGGTGGGCGGCGCCGCCTGGGCGCCGTTTCTGATCGCCTTCCTGGTCGCCACGATCACGGCGCTTTCCTATCTGGAACTGGTGACGCGCTATCCTCAGGCGGCGGGGGCCGCGCTTTATGCCCATCGCGCCTTCGGGGTCCATTTCCTGACGTTCCTTGTGGCCTTTACGGTGATGTGCTCGGGGATCACCTCGGCCTCGACCGCGTCGAACGCCTTTGCCGGGTTCCTGAACGACGGCTTCGGGCTGGGGTTCGAACGGGGCGGCGCCGGGATCCTGCTGATCGCGCTTGGCTTCATGGCCCTGGTCGCGGTCATCAACCTGCGCGGAGTGGGCGAGAGCGTCAAGGCCAACGTGGTCCTGACCTGCGTCGAATTGACCGGGCTTCTGATGATCATCTTCGTGGGCTTCTATGCCATGTCCCAGGGCCGCGCCGACTTTTCCGAAGTGATGGTCTTCCGTTCGTCCGAGGAAAAGGGCGCCTTCCTGTCCCTGACCGCCGCGACCGCCCTGGCCTTCTTCGCCATGGTGGGCTTCGAGGATTCGGTCAACATGGCCGAGGAGGTGAAGGATCCCGTCCGTATCTTCCCGCGCATCATGCTGACGGGTCTGGCCATCACCGGGGTCATCTATGTGCTGGTGTCGATCTGTGCGGTGGCACTGGTTCCGGTGGGCGACCTGTCCGACCCGGACAAGGGATCGGCCCTGACGCAGGTGGTGCGCGCGGGCGCGCCCAATCTGCCCTTCGACACGATCTTTCCCTTTATCGGCATGTTCGCTGTCGCCAATTCGGCGCTGATCAACATGCTGATGGCCAGCCGGCTTCTCTACGGCCTGGCGCGGCAAGGGGTCCTGCCCCACGGTCTGGGTCTGATCCATCACACGCGCCGCACGCCCTGGGTGGCGATCCTGTTCACGACGGCGCTTGCCTTCGGGCTGATCTATTTCGTGGTCACGCGATCGAACCTTCCGGCAGTCAGCTTGCTGGGGGGCACCACGTCGCTGCTGTTGCTCTGCGTGTTCACGGTGGTCAACATATCGCTGATCGTGCTGCGCAGGCATCCCGGCGGACAGGACCATTTCCGCGCACCCCGGATCGCCCCCTGGATCGGCGCGGCGACCTGCGCCTTCCTGGCCGGTCCCTGGGCGCGCAGTGCGGCGCAGATGGATCAATACCGCATCGCAGGATGGCTGCTGGGCATCGGCATCCTGCTGTGGGCGGCAACCTGGATCTGGAACAGGGCGCGGCACAAGCCCCATCCGGGCAGCATGGGCGACATCGACCAGATGCGGGAACACCACGGGGATTCACCAAGGAACTGATTTCCGCGCACCTGGGCGAAATTGGCGATCCCGGAAGGAATCGAACCCTCAACCTGCCGATTAGAAGTCGGCTGCTCTATCCAGTTGAGCTACGGGACCGTCAGGCCGATCTTTTGCGGGATCGCGCGCCGATGCGCAAGTCACCCCTGCGCCTTGCAGTCCTGGAAAAGCACCGCGTCCTGTCCGTCCGCGCCATACGAGATCAGCGCGCTGTCGCCCTTGGACCACAGCTGATAGGCATCCGCGCCATCCCCGCTGCGAAAGCGCGCGCCCGAGGCGGAAACGGCCTGCCGCATCCCCACCAGCTTGCCGTCGATCTGCGCCACGGCATAGCCGTCGCTGCCCTCGGGGCTTACGAAGACCACAGCAACCTCGACCCCGCGTTCGCAAAGATAGGTTATGGGGATCAGGTCATCGGCTTGAGCAAGCGCCATCGTGCCAAGGCAGGCGACGGCGGGGGTCAGGATGCGGATCATCGGTTCCTCTCAAGGCCAGGGTCATGAAGACGCTGTTCGGATCGGGGCGATAGCTGCCAAAGGGCGGGCATTCGGCGAAGCCGCCCCGCGCATACAGCCCCCGCGCGGCGGCGAAGCCGGGCTGCGACCCGGTTTCCAGCGACAGCCGCGTCAGGCCGCGCTGGCGCGCGTGGCCGATCAGGCGGTCCAGCATCAGGCGCGACAGGCCGGACCCCCGCGCCTCGGCCAGGACATGCATGGACTTGATCTCGCCATGCGCCCCGTCCAGCCTCTTCAGCGCGGCCATGCCCATGGGCACGCCGTCCCGCCGCAGCACGAAGAAATCGATGTCGGGGGACACCAGAGTCTCGCGCGGCATCATGTGGATCGATTCAGGCGGAGTTTCGGCGTGCATGTCGGCCGTGTGGCGCTGAAACAGCAGCGCCAGGTCGTCCGACAGTGGGGATTCGGGAGCAAATGACAGGGTTCCGGTCACGGCAGCCTCTTGCGGGTGGTGCATGACTAACCCGGATGCAGGGACCCGGCAACCGCATGAAAAAGGGCGGCCGTCGCGGGCCGCCCCTGGCAAGGGATAACGATCAGGCCGCGCGGGACAGCAGCACTTCCTCGACGCTTTTCTGGGCCGCACCTTCGTCCAGGCCCTTCACGGCCGCGACCTCACGGGTCAGGCGATCCAGGGCCGCTTCGTAAAGCTGGCGTTCGGAATAGGACTGTTCGCGCTGATCGTCATTGCGGTGCAGGTCGCGCACCACCTCGGCGATGGACATCAGATCGCCCGAGTTGATCTTCTGGTCATATTCCTGCGCGCGGCGCGACCACATGGCGCGCTTCACGCGGGCCTTGCCCTTCAGGGTTTCCAAGGCACGGTCGATCAGGTCGGGCGTCGACAGGCTCCGCATGCCGATCTCGGACGCGCGGGCGGTCGGTACGCGCAGGGTCATCTTGTCCTTTTCGAAGGAAATGACGAACATCTCCAACCGCAGCCCTGCGACTTCCTGCTCTTCGATCGACACGATCCGGCCGACACCATGGGCCGGATAGACGACGAAATCATCAGGGCGAAATTCGTTCTTCTTGGTCTTGGACATCTGGCTTCCTCTAGGTAGTGCCTTCCGGAAGAAGGACACAAAAGAACCGAAAGCAGAAAAACTGCCTCCGGCTTGTTCGTTGTCGTCAGGCTGTTTCCGCCCGGCAGAGGCAGGGAAACGATAAGTGTGGGGCGCACATCCTTTGGGCCTCTGACTCCCATCAGACGCGAATATGACCGAAGGATAACACAAAATGGACGCCGAAAAAAGCGTCACGATCAGAAGGCAGAGTAGCGGAACAGGAATGATTTCTGTAAATCAGTCAGGTACTTGCCCAAATCCTCTATTACCGGGGCAATGACACGTTCCGAATCGTGTCATAATTGACGCAGCGTCGCCGGGACCGTTCAATCGCCTTCGCCCGGTGCTTCGGAAAAGTATTTTTCCAGCTTGCCCGGCATACCGTCCATTTCTGACGCGGTTGGCAGGGGGTCTTTCTTCTGGGTTATGACCGGCCAGATTTCCGAATACTTCCGGTTGAACTCGACCCAGGACTCCATTGCCGGTTCGGTGTCGGGCCGGATCGCATCGGCCGGGCATTCGGGTTCGCAGACGCCGCAGTCGATGCATTCGTCGGGATGAATTACCAGGGTGTTCTCGCCTTCATAGAAGCAGTCCACCGGGCAAACCTCGACGCAATCGGTGTATTTGCACATGATGCAATTATCGGTCACGACATAGGTCATCGCAGGCTCCATCTCCGTCAGGGCGCTAGTTACGCCCCGGCGGCTGATCATTCAAGGCCGCGCTTTCGGAAAAGACCGGCGTTTCCCGAACCGGGCCAGGGGGAAAACATCGTTCCCCAGGGAACCGGCACGGCCGAACGGTGGGTCGTCAGGCTTCTGCGTCCAGATCGTGATAGAGGGCCTGTGCTTCGGTTGCCGGGCCGCGCCGCTGGCCAAGCCCGGTGATTTCCATGGCGCGGACATGCCCGAATGCCGACACCACGACACGGTCGCCGGGCCGGACCAGCTTGCCGGGCTTGTTGCAGGGCTGGTCGTTCACCCGCACGCCGCCCGCCTCGATCCGCTCGACGGCAATCGCGCGGGACTTGAAGACCCGCGCGAAAAACAGCCATTTGTCCAGACGAATACCGTCCGGTCCGTCGGTCACTTCTTGTCCTTCAGGGCCGCAAGGATCGCGAAGGGGCTGTCGGGATCTGCCTTCTTCTCGGGGCGCGAGGAGAAGGTCGCAGGCTTGTTGTGCTGCGGCTTTCCGCCCTTCTTGAAGTTGTCCTTGCCGCGCGGCTTGCCGCCTTCGCCATGGTTGCGGTCCTCGCGGCGCTCGCGGTTCGGACGGCCGCCTTCGGGCCGGTCTTGGCGGTCGCCATGGGCCTGGCGTTCGCCACGATCCTGCCGGTCGGCGCGGGGTTCGCGCGGCGTGTCCTGCGCGCCGTCACGCCGGGGGCCACCGCGACGGCCCTGCCCTTCGCCCTGCGGACGACGGTTCGGACGCGGCTTCGGCGCCCAGCGGAAGGTATAGAAGACCTCCATCTCGGGCGTGGCTTCCTCGACCGGCTCACCCGCAGCCTCGGCCTCAAGGCGGCGCTTCTCGGCCTGCTCGGCCTCCCAGCGGGCGCGGGTTTCGGCGGCAAGCACGCTTTCTTCCTCGGTCATGGGCGCGTCGGACCCCTCGCCCTCGGGCGCGGGGGCCGCGACGACCGGCGCCTCGGCAGCCTTGACCTTGGCCCGCTCGCCCTTTTCGGCGGCATAGCCCAGGCCTTCCATCAGGCGCGAGAACTGCTCCAGCGTCATGCCCGTGATCGACAGCATGTCGGGATTGGCCTCGAAGCCGCCGCGCGTGTCCTGGGTGCGCAGCAGGTCGGCCAGCCGTTCCAGCATGTCGATGCGGATCGCGCGTTCACCCGCCGGACGATACCCCGACAGCGTGTAATGCTGTTCCGGGACATCGGCGATATGCGGGATCGTGACCAAGCCGGGGGGCGGGCTTTCGGGGAAGGTGTCCAGGCCCTCGGCCAGAGACCACAGCACCAGCCGCAGCCGGGTCGGCGCGGGTTTCAGCAGCGCGGGCATGAAGATCGTGAACTGGCCGAAGCGGACGCCGTGCTTGCGCAGCGCGCCGCGCGCGTCCTGGTCCAGGTCCTTGACCTCGTTCGCGACGCCGTCGCGGGGCAGGATGCCAAGCGCCTCGACCAACCGGAAGGCGAAGCCGCGGGCAAGGCCGGTCAGGGACTCGTCCTTTTGGAGGGTCAGCAGGGGTTCGAACAGCGCGACCACCTTGCGGTCGATGAAATGCTGCAACCGGCGCTTCACCTTCTCGGCGATCTCGGGGCCGGCTTCCTCGTCCACGAAGACCTCGACGCCAGGATGCAGCGCGTCCGATCCGCGCACCAGCTTGCCGACGGCAGAGGCACCCCACATCAGCCCGCCTTGCTCGGTATAGTCCAGTTCGGTGTCCGGCGCGTTGTAGAAGCGGTCGGCGCGCAGGTGGAACTCGGGGCGCAGCGCCTCGTAGCTGGCGCGGTTCAGCATCCGTGCCTCGTCGGCCGATCCGGTCTGGTCGGGGCGGAAGCGGAAACCCTCCAGGCGGCCGGCGAATTCGCCCTCGACCGTCACTTCGCCCTTGTCGTTCACTTCGGCCACAAGGCTCTCCTTCTGCTTGAGCCGGCGCAGCAGCACCGAGGTGCGCCGGTCCACAAATCGTTGGGTCAGCGCCGCGTGCAACGCGTCTGACAATCGGTCTTCTACCGCGCGCGTCTCGCCGCGCCAATGGCTTTCGTCCTGAACCCAGCCAGATCTCTGCGCGACATAGGTCCAGGTGCGGATATAGGCCAGCCGCTTCGAGATGGCGTCGATGTCGCCCTGCGCCCGGTCGATCCGCTTGATGGCATTGCCCAGCCAGTCGGACGGTATCGCCCCATCCTGAAGGAACCCGAAGATTCGCGCCAGCAGGCTGGTATGTTCGGCAGGTGAAATCCCCCGGAAATCAGGCACGCGGCAGACATCCCATAACAGCCGCACATCCTGCCCGCCCTGCACCCGGTCGCGGATTTCGGGGATGTCGCGCAGGGTTTTCAGCGCCTGCACGTCGTCGGCGTCCCGCCCCTTGCCCAGCAGCGCATGGCCGGACGGCGCCTCAAGGCTTTCGATCAGCCGGTCCATGGTGCCGAATTGCAGGTCGGAATTGCGCCAGGTCAGCCGCTGGATGGGCGCAAAGCGGTGATTCTCGATGGCGTCGATCAGGCCTTCGTCCAGGATCTCGGCCTCTCCGGTCACGCCAAAGGTGCCGGACTCGGTATGGCGACCAGCGCGGCCCGCGATCTGGCCCATCTCGTGCGGGAACAGGGGGCGGAGGCGGCGGCCGTCGAACTTGTGCGTGGCGGAAAAGGCCACATGCCGGATGTCGAGGTTCAGGCCCATGCCGATGGCGTCGGTGGCGACCAGATAATCGACCTCGCCCGCCTGATACATGGCGACCTGGGCGTTGCGCGTGCGGGGAGACAGCGCACCCATCACGACGGCGCAACCGCCCTTCTGGCGGCGGATCAGCTCGGCCATGGCATAGACATCATCGACGCTGAAGCCCACGATGGCGGACCGCGCGGGCATCCGCGACAGCTTCTTCGATCCCGACCAGGACAGCGTGGACAGCCGGTCGCGGCGCTGGAACTGGACGCCGGGGATCAGGGACGCAATCGCGGGGCGCATCGTGTCGCTGCCCAGGAACAGCGTCTCGTGCAGGCCGCGCATCTTCAGCAGGCGGTCGGTAAAGACATGGCCGCGTTCGGGATCGGCGCAAAGCTGGATTTCGTCGATGGCCACGAAATCGGCGGCGATGTCGGGCATCGCCTCGGTCGTCGCCACCCAATACTGCACCCGGTCGGGGACGATACGCTCCTCGCCCGTGACAAGCGCCACGACCGAAGGCCCGCGCGCCTTGACGATGCGGTCATAAACTTCGCGCGCCAGAAGGCGCAGCGGCAGGCCGATGACACCGGTGCGATGCGCCAGCATCCGCTCGATGGCGTAATGCGTTTTCCCGGTGTTTGTCGGGCCAAGGATGGCCGTCACCCGGCCGCGTTCATGAATTGTCATGGGCTAGATATCGGTGCCCTGTTGCTGACGTTCCAGACGGGCCACGCCATCTATCGCTTCTTGCTGGTGGGGATGGATGGCCAGGCTTTCGCGATAGGCGGCAAGCGCACGGTCGGCATCGCCCATTTCCTCCAGCATGACGCCCATCTGGGTCAGAGCCGGGAAATGGCGCGGCTCAAGCTGCAGCGCCCGAGCCAGGTCCTGCAACGCCGGACCGAACTGGCCCAGCGTCGCGTAGGCGGCGGCACGGGTGTAAAAGCCCGTGGCGAAGTCGGGCGCGTGATCGGTCAGCGCCGTCAGGTGGCCCACGGCGGCGGGGGCGTCGCCTTCGTCCAGGGCATCCTCGCCCCGTTGCAGCAACAGATCCATCGTGGCGGATCCCGACTTGGACCATTCGCGCAGGATGTCCGATTCGGCGATGCGCCAGCTTTCGCCTTGCGGATTGGCCAGGCGGAGGAAAAGATCGTCCATGTCGGGCCGGTCTTGGGCGCCTGCGGCGGCTGCAACCAGGAATGTTGCGGAAATGAGGAAAACCGTAACTATTCGGTGGCGGATTGCCGCGACGACATTATGGAAAATGTGGCGATCCAGGCGCATATCGTGGATCTTAACCAGCCCGCCTGCCGGGCGCCAGCCCACCTGAAACGAAAGAGCTGAAAATGAGCAATGTTGTGAACGCCGCCGTCGAGAAACTGAACGAGAAGATCGGCAGCTTCGGATCCACCGCCAAGTTCGTGATCGAGGATGAGGGCGCCATCATGATCGACGAAAACGGCGTTCGGGCGGGCGACGAAGAAGCCGAGGTGACCCTGTTCGCCAGCCGCGACACCTTCGAAGGCATCCTGAACGGCAGCGTGAACCCCGCCACCGCCTTCATGACGGGCAAGCTGAAGATCGACGGCTCGATGGGCGTCGCCATGCAGCTTGGCCAGGCCCTGTCCTGATCGCGATGCGCGGCAGGGCCGCACCCTTCAGGCAACTGCCAGGCGATCCCTTTGGCCCCGCGCAGGCCTTCTGGATGCAGGCCGATGACGGTGTGACGCTGAGGCTTGCCCATTGGACGGCGGTGTCGGACAGCCGGGGCAGCATCCTGCTGTTTCCCGGCCGCACCGAATATGTCGAGAAATATGCAGGCGTTGCTGCCGCACTGACCGATGCAGGATATGACGTGCTGGCGATCGACTGGCGCGGCCAGGGGTTGTCGGACCGCCTTTCGGCCGATGCGCGGCTGGGCCATGTGGGCCAGTTCGGCGATTATCAGCGCGATGTGGTGGAGATGGTGGTTGCCGCGACTGAACGTGGCCTTCCCAGACCCTGGCACCTTCTGGCGCATTCGATGGGCGGCTGCATCGGCCTGGCAGCCCTGCATCAGGGTCTTCCGGTCGCATCGGCCGCGTTTTCGGCGCCCATGTGGGGAATAAATCTTCGCCAGATGCCGCATGGTCTGGCCGTGGGCATGGCTTACCTGGCAGGACGGCTGGGGCGTGGCGGACGTCCCGCACCGGGCAGCGGGGCCTTGGAAACCTATGTCCTGCAAGAAAGCTTCAACGCCAACCTGTTGACCACGGATGCCGACGAATGGTGCCGGATGGTGCGCCAGGCGGCGGCTTGGCCGGACCTGACATTGGGCGGGGCCAGCTTCGACTGGGTGGGCAAGGCATTGAACGAATGCAGCCGCCTTGCGCGAATGCCCTCGCCCGACCTTCCGGCGCTTGCCTCCTTGGGCGGACAGGAAAAGGTTGTCTCGTCCGTGGCGATCCGCGACCGGATAGCCCGCTGGACGGATGCGCGCCTGCTGGAGTTCCCCGAGGCGCGACATGAAATCATGATGTGCACCCCTGATCGGCGCAGGGCATTCCTGTCGGCAGCCCTGCGCCTGTTCGAAAGCGCTGCCTGATCAGCCGTTCTCGCCGGACAAGGCCTGCGGACTGTGAACGCGCCGGACCCTGTCAGCCATTGCTGCCGCAGGCAGGCGCAGTCGGACCGTCTTGATGCGGCGCGGATCGGCATCGACCACTTCGAATTCAGCGCCCGAGGCGTGGGGGATCACCTCGCCCTGCGCGGGCAGATGACCCGCCAGCACGAAGATCAGCCCGCCCAGCGTGTCGATGTCCTCGTCCTCATCCTCTCCGGTCAGGTTCAGTCCTGTTTCCGTCTCGACATCGCTGACCGGGGCGCGGGCCTGGATCAGCCATTGGCCGGGTTTTTCCACCACCCACAGGCTTCCCTCGGCCTCGTCATGCTCGTCCTCGATCTCGCCGATGACCTGTTCGATCAGATCCTCGATTGTGACAAGGCCATCGACCCCGCCGTACTCGTCGATCACCAATGCCATGTGGATGCGCTTTTGCTGCATCTGCTGCAACAGCACGCCGATGGGCATCGACGGCGGGACATAAAGCAACGGCCGCAGCATCGGGCGCAGATTGAAGTCGCCGCCCTGACCGAACCCGTGCTTCAACGCCAGATCCTTGAGGTGGATCATGCCCAGGGGGCTGTCCAGCGTCTCGTCATAGATGGGCAGGCGGGAAAAGCCGTGCTCGCGGAACAGCAGGACCAGATCGTCAAGGCTGCTGGTTTCGGGCGCGGCGACCATTTCGGCCTTGGGAACCGCGACATCGTCCACGCGCATCCGGCGGAGGTTGACCATCCCGGGCACGACCGGGGCGGGTCTATGGCCGTCGTCCGCGCCATCTTCCGCGCCTTTCAGGGCATCAAAGAACCGCCCCAGGAAACCGCGCGAACTGGGAAGATCCCGTCCCTCCCCTCCGACGCCGTCCGCCTCGGAGGCGGCATCGGCACCAAGGGGATGGCCGGGTAATCGAGACTCGGAGTTCATCAGACCTTCTCGTGATAAGGATCGGGAATATCAAGGCCCGCCAGGATTGAACGCTCGGCGGCCTCCATTGTTTCCGCATCGGCGTCATTCATATGGTCATAACCCAGCAGATGCAGGGTCGCATGGACCAGCAGATGCGTGACGTGATCGGCGACGGGCTTGCCCTGCGCCCCTGCCTCGGCCAGGCAGGTGTCATAGGCGATGGCGATGTCGCCCAGCTCATCCTCGTCCGGCAGTTCGGGCGTGGCACCGGGTTCGTGGGGAAGATGTTCGACCGAGGGCCAGGACAGCACGTTGGTCGCGCGCGGCTTGCCCCGGAAATCGGCGTTAAGGGCGGCGATGCGGGCGTCGTCGCAACCCATGACCACAACCTCGCCGCCGATGCCGTGCCAGGTCAGCGTGGCCACAACGGCGCGTTCGGCCAAGGTTTCAAGCCCAAGCCGTTCCCATCGGTCATCCTCGATGACGCAATCGGTGGATATGTCGTCAGGCATCGCCTCGCATTGCCCGGCGGGGTGCGTATTGTCCGCGCGGTCCTTCTGATTCGCCACGCGCCAGGGCCGCAGCATCTTCGGTGTCATACGCCTCGATGATCCGGGCGACAAGCGGGTGGCGCACAACGTCCTTGGCGGTGAAATAGCTGAAGCTGATCCCCTTGATCCCGTCCAGGATGCGCTCGGCATCGACAAGGCCAGACTGGATGCCGCGCGGCAGGTCGATCTGGGTGCGGTCGCCGGTCACGACCATCCGCGATCCTTCCCCCAGGCGGGTCAGGAACATCTTCATCTGCATGGTTGTGGCGTTCTGCGCCTCGTCCAGGACCACGAAGGCATTGGACAGCGTGCGCCCGCGCATGAAGGCCAGGGGCGCGATCTCGATGCGCTTTTCCTCCATCAGCTTCTGCATCTGCTTGGCGGGAAGAAAGTCGTTCAGCGCGTCATACAGCGGCTGCATGTAGGGATCGACCTTCTCCTTCATGTCGCCGGGCAGAAAGCCCAGCCGCTCGCCCGCCTCGACAGCGGGGCGCGACAGGATGATGCGGTCCACATGCCCGCCGATCAGCATGGTCACGCCCACGGCCACCGCCAGATAGGTCTTGCCTGTGCCGGCCGGTCCGATGCCGAAGGCCAGTTCGTTCTGGAACAGCGAGCGGACATAGGCCTTTTGCGCGTCCGTGCGCGGCTCGATGGACTTCTTGCGCGTGCGCAGTTCATAGTCCCCGGCCGCGAACATCTCCATCTGCTCGGCCGGCGTTGCGGGGGCCGCATCGTCCATGCCCATCCGCAAGGCGGCCTCGATCTCGGCCAGCGACACGGGGCGGCCCTGTTCCAGCCGGGCGTACAACCCGCGCAGCAGCAGCGCAGCCTCGGACTGCGCTTCGGGGGTGCCCACCACCGCAAGCTGGTTTCCGCGTCGCAAGATGTGGACGCCAAGCGCCTCCTCGATCCTTGCCAGATGCCGGTCGTTCACGCCGCAGAGGTCGATCAGCAGCCGGTTATCGGGGAATTCCAGCAGGGTTTCGGTCGAAGGGGTCGCGACGGGGGGCGTAGGCGTGAGGCCCAAATCTTTCTCCTGCATAGGCATCTTGATTTAAAAGTGGCCCCCGAAGGGGATTCGCACAAGGTCATAGTGACGGGGTGTTGCCAAGAAACCCAGCCAGGGGTGCAGCGCGATCCATTGCGGGAACCGGGCCCTCCCAGGCGATGCGGCCATCCTGCAACAATGCCACCCGGTCGCCGATGGCGCGCACCGAATCCATGTCATGCGTGATGGTGATGGCCGTGGCGCCGGTTTCCGTGACGATGCCCCGGATCAGACCATTGATGCGCCGCGCGCGGATCGGATCAAGACCCGTGGTCGGTTCGTCGAAAAAGATCACCGCCGGATCGTCCGCAATGGCGCGAGCCAGTCCTGCCCGCTTGGCCATTCCACCCGACAGTTCGGCAGGCATCAGGTCCGCGGTTTCTGGCCCAAGGCCAACGCGGCCCAGCTTTTCGATCGCGATGGCCCGGGCCTGGACATCCGGCATCCGCTGGCGCAGGCGGAAGGCGACGTTTTGCCAGACGGTCAGGCTGTCGAACAGCGCGGCCCCCTGGAACAGCATCCCGAAGCGGGCCAGAAAGTCAGGCCGGGTCGCTTGGTCCAGCGGACTGCCCCGCCACAGGATCCGACCGGCCTCGGGCGTGGTCAGGCCCAGGATGCATTTCAGCAGCACCGATTTGCCGGTGCCCGATTGACCGATGACGCACAGGCTTTCGCCCTGCCCCACGGCCAGATCGACCCCCGACAGCACCGGCTTGCCGCCAAAAGATTTGTGCAGGCCATGGATCTGGATCATTCGAAGAACAACCCCGTCAGCACGAAATTCGCGGCCAGGATCCCCACGGCGGCCGCCACCACGGCGGATTTGGTCGCCCGGCCCACCCCTGCGGCCCCGCGGCCCGAATGGATGCCGAACCAACACCCGCAGACCGCCACGATCAGACCGAAAACAACGCCTTTCAGCAGCCCCGACACCACGTCCCAGCGTTCAAGATAGGCGGATGTGTTCGCCAGATATGCCGTCGAGTTGAAGCCCAGCGACTGCGTGCCGACCAGCCAGCCACCCATTATTCCGATGATATCCCCCACACCGACCAGAACCGGCACTGTCAGCATCGCAGCCCACAGGCGGGGCGTGACCAGCCAGCGCATCGGGTCGGTGGACAGCGTCACAAGCGCGTCGATCTGTTCCGTGACTTTCATCGTGCCGATTTCCGCCGCGATGGAACTGGCGACGCGCGCGGCCACCATCAACCCGCCCAGGACGGGGCCAAGCTCGCGCACCATGCCGATGGCGACGATGGCGGGGACCACGTCGCTGGCCTGGAACCGCGCGCCGCCCGAATGAATCTGCAGGGCAAGCGCGGCGCCGGTGAACAGCGCGGTAAGGCCCACCACCGGCAGCGACAGCCAGCCGATCTGCACCAGCTGAGCGGCGAAGGCGCGCCGGTAAAAGGGCCGCAGCCGGAATAACCCGCGCAGGGTGAACAAGGTCACGGCACCAATGCCGCGTGTCATCAACAGCGCGGCGCGGCCGGTCAGCCGAACTGGGTTCACTGCCACGTCCGGTGGTAGCGGTGGCCAAGCGAGGTCAGGATCTCGTATCCGATGGTCCCTGCAAAGTCCGCCAGCCGGTCCACCGGCTGTTCGGGGCAGATCAGGTCCAGTTCGCGCGGCACATCGGCCAGCCCGGTCACATCCACGGTGATCAGGTCCATCGACACGCGGCCCACGACGTGACAGGCCGTGCCTGCCGCATAAAGACTGGCGCCCTTGGAGGAGATCGACCGCAGGATCCCGTCGGCATAGCCCGCCGCAACCGTGGCGATGCGGCGCGGCGCGTCCGCCGTCCAGGTCGCGCTGTAGCCCACGAACTCGCCCGGCTGGACGGTCCGCGTCTGGATGACCGGCAGGGACAGGCGGACCACCGGCTGCGCATTCGCAAAGGGCAGCGCGCCGTAAAGGCCGATGCCGGGGCGGACCAGGTCGAAGTGATAGTCCGGCCCCAGCAGGATCCCCCCGGTCGCCGCGAGCGAACGCGGCACGCCGCAATCGTCGGTCATGGCGCGGAAGGCGGCCAGCTGCGCGGCATTGGCGGGATGGTCCGGCTCATCAGCGCAGGCCAGGTGCGACATGATGAAGTCGGGCTTGGCGGCCAGGACCTCGGCCCGGATGGCGGACCATTCCCCGGCTTCCAGCCCAAGGCGGTTCATGCCGGTGTCGATTTGGATCGCGAAGGGCTTGCCGGGGCGCATGGCCCGGTCACGGAAGAATTGCTCGGGGCTGTTCAGGACGGGGACGAGGCCGGTCAGGTCCGCGCCCTCCATATGGCCGGACAGCACGTTGATGCGGGCATCATCGGGCAGGTGCGGGCGCAACGCGCGACCCTCGCTGGCAAGTGCCACGAAGAAGTCGCGCGCGCCTGCCTCATACAGCGAAGGCGCCACGTGCGCGGCGCCCAGGCCATAGGCGTCGGCCTTGACCACGGCGGCGGCGCGGGCGCCGGAGGCCTTGGCGGCAAGCGCCTTCCAGTTGGCGACGATGGCTTGCAGGTCGATATGCAGGGTCATGGCGGGCCGTTACGTTGAGCTTGGGACCTTCAACCAGAAATCGGCACGCGCTTCCACCTGTTTCAGACGAACTGTTCGCGCAGCAGTCGCTCCTCCAGCCCGTGGCCGTTGTCGAACAGCAGCCGATGGCGGACGTCCTGCGCGCTGCGGATCTGGACCCGGACAACATGGCGCACGGACCGGGAATCCGCGTCCGCCATGACGGGACGGCGGTCAGGGGTCAGGACCTCGACCTCGACCTGGGCTCCCTTGGGCAGCAGCGCGCCCCGCCAGCGGCGCGGGCGAAAGGGGGCAATGGCAGTCAGGGCCAGAACTTCGGAATTGATTGGAAGAATAGGACCATGCGCGGAATAGTTATAAGCGGTCGAACCGGCCGGCGTGGCGATCAAGGCGCCATCACAGACCAGTTCGGCCATCCGCATCCTGCCGTCCACATGGATGCGCAATTTCGCGGCCTGCGGGCCTTCGCGCAACATGCTGACCTCGTTGATGGCCAGGGCCTCGTGGACGGATCCGTCGGCGCGGATCGCCCGCATCCGAAGGGGGTTGATGACGGTTTCCTCGGCGGCGGCCAGGCGGTCCAGCAGCCCGCCCTCGGCATAGCCGTTCATCAGGAACCCCACGGTGCCCCGGTTCATGCCATAGACCGGCAGGTCGCGGCCGGTCAGGCTGTGCAGCGTCTGCAGCATGAAGCCGTCGCCGCCCAGCGCGACCACCACCCCGCAGCGGTCCAGATCCACCGTGCCATAGCGGTCCGTCAGCACCGCCAGCGCCTTCTGGGCAACATCGGATTCGCTGGCGGTGAAGTGGATCAGTGGCGTCATGATGGTCCCTGGCCTTGGCGCGGGCAGCATCGGACGCAGCCTTTCGCAATGCAAGCCCCGCCACATCCCCGGGAAGTCGCACCTGTCCCGGGTTTCTGCCGCATTTGTGCCTTTCCGCACCGTCAACCCTGGGGTATGACATCGCCAAACCGCCGCCCCTTGGCCCAACGATAAGGACGCGAACCATGAACGCCCCGACCCGTGAAACCGGATTCTTCACCGATGCGCTGCAAAACAGCGATCCCGAAATCGCCAAGGCCATCACCCAGGAACTTGGCCGCCAGCGAGATGAGATCGAGCTGATCGCCTCCGAAAACATCGTCTCGAAGGCTGTTCTGGAAGCCCAGGGCTCGGTCCTGACGAACAAGTATGCCGAAGGTTATCCGGGCAAGCGGTATTACGGCGGCTGCCAGTATGTCGATGTCGTGGAAACCCTGGCCATCGAGCGCGCGAAGACGCTGTTCGACTGCGAATTCGCCAACGTCCAGCCGAACAGCGGCAGCCAGATGAACCAGGCCGTGTTCCTGGCGCTGCTGCAGCCGGGCGACACCTTCATGGGTCTCGACCTGAACTCGGGCGGTCACCTGACCCACGGCTCGCCGGTGAACATGTCGGGCAAGTGGTTCAACGTGGTCAGCTATGGCGTGCGCCAGCAGGACCAGTTGCTGGATATGGAGGAGGTTCGCCAGAAGGCCCTGGAAAGCAAGCCCAAGCTGATCGTGGCGGGCGGCACCGCATACAGCCGCGTCTGGGACTGGGCCGCCTTCCGCAAGATCGCGGACGAGGTCGGTGCCTATCTGATGGTGGACATGGCTCATATCGCGGGCCTGGTCGCGGGCGGCGTCCATCCCTCGCCCATTCCGCACGCGCATGTCGTGACCACGACGACGCACAAGTCGCTGCGCGGCCCGCGCGGCGGCATGGTGCTGACCAACGACGCCGACATTGCCAAGAAGATCAACAGCGCAGTGTTCCCTGGCCTTCAGGGCGGTCCGCTGATGCACGTCATTGCTGCCAAGGCCGTGGCCTTCGGCGAGGCGCTGCAACCGTCGTTCAAGGCCTATGCCGCGCAGGTCGTGAAGAACGCGCAGGCCATGGCGGACGAGCTGATGAGGGGCGGCATCGACATCGTCTCGGGCGGCACCGACAACCACCTGTGCCTGGCGGACCTGCGCCCGAAAGGCGTGACCGGCAAGGCGACCGAGGCAGCCCTTGGCCGCGCCCATATCACCTGCAACAAGAACGGCGTGCCCTTCGACCCGGAAAAGCCCTTCGTGACCAGCGGCATCCGCCTGGGCGCGCCCGCCGGCACCACCCGCGGCTTCGGCGAGGAAGAATTCCGCCAGATCGCCCGCTGGATCGTCGAGGTCGTGGACGGCCTGGCCGCCAATGGCGAAGAGGGCAATGCCGAGGTCGAGTCCAAGGTCAAGGCCGAGGTCGCCCAGCTTTGCGCGCGCTTCCCGCTGTATTCCGGGATGTGATCTGCTGAACGGCAATGACCCGCCGCATCGGTTGCGGCGGGTTTTTTCATGCCTACTCGGCTGCGGTTGCGGCGACAGTCGCGTTTGCCCGCACGCGCAACTGTGCCTCGCGCCAGGTGATGTAGCAGATCGCCCCGATCATCAGCCCGCCGCCCAGGATGACCCAGCCGTCCAGAGGCTCGTGGAAGACAAAGACCCCGACAAGGCTGGCCCAGATCAGTTGCAGGAAGGTGACCGGCTGCGTCACGGTCATCGGCGCGACTGCGAAGGCGCGTGTCATGGCGTAATGGCCAGCCGTGCCAAAGGCCGCGACAAGTCCCAGCCAGGCGACCTGCTCCCATGTCGGCGGAACCCAGACCGCCCAGGCGATCGGCGCCAGCCCGATCGAGACGGTCAGCGACATCATGGCGACCACGACAGCGGGCGCGACATGTTGGGTGATGCGCTTGGCGACCAGGTAGGAACCCCCGAACGCAAGCGAGGCGAGGACCTGCGACAGGTGCCCCGGGTCCAGTTCTCGCAGACCAGGCCGCAGCACGATCAGCGCGCCCATCAACGCCACGACGACCGCCATGATCCGCCGCGCGGCCAGACGCTCGCCCATGAACAGCGCTGCGCCAATCGTCACGACGATGGGGTTCAGGAAGCCGATCGCCGTCACCTCGGCCACGGTGATGCGCGACATGGCATAGAACCAGGCGATCACCGCCACCACATGCAACGCACCCCGCAGGGTCAGCAGACGCCAGACATGAGGCGAAAAGCCAGCCCGCAGCGCCGGCACCAGCAGCGGCCCCAGAAACACCAGCCCGAACAGAAAACGGATGAAGGCTGCCTGCGGGGCGGGCACCGCGCCTTCCAGCCCGCGCACGATGCCGTTCACGGCGACGAAACAGAAGCCCGTCACCAGCATCCAGCCGATCCCCGCAAGGTCACGGCGCGTCTGCGCATCCATTTGCATGACGTGCAGTTGGACCGGATTGCGAGGCGGGCGCAAGCTCAATCCACGATCAGGGTCAGGGCGATGGACCACATGACGAGGCCGATCCCCAATTCCAGCACCTGCCAGGCGCGGGGACGGGCGAAGACGGGCGCCAGCAGACGCGCCCCGTAACCCAGGGCAAAGAAGAACAGGACCGACCCGGTCATGGCACCAAGACCGAAGACCAGCGGAGAGGGCCAGCCCGCCGACACCGTCCCCAGCAGCACGACCGTATCCAGCCAGACATGCGGATTGAGCCAGGTCAGCGCCGCGATCAAGGCCAGCGTCCTGCCGAGGGTTTCACCATTCCCGTCGGGCCGCAGCGCGCCGCCCCCCCGCCAGGCCGCACGGAACGACCGCGTTCCATACCAGGCCAGGAACGCCGCCCCGGCCCACCGCATAGCCTCGGCCAGCACGGGCGCCGCAGTCAGGACGCGGGCCACGCCCGTCACCCCCAGCAGGATCAGAAGCCCGTCGGACGCGGCACAGAACAGGCAGACCCAGAAGACATGATGCCGCATCAGCCCTTGCTTCAGCACAAAGGCATTCTGCGCCCCGATGGCGACGATCAACGACAATCCGGTTCCAAATCCGGCGGCATAGGACAACATGGTGGCACCTCCGGGTTCGCCTGTCGCATGGCAGATAGACCAGCTAAAGTGAATTCGCCTTTCCTTGATGAAGCGAAGCTGATGCTTGACTATCCTGCCCTTGCCGCCCTGGCCGAAGTCATCCGCCGTAACTCCTTCGAAGCTGCGGCCGCTGCGCTTCGCGTCACACCCTCGGCCGTCTCCCAACGCATCCGGGGCCTGGAGGACCGGATGGGATGCGTGCTGATCGATCGGGGACCACCCCTGAAACCCACCACCGAAGGACTCCGCCTGGCAGCGCATCTGGATCGGGTCAGGCTGTTGGAGTCGGTCCTGGGCGACATCGCCCCCGAACGGCCGGTGATGCGCCTGGCGGTGAATGCCGACAGCCTGGCCACCTGGGTCATGCCTGCCTTGGCTGCCGCCCCAGGGCTGCTTGACCTGACCATCGACGACCAGGACCATGCGCTTGACTGGCTGCGCGGTGGATTGGTTACGGCCGCCATCACCAGTGACAGCCGTCCCGTGCCGGGCTGCGACAGCTTGCGCCTGGGGGGCATGCGATATCGCGCAACTGCCAGTCCCGATTTCATGAGGCGCCATTTCGCGAATGGCGTGGATGCAGCCAGCCTGGTCCGCGCCCCTTCGCTGTCCTTCAACAGCAAGGACGCGTTGCAAGCACGATGGATTGAGGCCTTGACCGGCAAGCGACTGACCCTGCCGATGCATCGTATCCCTGCTTCACAAGCCTTTGCCGATGCGGCACGACTGGGGATCGGCTGGGGCATGAACCCCGAGATGTTCATCTGCGATGACCTGATCCAAGGCCGCCTTGTCGACTTGGCCCCGGACCTGCCGCTGGACGTGCCGCTCTATTGGCAGTTCAACCGCATTGCAGGCCCGGTGCTCGCGCCCCTGACCGCCGCAATCAAGAAAGCCGCCCGCGCCGCCCTGCTGCCGTGATGGCCCTTTGCCTTGGTCCAAATATCCCGGGGGGCACGGGGGGCTGGCCCCCCGTCACCGCCCCCGGCAAGGCCCCGCCCTTACAGTTGCGCGGCAACCGCCTCGGACAGATCGAAGTTCCCGGTGACGTTCTGCACGTCGTCGTCGTCCTCCAGGTTGTCGATCAGCTTCATCAGCTTCTGCGCCGTTTCCAGATCGGTGATCTCGGTCGGCGCTTGCGGCTTCCAGATCAGCTTCGCGGTCTCGGACTCGCCCAGTGTGGCCTCAAGCGCGGTGGACACTTCGTTCAGGGCGGTGTCGGCGCAATAGATCCAGTGGCCTTCCTCGTCGGTTTCCACGTCATCGGCGCCTGCCTCGATCGCGGCCAGCATCACCGTGTCGGCATCACCCGCCGACAGCGGATACATGATCTCGCCCACGCGGTCGAACATGAAGCTGACCGAACCGCTCTGCCCCAGGTCGCCGCCCGCCTTGGTAAAGTAACTGCGCACGTTTGACGCGGTGCGGTTGCGGTTGTCGGTCATTGCCTCGACCACGAGGGCGATCCCGTTCGGACCGTAACCCTCATAACGGATTTCTTCATAGTTCTCGGCGTCGCCGCCCTGCGACTTCTTGATGGCGCGGTCGATCACATCCTTGGGGACCGAATTCGACTTGGCTTCCTTGACAGCCAGGCGCAGACGCGGGTTCTTGTCTGGATCGGGGTCGCCCATCTTGGCGGCAACGGTGATTTCCTTTGACATCTTCGAAAACAGCTTCGCCCGGATCTTGTCCTGCCGCCCCTTGCGATGCTGAATATTGGCCCATTTGGAATGGCCTGCCATGATCGGTCGTCCTTCGCATTTTCTGACAGTTCAGGTCTGGCCCGCTTTTAGTCCAGCCCGCCCGTCTCTCGCAAGACGCGCCGCGCCAAAAGCAAAGCGCCCGGCCTGTTGGGGACGGGCGCTGCACGGCAGGCAGATGCGCGGACCTCAGAGTGCGGCCGAGACGCCCATGATCCGCCGGATTTCGCCTTCGCGCGTCAAGCCGCGCGCCGCCAGTTGCGCATCGCTCAGCTGGTTCAGACGCTCAATCTCGCGGGCATGAGGAACGGCTTCGGCGATCAGCACCAGAAACCTGCCGATGGCCGCAAACGGTGTCGCCATTGATCTCCAGGAAAAACCCCGGGGCGCGTCGATGGTGGTGTTGGCCATGTGGAAACCCTTTCGTAGAACGACAAAGTGCTTCCTCCCCTGTGGTCCATATTGCGGCTGGACCCGGTTTTCTCAACCTTCGATGATGCATGACAGCATTGCAGGCTCGTCAGGACGGGTTAACCGGGATCAGATCGGCCAGAACAGCGGGATGACAAGGCAGGCAACGATGCCGCAGATGATGTCCAGAGGCACGCCCACGCGAACAAAGTCGCTGAACCTGTAGCCCCCGGGACCATAAACCATCATGTGGGTCTGGTATCCGATGGGCGTGGCAAAGGCGACAGTGGCCGAAAACATGACCGCCACCACATAGGCGCGCGGATCGTGGCCCAAGGACTGCGCAAGCGCGATGGCGATTGGCGTCAGCAACACGGCAACCGCGTTGTTCGACAGGATTTCCGTCATCACCAACCCCAGGAAATAGATCGCGATCAGCGTCGCAAAGGGGGGAATGTCGCGCAGCCAGGGGGTGACGAAATCGACGATCAGCGCCACGGTGCCCGTATGCTCCAGCGCCTCGCCCACGGCCAGCATGGCAAAGATCATCGCCATCAGCCGTCCGTCGATGAATGAGAACGCCTCCTCGGCGTCGATGCAGCGGGTCAGCAGGATCACGGCGGATGCAAGAAAAGCCAGGACCATGATGGGCGCCAGGTCCAAGGCCGCCAGCGTCACGACGGCCAGCAGGCAGACGATGGCAATCGGCGCACGTTCGCGCCGATACGCCCGGGCCGAGGGACGCGACACATCCACCAGCCCCATGTCTGCGGCCAGCCGGGCGATATCCTCAGGCGCGCCTTCCAGCAGAAGCGTATCGCCGACGCGGACCACAAGATCGTCAAGTTGCCGGCCCAGATTCTGGTCCCGACGATGCGCCGCAAGAACATAGATCCCGTAGCGGCGGCGCAGGCGCATGTCGCCAAGGCGGCGCCCGACCAACTGCGCGCCGGGCGAGATGAGCACCTCGACCGTTTCGGTTGCGACCGAACTCAGCTTGTCGGCAACTTGCAGGTTCTTGTTGCCCAGCAATTCCAGCAGATCGACCATCTCGGACCGCAGCACCACCCGGTCGCCTGGCTCCAGCACCACACTTGCCAGATCACGACGAAGCGATGCGTCGCCGCGCAGGACGTCGATCAGCCGCACAGCCTCGCGCTTGAACAACGCAACATCGACCGCCCTCTGGCCGACCAGCGTCGAATCCTGCGGGATCGCCAGTTCGGTGAAATACTTCATCTCCCGCCGCGCACCCAGAAAACCGGCCAGCGATGTCCGGTCCGGCAACAGCTTGCGGCCAAGCAACGCGAAATAGGCAACGCCTGCCAGGGTGATCGCAATGCCCACCGGCGCGATCTCGAAGATCGTGAAGGGTTCCATCCCCTGTTCGCGCGCGACCCCGTCCACCAGAAGGTTCGTCGAGGTGCCGATCAAGGTGATCATCCCGCCCAGAATGGTGAAGTAACTGAGCGGCATCAAAAGCTTGGAGGGAGAGAGTTTCATCCGGCCGGCAAGCTGGATGCAGATGGGGATCATCACCGCCACGACCGGCGTGTTGTTCATCACCGCAGAGGCGACGACGACAAACGCAAACAGCGCGCAGACCGTGAAAACGGGGTTCGAGGTCGCCCGCGCCGTGACGATGCGCGACATTATCTCCAGGGCGCCGGTGCGCAGCAGGCCGCCCATGATCAGGAACATGAAGGCGATGGTCCAGGGGGCGGAATTGGACAGGACGCCTGCCGCCGCATCGGCGGGCAACAGGCCCAGCGCCAGCATGGCGGCAGCGGAGCCGATGGCCACGACTTCGGGCGGCTGCTTTTCGCGGATGAACTGGATGAAGGTGATTGCCACGATGACCAGCATGGCAATTGCCGCATTCGTTCCGGTCAGGTCAAATCCAAGCATGAAGCCCCTGTCGATGGGCGCCGATCAACGGCGGGTCGTCGCGGGTGATAGAATTGTTTCGCCTGTCACCGCAAGCGAAAGCGGGCAGGCTATCCCGGATGGGTCTGGGACAGCCGCCCGCCGTCTCGCACCGGCTCGATCAGGGTGGCAAGGCCGGTGCGGTCGTCGGTGACGACCAGGGTGCCCGACAGCGTCGCATCACCCTCGGCCGGGACGAAACGGTCGCGGGTCATGCCGGTGATGAAGCGGCGCAGCGGTTCGGCCTTGTCCATGCCGATGACACTGTCGTAATCGCCGCACATCCCGGCGTCCGACTGATAACCCGTGCCGCGCGGCAGGACCTGGGCATCGGCCGTCGGCACATGGGTATGCGTCCCCAGGACAGCACTGGCCCGTCCGTCGCAGAAATGGCCCGTCGCCATCTTCTCGCTGGTGGCTTCCGCATGGATGTCGACCAGGGATGCCTGGACCATGCCGCCGGGCGGATGCGCGCGCAGCACGGCATCGAGGGCCGAGAACGGGTCGTCATAAGGCCGCGACATGAACACCTGCCCCAGGGCCTGCGTCACAAGCAGCTTGCGACCCCGCGCGTCAGAGATGACGGTGCTGCCCCGGCCCGGCGCCTCCTTGGCGAAGTTCAGGGGACGGACGATCCGGGGCTCGCGGTCGATGAAGGCCAGCATGTCCTTTTGGTCGAAGGCATGGTCCCCCAGCGTCAGGCAATCCGCGCCCGCTTCCAGCAGAAGCTGTGCGTGTCCGGCCGTGCAGCCGCGTCCGCCGCTGGCGTTTTCGGCGTTCACCACCACCAGATCGGCCTTCAGCCGCGTCCGCAGGGGAGCCAGCCGTTCCACAATGGCGCGCCGCCCGGCCCGCCCCATCACGTCGCCAAGAAAAAGTATCCGCATGAGTCGGTCGTTACGCTCATGCCCGGCCCGCTTCAAGCACCGTCTCTGGACAGGGGCGCGGGGCGCGATCATCCTGCGCCCCGAAGCGGAAAGGGACCGAGGATGGATCAGGCAGATTGGGCGGCGGTCGAGCTGGCCGCAGGAGAACTGCGCTTGTGGCTGATGGAGGGGGGCGAAAGTGTCACGGCATCCTGCGGCGACGATCCCGGCCAGACCTTGCGTGCGCTGCTGTTGCCCATGCTGGAAGGGGGGCAGGTCATGGATGTTGTCGCCTGCGGCTGGCCCGGGGTCGAACCGGTCCGCGTTCCCTGCCCGCCCCCGCCGCCCGCAGTCCCGATGGACTTGGACCCCCGGATACGGCTGCACGCGCTGCCCGGCCTGGTTCAGGACCGCCCCCTCGACCTGCTTGCCCGTGCCGTCCCCCTGATCGGCGGCCATCTGGCGGTCGTGCCGGATTTCGATGGGGTTTTGTGCCTGCCGGGCCAGCCTTCGGCATGGGTGCAGATCAGCGCGGGCGAGATCGTCAGCTTTCGCAGCTTCCTGACGGCCGAGATCCTGTCGGCACTCGACGCAGCGCCCCGGGCCGCTTTCGACAAGGCGGCTTTCACCGAAGGGGTTGCCCAGGCAATGTCCCGCCCGGCATCCCTGGCAGCTGACCTGTCATCCGCGCGCGCCGGTCTTGCGTTGGGCCGGACCGACCGCGCCGCCGCGGGCTCCCGCATGGCGGGGCTGATGATCGGGGTCGAACTTGCGGCAGCCCGGCCCTGGTGGCTGGGCCAGAATGTCGTCATCATCGGCGACTGCCCGCTGACCGAGCTCTATGTCGAGGCCTTGGCGGCGCAGGGCGTGATCGCCGCCAAGGCGGATCCCGAGCAGACCAGGCTTGCCGGAATGCGGGCGGCACGGCCAAGGCTGTCGCTGTAAAAGGAACCCCGGACCCGCCCTGTGGTTCTGTTGCCGAACAGCCTGCCGGAGCAGCGATGAATTCCAGGGACGATCTGTCTTGCGACGTGGCGATCATCGGGGCGGGCACGGCCGGCCTTGCGGCGGAACGCGCAGCCCGCCGGGAAGGCGCCCGCACCCTTCTGATCGACGACGGCTTTGCAGGGACGCTGTGCGCCACCACCGGCTGCATGCCGTCAAAGCTGCTGATCGCCGCCGCCAGCGCCTGTGCCGGCCTGGAGCAGGCGCGGCTGATGGGCATAGACATTCCATCGGCGCGGGTCGATGGCCAGCGGGTGATGGAACGGCTGCGGGCGGAGCGCGACCGTTTCGCGGCGGGGGTGCGCAAGGGATTGGCCGATCTTCCCGACGGCACCTGCATCGACAGCCGTGCGCGATTTGCAGCACCCGGCAGGCTGGAATTGCGCGACGGCAGGCAGGTCGCCGCGCGGGTCGTGGTGATTGCCACCGGATCGGCGCCCGTGGTCCCCAAACCCTATCGAGATCTTGGTCCGCGGGTCCTGACCAATGACACCGTGTTCGAACTGACGGATCTTCCGCGCAGCATGGCGGTGATCGGCGCCGGTCCCCTGGGTGCGGAACTGGCGCAGGCTTTCGCAAGGCTGGGCGTGCGGGTCGCGCTGTTCGACAAGGGCGACCGGCTGGCCAAGATCCGCTGCGACAAGGTGCACAAGACGTTTCGCGACCTGTATGCAAGGGATGTCGCGCTGCACCTGGGCTGCGCGCCACAGCCGTCGGCGCGGGAAGACGGGATCCGGCTGGCGTGGCAGGGCCGGTGCGAGGATTTCGACTGCGTGCTGGTGGCCACGGGCCGCGCGCCTGCGCTGGAGGGTCTGAACCTTGCGGCATCGGGGCTGCGGCTGGACGAAAAGGGCGTGCCCCGGTTCGACCGCGACACCCTGCAATGTGGCGACAGTGCGGTTTTCATCGCGGGCGACGCGGATGCCGATGCCCCTGTCCTGCACGAGGCCTCTCTGGAAGGCGCGATTGCCGGGCGGAATGCCGCCCGCTATCCCGATGTGACGCCCGTCGAACGTCCGCCCTTGTTCACCCTGACCTTCACCGATCCCCCGGTTGCGGCCATCGGCGCTGCGCCCGATGACTGCGCCTTGAACGGATTTGCCGACTATGCCGATCAGGGCCGTGCACGGGTCGAGGCGCGGGCGGGCGGCATCCTGCGCCTGGGCGCGGACGAACAGGGGCGGCTGACCGGTGCCGATCTGGCCGTGCCGGGGGGCGATCACCTGGCGCATCTTCTGGTCGCGGCGGTCATGAACGGGAACACCGCGCGCGACATGCTGGACATGCCCTTCTATCACCCTACGCTGGAAGAGGGGCTGAAGCCCGCCCTGCGCCAGCTCTGCAAGGCAGCAAGCCTGGATCTTTCCACCAGCCGCGACAGCGGCAACCCGCCGGGGGCATGATGGCCGAACGCATGATCGATCTTGGCAACGGCTTCTGGAACATTCGCGGCGACCTGAGGATCGGCGGCGTGGTCAATGTCGGCACCCATTCGTCGCTGGTGCGGCTGTCGTCGGGTGAATTCCTGTTCCTGGATTCCTATGGTTTTGGCGACGATGTCGCCCGCCAGATCAGGGCGCTGACCGACAATGGCCGCGCCGTCCGGGCAATCCTGAACCTGCACCCTTTCCACACGATCCATTGCGAGACGATGCACCGCATGTTCCCGCAGGCGGAACTGTTCGGATCGGATCGGCACAAACGCAAGTGGCCCGACCTGCCGTGGCAGCCCCAGACGGTCGAGTCGCCCGAGGTTGCTGCGCGTTTTCCCGATCTGCGCTTTTCGCTGCCCGACGGCCTCGATTACATCTGCCAGAACGAACGCGTCCATGCCGGATCGCTGCTGGCCTTTCATCCCGCCAGCGGCAGTCTGCACGTCGACGACACCCTGAATGTGCTGCCGATCCCCGGCTGGCTGCGGCAACTGCTGCGCCAGCCGCGACTTGCCTTCCACCCGACACTGGGTCAGGCCTTGCAGGACCGTCCCGGCGCGGCACGCGATTTCTGTAATTGGGCCCTGCGGATCGCAAATGACTGGCGCGATGCCCGCACTGTCTGCGCAGCCCATTCCGCCACGCTGGCGATAAACCCGGGCAGCTTTCCCGACCATATCAGGACGGCGCTGGCCCGCGTCGAATCCGTGCTGACGCGGGCCGAGGCGAAAACCCGCTAGCCCAGCCGCGCGATCAGGGACGAGGTGTCCCAGCGGCCCCCGCCCATCCGCTGCACGTCCTTGTAGAACTGATCGACCAAGGCTGTCACGGGCAGGGACGCGCCCACCTCGTCCGCCGCCGCCAGGCAGATTCCCAGATCCTTGCGCATCCAGTCCACCGCGAAACCGTGGTCGAAATGGCCCTGATCCATGGTCTTGTGACGGTTGGCCATCTGCCAGCTTCCGGCGGCACCCTGGCTGATGACCTCGACCAGCTTGTCGACCTGAAGCCCCGACTTCTTGGCGAAAGACAGGGATTCCGACAGGGCCTGCACAAGGCCCGCGATGGCGATCTGGTTGCACATCTTGGCGATCTGGCCCGCGCCCACGTCGCCCATGCGCCGGCAGATCCGGGCATAGGCGGCGATCACGGGTTCCGCCGCGTCGAAGTGCTGTTCCGACCCGCCGCACATGACCGACAGTTGCCCGTTCTCGGCACCCGCTTGTCCGCCCGACACGGGCGCATCGACATAGCCAAGGTCCATGCCCTGCGCCGCACCGGCCAGTTCGCGGGTCACGGCGGCGGACACCGTGGTGTGGTCCACGAAGATCGCGCCCGGCCGCATCCCGGCAAAGGCACCATCGGGTCCAAGGCAGACCTGGCGCAGGTCGTCGTCGTTGCCCACGCAGGCCATGACGAAATCGGCCCCTTCGGCCGCCTCCCGGGGGGTGGACGCCCAGGTCCCGCCATGCCTGGCCACCCAGGCCTCGGCCTTGGCGGCGGTCCGGTTGAAGACCGTCACGTCATGGCCCGCAGCCTTCAGATGCCCCGCCATCGGCGCGCCCATCACGCCCAGTCCCAGAAATGCCAGTTTTGCCATATGTCCCTCGACTACCGAAGCGCGGGTCCGTTGAATAAGGGCCGCGCCTGAACTATGCAGCACCCCAACATTCCCGTGCGCCTTGGTCAAGCGCGCAGGCACCCCGAAGGACAGGCAGCGGACCGGCCCATGGATCATCTTCCGACATGCTGACCCTTTTCCGCTGGCTTTTGCAGCTGACCATCGGGCTGATCGTGCTTCTGGTTCTGGCGACGGTCCTGGCCTGGTATTTTGCCGTCCGGTCCCTGCCCGACTACAACGCCACGCTGCATGTCCGGGGCATATCCGCCCCGGTCGAAATCGTGCGGTCCACCGAGAATGTTCCCCATATCTTCGGCCAGACGGACGAGGACGTGTTCTTCGCCCTGGGTCTGGCCCATGCCCAGGACCGGCTGTTCCAGATGACCCTGCTGCGCCGCGCGGCCCAAGGCCGCCTGTCCGAGGTGTATGGCGCCGGCGCGTTCCCCGCCGATGACCTGGCCCGGCGGTTGGAGCTTTACCGCAACGCCGCCGCATCGGTCGATTCGCAGGATCAGGCGACCCAGGCCGCGCTGCGCGCCTATGCCGAAGGCGTGAACCAGTGGATTGCAGAGGTGAACGAAGGTGCACTGGGCCGGGGCGCACCGGAATTCTTCATCCTGCCGCAAGAGATCGCCTATTGGCAGCCCGCCGATTCGCTGGCGATCCTGAAACTGCTGGCAGCGGCGACCAGCGATGCCGCGGCCGAGGAGATCTTGCGTGCGCGCCTGTCGCTGACCTGGCCGGAACGCGGGCCGGAACTGCTGTTCGGTGAGGGCGACGGTCCTGCGCTGCCCCGGTATGCCGATATGTTCCCCGGCGCCCGGCTTGCCCCGCCCGAGGCGCGGCTTGGCCCCGCCCCGGCGCGTGACGCCGCCGGTTTCCTGTCCCCCAACCAGGGACTTGGGGCCAACAGCTTCGCGGTCGCCGCCGACCGGACTGCGGCTGGCGGCGCGCTTTTGGCGAACGATCCGCAAAGCCCGCTGATCGCGCCGTCGCTGTATTACCTGGCGCGGCTGCAACTGACGCCGGGGGGCGTGATCGGGGCCACGGTGCCGGGGCTGCCGGTGGTCTTTTCGGGGCGCAACCCGCAACTGGCCTGGGGCATCGCGCCCGCCAATGTGGACGACGCCGATATCGCGATCGAGGAGATCCAGCCCGGAAAGGCCGACCGCTATCGCGGCACGGAAGGCTGGACCGAATTCACCACCCGCAGAGAGGTGATCCGGGTGCTGGACGAACCCGCCCGCGCCATCACCCTGCGCAGCAGCCGCAATGGTCCCCTTGTGCCGCTGCTGGATCCGGGGCTGGCGGATGTCACCCCCCTGGGCCATGTTCCCGCGCTGCGATGGACTGGCCTTTCGGCAACGGATACCACGATGTCGGCCCTGATCGGGTTGATGCGCGCCACCGATGCCGACAGCGCGGCGACTGCGCTGGGGCGGGTCGTGGCGCCTGCCATGGCCGTGACGCTGGCAGATGCGGACGGGATCCGCCAGGTGACAGTGGGCGCCCTGCCCCAGCGATCGGCCAGCCATCCGACCGGCGGCCTGATGCCGGTGCCCGGCTGGCTGCCGAATGGCGAATGGACGGGACTGATGTCTCAGACACTGGACAGCCCCACCCCCGATGAGCTGGCTTTCGCGACCGAGGAACGCGGTCCCCTGACCCTGCGCCGCGCCCGGTTGTCGCATCTGCTGGGGGACCGGGAGGTCCATTCGCGCGACAGCTTTATCGCCGCCCAACTGGATATCGTCAGCCCTGCCGCGCGCGCGCTGCTGCCGCTGGTCGGGGCCGATCTGTGGTTTACGGGGGAACCCGCCGCCCCCGGCACGCCGGAACGCCAGCGCCAGGACGCGCTGAACCTGCTGGCCGAATGGGACGGCGCCATGAGCGAGCATTTGCCCGAACCCTTGATCTATTCCGCCTGGGTGATGGCTTTGCAGGACCGCCTCATCCGGGACGAACTTGGCCCCGTGGCGGACGATATCCGCGTCCTGCACCCCGGATTCATCGATTCCGTGTTCCGCAACCGCGGCGGCGCGGCGGTCTGGTGCGACATCGTGCAAAGCGCCCCGGACGAGGATTGCACGACCATTGCCCGGCAAGCCTTGGACCGTGCGATTCTGGACCTGACCCAGCGCTTCGGTCCCGACGTGACAAGCTGGCGTTGGGGTGATGCGCATCAAGCGCGCCATCTTCATCCCGGCCTGGGGCAGATCCCGGCGCTTGGCTGGATCGTCAACCTGTCGCAGTCGATTTCCGGCGGCGCCTTCACCGTGTCCCATACCGAAATGCTGGGCACTGGCACCGCACGGTTCGAGGCGCGGACCGGCCCCGGTTATCGCGGGGTTTACGATCTGGCTGACCCTGACAGTTCTGTCTTCATCATCTCGACCGGGCAGTCAGGCCATCCGCTTTCGCGCCATTACGACGATCTGGCCGGGCTGTGGCGACGTGGGGAATACGTCGGCATGTCACTGGACCCGCAGCTTGCCCGCGCCGCGGCCACCGGCATTACCCGACTGGAACCCGATGGCTAGTCGAACAGCACGACCTGCCTGATCGCGCGGCCCTGGTCCAGCAGGTCGAAACCTTCGTTGATCTGATCCAGCGTCAGGGTATGCGTCAGCAGCCTGTTCACAGGCAACTGGCCCGCGCGATACATGCGGATGAAGCGCGGAATGTCGCGCTGCGGGACGCAGGATCCCATGTAGCTTCCCTTCACCGTGCGTTCGTCGGCCACGACATTCACGGCCGGGATCCGGAATTCCGCCGTGGGCGCGGCAAGCCCTGCCGTTACGGTCTGCCCGCCACGTCGGGTGATGGCATAGGCTAGCTCAAATGCCGGAACCGCGCCCGCCAATTCGATCGCGTGATCGACGCCGCCGCCCGTATCGGCCCGGATGCGGTCGGCCAGATCGGGTTCGGCAGCATGAAAGGTGCGCGTCGCCCCCAGGTCGCGGGCAAGGGCCAGCTTGTCGTCCGACAGATCGACGGCCAGGATGTCGGTCGCGCCCGCCGCCACTGCCCCCAGCAGCGCGGCCAGGCCGACACCGCCCAAGCCGACAATGGCAACACTTTGCCCCGGCTGCACGCGGCAGGTGTTCAGCACCGCCCCCACCCCTGTCTGGACCGCGCATCCGAACAGCGCCAGTTCCGCAAAGGGTATGTCGTCGGCATCCACCCGGACGACCGAGTGCCGCGACACGACCGCATGATCGGCATAGGCCGACACCCCGCAGTGGTGATGGACCTCGCGCCCTTGGTCATGCAACCGCATCGCGTCCCCCATCAAGACGCCCTTGCCGTTCGCCGCCGCCCCCGGAATGCACAGCGCGGGCCGTCCCTCGGCGCAGGGCAGGCAGGCGCCGCAGGTCGGCTGGAACGTCATCACCACCCGGTCGCCTGGCAACAAGTCGCGGACCGCGCCGCCCACCTGAACCACGGTTCCCGCCGCCTCGTGCCCCAAGACCATGGGGACAGGGCGGGGACGGTTTCCGTTGATCACCGACAGATCAGAATGGCATAACCCCGCCGCGCCGATCCTGACCAACACCTCCTCGGGTCCCGGGGGATCCAGCTCCAGTT
The DNA here is from genome assembly GCF_030846195.1 of Paracoccus yibinensis. Taxonomy (GTDB): domain Bacteria; phylum Pseudomonadota; class Alphaproteobacteria; order Rhodobacterales; family Rhodobacteraceae; genus Paracoccus; species Paracoccus yibinensis. Next base: position 85,771 of record NZ_JAVCWH010000001.1, read on the forward strand.
CCCGGATTTCCAGCGGCCGGCTTTCGGCGAAAGGTGCGGCGGCGGGCGAGGATGTCAGCACGGCGGCGCGGATCTTCATTCATTTCTCCTTCTTCGTCAGGCGGATATTTCCGATCCAGGGACTGCCGATCAAGACAGTTGTTGGACCGTGCCGGCCATGGCAACGTGATCGCACCATTGTTGAAGACCGCGTTTTTCAAGGGTGCATGATGGCCAGAAATCCGAAGGGCAACAACGCCGCAACGGCAGGGAACAACCTTTTGTGGGGACATGCCCTGGTTCTTGGCGACGGAAGTTATGACAACCGCAGCGATTCCGGCATTCTGGCGCTGCGCGGGCTTGGCGGAAACGACACGATCCTGGGCGACATCCATTATGACGGGACCGATTTCTGCGAAGGCGACGACGCTTATGGCGGGACCGGCAACGACGTCATCTATGGCGATTGCGGCCCGGATGAACCTGGCTGGCAGACCAGCAGCAACGGCGCGTCCGACAGGCTTTGGGGCGAGGACGGCGACGACCTGATCTTTGGGCAGGCGGGCAATGACAACCTTTATGGGGGCCTGGGCCAGGACACGCTGATCGGCGGCATCGGCGGCGACTGGATCGAAGGAGGCGACGGCAACGACCTGATCTGGACGGATCTGCAAGAAAGGTTCGGCGTCGCCTTCTACAACACTGCCCATGGCGGGGCTGGAAACGATTCGATCCGGGGCGGGGATGGCGTCGATGTCATGGATGGCGGCACCGGCAGCGACCTGGCGATCGGACGGGGCGGCAATGACGACATCGACGGTGCCGACGGGGCTGACACGCTTTACGGCGGGACCGGAAACGACCGGCTTGAAGGCGGCGGCTATTACGCCACGAACGCAGACGGTGCGGACCTGTTGTCGGGCGAGGAGGGCAACGACACGCTGATGGGCGACGGCGGCCATGACCGGCTGTTCGGCGGCACCGGGTCGGACGTTCTGGAGGGGAACGAAGGCAACGATCTCTATGACGGCGGCCTGGGTGCCGACAGCTACTACTGCGGGTCGGGCAACGATGCCTATGTCGTCGACAATCCGGGCGACCGGCTGCTGTGGGATTATGCCGACACCGGCATAGACCAGGTTCGCAGCACCATATCCTGGACGCTTGGGACCTATCAGGAAAACCTGGCCCTTTTGGGAGCGGCTGGGACTGGCACCGGGAATGCCGGGGCGAATGCCCTGTTGGGCAACGGGGCCGCGAACCGGCTTTTCGGACTTGGCGGCAACGACGTGGTCAACGCCCAAGGCGGCAACGATCAGGTGGCAGGCGGCGCAGGGAACGACAGGCTGCTTGGCGGCGAAGGCGCGGATACCCTGACAGGCGCTGCGGGCGCCGATATTCTGGAAGGCGGACTTGGCGCCGACCGGTTCCATTTCTTCGCAGCCGCGGATTCGGCCGGTCCATCACGGGACGTGATCACCGATTTCATGCGTGTCCAGGGCGACCGCATCAGCTTGGGTTTCGACGCAGCCACCACCGTGGCCGGACTTCAGGATTTTGGCTTCATTGGCGCAAATGCCTTCGGCGGTGCGGCGGGGCAGTTGCGTTACCAGCTGACGCCTACAGGGACGGTGATTCAGGGCGATGTGAATGGTGACCGTGTGGCCGACTTTACCCTGCTGCTGGATGACCGCATCGCCTTGACTGCGGATTGTTTCATCCTGTGATCCGTCGCCAGCGATGGAACAGGTCGCCGCCAAGAGGGCGCGTTTCCATCAGTTGGAACTGTGGCGCATCGGCCAGATGCACAAGCCCCATCGGCCCGATCCCAGCCCTGCCCTCACCCCCCAGCACGACACCGGCGGTATAGCCGATGACCTGATCGACCAATCCCGCCTGCAATAGCGACGCGGCCAGCACCCCGCCCCCCTCGCAGAAGACCCGCGTGACGCCCTGTTGTGCAAGCCGCCTTAGCGCATCGGGGGCCGAGGCGTCGATCTGCAACAAGGGGCCATGCATTGGTCCTTCGGGGGGAAGGTCGGGCAAGGATTGTGAGGACAGCACCACCCGAAGCGGCTGGCGGGGCGTCGTCAGCCCCCGCACGTTCAGCGACGGGCGGTCGGCACGGGCGGTATTGCCCCCGACCATCACGGCGTCATGGGCCATGCGCATGGCATGGACGTGCAACCGCGCCTGCGGTCCGGTGATCCACTTGCTTTCGCCGCTGGCCGTGGCGATGCGGCCGTCAAAGCTGGTCGCCAGCTTCAGGGTCACGAAGGGCCGCCCGGCCAGGATGCGCGACAGGAACCCCGCCTGCAATTCCTGCGCCTCGGCCTGCCTGACGCCTTGGGCGACGCTGATGCCCGCATCCTCCAGCATCGCGTGCCCGCGACCGGCCACACGCGGATCGGGGTCCGTCATGGCCGATACCACCCGCCTGATTCCGGCCGCGATCAATCCTTCGGCGCAGGGGGGGGTGCGACCATGATGGGCACAGGGTTCCAGCGTGACATAGGCCGTGGCACCCTGTGCCAGGGAACCGGCGTGATCCAGTGCCATCCGTTCCGCATGAGGACGCCCGCCGGGCTGTGTCCAACCCCGGCCCACGATGCGCCCTTCCCGCAGGATTACGCAGCCGACTGCCGGATTGGGCCAGACATTTCCCAAGCCCCGGCGCGCCAGGCGCAGGGCATGATCCATGTGGCGCAGGTCGTCGTGGTGGGGCACGCCTTATTCGCTGCCGGCACCAGGGCGCAGTTCCGACACGAACTTGTCGAAATCGTCCGCGTCCTGGAAATTCTTGTAAACGCTGGCGAAGCGGACATAAGCCACGTTGTCTATGCGGGACAGGGATTCCATCACGATCTCGCCGATCATCTTGGAAGGAATGTCCGTCTCGCCCGTGCTTTCCAGGCGGCGGACGATGCCGCTGATCATCTGCTCGATCCGTTCAGGTTCGACGGGGCGTTTCTGCATGGCGATGCGGATGGACCGGGCCAGCTTGTCGCGGTCGAAATCCTCTCGCCGGCCGCTGGACTTGACAACGACCAGATCGCGCAGCTGCACCCGTTCATAGGTTGTGAAACGTCCCCCGCAGGCAGGGCAGAAACGGCGGCGGCGAATGGCGACATTGTCTTCGGCGGGACGTGAATCCTTGACCTGAGTATCCACATTTCCGCAAAACGGGCAGCGCATCCAGTTGTCCCCTGTGCCGCACAAATCCCTATAACCATAAGGCATCGGCAGGAATTGGGTAGCTTTATCCACAAGCCACAAGATGTTCTTCAGGCAGGCTGTGTCCTGAATGCCGCGCTGTCAGCCGGCCTGAAACAGGGCGGCGACTTCCCGTCTGTGAGGCGCGCGGCGGTGTTCCACCAGATAGAGCCCCTGCCAGATGCCAAGCATCATACGGCCACCTGCGACTGGAACTTGCAGGCTGACCGGCAGGACGGCCGCCTTCAGATGGGCCGGCATGTCGTCCGGGCCTTCGTCACGATGGCGCAGCCACGACATGGAAGGGTGATCGGCGGGCGGCGCGATGCGGTCCAGCCAGCCAAGCAGATCAGATTGCACGTCGGGATCGGCATTTTCCTGGATCAACAGCGAACAGGACGTATGGCGCACCATCAGCGTCAGAAGTCCGTCGCCCGCGCTGTGGTTCGCCAACCATGCCGCCACATCGCGGGTGAAATCGTGACAGGCGGGACCGCGCGTCTGGATGGTGAAGATGCGGTTCATTCCGCCGCCTCGGGACTGCTCAGCAGGGGCAGGTCGTCGTCGCCGTCATGCCCGATGGCCAGCCGTTTCTGGTTGCGTGCGCCAAGCTGGCGCAGCATCTCGGCCTGGCGGATCACGTTGCCGGACCCGCGGGACAGCCGGTCCATGGCCGTGGCATGGCTTTTCTGCGCGCGGTCCAGGGCCGTGCCGACTTCGTCCATTGCCGAGACGAAGCCGTGCAGCTTGTCGTAAAGCGCCCCTGCCCGGTTGGCGATGGCCGCCGCGTTAGATTCGCGCCGCTCGACCGTCCAGATGTGATCGACCGTGCGCAGCGTCAGCATCAGCGTGGTGGGCGTGGCCAGCCCCACACGGTTCTCCATCGCGTGTCGCGTCAGGTCGGGATCGACGCGCAGCGCCTCGGAGAACGCGCCTTCGATGGGGACGAACATCAGGACGTAATCGACCGAGCCTTCGTCCAGCGCATGATAGCCCTTGCCCGAAAGCGAGGCGATATGGGCACGCATCGCCGCCACATGCCGGCGCAGCGCGCCGTCGCAGATGGACGGATCCTCGGCGCTGACCGCCTCCTCATAGGCCAGAAGCGAAACCTTGCTGTCGACCACCAGAACCTTCTTCTGCGGCATCTTGATGATGACGTCGGGCCGCCAGGTCCGGCCCTGCTCATCCTTCTGGCTGGTCTGGGTGATATAATGCGTTCCCGCCAGCAACCCCGAATCCTCAAGGATGCGCTCCAGGATCATCTCGCCCCAGGCGCCGCGCTTCTGGCTGTCGCCCTTCAAGGCACGGGTCAGGTTGACCGCCTCGCGCGAGATGGCCTCGGACCGGCGGTAAAGCCCCTCGATCTGCTCGCGCAGGCGGGCGCGTTCCTCGTCCGTGGCCTTGTTGCGGGCCTGAAGCTCGGTCTGGAAGCGGTGGACCTGGTCGCGGAAGGGGGTCAGCAGCGCACTCAGCTGGTCGCCATGGACACGCTGCATCTCTGCCCCCTGGGCCTTCAGGGTCTCATTGGCCAGAAGCTTGAACTGGCTCGTCATTTCCTCGCGAAGTTCTTTCAATGTGGCGATCTCGCGCTGCGCCGCCTCCAGATCCTTCTGGGCCATCAGCCGGGCCTCGGACAGGTCGCGCTCAAGGCGGGCGACGGTCTGGCGTTCGACGCGCAGGGTCTGCTCCAGGCCGTTGCGTTCGTCGGTCAGCCTGGCGACCACATCATTCACTTGGCCATGCGCTTCATGCAGGCGCGCAACCTCTCGCCGCTCGGCGGCCACATCCTTTTCCGCCGCCAGCCGAGCGGAAGCCAGTTCCCCTTCCAGCCGCGCGAGGTTGCGGCGATCGGCGTGCAGTGCGTCCGCCAGTTCGTCTCGCTCCTGGCCCAGTTCTGACAGGCGCTTTTCCAGATGCTCGGCCTGAGCCTCGAGCCGTCCGGCGCGCAGTCGCTGTTCGTCCAGGTCGGCAAGCTTGCGTTCCAGATCCTGGATCCTGCCGTCGTCCACCAGCCGCGCAGTGCCGCGCCGTTGGGTCAGCAGCAGCACCAGCACGACCGCCGCCAGAACAAGGCAGATGACGATGGGGATCGTGTCGGCGGGCATGAACAAACCTCGTGCAACGTGGTTGCAGCGTTCACGATTTACCCCTGGATTGCAAGGGCCGTGGCAGATACCCGCACAGTCAGATTGCCGACAGTTGTATCGTTGCCATGAAAAAGCCGCCCGAAGGCGGCCTTTCGTTTACTGGTCCAGGAAGGACCGCAGCTTCCGACTGCGCGAGGGGTGCTTCAGCTTGCGCAGCGCCTTGGCCTCGATCTGGCGGATCCGCTCGCGGGTCACGCTGAACTGCTGGCCCACTTCCTCAAGCGTGTGGTCGGTGTTCATGCCGATGCCGAAGCGCATCCGCAGCACGCGTTCCTCGCGCGGGGTCAGGGAGGCCAGGACCCGAGTCGTCGTTTCCTTCAGGTTTTCCTGAATGGCCGAATCCAGCGGCAGGACGGCGTTCTTGTCCTCGATGAAATCGCCAAGCTGGCTGTCTTCCTCGTCCCCGATCGGGGTTTCGAGGGAGATCGGCTCCTTGGCGATCTTCATCACCTTGCGGACCTTTTCCAGCGGCATCTGCAGCTTTTCGGCCAGTTCTTCCGGGGTCGGTTCCCGGCCGATCTCGTGCAGCATCTGGCGGCCGGTGCGGACCAGCTTGTTGATCGTCTCGATCATGTGGACCGGAATACGGATCGTGCGCGCCTGGTCCGCGATGGACCGGGTGATCGCCTGGCGGATCCACCAGGTCGCATAGGTCGAGAACTTGTAGCCGCGGCGATACTCGAACTTGTCCACGGCCTTCATCAGGCCGATATTGCCTTCTTGAATAAGATCAAGGAATTGCAGGCCCCTGTTCGTGTATTTTTTGGCGATCGAGATCACCAGCCTCAGGTTCGCCTCGACCATTTCCTTCTTGGCCTGACGGGCTTCCTTCTCGCCGCGCTGGACCTGGGCGACGATGCGGCGGAATTCCTCGATGTCGACGCCGACATATTGGCCCACCTGCGCCATCTCGTTGCGCAGATCCTCGACTTTGTCGCGCGACCGTTCGAACAGCGCCTGCCAGCCACGCCCCGCCTGCTGGGACATCCGGTCGATCCAGGTCGGGTCCAGCTCGGTGCCACGATAGGCGTCGATGAATTCGCGACGGTTGATCCGCGCGGCGTCAGCCAGCTTGACCATGCCGCTGTCGATGGTGACGATCCGGCGGTTGATGCCGTAAAGCTGATCGACCAAGGCCTCGATCCGGCTGCTGTTCAGGTGCAGTTCGTTGACCAGCCCGACAATACGCGACCGCAGCACCTGATAGTCGCTTTCGTTGCTGGCCGAGAAGCTGTTGTCCTCGTTCAGCGTGGCCGACATCCGCTGGTCCTGCATCGCAGCCAAGGCTTCATAGTCCCGCGCGATCAGTTCCAGGGTTTCCAGAACCTTGGGCTTGAGGCTGGCTTCCATTGCCGCCAGCGACAGGTTGGCGCCTTCGTCCTCGTCCTCGTCATCCTCGCCCAGGATGGGATTGCCGTCGGCGTCCAGTTCCTCGCGTTTCTGCGTTGTTTCGGTCTGGACGCTTTCCTCGGTCAGTTCCTCTTCCTCGCCTTCCTCATCGTCAAGCGACTGGCCGAAGGTGGTTTCCAGGTCGATCACGTCGCGCAGAAGAATTTCTTCGTCCAGAAGTTCCTCGCGCCACATGGTGATGGCCTTGAAGGTCAGCGGGCTTTCGCAAAGTCCCGCGATCATGGTGTTCCGGCCGGCCTCGATCCGCTTGGCGATGGCGATCTCGCCCTCGCGGGACAACAGTTCGACCGAACCCATCTCGCGCAGATACATGCGCACCGGATCGTCGGTTCGGTCCAGCTTTTCCGTCTCGGAGGATGAGACCGCAATCTCGCGCGAGGTCGAGCCGACCACGGCGACCGCGCCGCCTTCGGGTTCCTCCGCCTCGTCCTCATCCTCGATCACGTTGATGCCCATTTCGGACAGCATCGACATCACATCCTCGATCTGCTCGGACGAGGCGTGTTCGGGCGGAAGGGCCGCATTCAACTGATCATAGGTGATATAGCCGCGTTCGCGCGCCTCGGCGATCATGCGCTTGACGGCAGCCTGGCTCATGTCCAGGGAATGCGCGTTGTCGTCCTTCTCGGTTTTGTCGTGATCGTCGTCCTTGGCGGCCATCAACGGCTCCCTTCTTCAGGCGGTGATTCGCAATGGGGCGAATCACTGAACATGAGTTCTACATTTAGCGTGGCGCACCCCCGAATCAAAGGGCACGCGATGCGACTGATTCGCTGGCGTGAGACGAATCGGTCAGGGGTGGTCAGCGGCGCGGTGGCTTGCGCCAGATCTGGCCATCGACGAACTGCGACAACTGGGCTGAAAGAGCCTCTCGATCCTCGTTCAAATCCATGCCGCCTTCCAGTTCAGGCCGCTCGGCACGGTGACGCGCGCGGGCGATCTGCTGCATCCGCCAAGTCAGCCCTTCGTCGGCCTCACCCTGGATTTCCGCTTCGGCCCGGGCAAGTTCGGTGCCGATGGCCCGCTGCGCCTCCAGCCGGTCCAGAAGGTTGCCCAGGATTGCGGCCACTGTTTCAGTGTCCTGCGTGTCGATGACCGCAGGAGTGAGGCCCAGATGGGCGTCTCGCCGCAGCGTTTCAAGACCGCGCCGCCCGGCATCGCTTTGGGTCTGGCCCAGAAGGTCGAACAGCAGGGCTGCCCGATCAGGATCCTGGGGCGACAGGCGCTCCAGGCGGGTTTCCATCTGCGCGACCAGTTCGGGGCGCAGCGCGCAGATCAGCAGGCTGGCCCCCTCCAGAAGGCTGCCCGCAGCCTGCGGGTTCGTGACGGTTGCGGGAATGGGCAAAGCCGGGCGCGATGTCCTTGCAGACCCTTTGCCCTTGCCGGGTGTCCAATCCTTGCGCCGCGACGATCCGCCAAACAGATCCCACTGCTTGCCCCGCAGTTCCTTGGCGTAATGGTTGCGGGTCAGTTCGTCCGGGATTTTGGCAACCGCATCCTGAAGGCGCTTTTCCAAGGCGGCCTTGCGTTCGGGGCTGTCGAAGACCTGTCCTTCGGTCTCGCGTGCCCACAGCAGATCGACCAGGGGGCGCGCCTGATCCAGCAGCGCCCCCATGGCAGCCGGTCCGGCAGCCTTGATCAGGTCGTCGGGATCCTGTCCCGCGGGCAGGATGACGAACCGCAGCGCCCGGCCCGGTCCCGTCATCGGCAAGGCCAGGTCGATCAGCCGCTGTGCCGCCCGCTGTCCCGCAGCGTCGCCATCCAGGGCGATCACGGGTTCGGGGCTGACGCGCCACATCAGGTGCAACTGTTCCTCGGTGATTGCCGTCCCCAAGGGGGCCACCGCGCCCTCGAACCCGGCGCGGGCCAGGGCGATCACGTCCATATAGCCTTCGGCCACGACCAACCGTTGACCCTTGGCAACAGCGGCGCGAGCAGGGCCGAGGTTGTAAAGGTTGCGCCCCTTGTCGAACAGCGGCGTTTCCGGGCTGTTGAGGTATTTCGCCCGTGCATTCGGATCCATTGCCCGGCCACCAAATCCGATGCAGCGCTCCTGCGCGTCACGGATCGGAAAGATGATGCGGCCCCGGAAACGGTCATAGGCCGCCCCGCCATTGTCGGGTCGCGCAGACATACCCGATTCGACGATCAGTGATTCGTCGAAGCCCTTGTCGCGCAATGCCTGCGTCAGTGCGGTGCGGCTGTCGGGGGCAAAGCCGATCTCGAACCGATCAAGCGCCGCCTGGTCCAAACTCCTCCGGGCCAGGTAGTCGCGCGCCTCGGCTGCGGCGCCGGTTTGCAATTGAAGGCGGAACCAGCGGCAGGCGGCCTCGGTCACCTCCAGCAGGCGGGTGCGGCGGTCGGTGCGTTCGCGGGCGCGGGGATCGGGCTCGGGCATCTGCAAGCCCGCCTCGGCGGCCAGCAGCTTGACGGCCTCGATGAACTCCATCCCGTCGGCTTCGCGCAGGAACTTGATCGCGTCGCCCTTGGCGTGGCAGCCGAAGCAATAGTAATAGCCCTTCTGGTCATCGCAGTGAAAACTGGCGGATTTTTCCTGATGGAACGGGCATGGCGCCCACCAGTCGCCGCGTGCCTGGTTCGACTTGCGCAGATCCCAGACGACCTTCTTCCCGATCACGCGGCTGATCGGGACGCGGTTGCGAATCTCGTCAAGGAAGCCGGGGGGCAGACTCATAAGGGGATTATCGCGCTGCGGCTGGTGTCAAGAAAGGGGTATTTGGGCAAAGAAGACGCGGCGGTCAATCCGCGCCCACGGCGCCGCGCGCCAGGCCCCAATAGATGTCGCCGATGCGGCGGCGGTCCAAACGGCCACCTTCGCGATACCAGTTGGTCACACCGGTCAGCATCGCGATCAGGGCCATCGTCGCCAGCCGGGGATCGTCGATGCGCATCACGCCCGCCGCCATTCCGTCGCGCAGGATGGATTCCAGCGCGGCCTCGTATTCGCCGCGCAGGGCGGCGATGCGCGCGCGGTTTTCGGGCGTAAGGTTGCGAAGCTCCATATAGGACAGGAACACGGCATCGGCATGATCCAGGCTGGTGTCGATATGGAAACGCACGAAATGTTCCAGCCGCGCCAGGGGATCGCCGGGAATGTCGGACCACGCACCCAACAACTCCTGCATGTGGCTTTCCAGAAGATCGAACAGCAAGGCCTGCTTGTCAGGGGTATAGGCATAGAGCGCCCCCGCCTGCACCCCCACGGCCGAGGCAATCTGGCGCATCGACACGGCGGCATAGCCCTGCCGCGCGAACAGGCGGCGGGCATGGGTGCGGATCAGGGGGCCGGTGACATCGGCGCGGGAACCTTGGGTGCGGGCCATGCGATCTTCTAGCGTGCGCAGGCGGGGCGGGAAAGTCCGTTGCCCCGGTGCAAGCCGCGCCATAATCTTGGGTCATGAAACATGTCCTGACCCTGACCTGCGCCGCATTCCTGGCGGCATGCTCGACCGATACTGAATCCTATCCGCGTCTGCTGCCCACCGATCAGATCCTGGCCGAACCCCTCCTGCCGGATCATGCGCCCCAAGCAACATCAACGGATCTCGAGGCCGAGACGCAGGCACGGGCGGACGCCCTGCGGCAGCGCGCCGACGCCCTGCGCGGGCCGGTTATTGAACCAGCGGCGCTGGAGCGAATCCGACCACAGGGATGATTGCTGCCCGAATGCATATCTGGTAAAGATTTTTGACCAATTCTGCCGGGGGGCCTCATGCCAGTCATCACTTCGATCGAAGATCTCAAGCGGATGCACCGCTCGCGCACTCCGAAGATGTTCTATGACTATGCGGAATCGGGCAGCTATACCGAACAGACCTTCCGGGAGAACACGACCGACTTCGCCCGGCTGAAGCTGCGCCAGAAGGTGGCCGTGGACATGTCGAACCGCAGCACGGCATCGGACATCGTGGGCCTGCCTGCGACGATGCCGGTTGCCCTGGCGCCAGTAGGCCTGACCGGCATGCAGCACGCCGACGGCGAGATCCATGCCGCCCGCGCCGCCGAAAAATTCGGCGTGCCGTTCTGTCTGTCCACCATGTCGATCTGTTCCATCGAGGATGTGGCGGAACACACTAGCAAGCCTTTCATGTTCCAGCTTTACACGATGAAGGACCAGGATTTTCTGGCCGCCATCATCGAACGGGCGAAAAAGGCAAATTGCAGTGCCTTGGTGCTGACGCTGGACCTGCAAATTCTGGGCCAGCGGCACAAGGATCTGAAGAACGGGCTGTCCGCGCCGCCCAAGCTGACGCTGCCGACCATGCTGGACCTGGCGACGCGCTGGCGGTGGGGAATGGGGATGCTGCAAACCAAGCGTCGTTTCTTCGGGAACATCGTCGGTCATGCCAAGGGGGTCGGCGATCCCTCCAGCCTGATGAGCTGGACGGCCGAGCAATTCGACGAGAAGCTGGACTGGGACAAAATCGCCCGCATCCGCGACATGTGGGGCGGCAAGCTGATCCTCAAGGGCGTGCTGGATCCCGACGACGCCCGGATCGCGGCCGATTTCGGCGCCGACGCGATCATCGTCAGCAACCACGGCGGACGCCAGCTTGACGGGGCGATATCATCCATCCGCATGTTGCCCCATATCGTCAAGGCCGTGGGCGACCGGGTCGAAGTCCACATGGACAGCGGCATCCGGTCGGGCCAGGACGTGCTGAAGGCCCTGGCGCTTGGCGCGCATTCCACCTGGATCGGGCGGGCATGGCTTCACGGCCTTGGCGCCATGGGCGAGGCGGGCGTGACCCGCGCGCTGGAAATCATCCGCAAGGAACTGGACATCAGCATGGCGCTGTGCGGCGAACGCGACGTCAAGCATCTGGGGCCGCAGAACGTGATGATCCCGCGCGGCTTCCTGGATGAATACGAGGTGCAGGCCCCCAAGGGGGCTTCACAAATCACCCCCATTGCCGTATAGGCCGCGACCTGTCGCCATGCACCCTTGGAGGATGGCGGCACCAACAACCAAGTTAGGAACATATCATGGCCAAAGAGATCCCTGATCTGGTGGCCGAGCCGCGCGCGGGGTCAGGCAAGGGGGCCGCCCGCCAAGCTCGCCGCGACGGCAAGGTGCCCGGAGTCGTTTATGGTGACCACAAGGACCCGGTCAACATCCAGTTCGACTTCAACAAACTGCTGACCCAGCTGCGCGCCGGTCGCTTCATGTCCACGCTGTTCAACCTGAAGGTCGAAGGTCAGGAAGACGTGCGCGTCATCTGCCGCGGCGTTCAGAAGGACGTGGTGAAGGACCTGCCGATCCACATCGACTTCATGCGCCTGCGCCGCACCTCGAAGGTGAACCTGTTCATCCACGTGGACTTCATCAACCACGACAAGTGCCCCGGCCTGAAGCGCGGCGGCACGCTGGTGACGGTGCGCCCCGAGGTGGAGCTGATCGTGACCGCCGGTGACATCCCCGATCACATCACCGTCGATCTGGAAGGCCTGAACGTCGGCGACACGATCCACATCAACGACGTGAAGCTGCCGGAAGGCGTGAAGCCGACAATCGACCGCAACTTCGTGATCGCCAACATCGCCGCGCCGTCCGCGCTGCGTTCGGGCGGCGACGACGAAGCCGAGGCCGCTGCCGAGGAGTGATCCCGGCCGGCGCGTAACGACGGGGCGGTGCCGCTGGCGCCGCCCTTTCCATTTTGCTAGTCCCCTTGCAGGAGGTCGCATGGAACCCATCCACATCATCGGCGCGGGCCTTGCCGGATCCGAGGCCGCCTGGCAGGCCGCCCGCGCGGGCGTCCCGGTGATCCTGCACGAGATGCGCCCCGCCAAGGGCACCTTTGCCCACAAGACCGGCGACTGCGCCGAGATGGTCTGTTCGAACAGCTTCCGGTCCGACGACGACGTGATGAACGCCGTCGGGCAACTGCATTGGGAAATGCGTGCGGCCGGCGGGCTGATCATGATGATGGCGGATCGCCACCGGCTTCCTGCGGGCGGCGCCCTGGCGGTCGACCGGGAAGCCTTTTCTGCCGCCGTGACCGAAGCCCTGCGGGCCGAGCCGCTGGTCCAGATCGTTCCGGGCGAGATCACCGACCTGCCCAGCGACGGCAACTGGATCGTCGCGACCGGCCCGCTCACTTCGGACAGACTTGCAGAGGCGATCCGGTCGGTGACAGGCACCGACGCCCTGGCCTTCTTCGACGCCATCGCCCCCATCGTCCATGCGGATACCGTCGACATGTCAGTCGCATGGGAACAAAGCCGCTATGACAAGGGCGAGACCGAGGCCGAACAGCGCGCCTATATCAACTGCCCGATGACCCGCGATCAATACGAGGCTTTCATCGACGCCCTTCTGGCCGCCGAAAAGACCGAGTTTCATGAAGGCGAAACCGCAGGTTATTTCGATGGCTGCCTGCCGATCGAGGTGATGGCGGAACGCGGCCGCGAAACCCTGCGCCACGGTCCGATGAAGCCGGTCGGGCTGACGAACGCGCACAAGCCCGATGAAAAAGCTTATGCAGTGGTTCAACTTCGGCGGGATAATGCCTTGGGAACGCTGTATAACATCGTCGGCTTCCAGACCAAGATGAAATACGGCGCGCAGACCCAGGTCTTCCGCATGATCCCCGGCTTGGAGAACGCCAGTTTCGCGCGTCTTGGCGGCATCCACCGCAATTCCTTCCTGAATTCGCCCACGCTGCTGGACGACCGGATGCGCCTGCGTCAGCGTCCGAACCTGCGCTTTGCCGGGCAGGTCACGGGGGTCGAGGGCTATGTCGAAAGCGCCGCCATGGGCCTGCTGGCTGGCCGGATGGCCGCCGCGCAGGCACAGGGACGCGACCTGCCGCCCCCCGCGCCGACGACCGCCATGGGCGCCCTGGTCAACCACATCACCGGCGGGGCCGAGGCCAAGACCTTCCAGCCTATGAACGTGAACTTCGGCCTGTTCCCGCCGCTGGAGGACATCCGGGGCGGCCGGAGGGGGCGCAAGGACCGCTATCCCGCCTATACCCAGCGGGCGAAGGACGATTTCGGCGCATGGCTGGCGGCGCAGTAACCCGCTTCGCGCCCTCGCCCACCGGATTGCTGCACCTGGGTCATGCCTATGCAGCCTTGGTGGCGGAAAGTCTGGCGGACCCCGGACGGTTCCTGTTGCGCATCGAGGATATCGACCAGGACCGCTGCCGCCCAGAATACGCTGCCGCGATCAGGGAAGACCTGGCTTGGCTCGGGCTTCGCTGGCCGGAACCAGTGATGCGGCAGTCGGACCGGATGGAGGCTTATCGCAAGGCGCTTCGGCGGTTGGCGCCCCTGACCTATCCCTGCCGCTGCCGCCGGGGGGACATCCGCGCCGCGCTGTCGGCTCCGCAGGAAGGCGTCCTGCCCGCCGGCCCGGATGGGTTGGTCTATCCCGGAACCTGCCGTGGCCGCAGCTTGGGGGACGCCGGGCCGGACGATGTGATCCGGCTGGACGTGGCCCGTGCCTTCGACGCCTTGGCCATGGCTAGGATCGCCTTCCAGGATCAGGCAATCATGCCCGGACATGACCACGAACTGACCCGAGATCAGTTCCTGGACGGTATAGGCGATGTGATCCTGTCCCGGCGCGGCATGGGCACCTCCTATCATCTGGCGGTGGTCGTGGACGACGCCGCGCAGGGGATCACCCTGGTCACGCGCGGAAAAGATCTTTTCGATTCAACCTATATTCACGTCCTTCTTCAGAAACTTCTTAATTTTTCCACCCCGCTTTACCATCATCACCGCCTGATCCGCGACGACGCCGGAAAGCGATTGGCCAAGCGTGACGACGCCCGCGCCATCCGTCATTACCGCGACGAGGGCGCCACACCGGATGACATCCGCAGCATGATCGGCTTCTAGGCCGTCGGCGCCATGATCTCGACCTCGCCGCTGTCGCGAACGGCCGTGTAAAAGCAGCTTCGCCGGTTGGTGTGGCAGGCCGGGCCGGTCTGTCGCACAAGGACCAGCAGGCAGTCACGGTCGCAATCGACGCGCAGTTCCACCAGTTCCTGCACATGCCCCGAACTTTCCCCCTTTACCCAGAACGATTGCCGCGACCGCGACCAATAGGTGACGCGCCCGGTTTCCAGCGTCCGCGCCACACTTTCGACGTTCATCCAGGCCATCATCAGAACCTCGCCCCCATCCGCGTCCTGGGCGATGGCGGGGATCAGCCCGTTCGGATCATATTTCAGGCTGGCAGGGTCGAACATCGGGTTTCCTTTCGGCTGACGCGTCCCTATCTAGACCCCAGGCAGCGCATGGGAAAGACCGATGGCCGACAGCGACCTGATGCAGCTTTATTCCCGCCGGATCCTGGCATTGACGACAGCGATCCCGCATCTGGGCGCGTTGTCGGAATTCGACGGCAAGGCCATGCGCCGATCGCCGCAATGCGGTTCCTCGGTCACGGCCTATGTCGCGATGGACGGGGACCGGATCGCGGATTTCCGGCAAGAGGTGCGGGCCTGCGCGCTTGGCCAGGCATCAGCCTCGGTCCTGGGGCAGGCCGTGATCGGGCGCAGCCGGGACGAAATCGCCGCGACCCGGGACGCCCTGCAAGCCATGCTGACGACCGAAGCCGATCCCCCCGCCGCACCCTTTGGCGCACTTGAGGCACTGTTGCCGGCGCGTGAATACCCGAACCGCCATGCCTCGATCCTGCTGGCTTGGAACGCGACGCTGGACGCCATCGACCAGGCCACCAAATCATGAAAAAGCCGGTCCCTTTGCAGGACCGGCAGGTGCGCGTGCTGGGGATCTGACGGCCGCACAGGCAAGCGCCGTCAGGGCAACGCGGGGCAGAGATCAGGCTTGCAGGATTGCAGGCAACCACAAGACAATGACGGTGGTGACGGCCAGGGCGGTGACACCCAACAGGTCGGATACGAATTCGCGAGACATGAGCAACTCCTATCTGTTGCTGTTTTGTTCTCATGTTCCTAGCGATTCGTAAAGAACATTTTAAGAACTTACCCGACCGAGATCAGCCGGATCGCCTCATCCTGGCTCATCAGCCACATCAGCATCCGAACAGCTTGCCCACGCGGGCTGTCCAAGGCGGGGTCACGGTCCAGAAGATGACGGGCGTCCTGACGCGCCACTGCCATCAGTCCCGCCTGATGTTCCAGGTCGCCGATGCGGAACCGGGGCAGGCCCGATTGCGCGGTGCCGATCACATCCCCTGCTCCGCGCATCTCCAGATCGACCTCGGCGATGCGGAATCCGTCCTCGGTGTCGCGCAAGGTCGTCAGCCGTCGTGCGCCGGTTTCGCCCAAGGGGGGATGATACATCAGCAGACAGGTTGAAGCCCCCGTTCCCCGCCCGACCCGGCCACGCAGCTGGTGCAGTTGCGCCAGGCCAAAGCTTTCGGCCCGTTCGATCACCATGATCGTGGCCTCGGGCACGTCCACGCCGACCTCAATCACCGTGGTGGCGACCAGAAGCCGGGCGCGGCCGCTGGCGAAATCGGTCATGGCGGCGTCGCGCTGATCGGGGGGCATCTGGCCGTGAACCAGCCGCACGACATCGCCGAACTGCGCCCGCAGGGCCTGAAACCGGGCCTCGGCCGCGGTCAGGTCCGTGACTTCGCTTTCATCCACAAGGGGGCAGACCCAATAGGCGCGCGCGCCCTGATCCAGCACATGACGCAGCCGGGCCGTCACCTCGTCAAGGCGTTGATCGCTGATCATCACCGTGGTGATCGGCTGCCGTCCCGGCGGCTTTTCGTCCAGGATCGAGATGTCCAGGTCCCCATATTGCGTCAGCGCCAGCGAACGCGGGATCGGCGTCGCGGTCATGATCAGCATGTCGGGCGGCACTTGCCCCTTGCCCGACAGTTCCAGCCGTTGCGCCACGCCGAAACGATGCTGTTCGTCGATGATCGCCAAGCGAAGATCGTGGAATTCGACGCCCCTCTGGAAGACCGCATGGGTTCCGACCAGTATGTCGATGCGCCCTTCCGCGAGGTCCTCCAAAAGTTGCGCGCGCAACTCGCCCTTGTCGCGTCCGGTCAGGGCAGCCAGCCGTATCCCTGCCGCACGGGCCAATGGCTCCAAGGCGCGGGCATGCTGGCGGGCGAGGATTTCGGTCGGGGCCATCAGCACCGCCTGCCCGCCCGCCTCGACCGCGACAAGGGCCGCCAGCATCGCGACCAGGGTCTTGCCCGATCCCACGTCGCCTTGCAGCAGCCGGTTCATGCGCCGGTCGCTGGCCATGTCCGCGGCGATTTCCCGGACGGCCCGCATCTGGGCACCGGTCGGAGGCCAGGGCAGATGATCCAGGACCGCGCGCCGCAGCCGCCCGTCGCCGCTGCTGGTCCGCCCCTTCAGCCGTCGCTTTTCACGCCGGACCAAGGCCAGCGTCATCTGATGGGCCAGAAACTCATCATAGGCCAACCGCGCCCGAGCAGGGGCGTCGGGCGACAGGTCGCGCATGGACCGGGGATCATGCGCGGCCTGCAATGCTGCCGCGAAGTCGGGCCAGCCCCGTTGTGCAACCAGTTGGGGGTCGATCCATTCCTGCATCGGCGGCAGGCGGGTCAGCGCCGCTTCAATCCCCTTGACGATGACCTTGCGCGTCAGACCAGCCGTCAGGGGATAGACCGCTTCGAACTCGGGCAGGGGCGGCTCGTCCTCTCGCTGGATGTGGTCGGGATGGACCATCTGGGCCAGGCCGTCGAACAGCTCGATCTTGCCGCTGACGATGCGGCGCGCGCCGGTGGGAAGCTGGCTCTCGATCCATTCCTTGCGGGGGTGAAAGAAAACCAGCGTCAGATCGCCGACGCCGTCGCCGCAATGGACGCGCCACGGGCGGCCCTTGACGGCGGGCGGATGATGGCGGCCCACCGTGACGGCGATGGTCACGATCTCGGGCGGCCGGGCTTCGCTGATGCGGGCGATGCGGCGGCGGGTGACGCCGCTGGCCGGCAGCGTCAGGATCAGGTCGCGCGGTCGTTCGATGCCCATTTGCGCCGAGGCATCGCGGCTTTTCGGACCCACGCCCGGCAGCGTGTCGATGGCCGCGAACAGCGGAAACAGCGCCGGGGGGCGCCCCTTGGGCTGCTGCGTCATGATCCGCCCGCGATGCGCAGCCATTCATCCTCGTCAATAACGGTGACGCCCAATCCCGCAGCCTTCGCCGCCTTTGATCCTGCGCCCGGCCCCGCGACCAGAAGGTCGGTCTTGGCGCTGACCGAACCTGCGACCTTGGCGCCCATGGCCTCGGCCCGCGCCTTTGCCTCGGCCCGCGTCATGCGCTCAAGGGTGCCGGTGAAAACCAGCGTCTTGCCGCTGATCGGGGTTTGCTGGATTTGGCGGACCGTGGCAGGAATGACCTGGACCTGTGCGATCAGCCGGTCGATGCTGGCGCGTTCGGCCGGTTGGGTCAAGGTAGTGACAAGGGACTGGACCAGCACGGCGCCAATGCCGTTGATCGTGGTCAATTCGGTCCAGTGCGGGCTGCCGGCCAGGGCGGCGCGGCGATCCTTGTCATCGGCGGCGAAGGCCGGTTCGTGCGCGGCGGCATCCACGGCGGCAAGCAAGGCGTCCCAGGTCCCGAAATGGCGGGCAAGGATCCCTGCCGCAACCTCGCCCACATGGCGGATGCCAAGGGCGAAGATCAGCCGTTCCAGGGGAATGCGGCGCTTGTCCTCGATCGCGGCGAACAGCTTTTCGACCGACCTTGCCCCGAACCCTTCGCGGTTCTTCAGCCTTGCGATGTTGCGGGCGTCGCGTTCGGCCAGGGTGAAGATATCAGCGGGTTCGCGGATCGGCAGAATGGGGTCGGCAAAGAACATCTCGATCTGCTTGGCGCCTAGGCCCTCGATGTCGAAGGCCGCGCGGCTGACGAAATGCTTCAGCTTCTCGATGGCTTGGGCAGGGCAGATCAGGCCACCCGTGCAGCGACGCACGGAATCGCCCGGTTCGCGGATCGCATCGGAGCCGCATTGTGGGCAGGTCTCGGGAAAGCTGTAGGGGGCGCTGTCGGCCGACCGGCGCGACAGATCAACGTCGGCGATCTTGGGAATCACATCCCCTGCCCGGTAGATCTTGACCCAGTCGCCTTCGCGGATGTCGCGGCCTTCCCGGATGGACGCGCCGCTGCTGTCGCGCCCGGCGATGTAGTCTTCGTTATGGAGGGTCGCGTTGGAAACGACCACGCCGCCGACCGTCACAGGCTCCAGCCGCGCGATCGGCGAAAGCGCGCCCGTGCGACCGACCTGAATGTCGATCCGATCCAACCGTGTCCAGGCCGTCTCGGCCGGGAACTTGTGCGCAAGTGCCCAGCGTGGCGTGGTCGAGCGGTATCCCAGCCGCGTCTGATAGGACAGGTCGTTGACCTTGTAGACGACTCCGTCGATGTCATAGCCCAGCGTCGCACGCTGCTGTTCGATCTCGGCCCAGACGGCCAGCATCTGGCCGACATCATGGCAGAGCCGTGTCAGGGGGTTCGTCTGGAATCCAAAGGCCGCCAGCCGTTCGACCGCCCCCATCTGCGTTTCGGCCAATGCCTGGCTGAGTTCCCCCCATCCATAGGCAAAGAACCGGAGAGGTCGCGAGGCGGTCACGTCCGGGTCGATCTGGCGCAACGACCCGGCGGCGGCGTTGCGAGGATTGGCAAAGACCCGCCCCCCTTCAGTCGCGTTCAGACGCTGGAAGTCGGCATGGCTCATGTAAACCTCGCCCCGCACTTCAAGAATCGCCGGAGCACCTGACAGTCGGTGAGGAATATCCGCAATGGTGCGGGCATTGGCCGTGACGTTTTCCCCTACCGTGCCGTCCCCGCGGGTGGCGGCTTCGACCAGGAATCCATCTTCGTAGCGCAGGGACAGCGAAAGCCCATCAATCTTGGGTTCAGCGGTAAAGGCCAGATCGCCGTCCCGCAGACCCAGAAAGCTGCGGACGCGGGCGACGAAATCCGTCACGTCGGTCTCGGCAAAGCCGTTTTCCAGCGACATCATACGCTGGGCGTGAACGACCTTGCCGAAGCCCTCTGCGGGGGCAGCCCCGACCCTGTGACTGGGGCTGTCGGGTCGGGCAAGCTGGGGAAAGGCACGCTCCAGCACCAGCAGCCGCTGCTTCAACGCGTCATAATCCGCATCCGACAGGACCGGTGCGTCCTTGACGTGGTAATCCTCGTTCGCCTGGGCGATCCGCGCGGACAGGTCGGCGATTTCATCGCCTGCGCGCTGTTCGTCAAGCGCGCCCGGATCCGGCCGCACCGCGCTGTCATCCTGCTTTTCGTGCGTCATCGCTGTCTCCGCCTTCCGTTCGTCTGTTCTATACGACGTTCGGCGAAGGGTTTTACAGGGGCTGCCGCCAGGTTCCTGCGGCAGCCGCCCTCTTAGGCGCCAATCGCCAGACGTTCGGCGTTGGGCGTAGGTTCGCGCAGGACATAACCCCTGCCCCAGACGGTTTCGATGTGGCTGTCGCCACCAATCGCTTCGGACAACTTCTTGCGCAACTTGCAGATGAAGACGTCGATGATCTTCAGTTCCGGTTCGTCCATGCCGCCATAAAGATGGTTCAGGAACATTTCCTTGGTCAGCGTCGTGCCCTTGCGCAGGCTGAGAAGTTCCAGGATCTGATACTCCTTGCCAGTCAGGTTGACGGCCTTGCCTTTCACCTGCACCGAACGCGCGTCAAGGTTCACCACGATTTCGCCGGTCTTGATGATCGCCTGGCTATGACCCTTGGACCGGCGGATGATCGCCTGGATGCGGGCTTGCAATTCTTCGCGGTTGAAGGGCTTGGTCATGTAATCGTCGGCGCCGAAGCCAAAACCGCGAAGCTTGCTTTCGGTGTCGTCAGAGCCGGTCAGGATCAGGATCGGCGTGTCGACACGGGCCAGCCGCAGATGGCGCAGAACCTCCATCCCGTGCATGTCGGGCAAATCCAGATCCAGAAGGATCAGATCGTAATCATACAGCTTGGCGAGGTCGATCCCCTCCTCGCCCATATCGGTTCGAAAGACATTGTAGCTGGCGGCAGTCAGCATCAATTCGATGGCCCGAGCCGTGCTGGGATCATCCTCAACCAACAGAATTCTCATGAATGTAAGCCCCGATTCTCGTATTCGCTGCGTTCAACCATCAACCCATAAGGTTAATATGTTGTTACCATGATCTGTTAATTGATCTGGCGCAACTTATGGTTGTCGAAATCGCTGGATTGCAGTGATTTTCAAGGCGTCAAGGCCATGAACCTGCATGGCCCTTGCCCAGCCGTCGAATTCCTCGTCCGACAGGCCATAGCGTCGAAGGGCCTCCTCCTTGGTGATCAGACCATGGACCACGGCGTTGACGACGGTTTCCTTTCGACTGGCAACCCATCGAGTGTGATCAGGCGGCAGGTCGGCCAGGGTCAGGATCCTGCCGTCCGGCAGTGTCACGGTGCGAGGCGTGTCGGTTTTCTTCAAGAACATCCCACCTGTCCTATGTCGCTTGCGAAGGACATTGTCCCGGATCCCCTTAAGGCCCGGTTGAGGGTGGCAGGTTTTTCTCGCTCCGGCTGCTTGAGAATAGACAGCATTTGCCTATATTTCGACGCAATTGTTATCCTTCGGATCCGTCATGACCCTTCATCACCGCGCCCCGGCGCGCGATCCCTTGCTGAACAGCCTCGGCTTCCCGAAACCGCCCGCACAGACACGGGTGGTCGTTGCCATGTCGGGCGGCGTGGACAGTTCGGTCGTGGCCGCCAAGCTGAAGTCCGAAGGTTATGACGTGATCGGCGTCACGTTGCAGCTTTACGATCACGGCGCTGCATTGGCGAAAAAGGGCGCCTGTTGCGCGGGGCAGGATATCCATGACGCGCGGCGCGTGGCCGAACGGATGGGATTCCCGCATTACGTCCTGGACTATGAAAACAAGTTTCGCGAATCGGTCATCGACGAGTTCGCGGATGCCTATCTGGCTGGCGCGACGCCCGTGCCCTGCATCCGCTGCAACGAACGCGTCAAGTTCCGCGACCTTCTGGAAACGGCGCGCGACCTGGATGCCGATTGCATGGCGACCGGGCATTACATTCAGCGCAAGGACGGTGCGGCACGGGCCGAGCTTCACATGGCCGCCGATCCGAACCGCGACCAGAGCTATTTCCTGTTCTCGACCACGCAGGAGCAACTTGATTTCCTGCGCTTCCCGCTTGGCCATCTGGAAAGCAAGGCCGAGACGCGTGCCCTGGCCGCGGAATATGGCCTCGCGGTGGCGGACAAGCCGGACAGCCAGGACATCTGCTTTGTGCCGAATGGCAATTATGCCGCGGTGATCGAGAAGCTGCGCCCCAATGCTGCCGAACCGGGCGAGATCGTGGACATGGAGGGCAAGGTCCTGGGCCGGCATCGCGGGGTGATCCACTACACGATCGGCCAGCGGCGCGGGCTGGGGATCGGCGGTTTGGGCGATCCGCTTTACGTCGTGCGGCTGGACCCGGATGCCCGCCGCGTGGTGGTTGGTCCAAAGTCTGCCCTTGCCACGACGGTCGTGCCCGTCAGCGAGGTCAACTGGCTGGGCGACGGACCCTTCGCGGGCGAGATCCCGGTAATGGTCCGCATCCGGTCCACCCGTCCGCCGCGCCCTGCGATCCTGCGCCCTGTCGATGCCACCCGCGCCGAAGTCGAGTTGCTGGACCCCGAGGAGGGCGTCAGCCCCGGCCAGGCCTGCGTCTTCTACGAGCCGGACAGCACCCGTGTGCTGGGCGGCGGATGGATCACGCTGCGTCGGCGGAAAGCTGCCTGATCCGTTGGATCATCGCCCGCAGCCCGTTCGAGCGCTGCGAGGAGAGATGCTCGTCCAATCCCAGGCGCGCCAGTTCGGCCTGGGCGTCGATCTGGCCCACCTGCCCGACCGGCACCCCGGAATAAAGCGCGTGCAGCACCGCGATCAGCCCGCGCACGATCATCGCGTCGCTGTCGCCCTGAAAATCGAAGCGCCCGTCTTCGATCCGGGGCATGATCCAGACCTGGCTGGCGCAGCCCTCGACCTTGGTGGCGGGCACCTGCAGCGCGGGGTCCATCGGCGGCATGGCACGGCCTAGTTCGATCACGTGGCGATAGCGGTCTTCCCAGTCATCCAGGAAGTCGAAGGTCTCGGCGATGTCTTCGAAGGCTTGGGTTGCCATGGCGCGGTCCTTTTGCCCTGTGGTTAGCGCGGCAGGCCGGCAAGGTCAAAGTGCCTTTATCCCGCAGCGGAATTCGCCTAACAAACCGAAAACGCCCGAGGGATGGTGACATGATGAAACTGACTGCGCCCCTGCTGATCGCCGCACTGGCCATGACCGGCTGCGGACGGCTTGGCGACAGCAGCTGGAACCCCCTGTCCTGGGGCGAGGCGCCGGCCCGGACCCTGGAACCCGAGGGCGGCTATGCCGAGGTGTCGGACAACCGCCCGCACATCCCTCAGATCACCGCCGCCCGTTGGGAGCCGCTGAACGAAGGCCGCCTGCTGGTCGTGAACGGATTCGCCCCGGTGCGCGGCTATTCCTCGGTCGCGCTTGTCACCGCGCGTCCGATGCCGGGCGACCGCATCTCTCCCGATGCCGATGGTGTGCTGCGGCTGCGGCTGGTGGGCGTCCCGCCCGCGCCGGGCAGCCCCGCCGCCCTGCCCGCCCGTCCCGGCGTGGACGAAATCACAGCGGCGATGGCGCTGTCCTCGGTGCAGCTATCGCGGATTGCGGCGGTGGAGATCACGAGTGCCGGGAATGTGGTAAGGTTGACGCGGTAGGGTGCCTGATTTCATACACTCTACGGAAATTAGCGAAAGCGGGATTGTAGGGTGGGGTTTCACCCCACCATTCCAACGGATGAGCCAAAAAACGGAGGGTGAAGCCCCAACCTACGCTTGTTAACGTGCAGCGTCCGCGATCAACGCCGGGTCAACAGCAATACCTGCATCCATAAGATGCTGGACCAAACCAGGGACCTGTTCTTGAACCCTCGTTTGATATTCAAGTCGAACAATGCCGTCGGTATCGGAAGGAAGTTCGACATCACCGCGTTTCTTTATTATAACCATGCGAGAGCGCGATAATGCTGCCATCACCATACCCATTTCCAAGACAACATTTTGGCGAGCACGGGCTTTAGCACCAGCTTCTCCATCACGGATCGAGTAGCCAACATCATCTGGAGTTACCAATACTATGCCAAATGCAGCGTCATTTATAATGCGCGCCTCAAGAGCTTCGATGAGTGTTTTACTCCCTGACGAAGAATTTTGAAGTATAAACGGCAAAAGGTTGAGCCTTCTTAAAATTAGTTCAAGTTCATTGCGCGCCGCTTCATCATGCCCGTGCACGATGAAGATTTTTGCAGGTGCTGCGGCTTCAACTTCCCGCTTTACCGGCTCTTTGCGCTGAAGTTGTTGATTTCCACCCAGAACTGAGCCGGCATTTCCATCGAGAAGTGAGCCACCTCTGACTATGGATTTCCGGTCATTCAGTGGTCAAGGCGTGATGGTTCTCCTTCTTCTGGCGCGCTGCGGCTGCTGAACTGGCCTTGAAGCGGAAGCTGTCGTTTCCGGTCTCCAGGATGTGGCAGCGGTGGGTGAGCCGGTCGAGGAGCGCGGTGGTCATCTTGGCATCGCCGAACACTGTGGCCCATTCGCTGAAGCTGAGGTTCGTGGTGATGATGACGCTGGTCCGCTCATAGAGCTTGCTCAGCAGATGGAAGAGCAGCGCCCCGCCCGAGGCGCTGAAGGGCAGGTATCCCAGCTCATCGAGGATCACGAGATCGAGGCGGGTCAGGCTTTCGGCAATCTGCCCGGCCTTTCCCTTGGCCTTCTCCTGTTCGAGGGCGTTGACCAGTTCAATGGTGGAGAAGAAGCGGACCTTGCGGCGGTGATGCTCGATAGCCTGGACGCCGAGGGCGGTTGCGATGTGGGTTTTCCCCGTGCCCGGACCGCCGATCAGGACGATGTTCTGGGCCCCGTCCATGAACTCGCAACGATGCAGTTGTCGCACTGTGGCTTCGTTGATCTCGCTGGCCGAGAAGTCGAAGCCCGAGAGGTCCTTGTAGGCGGGGAAGCGTGCGGCCTTCATGTGATAGGCGATGGAGCGCACCTCGCGCTCGGCCATCTCGGCCTTGAGAAGCTGTGTCAGGACCGGCACGGCTGCTTCAAAGGCCGGCGCCCCTTGCTCGATCAGGTCGGTGACGGCTTGCGCCATGCCATGCATCTTGAGGCTGCGGAGCATGATGATGATGGCGCCGCTGGCAGGATCATGACGCATGATGGCCTCCTGCAACGGAGGTGCGCAGGCCGTCGTAGCGTTCGACATTGGCCTTGGGCTCACGGCGCAGGGCCAGGGCCTGCGGGGTATCGAGGGGCGGCCCGCCGATGACCTTGCCATCGACCAGCCGGTGCAACAGGTTCAGCACATGGGTCTTGGTCGCCACGCCCTCGGCCAGGGCCAATTCCACTGCGGTCAGCACGGCCTGTTCGTCATGCTGGAGAACCAGGGCGAGGATGTCGACCATTTCCCGATCACCGCCGGGCTTGCGCAGCATCTGCTCCTGCAACTGCCGGAAGGCAGGCGGCAGTTCCGCGAATGGCGCTCCGTTCCTGAGAGCCCCGGGCTTGCGCTGGAGAACAGCCAGGTAATGCCGCCAGTCATAGATCGTCCGCGGTGGCAGCTTGTGGCTGCGCTGGATGATGCGGCCATGCTCGCACAGGATGTTGCCCTCGGCCGCCACGACCAGCCGGTCCGGATAGATCCGCAGGCTGACAGGCCGGTTCGCGAATGACGCCGGCACGCTGTAGCGATTGCGCTCGAAGCTGATCAGGCAGGTGGGCGAGACACGCTTGCTCAACTCGATGAAGCCGTCGAAGGCGGGCGGCAACGGCATCAGCGCGGCCCGCTCTGCAGTCCAGACATCTGCGATCGTGCCCGGCAGCGTGCCGTGCGGGGTCTCCTGCCACACCTCAAGGCAACGCTGCTCCAGCCAGGTGTTCATCGTGGCAAGGTCGGGAAAGCCCCGCATCTCCTGCAGGATCTGGCGGCGGGAGTCCTGAACGTTCTTCTCGACCTGACCCTTCTCCCAGCCTGCGGCCGGATTGCAGAACTCCGGCTCGAAGACATAGTGATTGGCCATGGCGAGAAAGCGGAGGTTGACCTGCCGCTCCTTGCCGCGACCGACACGGTCCACTGCGGTCTTCATGTTGTCGTAGATGCCCCGCTCGGGCACGCCGCCGAACACACGGAACGCGTGCCAGTGGGCGTCAAACAGCATCTCGTGGGTCTGGAGCGGGTAGGCGCGCAACAGGAAAGCCCGGCTGTGCGACAGCTTGATATGCGCCATCTGAAGCTTGGTGCGCTCGTCGGCCAGATGCCCGTAGTCTTCGCTCCAGTCGAACTGGAAGGCCTCTCCCGGTCGAAAGGACAGCGGCACAAAGGTGCCGCGGCCCGTCGTCTGCTGTTCGCGCTGGCGATCTGTGCGCCAGTTCCGCGCAAAGGCCGCCACCCGGTTGTAGGAGCCGGTGAAGCCGAGCGCCACGAGATCGGCATGCATCTGTTTCAGCGTCCGCCGCTGCTTGCGCGACTTGCCGGCTTCCGTCTTCAACCAGCCGGCCAGCTTCTCGGCGAAAGGATCAAGCTTGCTCGGGCGATCCGGCGTGGCGAACTTCGGCTCGATCGTGTCTGCCGCCAGGTGCTTCGTAATCGTGTTGCGCGACAAACCGGTGCGCCGCGCGATCTCGCGGACCGACAGCTTCTGCCGCAAGTGCATGCGTCGAATGATGTTCAAAAGTCCCATGTGGATCACTCCCGTTACCCCCGCCGCTCATCGCTTTGGGGAAAGGTTCACATGGCTCAATTCTCAGTGGAAATTACGCGCCTATCCGGCTCAGTTCTGGGTGGAAATCAACACCTTTAGTTCTTCTAAGCTGCCATAAAATTTCATGGTTTTCACCTACTCAACCCCCCACTCACACTCGGCACATCACCTGCCGCAAACCCATAATGCCGCAGCCACCGCAAATCGCTCTCGAAGAAGGCGCGCAAATCGGGAATCCCGTATTTCAGCATCGCGATCCGGTCGATGCCCATGCCGAACGCAAATCCCTGCCATTGGTCGGGATCAATCCCGCCTGCACGCAGCACCTTGGGATGCACCATGCCGGACCCAAGGATCTCCAGCCACGAATCCCCCTCGCCGATCTTCAACTGGCCGCCTTCCCAGGAACAGCGGATGTCCACCTCGGCGGACGGCTCGGTGAAGGGGAAATGGCTGGCGCGGAAGCGCAGCTCGACCTGGCCCACCTCGAAGAAGGCGCGGCAGAATTCCTCCAACGTCCATTTCAGTTGCGCCATGCTGATGTCCCGGTCGATGGCGAGGCCCTCGACCTGGTGGAACATCGGCGTATGGGTCTGGTCCATGTCCATGCGATAGACGCGGCCAGGGCAGATCACGCGGATTGGCGCACCCTGGTCCTGCATCGCGCGGATCTGGACGGGGCTGGTATGGGTGCGCAGAACATGCGGCGGGCGGTTGTCGCCGGGCGCGCGGTGCATGAAGAAGGTGTCGTGTTCCTGGCGCGCGGGGTGTTCGGGCGCGATGTTCAGCGCGTCGAAGTTGTACCAGTCGGATTCGACCTGCGGGCCCTCGGCCACGGCAAAGCCCATGTCGGCGAAGATCGCCGTCACTTCCTCGGTCACCTGGCTGATCGGGTGGATCGTGCCCTGCGGGCGCGGGCGGCCGGGCAGCGTCACGTCCAGCCATTCGCCGGCCAGCCGCGCCTCCAGCGCCGCATCCTCAAGCGACAGCTTGCGGGCGCGCAGGGCGGCGTCCAGCTCGTCGCGCAGCTCGTTCAGCGCCCGGCCGGTGGTCTGACGTTCCTCGGGGCTCATGCGGCCCAGTTCGCGCATCTTGAGGCTGATCTCGCCCTTCTTGCCCAGGGCGGCAAGGCGCACCTCCTCGATCGCGGCGGGGTCAGTGGCACCGTTGATGCGGTCAAGCCATTGCTGGCGGAGGGGGTTCAGATCGTCCATCGTCATGCCTCGTCCTTGTCGGGCTTGGCGTTAGCATTTGTGCGGCCAAGGGGGAAGCCTTCAGCGCGGCGCCACGTCCAGCCAGACCCCGCCATGCGGGCGCAGCGTCAGGATCATGCGTGGCTGCGGGTTCCGCCCTGGAATGGCGCGAAAGCGGAAGCGCGCCAGCAGCGTGGACAGGATGATGACGGCCTCGTGCATGGCGAAGCTGGCGCCGATGCAGATGCGCGGCCCGGCCCCGAAGGGCAGATAGGCATAGCGGTCGGGCGTGACCAGGAAGCGGTCCGGGTCGAAGGCATCGGGACGATCCCACAGCAGATGGTGCCGGTGCAGTGCGTAGATCGGCAGCATGACGGTGTCGCCGGGTAAAACCTCTCGGCCACACAGGCGGTCCGCGACCTGCGCCGTGCGCGACAGGAAGGCGGCGGGCGGATAAAGCCGCAGCGCCTCGCTGACGATGCGTTGGGTCAGGGGCAGCATGGGCAGGTCGGCGGCCGTGGCGGCGCAGTCGCCCAGGACGGCCTGCCCCTCGGCCGCCGCGCGGTCCTGCACGGCGGGGTCGAAGGCGCAGAGATACAGCGCCCAGGCCAGGGTCAGGGCCGTCGTCTCATGCCCCGCGACGATGAAGGTCAGCAGGTTGTCGCGCAGTTCGTCGCGTGTCATGGTGCGGCCGGTTTCAGGATCGGCCGCATCCAGCAGCAGATCCAGCAGGTCGGGCGCGCCTTCCGTCCGGGGCGCGGCGGCGCGGGCGTCAATGGCGCGGTCGGCTATGTCCTTCATGCGGTTCAAGCCGGGACGAGAAAACATCCGGCCCGGGCGCGGTATCCAGCCTGGAAGGCCCATCACGTCCAGGAGCGAAACCTTGGCCGTCTGCGCGATATAGCCGTCGATGGCGTGATGCACCGCATCGCGGTCAAAGGCCTGGTCGCCCGACAGCGTGACATCGGAAATCACGTCGAAGGTGGCGGCCACCGTTTCCTCGAACAGATTGACCGGCCCACGCGCGGCGGCCAGGCGCCGGCTGGATGCCTCGGCCGCGGCAGTCATGATCGGGCCAAGCGCCTCGACATGGCGCAGGGCAAAGGCGGGGGCCATGGCACGGCGCTGCCACCGCCACTGGGCGCCCTCGGCCACGAACAGGCTGTCGCCGATGGCGGGTTCCAGGATCAGCTTGGTGACGGTGGATTTCGGATAATCCTCGACCCGGTTCTTGAGGATATGGCGCAGCGTAGGCGGGTCCATGACCATGTGGAACCGGACCCCCGTCTTGCCCGATACGATCGGCTGGCGGGTGGCGATCTGAGGGATCAATTCCAGCAGGTTGCGTCGCGCGGTCAGCGCGGTGCCGACAATGCCTAGTGGCTGCCGGGCAAGTACGACCTTGACAGGTTCCCGGGTGCGGATGGGCGCGGTTCCGACGTTCATCCTGCAAGGATAGGAAGCGCCCACCCCTGAAGCAATGGCGCCCATGGAAAAAGGCCGGTGCGCTTTGCACCGGCCTTGTTGCTGTCGCATTCCCTGACGAATCAGGCGGCGGCTTTCGCCTGCGCCACGATCGCGCCGAAAGCCTCGGGCTCGTTCACGGCCAGGTCGGCCAGAACCTTGCGGTCAACCTCGATCCCGGCTTTCGCCAGCAGGTTGATGAAGCGCGAATAGGTCATTTCCGCGTCCACCAGACGGACGGCGGCGTTGATCCGCTGGATCCACAGCGCGCGGAAGTTGCGCTTGCGCGTCTTGCGGTCGCGGGTGGCATACTGGTTCGCCTTGTCCACGGCCTGGGTGGCGGTGCGGAAGTTGCGCGAACGGTTGCCGTAATAGCCTTTCGCCGCGTCAAGAACCTTCTTGTGGCGGGCGTGGGTGACCTTGCCGGATTTAACTCGTGCCATTGTTCAGTCCTCGCGATCAGCGGTTGTAGGGCATGTATTTCTTGACGATCTTGGCATCCGCGTCCGACAGGACGGTGGTGCCGCGCGCATCGCGAATGAACTTCGTCGTGCGCTTGATCATGCCGTGGCGCTTGCCGGCCTGGGCCGATTTCACCTTGCCCGAAGCCGTGAACGAGAACCGCTTCTTGGCGGCCGACTTGGTCTTCATCTTCGGCATTTTCGTCTCCTTGATCGAAGTGAACGTGCGACTCGGCAATGCCATGGTGGCCGGCCGCACGGGCAGGAAGCGCGCCGTATAAGCGCGCTTGGCTGATTTGGCAAGGGCTTACGGCGCAGTCGTGCCGCCGGCAACGCGCGCCCAGGCCTGCGGGATCTGTTCCAGCGTGAAAGGCTGCGGCGACAGATAGGCGGCGGCGAAGATCGCGGCGATCCCCAGCACCAGCAGGATCGCGGCCGCGCGCGGGGGCTGCGTCCGCAAAAGCTGCACGACGGCGACAAGGACCGATATCAGGCACAGCGCGATGCCGCCCAGCAGCAGAAGATCAGACATGGATGTCCCCGGATTTGTTGACGTCCACCGGGCTTATTCTGGATCGGACGCGAAGATCAAGCGTTCGTCGCAAGGCGCGATGCGGACGATGTTGGTGCTGCCCGGTACGTTGAAGGGCACGCCCGCGATCACGACGACCTGACGGGTTTCGTCGGCAAAGTTGAATTCCCGTGCGGCGCGGGTGGCGTTGACCACCGCCTCCTTGAAGCGGCCCAGTTGCGGCGTGATGACACAATGCGTCCCCCAGGTCAGGCACATGCGGCGCAGGACCGATTCGACATGGGTCAGCGCAATGATCGGCACGCGCGGCCGTTCGCGCGCAACCAGGCTGGCGGTCTTGCCGGACTGGCTGAAGGCGCAGATCGCGGCGATGTCCGTGGTTTCCGCGATCTCACGCGCGGCGGTGACGATGGCGTCGGCCACGGTATGCAGCTTGTTCTGGCGCGAAGCCTCGATGATGGCGCGATAGTTGCTGTCGGCCTCGACGGACCGTGCGACGCTGTCCATGGTCCGCACGGCTTCGATGGGATAGGCGCCGGCGGCGCTTTCGGCCGACAGCATCACGGCGTCCGCGCCTTCGTAGATGGCGTTGGCGACGTCGCTGACCTCGGCCCGCGTGGGCATCGGGCTTTCGATCATCGACTCCAGCATTTGCGTGGCAACGATCACCGGCTTGGCGGCAGACCGGCATTTGCGCACCAGCCGTTTCTGGATGGGCGGGACCGAGTGAATGGGCAGTTCCACCCCAAGGTCGCCGCGCGCGACCATGATGCCGTCGGACACCGCAAGAATTTCCTCGAACGCATCGACCGCGGCGGGCTTTTCGATCTTGGACAGGATCGCGGCGCGGCCTTTGGCCAGGGCGCGCGCTTCCTCGACGTCGGCGGCCCGCTGAACAAAGGACAGCGCCAGCCAATCAACACCCAATTCGCAGGCAAATTCCAGATCCGCCCGGTCCTTGTCGGACAAAGCCGCCAGGGGCAGCACCACATCCGGCACGTTCACGCCCTTGCGGTCGCTGATGGTGCCGCCGACCGTCACCGTGCAATCGGCGAAGTCGGGACCGCATTCATCGACGCGCAGACGGATCTTGCCGTCGTTGACCAGCAGGTTGCTGCCCGGAACCAGGGCTGCGAAAATCTCGGGGTGGGGCAACTGCACGCGTTGAGAATCACCAAGCGCAGGGTCCAGATCGAAGCGGAAGCGGTTTCCCTCCTCCAGGTCGCAGGCTCCTGCGGTGAACTGGCCTACCCGCAGCTTCGGCCCCTGCAAATCCGCCAGGATGGCAATAGGACGGCCGGTCTCCGCCTCGACGGCGCGGATCGCGTCATAGCGGGCGCGGTGGTCGGCATGGCTGCCGTGGCTCATGTTCAGGCGAAAGACATCGGCGCCGGTGTCGAACAGCGCACGGATCATGTCCTGGGTGCTGGATGCAGGTCCCAAAGTTGCCACGATCTTCACGTTGCGATGTCGTCTCATCCCGGCGTCCTTCTTCCGTTTGCGCTAACTATGGTCCAGATCGCCAGCGGCTGCAACTGGCGTCCGGTGCGAGCATCGCATAGACAATCGCCAAGATGAAGGATGACCGACCCATGACCGAACGCGCCTTCTGGACCGAGGGCGAGGATCGCCCGTCCCGCTGGCTGATCACCTGCGACCACGCGACGAACCGGGTGCCTGCCTGGGTGGGGGGGGGCGACCTGGGCATCGCCCCCGAAGACATGGCGCGCCACATCGCCTATGACGTGGGCGCGGCCGGGTTGGCGTCGAAACTGGCGGTCATGATGGACGCGCCCGCGATCTTTTCGGATTTCTCGCGCCTGGTGATCGACCCAAACCGGGGCGAGGACGACCCGACCCTGCTGATGCGGCTTTATGACGGCACGGTCATCCCGGCGAACAAGAACGCCGACACGGCCGAGCGGGAGCGTCGCCTGAACCGGTTGCACCGCCCCTATCACACAGCCCTTGCCCGGCTGGCGGACGGCCATCCCGACCGCTGCATCTGCGCGATCCACAGCTTTACCCCGCAATTGCGCGGCCGTCCCCAGCGTCCTTGGCAAGTGGGGATTCTGTATTCCTATCAAGATGTGCGGCTGGGTGTACCCCTGGTCCAGGCCTGTCGCCAGATGGGCTGGATCACCGGGGAAAACCAACCTTATGACGGCCACCTTGAGGGTGACTCAATCGACCGCCATGCCCTGCGCCATGCCCGGCCCAATGTATTGGTGGAAGTCCGCAACGACCTGATTGCGGATGAGGTCGGCCAGGCCGAATGGGCCGCCCGGCTGGCTCCCGTGATCGCCGCGACGCTGACTGCGTCGGGGTTGTGATCCGGCGGGGCGAAATGTCAAGGCAACCGATTTCTGGCCCTTGAAGGCATGACCATCGGAAAACAGCCGGCATCTGCCGGCAGTCCCAACGTCCTGAAGGCTGCGGATGCAGAGATGTGGACTTGCTCGTGATAAGCGTGCGCCTGTATCTTAACTCAAACGGAGTCCAGATACAGTTCCACCGTTTCCTCGTCCGACAGTTCCGACATGTAGTGCAGTTCCTGCCGCTTGGTCATCACGAAATTGTCGATCAGATGGGATGGAAAGATTCGCCGCATTTCGGGGCATGTGTGGAAGGCATCGATCGCCTCGCCCCATGTGGCGGGAAGCTGATCCAGTTTCTGGTCATAGGCGTTCCCCTTGAAGGGTTCGGGTGCCTTCTGCTTTTCAAGCAGCCCGTTCAGCGCGGCCCCCAGGATCGCCGCGACCGTCAGATAGGGGTTCACGTCGCCGCCCGCCACGCGATGTTCGATCCGCCGTGCCTTGGGGCCAGAGGACGGGATGCGGATCGCCGCCGTGCGGTTTTCATAGGCCCAGCCTATGCCGGTCGGCGCATGGGCGTTGGGCACAAGCCGGTCATAACTGTTCTCGTGCGGGGCGAACAGCAGCGTCGATCCCGGCATGGCGCGCAGGCAGCCAGCAACCGCGTGGCGCAGTTCGTCCGTCCCCTCGTCCCCGCCATTGTCGAAGATGTTGCGTCCGTCCTTGTCGAGGATCGAGAAATGCATGTGCATCCCGTTCCCCGAAAACGTCTCGTAGGGCTTGGCCATGAAGCTGCCGGCAAAGCCGTATTGGCGCGCGATCCCCTTGACCAGCATCTTGAACAGCCAGGTGTCGTCCGCAGCCTTCAGCGGGTCGGCCTGGTGCATCAGGTTGATCTCGAACTGGCCCGGTCCTGCTTCGGATATGGCGGTATCGGCGGGTATGTCCATCGCCTCGCAGGCGTCATAAAGCGTGGTGAAGAACTGGTCGAAGGCGTCAAGCGCACGCAGGCTCAGCACCTCGCCGCCGGTGCGGCGCTTGCCTGATCTGGGACTTGGGGGAACGCGCAACTGGCGGCCTGAATCGTCGATCAGGAAGAATTCCAGCTCGGTCGCCACCACCGGGGTCAGTCCGGCCGCCTGGTATCGTTCGACGACACGGGCCAGGGCTTGCCGGGGATCGCCCTCATAGGGTCGTCCGTCCGGGTGGAACATCCACAAGGGCAAGAGCGCGGTCGGCGCGTCCAGCCAGGGCATCGGCAGGAAGCCACGTTCCGTAGGCAGCAGCAGCCCGTCAGGGTCGCCGATCTCGAAGACCAGGGGGCTGTCCTCGACATCCTCGCCCCAGATATCCAGGTTCAGGACGGAATAAGGAAACTTGGTCCCTTCCTCCAGCAGCTTGCTGGCATATCGGGCGGGGACGCGCTTGCCGCGGGCGACGCCGTTCAGATCGGAAGCGGCGACGCGGATGGTCTTGACCTCGGGGTGTTCTCTGAGCCAGTCCATGATTTCACCGGATGATTTGCGGGCGGTACCGGATACGCCCGGCCGCACCGGGCAGGTGGCGGTTCAGGCGCCGGTTCACGATGCCGGACAGACCGATCAGCGCAAGGGTCGAGACGATGAAATAAAGCGCGACGATCGGATAGGCAATGAAGGGGTTGAAAGTCTGGCCCGCGAAATAGCTGGCGTAATACAGGCTGTCGCCCCGCTGCTGAAAGGCCGGAAAGCCCGAAAAGAAGACCAGCGTGGTCGCATGGAACAGGAAGATCGCCTCGTTCGTGTAGGACGGCCAGGCCAGCCGCAGCATCGTGGGCCACAGCACGCGGCGGAACTTGGTCCAGCCGGTCATGCCATACGCCTCGGCGGCCTCGATGTCGCCCTTGGGGACCGACATCAGCGCGCCGTGGAAGATCTGCGCGGAATAGGCGGCGGTGTTCAGCGTCAGCACGATCAGCGCGCCGGCCCAGGCCTTGGTCAGCCAGCTTGTTGCCACGGTGAAGCCGAAGATCTCGACGCCCGCGCGGGGCAGCATCACCAGGGCCTCGTAGGCCAGGAAGAACTGGATGAACAAGGGGCTGCCGCGGAACAGGAAGATGAAGCCTTCGGCGGGCTTGCGCAGCCAGGAATTCGTGCTGGTCTTGGCAAGGGCAAGACCGGTCGCCAGGAAGAACCCGAACAGCAGGGCGAAGAAGGCGAAATACAGGTTCCAGATAAGCCCCGACCCGATCAGCGTGAACTGCTGGCACAGCGTGAAGTCGCTTCGCGGCAGCAGCCGTTCGCCGAAGCCAAGCGACCGCAGGCCATAGTCCATGATCGTCTGCGCGCAACTCACACCACACCTGCCTTGCGCTGCGCCTCGCCCGCCATGGTGGCTTGTCCCGCAGAAAGGCGATGGATCACCCGGTCAAGCACGCGTTCGGACACCCAAGTCATCAGCAGATAGAAGACCAGCACCGCCAGGAAGTAATAAAGCCGCCAGTCGGGGTGCGGATAGGCAAAGGACGATGTCTTGGCCCCGCCCAGTTCGCGTGCCCAATAGACGATGTCCTCGATCCCCAGAAGGAACAGCAGCGGCGTGGCCTTGATGAGGATCATCCACAGGTTCGACAGGCCCGGCAGCGCATAGGTCCACATCTGCGGCACCAGGATGCGCCTTGTGACCTGGCGGGGCGTCATGCCATAGGCCTCGGCCGTTTCCAGTTGCGCTCGGGGCACAGCCTGCATCGCGCCATACAGCACGTTCGCCGCGAAGGCGCCGAAAACGACCGAGAAGGCGATCACGGCCAGCGTCATGGCATAAATGTCATGCACCCATTCCGGGCTGGTGGACAGGGGCAGCTTGGCGGACGCGCAGACGACGAAATCGTTGCCCTGCCGCACTGGCGCGTCGCTGTCGCACAGCGCCTGATGCCGCAGCCATTCCAGCCCCTGATCCAGCGCAATCGGCACGAACAGGAAGAACACGATGTCCGGCACACCCCGCACCATCGAGGTATAGATTTTGCCGAACCACCGGACCGGCGCGATCCGCGACCGGGAGGCCATTGCGCCGCCATAGCCGAACAGCAATGCGATGGGCGCAGTGATCGCCAGCAACAGCAGGACCACCCCGAAGCTGGCATAGAACAGCATATGCGTGCCCGTCGTCAGATAACACGACAGCCAGGCAAGCCCGTCCAGCACCGAAGGGTCGCTGCAAAAGGAAAACATCATCTGTCCCGGTAAAGGCCGCGGGTCGTCCCGCAGCCCGTCAGATCATTCGTAGGTCTGCGCGTCGTCGCCAAAGTGCTTCTTGATCAACTCGTTCAGGCTACCATCTTCCTTCATCGCAGTGATGGCGGCGTCAAGTTTTTCGCGCAGTTCGGTATCGGATTGGCGCACGCCCACGCCGATGCCTTCGTCCAGGTTCACCTGCTCGCCCACGAAGACCAGATCGTTGCTGTCCTCGACGAAGGGGCGCATCACCTCGTGGTCGCCGAAGCCTGCATCCGCCTCTCCGTTGCGGACGGCGGCGAAGACCTGGTCGATGTTCGGGAATTCCAGCATCGTCGCGCCGGTTTCCGCGATGTGCGAGGCCTGCACGGTCCCGGTCTGCACGGCGATCACGCCGCCTTCCAGATCGACGCCATCCTGCAGCGCGACATAGGACGACGGCGCGGGCGGCAGGTAATCCTGCGTGAAGGCGATGACGGCCTTGCGTTCGTCGTTGATGCTCATGGCAGCCATGATGGTGTCATAGTTCGACGACACCAGGTTCGGGATGATCGAATCCCAGTCGTTCTTGACCCAGGTGCATTCCAGTTCCGCGCGCCGGCACAGTTCGTCGCCCAGTTCCCGCTCGAACCCCGCGACCTCGCCCGCCTCGTTGATGAAGTTGTAGGGAGGGTATGCACCCTCGGTCCCCATGCGGACGGTCTGGGTCATGCCCATTCCGGCGGTCAGGGCCAGTGCAGTTGCGGCAAGCAGCAGTTTCTTCATTCTTTCTCTCCTGTTGGTCATCTTTTCTAATGCGCCATCGAGGCGCTGAGGAACTGGCGCAGCCGGTCGGTCCGGGGCGCGCCGAAAAGCTGGTCCGGGGAGCCTTCCTCGGCGATCAGGCCCTGATGAAGGAAGACCACATGATCACTGACATCGGCGGCCAGGCGCATGTCATGGGTCACGATGATCATCGTGCGCTGTTCGTCGGCCAGATCCTTGATGACGCGCACGACCTCTTGCTGCAGCTCGGGATCCAGCGCGCTTGTCGGTTCGTCGAACAGCAGGGCCTTGGGCTGCATGCACAGGGCGCGGGCGATGGCGGCGCGCTGCTGCTGGCCGCCGGAAAGCTGCGCGGGCCAGGCGTCGCACTTGTCGCCGATGCCGACCTTCTCCAGCAGGGCGCGGGCGCGGGCCTCGACGGCGGTGCGATCCTCGCGCAGGACTGTCACGGGCGCCTCCATCACGTTCTGGAGGATGGTCATATGGGCCCACAGGTTGAACTGCTGGAACACCATCGACAGGTTGGTGCGGAACCGTATCACCTGGGCGCGGTCGGCGGGCACGCGGGCCATGCCCTGCCCTTTCCAGCGGACCGCTTCGCCTTCGAAAC
Source organism: Paracoccus yibinensis (assembly GCF_030846195.1). Lineage (GTDB taxonomy): Bacteria > Pseudomonadota > Alphaproteobacteria > Rhodobacterales > Rhodobacteraceae > Paracoccus > Paracoccus yibinensis. The sequence goes on from NZ_JAVCWH010000001.1 coordinate 122,857, forward strand.
TGATCTCGCCCGCCTGGCTGTTTTCCAGCAGGTTGCAACAGCGCAGCAGCGTGGATTTTCCCGAACCCGAAGATCCGATCAGGCTGATCACATGGCCGCGCGGCGCGGTCAGGGAAACGCCCTTCAGCACCTCGACCGAACCATAGGCCTTGTGCAGGTCCTGGATCTGGATCACGGGCGCGGCGTCATTCTGGACGGGTTTATCGTTCATCATCGGCGCATTGGGCGACAATCCCGGCGCTTTTGCAACGGGGTCTGCAGGGCAACCTGCCGATAAACGCAGGTTGCCGCTGCGTCAGACGATCTCGACCGCGTATTTCTCGATGACGGTATTGGCCAGAAGCCCCTCGCACATCTTTTCCACCTCGGTCTTGGCCTGCGCCGCATCCGTCGCGTCCAGGTCCAGTTCGATCACCTTGCCCTGCCGGACACCCGAGACACCCTTGTGTCCAAGTCCGCCAAGCGCGTGGCGGATCGCCTCGCCCTGCGGGTCAAGGACGCCATCCTTCAGCATGATCGTGACACGGGCTTTCATGGCGTCTTCCTTCAGTTGATCGCGGTCGGTTTCAGGCTGGTGGTGTTGGCGGGCATCAGGCCCAGCCGGCGCGCAACCTCGGTATAGGCGTCGGTCAGGTTGCCCAGGTCGCGGCGGAACACGTCCTTGTCCAGCTTCTGCCCGGTCTTCATGTCCCACAACCGGCAGCTGTCGGGGCTGATCTCGTCCGCGACGATCAGGCGCATGAAGTCGTTGTCCCAGACCCGGCCGATCTCGATCTTGAAGTCGATCAGCTTGATGCCGACGCCATAGAAGACGCCCGACAGGAAGTCGTTGACGCGGAGTGCCAGCGACACGATGTCGTCCAGATCCTGCTGGGTCGCCCAGCCGAAGGCGATGATGTATTCTTCGCTGACCATCGGGTCGCCCAGTTCGTCGTTCTTGAAGCTGTATTCGACGATGGGACGCGGCAGCAGCGTGCCTTCCTCAAGCCCCAGTCGCTTGGACAGGGAACCTGCGGCGAAGTTGCGCACGATCACTTCCAGCGGCACGATTTCCACCTGGCGGATCAGCTGCTCGCGCATGTTGATGCGGCGGATGAAGTGGTTGGGGACGCCGATATTCGTCAGCCCGTTCATGAAGAATTCGGACAAGCGGTTGTTCAGGACGCCCTTGCCTTCGATCACGGCCTTTTTCTGGGCGTTGAAGGCGGTCGCGTCATCCTTGAAATACTGGACCAGGGTGCCGGGTTCGGTGCCTTCGTAAAGGATCTTCGCCTTGCCTTCGTAGATCTTCTTGCGGCGCGGTGCCATGACGGGCGTCCTTTCGCATGTCCCTTATCCAAAGCGCCTTACCCCACAAGCGCCCCCGGGGGCAATACGAGAGGCTTGCAAGCGCCCGTGGCCGGGATAACATCAAGACCAAGACAACACGGAGGCCACGATGACCACCTTCGACGACCGCGAACGCGGTTACGAATCCAAGTTCGCGCATGACGCAAACCTGCGCTTCAAGGCCGAGGCACGCCGCAATCGCCTATTGGGCGAATGGGCGGCCGGACTTCTGGGCAAGACGGGCGACGACGCGCGCGCCTATGCGATGACCGTCGTGACCTCTGACTTCGAGGAGCCGGGCGAGGACGATGTCTATCGCAAGCTGGCGGCCGATCTGGAAGGCAAGGCCGGCGAGTCGGAAATCCGCACCAAGATGGCCGAATTGACGCAGGTCGCGCGCCACCAGATCATCGACGAAACGAAGTGAAGCCTTTCTGATCACCAGATGCCGGGGGCCGTTCGGCCCCCGTTTTCATGCAGGCCGGGCCGCGGCTTCGGCGCGCGGATAACGCAGCGCCATGGTCACGCCGCGCGACAGGTTCAGCACCATCAGCGCCGCCCACAGCCCATGGTTTCCCCAGACTGGCGGCAACAGCAGCACGGCAGCCAGGAAAGCCAGGGCCGACCAGATCATCGCCACCCGCATGTCGCGCGTCAGCGTCGCGCCGATGAAGATGCCGTCCAGCATCCAGGCAGCGACCCCGATCAGCGGCGCAAGCCCCAGCCAAGGCAGATAGGCCCGCGCCTCGGCCCGCACCTTGGGGGATGTGGTCAGCAGGTCGATGATCCCCCCTCCACCAAGCCAGAACGCCAGTCCCAGGGCAAGCGCCCCTGCGACACCCCAGGCCGAGGTAAGACGGGATGCCTGCCGCACCCCATCCGGCCTGCGCGCGCCGACCGCCTGCCCCACCAGGCTTTCGGCGGCAAAGGCAAAGCCGTCCAGGGCATAGGCGATGATCGACAGGAATTGCAGCAGCACCTGGTTGGCAGCCAGGGTCACATCGCCCTGCCCCGCGCCCAGAAAGACGAAACTGGTGAAGCTGGCCTGAAGCAGGACAGACCGGATCATGATGTCGCTGTTCACGCGCGCAAGCCGCGTCAGCTTGTCCCGCGCGAACAGCCCGGCCGCATGCCAGCCCTGCGCCAGGGGCTTGCGGGTCATCCACAACCCCAGCCCAAGCCCGCAATATTCCGACAACAGCGTGCCGATTGCGACGCCGGGGACGCCCCACTCCAGTCCCAGCACGAACCAGACCGACAGGACGACGTTCAGCCCGTTCTGGACCAGTTGCAGCAAAAGCACGGACTTCGCCCGCTCGACGGCGATCAGCCAGCCGGTTATGGCGTAAAGGGCGATGGTCGCGGGCGCCCCCCAGATGCGGATCGCCAGATAATCGCGGGCCAGGGACTCGACCAAGGCCGAGGTCGGGGCAATCCTGAACGCAGCCCAGAAGACCACGCCCTGCATCAGAACGAAGGCCAGCCCCGCGACCCCGGCTATCGCCAGGGCGCGCAACAGATGCGCGCCGCTTTCCGCACCATCGCCTGCACCGTGGCTTTGTGCCACCAGGCCCGATGTGCCCATCCGCAGGAATCCGAAGATCCAGTAGATCGAGGTCAGGATCACGGACCCGACGGCAACCGCGCCGATCGCTTCTGGCCGGCCCAGTTGCCCGACTACCCCGGTATCGACAAGACCCAGCAACGGCACGGTCGCGTTCGATATCACGATGGGCAGGGCGATCGCCAGAACCCGCCGGTTGGTCGGCCTGTCCATTCCGGCGGCCTAGCCCTGCGGCATCAGGAAATGTCCCGTCGCCTGCGCCATCAGCCGGGCACGGTTGTCCTGCCATGCCTCGACCTGGACGCTGGCATAGCGCCGCCCCGACCGCACGACACGCGCGCGGGCATAGGCGTCGCGCGGCAGGCCGCTGCGCAGATAGTCCACGGTAAAATCGATGGTCTTGGGCAGGCGCGGCGGACTGGCCGCAACCGCTGCGTCGGGAACGGTGCGGCCCGACTCCATGTCCTCCCACATGGCGGCCCAGGCCAGTTCGATGATCGCGGTCGTTTCCAGAAACGCCGCCGTCACGCCGCCGTGGATCGCAGGCAGCATGGGGTTGCCGATCAGTTTTTCCTCGTAAGGCAGGATCGCGGTCAACTCGTCCCCGCGGCGGTCGAAGCGGATGCCCAGCCAGGTCAGATAGGGCACCCCGGACACAAGCGCCGCCAGGGCGGAATCGCGGCGGGACTTGATCCGGTCGAGGGGTTCGCGGCGGTCCATGGGCATCATCTTTCGACCGTGAAGGCGCCGGTGGCGGCGGCCACGGGATTGGCTTCGTCCTCGTCCAGGGCGACGGCCCGGACAAAGGCGACCGTCCGCGTCATGTGATAGCATTCGGCCCGCGCCGTGATCCGCTGGCCCTTGGTGGCCGAACGCATGTAGTCGATGCGCAGGTCGATGGTCGCCGTCGAGGACGGACCCGAGGGATGCGACATCACCGCCGCCCCGCAACTGGTGTCCATCAGCGCGGAAACCACGCCCCCATGCACCACCCCGCTGCGAGGATCGCCCACCAGATGTTCGGCCCAGGGCATGCTGATCGTGGCCGACCCCTCGCCCAAGGCATCGACCCGCATCCCAAGGGCTCGGGCATGGGGTATCGCCTCGATGAACTGCTGGGCGATTCGCGTCTGATCCGTTTCCGCCATGCCTGTGTTCCTGTCCCCATTGCATTGTCGCGCCACGCTATCCCTGACCGGCCCGCCCGCTCAACCCCCCGTCCCTTGCGCTTGGTCGCGCCAAGCGGATAGCTTTGCGTCAGTTGCCGCAGGAGAGGGCCGATGCCGGGCGAGCAGACGATCAGTTTCAAGGACATGTGCGCACGCTTCGACGTAACGCCCCGAACGCTGCGCTATTACGAATATATCGAACTTCTGAACCCCCGGAAGGAAGGCCGCGCGCGCTTCTATGGGCCTCGGGAAATCGCGCGCATGACCCTGATCCTGCGCGGCCGCCGGTTCGGCTTCTCGCTCGAGGAGATCCGGCAATGGCTCTTGATCTATGAACAGAAGGGATCGCGCGAACAGTATCAGGTCTGGCTGGATCTGGCCGACCGGCAGTTGAAGGTTCTGGATGAACAGATCGCCGACCTTCGATCCGCCCGCGCCGATCTGGAAGCCCTGCGCGCAACTGCCGCGCAGGAATTGAGCGACATGGGTTGACCCTGCGTCACGGTTGTCCTTGACTTCACCTGTGACGCGGCGTCTTGCTTACGTTCGCGTCAACTTGCCCCTATATCTGTGGTCAAGGACGGCAGACGGTGAATGAGGAGGAACCGCGATCCATGTCCGACGAGCTGATGACGATTCGCCAGATGTGCGATGCGTTCGGCGTCACCCCGCGCACGCTGCGCTTCTATGAGGCGCGCGAGCTGATCTTTCCCGAACGTCGCGGGCAGCATCGCCTGTATGACCGGAGGGACAGGGCGCGCCTGACGCTGATCCTGCGCGGCAAGCGGTTCGGCTTCAGCCTCGAGGAAATCCGCCAGCTGCTCGAACTCTACGAGCCGGGCGGCACGAACAAGGCGCAGATTGCCGCGACCATCGCGGTCGGCCGGCAGCGCCTTGGCGACATGGAACGCCAATATGCTGAACTGAGCGAGGCGATCGTCGATCTCAGGTCCCAGCTTTCCGATGCTGAAGCCCGTCTTGCCGTCGCGTCCAACGACACGACCACAGGGTAATGCCATGACGATTTACATCCCGCCTGTCCGCGACATGCAGTTTGCGCTGCATGACGTGCTGAAGCTGTCGCAATCCGGCCTGCCCGGCCACGAGGATCTGGATCCCGACTTCACCGAGGCGATTCTGGATGCGGCGGGCAAGCTGGCGGCCGAGGTTCTGGCGCCGCTGAATGCGGTGGGTGACAAGCAGGGCTGCCGGCTGGAGAACGGCGTGGTCCGCACGCCCGACGGTTTCGACCGGGCTTTTCAGGCCATGAAGGACGGCGGCTGGACCGCGCTGGATTGCGACCCCGAATACGGCGGCCAAGGAATGCCCTATGTGATGGGCGTCGCGACGGGCGAGATGTTCGTGTCGGCCAACATGGCCTTCAACATGTATCAGGGCCTGACCCACGGCGCCTATTCGGCGATCCACGCACACGGAACGGACGAACAGAAGCAGACCTACCTGCCCAGGATGGTCAGCTGCGACTGGACCGGCACCATGAACCTGACGGAGCCGCATTGCGGCACCGATCTGGGGATGCTGCGCACCAAGGCCGAGCCGCAGGACGACGGCAGCTATCTGATCACCGGCCAGAAGATCTTCATTTCGGCGGGCGATCATGACCTGGCGGAAAACGTCATCCACCTGGTCCTTGCCAAGGCGCCGGGCGGGGGCGAGGGAACCAAGGGCATCAGCCTGTTCATCGTGCCGAAATTCCTGGTGAACCCGGACGGATCGCTAGGTGAACGCAACGGCGTGACCGTCGGGAAGCTGGAAGAAAAGATGGGCATCCACGGCAATGCCACCTGCGTCATGAACTATGACGGCGCAAAGGGCTGGCTGCTGGGCGATCTGCACAAAGGAATGCGGGCCATGTTCACGATGATGAACGAGGCGCGCCTGGGCGTTGGCCTGCAGGGCTATGCCTGCGCCGTGCCCGCCTATCAGAACGCCGTTGCCTATGCGACGGACCGCCTGCAAGGCCGCGCCGTGACGGGGGCGGCCAATCCCCAGGGTCCGGCCGATCCGCTGATCGTCCATCCCGACATCCGCCGCAGCCTGATGGACCAGAAATCCTTTCTGGAAGGCGCGCGGATGCTGGCACTGTGGGGCGCGCACCTGATCGACAAGGGGCACAATGGCGATGCCGATGCCGAAGGCCTCGTATCCCTGCTGACACCTGTCATCAAGGGCTTCCTGACCGACAAGGGCTTCGAGACCGCCGTTCTGGCCCAGCAGGTCTATGGCGGGCACGGCTATATCGAGGAATGGGGTATGTCGCAATTCGTCCGCGACGCCCGCATTACCATGATCTATGAAGGGGCGAACGGCGTACAGGCCCTGGATCTGGTTGGTCGCAAGCTGGCGCTGGACGGCGGCAAGCATGTCATGGGCTTCTTCGAAATGGTGAAGTCCTTCTGCAAGCAACAGGGCGACAGCGCCATTGCCGCCGATTTCATCGCTCCGCTGAAGAATGCGTCGAAGGATCTGCAGACCGCCGCCATGTTCTTCATGGAGCGCGGCATGAAGAACCCGAACGACGCACTGTCGGGCAGCTATGACTTCATGCACCTGTTCGGCCATGTCGCGCTTGGCCTGATGTGGGCTCAGATGGCGGTCGCGGCACAAGAGGCGCTGGACGCGGGACGCGGCGACGCGGCCTTCCTGAAGACCAAGCTGGCAACGGGGCGTTACTATATGAGGCGGCAGTTGCCGATAACTGCGACACATCTCGCGCGGATCCAGTCGGGCGCTGCGCCGGTGATGGAACTGGAGGCGGAGGCGTTCTGAGCCTGCCAACCATGGCACCTGCTTCACGGACAGGAGCCTCCGGCGGGGATATTTGAGTGAAGAAGAAACGGCGTTTCCGGCCTGCGCTCGGCCATCGGCATCAAACTCGCAGGCCGGAAACTTCTCCTTCAGCGGTCATCGGCTTCCCAGCCTGTACCGCAATGCCAAGATTGGAATGAAAATATTGAAGAAGGATTAATTCCACTCCTTCTTCTTCATGAAAATATCCCGCGGGGGTCCGGGGGCGCGAAGCCCCCGGCGATGGAGGAACAGGATGACTGCGCAACTCTGGTGCTTTGGCGAATCCGGCAACGCCTACAAGGCGGCGCTGACCATGGAACTGGCGGGCTATGACTGGGCGCCGGTCCATGTCGATTTCTTCAACGGAGAGGCGCGCAGCCCTGCGTTCCGCGTCATCAACCCCATGGGTGAGGTTCCCGTCTTTCGTGAAGGCGACCTGACCCTGTCGCAATCCGCTGTCATCCAGCTTCACATCGCTGAACGGACCGGCAAGTTCCTGGGATCGAACCGCAACGAGACCCTTCGCTGGCTGATGTTCGACAACCACAAGCTTTCGGGTCAGGCGGGTCACGCCCGCTTTCTTCTGAACTTCCTGCCTGCGGACAAACGCCCGGCAGGCGCGGCGGAATACCTGCAAGGGCGGCTGAAAGCCGCCTACAAGGTGCTGGACGACCACCTGTCCACCCGCGACTGGGTCGCAGACGGCAGCCCCACCATCGCCGATTTCGCCTGTTGCGGTTACCTGTTCTATCCCGAACCCTTTGGCTTCGACCGCAAGGACTGGCCCCATATCGACCGCTGGCTGGACGCGATCAGCGCCCTGCCCGGCTGGAAACACCCCTATGACCTGATGCCCGGCAATCCCTCGGACCGGGCACCCAAGGAGGACGCATGACCGACGCATTCATCTATGACACCGTCCGCACGCCCCGAGGCAAGGGCCGCAGCGATGGCAGCCTGCACGAAGTGACCTCGCTTGCGCTGTCGGCCCGCCTGCTGAACGCCGTCAAGGAACGCAACAACCTGGAGGGCAACGCGGTCGAGGACGTGATCTGGGGCAATGTCACCCAGGTCAAGGAACAGGGCGGCTGCCTTGCGCGCTCGGCCGTGCTGGCCTCGGACCTGGACGAACGCATCCCCGGCCTGTCGATCAACCGCTTCTGCGCCAGCGGCATGGAGGCCGTGAACCTGGCTGCCAACCAGGTCAAGGCGGGCGCCGGCAACGGCTATATCGCCGGCGGGGTCGAGATGATGAGCCGCGTTCCCATGGGCAGCGACGGCGCGGCGATTGCCGTTGATCCGTCGCTGGCGATGAAGACCTATTTCGTGCCCCAGGGCATCAGCGCGGACATCATCGCCACCGAATACGGCTTCACCCGAGAGGAAGCCGACAAGCTGGCCGTCGAAAGCCAGCGTCGTGCAGCAGCGGCCTGGGAGGAAGGGCGCTTTGCCCGCTCCATCGTGCCGGTCAGGGACCAGAACGGGCTGACCATCCTTGACCGCGACGAATACATGCGTCCCGGCACCACCATGGAGGATCTGGCCAAGCTGAAGCCCGCCTTCAAGGACATGGGCGAGGTGATGCCCGGCTTCGACAAGGTCGCGATGCTGAAATACCCGCATCTGGACCGCATCGACCACATCCACCACGCGGGTAACTCCAGCGGCATCGTGGACGGCGCCGCCGCCGTGCTGATCGGGAACGAGGAGTTCGGCCGCGCCCACGGGCTTAAGCCCCGCGCCCGGATCCGCGCCACCGCCAAGATCGGCACCGATCCCACGATCATGCTGACCGGTCCGGTCCCGGTGACCGAGAAGATCCTGGCCGACAGCGGCATGTCCATCAGCGATATCGACCTGTTCGAAGTGAACGAGGCCTTCGCCGCCGTCGTGCTGCGCTTCATGCAGGCCTTCCAGGTCGATCCCGGCAAGGTCAACGTCAACGGCGGCGCGATGGCAATGGGGCACCCCCTGGGCGCGACCGGTGCGATCATCATTGGCACGCTGCTGGATGAACTGGAGCGGCAGGACAAGGAAGTCGGCCTTGCAACCCTGTGCATCGCATCCGGCATGGGCGCGGCCACCATCATCGAGCGGGTGTGATGCGCAAGCTCGACCTGTCCCAGGTGCCGGTCAAGACCGGCTCGATCTATCCCGGGCCCTATGCGGCGATGATGGCCGGGCGGTCCAGCCTGCGGTTGGGGCAGGCGGCGGGGCTGACGCAGTTCGGCGTCAATCTGATCACGCTGGAACCCGGCGCCATGTCCTCGCTGCGCCATTGGCACCGGGCCGAGGACGAGTTCGTCATGGTGACCGAGGGTGAATGCGTGATGATCACCGATGATGGCGAGGAGATCATGCGCCCCGGTGATTGCGTGGGCTTTCCCGCCAACACGCCGGATGGCCACCACTTCATCAACCGCAGCGATGCGCCCGCCCGCTTTCTCGTGATCGGCAGCAAGGCCGCCGAGGAAGTCGCGACCTATTCCGATGTCGATCTGGTGCTGACCATGAAGGACGGGACTGCGACCTATACCCACAAGGACGGGCGGCCCTATGCGCCCGAGGGAGAGAACGAATGACCGATTTCACCATGCAGAAGGACGCCGATGGCGTGGCCGTCATTACCTGGGACGTGCCGGGCAAGTCGATGAACGTGCTGTCGCTTGAAGGTGCAGCGCAGTTGGACGCGCTGATCGACGAGGCACTGTCCGACGAGGCCGTCAAGGGCATCGTCATCACCAGCGGCAAGAAGGACTTCGCCGCCGGGATGGACCTGAACGTCATCGCGCAGATGAAGCAGGGCGGCGCCCAGCAGATCTTCGACGGAATCATGACCCTGCACCACGCCCTGCGCAAGATCGAGCGGGGGGGCATGGACCCGAAGACGCTCAAGGGCGGCAAGCCCATCGCCGCCGCCCTGCCCGGCACCGCGCTTGGCATCGGGCTGGAACTGCCGTTGGCCACGCACCGCATTTTTGCGGCGGACAATCCCAAGGCCAAGATCGGCCTGCCCGAGATCATGGTCGGCATCTTCCCCGGCGGCGGCGGCACGATCCGGCTGTCGCGCAAGCTGGGCGCCATGGCCGCCGCGCCCTTTTTGCTGGAAGGCAAGCTGTCGGACCCGAAGAAGGCCAAGGCCGCCGGGCTGATCGACGAAGTGGTCGCCGATCCGCTGCCTGCTGCCCGCGAATGGGTGCTGAACGCGAAGGACGCCGACCTGGTCAAGCCTTGGGACCAGAAGGGCTACAAGATGCCGGGTGGCGAGCCCTATCACCCGGCGGGCTTCATGACCTTCGTGGGCGCCTCGGCCATGGTGAACGGCAAGACCATGGGGGTCTATCCCGCCGCCAAGGCGCTGCTGTCCGCGGTCTATGAAGGCGCGCAGGTGCCCTTCGACACGGCGCTGAAGATCGAGGCGCGGTGGTTCACCAACGTGCTGATGAACCCGTCCAGCACGGCGATGATCCGCAGCCTGTTCATCAACAAGGAAGCCTTGGAGAAGGGCGCGAACCGCCCCGAGGCGCCGGACCAGTCGGTCAGGAAGGTCGGCATTCTGGGCGCAGGGATGATGGGCGCGGGCATCGCCTATGTCAGCGCCATGGCGGGGATCCAGGTGGTGCTGATCGACGCGAAACAGGAGGCCGCGGACAAGGGCAAGGCCTATTCCGAAGGGCTGCTAGACAAGGCCATCAGCCGCAAGAAATCCACCGAGGAGAAGAAGACCGAGGTTCTGGCGCGCATCACCGCGACGACCGATTACGCCGCGCTGGAGGGCTGCGACCTGGTGGTCGAGGCCGTGTTCGAGGACCCCTCTATCAAGGCCGAGGTCACGAAGAAAGCCGAGGCCGCGATCCCGGCGGACGCGATTTTCGCCACCAACACCTCAACCCTGCCGATCAGCGACCTGGCGAAGGCCAGCAGCCGCCCGGACCAGTTCATCGGCATCCACTTCTTCAGCCCCGTGGACAAGATGATGCTGGTCGAGATCATCAAGGGCCAGCAGACCGGCCCCCGCGCGGTGGCCAAGGCGCTGGATTTCGTGCGCCAGATCCGCAAGACGCCGATTGTGGTGAACGACGCGCGCTTCTTCTATGCCAACCGCTGCATCATTCCCTATATCAACGAAGGCATCCGCATGGTGGCCGAGGGCGTGAACCCGGTGCTGGTCGAAAACGCCGCCAAGCTGATGGGGATGCCGCTGGGGCCGCTGCAACTGGTCGATGAGACATCCATCGACTTGGGCGTGAAGATCGCCAAGGCCACCCGCGCGGCGATGGGCGACGCCTATCCCGACGGCAATGTGGACGAGGTGCTGTTCTGGATGGCAGAGCAGGGTCGCCTGGGCCGCAAGTCGAACGCAGGCTTCTATGCCTATGACGCGGAGGGCAAGCGGCAGGGGCTATGGGAGGGCTTGGCCGCCCGCTATCCGCAGCCGGACGACCAGCCGGACCTGACCACCGTGCAGCACCGCCTGATGTTCGCTCAGACGCTGGAAGCCGTGCGCGCCTTTGAACAAGGCGTACTGGAGGATATCCGAGAAGGCGATGTGGGCGCGATCCTGGGCTGGGGCTTCGCGCCCTGGTCTGGCGGTCCCTTCGCCTGGCTGGACATGCTGGAGGCCGCGCGGGCCGTGCAGATCTGCGACCGCCTGTCGGCCGAGCATGGCGACCGCTTCGCCGCCCCGCAGATGCTGCGCGACATTGCCGAAAGCGGGCGGTCCTTCTATGACCGCTTCGGCAGCGGCAAGAAGGCCGCCTGACCCAAGCGAAACGCCCCGGCCTTCACGGCCGGGGCGTGCCTGATCCTGCCCCTGCGTTGTTATTGTTGGCCTTCTCTGGGATCAGTCGTCCCAGCGGTCGTCGTCATCATCATCGTCGTCGTCCCAGCGATCATCATCGTCATCATCGTCATCGTGACGGATGCGGTAGCTGTATTCCCAGCGGCGGTCGTCATCGTCACGATCCCAGAAAGGGCCGTGATATTGCGGCGCGACGAAGCCGCGCAGGATGCGGCTGACGCCCTCGTCATCGCCCGCCAGGGCGGCGCTGGGCAAGGCCAGGCTTGCGGTGGCGGCAAGGGCAAGCAGGAAGCTGTGTCGTGTCATGGCTGCGGTTCCTTCATCTGTCGCAGGCCATCCTGCCTGCGGGATGATGACGGACCAGCCGCAGGATTATTCCCGCGCTTGCGAAAAAACTGCGCCGCCTACAGCGCCATGTCGTCGCGATGGACCAGGGCGGCACGGCCGGTATAGCCCAGGATCGCCTCGATCTGGTCCGAGCGGTTGCCCGCGATGCGCCGTGCCTCGTCGGCGGTATAACGGGCAAGGCCGGTCGCCACCGTCTCGCCCGAAGGGCCAGTGATCGCCACCGGATCGCCCCGGCCGAAATCGCCCACGACCGTGCGCACGCCCGCAGGCAGCAGCGACTTGCCCCCTTGCAGCGCCCGGACCGCGCCTTCGTCCACGACCAGGGCGCCCTTGGGCTTCATGGCCGCGATCCAACGCTTGCGGGCAAGCTGAGGATCGCTTTCAGGCAGGAACCAACTGCATCGCGCGCCATTCGCCACCGCCGACAGCGGGCGCGTCACCGACCCTTCGGCAATCGCCATGGCGCAACCCCCGGCGATGGCGGTGCGCGCGGCCATCAGCTTGGTCTTCATGCCGCCCTTGGATAGACCGGATACCGGATCGCCGCCCATGGCCTCGATCTCGGGCGTCAGGGCCTCGATGACGGGCAGGTGGCGCGCGGTCGGGTCGGTCTTGGGATTGGCGGTGTAAAGCCCGTCCACGTCCGACAGCAGCAGCAACTGGTCCGCGCCGCAGGTCACGGCGATCTGGGCGGCCAGCCGGTCGTTATCGCCGAAGCGGATCTCGTCGGTCGCCACCGTATCGTTTTCGTTGACAATCGGCACCACGCCAAGCGACAGCAGCGTCTGCATGGTCGCCCGGCTGTTGAGGTAGCGGCGCCGATCCGCGCTGTCCTCCAGCGTCAGCAACACCTGAGCGGTAGTCACGCCGTGCGGGGCCAACGCCTCCTCATAAGCCCGCGCCAGCCGAATCTGGCCCACGGCGGCGGCGGCCTGCGCCTGTTCCAGCGGCAGCGCGCCCAAGGGCAGGCCCAGCACCCGCCGCCCAAGCGCGATGGATCCCGACGACACCAGCACCACGTCGCAGCCGCGTCGGCGCCAGTCGGCCACGTCGTCGCACAAGGCCCGCAGCCAGTCGCCGCGCAAGCCGTTTTCATCCACCAGCAGCGCCGAGCCGACCTTGATGACCAGCCGCCGCGCCCCGGTCAGCGACGGGCTTACGGCTGCCATGGCGCCTCGGGTTCGTCCTTCACGGCGCGGCGGGTCGGCTCGATCTGCGTCCAGAGCGCGCGCAGAACCTCGGTCACGCCCAGCTTGGCCACCCCCGACATCAGCAGGACCGGGCCGCCGATCTCGGCCTCCAGCGCGGCCCGACGTTCGACGATGGTGTCGTCGTCGAGCGCATCAATCTTGTTCAGCGCCGTCACGCGCGGCTTGTCCATCAGCACCGGCGAATAGGCCTCAAGCTCGGTCAGGATGGTGCGGGCGTCGGTCGCCACATCGTCCGAGGTGCCATCGACCAGATGCAGCAGCACGTTGCTGCGTTCCACATGGCCCAGGAACTGGTCGCCCAGGCCCCTGCCCTCGCTCGCGCCCTCGATCAGGCCGGGGATGTCGGCCATGACGAACTCGTATCCGTCGATGCCGACCACGCCCAGGTTCGGGTGCAGCGTGGTGAAGGGATAATCCGCGATCTTGGGCCGGGCATTCGACACGGCCGCCAGGAAGGTGGACTTGCCTGCATTCGGCAGCCCCACCAGCCCCGCATCCGCGATCAGCTTCAGCCGCAGCCAGATGGTGCGTTCGATGCCCGGCTGGCCCGGATTGGCGTTGCGCGGGCTGCGGTTGGTCGAGGTCTTGAAATGCAGGTTGCCCCAGCCGCCATTGCCGCCGCGCGCCAGCAGAACCCTCTGGCCGGGTTCGGTCAGGTCGGCGATGACGGTTTCCTCGTCCTCCTCCAGGATTTCGGTGCCCACGGGCACGCGCAGGGTGATATCCTCGCCAGACTTGCCGGTCATCTGGCTGCCCATGCCGTGCTGGCCGGACTTGGCGAAGAAATGCTGCTGATAGCGGAAATCGATCAGGGTGTTCAGCCCCTCGACCGCCTCGGCCCAGACATCGCCGCCATTGCCGCCGTCCCCGCCATCGGGGCCGCCGTATTCGATGAACTTCTCGCGCCGGAAGGACACGCAGCCCGCGCCGCCGCCACCCGAGCGGATATAGACTTTGGCGAGGTCAAGAAATTTCATGCGGCAGGCTCCTGTTCAAGGGGATGCGATACGCCCACTGGGCCCATCCTTCAAGAGGCGCAGGATTATTGCGAAAAACGCGATGGCTGAGCAAACTGGACAGATCGGTTCAAAACGACCCGAATCATGGTGGAGAGTGTCAATGTCAAGCAAGGCCCTGGCCGAGTTCATCGGCACATTCATCCTTGTCTTCTTTGGAGTAGGCTCGGCGGTGCTGATGGGTGCCGAGATCGGCTTTCACGGTATTTCCATGGCATTCGGCCTGTCGATCATCGCAGCGGCCTATGGCCTTGGCGCGATATCGGGGGCCCAGCTCAACCCTGCGGTGTCGCTTGGCTTCCTGACTTCGGGGCGGATGGGCGGGGGTGACTTTGTCGCTTATTGCATTGCGCAGATTCTGGGGGCGACTGCCGCGGCCGCAGTCATCTATCTGATCGCCTCGGGCAAGTCGGACTATTCCATCGCCCAGAACGGCCTTGGCCAGAACGGCTGGGGTGAGGGTTACAACGGCGGCTATACCCTGATGTCCGCCCTGGTCTTCGAATTCGTGGCGACCTTCCTGTTCGTGACCGTGATCCTGGGCGCGACCCAGACCGACGCACCGGCGGGCTTTGCTGGGCTTGCGATCGGGCTGACGCTTGCCGGAATCCACCTTGTCGGTATCGACGTGACGGGAGTTTCGGTCAACCCCGCCAGGTCGATCGGACCAGCCATCTTCGTGGGCGGACCGGCCCTGTCGCAGCTTTGGCTGTTCATCCTGGCACCCCTTGCAGGGGGGGCCTTGGCGGGCGCACTGCACGGCGCAGGGATCACCCGTTCGCCGCACGTCAAGCCGCGGGGCTGATCGACTGCCCCTTTTTCCATCCGCCTCCTGATCCTAGATGAAAGGGACAGGAGGCCCTGATGATCCATTTCGACAACAGCTATGCCCGTCTGCCACAGGGCTTCTTTGCCCGCGTGGCGCCTACGCCTGTCGCCCAGCCACGCCTGCTGGCACTGAACGACGGTCTGGCGCGCCGGCTGGGCCTGGATGCGGACTGGCTGACCGGTCCCGAGGGCGTGGCGATGCTGGCGGGCAACGCCGTTCCGCAAGGGGCCGAGCCGATTGCCCAAGCCTATGCAGGCCACCAGTTCGGCGGCTTTGTCCCGCAGCTTGGCGACGGGCGCGCGGTGCTGCTGGGCGAGGTTGTGGCCCCCGACGGGGCGCGCTTCGACATCCAGCTGAAGGGCAGCGGACCGACGCCGTTCTCCCGGCGCGGCGACGGAAGGGCTTGGGTCGGGCCGGTGCTGCGCGAATACATCGTCAGCGAGTTCATGCATGCGATGGGCGTGCCGACCACGCGCGCCCTGGCGGCCGTCGCCACCGGGGAAACGGTCTGGCGGGAAAGCGGCCTGCCGGGCGCGGTGCTCACCCGCGTGGCTTCCAGCCATATCCGCGTCGGCACCTTCCAGTATTTCGCCGTCCGGGGGCAGGAGGACGCCTTGGCCGCCCTGACCGACCACGTCATCGCCCGCCATTATCCCACCGCCAACGGCCCGTTGTCGCTGCTGGATCACGTCATCGCGCGGCAGGCCGAAACCATCGCGCACTGGATGGCGCTTGGCTTCATCCACGGGGTGATGAACACCGACAACATGGCCGTGTCGGGGGAAACCATCGACTATGGCCCCTGCGCCTTCATGGACGCCTATCATCCCGACACGGTGTTTTCGTCCATCGACCGGGGCGGGCGCTATGCCTGGGCGCAGCAGCCGCAGATCGCGGTATGGAACCTGGCGCAGCTTGCCACCTGCCTGATCCCGCTGATGGGCGAACGCGACGCTGCCATCGAAGCCGCGACAAAGTCCGTCCACAGCTTCGCCCCGATCTATCAGGCCGCCTGGCGCCGCCGCTTCGGCGAAAAGCTGGGCCTGACCGAGGCCGCCGACGTGCAACCCCTGGCCGAGCGCCTGTTGACCATGATGGCCCAGCAGCGCGCCGACTTCACCCGTGTCTTCGCGGGCCTCGCCGACGGCCGCGCGCGGGACGAATTCATCGACCGCGAGGCCTTCGACGCCTGGGCTGTTGACTGGCAGGCGCAGAACCCCGATCCCGAGTTGATGCGTCATGCGAACCCCGTCCGCATCCCGCGCAACCACCAGATCGAGGAAGCCATCGTCGCAGCCGTGGCCGACGATCTTGGCCCCTTCCAGCGCCTGTTCGACGCCGTGATCCATCCGCGAGAGGCGCGCGCCGAATGGGATGACCTGTCTCATGCGCCCCTTGCGGAACAGATCGTGCATCAGACCTTCTGCGGGACCTGATCAAAACGCGGGCACTGCGCCGCCGCGACACCGCAAGCCCTTGCGGCCACCTTGCCCCTGGCTATCCTGCGCCGAGTACGAAAGGCGGCATGTTTTTGTTGAGACTGGCAAGTTACAACCTGCACAAATGCCGTGGCCTGACCGGCCCGCACGCGCCGGAACGCAACCTTGCCGTCATTGCTGCGCTGCGGCCAGACATCATCGCCCTGCAAGAGGTTGATTTTCGCCTGGGCGCCCGCCCCGAGGCCCTGCCCCGCCGGCTGATCCGCGATGCGACCGGCCTGGTCCCGGCGAACATGGCGACGACTGGGGAAAACTCGCTTGGCTGGCACGGCCAGACGATCCTGATGCGCCCCGACCTGGCGGAACAGGCGGTGCTGCGCCGCCTGCCTTTGCCAGGGATCGAGCCGCGAGGGGCGGTCGTCCTTCGCCTGCCCCGGCTGACCGTGATCGGCGTCCATCTGGGGCTTGCACGGTCGTCGCGCCGGGCCCAGCTTGCACGGATCACGGCCCAGGCCGCGCGGATCGCCGACGACAACATCGTCCTGATGGGCGACTTCAACGAATGGCACGACAGCCGGGGGCTGGAATCGCTGGCCGGTTTCCGCGTCATTGCCCCTGGGCCTTCCTATCCTGCACCCCTGCCGCAGTTCCGGTTCGACCGCTTCGCCATGTCCCATCATCTGACCCTGCTGCGTCAGGGCGTCTTTACCGGGGCCAGCGCGCGTGAGGCGTCCGACCACCTGCCCATCTGGGCAGAGATCGAGGAGCCCTGAAATTGCCGCTTTCGGCCTGCCCCTGCGGCAGCTATGAAGGCGCCGACATCAGGCAACGGAGGGGCACCCATGACCGCCATCATCGACATCTTCGCGCGCGAGATCCTGGACAGCCGCGGCAACCCGACCGTCGAGGTCGACGTGACGCTGGAAGACGGCACGATGGGCCGGGCGGCGGTGCCCTCGGGCGCATCCACGGGCGCGCATGAGGCGGTCGAGAAGCGCGACGGCGACAAGGCCCGCTACATGGGCAAGGGCGTGCTGGAAGCCGTGGCGGCGGTCAATGGCGAAATCGCCGAGAACCTGATCGGCGAGGACGCGACCGAACAGCGCGCCATCGACGCCATGATGTGCGACCTGGACGGCACCCCCAACAAGGGCCGCCTGGGCGCCAATGCCATCCTGGGCGTGAGCCTCGCGGTGGCCAAGGCCGCGGCGGATGCCTGCCAGCAGCCGCTCTACCGCTATGTGGGCGGCACGGCGGCGCGGATCCTGCCGGTGCCGATGATGAACATCATCAATGGCGGCGAACATGCCGACAATCCCATCGACATCCAGGAGTTCATGGTCATGCCGGTCAGCGCGGAGAACATCCGCGACGCCGTGCGCATGGGTTCGGAGGTGTTCCACACGCTGAAGAAGGAGCTTTCGGCGGCGGGGCTGGCGACCGGCGTAGGCGACGAGGGCGGCTTTGCGCCGAACCTGTCCTCCACCCGCGACGCGCTGGACTTCATCCTGCGCGCGGTCGAGAAGGCCGGCTACAAGCCCGGTGACGACATCATGCTGGCGCTGGACTGCGCCTCCACCGAATACTTCAAGGGCGGCCGCTACGAGTTGAAGGGCGAGGGCAAGTCGCTCACCTCGGCCGAGAACGTGGACTACCTGGCCGCGCTGTGTTCCGACTATCCGATCCTGTCGATCGAGGACGGCTGCGCCGAGGACGACTGGGAGGGCTGGAAGCTGCTGACCGACCGCCTGGGCGGCAGCGTGCAACTGGTCGGCGACGACCTGTTCGTGACCAACCCCGCGCGGCTGGCCGAAGGGATCGCCAAGGGTTGCGGCAACTCGCTGCTGGTCAAGGTCAACCAGATCGGCACGCTGTCGGAAACGCTGGACGCGGTGCGCATGGCGGATCGCGCGGGCTATACCAGCGTCATGTCCCACCGCTCGGGCGAGACCGAGGACGCCACCATCGCCGACCTGGCGGTCGCCACCAACTGCGGCCAGATCAAGACTGGCAGCCTCGCCCGCTCGGACCGGCTGGCCAAATACAACCAGCTGATCCGCATCGAGGAAATGCTGGGTGCCACGGCGGAATACGCAGGGAAATCCATCCTGCGGTGATCGCATCCCCTTCGGAAACCGCAAAGCCGCCCCTGCACCTGCGGGGGCGGCTTCATTTTTGTCGTTGACCTGACGCACCCTCTCGACAGGCGGCGATCAGGGACTAAACTGCACCTCGTTCGGGGGCATGACCCCGCTGGGCAACGATCCCGATTGCCCGCATCGGAGGAGAGTTTATGAAAGATTCCAAGAACCTGCACCGCAGGTCGTTCCTGACCACGGCCTCGGTCGGCGGCGTCGCCGCAGCGGCGGGCGCCACGCTGGCGGCCCCCGCCATCGCGCAGGAATCGCCGACGATCAACTGGCGCGTGGCGTCGTCCTTCCCGAAGTCGCTGGACACCATCTATGGCGGCGGGGAAGAAATCTCGGTCCGCCTGAAGGAAGCGACCGACGGCAAGTTCAACCTGCAGGTCTTCGCCGCGGGCGAGATCGTGCCGGGCCTGGACGCCATCAACGCGGCGGGCGACGGGACCGTGGAATGCGCCCATTCGGTGGGCTATTACAACTGGGGCAAGGACCCGGCCTTTGCCTGCGGCGCGGACCTGCCCTTCACCTTCAGTGCACGCGCAAAGGCTGCCTACAACTATCACGGCGGCGGCATCGACTCGTACAACCAGTTCCTGGAAACAGTCGGCCTGGTGGCCTTCCCGGCCGGCAATACCGGCGTGCAGATGGGCGGCTGGTACCGCAAGGAAGTGAACACCTTGGCCGACATGCAGGGCCTGAAGATGCGCATCTCGGGTCTTGCCGGGCGCGTGGTCGAGAAGCTGGGCGTCGTGCCGCAGCAGATCGCCGGCGGCGACATCTATCCGTCGCTGGAAAAGGGCACGATCGACGCCGCCGAATGGGTTGGCCCCTATGACGACAACAAGCTGGGCTTCCAGAAGGTCGCGCCATACTACTATTATCCGGGCTTCTGGGAAGGCGGGCCGACGGTCAGCTTCTTCATCAACAAGTCCAAGTACGACGAGCTGCCCGAGCATTACAAGGCATTGCTGCGCACCTGCTGCCAGGCATCCGACCAGAACATGCTGGCCAAGTACGACTATCGCAACCCGACCGCGCTGAAGGAACTGGCCGCGTCGGGCGCGCAGCTTCGGTCCTTCAGCGAAGAGATCATGAACGCGGCCTTCACCGCCGCGAACGAGGTCTATGCCGAACTGTCCGCCCAGAACGAACAATTCAAGCGGCAGTACGAGGCGCAGCTGCAGTTCCGCGACGACTGGTATCTGTACAACCAGACTGCGGAATACACCTTCGACACCTTCATGATGATCCAGCAGCGCAACGGCAAGCTGGCCCCCACCCAAGGCTGAGATCGTCCCGAAACGACAGAACCGCCGCGGATCATCCGCGGCGGTTTTTCATGCGACAACGAAAGGCCGACGCGCGTCCCGGTGCGGGTGGCGGAATGAAAAAAGGCCGGGTCGAACCCGGCCTTTTGTCGTCAGTTGCTGCCGCCAAGACCCGGCGGCGGGCCGCCCAGGCCCAGACCGCCCGGGGCGGGCGCAGGCTGCGGCTCGGCCGGGGGCGCGCCTTCGGCTGGGGCTGCGGGTGCCGGTGCCGCCGGTGCGCCAAGGCCGGGAGGAGGCGCGCCGAGGCCCGGGGGCGTGCCGCCCAGGCCGCCCGAGGGGGGCGTCGTGCCGCCGTCGGCCGGGGCTTGCTGGCCAAAGGGCGCACCCAGGCCACCCAGCGATCCAAAGCCGCCGCTGGTGCCGCTGCCCATTCCTCCGGCCGGGATTTCCAGCCGGATGTTCGAGGTATCGACCGGCGCCCCCTTGTAGTGCATGACCATGCCGGGGAAGGCGATCACCACGCCGATCATCACCAACTGGATGCAGACGAACGGCACCGCGCCCCAGTAGATCTGGCCGGTTCTGACAGGCGCCGTCCGCTTCTTGGTGACCTTGTCGATATACTCGGCCTTGGGCGCGACCGAGCGCAGGTAGAACAGCGCAAAGCCGAAGGGCGGGTGCATGAAGGCGGTCTGCATGTTCACGCCCAGGATCACGCCGAACCAGATCAGGTCGATGCCCAACGCCTCGGCCGCGGGGGCCAGCAGGGGCACGATGATGAAGGCCAGTTCGAAGAAGTCCAGGAAGAAGGCCAGCAGGAACACCATGATCGAGACCACGATGAGGAAGCCGTATTCGCCCCCCGGCAGCGAGGTCAGCAGGTGTTCCACCCAAAGGTGCCCGTTCACGCCATAGAAGGTCAGCGAGAAGACCCGCGCGCCGATCAGGATGAACATCACAAAGGCCGACAGCCGCGTGGTGGCGTAAAGCGCCTGGCGGATCACGTCCATCGACAGCCGCTTCTTGATGCCCGCCATGAACAGCGCGCCGACTGCGCCCATCGCGCCGCCCTCGGTCGGGGTGGCGATGCCCAGGAAGATCGTGCCCAGCACCAGGAAGATCAGCGCAAGCGGCGGGATCAGCACGATGATGACCTGCTGGGCCAGCCGCGACATCATGTTGATGCCCGTGACCTTGTCCAGCAGCGCCACGACATAGATCACCGACACAGCGATCACGAGGCCCCAGATCGGCGCATCGGCTGCGTGGTCCGGCCCCAGCCAGCGGGTCGTCAGCCAGAAGATGACGGCCGCCCCCGCCAGGGCCACGATCAGCGAGGTGACGCCCGATCCCAGGGTCCGCGCCTCTTTCGGCAGCGCCGGCAGATAATGCGGCCGGATCATCGACACCACGAAGATGTAAAGCATGTAGAACCCGGTCAGCACCAGGCCGGGGATCATCGCGCCCTTGTACATGTCGCCCACCGAGCGGCCCAACTGGTCCGCCAGCACGATCAGCACCAGCGACGGCGGGATGATCTGCGCCAATGTCCCGGACGCCGCGATCACGCCCGAGGCCACGCGCCGGTCATAGCCATAGCGCAGCATGATCGGCAGCGAGATCAGGCCCATCGCGATGACGGACGCGGCGACCACGCCGGTGGTGGCTGCCAGCAGCGCACCCACGATGACGACGGCATAGGCAAGGCCGCCCCTGATCGGGCCGAACAGCTGGCCGATCGTGTCCAGAAGGTCCTCGGCCATGCCGGATTTTTCCAGCACGATGCCCATGAAGGTGAAGAAGGGGATCGCCAGCAATGTCTCGTTGGCGACGACCCCTCCGAAGAAGCGGTCAGGCAGGGCGCCAAGAAGCGGCCAGGAAAGGTTGATGGACCCGCCCGACAGCGGTGCAAGTTCCACGCCGATGATGAAGAACAAAAGGCCGTTCGCCGCCAGGGCGAAGGCGACCGGATAGCCGACCAGCAGGAAGACGATCAGCGAAACGAACATGATCGGCGCCATGTTCTGCGCGATGAGTTCCATCATTTGCGGTCGTCCTTGCGCGTCTTGTCGGCGGGAATGTCGGTCAGCGGGTGGTCGGGATCGGCAAAGCCCGCCTGTTTCAGCAGTTCCTCGTCCAGATCCAGCGGCGCGTGGTGGCCGGAGGGCGCGTTGTAGTCGGGGATGATCCCGCGCATCACGGCAATCTTCTTGATGATCTCGGAGATGCCCTGGAACAGCAGCAGCAGGAAGCCCGTGAACAGCAGCGCCTTGGCCGGCCACAGGATCAGCCCGCCGGCGTTCATCGACATCTCTCCGGTGCGATAGGATCGCGCAAGCCAGGGCCAGGTCAGCCACAGCGTCAGCAGGACCATCGGCATCAGGAAGAAGATGTGGCCCAGAAGCTCGATCCAGTGCTGGACCCGGCGTGACAAGGCACCGAACAGGATGTCGATGCGGATATGCTCGTTCTCCAGCAGCGTATAGGCCGCCGCCAGCAGGAAGGCCGCGCCGTAAAGATACCATTGCAATTCAAGCCAGGCATTCGACGACATGCTGAATGCCTTGCGGATGACCGCGTTGATCGCACTGACGAAGATCGCCAGCAGGATCAACCAGGACACGTTCCTGCCGATCACGGTGTTGACGCGGTCGATGCCGCGGGACAGGGCCAGAAGGCCGTTCATCAAGAGTCCTCCCCCATGAAAACCAGCCTTATAGGCCAAATGGCCGACTGTTCATTTCACCCGCCGTATGCGCGAACAGGCAAAATGGGTCAAGAAGTTCGGTAATGGGCGCGTCACGTCATCGGACCACGGGGCGCGTTTTGCTCCGCAGGCCCGACGCCGTCTGCCAAGTGACGCAACGTCGCGAACCGACTGTCGGAATGGCCGCGCGTGGGCGGCAAGATGGCGGCGGCACCTTCCGCGGCAACGCCCGGACAGGAAATCCCGGGATGCACCCTGACGGGGCCAAGCCGCACCCCTTCTGCAAGATACGGGTTGATCCCCTGGCGTTTTTCTTTGCCCGCCGTTGGAAGCGCCGTTCGAGGAGGACCCCTTGTGCAGCCTGTCCCGGCCTGTCGCTGCGTTCATGACAGGACGCATTGGCAGCCGCCCCAGGGGACGCGCGAGCCCTGGACATCCGCATCCCCTCACGGGAATGCGACACGTTCCAACGCCGAAGCGCCTTTACCCGTCAGGATCATGGGGTAACGTCGGCCGGACGTGCATCAAGACGCCGTCATTCAACGCAAAGGGGAGCCGATGTCCAAGCTGTTCACGACCACCGCCCTTCTGGCCGCCTTGGCCCTGCCCGCCCAGGCCGTCCAGCCCGCGCCGGGTGAAACGCTGGCCGACAGCCAGACTTATACCTATTGGCTGCTGGACGCGATCAAGACGCTTGACCCGGCCAAGAACACCGATGTCGAAGGCTCGGACGTGCTGCGCCAATTGTTCGAGGGGCTGATGAACGAAGACGCGACCGGCGCGATGATTCCCGGCGTTGCCGAAAGCCACACGGAAAGCGAAGACGGACTGACCCATACCTTCACGCTGCGCGAAGCCAAGTGGTCGAACGGCGATCCGGTCACGGCGCAGGATTTCGCCTATGCCTGGCAGCGCGTGGTGAACCCGGAAACCGCCTCGGAATATGCGTGGTTCCTGGAACTGATGAACATCCAGAACGCCACCCAGATCATCGCGGGCGAGATGACGCCCGACCAGCTGGGCGTCCGCGCTGTGGACGACAAGACGCTGGAGGTGACGCTGACCACGCGCACCCCCTATTTCCTGAAGACCCTGTCCCACGCCACCACCTTCCCGGTCCCGCAAAAGGTGGTGGAACAGCATGGCGACGCCTGGACCCAGCCCGGCAACCTGGTCGGCAACGGCGCCTTCATGCTGGAAAGCCACAACCTTGGCGTTGACATCACCCTGGTGAAGAACCCGAACTATTGGGATGCCGATAATGTGGTGATGGAAACCGTGCGCGGCGTCACCGTGAACGACAACAACATCGGCCTGACCCGCTATCTGGCGGGTGAACTGGACCGCGTGCAGATCCCGGCCGGACAGTATCCGCGCCTGTCACAGGAATATCCTGACCAGGCGGTCTCGATCCCCTATGCCTGTTCCTATGCCTATGTCTTCAACGTATCCGACAAGGGCCCCGAGGCGCTGAAAGACGTGCGCGTCCGCCAGGCGCTGTCGCTGGGCCTGAACCGCGACATCATCGTGAACCAGGTGCTGCAGGGCGGCCAGAAGCCGGCCTATAGCTGGACCCACTGGGCCATCGAAGGCTTCCAGGCCCCCGATGCCGAGATCGCCACCATGACGCAGGAGGAACGGACCGAGAAGGCCCGTGCCCTGCTGACCGAGGCGGGCTATGGCCCCGACAATCCCCTGTCGCTGTCGCTGCAATACAACACCGACGAGAACCACAAGAAGCTGGCCATCGCCGCGCAGCAGTTCTGGAAGCCGCTGGGCGTGAACATCACGCTGAACAATGTCGAATGGAAGGTGCATACCGACCGGATGCAGAACCAGGACTTCGACATGGCCCGCTATGCCTGGTGCGCCGACTATAACGAGGCGACGACCTTCCTGGATTGGTTCCGCACCGACGGCTATAATTCGGGCAAGTGGTCGAACGCGGAATACGACAAGCTGATGGCGGATTCGAAGACTGCCGAGGATACCGCGCCGCTCTACAAGCAGGCCGAGGAGATCCTGGCCGAGGAAGTGCCCGCGGCCTTCGTTTATCACTATTCCAAGGTCGACATGATCAACCCGACGATCAAGGGCCTGCCGACCCAGAACGTGACGAACGCCTGGTATGCCAAGGACCTGTATCGGGTGGCCGAGTAAGGTTCGCCGCCGATGTTCGCCTTCATCCTGCGGCGGCTGGCGGTGGCGGTTCCCACGCTGCTGCTGCTGATCGTGCTGTCCTTCCTGCTGATGCATCTGGCGCCCGGCGGGCCGTTCACCCAGGAACGCGCCCTGCCGCCGCAGGTGCTGGCGAACCTCAATGCGAAATACGGGCTGGACGACCCGCTGTGGCGCCAGATCTGGAACTATGTTTACGGCATCGTGGTCCATTTCGACTTCGGCCCCAGCTTCGTCTATCCCGACCGGACCGTGAACCAGCTGATCGCGGACGGTTTTCCGGTGACGCTGACCTATGGCACGCTGGCCTTTCTGGCAGCGGTCCTGGTCGGCGTCACGCTGGGCACGCTGGCCGCTATCCGGCAGAACGGGTGGCTGGACTATCTTGCGGTCGGCATCTCGATCGGAGCGCAGGTGCTCCCGAACTTCGTGATGGCACCGCTGCTTGTGCTGGTCCTGACCCTGTGGCTGGGCTGGCTGCCCGGCGGGGGGTGGAGCTTTTCAGACCCCTCCTTCTGGATCATGCCGGTGATCGCGCTGTCCACCAGCTACATGGCGTCCATCGCGCGGATCACACGGTCCTCCATGCTCGAGGTGCTGGGGTCGAACCACATCCGCACCGCCCGCGCCAAGGGAATGCCCGAACGCCGCGTCATTCTGCGCCACGCGTTGCGCCCGGCGATGCTGCCGGTCGTCAGCTATCTGGGGCCGGTCTTCGTGTCGATGATCACCGGATCGGTGGTGATCGACATCTATTTTTCCACCGGCGGGATCGGCAAGGCCTTCGTGGATTCGGCGCTGAACCGCGACTACGCGGTGATGATGGGCGTCACCATCCTGGTTGGCGCGCTGACCATCCTGTTCAACCTGGTCGTCGATATCCTTTACGCCTGGATCGACCCGAAGATCCGGTACTAAGCCCATGGTGATCGAACACGACAAGATGCGCTCGCTCGCCGCGCGGATGACCCAGCCCGAGGTCCGGGGCCGGTCCCCCTGGGCCGACGCCCGCCGCCGCTTCCTGCGCAACAAGGCGGCGATGACGGGATTGGTAATCCTGCTGCTGGTCGCGCTGTTCGCGATCTTCGGGGGCCAGATCGCCGTCTGGTCGAACGAGGAACTGGATTTCAGCGTCATGGGCCAGGTCGCGACGATGGGCCAGCCCTCGTTGGAAAACGGCCATTACTTCGGCACCGACGACCTGGGCCGCGACCTGTTCGCGCGCACCGTCCAGGGCACGCAGATCAGCCTGCTGGTCGGCATCGTGGGCGCGGGCATCGCGGTGATCGTCGGCACGCTTTACGGCGCGGTGGCGGGCTATGTCGGGGGGCGGACCGACCAGATCATGATGCGGACGGTCGATATCCTGATGTCGATCCCCTACATGTTCGTGCTGATCCTGCTCTTGGTGATGTTCGGGCGGTCGATGACCATGCTGTTTCTGGGCATCGGCCTGATCTCGTGGCTGGACATGGCGCGCATCGTGCGCGGCCAGACCCTGTCCCTGAAGAACCGCGAGTTCATCGAGGCCGCCCGCGCCACCGGCGTGTCCACCTGGCGCATCATCATCCGCCACATCGTGCCGAACCTGCTGGGCGTGGTCGCGGTCTATGCCACGCTGCTGGTGCCGCTGATGATCCTGACCGAAAGCTTCATCAGCTTCCTGGGCCTGGGCGTGCAGGAACCCCTGACCTCGTGGGGTGCGCTGATTTCGGAAGGGGCCGGCACCATGAGCTATGGAACCCTGTGGCAGCTGGCTTTCCCGCTGTTCTTCTTCGTCATCACCCTGTTCGGCTTTTTCTTCGTGGGCGACGGTCTTCGCGATGCCCTTGATCCCAAGGACCGCTGACATGGCACTTCTGGAGATCCGCGACCTGTCGGTCCGCTTCCACACCCACGACGCCGAGGTTCATGCCGTCAGCGATGTCGGCCTGACCGTCCAGCCGGGCGAGACGCTGGGCATCGTCGGCGAATCCGGTTCAGGCAAGTCGCAACTGGCCTTTGCGGTCATGGGCCTTCTGGCGCGCAACGGCCAGGCCTCGGGCAGCGTTCGGCTGGACGGGCAGGAAATCCTGAACGCCCCGCCCAAGGTCATCAACCGGGTCCGGGCCGAGAAGATCGCGATGATCTTTCAGGATCCCATGACCTCGCTGAATCCTTATATGCGCGTCTCGGACCAGATGGCCGAGGTGCTGGTCCTTCACAAGGGCCTGTCCAAGCGCGCGGCCGTGGCCGAATCCGTGCGGATGCTGGACGCGGTGCGAATCCCCGACGCCAAGGGCCGGGTGCGCCTTTATCCGCATGAGTTCAGCGGCGGGATGCGGCAGCGGGTGATGATCGCGATGGCGCTGCTGTGCCGGCCCAAGCTGCTGATCGCGGACGAACCCACGACCGCCCTGGACGTGACGGTGCAGGCGCAGATCATGACGTTGCTGTCGGACCTGCAACGCGACTTCGGCATGGCGATGATGCTGATCACCCACGACCTGGGGGTCGTCGCCGGATCCTGTTCGCGCGTGGCGGTGATGTATGGCGGGCGCATCCGGGAGCTGGGCCCGGTGGGTCCGCTCTTCGCCGATCCCGCCCACCCCTATACCCAAGGATTGCTGTCGGCGATCCCGCGAATCGACACGGACGAGGGCGAACTGGCCGTCATCCCCGGACAGCCGCCCGACATGTCCCGCCCGCCGCAGGGCTGTGCCTTCGGGCCGCGCTGCGCTTATCGCCGCGGCGACTGCGACCACCGCCCGCCGCTGGCGTCCTTCGCCCCCGACCGCTGGCGCGCCTGCTTCGCCCCGCTGGCGGAACTGCGCGCCGGAACGGAGACACACCCATGACGAAGCCCCTTCTTGACGTCCACGACCTTCGCGTCAGCTTTTCCGTCCGGCAGGCTGGCGCGATGCCCTGGTCCCGCCCCCGCAACCTTCAGGCCGTCGGCGGCGTCAGCTTCACCCTGCAACCAGGCGAGACTCTGGGCGTCGTGGGCGAATCCGGCTGCGGGAAATCCACGCTGGCCCGCGCCCTGATCGGCCTTGTCCCCGCCACGGGCCGCGCGGAATGGCAGGACGGAACCGACCTCATCGGCCTGTCGGCGCGGCAGATGATGGCCTATCGCAGCCAGATCCAGATGATCTTCCAGGATCCGCTGGCCAGCCTCGACCCGCGCATGACCGTGGGCCAGATCATCGCGGAACCGCTGGTCACCCACCAGCCCGGCCTTCCGAAGGCTCAGGTCCGCGACCGCGTGAAGGCGATGATGGACCGGGTGGGCCTGCTGCCCAGCCAGATCAACCGCTATCCCCACGAATTCAGCGGCGGCCAGTGCCAGCGGATCGGCATCGCCCGCGCGCTGATCGTGGAACCCCGGCTGATCATCTGCGACGAACCCGTCAGCGCGCTCGACGTCTCGATCCAGGCGCAGGTCATCAACCTGCTGATGCGACTGCAGGCCGATCTTGGCCTGTCGCTGATCTTCATCGCCCACGACCTGTCGGTGGTGCGCCACATCAGCGACCGTGTGATGGTCCTCTACCTGGGCAAGGTGATGGAGATCGCGCCCGCCCGCGACCTTTATGCCGATCCGCAGCACCCCTATACGCAGGCGCTGCTGTCAGCCGTCCCGGTGCCGGATCCCGCGCATGACCCCGCCGCGACCGTGGTGCCGCTGAAAGGCGACCTGCCCTCGCCCATGAATCCACCCTCGGGCTGCGTCTTCCGCACCCGCTGCCCGCGTGGGGCACCCCGCTGCGCGGCCGAGGTGCCGGTCCTTGCCGGAGGTCGCCACCAGACCGCCTGCCATTTCCCCGGCCCCCTCACGCCACAGGAAATCGCCCGCGCCCGCGCCACCGAAGCGGCCTGACCCGCCGCTTCTTCTTCATCCAAATATCCCCGCCGGAGGCATGGCGGGCTTGCCCGCCAAGTCAGCCGACGACGATGTGCCCCGGCCCCTCGACGGCGCGACCGATCACGGCAGCCTCGGCAAAGCCGTGGTCGCGGAAGATCGCCAGGGCAGCCTCGGCCTGGTCCTCGGCACAAGCAACCAGCAGCCCGCCGCTGGTCTGCGGATCGGTCAGCAGCGCGCGATGAGTGTCGGCAAAGCCGTCGGGCAGCGCAACCTCGGCCCCATAGCTGGCCCAGTTCCGCCCTGACGCGCCAGTGACGAAGCCTTGCGCCGCCAGGTCACGGGCACCTGCGAGCAGTGGAACTGCGGACCAGTCCAAGCGCAGCTCGCAGCCCGATCCCCGCGCCATCTCGAGCGCGTGGCCGGCCAGGCCGAAGCCCGTCACGTCTGTCATCGCATGAACCCCCGCCAGCCGCGCCAGATCCGGGCCGGGGGTGTTCAGCCTGGTCGTGGCCGCGATCATCGCGCGATAGCCGTCACCCGACAGCGCGCCCTTCTTCAGCGCCGCCGACATCACGCCGACGCCCAGCGGCTTGCCCAGGATCAGCACGTCACCCGGACGCGCACCGCTGTTACGCTTCACATGGGCAGGATCGACCAGCCCAAGCGCCACCAGGCCATAGATCGCCTCGACCGAATCGATGGTATGGCCGCCGCCGATGGGGATGCCCGCCTCGCGGCAGGCCATGGCGCCGCCTTCCAGGATGCGGGCGATCGTCTCGCCCGACAGGGTGTTGATCGGCATCCCCACCAGCGACAGCGCCATGATCGGCGTGCCGCCCATGGCGTAAACGTCGCTGATCGCGTTGGTCGCGGCGATGCGCCCGAAATCCAGCGGGTCGTCCACGATGGGCATGAAGAAATCCGTCGTCGCCACAAGCGCCTGCCGGTCATTCAACCGATAGACCGCCGCGTCGTCCGAGGTCTCGATCCCCACCAGCAGCGCCTCGGGGACCGGCAGCATCGCCGTGCCACGCAGCAAGCCGGTCAGCACGCCCGGCGCAATCTTGCAGCCGCAGCCGCCCCCGTGGGACAAAGATGTCAGGCGCGGTTCTGTCGTGTGCTGGTCGTCCATCGGGGTCTCCGTTCGGTTCGCGTCACGCTATCACCCGCAAATCGCATCTTCAACGAAGGCCCGTTTGCGCATAGGACAGGCCGGCAAGGAGAAGCCCATGCTCAAGACCCGGATCATCCCCTGCCTGGACGTGGCCGATGGCCGCGTCGTGAAGGGTGTCAACTTCGTGGATCTGATCGACGCCGGTGACCCGGTCGAGGCCGCGCGCGCCTATGACGCCGCAGGCGCCGACGAGATCTGCTTCCTGGACATCCATGCGACCCATGAAAACCGGGGCACGATGTTCGACCTGGTGACGCGCACGGCGGAACAATGCTTCGTGCCGCTGACGGTGGGCGGCGGCGTCAGGACGCATGACGACGTGCGGGCGCTGCTGCTGGCGGGGGCGGACAAGGTCAGCTTCAACTCGGCCGCCGTGGCGAACCCGGATGTGGTGGCCCATGCCGCCGACCGCTTCGGCAGCCAGTGCATCGTCGTGGCCATCGACGCCAAGACCGTGGCTGATGGCCGGTGGAAGATCTTCACCCATGGCGGCCGAAAGCCCACCGGCATCGACGCCGTGGAATTTGCCCGCACCGTCGAGGCCAAGGGCGCCGGAGAGATCCTGCTGACCTCCATGGACCGCGACGGCACGCGCGCAGGCTTCAACATCCCGCTGACGCGCGCCATCGCGGATGCGGTGAACATTCCGGTCATCGCTTCGGGCGGGGTCGGCACGCTGGACCACCTGGTCGAGGGCGTGACCGAAGGCCATGCAAGCGCGGTTCTTGCAGCTTCGATCTTCCATTTCGGCACCTTCACCATCGCCGAGGCCAAGGCCCACATGGCCGCCGCCGGCATCCCCATGAGGCTGACATGAGCGCGATCCATGACCTGGCCGCAACCATCGCCGCCCGCAGGACCGCCGACCCCGACAGCAGCTGGACCGCGAAGCTTCTGGCCAAAGGCCCCGAGAAATGCGCCGAGAAATTCGGCGAGGAAGCCGTCGAGGCGATCATCGAGGCGGTAAAGGGCGACCGGGACCGCCTGACCAGCGAGGCGGCGGATGTCGTCTTTCACCTGCTGGTGATGCTGGCTGCGCGCGATGTCACCTTGACGGATGTCGAAGCCGAGCTTGCGCGGCGCGCCGGGACATCGGGCCTGTCGGAAAAGGCCTCACGGTCCTAATCGCGCGTGTCGTCGTCTCAAACCCTTTTCCTTGGACGGGCTGGGGGTCTATAAGCGGGCAAATTGTTGCGGCCGGGCCGCGACCGAATAAACATGGCAGAGGACCGCATGAGCAACGATTCCAAGAACGGCAAGCATCACGAAGGCGACGTGGCTTTCATCCAGTCGCTTGCGGAACTGTTGAATTCCAGCGACCTGTCCGAACTGTCGGTCAAACGCGAATACGGTGAACATGACCGCCTGACGGTCAGCCTCTCCAAGCACGGCAAGCCCGTGGTCCATGCTGCACCTGCGCCTGTTGCCGTTGCGCCCGCACCTGCGGCCCCTGCCCATACCGCCCAACTGCCCGCGATCAGCGAAGATCCGGCCAGCCTGCCGGGCGCCGTCACCTCGCCTATGGTCGGCACTGCCTACCTGTCTGCCGAACCCGGCGCCACGCCCTTCGTCCAGATCGGCCAGACCGTTGCCGAGGGCGACACCCTGCTGATCGTCGAGGCGATGAAGACCATGAACCACATCCCCTCGCCCCGCGCAGGCACAGTCAGGCGCATCCTGATCGACGACGGCACCCCTGTCGAATTCGGCGCCCCCCTGATGGTCGTCGAGTGAGGCAAGGCATGTTCGACAAAATCCTGATCGCCAACCGGGGCGAGATCGCCCTGCGCGTGATTCGCGCCTGCCGTGAGATGGGCATCGCATCCGTCGCAGTCCATTCGACCGCCGATGCCGACGCAATGCATGTCCGCATGGCTGACGAGTCGGTCTGCATTGGCCCGGCGCCCTCTGCGGCCAGCTACCTGTCGATGCCCGCCATCATCTCGGCCTGCGAGATCACGGGCGCGCAGGCCATTCATCCGGGCTATGGCTTCCTGTCGGAAAACGCGGCCTTCGTGCAGATGGTGGAAGACCACGGCATCACCTTCATCGGTCCCCGCGCGGAACATATCCGCATCATGGGTGACAAGATCACCGCCAAGGACACGATGAAGAACCTGGGCGTGCCCTGCGTGCCGGGCAGCGAAGGCGGCGTGGATGACGTGGACCAGGCCAAGCGTGTCGCGGCGGGGATCGGCTATCCGGTCATCATCAAGGCCACCGCGGGCGGCGGCGGTCGCGGCATGAAGGTCGCCCAGGACGAAGCAGGCCTGGAGGTCGCGTTCCGCACCGCGCGGGCCGAGGCCAAGGCAGCCTTCGGCAATCCCGACGTCTATATCGAGAAATACCTGCAAAGGCCGCGCCATATCGAAATCCAGGTCTTTGGCGACGGCAAGGGCCGCGCCGTCCATCTGGGCGAGCGTGACTGCTCCCTGCAACGCCGCCACCAGAAGGTGCTGGAGGAAGCCCCCGGTCCGGCGATCAGCGCCGAGGAACGCGCGCGGATCGGCAAGATCTGTGCCGATGCCGTTGCCCGGATCGGCTATGCCGGCGCGGGCACCATCGAGTTTCTATATGAGGATGGTGAGTTCTATTTCATCGAAATGAACACGCGCCTGCAGGTTGAACATCCCGTGACCGAGGCAATCTTCGGCGTCGATCTGGTCCGCCAGCAGATTTTGGTCGCGGCGGGCGCCGAGATGGAGTTCCGGCAAGAGGATCTGGCCATTCGCGGGCATTCGATCGAAGTGCGGATCAATGCCGAAAAGGTGCCCGGATTCTCGCCTTGTCCCGGGCGGATTACGCAATATCATGCGCCGGGTGGCCTGGGCGTGCGCATCGACAGTGCGCTTTATGACGGCTATTCCATACCCCCCTATTACGACAGCCTGATCGGCAAGCTGATCGTGCATGGCCGCGACCGGTCCGAGGCCCTGGCCCGGCTTGAACGCGCTTTGGGAGAACTGATCGTGGACGGCATCGATACGACCGTGCCGCTGTTCACCGCACTGCTGCAGGAACCTGACATCCGGTCGGGCAACTATTCGATTCACTGGCTGGAACGCTGGCTGGATCACAGGTTCGGCTGATCCCGGACCATGCTGACGCCGGCGCAATTGCTGCAAGGCTATGCGCAGGGCGTCTTTCCCATGGCCGAAAGTGCCCGTGATCCCCGGCTCTATTGGTATGACCCCCCGATGCGGGGGATTCTGCCCGTGGGCGGGGTCCATGCTTCTCGGTCGCTGCGACGCGACCTGCGCCGGGGTGGGTGGTCGGCCCATCTGGACGGCGATTTCAACGCCGTCGTGAATGCCTGCGCAGACCGGGGCACGACCTGGATCAATACGCCCCTGAAGCGGCTTTATCGCGACCTGTTCCGGGCGGGCTTCGCCCATGCCATCGAGGTCCGGCATGAAGGAACCTTTGCGGGCGGCATCTTCGGCGTGACCCTGGGGGCGGCATTCTTCGGTGAATCGATGGTGTCGGCCCGGACGAACGGCTCAAAGATGGCCTTGCTGTGGATCTCCAGCCACTTGGCGCGCTGCGGCTTTACGCTGTTCGACACGCAGTTTCTGACGCCGCACCTGGAACGCATGGGCGGGCGAGAGATCACCCGCGCGCAGTATCGCCTGATGCTGGCCGATGCCCTGGAGCGGCAGACGGACCTGCGGTCCTGCGCGCTGCCCTCAGCCGATCAGCTTTGGCAGGAAATAACCCACACGTCATAGCGCGCGTCGTCCAGGGCGGACAGCGCGGGCGACGAGGCGATCATCCAGCCGCTGAACAAGGTGACGTTCTGCGAAACATCGGTGATGGTCAGTTGCGCATAGGCATCCGAACTGGGATCGCCAGCCGGATACCGGCATTCCCCCAGCCGCACCTGCAACCTGCCATAGCGAACGGCCTCGCCCACCAGGACGGGCAAATCCGTCGTTCGCCCCGAAATCTTGTCCAAACCTCGAAGAAGGGCGCCGTCCGCGCGGGCCACCTCTTGCGCCGCAGCGGGGTTGGTCATGGCGGCGGCAAGCAGCAGGGCGCGGATCACGGTGTCTCCTCGTCTCCGGCCTGGCTGTCCACGAACTTCATCATCAGTTGCAACAGGCTGACAGCGCCCTGCACGTCCTCGATCTCGTCCCCTGGCGCCAGGTTGTCGGGACTGCCGCCCGGCTGGATCTGGATGTAGGCGCCGCCCAGAAGCCCATCCGACTGGATCAGAGCGGCACTGTCCGACGGCAGAGCGATATCCGCAGGAAGGCTTAGTCTGGCATCCGCCATATAGGTGTCCGGGTTCAGCGAGACGCTGGAGACCCGGCCCACCGGAACCCCTGCCAGCCGAACCTCGGTTCCGACAGCTATGCCATCGACATCGGGAAAGGATGCCCTGACCTCGTAGCCTGTTTCACGGGCAAAGCCCTGACCGAAGCCCCACAGCAGAAATCCCGCCGCTGCCGCAAGCACAGCTGTTCCGGCCAGCAATTCCGCCCGATGTTCGGCCCCGGCGTTCATTTATTCCGGCTGCCAGGCATCATAGTCGCGGCGCGCGGGCTGATCGGCGCGATACAGCGATCCGTCGGGATAATAGGCGCCAGGCGTTCCCGTCCGGTTTTCCTGGTGAGGCTTTTCCCAAGGTTTGTGGACCAGCGGGGCTTTGGTCGGCGGCTCGTCCCAAGTGTGATGCAGCCAGCCATGCCATTCGGGACTGACCCGGCTGGCCTGCGATTCGCCGCTGTAGATCACCCAGCGGCGTGATCCATCCTTGTTCTGGTAGAAGATGTTGCCATCGGCATCCTCACCGACCTTGGTGCCGTTCCGCCAGGTCCAGAACTGGGTATTGATGGTCTGGCTGTTCCACCAGGTCAGGGCGCGAAGCAGGAAGGACATGGGCTGGAACCTCTTATTCGTGGCTGCCGAACATATGACGCAAAGCGCGTCCGAGATCCAGCCTGCCTGATCTGCCGCGCCCCGGTGTCAGGGGCTGGATCAGCCCCTGAAATGACGCAGGGTGGCACGCCGCCCCTGCGCCAAGGCTCAGCCCGCCGAGGCCGCTTCCTTTTTCGGATCCGCATGGATCAGCAGCGGCTTGGTCGCCGCGTTGTCAACGGCCTCCTCGTTCACGACGACTTCCTCGACGCTGTCCATGCCGGGCAGTTCGAACATCGTGTCCAGAAGGATATCCTCCATGATCGACCGCAGGCCGCGCGCGCCGGTCTTGCGCTTGATGGCGCGCTTGGCGATGGCCTGAAGCGCGTCTTCCGTGAAGGTCAGTTGCACGCCTTCCAGATCGAACAGGCGCTGATACTGCTTCACAAGCGCGTTCTTCGGCTTGGTCAGGATGATGATCAGCGCTTCCTCGTCCAGATCGGTCAGGGTGGCGATGACCGGCAGACGGCCCACGAATTCCGGGATCAGGCCAAACTTCAGCAGATCCTCGGGCTCAAGCTCCTTGAACAGCTCGCCCACGCCGCGGTCGTCGTTTTCCTTGACCGACGCGCCGAAGCCCATTGCGGTGCCCTTGTTGCGCTGCGCGATGATCCGGTCCAGCCCTGCGAACGCCCCGCCGCAGATAAACAGGATATTGGTCGTGTCGACCTGCAGGAACTCCTGCTGGGGATGCTTGCGCCCGCCCTGCGGGGGAACCGATGCGACCGTGCCTTCCATGATCTTCAGCAGCGCCTGCTGCACGCCCTCGCCCGAAACGTCGCGGGTGATCGAGGGGTTGTCGGACTTGCGCGTGATCTTGTCGACCTCGTCGATATAGACGATGCCGCGCTGCGCGCGTTCGACATTGTATTCGCTGGCCTGCAGCAGCTTGAGGATGATGTTCTCGACATCCTCGCCCACATAGCCCGCCTCGGTCAGGGTCGTGGCATCCGCCATGGTGAAGGGCACGTCCAGGATGCGGGCCAACGTCTGGGCCAGCAGGGTCTTGCCGCAGCCGGTGGGACCGATCAGCAGGATGTTCGACTTGGCCAGTTCGATATCGCCCTTGGATCCGTGGTTCAGCCGCTTGTAGTGGTTGTGCACCGCGACCGAGAGCACCCGCTTGGCATGTTCCTGGCCGATCACATAGTCGTCCAGAACCGCGCAGATTTCCTTGGGCGTCGGCACCCCGTCGCCCGACTTCAGCCCCGAGGATTTGGTTTCCTCGCGGATGATGTCCATGCACAGTTCGACGCATTCGTCGCAGATGAACACGGTCGGTCCCGCAATCAGCTTGCGCACCTCGTGCTGGCTCTTGCCGCAAAAGCTGCAATAGAGCGTGTTCTTGCTGTCACTGCCGGACTGGTTCGCCATCGTCCACGTTCCTTGATAGCCGCAGGTCTTTCAACCCGCAGGCGGCGCCGGTCGCCCTGAGCCGCATCTGAGTTATCCGTGGCGAACGGGCCGCCAACGGTTGTGTCCTTTATGTTAGGGTTGACGGACGCCCGTCACAATCCCCAACAAGTCTATTTCTTCTCGGGTTCCGCCTTGCCGCGTGGCGCGACGACCTCATCGATCAGGCCCCAGTCCTTCGCCTCCTCCGGCGACATGAAGCGGTCGCGCTCCAGCGCTTCCTCGACCTCGGCCAGGCTGCGGCCCGTGTGGGTCACATAGATTTCATTCAGGCGGCGCTTCAGCTTCTCGGTCTCGCGCGCATGGATCAGGATGTCGGTGGCCTGGCCCTGGAACCCGCCCGAGGGCTGGTGGACCATCACGCGGCTGTTGGGCAGCGAATAGCGCAGGCCCGGTTCGCCCGCCGCCAGCAGCAGCGAGCCCATGGACGCGGCCTGCCCCACCACCAGCGTAGAGACGCGCGGGCGGATATACTGCATCGTGTCATAGATCGACAGGCCCGAGGTCACGACGCCGCCGGGGCTGTTGATGTACATGCTGATGTCCTTGTTGGGATTTTCAGCCTCAAGGAACAGCAGTTGCGCGCAGATCAGCGTGGACATGCCATCATGGACGGGCCCCGAGACGAAGATGATCCGTTCCTTGAGCAGGCGCGAGAAGATGTCATAGGCCCGTTCCCCGCGCGAGGTCTGTTCGACCACCATGGGGACAAGGGTGTTCATGTAGAATTCTGCCGGATCGGTCATCGTCTGTCCTTGCCTTGGATCCCTGCCTGCGCGATTCGTCAGGGCGCTGAACCCATCTGTTAGCCGCGAAAGGTTGACAGAGTCTTAGTAACGGGCAAGGTCCGCCGCAAGGCATGGAACGAAGATCGCCCCGATGCGGGGCCAGGAGGCAGGCGTGAAGCTGATCGTGGGACTGGGCAATCCCGGCGCAAAATACGCGGCGAACCGGCACAATATCGGCTTCATGGCGGTTGACAGGATTGCCGCCGATCACGGTTTTTCGTCCTGGAAGCCGCGCTTTCAAGCCCTGAGCGCGGAGGGACGGCTGGGCAATGCGCGCGTGACTTTGCTGAAACCGCAGACCTTCATGAACCTGTCCGGCCAATCCGTGGGCGAGGCGATGCGCTATCTGAAGCTGACTCCGGCCCAGGTGATCGTGCTTCATGACGAACTGGACCTGGCCCCCGGCAAGTGCCGCCTGAAGCTGGGTGGCGGCCATGCAGGGCATAACGGGTTGCGGTCGATCCACCAGCATATTGGTCCAGATTATCATCGCGTTCGCCTGGGGATTGGGCATCCCGGTCACAAGGACCGGGTGGCAGGCTATGTGCTGTCGGATTTCGCCAAGGCCGACGGGGAGTGGCTGGACGACCTGCTGCGCGGCATATCCGACGGGGCAGAGGCCCTGGCCGCAGAGGACGGCACGAGGTTTCAGAACCAGGTTGCGGCCCGCACGCAGCCCGCGCGGAACAGCGGCACGATGCCTGCCACCCCTGCCCCAGCCCAGCCCCGATCTGCCCCGGCGGCCACCGCATCACCCGACAGCCCTGCCAGCTTGACCGACAAGCTGCGACAGCTGACCGACCGCTTTCGCTGAGCCGGGGCTTGGCGGGCGTCCAGCGGGGCTGTAGGCTGACAGGGGGAGGATCGAGACATGGAGCCATCGCTGAACGTGCTGGGAACGCGCCTGGAACCGTGTTCGACAAAACCGCTGACTGGGTTCTATCGCAACGGATGCTGCGATACCGGTGAAGGCGACAGAGGCAGCCACACGGTCTGCGTAGTCGTCGATGCGGAGTTCCTGGCACTGTCGAAATACCTGGGCAACGACCTGTCCACGCCTCGCCCCGAATTCCGCTTCGACGGGCTGAAGCCTGGCGACCGCTGGTGCCTGTGCGCGCCACGTTTCCTGCAAGCCGCACAGGAATTCGGTGCGCCGAAGGTGGTGCTGGAATCGACCCATGCGCGTGCCCTGGACATCATCCCGATCGAACTGCTGCGCGCCCATGCGGTCGATGCGCAGGGTTGAACTTCTGGCCCTTGCGGCGCTGTGGCTGGTGCCTTTGCAGGTCCCGGCGCAGCCCCTGCCCGATCTGCCGGCATTGCGCAGCGATGATCAGCGCAGGCTGTCGGAATACCACGCCGCGGCAGGAGAGGCGCTGCTGGGCGCCTTAGCAGCCGGTGATCCCGCAGAGCTTGCCGTTCTGACCGACGGCTTGGCAGGTGACGTCCTTCCACCCGACCAGGCGATCCGGGACATGGCCGGGGATTGGTCCTGCCGAATGATCAAGCTGGGAGGCCTGCTGCCGATCACGGTTTATAGCTCTTTCCGCTGCGCGATCAGCCCGGATGGCGGGTTTGAAAAGCTGACGGGATCGCAGCGGACCAAGGGGAACATCCGCCAAGAGGGCGATCGGCTGATCTATCTGGGGACCGGGTTCGTGGCAGGGGACACGCCACCATCCTATGAGGATCTTCCGGCGCAGGTCGATGCGGGGGCCAGCCCGCAGTTCGTGCCGGAAATAGGCTTGGTCGAGATGGTTTCAGACAAAAAAGGGCGGGTCATGTTCCCCGCCCCCCATCTTGAATCCCGCTTCAACATTCTGCTGTTAAGCCGCTAAGACACTTGTATTTCCGGGTTCGGTCGGCGGATCAGCCGCCGGACCCGGCTCCGTCCGAACCACCATCTGATCCTGTGGAACCGCCATCGGCACCGCCATCAGCCCCACTCTCGGATCCGCTGCCCGATCCGTCGGAACCGCCATCAGTCCCGGCACCAGGGCTGCCCGCATCGGCGCCATTGCTTCCGGCTTCAGCGCCGGTTCCTGCGTCCTCTTCGCCGTCGTCACCGGCATCCGTGCCGCCGCTGCCGGCGCCCAGGACATCCTTGGCGATATCGGAACCGCGATTGCTGGTGGCGTCAGGCTGTTCGCGCAGTTCGACCCCATCGACCGATATCAGCGTGCCATTCGCGATGCTGTAGACCAGTTCGGTCGGCTGACCGTTGCGCTGCGCGGTGATGGTCATGATCGCCCCTTCGCGCAGGATATGGATGTTGGTGAACCCTTGCGAGAGCAGCGTCTCGATCACGACCTGATCGTTGTTGATCTGCTCCGGCAGCGGAAAGGCCGGGACGGCCACTGCACCCACGGGGGGTTGGGGTTGCAGGGCGGGATCCACAACAACGGCGGTATTGCCGCCCGGTGTTTCGACGACGGTCTGCGCCAGGGAGGCGGTGGCCAGAAACAGGCCGGATGCGCCGGCAAGCGCAAAGCCGAGGGTCTTGTTGGACATGGTATCCTCCGATCATGGGGTCGGATGACAAACCCGCTCCGCATGACCGGGGTTCCGCCTTAGGTCTTGATATCAAAGCCCAGATGCTTGGCGACGGTGAAGATGTCCTTGTCGCCCCGTCCGCACATGTTCATGACGATGATATGGTCGCGCGGCAGACCGGGGGCGATCTTCATCACATGCGCCAGGGCATGGCTGGGTTCCAGGGCGGGGATGATGCCTTCCTGGGCGCAGCACAGCTGGAAGGCCTCAAGCGCCTCGGCGTCGGTGATGCTGACATATTCGGCGCGGCCTGTGTCGTTCAGCCATGCGTGCTCCGGCCCGATGCCGGGATAATCCAGACCCGCGCTGATGGAATGACCTTCAAGGATCTGCCCGTCGTCATCCTGCAGCAGATAGGTCCGGTTGCCGTGCAAGACGCCCGCGCGCCCGCCGGAAAGGCTGGCACAGTGCTGCATCCGGTCGTCCACGCCCTTGCCGCCGGCCTCGACCCCGATGATGCGTACCTCCTTGTCGTCCAGGAACGGATAGAACAGGCCCATGGCGTTCGATCCGCCGCCGATCGCGGCGATGATGGTGTCGGGCAGACGACCTTCGCGCGGCAGGATCTGTTCCTTGACTTCCTTGCCGATGATCGACTGGAAATCGCGCACCATCGCCGGATAGGGATGCGGACCTGCCACCGTGCCGATGCAATAGAAGGTGTCGCGCACATTGGTCACCCAGTCGCGCAGCGCGTCGTTCATCGCATCTTTCAGCGTGCCGCGTCCGCTGGTGACGGGCACAACCTCGGCCCCCAGAAGGCGCATCCGAAAGACGTTCGGCGCCTGCCGTTCCACGTCATGGGCACCCATATAGACCACGCATTTCAGCCCGAAGCGCGCGCAGACCGTGGCGGTCGCCACACCATGCTGGCCCGCGCCGGTTTCGGCAATGATGCGGGTCTTGCCCATGCGGCGCGCGAGCAGGATCTGACCCAGAACGTTGTTGATCTTGTGCGCGCCGGTGTGGTTCAACTCGTCGCGCTTCATGTAGATCTTGGCGCCGCCCAGGTATTCGGTCAGGCGTTCGGCGAAATACAGGGGCGACGGGCGGCCGACGTAATGGGTCCACAGATCGTCCATCTCGGCCCAGAAGTCGGCATCGGTCTTGGCGCGCTCGTATTCGGCTTCCAGATCCAGGATCAACGGCATCAGGGTCTCACTGACGAAGCGGCCGCCATAGATGCCGAACCGCCCCTGCTCATCGGGTCCGGTCTTGTAGCTGTTCACCAGATCGTCTGCCATGGAACGCGCCTTCGCTGTGGTATGAGAGGAAGCCTAGAGGGCTTTCTTATAGCCGATGTGGCTGGGGGTGAAGCCCAGCCGGTCATAGAAGCGATGCGCGTCGGTCCGCGCCCGGTTGGTCGTCAGCTGCATTTGGGTGCAGCCCGCCGCCCTTGCGCGCGCCTCGGCATCGGCCATCAGCTGGGCGCCAATGCCCTGTCCGCGCAGGTTTGATGCAACCCGCACCCCTTCGATCTGGGCGCGAAAGGCAGCACCCACGGACAGGCCGGGCAGGAAGACGATCTGATAGCAGGCCACGATTCCGTCATCCAGCAGCCCGACGATCAGGTGATTGCCGGTCTGCGCCTGCATCGCATCGAAGGCAGCCAGATAGGGCCGCATGTCGGCCTTTTCCCGGCCTTTCCCGAAGATGTCGTCGGAAAGCAAAGCGACGACCGCAGGAACCTCGTCCCGGCCCGCAGCACGGAAGCGGACCGTCATGATGCGGCACTGATGAAGGCACGGATCAGGGCCTCGTCCTTGACGCCGGGTTCGGTTTCCACGCCCGAGGACACATCGACGGCAGGCGCCCCGGTCAGGCGGATCGCCTCGGCCACGTTCTGCGCGGTCAGGCCGCCCGCCAGCATCCAGGGCCGCAGCCACTTGCGCCCCACCAGCAGGCGCCAGTCGAAGGACAATCCGTTGCCGCCAGGCAGGTCGGCATCCCTTGGCGGCTTCGCATCCACCAGAAGCATGTCGGCGACCAGACCGTAATCGGTCAGTGCCGGCAGGTCAGAGGGGTCGGACAGCCCCACGGCCTTCATCACCGGCAGGCCGGTCAGCGCCTTGATCCGGGCCACGCGGTCGGGGCTTTCGCTGCCGTGAAGCTGGATGACGTCAAGGGGAACCTTGCCCAGCACGTCGTCCAGCAGTTCGTCGTCAGGATCCACGAACAGCCCGACGGACGCCACGCCGACGGGGACATGCGAGACCAGCCGGGCCGCCTCTTCGACGGAGACGGCCCGGGGCGATTTCGGAAAAAAGACCAGCCCGACATAGCGCGCCCCGGCATCAGCCGCAGCCTCGATATGTTCAGGGCGGCGAAGTCCGCAGATCTTGACCTGGGCCATACCTCAACGCCCGGCGGGCAACGTCGTGCCGGGGGCAGGTTCGACCGAGGCGATGGGACGCGCGGGCACGGTGGCCTTGGGCCGGTCCAGGATCGCCAGAACCTCGTCCTTGGGGGCGGCATGGCGGTGGCGCAGATGACCCACCTCGTTTTCAAGGCGGGTGGCGCGGTCGGCCTGCGCGCGGGCCTCACGGCGGATATGGGCCTCGCGCAACCATTCCCAGAGCAGGCCCGCCAGCATTCCCAGGGCGAAAGTCAGGAAGATTATAAGGAACAGGGGCAGATCCACCGACCAGCGGCCGCCCAGGTATTGCCCGAAATTCGCGGGAAAGGCCGAAAGCGTCACGATGTCACGATTGGCCAGGGCCACGGCGATCAGGATGATCGCCAGTACCGCCACGAAGATCAGTCGAAGAAAGCGCATGGGTTGTCCTTGGCTGCGGCCGCCGGATGCGGCACGGTGTCCTTGCAGGGCTTTTATGCCCTTCAGGCGTCCCCGTTCAACCGATCGCGCAACAGTTTTCCGGTCTTGAAGAAGGGAACATACTTCTGGTCGACATCCACCGCCTCGCCCGTTCGAGGATTGCGGCCGGTGCGTGCGTCACGCTTCTTGACGGAAAAGGCGCCAAAGCCGCGCAGTTCGACCCGGTCGCCCCGCGCCATGGCATCGATGATTTCCTCGAACACGGTATTCACGATCCGCTCGACGTCGCGCCGGAACAGATGCGGGTTTTCGTCAGCGATAAGCTGGATCAATTCTGACCGGATCATCATCCCCCCAGGTGGCGTAACGGGCTGCACGGCATCGTTCGCTGAACTTGCGACAAGAAGGCAACGCAGGAAAAGGTTCCCAGTTTCCATAGCGATGCCAGTTTTGCCCCCGGCACGCAAGAGAGGTGAATTCCCCCTGCCCATCGCGCGGGCAGCAAGAAGCCCGCCCCGCATCCGCGGGACGGGCCGTATCAGGCAGTCAGCCGATCGCTCAGCGGTCGCGGTTCAGCGCAGCGCCCAGGATATCACCCAGAGAGGCGCCCGAGTCGGAGGAACCATACTGATCGATGGCCTCTTTCTCCTCGGCGATCTCGCGGGCCTTGATCGACAGGCCCAGACGGCGGGTCTTGGTGTCGATGTTGGTGACGCGGGCATCGACCTTGTCACCGACCTGGAATCGCTCGGGACGCTGATCCTGACGGTCGCGGGCCAGATCGGAACGGCGGATGAACGACTTGACGCCGTTGTATTCCACCTCGATGCCGCCATCCTCGATCGCGGTGACCTCGACGGTGACGACCGAACCACGCTTCACACCGTCAACGGCTTCGGCCATGTTTTCGTTTTCCAGCGCCTTGATCGACAGGCTGATGCGTTCCTTCTCGACATCCACGTCCTGCACGACGGCTTTGACCACGTCGCCCTTGCGGAAGTCCTGGATCGCGTCTTCGCCACGGGCATCCCACGAGATGTCCGACAGGTGGACCATGCCGTCGATATCGCCTTCAAGGCCCACGAACAGACCGAATTCGGTGATGTTCTTGACCTCGCCTTCGATGACGGTGCCCGAGGGATGGGCTTCGGCAAAGACTTCCCAAGGGTTGCGCTGCGTCTGCTTCAGACCCAACGAAACGCGGCGCTTGGATTCGTCGATCTCCAGCACCATCACGTCAACCTCTTGCGAGGTGGAGACGATCTTGCCCGGATGGACGTTCTTCTTGGTCCAGGAC
Source organism: Paracoccus yibinensis (assembly GCF_030846195.1). Taxonomy (GTDB): domain Bacteria; phylum Pseudomonadota; class Alphaproteobacteria; order Rhodobacterales; family Rhodobacteraceae; genus Paracoccus; species Paracoccus yibinensis. The sequence continues at coordinate 166,436 of NZ_JAVCWH010000001.1, forward strand.
ATTTCGGACACATGGACCAGACCCTCGACCCCGGCTTCCAGCTCGACGAAGGCGCCGTAGTCGGTGATGTTGGTCACGCGGCCCTGGTGGACCGAACCGATGGGGAACTTGTCGCCCACGGTGTCCCACGGATCGGACTGGAGCTGCTTCATGCCCAGGCTGATGCGGTGGCTGTCCTTGTTGATCTTGATGACCTGGACCTTCAGGGTCTCGCCGATCGACAGGATCTCGGACGGGTGGTTGACGCGGCGCCAGGCCATGTCGGTGACGTGCAGCAGGCCGTCAACGCCGCCCAGGTCGACGAACGCACCGTATTCGGTGATGTTCTTGACGACGCCGTCCACGGTCTGGCCTTCGGTCAGGTTGGCGATGACCTCGGCGCGCTGTTCGGCGCGGCTTTCTTCCAGGATGGCGCGGCGCGACACGACGATGTTGCCACGGCGGCGGTCCATCTTCAGGATCTGGAACGGCTGCTTCAGACCCATGAGCGGGCCGGCGTCGCGCACGGGGCGCACATCGACCTGGCTGCCGGGCAGGAAGGCCACGGCGCCGCCCAGATCGACCGTGAAGCCGCCCTTGACGCGGCCGAAGATGGCGCCTTCGACGCGCTCTTCATCGGCATAGGCTTTTTCCAGACGGTCCCAGGCTTCTTCGCGGCGGGCTTTCTCGCGCGAGATGCTGGCTTCGCCGCGGGCGTTTTCCACGCGGTCCAGATAGACTTCGACTTCGTCGCCAACCTTGATGTTGGGTTCTTCGCCGGGGTTCGCGAATTCCTTCAGATCGACGCGGCCTTCCATCTTGTAGCCCACGTCGATGATGGCCTGGCCCGCCTCGATGGCGATGACGCGGCCCTTGACGACCGAACCTTCGTCCGGGGTGTCAATGTCGAAGCTTTCGTTCAGGAGGGCTTCGAATTCCTCCATGGTCGCTTTAGCGCACATATATGATCGGTTTCCTTTACGACGATTTTACTGGCCATGCGGTTGGCTCCGCCGGTCTTTATGGCTGCCCTCGGGAACGGCAAAGGGTCGCGGCATGACGCCCGACCCGTTCAGATGCGGCCTGTTCTGACCATCTCGCCCCTAAGACTGACCGCCATATAAGGACGAAAAGCGGGAAACTCAACGCGAAAGTCACAAAAGGGATATGTCAGTTGAGAGATATCGCTTGCAGGATCGGGGCGGCAAGCAATAGGTTCGGCCGAACGTATCGACCGAGGCGCCGATGATCCGCCCTGCCCTTCTGCTTGCCCTGCTCGCCAGCCCGGCCATGGCTGATGATGTCACCGTCTTCGCCGCGGCCTCGCTGAAGAATGCCCTGGACGAGGTCGCGGCACAGTTCATGCAAGAGACCGGCCATGATGTGACGATTTCCTATGCCGGGTCGAACACCTTGGCCAAGCAGATCATCGCAGGGGCGCCCGCCGATCTGTTCATTTCGGCCAGCAAGGAATGGATGGACCTGGTTGAGGATGCCGGCCTGATCGAAAGGCGGACCGATCTTCTGGGCAACCGCCTGGTGCTGATCGCGCATGGCGCGGCGCAGCCGGTGCAGATTTCGCCGGATACCGATCTGGCCGGTCTGCTGGACGGCGGCAAGCTGGCCATGGCCCTGGTCGATTCCGTTCCCGCCGGACAATACGGCAAGGCCGCCCTGGAAAACCTTGGCCTGTGGGACGACGTCCAGGCCGATGTCGCGCAGTCCGACAACGTGCGTGCCGCCCTGGCGCTTGTCGCGACCGGAGAGGCGCCCCTCGGCATCGTCTATGCCACGGATGCGGCCGCCGAGGATGGCGTGACCATCGTGGGCGAATTTCCGTCGGACAGCCATCACCCGATGACCTATCCCGCCGCCCTGCTGGCCGGGGCATCGGACGATGCCGACCAGGCCTTCCATGACGCCTTGTCGGGCAGCGCGGCGGTCGCGGTCTTCGAAAAGCATGGCTTCACGGTGATGAACTGACGTGGCCGACTGGCTGACCCCCGAGGCTTGGCAAGCCGTCCGCCTGTCATTGAAGGTGTCGCTGTGGGCAACGCTGGCGAGCCTGCCACTGGGGATCCTGGCGGCCTATGCGCTGGCCCGCTGGCGCTTTCCGGGGCATGGGCTGCTGAACGGGCTGGTGCATCTGCCCTTGGTGCTGCCGCCGGTCGTCACAGGCTATCTGCTGCTGCTGACTTTCGGGCGGCGCGGTTGGATCGGGCAATGGCTGGATCAGATCGGCATCGTCCTGGCGTTCCGCTGGACGGGCGCGGCCCTGGCCGCCGCCATCATGGCCTTTCCGCTGATGGTCCGCGCAATTCGCCTGTCCGTCGAGGCGGTGGATCCCCGACTGGAACAAGCCGCCTCCACCCTGGGGGCGTCGCGTCCCTGGGTGTTCCTGACCGTGACCCTGCCCCTGATCCTGCCGGGCATCCTGGCGGGTGCGATCCTGGCATTCGCCAAGGCCATGGGGGAATTCGGCGCGACGATCACCTTCGTGTCGAACATTCCCGGCCAGACGCAGACCGTGCCTTCGGCCATCTATGCCTTCCTGCAGGCGCCAGGAGGCGAGACGGCGGCTGCCCGGCTGGTCCTTGCGGCCATTGCGGTTGCCCTGGGGGCGCTGTTCCTGTCGGAATGGCTGTCGCGGCTGGTCGCACGGCGGATCGGGGGGGCGTGATGCTGTCCGTCACGCTGCGCCACCGGTTCGCGGGCTTCACGCTGGATGTGGGTTTCGATGCGCCGGAGGGGTTGACAGCGCTGTTCGGGCATTCGGGATCCGGCAAGACCACGGTGGTCAATGCCGTGGCCGGGCTGCTGCGTCCCGACTTCGCCTGCATCACGGATGGGGATACGGTGCTGACCGACAGCCGACGGGGGATCTTCCTGCCGCCGCACCGGCGAGGCATCGGATATGTTTTCCAGGACGCAAGGCTGTTTCCCCACCTGACCGTGCGGCAGAACCTGCTGTTCGGCCATTGGTTCACCGGCCGGGGACAAAAGGCCCAACTGTCCCGCGTGGTTGACATGCTGGGCATCGGCGCGCTGCTGCCGCGTCGTCCTGCCGCGCTGTCGGGGGGCGAACGCCAACGGGTCGCGCTTGGCCGCGCGATCCTGTCCCATCCCCGGATGCTGCTGATGGACGAACCGCTCGCGTCCCTGGACCAGCCCCGCAAGGACGAGATCCTGCCCTATCTGGAACGCCTGCGCGATGAGGTGGGGCTGCCGATCCTCTATGTCACCCATTCCCCGGCCGAGGTCGCCCGGCTGGCCACCACCATTGTCCTGATGGACCGTGGCCGCGTCCTGGCATCCGGTCCCGCGGCGCAGGTCATGTCGGACCCTGCGACTGCCCCGAGGCTCGGACTGGCGGACACCGGCGCCATCCTGACCGCACAGATAAAGGGGCAGGATGCCGATGGACTGACCTGGCTCTCGACACCCGCCGGGCCGTTGTTCCTGCCGCAGGTCGCGGCGCCCATAGGCCGCAGTCTGCGCCTGCGGATCCTGGCGCAGGACGTGATGATCGCGACCGTGCCCCCGCAAGGGATTTCAGCCCTGAACATCATTCCCGCCACGGTCCGCGACCTGACCCATGCGGACGGCGGCGTGCTGGTGCGGCTTGATGTGGGCGGGCAGGCTATCCTGTCGCGGATCACCGCGCGATCGGCCCGCGTTCTGGACCTGCAACCCGGCAAGCCGGTTCATGCCGTGCTGAAGGCGGTTTCCGTGGCACCCGGCACGATCGGCCTTTCCGCCGGCTGATGGGCGACCCAGACCCCGCTTTCGCGCGAAAAATATTCGTGTTCAGGTGAGTTGAACCCCTGACCCATCGGCGCGATATGGCGTTCGATGGACAGAAAAGGACTGTCGATCTGCAGGACCGCAAATTCGTTCTGCCGGTCCGACAGCCGCCCGCACAGCGCGCTGCCGCCCTGCACCTGCAATAGTCCCGGATGGGCCGTCTGGTCCAGCATCGCACCCGTCGCCCAGACATGCAGATGACCCGACAGCGCGATCTGCGCCCCGGCGCGCTCCAGTCGCGCCAGGGCCTGAGGCGCGCGACGCGACAATTCCTTGTCCACCTGGGCCAGATGCTCCAAAGGGTGGTGCAGCGCCACGATGTTCATGCCATTGCGATCCAGGCTGCGTTCGAGGCGCCGGATTTCGCCGTCGCGGATGATGCCGCGCTGAACGGCAAAGGGATCAACGCTGTTGAGGCCCAGAACCCGCACCGGTCCGAGCTTGCGTGTGGGCGTCAGATCCGAACCGACCGCCTGCCGAAAGCCACGCCAGGGCATGAGGAAGCGGACGGGCAGGTTGTACAGCGGCACGTCGTGATTGCCCGGAATGACCAGCAGCGGCGCCCGGATCCGTTCCAGAAAGGCGGCTGCCTGGGCATACTGGGCGGCGCGGGCACGATGCGTCAGGTCGCCCGTGATGACCACAAGATCCGCCCTCGCCCCGTTCACATGATCAAGCAGCGGTTCTACAAGATCGGCGCGGTGATATCCGAAATGGAGGTCGGACAGGTGGGCAATGCGGATCACGCCTGCGCATCCCTGGTCTTGCTGCTGCCATCGGCCGGAACCAGGACCTTCAGCGCGCCCTGTCGGACCTGGACGTGGAAGGGGCTTTCCATGCGCGTCTTTTCCCCGTCATGCGCGACCAACTGCTGAGGCCTGTCCGTTTCGATGGTCAGACTGTCGGTAACGATCAGGTCGAAGTCGCTGTCCTTGGCGCTGAACCCGAAGGCCAGCCGAAGGGCCGACCGCAGCAGTGGCAGGGGCTTGCGCGCCTTGGCGATCAGAACGGCCAGGTTTCCGGCGCGGATCGCATCGGCCCCGTCCAGGCCGAAGGCATCAAGCTGATAGGCGCTGCGCGCGACGAAAACCAGGGCCGTCGTGAACCGGCGTTCCTTGCCATCGACAATCGCGGTCAGCCGCATCGGATTGCGCAGCCGGCGCAGCGCCACCAGCACCGACCAATAGGCCGCCATCCGCGACCGGCCCCAGCGTTTGTAGATCCCCTCTCGGGTCTTGAGGATGTGGGGATAGGCGCCCAGGCTGACATTGTTCAGGAAGACCAGATCGTCGATCTGCCCCACGTCCACCGCACGGGGGCGGGCATCCAGCAGCGTCTCAAGCCCTTCCTCGATCGTTTCGCCCACACCAAGATCGCGCGCGAAGTAATTGAACGTGCCCCCCGGCAATACGCCCATCAGCGCGTCTGTTTCCGCCAGGGCGCCAGCGACCGCGGATTGCGTGCCGTCTCCGCCCACGGCGACGATGACGTCAAAGCCGTCCGCGACCGCCTGCCGGGCAAGGTGGCTCAACTGGTCGCCCTGGCTGGTTTCACGCAGCGCGAATTCGGCCACCTTGTCCTGCAGGGCGGCGCGGATCGTGTCCGCCTGATCATCCTGCTTTCCCGATCTCCGGTTGCGGATCACGCACAGTCTGCAGGCTGAAAGATCCACCTTGTCGGCTGTATCGCGCATCTGCCACTCCGCTGGTTGTCACAGACAACACGACGGGCCGCAGCGCGGTTTCACGTCCGCAAGATCAAAGCCGCTGCGCCGCCTGTTCGACCGAGGGGCGCAGCCCTGCACCCCCTGCCGCGATATAGGATTTCAACTGGTCGCGCATCCGAGGCTCCCAATAGTCCTTGAGATGCGCGGCGATCTTGTCAGGCGCATCGCCGGGCTGGGTGTCGAAAAAGGTGGCGATCTGGTTGGCCATGGTGACCATCTTCTCAGGCGACATCGGAAACCTCGGCGCGCAGCCGCTGGGGGTGGCAGAACAGGTCGAACCCCTCGCCCCGCGCAAAGGCGGCAAGGGTCAGGCCCGCGCCCTCGGCCAGGCGCAGGGCATGCAGCGTGGGGGCAGAGACGGCGATCAGGATGGCGCAGCCCGCCATCACGCATTTCTGGACCATCTCGGTCGACACCCGGCTGGTCAGGACGATGGCGCCCTGCGCAGGGTCGATGCCCTGCCGGGCCATGGCGCCGATCAGCTTGTCCAGGGCATTGTGGCGGCCCACATCCTCACGCGCCAGGACCACGCCCTGGCCCGGCAACAGGAAGCCTGCCGCATGGACAGCGCGCGTCCGGTCATGCAGCGGCTGCCAGCCGCGCAGGGACTCGGTCGCCGCCGCGATCTCCGCGACCGCCAGCATCGGGCCGGTGTCGGACAGGCTGGGCAGCGACCGCACCGCAGCCTCGATGCTGTCGATGCCGCACAACCCGCAGCCGACCGGACCCGCCAGCGAACGACGGCGGGCGGCAAGCGCCGCGCCGCGATCCTCGGCAAGCCACATCTGCGCCTCGATCCCCTTGGGGTGGGCGATCACGTCGCAACTGGCGATCTGGTCCAGGGCGGTCACGATCCCTTCGGTCAGGGAAAAGCCTACCGCGAAATCCTCGACATCCGCAGGCGTCGCCATCATCACGGCATGGGTCGAGCCGTCATAGACCATGGCGATGGCCGTTTCCTCGGGCAGTGCGCGCGTTACCGCAACGTGGCTGCCCGGTCGGTAGTGGGTCGCGTCCGTGGCCCCGAAGGGCGGCGGCAGGTCCATGTCCTACTCCGCTGCGGTCAGGATCCGCCGTGACCGTTCGGCCTGCTCGGCATAGCTTTCCTGCCACTCCGATGGACCGTTCGAGGGGCTGACCTGCACCGCCGTCACCTTGAATTCCGGGCAGTTCGTCGCCCAGTCCGAAAAATCAGTGGTGACAACGTTAGCCTGCGTCGCTGGGTGATGGAAGGTGGTGTAAACCACGCCCGCCGCGACCCGGTCGGTCAGGGTTGCCCGCAGCGTGGTTTCCCCCGCGCGTGAGGCCAGCCGCACCCAGTCGCCGTCGTTGATGCCGCGCTGTTCGGCGTCATGCGGATTGATCTCCAGCACATCCTCGGCGTGCCAGACCACGTTCTCCGTTCGCCGGGTCTGCGCGCCGACGTTATACTGCGACAGAATCCGCCCTGTGGTCAGCAGCAGCGGGAAGCGCGGGCCGGTGCGCTCGTCGGTCGCGACATATTCCGTGACCATGAAATGGCCCTTGCCCGAGACGAAGCCATCCACATGCATCAAGGGCGTGCCGTCCGGCACAGTCTCGTTGCAGGGCCACTGGACGGACCCCTTCTCCTCCAGCACCTCATAGGTGACGCCGGCGAAGCTGGGGGTCGTGGCTGCGATCTCCTCCATGATCTGGCGGGGGTGGGTATAATGCCAGTTCGCGCCCATGGCATTGGCCAGAAGCTGCGTGACCTCCCAATCCTCGTATCCGTTGCGGGGGGCCATCACCTTGCGGACGCGGTTGATGCGGCGTTCGGCATTGGTGAAGGTTCCGTCCTTTTCCAGGAAGGTCGAGCCCGGCAGGAAGACATGGGCGTAATTCGCGGTTTCGTTCAGGAACAGGTCGTGGACGATCACGCATTCCATCGCCGCAAGGCCCGCCGCGACATGATGGGTGTCGGGGTCGGATTGCAGGATGTCCTCGCCCTGGCAGTAAAGGCCTTTGAAGGTGCCCTCGACAGCCGCGTCCAGCATGTTCGGGATACGCAGGCCCGGTTCAGGGTCGATGGTGCAGCCCCAGGCCTGTTCGAAGATTGCGCGGACGTCGGGCAGCTTGACGTGGCGATAGCCGGGCAGTTCGTGCGGGAAGCTGCCCATGTCGCAGGATCCCTGCACGTTGTTCTGCCCCCGCAGCGGGTTCACGCCGACGCCCGGACGGCCGATATTGCCGGTCAGCATGGCAAGGTTCGCAATCCCCATGACCGCCGTCGAGCCTTGCGAATGTTCCGTCACGCCCAGACCATAGTAGATCGCGCCATTGCCGCCGGTCGCATAGAGCCGGGCGGCCGCGCGCAGGTCGGCTGCGGGAACGCCGGTCAGCATCTCCACGTTTTCAGGCGCGTGGCGCGGGTCGCTGACGAAATCGACATAGAACTGGAACTCGTCCCAGTCGCAGCGGGTGCGGATGAAGTCCTGGTCGAACAGCCCCTCGGTCACGATGACATGGGCCATGGCGGTGACAACGGCCACGTTGGTGCCGGGCTTCAGCGGCAGGTGATACTCCGCTTGGATATGTGGCGAGCGCACGATGTCGGTGCGGCGCGGATCGACCACGATCAGCTTGGCGCCCTGGCGCAGGCGCTTTTTCAGGCGGCTGGCAAAGACCGGGTGACCGTCCGTCGGGTTCGCGCCGATGATCACGACTACATCGGCCTGTTCGACCGAGTCGAAATCCTGCGTCCCGGCCGAGGTGCCATAGGTCTTGCCCAACCCGTAACCGGTCGGCGAATGGCAGACGCGGGCGCAGGTGTCGGTGTTGTTGTTGCCGAATACCGCGCGGGTCAGCTTCTGCACCAGATAGGTTTCCTCGTTGGTGCAGCGGCTTGAAGTGATGACGCCGACCGACTTGCGGCCGTATTTTTGCTGGATGCCCGTCATCTTCGCGGCGGCAAAGGCCATCGCCTCGGCCCATTCGACCTCGCGCCAGGGCTGGTCGATGGTTTCGCGGATCATCGGCTTGAGGATCCGGTCCTTGTGCTGGGCATAGCCATAGGCGAAGCGGCCCTTGACGCAGCTATGGCCGCGATTGGCCTTGCCATGCTTGTAGGGGACCATGCGCACCAACTGGTCGCCGTTCAATTCCGCCTTGAAGGAACAGCCCACGCCGCAATAGGCGCAGGTGGTGATGACGGACCGTTCGGGTGTGCCCAATTCGATCACCGACTTTTCCTGCAAGGTCGCGGTCGGGCAGGCCTGCACGCAGGCGCCGCAGGATACGCAATCCGAGGACAGGAAATCGTCGCCGATGGCGCCCGCCTTGACGCGGCTGTCAAAGCCCCGGCCTTCGATGGTCAGGGCGAAGGTGCCCTGCACTTCCTCGCAGGCGCGGACGCAGCGGGAACAGACGATGCACTTGGCCGGATCATAGGTGAAATACGGGTTGCTCTCGTCCTTGGGCGTGTAATGCGCATTCACCCCCACGCCGTCGCGCGGCGCAAAGTGGTTCAGCAGCGTGTTCCCTTCGGGCGCTTTATACCGCACGTCGCGCAGGCCGACATTGCCCGCCATGTCCTGCAATTCGCAGTCGCCGTTGGCCGCGCAGGTCAGGCAGTCCAGCGGGTGGTCGCTGATATACAGCTCCATGACCCCCTTGCGCATCCGGCGCAGCTTGTCGGACTGGGTGTGGACGACCATGCCCTCCATCACCGGCGTCGTGCAGGAGGCAGGCGTGCCGCGGCGGCCCTCGATCTCCACCACGCAGAGGCGGCAGGACCCGAAGGCCTCCATGTTGTCGCTGGCGCAAAGCTTGGGGACCATGATCCCCGCCTCGGCGGCAGCGCGCATCACGGAGGTGCCCTCGGGCACGGTGATGGCGATCCCGTCCACGGTCAACGTGACCGGCAGCCCGGCCCTGGCGGGCGTGCCCATGTCGCGGTCGTCGCCCGACGCGTATTGGGGGATGATGAAGTCTCTCATTCGGCTGCCTCCTGCAAGGTGGCGAAATCGTCGGGGAAATGGGTCAGGGCGGACATGACCGGGAAGGGCGTGAAACCCCCAAGCGCGCAAAGCGAGCCGTCCTTCATCGTCTCGCACAGGTCGGTCAGCAGCGGGATCGCGGCGGCGTCCCCCTGGGCGATGCGGTCGATGGTCTCGACCCCGCGCACCGCGCCGATCCGGCAGGGCGTGCATTTGCCGCAGGATTCGACGGCGCAGAACTCCATTGCAAAGCGGGCCATGCGCAGCATGTCGGCGGTGTCGTCGAAGACAACCAGGCCCGCATGGCCGATCAAACCGCCTTGCCGGTCGAATTCCTCGTATCCCATCGGCGTGTCGAACTTGGACACCGGCATATAGGCACCCAAGGGACCGCCGACCTGCACGGCCTTGACCGGACGGCCTGTTGCGGTGCCGCCGCCGATGTCGTTCACGACCTCGCCCAGGGTCATGCCGAAGGCGGTCTCGAACAGCCCGCCGCGCTTGACGTTGCCCGCGATCTGCAGGGTCACGGTGCCGCGCGACCGGCCGAGGCCAAAGTCCGCGTAATGCTGCGCGCCCTTCTCGAAGATCACCGGGACGGTCGCCAGCGAAATCACGTTGTTCACGACCGTGGGCTGGCCCAGGAAGCCCTGCAAGGCAGGCAGCGGCGGCTTGGCGCGTACGGTGCCGCGCTTGCCCTCCAGGCTGTTCAGCAGCGACGTTTCCTCGCCGCAGACATAGGCGCCCGCGCCGGTGCGGACCTCCATGTCGAAGGCGCGGCCCGATCCCAGAACATCAGGTCCAAGCAGCCCCCGTTGCCGGGCGATCTTGACGGCCTGCATCAGGATGCGGATTGCGTCGGGGTATTCCGACCGCAGATAGACATAGCCGCGCGTTGCCCCCACGCCCAGGCCCGCGATCGCCATGCCCTCGATCAGCGAAAACGGATCGCCCTCGATGATCATGCGGTCGGCGAAGGTGCCGCTGTCGCCCTCGTCGGCATTGCAGACAATGTATTTCTGCGGGGCTTCCGCCTCGGCCACGGTCTTCCACTTGATGCCGGTCGGAAAGCCCGCGCCGCCACGACCGCGCAATCCGCTGGCGGTGACTTCCTGCACGATCTGTGACCCGGTCATGCCAAGCGCCCGGCGCAGACCGACCAGGCCGCCATTGGCTGCGTAGTCATCCAGATCCAGCGGGTCGATCACGCCGCAGCGCGCGAAGGTCAGCCGGGTCTGGCGGGCGAACCAGTCAATGTCCTCGACCCTGCCAAGACTGTTCAGCTTGCCGTCCAACAGATCGGGCACCTGGTCGGGGGTCACGTTTCCGTAACCGATGCGGCCTTCGGGCGTGTCGACCTCGACCAAGGGTTCAAGCCAGACCATGCCGCGCGTGCCGTTGCGGACAAGCTGCACGTCCAGGCCGCGCGCCTTGGCCTCGCGCGCAAGCGCGTCGGCCACGTCATCCGCGCCAAGCGCCTTGGCGGCGCTGTCCCCAGGAACGAAGATCTTCATACGCCTACCTCGGCCAGGATACGGTCCATGCGGGCGTCGTCAACGCGGCCCACGACCTTGCCGTCCACCATGACGGCGGGGGCGCAGGCGCACATGCCGAGGCAATAGACCGGCTCCACCGTCACCGCGCCGTTGGGCGTCGTGCCGTGCCAGGCTATCCCCAGCTTTTGCAGGGTGGATTCGGCCAGGGCATTGGCGCCCATGGACTGGCAGGCCTCGGCGCGGCAAATCTTCAGGATGTGGCGTCCTGCCGGATTTCTGCGGAAATCATGGTAGAAGCTGATGACGCCATGCACCTCGGCCCGGCCCAGGTTCAGGATATCGGCCAATACCGGAACGGCGGCCTGCGGCACGAACCCCCAGGTGTCCTGCAGCGCATGCAACATCGGCAATAGCGGCCCTTCCAGCGAGGCAAGCGGCGTGACGACGCCGCGGATTTCCTCCTCGGACGGGGCTGGCGCACTGGAATGCATATAGGCTGGCCTTTCAACGATCGTTCGTCGTCATCAAAGCAGGTCAGCAATCTGGAAATCAATATCGTTGTTTCGTTGGATGATAGGAATTATCTATCGTCTGCCATGCGCCGTGCTTCGGAAAGTAATGCTTCAAGGACAGGAGTATGCGGTTCGCGCCAAGGGGCAACAAGGCCCACGGCGTGGCTTGCCCCGGCGCCGTCCAGGGGGATCATCCGCAGCGGCTTGCCGTCCGTCAGGAAACCCGCGATATCCTCGGGCAGGATGGTGATCCAGCCGCCTTCCAGCACATGCGCGACCAATACCACGGTGGAACTGGATTCGACGGTGGCTTGCGGGGTCACGCCCGCCTCGATCAGGTTGCGGTTGATGATGCGGCGGTTCTGCATGTCGCTGGTCAGCAGGCACATCCGGTGCCCTGCCAGATCGGCCCAGCCCACCCGTTCCTGCCGGGCCAGAGGAGAACTTTCGGCGCAAACCAGCATATAGCGTTCATCATAAAGCCGCACGGTGCTGACCCGGCCCAGCGGTTCGTTGTCCAGATAGGATATTCCCGCATCTACCGTCAGGTCGTCGATCATCTGCAGGATCTCGACCGAGGTGCGCGACAGGATGGTCATGCCGACATTGGGATGGGCCGCCCCGAAGCGCGCGCTGATCCGCGCGGCCCAGGTCAGGGCGGTGGGGATCACGGCGATCCGCAACTGGCCCGAGAGGCCGTGGCGGGTCGCGCGCATCTCCTCCCTCAACTGCCGGGTGTCGCCGACGATGCGGCGCGCCCAGACAAGCGCCGACTGCCCCTCGGGGGTCAGCCCGCCAAAGCGGGATCCGCGAAAGATCAGCAGGACACCAAGCTGTTCCTCAAGCTGCTTGATGCCCGCCGACAGGGTGGGCTGGGTGATTCCCAGGCTTTCGGCGGCGCGGCCGAAATGGCGTTCCTTGGCGACGGCCAGGAACATCTCCAGCTTGTCGATCATGCCGGCCCCCTTGCGGGATCACTGTGCAGGCGCGGCCTGCGCTTCGTCAAACCTGTCCTTGCGGCCCAGCAACCGGCGCATCAGCACATAGAACAGCGGCGCGAACAGGATGCCCATCACGGTCGAGGCGATGGTCCCGCCGATCACCGTGGCGCCGATGGCGTTGCGGCCATTGGCGCCCGCGCCGGTGGACAACAGCAAGGGCAGCACGCCCAGGGTAAAGGCAATCGAGGTCATGATGATCGGGCGGAACCGCTGGCGCGCAGCCTCGACCACGGCCTTGAACAGGGGCACGCCGGCTTCGGACTGCTCGCGGGCGAACTCGACGATCAGGATCGCGTTCTTGCCGGTCAGGCCGATCACGGTCAGCAGGCCAACCTGGAAGAAGACGCCGTTGTCAAAGCCCCCAAGGTAGGCGCCGACAAGGGCGCCCAGCACACCGATCGGCATGACCAGGATCACCGCCAGCGGGATCGACCAGCTTTCGTAAAGCGCGGCAAGGCACAGGAACACCGCCGCCAGCGACAGCGCATAAAGCAGCGTCGTCTGGTCGCCGGATTCGCGTTCCTCCAGCGACAGGCCGGTCCAGGCCACGGCGAATCCGGGCATCTGGGCCACCAGCCGCTCGACCTCGGCCATGGCGTCGCCGGAACTGACGCCGGGGGCCGGGCTGCCCTGGATCTGCATCGAGGGGATGCCGTTATATCGGTTCAGGCCCTGCGGCCCGAAGGTCCATTCCCCGGTCGAGAAGTTCGAGAAGGGCACCAGCCCGCCCATGGAGTTCCTGACCCGCCACTTGTCGAAGTCGCTGGGGTTGGACCGCGATGTCGCTTCGCCTTGGACATAGACCCGCTTGATGCGGCCGCGATCCACGAAATCGTTCACATAGCGGCCTGTCCAGGCAATCTGCAGAAGGTTCGCCACGTCCGTCGCCGTCACGCCCATCGCGCCTGCCTTGCGCCAGTCGATGTCCAGGCGGAACTGCGCCGCATCCTCAAGACCCGACGGGCGGGCCTGGGCGATCAGCGGGCTTTGCGCAGCCATGCCAAGGAACTGGTTCCGCGCCTCCAGCAATTGTTCATGCGATTGCCCGCCGCGCGCCTGCAGATAAAAATCGAAGCCCGAGACGTTGCCCAGTTCGATCACCGAGGGGGGCACGATGGGAAAGACCATCGCGTCCTGGATCTGGCTCAAGGCGCCAAAGGCGCGGCCCGCGACCGCCTGCACCGATTGCGCGGGGTTGGGACGGTCCTTCCAGTCCTTCATCCGCACGAAGGCCATCCCGACATTCTGGCCCTGCCCCGCGAAGCTGAAGCCCACCACCCCGAACATCGAATCGACTGAATCCTTTTCCTGGTTCAGGAAGTAATCCTGCACCTGGTCGATCACCGCCGCCGTCCGATCCGCAGTAGCGCCGGTCGGACCCTGGATCAGGACGAACATGATCCCCTGATCCTCGTCCGGCAGGAATCCTTCGGGCGTGCGCAGGAACAGCAGCACCATGGCCGTCCCGATGGCCGCATAAACCAGCAGCATCCGCAGCGGGCGGCGCACGATCCAGCCCACCGCGCCGGTATAGCCATTGGTCGTGCGGTCGAAGTTGCGGTTGAACCAGCCGAACAGGCCGCGCCTGGTGTGATGGTCCTTGGACCGCAGCAGCGTCGCGCAAAGGGCGGGCGTCAGCGTCAGCGCCACCAGCACCGACAGCGCCATGGCCGAGACGATGGTGATCGCGAACTGCTGATAGATCACCCCGGTCGATCCGGGAAAGAAGGCCATCGGCACGAAAACCGCCGACAGGACCAGGGCGATGCCGATCAGCGCGCCGGTGATCTGGCCCATGGATTTGCGCGTCGCCTCTCGCGGCTCAAGCCCCTCTTCCTCCATGATCCGCTCGACGTTTTCGACGACCACGATGGCGTCGTCCACCAGCAGGCCGATGGCCAGCACCATGGCCAGCATGGTCAGCGTGTTGATGGTGAAGCCGAAGGCCGCCATGATGCCGAAGGTGCCCAGCAGCACGATGGGAACGGCCAGCGTTGGGATCAGGGTCGCCCGCCAGTTCTGCAAGAAGACATACATGACGATGAAGACCAGCACGATCGCCTCGATCAGCGTCTTGACGACCTCCTCGATCGAGATCTCGACAAAGGGCGAGGTGTCGAAGGGGATCACGTAGTCCACGCCCTCGGGGAAGAATTCGGCGAATTCCTCCATCCGTGCCTTGACGCGCTCGGCTGTATCAAGGGCGTTGGCCCCCGGCGCCAGGCTCAGCGCCATGCCCGACGCGGGGCGGCCGTTGAAGGTCGCGTCGGTGGCATAGCTTTCGGACCCGATCTCGACGCGGGCCACGTCGCGCAGTAGCACAAGCCCGCCGTTTTCCTCGGCGCGCAGGACGATCTGGCGGAAATCCTCGGGCGTGGACAGCAGGGATTGCGCGGTTACCGTCGCGTTCAGCTGCTGGCCCTCGACCGTGGGCAGGTCGCCAAAGGCCCCGGCCGAGATCTGCGTGTTCTGCGCCGACACCGCCGCCACCACGTCCGAGGGCGCGATCTCATAGGCGGCCAGCTTGTCGGGATCCAGCCAGATGCGCATGGCATAGGGCGCCCCGAAGACCTGGACGCTGCCCACGCCCTCGACCCGCGACAGGTCGTCCACCAGGTTCGAGAACATGTAGTCGGACAGGTCGGTCTGGTCGTAGTTGTCGTCGCCGATCAGGCCGATCACCATCAGGAAGCCGGCGGTCGATTTCTCGACCACCACGCCCTGCCGCTGCACGGGTTCGGGCAGCAGCGGCGTTGCCTGGGACAGCTTGTTCTGGACCTGCACCTGGGCGATGTCCACGTCGGTCCCAGTCTCGAACGTCAACGTCGTGGACGACGAGCCGGCCGAAGTCGAACTGGACGAGATATAGCGCAGCCCGTCCAGGCCGGTCATCTGCTGTTCGATGACCTGCGTCACCGTGTTCGAGATGGTTTCGGCGGACGCGCCCGGATAGGTCGCGCGGATCGTGACCGAAGGCGGCGCGATCTGGGGATATTGCGCCACCGGCAGGGTCAGGATCGACAGAATGCCGATGCCCATGATGATGATCGAGATCACCCAGGCGAAGACCGGACGGTCGATGAAGAAACGGGCCATGATCTGTCGCGCCTTCGCTTTGTGGCGTCAGTTGGTGGATGCGGCTTCGGCCTGGGGGGCCGTCCGGTCGGCGGATGCGGTGGCGGCGGGTTCCGCGCTGCCGCGTTCCTGAGGCGTCACGGGTGCGCCGGGCGCGACACGTTGCAGGCCCGAGACGATGATGCGGTCGCCCGCGGCAAGGCCGTCGGTCACGACCCAGTCGCTGCCCTGGTCCTGCGCGATCTCCAGCGGGCGTTCCTCGACCAGGTTCTGGTCGTTCACGACCATGGCGACGGGACGGCCGCGCCGGTCGCGGCTGACACCTTCTTGCGGGACGAGGATTGCGTTCTTCAACTGCGCTTGCGGGATGTCGGCCTGAACGAACATGCCGGGCAGCAGCAGGCTGTCGGGATTGGCAAACTCCATCCGCAGGGTGATGACTCCGGTCGTCTCGTCCACATAGGGTTCGGCAGCGGTCATCGAACCGGTATGTTCATAAGTGCTGCCATCGGCCAGGCGCAGCGTCACGGTGCGGTCCACGCCCTGGGGCAGCGCCGCCTCGGGTCCCATGCGCTGCCAGCGGATGATCTCGGCAGCGGATTGGGTCACGTCCACGCGGACCGGATCGATGCGGCGGATCACCGCCAGCGGAGTAGCCTGGCCAGCCGTGACCAGGGCACCGGGGCTGACCTGGGCAAGGCCGATCACCCCGTCGATGGGCGCGGTGATGGTCGTGCGGTCCAGGTCGATCTGGGCTGCCAGCAACTGCGCCTCGGCCGCCTTGACCGCAGCCTCGGCGGCGTCGCGGGCAGCGATGGCGGTATCCTGCGTCTGTTCGCTGGCGACACGCCTGTCGCGCAGGGCCACCACGCGCTCCGCCTCTCTGCGCGAAGCATCTGCCTGGGCCTGGGCCTGGGCGAGCGAGGCCTGGGCCTGGGCCAACGCGGCTTCATAGGTGCGAGGGTCGATGCGATAAAGGGGATCGCCTGCCGAAACCTGGCTGCCCTCCTCGAACAGGCGTTCCATGATCAAGCCACCGACCTGGGGACGCAGTTCCGCTTCGGCCGAAGCCACGACGCGGCCGGGCAGGCTGGACGTCAGCGTGATGTCCTGTGGCTGCAATGTAACGACTGTGACGGCAGGGGGCGGCATGTCGCCGCCCGGCGCCTGGGCGAAGGCGCCAAGTGGGGCAGCCGCGACCATGCCGGCAAGAACGAGGAGTCGAGTCAGCGTGGCCATGCTGTCCGTCCGTTTGGATGAATAAACCGAAACCGGCGCGTGCCCTTCGCGTAAAGGCAGTCTTTCGCCGCCGCACACGCTATCGTCAAGCGATGTGAAGGACAACGGGGTCCATACGTTTTTGCACGCAGGAACACGGCGTGCTTGCCTGATGCCTGGCTGACAGGCACTCTGTCCCCGAAGTCAAGAAAGGGAGGGCTTTGCATGGCTGCCTATCTGATCGCCGACGTGACCGTGACAGAGGATTCCTGGGTGCCGGACTACGCCGCCCGCGTCCACGAGATCGCGGCCCGGCATGGCGGGCGCTATCTGTCGCGGTCGGGCAATATCGACACGCTCGAGGGCAAGCCCCTGGGCAATACCCTGGTTGCCCTGATCGAGTTTCCGTCGAAAGAGGCTGCCCGCGCCTTTGCCAACGACCCCGAATATGCCCCGTTCTCCCAGGCCCGCAAGGCAGGCAGCATCAGCAATTTCCACCTGATCGACGACACCGACCTGGCGGGCAGCATTCCCTATTTGCCGAAAGGTTGAACTGTCCGATTGCGGCGACCGGGCAAAGCTGCAAGGAACGGGCACGGTCATTCGGGCCAGACCAGGCGGGACATCTGATGCAGTTTGCTTATGGTTCTTCGGTGATCCGGGTAAACATGCCCGATCATCCCTCGCTGCTGAGTGAAATCACCCGCCGCCTGCGCGGGGGCGAAGGTTTTGCCCTGGCGACGATCAACCTGGATCATTTGGTAAAGCTGCGGCAGGACACCCGCTTTCGCGAGGCCTATTCGCGGCAGGATCTGGTGGTGGCCGATGGCAATCCCATCGTCTGGCTGTCGCGGCTTGCCCGCGATCCGGTCGGGCTGGTGACGGGATCGGACCTGGTGATCCCTCTGGCCCGGCTTGCCGCGGCCGAGGATGCGGGCCTTGCCCTGGTGGGAACCACAGACGCTGCCCTGGACGCGGCGGCGGCTGAAATCCAGCGCCGCGCGCCGGGTTGCCGGATCGTGGCCCGGATCGCCCCTCCCATGGGCTTTGACCCGGACAGCGACGCGGCACGCGATCTGCTGATGCAGATCCAGGCCAGCGGGGCGCGGCTATGCTTCCTGGCGCTTGGCGCACCCAAGCAGGAACGGCTGGCGGCGCGGGGCCGGTCGCTGGTGCCTGAAATCGGCTTCGCCTCCATCGGTGCCGGGCTGGATTTCCTTGCCGGGAACCAGCGGCGCGCGCCCGAATGGGTCAGGCGGATCGCGATGGAATGGGCCTGGCGGATGCTGTCTGCGCCCCGGCGGCTTGTGCCGCGATACGCCCGCTGCGCCGCAATCTTGCCGTCCGAGGCTGTCGCGGCGCTGCGTCAGCGGCGCTGATCAGCAGCCCGTGCGGCCCAGCACCACGGATACCGTGCGCAGCAGGATCGCCACGTCGCTGGCGAATGACAGGCTGCGTTCATAGCGGTCGTCATACCAGGCACGGGCCGCGAAGGTGGTCTTGTTGCGTCCGGCGGTCTGCCAGAACCCGGTGATCCCCGGACGCAGCAGGTAATAGCCGTCACCCGGATACATCGCCTGCTGGTCGGGCATCATGGGGCGGGGTCCGACCAGGCTCATGTCGCCCGTAAGGACGTTCCACAACTGGGGCAGTTCATCCAGCGAACTGGCGCGCAGCATCCGACCGAACCATGTGACGCGCGGATCGTCGCGCAGCTTTTGCGTGCTTTCCCATTCCTGCCGCGCCTCTGGGTTCTGGGCGAGATAGGCATCCAGCCGCTGATCGGCATCATGGATCATGCTGCGCAGCTTCCACATGCGGAAAATCCGCCCCTCGCGGCCGATGCGCTGTTGCGAATAGAACGGGTTCCTTCCGTCCAGCAGGACAACCAAAGCCAGAAGGACGATCAGCGGCAGGACGACCGGGGACGCCAGAACCACCAGAACCACGTCCAGCGGACGCTTGACCAGGCTGCGATACAGCCAGGGGCGGGATGCTTCGACCGAGGGAACGGCCGCGACATTGGCCAACACGACAGACTGAGACTTGACCGACATATTTACCTGCACTGAACACTTGGAAAAAACATGCCCTCGAAACCTTGAGGACGACCATCGGCAACAGGCAGAGGCTAGCATTCCGTCATTCGAAATAATATGAATAAAATTTTAAACGTTCTCATAAAGGCATGACATTTTAGACAGGTATCACGGCATTGCTTCCTGACGTGCCTATGTTGAGGCGTCCTCTTGCCTCATCACCCCGACCTGCGAATCGCCGGAGTGACCCCCTTGCACCGGCTGCGTATTTTCGGCTTCACTCGGTTGAAACGCGCCGCGTTAGACCTATGCTGCGCCGCGACACGCCTGTCCGCGACAGGGACAAGGAAGGAAGCGCCATGACCGACGAAACCCGCCGCCGGGCCGAGGAAATCCGCCGCGAAATCGAGACGGTGACTGCGGCGCCATTGCCGCAGCCCCAGCCAGACCCCCTGTCGGTCCGTGCCGCCGATCCGCAGCTTGCAGCCGAGATCCGCCGCCGCATGGACGAAATCGACCTGGGCGACAGCGGCTCCATCGTGCGCTTCGGCACGCGCGCCCAGGCGGGCTTGCAGGAAATCAGCCAGAAGATGCTGGCCGACGTCAAAAGCAAGGATGTCGGCCCGGCGGGCGAAAGCCTGCGCAGCATCGTCACCACCATCCGCGGCTTCTCGACCTCCGAACTGGACATGCGCCGCACGCGAAGCTGGTGGGAAAAGCTGCTGGGCCGGTCGGCGCCTTTCGCGAAGTTCGTGGCGAATTACGAACAGGTCCAGACGCAGATCGACCGGATCACGGTGGAACTGGAACGCCATGAACAGACGCTTCTGAAAGACATCAAGGCGCTGGATCTGCTTTATGACCATACGCTGAACTTCTATGACGAACTCGCGCTGTATATCGCCGCGGGCGAGGAGAAGCTGCGCGAACTGGACAGCACCGCCGTCCCCGAACTGGAGGCGCGCGTCAGGGCCGCCCCCGAGGACGATCAGGTCATGCAGGCGCAGGCGCTGCGCGACCTGCGGGCGGTCCGCGACGACCTGGAACGGCGGGTCCACGACCTGAAGTTGACGCGGCAGGTGACGATGCAGTCCCTGCCCTCGATCCGCCTGGTCCAGGAGAACGACAAGTCACTGGTGACGAAGATCAACTCGACATTGGTGAACACGGTGCCGCTGTGGGAAACGCAGCTTGCCCAGGCGGTGACGATCCAGCGCAGCGCCGAAGCCGCGCGCGCGGTCAAGGAGGCCAGCGACCTGACCAACGACCTGCTGACGCGAAACGCCGACAATCTGCGCCAGGCGAATGTCCAGATCCGCACCCAGACCGAACGCGGCGTCTTCGACATCAACTCGGTCAAGGCCGCGAATGCCCAGCTGATCGCCACGATCGAGGACAGCCTGCGCATCGCCGACGAAGGCCGCGCCCGCCGTGCCGCCGCCGAAAGCGACCTGACGAAGATGGAGGCGGAACTGCGCGACACGCTGGCCCGTGCGACGGCGCAGCGTCAGGGGACGACACCGGGGACGCCCGCACGGTGATGAAGGAATTGGTTGGACGGAAAGGCATTCTTTTCCTTTTGGGCTTGCTGGTTCTGACGGCTTGCCAGGTGCCCGAACCTGCACCCGCGCCTGAACCCGCGCCCCGGCCCGTGGCACGGCCTGCCGGGCTTGAACCCTCGCAGGAAGACTTGCGGAAGGCCCGCGCCGAACGCAACCGCGCGGCCAATGCCGCGGCAGCCGAGGCGCGCACCCAGGCCAGCCTGGTCAGCACCGCGCAGCGGGAATTCTATGCCCGTGCCGAACGCGCCCTGCGCGACCAGGGCCGGTTGCGCCGCGATCGGGTGCCCCTGGATGCGCCCATCGACGCCGACACGCTGACCCGGAACTTCATCGCCATCGCCTTGCGGGACGAATACGGCACCACCGGCATCCAGCCCGGCAGCCATGATTCCCCGGCTCCGCTGCGCCGGTGGCAGGATCCGGTCCGCCTGCAGATCGAATTCGGACCGGTCGTGGACGTGGCTAACCGGCGTGCCTATCGGGTCGAGGTCAGCCAATTCGCCCAGCGGCTTGCGCAGGCCACCGGCCACGGCGTCTCGCTGACCGACAGCGGCGGCAATTTCGTCGTCCTTGTCCTGTCCGACGACGAACGCCGAGCCATCGGGCCTCGTCTTGCGCAACTGGTGCCGGGCATTCCGCCAGACGACATCATCGTCATGCAGAACCTGGACGCCGACAACTTCTGCACCGTCTTCGCCTATTCGCGCGGCGCCGAGCCGGTCTATTCCAACGCCGTCGCCCTGATCCGGGCCGAGCTTCCGCCCCTGCTGCAAAGCTCCTGCATTCACGAGGAACTGGCGCAGGGCATGGGGCTTGCCAACGACAGCCCCCAGGCGCGCCCGTCGATCTTCAACGACGACGAGGAATTCGCCTTGCTGACCCGGCATGACGAATTGCTTCTGCGGATCCTTTACGACCCACGCCTGCGTCCCGGCATGTCAGCGTCCGAAGCCGAACCTATCGTCCGCCAGATCGCGACCGAATTGCTGGCGCAAAGCATCTGACTTGCGCCGGCCCCTGCCTTGGCAGCATACAAGGACAGGGGCACCCGGCGGAGGGAAAGATGGCAATCTTCGACATTCTCGGCGGCGAGTTCATCGAGGTCATCGAATGGACCGACGACACGCGCGACACGATGGTCTGGCGTTATCCGACCGTCGGCAACGCGATTAAATACGGCGCCAAGCTGACCGTCCGCGAAGGGCAGGCCGCCGTCTTCGTGCATGAGGGCCAGCTTGCCGACACCTTCGGCCCCGGCCTTTACATGCTTGAAACCAACAACCTGCCGATCCTGACGCGGTTGCAGCATTGGGATCACGGGTTCCGCAGCCCCTTCAAGTCCGAGATCTATTTCGTCAGCACCACGCGGTTCAACGACCTCAAATGGGGCACGCGAAACCCGATCATGGCGCGCGATCCCGAATTCGGTCCGGTCCGCCTGCGGGCCTTCGGGACCTATTCGATGCGCGTGACCGACCCTGCGCGCTTCATGACGGAAATCGTGGGCACCGACGGCGAATTCACCCGCGACGAGATCGCCTTCCAGATCCGCAACGTCATCGTGCAGGAATTTTCCCGCGTCATCGCTGGGTCGGGGATCCCGGTCCTGGACATGGCCGCGAATACCGATCAGCTGGGCAAGCTGGTCGCCCAGGCCATCGAACCGACGATCGCGGCCTATGGCATCTCCATTCCCGAATTCTACATCGAAAACATCAGCCTGCCCCAGGAAGTCGAGAAGATGCTGGACAAGCGCACCTCGATGGGGATCCTGGGCGATCTGGACCGCTTCGGCCAGTATGCGGCTGGCGAGGCCATGGTGAACGCCAGCCAGAACCCCGGCGCGGCGGGGGCCGGAATGGGCGCGGCCATGGGCGCGGCGATGGGCATGGGCATCACCCGGCCTGCGGCGGGACCATGGGGCAGCGCACAGCAAGCCGGGGCCATGCCGCCTCCCTTGCCCGGCCCGACCGAAGCCGCCTGGCACGTCGCGCTGAACGGCACGGCCCAGGGTCCGTTCGACCTGGCGGGTCTGGAACGCCTGGCCACAGAAGGCCGCTTCGGGAACGAAACGCTGGTCTGGACGCCCGGTCAGGACGGCTGGCGCAAGGCCGGCGACATCCCCGATCTGGCGAGGCTGTTTCCGACCATGCCGCCGCCCCTGCCCGGCTGATCCATGCCGACCCCTCGGGCTGAACACCGCTATCCCTGCGAACAATGCGGGGCCAGCCTGCGTTTCCAGCCGGGCCAGCAGATGCTGGTCTGTGACTGGTGTGGACACAGGCAGGCCATCGGCGACGGTCCTGCCCGCGCACCCGCCCGTCAGCCGCATGGCGGGGCCGATGGTGCCGAGGCGATCCTGGCCGATCCCGAAACGGGCCGTGCGCTGCAATGGGATGCGGGCCACAAATCCCCGGATCTGGTTGAAATTCCGTTGGAACAGGGTCTGCGCCTGGACGCCGGGTCCGATCTGGCGGAAACGGTCCGGCTGCTTTCCTGCCCGAACTGCGGCGCCCATATCGAGATCGGCACCTCGGTCCACTCGAATGTCTGCCCGTTCTGCGCCACCCCTGTCGTCACCGACACCGGCGCAAGTCGCAAGATAAAGCCGCAGGGGGTTATGCCCTTTCGTCTGACCGAGGATCAGGCCCACAAGGCGATGCAGGAATGGCTGAAGGGGTTGTGGTTCGCACCGTCCGGCCTGACCGCCTATGCCAGGCGCAGCCGGCGGATGCGCGGCGTCTATTCGCCCTATTGGACCTTCGATGCCAGCACCCGGTCGCGCTATGTGGGCCAACGTGGTGACTATTATTATGAAACCGTATGGGTAACGCAGCAGGTCAATGGCCGCAGCCAGCAGGTTGCCCGCCAGGTCCGCCGAACCCGCTGGCGTCCGGCAGCGGGCCAGGTCGCGCGGAATTTCAACGATGTTCTGGTGCTGGCCTCGGCATCGCTGCCGCACAGGATCGTGGATGGGTTGACGCCCTGGGATCTGTCCCACCTGCGCCCCTATCGCCCCGATTACCTGGCGGGCCTGGAATCCGAGGCCTATACGATCCCCCTGGCCGAGGGACACAAGACCGCAAGGGCGGAAATGGCGGGCGTCATCCTGAACGATGCCCGCCGCGACATCGGCGGCGACGAACAGCGCGTGGATCACATCCAGACCGACCACACGGACGAGACGTTCAAGCACATCATGCTGCCGATCTGGACCGCCGCCTATCGTTACAACGGCAAGAGCTATCGCTTTGTCGTCAACGGGCAGTCCGGGCGGGTCATGGGCGAGCGCCCCTGGTCGATCTGGAAAATAGCCGCCGCCGTCATCGCCGCTCTGGTTGCGGTAACGGCTTTCCTGTATCTGGCCGAGGCAGGGGGCTATATCGACATGCAGATGGACGATGTCGTCATCCAGGGTTTTTGAGCGGGAGGGGACGATGATCCTGTGTGCGGGCGAATCGCTGATCGACATGGTGCCGGAAGACGGGGCGTTTCGCCCCCTGGTGGGCGGTTCGGTCTATAATACGGCCATCGCCCTTGGACGACTGGGCGAGCCTGCCGCCTATTTCTGGCCGATCAGCCGCGATCCGTTCGGCGACATGCTGCTGCGCCCCCTGTCCGAGGCAGGGGTGAACACCGATCTGTGTCCACGCACGGACCGGCTGACCACGCTAGCCCTTGTGACGCTGACCGGAGGTGAAGCGCGCTATTCCTTCTATGACGAAGGTTCGGCCGGACGAATGCTGAAGCCCGACGACATCCCGACCCTGCCTGGCCTTGTCGAGGCCATTTTTGTTGGCGGTATCAGCCTTGTCCCCGATCCCTGCGGCGCGGCCATCGAGGCGCTGATCGAAAAGGATGGCGGCAGGCTGCCGGTGATGCTGGACCCGAACATTCGGCCTTTCTTCATTGCCGATGCCGATGCGTATCGGGCGCGTCTCGCGCGCCTGATCGGGCAGGCCGATATCGTGAAGCTGTCGGGCGACGATCTGGCATGGCTTTATCCGGGCGAAAGCCCCGACGCGGCCATCCGAAAGGTGCTGGAGCAGGGTCCACGGCTGGTCCTGCAAACGGGGGGGGCTGCGGGTGCGCAGGCGCATTGGTCGGGCGAAACTGTCGCGGCCCCCGCCATTCGCGTAACGGTCGCCGACACCATCGGCGCGGGCGACACCTTCAATGCGGGCGTTCTGGCAAGCCTTCGCCGTCAGGGCGTCCTGTCCAAGGCGGGACTGGCCGCAATCACGGCGGAACAGATCACCGCCGCCCTGACACTAGGCACGCAGGCCGCATCGATTACCGTGTCCCGACCCGGTGCCAATCCGCCTTGGGCGCACGAGATGCCGGCCTGAACGCCCTTTCCGAACCGCGCAAGCGGCGCTAGAACCGTTCGCATGGACATTCTGGACAAGATCAAGGCCTACAAGCTGGACGAGATCGCCGCCGCCAAGGCTGCCCGTCCGCTGGCCGATATCGACGCGGCCGCCCGCGCCGCGCCGGCCCCTCGCGGCTTTGCCCGCGCCCTGACGGCCAAAGCTGCGACCGGCCCGGCGCTGATTGCGGAGATCAAGAAGGCCAGTCCCTCCAAGGGGCTGATCCGACCGGACTTCGATCCTCCAGCGCTTGCAAGGGCCTATCAGGCGGGCGGGGCAGCTTGTCTGTCGGTTCTGACGGACGCCCCCAGCTTTCAGGGGGCGCCGGAATACCTGACGGCGGCCCGCGACGCCTGTTCGTTGCCCGTGCTGCGCAAGGATTTCCTCTATGACCCCTATCAGGTGGCCGAGGCGCGGTCCTGGGGCGCCGATTGCATCCTGATCATCATGGCTTCGGTCGATGACGCCCTTGCAGCCGAGCTTGAAGACGCTGCCTTCCACTGGGGCATGGACGCCCTGATCGAGGTTCATGATGCTGCGGAACTGGATCGCGCCTTGCAGCTGAAATCGCCACTGATCGGGATAAATAACCGAAACCTCAAGACCTTCGATCTGTCATTGAATGTAACACGCGAACTTGCCCCACGGATTCCGGCGGACCGCGACATCGTTTGCGAAAGCGGTTTGTTCACCGCCGCCGATCTTGCCGCGATGATGCCGATCGGTGCCCGGCGCTTCCTGATCGGCGAAAGCCTGATGCGTCAGGCCGATGTGACCTCTGCCACGCGGCACATCCTGGATGTCGCCGCATGAGCCTGACTCATTTCGATGCCTCCGGCCAGGCTCATATGGTCGATGTCTCCGACAAGGCCGTGACTGCGCGCGAGGCCGTGGCCGAAGGCTGCGTCACGATGCTGCCCGAGACCCTCGCCCTTGCGCAGGGCGGCGCAGCCAAGGGCGACGTGATGGGCGTCGCCCGTCTGGCGGGGATCATGGCCTCCAAACGCACCGCCGACCTGATCCCGTTGTGCCATCCCCTGCCGATCAGCAAGGTCTCGGTCGATCTGGTGCCGGATCCGGCCTTGCCCGGCATCCGCGTCACCGCAACCGTCCGCACCACGGGCCAGACCGGGGTCGAGATGGAGGCGCTGACTGCCGTGTCGGTGGCGTGCCTGACCATCTATGACATGCTGAAGGCGGCCGAGAAGTCCATGACCATTGGCAGTATCCGTCTTGTCCGCAAAAGTGGCGGAGAGTCAGGGGATTACGAGGCCTATCTGTGATAACGGTAGAACAGGCCCTCGCTCAAGTCCTGTCGCTGGCACCCCCGCCGGTGTCGGAGATCGTTCCCTTGCATCAGGCTTGGGGCCGCGCTCTGCTGGAGCCCGCAATCTCGCGGATGACGCAGCCGCCCTTTGCGGCCTCGGCGATGGACGGTTATGCCGTCCGCTCCTCGGACATCGGCCAGTCGCTGACCGTCATCGGAGAAGCCGCCGCAGGACATCCCCATGCCGGGCGGGCGATCGCGGGAACGGCTGTCAGGATCTTTACCGGGGCGCCCGTCCCGGAGGGTTATGACCGCGTGATCATGCAGGAAAACGTCCTGCGCGAGGGAGATCGGATCACGGTCACGGACCCGGCAGGCGGGAGCAACATCCGCCCGGCAGGGGACGATTTCCGTAAGGGCGACCATTTTGCACCCGGACGTCGGCTTCGCGCGGCGGATATCGCGCTGCTGGCGGCGATGAACATTCCTGCCGTCACGGTTTCCACCCGCCCGCGTATCGCGATCCTGGCAGGAGGAGATGAGCTGGTGTCACCCGGCACCGTCCCGGCCCCCGGTCAGATCATCAGTTCAAACGATCTGGCCATTGCCGCACTTGTTCGGGAATCGGGCGGAGAGGCGGATGTCCTTCCGATCGCCCGGGATACCGAGGACAGCCTTCGAGCAGGGTTCGCAGCGGCCAGGGATGCCGATCTGCTTGTCACGATTGGCGGGGCCTCGGTTGGGGATCACGATCTGATCGGCAAGGTTGCGGCGGACCAGGGGCTTGATCTTGCCTTCCACAAGATCGCCATGCGTCCGGGAAAGCCCTTGATGGGGGGCCAGCTGAACGGAAAGCCCATGCTGGGCCTTCCGGGCAATCCGGTATCGGCAATCATTTGCGGCATCTTGTTCATGCAACCTCTAATCGCAGCGATGCAGGGCTTGCATAAGCCTCGACCGGTGCTGAAAGCGCGGCTTGCCGACGATCTTCCAGCCGAAGGAAACCGGCAGCATTATCTGCGCGCCACCCTCCAGGATGGGGGTGATCTGCCCTTGATCCGTCCTTTCCCCAGTCAGGATTCGGCGCGGTTGTCGCTGATGGCCCGCGCGGATGCCCTGCTGGTGCGGCCTGGGAGCGATCCGCCTCGTGCTGCGGGGGACATCGTCGATTTCCTTCCGTTGTCCGGCTGAGGATTAACTAAATTTTCAGTTCCTTATGCTCTGTTTGTTGACGCGATTCAGCTTGTGCGATAGAACAGAAAAGGAACAAGAAGATGCCGGGGATGGATGCGATGCTGACGAAAAAGCAGATTCAACTGCTGGATTTCATTCAGAAACGCATGGCTCGCGACGGTGTGCCGCCGTCCTTCGATGAAATGAAGGAAGCCCTGGACCTGCGGTCCAAGTCCGGGATCCACCGGCTTGTCACTGCGCTCGAGGAACGGGGCTTCATCCGCCGCCTTCCTCACCGGGCACGCGCCCTGGAAATCGTGCGTCTTCCCAATGCGCTGCTTGCCGATGCCGACGCCGAGACGGCTGCTTCCAAACAAGGCTTCACGCCGCGCGTTGTTTCCTCGGCCAAACCTCCGCGTCCGCGGGGGGCGATCACGATCGCCGACAGTCCGGCGGTCGAACTGCCGCTGATGGGCCGGATCGCTGCCGGTGTGCCGATCGAGGCGATTTCGGAAGTCTCGCACCATGTCGCCGTCCCGGGTACCATGCTGTCCGGGCGCGAACATCACTATGCACTCGAGGTGCAAGGCGACTCGATGATCGAGGCCGGGATAAACGACGGGGACGTGGTCGTGATCCGGGAACAGGACACGGCCGATAATGGCGACATCATCGTGGCCTTGGTGGACGGCAACGAAGCCACGCTCAAACGCTATCGCCGCAAGGGGGGCATGATCGCGCTGGAAGCGGCTAACCCGACCTATGAAACCCGGATCCTGCCCGAGGATCGGGTGCGCATTCAGGGACGCCTCGTCGGACTGATCCGCAGCTACTGATCCGGCGTCCAGATTCAGAGATGGTCGAAGAACCCGTTGCCTGCCCGCCCCAGTAGCTCTTCGGCCAGATCGGCGCCCATGGCGGGGCCGTCATTAACGCTTCCCTCTCGGTGACCGCTGATGGCCGCGGAGCCATCAGGCCGCAAGATCTCCCCTCGCAACAGCAGGCTGTCCTCGCGGAGTTCGGCCAAGCCAGCAATGGGTGTCTGGCACGATCCGTCCAGTTGCGCCAGGAACGCGCGTTCAGCGTAGATGCGGTGGCCGGTTTCGACGTGGTGAATGGCGGCCAGCAGTTCAGCACACAGACTGTCCCCTGCCCGCCTTTCGACGCCAATGGCGCCTTGTGCAACCGCAGGAAGCATCTCGGCCGGGTCGATGGGATCACGCGCCACATGCAACATTCCCAGGCGCGACAGCCCCGCCATTGCCAGGAAAGTCGCCACGGCCACGCCTTCGTCCAGCTTCCTCAGCCGCGTCTGGACGTTGCCGCGAAACTCGACCAGTTGCAGGTCCGGGCGGCGGTGCGCCAGTTGCGCCCGCCGCCGCAGGCTGGAGGTTCCGACGACCGAACCTGCCGGAAGATCCCCAATGGACTGAACCTGCGGGCTGACAAAGGCATCGCGCACGTCCTCACGCGGCAGCAGACAGTCGATCACCAGACCATCGGGCTGCAACGTGGGCATGTCCTTCATCGAATGCACGGCGATGTCGATCTCGCCCGCGATCAGCGCGTCTTCGATTTCCCTGGTGAACAATCCCTTTCCGCCGATCTCCTTGAGGGGGCGATCCAGGATCCTGTCGCCGGTCGTCTTGATCACGACAATCTGGAAAGCCTCGGGCGGCAGGCCGTGGGCGGCGGCCAGCCGGTCCCGGGTCTCGTGGGCCTGGGCAAGCGCCAGCTTCGAGCCGCGCGTTCCGATCTTCAGGGGGCGTGTTGGGTCGGGCATCTGCATCATCACCCTCGCATAGCGGTAGCGGGGCTGCTTGACAACGCCCCCCGCCTCGCCTTGAACGGGCCGCAGGAGGCCCTATGACCAAACTTCTCTTGCGCGCCCTGGCAGGCGAAACCCTGCCCACCCCGCCGATCTGGATGATGCGCCAGGCCGGCCGCTATCTGCCGGAATACCGCGCGACACGGGCTCAGGCCGGGGACTTTCTGTCGCTGTGCTACAACCCCGATCTTGCGGCCGAGGTGACGTTGCAGCCGATCCGCCGGTTCGGCTTCGACGCGGCGATCCTGTTCGCCGATATCCTGCTGGTTCCGCAGGCACTTGGCGCCGATCTGTGGTTCGTAACGGGCGAAGGGCCGCGGCTGTCCGCCATCACTTCGGCCAGCGACCTGGGGCGCCTGAAACCTGCCGACGCGATCCATCACCGCCTAGCGCCCGTCTACGAGACACTTCGCATCCTGACGCGCGAACTGCCCCGGGAAACAGCGCTGATCGGTTTCGCCGGCGCGCCCTGGACCGTCGCCACCTATATGATCGCCGGGCGCGGAACGCCGGACCAGGCCCCCGCCCATGCGTTGAAAGAGCGGGACCGGGCGACCTTTACCGCGCTGATCGACCGCATCACCGATGCCACGATCCATTACCTGTCCGCCCAGATCGAGGCCGGGGCCGAGGTCGTCAAGCTGTTCGACAGCTGGGCGGGCAGCCTGAAGGGCGCGGATTTCGACGACTTCGCCGTGGCCCCGGCGCGCCGGATCATTGCCACGCTGAAGGAACGCCACCCCGGCATTCCCGTCATCGCCTTTCCGCGAGAGGCGGGCGAACGCTATGTCGGTTTTGCGCGGGCCACCGGGGCCGACTGCGTAGCCCTGGATAATTCCGTCGATGCGGACTGGGCCGCGCGGCATGTGCAGATCGACGGCTGCGTGCAGGGCAACATGGACCCGCGTCACATGGTCACGGGCGGACCGGCCCTGGTGGCCGAGGCTCAGCGGATCACCCGCGCGCTGCGAGGCGGGCCGCATGTGTTCAATCTGGGTCACGGCATAACCCCGGACGCCCATCCCGACAATGTCGCGGCAATGATCGAGGCTGTCCGCAGCGCATGATCTGGGTCGCGGCCACCCTGATTGCGGCCACGGCGCAGACTGCGCGCAACGCCGCACAGGCGGGACTTACACGGCAGATCGGCACGTTGGGCGCGACTGCCGTGCGGTTCGTCTTCGGCTTTCCCTTTGCAGTGGCGGCCTTGTGCTTGACAGCGATCTGGGTGCCGATACCGCAACCGGACGCGACGGTTCTGGGTTGGGCCGCGCTTGGTGCGATGGCACAGATCGCCGCGACCGCGCTGATGCTGGTCACGATGCGGGGACAGGGATTCGGCGTTGCCACGGCTCTGATGAAGACCGAACCGGTGACGCTCGCACTGGTCGGTGCGTTGGTCCTGGCCGAACCGCTTGGCCTGCCCCGGCTGGGCGCAATCGGCCTGGCGACGCTGGGTGTGGTTCTGGCATCCGGCGCGACCTGGTCCCTCACGGCCTGGCGCCCGGTGGCCACGGGGATCCTGTCGGGCGCACTGTTCGGGCTGTCGGCCATCGGCTTTCGCGGCGCGTTGCTGGCCCTGCCCGACGGAAGCTCTGGCATCCGAGCGATCACGATCCTGGCGATCACCCTGGGGCTTCAGACGGTGGTCATGGCCGTCTGGCTTGTCTTGTGCGACCGCCCTGCCCTGACGGGAATCATGACCCAATGGCGCGTTTCGCTGGTCGCCGGGCTTCTGGGCGCCGTCGCGTCGCTGTTCTGGTTCATCGGTTTCGCTTTGACGCCTGCCGCCAATGTCCGCACCCTGGCCCTGGTCGAGGTCGTCATGGCGCAAGCCCTCTCGGGCCGGGTTTTCCGTCAATCCGTCGCGCCGTTGCAACTGCTGGGAATGGGGTTGATTCTGGCCGGCGTCGGCTGGTTGTTGGCAGTGACGTGACACATGTCAGGCAGCAATCTTGAACGACAGCCAGACGACCACCCCGACCAGCATCAGTGACAGGATCTGCCCGAGGGGATTTGCCCCGGCAAGGCCCCGTCCGATCTCAGCGGGCAAATGCTGGATCAGATCCATTTCGCCAGGGGCGGCAGGCTCATCAGGACGGCATCGGCGTTGTGGCCGGTCTCCAATCCGAACTTGGTGCCCCGGTCATAGACAAGGTTGTATTCCGCATAAAGCCCGCGATGGACCAGTTGCGTATCGCGGTCTTCATCGGCGAAGGGCCGGCTCATGCGTGCCTCGGCCAGGGGCAGGAAGGCTGGCAGGAACGCCTCGCCCACGGCGCGGGTGAAGGCGAAATCGGCCTGCCAGTCGCCGGTGTTGAGATCGTCGAAGAAGATGCCGCCTACGCCCCGCGCCCGGCCGCGGTGGGGAATAAAGAAATACTCGTCGGCCCAGGCCTTGAAGCGGTCGTAGTAGGCGGCGTCATGAGCGTCGCAGGCCGCCCGCAGGGTGGCGTGAAAATGGGCCGTGTCGTCGGCATATTCGATGCAGGGGTTCAGATCGGCCCCGCCGCCGAACCACCACGCGCCGGGTGTCCAGAACATGCGCGTGTTCATGTGGACCGCTGGGGCATGGGGGTTCTGCATATGCGCGACAAGGCTGATCCCCGAAGCCCAGAAGCGCGGGTCGCCATCGATCCCCGGCACCCCACGCGAGGCCATGGCGGCCTGCGCACGGGGGGCAAGGGTGCCGTGGACTTCGGACCAGTTGACGCCGACCTTTTCAAAGACGCGGCCGCCGCGCATGACCGACATCAAACCGCCGCCGCCATCGTTGGTGCGGGTGGTGGGCATCACCTCGAAACGGCCAGGGATGGCACTGCCGGGACCGCGATCCTCCAACGCCTCGAACGCCGTGACGATACGGTCGCGAAGGGTGCGAAACCAAGCGGCGGCAATGCGGCGTTCCTGTTCCATGGGCCTTCTCCAATCTTGATTTGCCACCCCGGCGACGCGGCGTTAGCATCCGATAACCTGCTGTAAAGAGAGCCGCCATGACCCGCAACACCGCCCTTGCCGCAACGCTGGCCCTGCCGTTCCTCGTGGCCGCCTGCGGCACGCCCCAGGAACGCTGCATCAGCAACAATACCAGCGAATACCGCACCGTCAGCAGCTTGCTGGCCGAGGTCGAGGGAAATCTGGCGCGCGGTTATGCGTGGGAGGAACGGCAGGTCGTGCGCGACCGTCTGACCCAGTGCCGCACCGTGTGGCGCGACAAGGACGGCAATGCGGTCGTAGGCTACGAACCCTGCTGGCGCGATTACGTGGATACCGAACGCTATCGGGTTCCTATCGATCCGGCGGCAGAGGAACGCAAGCGCGACAACCTGGCCGCGCGTCAGGCGCAGTTGCGCAACAGGGCCGAAGCCGTTGTCCAGGCCTGCCGCGCCGCCTATCCCGAAGATCAGGGCTGATCAGACCGTCTGCACCGCCACGCGGTCGGTCAGGCTGCGCCCCCCATCGACCGTCACGATCTGGCCCGTCACGAAGCGCGACGCATCGCTTGCCAGATACAGGACGGTATCAACCAGTTCGTCGGCAGGCGCGATGCGGCCCATGGGCGTTGCGGCGATGATGTGGTCGCGCAGGCCCGGCTTCTCGCGCAGCGAGTCCTGCAGTTCATGGGACATGACGCTTCCGAAGCGGATGCCGTTCACGCGGATCCTGTGCGGTGCAAGGGCCAGGGCCATCCCGCGCGTCGCCTGTTCCTGTGCCGCATAGGCAATGGAGTAGCCCAGCATGGTGGGCACCGGATGCAGCGCCGCGAGGGTCGAGACATTGACGATGGTGCCTGCGGTGCCCGCGTCGGGATTGGCCTCGGCCTGCTTGATCATGCGCTTGGCCACGATCTGGGTCATCCGCAGTCCGGCCATCATGTTCTGGCGCAACAATTGTTCCAGCACGTCCAGATCGGTGTCCAGCGGGTCCGATGCCTTGACCAGCCGATGCGCGTTGACCAGGATATCCACCCGGTCAAAGGCATCCAGCGTGGCCGACAGAAGGTTGGCAGTCGCCAGCTTTTCCGACATCCGGCCCAAGAAGCTGCGGACATGCGGATCGCGTTCGTCGTAATCCGACATCGCCGTGGCCAGTGCGCTTTCGTCCGTATCCGCAAACATCACATGGGCGCCGCGTTCCACGAAGGCCCGGGCAACGGCCAGGCCGATGCCGCGCGCGGCGCCGGTGACGATGGCCGTCTTGCCCTGAATCGACATGCCCATCAGCGCCGGCCCTTGCGCGCGGCGCCCCGGTTCGCGCCCGTCGCCTCGATGACCTTGAAGCGGTTATCGCCGCTGATCTCGGTTACATGTGCGAAATGTTGTGTGAGGACCGTTTCATAGGGCAGGTGCCGGTTCGCCACCATCCACAGCCGCCCCGCCCCGGTCAGCAGTCTGGCCGCCGCGGCGATGAAGTCGGCACCGATGCGAGGGTCGGCTGCCCGTCGCTCGTGGAACGGCGGGTTCATGATGATCCCGTTCACGGGTTCAGACAGCGTGAAGTCCCGCGCATCGGCCCAGTGAAACCGCGCGCGCGGATCGGCGATGTTGTCACGGGCGGATTCCAGCGCGGCATGATCCGCCTCGACCAGGTGGAGGATCTCGATGCCGGGCCGGATAAGGGCCTGCGCCGAAAGCCATCCCCAGCCCGCGCCCAGATCGACGACCCGGGTTGGCATCCTGTCGGGCAATGCGGCGGCAAGCATGGCTGATCCGGGATCCACCCCGTCGGCCGAAAACACGCCGGGCCGGGTCACGAAGCCGGGCGCGACCTCGTGGGCGCGGGTCGTCCAGTCGTCAGGCAGCCAACCGCCTGCAGGCACCGTCATGCGGAAGATCTTGCCATGCGCCTTGCTGTGTACCTCCTCCACCGGGGCAAGGGCACGCATTTCTTTCAAGACCGAATCTATGCCGTCGGACTTCTGCCCGTCGATCCACAGCGCAGCGCCGGGCGCCAAGCGAGACGCGGCATCGGCTATGCGTGCCCGCGCCTCGGCCTTGGCGCGCGGCAGGATCACCAAGGCCGCATCGAAACGTCCGTCGATGACGGGTGCGACCTGAAATCCGCGTGCGGCAAGGGCGCGATGATCGGGAAAGTGGCCCTGCTGAATGCGGGTTCGCGCCGGTTCCAGGGGCGACAGGTCGTCCATTCCCCGCGCACCGATTACCAGAAACTCCCCTTCGGGAAGGCCATCCGAAAGGGCCAGGGCCAGACGAGTCGTTGTCACTGTTACTCTTTTTCCATGGTGCATTGCAGCGGATGCTGCTGCCGCCGCGCCAATTCCATCACCTGCGCGACCTTGGTTTCGGCGACCTCGTGCGAAAAGACGCCAACGACTGCCACGCCCTTGCGGTGGACGGTCAGCATGATCTCGATCGCCTGGGCATGGGTCATGTTGAACAGGCGTTCCAGCACATGCACCACGAACTCCATCGGCGTGAAATCGTCATTCAGCATCAGCACCTTGTACATGGGCGGACGCTGCGTGCGCGTGCGGGGTTTGACGGCCAGTTCGATATGGTCGTCGGGTCCGTCGCCGTCTGTCATCCAGTGCGCCATTCTGTCCGGTCTGGTCATGCTGATCCTGTTACGCAAGCAATATAATCCATTTCACGCCCGATGAAACCCCGGCCAAAGTTGAGAGGGGACAGTAAAATACACCAAATGAGCGGTTACATGACCGTGAATGTCATGCTATTATCGGAATATTAAGCAAGGGCATGCGACAAACGACATGCCGTCCCGAGGCAGAGAGACCGCGACAGTGATCCATATTCCCCAAGCAGCCCGGCTGTGGGCTATTCTTCTGCTGGCCGTATTGGCTCCGGCGACGCTTTCGGCGGCACCCTTCGCCGCCTATGTGATCGACGCGCGCACGGGCCAGCCGATCTACAAGCAAAACGAGGATACGCGGCTGCATCCCGCGTCCCTGACCAAGATGATGACGCTCTACATGGCCTTCACGGCCGTGGAACGAGGGCAGGTCAGACTGGATTCGCAATTCCCCGTGTCCAGCAATGCCGCGGCCGAACCGCCGTCAAAGCTGGGGCTGCGCGCGGGGCAGCGGATCGAACTGCGCTATCTGATCCGGGCCGCCGCCATCAAGTCCGCAAACGACGCCGCCACCGCCATCGGTGAAGGTCTGGCGGGATCGGAGGAGGCGTTTGCCCAGCAGATGACCCAGATGGCGCGCGCCCTGGGGATGCGGAACACCAATTTCCGCAACGCTCATGGCCTGACGCAGGAAGGGCACTATTCGTCCGCCCATGACATGACCATCCTGGGGCGGCGCCTGTTTTATGATTTCCCGCAATACTACAACATCTTCTCGCGTCGTTCGGCGGATGCCGGGATCGCGCAGGTATCCTCGACCAACAAGCGGTTCCTGGATGCCTACGAAGGCGCGGACGGCATCAAGACGGGCTATACGCGCGCGGCCGGCTTCAACCTGACTGCTTCGGCGCAGCGCGGAAACAAGCGGCTGGTCGCCACCGTCCTGGGCGGCACCTCGACCGCGCATCGCAACCAGGTCATGGCGCAGTTGCTGGATGCGGGCTTCAGCCGCGTGCCGAATCGTGTCCGCGAGGTGCGCCCCGAGGCACCGCGCCTGCTGGCGCAGCGCGTCGTGCGCCGTGCCCAGGTCGCACCTTCGGCTGCCGCGACGGCGCCCGAACCACAGCGGCTGGTGCTTTCGGCTTCTGCTCCGCCGGTGCGGGTCAGCCGCCCTGCCCTGGCATCGACAGCGGCTGTCGCCGAAGCCGCCCCCCAGGCGGCGCCGGTGGGTGGGCTATCCTTGAGAGCAAGCGCCCGTCCTGTCAGCCGCCGCGCGTCCGTGGCCGTGGCAGAGGCAACGGCGGTCGAGACTGCGCCCGCGCCACAATCGGCCAGCCTGGCCGCGCCGGTCCTCGCCGCCTCCCCCCGCCCCGTTCCCGCGCCCCGTTCCCGCCCCACGGCCAGCATCGCCGCGCCCGAGGCAGTCAATCCGGGAGCAGAGCCTGAAGCAATCGCCCGCGCCGTGGCCGAGGCCGTGCCGCAAAACGGGGCGACCTCGATGTCCCTGCTGGCTTCGCCCGCGCCGAAGCCGCGTTCGGAAACAGTGATCCTTGCCGCCATGGGCGAAGGCGACCTTGCCGACCCCGAGGCCTTGGAAATCGTGTCCCGCCCGGCCAACAGCGGCCGCGGCTGGGGCGTGACGCTGGGCATGTTCACCTCGAAGGCAGAGGCCGAAAAGCTGCTGCTGCGCAGCGCCCTGCAGGATGGCGCCATCCTGGGCGGGGCACAGCGCCACGTCGCGGATACCAAGCGAGGCTTTCAGCCAAGCTTTGCCAACCTGACCAAGGCCAATGCCGAACTGGTCTGCGAACGTTTCATCAGCCGGTCGCAGGAATGCCAGGTGGTCGGGCGCTGAAGCCAGGCAGCATCAAGACATGAACAAGGGGCGGAGTGATCTCCGCCCCTTGTTCATGTCTGCCGGTCCCCTCAGTCGGGCTTGGGGCGGTCGTCCCACTTGTCGCTGAGGATGCGTTCGGCATCGCCCTTCGGATCCTCGAACTGGCGCGACCGCAAGGCCCAGATGAAGGCGACAAGCCCCGCCGCGCCAAGGCCCAGCGATACCGGAATCAGGATGGACAGGATTTCCATGACGTTTCCTTTTCAATCCCGCAGACGCAGCGCATTCAGCGTTACCGTGATCGAGCTGAGCGACATTGCCAGCGCCGCGATCAAGGGCGTCACCATGCCCGCCACCGCCAAGGGCACCGCCACGATATTATAGGCGATCGAAATCGCGAAGTTCTCCTGGATGCGGCGGGTGGCACGACGCGCGGTCGTGACCGCCTCTGCCACGGGCACAAGGTCGGTGCCGGTCAGCACCATGTCGCTGGCCACGCGCGCGGCGTCAAGCGCACTGGCCGGCGAAATCGACGCATGGGCTCGCGCAAGCGCCGCCGTGTCGTTCAGCCCGTCACCCACCATCAGCACGCGCGCGCCTCCGGCGGCAAGATCGGCAACCATGGCTTCCTTGCCTTGAGGATCGACGGCGGCATGGAAATCCGCAATGCCAAGCCGTGCAGCCAGGTTCGCAACGGCGGCCGGCCTGTCGCCCGAGATCAGCACGACCCGCAACCCGGCCTTGCGAAGCATGGCCACGCAGTCCTCTGCTCCGGGGCGCAGTTCGTCGGTGAACTCCAGGCGGATCGGAGCGTGGCCTTCCACCGCCAGCCAGGTCGCACTGGTGGGCCGGTCCTCATCATCCGCCCAGCCCAGCCAGTCGGCACGGCCCAGGCGGACTATCCTGCCCTGCCAGCAGGCCGAGACGCCGAAACCGGGATGTTCGGTCACGTCCGTCAGATCGGCGGCAGGGTGATCGGCCAAGGCGGCCGTCAGGGCTGCCGACAAGGGGTGGGCCGAGGCCAGTGCCATGGCGCGGGCAACGGGGCGCAGGCCCGGGGGCAGCGGATCAGCGCTCACCAGAGACGGGCGACCCAGGGTCAGGGTGCCGGTCTTATCGAAGACGACTGTATCAACTTCCGCAAGGCGCTCCAGGGCGGTTCCATCCTTGATCAGCAGGCCGCGCCGGAACAGCCGTCCCGATGCCGCCGTGGCGACTGCCGGAACTGCCAGGCCAAGCGCGCAGGGGCAGGTCACGATCAGAACCGCCGCCGCGATGTTCACGGCAAGGCGCAGATCGCCGGTGGCCCAGAGCCAGCCTGCGAAACTGCACAAGGCCATCAGGTGAACGCTGGGCGAATAGAGCCGCGACGCCCGTTCCGCAAGCGAGGTGTAGCGTCCGCGAGCGGCCTCGGCCGCCTCGACCAGGGCGGTCAGCCGTGCCAGCGAAGAATCACGCCCCGCCGCCGTCACGCGCAGGATCAGCGGCCCGGTCAGGTTCACCTCACCCGCAGACAGCATCTGGCCCGGCGCGGCCAGGACCGGCAGGGTTTCCCCGGTCAGAAGGGCGCGGTCGATCTCGGACCGCCCCTCGACGATCTGGCCGTCGGCGGGGATACGCGCGCCGGGCCGGATGCGAATCAGGTCGCCGGGGCGCAGGCCGGCGACGGGAACGGTTTGTTCGGCGCCGTCCAGCAGCAGCGTGGCGCGCGGAACCTCCAGCGCAGTCAACTCGGCCGCGGCGGATCGGGCGATGGCGCGGGTGCGATGGTCCAGATAGCGGCCGATCAGCAGGAAGAAGCACAGCATCGCCGCCGCGTCGAAATAAGCGTGGTGCCCCGACTGCATCGTCTCATAGACCGAAATGGCGCTTGCAAGGATCAGCGCCAGCGAAATGGGCACATCCATGCCCAACCGGCCTACCCGGATCGCGGCCCAGGCACTGCGGAAGAAGGGCTGGCCCGCGAAGAACACCGTGGGAAGCGCAATGGCGCCGCTGATCCAGTGGAACAAGTCCCGCGTGGCAGATTCGGCCCCCGACCAGACGGCGACCGACAGGATCATGATGTTCATCATCGCGAATCCCGACACGCCGATGCGCATCAGCAGGTCGCGGCCCTGCCGGTCGGCGGTGGTGGCCGACAGCGCATCGGGGTCCAGTTCGTGCGCCTCGTATCCCACACCCGCCAAAACCGAGATCAGGTCGTCGGCAGTGAGGCCCGGCGCATCCACGGTGACGCGGCGCAGGGTCAGGTTCACGCGAGCGCTGCGCACGCCCGGATGAGCGACCAGCGCGGTCTCCACATCGGTGATGCAGGTCGCGCAATGGGCAGTCGGCAGGGACAGGATCACCGTGCCCTGCGCCACTTCGGCACGGTCGGCCAGACGTTGCGCCAAGGGCGCCGCATCGCAGGCGGGACAGGCGCTGAAGCCTGATGCGGTCAGGTCGGCCATGTCAGTTCGCCCTTGCCCCGGCATAATGATCCAAGCGCTGCCGGAACGGCGTTCCGTCGGGCGCGACAGCCTGGACATCGATATTCCAGGCCCCCGGTTCCAGCACCAGCGGCGCGCGGAAAATGCCGCCGCCTGCCTGTTCGAACTGCGGCGTCACATCGTCGCGCTTGTGCGTTGGCCGCCCGATGGTGGCCGAGAAGTCGCGCAGAACGGGATGGGCACCCTTGGCGTCCACGATCTCGATCGCGATCTGCGTGCCTTCCTGGCTGGCCCTTGCGGTCCAGCCCAGGCTCTGCTGGGCCGCACGGTCGCGATCGAACTGCTGCGAGGCGACATAGCTGTTCTTGACCTCCAGCCCTGGAAAGCTGCCCACGGCCAGGAAGGCCATGACCAGATTGACGGCGATGATGACGCCAAAGGCCGACAGCGTGATGAAAAGGACATGGCGTCCGGTCAGTTCCCTGGTCATCCTATTCACCCTTTCCGTGGAAGATCGTGCCGACGGATGCGGTCGTGCCGTCGGTTTCGTCGCGGACGACAAGGTCAAGCTGCGTCGTGGCCTGCGTCGCAATCTCGGACCCGGCTGGCGCGGTGACGTAAAGCCTGCGGCTCAACGTCTCGTCCGCAGGAACCTCGGTCATGCCGGAAGGCGCGCCCTCGACCGTGACGACAAGGCCGTCCGCGCCCTCGACCGCGAAGCTGAAGCTGCGGGCGTCATGCTGCTTGTTGCGCAGGCGAACCTCATAAGTGTTGCGGATGGCGCCGTCGGACATCGTCACGAACAGCGGATTGCGCACGGGCGAGACATTGAGGTCGAAGGGCGAGCGGATGAACAGCGCGACGATCAGCGCGATCCCAATCCCGGACCACAGCGTGAAATAGAGGATCGTGCGCGGCCGGAAGATATGCCGCCAGACCGATTTCGGCTGCGCGCCGGCACGTTCGGCCGTTTCGTCCTTCAGCGCCATGTAGTCGATCAGCCCGCGCGGCTTGCCGATCTTGTCCATGATCTCGTCGCAGGCGTCGATGCACAGCGCGCAGGTAATGCACTCCATCTGCTGTCCTTCGCGGATGTCGATGCCCATCGGGCAGACGTTCACGCAGGCCAGACAATCGATGCAGTCGCCCGCCGAATTGACGGGGATCGGTCCGCCGACCCCGGTCGGCACGCCGGGATAAGGAACGGGCGGATACTTGCCCCCTGCAGCGGGCCCGGCGGCATGGCTTTCAGCCTCGGCCTGGAAGGCTGCGGCGGCAGGGCGGTGTCGCACGTTAGTCTTGCCCCGCGGTTCGCCCCGCCATTCGCGATAGGCGACGGTCAAGGTGTCCTCGTCCATCATCGCCGCCTGAATGCGGGGCCAGGGGCAGGCATAGATGCAGATCTGTTCGCGGGCAAAGCCGCCAAAGAAGAAGGTCGTCGCAGTCAGGATCGCCATGGTGATATAGGCGACGGGATGGGCCTGGCCGGTCAGCAGGTTACCCAGAAGTGTCGGAGCGTCGGTGAAATAGAAGATCCAGGCCCCGCCGGTCATCAGCGCGATCACCAGCCAGACGGCCCATTTGGCCAGCCGCAGCCGGATCTTCTGCGCGTCCCATTCCTGACGATGCAGGCGGATGCGTGCGTTGCGATCGCCCTCGATCCAGCGTTCCACCAACATGAACAGGTCGGTCCAGACCGTCTGCGGACAGGCATAGCCGCACCACACCCGTCCCAGGGCACTGGTGAACAGGAACAAGCCCAACCCCGCCATGACCAGAAGGCCCGCCACGAAATAGAATTCGTGAGGCCAGATCTCGATCCAGAAAAAGAAGAACCGCCGGTTGGCCAGGTCAACCAGCACGGCCTGATCCGGCATGGTGGGACCACGGTCCCATCGCAGCCACGGCATGACGTAATAGATCGTCAGGGCAACCGCCATGACAATCCATTTGAGGTTCCTGAACCGCCCCTTGACGCGTTTCGGAAAGATCGGTTCCCGCTTGGCGTAAAGGCTGGGGTGGTCCAATTCGGAATTGGACATTTTGAGAATCGCTCCTGTTTCGCGGGTCCGGTCTAGACCGGCTGGCGGGGCTGTTCCTTGACCTGCATCAAATCGCGTGGGCACGCCTTGTCCCCTTTCCCGCCCCATCAAGCTGGCATAGCCTTGAGGGGAAGAAGGAGCTTTCAATGCTGACCATTCACGGCGTCACCCGTTCGCGCGCCTCGCGCCTCATCTGGCTCTGCCACGAAATCGGACTGGAGTTTCGCCAGATCCCGGTCATCCAGGCCTATCGCCTGGCCGAACCCGACGCGCCGGATGCCCCCCTGAACACGCATTCCCCCGAATTCCTGGCCCTCTCGCCTGCCGGAACCATCCCGGTGATCGAGGATGACGGCCTGGTGCTGGGTGAATCCCTGGCGGCGACCCTGTATCTGGCGCGCAAGTACGGCGGCGATCTCGGCCCCGCTGACCTGGCCGAAGACGCGCTGATGATGCAGTGGAGCTTTTACGCCGCCACCAGCGTCGAACCGGATGCCCTGACGATCCTGTTTCTGCACGCGCCGTCGCGCCTGCAACCGGGCGACGACCAGGCGATCGTGGCCAACGCCGCCGAACGGCTGATCCGCCCGCTGAAGGTGATCGAAGCGCATCTCGCCACGCACGAACATCTGGTCGGCGGACGATTTACCGTGGCGGACCTCAACCTGGCCGAAGTCTTGCGCTATGCCCAGGGATACGGGGAACTGATGAGCCAGTTTCCGGCGGTCATGTCCTGGCTGGAACGCTGCCAGTCCCGTCCGGCCTTCCGCAGGATGTGGGACGCACGGCTGGCCGAACCCGAGTGAGATTGAAACGGGCAAGGGAACATCCGATATGATGACACATCCCGCAACCGGCCGCGCGACGCAGCCTGGTCCGGCAGCACTGGCATTGATCCCGCCAGCATGAGATAGTCCCCCAACCAAGAACAAGAGCAGAACCCGATGGCCGACGATCTTCTTTCCGCAGTCGATGCGACCGACAGCTATTCCGCCGCCTCGATCGAGGTGCTGGAGGGGCTGGAGCCGGTGCGCAAGCGTCCCGGCATGTATATCGGCGGAACCGACGAACGCGCGCTGCATCACCTTGTAGCCGAGATCCTCGACAACTCGATGGACGAGGCGGTCGCCGGCCATGCCACCCGCATCGAGGTCGAGCTGCTGGCCGATTACAGTGTCAGCATCCGCGACAACGGCCGCGGCATCCCCATCGACCCCCACCCCAAGTTTCCGGGCAAGTCGGCGCTGGAAGTGATCCTGTGCACGCTGCACGCAGGCGGCAAGTTCTCGGGCGATGCCTACCAGACCTCGGGCGGGTTGCACGGGGTTGGCGCATCGGTCGTGAACGCGCTGTCGGACAGCATGATCGTGCAGGTCGCGCGCAACAAGGAGCTGTTTGAACAGCGGTTCTCGCGCGGCATTCCGCAGGGTCCGGTGGCCAGGGTCGGCGCCGCCCCCAACCGGCGCGGCACGACCGTCACCTTCCACGCGGATGAAGACATCTTCGGCCATCACCGCTTCAAGCCCGCGCGGCTGCTGAAGATGGTAAAGTCCAAGGCCTACCTGTTCAGCGGTGTCGAGATCCGCTGGAAATCGGAAATCGACGACGGCGAAACCCCGCGCGAGGCGACTTTTCATTTCCCCGGCGGTCTTGCGGACTATCTGTCCGAGACTCTGCACGGGGCCAGCACCTATGCCGACCGCCCCTTCGCGGGCAGCGTCGATTTCCGCCGCCAGGGCGCGGCGGGCAAGGTCGATTGGGCGATCAACTGGACGCCCTCGCGCGACGGTTTCATCCAGTCCTATTGCAACACGGTCCCCACACCCGAAGGCGGCACGCATGAGGCGGGCTTCTGGTCCGCGATCCTCAAGGGCGTGCGGGCCTATGGCGAACGGATCAGCAACAAGAAGGCCGCGAACATCACGCGCGAGGATCTGCTGACCGGCGGCTGCGCGCTTGTGTCCTGCTTCATCCGCGAACCGGAATTCGTGGGCCAGACCAAGGATCGCCTTGCCACGACCGAGGCCGCGCGCCTTGTCGAAAACGCCGTCCGCGACCATTTCGATACCTGGCTTGCGGCCGATACGAAGTCGGCGGGCGCGATCCTGGATTTCCTGATCCTGCGCGCCGACGAACGCCTGCGCCGCAAGCAGGAAAAGGAAACGGCCCGCAAGACGGCCACCAAGAAGCTGCGCCTGCCCGGCAAGCTGGTCGATTGCAGCGCCACCAGCCGCGACGGGACCGAACTGTTCATTGTCGAGGGCGACAGCGCCGGCGGCAGCGCCAAGATGGCGCGCGACCGCACCAACCAGGCGCTGCTGCCGCTGCGGGGCAAGATCCTGAACGTGCTAGGCGCGGCCTCGACCAAGATGGGGGCCAACCAGGAAATCAGCAATCTGTGCCAAGCCCTTGGCGTCGGAATGGGATCCAAGTTCAAGGTCGATGACCTGCGCTATGACAAGGTCATCATCATGACGGATGCGGATGTGGACGGGGCGCATATTGCGTCCTTGCTGATGACCTTCTTCTTCACGCAGATGCGGCCGATGATCGACAAGGGGCACCTTTATCTCGCCTGCCCGCCGCTCTACCGCCTGACGCAGGGTGCGCACCGGGTCTATGTCGCGGATGACGCAGAAAAGGAACGGATGCTGGCCAAGGGTCTGGGCGGGCGGGGCAAGATCGACGTGCAGCGATTCAAGGGCCTGGGAGAGATGGACGCCAAGGACTTGAAGGACACAACGATGAACCCAAAGACGCGCAAGCTGATCCGGGTCAGCATCGACGATGACGAAGGGGGCGAAACCGGCGACCTGGTCGAACGGCTGATGGGCAAGAAGCCGGAACTGCGCTTCGAATACATCCAGGAAAATGCCCGCTTCGCCGAAGAACTGGACGTCTGACATGCGGCAGTACCACGACGCCCTGCGCACGGTCCTGGAGCAAGGGCAGGAAAGCACAGACCGGACAGGGACGGGGACGATCAGTCATTTCGGGCTGCAATGTCGCTATCCACTGACCGACGGCTTTCCGCTGGTGACGACCAAGAAGCTGCACCTGAAGTCGATCATCCACGAACTTTTGTGGTTTCTGTCGGGCGATACGAACATCCGCTATCTGCAGGAAAACGGTGTCTCGATCTGGGACGAATGGGCGGACGAAAATGGCGATCTTGGCCCGGTTTACGGTCACCAGTGGCGCCGCTTCCCC
This sequence comes from Paracoccus yibinensis, assembly GCF_030846195.1. GTDB lineage: Bacteria > Pseudomonadota > Alphaproteobacteria > Rhodobacterales > Rhodobacteraceae > Paracoccus > Paracoccus yibinensis. The sequence goes on from NZ_JAVCWH010000001.1 coordinate 210,513, forward strand.
AAGCTGATACGCAGCGGTCAGGACGCCGAGGGCCAGCCCCTGTTCTTCGCAGGCCATGTGGATCAGATCGCGGACCTTGTGGAAGCAATCCGCAAGACGCCGGATTCCCGCCGGTTGATCGTGTCGACCTGGAATCCCGGGGACGTCCCGGACATGGCACTGCCACCCTGCCACACGCTGTGGCAGGTGCGGATTCTGGCGGGCAAGCTGCACCTGCAGCTGTACCAGCGGTCGGCCGACATGTTCCTGGGGGTGCCTTTCAACATCGCATCATATGCGCTGTTGCAGGTGATGCTGGCCCATGTCACCGGCTATGAGCCGGGCGACTTCGTGCATTCCATCGGCGACGCGCATATCTATTCGAACCACGTGGATCAGGTGCGGACCCAGTTGGCGCGGACGCCGAAGCCGCTGCCCCAATTGCGCCTGCGGCGCGAAGTTGGTTCAATCTTCGATTTCCGTTATGACGATTTTGAGGTGCTGAACTATGACCCCGATCCGGCCATCAAGGCCCCCGTGGCGGTCTGATCCATGCTGACCCTGATCGCAGCCCGCGACCGCAATGGCGCCATCGGCAAGGACAACGACATCCCCTGGCACGCGCCCGAGGATCTGGCCTTCTTCCAGCGAGAGACGACCGGCGGGGCTGTCATCATGGGTCGCAAGACCTGGGAAAGCTTGCCTTTCAAACCCCTGAAGAACCGGCTGAACCTGGTCGTGTCATCAGACCCTGCAGTCGCAGAAAATGTTATCTCCACCCCGCAGGCCGCTGTGGATCACGCGCACAGCCTGGGTCATCGTCGGGTCTATGGCATTGGCGGTGCAGGCATCTATCATGCATTGCTTCCCAAAGCCGACCGCTTGCTGCTGACCCAGGTGGACTTGGATGTCGAGGATGCGGACGCGTTCTTTCCCGACTTCGAGAAGGATCAGTGGCATTGTCTGGGGTCGGTTGACTTGCGCCAGGAAACGCCCCGCTGCACCCTCTTCGAATACCTGCGTCGCCGCTGACCCAACAGGAGGATCTTGATGAATATCCGCTACTTGCACACCATGGTTCGTGTAAAGGATCTGGACAGGACCATGGCCTTCTTCAAGCTGCTGGGGCTGGAGGAAACGCGCCGCATCGACAACGACAAGGGCCGCTTTACGCTGGTCTTCATGGCGCCTCCGGGCCAGCCGGAATGTCCGGTCGAACTGACCTACAACTGGGACGGCGATGAAGGTTTGCCTTCCGACAGCCGCCACTTCGGCCACCTGGCCTATCGCGTCGGCAACATCTATGACCTTTGCCAGAAGCTGATGGACGCTGGCGTCACCATCAACCGTCCGCCGCGGGACGGGCACATGGCCTTCGTGCGCAGCCCTGACAATGTCTCGATCGAACTGCTGCAGGAAGGCGATCACCTGCCCTCGGCCGAGCCTTGGGCCAGCATGGAAAATACCGGCCACTGGTAAGGCTGCACCCGCGGGTCAATAGATATAGCGGATCTGTTCCAGCCAGAACCGCTCGATCCGGCGGCTTTGCAGGTTGACCTGCTCCAGGGGCGGGTCTTCCAGCACGCCGGACATGGCCAGGCCTTCGGCATGGCGCAGGAACAGGCGGTGGACCATGTCGCGGATCGCCTGGCCTTCCGGCGTCAGCTTGACCCGCACCGAACGGCGGTCCATGTCGCTGCGTTCGTGATGGACATAGCCCATCGTCACCAGCTTCTTCAGGTTATAGCTGACATTCGATCCTTGATACATGCCGCGGGACCGAAGTTCGCCCGCCGACACCTCGGCCCCGCCGAGGTTGTAGAGGATCATGGCCTGCACCGGGGTCAGATCGTGCTGGCCAAGGCGTTCGAATTCGTCCTTGACCAGATCCAGCATCAGCCGGTGCAGCCGTTCCAGAAGCTGCAGGGATTCAAGATAGGCTTCGGTCGTGTCTGCCAGATCCGGCAGGGCCTGAACGTCGGCCTGGGGGCGCATATCGCGCGGCGCGGGTGAAATCATGGCGTCTCGCGGTCCTGATTTGTTCCTCATGGCCCGATATTGACGCAAAAACCAAAATCTTCAGTTAATGCAACCGAATTTCCCGCACAGAGTAGGAAGAATTTTATCGAACGGGCCTCAGCCGTTCCGCGGCATGATCCGCAATCCGGTCCAGGATCGCACTGACTTCGGCGGGACCGCGATTGGTGCCGCCGTTCACCCGTGCCGTTACCCACAGATACAGATCCTGATCATTTTCAGACAGCATGGCCTCATAGGCATCCAGTTCGGCCGAATTCAGCGATGCCAGGGGCCCATCGGCGAAATGGCCCAGGATCAGATCCATTTCCTTCATGCCCCGGCGCCAGCTGCGCATCTTCAGGCGGCGCAGACGGGTTTCAGCCGATTCGATCATTCTTCCATCCTTCCGCGACGCTTGCCGTCCTGGGATCCGCAGCATAATCCATGCAGGCAAGACGTTCAAACCAGCAAGGACCGCCATGGCTTTCCTGTCCGACCGCCTGAGCCGAATCAAGCCATCGCCGACGATCGCGATGACGACCCGCGCGGCCGAGTTGCGGGCAAAGGGACGCGACATCATCAGCCTGTCCGCCGGAGAGCCGGATTTCGACACGCCCAGCCATATCCGTGACGCGGCGAAGGCCGCCATTGATGCGGGCCACACGCGCTATACCGCCGTGGACGGCACGCCGTCGCTGAAACGCGCGATCTGCGACAAGTTCGCGCGGGAAAACGGGCTGGATTATGCCCCGTCGCAGATCACGGTCGGCACGGGCGGCAAGCAGATCCTGTTCAACGCGCTGATGGCGACGCTGGACGATGGCGACGAGGTCATCATCCCTGCCCCCTATTGGGTCAGCTATCCCGACATGGTGCTTCTGGCGGGGGGCAAGCCGGTGATCGTCGAATGCGGGCTGGATCAGGGGTTTCGCCTGACACCCGACGCGCTTGAGGCTGCCATCACGCCACGCACGAAATGGCTGATCCTGAACTCGCCCTCCAACCCGTCGGGTGCTGGATACGATCGCGCAGCCATGCAGGCGCTGACCGACGTTCTGCTGCGCCATCCGCAGGTCTGGTGCCTCTCGGACGACATCTATGAACACCTGGTCTTCGACGGATTCGATTTCGTGACACCTGCCCAAGTCGAACCACGCCTGAAGGACCGCACGCTGATCATGAACGGTGTCAGCAAGGCCTATGCCATGACAGGCTGGCGCATCGGCTATGGCGCGGCACCGGAGCCGCTGGTCAAGGCCATGGCGAAACTGCAATCGCAATCGACGTCGAATCCCTGTTCGGTCAGCCAATACGCGGCCGAGGCGGCACTGACCGGACCGCAGGACTACATCAGCGAAAGCCGCGCCGTCTTTCAGCGCCGCCGTGATCTGGTGGTGACCGGGCTGAACGCCTGTCCCGGCATCGACTGCCCCACGCCGCAAGGGGCGTTCTATGTCTATCCCTCCATCGAGGGGCTTATTGGCAAGACCTCGGCTGCGGGCGTGGCGATCACGGATGACGAGGCCTTCGCGAATGCGCTGCTGGATGAAACCGGCGTTGCGGTGGTCTTCGGCGCGGCTTTCGGCCTGTCCCCGCATTTCCGCATCTCTTACGCGACCAGCGACCAGCAGTTGACCGAGGCCGTTACCCGCATCCGCCGCTTCTGCGAAGGGTGCAACTGAGGCTTGTGATCCTGCGTTTCCGTACCTGGTAACGACAGGAGATCACGATGCTTCCTCATGACACTCTGGTTGTCGTGGCCGATGGCCATTCGGCGACGCTGTTCCGCAATACGGCCAGGCACGGCATCGAGTTGTCTGAAACCGAACGGGTCACGCCGGAAAGCCTGAACCAGCCAAAAGCCGGTGACGTCAACTCCGACATTGTGCCTGCGGCCGATCCCGCGGTGTTTGCAGCCCGGCTTGTCGATCACCTGAACGACCTGGTGCTGAAGCACAAGGCGGACGACATCGTCATCATCGCGGATCCGTCCACCCTGGGGATGCTGCGCAAGCGGTATCACAAGGAACTGCAATTCCGCCTGCGCAGGGAAGTGGCCAAGAACCTGACGAATTCCGATCTTCGCGACATCGAGGATGCGCTGTCGTCATAGACAGCGGCCCTTGAGCGAACGGTTCCGTCACAGGGCGGTCCATCCTCCATCGACGCTGATGGCGGTGCCGGTGATCTGGGCCGCGGCGTCGCTGCACAGGAAGGCCGCCGTGTCCCCCAGTTGTTCGACCGTCACGAACTCTTTCGATGGTTGGCGCTCCAGCATGACCTTCTGGATGACCTCGTCGCGGCTCATGCCGTATTCCTTCATCGTGTCGGGGATCTGCGCCTCGACCAGCGGCGTCAGGACATAGCCGGGGCAGACCGCATTGCAGGTGATCGCCTCTTTTGCGGTTTCCAGTGCCGTGACCTTGGTGAAGCCGACGATCCCGTGCTTGGCCGCCACATAGGCGGATTTGAAGGCGCTTGCCGTCAGGCCGTGGGCGGACGCGACATTGATGATGCGCCCCCAGCCCGCGGCCCGCATCATCGGCAGGGCCGCTGCAGTCGTGTGAAAGGCCGAGGTCAGGTTGATGGCGATGATCGCGTCCCACTTTTCGACCGGGAAATCCGGGATCGGCGCGACATGCTGGATGCCCGCATTGTTTACCAGGATATCGCAGCGCCCCGCCTGGCTGATCAAGGCCCGGCATTCATCGCCCCTGGACATGTCCGCCTTGATATAGCGCGCGGCGACGCCATGGTCCCGGGCCACGGACTCAGCCAGGGCATGATCCTCGTCCCGATCCGTGAAACTGTTCAGGACGATATCCGCCCCCGCCATGGCCAGGCGATGCGCAATGCCCAGCCCGATGCCAGAGTTAGAACCCGTCACGACTGCGGTTTTACCGTCTAGAAATTTTTGGAACATCGCCCCCCTCCTGACTGTCGGCTTTAAGACGGGCAGCAAGCGCCCAAGCCGTTTGCAGGTGCAGCATGGGCAAAAAAAAGCGCCCGCACAAGGCGGGCGCAAGTCATGAGGCAGGTTTCATACAGGCAAGAAACCTATCGAGCAGTAAGCCATTTATACGCTAATGCCTGTCAGAGTCCAACGAAGAAGTTCGACCCGCCATTGACGATCTCCATCCGAGTTAGTTGAATTTGTATCGAAAAGAAGAAAACCGGGCAGACAGGCGATGAAATTCTTAAGAAACCTTAACAAATCCGCGATTATTCGTGCCTTGTGCCTGATTTCCGGCGGTTTTCTGACTGTTGCATCAATGCCGCTCGAAGGACGTGCCGAACCGGTCCACGGGCTTGCGATGTATGGTCAGCCTGCTCTACCTCAAGGATTCCAAGCACTCCCCTACGTCAACCCCGACGCGCCCCAAGGCGGGATGATTCGTTTGGCCGAACCGGGTGGCTTCGACTCGCTCAAGCCCTGGGTGTTGAAAGGCAATGCAGCATGGGGCGTCGGCGTCCATGTCGCCGAGACCTTGATGTATCGCAGCCTTGACGAACCCTTCACGCTTTACGGCCTTCTGGCGCAGTCCGTCGAAACGGCGCCGGACCGAAGCTGGGTGGAATTCACCCTGCGCCCCGAGGCCCGGTTCTCGGACGGATCGCCCGTGACCGTCGAGGACGTGATGTGGTCATACGAGACGCTGGGAACGCAGGGTCATCCACGCTATCACGGTGCCTGGTCCAAGGTCGCGAAGATGGAACAGACCGGCCCCGGCCGCATCCGCTTTACCTTTTCGGAAAACGACCGGGAGCTGGCCATGCTGATGGGGCTGCGGCCGGTTCTGAAGAAGGCGCAGTGGGAAGGGAAGGACTTCTCGGCCTCGGGGCTGGAGGCGCCGATCGGGTCCGGCCCCTATGTCGTGGACCAGGTCGAACCGGGGCGCATGGTCACCTTTCGGCGCGATCCCGATTATTGGGGCAAGGATCTGGCCGTCAACAAAGGGCGCAACAACCTTGACGTGATCCGCTATGACTATTTCGGTGACGCCAATGCCATGTTCGAGGCTTTCAAGGCAGGCGAGGTCACGGTCTGGCGGGAACTGTCAGCCAACAAGTGGGAACAGGAATACAACTTCCCCCTGATGACGCGGGGGGATGCAGTCAAGGCGGAAATCCCCAATGGCCGCCCATCGGGGATCATGGGGCTGGTGATGAACACCCGCAACCCACTGTTTGCCGACTGGCGGGTCCGCCAGGCCATGATCGAGGCGTTCAACTTCCGTTTCATCAATGCCACGCTGAATGGTGGCAAGGACCAGCGGATCACCTCGTATTTCGCAAATTCCAGCTTGGCCATGCAGCCTGGCCCCGCGACGGGCCGCGTGGCCGAACTGCTGGCACCCTTCGCCACGGATCTGCCCCCCGGCACCATCGAGGGCTATGCCTTGCCCGAGGGGTCAGACCGCGCCCTGGATCGGGCGGGCCTGCGGCGGGCGATGGCGCTGCTGGCCGACGCGGGATGGTCCGTGCGCGATGGTGTCCTGCAAAACGCGGAAGGCCGCCCCTTCGCCTTCGAGATCCTGCTGAACCAGTCCGGCACCGCCATGCGCACCGCATCCGAAACCCAGCAGATTGCCGACATCTATGTCCAGGCGCTGCGGAACCTGGGGATGCAGGTGCGCATCACGTTGCTGGACCCGGCCCAGTTCGTGCAGCGCACCAATGAATTCCAGTTCGACATGACCTGGTATGAACGCGCCTTGTCGCTGTCACCGGGAAACGAACAGTTGCTCTACTGGGGGTCCGAGGCTGCGGACCAGCCGGGCAGCCGGAACTGGATGGGCATGAAAAGTCCGGCGGCCGATGCCGTCATCGCCGCAATGGTCCGATCGGAAACGGATGAGGAATTCACTTCCGCCGTCCGCGCGCTGGATCGAATCCTGACCGCAGGGCGTTACGTGATACCGGCCGGGTTCTCGCCGGTCTCGCGGCTGGCCCATGCTGCGGACCTGCGGTATCCTGCCCAGACAACGCCGCTTTACGGAGATTGGCCGGGCTTCCTGCCCGAGCTGTGGTGGCAGGAGGCAGAAGAATGAAGGCAGTCTTGGGCATGCTGCTGGCCTGCGCGGTGCTGGCTGGCTGCAATACGGTCGCGGGTGTCGGTGAGGACATCACCGGAATTGCAAACTGGGCGCAATCCTCGATGGGAGGCGGATACTGATGAAATGGAGCCATGTGCAGCAGAACTGGGCCGCCTTCTACGAGGCGATCGTCGAGAAATGGCCCGAGGTCGATGAAACCGACCTGGACGAGATCGACGGCGATCAGCGTGCCTTCGTGGCCTATCTTGCAGAGGCGACCGGCCAGGAACCGTCCGAAATCCGCGAGGAACTGCGCGAATGGCTGGCCGGAGAGATCCCCTCTGATGTCGTCATGGATCCCACGCATGACAATCATTCCATTGCGCTCAGCGCCAAGTATGTGGGCGAGGGCGAGGACGAATACGCGGATGACGCCCGCTTCGGCGACGACGACGAATATCGCGACGACGGCGACGACTGACCTTCAGGCGGCGCGCGGTCCCCACAGGATGATCGCCGCGCCAGCCAGGCAGACTGCGGTGCCCAGCACATCCCACTGATCGGGCCTGCGCCCCTCGGCCAGCCAAAGCCACAGAACGGACGCGGTGATATAGACGCCGCCATAGGCCGCATAGGCCCGTCCCGCGAGATCGGTCGGGCTGAGCGACAGGATCCAGGCAAACAGCGCCAGCAAGGCCATGCCTGGCATCAGCCACAAAGGCGACTGGTCCAGGCGATGCCATGCCCAGAAGGTGAAGCAGCCGGCGATTTCAGCCAGGGCGGCAGTCAGATAGATCGCAAGGGCCTGCATTCCGTCCCTCTAGCCCGTGGTCTGGGGTGGCGTCCAGCGGCCCTTTCCAGTTGCAACTGGGGCCGCGTTCTGCCACATGCAGCCCGACGGGGGGCATGTGATGAAGGACCGTCGCGATGAATCGCACCATCAAGATTGCCCTGGGCAGCATTGCGATCGGGATCGTCGTGCTTGCCCTCAAGACGCTGGCGTGGCACCTGACGGGTTCGGTGGCGCTGCTGTCGGATGCGCTTGAAAGCACCGTCAACGTGGCGACGGCCCTTGCCGCGCTGATCGCAATCCGCATTGCCCAGCGTCCTGCCGACCGCAGCCACCCCTATGGGCACCACAAGGCAGAGTTTGTGGCAGCCGTGCTGGAAGGCGTGATGATCATCGTCGCGGCCCTGCTGATCCTTGAGGAAGCCTATCAGGGGATCCGCAACCCGCAGCCGCTGACCGCGCCCTTCACGGGCCTGCTGATCAACGGCTTCGCAGGTTGCATCAACGCCTTCTGGTGTGCCGTGCTGATCCGCCAAGGCCGCCGCCTGAAATCCCCCGCCCTCGTCGCCGACGGACACCACCTGCTGTCGGATGTCGTCACCTCGGCCGGGGTGATCGTCGGGGTCTTGCTGGCGACCGTTTCGGGTTATCCGCTTCTGGACCCGATCCTGGCCGGACTGGTGGCGATCAACATCCTGTGGTCGGGCTGGAAGGTGATGTCGGCCTCGCTTGGCGGGTTGATGGACAGGGCGGTGTCGGACGACATGCTGCGCGACATCCGGGCCACCATCTCGGACCATGCGGACGGCGCGATCGAGGCGCATGACCTGCGGACCCGCCATGCGGGCAGCATGACCTTTATCGACTTCCACCTTGTCGTGGACGGCGACACGCCTGTGGCCCAGGCCCATGCGATCTGCGACCGCATCGAGACCGCGCTAAAGAAACGGCTGGATGATGCGCAGATCACCATCCACGTCGAGCCCGAACACAAGGCCAAGCATTCGGGCGTGCTGGTACTCTAGGCCGCCAGACGCACCCACACGGGAACATGATCGCTGGGCTTTTCGCCCGCGCGGGCTTCCTTGTCGATGCCGGTTTCCACCAGCAGGTCGGCGGCCTGCGGCGACAGCAGCAGGTGGTCGATGCGGATGCCGTCGTCGCGCGACCAGGACCCGGCTTGATAATCCCAGAAGGTGAACGGCCCGCGCGTGGCCCAGGGGTCGCGGATGCGGACAGCATCCGTCCAGCCCTGGTTGACGATCCGCCGGAACGCCTCGCGGCTTTGGGGCAGGAACAGCGCATCATCGACCCAGGCCTGCGGCCGGGCGGCATCGCGGGGTTCGGGGATGATGTTGAAGTCGCCCAGCATCACCACCGGAAGCTCGCTTTCCAGCAGTTCCGCGGCGCGCAGGCGTAGACGCTCCATCCAGGCCAGCTTGTAGTCGTATTTCGGCCCCGGCGCCGGATTGCCGTTGGGCAGATAAAGCCCGGCGATGCGCACGGCCGTGGAACCGACCACCGTCGCCTCGATATAGCGGGCCTGTTCGTCGGCATCGTCGCCCGGCAAACCGCGCGTCACATCTTCCAGCGGCAGCTTCGACAGGATCGCGACGCCGTTGAAGCCCTTCTGGCCGTGGGTCTCGACCGCCCAGCCCAGATCCTCGAAATGGGCGCGGGGAAAGCCCTCGTCCACGGACTTGATTTCCTGAAGGACGACCAGATCGGCCGCCGATCCGGCCAACCAGTCAGTCAGCGCTTGGATCCGGGCCTTGACGCCATTGATGTTGAATGTCGCGATTTTCATGGGCCGCATCTTTATCCGCTGTCCCGCAATTGGCAACCGGAGTCGGGACGCCTAAGTTCCCCCCTATGCGCCGCCTGATCGCCCTTCTGCTGACGATCATCCTGACCCTGCCCGCCCTGGCGCAGGATCGGCCGCGCGCGGGGCTGATGTGGAACCGCAGCGGGTTGCCCGCGACGCTGCCGCTGGTCGTGCAGACGCTGCCGGGGCGGGACTATGCGGTCTTCTTGTCGCCCGAAGCCGGGGGCGATCCGGTCATGGCAGGATATATCCATGGCGGGCAGTTCTTCCGCCTGCTGGTCCCACCAGGCACATGGACCGTCCGCTTTGCCCACGGCACCGACTGGCAGGGCGAGGATGCGCTGTTCGGTCCCGACACCGAATGGACCCAGGTCGAGGAGCCAATGACCTTTGTCGCCTCGGTCGCCCGCAAGCACGGCTACATCATCCGCCTGATCGAGACTGACGGCAGAGTTCGCGTGGCGTCGGCAGGTCCGCTGGACCTGTGCCAGGGTCTGACGGTGACGACCGAGGTCATCGAGTTGGACGAAGAACTCGAAGAAGACGCGAACCGCCTGCCGACCCCCGGACTGCTGCGACTGGAGATCGACTTGGACACCCGCAACAGGGTCTGCGGCTAGATCGAGAACGAGGTGCCGCAGCCGCAACTGGATGAGGCGTTGGGATTGTCGATCACGAAGCGCGCGCCGATCAGTTCGTCCGCAAAGTCGATGGTGGCCCCCGCCAGATACGGCAGCGAGACGGGATCGACCACGACCTTCTGGCCCGCGCCTTCCAGCACCAGGTCGTCGGCCTCGGCCTGATCCAGACGAATGTCATACTGAAACCCCGAACAGCCGCCGCCTGACACGGCCACGCGCAACGGGCGGATCTCGCCCGAATCGTTGATCTCGGCCAGGCGGGCAAAGGCGCGTTCGGTGACTTTGGGGGGCAGGTTCATGGGGCGTTCCCGTTTTCGTCGGCAGTGCCTAAATATAGTGTCCACCGGACCTGTTGCAAGGAAGGCCCTGCTGCCGTGATTGCCCCCTATGCCTGCCATCCCGAAGCCAGCCGCGGGCGGCTGCATCCCGAACGCATGTCCACCTTCCGCAGCCCCTGGCAGCGCGACCGCGACCGCATCATCCATTCCAGCGCCTTCCGCCGCCTGAAGCACAAGACCCAGGTCTTTGTCGAACATGATGGAGAGGCCTATCGCGGCGACTATTTCCGCACCCGCCTGACCCATACGATCGAGGTGGCCCAGGTTGCCCGCACCATCGCCGGCGCGTTGGGCCTGAACACGGATCTGGCGGAAACCGTGGCCTTGGCACATGATCTGGGGCACCCGCCCTTCGGCCATACGGGGGAAGATGCCCTGGCCGCGCTGATGGAACCTTATGGGGGTTTTGACCACAACGCCCAGGCCCTGCGCATCGTCACCCGGCTGGAACGCCATTACGCCGACTTTGACGGCCTGAACCTGACCTGGGAAGCGTTGGAGGGCATCGCCAAGCACAACGGCCCCGTCACCGGCCCCCTGCCCTATGCCCTGGCCGAGGTGAATGCCCAGTGGGATCTGGAACTGCACACCAATGCCAGCGCCGAGGCGCAGGTCGCGGCGGTGGCCGACGACGTGGCCTATAACCACCACGACCTGCACGACGGCTTGCGCGCCGAACTGTTTACCGAGGACGAGTTGGCCGAACTGCCCGTCGTCGGCCCCGCCTTCGCCGAGGTGGACCGGCTTTATCCCGGTCTCGACCCCACCCGCCGCCGGTACGAGGCGCTGCGCCGCGTCTTCGGCGTCATGGTGGAGGACGTGATCGCCGTCGCACAGAACCGCCTGGCCGGGTTGCAGCCGGAATCCGCACAGGAGATCCGCGACATGGACGGGCCGATCATCCGCTTTTCCAAGCCGCTTTATCAGAACATCAAGGCGATCAAGTCCTTCCTGTTCACGCGCATGTATCGTGCCCCTTCCGTCGTGGTGGAGCGCAGCAACGTGACCGCCATGCTGAACGACCTGTTCCCGCTGTTCCTGCACGATCCCGGCCAGATGCCCGACCACTGGTGCCGCGTCGCGCGCGAGGCCGGGGACGAGACACAATGCGCCCGTATCGTCCTTGATTACGTCGCAGGCATGACTGACCGCTTTGCCATCGCCGAACACCAGCGGCTGTTCCCGACCCGCTGATATCTGAACCGAAGGCTTGCCCCCGGCGTTCGACGTGCGAAAGCATGAACGCAAGGAGGACAACGCATGTTCACGCGCAGCGGATCGGCCAGGTGGCAAGGCGGGCTCAAGGATGGCAAGGGCACGGTCTCGACACAGTCTGGGGCCTTGGACGACCTGCCCTATGGCTTCAACAACCGCTTCGGTGATGAGCCGGGCACCAACCCCGAGGAACTGATCGGCGCCGCCCATGCCGCCTGCTTCAGCATGGCGCTATCCAAGATGCTGGGCGAGGCGGGCATCGGCGACATCGGCATCCAGACCACCTCGAAGATCACGCTGGAAAAGGACGGCGAGGGCTTCACCGTCACCAAGGCGCATCTTGTCACGCGAATCTCGGGCAGCGGCGACAAGGAGCAGATCGAGGATCTGGCGCAGAAGGCCAAGGAAGGCTGCCCGATCTCGAAGCTTCTGAACGCCGAAGTCACGATGGATGCGACGGTCGCCTGATGCGCATCAGGATCGGGCACGAAATGACGATCGAGGTGGCGCAGCCCACGCCTTTGATCAGCCTGACGACGCCAGAGCCGGCACGGCACCGCGACTATGCCTTCCCCGAGGATTTCAGGACGGTGCCGCATGTCCCGGTCCAGAACTATGTCGATCGTTTCGGCAATATCTGCCGGCGCATGGTGGCGCCGGCGGGCACCTTCACGCTTTTCAGCGACATCACCATCAACGACGCCGGCACCCGCGACGAGGCCGATTTCAACGCCGTCGAATGGCCCGTCGAGGCCCTGCCGTCCGAGGTGCTGGGCTACCTCACCGCCTCGCGTTATGTCGAGGTGGACCTGGTCAGCGACGAAGCCTGGACCTTGTTCGGCCATGTCGCGCCGGGCTGGAACCGCGTCCAGCATATCGTCGATCACGTCAACGGCAGCATGGTCTTCGACTACAAGCTGGCTTCGCAATTCCGCACGGCGGCAAGCGCCCGGAACGACGGCGTGGCCGTCTGCCGCGACTTCGCCCATCTGACGCTGGCCTATCTGCGCGCGCTGAACATCCCGGCCCGATACGTCAACGGCTATGTCGGCGACATCGGCGTGCCCGCCGCCGCCGCGCCCATGGATTTCGCCGCCTGGATCGAGGTCTTCCTGGGCGGCAAGTGGTGGACCTTCGATCCCCGCAACAACCAGCGCCGCATTGGCCGCGTGGTGGTGGCGCGTGGCATGGATGCTGCCGACGTGCCGCTGATCAACACCTTCGGGCCGCACACGCTGACCGGCTTTCGCGTCTGGTGCCACGCCGTCGATGAAGCAGGCAACGAACTGGACGGCATGCTGTTCGCCTGAACCTTGCCATTGCGGCGCGCGCATGGCCATCTGCGCGCGACACGCGAGGATCCGATGCACCTTTTCCACGGCCTTTCCGCCTTTCCGATCACGCCCTCCGACCCTGACGGCCGGGTCAGGCAGGCCGACCTTCGCAGCATCCTGCGCCGGATCGCGGATGCGCAGGTCGATTCGGTCGGCATCCTGGGCAGCACCGGCGGCTATGCCTATCTGGACCCGGACCAGCGGCGGGCGGTTGTCGAGGCGACGATGGACGAGATCGGCGGAAGGCTGCCCGTCATCGTGGGCGTCGGCGCCCTGCGCACGGATGCCGCGCAATCCTTGGCCCGTCATGCCAAGGCCAGTGGCGCGGATGCCCTGCTGGTGGCGCCCATCTCCTACACCCCGCTGATAGAAGATGAAGTCTTCGCGCATTACGCTGCGATTGCCGAGGCCAGCGACCTGCCGATCTGCATCTACAACAACCCCACGACCACGCATTTCACCTTTTCCACCGGCTTGCTGACGCGTCTGGCGACCGTTCCCTCTATTCGGGCGGTCAAGATGCCCCTGCCCGCCAATGGCGGTTTCGCGGGTGAGATCGCCACCCTGCGCGCGGCCCTGCCCCCCGGCTTTTCCATCGGCTACAGCGGCGATTGGGGTTGCGCCCCCGCGATGCTGGCGGGTGCCGATGCCTTCTACAGCGTCGCCGCCGGAACCTGGCCCGCCGAGATGCTGCGCCTTGTCCGTGCCGCACAATCGGGCGACGCGCATGAGACCGCCCGGACCGACAAGGCCTTCGAGGCAATGTGGGCGCTGTTCAAGACTTCCAGCAGCTTCCGCACCGTTCACCGGGCCGCGAACCTGCTGGGCCTGAGCGACGCGCAGCCCCCGCTCCCGATCCTGCCTTTGCCTGACACACAGGACAGCGCCTTGCGTCAAGCCATGGATGCGCTGGCGGCCACCTAGCATCGGCATACCGTCGCATACCGATTGCCTATCGCGCTTCCGGCGGCTAGAACCGCGCCAAACCGCGAGGGAGCCTTCCGATGACCAAGACCCGCACCGAGACCGACAGCTTCGGCCCGCTGGAGGTTGATGCCAGCAAATACTGGGGCGCGCAGACGCAGCGTTCGATCCAGAACTTTCCCATCGGCTGGGAACGCCAGCCTGTGGCCATCATCCGCGCGCTTGGCGCGATCAAGCTGGCGGCGGCGCGCGTGAACCAGGCCAATGGCGACCTGGACCCCGCCATCGGCAAGGCCATGGAGCAGGCCGCGACCGAGGTCTTCGAAGGCAGGTTCGACGACAACTTCCCGCTGGTCGTCTGGCAGACCGGATCGGGCACGCAGTCGAACATGAACGCCAACGAGGTCATCTCGAACCGCGCCATCGAGATCCTGGGCGGTGAACTGGGCAGCAAGAAGCCGGTCCATCCGAACGACCACGTGAACATGGGGCAAAGCTCGAACGACACCTTCCCGACCGCGATGCATGTCGCCATCGGCATGGTCGCGCGCGTCACGCTGATCCCCGGCCTGGAAAAGCTGCACAAGGCCCTGGTCGCCAAGTCCGAGGAATTCAAGGACATCATCAAGATCGGCCGCACCCACACGCAGGACGCAACGCCCCTGACGCTGGGCCAGGAATTCGGCGGCTATGCCCATCAGGTGGCCAAGGGGATCGAGCGGGTCAAGCTGGCGCTGACCGACATCTACGAACTGGCTCAGGGCGGCACCGCCGTCGGCACCGGCCTGAACACCAAGAAAGGGTGGGACACCGCAATCGCGGCGGAGATCGCCAAGATCACCGACCTGCCCTTCGTCACCGCGCCCAACAAGTTCGAGGCCCTGGCCGCGCATGACGCGATGGTCTTCTTCTCGGGCGCGCTGAAGACGGTCGCGGCGTCCCTGTTCAAGATCGCCAACGACATGCGCCTGCTGGGATCAGGCCCGCGTTCGGGCCTGGGCGAATTGATCCTGCCCGAGAACGAGCCGGGGTCGTCCATCATGCCGGGCAAGGTCAACCCGACCCAGGCCGAGGCGCTGACCATGGTCTGCGCTCATGTGATGGGCAACGACGCGGCCATCGGTTTTGCGGGCTCGCAGGGGCATTTCGAGCTGAACGTCTATAACCCGATGATGTCCTATAACGTGCTGCAATCCATGCAGTTGCTGGGCGATGCGGCGGGCAGCTTTACCGACAACATGGTGGTCGGCACGCAGGCCAACGTGGCGCGAATCGAAAAGCTGATGAAGGAATCGCTGATGCTGGTGACGGCCCTGGCGCCGACCATCGGCTATGACAACGCCACCAAGGTCGCCAAGACCGCCCACAGGAACGGCACCACCCTGCGCGAGGAAGCCATCGCCCTTGGCTTCGTGGATGGCGAGACCTTCGACCGTGTCGTCCGCCCCGAGGACATGATCAGCCCCAAGGGCTGATCGGATCTTGACCGGATCCGGCCGGGGCGCGGTAGAATACCCGCGCCCCGGCTTTTCATGGGAACCGCATGACCAAGACCATCAACCTGCGACAGGCCCGCAAACAGCGCGACCGCGACGCGAAACGCGCGGCGGGCGATGCCAATGCGGCAAAGTTCGGCGAGGCAAAGCCCTTGCGCAAGGCGCGCCAAGCCGAGGCGGATCGTGCGGAGCGGGTTCTTCAGGCGCATCGGCGCGACGACAGCCGGGACGATGCTTGACCTGCCCCCCATGACCCCGCCGCTGAAGCGGTCGGTCACCATCGACGGGCACCGCACCTCAGTTTCGCTAGAGGATGCGTTCTGGCGCGGCGTGGCCGAGGCCGCCAAGGCGCGCGGGATGACGCGGGCGGAACTGATCGGCCAGATCGACCACGCCCGTCCGCCCGAGGTGGGGCTGGCGACGGCGCTGCGCCTGTTCGTGGTCGCGGAACTGCGGCGATAGCCGGGGGGCTGTCTGCCCCCGCTCGGGCCTGCCGGCCCCTTCCTCACTGAAAAAGGTCCACTGGACCTTTTTCCAGGCGTTCGGAAGCCCCGAGGATATTTGGACCAAAGTGAAGGATCAGGCGCGCAGGGTGCCTCCGGTCGCCTTTTGCACCTTGTCGATGATCTTCTGGCTGACGGCCTCGATCTCCGCGTCCGTCAGGGTCTTGTCGCGCGGTTGCAGGCGGGCGGTAATGGCGATGGACTTCTTGCCCCCTTCCAGCCCGGTGAACTGGTCGAAGACCGTAACGCTGTCGATCAGCGCCTTGTCAGCCCCGGCGGCGGCATTGACCAAGGTCAGCGCCTCGACCTGCGGGTCCACGACGAAGGCAAAGTCGCGCTCGACGGCTTGCAGTTCTGAAATGGTCAGAGCGGGGCGGGTGGCCGTCCGGGTCTTGGGGAAGGGGACATTGGCAATACGGACGGTAAAGGCAACGGCCGTACCCTTGACGTCGAAGGCGCGCAGGATACGAGGATGGATTTCCCCGAAGGTCGCCAGCACATTCGGACCAAGGGCGATATTGCCCGACCGCCCCGGATGCCACCAGGGGTCCAGCTTGCGGTTGATCTGCACCTTCGCTGGGGCGCCGATGGCAGCCAGCACGGCCTCGGCATCGGCTTTGGCATCGTAAAGGTCCACCTTGCGGCGGCTGCCGAAGGGATCGCGCGGCGCGGTGTTGCCGATCATCAGGCCGGAAAGCTGCGTGGCCTGCTCGCCCGGCTCGCCGCCTGCGAAAACAGGTCCCATTTCGAACAAGGCCAGATTGGCAAAGCCCCGTGCCTGGTTGCGGGCGGCAGCGGCCAGCAGGCCGGGCAGCAGGTCTGGACGCAGATGCGTCATCTCGCTGCTGATCGGGTTTTCGACGCGGACCGCATCCGCGCCGCCGCCGAACAGGTCTGCCGAGGCCTTGTCGATAAAGCTGTAGGTGACGCATTCGTTGTAGCCAAGCGCCGCCGCCTGCCGCCGCGCCGCCTTTTCGCGGACCTGCAAGGGGGTCAGCACCGGCTTCGGCACGCCGGGTCGCGGGCGCGGCAGGGGCTGGCCTTGCAGCCTGGTCAGGCTGGCGATGCGCGCGATTTCCTCGACCAGGTCAGCCTCGCCCAGCACGTCGGGGCGCCAGGAGGGCACATGCGCCATGTCGCCCTCCATGCGGAAGCCGAGGGCGGTCAGCGTGGCGCGCTGCACATCCGCCGGGATGTCCAAGCCGACCAGGCTGGCGGTGCGGGCGGTGTCCAGGCGATAGGCGCGGGCGGTGTCGGGGACGGCGCCAGCCTCGACCACCTCGGAGGGCTCGCCTCCGCAAAGGTCCAGGATCATCTGCGTCGCCAGTTCCAGCCCCGGACGGGTGAAGGCCGGATCCACGCCGCGTTCGAAGCGATAGCGGGCGTCGCTGTTGATCTTCAGCGCTCGGCCGGTCGCGGCGATGGCGATCGGATCCCAGTAGGCGCTTTCCAGGAACACGTCGGTCGTGTCCTCGGAACAGCCGGAATGTTCGCCGCCCATGATGCCCGCGATGCTTTCGGGACCGCTGGCATCAGCGATCACCATCGCGCCCTCGGGCAGCGCATAGGTCTTGCCGTCGAGCGCCAGGATCTCCTCTCCGGCAGCGGCGGGTCTGACATGCAGGTCGCCCGAAGCCTTGGCCATGTCAAAGACATGCAGCGGCCTGTTCATGTCATAGGTGAACAGGTTGGTGATATCCACCAGCGTGTTGATGGGCCGCAACCCGATGGCGCGCAGGCGCTGTTGCAGCCATTCGGGCGAGGCGCCGTTCCTGACGCCCCGGATCACCCGGCCCGAGAAAAAGGGCGCCTTGTCGGCAATCGCCGGGTCGATGCTGACCGAAACCGGGCTGGCGAAGCGGCCCGGCACCACCGTATCGGGGACCGGCTTCAGCACCCCTAGGCCACGTGCCGCCAGATCGCGGGCGATGCCGTGGACGCCAAGCGCGTCGGGGCGGTTCGGGGTGATCTTGATGTGGATCATCGGATCCACCTTGTCGGGCTGGTTGGCCGCCAGCCAGTCCACGAAACGCTGCCCGACATCGCCCGAGGGCAGCTCAATGATGCCGTTGTGCTCGTCCGACAGTTCAAGCTCGCGCTCAGAGGCCATCATGCCGTGGCTCTCGATGCCGCGGATCTTGCCCACGCCCAGGGTCACGTCGATGCCGGGGACATAGTCGCCCGGCTTGGCCAGAACCACGGTGATCCCTTCACGGGCGTTGGGGGCGCCGCAGACGATCTGCTTTTCGCCCTCGTCGGTCAGGACGCGGCAGACGCGCAGGCGGTCGGCGTCGGGATGCTGCTGGGCATCAAGGATGCGGGCCAAGGTGAAGCTGCGCAGCTTGGTGGCGGGATCGCGGACCTCCTCCACCTCAAGCCCCAGGTCGGTCAGCGCCTCGGTGATCTGATCTAGGGTCGCGGTGGTATCGAGATGCTCTTTGAGCCAGGAGAGGGTGAATTTCATGACGCAGCTTTCCGTTTCGCGCCGCAGGGGCGTTTGCCTGCGTTGAACCTGTCCGCGGCGGGATGGTCAAGCGTCAAGCCGAGTTTGACGGAATTAATGTCGGTCCGGATTGTCGGGGTCTTCCGGGAATGCGAGAGTTCGCCAAAATCCGGCACCCCTTAACGGAGTTGATCATGCCCCATCCCTGCCCGCCTGTCCTGGCCGGACTGGTTCTTCTGGCGGCCACAGGTCTTGCCTTGCCTGCGACCGCCCAGATCTGCGGCGGGGATGCGCAGTGGCTGGGGCCAGAGGCTGGCGGGGACGTTTCCACCAGCGAAGCGCCCCTGGCGACTGTGGCCAACGCGGCGGCAGGCCAGCAGGCGATCCTCGCCTTTCGGGTCAGTGGCGACACCCAGGCGCTGCGTATCGAGGCAGAAGCACCCGAAGGGGATCCCGCGATTTCCTTGCTGACCGAGGACGGGGATCTGATCGCCGAGAACGATGATACGGCGGTTTCCCTGAACTCGTTGGTGGAAACCTCTGTCGGGCCGGGGACCTATTGCGTAGCGGTCCGATCGGCAAACGACAGCGCCCTGTCGGCCACCGTCCAGGTCTCTCGCCAGGATCAGCCGGCGCTGCTGGCCGAGGACAATCAGGAAGCGGGTATCGACGGGATTGCCCCCTGCACGGCGGACACGCCTGCCGATGCACTGTCACCAGACCCCTTGGACAGCCAGTTGAACCAGGGGCCGGTGATGGCGGCCCAGAACGGGATGCAAACTCATTACTATCGCTTCAGCCTGTCCCGGCCGACACCCATGACATTGCGCGCCACCAGCCCCACCCTGGATCCCATTCTGAAGCTGTTCGACGGCCAGGGCGTGCTGGTGGCGGAAAATGACGACGCCGACGGCCTGAATGCCCGGCTGGATTTCGCATCGTCCTTGGCGGCGGGGGATTACTGCATCGCCGCAGCCTCGCTTGGCGGGCAGCCCGGAGAGTTGACTGTCAGCGCCGAAAAGCTGGACCCTGCGGCTTTCCTTCGCAATGCCTATAGCCGGGGGGAACTGGCCCCGCCCGCAGACGGAAATTATCCGATCCAGGAAATCGATCTGGCCCGCCTGACGCAGACGGTCCTGCTGCACGATGGCGCCGCGCAATGGCTGGGCCTGGTGCTGGAACAGCCGACGGTGCTGATCATCAGCGCCTATGGATCCTTCGCGGCGGCCGATCCGAAGCTGGTGCTGTTTGCCGCGTTGGGCGCACCGGTGGCCGAGAACGACGATGTCGACGGCAGCACGAATGCCCGTCTGGGGCCGGTTCTGCTGGAACAGGGCCGCTATCACCTGGGGGTGATCGATGTCAGCCGCAACGATGGCACAATTGGCCCCATCCGACCGGTGGGTCTGATCTTCGACCGCTTCCAGCGGGTCCCCTGATCCTTGCACGGGGCTCAGGCGGTCCTATCTAATCCGCAAGGGGCGACTGATCCGCCCGATGGAAGGAGAATCCCGTGCCGGACAAGGTCCAACAGCAGTTGCTGATCGAACAGCGTGTCGCAAACGAATCGAAATCGCAACTGGTCGCCTATCTGCTGGCAATCCTGTTGTGGGGGTTCGGGGTGCATCGCATGTATCTGGGCCGATGGGCCAGCGGCATCATCATGCTGTTGATGTGGGGATTGGGCTGGCTGACTGCGCCGATCCTGATCGGCTGGATCCCCCTCGCGCTTGTCTGCGTCTGGGCCTTCATCGACCTGTTCCTGATCCCCGGAATGATCCGGGGCGATCAGGCCGTGATCCGGCAGCGGCTGATGGCGGGACGCTGGTAACGAAAAAGGCCGCGCCGGCATCGCCGGGCGGCCCGTCCTTCAGGATCGCGCCCTATTTCGGGGCGATCATCATGACCATTTGCCGGCCTTCCAGCTTGGGCATGGATTCGATCTTGCCAGCCTCGCCCACGTCGTCGCGGACCCGGTTCAGAAGCTCCAGCCCCAGATCCTGGTGAGCCATTTCGCGGCCACGAAAGCGCAGCGTGACCTTGACCTTGTCCCCTTCGCCCAGGAACTTCATGACGGACCGCATCTTCACATCATAATCATGGGTATCGGTTCCCGGACGGAACTTGATTTCCTTGATCTCGATGATCTTCTGCTTCTTGCGGGCCTCGGCCTCGCGCTTCTGCTGTTCATACTTGAACTTGCCGAGATCCATCACCTTGCAGACCGGAGGGGTCGCATTCGGCGAGATTTCGACCAGATCCAGCCCGGCGTCCTGTGCCATCTGCATCCCGACCGAAGGCGGCACGACGCCGACATTCTCTCCATCGGGGCCGATCAGGCGTATTTCCGACACGCGGATGCGTTCGTTGACGCGGGGTCCGGTATCGCGGGTGGGCGGTGCGTTATGCGGTCTGCGGGCTATGGCGATGCTCCTTGGATAGCCAATGTGGAATGGACGGAAAATAAGCGTCAAAGCGTGGTGATTCAACCGGATTTGATGATCGATACAGGGGTTGCAGACGGTTCCGGCGGCTTTTCGGCACGGTTTGCATGTGCCATAGCTTCGCGAAACCTTCTGCAAGGAACATTCTGTGATGCGCATTCTTCTGGCCCTGATCCTGATTCTTGCCCTTGGGTTCGGCGGCTGGAGGCTCTGGCAGGGCAACCAGCCCGACAGCGGCGTCGTCCCGGCTAAGGAGCAGGCCGCATCGGATAGCCCCCCGGCCACCCAGGCGACCGATGCCGCCGCCGACGCAGCAGCAGATGCCGCGGCCGTGGCCGCGGATGTGGCGGCCGAGGCGGTTCAGGCATCGGAGGAAGCAGGCGTCGCCCCCGTCAGCGAGGCTGCCGCCGAGGCGGAGGCGGCCGCCGAAGCGGCGCTGAACGCGGCTGATCGCGCAGCAGACGCAGCGGCAACGGCGGCAGACAGGGCCTCTGCGCCCGTGGCCCAGGCAGCCCAGGATGCAGCGCAGGCGGCCAACGATGCCGCTGACGCCACCGATCAGGCCGCCACCGCCGCCATTGCCGCCACGCGGATCCAGTCGCTGCTGACGCCCGAAGGGTTCGACGCCGATCAGGTCACGCAGATCATCGACGGCGCCGCAATCGGCGAGGCGCAGAAGGCCACCCTGAAGCGCCTGATCGAAACGGCCGGTAACAATCCAGACCTGCTGCGGCAGGCCCTGGATCAGGTCAAGGCCGTGATGCCGTGACCCTGCATCCGCCGCTGGCCGATTTCCTGAAATCGCGCTCGGCCATCCTGTCGCGCGGTCCCCTGGCCATCATCCTGATCGAGGATGATGCCGTTGTGCAGGAAACGCTACAACACCATCTGGAAATCGGTTTTCGTCACATCCTGGCCCTGTCCCCTGCCCCGATCACCCTCCCGCCCGACACGGCAGGACGTGTCACCAACCTGCGGTGGAACACGCGTCAGACCGGTGCCCACCGGGACGCCGTCAATGCCGTGATCGCCGCTGTCCCTGCCGGAACCTGGCTTTATTACTGCTTCAATGCCGAGTTCCTGTTCTTTCCCTTTTCGGAAACCCGCACCGTGGCCGAGCTTCTGTCCTTTCATGCCGAGGAACGACGCGACGCGATGCTGACCTATGTGGTTGACCTTTATGCCCCCGACCTGGAACGCCATCCGAACGCCGTCAGCCTGGCCGAAGCGATGTTCGACCGGACGGGATATTTCGCGCTTGCGCGCAAGGACGGGAATGGCGTGGCACTGGACCGCCAGCTTGATTTTCACGGTGGTCTGCGCTGGCGCTTCGAGGAACACATACCCCCATCGCACCGCCGAATAGACCGCGTCGCCCTGTTCCGCAACGCACCGAAATTGCGTCTTGAGGCCGATCACCGGTTCTCAGTCCCGGAATACAACACCTATTCCTGTCCCTGGCACCACAACCTGACGGCGGCGATTGCGTCCTTCCGCGCGGCCAAGGCGCTGGCGACCAACCCCGGCTCGCGCGAGGCGATCCGCACCTTGCGGTGGAAGAATTCGGAACCCTTCCAATGGCGCGCGCAGCAGTTCATGGACCTGGGGTTGATCGAGCCGGGACAGTGGTTCTGAAAGCCCCTCTCTGCCACGCCCGGTCGTCCGCCTGAGTTCTGACGGGGAACACAGGAGCCGTCGACCAAACGGAACGGCACGAAAGTCTGGTCTTCGGAACGCCCGGACCGTGCTAAGCTAGGATGCCGATACAGGCTTGACCGAGGGGGGGCGGAGTGGCCGATCGTCATCACGTCAGGGAAATCGAGCAGGTTCTTGACGGAACGCAGACCGGCCGCGACGGTTTCGTGGCGGCGTCCTGGCGGCGTTGCGTCGAACTTTACGGTATGGACCCGTCGCGCAACGATCCGGCCCATATCGTCACCGAGGCCGAACTGCGCGATCATCGCAAGCAGGCGGAATGGATGATCGGGGCCGCGCGTTCCAGCCTGCAAAGCCTGTTCCGCCAAGTGGCAGGGCAGAACTATGTCCTGCTTCTGACAGACGCAAAGGGGATCTGCGTCGATTTCTTCGGGGACGACCTTTTCGTCAACGAACTGCGCGGCGCCGGGCTTTACCTCGGCTCTAACTGGTCCGAGGATCTGGCGGGCACCTGCGGCGTCGGGGCCTGCATCGTCACGCAGGAACCCGTGACCGTTCATCAGGACGATCACTTCGGCAATGCCCATGTTTCGCTCAGCTGCACCGCAGCGCCGATCTTTGACAGCCTGGGTGGACTGGCCGCCGTGCTGGACATCTCGTTGCTGCGGTCGCCGACGCCGAAGCGCAGCCAGAACCTTGCGATGAGCCTTGTCACCAATGCCGCCCGGCGGGTCGAGATGGCGAACCTGATGGCAGAGGGTCGCCGCGACTGGATATTGCGGCTGTCCGACAGCCCCGAATTCCTGGACGTGGACCCCGAGGCAGCCGTTCGCCTGGACGGGTCGGGACGCGTTCTCGGCTATACGCGGGCCGCGCGGCGTCTGTTTTCCGATGGCGGTCCCATCCTCGGGCGCCGCATCGACGAGGTTCTGGGAGTCACGGTCGATGACCTGCCGGACCTGATGCGCGACCGCCCGACCGAAGATCGCATCATCGAATTGCAGGGCGGCGGCGCCCTGTTCGGCCATGCCATCGCGCCGCAGGCGCCGCGCACCGCGTTGCGCAGCAGCCGCCGCGACGGGCCTCTGGCGGGGCTGGCGGGCGACGATCCGGTGATGGAACAGCTTCTTGCGCGTGCGGCAAAGCTTGCACGGACCAGCGTGCCGCTGTTGATCACCGGCGAGACGGGGACCGGCAAGACGAAGCTTGCGCGCGCGATCCACATGGCCGGAACGGCAAGCGGGTTCCTGGGCCTCGACTGCGCAGCACTGTCCGCAGAGGCATTGCGCCAAGCCTGCGCCGATGTCAGCGGCCCCACCACGCTGCTGCTTCGCCGGATCGAAGACCTGGGTGCCGACACGGCTGCCGCGCTGGCTGCAATCCTGGACAGCCGCAATTTCCTGAGGCCGCTTTCGACCACATGCGCCCCGCCCTCGGACCTGAACCTGCCGCGGCCCCTGTTCCATCGTCTTGCGGGTGCCACGCTTTCCTTGCCGCCGCTGCGCCAAAGGCAGGATCTGGGAACAGTGCTGGACCGGCTTCTCCGGCGACGCGCACCCGACGACATGCGGCTGTCGCCATCGGCCCGCGCCGCCCTGCTGGGCCGCCACTGGCCCGGCAACCTGCGCGAGCTTGAACAGGTTCTCGATGTGGCGATCGCCCTTTGCGAGGGGCGCGTGATCGACCAGACCGATCTGCCCGAACCCGTCGATGCCACGCGCCGGGACAGCGAAGCGGACGAGCCGCTGGAGCAGGTCATGGAGGCCTGCGGGTGGAACATGTCCTGTGCCGCGCGCCGCCTGGGGGTCAACCGCTCGACCGTCCTGCGCCGTCTGCGCCGTGCCGGGTTGCAACCGCCGGGCTAGGCTGTTGCGCGGCGTTGCGCCTGCAACATGCCGCATTGCAGCGTTCGATTTTTCGCCCCTGCCGCCTTCATTTCCGTGGATCGGGCGGCGAACCGATGCCGATACTCCTCCTCACATAAAGGGAGGAGAGGCAATGCTTGATTCAACCGCAACATCCCGCACGCAGGTGGTGCTGGATACACTGAACACCGCGCTTGCTGCGGGCGATGTGGATGGCGTCAAGGCGCTGTTCGCCACCGACAGCTATTGGCGCGATCTGGTTTCCATCACCTGGAACCTGAAGACGGTCGAGGGACCGGAAGGCGTGGCCGACATGCTGTCCCGGCAGTTGGAACACACGAAACCCGGCAATTTCCAGATCCAGGACGGAGAGGTCCCTGCCGAGGAGGGCGGCGTGATCACCACCTGGATCACCTTCGAGACCAAGGCCGGGCGCGGCTGGGGCCTGATGAGGCTGAAGGACGACCGCATCTGGACCCTGCTGACAGCCCTGCAGGAGCTGAAGGGTTTCGAGGAAAACCGGGGCAAGCGCCGTCCGATGGGTGCCGAACACGGGGCGCAGAAGAACCGCCAGTCCTGGAAGGAACGCCGAGAGGCCGAGGAAGCCCGGCTGGGCTATGAGGTCCAGCCCTATACTGTCATCGTGGGCGGCGGCCAGGGGGGCATCGCGCTTGGCGCAAGGCTGCGGCAACTGGGCGTGCCGGCCATCGTCCTGGACAAGCACGACCGGCCCGGCGACCAGTGGCGCAGCCGCTACAAATCGCTGTGTCTTCACGATCCGATCTGGTACGACCACCTGCCCTATATCAAGTTTCCCGACAACTGGCCCGTCTTCACGCCCAAGGACAAGATCGGCGACTGGCTGGAAATGTATACCAAGGTCATGGAGATCAACTACTGGACCCGATCCGAGGTGCAGTCGGCCAGCTATGACGAGGTTTCCGGCACCTGGACAGTAAAGGTCAACCGCGACGGCGAACAGGTGACGCTGAAGCCCACGCAGTTGGTGCTGGCCACCGGCATGTCGGGCAAGCCGAACATGCCGAAATTTCCTGGCATGGACAGCTTCAAGGGCGAAATCCAGCATTCGTCGCAGCACGAGGGGCCGGATGCCTGGACCGGCAAGAAGGTCGTCGTGGTCGGCTCCAACAACTCGGCCCACGACATCTGCGCCGCGCTGTGGGAAGCGGATGCCGACGTCACGATGGTGCAACGCTCATCCACCCATATCGTCCGGTCCGACACCCTGATGGAGATCGGGCTTGGCGGTCTTTATTCCGAAGATGCGGTGGCAAACGGCGTGACGACCGAAAAGGCCGACATGATCTTCGCCTCGCTGCCCTATCGGATCATGCACGAATTCCAGATCCCGCTTTACGACCAGATGCGCGAACGGGACGCGGAATTCTATGCCGGGCTTGAGAAGGCGGGGTTCCAGCTTGACTGGGGCGACGACGGATCGGGCCTGTTCATGAAATACCTGCGGCGCGGCTCGGGCTATTACATCGACGTGGGGGCCAGCCAGCTGATCATCGACGGCGAGGTGAAGCTGGTCCAAGGCCAGGTCGATCATTTCGAGGAAGATGCCGTCGTGCTGACGGACGGGACCCGGCTGCCAGCCGATCTTGTCGTCATGGCGACGGGATATGGCAGCATGAACGGCTGGGCCGCAGACCTGATCAGCCCCGAGGTCGCGGACAAGGTCGGCAAGGTCTGGGGCCTGGGGTCGGACACCACCAAGGATCCCGGCCCGTGGGAGGGCGAGCAGCGCAACATGTGGAAGCCCACGCAGCAGGAAAACCTGTGGTTCCACGGCGGCAACCTGCATCAGTCGCGCCACTACTCGCTTTACTTGGCCCTTCAGCTCAAGGCCCGGATGGAGGGGTTGGAGACCCCCGTCTATGGCCTACAACAGGTCCATCACCTGTCGTGAAGCCTTTTTAGCCCGGCTGTATCGGCCGGGCGTGCCATATCCAAGCGTTGGAGAAGAAGATGAAAGCAGCACGTTGGCACGGCGTGAAGGACATCCGCGTCGAAGAGGTGCCGGAGCCGAACCCAGGTCCGGGCGAAGTCAAGGTCAAGGTCGCCTGGACCGGCATCTGTGGCAGCGACCTGCATGAATATCTGGCAGGCCCGATCTTCGTGCCGGTGGAAAAGGATCACCCGCTCAGCCATGACAAGGCACCGATCACCATGGGCCACGAATACTGCGGCACCGTGACCGGGTTGGGCGAGGGCGTCACCAACGTCGCGGTCGGCGACCGCGTGGCGATCGAGCCGATCTTTGCCTGCGGCACCTGTGCCGCCTGCCTCGAAGGCAAGTACAACCTGTGCGACTCGCTGGGTTTTGTCGGCCTGTCGGGCGGACACGGGGGCTTTGCCGCCTATTCCGTGGTGCCCGCGCGCATGGTCCACAAGATGCCGGAAGGGCTGTCGATGGAACAGGGCGCGCTTGTGGAACCGGCTGCCGTGGCGCTGCACGCCGTCCGGCTGTCGAAGATCAAGGCCGGTGACACGGCGGCGGTCTTTGGTGCCGGTCCGATCGGGCTGCTGGTGCTCGAGGCATTGCGGGTTGCCGGGGCGGCGCAGATCCATGTGGTGGAGCCGTCCGAGGTGCGACGGCGGAAAGCACTGGAACTTGGCGCCACCACGGCCACGGATCCGACGGCGGCGGATGCCGTGGACCTGATCCGAAAGGCAACGGGCGGTGTGCATGTGGCCTTCGAGGTGACAGGTGTGCCGCAGGTTCTTGCGCAATGCATCAACGCCACCCGGCACGAGGGCCAGACCCTGATCGTGTCAATCTGGGAAACCGACGCCGGCTTCCAGCCCAATACGGTCGTGCTGAAGGAACGTCAGCTTCAGGGCACCATCGCCTATCGCAACGTCTATCCCGCCGTCATGGAGCTGATGACCCAGGGCTATTTCAGCGCGGACAAGCTGGTGACGAGGCGCATCGCGATCAACGATATCGTGGATGAGGGATTCGAGGCCTTGGCGAGCCAGAAATCCCATGTGAAGATCCTGGTCGAGGCGCCCTGATGAAACGATGCAGGGCGCGGTCAGATCCCGCGCCCTGCTGGTCCTTGTCTGATCTTCCAGGTTCAACGATGGGCTGCGATCCTGCGTCCATCGCACTTTCGCATGACGGGAACCCGGCGGTGCGGGTTCCCAAGCGGAAGACCTGTCACTGCTGCCAGCTTTTCACCAACTCGTCATAGCTGATGGTTTCCGGCTGCGGATCCTCGTTTTCAAGCTTCAGTTGCGGTGCAAGGCTGCCATTTTCCTTGGCATAGTTGTTCCACCATTCAAGGTCATGCTCCTCGGCCATCTTCGGGCCGATGTCGCCCTGGACGCCTGCGCGCTCCAACCGCTCCATCACCTTTTCCTGCTCGGCACACAGGCTGTCCATCGCCTCTTGCGGGGTCTTGGCGCCCGAGGCCGCGTCCCCGATGGCCTGCCACCAAAGCTGCGCAAGCTTCGGATAATCCGGCACGTTGGTGCCCGTGGGCGACCACTGCAACCGTGCAGGGCTGCGATAGAACTCGATCAACCCGCCCAACTTGGGCGCGCGTTCGGTGAAGGATTCGTGGTCCAGCGTGGACTGGCGGATGAAGGTCAGGCCGACATGGCTTTTCTTCACGTCCACCGTTTTCGAGGTCACGAACTGCGCATAAAGCCAGGCGGCCTTGGCACGGTCGTCGGGCGTCGATTTCAGCAGCGTCCAAGACCCTGCGTCCTGATAGCCCAGCTTCATGCCGTCCTGCCAATAGGCGCCGTGGGGCGAGGGGGCAAAGCGCCATTTCGGCGTCCCGTCCTCGTTCACCACCGGCAGGCCTTCCTTGACGAAATCGGCGGTGAAGGCGGTATAGGTGAACATCTGCTGCGCAACTTCACCTTGGCTGGGAACCGGGCCGCTTTCGCTGAAGGTCATCCCCTGTGCGGCGGGGGGTGCATATTTCGTCATCCAGTCCAGGTACTTCTGGATGGCGTACACGGCAGCCGGGCCGTTGGTGTCGCCGCCGCGCGCCACGCAGCTGCCCACGGGGCGGCTGTTCTCATCGACGCGGATGCCCCATTCGTCCACCGGCAAGCCGTTCGGAATGCCCTTGTCGCCGTTCCCGGCCATCGACAGCCAGGCATCGGTGAAGCGCCAGCCAAGGCTGGGGTCCTTCTTGCCATAGTCCATGTGGCCATAGACCTGCTTGCCGTCGATCTCGCGGCCCGTGAAGAACTCGGCGATATCCTCATAGGCCGACCAGGTAACAGGCACGCCCAGGTCATAGCCGTATTTTTCCTTGAACTCGGCCTTGTTCGTCTCGTCGTCGAACCAGTCCTTGCGGAACCAGTAAAGGTTGGCGAACTGCTGGTCAGGCAGCTGGTAAAGGTTGCCGTCCGGCGCGGTGGTGAAGGACTTGCCGATAAAGTCGTCGATGTCGAGGTTGGGGTTCGTCACGTCCGCCCCGGCATTCGCCATCCAGTCGGTCAGGTTGCGGGCCTGCTGGTAACGCCAATGCGTGCCGATCAGGTCGCTGTCGTTGACATAGGCGTCATAGATGTTCTCGCCCGACTGCATCTGAGTCTGCAGCTTTTCCACCACGTCCCCTTCGCCGATCAGGTCATGGGTGACCTTGATGCCGGTGATGGCCGTGAAGGCGGGGGCAAGCGTCTTGGATTCGTATTCGTGCGTGGTGATGGTTTCGGACACCACCTTGATTTCCATCCCTGCGAAGGGCTGGGCAGCGTCGATGAACCACTGCATCTCGGCCTCTTGCGCGGCGCGGTCCAGGCTGGACAGCTCGCCGATCTCGGCGTCGAGGAAGGCCTTTGCCTCCTCCATGCCGGCCTGCGCGCCGGTGACCATCAGCGCAAGGCTCATGGCCGTCGTCAGGTAGAACTTCATGTCTTCTCCTCCCCAGGATGGGCCTTGGCGGCCCGTTTTCACACCCAGCGGAACACCGCCGCGGCGTAGATCAGTGACAGGATCAATCCTCCCCAGGCGGGCGTTCCGCCGAAACCCAGCCAGGCAAGGTTGATGAAGGCAGAGCCGAGCAGGCTGATGAACAGCCTGTCGCCCCGGGTCGTCCATATCCCCAGAAGCCCCTTGCGCGGCGTTTCCGGGGACCGGATGGCAAGCCAGGTGAAGGCCAGCAGCAGCGCCGCGATCACCCAGAAGAACAGCGCGGTCGGAAAGGTCCAGGCCATCCAGCCGCCGGGATTGAGGCTTTCGGTCCATTCCCGCACCCCGTCCTCGGACGGGACCAGCATGACAAGCCAGGCCAGCACGGCCAGCATCAGCAGGGCGGCGGCCAGGAAACCCGTTGTGAGGGAACGGCTGCGCATCACACCCTCCCCAGGGCGAAGCCCTTGGCGATGTAGTTGCGCACGAACCAGATCACCAAGGCACCGGGCAGGATCGTCAGCACCCCCGCCGCCGCCAGCACGCCCCAGTCGAGGCCCGATGCGCTGACCGTGCGGGTCATGGTCGCAGCAATGGGCTTGGCGTTCACGGATGTCAGCGTGCGCGACAGCAGCAGTTCGACCCAGCTGAACATGAAGCAGAAGAAGGCGGCGACCCCGATGCCGCTGGCGATCAGCGGCATGAAGATGCGCGTGAAGAAGCGCGGGAAGCTGTAGCCGTCGATATAGGCGGTCTCGTCGATCTCTCGCGGGACGCCGGACATGAAGCCCTCCAGAATCCACACGGCCAGCGGCACGTTGAACAGGCAATGCGCAAGCGCCACGGCGATATGGGTGTCGAACAGGCCCACTGCTGAATAAAGCTGGAAGAAGGGCAGCGCGAAGACGGCGGGCGGCGCCATGCGGTTCGTCAGCAGCCAGAAGAACAGGTGCTTGTCCCCAAGGAAGCGATAGCGGCTGAAGGCATAGGCCGCGGGCAGCGCCACGGCCAGCGACAGCGCCGTGTTCATCACCACATAGATCAGGCTGTTGACATAGCCCATGTACCAGCTTGGGTCCGTCAGGATGATCCGATAGTTGTTCAGCGTCGGGTTCAGGGGATACAGGCTGAAGGTGCCGGTGATCTCGGCATTGGTCTTCAGGCTCATGTTGACCAGCCAGTAGATCGGCACCAGCAGGAACAGAAGATAAAGGGTCATGACGACAGCGGACCCTCGGGATGCTTGCGTTGTGGTCATGTCCTGTCCCTTTGCGCGGTCATGACGGTGTAGAAGACCCAGGAGATCAACAGGATCACCAGGAAATAGATCAGGCTGAAGGCCGCTGCCGGACCCAGGTCGAACTGGCCGATCGCCATCTTGACAAGGTCGATCGACAGGAAGGTGGTGGCGTTGCCGGGACCGCCGCCGGTGACGACGAAGGGCTCGGTATAGATCATGAAGCTGTCCATGAAGCGCAGCAGCACGGCGATCAGCAGCACCCCCTGCATCTTGGGCAGCTCGATATAGCGGAAGACGCCCCAGCGGCTGGCCTGGTCGATCCGCGCGGCCTGGTAATAGGCGTCCGGGATCGACTGCAGGCCCGCATAGCAGAGCAGCGCGACAAGGCTGGTCCAGTGCCAGACATCCATCACGATGATCGTGGCCCAGGCGTCCCAGGGATCGTTGACGTAGTTGTAGTCGATCCCCAGCATCGCCAGCGTATGGCCCAGAAGCCCGATGTCCACGCGCCCGAAGACCTGCCAGATGGTGCCCACCACGTTCCACGGGATCAGCAGCGGCAAGGCCATCAGCACCAAGACGAGGCTGGCCCAGAAGCCCCGCTTTGGCATGTTCAGCGCGATGAAGATGCCCAGCGGGATCTCGATGGCCAGGATGATGGCCGAGAACAGAAGCTGCCGGCCCAAGGCCGCACGGATGCGGTCGCTTTCCAGCACGTCCTGGAACCAGCCGAGGCCGTTCCAGAAGAACTGGTTGTTCCCGAAGGTGTCCTGGACCGAATAGTTCACCACCGTCATCAGCGGGATCACGGCGGAAAAGGCGACGATCACCAGCACCGGCAGGACCAGGAACCAGGCGCGGTTGTTGACGGGCTTGTCCATCACGCTGCCCTTTCCAGCGGATCAATGCGCCAGTCATCGACGAAGACGCCGATGCGGGCGGGGTCTAGAGCCACGCGGTCGAAGCTGGCCGGGATCGGCTCGTCCTCGGGGATAACAAGGTTGAAGGGCGCGCCCGCGACCTCGCCGCGCAGGATGCGGTGATGGCCCACGTCCTCGGCCCGGATCAGGCGGAAGGGCAGGCCCTCGGTCGCGGGACGCACGGCGTCGGGGCGGATGCCGATCTGCACACGACCATGCCGCGCGGCATAGGGGGCGCCCAACGGGATCGCTGTTCCTGCGACAAGGGCGGTCGCGCCTTGGACCTGCGCATCCAGCAGGTTCATGCCGGGTGAGCCGATGAAATAACCGACGAAGGTATGCGCGGGCGCGTCGAACAGCGACTGCGGGGTGCCCGCCTGAACGACGCGGCCCTCGGACATCACGACCACCTCGTCCGCGAATGTCAGCGCCTCGGTCTGGTCGTGGGTAACATAGATCATCGTGTGCCCGAACTCGCGGTGCAGCGCCTTCAGTTGCGTGCGCAATTCCCACTTCATCTGCGGGTCGATCACCGTCAGGGGTTCGTCGAACAGGATCGCGTTCACGTCCTGGCGGACCATGCCGCGGCCAAGGCTGATCTTCTGCTTGGCATCCGCCGTCAGCCCGCGCGCGCGGCGGTCCAGCGTGTCGGTCATGCCGATCATCCGCGCCACCGCATCGACACGCGCTGCGATCTGGTCGGAGGGAAGGCCCCGGTTCTTCAGCGGGAAGGCCAGGTTTTCCCGCACGCTCATGGTGTCATAGACGACCGGGAACTGAAACACCTGGGCGATGTTGCGCTCCGCCGTGGGCAGGTCCGTCACGTCCCGATCACCGAACAGCACCCGCCCCTGGCTGGGATGCAGCAGTCCCGAGATGATGTTGAGAAGCGTCGTCTTTCCACAGCCCGACGATCCCAGCAGCGCATAGGCCCCGCCGTCCCGCCAGGTCAGCGACATCGGTTTCAGCGCCCAGTCGGTATCGGCCTTCGGGGCCGGAAGATAGCTGTGGGCAAGGTTGTCGAAGGTGATCTGTGCCATCACGCCGCCTGTGCATAGGGGGCGGCGCGGGCAAGCCTGCCGCCTTCGTCGAACAGATAGACATGCGCCGGATCCAGCCAAACCGTCAGCGCCGCGCCGGCGGGAAGGTCCCGCACCCCCGGAACCAGCCCGACCCAGCGGTCCTCGCCGTGCCGAAGATGCAGGTAGGTTTCTGCCCCGGTGATCTCGGTCGCATCAAGCCGGGCCGACAGTCCGACGGTGCCCGCGCCAGGATCCAGCGTCAGGTGAGGCGCGCGGAAACCCGCGACATAGCGCCCGTCCGGGACATCGACCAGCCATCGGGTGCCGTCCAGGACCGCCTCGCCGCCGGAAACCTGCACCGGCTTGAAGTTCATCGGCGGATCGCTGAAGACGCGCGCGGTCACCGCATCCTGCGGGCGGCGATAAACCTGCGGCGTGGGTCCGAACTGCGTCACGCGGCCTTGCCACAGCGTCGCGGTATTGCCGCCCAGCAGCAGCGCCTCCTCCGGCTCGGTCGTGGCATAGACGAAGATCGCGCCCGACGCCTCGAAGATGCGCGGGATTTCGGCCCGCAATTCCTCGCGCAGCTTGTAGTCGAGGTTTGCCAGCGGCTCGTCCAGCAGCACCAGCCCCGCGCCCTTGACCAAGGCACGCGCCAGGGCCGTGCGCTGCTGCTGGCCGCCCGACAGTTCCAGCGGGCGGCGGTCCAGCATCGGGGTCAGGCGCATCATCGCGGCCGTCTCGCGCACGCGGCGGTCGATCTCGGCCCGCGCGACACGCTGCAGGCGCAGGGGCGAGGCGATGTTGTCATAGACCGTCATCGAGGGATAGTTGATGAACTGCTGGTAAACCATCGCCACGCCGCGATCCTGTACGCGCCGGCCCGTGACGTCCTGGCCCTGCCAGTGGATGTGCCCGGTCGTCGGCTGGTCCAGCCCCGCCATCAGCCGCATCAGCGTGGTCTTGCCCGACAGCGTGGGTCCCAGCAGGACGTTCATGCTGCCGGGGGCCAGCACCAGATCGGTCGCGTGGATCCAGTGCTGGCCCGCGACCTGCTTGGTGACGCCCCGAAGTTCCAGCGTCATGCCGCGGCCCTTTCCCTTGCCATATAGTCCTCGACGGCTGCGACCTGTTCGGGCGTCAGGCGCAGGCCCAGCTTGGATCGCCGCCACAAGGCCCCTTGCGCATCGCGCGCCCATTCGCGTTCGATCATCCAGCGAAGTTCGGATTCCGTCAATGTCGCGCCGAAGTCGCGTCCCAGGTCGGCAGCCGTCCGGGCGCCGTCCAGAACAAGGGCGGCCTCGGTGCCATAGGCGCGCACCAGCCGGTTGGCCCAGCCTGCGGTCAGGAAGGGATGGTCGCGCCGCAGCGCCTCGGCCAGGGCACCCGCGCCGTCCACGGGGAAGTCCCCACCCGGCAGGGTTGCGCCAGCGGTCCAGGCCGCGCCCGCCCCCGGCAGATGCGGCGCCAGCTTCGCCAATGCAGCCTCTGCCAGGCGGCGGTAAGTGGTAATCTTGCCGCCGAAGACATGCAGGCAAGGCGCCCCCTTGTCATCCAGCGACAGCACATAGTCGCGCGTCGCCGCCGTGGCCGTGGACGCCCCGTCGTCGTGAAGCGGCCGGACCCCGGAATAGGTCCAGACTACGTCCCCGGCCGTCACGGGCTTCTTGAAATAGCCCGAGACGAAGCGGCAAAGGTAATCCACCTCCTCGGGCGTGCAGACGGCGCGATCGGGGGGGCCGTCATGGTCCACATCGGTCGTGCCGATCAATGTAAAATCGCCCTCATAGGGAATCGCGAAGACGATCCGGCCGTCCTGGCCTTGAAGGAAATAGGACTTCGGATGATCGAACAGCCGCCGCGTGACGATGTGGCTGCCGCGCACAAGGCGCACCCCTTCGGTGCTGGGCAGATGCGCCACGTCGCGGATCACCTTGCCCACCCAGGGACCGGCCGCGTTGACCAGCACCTTGGCGCGAAACTCTCGCCCGTCGGACAGGCGAACCAGCCAGCCCTCGCCCTCGCGCCGGGCATCGGTCACCTTCGATCCGACGATGATGTCGGCGCCGCGTGCGGCGGCGTCGCGGGCGTTCAGGACGACCAGCCGGGCATCGTCCACCCAGGCGTCCGAATATTCATAAGCGCGGGTCAGGCGGTCCTGAAGGGGCGCACCTTCGGGTGCGTTGCGCAGATCCAGCGTCGAGGTGCCGGGCAGGATTTCCCGTGCGCCCAGGTTGTCATACAGAAACAGCCCCGCCCGAATGACAAGGTCGGGACGATGCCCACGCCCCCATGGCATCAGAACCGACAGGATGCGCGACACCGGAGTCCCTTTGGCAAAGCGCATCTGCGGATCCAGCGGCAGGACGAAGCGCATCGGCCAGGCGATATGAGGCATTGCACGCAACAGGACCTCGCGCTCGCGCAGCGACTCCCGCACCAGGCGCAGTTCCAGAAACTCCAGATAGCGCAGCCCGCCGTGGAACAGCTTGGTCGAGGCGCTGCTGGTCGCCCCCGCAAGGTCGCCCTGTTCCGCAAGCCGGACGGACAGGCCCCGGCCGGCGGCATCCCGGGCGATCCCCGTACCGTTTATTCCGCCACCGATGACGAACAGATCCGTCGCCGACATAGCCGTCCCTTTTCTCCCCTTGAGCAATTCGAACATCTACGCAAGCAATCTGTCAACACGAATGTTCGTTTTCGCGCATTTTCTTTCGCTTGACACATGGCCGACAAGGGTTCTTCTGGTTCTGAAGACGTGAACCCATGCGGACGGGGCAAGGAAGCGGATGAACATCAGGCAGATGCAGATCCTTGAACTCGTGCGCGCTTCGGGCCGCGCCAGTGTCGAGGAACTCTCCGCGCGGCTGGAGGTGACCCCCCAGACGATCCGCCGCGATCTGGCGGAACTGGCCGACCAGGGCGTGCTGGACCGCGTCCACGGCGGCGCCATCCTGCGCAGCGGTGCCAGCAACATCGCCTATGAGGAACGCCGGCGGATGAACGAGGACGCCAAGGCCGCCATCGGGCGCGCCTGCGCCGCGCAGATTCCCGACAACAGTTCGGTCATCCTCAACATCGGCACCACGACCGAGGCGGTAGCGCGCGCCCTGCTGCGTCACCGGAACCTGACGGTGGTCACCAACAACATGAACGTGGCGAACATCCTGGCCGCCAACGAAAGCTGCGAGGTGCTGGTCGCGGGCGGGTTGCTGCGGCGGTCGGACGGTGGCCTCGTCGGCGACCTGACGAGCGAGTTCATGGCAAACTTCAAGACGGATTATGCCATCATCGGCTGCTCGGCCCTGGACGAGGACGGCGACCTCCTTGATTTCGACCTGGCCGAGGTCCGCGTCAGCCGCGCCATCCTGCGCCAGGCGCGCGAACGCTGGCTGGTCACGGATTCGGCCAAGCTGGCGCAAAAGGCCCCGATTCGGGTCGTTTCCCTGGGCGAACTCGACGCGCTGTTCATCGACCAACCCGTGCCAGAAACCCTGGCCAAGGTGTGCGAGAACGCTGGAACGCGCGTCATTGTCGCGACCCCTGACCCTTGATGCCCGCCGTCCTGGGGATCCGCCGATGTCGATCCCGGACGGAGCGTCACCTTCCACCAGCACGCCCGCCTCGAGGATAGCGGTCGCATGAACGAGGCGGGCACCGGGGCACCAGACATGCAAGGCGCCATCGATATAGTCGGAGGTGAGCAGAGCAAGGATTCGGGAAAGCCAGCGCATCACTGCACCGCCCAGATGATCTGGCAGACAACCAGGGTTGCCGCGAGGATGTCAGGGGCATGATCCCGGCGCTTTACAGCTTCACAATGCGGTTCACGTTCCGTGACACGAAGAAACGATTTCGCCCAGCATTTCCACGATTCCGATTTGATGCTGGCGGACAGTGAGGGATTCGAACCCTCGAGACGGTTCCCCGCCTACACACTTTCCAGGCGTGCGCCTTCGACCACTCGGCCAACTGTCCGTGGGGGCGGTCTAACGGGTGTCCGCGACAGGCGCAAGTCAGAGCTTCGAAATACGCTGCTGAAGTTCCGCGAGCTGGCGCCGAATTTCCGCCATGTCTGTGGATCCTTCGACTTCGGGGGACGGATTTCGCCTCGCAGGCTTGCGGACCGAGGGAGTGTCGGACACTGACGCATCCTCACTCTCGTCTGGTTCAGGGCCGGATGCTCCGGTCCAGCCGCCCATCATCGCCTTGAGGAAAGCCTGCTGCTGACGATGAAGGGCATCAAAGCCCGGAACGCGGGCCATAGGGTGGGGCATGACGGCCATGTTCTCCATCAGCTTCGACTGGCTTTCGCGCAGCATCTCGAAACTGGCGGCCAGGAACTGCGGCACAACCGAATGCGCACTGGTGGCATAGCTGCGGACCAGGTCGGTCAGCACGTCGATGGGCAGGACATTCTCGCCCCTGCCCTCGTGTTCGGCGATGATCTGCAGCAGGTATTGCCGCGTCAGGTCGTCCCCGGACTTGAGGTCCACGATCTTCACTTCCCGGCCTTCACGGATGAAGGTCGCGATATCCTCAAGCGTCACATAGTCGCTGGTTTCCGTGTTATAGAGCCGCCGGCTGGCATAGCGTTTGATGAGAAGCGGTGCGGACGGTGCGGCCATGACGGACCTCGGGCAAGCGATTTACGCCATGATGGGTGCTGCATCCGCAAAAGGCAAAGCAAATTTCTGCACATGCCAAAGACCTGGCCGGGGCGCATGAAAAAAGGGGCGGTGACGCCCCTTTCTTCCGATCACTGTCGAATGCACTTACTTCGCGGCGACGGTCGAAGCAGCGGCTGCGGCTTTCTTCACGGCCACCTGGTTGTCGCGCACCACGGTTTCCGCCACGTTGCGGGCGTCGGCGGCGACGTCCTTGCCGGCGGTCAGCATCAGATCGACGGTGTCCATCTGGACCTTTTTCGCCACTTCCGCGAAGGCCGCCATGTGCTCGGCCGCGACTTCGGCCGAAGCCGAGGCGAAATCGGTCAGCGACTTGGCATAGTCCGAGGGTTCTTTCTTGACGACAGCCAGTTCACCCACACGGGCGATGGTGTCCTTGGCCCACTGGGCCGAGATTTCGGTCGAACGCTCGGCGGCGGTCAGCGCGACACGCGCCAGCTTCTCGCCCAGGACGCCCTGCGATTTGAACGCTTCCTGGAACGACGAGGTGTCGATCGGGAAATTCGCCATCATGTCCTGGAAGTTCTTTGCAAAATCGGGGGTCTTCGCCATGTCATTCACTCCTGTCAACGCCGCGGAAGGACGTATTCGATGAGAGAGGTTTCCGCAGCCAAAGCCATTCTCGTGACGAGAATATGAATGCTGCGGCG
Organism: Paracoccus yibinensis; assembly: GCF_030846195.1. GTDB lineage: Bacteria > Pseudomonadota > Alphaproteobacteria > Rhodobacterales > Rhodobacteraceae > Paracoccus > Paracoccus yibinensis. The sequence goes on from NZ_JAVCWH010000001.1 coordinate 248,441, forward strand.
CGGCATTTCAAGTATTTTATGCTGCGTCGCAGAAAAATTCTGGCGCCTTATTCCGCAAATACGAATATCACGACAAGCCACTGTTCCCCTGTGACTTATGCTGCCCTTTCGTGGACGTAATCTCCTGGTGCAGGCCCGAGGCCGGTTCCTGGATCGCGCGCCGGGATCATTCGCCCTGCCCTTTCCGCCAGCCAATCGCCCCAGCGCGACCACCAGGTTCCGGGCGCGAAACTGGCCGATTCCTTCCAGGATTCGTGCCCTGCGCTGAAATCGCTGCTTCCCATGTAATGTCCGTATTTCTTCTTGGTCGGCGGATTGACGATCCCGGCAATATGCCCCGATTCAGAAAGAATGAACGTCTTGTCGTCCGAACCCATTCCGGCGATTCCCCGCCAGCAATCCTTCCAGGGCGCGATATGGTCGGTCTCGCAGGCAATGGCGCAAAGGGGAACCTTGACGTCGGACAGATGCAGCTTGTGGCCCATCAGGTCGAAGCCGTCCCCAGCGAAGGCGTTCTGCTGACACAGGCCGCGAAGATACTGCATGGCCATCTTGCCGGGCAGGTTGGTGCTGTCGCCGTTCCAGAACAGCAGGTCGAAAGCCGGTGGCGTCTCGCCCATCATGTAGCTGCGGATGGCTGGACCCCAGACCAGATCGTTGGGACGCAGGAAGCTCATGGTGCGCGACATCAGCCTGGCGCGCAACAGGCCATGGCGGCTGACTTCCTCGGCTATACCATTGACGAAGTCGTCCTGCAGGAAGCTGACGAATTCCCCCTGATCCGAAAAGTCGGTCAGGGTGGTGAAGAAGGTCGCCGAATTGACCCGGTCGTCGCCCCGCTGCTTCAACAGCGCCAGCGTCAGGGCAAGTGTCGTACCCGCGATGCAATAACCGACAACATTCAGGCGGGGCTGCTTGGTCAGGTCACGTACCTTGTCCATCGCCTCCAGATAGGCGGCGACATAATCCTCCATCCCGGTATTGGCGTAACTGGCATCGGGGTTTTTCCAGCTGACGACGAACAGCGTATGGCCCTGTTCGACCAGCCATTTGATCAGGCTGTTCTGCGGCTTGAGATCAAGGATATAGAACTTGTTGATCCAGGGCGGAAAGATCAGCAGCGGTGTTTCAAAGACCTTGTCAGTGGCGGGCTTGTACTGGATCAGCTCGAAAAGCGGTGTCCGGTGAACCACTACGCCTTCCGACGTGCCGATATTCTCGCCCACCGAGAAGGCCTCGCGGTCGGCCAGCGACACGACGATATCTCCGCCATGGTGTTCGATGTCCCGCACCAGGTTCTCCAGCCCTCGAACCAGGCTTTCGCCCTCGGTTTCGACGGCGCGTTCCAGGGCGTCGGGATTGGTCGCCAGGAAATTGGTGGGGGCCATCATGTCCACGATCTGATCGGTCAGCCAGGCGATCCGGCGCCGGGCAGTATCGTCAGGCATTTGCAGGTTCTGCGCCGCGTCCTTCAACGCCTTGGCATTGATCAGATACTGGCGTTTGACAAAATTGAAGTAAGGATGGCTCTGCCACAGCGGGTTCGAGAAACGCTTGTCCTGCGTCGTCTCGTCATCCCCGGCCGGGGCCTGCCCGCGCGCCAGGGCCATGTGGGCATCGGCATAGTTCTTCAGCGTCTCTCCCCAATAATTCACCTGGGTTTCCAGAACGCGGCCAGGCTGTTCGGACATCGTCTTGACCCAGGCATTCGCCGCCGTGAGGAACAGTTCGGGCCCGGGCGCCTCGATGCCGGGGTTGGGAAGGGACCGCGCCGACAGTGCCGTCCGCAGCCGCTGGCCCAAGGCCTCGATCCGTTCGATGTTTTCCGCCAGCTTCCTTGCTGTCGCCTTGGATGATCCCCGTGCCAAGGCCTCTGCCATGGCCTGCGGGGCACGGCCCGACTCGGGCACCGGATCAGGCGGGACCGAGACCGGCTGGTCCAGACGCACCTGCGGCGCTGAGACCTTGGGTTCGGCAGGAGCGGTCGCCGATTCCGTCTTTGCACGACGACGGCGCGGGGCAGTTGCCTTATCATTGCCCGGCTTTTTGGCGTCGGTCGAGGCAGCCTGTTTCATTATGTCCGCTTCGCCACGCTTCCCGGCAACTTTGTTGCCGCCAGATCCTGTGCTTCTTGCCATGATGCCGGTTCCCCCCTATTACCCGAACAATGATATGCGCGGGGCCGACATTGCGCAAATACGGGTTTGGACCCATTTGCCCAATGATGCGTTTCTTCCTGACGCAGCAATGAAAGGCTGGCCCCGGTGGCAATCAAAGGTATCAAGGGCATCGTATCCTATGATGCGATGGAAACCATTCGGAACACCAACGAATGGATGGGCGCCTCGGCGCGGGCCATCGCATCTTATCCGATCTTCGCACTGACCCCGCATCCCCTCTTTAAACTCATGAGCGCGTGGGGACGCGTCACCGAGCGCAGCTTCGCCCGGATGGTCATCAAGCCCGATTGGGAAATTCCCCCGATCGCGGGCGAACAGGGCCAGGACCACATCGTCTATGTGGAGCCGGTGATGAAGCGTCCGTTCGGCGACCTGATCCATTTCCGCGTCGCGCGCCGCGAGACCCAGCCCCGCAAGGTGCTGCTGATCGCGCCGATGTCGGGTCACTACGCCACGCTGATGCGGTCCACCGTCACCTCGCTTCTGCCCGACTGCGAGGTTTGCGTGACCGACTGGCACAATGCCCGCGACATCCCGGTCAGCGAAGGCAAGTTCGACATCGAGGATTATACCCAGTATCTAGTCGATTTCATTCGCCACCTAGGCCCCGACACCAACGTGATCGCCGTCTGCCAGCCCGCGCCTCTGGCCCTGGCCGCGACCGCCATCCTGGCCGAGGATGATCCCGCCTCGCAGCCGCGCAGCCTGATCCTGATCGGCGGTCCGGTCGATCCCGACGCCGCCGCGACCGAGGTGACGGATTTCGGCAACCGGATGACCATGGGCGAACTGGAGCATCTGGTGATCCAGTCCGTCGGCTTCAAATATCGCGGCGCAGGCCGGATGGTCTATCCGGGGCTGGCGCAGCTGGCGTCCTTCATCGCCATGAATGCCGAAACCCATGCGCGCGCGTTCATGGACAAGATCTGGGGCGAAGCGCGCGGCACCGCGTCCGAAGGCGACAAGCATTACAAGTTCTATGATGAATATCTTGCCGTCATGGACATGACGGCGGAATTTTATCTTTCGACGGTCGAGCGGATCTTCAAGAATCTGGAGATCGCCCGGAACGAGTTCGTCGTGAACGGCCGCCGCGTCGACATCGGCAAGATCAGCGATGTCGCCATCATGACGGTCGAGGGGGCGAACGACGACATCTCGGCCCCGGGGCAATGCGTGGCGGCGCTGGATCTTTGCACGGGCGTGCCTGCGGACAAGAAGAAGCAGCACCTGGAACCCGGCGCGGGCCATTACGGCATCTTCGCGGGCAAATCCTGGCGGCTGAACATCCGTCCGCTGGTGCTGGACTTCATCGACGACAACATGTCCGTGCCCGATTCGATCAAGCCAAAGAAGCGCCGGACACCCGGCGGCGTGGCGGCCGATTGCGGTGTCACCGATCCCTTTACCGACAGCAGCAAGATCGCCGTCTGATCCCGCTGCACGGGGACGGGGCCTTGCCCGTGGTCAGGGCAGGGCCTCGACCCAGTCGGAAATCCTGGGCAGAAGATCGCGAGTCAGGTCGGGCGACAAAGCCTCGCCCGCGATCACATGCGCATCGGGGTCGTCGTTCGGTCCCGGTTCGACCTTGATCACGGTGGCCCCGCCGCCCCATTCGGCCGCCACCCGTTCGCTGGCCCGGTGGTCGATGATCCGGTCCCCTTCGGCCCAGACGAACAGCGCCCTGGGCCGCGCCGTTCGGTAATCGCCCTGCCGCCCCTGTCGTATCACCGCGCCAAGCGCCAGCGTGGCCGAAACCGGATAACAGCTTGTCCATCGCGCGCGGTGCATGTCGTTGCGCGTCGCGAAGCACCGCTGGGGGTCGCCCAGCAGCCGCAGGACCGGCCGCATGAAAGGCAGATCCAGCATCCAGGCATTGCGGGCCTTCAGCGCGAAGTTAGGCGAGATCAGGACAACCCCGTCCATCATCCGCCCAAGCCGCGGGTCGCGCGCCGCCTGAGCCGCAAGCGTGGCGCCCGTGGACATGCCCAGCACGACTACCCGGCGTCCCATCCCCCGCGCCATGGCCAGACCCTCGGTCAGATCACGCCACCAGTCCTCGGCACGAGCCGCAGCCAGTTCCGCACCGCCCTGCCCATGGCCTGTCAGGCGGATCGCCAGCAGGTTCGCGTCCAGCCGCCGGGCCAGATCCTCGGGCAAGGGGCGCAGTTCGGCCGGACTGGCTGAAAAGCCGTGGACATAGAGGATTGCCAAGGCGGCGGGCTGACCGGGCTGTTCCGCCCATTGCAGATAGGATGCGACCTCGGGACGGATGCCGGCCTCTCGCTCTGCCAGCCAGGTTCGAGCATCAGGTGGCGGATCGGACGGCAGCGAATCCATGCGCAGCCGGTCACGTGGTCCCAGGGTCCACATCAGGCTGAACACTGCAGCCAGGCCGAGCGCAAGCCTAGGCCAGAACATCGCCAATCGACTGTCCGATCATCGCCAGACATTCGGGGGACGAGAAACGGTGATCGGCACCCTTGACCAGCGTCAGCCGAATATCGTCCCCCGCAGCGTGATCAAGCAGGCGAACGGCCCATTCAGCCGGCACATCCGCATCCGCCGTCCCTTGCAGCATCCGCACCGGGAAAGGCAGTTGCAGGGGCTGGGTCATGACCAGGTGACGGCGCCCGTCCTCGATCAGATGGCGGGTGATGACATAGGGTTTGTCGCTGTATTCGCTGGGCAGTTCGATCCGCCCTGCCCTGTTCAGGGTCTGCCTTTGCGCATCGTTGAACCCGGCCCAGAACCCCTGTTCGGTGAAATCCGGCGCCGCCGCGATCGTGACAATGCCCGCCACGCGCTGCGGCAAGGCGCGCGCGACCAGCAGGGCGATCCAGCCCCCCATCGACGATCCGACCAGAACCTGCGGCCCGTCTGTCAGCGCCTCGATCACATGGCGCGCATCCTCGAACCAGTCACTGACGCAGCCTTCCTCGAAACTGCCGCTGCTGTCGCCATGGCCGGAATAATCGAACCGCAGGAAGGCGCGGTTCTGCCCGCGCGCCCAGTCGTGCAGCCAGGCGGCCTTGGTCCCGGTCATGTCCGACCTGAACCCGCCCAGGAAGACCACCCCCGGCCCCGCCCCGTTGCTGCGCTGAAAGGCGATCCGCCGCCTGGTGGGGGTTTCCAGATACTCGCTCATCTCGGGCCTTTCGTTGTGGTCGGGCTTATCTTGACAGTTTTCCCGCGCCGGTCCAATGGGGGCGCATATAACCCGCAGCCGGGCGTTCCGTGGGCGCCAAACCGACGAGGAGGACGATATGTCCCAGATTTCCCTGACCTTCCCCGATGGCAATTCGCGCGACTATCCCGCCGGGATCACCGCGGCCCAGGTCGCGGAAAGCATCGCGCCCAGCCTGGCCAAGCGCGCGATCTCGGCCAGCCTGGACGGGCGGCATATCGACCTGGCCTGGCCCATCGACGCGTCCGGCGCGATCAGCATCAACACGATGAAGGACGACGCCCCCGCGCTGGAACTGATCCGCCACGACTTCGCCCATGTCATGGCCCGCGCCGTGCAGGAACTGTGGCCGGACGTGAAGGTCACCATCGGCCCGGTGCGCGATTACGGCTGGTTCTACGACTTCGACCGGGTTGAACCCTTCACGCCCGAGGATCTGGGCCGGATCGAGGCGAAGATGCGCGAGATCATCGCCCTGCGCGAACCCGTCCGCACCGAGGTCTGGGACCGCGACCGCGCCATCGCCCACTACAGGGCCGCGAACGAACCTTTCAAGGTCGAACTGATCGACCGCATCCCCGAAGGCGAGCCGCTGCGGATGTATTGGCACGGCGACTGGCAGGATCTGTGCCGCGGTCCGCACCTGCAAAACACCGGCCAGCTTCCCGCCGACGCCTTCAAGCTGACCCATATCGCCGGTGCCTATTGGCTGGGCGACAGCACGCGGCCGATGCTGCAGCGCATCTATGGCGTGGCCTTCCGCAACCGCGACGAACTCAAGGCCCACATGACCATGCTGGAGGAGGCCGCAAAACGCGACCACCGCAAGCTTGGCCGCGAGATGGACCTGTTCCACATGCAGGAGGAAGCGCCGGGCCAGGTCTTCTGGCACCCGAACGGCTGGAACATCTATGTCACGCTGCAAGACTACATGCGCCGCAAGCAGCGCGCCGACGGCTATGTCGAGGTGAACACGCCCCAGGTCGTCAGCCGCAAGCTGTGGGAAGAATCCGGTCACTGGGACAACTACCAGGAAAACATGTTCATCGTCGAAGTGGACGAGGAACATGCCAAGACCAAGACCGTCAACGCCCTGAAGCCGATGAACTGCCCCTGCCATGTGCAGGTCTTCAACCACGGCCTGAAATCCTATCGCGACCTGCCGCTGCGCATGGCCGAGTTCGGGTCCTGCAACCGTTATGAACCCTCGGGCGCGCTGCACGGGATCATGCGCGTGCGGGGCTTCACGCAGGACGACGCACATATCTTCTGCACCGAGGAGCAGATCGAGGCTGAAACGAAGAAATTCATCCAGTTCCTGGCCGGCGTCTATGCCGACCTGGGCTTCACCGACTGGCGCATCAAGCTGTCCACGCGGCCTGAAAAACGCATCGGCAGCGACGAAAGCTGGGACCGGGTCGAAGCCGCGCTTGGCAATGCCTGCAAGGCCGCCGGCTACGACTACGAACTGTTCCCCGGCGAAGGCGCCTTCTATGGACCCAAGCTGGAGTTCGTCTTGCGCGATGCCATCGGCCGCGACTGGCAATGCGGCACGTTGCAGGTGGACCCGAACCTGCCCGAACGGCTGGACGCGGAATATGTCGGCCCCGACGGGGCCAAGCACCGCCCCATCATGCTGCACCGCGCCGTCCTGGGCAGCTTCGAGCGCTTCATCGGCATCCTGATCGAGAACAGCGCGGGCAAGCTGCCCTTCTGGCTCGCGCCCCGGCAGGTGGTTGTCGCTTCGATCGTCTCGGACGCCGATGCCTATGTGGCAGAGGTCGTGGCGACCCTGCGCGCGGCAGGCATCCGCGCCGAGGCCGACACGCGAAACGAGAAGATCAACTACAAGGTCCGCGAACATTCCGTCGGAAAGGTCCCGGCGATTCTTGCCATCGGCATGAAAGAGGTAGAGGATCGCACTGTATCGGTCCGGCGGCTCGACCAGCAGGGATCACGCCTGTTATCGCTAGCCGATGCCGCAAGCATGTTGAAAGACGAAGCGACACCGCCCGATCTGCGGTGAATCCAGGATGGATTGATCCATATCGCGTGCAGGCCCTGGGTCTGCGCGCGTTTCCTGCTTGCGTTTTTTAACGATTCGTCCATCCTCTCACTTGCGTGAGCGAAGCCTTTCTACCGCCTCCCTTCCACGGGCAGCCGGAAGTTCGAAAGCAGGCTGCACGGCCTGGCGCAATCCTGCGTCGGGATGACTTGAAGGAGAGAACGGTTATGGCGACCGGAACGGTTAAATGGTTCAACGCCACCAAAGGCTATGGCTTCATCGCCCCCGACGACGGCGGCAAGGACATCTTCGTCCACATCTCGGCGGTTGAACGCGCCGGGCTGACGGGCCTCAAGGACAACCAGAAGATCGCATATGAACTGCAGTCGGGCCGCGACGGCCGGGCCTCGGCCAGCGATCTGAAGCTGCTCTGATCCAGCTTTGACAAGCTTGCGAAACGGCCCGTTCGCGGGCCGTTTTCCTTTTGATTGAAAGGACCGCCCATGATCCCGCTGGACATCTTTGCGGATCCCGTCTGCCCATGGTGCCTGATCGGCAAGCTGGAACTGGACCGTGCGCTTGAAAGCCGGCCGCTGCACCCGTTCCAGATCGCCTGGCACCCTTTCCGCCTGAACCCGCAGATGCCACGCGCCGGCATGGACCGGATCGACTACCTGCACGCGAAACTTGGCCCGCGCGCGGAAGAGGCGTCTCGTGCCGTGGCGGAACGGGCGGCGGTCCTTGGGTTGAACCTCAACCCCTCGCCGCGCGAACCTGACACGACCGATGCCCATCGGCTGATGCACTGGGTGGGCCTGGAAGGCGCGCAAACCCGCGTCATGTCGGGGCTGCTGCGCGCCCATTGGCAGGAAGCCCGCGACATCGGCGATGCCGGGGAACTGGCCCGCATCGCAGCGGCGGCGGGCATGGATGCTGACATGGTGGGGCGCCTGCTGTCCAGCGACGCCGACCGCGACGAGGTGGTAGCCCGCGAAAACCACGCGCGCGAACGCGGCATCTCGTCCGTGCCGACCTTCATCGTGGCCAACCAGCACGCCATCAGCGGCACGCAGCCTGCAAGCCTGTGGCAGCAGGTCATCGACGAACTGGCTCCGATATCAAAGTAACTTGCACAGTATGCAATTTCTGGGTAAAGGAGGACGCCTGACGAAAGGCCTTCTCTGATGTCCGTGATTGCCCACGACGCCGGCGCGCCGCCGCGCCGCCTGCCATTGCCCGAATTCGTCGCGATGCTGGCTTTCCTGTTCGCGACCGTCGCCTTTTCGATCGACGCGATGCTGCCGGCCCTGCCCGACATCGCCGCCGAACTGACGCCCGACAACGTCAACCGCGCCCAGCTTATCCTGACCTCGTTCATGGCAGGCATGGGGATCGGCACGCTGTTCGCCGGGCCGATCTCGGACGCCATGGGCCGCAAGCCCGCGATCTATCTGGGTGCGGCTGTCTATATCGCGGCAACCGTCGCCGCGATCTTCGCCAATTCGATCGAGTTCCTGCTGGCGGCCCGCTTTGTCCAGGGGCTGGGCGCGGCCGCCCCGCGCATCGTCGGCCTGGCGCTGATCCGCGACCTTTACGCAGGCCGGGAAATGGCGCGCATCTCCAGCTTCGTGATGATGGTGTTCATCCTGATCCCGGCGCTTGCGCCCTCGATCGGCGCGGGCATCATCTGGTTTTCCGGCTGGCACGGGGTCTTCGTGGCCTTTATCCTGTTCGCCCTGATCGGCTCTGGCTGGCTGGGCCTTCGGCAGGAGGAAACATTGCCCCCTGCCGCCCGCCGCCCGCTGCGGCTGGGCACCCTGATCTCCGCCGCGCGCGAGGTGCTGTCCGACGGGCAGGTGATGCTCTGCACGCTGGTGCTGACGCTGGGCTTCGGCCAGATGTTCGGGCTGTTGTCATCCGCCCAGCAGCTGTTCGGGGAAACCTACGGCAAGGGCGAAAGCTTTCCCGCCTGGTTCGCTGCCATGGCGCTGCTTTCGGGCCTCGGAACGCTTCTGAACGCCACCTTCGTGATGCGCTTCGGGATGCGGCGGATTGCGAAATGGGCCTATGTCATGCAAACCTGCGTGTCGGCGGTCATGCTGGCACTGACCGTTGCGGATGCCCTGCCCGACAGCCTGCGCTTCCCGGCCTTCTTCTTCTGGGCGGTCAGCGTGTTCTTCATGGCGGGCGTGACCTTCGGCAACCTGAACGCGCTGGCCCTGCAACGCATGGGCCATATCGCCGGGATGGCGGCGTCCATCATCGCCGCACTGTCAACGATCGCCGCGACTCTGATCGCTGCTCCGGTGGGCCTGCTTTACAATGGCACGGCCATTCCGGCGATGACTGCGACGCTGGTCTGTTCAGCCTTGGCCTGGGTTCTGATGAAGCGCCTGCGGGATTGACAGATCCGCCCAGCCTGATTGGCGCGTAACGAGTCGGGCATTGGTTAGATCGTTTTCCAGATGTGCCGAAACCTGCTGCGCGTCCTTGCCATGGCCTTGCCATCGTGCAGTCAGGCGGCGTTCCAGTTCCGCCTCGGACACGTCCAGCCAGATCTTCAGGTCGTAACGCAGCCCGCTCCAGGGTGCCCGGTCCAGCAGCAGATAATTGCCCTCCACCACGACGATCCGATGATCAGGCATGACCACCCCTGCGCCTGCCACGGCAATTTCTCGGCTGCGGTCGAAAATTGGAAAGATGACCTCCGATCGCGGGACGGCCAGACGCCGGACGAGCGTGGCGAAGCCTTCGGCATCAAAGGTCTCGACTGCGCCCTTGCGCGCCAGCAGCCCGCGCCGGGACAGCACCCGGTCGTCCAGATGAAAACCGTCCATCGGCACCAGCACGGCATCCGGCAGCCGCGCGACCAAGGCCTCGGCCAGTGTGGACTTGCCCGAACCTGGCGCCCCGGCCACCGCCACCAGGACCCGCGCGCCCGCCAGACCCTTGATCCGGTCCAGAAGGCGGCGGCCATCTTCTGTGTCGAAATATCCTGGGGGGAGTCCGAAGGACGGGGGGCAAGCCCCCCCCGACACATCCGTCATGCTGCGACCCCCTCGGGCACACGGGCCCCGGTCATATAGGCCACCGCATCGGACATCGTGTGTTCCTTGGGATTGATGACGCAAAGCCGCCGCCCCAGCCGGTGGATATGGATTCGATCCGCCACCTCGAAGACATGGGGCATGTTATGGCTGATCAGCACGATGGGAATGCCGCGCGACCGCACGTCCAGGATCAGATCCAGCACGCGGCGGCTTTCCTTGACACCAAGGGCGGCGGTCGGTTCGTCCAGGATGATGACGCGGCTGCCGAAGGCAGCGGCGCGCGCCACGGCGACACCCTGCCGTTGACCGCCGGACAGGGTCTCGACCGGCTGGTTGATGTTCTGGATGGTCATCAGGCCCAGTTCCGACAGCTTCTGCCGGGAAAACGCGTCCATCGCGGGCTTGTCCAGCATCCCGAACCACTTGCCCATGATGCCGTCGCGCTTGATTTCGCGGCCCATGAACATGTTGTCGGAAATCGAAAGTGCAGGCGACAGGGCGAGGGTCTGATAGACCGTCTCGATCCCCGCGCGCCGTGCCTCCAGCGGACTGGCAAAGCTGACCGGCTGGCCGTCCAGGCGGATCTCGCCCTCGTCCGGCTGGACCGCGCCCGAAATCGCCTTGATCAGGCTGGACTTGCCGGCGCCGTTGTCGCCGATCACGGCAAGGATTTCGCCCGGATACAGGTCGAAGTCGGCGTGGTCCATCGCGGTCACGCGGCCATAGCGCTTGACCAGGTTGCGGGCGGACAGAAGCGGCTGGGTCATGACGAAATCTTCCTGATCCATTGGTCGATGGCGACGGCGATGATGATCAGCCAGCCGGTCGCGAACAGTTGCCACAGCACGTCCACGCCGGCCAGGCGCAGCCCGGAATTGAAGACGCCCACGATCAGCGCACCGATCAGGGGTCCCAGGATCGACCCGCGTCCGCCGAACAGCGAGATGCCCCCGATCACGACGGCGGTGATGGATTCCAGGTTGGCCTCGAAGAAGGATGTCGGGCTAACCGATCCGACGCGGCCGATGGACGACCAGGCGGCCAGGGCGCAGATCACGCCAGATACCATATAGACCGACATCAGCACGCGATTGGTCTGGATGCCAGCCAGGGCGGCGGCCTCGGGATCGTCGCCCACGGCATAGACGCGGCGTCCCCAGGCAGTGTGGTAAAGCGCATACCACAGCACCGCGAACACCAGGATCATCAGCAGCACGCCATAGGTCAGCACCGCCCCGCCCAGGTTGAAGCGCTCCCCGAAGAACTTCAGCAGCGGCGCCTCGGCATCAAGGGTCTGGCTGCGGATCGTCTCGCGGTTGGAGAGGTAATAATTCAACGCCAGGAAGATATTCCATGTCCCGAGCGTCGTGATGAAGGGCGGCAGCTTCAGCCGCGTCACAAGGGCGCCGTTCAGCGCCCCGGTCGCCGCCCCGCAGACCAGTCCGATCAGGATCGAGAACGGCACCGGAATGCCGAAATCGACCGACAGCTTGCCCATGATGACCGACACCATCACCATGACGGCGCCCACCGACAGGTCGATGCCCGCCGTCAGGATCACCAGCGACTGCGCGGCGGCCAGCGTGCCCACGACGGCCACCTGTTGCAGGATCAGCGACAGGTTGAAGGCCGAGAAGAAGTTGGGCGAAATCAGCCCGAAGGCCACCACCGACAGGACCAGCACGATGACCGGGACCATGGTGGGATATCGATGCAGAAAGTGCTGCACCCGATCAAGCGTGCCGCGCGAATGGTGTTCAAATCGCGCAACCGTCTCGGACGGGTTGCGCGCGACCACGGGGTCGGGGGAGTCGGACATCAGGCCCTCCGCTGTTCAGAAAGGGCGGCAGCATGGCGCCGCCGCCCGGGTGGTCAGGTCAGCCCCAGCAGGTCAGCCCCAGCACTGGGCCAGGCCCTCTTCCACGCTGATCGAGGGAACACCTTCGACCGGCTGGTCCGTAACCAGGTTCACGCCGGTGTCGGTGAAATCCAGACCCTCGGTCACTTGCGGCTTGGTGCCATCCTTGGCGAATGCGGCAATCGCCTCGATCCCCATCGACGCCATCTTCAGCGGATACTGCTGCGAGGTGGCACCGATGACGCCGGCCTTGACGTTTTCCACGCCCGGACAGCCGCCATCGACGGATACGATGGTTACATTGCCCTCCATGCCAAAGGACTTCAGCGCCTCATAAGCGCCCGCAGCGGCGGGCTCGTTGATGGTATAGACCAGGTTGATGCCCGGATCCTTCTGCATCAAAGCCTCCATCGCCTGGCGGCCGCCTTCCTCGTTGCCCGAGGTCACGTCGTGGCCGACGATCCGCGGATCTTCCTCATCGCCGATGAGGTTTTCGTCCTTCACGTCGACGCCGAAGCCTTCCAGGAACCCTTGATCACGCAGTACATCGACCGATGGCGCACTGGCCGACAGATCCAGCATGGCGATCTTGGCGTTCTCGGCCTCGGCACCCATCTTGCCCGCAGCCCAGGCGCCGATCAGGCGGCCCGCCTCGCGGTTGTCGGTGGCGAAGGTCGCATCGGCCGCGTCGATGGGATCCAGCGGCGTGTCAAGCGCGATGACCAGGATGCCCGCATCCCGCGCCTGCTTGACCGACTCCGTGATGGCCTTGGTGTCGGACGCCGTGATCAGGATGCCCTTGACCCCTGCCGCGATGCAGCTTTCCATCGCCTGCTGCTGGGTTTCATGATCGCCGTCGATCTTGCCCGCAAAGGTCATCAATTCGATGCCCAGTTCCTGCGCCTTGGCGGTCGCGCCCTCTTTCATCTTCACGAAGAACGGGTTGATGTCCGTCTTGGTGATGAGACAGGCCTTTACCGGCTCTTGGGCCGCGGCAATGCCTGCGGAAAGGGCCACCACCGATGCGGCCAGCGACAGGCGAAGCGAAGACTTGATGATCATTCCGATAACTCCTCCGAACGGCGGCACCTCCTCCGCCTTGCTTCATCAGGAAGCATGAAGACTTTCCTCTTGTCAATAAGTCAATCATATTGATTAATGTGATTGGGGAGGCTGACATCATGCTGAATGACCCGAGGCATTGGCTGGACCTCAGCCAGAACGAACGGCAGATCCTGTCGCTGATCCGGCGGCGCGGCCCCCTGCCCCGAGCCGCCCTTGCCCAGGCGACAAGCCTTTCTCCGCAGGCCATCACAAATCTCACCAGAAAGCTGATCCAGAACGGTTTTCTGGATGAAGGCGCCGTGGTCCGCGGCAAGGTCGGACAGCCTTCCACACCGCTGTCACTGGCGCCGGAGGGCGCGCTGTTCCTGGGGTTGAAGCTGGGGCGCCGGCTGGTCGAACTGGCCCTGGTCGATTTCACCGGCACCATCAGGATCCACCGGCAAGAGATATATCCACATCCGACGCCCGACAGGATCATCACCTTTGCGCGGCACGGGATCGCCACGATCCTGGCATCCCTGCCCCAGGCCGACCGAATCGCGGGCCTTGGGGTCGCGACACCGTTCCGCCTGTGGGACTGGGGGGCCGAGATGGCGGACTGGCACGGTTTCGACCTGGCAGCCCGGTTGGGCAGTGATCTGGCCTTTCCGGTCTTCCTTGAAAATGACGCCAGCACCGCCTGCGCGGCCGAACTGATCTTCGGCAAGTTATCCCTGCCCCGCGATTTCGCACATCTCTATGTCGCGCATTTCGCGGGCGGCGGGGTCGTGCTGGATGGGCGGCTGCGCATCGGGCCGCGCCGCAATGCAGGGGCGCTTGGCTCGATGCCGATCCCGGGCGGACGGCAGTTGCTGGATGTCGCCTCGGTATCCACGCTGGAATCCCGGCTGGGCCATTCGCTGCCGCCCGATGATTCCGGCTGGCAGGTTCATCCCGACATCGAGACACCGTGGATCGCGGAATCGGCCGAGGCCCTGGCTTTTGTCGCCCTGTCAGCCACGGCATTGCTGGATATCCCGGTCGTGCTGATAGACGGCGCAATCCCCACCGCCACGCGCCGCGCCCTTGCCGATGCGACCCGGACGGCCCTGGCGCGCCTGCCTGCCGCCGGGATCGACCGCCCGCAGATCGTCGAAGGCAGCCTTGCCCGCAGTGCCCGCATCCTGGGGGCGGCCGCCCTGCCGCTGGCGCATTTCTTCGAACCTGGGGGAACACTGGCTTGACACCGGCGCCCCTGCCTCTATAAGCGCCGCTTCCATTGGTGTTGGTGGACCCCGCAAGGGGAACCCTGTCGGGTCAGAGTCGCAAGACCTTGGCCAAAGGACAACGCCCTTCGACAAAGCAAAGAAGGAGATCAGCGGTGACGAAACGCACCTCTGCCAAGTACAAGATCGACCGCCGCATGGGCGAAAACATCTGGGGCCGCGCCAAATCCCCGGTCAACCGCCGCGAATACGGCCCCGGCCAGCACGGACAGCGCCGCAAGAACAAGCTGTCCGACTTCGGCACCCAGCTGCGCGCCAAGCAGAAGCTGAAGGGCTATTATGGTGACCTGACCGAAAAGCAGTTCCGCCGCATCTATGCCGAAGCCGAGCGCGTCAAGGGCGACACCGGCGAGAACCTGATCGGCCTGCTGGAGCGCCGTCTGGACGCCGTCGTCTATCGCGCCAAGTTCGTGCCCACCATCTGGGCTGCCCGTCAGTTCGTGAACCACGGCCACATCACCGTGAACGGCCAGCGCGTCAACATCGCGTCCTATCGCGTCAAGGAAGGCGACGTGATCGCCATCCGCGAACGGTCGCGCCAACTGGCGATCGTTCTCGAGGCCGTTGGCCTGGCGGAACGCGACGTGCCGGACTATCTGGAAGTCGACCACAACAAGATGACCGCGACTTTCGTGCGCACCCCGGCCCTGGGCGACGTGCCCTATGCCGTGGTGATGGAACCGAACCTCGTCGTCGAATACTACGCGAAGAACTGATCCTTTCGCCCTTGCCTTTGGAAAAGCCGCATCCCTGGATGCGGCTTTTTTGCTCGCCGCTGCCTTGCCGCGGGTCGGCGGCACTTCCTCGGGCCGCCGCGATGCACTAGAGGGTGGCGCGAGAGGATCACGACATGACGCAAATCATCCCCCAGCCCGGCATCATGGACATCGCGCTTTATGTCAGCGGCGAAAGCAAGCTGCCGGGGCGCGGCGACGTGCTGAAGCTGTCGTCGAACGAAAACCCGCTTGGCTGCAGCGACCGGGCACGGGCGGCATACGCCACGGCGGCTGGGGACCTGCATCGCTATCCCAATACCGACCACGCTTCCTTGCGCCACGCGATTGGAGAAATCCACGGCCTCGACCCTGACCGGATCATCTGCGGCGTCGGATCGGACGAGGTGCTGCAATTCGTGGTGCAGGCCTTCGCAGGCACCGGGGACGAAGTCATAACGACGGAGCATGGCTTTTCCATGTATCCGATCCTGGCCCGGATGGTCGGCGCCACACCCGTCACGGTGCCTGAATCCGAACGCCGCATCGACGTGGATGCGATCCTGGCGGCCGTGACCGATCGGACGCGGATCGTCTTCATCGCGAATCCGGCCAATCCCACCGGCACGATGCTGACGCAGGACGAGGTTCAGCGCCTTGTGGATGGCCTGCCTGCCACCGTCCTGCTGGTCCATGATGGGGCCTATACCGAATTCGCGGGCATTGGCGATGGCGGCGCGGGTCTGGTGGACCGATATCCCAACGTCATCATGACGCGGACCTTTTCCAAGATCCACGGGCTTGGCGGGCTGCGCATCGGCTGGGGCTATGCCAGCCGCCAGATCATCGACGTGCTGAACCGAATCCGGCAGCCCTTCAACCTGTCGAACGCCCAGATGGCCGCCGCCGAGGCCGCAGTCCGCGACACCGCTTTCCGCGACCATTGCGCCGACCTGAACGCCCGGATGCGCGAACGGCTGCGCAATTCGCTGATCCAGATGGGCATCGGCTGCGACCAGAGCTTTGCGAACTTCGTGCTGGCCCGCTTTGCCGACGCCCCAGAGGCCGAGGCCGCCGATGCGGCCCTGCGCGAGGACGGCATCCTCGTGCGCCGCGTGGGCAGCTATGGCCTGCCCTCGGCCTTGCGCATCACGGTCGGCGACGGGGATGGCGTGACCCGCGTGATCGACAGCCTGGGCCGCTTCATGGCGGATCGGAGGGGCGCATGACCGTCATCTATGACCGCGTGGCCCTGATCGGGCTGGGCCTGATCGCCGGGTCGATGGCCCATGCGATCCGCGAAAACGGTCTGGCACGCGAGGTGGTGGGCTATGCCCGCAGCGCAGAGACCCGCGACATTGCCCGCGATATCGGCTTGTGCGACCGCATCACCGACAGCGCGGCCGAGGCTGTAGCCGATGCCGACCTGATCGTGCTGGCCGTCCCGGTGGGCGCGATGGGTGCCGTCGCGGCCGAAATCGCGCCGCACCTGAAACCCGGCGCGACCGTCACCGACGTGGGATCGGTCAAGCAATCGGTGATCGATGCAGTGTCCCCGCATATCCCTTCGGGCGTTCATTTCGTGCCGGGACATCCCCTGGCGGGAACGGAACATTCCGGTCCCCGGTCAGGCTTCGCCAGCCTGTTCCAGAACCGCTGGTGGCTGCTGACGCCCCTGCCCGACAGAGATTCAGAGGCCGTTGCGCGCCTGTCCGATCTGGTCCGCGCCATGGGGGCCAAGACCGACAACATGGAGCCTGCGCATCACGATCTGGTTCTGGCCGTGACCAGCCATGCGCCGCATCTGATCGCCTTCACGATGGTGGGCGTCGCCGACCACCTGCGCCGCGTTACTGACGAAGAAGTGATTCAGTATTCCGCCGCCGGGTTCCGGGACTTCACGCGGATCGCGGCCAGCGACCCGACGATGTGGCGCGACGTCTTCCTGCACAACAAGGAAGCGACGCTGGACATCCTGGGCCGCTTCACCGAGGAACTGTTTGTCCTGCAACGCGCCATCCGCATGGGCGACGGGCAGCAGCTGTTCGACTATTTCAGCCGCACCCGCGCGATCCGCCGCGGCATCATCGAGGCGGGCCAGGATACGGCTGCGCCCGATTTCGGCCGTGTCAGCCCTGCACGCTAGGGTGCGGCCAGACCGGCGCAGGGCCGATCGGGATCCCGCCCAGATACATCTGCCCGTCCCGCATCTCGACCGGGATGCGCAATTGCCCCTGCGGCGCGGGCGGCATGGGCGGATGGCCGGGAATAGGCGGACCCGAGAAATCCGCCTGTCCGATGCGGTTCAGCATTGCCCGCACCAGCAGTCGGACCCGTGGCGGCAATACCCCCTGATCGACCGCGCCTTCCAGCATCGCACCCGCATCGCTGGCATAGATCGCCAACCGCCCCTCGGCCCGGCCATCGGCGCCCTTGTGGACCAAGCCCACGACCCGCAGCCGGAAGCGGCGGGCATCGATGTCCAAGCCGTCCGTCAACACGCCCTGCACAACGGGTTCCATTTCCGCACCGGCCAGACCCAACGGCCGGTCCAGCCACAGGCGCAATCCGCCGGATAGCGCCGCAAGCTGTGGCAAGCGCAGATCGGGCAGGTCGGCCTGGAGGTGGTAAGGGACACCCTCTGCCCGGTCATCGGGAACAGCCCGCACCGTGATCCCGCCCGGTCCCGACAAGGGCGCGCCATCCAGGGCGAGGCCTGCAAACCGGGCCTCAAGCCGTCGAAGACGTCCGCCGATCGGCGACAGGCGCAGGCGGGCCGTCGCCTGGGTCAGTTCCAACCGCCGTTGCCCGGCTGTCGTGTCCAGCAAGGCGGTGTCGGGCAGGATCGCGCGCGCGGTCAGGGGCGCCCAGGGGGTCACCCAGGCATCCAGGCTGGGCAGCGTCACGGCACCCGCCTGCACCGGCACCGTCAAACCCTGCAGCGCAAGCCCCAGCCGCCATGGGCCGGGCTGTCCTGCCACGGTTTCTGCCTGCACATGCCTGCGGGCCTGCGATACCAGCAAAGGCTCGGCCGCCAGCCACGATCCGGCCAGCAGCAGCACGATCAGTATCGGCAGACTTGCCCGTCCCATCAGCCCGTCATTTCCCCGGCGGCGCCCTTTCATCCTGATACACGCTGTCCTAACCTGTGGTGAAGGGGTTCGGGCGGATGCGAAAGATTGATTGGGTCTTCGGTTACGGATCGCTGATCTGGGATCCGGGTTTTGCCCCGGCAGAGACGGCGCGGGCCTGGACGACCGGCTATGCGCGCAGCTTCTGCCTGCGGTCGATCCAGCATCGCGGCACCAGGACACGGCCCGGCCTGGTGCTTGGCCTTGACGAACAACCGGACGCCGAATGCAGCGGCCTGGCGCTGCGCATCCCCGATCACGACCATGACGAGGTGCTGGCCTATCTTCGCGCGCGCGAACTGGTGACCGACGCCTATCAGGAAGCGATCCTGCCCCTGCGGCTGGAAGACGGCCGCCGGGTCGAGGCCCTGGCCTATGTCATGCGTCGCGACCACGTTCAGTATGCGGGCGGGCTGCCCCTGTCCGAACAGGCAAGGATCATCGCCCATGCCCATGGCGGGCGCGGTCCGAATGCCGAATACCTGTTCAATACCGCAGCCCATCTGACGCTGATCGGGCTTGGCGATGCGACGCTGGATCATCTGACAGACGAAGTGCGCAAGCTGCTGGAAAGGGACGGAAACTGCAGCACCTGACGTTAGGATCGCTTGGCAAGCGAAAGGCCGCACCCTACACTTGGCCGAACAGTCTCGGCCATGGGAAGGCGACCAGTTGAGCGAACCATCCAGCAGCCATGGGCGCGACGCGTCCAGTCTTGGACAACGGATCGGCCCGGCGCAGCGCCGGATCACGGCCACGCGCTCCGCCTATGCCGGGCCTTCCAATCCCCACTTCTCGCAGCCCATCCGCCAGATCGTGATGATGGTCACGGTCCTGGCCCTGGTGCTGGCGGGCGGCTGGGTGGCGTATGGCCGGATCCTTCCGATCTTTCAGGCGAACCTTTGGCTGAACGGGGTGATTCTGGGCGTCTTCGCGATCGGAGTGCTGGCCTGTTTCTGGCAGGTCGGCCAGTTGATCCGTTCGGTCAGCTGGATCGAACGCTTTGCCGAACGCCGCCACCGCGCCGTCGAGAAAGGGATCGCCGCGCGGGGCGAGGCGGATACCAGCGACCAGCCGCCGCGCCTTCTGGCACCGCTGGCTGCCCTTCTGGGCACGCGCGGTCCGGCGGGCGGCGTCATCTCGACCGGGGCCGCGACCTCGATTTTGGATTCTGTGGCCACGCGCATCGACGAACTTCGCGACATCACGCGATACCTGTCGAACCTGCTGATCTTCCTGGGGCTTCTTGGCACATTCTATGGCCTGGCGACGACCATCCCCGCCGTCGTGGAAACCATCCGAACCCTTGCCCCGCAGGAAGGGGAAAGCGGCATCCAGGTCTTCGACAAGCTGATGAGCGGGCTGGAAGCGCAGCTTGGCGGCATGGCCACGGCCTTTTCGTCCTCGCTGCTGGGGCTTGCCGGATCGCTGGTCGTAGGCATGCTGGAACTGTTCGCCACCCATGGCCAGAACCGTTTCTATCGCGAACTTGAAGAATGGATGTCGGGCTTCACCCGCGTCGGCATGGCCGGGTCAGAGGGCGACGCGGTCGACCAGGCAGCCCTGGCCGGGTTTCTGGAACACATGGCGGGCCAGATGGACCGCCTGCAACAGTTCCAGGCCGAACGGGATCTGCAACGCGACGAAGCCGCCGCGATGGCCGACGAACGCGTGGTCGTGATGGCCCAGGCGGTGGAGGCCCTGATCCAGCGCGGCGAAACGGAACGCGAGACGTCCTTGTCACGCACGGCCTCGTTGACCGAGGCATTGTCGCGCCTTGCCGACGGTCAGGACCGGCTGGTCGATCTGGCGCGGGCGCAGGCTGAACGCCCTGTGTCGCAGCCCCTCGACATGTCGGGGATCGAAGCTGCCCTGAACCGTCTTTCCGCCGATCTGACCGAGGGCCGCGACGAGATGGTGGCAGAACTGCGGTCCGATATCCTGGTCCTGACCCGCGCGGTCCGGGCTGCGCGCTTCAACGATCCGTTCCGCGACGACCTGCTGCGCGATCCCCTGGTCTCTCGCGAGAGGAGCTGAGGCATGGCATTGCGCCGCGCCGCCGCAGGGCATCGCTTTACCAGCAACATCTGGCCGGGCTTCGTGGACGCCTTGGCCACCCTTCTGATGGTGCTGGTCTTCGTGCTGACCATCTTCACCGTCATGCAATCGGTGCTGCGCGATCAGATCACAGACAAGGACGACACCATCACGGAACAGGGCGAGACCATTACGCAACAGGGCGCGGTGATTTCCAGCCAGGAACAGCGGCTGGAAGAACTGGGCCGGCAGGTTGCAGCCCTGGGTCAGGCCCTGACTGCGTCCGAGGATCGCGAAACCACCTTGCAGGGCCGCCTGGACGATGCCGAAGCCGAAGCCCGCGACAGGGCGGCCCGGATCACCCGGCTGTCCACGCAACTGGAAACCAGCCAGGGCGAACTGGCGCAGGCCCGCTCTCGCCTGACGGATTTCGAGGCCGAGGTGGCGGCCCTGATGGCCGCGCGCGTGGCCGACCGGGAACAGGCCGATGCCCGCCAGCAGCAGATGCAGACGCAACTGAGCGAACAGCAAAGCCGCGCCAGTGCCGCCGAACTGGCGGTCGCAGCGGCGCGGCAGGAAATCGACGCGCAGGCAGAACAGGCCCGTCTGGCAGCGGCAAGGAGAGAGGCACTGGAGGCGCTGACCACCGATTTGCGCAGGCAGAACCAGGAAGCGACGGCACGGGCCGATGCCTTGCAGGCCGAACTGACCGAGGCCGAAGCCATCCGCCTGACCGAGGCCGAGGCGGCCCGCGCCCTGCGCGAACGGCTGGAGCGGGCCGACGCCGAACTGACCGCGATGACCTTGTCGCTTGAAGAAAGCCGCAAGCGGGCCGAGGAAACCCTGACCCTGCTGGCCGCGGCCGAGGCGGCACGCGATCAGGCGACCGCTCAGGCCCAGCAGAACCTGACCGAGGCCCAGCGGCAGGCTGCCCTGCTTGCGACCGCGCAGAAGGCGCTGAGCGAGCAGACGGCCCTGTCGGAGGATGGCCAGCGAAGGGCCGCCCTGCTGAACGAGCAGGTGGCATCGCTGACGGCGCAACTGGGGTCCTTGCAGGCCCTTCTGGATGCAGCGGGTGACGAACAGCGGCAGGCGGAACTGCGGGTCGAAGACCTGGGGCAGCAACTGAACGCCGCGCTGCTGGTTGCCGCCGAGGAAAAGGACCGCCGCCTGACCCTGGAGGAACAGGCCCGCCAGCGAGCCGAGGAAGAAGCGCGCGATCTGGCCCGATACCGGTCGGAATTCTTCGGGCGCCTGTCCGAAATCCTGTCGGGGCGTGAAGGCGTGCAGGTCGTGGGCGACCGTTTCGTCTTTCAGTCCGAGGTCCTGTTCCCCCCGGGCGAGGCCACGCTGTCCCCGGCAGGCCAGGAACAGGTCGCGCGCGTCGCGCGGATGCTGTCCGATATTGCCGACGAGATCCCTCCCGAGATCGACTGGATCATCCGCGTGGATGGTCATACCGACAGCACCCCCTTGTCGGGAACAGGCCGCTATCGGGACAATTGGGAACTCAGCCAGGCGCGTGCATTGGCCGTGGTGCGCTACATGATCGACCAGTTGGGCTTTCCGTCGAACAGGCTTGCCCCGGCAGGCTTTGCCGACACTCGCCCGATCTCTGCCGGGAATACCCCCGAGGCACTGGCATCGAACCGCCGGATCGAATTGAAGCTGACCGAACGCTGAATGCGCCACCGTCAGACAGATTGCTTATCCCGATCCGGGACGCCGGCCAGCCGCTTCATGTGGTGTTCGATCTCCGCGTTCACCTCGGCCCCGACCAGAACGATGGTGGCGGCCAGCCAAAGCCACATCATCAAGCCGACGACCGCCCCCAGGGACCCGTAGGTCTCGTTGTAGTTGGCGAAATTCGCCGCATACCAGCTGAACAAGACCGAGGTGATGACCAGCGTCACGGCCGCCAATACCGCACCCGGCGATATCCAGCGCCAGCGGGGATCGGGCGCATCCGGCCCCCAGCGGTACAGCGCGGCAAGGGCCAGGATCAGCACTCCGAACATGATGGGCCAGCGGATCAGCCCCACCCAGCTTTTTGTGGCGTCAGTCAAGGGCAGCATCTCCAGCAGGATCGGGATCACCGCAATCGTGCCCAGCATCAGCAGGATCATGACCAACCCCCCCAGGGTAAAGGCCATCGAGACAAGGTTGAGGCGCAGGAAACCACGGGTCTCGGTCTTGTAGAATGCCAGGTTCAAGGCTGACAGCATCGCCTTCATCCCGCCATTGGCCGAATAGAAGGCAACCAGCAGCCCTGCGACACCGGCCAGCGACAAGGCGGTTCCGGGCGAGGACGTGATGGCGGTAACCTGATCCCTGATGATGTCCAACGCCCCCTCGGGCAGGAAGCTCTCCAGCATGTCCAGGTGGCCGGCGATCGTCGCCGGGTCAGCCACAAGGCCATAGATGGACACGAAGGCCGTCAAGGCGGGAAACAGCGAAAGCAGGCCGAAAAAGGTTATCCCTCCTGCGACGGCCGTCACCCGGTCAACGCCGATCTGAGACATCGTTGCCTGGGCAATCGCCATGACGTCGGCCCATCGCAGATCGCGAAGTCCGACGTCCTTGCCCGCCAACCGCCCGGCCGCGGATTTCGGGGCGGCCTTGCTTCGCGGGTCTCCCTTCATTCCGAAGCGGCGGCGGGTCGGGTTGTCCAGGTCGCCGAACAATGCGTCAAGAACGCCGGGCGTATTGCTTCGCATCACATGGTCCGCCTCATCAGGGGATCAGAGCCGGTGGGTCCGGTCGTCGCCGTCCGAGTGGCGAGGATGACCGGGTTGTTCCCCCCGCAGAGCAGACCGCAACTGATCGGCCGCGCCCGCGAATTCCTGGACGATCTCGGTCGCCTGGCCTGCCACGCTGCGGAAGCTTTCGACCGCCAGCGCCATGGACTTCGCCACGCCTTCCAGGCTCTCGGACAGTTTGGTCGATGTCTCGATCAGGCTCTCCGCAAAATTGCGCTTTCGCGCCTTCGAAGGCTTGAACGAGGACGTGGCTGACCGGCGCTGCGCCGCGTCCGCCCGCAGGCGGGCGATCTCTTGGCGGTCCTCGCGGTCTTGGGCACGGACACGGCGGCGCATCGCCTCGCGCTCGTCCTCGTCCATGCGGGCGAAATGCGGCGGGGTATGGTGGCGCGTCTGGCCGGAGGGTGAGTCGTCTGAAATTGCCTCGGCAATCTTGCGAACGGCCAGCACGGCCGCCGCGGTCCCGCCCGCGACGCCAAGCGCGATCCCGCCCCAGACCGCGATCTTCGTGCCGGTCGCAGGGCTGGGATAGGCCGAACGTCCGTCCGGCGAAACGCGGCCCGACGGAATCACCCGGCGGGCGTGGGGCGTTCCATGCGGCACATGATGGCCTTTGGGAACGGGACGCGGGCCAAAACGGGTTTCGCTGGTGTGATCGGCTTCGGTCATGGGGCGGCTATCGTCATCTGTGGGGTGCATCTTTTCTCTCCGGTCTTGTCGGATTGATCTGTCCACCAACAGCTTGCGCGGCGGGAATGTTCCCGCCGGGCCGCGATGCCCATCGAAAACTTGCCCCCGCGTCATCAGCCCGCTATGCCCGCCTCAACCGGAAAAGAGGCCCTCATGATCCCCCGCTATGCCCGCCCCGAGATGACCGCCATCTGGTCCCCCGAAACCAAGTTCCGCATCTGGTATGAAATCGAGGCCCATGCCTGCGACGCCCAGGCCGACCTGGGGGTCATCCCGCGCGAAAGCGCCGAGGCCGTGTGGCGCGCCAGGGACGTGGAATTCGACGTGGCCCGCATCGACGAGATCGAGGCCGTCACCAAGCATGACGTCATCGCCTTCCTGACGCATCTGGCCGAGCATGTCGGCGCCGAGGAAGCGCGCTTCGTCCACCAGGGCATGACCAGCAGCGACGTGCTGGACACGACGCTGAACGTCCAGCTTGTGCGCGCCGCAGACATCCTGCTGGCTGACCTGGACCGCGTTCTGGATGCACTGAAGCGCCGTGCCTATGAACACAAGGACACGATCCGCATCGGCCGCAGCCACGGAATTCATGCCGAACCGACGACGATGGGGCTGACCTTCGCGCGCTTCTATGCGGAGATGGACCGCAACCGGGCGCGGCTGGAACAGGCCCGGTCCGAGGTCGCGACCGGCGCGATTTCCGGCGCGGTCGGCACCTTCGCCAATATCGACCCGGCGGTCGAGGAACATGTTTGCGCGAAACTGGGCCTGCGCCCGGAACCGATCAGCACGCAGGTCATTCCGCGCGACCGCCATGCGATGTTCTTCGCGACCCTGGGCGTCATCGCCTCCAGCATCGAGAACATCGCCATCGAGATCCGCCACATGCAGCGGACCGAAGTGCTGGAGGCTGAAGAATTCTTCAGCCCAGGCCAGAAGGGTTCGTCCGCGATGCCCCACAAGCGCAACCCGGTCCTGACCGAGAACCTGACGGGCCTTGCCCGTCTGGTGCGCATGGCGGTTGTTCCGGCGATGGAGAACGTGGCGCTGTGGCACGAACGCGACATCAGCCATTCCTCGGTCGAACGCGGCATCGCGCCGGACGCGACGATCACGCTGGACTTTGCGCTGAACCGTCTGGCAAGCGTGATCGACAAGCTTGTCGTCTATCCCGAGAACATGCTGAAGAACATGAACAAGTTCAAGGGCCTGATCATGTCGCAACGGGTTCTGCTGGCCCTGACCCAAGCCGGGGTTTCGCGCGAGGACGCCTATCGCCTGGTGCAGCGAAACGCCATGAAGGTTTGGGAACAAGGCGCTGATTTCAGGGAAGAATTGCTGGCAGACACCGACGTGACGCAAGCCCTGTCCCCGGCCATGATCGAGGAGCAGTTTGATCTTGGATATCACACCAAACATGTCGATACGATTTTCCGGCGCGTGTTCGAAGAAGGCCGCAAATAGCCTTTCGTAAACCGGATATTAGGAAAGCCCTGCCAGATTGACCGCATGAGAGGTCGATCTGGTGGGACCATGACGATACATACGGGACTGAGCCAGCGGCAGAAGGCGGCGGTGATCGTGCGCCTGCTTCTGGACGACAACGAGGCGTCCAGCCTGTCTCGGCTGGACAGCGAAAGCCAGACCCTTCTGGCCGAGGAAATGGCGGGGATGGAACTGATCGACCGCCAGACCCGGGACGCCATCATCACCGAATTCTGCGACCGGCTGGAATCGGTCGGCGTCACCTTTCCGGGCGATCTGGACGGGACGCTGGCCATGCTGGGGGCGCAGCTTTCCGAAGACAGCACGGACCGGCTGCGGCGGCGCGCAGCCGTATCGGGGCGCGGCGATCCCTGGCCCCGCATCGCGGCCCTGCCCGCCTCTGTTATCGAAGCCCTGGCCAAATCCGAGGCGGTCGAGATGGTGGCCCTGATGCTGTCCAAGCTGCCTGTGGAACGCGCCTCGGAACTGTTCGTCGGATTGCCCCGCGAACGGGCACGGGCCGTTGCGCAAGCCATGTCCATGACGGCGGGCGTGACGCCCGAATCGCTGCATCGCGTCGGTCTGATCCTGCTGCAGGCGGCCGAGGCCCTGCCCCGGCCTGCCATCTCGACCCCTGCAACGGACCGGATGGGGGCTATCCTGAATTTCGCGACGGCTGACCTGCGCGACGACGTGCTGAACAGCCTCGACACTCACGATGCGGATTTCGCCGGCAATGTGCGCAAAGCGATCTTCATCTTCGCCCATATCCCTGCCCGCGTCCTTCCCCGCGACGTGCCCCGGATCGTGCGCGAGGTCGAACAGCCGGTCCTGGTCCGCGCCTTGGCCGCACAGGCCGAGGCCGAGGCCGCAGCCGCCGAATTCATCCTGTCGAACCTGTCGCAGCGCATGTCCGACGGCCTGAGAGAGGAGCGCAACGACCTGGGCAAGCTGCGGGCATCGGATATCGAGGAAGCCATGAACGAGGTCGTCAGCGCGATCCGCCGCCTTGAGGAAGCCGGAGAGATAACGCTGATCCTGCCCCAGGATGAGGACTGAGCCTGCTTGCGCGGCTGCCCTGCCCGTTTGATAACAGGCCATGACCAACGCCATCGCCATCCTGCTTCTGCTTGCTGTCCTGGGACTGATCGTCGCCGATCATCTTTGGCTGCAATGGCAGGTGCCGTTGGCGATCGCCAGGACGATGGACGGTTTCATCGAATATCTCAGCTTCTGGCGCTAACACAGAGGCTTCCTGCCGCGGGGCATTTGCATCAGCCGGAACTGCGCGATACGAGGGGCGCAACGTCACTTGGTCGGGAGAGAGAACCATGGCTGTCAAAGTTGCGATCAACGGTTTCGGGCGCATCGGGCGCAACGTGCTGCGCGCGATCATCGAATCCGGCCGCACTGATATCGAAGTCGTTGCGATCAACGATCTGGGTCCGGTCGAGACCAACGCGCATCTGCTGCGCTATGACAGCGTGCACGGCCGGTTCCCGGCCACCGTGACCGTGGACGGCGATTCCATCGATGTCGGCCGCGGCCCGATCAAGGTCACGGCGATCCGCAATCCGGCCGATCTGCCCTGGGGCGATGTGGACGTGGCCCTGGAATGCACCGGCATCTTCACCAGCGGTGACAAGGCCGCAGTCCACCTGCAAAACGGTTCGAAGCGCGTGTTGGTCTCGGCCCCTGTCTCGGGCGAATGGTCGACCGACCGCGCGCTGAAGACGATCGTCTATGGCGTGAACCACCAGACCCTGGAATCCGAGGATCACGTGGTCTCGAACGCGTCCTGCACGACGAACTGCCTTTCGCCCGTGGCGCAAGTGCTGAATCAGGCGATCGGCATCGATCGCGGTTTCATGACCACCATTCACAGCTATACCGGCGACCAGCCGACGCTGGACACGATGCACAAGGATCTGTACCGCGCCCGCGCCGCCGCCTTGTCGATGATTCCGACCTCCACCGGCGCCGCCAAGGCCGTTGGGCTGGTTCTGCCGGAACTCAAGGGCAAGCTGGACGGTGTGGCGATCCGCGTGCCGACGCCGAACGTCTCGGTCGTTGATCTGGTCTTCGAAGCCAGCCGCGACACCTCGGTCGAGGAAGTCAACGCCGCGATCAAGGCTGCGGCCGACGGTCCGCTGAAGGGAATCCTGGGCTATACCGAGGAGAAGCTGGTTTCGTCGGACTTCAACCACGATCCCCATTCGTCGATCTTCCACATGGACCAGACCAAGGTGATGGAAGGCCGCATGGTTCGCATCCTGACCTGGTACGACAACGAATGGGGCTTCTCGAACCGCATGGCGGATACGGCAGTCGCGATGGGCAAGCTGATCTGAACCTTCCGGCGGCGGGGACGACCCGCCGCCTTTACGCCGTATAAATCAACCGCGCGGCCATCCCGCCATCGACAACAAAGCGTTGTCCGGTGATGAAGCCCGCATCGTCCGACGCCAGAAACGCAACCACTCCGGCGATATCCTTCGGATCACCGATCCGACCAACGGGGTGCTGCGCCTTTTCCGCTTCGGTGTGCTCAGCAACGCTGCGGTTTCCCTTTTTCTGGTATGCGGCCGTTTCGATCCATCCGGGCAGGATGGAATTAACCCGGATCTTCGGTCCAAGGCTGACGGCAAGGGCATGAGACAGGGCCAGCAGCGCCCCCTTGGACGCGGCATAGCTTTCCGTTTCCGGTTCAGACTGCAAGGCGCGGGTCGAGGACATCAGCAGGATGGACCCAGACGCCTTTCTAAGCAAAGGCACCGCTTCGCGAATCATCAGGAACGCGCCTGTCACATGGCTGTCCAGCATCCGCCGCCAATCCTGCAAGGCAAGATTTTCGATGGGACCGTTCTGCGGATCGGCAATTCCGGCATTCGAGACAAGAAGATCAAGACCGCGATCACCCAGCCAGTCTCTTACTTGGCTGAAACCCGTGCGAACCGCAGACTCGTCCGACACATCCACCACAAGGGCAAGCAGTTCGGGATCGTCAGCCTTCGCCTCGGCCACCGCTTCCCCGTCCAGATCGAATAGGGCAACACGCCAGCCATCCGCTCTCAGTCGTTGAACGATTCCCTTTCCGATACCCTGCGCACCGCCCGTGATCAGCGCCGATTTCATCCCATGCTCCTGTCGCAATGGCAGAACAACAGGCCTCGGCCTTTGATCGTTCCCCCTAGCGGACCTTGGTCAGACGGCGCGAATTGGCGCGAGTCCGCTTGCCATATGGCCGGAGGGCCGCCGACATCACGCGTTCGGCGCTTGCACCCCGACCCGCAGCCTGCGCCATGGCAAAAAGCGATTCGGTGGCGGCAGCCTGCTTTTCAGCGACCATCCGGAACGGCTCGCCCGGAGCCTGGGCCATCATGCCCATCATCCCCGCCGTGCGAAGGCCGATCACAGTCTGTGCTTCTATGGCCATCCGGGCGAACTGCGCCCACAACCGAACGGGATTCTTGGGCATCATCGGAAACATGGGTTCATCCTTTGGATCGTTCGTTCAATCTGGGCTGACGCCTGCGTCAACACAAGTACGACCTTGATCCATGTGTCCGGTATTTTAGTGATCGCCGCTTGGCAACCCTGCCTTGCCATGTATAGAGGCAGGCCATGACCGACCGCATCACCCTTTGCCGCCCTGACGACTGGCACCTTCACCTGCGCGACGGCGCGATGCTGGCGGCGGTCGCGCCCCACTCCGCCCGCTTCGGCCGTGCGATCATCATGCCGAACCTTGTTCCGCCGGTGGTGACGGGCGCGCAGGCTGCGGCCTATCGCGACCGGATCATGGCGGCACTGCCCGAAGGCGCGGCCCTGGAACCGCAGATGACGCTGTATCTGACGGACGCAACGGACGCGGACGATGTTGTTGGCGCGTTCCGCGATGGCATCATCCGGGCGGTGAAGCTGTATCCCGCAGGCGCCACGACCAATTCGGCCAGCGGCGTCACCGATTTCGACCGTGTCCAACCCGTGCTGGAGGCGATGGCCGAGGCGGGCGTGACCCTGTGTGTCCACGGCGAAGTGACCGATCCGACCGTTGACATCTTCGATCGCGAGGCCGTCTTCATCGACCGTGTGCTGGACCCCCTGCGTCGCCGGACCCCCGGGCTGCGCGTGGTGATGGAACACATCACCACCAGCGAGGGCGTGGACTATGCCCGTTCGGGCGGCGATAACCTGGCGGCCACGATCACCACGCATCACCTGATCATCAATCGCAATGCGATCCTCGCCGGGGGGATCCGCCCGCATTACTATTGCCTGCCCGTCGCCAAGCGCGAATCGCACCGCCTGGCGCTGCGCGAGGCGGCGACCAGCGGAGAGGCGCGGTTCTTCCTTGGCACCGACAGCGCGCCTCATGCGGACAGCGCCAAGCTGCAACCCTGCGGCTGCGCGGGCTGCTTCACCGCGCCGAACACCATGTCGATCCTGGCCCAGGTCTTCGAGGACGAGGGCGCGCTGGACCGTCTGGAAGGTTTCACCAGCCTGCATGGCGCCGCCTTCTATCAACTGCCCCCGAACGACGACCGGATCACGCTGATCAAGCGCGACAAGCCTGCCGAATACCCCGCCCAGATAGCAGCAGGCGGCGAGACCGTCACCGTCTTCGACCCCGGCTTCCCGCTTTACTGGCACCTGGAGGAGTGATGACCCTGACCTTCCCCTCGCGTGAGGAGATTGCCCGCCTGTCCGCCCGGATGCTGCTTGAAATCAAGGCCGTGGACTTCAACGCGGCCCAGCCCTTCACCTATGCCTCGGGCCTAAAGGGGCCGACCTATGTTGACTGCCGCCGCATCATCAGCTTTCCGCGCGTCCGCGCGACGCTGATGGACTTCATGGCCGCGACCGTGATGCGCGACGCAGGCTTCGAGGCCTTCGACAATGTCGCGGGCGGCGAGACTGCAGGCATCCCCTTTGCCGCCATGGTCGCGGAGCGGCTGGGCCTGCCCATGACCTATGTGCGGAAAAAGCCCAAGGGCTATGGCCGCAACGCTCGGATCGAGGGCGTGATGACCGAGGGCCAGCGCGTGCTGCTGGTCGAGGATCTGACCACCGACGGTGGCAGCAAGTTGTCCTTCGTGGACGCGATTCGCGACACGGGGGCGACCTGCGCGCATACGGCGGTCATCTTCTACTACGGGATCTTTCCAGAAACGACGCAGCGGCTGGGTGACCATGGTGTAACGCTGCATCACCTCTGCACCTGGTGGGACGTGCTGGCCGAGGCCCGCGCGCAAGAGGCGTTCGACCAGCATACCCTGGCCGAGGTCGAGACCTTCCTGACCGACCCCCGTGCCTGGCAGGCGGCGAACGCCTGACTTATCCACAGGCAGTCCACAGTTCGGCCCCCTGAAATCGCACGGCGCGCCGTTCCCCGCGCGGGTCTTCGGGTGTAGAACGGATCCGAAGACCAAAGGGGGCAGTCCATGACCAATCTGCGCGCCATCATTCCGGGCCAGCCCGTCGGCGCCGAGGAGACGCCCTCGATCCCCTTCTCGCTGGAGGCCGAGCAGCAGCTTCTTGGCGCGCTGCTGACCAACAACGACGTTTTCGATCGCGTCAGCCAGATCATCAAGCCGGATCATTTCTATCACCCGGTCCATGCGCGCATCTTCGACATCTGTTCCGAACGCATCCGCAAGAACGCCCTGGCCAGCCCCGTCACGATCAAGGCCTTTCTGGAACATGACGAAGGGCTGAAGGAACTGGGCGGACCCGCCTATCTGGCGCGGATGGCGGGTGCCGCCATCAGCGCCTATGCCGCGCGCGATTACGCCCAGATGATTCGCGAATTCGCACTGCGCCGCGAGCTGATCCAGTTGGGCCAAGACATTTCCGCCCGCGCCGCCACGGTCGAGGTCGGCGACGAGGCAGAAGAACAGATCAAGGCCGCCGAACAGACGCTGTACAAGCTGGGCGAGGCTGGCACGGCCGAACGCGGCTTCCAGTCCTTCCTCAAGGCCGTGACCGGGGCCGTGCAGGCGGCCAACGCGGCCTATCAGCGCGACGGCAAGCTGTCGGGGATCTCGACCGGGCTGATCGACCTGGACGGCAAGATGGGCGGGCTGAACAATTCGGACCTCATCATTTTGGCGGGTCGTCCCTCGATGGGGAAAACCTCGCTTGCGACCAACATCGCCTTCAACATCGCCAAGGCTCACAAGACCGGCGAGCGCCCCGACGGGACCATCGGCACGGTCGAGGGCGGCGTGGTGGGCTTCTTCAGCCTGGAAATGTCGGCCGAACAGCTTGCCGCCCGGATCCTGTCCGAGGCGGCCGAGGTGCCATCGGAACGCATTCGCAGCGGCAACATGGACGAGGCCGAGTTCCGCCGCTTCGTCGAGGCCGCGCATGCCTTGCAGAACTGCCCGCTGTATATCGACGACACGCCCGCCCTGCCGATCAACCAGCTTGCCGCCCGCGCCCGCAAGCTGAAGCGGACGCATGGGCTGGACGTGCTGATGGTGGACTATCTGCAACTGCTGAAGGCCGCCTCCGCCAAGGACAGCCGCGTGAACGAGGTCAGCGAGATCACGCAGGGCCTGAAGGCGGTCGCCAAGGAGTTGAACATTCCGGTCATTGCCCTGTCGCAGCTGTCGCGGCAGGTCGAAAACCGCGACGACAAGCGCCCGCAACTGTCGGACCTGCGCGAATCCGGGTCCATCGAGCAGGACGCCGACATCGTGATGTTCGTGTTCCGCGAGGAATATTACAAGGAACGCGAAAAGCCGTCGGACAGCGACCTGGACGCCATGGCTAAGTGGCAGCAGGTCATGGAACAGTGCCACGGCAAGGCCGAGGTGATCCTGGGCAAGCAGCGCCACGGCCCCATCGGCACGGTCGAGCTGTCCTTCGAAGGCCAGTTCACCCGCTTCGGCAACCTGGCGAAGGACCGGCAGTCGCAATGGGATTAGGGCTGCCGGTCCCCGTCGTCACCATCGGCCTGCTGATTGCGTCGAACGTCTTCATGACGGTGGCGTGGTATGGGCACCTGAAGTTCAAGACCGCGCCTCTGATCACGGTCATCGCGGTCAGCTGGTTCATCGCGCTGTTCGAATACATCCTGCAAGTGCCCGCCAACCGTATCGGTCACGGCCACTTCAGCGCGGCGCAACTGAAGACCATCCAGGAGGTCATCAGTCTGTCGGTCTTCGCGCTGTTCTCATGGTTTTATCTGGGCGAACGCATCGGCTGGCAGCATGGCGTGGGCTTTTCGTTGATCTGCCTCGGCGCCTGGTTCATCTTCCACGACTTCAGTTAGCTGTCAGCCCTGGACGTGCCGAAGCCAGGGAGGATCTGGCCGCTCGAGGCGGGATGGGCTAAAGGGGTCTCAGCCACGCTTAGCGCAGCCAGAAACCCTCTACCCGAGAACCTGATGCTGCACGCAATCACCCGGCTGGCTCATCCCGGCGCCACCATCGCCATGTCCCGCTTTGCGGCGGATCATCCTGAATACATCACCGGGACCAAGACAGGACCATGGAGAATGCAGCTTCCCCTGGGCGGCTTCGACGTACGCCAGGATGGGGCGGCGCTTCTTGTCGAGGCGTCGGGGGTCAACCCCATCGGCCTCAGCTATATGAAGCTGATCTTCGTGGATCACATCCGTGAGTATCTGGCCGAGGAAGTGGAACTGCACTGGGACGGCGATGGGCAGTCCCACGGCATTCCGCCTTTCTTCCGGGAAACGCGAGTCACGGCGTCGCGCCGCCTGACCCCTTCGATGCAGCGGGTGACGCTGACGGTTCCCGACCTGCAGGACCTGCCTCTGGACGAGTTGCACGTCCGCCTGCTTCTGCCCCCCGCGGATCGTCCTGCGAACCTGCCGCCGGTCTGGCCGATGCTGACCGCCAGCGGCGCCCTGAGTTTTCCGGGCGGAGCGGATGCCTTGCTGGTGCGCGTCTATACCATCCGCCATGTCGATCTGGCGCGCGGCGAAGTCGAAATCGACTTCGTGCTTCATCCGACTGCGGAAACCTCGGCCGCCAGATGGGCCGCGACTTGCCGCCCGGGCGATGTTGCGGGTCTGCTGGGTCCGGGCGGGGGCGCGATCCCCCAGGCGCCGCGCCTGCTTTTGCTGGGGGACGAGACGGCACTGCCGGCCATAGCCCGCATCCTGGAGGCCACATCGCCCGGAACCCGCTGCGAGGCGATCATCGAAGTGAACGGCCCCGAAGATGAACAGCCTCTGGCAGGTCCGGTCGAATGGCTGCATCGCAGCGGCGCTGCGCCCGGCACGACGCGGTTGCTGGCAGAGGCGCTTGGCAAGCGGCATCCCTCGGACGATCTTTACGTATGGGCCGGGTGCGAGTTCGATGCCTTCCGCGATATTCGCCGCCACGTCCGTTCGATCTGGAAGCTGCCGCGCGACCGGCACATGGTGGCAGCCTACTGGCGGCGCGGCGTGGCCGGTGAAATGGCAGAGGAGCCGCACCACAGTTCGGCCGCCTGACGGCGGACGACCGCATCGCTCTAGTTACTTGCTGCCTGGACGGTCCTGCTGTCCAGCCGCTGCAGCATCACGACCGCCAGAACAGGAAGAACGGCAGCAAGGCTGAAGAACACGCCATAGCCTGCGTGCTGCGCCACCATTCCCGCGACAAGACCCAGGCCCATGCTGAGCGCGCCGTCAAGGCATTGGAACAGGGTGAAGTCCACCCCGCCCTGCCCCGGATCCGACCACAGCATGAACTGCGTGTAAAGTGCCGTGAAGCCGATGGCCGACAACGCCGATCCCGCCAGCAGCGCCGCCGCGACCGGCAAGGCGGGCGGAAGGTCCACCCCAGCCCCTGCCAGGGCAAGGGACGCCATCAGGATGGCCTGGCAAGCCAAGGCGCCGATCAGGGTTGTCCGCACCCCCAGATGCCGGACCGACATCCCTCCGACAAGCGCCCCCAGCAGTCCCAAGACCAGGCTGCCAAGGCCGTTCAGAAGGCCAACCGACGCAAGGGGAATGCCCCTGTCGATCAGGAACGGCCCCAGCATCCCCAAGGACAGCTTCTGCGCCACGACAAAGATCGCCGTCAGCATCAGCCCCTGCCGGATTTCGTGCCGGGCCAGCGCGCGGCGCAGGCTTGGGCGCGGGCCTGCGGCCGGGGGCGCTGCGGCCCCGCGTGCGGTCATGGCGAACCACAAGATCAGGACAGCCACCAGCCCGGCCATGAACCAGACTGCCCCCGTCCAGCCGAGCCGGGCGACCAAGACCAGAAGCAGCCCTGCGCCGATCGCCGATCCGACATAGGCGCCCCCGACCTGCGCGGCATTGCCCCAGCCATGTTCGCGGCGCGCAAGGACGCCAACCGCATGGCCGTCAATGATGATATCGGCGCTTGCCGTGGCGAAGGCCACCACCATCAGGCAGGCCAAGGCCGGCATCAGCGGCACCAGACCGACGACACCGGCGGCCAGCAGTCCCAGAACGGCGATCAGCCCGAACGCCACGACCAGCAGGGCGCTGCGAGGCGGTCGGTCCCGAGGCAATCGCCACCCCTCGATCATCGGCGACCACAGGACCTTCAGCGCCCAAGGCGCGATCAGCAGGGACAGAAGGCCGATGTGGTCCAGGGGCAGGCCCTGGTCGCGCAGCACGGAGGGCAGCCCGCCCCAGGTCAGGCCGCCGATCACGCTTTGCGCGACATAGGCGGCCCACAAACCGGACAGGATCGCGACCTGTCCAGGCTGCCCCGCATCCCGCGCCATCAGAAGCGGCGGCTCAGGCTGGCCGTCCAGACGCGGCCCTCGTCACGATAGCAGTATCCAGCCGTGCAGGTCTGCTTTTGCTGGTCGAACAGGTTCTTGACGTTCACCTGCATCCTGACCCCCGGCAATTGCACCGGCTGATAGCTGACGCCGAGGTCCACGAAGACGCGGTCGTCGTTGGTAAGGGCATTGGCATCATCGCCATAGCTTTCGCCGACATAGCGCAGGCCCGCCGCCAGCCCCAGACCCGCCGCCGGGCCTGACTGGATGTCGTACTTCCCCCACAGCGACAGCGTATCGTTCGGAACGCCCGAGAGTTCGTTGCCGACAGTCCCCGCCGCGCCTTTCTCGATCCTGACGCGCTGATGGGCATAGCTGGCGATCACGCCCCAGCCATTGTCCCAGTTCGCCTGCGCCTCCAGCTCAAGCCCGCGGCTGTTCAGGTCCAACTGCCGCTGGCGGTTCTCGCCGGTCGAGGCGTCCAGCACGGTGCCGTCACGCTGGTCTATGTCGAAGACGGCCGCCGACACCAGAAGGTTGGTGCCTTCTGGCGCGTACTTGACGCCGATCTCGCGCTGGGTGGATTGTGTCGGCCGGGCTGCGCGTTGCGTGCTGTCGTCACCCGGATCGTCATAGACAAAACCGATATTGGGCGCGAAGGATGTCGAGACGCTGCCATAGGCCATGACACCATTGCCCCAGTCATAGCTGAGCGCCAGGCGACCGGAACGGCCGGTGTCCTCCTGCGAGCTTACCGATCGGCTGGCATCGGTTGTGGTCGTCTCCACGCGGTCCCAACGGGCACTGGCATAGGCCCGCCAGTCGGACCACTGTATCTGGTCATGCAGATAGATGCCCGTCTGCCGCTGTTCCTGCGCGCCGTTGAACGGCACGACTGCCGCGCCCGTATCGGCGGCCGAAAGATAGCCCAGCACACTGTAGCTTTCGTAATCGGCGCGGGTCATGTCGATGCCAGCCAGGATCTCGTGCGACACCGGGCCGGTGTTCACGTTCCACCGCAGGCCGTTATCCAGGACCACCGTGTCGATGTTTTCCTGGTAGTGACCCCAGTATCGCGCCAGATCCGTCCCCAGAGGATAGTGCCCGCTGTATTCCAGATCGATGTCAACCTGTGCGGCGCGAAAGCTTTGGCGAAGGGTAACGCTGTCGTTCAGGTCATGCTCGACCTCATAGCCGAGACGCCATTGGTCCTGCTCGAAGTCGTTATAGTCGGGGTCGCCCTCGTAAAGACCGGACACCTCGCCATAGGCCGGGTTGTAGAAGGCGGCGGTTCCCCCCGTCAGCGCATTCGACACCTCGGCCAGCAGGGTCGCACGCGTCACGCCATTGTCCCAGGACAAGGCCGGCGCAAGATAGGTCTTGTCGTCCGCATAGCCCGGAAGATCGCTGTTCGCCTTGCGGGCCAGGCCGGTCAGGCGATAACTGAATTCGCTGCCTTCCGACAGCGGGCCAGAGAAGTCGCCCGCAATCTGGGCGCGGTCATTGCCGCCGGTGGTCACGTCGATTTCGCGGTAACGTTCGTCTTTCGGACGCTTGGTGATCAGGTTGACGATGCCGCCCGGTCCGCTGACGCCGTAAAGGGACGAGTTCGGCCCCTTCAGCACCGCGATTCCTTCCAGACCGTAAGGCTCGGATTTGAACCAGGCGGTCGGCGCGTTGTATTGGCGCAGCCCGTCGCGGAAATAGCCGTTGTAATAGGCGGGCAAGCCACGCAGGAAGAAGGCATCGAACCGGGTGTCGAAGCCATAGTTGTTCGGGTTTGCCGCAGCCGTATAGCCCAACGCTTCGTTCAACGTGCGCGGCGCCTGGTCCTCGATCTGGTCCTGCGTGACGATCGTGACTGCCTGCGGGATCTTGCCGACCGGCGTATCCAGTTTGGTTGCCGTCCGGCTGATGCCAGGGACATAGCCATCCTGGACCAGCGTGGTATCGCTTTCCGCCTCCAGCGTGATCTCGGACAAGACAAAGGGCCTGTCCTGAGCGACCGCGGGAAGGGCAGCAACACCGGCAAGCAGGCAGGCAATCAACGGTCTGTTCATCGTGGCTCCTCGGGCAGCAGGCCTGCAACCGCTCGTGTTCGGAACACGAGCGTGAATGACACGCTTGCATGTGAAGGACACTCCACAGCCAAGCTGCTGCCCGGCTAGAGATTCCGATTGAAACTGTCAAGTATTGGCAAGGTTGTGACTTCTTGCCTGTGGCTGCTTCCGCCATCCGGCCACAAGGCGGGTTGCCTGCCCTGCAATGCCACCAATGCGGATTGCGCCGAATAGCTCTCGCCTCGGTGCCAGGACAATCAAAGTATGTTCCGCCGAAGCATCAGAGCCTCGGCGGTCGCCGTGATAGGAGCGTGTAAGGTCAGGGGCTGTCTGAACAGCCAATCATCGGCATCGGATCTGCCCGCCTTTTCAGTGGGTCCACGGACCGCGGCGGTCCGTGGCGAAGTTTTCGCCGTAACCGCGAGGACGGATGTTGGCTGCACGGCCGTGCGGCGGCTGGACAATGTAATCCAGACCATGTTCCCGGCAGTAATCCTCGGCCTGTTGCAGGGTGTCGAACCGCAGGCGAACCTGGCTTTGGGTGTCGTCGGCGCTGATCCAGCCCATCAGCGGGTCGATCTCACGTCCGACGGGCGGAAACTCCAGCACCCATTTCTTGGTCCGCGCCGTGCCGGACTGCATGGCATTGCGGGCGGGTTGATAGATGCGAGCACGCATTCGAAACTACCTTTCGGGCGGATGTCGCGCGACTTATCGCCAATCAGACGGCGCTGATCAAGGGTCGGAACGCCTTTGTGCCCCCTGCGTTAGGCGGGGACAACCATGAAGGAGGATCTCAGATGGCATTCCGAACCGCCGCGGCTCTGGGGCTGCTGATGGCCCTGCCCGCCGCCGCCCAGGACACCACGCCGGCCCAGGGCGAAGCCCCGATGATCGCCGAGATCAAGACCGCCGAGGGGGAAAGCCTGGGCACAGCGACCATCGCGGCCACGCCCTCGGGCATGATGCTGGTGACGCTGGAACTGCAAGGCGTCCCGGCAGGCATTCACGGCACGCATATCCACGAAACCGGCGAATGCGCACCGCCTGATTTCGAATCGGCAGGCGGACATCTGGCCGGCGACAAGGAACATGGCATCATGGCCGAGAACGGTCCCCATCTTGGCGATCTGCCCAATATCCATGTGCCGGACAGCGGCACGCTGATGGTGGAATATTTCGCCGCCGGTCTTACGCCGGAAGTGATGAACGATGACGACGGGTCGGCAATCATCATCCACGAACAGCCGGACGATTACGTGGGCCAGCCCTCGGGCCATGCCGGCGGCCGTATCGGCTGCGGCACCTTCGCCCAGGCCCAGTGACCTATTCGGCAGGTGCGGCGTCCGCAAAGGGCGCCGTGATCTCCACCGCCTGGGTGCGCTTGTCGAAGATGCAGACCATGCGATCCTGGCCGGTCTGATTTCCGACGGTCACCAGGGCCGCCCCATAGCTTTCCGATCCGAAGGGATTGACCTCGATTGTCACGGACGCCGTTTCCGGCGCACTGATCGCTGCCACGCAGGTGTTTTCGACCGAGGCGCGGAAATCGTCCCAAGCTTCCTCGCTGGACGCAAGAACCACCCCTGGCAGGACAGCCACGGATGCCGCAATAAGTCGCTGTTTCATCAGGCCTCTCCATCGGAAGCGGGGAACACGTCGCCCCCCTCCTCGTTAGGGTCTAAACACAAAGGTGATCCGATGCCATCTTCGCTGCGCATGATCCTGCCCGTCATCGCCATGGTTCCCTTGGCGGCTTGTGCCACCGCCTATGCCCCGACCGTTTCCGCCACACGCTGCGATCCGGCCCGGCATCAGGCCCTCGTCGGCATGAACATCGGCGAGGTTTATCTGCCCCCGCAGCTTCATTACCGCGAAATCAGCCCAGGCCAGATCGTGACGCAGGAATATCAGCCGGGGCGCCTGAACATCTTCCTGGATCCGAAAGGCTGGATTGCCCGGGTCAGTTGCGGCTGACCGGGATCAACCGCGGACCATGTTCACTTGTGCGATGGCCAGGGCAATAGCTTCGGGGATGGCAAGGTGGGTGGTATCCAGAAGAACCGCATCGGGCGCAGGCTTCAGGGGCGCCGAAGCCCGATCGCTGTCGCGCCGGTCTCGTTCCTGCAACTGTGCCAGCATTTCGTCCGGGTCGGCGCCCAGTTCGATCGCCCTCCGCCGCGCCCGCACCTGATCCGAGGCCGTGACATACAACTTGACCGCCGCATCCGGGCATATGACCGTGCCGATGTCCCGTCCGTCCAGAACGGCACCGGGTTCCTGTTCGGCAAAGCGGTGCTGGAAATCGACCAGGGCCGCACGCACTTCAGGGATGGCGGCGATGCGGCTGGCGGCCTGTCCCGCCTCGGCGCTGCGCAGGTCGGGTCGGGTCAGATCGCTAGCATCCAGGGACCGCGCCGCCGCGACCGGATCGCCCCCCTTGGCCCCCGTCGCGCGATAAAGCAGGCCGGTATCCAGATGATGGAAGCCGAAATGGGCAGCAAGCGCGCGGGCAATGGTGCCTTTGCCGGATGCAGCGGGTCCGTCGATGGCGATGATGAATGGCATGGTCACGCCTCACTGGTTTCCCGCCACCCATCGCATGAGAGATCGTGCAAGGTCCACAGCATGGGTCAACGAAGAACGCCGGACCCGACAGATGAGACCTTCCACGCTGCAGGAAAAGCTTTCACTGAAGTCTCTCTTGTAAAGCGGACGAAGGGCGACGCAAGCGCGCTCACGCTCACACCTCTCTGCTGATGCCGGCGAGGCCCTGTGATATTGTAGCGGGAAGACGATGTTGTCAGAAGCGGTGCAATGTCACCTGATCATGCGTCATGTCTTTTCGCATTTCTGGCGGCTTAAACGCTGGGCCTCCCGATGCCCTTGCAAGCGCCAGGCCATGAGATACCCCCGGTCCCCGTAACACCCACCAACATGGCGGAGGGCAACCAGCCTCATGCGGCATACGACGCCCGCGCCGATTAGCTCGGCGCCATGCTCGGCGCTATCGTCGAAGACCAGATCGAGCGGCTGATGCCTGCCCCGGTCCAGACGGCCTTGCAGATCCGAGATGCCGCAGAAGCCATTGGAACCGTCGTCAAGGGAGACGCACGACCGGATCTTCATGGTCGCAGGTGACGCGTCTGACCGACGACATTCGGAGAGAATCTTGCTCGATGAGGTCAGGGCGCCGTTGGAACACTCCTCTCTTGAAAAGGTGGCGAACGTTGCAGAGGCAATGGGCGCAAGAGGCAGAAGCCGAGCGGCGAGTCTAAGAGGCGTGGCGCCAGCAACAGAGTGCCGCAAACACGCAGGTCCTCCTCGACATCTTCGGGCCGTATCCGGGGCTGCCTTGCAGCCAGAGCCGGAACCACCCCCAATCCCTACGCCGGTCCCGTTCCCACGTTAGGCCGAAACGGAGGCGGTAGGCTCGTTTCATCATCGAAATGGTGGTTCGACAGCAGGCTGAACTGCACGCCGCAGGTGCTGTTGTCACGCAGGTATTCACAGGCCAGGGTGCGCCCCTCGCTCCAGGCTGTCGGCTTCCCAAAATAGCCGAGGATGACGGACACTCGAATGAGGTTATCCGAGGCGCGAGATCAACGCGTATATGCCAAAGCCCGCGCGGCAGGGCAGTCAGACCGGACGCTTACGGTCGCCGCATGGAGACACTTGCCTCTTGAGGGGATGGGGGATCGGGATCTTTATTGACCATGCCTCCGCCTCGTTCGAGGTGCGTCGAATTCGCGTCTCCGCATGAGGTGATGTTGGCCGGTTCGTTTGACGACGAATCCGGCAGGTCAAGCTTCCTGTGAAATCACCTTTGAGGACTTACAGATCCGCGCAAAGACAACTCCACGCGCGTGTTGCTGTCCTGCTGTTCGGCCAAAAAAAAGCCTGCCGGCGTTACCGCTGGCAGGTTCTGGAGGTCGTGTCCTGCAAGGCAGAACGCGTCAACCGACAGGTCCCGCGTTCCGCATTCCAATCGGAAGGATCAGGCGCCGCTGAGGGTCTTGGCGACCTCGGCTGCGAAATCCTCTTCCTTCTTCTCGATCCCCTCGCCGACGGCGACGCGGGCATAGCCGGTGATCTCGACGCCGGCTTCCTTGGCGGCCTGTTCGACCGTGACGTCGGGATTGATCACGAAAGCCTGGCCCAGCAGGGTGTTTTCGGCCACGAACTTCTTCATCCGGCCGGGGATGATGTTGTTCTGAATCACGGCTTCAGGCTTCGGTTTGGCGGAAGAGGCGTTTTCCTCCATGGCCTTGGCGGTCTGCACTTCCAGCTCGCGCGCCAGCATCGCCGGATCAAGGGTGGCCTCGGACAGCGAAACGGGGTTGGTCGCGGCGATGTGCATCGCGAACTGCTTGCCGATCGCCTGGGCCTTGTCCTTGTCGCCCTTCAGCGCAACCAGGACGCCGATCTTGCCCATGCCTTCGCCCGCAGCGTTGTGGACATAGGAGACGACGGTATCGCCTTCCAGCAGGTGCATCCGGCGCAGGGTCATGTTTTCGCCGATGCGTGCGATGGCGTCGGTCAGCACCTCGGAGACGGGCTTGCCGTTCAGGTGGGTGGCCTTCAGAACCTCGATATCGTCCGCCGTGGTCAGGGCGATATCGGTGATGTCGCGGACCAACTGCTGGAAATCGGCGTTCTTGGCAACGAAGTCGGTTTCCGAATTGATTTCAACGGCGACGCCGCGGCCATCGGTCACCTGCACGCCGACCAGGCCTTCGGCGGCAACGCGATCGGCCTTCTTGGCGGCCTTGGCCAGACCCTTGGTGCGCAGCCAGTCAATGGCGGCGTCCATGTTGCCGTCGGTTTCAGTCAGCGCCTTCTTGGCGTCCATCATCCCTGCGCCGGTCGTCTCGCGCAGCTCTTTCACCATCGCGGCGGTGATAGCCATGATCCGTCTCCTTTGATCAACGCGTCAGGCGGGGCATATCCCCGCCTGACAACAGTTCCATGAATGTCCGATGGCAGCCGGATCAGGCGTCGGCGGTTGCCTGTTCTTCCGCCGCGGGTTCGTCCAGCAGTTCTTCCGGGGCGTCCGACAAGGCGCCGACATCGACGCCGGCGGCGCCCATCTGGGCCGACATGCCGTCAAGCGCGGCGCGGCTGGCCAGATCGCAATACAGGGCGATGGCGCGGGCTGCGTCGTCGTTCCCGGGGATGATGTAGTCCACGCCTTCAGGCGAGCAGTTGGTATCGACCACGGCCACGACCGGGATGCCCAGCTTCTTGGCTTCCAGGATAGCCAGGTCTTCCTTGTTCACGTCGATGACGAACAGCAGGTCCGGCAGGCCGCCCATGTCGCGGATGCCGCCCAGTGAGGCTTGCAGCTTGTTCTGCTCACGCTCGAGTTGCAGGCGTTCCTTTTTGGTCAGGCCCTCGGCCCCGCCGGCCATCGTCTCGTCGATGGCCTTCAGGCGGCTGATCGACTGGGACACGGTCTTCCAGTTGGTCAGCGTGCCGCCCAGCCAGCGGTGGTTCATGTAGAACTGGGCCGACTTTTCAGCCGCGTCCGCGATGGGTTTCTGCGCCTGACGCTTGGTGCCGACGAACAGCACGCGGCCGCCCTTGGCGACGGTGTCGCGCACGACCTGCAGCGCGGCGTCCAGCATCGGCAGGGTCTGGGTCAGATCCAGAATGTGGATGCCGTTGCGGTCGCCATAGATGAATTCCGCCATGCGCGGATTCCAGCGCTGCGTCTGGTGGCCATAGTGAACGCCAGCTTCCAAGAGCTGACGCAGATTGAATTCGGGAAGCGCCATTCCATGTCCTTTCCGGTTTGCGCCTTGGCAGGGGATTCAGGGCGGATGCCCCAACCGGTGGACCTTTTGCGGATGTCTCCCGCAAGGGCCCGCCCCTGCCTGTGAAGTGTGGGGGCAAATAGACCTGTTGTGCCCCATTTGCAAGACCCGGCACGCCAAGGGACCGATAAAAGCTGACGGATCTGTCAGTTGCCGGGATGGCTTCGGTCAGGCAAGCTGAAATCAGCACAGGGTTTGCCATGACTGACATCCGCTTTCGCTTTGGACGGCAATACGATTTCTACGAAATGCTTGCAGACGGGATCGTCCACGGGATCGGCGTTGTCCTGGCCCTGATCGGCGTGACGGCGCTGATCTTTCATGCCTCGCTGTCCGCCAGCGGGGCCGAGGTCGTGGCGGCGGCGATCTATGGCACCGGGCTGATCCTCGCGCTCGGGCTGTCCTTTGCCTATAACATGCTGCCGCATTCTCCGCTGAAATGGTATCTGCGGCGGGCCGACCATTCGGCGATCTTCGTCCTGATCGCGGCAACCTATAC
Source organism: Paracoccus yibinensis (assembly GCF_030846195.1). Taxonomy (GTDB): domain Bacteria; phylum Pseudomonadota; class Alphaproteobacteria; order Rhodobacterales; family Rhodobacteraceae; genus Paracoccus; species Paracoccus yibinensis. The sequence continues at coordinate 291,961 of NZ_JAVCWH010000001.1, forward strand.
GCCGTTTCTGCACAAGGCCTCGTCTGATCCGACGGCCTTCGGCCTTCTGGTCTGCATCTGGACGGTGGCCGCGCTTGGCGTCGCGCTGAAATGCCTGCTGCCGGGCCGATACGACCGACTGGCGATCCTGCTCTATGTCCTCATGGGGTGGAGCGGGCTTGTCGCCTTTCGTCCCATCGCGGACCACCTGCCCCCTTTGTCCGTCCTGCTGATCGTGGCGGGGGGCGTCGTCTATACGGCGGGCATCGCCTTTCATGTCTGGGAAAGGCTGCGCTTCCAGAACGCGATCTGGCACGGCTTTGTCGTGACGGCGGCGGCAATCCATTATGTCGCGGTGCTGTCTGCGATCTAGTTAGCGATATCAGGATTTCCGCCCGGGGGGCGGCAAACCGCTTGCATCGCCCCCCTCCAGCGGGCAGTTTGCCCGCACATCGCGGAACGGAAGGTGCGCCATGACCCCTGAAATCCAATCGCAAAAGACACGCGCGCTGTGCAGCCTGGCCCCGGTCATTCCGGTGATCGTGATCAAGAACGCCGAACGCGCGGCGGGGCTGGCGCAGGCCCTAGTGTCGGGCGGGCTGCCGGTGCTGGAAATCACGCTGCGGTCGGATGCCGCGCTGAAGGCAATTCGCGCGATGTCGGGGGTGTCGGGCGGCCATGTCGGCGCGGGGACGGTGCTGACGCCGGACGATGCCAAGCGCGCCAAGGATGCGGGCGCGACATTTGCCGTGTCACCCGGCCTGACAGATCGTCTGATGGCCGCCTGCGAGGATCTGGAACTGCCCCTGCTGCCCGGCGCCGCCACCGCGTCCGAGGTCATGCGCGCGGCCGACGCGGGCTATGACATGCTGAAGTTCTTCCCGGCCGAAGCCATCGGAGGCGCGCCTGCGCTGAAATCCCTGGCCGGTCCCTTGCCGAAGATCCGCTTTTGCCCGACGGGCGGCATCTCGACCGCGAATGCCGGTGACTATCTGTCCTTGCCGAACGTTGTCTGCGTGGGCGGAAGCTGGATCGCCACCGACGCGGATGTCAGTGCCGAAAACTGGGGCGCGATCCAGGAACGTGCCCATGCCGCCGCCAGGCTGAGCCGGGGCTGATCTTGCCCGCCGATCTGGCGCAGGCCCGGCGCAACGTGATCGTGCTGGTCGCGGCCCAGGCAATCCTGGGCGCGCAGATGTCGGTGATCTTCATCGTCGGCGGGCTTGCCGGCCAGATCCTTGCGCCAAATCCCTGCATCGCCACCCTTCCCCTGTCGATGATCGTCCTGGGATCGGCATTGACCGCACGTCCTCTGGCACGGTTCATGCAGCATCGCGGCAGACAGGCGGGGTTCCTGCTGGCGGTGCTGGCAGGCGCCCTGGGTGCGGCGTTCGCGGCCTGGGGGCTGTGGGCGGGATCGTTCTGGCTGTTCATGGCCGGATCGCTGCTGACCGGCATCTATATGTCCGCGCAGGGGTTCTATCGCTTCGCGGCGACCGATCTGGCGCCCGAGGATTACGCCCCGCGCGCGATCAGCTGGGTCATGGCGGGCGGTCTTGCGTCCGCGATCATCGGTCCTGCCGTAGTGCGCGCGACGGACGGGCTGACGGCGGTACCGTTCCTGGCAGCCTATCTGGCGGTGATCGGGCTGAACGCGCTTGGCCCTTTCCTGTTCGCCTTTCTCCACAGCCCCCCGCCCGCGCCCGTCCACGAAGACCGGCATCCCGGCCGTCCGCTGGCCGAACTGCTGCGCCAGCCGCAGATAGCGGTGGCGATGATCTGCGGGATGGTCGCCTATGCGCTGATGAACCTGGTGATGACCTCGACCCCGCTGGCGGTGGTCGGCTGCGGCTTCGCGCCAACGGACGCGGCCAATATCGTCAGCGCGCATGTGCTGGCGATGTTCGCGCCAAGCTTCTTTACCGGCCATCTGATCGCCCGGTTCGGCGCCGAACGGATCGTCGCGGTCGGCCTGTTCCTGCTGGCCATGGCCGGTGCAGCGGCGCTTTCCGGGGTGGAGCTGACGCATTTCTTCGCGGCGCTGATCCTGCTGGGGATGGGGTGGAACTTCGGCTATATCGGAGCGACGACCATGCTGACACGCGCGCATTCGCGCGACGAAAGGGGCCGTGTCCAGGGGCTGAACGACGCCGTGGTCTTTGGCGGCGTGTTCCTGGCCTCGCTTTCGTCGGGCGGGCTGATGAATTGCAGCGGCGGATCGGTCGTGGCGGGCTGGAACGCGGTCAACCTGGCGATGCTGCCCTTCCTGGTGCTGGCGGGCGGCGCCCTGATCTGGCTGATGCTGCGCCCGAGGGACGCGTAGCAGCGGGGGCGCTTCGCCCCCCGCACCCCCAGAGGATACTTGCGCCAGAATGAAGGTCAGAACAGGGATTTCTGTTCAGGCGGCCTGGCCTTGCGGGCCGGTTTGGGTGGCGCGCCTTCGGGGCGGGCATTGACCCGGCCATCCGCGAACTCAAGCTCGACCTGCGGCACCTGGCGCGCGGCCTGGGCCGAGGTGATGGCCCCATCCGGCCCGCGCACGACAACAAAGCCCCGCTTCAGCGTTTCGGTATAGCCCAGCGACTGCCGCATCCGGTCCACCCGATGCAGCGCCTCGCTGCGTGCGCGGATCGCCCGCTGCGCCGCCAGAGCCAGCCGCCGCGACAGGTCGGCCAGCTTCTGGTCCTGAAGACCGATCGACCGGCGGGTTGTAGCCATCACCCGTGCCAATGATGCGTCCAGCCGCTCGCTCATTGCCGTCATCCGGTCGCGGCGCCGCTCCAGCCGCCGGGTCGCTGCGGCATCCAACCGATGCTCCAGCCGATGCAGCGCGTGGCCCTTGCCATCCGTGAACCGGCGCAACAGTGCCACCGGCATGGGCCGCGCCGCAAGCTGATGCCGCCGCGTCCGCACCAGACCGTGCAGCGCCGGATCCAGCCGCCCGCCCCACAGGTCCAGTCGCTGCCGCGCCGCTTCCGTCAGGGCCGTGGGACGGCCCAAGGCGCGGGACAAATCGCGCAGCCGCTGCCGGGGGCGGTCGATGTGATGCTGGCTGCACCGCGTCAGCCGCGCCTGCGATTCCGCCAGACGCGCCGCCAGCTCGGCCAGCACAGGCACCGCCATCTCGGCCGCCGCGGTCGGCGTCGGCGCGCGGCAGTCGGAGGCGAAGTCGATCAGCGTGGTATCCGTCTCGTGCCCCACGGCCGAGATCAGCGGAATGCGGCTTTCGGCGGCGGCGCGGACCACGGCCTCCTCGTTGAAGCCCCACAGATCCTCAAGGCTGCCCCCGCCTCGCGCGACAATCAGCAGGTCCGGGCGCGGGATCGGCCCGCCTGGGGCCAGGTCGTTGAAGCCCCGGATCGCAGCAGCCACCTGCGGGGCGCAGCCCTCGCCCTGCACGGCCACCGGCCAGATGATCACGCGGGTCGGAAACCGGTCCCGCAACCGGTGCAGGATGTCGCGGATCACCGCCCCGGAAGGCGAGGTCACGACGCCGATCACCCGCGGCAGCGACGGCAGCGGCCGCTTGCGCGCCTCGTCGAACAGCCCCTCGGCCGCCAGCGCCTGGCGGCGCTTTTCCAGCATCGCCATCAGCGCGCCAAGGCCCGCCGGCTCGATCTGGTCCACGATCAGCTGGTATTTCGACTGGCCGGGAAAGGTGGTGATGCGGCCGGTGGCGATGACCTCCATCCCCTCCTCGGGTCGCTGCGCGAGGCGCGCCGCCTGCCCCTTCCAGGTCACGGCGGCCAGGACGGATCGGTCGTCTTTCAGGTCAAAATACAGGTGCCCCGACGATGGTCGCGAGACACGCCCGATCTCTCCGCGCACGCGGACACGGCCGAACTGATCCTCCAGGCTGCGCTTGACCGCGCCCGACAGCTCGGAAACCGTGAATTCATGGGCATTGCTGCCCGGCGCGTCTTCCAGCAAATCCATGCGTCTTGTTCCCCTTCGACGCCCAGACTAGAACGCCGCCACCAGAAGCGAAAGGGCGGCCCATGAACATCCTGATCCTCGGCGGCGGCGGGCGCGAACATGCGCTGGCCTGGGCGATCCGGCAGAACCCGAAATGCGACCGCCTGATCGTGGCCCCGGGCAACGCAGGCATCGCCAATGTCGCCGAATGCGCCGACCTGAACATCCTGTCGCGCGCCGAGGTCCTGGAATTCGCACAGGAAAACGCCATCGACTTCGTGGTGATCGGTCCCGAGGCACCCCTCGCCGCAGGCGTGTCCGACGCCCTGCGAGACGCCGGCTTCCTGGTCTTCGGCCCCTCGCAGGCCGCAGCCCAGCTTGAGGCCTCGAAGGCCTTCACCAAGGAAATCTGCGATGCCTGCGGGGCACCGACCGCCGCCTGGGCGCGCTTCACCGATGCTGCCAGCGCCCGCGGCTACGTCAGCGCGCAGGGCGCCCCCATCGTGGTCAAGGCCGACGGGCTGGCCGCCGGCAAGGGCGTCACCGTGGCCGAAACCGTAGACCAGGCGCACGAAGCCATTGACGCCATCTTCGACGGCGAGTTCGGCGAGATGTCGGTGGTGATCGAAGAATTCATGGCAGGCGAGGAAGCCAGCTTCTTCATCCTCTGCGACGGCACCGACTGCCTGCCCGTCGGCACCGCGCAGGACCACAAGCGCGTGGGCGACGGCGACACCGGCCCAAATACCGGCGGGATGGGCGCATACAGCCCGGCCCCGATCCTGACCGATGCCTTGCAGGAGCAGGTCATGGCCCGGATCGTGCGCCCGACCATGGCTGAAATGGCCGCGCGCGGGATGCCGTTCCAGGGCGTCCTTTACGCTGGCCTGATGATCGATGGGGGCGAAGCCAAGCTGGTCGAATACAACGTCCGCTTCGGCGATCCCGAATGCCAGGTGCTGATGATGCGCCTTGGCGGGCAGGTTCTGGACCTGCTGCTGGCCTGCGCCGAGGAGCGGCTGGCGGACATGGCGGTCAACTGGGCCGACGATCATGCATTGACAGTGGTGATGGCTGCGCAGGGCTATCCCGGCGCCTATGAAAAAGGAAGCATCATCCTGGGCCTGAACACCCTGCCTGAAAGCAGTTTCGCCATGACCTTCCATGCCGGCACCGCCAGCCGCGACGGTCACATCATCGCCACCGGCGGCCGCGTCCTGGCCTGCACCGGCCGCGGCGCCACCCTGGCCGAGGCGCACGCCCGCGCCTATGCCCAGGTGGACGCCATCGACTGGCCAGGGGGCTTCTGCCGCCGCGACATCGGCTGGCGCGCGCTGTAACTTCTTCTTCACTTAAATATCCCCGCCGGAGGCATCCGACGGGGACGCAAGCGCAAGCCTCACAGGCTCGAATACAGCCCTTCATAGATCGGCAGCAGCGTATCCGTCTCGAACAGGCTGCTGACCGAGGTTCCGTTCCAGATGTTCAGGATCGCCTGCGTGAACATCGGCGCGGTCGGCACGATGCGGATGTTCGGTGCCGTTTTCACCGCCTCGGTCGGCTGGATCGAATCGGTGATGACCAGTGACTTCATCACCGACTTGCTGACCCTCTCGACCGCGGGGCCCGAAAGGACGCCGTGGGTGATATAGGCATGGACCTCGGTCGCGCCGCTGTCGGTCAGGGTCTGCGCGGCCTTCACCAGCGTGCCCGCGGTGTCGCAGATGTCGTCAACGATGATGCAGGCCTTGCCTTCCACATCGCCGATCACGGTCATCTCGGCCACCTCGCCCGCCTTTTCGCGGCGCTTGTCCACGATCGCCAGCGGCGCTCCGATCCGGGTCGCCAGTTCCCGCGCGCGTGCCACGCCGCCGACGTCGGGCGACACGACCATCAGGTCTCCCATCCGCCCTCGGAAATGATGCTGCACATCCAGGGCAAAGACCGGCGCGGCATAAAGGTTGTCCACCGGGATGTCGAAGAAGCCCTGGATCTGGGCCGCGTGCAGGTCCAGGGTCAGGACCCGGTCGATCCCCGCCTCGGTCAGCAGGTTCGCCACCAGCTTGGCGCTGATCGGCGTGCGGGCCTTGGCGCGGCGATCCTGGCGCGCATAGCCGAAATAGGGGATGACCGCCGTGATCCGCGCAGCCGAGGACCGGCGCAGCGCATCGGCCATGACCATCAATTCCATCAGGTTGTCGTTGGCCGGGTTCGAGGTGGGCTGGATGATGTACATGTCCTCGCCGCGGACGTTCTCATAGACCTCGACGAAGATTTCCTGGTCGTTGAACCGCTCGACCCGCGCGTCGCAAAGGCTGACGTTCATGCCCCGGTGCATCGACATCCGCCGTGCGATGGATGCGGCAAGGGTTCGGTTTGCATTGCCGGAAATCAGCTTGGGTTCGGTCATGACGGGCATGGATGGAGCCTTTTCGGGGGGATTCGCCAGATTGCGCCCGCCTTACCACCCGGTTAGCCTGCGGGCAAATCGCGAAGGATCGTCTTCATGGCCAATATCGACTACTATTTCGGAACGATCAGTCCCTATGCCTATCTGGCGGGCGACCGGCTGGAACGGATCGCCGAACGGCATGGGGCCACAATCACCTACAAGCCCCTGGACATCCTGCAGCTGTTTGATCGCACCGGCGGGATCCGTCCGGCCAACCGCCATCCCAGCCGCATGGAATACCGCGCCCAGGAACTGACACGCTGGGCCGACCACCTGGGATTGGCGCTGAACATAAAGCCCGCCTTCTGGCCGGTGAACATGGCGCCATCGTCCTATGCCGTCATTGCGGCGCAGGAAACGGGCGGCGGCGATCTGGGCGGACTCGTGCAAGGCATCCTTCGTGCCGTCTGGGCCGAGGATCGGGACATCAGCGACGACGGCGTGCTTCGCGACATCCTGGAAAAGCACGGCTTTGATCCGGCCCTGGTCGACAGGGGTCTGTTCGTCGGCGCTGAAACCTATGGCCGCAATCTGGAACAGGCGGTCGAAGCCGGGGCCTTCGGCTCCCCCTTCTATGTCGTGCGGGACAGCGGGCAGAAATTCTGGGGACAGGACCGTCTGGACTTCCTTGACCGTCACCTTGCCGCACTATGACCGGCATTCACAAGCGGCATTGGGCTGGGGACAAGGATCGCCCGGCCTTGGCCTTGCACTGCATGATGGGCAGCGCGGCCTATTGGGGAGCGATCGCCAAGCGGCTTGACGGCCGGGTCGATCTGATGGGCTTCGACATGCCGGGTCATGGCCGCAGCAGTTCCTGGACACCACGGCCCGACGGGCCGGATTTCCACACTGCCGTCACCCGGGTCGCCGCCAGCTTCATCGAGCGCCCCCTGGATTTGATAGGCCACAGCCTGGGCGCGACAGTCGCCCTGCGCATCGCGGTCGCCGCGCCGGATGCCGTGCGCAGCCTGACGCTGATCGAACCCGTGTTGTTCGCTGCCGCCCCTGACGCCGAACAGGAAGCCCGTGACAAGGTCATGTCCGAGCATATGATCCATGGACGGACCAGTGATGCCGCACGCGGCTTCATCGACATCTGGGGCGCCCAGCCCTTTGATACCCTTCCGCCTTCGGCGCAGCGGGCCATGACCAACCAGATCGGTCTGGTGATCGATACGGATGAGACACTGGCCAAAGACCGGGCGAACATTCTTCGCGAGGGTGGACTGGAGTCCATCGACGCGCCAGTGCTGATCGTTGCAGGTGAACGTTCGCCCACCGTCATTCATCGCATCGCCGATGCCCTGGCGGCGCGATTTGCGGATGTTGGCCGCGCGGTCGTGCCAAATGCAGGACATATGCTGCCCCTGACCCATCCTGATCAGACCGCCGACCTGATCGGCTTGAACCTGGACCGAGCCTGAAGATCCCGTCGGCCTGCCATGTTCTTGAGCCGCCGGACACCTCCGGCGTCTCGGTCTTTCGGGAGCCGAACTGCCTCAGGCAAAGCTCTCCTCGAAGGCACGTTCCAGGATGTCGACCTGGCCCTGAGCATCGACCAATGCCGCGTCGAAACGCATTTCCGGCAACAAATCCCAGCCTGCACTGTCGCAATATTCCAGCGCCGCGCGCATGATGCGACCCTGTTGCGCCGAACCCAGCCGCAGGGCCGCCTCGGCATGTGTGGCCGACTGCTTGACTTCAACGAATACCAGACAAGCCCCCTGCTTGGCGACCAGGTCGATTTCTCCGGCCTTGCCGCGCCAACGACGCGCCAGGATCGTCATTCCCCGGCGTTCCAGCACCCGCGCAACGCCCTCCTCGGCCAAGGTGCCCGACAGGTGTGCCATCCGGCCCCTTGTCCTGCGGGACGCGGACACCTGCCGAGGCTGCGACGGCACCGCGCAGGGCAAGTTCAGCGATCTGACAACATGACCCATCTTCAATCCCTGCCTTCGTCCAGGCCAAGCGCGATCTGATAGACATCGCGCCGTGCCATATCCAGTTCCGCCGCCACCTCTCGGACGGCGTCCTTCATCGTCATCGTCCCAAGCCGCGTCCGCAATGCCCGCCGCACCGCATCATCGTCGGCCACCACCGCGCCGGGCCGATCGACCAGCATCACCACCTCGCCCTTCAGGGTGGCCATGCGCGGATCCTGCGCCAATGCAGTGGCCGTTCCACGGATCACTTCCTCGAACTTCTTTGTCAGTTCCCGCGCCACCACTGTAGGTCGATTCGCATCAACCTCGCACATCTCTCTCAATGTCTGGTTAACGCGCCTGGGGCTTTCGAACAGGATCAGCGTCGCATCGACCGCCATCCAATCGCGCAGCCAGGTCAGCCGCGCCCCTTTGGACGACGGCGGAAAGCCCAGGAACAGGAAGCGGTCGCTGGGCAACCCCGACAGGCTCAGCGCGACCAGCGGTGCCGAAGGTCCGGGAAGGGCATGGACCCGGTGGCCTGCCTCGGCGGCCTCTCGGGCAAGGCGGTATCCCGGATCGGCCACCAGCGGCGTTCCCGCGTCCGAGGCATAGGCGATGCTGGCACCCCCGGCCAAGGCCGCCATCAGCCCCGGCCGGGCGCGTTCGCCGTTGTGGTCATGATAGGGGATGATACGCCTGCCCCGCAGCGGAATGCCGTGAATGTCCAGAAGATGCCGCAGCACGCGCGTATCCTCGGCCGCCAGAACATCGGCCGCGTTCAACACATCAAGCGCGCGCAACGTGATGTCGCGGGCCGTGCCGATGGGCGTCGCCACCAGATAAAGGCCGCCCTCCAGCCGCGGCGCCTCGACATGGGCCGAAAGACGATGGGCGGGCTGGGGATCGTCGCGTCTGTCGGTCATCGTCTTCTCCTTCCGACTGATTGCCAAGCAGGCCCGTTGGTCCTAGGCTGCCCGCACCTCGCCGATACCTTACAGCAGGGAAGTTTCATATGGTCGTTTCCGCCACAACCCGGCCCGCCACGGGATTGCGCCGCGTCGTCACGGGTGCCGCTGCCATCCTGTCCGCCTTTGTTCTTGCGGCTTGCGAACCCGTGGGCGGATCGCAACAGGCCAGCGGCCCCGCCATCGGCCCCCTGATCAATCCCGGAGAGCCGGTTCGGGTTGCCCTGCTGGCGCCGGGGGGCAGCGGATCAGCCGATCTGGAATGGCTGTCGCGCAGCCTGAAGAACGCTGCACGGATGGCCGCGGCGGATGCGCAGGGCGCCAGTATCGACCTGCGCGTCTATGATACCGGCACCAGCACCGAACAGGCGGTGGCCCAAGCCAACGCGGCGGCGGACGCGGGCGCGCAGATCATCGTCGGCCCCCTGTTTGCCGAAGGCGCCAATGCCGTCGGCAATGCCATGCGGCCGCGCAACATCAACGTGCTGACCTTCTCGAACAACGCCGAGATCGCGGGCGGCAACGTCTTCATCCTGGGCAACAGCTTCGCCAATATCGCCGACCGGCTGGTCGGCTATGGCGTGCGCCAGGGCAAGCGCAACGTCTATGTCGTGGCCGAGGACGACATCGCGGGCCAGCTTGGCGGGCGCGCCATCGAAACCGCCATCGCCCGCAACGGCGCGCGCATGGCAGGACGCATCAACCACCCGGTATCCGTCACCGGCATTGACGCCGTGGTCCCGCAGATCGCCAATGCGACGCAGTCTGGACAGGTCGATGCGGTGTTCATGACCGCCAACAACCAGGCCGTCCTGCCCTATCTGACCGAAAAACTGGCCGCAGCCGGAGTCCGGTCGCCGGTGACGCAGATGATGGGGCTGACCCGCTGGGACCAGCCGCCCGCGCGCATGTCGCTGCCGCAGTTGCAGGAAGGCTGGTTTGCGATCCCCGACCAGGGCCTGCGGGCGCAGTTCGACGCCCGCTATCGCAGCGCATACGGCGAACAGCCGCATGAACTGGCAAGCCTTGCCTATGACGGGGTCGCGGCCATCGCGTCGCTGGTGCGCGGAGGACAGCGCAATGCCCTGACCACCACCGGGCTGACGCAGCGGGCGGGCTTTGCGGGCGTGGGCGGGGTCTTCCGGCTGCGGCCTGACGGCACCTCGGAACGCGCTCTGGCGGTGGCCACCCTGCGCGGCAACCGGCTGGTGATCCTGGATCCGGCACCGCGCGGCTTTGGCGGCGCCGGGTTCTGATCTTGGCCGACCGTTCCGCTACGGCAGTCCTGCAAAGCGCCCCGGCCCTGTCCGGGGCGCATCCCGTCTTTGCCCCCCACACGTTCCTGCCCATGCTGGACGCGGCGCTGCACGGGCTGACCGACCGCCGCGAAATCCGCGCCCGCACTGTCGCCGTCCTGTCCGAAGCGCGTGCCGAGGCGATGCGCGCCATCGAGGCGGGCCTGACCAGCCACCCCCGCGCCGCGCGGGAAACCGTGCGCGCCATCGCCAGCCTGACCGACGGCATCGTCATCGCCACCCACCATGTCGCGACGGTCTGGCTGCACCCCCAGCGGTCCCAGTCCGAGGCCGAGCGGCTGGCCGTGCTGGGCGTCGGCGGTTACGGCCGGGCCGAGATGGCGCCCGCGTCGGACGTGGATCTGCTGTTCCTGACGCCGTGGAAGATCACCGCCTGGGCCGAGAGCGTGGTCGAATCCATGCTGTATATCCTTTGGGATCTGAAGCTGAAGATCGGCCATTCTATCCGCAGCGTGGAAGACTGCATCCGCCTGGGCGCAGCCGACATGACCATCCGCACCTCGCTGGTGGAACACCGGCTGGTCACCGGACACGCCCCTTTGGCCGAGGAACTGCGCGAACGCCTTTGGGTCGAACTATTCTCGAAGACCGTTCCCGAATTCATCGAGGCAAAGCTCGAGGAACGGTCGGCCCGCCACCAGCGGCAGGGCGGGCAAAGATATGTCCTCGAACCCAATGTCAAAGAGGGGAAGGGCGGGCTGCGCGACCTGCAAACGCTTTACTGGATCGCGAAGTATATCCACCGCGTCGATCGCGCGGTCGAACTGGTCGATCTTGGCGTCTTCACGCGCGAGGAACATCTGGCCTTCTGGCAGGCCGAGGATTTCCTGTGGGCCGTGCGCTGCCACCTGCACCTGATCGCGGGGCGGCCCGTGGACGTGCTGTCCTTCGACATGCAGGTCGAGGTCGCGCGGCGCATGGATTACCGCGATACATCCGCCCGGCGAGGCGTCGAATACTTCATGCAGGATTACTTCCGCCACGCCACCCATGTGGGCGAACTGACCCGCGTCTTCCTGACCGAACTTGAGGCGCGCCACGTCCGCAGCGCCCCCTTCCTGGGCCGCCTGTTCCGCCGCCGCCGCAAGGTGAAGACCGGCTTCACCGACAACCATGGCCGGCTTGGCATCGCCGATGACGCCGAATTCTTGCGCGATCCCCTCAACATCCTGCGCCTGTTCGAGGAGGCGCTGCGCACCGGCATCCTGATCCATCCCGACGCGATGCGGCTGGTCGCAGCCAATCTGGATCTGATCGACGACAGGGTCCGCAGCGACCCGGAAGCCATCCGCATCTTCATGGACCTGCTTCTGAAGCACGGCAATCCCGAACGCGGGTTGCGGCGCATGAACGAATTGGGCGTGCTGGCCGCCTTCATCCCGGAGTTCGAGCCGGTCGTGGCGATGATGCAGTTCAACATGTATCACCACTATACCGTGGACGAGCATTCGATCCAATGCGTCGCCGCCCTGGCCGAGATCGAGCGAGGCGAGCATCCCGACGACCTGCCGCTTTCCAGCGAGATCATGGAAAGCGGCATCAACCGCCGCGTCCTGTATCTGGCGGTGCTTCTGCACGATATCGGCAAGGGCCGGCGCGAGGATCATTCGATCCTTGGTGCCCGTCTGGCACGCCGGATCGCAGCGCGCTTCGGCTTTCCGCAGGACGACATCGACACGGTGGAATGGCTGGTCCGCAACCACCTGCTGATGTCGGACGTGGCCCAGAAACGCGACATTGCCGACCCCCGCACCCTGCGCGACTTCGCCAAGGCGGTGAAGACCCGCAGGCGGCTGGACATGCTGCTGGTGCTGACCGTCTGCGACATCCGCGGCGTCGGCCCCGGCACCTGGAACAACTGGAAGGCCGCGCTGCTGCGCAAGCTGCACACGGAAACAGCCCTGGTCCTGGAAAACGGGCTGGAGGAGCTGAACCGCGCCCGCCGCCAGAACGAGGCCAAGCGCAGCCTGCGCCACATGCTGATCGCCAAGGGCTGGGAACCCCGGACGATCAGGGCGGAACTGGGCCGCCACTACGACAACTACTGGTCGGGGCTGCCTACGGAAACGCAGGCGACCTTTGCCGAACTGCTGGGCGACATCGGGCCGGACGAGATCCGCATCGACCTGTGCGCCGACCACGACCGCGATGCGACCCGCGCGGCCTTTGTTCTGGCCGACCACCCGGGCATCTTCTCGCGTCTTTGCGGGGCACTGACGCTGATGGGCGCGAACGTGGTGGATGCGCGCACCTACACCACCCGCGACGGCTTCGCGACGGCGGTGTTCTGGGTGCAGGATCCCGATGGCAGCCCCTTTGACGAAGACCGGATGCCCAGGCTGCGCCAGAAAATCCTCAGCATTCTGATGGGCGAAATCGTCGCACGAGAGGCTTTTGCCACCCGCGACAAGCCCAAGAAGCGGATGCGGGAATTCAAGTTTCCCACTCATGTCACCTTCGACAATGAAGGCAGCGACATCTATACCATCATCGAGGTCGATACCCGCGACCGTCCGGGTCTGCTTTACGACCTGACGCGGACCATGGCCGCGAACCACATCCAGATCGTCAGCGCGGTGATCGCCACGTTCGGCGCGCAGGTTGTGGACAGCTTCTATGTCAAGGACATGTTCGGCCTGAAGCTGCACAGCGAGGCCAAGCGCGACGCCTTGGAAAAGAAGCTGCGCGCGGCTATTGCCGACGGGGCAAAACGGGCAGAGGCATAATTCATGAAATCGGGACTGGTGCGCGGATTCCTCTCGGTAGGGATCTGGACCTTCGTGTCGCGCGTCTCGGGCTTTGTCCGCGACATCCTGATGGCGGCATGGCTGGGCAGCGGGGCTGTCGCCGACGCCTTCTTCGTGGGCCTGTCCCTGCCCAACATGTTCCGCCGCTTCTTCGCGGAAGGCGCCTTTAACACCGCCTTCGTGCCAATGTTCGCCAAGAAGCTGGAAGATCGCGCGGACGCGCAGCGTTTCGCGTCCGAGGCTTTTTCGGGGCTGCTGATGTCCGTCCTGATCCTTTCGGCGGTGGCGATGGTCTTCATGCCGGGGCTGGTCTGGCTGATGGCCTCGGGCTTTGCGGGCGACGAACGGTTTCCTCTGGCGGTGCAATACGGGCGGATCATGTTCCCCTACATCCTGCTGATCTCGCTGGCCTCGATGATCTCGGGCGTGCTGAACGCGAATGGCCGCTTTACTGCGGCCGCCGCTGCGCCGGTGCTGCTGAACCTGCTGTTCATCGCGGCCATGGCGGTGGCCTGGTGGCGGGGCTGGGACGTGGGCCTGACACTGGCCTGGTCCACGCCGCTGACCGGGATCGCGCAGCTTGCACTTGTCTGGTGGGACGCGCATCGCACCGGCTGGTCCTTTCATCCGCAACGCCCGCGCCTGACGCCCGACATGCGCCGCCTGCTAGCCGTGGCCCTGCCCGCAGCCTTCGCGGGGGGAGTGGTGCAGATCAACCTGCTGGTCGGCCGCCAGGTCGCCAGCCATTTCGAAGGCGCGATTTCCTGGCTGTCCTATTCCGACCGCCTGTATCAGCTGCCCCTGGGCGTCGTCGGCGCGGCGGTGGCCGTGGTCCTGCTGCCCGAACTGGCCCGCCGCTTGCGCGCGGGCGATCACACGGGCGGCCAGTCAGCCTATTCCCGCGCAACGGAATTCGGCCTGTTCCTGACCCTGCCCGCCGCCTTCGCCATCGCCGTGATCGCGGAACCCATGGTCCGCACCCTGTTCGAGCGGGGCGAGTTCACCGCCTATGACACCACCCAGACCGCCCGCGCGCTGATCGTCTATGCCTTCGGCCTGCCTGCCTTCGTGTTGCAGAAGATCCTGCAACCGCTGTATTTCGCGCGCGAGGACACAAAGACACCCTTCCGCTATGCCCTATGGTCGATGGTGGTGAACGCGATCGTGGCCTTCGGCCTGATGCCGATCCTGGGCTTCCTGGCTGCGGCGCTTGGCACAACAGTCGCCGCCTGGATCATGGTCGCGCAACTGTGGTGGGGCACACGGGCCATGGGCGATGCGGCCCGCGCCGATGACCGCCTGCGCCGCAAGGCGCCGCTGATCGTCCTGTCATCGGCGCTGATGGCGGGCGCGCTGTGGCTGATGACGGGCTGGCTGGACGATGCGGGCATCGGCCGCGTGCCGGGCCTGGCGATCCTGGTATTCGGCGGGGCCGCGATCTATTTCGCGCTCAGCTTCCTGACGCGGGCCTATCGGCTTTCCGATTTGAAGGCAGCCGTTCGGCGCGGCTAGCGCGCCCGGATCTGGCGCAGCACCCGCTGCACGCCGCCGTCCACCAGCACGAAGCTGAGAAGGAAGCCCGCGCCAAAACCCGCAATCTCGGCGATCCAGCCATAGCCCGCGCCGCCGAAGCCGATACCGAAGACAAGCTGGAAGGCCAGCAGCATCCCGATCAGCGTGAAGGCCCGCATCCGGTTGGAATGGACCGCGCCCAGACGCGACCACAGCAGGAAGGTGAAGGCACCGACCAGCCCATAGACCGCTGGATATCCCCCGATCAGCGGCCCCGGTCGCCCCGGCAGGACCGAAATCGCCGCCGTATAGACCAGGGCGCCGCCGATGGCCGAACCCAGGAACAGCGCGACAACCGCCCAGGGGCGAAACTCTCGCGCGATCATGTTGCCAAGTGCCAGCGTGAAGACCACCACGAACAGCGCGTGGGTGAAGGACGAATTGACAAAGCTGTAGGACAGGATGCGATAAGCCTGGTCCCAATCCACTGCGCCAAGCTGCCACATGCGCTGCACCATTTCGGGCGCGAAGGCGGTCATCTGCATGGCCGAAAGCCGCAGGCCCACGCCCTGCGCCCCGCCGATCAGCCCCGTCTGGCCCAGCAGGAACACGATCTCGCCCGCGATGGCCGGCAGGGCCAGGGCCCAAAGCACGACAGGCAGCGGGTTGAGTGGCGAGACGGGATTGGCCTGGCGCATCGGGATTCCTTCGCGGTTGCGGTCGCTTTGGCCAAGGGCTAAGCCACTGGCAGCGAAAATCCAAGCAGGCCCGACATGACCGAGACGACGAAAATCCGTTTCAAACCGCGTATCTTCTCGGGCATCCAGCCTTCAGGGGGATTGACGCTGGGCAACTATCTTGGCGCCCTGAAACGCTTCGCGGCCCTGCAAGGGGGCGAGGCCGAGACGATCTATTGCCTGGTCGACCTGCACGCGATCACCGTCTGGCAAGAGCCCGAAACCCTGCGCCGCAACATCCGCGAGGCCGCGGCGGCCTTCATGGCGGCGGGCGTCGACCCGCAGGTCTCGGTGCTGTTCAACCAAAGCCAGGTGTCCGCCCATGCAGAGATGGCTTGGCTTTTCAACACGGTGGCTCGGGTTGGCTGGATGTACCGGATGACCCAGTTCAAGGACAAGGCCGGCAAGAACACCGAAAACGTCAGCCTGGGCCTTCTGGCCTATCCCGCGCTGATGGCCGCCGACATCCTGACCTATCAGGCAACGGCCGTGCCGGTGGGCGAGGACCAGAAGCAGCACCTGGAACTGACCCGCGACATCGCTGCCAAGTTCAACCACGATTACGGCGTCGAACAGTTCCCCATCACCGAACCGTTGATCGAGGGCGTGGCGACCCGTGTCATGTCGCTGCGCGACGGATCGAAGAAGATGTCGAAGTCCGACCCTTCGGACGCCAGCCGGATCAACCTGACCGACAGCGCCGATGCGATCGCGCAAAAGATCCGCAAGGCCCGCACGGATGCCGACCCCCTGCCCGGCACGACCGAAGGCCTGAAGGACCGCCCCGAGGCGCGCAACCTGGTCAACATCTATGCCGCCCTGGCCGACCAAACCCCTGACGCGGTCCTGTCGCAGTTCGAGGGACAAGGCTTCGGCGCCTTTAAACCCGCGCTTGCCGATCTTGCCGTCGCCTCCCTTGAACCGATCACGAAGCGGATGAACGGCTTCATGGCCGACCCGAGCGAGATCGACCGCATCCTGGGCGCAGGCGCCGTCCGCGCGGACGAGATCGCCACACCGATCCTGGACCGCACGAAAGAGATCATGGGCCTGCTGCGCACGCGCCCCTGACCTGACACAGGAAGGCCGCCCCGTCACGGGATCGGGGCGGTCCTGCCGAATCGACGTTTCTGGGGCGCTCCGCTCGGCTAGATCGCCTTCATCACATCGGCCGCGATCTCGAAACTGCGCAGCCGCGCCTGGTGATCATGGATCTGGCCGGTCAGGATCACCTCGTCCGGGCGGTAGGTCGCGATCAGGTCGCGCAACTGAACCCCGACCTCGTCCGGGCTGCCGAACGCGCTGATCTTCAGCGCCTCGTCTACCATGCGCCGCATCTGGCCGCCGATCTCGGCATCCAGATCCCGAACGGGACGCGGCAGCTTGCCCGGCATCCCCGTCCGCAGCCGCGCGAAGGCCAATTGCATCGAGGTTCGCAGGTAACGCGCCTCTTCGGCATCGTCGGCCGCGAAAACGTTGATCGCCAGCATCACCTGCGGCCGATCGTTCCACGGACCCGGCCGGAACCGCTCGCGATAGATCGCGATGGCCCGATCCAGATCCGAAGGCGCGAAATGGCTGGCAAAGGCATAGGGCAGGCCCAAATGCGCGGCCAGCTGCGCGCCGAACAGGCTGCTGCCCAGGATCCAGACCGGCACGTTCGTGCCCTCGCCCGGTAGCGCGCGAACCGGGGCGCCGGGCCGCTCGGGGCCGAGATAATCCAGCAGTTCGACCACATCCTGCGGAAAGCTGTCTGCCATTGGATCACGGCGCAAGGCCCGGATGACGGCTCCATCGCCGCCCGGCGCCCGTCCCAGACCTAGGTCGATCCGGTCCGGGAATGCCGTGGCCAGGGTGCCGAAAGCCTCGGCCACGGTCAAAGGCGCATGGTTGGGCAGCATGATCCCGCCCGCGCCGACCCTGATCCGCGACGTTGCCTGTGCCACCAGCCCGATCAACACCGCCGTGGCCGCGCTGGCGATGCCCGGCATGTTATGATGTTCCGCCAGCCAGAACCGGCGATAGCCCCAGTTCTCGGCATGAAGCGCCAGATCAAGGGTGTTTCGGATCGCCTGGGCAGCCTCGGAACCCTCAGGCACCGGCGAAAGATCGAGAATGGAATAGGGAATGCTCATGCCAGACGAGGTATGGCAGGCGATCGGGATTGCAATGGCGCAAGATGCAGAAACTGCAACGCCCCATCTTCTGTGCCCCAAATATCCTCAGGGGGTGAATGGCGCGCAGGCGCGCCAGAGGGGGCGCGAGCGCCCCTTCCCTTACATCTTGCGCAGATAGGTCCAGGTCGGCACGCGCGCATTGCGGGCGACCGACCAGCTTTCGGCATCACCGAGATAGACGAAGCCGCAATTGGTCAGCACCCTTGCGGAACCGGGATTATCCTGAAACGCCTCGGCAAACAGGGTGCGGGCATTATGCGGGTTGGCCTTGACCAAGGCGTCCACAGCCTCGGTCGCGAAGCCGGTGTTCCAGAAACCCGCGCCGATCCAGAAACCCAGTTCGGACTGGTCGCCTTCCATCCGGGTCAGTGACACGACCCCCAGCAGCTCGGCCAGCTTGTTGGCCGATCCGTCGATGGCCCAGACATCCTCGGTCCGCTGCGCCGACAAGGCGCGGGCGACAAAGGCTTCGGACGCGCCGGGCGGCAGCGGATGGGGAATGGCGCGCGTGCCTTCGGCCACACGCTTGTCGGCGGTGTAATGGGCAATCATCCCCGCATCCGAAGGACGCAAGGGACGCAGGACGAACCGTTCCGTGGCAATGACGGGCTGGTTCAGCGTGGCGTCCGATATCTTCAGGTCGTCCAAACGCGTCCCCTCCCGCATCGGTGCTGACATGACCATCTTCCCTCCCCGGAAAACAGGCGGGGGACCGGCTTTCGCCGATCCCCCTGTAACAGTGAAATGTTAAGCTCGGGTTACTCGGCGGCTTCAAGGGTCGCGGGGACCACCGAAATGAAGGTGCGGCCTTTCAGGCCCTTCTTGAAGGTAATCTGGCCGTCGGTCAGGGCGAACAGGGTATGATCCTTGCCCATGCCGACATTGGTGCCAGCCCACCATTTCGTGCCGCGCTGGCGCACGATGATGTTGCCCGCGACGGCTTCCTGGCCGCCATACAGCTTGACGCCCAGACGGCGGCCAGCCGAATCGCGACCGTTGCGGGACGAACCGCCTGCTTTCTTGTGTGCCATGGCTCAGTCTCCTTACGCGTTTTCTTTGGTGCGCGCGCCGACGGCGGTCTTCACGCCGGTCGATGCCGCGCCTTCGGCCAGAACATCCGTCACGCGCAGCAGGGTCAGTTGCTGGCGATGCCCGCGCGTGCGCTGCGAGCTGTGCTTGCGGCGGCGCTTGACATAGGTGATGACCTTGTCGGCCTTGATCTGGTCGATCACTTCGGCCTGCACGCAGGCGCCGTCCACAAGGGGCGCGCCCAGGGTCGTGCCGACCATCAGGATTTCGTTGAACTGGACCTTGTCGCCAGCCGCGGCATTCAGCTTTTCCACGCGCAGGACATCGCCCGCCTGCACCTTGTATTGCTTGCCGCCCGTCTTCAGAACCGCGAACATCGCTTCTTTTCCTTCGTTGCCGCGTCCTTCGGCCCCGGACCATACCGGCGTTCGGGTCGCCCCGCCTTCGGACAGCGCATCCCCCGCAAGGAGATGTCATTGAAAATAACACACCGGCCAAGGGCAGTCGCCCGGCCGGTTGGCGGGGATATGGCGGATTTCCCCGTTCGAGTCAAGCATCACACGGCGGCGAAATTTCCACGGCTGCATGGAACCTTGACCCATGGCAAGCTTTTGTCCGCAGCCACCGAGGAAAACCCATCATGCAGAGCTTTACCTGCCCGGATTGCAACGCCCGCGTCTATTTCGAGAACCTGTTCTGCGCCTGCGGCGCCTCGCTCTATTACGAGCCCGAGGCACGGGCCATGTTGAACCAGGGGGAACCCTGCGCCAACCGCGACACCATCCAGTGCAACTGGGTCGCCGCGCCGGGCGGGGCGCTTTGCCGGTCCTGCGCCATGTCGGATGTCGTCCCTGCGTTGAATGTCGGCGACAACCAGCAGCTTCTTGAAAGGGCCGAGCGGGCGAAACGATGGGTGCTGGCCAATCTGTCCAACTGGCAATGGTTCACCGATGCCGACCAGGGAATGCGGCCCCGCTTTCAGATGCTGTCGGAAAACACCGGCGGCGGTCGTGCCGAACAGATCATGATGGGACACGACAACGGCGAGATCGTGATCAACGTGACCGAGGCGGATGAGCTGATCCGCGTCCAGCGGCAGCAGCAGCTTGGCGAGCAATACAGGTCCATGGTCGGCCACTTCCGGCACGAACTGGCGCATTTCCTGTTTGATCGTCTGGCCGTCGCGCCAGGCTTCCTGGATGAATTCCGGCCCCTGTTCGGGGATGAGACCGCCGACTACGCCGCCGCCCTGCAAGAGCATTACGACAACCCCAAGGATCCGGGTGAGGATTACATCACCGCCTATGCCACGTCCCATCCGCATGAGAATTGGGCCGAAACCGTGGCGCACCTGTTGCACATGGTCGATTTCACCGACAGTTTCGTCAGCGCGGGACTGTTGATGAAGAATGTTCCCGACGGCTATCAACCCTATGCCGAAGCGGACGCCGACCGTCTGCTGAACATCGCGACCGAGGTCGCCATCGCCATCAACGACATCAACCGCGCGCTGGACAATTCGGACCTGTATCCCTTCATCCTGACGCCGAAGATCCGAGAAAAGATCAAGTTCGCGCATGGCTGGATCAGCAACCATGCCGCGCGGGGCGCCTAGGCTGAGGCCTTCTCCTCTAGCGCCAGCCATTCGTCCTCGGCCTCGGACAAGGCCTGCTGCCGTTCGGCCAGGGCCTCGGTCGCCTTCTGGAACTTGGCCGGGGCGGTCGTGAACAGGTCGGGCTGGGCCAGGAACTCGGACAGCTTGGCGATCTCGGCCTCAAGACGCTCGATCACGGCGGGCAGCGCGTCAAGGCGGTGTCGCTCGGTGAAGGACAGGCCGGATTTGGCGGCCTTAGGTCTGTCCGGCGCAGTCTCGGCCTTTCTGGGGGCACTTTCCAAGACAACCGGCGCCTCCTCACCGCGTTGCGCGCGGTAGTCGGACCAGCCGCCCGCATAGACAGTCGCGCGGCCATCGCCCTCCATCGCCACGGTGGTATCGGCCACGCGGTCGATGAAATCGCGGTCATGGCTGACCAGCAGCACGGTGCCGTCGTAGTCGCCCAGCAGATCCTGCAGCAGATCCAGCGTTTCCACGTCCAGGTCGTTGGTCGGTTCGTCCAGCACCAGCATGTTCGAAGGACGCGCCATCAGCCGCGCCAGCAACAGCCGCGCCTTTTCGCCACCCGACAGGCTGCGAATGGGCGCGCGGGCCTGGGCGTCGTCGAACAGGAAATCCTTGAGATAGGCCACCACATGCCGCGGCTGGCCGCGCACCATCACCTGGTCGGCCCGGCCGGAAACGCGCATGTCGGGGTCGCCGGTCAGCGACTCCCACAAGGTCTGGTCCGGGTTCAGCGCCGAGCGGGTCTGGTCGAAGACCGCCAGTTCCAGGTTGGTGCCCAGCGTGACCGTGCCTGCGTCGGGCGCGATCTCTCGGGTCAGCATCTTGATCAGCGTGGTCTTACCCGCACCGTTCGGGCCGACAAAGGCCACCCTGTCGCCCCGGTTCACCAGCAGGTCGAAGGGCCGCAGGATCGTGCGGTCGCCGAAGGATTTGGCGATGCCCTTGGCCTCGATCACCTTCTTGCCCGATTGCGGCCCCGAATCCAAAGCCATGGCCGCCGTTCCCTGCCGGCGGATCTGGGCGCTGCGTTCGGCCCGCAATGCCGCCAGCGCGCGGACGCGGCCCTGGTTGCGCTTGCGACGTGCGCTGATGCCCTCGACCGCCCAGCGGGCCTCGGCCTTGATCTTGCGGTCCAGCTTGTGGCGGGCGTCATCCTCGGCCGCCCAGACGGATTCGCGCCAGTCCTCGAAACCCTCGAAGCCCTTCTCCTGACGGCGAACATCGCCCCGGTCGATCCACAGGGTGGCACGGGTCAGGCGGCGCAGGAAGGCGCGGTCATGGCTGATGATGACATAGGCCGCGCGGGTCTGGGACAGGTGATCCTCCAGCCAGCCGATCGCCTGGATGTCCAGGTGGTTGGTCGGCTCGTCCAGCAGCATCAGTTCCGGCGCCTGCGCCAGAAGGCGCGCCAAGGCGGCGCGGCGGCGTTCCCCGCCGGATGCCGTCTCGACCGGACGAGCGGGATCGAACTTCAATCCCTCCGCAGCCATCTCGACACGATAGGACTCCGCCTCAGGCAGGCCCGATGCGGCGAATTCGCCCAGCGTCGCGAAGCCCGACAGGTCGGGGTCCTGTTCCATATAGCCGGTGGTCACCCCGGCACCTGCCACGACCTCGCCCCGGTCAGGTTCGACCAGGCCCGCCATGACCTTCATCAGCGTCGATTTCCCCGATCCGTTGCGCCCCACCAGGGCAACCCGGTCGCCAGGCTGGATGGTCAGGGACAATCCATCGAAAACGGGATTTCCGCCAAAGGTCAGCGAAATGTCGGACAGTTGAAGAAGCGGTGCGCGTGCCATGGTGCGGCCCCTATCGCGGGGCAGGCGGAGGGTCAATGGATCCCTGCCCAAGGGGGCTTGCACCGCCGGACATTCCCTTTCACAACGGCGCGACGCCGCAGGAGGTTCGCATGGCCCGCAAGATCATCATCGACACGGACCCGGGTCAGGACGACGCGGTGGCGATCCTGCTGGCCCTTGCCAGCCCCGAACTGCACGTGCTGGGCCTGACAGCCGTCGCGGGCAACGTGCCGCTGGCGCTGACCGAACTGAATGCCCGCAAGATCCTGGAACTGGCAGGCCGGACCGAGATCCCGGTCTTCGCAGGCTGCGACCGACCCCTGGTCCGCCCCTTAATCACGGCGGAACATGTCCACGGCAAGTCGGGCCTTGATGGTATCGAACTGCCTGCGCCCTCGGTCGCCTTGCGGCCGGGGCACGGGGTCGATTTCATCATCGACATGCTGCGCCGCGAACCCGCCGGAACGGTGACGCTGGTCCCCATCGGTCCCCTGACCAACATCGCCCAGGCCTTCCGGCAGGCCCCCGACATCGTCGGCCGCATCCAGGAAATCGTCCTCATGGGCGGCGCCTATTTCGAGGTCGGCAACATCACCCCTGCCGCCGAATTCAACATCTTCGTTGACCCCGAAGCCGCAGCCGAGGTCTTTGCGGCAGGCGCCCCGCTGGTGGTGATGCCCCTGGACGTGACGCACGAGGCGCTGACGTCGCGTGACTGGATCGAACGGATGCGCGCCCTGCCGGGCCGCTGCGGCCGCGCCATCGCAAGCTGGACGGATTTCTTCGAACGTTTCGACAAGGGAAAATACGGAAGCGAAGGCGCCCCCCTGCACGATCCCTGCACGATCGCCTGGCTGCTGCGACCCGATCTGTTCACCGGGCGTCACATCAATGTCGAAATCGAAACGGCGGGCCGGTTCACGACCGGAATGACGGTTGCGGACTGGTGGCACGTGACAGACCGACCGGCGAATGCCAACTTCATCCGGCATGTGGACCGCGACAGGCTGTTCACGCTGTTCACCGATCGTCTGGCGCGCCTTCCCTAGGCTGCTTCCCGTCCAGAACCGGCAGGGGAACGGTGCCCGACCCGTCACCCAGTTCCGCGTTCAGGCGCTGGACCAGATCCTGCGTCATGTCGATGGCATCCATGGACACGAAGACCGTGCGGCGGTCCAGAACCGCCACCGCATTGCGTTCCTGCATCATCTCGCCCATCAGCGGCAGCGCGGCGCGATAGAAGGCGGCGCGGTCGGCCTCGGCCCAGGCGTTCAGATCCTGGACGACCTGCGCGCGCTGACGACGCACTTCGGTTGCGCGGGTGTCGAAGGCCTCGGCCCGCCTGCGGAACTCGGCCGGGTCCAGGGTGCCGCGCTGTTCGGTCAGGGTCGCTTCCTCGGCCGAAAGCTGGGCTGCAAGCCGCTGGTTCTCGGTTTCGATCTTGCTGCCTTCCTGTTCCAGCACGCGCTGCGTCCGGTTGCCCCAATCGGATGCCGCGAAAAGGACGTCCTGATCGACGGTCAGGATCGGCGCCGTCAGGGGTTTGGCATTGGCGGGCGTCTGGATCGTGCGAGAGGGCAGTTCGGGCGCGGCCGGCTGCTCCTGCTCGGGGGTTTGCTGGCCGGCGGCGGCGCCCGGCAGGGCAAGCAGCGCGCACAGCCCGATCCATTTGGCGATCCGCATCAGAACCGGGTCGAGATGGTCAGATCGAAGTTCTGCTCCTCGTCATAGTCTTCCTTCTTGACCGCCTTCGAGAAGTTGAAGCGCAGCGGCCCGATGGGCGTGGTCCAGAAGATCGACGCACCGACCGATGCGCGGACATACATGGAATCATCGACCTCGGCGCCTCCGGTTCCGATGGTGTTGTCCAGCCCCCAGATCGACCCGACATCCGCGAACAGGCCGCCCGTAATGCCGTATTCCTCGGGCAGGCCGACGGGGAACTGCGCCTCGGTGCGAACCACCCAGAAATAGTTGCCCCCCAGGCCGTCCTCGTTCTCGGCCACCAGGTCCCGCGGACCGATGCCGTTGGGTTCGAACCCGCGGATGCGCGTGCCGCCACGATAGCGGTCGAGGATCCAGGTGGAATAATCGTCATAGGAATGGATGGCGCCCGCCTCGAACTCGGCACGAAGGGTCACCTCCTCGCGCCAGGCATTGCTTTCCACCCCGGCCAGGCCGCTGGTCGTCACGCTTTTCGTGTCGCCGCCAAGCCCCGCGAAATCCTGAGAGAAGCGCAGCTTGTAGCTGGTCAGCGGGTCCAGCCCGGTGATGCGCGTGTCCCACAGATAGCTGTAGCCCAGGGCCGAGGTGACGCGCTGCCCTTCCTCTGCCTGGAGCAGTTCCGAACTGTCGTCCTCGACCCCGCCCAGGGTTTCCTTGGACAGGCGATAGCGCAGTTCCAGACGCCCGTTCTGGGAAATCGGAAACTCGATCGAGGGCCGGACGCCGACCGATCGGGTGTTATAGTCCGAATTGAGGCCTTCGGTGACGTTGTAATAGGTGTTGAAGCCGAAGCGCAGGTCGCGGCCCAGGAAATAGGGCTCGATGAAGGTAAAGGACGACTGCTGGTCGCCATCGGCGGTCGAGATCGACAGCCCGACCGTCTGGCCACGCCCCAGGAAGTTGTTTTCCTGCAAGGATGCGTTCAAGCCCACGCCCGAAGCCACGCCATAGGAGGCCCCGAAGGACAACGACCCGGTCGGCTGTTCTTCCACGTTCACATCGACGATGACCTGTTCGTCGCTGCTGCCTGGGCGGCTTTCGACCTGGGCATCGCTGAAATAGCCAAGCGCGCGGATGCGTTCGGCGGCGTTGCGGATTTCGCGCGGGTTGAAAGGGTCACCCTCGACCGTGTTGAACTGGCGGCGGATCACCTGGTCCAGCGTGGTCGTGTTGCCCTCGATGTCGATGCGTTCCACGAAGACGCGCGGGCCGCGCGTGATGGCGAAGGTCAGGTCCAGCGTCTGGCTCTGGGGGTTGCGCGTCACGCGGGGTTCGATATTGACGAAGTTCAGCCCCTGCTGCAGCGCGATCGTTTCCATCCGGCGGATGGTGTTGTCGATGGCGGCGGGGTTATACACGTCGCCCCGGTCCACCCGGTTCTGAGCGGCAAAGGGGGCTGCATCCACGCCGGGGATCTCGGACACGGTGTTCACCTGCGCGAAACGATAGCGCGGGCCTTCCTGGATGTTGAAGGTGATGTAGAAGGCATCGCGTTCGCGTGCCAGTTCGGGGGCCACCGCCTGCACCCGGAAATCGGCATAACCGCGCGACCGATAGAAATCGGTCAGCAACTGTTCGTCCAGTTGCAGCCGTTCGGGCGCAAAGGTGTCGCGGCGGATGAAGGTGCGCAGGATGCCCGCCTGCTTGGTGTCCAGGACGTTGCGCAAGCGGCGGTCGCTGAAGGCGCGGTTGCCGGTAAAGCCGATACGCTCGATTTCCGTCACGTTGCCTTCGCGGACCTCGAAGACCAGATCGACGCGGTTGTCGCTGCGGCGGATGATGCGCGGATCGACGCGGGCGGCCAGGCGCCCCTGCGCGGCATAGGCCTGGGCAATGTTGTTGGCGTCCTGAATGGCCTGGCTGGGCTGATAGACCCGCCGCGACTGGCTTTGCACGACCTCGGCCAGCTGCTCGTCGTTGATGCGGCGGTTGCCCTCGAAGCTGATCTGGTTGATCGTCGGGTATTCGCTGACGCGGATCACCAGGACATTGCCCTGGGGCACGATCTCGACCGTCTCGAACAGGCCCGAGTTCTGCAGACGTTGCAGTGCGTCGTTCAACTCGCCCGCCGACACATCCTGGCCGCGCGCGATATTGGCATAGGACAGGACGGTGACCGGTTCGACCCGCTGCGCGCCCTCGATGCGCACGTCGTTGAACACATAGGCCGAAGCCGCCGCGGGGATCAGTGCCGCCGGGGCCGCAATCGTCAAGGCCGTCACCAGGGCGACCGCGCCCCTGCCCAGTTTCCGTGTCATTGCTGTCCCTCTTGTCGTCAGCCTGCAACGGCACCCTTTTCGGCGCCTTCTTTTGTGTCAAGCTTGTGCATCAATCCGCCTGCCCTGTCAAAACGCATCGCGCGTCAGGGGCAGAAAAGATCGTTGGTCAGGCCGAAAATCATCAGCGACAGCACCGCCGCCATGCCCATCGCCGTCAGAAGATTCAGGGCCTTATCCGAGGGCGGACGGCCGGTGATCGCTTCCCAAGTATAGAACATCAGGTGTCCGCCATCGAGAACCGGGATCGGCAGCAGGTTCAGAAAGCCGATGGCCGCCGACAGGACCGCGATCCACCACAGGAAATTGCCGCCCCCCGCGCTTGCCGCCTGGCCCGTGCTTTCGGCGATGCTGATCGCCCCGCCCAGGTTGCAGCTGTCGATCTGGCCCGAGATCATGGCCCACATCCCCGACAGGGATGACGCGATGATCCCCCAGGTCTGCCGGATGCCCAGCCCCAGCGATTCGAGCAGCCCGGCGGCACGCGTGGCGGGGGTGAAAAAGCTTTCGCCGCCGGTCACGCCGATCAGCCAGCGGCGTTCGTAGCCGCCACCCTCAGCCGGCAGATCCTGCATCTTGGGCACCAGCGTGTAATCGGCAACCCCCGCACCCGGACGCCAGACCTGCAAGGCAAGCGGCTGGCCTTCGGCGCCCTCGACCGCCTCGCGCATCTGGGTGAACCGGCTGACCGGCTGGCCGTCTATGGCCATCACCACATCGCCCGCGCGCAGACCGGCATCGGCGGCCGCGCTGCGGGGTGCCACGCCGCTGATGCGGGCAGGCATCGGGTCAGGGCCGCGCACCGTCCTCTCGGCGCCGTCGCGCAGAACCGTCCAGTCCTGATGATCGGCCACCGGCAGGGTTTGTGCGATCGCGCCTAAGTCGCTCCAGCTTTCGACCGGCTGGCCGCCCAGGGCCAGGATCCGGTCACCCGGTTGAAGCTCATTGACCACGCCCGGCGGCGCATCGGCAATGGTGCCGACCTGCGGTTCGTCCGTCGGAAGACCTTGGAACAGCGCAAAGCCGCCGAAAACCAGGATCGACAGGATGAAATTGAACACCGGCCCGGCCAGCAACGTGGCGAACCGCGCCCAAAGCGGTGCCCCTGTCAGGGTCTGCCGCCGCAGCGCAGGATCGACCTCCCGGCCCGGCCCCGCGCTTGCCGCATTAGCATCGCCCAGGAAGCGCACATATCCGCCCAGCGGTATCGCCGCCACCTGCCACAGCGTGCCGCGTCGGTCCCGGCGCGAGATCAGGCGCGGACCGAAGCCCACAGAAAACACCTCGGCCCGGATGCCGGACAGCCTGCCGATATAGTAATGGCCGAATTCGTGAACGGTCACGATCACGGCAAGCGCCACGAAGAACGCCGCCAGCGTCCACAGCGTGCCGCCGAATTGCGGAATCAGGTCGGTCATGCGGCGGCTTCCTTGCGTGCTTCGCGGTCCCAGTGAAGAACCGTGTCCAGGTCAGCCGGATCATCGCCGAAACCGGCCCGTCCCGACAGGGCCTGCAAGGTCATTTCCACGCGAGGCGCCATGGCCGTGAACGCGACCCGGCCCGCGATGAAGTCATCCAAGGCCTGTTCCTTGGCGGCATTGAACACGGCGCCTGCCATGCCGCCTGCCGCCATCACCTCTCGCGCAAGGCGAAGGGCAGGCCAGCGGACCTCGTCCGGGGCGCGGAAGGTCAGGCTGCCGATCGCCGCCAGGTCCAGAGGCGCCACGGGCAGAGGCGCGCGGTCCGGCCAGTTCAGCGCGTATCCGATGGCATGGCGCATGTCAGGCGCCCCCAGATGCGCGATGGTGCCGCCGTCGATGTGGCTAACCATCGCATGGATGATCGACTCCGGGTGGATCAGCACTTTGATCTGGTCGGGACGAAGGCCAAAGAACTCCTTTGCCTCAATGACTTCCATGGCCTTGTTGAACATCGACGCGCTGTCGATGGTGATCCGCTGGCCCATTGCCCAGTTGGGATGGGTCGAGGCCTCGGCCACGGTGGCGGCGGCCAGACGCTCCAGCGGCCAATCCCGGAAGGCGCCGCCGGAAGCCGTGATCGTCACATCCTTGACGGATTCCAGGTTTTCCGATCCAAGCGCCTGAAAGATGGCTGAATGTTCTGAATCAACCGGGATGATCCTGGCCCCGCCAGCCATTGCGGTATTGCGCAACAGCGAACCGGCGCAGACCAGTGATTCCTTGTTCGCCAGGGCGAGGATGCCGCCTTGGGCAAGCGCCGTCAGTCCCGGCATCAACCCCGCTGCGCCGACGATGGACGACAAGACCCAGTCCGCAGGACGCGCCGCGGCCTCGATCAGGGCCTGCGGACCCGCCGCCGCCTTGACCCCGCTGCCCGCAAGGGCCGCGCGCAGGTCGCCCAGCAGTTCGGGATGGGCGGTTACGGCAATCTCGGCCCGCAACTCTCGGGCCATCTGCGCAAGACGCGCAATGTTGCGCCCGCCGGTCAGCGCAACCGTGTGATACGCCTCAGGTCCACCCGCGCGGCGGATCAGGTCGACGCCGTTCGCGCCGACGGACCCGGTGGCCCCAAAGATCGAAATCCGCCGCATCGGTCAGTTCACCGCCGGCAGAGCCGTCAGCAGCCCGATCAGCATGGTTGCCAGCACCGCGCCCGTCACGGCGTCGAAACGATCCATGAAGCCGCCATGCCCGGGGATCAGGTTGGAACTGTCCTTGACCCCTGCCCGGCGTTTCAGCCAGCTTTCGGCGATGTCGCCCATCTGCCCGGCAAGGCAGACGATCGGCGAACACCAGATCAGCATGGCGTCGCCCCGCCCCAGCCGCCACAGCAGAACCCCCAGCAGCAAGGCACCGATCCAGCCTGCGATGGTGCCCGACCAGGTCTTCTTGGGGCTGAGCGAGGGCCAGAACTTCGGCCCGCCGATCATCCGGCCGAAGAAATAACCCGCCGTGTCCGAGATGATGACGATGCCCATCAGCCACAGCACGAAATTCAGGCCGTAATGCTCTCGAAAGCCGACCAGGCCATAGGCGACCAGCATGATCGCCGCGCCGAACAGCGCATAGGTCCAGCGGTCGCGCGGCGCCGCGCCGGGGATACCGGCGATCAGCGGGAAGAACAGGGCCAGGATCGCCAGGGAATGATCGAATCCCAAGGCGATGGCCTGCGACATGAAGGCGATCACCGCCAGGGCAAAGGGCCGCCAGGCGCCGAAGATGCCAGGATGCAGGCGCGGGTTGCGCCAGCCGGTCATGGCCGCCAGTTCCCAGAAGGTTATCGCCGATATCAGCGCCATCGACAGCCGCAGCCACACACCCGTCGCCACGGCCAGCATGATGCCGATCCCCAGCAACACCAAGGTCGAGGCAACACGGCGCGACAGGTCGGCCCATTTGCCGGGCGAGGGCTTTGCTGCCCCAAGGCGCCCGGCGCTCATGCGCCCCCGAAACGCCGGTCCCGCATCCCGAAGCGGTCCAGGATCTGCGCAAGGTGGGCGGGCGTGAAGTCGGGCCACAGCACCGGCGTGAATTCGTATTCCGCATAGGCTGCCTGCCAAGGCAGGAAGTTCGAGGTCCGCGTTTCCCCGGACGTGCGAATCACCAGGTCGGGATCGGGATGTCCCGCCGTGTCCAGGCAGGCCGCCAGGTCTGCCTCGGTCGGGGTCTCGACTTCGCCCCGTGCGATCTTCTGGGCCAGCCTTGCTGATGCGCGGGTCAATTCGTCCCGCCCGCCGTAATTGATTGCCACCGTCAGGTTCAGGCGGCAATTCCCCGCCGTCCGAGCCTCGATCGAGGACATCAGCGCCTGAAGCTTGTCGTCCAGCCGTTCCCGTCCGCCGATGAAGCGCAGGCGCACGCCCTCGGCGGCCATGCCCTCGGCTTCATACTGGATATAGCGGCGGAAGATCTTCATCAGCCCAAGGACCTCCTCGGTCGTGCGCTTCCAGTTTTCGGTGGAGAAGGCATAGACGGTCAGCCAGTTCACGCCCAGGTCGGGACAGGCACGGACGATCTGCTTGACGCGTTCCGCCCCTCGCCGGTGGCCGACGAGGCGTGGCCAACCCTTGTTGGTAGCCCAGCGACCATTCCCATCCATGATGATGGCGACATGCCGGGGCCGCTGATCGACCCCGCCCGATAGCAGCAGCGGTGCGGTTTCAGCGGCCATGTTCGTCCCTCAGACCTGCATGATTTCGGCTTGCTTGCCTTCAAGCGCCTGATCGACACTGGCGATCATCTTGTCGGTCAATTCCTGGACGGCGGTTTCCCAGAACTTCTGGTCATCCTCGGGCATCCCGTTGGCCTTGCCCTTCTTGATCTGGTCCATGCCGTCGCGGCGCACGTTGCGGATCGCGACGCGGGCGCTTTCGGCATATTGAGCCGCGACCTTGGTCAGCTCGCGGCGCCGTTCCTCGTTCAGCTCGGGGATCGGCAGCATGATGATGGTGCCGTTCAGCTGCGGATTGATGCCCAAGCCGGATTCGCGCAGCGCCTTTTCGACCTTGCCCACCATGCCCTTGTCCCAGACGTTGATCGTGACCATGCGCGGTTCCGGGACGTTCACGGTGCCAAGCTGGTTGATCGGGGTCATCTGGCCATAGGCCTCGACCTGCACCGGGTCGATCATCGAGGCCGAGGCGCGGCCCGTCCGCAGGCTGGAGAATTCGTGGCGCAGGCTGTCCATCGCGCCCTTCATCCGCCGTTCCAGATCGTCGATGTCGATTTCGATGTCCTCTGCCATGGGGAACTGCCTTTGCACTGAATTTTGATTGCTTGTAACGAGTGATGCATACCTTGGCAAAGACTTTGCCCCGCTCTCAGGCAGGCCTTCGCCAGTGCGCCTGCAACCGGGCGGCGGCCTAGTTGTGGACCCGTGTGTAGGTGCCGCGGCCTTCCAGAATGCCCCGGAACCCGCCCGGCTCGTCCAGCGAGAAGACGATGATCGGCAGGCGGTTGTCGCGGGCCAGCGCGATCGCGGATGCGTCCATCACGCCCAGGTGCTTTTGCAGCACCTCGTCATAGCTGACCTCGCCGTAGCGCTTGGCGTCAGTATGCTTCTTGGGGTCCTTGTCATAGACGCCATCGACCTTGGTGCCCTTGAAGATCGCCTCGCAGTTCATCTCGTTCGCGCGCAGCGTCGCTGCCGTGTCGGTGGTGAAATACGGGTTCCCGGTGCCTGCGGCAAAGATCACGATCCGCTTCTTTTCCAGGTGCCGGATGGCGCGGCGGCGGATGTACGGTTCGCAGACCTCGTCCATGCGGATGGCGCTGATGACGCGGCAATGCAGGCCTTTCGCCTCAAGCGCGGACTGCATGGCAAGCGCGTTCATCACCGTGGCCAGCATCCCCATGTAGTCGGCGGTCGTCCGCTCCATCCCCTGTGCGCTGCCTTGCAGCCCGCGGAAGATGTTGCCGCCGCCGATCACCATGCAGACCTCGACGCCCATCTTCTGGACCGATTCCACCTCGTCGGCGATGCGCGCCACGGTGGGGGGGTGCAGGCCGTAACCCTGATCGCCCATCAGCGCCTCGCCCGAGATTTTCAGCATCACCCTGCCATATTGCGCGGGTGCTGCATTCTGATGATCGGTCATGTTCGTTCCTTCGTGTCAGCGCCGGTCGCTTTCATCGCGGCGCAAAATGTCGCAAAAGGCGGGCTTGTTCAACCGCCCGAAAGGCGCCTGCCTTGATCCCTCTGGACCAGATCGACCCCGCGCGCCACCTGCTGATCGCAGGACCGACGGCCAGCGGCAAGTCCGCGCTGGCCCTGGCGGTCGCGCAGGGACAGGGCGGGCTTATCGTGAACGCCGATGCGCTGCAAATCTGGTCATGCTGGCGGGTGCTGACCGCCCGGCCCGGTCCGGCCGAGGAAGCCGCCGCGCCCCATGCGCTGTATGGCCATGTCGCGCCGGGCGCGACCTATTCGGTCGGCGACTGGCTGCGCGAGGTGGCGGGGCTTCTGGACCGACGCCTGATCGTCGTGGGCGGGACCGGGCTTTACCTGACGGCACTGACGCAGGGACTGGCGCCCGTGCCCCCCGTCCCGGCCGAGATCCGGGCGGAAGGGGATGCCCGCCTGGCCCAGAAAGAGGGTCTGGCACGCATGGTGGCCGATTTAGACGCCCGCACGCGCGCCCGCATCGACACCCGCAACCCTGCCCGTGTCCAACGCGCCTGGGAAGTCTGGACTACGACCCGGCGGGGTCTGGCCGATTGGCAGGACGATACGCCGCCCCCCCTGATTGCGCCTGCGGATGCGCAGCGGATTCTTGTGACCGCTGACCGCGACTGGCTGGCTGGACGGATAGCAGATCGCTTCCACCTGATGATGCAACAGGGCGCCCTGGACGAGGTTCGCACCATGTTGCCTCAATGGGATCCGTCCCGCCAATGGGCGCGCGCCATTGGTGCGCCCGAACTGGTGGCCCATCTGCAGGGGGAACTTGATCTGGCGACGGCCATCGACCGTGCGATCATCGCCACCCGACAATATGCCAAGGGGCAGCGCATCTGGTTCAGGGGGCGAATGAAGGACTGGATGCATCTTCCTGCTGATGCAAAAAGCACACGCGGAAATTGATCCCCACCCCACCTGATTGATCAAAATCCGAATTTCGGCAATAATCCGCCTATGTAGTGATGTGTCAGGCGGTTTCTCATGTCGGCGTTCGGGCATTCGCAGTGGAACGGCTTTCCCTTCTCGGCCAGCCCGATCAGGGCGGGGCGGCCTCGGCAGGACACGGATGTGAACGCAGCGTCCATACCCGATGGCTTTATCCCGCCGTCGGCCGATCGCGCGTTGGTCCCCGTCCTGCCCGTATCACCTCCGGCCGCCATGCGACCCGTTCCACGCGAGGGTCGCCCCATTGGCCGGATGCAAGGGATACGGCTTCTGCCACTTGAGGCCTTTGTCTGGGGAAAGCGCGCCATGCCGCCGCAACCCCGCACACGCCCAGACCATGCCTTGATCTGGGTGATCGAAGGCCGGGTGCAACTGGATTTCCCGCGCGCCCATTTCGTCCTGCATGCAGGTGATGTGCGTTACATTCCCGCGGGGACGGCCTTTGCTGCAATGCCCGCTGCTGGGTCGCACGGGCATGTCGCGCTGATATCGCCCAGCCTTGCCGCCGGGGCGAAACCGCCTTTGCCGGACCGTGGGATGGCCGCATATGCTGGTTCCCACGCCACGCAGCTCGAGGCAACTCTGCACGAACTGGCCGTCGAGACTGCAAATCCCGACACCGGAATATTGTCGTGCCTGATCAACCTTCTGTCGCTGCGGCTGGGCCAGCTTCAACCCGGCCGCGCCCCCGATGTCAAGGAAACAGCACCGCCCGATCTTCCGTTGATCGAGCGGTTTCTGACCCTGGCGGAACAGCGGTTGGGATCGGCACGGTCAGTGGCCGAGCTGGCCGCAGAACTGCACAGCACCACGGCGCTTCTGGACCAGGCCTGCCTGGCCGCCCGAGGCAAACGGGCAATCGAAATGGTCCATGACCTGCAACTGGAACGCGCCGCAGACCTGTTGCGCAATACCGAACTGCCCCTGCCGCGCCTGGCCGCCGAACTGGGTTATTCCAGTCAGGCGCATTTCATCCGCGCCTTCGTGGCTGCCACCGGGCGCAGCCCCGATGCTTTCCGCGCTCAGTCCCGCTGATCGGGCTGCCGGCCCCGGAAGCCCGTGGCGACGACGAATTTCTCGGACGAATCGCTGCGGCTGGCGGGCGGCTTGACGTTCGCAACCTTGTCGAAATTGCGCTTCAGCATCGCCTGCATCTCGGTTTCCGCCCCGCCGGCCAAGACCTTGGCGACGAAAGTTCCACCAGGTTCGAGAATGTCGAAGGCCAAGGCTGCGGCTGCCTCGACCAACGCCACGATGCGCAGATGGT
Source organism: Paracoccus yibinensis (assembly GCF_030846195.1). GTDB lineage: Bacteria > Pseudomonadota > Alphaproteobacteria > Rhodobacterales > Rhodobacteraceae > Paracoccus > Paracoccus yibinensis. The sequence continues at coordinate 326,012 of NZ_JAVCWH010000001.1, forward strand.
CCGTGCCCTTGTGGCCCGAAGACGCCGCCGCCATGTCCGACATCACCACATCGGCGGGACCGCCCAGCCATTCCTTGACCTTTTCGTCCGCGCCTTCGGACAGGAAATCAAGCTGATGGATCTCGGCCCCTGCAATGGGATCGACCTCCTGAAGATCGACGCCCAGCACCTTGCCCACGGCCTTGCCGCCCTTTTCGCCAAGCGCGTTCACGCGGTCCACGGCAACCTGGCACCAGCCACCGGGCGCGCAACCCAGATCGACCACACGCGCGCCGGGCACCAGGAAACGATACTTGTCGTCCAGTTCCAGGATCTTGAAAGCCGCGCGGCCGCGATAGCCTTCGCGCTTGGCGCGGGCGACATAGGGGTCGTTCAGCTGCCGTTCCAGCCACAGCTTGGAGGACAGCTTGCGGCCCTTGGCGGTCTTCACCCGCACCCGCAGGTCGCGCTGACCGCGCCCGCTGGATTTTCCCGCGCGGCTGGTGGGCGTCTTCGTCATCTCATGCCACTCCGTTCAGTCCATCCGCAGCCAGCACCCCATCGCGCACCATCTGGGAATAAAGCAAGCCCTCTCGCAGGCCGCGATCCGCCACCGACAGCTTGCTGGTGGGCCAGATCCGCATCAGGGTCTGCAGAATGGCCGCGCCCGACATGATCAGCGCGTGCCGTTCCCGTCCGATGCGTGGGTCCGCGCGGCGCCCGTCGGGACCAAGCTGCAGATAGGAATGGATCACCCGGTCGATCTGGTCGCTGGTCATTTCCAGCCCGTCCACCTTGGTCCGGTCATAGCGGCGCAGACCCAGGAAGCTGGCCGCGACCGTGGTGACCGTTCCCGAGGTGCCGATGATCTGGAACCCCTCATCCGGCGCGCCTTGGGCATAGGGGGTAAAGCCCGACAACATTTCCTCGAAATACCAGGACATCAGGGCAAAGCGGCCCCCGTCATCCTCGACATCGGCAAACTGGTCGCGCAGGGTCGCCACGCCCAGCGGCACGCTGATCCAGTCCACCACGCGGGCGCCGCCCGGCTGCGGATTGCCGAACCCGTCCGACAGCCGCATGATCGCGCGGGGGCGTTCCTTGGGTTCGACATCCTCAAGGTCGATCCAGACCAGTTCGGTCGATCCGCCGCCGATGTCCACCACCATCAGCGTTTCCGTCTTGTGGCTGACCAGCGGCGCGCAGGAAATCACGGCCAGCCGGGCTTCTTCCTCGGCGCCGATGGTTTCGATCTGCAACCCGGTCTCGCGGCGAATGGTGCGCAGCAGGTCACGGCTGTTGCGGGCGCGGCGACAGGCCTCGGTCGCGACCAGGCGCATGTTGCGCACGCGGTGCTGTTCCAGCTTGCGCCGGCAGACCTGCAGGGCATGGACCGTGCGCGCCATCGAACTGCGCGACAGCCGCCCAGACGCTTCCAGCCCCTGCCCAAGCTGCACCGGCTTGGAGAAGCTGTCGATGACCTGGAACTGACTGCCCTTCGGTCGGGCAATCAGCATCCGGCACGAATTCGTGCCCAAGTCGAGGGCAGCATAAAGCGCCCCCTCCTCGGGTTGGCGGGCGGCGGACGGCTCTACCGCGTTTTTCGGGAACGCGTCCGCACCCGCAGGACGCTTGGGCGCCATGACAACACGCCCTCCGATATCAAGTTGCATAAAACGTAACGCGCGCCTCCGGCCCGATCAAGGGGCGCCGAAAGGGTGATTGCCCACGGAGTGCCAATCGGTTGATAACGGGCACAAGTTTACGCGCGGAACATCATGCCTATAACCCTGCTGACCGGACCGGTCGCGCCCCTTGCCGGAACCCCGGCAACAAGCGCCATCGCCAAGACCCCTGCTGCATCGCCTCTATGGCTGGGAACCCATGGGTTGCAGGGCGATGCACAGGCCGATCGGCGCGTCCACGGCGGGCCGGAAAAGGCCGTTCATCATTACCCCTGGGATCATTATGCCGCCTGGCGCGCCGATCTGGGCGCGCTGCCCATGCTGGATGCACCCGGCGCCTTTGGCGAGAACGTCTCGGACATGGGCCTGACCGAGGACACGGTGGCCGTGGGCGATATCTTCCGGCTGGGCGGCGCCTTGGTGCAGGTGTCACAGGGACGCCAGCCCTGCTGGAAGCTGAACCACCGCTTTGGCCTGCCCGACATGGCTCGGCGGGTGCAGGATACGGGACGGACGGGGTGGTATTATCGCGTCTTGCAGCCGGGCCTTGTCGCACAAGGCGACGATCTGGCCCTGATCGACCGGCTGGCCCCGGAATGGACGCTGCGCAGGCTGTGGCGGGCCATGTATGTGGATCGCCTGAACCGCACCGAACTGGAAGCCATCGCCGCCCTGGATGTCCTGGCCGAAGGGTGGCGGCGATATGCCCGGCGCCGCCTGGACAGTGGCCGTGTCGAAGACTGGCGTCCCCGGCTGGAGGGCAGGTCGTGAAGCCGCCCCTGGTCATCTCCATTCAAAGCCAGGTCATCCACGGCCATGTCGGCAATTCCGCAGCCGTCTTTCCCATGCAGGCGGCTGGGCTGGAAGTGGCGGCCGTCCCCACGGTGATCTTTTCCAACACCCCCGACTATCCCACCCTGCGCGGCGCGCCCCTGCCGCCGGACTTGTTCGCCGATCTGCTGCTGGGGGCCGAGGAACGCGGCTTGCCGCAGCGCGCGGACTGGCTGATGACGGGCTATATCGGCTCGGTCGAGGTGGGGCGGCTGACCGCAGACTTCGTCGCGCGGTGCAAGGCCGCCAACCCGCGCCTGCGCTATCTGTGCGACCCGGTGATGGGCGACGATGGGCCCGGTCTGTATGTTCCTGCCGAACTGGCGCGCATCATCGCGGACAGGCTGCTGCCGCTGGCGGATCTGGCGACGCCGAACACCTTTGAACTGGGACACCTGACCGGACAGCCGATCAGGGGCATGGCCGATTTGCAGGCCGCCAGGGCCAGCCTGCGCATGTCACCAGGCGCTTCGCTGGTCGCGACAGGATGCGTGCTGGACGACAGCCCGGCCGATCATCTGGAAAGCGTGATCCTTGGACCCAGCGGTGCGACGCGCCACCCGACGCGCCGCCTGCCCATGGCCCTGCCCGGCACGGGCGATCTGTTCGCGGGGCTGATCGTGGCATCCCTGGCCAAGGGCCGCGGCCTGATCCAGGCGGTCGAAGCAGCGCAGGATCTCACCTCGGCCGCGCTTGCCCATGCAGATCGCATCGGCGCCCGAGAAGTCGTGCTGTCCGATCCCGGTTTCCGAACCGCCCTTCTGACCCTGTAAGCCCAAGAGGACATGATGGACATTGGCAGCGACCTGCCCCAGGCAACCGTGGACCGCATCCGCGACAGCTTTGCCCGCCAGGGGCTGATGTCCCTCCTGGGGGCTGAACTGGACCGGATAAAGGCGGGGCTGGTGACGATCCGCCTGCCCTTTCGGCAGGAACTGACGCAGCAGCACGGCTATTTCCACGCAGGCGGAACGGCGTCCATCGCGGATTCTGCAGGGGGCTATGCGGGCTTTACGCTGTTTCCCGAAAACACGTCGGTCCTGACGGTCGAATTCAAGCTGAACCTGATAAACCCCGCCCAGGGCGACTGGCTGGAGGCAGAGGGCCGCGTCATCAAGCCGGGCCGCACCCTGACCATATGCCAGCTGGATGTCTGGGGCATCGCCCCTGGCAAGCGCATCCATGTCGCCACCGGATTGCAGACCCTGATCCAGGTCAAGGGCTGACAAAAGCCGCCCCGCCGTGACAAGGCCGCGACGTTAGCGTAAACAGCCGCCAAGACGGAAAGCGCGAAGGGATTGCGGCATGGCGGACGCTCGGATCGGACTGATCGGCTTGGGAACAATGGGGGCGGCGCTGGCGCTGAACATCGCGGAAAAAGGCTTTCCCATCGCGGTCTGGAACCGCACGGGCCAAGTGACGCGGGATTTCGCCGCAGGCGCGGGGGATCTGGCGGGGCGCATCGTTCCGACCGAGTCCCTGGCCGACCTGGTGGCCGCCATCACCCCGCCGCGCGCGATCATCCTGATGGTGCCCGCGGGCCGGCCGGTGGACGACCAGCTTGCCGCCCTGGCGCCCTTGCTGCACGCGGACGATTTGGTGATCGACGCGGGCAATGCCGACTTCCATGATACCAACCGCCGCAATGCCGCGAACCTGCCCTTCCGCTTCCTGGGCATGGGCGTGTCCGGCGGAGAGGAAGGCGCGCGCCATGGCCCGGCGATCATGGGGGGCGGAGATGCGGCGGACTGGGCGCGCGTGGCCGACGTGATGACCGCCATCGCCGCCCGGGCCGAGGACGGCACCCCCTGCGCCGCCCGGATGGGCGATGCGGGCGCGGGGCATTTTGTGAAGATGGTCCACAACGGCATCGAATATGCCGACATGCAGATGATCGCCGAGGTCTATGGCCTGCTGCGCGACGGCATGGGCCTGGACGCCGCCGCGATCAGCGCGGCCTTTGCCGGCTGGAACGAAGGCGCGCTGAAATCCTATCTGATCGAGATTTCGGCCAAGGTCACGGCTGCCGCCGATCCCCATACCGGCAAGCCGATGGTTGATGTCATCCTGGATCGGGCTGGGCAGAAGGGCACCGGCCGCTGGACCGCCATCGAGGCGCAGCACCTGTCCGCCCCCATCCCGGTGATCGAGGCCGCCGTGATGGCGCGCAACGTCTCTGCCCGGCTGGACGAACGGCAGGCCGGTCAGGCTTTGTTCGGGCCGGCCCCGCAGCCCTGCGCCCTAGCCTCGGAAACGCTGGAACAGGCGCTGATCGCGGGCAAGATCCTCTGCTATGCGCAGGGTTTCGCAATGATCGCGGCCGCGTCCGACCGATTCGGCTGGACGCTGGATCTGCCCGAGATCGCGCGTGTCTGGCGCGCGGGCTGCATCATCCGGTCCGCCATGCTGAACGACATGGCATCGGCCCTGGCCGAGGACCCGGCCCGCAATCTGATCATGGCGCCTTTCTTTGCCGACCTGATCGAAACAGCCATGCCGGCGCTGCGGCAGGTCGTGTCCCAGGGTGCTGCGGCGGGACACGCCCTGCCCGCCCTGGCATCGGGGTTGATGTGGTTCGACCTGATGCGCACCGGGCGCGGGACGGCCAACCTGATCCAGGCGCAGCGCGATTTCTTCGGCGCACACGGCTTCCAGCGCCTGGACGGGATCGACGATCCGCATGGCCCCTGGGGCCAGTCTGCATAAGGGAAAAGGGGCAGCGCGATGTTGCCCCCTTCATCCAAAAGCCGCACCGTTTACTGCTGCATTTCGCCGGATGCCGGGTCCACGCGGATCTCGACCTCGCGATTGTCGGCGTTCTGGTACTCGACTTCCCAATATCCGTCGTCGTCCCAAGACACATCGGTGATGTGTCCCAGTTCGCCGGCCAAGTCGGCTTCAAGCTTGGTCACCAGTTGCGACAGGGGCATCGACCCTTCGGGCGGGGTTTCCTGCGCCATCAGCGCAGTGGGGGCAGCAATCAGCGTGGCCAGGGCAATCATGCGAATCGTCATGGGTAAACTCCTTGAATAGAGCCACCCAACGACTTGGCCTGCCCGCGGTTCCGGGGCCTTGCGGCGGGGATCGTGCGGTCCTATATTCGTCCTGTTCGGGGCAACCCGGACTATGGACATAAACGCGCATGGAATAAGCGGATCGGACCCGGGGGCGGTACCCGGCGACTCCACCAGATCACCCTCGTTGGGGGGCCTTGGGGTCGAAACAGGATCGACGAACGTCTAAAGATGTTTGCTTTGTCTCGGTGAGCTACCACCGTCATCGGTGCAAAATGTACAGTTGCCAACGACAACCGTGCTCCGGTCGCGCTGGCTGCGTAAGCAGTCCGCAAGATCGAAACCTAAGCCCTTCCGCCTAGCAGCGTAAGGCGGGGCCCGCAGGAGCCTGGCAACAGAATCCTGTACTTTCAACCAGTTCTTTGCACTCCTGCGCAGGCGCCCGCAAGAGGCGCGCGGGTTTCTTGCCCAGGCGCAGGACGCCCCCTTTTCATCGTCGGTCATATGCCTATGCTGGCCCGAAATCGAAGGGGACGGGCATGGCGCGATCTGGAATCGACTATGGCGGAATGATGCATCGCGCGATGCAGGCTTTGATCGCGGATGTGCTGGAACGCGTCGCCGAACACGGTCTGCCGGGCGATCATCATTTCTTCATCACTTTTGACACGCGCGATGAAGGGGTCGAGATGGCCGACTGGCTGCGCGAACGCTACCCCGAGGAAATGACCATCGTCATCCAGCACTGGTTCGACAACCTGACCGTGGACGACGAAGGCTTCACTGTCACCCTGAACTTCGGCAACTCTCCTGAACCGCTGCGTATTCCCTTTGACGCGCTGCGCACCTTTGTGGACCCCTCGGTCGAATTCGGCCTGCGCTTCGAGACGCAAGAGTCTGACGATGATGATGAGGACGAGGAAGACGACGAAGACGGTGACGACAATCCCGACGGCGCCCCGAACGGCGGCGGAGAGGTCGTGCAACTGGACCGCTGGCGTAAATAGTAAAAGGGGCGCCTGACGCGCCCCATTCCTTATACCATCATTTCCTTCGTTGCGGTCAGCCGCAGTTCCGGGTGATCGCGCGCCACGCGGTCGATGTCCCATTGCAACCGCGTCAGATAGACCATGTCGCCGTCGTGATCCTGGGCGATGTGGCCCTTGTTGGCCTGCACGAAGGCATCGACCTTGTCCTTGGGTCCTGCGACCCAGCGGGCGCTGGTGAACTGCGATGCCTCGAAGCGGACGGGGATGCCGTATTCGATCTCGATCCGGCTGGCCAGAACCTCGAACTGCAGGGCGCCGACGACGCCGACGATGAAGCCCGACCCGATCATCGGCTTGAAGACCTTGGCCGCGCCTTCCTCGGCGAACTGCATCAGCGCCTTTTCCAGGTGCTTGGCCTTCATCGGATCGGTCGCGCGCACCGATTGCAGCAATTCCGGCGCGAACGACGGGATTCCGGTAAAGCGCAGCGCCTCGCCCTCGGTCAGGGCGTCGCCGATGCGAAGCTGGCCGTGGTTCGGGATGCCGATGATGTCGCCCGCCCAGGCTTCCTCGGCCAGTTCGCGGTCGGCGGCCAGGAACAGCACCGGGTTCGTCACCGCCATCGGCTTTTTCGACCGCACATGGGTCAGCTTCATCCCGCGTTCGAAATGACCGCTGGCCAGACGCACGAAGGCCACCCGGTCGCGGTGCTTGGGATCCATGTTGGCCTGCACCTTGAAGACAAAGCCGGTGACGGGTTTTTCCTCGGGCGCGATCTCTCGGTCGGCGCTGTTCTGGGGCTGCGGCTGGGGGCCGAACTCGCCGATACCGACCATCAACTCCTTCACGCCAAAGCTGTTGATCGCGCTGCCGAACCAGATCGGCGTCATGTGCCCCTCCAGGAAAGCCTTGCGGTCGAAGGCGGGCAGCAGTTCGCGCGCCATCTCGATTTCCTCGCGCAACTTGTCCAGCAGGTCGGCGGGAACGTGATCGGCAAGCTTGGGATCGTCCAAGCCATTGATCTTGATCGATTCGGCGACCCGGTTCCTGTCGGCCCGGTCCATCAGTTCCAGCCGGTCGTGCAGCAGGTCATAGCAGCCCACGAAATCGCGCCCCGATCCGATGGGCCAGCTTGCCGGGGCCACGTCGATGGCCAGGTTTTCCTGGATCTCATCAATGATTTCGAAGGTGTCGCGGGCTTCCCGATCCATCTTGTTGCAGAAGGTCAGGATCGGCAGGTCGCGCATCCGGCAAACCTCGAACAGCTTGCGGGTCTGCGATTCGACGCCCTTGGCCCCATCGATGACCATGATCGCCGCATCCACAGCCGTCAGCGTGCGATAGGTGTCTTCCGAAAAGTCGCTGTGGCCCGGCGTATCGACCAGGTTGAAGCGGTAACGGTCGAAGTCGAAGGACATGGCGGACGCGCTGACCGAGATCCCGCGATCCTGTTCCATCTTCATGAAGTCGGACCGCGTGCGCCGCGCCTCGCCCTTGGCGCGCACCTGCCCGGCCATCTGGATCGCCCCGCCGAACAGCAGGAACTTTTCGGTCAGCGTGGTCTTGCCGGCATCCGGGTGCGCGATGATCGCGAAGGTGCGGCGGCGGGCGATTTCGGGGGGAAGATCGGGGCGGTTTGTCATGGGCGGCCTGTAGCCTGCAAAACGGAATTGCGCAATCGCCAAGGGCATTGCGTCAGGGTGCAGGCGTTCTGAAGGATGGTGCTGCGAGAGAGGATTGAACTCTCGACCTCACCCTTACCAAGGGTGTGCTCTACCACTGAGCTACCGCAGCGCCGTGAGGGGGCGTTTAGACAAAGCGGCTGCCCCGCGCAAGGGGGATCGGCAGAAAAATCGCCCGTGGCGGACCCTGCGGCGGCGCGGGCTTTGCTGGACTGTTGCCGCGACCGGCGCTAACAGGTTGCGGATGAACGACCGCCCGGACGACACCAAGAAAGGGAACAGCCGCGAGGAACGGCTGCGCGCCGCCCTGCGCGCCAACCTGCAACGCCGCAAGGCACAGGCGCGCGCGCGGGCGCTCGATGACACGGACGGGCAGCAGGACAGCGATACAGGCAAGGACGACACCTAGATGGACCAGATCATCGTGCGCGGGAACGGCCCGCTTCAGGGCGAAATCCCGATTGCGGGGGCCAAGAACGCCTGCCTGACGCTGATGCCCGCGACGCTGCTGACCGACCAGCCGCTGACGCTGACCAATGCGCCGCGCCTGTCCGACATTCGCACCATGACCGCGCTGCTGCAAAGCCTGGGGGCCGAGGCCGCCAGCCTGCAGGACGGACAGGTGCTGGCCATGTCCAGCCATGCGCTGACCAGCCACCGCGCGGATTACGACATCGTGCGCAAGATGCGCGCCTCGATCCTGGTGCTGGGACCGATGCTGGCCCGCGACGGCCGGGCCGAAGTGTCGCTGCCCGGCGGCTGCGCCATCGGTGCGCGGCCCGTGGACCTGCACCTGAGGGCGTTGGAGGCGATGGGTGCCGAACTGGACCTGCGAGACGGCTACGTCCACGCCAAGGCGCCGACTGGCGGCCTGCGCGGCGCTGTCGTGGAATTCCCGCTGGTCTCCGTCGGCGCGACCGAGAACGCCTTGATGGCCGCGACGCTTGCCAAGGGCACGACCGTCCTGAAGAACGCCGCGCGAGAGCCCGAGATCGTGGACCTGGCCCGCTGCCTGCGCGCCATGGGCGCCCAGATCGACGGCGAGGGCACCAGCACCATCACCATCCAGGGCGTTGCGGCCCTGCACGGCGCGACCCATCCCGTCGTGACCGACCGGATAGAGCTTGGCACCTATATGCTGGCTCCCGCCATCTGCGGCGGCGAGGTCGAGTGCCTGGGCGGCCGGATCGAGCTGCTGTCGGCCTTCTGCGAAAAGCTGGACGAGGCCGGGATCGACGTCACAGAGACCCCGCGCGGCATCAAGGTCAGCCGCAGGAACGGCATCCGCGCCGTCAATGTCACGACCGAACCCTTCCCCGGCTTCCCGACCGACCTTCAGGCGCAGTTCATGGCGCTGATGTGCGTGGCCGAAGGCACCAGCGTGCTGGAGGAAACGATCTTCGAGAACCGCTTCATGCACGCCCCGGAACTGACCCGCATGGGCGCCCGGATCGAGGTTCACGGCGGCCATGCAACCGTGACCGGGGTTGACGGGTTGCGGGGTGCACCGGTGATGGCCACGGATCTGCGCGCCTCGGTCAGCCTGATCCTTGCGGGGCTTGCCGCCGAAGGCCAGACCACGGTCAGCCGCGTCTATCACCTTGACCGGGGCTATGAACATGTCGTGCGCAAGCTGCGCGGCGTGGGCGCCCATATCGAACGCGTGAAAGAGGAATAAGCCATGCCACAGGATGCCCGCTTTGCCGATGCCGATCCCGCGCCCCTGGCGCTGATGGCCGAGGACGAGCAGGATCTGCGCATCCTCTCGGCCCTGCTTCAGGATGCTATCCTGCCCGCGTCCGAAATGTCCTATGACCATCGGGGACGGTCGCTGGCCCTGCTGCTGAACCGGTTCCGCTGGGAAGATGCCGAACAGGCCTCGACCGAGGGGCGCGACTATGAACGCGTCCGCTCGGTCCTGCTGATCCGCGACGTTCAGCGCGTCCTGTCGGACGGGATCAACCGGGATGCGGATACCGTCCTGGAACTGCTGGCGATTGTCTGGCAGCCGGGCCAGGACGGAACGGGGCGGCTGCTGCTGGAATTCGCGGGCGACGGCACCCTGGTCGCCGAGGTCGAATGCATCAACATCGACCTGCGCGACGTGACGCGCCCCTATCGCGCAGTGTCCGGCAAGGCGCCCGTCCACCCCGACTGAAGCGCGGCTTGAGGCGCCGTCGGCTTGCGGCTAACAAGGCGTGACGCCAGGGGAAACACCATGCCGGTAACGCTTCGCACATCGCAGCCTGATTTCGAATCTCGGTTTGCCGACATGCTGTCGGCCAAGCGCGAGGATTCGACCGATGTGAATGACGCGGTGGCCGCGATCATCGCCGATGTGCGCAAGCGGGGGGATGCGGCGCTGTGCGACCTGACCCGCCGCTTTGACAGGCTGGATCTGCCCGCCGACCGCCTTCGCTTCTCGCCCGAGGAGATTGCGGCCCATGTGGCTCATGTCCCGGCCCAGGATCGCGCGGCGCTGACGCTGGCCGCAGACCGCATCCGCGCCTATCACGAACGCCAGGTGCCCGAAGATGCCAGTTGGATCGACCCCCAGGGCGCGACGCTGGGCTGGCGCTGGACGCCGGTTTCGGCGGCGGGGCTGTATGTGCCGGGGGGCCAGGCGGCCTATCCGTCGTCCGTCCTGATGAACGCGATCCCGGCACGGGTCGCGGGGGTCGAGCGGCTGGTGATCTGCGTGCCGACGCCGGGCGGCCATGTCAACCCGCTGGTCCTGCTGGCAGCGCAACTGTCGGGCGTGGACGAGATCTATCGCATCGGCGGCGCGCAGGCCGTGGCGGCCATGGCTTACGGCACCGACACGATCGCGCCGGTAGACAAGATCACCGGACCGGGCAATGCCTATGTCGCGGCGGCGAAGCGGCAAGTCTTCGGCAAGGTGGGCATCGACATGATCGCCGGCCCCTCCGAGGTTCTTGTGATTGCCGAGGGCGACCAGCATCCTGACTGGCTTGCGCTGGACCTGCTGGCGCAGGCGGAACATGACGCGGACGCCCAGTCGATCCTGATTACCACCGACGCGGCTTTGGGCCATGCTGTCGCGGGCGCCGTGGACCGCATCCTGCCCACCCTGCCCCGTGCCGCCATCGCGGGCGCAAGCTGGCGCGACTATGGCACCATCATCGTGGTGCGGGACCTGGACGAGGCAGCAAGCCTGTCGAACCGGATCGCGCCCGAACATCTGGAACTCTGCGTGGACGACCCCGAGGCCCTGGCCGCGAAATGCGTCCACGCGGGCGCGATCTTCCTGGGTCCGCACACGCCCGAAGCCGTGGGCGACTACGTCAGCGGTCCCAACCATGTCCTGCCCACGGCGCGGTCGGCGCGGTTTTCCTCGGGACTGTCGGTGCTGGACTTCCTCAAGCGCACGACGGTGGCCCGCCTGACTCCGGGCGCGCTGAACGCCGTGGGCCACGCCGCCATGCGGCTGGCCGCGGCCGAGGGTTTGCAGGCGCATGGCGAATCCATCCGCGTCCGGCTGGAGCAGCTGAACGAAAGGGCGCCGGAATGACCCGGATCATCCATATCCAGATCGACGATTCCCAGGCTCCGCCGGCCACGCCGGAGATGGAGCAGGAACGCCGCGTCGCGATCTTCGACCTGATCGAGGACAACAGCTTCAGCGTGCCGGGCCGCGACGGTCAGCCCGCGCCCCAGGGGCCGTTCCAACTAGACCTGTGCATCCGCGAACGCCGCCTGGTTTTCGACCTGGCTAGCGAAGGGGGCGACAAGGTGGCCGAATTCCACCTGTCGCTTGGGCCGTTCAGGCAGGTGACCAAGGACTATTTCCAGATCTGCCAAAGCTATTTCGACGCCGTGAAACGCCTGCCACCCGCCCAGATCGAGGCAATCGACATGGCCCGGCGCGGCATCCACAACGAAGGCGCGCGGACATTGCAGGAACGGCTGGAAGGCAAGGCCGAGCTGGACATCGACACCGCCCGGCGCCTGTTCACCCTGATCTGCGCCCTGGTGCCCCAAGGCTGACGATGGTGCAGAACACGATCCCCGCCTCGGTCCTGTTCTGTTGTGATCACAACTCCATCCGTTCGCCCATTGCCGAAGGCATGATGAAGAAGTTCTATGGACGGGCGGCTTACGTGCAGTCGGCGGGCGTCAAGAACGACATGGAGGTGGACGGCTTCGCCATCGCGGTCTGCGACGAAATCGGCATCAGGATCGAAAACCACCGCAGCCGCAGCTTCGAGGAAATGAAGGACTGGGGGGATGATCTGGGCGGATTCGACCTGATCGTCGCGCTGTCCCCCGCCAGTCAGCGGCAAGCCCTGGAACTGACCCGCGTATTCCATCTGGATGTCGAATACTGGCCCATCATGGATCCCACTGGCCTTGCCGAGGGGCGCGAGGCCAGGCTGGCCGTCTATCGCCAGACGCGCGACCAGATCAAGGCCCGGATGATCGAACGCTTCGGCCCGCCCCTCCTTCCCGACGCCCAGGATGACGACCAGTCGTGACCCGGCGAAAAAACCGCGCCAGCCCATGATGGGCGGCGCGGCAGTTTGGCAATCCTGATGGGGTAAGATCAGCGACGCCAGTTCGCAGGCACGTCCCAGATCGGACGCGCAATTTCGGTCGCGACGTCGTCGCGGGTCAGCCCGATGTCGCGCAATTGTTCATCGCTGAGATGGGCAAGATCCAGGCGAGAGCGGCGCAGGCTCAGCATGGTCATGATACGCTTGCCCAGTGACGGGCGCGGAGAATGGCCGTGCCCGGCAACAAAGGGAAGCGAAGCGGCTGTCTTGGTGAACATCGTTCGTCTCCGGTGATGAAAAGCATCACCACGCGTGATGCTTTAAGAATTTCTAATTTCCATGATTGATAGATAGCTGACAGCGTTCTATCTTTGAAACGAATGTTTTTGATCCTTCCCATCAAGGGACGTGAATGATGCGCAACCTGGACATTTCCACCCTTCGTTCGCTTCAGGCAGTGGCAGAATACGGTGCCGTGACCCGCGCGGCCGAGGCGCTGAACATGACCCAAAGCGCGCTGTCGATGCAGATCAAGCGGCTGGACGACCTGTTTGGCGAATCGATGCTGCAAAAGCAGGGCCGTGGCGTGGTGCTGACGGATTTCGCGACCGAACTGTTGGTCGAGGCGCGCAAGCTGGTGGCCTTGAACGATGCCATCGTGTCCCGCTTTACCGGGGAACGGCCCGAATCGAGGCTGCGCGTCGGGCTGACCAGCGACTGGCTGTTCACCAAGGTGGCCCAGGCGGTGCGGGCCTTCCGCCAGGCGAATCCGCGCATCGAGTTGATCATCAACGATGGCCGCAGCAAGGACCTGCGCCAGCAGATGAAGCGCTGCGAACACGATGTCATCCTGACCACGGAATTCGAGACGCCGCCGGGCGCGATCCATCTGGCCAAGGTGGACCTGGCATGGTTCGGCGCGATCGGCGGCAATGCCTGGACCCAGCGTCCGCTGCCCTTGGCGAATTCGCCGCATTGCGCCTATTACCCGGTGGGACTGACGGCCTTGGATCGGGCGGGCATCGAATGGGTGCAGGCCGTGGCCGACGGCGGAAGCGATACATGGCGGGTCAGCGCGGCGGCCGACCTGGGCATCACCATCCTGCCGCGCGGCATCGCGCAGGCGGGGCTGGAACCGGTGGAACACGGCGGCGCACTGCCGCCCCTACCGCCCACATGGCTGAACGTCTATGTCGCCGACAGTCCGGCGCGGCGCGAAGCGACCGAGTTTGCGGGATATCTCCGACGGGCGGTCTGCGAAGTGGCCGCAATGGCCGCGTGATGGCTGACCCGCATTCCTGCGGATCAGCCGGGTTCTTCACGCCTGGGCCTTCTGGCGGCGGCGCATGACGCCCATGGCGCCGATCCCGGCACCCAGCAGCAGCGCACTTGCCGGCAGCGGCACGGCGGCAGGATCGACCGGCGGGGTAATGATCACGTCGCCGATCTTGGCACCGGCAAAAGCCATTCCGCTATCGAATGCGGTATCGTTCCAGTTGGTCACCCCGAACTGCAACGTATAGCTGCCTGCCTCGGTGATGGTATAGGTGGACTTGACCCATCCCGTCGCGCCGCATCCCTCGCCAATGGCGATATAGCAGGTGCCGCTGCTGCTTCCCAGCACGTCCCAGAATGTCGCACCGTCCTGGATATCGACGGACACGGGATCCAGCGTGGCCGCCGGAGCGGGCATTCCAAAGCCCGGGACGCTGGACCCCGTGGGCGTGGTGCGTGCCGTGAACAACAGGGCGACCTCGTCACTGGTCGTGGCATCCAGAAGCCTGGACCAGCCGTAATCCGCAAAGCCGGCCCCGTCGCTGGTCACATAGTTGAAATAGAACTCCAGCACGTCGCCCACTGCAGCGGTGAAGGCTGCGGTGATGACATTGCTGCCATTCCGGGCGACGCCGGTTCCACCAACGCCCGGAAGCGAGCCGCCACCCGTCACGCCTCCGGCCGTCGAAACGTAGTAATAGCCGGGCCCTTGGGCAGGGGGCGCCGACACGACGCCGTTGGGGCTGCCGGTGCCGGCGTTGCCTTCCGCCGTCCAGCCGGACGGCAAGGTGGCGGCATGCGCCCCGACGGCCAGCAAGGCGGTCGCAGCCGCCGTTGTAAGAAAGGTTCTGATCATCACTCAAAACTCCACTATCAAAGGATCGTCGCAACAACGGTTGCCTTTGAACGAATAGCAGATTTTCCGATCGCGAAGAATTTATTCTTTAGTCCAAGGCATCTAACAATTTCCAGATGCCGATCCGGGGGATTGCTCTACCGCGAATTGCGCCCGGTCCTGTCGGGCGGGACACTTGATCCCGCTGCCGAACTGGGACACACAGACTGGCATTCGCAAGAGGATGACCATGACCCGGATCGACGACACCTTTCAGCGCCTTCAGGCCCAGGGGCGCAAGGCCTTCGTGACCTATATCATGGCCTCGGATCCTGACGACGCCACGACGCTGGACATCATGCGCGGCCTGCCGGGCGCCGGGGTGGACATCATCGAACTGGGGATGCCCTTCACCGATCCGATGGCCGACGGCCCGACCATCCAGTCGGCGGGACAGCGTGCCCTTGCCGCCGGGGGCAGCGTCACGCGGACGCTGGCGATCCTGCGCGAATTCCGCAAGACCGACGACACCACGCCCGTCGTGCTGATGGGCTATTACAACCCGATCTATGCCCGCAGCGGCGGCGTCGAGCGGTTCCTGGCCGACGCCAGGGACGCCGGCGTGGACGGGCTGATCGTCGTTGACCTGCCGCCCGAGGAAGACGACGAACTGTGCATTCCCGCCCAACGCGCGGGCCTGAACTTCATCCGCCTTGCGACACCCACGACCGACGACCGGCGGCTGCCTGCGGTGGTCAGGAATACATCGGGCTTCGTCTATTATGTCAGCGTGACCGGCATCACCGGCGGCCCCGCCGCCAATGCCGCCGAGGTCGCCCCCGAGGTCGCGCGCATCCGCAAGGCCGCCAACCTGCCGGTGGTCGTGGGCTTCGGCATCTCGACCCCCGAGGCGGCAGAGAAGATCGCAAGCGTCGCGGATGGCTGCGTGGTGGGCAGCGCCATCGTCAAGAAGATCAGCGAAGGCCGTCCCGTCCCCGAGGTGCTGGACTTCGTGCGCGATCTGGCCGCCGGGGCGCATCGCGGCTGATGGTACTGCTGCGCGACGCCCGGCCGGACGACGTGCCCGCAATCGCGGCGATCTGGAACCCGATCATCCGGGACACGGTCGTCACCTTCTGGCCGACCGAGCGAAGCGACGCCGAGATTGCGGCCCTGGTCCACGACCGACAGGCGGATGGCCGTCCCTTTCTGGTGGCCGCGGCCGAAGACAGGATCCTTGGCTTCGCCACCTACAGCCAGTTCCGCAACGGCGGCGGTTACGCCCGCAGCATGGAGCATACGATCTATCTTGCCCCCCAGGCCCGAAACGGCGGCACGGGCAGGCTGTTGCTGGGCGCCCTGGAAGATCACGCCCGCGCCTGCGGACACCGGCTCTTGATCGGCGGGATCACGGCATCCAACGAAGGATCGCTGCGTTTCCACGCCCGTGCGGGATATGCGGAATGGGGGCGCATCCCTTGTGCCGGATGGAAATTCGGTGCCTTTCACGACCTGATCCTGATGGGAAAGGATCTGGACAGATGCGAACAAGGCGCGACACCCTGACACTACCCATGCGCCGCGTTAGCGGATAACCTGGAGGCATGGACATGCGCGCGACCGATACCCCCTGCCCCAGCCTGCCGAAGCCCCGCAGCTTCTGGCAGCGCATTGGCGACCGCCTGGCGGCCTTTCTGGGCAGCGCCAGGCCAGCGATCCCGCCTGAACGCTCCGTGGCCTTTACCATCGCCGTGATCGCGCTTGGCGCGAAGCTTGCCAAATCCGACGGCGACGTGGCCCGGTCCGAGGTCGCGGCCTTTCGCCGTGTCTTCATCATCCCGCGGGCCGAGGAAAAGAACGCGGCGCGCGTCTTCGACCTGGCCCGCCAGGACGTGGCGGGTTTCGACGCCTGGGCGCGCCGCATCGCCGCCATGTTCCCGGCGGGGGATCCGGTCCTGGCCGATGTGATCGAGGGCCTGTGCATCATCGCCGTCGCCGATGGCGGGATGCACGAGAACGAGATCCTGTTCATCGACGAGGTGGGGCGCATCTTCGGCCTGCCCGCCGAGCGCGTGGCCGCCATCCGCCTGCGCCATGACCGCCAGACCGGCTGCCCGCCCTGCGACGTGCTGGGCATCCCGCTCGACACCCCCCTGCCCGAGGCGCGCAAGCGCTTCCGCGCCCTGATCCTGGAAGCCCATCCAGACCGCGCCATCGCACGCGGCCTTCCGCCCGAAGCCGTGCGCCTGGCCGAGGCCCGCACACGCCGCCTGAACGAGGCTTGGGAGAAGTTCCGCCAGATGCGTCGCGGCACTGTTCCGCAGCCCGCCGAATAGGTCCGGCCCTTGCCGCGCAGGGGCGCAGCGACTAGGTTCCCCCTGACCCTGTGACGGACCCCACGATGCCTCAAGACGCTGCACCTGCCTATCAGGTCCTGGCCCGAAAATACCGGCCCGAGACCTTTGCCGACCTGGTCGGCCAGGACCCGATGGTGCGCACGCTGAAGAACGCCTTTGCCGCCGACCGCATCGCGCAGGCCTTCATCATGACGGGCATCCGCGGCACCGGAAAAACCACCACCGCGCGGATCATCGCCAAGGGCATGAACTGCATCGGCCCCGACGGCCAAGGCGGCCCCACGACCGAACCCTGCGGTGTCTGCGAGCATTGCGTGGCGATCAGCGAAGGCCGCCATGTCGATGTGCTGGAAATGGACGCGGCATCCCGCACCGGCGTCAACGACATCCGCGATATCATCGAAAGCGTGCATTACCGGGCCGCATCTGCGCGCTACAAGATCTACATCATCGACGAAGTCCACATGCTGTCCACAAGCGCCTTCAACGCGCTGCTGAAGACGCTGGAGGAACCGCCCCCGCATGTGAAGTTCATCTTCGCCACGACCGAGATCCGCAAGGTTCCCGTCACGGTCCTGTCGCGCTGCCAGCGCTTCGACCTGCGCCGGATCGAGCCCGAGGTGATGATCGCCCTGCTGCGCCGCATCGCCACGGCCGAGGGCGCGCAGATCACCGACGACGCCCTGGCTCTGATCACCCGCGCGGCGGAAGGATCGGCCCGCGACGCGACCAGCCTTCTGGACCAGGCGATCAGCCACGGCGCGGGGGAAACCACCGCCGAACAGGTCCGCGCCATGCTGGGCCTTGCCGACCGTGGCCGCGTCATCGACCTGTTCGAGATGATCCTGCGCGGCGATGCGGCATCCGCGCTGACCGAACTGCAATCGCAATATGCCGACGGCGCCGATCCGGTGGCAGTGCTGCGCGATCTGGCCGAGATCACGCACTGGATTTCCGTCGTGAAGATCACGCCGGATGCGGGCGACGATCCGACCATCGCGCCGGACGAACGGGTGCGCGGCAAGGAACTGGCCGACAAGCTGGCGATGCGCGTGCTGACCCGGCTGTGGCAGATGCTGCTGAAGGCGCTTGAGGAGGTCTCGGCGGCGCCGAACGCCATGATGGCTGCCGAAATGGCGATCATCCGTTTGACCCATGTGGCTGACCTGCCCGACCCCGAGGCGCTGATCCGCCGCGTCCAGCAGGCCCAGGCGGCGGGCGATTTCGCCCGGTCCGCGGCACCTGCGGCGCCTTCGCAGGCGCCCCGCGCGGCACGGCCCGCGCCGGTGATCGCACAGCGGTCGGGCGCGGCAACCGCGCTTGCCGTCAGCCCCGACGCCTTCGCGGCCTGGCCCGACTTCGCCTCGGTCCTGGATCTGATCCGGCGCATGGGTGACATGCTTTTGCTGGTGCAGGTGGAACGCCATGTGGGCCTTGTCCGCTACAGCCCCGGCCGGATCGAGTTCGAGCCGAAGGGCAACGCGCCCCGCGACCTGGCGCAGAAACTGGCCGAACGCCTGCGCGGCTGGACGGGCGGGCAGCGGTGGGCCGTCACCGTTACGAACGACGGCGGCGCACCGACCATCGCCGAACAACAGGCGGCCGAGCAGCGCGAACGCGAGGAACGCGCCATGCAACTGCCGATCGTGCAGCAGGTGCTGGCGACGTTTCCGGGCGCGAAACTGCGCGACGTGCGCCGCATTGCCCCCGAGGTCGAGGCCGTCGAGGCGGAAGGCGCGGCCAACCCGCACGAGCTGACCCAAGGCCCCGTGGCAGAGGTCGAGGAATGGGATCCCTTCGAGGATGAGGAATAAGAGATGATCAAGGGTTTGGGCGGCTTTGGCGACATGGCCAAGATGATGAAGGCCGCAAAGGACATGCAGGACCGGATGGCTCAGGTGCAGGCCAGTCTGGATACGATCACCGTTACCGGCGAATCCGGTGCGGGGCTGGTCAAGGCAACGGCCACGGCCAAGGGCGAGTTGACCGCACTTGATATCGATCCGTCGATCTTCGTGCCGTCCGAAAAGGAAGTGGTCGAGGATCTGATCCTGGCCGCGATCAAGGACGCGCAACGCAAGGCGCAGGAAAAGATGCAGTCGGAAATGGCCCGCATCACCCAGGAACTGGGCCTGCCCGCCGACATGAAGCTGCCCTTCTGAATGGCTGCCAAAGGATGACTGGCGACAGCGACGACATCCAGGCGCTTGTCGGGCTGATGTCCCGGCTGCCGGGGCTTGGCCCCCGGTCGGCTCGGCGCATCGTTCTGCACCTGATCCGCAAGCGCAGCGGACAGATGTCGCAACTGGCCGGGCTGCTGGATCGGGTGGCGGTCAATTCCCGCGAATGCGTGACCTGCGGCAACATCACCGACCGCGATGAATGCGCGATCTGCACGGATCCTGCGCGTGCAACGGGGGAAATCTGCGTGGTACAGGATGTGGCCGACCTGTGGGCCATGGAACGTGGGCACGCTTTTGGCGGACGCTATCACGTCCTTGGCGGCACATTGTCGGCCTTGGATGAGGTCGGGCCGGACGACCTTGGCATCCCGACCCTGATCGACCGGGTCGAGCGCGAGAAGATCCGCGAGGTGATCCTGGCCCTGAACGCCACCGTCGATGGCCAGACCACGGCGCATTACATCGCCGATGCCCTGGCGGATTCGGG
This sequence comes from Paracoccus yibinensis, assembly GCF_030846195.1. GTDB lineage: Bacteria > Pseudomonadota > Alphaproteobacteria > Rhodobacterales > Rhodobacteraceae > Paracoccus > Paracoccus yibinensis. Next base: position 345,843 of record NZ_JAVCWH010000001.1, read on the forward strand.
CGCGACTGTGACAGGCCTGGCGCAGGGCGTGCCGATTGGCGGGGAACTGGACTATCTCGACGACGGCACGATCAGCGCGGCGCTGCGCGCGCGGCGGAAGCTTTAGCAGACCTGTGGCCCTTGACTGGGCGGGATCAGGAAACGCATGCGTTTCCCCCGACCGCGTGAGCGGGTTCCATCAGAGACATTTCGGTTCCGTGACCACGAGAGGCCAGCGCCAACCCAATGGGCGTGAAGCGCCCGCCGGTGGCGGGTCGGGCGCCGGGCCTTTGAGGCCCGGCGGCGTTGGTGGTTATGGAGTCACGTGGCGAAGGCGATGGCCTTCGCCAGTCACGGCCTCAAGCTTCGGCCAGCTCCCCCGCCAAGGCCCTCTCAATCAGCGCCCGCGTCTCATCAATCCCATAGAGCGCAATGAACCCGCCAAAGCGCGGTCCTTGGTCAGCACCCAGCAGCACCTGATAAAGCGCCGCGAACCAGTCGCGCAGGGGTTCGAAGCCGTGGTCCTTGCCGATGGCGAAGACCATCGACTGCAAGGCCTCGGCATCGGCGGGCTGGTCCCAGGCGGCCAGGCGCCCGGCCAGATCCTCCATCGCGCGGCGTTCCACCTCGGTCGGTTCGCGGAACTGGCGGGTTGGCGCAACGAAGTCGGTGAAATAGCGCACGGCAAAGCCCGCCGCCTGGTCCAGCCCCGGATGCGTCTCGGGGCTGGCTTCGGGCGCATAGCGGCGGATGAAGCCCCAAAGCCCGTCCTTGTCCTTGGCCCCCGCGACCGATGCTAGGTTCAGCAGCATCTGGAACGGCACCACCATGTCGGAGGCGGGCACCTCGCCGCCGTGGATATGCCAGACAGGGTTTGCCAACTGCTGATCGACCGTCTGGTCGGGATAGGCGCGCAGCTGCTGGTGATATTCATCGACGGCCTTGGGAATGACATCGAAATACATCCGCTTGGCTGTCTTCGGCTTCTGATACATGAAATAGGACAGGCTTTCGGTCGCCGCATAGGTCAGCCATTCGTCGATGGACAGCCCGTTGCCCTTGGACTTCGAGATCTTCTGGCCGTGCTGGTCCAGGAACAGTTCATAGGTGAAATGCTCGGGCGCGCGGCCGCCAAGGATCCGGCAGATGCCGTCATAGATCGGCGTGTTGGTGGAATGGTCCTTGCCATACATCTCGAAGTCCACGTCCAGCGCGGCCCAGCGGGCGCCGAAATCGGGCTTCCATTGCAGCTTCACCTGGCCTCCCGTGACCGGCAGGGTCAGTTCCTGCCCGTCCTCGTCGTCGAAGGTGATCGTGCCGTTCTTCGCATCCACATGCTTGATCGGCACATACAGCACCTTGCCCGTCTTGGGGCTGATCGGCAGGAAGCAGCTATAGGTCTGCTGGCGTTCTTCCCGCAGGGACGCCAGCATCACCTCCATGATCGCGTCGTAACGCTCGGCGGCCAGCAGCAGCGTGTCGTCGAACTGGCCCGACTTGTAGAATTCCGTCGCGCTGATGAATTCGTATTCGAACCCAAAGGTGTCCAGGAAGCGGCGCAGCATGGCGTTGTTGTGGCCGCCGAAGCTGTCGTATTCGCCAAAAGGGTCGGGCACCGTGGTCAGCGGTTCCTGAAGGTGCTGGCGCAGCATGTCCTGGTTCGGGACGTTTTCCGGGACCTTGCGCATCCCGTCCATGTCGTCGGAAAAGCAGAACAGCCGCGTCGGGATGTCGCTGATGATCTGGAACGCGCGGCGGATCATCGTCGTCCGCGCCACCTCACCGAAGGTGCCGATATGCGGCAGGCCCGAGGGGCCATAGCCCGTCTCGAACAGGACATAGCCCTTTTCGGGGTCTTTCTTTTCATAACGTTTCAGCACCCGGCGCGCCTCCTCGAACGGCCAGGCCTTCGATTGCAGTGCGGCGTCGCGCAGGGTGGTCATCGCATACTTCTCCTGTTCCAAGGCTTGACGCCTTATTGAAAGCGGGCTGAATGGTCAATAATTTGCACCCCAAGCATTATCCAGGGACCAGACATGACCATCGACCTGCCCTCGTTCTCGCCCTGCGATGCCTTGGTGGCGGTGATGGTTGCCGTGTCGGCGTCCGACCAGACCTACCGCACGGCGGAACTGGTGGCGATCCAGCGCAGCGTGGACCACACGCCGGTCTTTGCCAGTTACGACGACGACCGCATCCGCGCTGTCAGCCAGACAGTGATGACCCTGTTCGAGCACGAGGACGGCATCGACGCCCTGTTCGGCCTGATCCGCGATGCGCTGCCGGAAAAGCTGTATGAAACCGCCTATGCCTTGGCCTGCGACGTGGGCGCGGCGGATGGGCGGCTTTATGAAGGCGAGGTGGCGATGCTGGCCGAGATCCGGCACCAGCTGAACATCCCCCGCCTGCACGCCGCCGCGATCGAACTGTCCGCCCAGGTCCGCCACCGCGTCCTGTAGTCAGCCCCAGATCGCCAGCACATCGCGCTGAAGCCGCTTGGCATCGCGCGTCCAGGTCAGCACGCCCGCCGGCAGTTCCTGTCCCGACGTATCGGCCTGCCGCGTTGGATCGGCGGCAAGGATCGCAAAAGCCGACTGGCTGCCGTCCGGGCGGGTCAGATAGCCCGCCAGATTGGACACGAAGTTCAGCGTTCCGGTCTTGGCCCGGACCTGTCCTGTCTGCGTGGGATCGCGGCCCAGATCCTCATCCAGCGGATCGGGCTTCAGCAGACCGGGCAATCCTGCCGACAGCCCCGGCCCGGCCAGCAGCCGGACCATGCCCTGCGCCGTCACACGGCTTTCGGACGACAGGCCGGAATGATCGGCAAGGGTGAAATCAGCACCATGCCCCTGCGCCGCCAACCACGCCATCATCGCACGCGCCGAACCCGCCGGATCGGCGGCGCCGCTGGCGTGCAGGCCCACGACCTCGGCCGTCAGGTTGGTCGAGAAAGTGAGCATCCCGCGCAGGATCTCCTCCAGCGGCGGGCTGGAATGGTTGGCGACCACCTCGCCTGCAGGCAGGTCGCGGATGACCTTGGGCGCGGGCAGGACCAGGCCCTGCGCACGGCACAAGGTCTGGAAGACGTCGCCAGCATAGAGTTCCGGCTTGCGAACGGGCAGCCAGCGGCTGCCGGGGCGGGCGGTGGCGCTGCGCGAAACGCTCCAGCTTTCGCGGTTGCCATTGTCGCGCCAGGAAAACAGGTCGGCCTGATCGGCAGGCGCCGCCGTGACCGTATAGGCGCGCGGGGAATGGGACGCGGCCCGCGCCTCCAGCGACATCTGTGTGCCGCCTTGCCGCCAGCCCAGATGCACGCGGTTGAAGTTCAGGATCATTCCCGACAGCGCGGGGTTATAGGCCAGGTGATCGGCCTGCGGGGGCGCGATTTCCTCGATCTGAGGCAGCGCGCCGCCCCAGACGGCAAAACGCGCGGGCGCAGGCTGGCCTGGCGCGGCAAGGTCGGCGGCCAGCCGCGCCAGATCGTCGGTGGACAGAACCGGATCGCCGCCCCCCGCCAGCACCAGCATGTCGCCCGAACGGATGACGCGGGTGGCAAAGCTGCGGCTGCGGCCCAGCTTGGCCAAGGCATAGAGCGCCGTCACCGCCTTCAGCGTGCTGGCAGGCATCATTGGCGCGGCGGCCAGCGCGGCATCGGCCAGCGTGTCGCCCGGCAGGTCCATGCGGGCGTAGGCGACGACGCCCGGCAGCCCGGCCGTGGCGACGACCCGACCGGCGGTGAAGCGCGGCTTTGCAGGCGGGCGGCCCCAAGATGCCGTGGGCAGCACAGCCAAGCCTGCCAGAAGGCTGCGCCGGTGCATCATGGCCGTGCCCTCAGCGCGGTTGAGGACTGGCGCGACATGGGCAGGTTGACCAGCACCCAGGCCGGCGGCTTGCGCAGGGCCAGCGTCCCCGCCTGGGACTGCGGCAGGCGCGCGCGCGCCATGACCTGCGCGGCCTTCGTGTGGCGGGCGGCGGTGCGCGATCCGGGTCGGGCCAGCACGCCGATGGGGACGGCGGCGGCGATCTCACTCCAGCGGTCCCAGCGGTGGAACTGGACCAGGTTGTCCGACCCCATCAGCCAGACAAAGCGCACGCCTGGATAAAGGCGCCTCAGGGCGGCAAGGGTATCCGCCGTCATCCGTGTGCCAAGACGCCGTTCGATGTCGGTCACGACGACGCGCGGGTCGGTCAGAAGCCGCCGGGCATGTGCGATGCGCTGCGCCATCGGCGCGGGCCCCCGCGCCTTCAGCGGATTGCCGGGCGATACCAGCCACCAGACACGATCAAGCCGGAACCGGCGCAATGCGGCCTGTGTGATGGCCAGATGGCCTTCATGCGCGGGATCGAAGGATCCCCCCAGAAGGCCGATGCGCATTCCCGGCGCGGCGACCGGAAGACCCGCCCGGGTCACAGCGTGATGGCCGAGATCAGCCTGCCGTAATCGGCCTTGCTCTCGTGCGTGGCGCGGCGATAGCTGAAGAACTTGTCGGGGTCTGAATAGGTGCAGTGGCCGGACCATTCGGCCTCGACCCCCGCATCGCGCAGCCGCATCAGGCCAAAGGACGGCAGGTCGAACATCGGGCGCCCGTTCGGCCCGCCGCTGAAGAAGCGGTCGTAAGCCGGATCCTCGGCCAGAAAGCTGTCCATGAAGTCAGGCCCGACCTCATAGGCCCGCTGGCTGATGGTGGGGCCGATCACCGCGCGGATGCTGGTGGCGCCAATGGCGCGCATGGCCTCGACCGTTGCCTCGATGATGCCGTCCAGCGCGCCGCGCCAGCCGGCATGGCAAGCACCGATCACGCCCGCCTGCGCATCGGCCAACAGGATCGGCTGGCAATCCGCCGTCAGCACCGCAAGGGCGACATCGCGGCGGGCGGTGACGATGCCGTCGGCCTCGGTGCCGGCAATGGTTGGGATGTCGTCGGCTTCGGTCAGGGTGACAACGTCCGCCGAATGGACCTGCTTCACCGTCGCCAGCGCATTCGCAGGCACGCCCATGGCAGTTGCGACGCGGGCGCGGTTCAAGGCCACCACCTCGGTCTGGTCGGTAGACCTGCGGCCGCAGTTCAGACCCGCGAACAGACCCGATGAAGCCCCGCCCTTGCGGGTGAAGAACCCATGGCGGACATCGCGAAGAAGGGGATGTGTCAGGATCTCAAGCGTGGTCTGCATGAAGCCTCAGCGCGTCAAATCCGGGCACCGGGGGCGCCCCTTTCGGCCAGATGGCCATGGCCTTGAACAGGTGACCCATTTCGTCCGGGTGGGTCAAGCGCCGAAGCGCCGCCATCGCGCCCCCGTCGCCCGCCGCAGCCAGCCGTTCCGCCCGCTGCGCCGCGCCCAGCGACAGAAGCCAGTCCCCCTGGTGGATGGGACGAGAGGCGACCGCCCCCGCCCGGATCGCCGCCGCGGCAAGCGGCGCGAAATCGACATGGGCGGTCAGGTCGGCCTCGCCCGGACATGCCAGCGGATCCTCGGGGGCGTGGTTGCGCAGGGCCTGGAAGGTGTCGCCATACCCGTTCCAGCCGCCGTAATCGACGAAGATCGCCGCCCCGCCATGGCCGGCGATGCGGCGGGCGATGCCCTCGACAATGGCGGGCGCGGCGGGACATTCCTCGACCACGTCGCCGGGCTGGCCATCGCGGGGCAACTGCACCACGGGGCCGAGGCCAAGGCGCAGGCCTTCATCCGCCAGGCCGACCATGCGTTCGCACCAGCCGTCGGGAATGCGCTGGTATTGCCGGATCGGCAGGGCGTCGAAAAACTCGTTCGCCATCAGGAACAAGGGCTTCTCTGGCAGTTCCTCGACAGTGTCGAGATGCGCTACTGCCCCAAGCCTGTCCCGCTGGATCTGCCGCAGATGCGGGGAAGCCTCGATCAGCGCGACTTCCACCGCCTCACCCATGCCGGGCGCCTTGCGGATCGCGCGCAGCATGTCGGCCATCAGCGTGCCGCGCCCCGGCCCGATCTCGGCCAGGGTGAAGGGCGCGGGGCTGCCCTGGTCCATCCAGGCCTGGGCCAGGGCCAGGCCGCACAGTTCCCCGAACATCTGGTGGATCTCGGGCGCGGTGGTGAAATCGCCCTGGACGCCGAAGGGATCGCGCGTGGCATAGTAGCCGTATCGCGGATGCAGCAGGCAGATTTCCATGTAATCGGCCAGCGTGATCGGCCCCGTGGCCCGAATGCGCACTGCGATGATTTCGGCCAGGGGCGTCATGCGGGGGCAGCCACGGCCGGGCGGCGCATCGCGCGCCCAATGAAGAACAGCCCGACCAGCACCATCGGCAGCGACAGAAGCTGGCCCATGGTCAGCCCGATCACCGGACCGCCAACGACATGGCCCAGCGGGTTGTCGGGGGTGATGAACTGCACATCGGCCACGCGAAACAGTTCCACGAACATCCGCGCCAGCCCGTATCCGGCCAGAAAGACACCAAAGGCCAACCCCGGACGGCGCAGGCCGCCGCTGCGGACCAGTGCGAACAGGATCAGGCCCAGCAGCAGCCCTTCAAGCCCCGCCTCGTAAAGCTGGCTGGGGTGGCGGGCGCAGGGACCGACCACGCCGGGGCAGGTCTGCGCGGCCTCGCCCGGGAAGATGACGCCCCAGGGCAAGTCCATAGGGCGGCCCCACAGTTCGGCGTTGATGAAGTTCGCGATGCGCCCGAAGAAGAGGCCGATGGGCGCAACCACCGCCATGGCGTCGGCCAGCCGCAGGGTCGGAATGCCGTTCGCGCGGCAGAAGGCCCAGGTCGCAACGATCACCCCCGCGAAGCCGCCGTGGAAGCTCATGCCGCCCTGCCAGACCTTGATGATCTCGGCCGGGTTGGCAAGGTAGAAGCCCGGCTCGTAGAACAGCACGAAGCCCAGGCGGCCGCCAAGGATCACGCCCAGGATCACCCAGGTCAGCAGGTCGTCCACCCGGTCGGCAGCCATCGGCGCGCGGTCGCCCCAGATGCGGTCGCGCCGCATCATCGCCACGATGATCCGCCAGCCGATCAGCAGCCCTGCGAGATAGGCAAGGGCATACCACCGCAGCGACAGGGTCAATCCGCCCAGATGGATGGTAAAGATCTCAGGGGCGATATTCGGAAAAGGGATCATGGGGCCTCGGCTTCTGCGCCGCGCACGCTAGTCAGCGGGAACGCCGTGTCAACACGCCCCCACGTGGCGGCAACGTGCATTCGCAGCATCGCCCGCATTGAACCCCGCGGCCGTCCGGCCCATATAGGACGGCAACGACGCATCAGGGGCGAAGGCCAAATGACCACGCAAAACAAGTTCTTTGACGACATCTCGAAGCTGATGACCAATGCCATGGGCGTGGCCCACGGCGCCAAGTCCGAGGCTGAAACCGCGATGAAGGGGTGGATCGACCGCTGGCTGGCGGATCGCGACTTCGTGACCCGAGAGGAGTTCGAGGCCGTGCGCGAGATGGCGATCAAGGCCCGGACCGAGAATGCCGAGTTGAAGGCCCGGCTGGACGCGATGCAGGCGGGCCGTCAGGGCTGAACCCGGTCGCGCAGCGCGCCGGAACGGTCAAACAGCAGCACCTCGCCCGCGTCTGTGACGACGACGATCCAGTCGCGGGCGAAGGTGACGGCCTGGGCCTGCGCGCCATCCGGCAACGCGATTGCATCCGGCAGATCGGGAAGCGTCGGCTGGCCCAGGCGCAGCCACAGCAGCGCGACGATGGCGATCATGCCCAGGCCCATGACCAGGGCCAGCCCTGTCACCAGCCAGCGCAGCAGCCGCAGTTCCGGCACCGCTTTCGCAGCCGTTTTCCAGTCGCTATCATCCTGATCCATGTCGAACCTTGTCGTCACCATCCCGGCCAATCCGCCAGACCGTCTTGATAAGGCGCTTGCCCTTGCGGTGCCAGAGGCGGCGGCCCTGTCGCGGTCGCGCCTGGCGCGGCTGATCGCGGATGGCGCGGTCAGCGGTCCCGATGGCGTGGTCCGTGACGGCAAGGCCCGCGTGGCCGAGGGGCAGGACTATCTGATCCACGTTCCCGAACCCGAACCCGTGGAAACCCGCCCCGAGGCGATCCCCCTGGTTATCGCCTTCGAGGACGACGACCTGATCGTGATCGACAAGCCCGCAGGCATGGTCGTCCACCCCGCACCGGGATCGCCAAACGGCACGCTGGTCAACGCGCTGCTGGCCCATTGCGGCGACACGCTGTCCGGGATCGGCGGCGAAAGGCGGCCGGGCATCGTGCATCGGATCGACAAGGACACGTCGGGCCTGTTGGTGGTCGCCAAGTCCGACCGCGCCCATCACGGTCTGGCCGCCCAGTTCGAATCGCATACGGCACAACGCCGGTATCTGGCGCTGGCCCATGGGGTGATCGACGGGGCGGATGCCCGGTTGCGCGGCACGCCCGGCGTCAGCTTCGAGGACGGCGGAGTGCTGAAGATCACCTCGCGCCTGACGCGCCATGCGACGGACAGGCAGCGGCAGGCGGTCTATTTCGACAAGGGCCGGCACGCGGTGACGCGGGCGCGGATGCTGGAACGGTTTGGCAATCCTCCCTCCGCGATGCTGGTGGAGTGCCGTCTGGAAACCGGCCGGACCCATCAGATCAGGGTCCACATGGCCCATGCGGGATTGGGGCTGATCGGTGACCAGGTTTATGGCGGGGCGCGACGGGCCTCCATCAAGACGCTGGGGCCGGTCGCCGCCGATATCGCGGCCTTTCCACGCCAGGCGCTGCACGCCGCCCATCTGGGTTTCGATCACCCCGTCAGCGGACAGCCGCTGTCATTCGACAGCCCCTTGCCGGATGACATTCAAGGTCTGCTGGACCGGCTGCGGGCCGTGTCATGACGCAATCGTGAAGCGCCGCCACTGGTCCGTTCACGTTTTCAAAACAGAATGATACCACAAGCGTCGCCTGGGGTTGCAACGGCAAGCCGGAACCCTGCACTTGCAGGTTGCGTTCCCCGCATAGCTGCGAAAGGCCACAACATGGCAAATTATGGAAATCTTCCCGCCCCAAGCCCCGAACAGGGGCTGAACCGCTATCTGCAGGAGATCCGTAAGTTTCCCCTGCTGGAGCCGGAAGAGGAATACATGCTGGCAAAGGCCTGGGCCGATCACCAGGACAGCGAGGCTGCGCACAGGCTGGTGACGTCCCACCTGCGCTTGGCGGCCAAGATCGCCATGGGTTACCGCGGATACGGGTTGCCCCAGGCCGAGGTGATTTCCGAAGCCAACGTGGGCCTGATGCAGGCCGTCAAGCGGTTCGATCCCGAACGGGGCTTCCGACTGGCGACCTATGCGATGTGGTGGATCCGGGCATCGATCCAGGAATACATCCTGCGGTCCTGGTCCCTGGTCAAGATGGGCACCACGAGCGCGCAGAAGAAGCTGTTCTTCAACCTGCGCAAGGCCAAGTCGCGCATCGGCGCGCTGGAGGAAGGCGATCTTCGCCCCGAAAACGTCGCCCAGATCGCCAACGACCTGAATGTGACGGAACAGGAAGTCATCGACATGAACCGCCGCCTGTCGGGCGGGGACGCGTCGCTGAACGCCACAGTCGGCAGCGGCGAGGGCGAATCCGCGTCCCAGTGGCAGGACTGGCTGGAGGACGAGGACGCCAATCAGGCCGAAGCCTTTGCCGAATCCGAGGAGCTGGATACCCGCCGCCAGATGCTGATGCAGGCCATGGACGTGCTGAACGACCGTGAAAAGGATATCCTGATCGAACGTCGCCTGCGCGACGATCCCCTGACGCTGGAGGATCTGTCGTCGCGCTATGACGTGTCGCGCGAACGCATCCGCCAGATCGAGGTGCGCGCCTTCGAGAAGCTGCAGGACCGGATGCGCGTCCTGGCCCGCGACAAGGGCATGAGGGTGCCCGACACCGCACTGTAGTAGTCGGGCGTCCCGCCGCGGACTGGCGGGCGCGATTGACCTGCCGGGCGCGGTCGCTATGGTCCAAGGCAGGCTTGCAGATCAGACAAGATGACCGCGCTTACGGATTTTCAACGGCTCGAAGCCCAAGGCTCGTGGCGCTCTGCGCCCGATGCGCCGTTGCGCGAGGTGATCGTCTCCGTCGGCGAGGCGACGCTGGTCCTGTCCGACCCCAGGACCGACCGGCCATTGTCCCATTGGTCGCTGCCTGCCGTGGTCCAGTTGAACCCCGGCGACATGCCCGCGATCTATGCCCCCGGCATCGAGGGTGCCGATGAAACCGTGGCCATCGACGATCCGCTGATGATCCAGGCGATCACCCGCGTCCAGGGTGCCGTCGCCAGCCATCGCGCCCACACGGGGCGGCTGCGCAGCGGGCTGATCGTGCTGGCGATTCTGGCTGGCCTGGGGTGGCTGGTCTTCTGGCTTCCCGGGGCCCTGGTCACCCATGCTGCCCGAATCGCGCCACCCGCCCAGGCACGCGACCTGGGCATGGCGATCCTGGCCGATCTGGAACAGGAAGCGGGTGCGGTCTGCCGGCGCGACTCGGGTCAGGCGGTGCTGGACTGGCTGGCGCCGCAACTGCTTGGCGCCGACGCCGCGATCCGTGTCGTCCCCGGCCCTGTCGGGGGCGCTCGCCGCCTGCCGGGCCAGGTCTACGTCATGGGCAGCGACCTTCTGCAAACCGCCCCTGGTCCCGAGGCCGCAGCCGCGCATCTGATCGCGGCCCAACTCGCCACCGCCGACGAAGATTTGCGGCATGCTGCCGTGCATCATGCAGGGCTGCTGGCCTCCTTGGGGCTGATGACGCTGGGCCATTTGCCGGGTGACGCGATGCAAGGCTTTGGCGCGGCGATGCTGCGGGACCCGGCGCCCCGCCCTGCCGACGCCGATCTTCTGGCAGCCTTGGCGGAACGCGGCATCCCGGCGGAGCCCTATGCCCGGACCATCGACCCGACGGGGCAATCGGTGATCCCCCTGATCGAGGGCGATCCGTTCCGCGATGCACCCCCTGCCCGACCGCTTCTGACCGACGAGCAGTGGCTGGCCCTGCAACAGATCTGCGCGGGCTGACGGCCCCATATCGTTTTCGCCGTTGCGCCCCGCCCCCGCTGCGGTTATCACCGCCCCAGGCACCCGTAGCTCAGCTGGATAGAGCGCTGCCCTCCGAAGGCAGAGGCCAGGGGTTCGAATCCCTTCGGGTGCGCCATTAAAATCAGGATCTTGGAAGAAAATCGGCGGCTCTAGGTTTGTCGATCGCAATGTTTGCCCAAGGAAACCTAAATTCATGCTCGGTGATCAGGCTTTGATTTGAGGAGATCACCAGCCTTTCCCGCTGTCTTTTTCGTTCGACGACTGCCCGGATTGGCTGGCACCAAGTCCTTGAGGATGAAACTTTCGCGCCAAAACCTTCCTGGGCGACGGCCGCGTCGAGATCGACTCCAACAGTATCGAAAACCTGATCAGGCCGATTTCCTTGACCTGCAAGAATGCGCTCTTCGCCGGTCATGACAGAGCGGCCGATCCTGTTCTCATGTCGCATTCCTTATCGCCACCGCAAAGGCTAACGGTCGCGCGACATAGGCAGGTGCAGCGAGATGCTCCTCTCAAAGCGGCCTTCCCTGATGGGTAAGTTAAATGACATGAGCTACTGATGGCAGGGACACTCTGACTTCCCACTTGCTCGCCGTAGGCGTGGCTCTGACCGGCTCCCCTGCGCTCCTGCCTTCTGGAGACGGATTATTGAACCACGCCGACGGTGCGGAATCCTCGTGCCCTTGGCGCTCAACGGTTGACCAATTATTTCGATTATTCTAGTAATATTGTTTAAGGAGTTCTTCATGGATATCGATGTGGCCGCCTCCCGCCTTGCTGCGCTTGGCAATCCAACACGGCTACGACTTTACCGGCTGCTTGTCCGGGCCGGCGATCCGGGGCTGTCGGTGGGACAGATTCAGGAAGGGCTAGGCATCCCGGCCTCGACCCTGTCTCACCATTGCCGCGCCCTGGTTCAGGTTGAACTGATCCAGCAGGAGCGGGTTGGCACCTCCCTGATCTGCCGGACGAACTATCCTGTCATGCGCGGGCTGATCGACGATCTGGCGACGGAATGCTGCGCCGATGCCTGCGCCCCAAGGACCTGACCCATGCCCTTGCGCGCACCACATCTCGATATTCCTAACATAAAGGGGGATGTGTGATGACAAGGACAGTTGCCATTCTTGGCGCGGGACCGGTCGGGCTGGCAGCGGCGGCGCATGTGCTGGAACGCGGGATGCGGCCGCTGATCCTGGAACAGGGCGCTGAGGTCGGTCATTCCGTGCGGGCCTGGGGTCATGTGCCGATGTTCTCGAACTGGCGATCCAGTATTCGCGCGGCGGCAGCGCGGCGGCTGGAGCATGCGCGCTGGCAAGCGCCCGATCCCGAGGCGTATCCGACTGGCGCAGAGCTGGTGGAGGACTACCTCCAACCGCTCGGTCAAACGCTTGCCCCCTGGCTGCGCTTTGAACGCCATATCGTGGCGGTCTCCCGGGAGGGGATCGACAAGGTCAACAATGCGGGCCACGGCACAACGCCGTTCATGATCGACACCGAAGGCGCAACGGGCGAGGCGCGGAATGGTGCCGATGCGGTGACAGACGCAACCGGCACCTGGTTCCAGCCGAACCCCGGCGGTGCCGGCCGTCCTGTGCCGGGCGAGTTGGGCCATCTCCGATTCGGGTACGGCATGCCGGACGTCACAGGACAGGAACAGGCGCGCCGTGGGGGCAAGCGGGTCGCGGTGCTGGGTGGCGGCCATTCCGCCATGGGGACGCTGATCGCGCTGTCGAACCTGTCCGGCACGTCGCCAATCTGGCTTTGCCGCGCTTCCACGACAACTCGGGCACGGGGCGGCGGCGCGGCGGACCGGCTCGCGGCCCGCGGTGTGCTCGGCACCGGCATGGCGAGGTCGGTGGACGGCGGCGGCATTCGGCTTGAAAAGCGGGTTTCATCTTGCCGCCGTCTAAGGGACCACCCCGCTGATGGCCGTATCGGATGGCGGGGTCATCGAGGTGGATGAGTTGATCATCGCGACCGGCTTTTGTCCTGACCTGTCGTTCCTGCGCGAGCTTCGGGTCGCGCTCGGCCCGGCGCTGGAATGCCCGCCCGCTCTGGCCCCCCTGATCGACCCGAACCTCCACTCCTGCGGAACGGTGCATCCGCATGGCGCCGCAGAACTGGCACATCCAGAGCCGGGGTTCTACATTGCCGGAATGACGTCCTATGGCCGGGTGCCGACGTTCCTGTTGGCCACCGGACATGAGCAGGTCCGCTCGATCGTCACTGCCATTGCAGGGGATCCCGAAGCCGCCGCCCGGACAGAGCTTGTCCTGCCGGAGATCAGCGTTTGCAGCAACCCCGGTTCACGGGCCGCAAAGGCAGTCACCACCACCTGCTGCGGCGGCCCGGCCCGGACGCGTGCCGATGCCTGCTGTGCCGAAGACGAAGCGGCCAAGGACGGCGGCGCGTCGGGCTGCGGCTGCGGCACCTTGGTTAAGTCCGCGAAAGTCGCCGTATGCTGTTGAGACTATCGCCGGCCAGGCGGGGCGCGGTCGTGACCTGCCTTGGCACGGCGCAGACCATTGGCTGGGCCGCCAGCTATTACATCCCTGCGGTTCTGGCGGCACCAATGGCGGCCAGCTTTGGCTTGTCGACGGTCTGGGTCTTCGGCGCCTTCTCCATGGCGATGATCGTCTCGGCGATCATTGGTCCCTGGGCAGGTGCGCGGATCGACCGGATCGGCGGGCGGGGCGTGCTGATGTTGTCGAACCTCGTCTTTGCCGCTGGCCTGGCTCTGCTGGCCGTGGCGCCGTCGCCAGCGGTTCTGTTCCTGGGATGGGCGGTCGTGGGGCTGGGCATGGGGATGGGGCTTTATGAGGCTGCCTTTGCCGCGCTGGCCGGCATCTATGGCCGTGCCGCGCGCGGCCCGATCACCGGCATCACCCTGATCGCCGGATTTGCCAGCACTGTGGGCTGGCCCCTGTCCGGGCTTATGCTGGCCACCTGGGGCTGGCGCGAGGCCTGCCTGGGATGGGCGCTGATCCACCTGGGCGTCGCACTGCCGCTGAACGCACTTTTGCCCAAGGGGACGGCACGGATCACCGCATCGGCGCCGGCAGAACCCGAGGGTCCACCGCCACCTCGCCTTGCCTTGTGCCTGCTGGCCTTCGTCTTTGCGGCCACTTGGTTCAACTCCACTGCCATGGCGGCCCATCTGCCGGGCCTGTTGCAGGCATCGGGAGCCAGCCCGGCGGTTTCGATTGCAGCGGGCGCCCTGATCGGCCCGGCACAGGTCGCGGCACGGATGATCGAATTCGGGCTTCTGCGCCGGTTCCATCCGCTGGCTTCGGCCCGGCTGGCGGCGTTTTCCCACCCGATTGCGGCGATCTGCCTGACGACCTTCGGCGGACCTGCGGCCTATGCCTTTGCCATACTCCATGGGGCGGGCAATGGTATCCTGACCATCGCCAAGGGAACGCTGCCCCTCGCGCTGTTCGGAGCGGCAGGCTATGGCGCGCGCCTTGGCTGGCTGAATGCGCCTGCGCGCGTGCTCCAGGCAGCGGCGCCATTGCTGTTTGGCGCGGCTTTGACAGGCTGGGGCGCCTCGGCGATCTGGTTGACGGCGGCGATAGGCCTTATGGCGACGCTGGCACTTTTCTTCCTCAGACGGAACTGAGCCGCCGCGCGGCGAGCCAACTGGCAAGCGCCATCACCCCGGCGGTGACGAGGCATAGCGGCAACCCGCCAAGCTGGTAGCTGAGTCCCGACAGCAGCGTGCCGAGCAGGCGCCCCGCCGCATTGGCCATGTAGTAAAAGCCCACGTCCCGCGTGATCCGTTCCGCCGATCCGAAGGCGAGGATCAGGTAGGAATGGACCGAAGAGTTGACGGCGAAGACAAAACCGAAAGCCAGAAGCCCGGTGATCAGCGTCCCCGTCAGCCAGACCGACGGCCCGCCCGAGGTCCATGCCGCCCCCGCCAGCAGGAACGGGATCGGCACCAGCAAGCCAGACCAGAAGATCGCCTTGCGGGTCGTCTCGGTCTCGGGCTGACCCTTGCCCCCCAGAAGGCGCGGGGCAAAGGCCTGCACGGCGCCATAGGCGATGAGCCAGACCGCAAGGAAGCTGCCGATCAGGAAGAACGCCTCGCGCCGCCCCTCGACAGTGCCGTCCGAGAGCACCGACTGGAAATAGACCGGCACGCCCACGACGAACCAGACATCGCGGGCGCCGAAGAGAAACATGCGCGCAAGGCTGAGGCGGTTGACGCGTGTGTCGTTCGACCGCCAGCCGCTCCAAGCCTCGTCGGACTTCATGCGGCCGGGCAGGCCTGCGGGCAGGAACAGGACGACCGCAATCAGGATCAGGGACAGCATCCCGGCCATGCCCCAGACCGCCCCCTGGAACCCGGCGAAGGCCAGCAGCGCCGCGCCGACGAAGAAGCCCAGGCCCTTGACCGCGTTCTTCGACCCGGTCAGCGCCGCAACCCATCGGAACAGCCCACCGTTCCCCTGCGGCGCCAGAAGCTTGACGGCGGATTTCGACGACATCTTGGCCAGATCCTTGGCCACCCCCGACACGCCCTGCACTGCCATGACAAAAGCGCCAGATGCCGCGACACCCCATCCGGGGTCCAGTTGCGCCAGTGCGGCTAACGCCCCGATCTGCAGCGCCAACCCGCCATAAAGCGTCGCAGCCAACCCGAACCGGGCGGCCAGCCAGCCGGCGGCCAGGTTGGTGACGATACCCGCGATCTCGTAAAGCAGGAACAGCCAAGCCAGTTGCACGGGCGTGAAGCCCAGCGTGTTGAAGTGCAGCAGCACCAGCATCCGCAGGGCGCCGTCCGACAGCATGAAGGCCCAGTAGGCCGCCGTCACGGCCGCGTAGGCGCGCAAGGGATTGGGCGGTGGGGCAGCCCGGCTCACGGCGGTGCTCACAACGCCCCCGCGACCATGCGCACGATGTCGGCCAACCGGCAGGCATAGCCCCATTCGTTGTCATACCAAGCGTAGATCTTCACCTGCGTTCCGTCGATCACCATCGTGGAAGGCCCGTCGATGATCGACGAGCGCGGATCGTTGGTGAAGTCGCAGGACACCAGCGGCCGCGTCTCATAGCCGAGGATGCCTTTCAGCGGCCCCTCGGCCGCGGCGGCGAACAGGGCGTTCACCTCCTCGGCCGTTGTTGCCCGCTCCACCTCGAACACGCAGTCGGTCAGCGAAGCGTTCAGAAGCGGCACCCGCACCGCATGGCCGTTCAGGCGGCCCTTGAGTTCGGGATAGATCAGCGTGATCGCCGTGGCGCTGCCCGTTGTCGTGGGGATCAGGTTCATCAGGGCCGACCGCGCCCGGCGCATGTCCTTGGCGGGGCGGTCCACGATGGTCTGTGTGTTGGTGACATCGTGGATGGTCGTGATCGAGCCGTGGCGGATGCCAAGCGCTTCGTGGATCACCTTCACCACCGGGGCCAGGCAATTCGTGGTGCAGGAGGCCGCCGTGATCAGCGTCTGAGAGCCGTCGTAAAGATCGTGGTTCACCCCATAGACCAAGTTCAGCGCGCCCCTATCCTTGACCGGCGCGCTGACGACCACCTTCTTCACGCCGGCCGCGTAATAGGGTGCCACCTTGGCAGCGGTCTTGAACACGCCGGTGCAGTCGATCACCAGATCGACGCCCAACTCGGCCAGCGGCAGCGCCTCGATGGTCTTCTCATGCGTCAGGCGGATGGCGCGGCCATCCAGCACAAGCGCGTCCTCCTGATGGCTGACCGGCGTGCGCCAGCGGCCATGGACCGAGTCGAACTCCATCAGCAGCGCGTGCTGTTCGGCATTACCCCTCGGATCGTTCAGAAGCACGATCTCGCCAGCGGCACCGGTGTCGATCAGGTCGCGCAGGACAAGTTTTCCGATGCGGCCAAGGCCGTTCAGGGCGATGCGCGGCATGGGGTCAGCCTTTCACGGGAAGTTCGGTGCCGATGGCGTCGACATGGGCTTGCAGGGACATCCGGCTCAGGCTGGCGAAGGGCAGTTCAACGAACGCTTCCACCCGGCGGCGCAGTGCCGCGTAGGTTTGCGTGAAGGCAAGCGCCTTTCCCGCATCCGAACCAGTGGCCTTTGCAGGGTCCGGCAGCCCCCAGTGCCCGGTGATCGGCTGGCCCGGCCAGGGCGGGCACTCCTCGGCCGCTGCCGTGTCGCAAACGGTGAAGACGAAATCCATCACCGGCGCGTCCGGCTGCTGGAATTCCGAGACGTGCTTGGAGCGCAGCCCGACGGTGTCGTGGCCGTTGCGCGCCAGGACATCCAGGGCGAAGGGGTTGAGCGCGGTGCCAGGCTGCGTGCCGGCCGAGAGGGCCTGAAACTTGCCGCGGCCCAGATCGCGCAGCAGCGCCTCGGCAAAGATCGAACGGGCGGAGTTGCCCGAGCAGATGAACAGCACGTTGAACACGGTATCGCGCATGGCAGCGTCCTTTCGAGAGGTCAGCAAGGGGGCAAGAAGGTCGGGCCGGGCCCGGCCCACATCGAGGGCGAGGTAGCCGATCAGCCCCTCGGCCGTACCCAGATCGACTGCGTAGAACAGCGATCGCCCCTGACGCTCGACCTGCACCAGGCCGGAGGCGGTGAGGTCGGAAAGGTGATGGGACAGCGTGTTCTGCTTCAACCCGAGCGCCTCGGCAATCTCTGTCGGGCGCACGCCTCGGGGCGCGAAGCGCATCAGCAGGCGGAACACGGCTAAGCGGTCGGGATGGCCAAGAGTGGCAAAAGCAAGAGTGGCATGTTTGTTTTCCATAGTTCCTGATTTGCGGAAATCTGTTTCTGTGTCCAGTGAAGCTTTGGTGACACTTTGGCTGCGACCCCCTTCCGAAGACTGATCAGGATCAAGGCGGCGAGCCACTGAATGTGCGCAGATGCGCGTGTGGCGATATCTGAAGAGCATAGGGAATGATCGTGACGATCCTGAGGGCCGTGCTTGATCCGACCTTCGCGACCCGGAGCCGGATCAGGCGGCATATGCAGGTCATGACGCAGCTCCGGTCGCTGGTGATCCGGCGAGACGCGCCTTCGGCGCCCTGTCTGAACCCTGGTCACCTCGCGCCGGTTGCCCAGGAGACTGAGGCATGAGTGTCTTCGGGTGGATCAACGACCAGTTCCTGCGGATGACCTGGCTCAATGATCTGGTTGGCCAGGGGGTAGCCGGCATCGGCCTTGACCCCGCTTCGCGGCTTGGCGGGTCGGTGCAGTTCTTCGTCTATGACGTGATCAAGATCTTCCTGCTGCTGTCAGTGCTGATCTTTGCCATCTCCTATGTGCAAAGCCACTTTCCGCCCGAACGGACACGGGCCATGCTGGGTGGACGCTCTGGCCTTGGGGCAAATGTCCTTGCCGCACTGCTGGGCACGTTGACTCCCTTTTGCTCCTGCTCGTCAATCCCGCTCTTCATCGGCTTCACGGCCGCGGGATTGCCGCTGGCGATCACCTTTTCCTTTCTGATCTCCTCGCCCCTCGTAGACCTGGCCTCGGTGATCCTGCTCGCCTCGATCTTCAACTGGCCCACCGCCCTGGCCTATGTGGCAGTCGGGCTGGCTGTGGCGGTCCTTGGCGGCACGGTCATCGGGAAGCTGGGAATGAAGAACCAGGTTGCCGACTTCGTGCGGACGGTTCCTGTTTCCGGGAACGTCGAAACGATGACCCGCCGGCAGCGGGTGGCCTATGCCCGCGATCAGGTGGCCGAGATCATCCACCGGGTCTGGCCCTATGTGCTGATCGGTATCGGCATCGGGGCCGCGATCCACAACTGGATCCCGCAAGACACCATCACGGCCCTGCTGGGCCAGGACAAGTGGTGGGCCGTGCCGCTGGCCACCGTGGTCGGCATCCCCATGTATGCCGACATCTTCGGCACCCTGCCGATCGCCGAGGCGCTTGTCGGAAAGGGCGTGGGGCTGGGCACGGTGCTGGCCTTCATGATGGCGGTGACGGCGCTGTCCCTGCCCTCGATGATCATGCTCAAGCGTGTGGTGAGAATGCCGCTCCTGTTGACCTTCATCGGCGTGGTCAGCACGGGCATCCTGACCATCGGCTTTGCCTTCAACGAAATCACCCACTGGTTCATCTGACAGGAGACCTGCCATGATCATCAAGATCCTCGGATCTGGCTGCAAGAAATGCATAGCCCTCGGGGAAAACGCCAAAACCGCCGCTGCAGCGGTGGGCAAGGAGGCCGAGATCGTCAAGGTCACCGACATAGCCCAGATCGCTGCCTATGGCGTGATGTCGACGCCCGGTCTGGTGGTCGACGAAAAGGTCCTTTCGACCGGCAAGGTGCTGACTGCCGAAGAAATAGGAAAGCTGCTCTGAGGAAAGGGGACGCCTGCACCCGCCCGGCGTCAAGGGGCGCTGCTGTTTCGGAACCGGCTGCCTGCAGGGCAGCCCATGATGATGAGGGCCACAAGATGCGCACACTCCCGATTGTCTGGCAGCGGCTGGTCGGCACGCGGGGCACGACCTGTCCCCGGTGCCATGCCACGGGCAACGAGGTCAGGCGCGCCGTTGCGCAGCTTCGCACGGCTCTGGAGCCCCTGGGAATTGAGCCCGTGCTTGAAGAGCGGAGGATTGATCAGGCTGCGTTCCTGCAGGACCCGCTGCAATCGAACCAGGTGCTGATCTCGGGCAAGCCGCTGGATGAATGGCTTGGTGGCCAGACCGGCAGCAGCCGGTGTTGCAACGAATGCGGCGACAGGGATTGCCGCACCCTGGAGGTTGAAGGCCAAACCTACGACACCATCCCGGAAGACTTGGTGATCCGTGCGGGGCTGATCGCGGCAACGTACTTGCCCGAGGCCCTGTGCGAACAGGCCTGCTCTGCGGCGTGTTGCGATGCAGCGAAAGCGCCTCGCGATGCTGCCGCGGGACCCAGACAGGGTTGAAGTCGCCTTCGCAGGAGTGTCTGCCGCGTCTCGCAGGGGGCGGCTCCTGATCCCTCAGGTGGCGGCCGACAGGTTCACCCGCTTCGTCAGCGCCTCAGCGTTTTCCTTGCGCTCGGAGTAGCGGTCCACGAGGTAGTCGGCCCGGTCGCGAGTGAGCAGCGTGAACTTCATCAGTTCCTCCATCACGTCGACGATGCGGTCGTAAAGCGGCGAGGGGCGCATCCGCCCCGCCTCGTCGAACTCCTGAAACGCCTTTGGGACCGAGGACTGGTTGGGGATGGTCAGCATCCGCATCCAGCGGCCCAGGACGCGCATCTGGTTCACCGCGTTGAAGCTCTGCGAGCCGCCGGACACCTGCATGACGGCAAGCGCCTTGCCCTGGGTCGGCCGCACGGCACCCTCCGACAGCGGGATCCAGTCGATCTGGGTCTTCAACAGGCCGGACATCGCGCCATGGCGTTCGGGCGAGGACCAGACCATTCCCTCGCACCAGGCCACCAGATCACGCAACTCGCGCACCTTGGGATGTGCGGCATCCACACCGTCATCGACGAGCGGTAGGCCGGATGGGTTGAAGAACCGGACCTCTGCGCCCAGACGCGTCAGGATGCGTCCTGCCTCTTCGGCCGCCAGCCGCGAGAAGCTGCGGACGCGGAGCGAGCCATAGAGCAGCAGGATGCGCGGCGGGTGAGCGGCAGGGACGCGGGCAAACAGTCGGTCCGGGTCGATACCGGGAAACAGTGCGTCGTCGATATTGGGCGTATCTGTCATGCGGGAAACCTGTCACGGGTGCGGTTAGCAAAGGCGACCAGCGACAGCATCACCGGCACCTCGACCAGCACGCCGACGACCGTGGCAAGGGCCGCCCCGGAGTTGAGGCCGAAGAGCCCGATGGCCACGGCCACCGCCAGTTCGAAGAAGTTCGATGTCCCGATCAGCGCGCAGGGCGCCGCCACCTTGTGCGGCAGCCGCCACGCCCAAGCCCAGGCATAACCAAGCGCGAAGATGCCATAGGACTGGATCAGGATCGGAATCGCGATCAGCCCGATCAGCAGGGGCTGCGCCAGGATCACCTGTCCTTGAAACCCGAAGAGCAGCACCACGGTGAACAGCAGCCCCAAGACCGAGACAGGCTTGACCCGGGCGGTGAAGTCCGACACCGCGACCTTGCCACCCCCGGCGATCAGCGCCCGCCGCGTCAATGCCCCCGCAATCAGGGGGATGACGATGTAGAGCGCGACCGACAAGATCAGCGTCTCCCACGGCACGTTGATTTCGGTCACACCCAAGAGGAAGGCCACGATCGGCGCAAAGGCCACCACCATGACCAGGTCGTTCACCGAAACCTGCACCAGCGTGTAGTTCGGATCGCCCCGGGTCAGCTGCGACCAGACAAACACCATGGCCGTGCATGGCGCAGCGCCCAGAAGGATCAGCCCCGCGACGTATTCGGGTGCCCGCGCCGGATCGATCAGACCGACGAAGAGGTGGTTGAAGAACAGCACGCCAAGTGCTGCCATGGTGAAGGGCTTGATCAGCCAGTTGATGGCCAGTGTGATGACCAGTCCCTTCGGGCGCCGCCCCACATCCTTCAGCGAACCGAAGTCGATCGCGATCATCATCGGGTAGACCATGGCCCAGATCAGCATTGCGACAACCAGATTGACCGAGGCATATTCCAGACCGGCCAGAACCGCAAAGAGACCGGGCACGATGTTGCCCAAGATCAGGCCCGCAAGAATGCACAAGGCGACCCAGAGGGTCAGCCAGCGTTCAAAGAGGCTCATGACGTTTCTTCCCGGCCCGGCACCCCGCAAACGTCACCCACAGGTGGGGTCAGCATGTCGATGAAGGCGACAAGAGGCTGAAGCGCGCCCGGGTTGAGTGCGTAGCAAATGCGTGGACCGGCGATGTCCCCAGTGATGACGCCTGCTGTCTTGAGAATGCGCAGGTGCTCAGACACCGTGGATTGCGCCAGGCCCACGGCATCCACGATCTCGCCGCCAATACAGCCGGGCGTTGCCAGCAGGAGTCGCAGGATACGCAGCCGCGCGGGGTGCGCAAGTGCCTTGGCCAGTTCGGAGAGTTCGAGATCCTGGTCCTGCATCCACTGCCTCTAATTCGTTAATCGTCGATAGGCGATTGTAAGGGCGGATGCAAGGCGAGGTTACTTGCCGACTGCAGAGCGCAAACCCGCGAGAAGATGGCATTGTGAAAATTCGAAATCAGGCCCCTCGCATCCGCTGATTGGTCGCTGTCGATAAGCTGGAATGGCCCGCGCTTTCAGTGCGGCAAGCGCCTTCGGCGTCCATGCCTCGACTGGGTCCGCAATGGCAAAGATGGCGGCCACCTGCCCATCGACCCCCGTGAAGATCGACGTCGCTCCGTTCTGGCGCAACCTATTGGCCTGCTCTGCCAGAGGCGTGACATCGACCCCCTGCTCTGCAAGGAAGAACTTTGCGTTGCCAAGCGCGATGCGGCGTCCTTCCACAAAGCCGAGCGCGCCTTTTCCGGTGGAGGAGTCGAAGTCCGCGACCGGCGCGAGTGCGATTTTTCCTTCCTCTGCGGCCCGAACGACGGCGAGCGCCAGCGGATGCTCGCTTGATGCTCTCGGCCAGGCGCAGCACCTCGGCCTCGGCGTTGCCAGTGACCGGAACGATCGCGGTGACGGCGGGCCGCCCTTCGATCAGTGTTCCGGTCTTGTCGACAATGGTGTTGATCTTTTCCATATGCTCCATCGCCTCGGCTTTCTGGATGAGGACGCCAGCCTGGGCGCCACGACCTACACCGACCATGATCGACATGGGCGTTGCGAGCCCGAACGCACAGGGACAGGCGATGATCAGGACGGACGCGGCGGCAACGAGACCGAAGGAGAACCGCGTCTCGGGACCCCAGATCGACCATGCGATGAAGGCGATGAAGGCGACGACGATCACCGCCGGCACGAACCAGCCTGACACTTGGTCGGCAAGCCGCTGGATTGGGGCGCGCGAGCGCTGTGCTTCTGCGACAAGCTGGACGATCTGCGACAGCATGGTGTCGCGGCCGATCTTGCGTGCCTCGATTGCCAGGGCGCCTGACCGGTTCATGGTCCCGCCGATCGTCCTGGAGCGGATCTCTTTCGTCACCGGCATGGACTCTCCCCTCACCATCCACTCATCGACGGCACGCACTGCGGCCCTCGATCACTTCGCCATCGACCGGCACCTTTTCGCCGGGTCGGACCCGAAGGCGGTCGCCGACATGGACCGCATCGAGTTGGACCTCTTCCTCGTCCCATCCTCGTGAATGCGTCGGGCAGTCTTGGGGGCCAGGTCGAGCAGCGCGCGGATGGCACCGCTGGTGCTTTCGCGGGCGCGCAGTTCCAGCATCTACCCAGCAGCACGAGCACGGTAATGACCGCGGCAGCTTCGAAATAGACTGCGACAGACCCGTCATGCTGGCGGAAGGCGTCAGGGAAGATGCCGGCGCAACTGTCGCAACAGTCATGAAGGCCGCCGCAGCTTCAAGCCCCGGCGGCCAGGGTGCTTACTGCTGGCTGGTGTTCTTCTCGACCCAGGCCGTCATTTCCTCGATTTCCGGTCCTTGGGCATCGATGATCTTCTGGGCCATCGCTTTCGACTCCTCGTCGTCGCCATATTTCAACTCGACTTCGGCCATGGCGATGGCACCAGCATGATGCGCGATCATCCCGCAATGGAAAGCAAGGTCGGGATCCTTGATGGTGTGAGTGGCCATCATCGGGCCGTTCATCTTCATCATGGCGTCCATGGAGGCCTTCTGGGCCTCATCCATTCCTTCCATGCCGCCCATCATGCCGGACATGTCCATGCCGTGCATCATCCCCGACATTCCAGACTGCTGGATTGCGTTCTGGCAACCTTGGGGCAGGATCGAAAGGTCTGCCATCGAGGCTCCTTGTTCCGCCGTGTTCCCCGCCTGGTCCCCGGTCGCGCTGTCCTGAGCGAGAGCCGCGGGTGCGGCAAGAAGGGCGGCGAGGATGACGGCTGACTTAACCTTACGCATAAGGGTTCTCCTTTGATGTGGCTGGTTTCAATAACGATCAGGCGGCCATGTTCCGGCAGCTTTCGGCACACCGGCGGCAGGCATCGACGCATTCCTGCATGTCGCCGACCTGCTCGCAGCTTCGCGCGCACTCCTCGCAGACTTCAGCGCAGACCGCGCAGGTACGTTTGTGAAGATCGCTGCCCATCAGCATGACGTTTGCCGAGGTCTGGCAGATCTCGGCACATGCCATCATGAGCCGGAAATGCTTCGGCTCGACATGCCGGCTGCCTGCTTCCAGGCAATGGTTCATGGCCATACTGAGGCAAGTGCTGTGGCATCGCTGGCATTCGTCGATGCATCTCTGCAATTCAGGGGAAATATGGTGCATGTGGCTTCTCCGTTGCCAAAGCGCCGGAACCAGGAAGCGGCGAGCGCGGCGCCAGTCTCACCGCCCTTGAGGACGCGAGGTGAAAGCCTCGCCCTCATTGACCGCAATCCGCCCATTTAAAGCTTGAGAATGGCGCCGACCTTACGATCAGGTCTCGCGCTTCACTCCCGGTGGAATGCGATCGGATTCGATGGGGAGCCGTGGAGGACGATGCAGCCCATCAGGGTCGTGTCCTGCCAATGAGGAGACACCGAGCAGGGGTTTCGACCTTACCCCCCAAGGCTTGTTCAGATGAGTATCAATGTCCGGCATCAGCGCCAGCAGACATGCCTCTCCACAGCAGAGAGCAGTTCCATCCTTGGAAGTACCATGCTTGTGGCCGACCGCCGACGAATGCCCATGATTTCCACTTGGCTCAGCAGGAACATGACCTGTGGCGAGTGAGGTTTCGGCATGGGCAACGGGATGATCGTGACCATAGGGGAGTGCGCCCTTCGCTGCTGCACCATGCGCCACGAACATCGCGACCGCCAGAGTTGCGATGATACTCGCAAGCGTCTGCCAGACCGACGCAACTCTCGTCCTTGTGCCGGGTCGTCTCATGCCACTGGAACGCAGATGGTGAGGAGTCGTTCCCGATGGAGGCGCCGCGCGGTTCTTTCGGAGGATGCTATCGAGCGCACCCCCAAGCCTGCCATGTGGCAAAGGCCCTGGCTTCTTTCAGCCGAGCCAGGTCACCGCAGAAGACCAACTGCCCGGTGCGATGAAGGGCGAGCAACCCTTCCAGAGACAGGTGGCGAAAGAGCCGCAACAGCACATGAACACGTAGGAAGAAACCGCGGCGACGGGCGACCCACTTGGTGCCGTCCGGCGACAGGCCGCCGCCGGGGACGATCATGTGGATAGGGGGATGGTGGGTCAGCGCCGAACCCCAGGTATGCAGCACCGCCGTCATGCCGACCTTGGCGCCGAGACGCTTGGGATCGGCGGCGATGGTCATCACCGTCTCGGCCGAGGCGCGGAACACGCAGGTCATAGACCACCTTCTTGTTCCAGAACGCGGCCTGCTTGATCTGGGCCGACAGGGTGAAGACCACATGGAAATACTCCACCGGCAGCAGGTCTTGGGCGCGCGCGGCCATCCAGTCACGCGCCGCCGGACCCTGGCACTTGGGGCAGTGCCGGTTCTTGCAGAAGTTGTAGGCGATGCGCTGGTGGCCGCAATTGGCACATGCCGCCACATGCCCGCCGAGCGCCTCGGTCCGGCAGGCCTCGACCGCCGACATCACCTTGACCTCCGATACTCGGAGGCCTCCGGTCCAGTCAGGTGTGTCGTGGGGGTTCAGGTCCTGCACTTCAAGACAGGTGACTGCTTTCTCATCTTCGTCGCTGGAAGGAACGGTACGGCCGGTCCAACATCACCGATCTTCCGACCGCTCTAGAAAGCCCAGCCTTGATATGGGCAAAGCCCTCGACGGCGCCTCGCATAGAACAAAGCTGAAGCAAGTCACGCCACACGTCCTCAAGCACACAGCGATCAACCTGGAAATTCAGGTGGCCATGACCATGGAAGAGGCGAGCGAGTACTTCGGCACGAGCGTAGCCACGATCAGGGGGGGTTATTGGCACCACCCCTCGCACTACCAGTACCGGATGGCTGCAGTCATGTCCTCTCCGGGGCGCCGCCGCAAATTTCGCAATGAAATCGCAACACAATACTATGAAAAGCCGTATAATTATTACGGCGACCCGAAATAAAGATTTTATATCGGGTGCTTATTATAAGACCTGCGCGCTCGGAAGGCAGAGGCCAGAGGTTCGAATCCTCTCGCGTGCGCCAATCCCCTCTGGACGCCGCCCGTTCCGTCAGGTCTTCTGACCTGAAAAAGGGAGCGGCTCATGGACGAACTGGAACGGCGCATTGCACAGGCGCGCGGCGATGAACCCGCCGATCTGGTGCTGCGGGGCGGGCAGGTTCTTGATCTGATCACCGGCACGATGATCGAGGGCGATGTGTCCATTTGCGGCGATCGGATTGTGGGCATCGGCGATTATGAAGCGCGGCAGGTGATCGACGTATCCGGTCTGGTGCTGGTGCCGGGATTTATAGATACGCATCTGCATGTGGAAAGCAGCTTGGTCACGCCGCATGAATTCGACCGCTGTGTGACCCCCCGCGGCGTTACCACCGCCATCTGCGACCCGCACGAGATCGCGAATGTGATCGGCGCTGACGGCATCCGGTGGTTCCAGCGGGCCAGCGAATGCCTGCTGATGGACCTGCGGGTGCAATTGTCGTCCTGCGTGCCTTCGACCGACATGGAAACGGCGGGCGCGCGGATCGAGGCAGAGGATCTTGGACCCCTGATGGGGCATCCCTCGGGGATCGGCCTGGCCGAGTTCATGAACTATCCTGGCGTGATCCATCGGGATCCCGGTGCCATGGCCAAGCTGCGGCTGTTCGCGGGCGGGCATGTTGACGGCCATTGCCCGCAGCTTTCGGGCCGCGACCTGTCGGCCTATGTGGCGGCGGGGATCCGCACGGAACACGAAGCCACCACGGCGGACGAAGCGTTGGAAAAGCTGCGCATGGGGATGCGCGTCCTGATCCGCGAAGGGTCGGTCAGCAAGGATCTGGTCGCCTTGCAGCCGGTCCTGACAAACATCACCGCACCATACATGTGCCTTTGCACCGATGACCGGAACCCCCTGGACATCGCGGAATACGGCCATCTTGATCACATGATCCGCGAACTGATCCGGCGCGGCAGCCCGGTGCTGGCGGTCTATCGCGCCGCATCGCTGTCAGCGGCCGAGGCGTTCGGCTTGAAGGATCGCGGGCTGATCGCACCGGGGCTGCGGGCCGATATCGTGGCGCTGGACAGCCTGGAAAGCTGCCGGGCGCAGCTGGTGATCTGCGGCGGGCGCGTCGTGGATGACGCGGCCTTCGCCGCACGAAAGCCGCTGGACCCTGTGGGCCGCGCCTCGGTCAAGGCCCCGCAGGTCAGCGCCCAGGATTTCCGCTGCGCCGGAAACCGCAGCAAAACCCCGGTGATCGGCATCATCGAAGGCAAGATCATCACCACTCATCTGACCTGCGACATCGCGCCTGTGGACGGCGACAAGCGCCCCGATCCCAAACGCGACCTGGCCCGCATCGCGGTGATCGAACGGCACGGTCGGAACGGCAATATCGCGACCGGCTTCGTGCAGGGCTTTTCCCTCCGGCGCGGCGCCATTGCCTCGACGCTGTGTCACGATCATCACAACATTGCGGTTGTCGGGGTGGATTACAGGGACATGGCCTTGTCCGCTAACCACTTGTCGCGGATCGAGGGAGGTTTCGTGGTGGCGGAGGGGGGGCGCGTGATCGCCGACCTGCCCTTGCCCGTCGCCGGCCTGATGAGCCTTGATCCCTTTGAGGCCGTGCGCGACCGGCTGATCCTGCTGCGCGAGGCCGCCCGGACCCTGGGCGTAACGCTGGAAGAACCGTTCCTGCAACTGGCCTTTCTGGCCCTGCCGGTCATTCCTGCGCTGAAGATCACCGACCGGGGAATGATCGATGTAACAAGATTCGAGATCATCGCAGGATGAAGATCATCTTGAAATCAAATCTTTGGATGATTTGGCTGGGGCGGTAGGATTCGAACCTACGGTACACGGTACCAAAAACCGATGCCTTACCACTTGGCCACGCCCCAACTGTGTGGGGGTGAATAGCCAAGCCCGAGGAGGGGTGCAAGTCGAAAATTCACGAAACTTGTCTGTCTGGCGACGGCGCTTTATGCCGCCCGGATGGAACAGGTGGATCTTCTGATACTGGGCGCCGGGGCGGCGGGATTGTTTTGCGCGGGGTCCGCCCTGCGGCAAGGTCGGCGCGTGGTGGTGATCGACCACGCACGCGATCCGGGCGAGAAGATCCGAATCTCGGGGGGTGGCCGGTGCAACTTCACCAACCTGGCGACTGCCCCCGATCGCTTCCTGTCCCTGAACCCCCGCTTTGCCGCCAGTGCCCTATCCAGGTTCACGGCGTCCGATTTCGTGGACCTGGTGGACCGCGCAGGGATCGCCTGGCACGAAAAGACCCAAGGACAGCTTTTCTGCGACGGCAAGGCCACGCAGATCACCCGGATGCTTCTGGACAGGATGCAGGGGGCGGATCTGCGCATGCAGACCCTGCCCCAGTCGGTGACCCATGACGGAAGCGGCTTTATGGTGAACACTGCGCAGGGCACCATCCATGCGGCGCAACTGGTCATGGCCACGGGGGGCAAGTCGATTCCGAAGATCGGCGCGACCGGCATCGCCTATGACATCGCGACCCGGTTCGGGCTGCGGCTGGTGGAAACGCGCGCGGGCCTCGTGCCGCTGACCTTTGCCGAACAGGAACTGGCCTTGTGCCGTCCTTTGGCCGGGGTTTCGGTCGAAGCACGGATCAGCCACAGGGGCGGACAGTTCCGCGATGCGCTGCTGTTCACGCATCGCGGCCTCAGCGGGCCGGTGATCCTGCAGATTTCAAGCTTCTGGCAGCCGGGGGACAGCTTGCAGATCGACCTTGCGCCCGATCACGACGTTACGGCGGACCTGAAGGCTGCACGGTCTGGGGCCGGTCGTGTGTCCGTTTCATCCATTCTGGGGCGCAGGCTGCCCGCGCGGCTGGCGGCGGCAATTTGCGAGGAGATGGGACTGGCACAGGCGCGGCTGGCAGATCAGCCCAATACGCGGCTGGATGCCATCGGCGCGCGGGTGAACCGATGGCAGGTCCGCCCCGTGGGCACCGAAGGATATCGCACGGCCGAGGTCACGCTGGGCGGCGTCGATACCCGCGACCTGGATGCCCGCACCATGCAGGCGCGCAAGGTGCCGGGGCTGTTCTTCATCGGCGAATGCGTCGATGTCACCGGCTGGCTGGGCGGCTATAACTTCCAGTGGGCCTGGGCATCGGCTGATGCGGCGGGACGGGCCTAGCCCATCACCGGGTCAGCCTTGGCCAGCCGGTCGAACGCCATGAGCGAGGAGATCAGCGCGGACATTTGATCCAGCGGGATCATGTTCGGTCCGTCTGACGGGGCGCAATCGGGGTCCTCGTGCGTCTCGATGAACACGCCGGCCACCCCAAGGGCCACGGCCGCCCGCGCCATCACGGGCGCGAATTCGCGCTGCCCGCCCGACGATCCGCCCTGCCCGCCCGGCTGCTGCACGGAATGGGTGGCATCCATGATCACCGGATATCCCGTTCGCGCCATGATCGGCAGCGACCGCATGTCGGCAACCAGGGTATTGTAGCCGAAGCTGACCCCGCGTTCGGTCAAAAGGATGCTGTCGTTCCCGGTCGAAGCCACCTTGTCCGCGACATTCGCCATGTCCCAAGGGGCCAGGAACTGACCCTTCTTGATGTTGACGACGGCCCCTGTCTTGCCTGCAGCCAGCAGCAGGTCGGTCTGGCGGGACAGAAAGGCCGGAATCTGGATCACGTCCGCGACCTGCGCGGCGCGGACTGCCTGGTCGGCATCATGGACATCCGTCAGCACCGGGCAGCTCAGCCGGTCGCGGACCGTGGCCAGAATCTCCAACCCCTCGTCGATCCCGACTCCCCGACGGCCGGAAAGCGAGGTGCGATTGGCCTTGTCATAGCTGGCCTTGAACACATAGCCCGCGCCAGCACGCGCACAAACCTCTGCCATCCGTTCGCCGATCATCAGCGCATGGTCCAGCGTTTCCAACTGGCAAGGCCCGGCAATCACGACCAGGGGCAGATCGTTGCCGCAGGACAGGTCGCGGATGCGGATATGCTTGGGCGGGGTCATGTGGATACCTGTTCGCGAAGAATGGACGCCGTCAGCGACAGCATCAGATAGATACCCGAAAAGATCAGAAAGGCCACCAGCGTATTCTGGAAGGCCTTGGGATAGGTCGCTTCGTCCGGGGCAACGGGGGCCACCGACAGCGACAGGTAACGCACCTGCTTGTTGGCCTCTATCCGCGCCGCCTCCATCTGCGCCGCGGCCGTCGCCAGCAATTCCTGGCGCGTCAGCAGATCGCTTTCGGCGATCCGCAGTTCGCCCGAGATCAGCGCAAGGGAATTGCGATCCTCGCCCCCTTGGGTCAGTTGCTGGCGGGTTTCGGCGATCATCTCCTCGAGCCGGGTGATGTCGCCGCGCAGCGCGGCCACGCGGCTTTGCAGAGGCTGGGGATTGGACAGCAACTGGCCAAGTTCCAGCCGCTTGGTCGCCAGTTGCGTTTCAAGCGCCGATACCTGGTTCATCACCACGGTCCCTTCCGCCACCGGGTCCAGGACGCCCAACGTCTGCTGCAATTCCTGCACGCGGCGCTGCGCCGCCAGAACCTTGGCCTCGGCGTCCTGATAGATCTCGACGGCCCCCTCCATCTGGTCGTCGCGCAGCCGAGAGGTCATCTGGTCCACCTGTTCCTCGGCATAGGCGATCAGGGCCAGCGAGAAGTCGTGGCTTTGCTGCGGGTCGGGGGCGATCACCTCCATGTCGATCATGCCTTCGGTGGGGTCATAACCGATCTTGACCGACTTCTTGTACAGTTCGAACATCTCTTCGTTCGTGGCGTCGGGGGCCAGACGCTTGACGGGGTCTATGGCAGGATCCTGGAATGCCTGCCGGAAGCCCTTGTCAGCATCCAGCCGCAGCATCGCATCGCGAGAGGTCAGATAGCTTTGGACAGCGACGGAATCGGTGTTCGTCGCCAGCTGCGACCCCCCCAGCAACCCGCCCAGGCCGCCCGCGGCGGCGGCGCCCTGCCCTTCCGCCGACTGGATGCGGAACTGCGATACGGTGGCATAAAGGGGCGAGGCCACCCAGAAATAATACCATCCGGCCAAAGCCGTCGGCAGGATGACAAAGGCCAGAAGACGCAGAGCCAGCAAGCCCATCCGCCGCCTTCTGCGCCGGGCGATGTCCTGCTGGATGCGAAAGATTTCGGCCGCGCGCTTTTCCTCGGTCAAGGTTTCTCGTGAGGGAAGGTCGGGACGCGCCGGCGCCTGGGTGCCGGGCTGTGGCACCGGGGCGGGCTGCTTGCGCGGCATGATCGCGGGCGTGTTGGCGGCAGGCCTGGCCTGGGCGCGGCTTCCCTCGCTGGACAGGATCTGGCTCAGGGCCGCGCGATGCGATGGGTCGATGCCGCGCTGGCGCAGGCGCAGGACGGCTTCTTCGTCCGAGGCGACCTCGATCTGGTGCAGCGTGGCGATCCGCCGCGCGATGCGCAGTTGGCGATCGGACAGGTTTTCCTTGCGGACCAGCGCAAGCTGCGCGTCCAGATCACCGTCGGGTGCCTTTGCTTCGGCAGGGGCCGGGCCGACATGCGACAGCCCGTCATCGACCGGGTCGGTCCGCATCAGCCTTTCGCGTTCGCCTTCCTGCCCGGTGTTCGCAGGGCGCTTGCGGATTGTAACCTGGATATTGGCATCGGCCGAAGGCTGCGCCCCATCCTGTCCAAGAGGCCGGACGGATTCGGCGGCCGAGGCGTGATAACGGCGGACCTTAGGCGGTGTAGTCATAATACTGTTTCGCCTCAGCAAGAGATTCGAAATGGTAAAGCCGCCCGTCCCGCAGGATAGCGGCGGACCGGCAGAATTTCTCGATGGTGGCGGGCTGGTGGGACACGATCACCACGGTCGAGGTCTTCAGCCGGTCATAAAGCACCGCGCCCGCCTTGCGGTTGAATGCCGCATCGGTGGTCTGCGGCATCCCCTCGTCGATCAGATAGATGTCGAATTCCAGCGCCAGCAGAAGCGCGAATGTGAACCGCTGCCGCATCCCCGCCGAATAGGTGCCGACCGGCATGTCGAAATATTCGTCAATGTCGGTCAGCCACCGGGTGAAGGCGGACACATAATCGGGATCCAGGCCATAGATCCGGGCGATATATCGAGCGTTTTCGTTGGCCGAATGCTTCGTGACCACGCCGCCCATAAAGCCAAGGGGGAAAGAGATGCGGCAACTGCGCCGGATCGTGCCCTCATCGGGCTTTTCCAGCCCGCACATCATGTTGATCAGCGTGGTCTTGCCCGTGCCATTCGGCGCCAGGATGCCCAGGGAATTGCCAAGTTCGACCCGAAACGAGGCGCGGTCCAGGATCACCTTGCGCCGTGTTCCCGTCCAGAAGGACTTCGAGACGTTGTCGAATTCCAGCATCCGCCCTTCCCGCCGCCGCGCAACCCCAGCAACCCTTATGGGTGGGCGAGTGCGCTGTCCAGTTTTCCCCTTCGTGATGCATGTTCCACATTTGTTTGTCACCCTTCATTCCTGGCGCATTTTCACTATCTCTGCCTCATGTCGCTCGAACGCCTCATCCAGGACTGCCGCCTGTGCGCGCCGCGCTTTGCCGCGACCGCCACGGCCCACGAACCCCGCCCCGTAACCTGGTTCCAGCCAGCCGCCCGGATCCTGGTCGTGGGACAGGCGCCGGGGATGCGGGTGCATCTCAGCGGTCGGCCTTTCACCGACCGGTCCGGCGACCGGCTGCGCGACTGGATGGGGATCGGGGAATCGGTCTTCTATGACCGTGACCGCATTGCCATCGTGCCCATGGCCTTCTGCTTTCCGGGCTATGACGCGCGCGGGTCAGACCTGCCGCCCCCGCCCGTCTGCGCACGAACCTGGAGAGCCAGCGTCATGGCCGAACTGCAACCCCGGCTGACGCTTCTGGTCGGCGGCCATGCGATCCGCTGGCATCTGGGGCTGCGCGACGTGACGGGCGCGGTGGCGTCCTGGCGGGATCATGCCCCATCGGTCTTTCCCCTGCCCCATCCGTCGTGGCGCAACACCGGATGGCTGCGCCGCAATCCATGGTTCGCGGCCGACCTGCTGCCCGAACTGCGCGCTGCCGTCCGGGCCGAACTGACGCGCAACGACTGACCCCCGGCCTTTGGTAAGACGCCCGCGTGGTGCCGGTTGACAGGCGATGCGGGCCGGGCCATGCCCCGTCCCATGACAACCGACATCCAGATCGCCCGCGCCGCCCGCAAGCTGCCCATCACGGACATCGCCGCCAGGCTGGGCCTGGCCGAAGGCGATATCCTGAGATACGGTCCCGACAAGGCCAAGATTTCCCACCAGACGCTGGACGGACTGACATCCCGCGCCCGCGGCCATCTGGTCCTGGTGACGGCCATCAACCCCACCCCGGCCGGCGAGGGCAAGACCACCACGACCGTCGGCTTGGGCGATGGCCTGAACCGCATCGGCAAACGCGCGACCATCTGCATCCGGGAAGCCAGCCTGGGACCGAACTTCGGCATGAAGGGGGGTGCCGCGGGGGGCGGCCATGCCCAGATCGTCCCGATGGAGGACATGAACCTTCATTTCACCGGGGATTTCCACGCAATCACGGCGGCCCACAACCTGTTGGCCGCGATGATCGACAACCACATCTATTGGGGCAACGACCTGGACATCGACACGCGCCGGATCACCTGGCGGCGCGTGATGGACATGAACGACCGCGCGCTGCGCGACATCGTCGTGGGCCTTGGGGGCGTGTCCAACGGTTTTGCCCGCCAGACCGGCTTTGACATCACCGTCGCGTCCGAGGTGATGGCGATCCTGTGCCTGTCGCGTGATCTGGACGACCTGCACGCCCGCCTGGGGCGGATCGTCGTTGCCTATACCCGCGATCGCCGACCCGTGACCGCGCGCGACCTGAAGGCCGACGGTGCCATGACCGTGCTGCTGCGCGACGCCTTGCAGCCGAACCTCGTGCAGACGCTGGAAAACAACCCTGCCCTGGTCCATGGCGGGCCATTCGCCAATATCGCCCACGGCTGCAACAGCGTGATCGCCACCGATGCCGCGCTGCGCCTGTCGGATTATGTGGTCACCGAAGCGGGCTTCGGGGCCGATCTGGGGGCCGAGAAGTTTCTGGACATCAAATGTCGCCTGGCCGGCCTTTCCCCTGCCGCTGCGGTGCTGGTGGCGACCGTCCGGGCGCTGAAGATGAACGGCGGCGTCGCCAAGGACAACCTGGGGGCCGAGGATGTGGGCGCAGTCCGGCGTGGCTGCGCCAACCTGGGCCGCCACATTGAAAACCTGCGCAGCTTCGGCGTGCCGCTGGTCGTGGCGGTAAACCATTTCCAGGGCGACACCCCGGACGAGATTGCCGCCCTTCAGGACTATTGCAGCCGTCACGGCGTAACCGCGATCTTGTGCCAGCATTGGGCCAAGGGTGGGGCCGGTGCCGAAGACCTGGCCCGCCATGTGGTCACGTTGGTCGAGAAGGGGCAGGCCGATTTCCATACCTTGTATCCCGACTCCATGCCCCTTTGGCAGAAGATCGAGACGATCTGCACCCGCATCCACCGCGCCGCTCATGTCGAGGCCCTGCCCGGCATCCGCGCCCAGCTCGAAACCTGGGAAGCCGAGGGTCATGGCCACCTGCCCGTCTGCATCGCGAAGACGCAGTATTCCTTTTCCACCGATCCCGACCTGCGCGGCGCCCCCGAAGGCCATGTCATTCCGGTGCGAGAGGTCCGGCTGAACGCAGGCGCGGGCTTCGTGGTGGCGATCTGCGGCCAGATCATGACCATGCCGGGCCTACCGCGCCATCCCGCCGCAGAAACCATTGGCCTGAACGATCTGGGACAGATCGAGGGTCTGTTCTAGGCAGCCATCCGCAGACTGGGCCGGGGCGTACGCCAGCGGCGATGGATCGCCATGTGCAAGGCCACAACGGTCGCCAATGTCGGCCGCAACGCCTCATCACCCTGGTCCGCCGTTCCAAAACCGATGCGGGCCGGGAACGATCCGTCGGGCCGCTGGCTGGAAATGACATCGGCCAGCATTTCCCTGACATCATGGTCGGGGTCGATCAGGCAAAGGCAGAAGATCATCTGCACCAAGGGCAGCAGCTTGCCCTTGCGTTGCGCCCAGTCCGCCAGACGAAGGCAGTTGGCGAAGGCATCGCCATAGCTGCGAGCACTGGCAAAACGCGGCCGCTCTGCTCCGAACCGATAGGTGATGGCCAGAACCCAGGCATAGGTTTCGATCATGCCTTCGTCCAGCCGGTCGTCCGGGACGGGCTGCCGCAGAAAAGCCTCTGCCTGATCAGGCACCAAGGCATCAGGCTTGTCCGTCACGGGCGATCGAACCGCCGGCAAGGAAATGCCGGATGCGAGCATCGGAGGAGAGAAATCGCCCGATGCAACCAGACATGCCGCATGTCTGGAATTCGCGAAGCTCAGTTTATCCTTTTGAAATCTGCCAAGAAGAATATCGAAGTCATCATCTGAAATTCGGCTGC
Organism: Paracoccus yibinensis; assembly: GCF_030846195.1. Taxonomy (GTDB): domain Bacteria; phylum Pseudomonadota; class Alphaproteobacteria; order Rhodobacterales; family Rhodobacteraceae; genus Paracoccus; species Paracoccus yibinensis. Next base: position 381,358 of record NZ_JAVCWH010000001.1, read on the forward strand.
GGAGAAACGTCCTCAAGGGCGTTTCGGTCCCACGAAGGCCTGTGCAGATATGTGCTGCAATCGCGATTTCCGCCAATCCTTCGCAAGACGCGGGGGCGTTCGCCATCAGTCCGATCTGGGTGCGAAGCCATTGCTGGCCCCGGGCGGCAATCAAGTTCAGCAGCTGCTCATAGGCAGAGTCTTGCAGCATGATTGTTGTCCTCTCCGAAAGTCGTAACGGGATTAGAAACCCAGATTAACGGATTGGCAATAAATTCGAACGCATTCTGCCAACCTGATTGCTGCAAATGCCTGGAAAACTCGGTGCAATACTTTTTAAAAATGTCCATATACCGAAGCCGCTCCGACAGGCGATCGTAAGTTCGGGCAACGAACAACTTCCGAAAACAGGACCGGTTCCCTCGTTGCAGGAAAATTTCACGCGGAAATTTCACGCGACGGCGTTCGGATCCGAAACAATGCTGCGATGGTCAGGATGGCGGAGTGGAAGGGATTCGAACCCTCGAGACGGTTTCCCGCCTGCACCCTTAGCAGGGGTGTGCCTTCGACCACTCGGCCACCACTCCGCTGGCCGGTATAGGGATGGGCCGGGGTGGTGACAAGGGGCTTTTTGGACCCCGCGACATTCGCACTCAGTCCTTGCGGCGGAAGGTGGCATAATGCGGGACGCGCCCCTCGCGCAGGGCCTTCTGTTCATAGCGGGTGCTGAGCCAGTCGTCCCAGGCGACCGGACTGTCGCCCACCAGATCGAAGCCCGCCTGCGGGACCTCCTCCAGCGTTTGACGCATGTAGTCGGGAATGTCCGTCGCTACCCGGAACTCGGCGCCGGGCTTCATCACGCGGGCCAGCGGGATCAGGTGTTCGGGTGTCACGAAGCGGCGGCGGTGGTGGCGGGCCTTGGGCCACGGGTCGGGATAGTTGAGAAAGGCGCGGCTGATGGCGGCGTCGGGCAGCACGTCCATCAGGTCGCGCACGTCGCCGGGATGCACGCTGACATTCGTGACGCCCGCGTTGCGGATCTTTCCCAGCAGCATGGCGACACCGTTGATGAAAGGCTCGCAGCCGATGATGCCGATGTCCGGGTATCGGGCGGCCATGTGGACCATGTGCTCGCCCCCGCCGAAGCCGACCTCCAGCCAGATCGAGCGGTCGTCGCCGAAGATCGCCGCCGGATCGATCGGCAGCCGGTCCGGGTTGTCCTGCACGGTGATGCCGCGCGGGCGCAACTCGCCAAGATCCTCGGACAGATAGCCTTTCTGGCTTTGGCGCAGGGTCTTGCCGTGCCGCCGGCCATAGAAGTTGCGGCGCGGCGGGTTCGGGTCGAAGGTGGATTTAGGTGTGTCGGACATGGGCCGGAATTGCACCGGCGGCCATGCCGGGTCAACCCCTGCTGCTACTCTCCCATCAGGCGGCTGATGATCACCGTCACCTCGGGCTTCTTTCCGATCTCCTCCATCGCGACCTGGCGGGTGATCTTGCGGATCGCCTCGTCCATCTTGGCGTCGTCGCGCACCACGCGGGCATCGGCGCCCTCCAGGAACTCGGACAGTTCGCCTTCGATATGCGCGCCCAGATCCTCGCCGCTGCGGGTGCGGCCAGGCAGGCCCATCAGCTCGACCCAGGCGTCGGGCAGGACGTTGTCCTCCTCGTCCACGATCACGCTGACAAGGGCGTGCCCGTTCAGCGCCATGCGGATGCGGTCGCGGACGACGCCGTCCATGGCGCCGATCAGCACGGTGCCGTCCAGATACAGGCGGCCGGTTTCCACCTGATCCACCACGCGGGGCGTATCACCGGTCAGGTCCAGCATGGTGCCGTTGGTGGCAATCTCGGCCGCAATCCCCTTGGCGCGGGCCATCATGACATGCTCGCGCAGGTGCAGATGCTCGCCATGCATGGGAATCACGATCTGGGGTTTCAGCAACTCGTGCAGCGCCTCGATGTCGGGGCGGTTGGCGTGGCCCGAGACATGGTAAAGCCCGTCATCGGCGTCATAAACCTCGACCCCCAGTTCGCTGAGCGAGTTCATGATCCGCCCGACGGAGCGTTCATTGCCGGGGATGGTCTTGGAACTGAACAGGAAACTGTCGCCTTCCTTCAGCATCAGCCCAAGATAACGCCCCCGGGACAGCTGCGCGCTTGCAGCACGACGTTCGCCCTGGCTGCCGGTCGCCAGCAGCATGACCTGGTTGCGGGGCAGGCTGGCCGCTTCTTCGGGACCGATGGTATCGGGGAAATCGGTCAGGACGCCGGTCTCCAGACCCACGGCAACCATCTTGCGCATGGCCCGGCCCAGCAGGCACACCTTGCGGCCGCCGGCAATCGCCGCGTCGGACAGGGTCTTCAGCCGGGCAATGTTGCTGGCAAAGGTCGTGGCGACAACCATGTTCTTCTGCGCCATGACCCATTCCAAAATCGGATTGGCCAGCATCGCCTCGGACCGTCCGGGATGGGTCGAGAAGATGTTGGTGCTGTCGCAGGCCAGGACCTTGATGCCACGCCCCTCGGCCGCGATGTGGTGCCAGGCGATCGGGTCGAAGGGATCACCCACGACCGGCGTGCCGTCCAGCTTGAAGTCGCCGGTATGAACGACCCGGCCCGCGGGTGTGTCGATGATCAGCGCGGCGCTTTCGGGAATGGAATGGCTGACAGGAACGAACTGGACGGTGAACGGGCCGACCTGCGTCACTTCGGGTCGCGCGCCCACGATGGTGACGACCGAGGGCGAGTGACCCTGTTCCTCCAGCTTCAGACGCACCAGAGCGCCGGTGAACTGCCGGGCATAGATGGGAACTTTCAGGCGGCCATACAGGTGGCCCAGGGCGCCCAGGTGATCCTCGTGCCCGTGGGTAACGAAGATCGCCTCCAGCCGGTCGCGGTTCTGTTCCAGCCAGGACAGGTCGGGCATGATCAGGTCGATGCCGGGACTGCTGTCCATGTCGCCGAAGCTGACGCCCAGATCGACCAAAATCAGCCTTTCGCGCCCCGGCGTGCCATAGCCATAGACATAGGCGTTCATGCCGATTTCGCCCGCGCCGCCCAGCGGCAGATAGATCAGGCGCTCAGCCATTGCCCATCTCCTTGTTGTAATCGTGAATGAGCCGCAGCCCGTGCATCGTCAGATCGTCTTCGATTGCATCGAACAGGTCAAATCCCTGATCGAACAGCGGTGCCAGCCCCCCGGTGGCGATCACCTTCATCGGACGGTCCCGTTCGGCGCGAATCTGGCGGACGACCCCGTCCACCAGCCCGATATAGCCCCAGAAGATGCCCGACTGGATGCAGGCGACCGTGTTGGTGCCGATCACGCGGGCGGGCATGGTCACATCGACATGCGGCAGGCTGGCCGCGCCCATGTGCAGGGCTTCCAGCGACAGGTTCACGCCCGGCGCGATCACGCCGCCGATATAGGCGCCGTCCACGTCCACCACGTCGAATGTCGTGGCCGTCCCGAAATCCACGACGATCAGGTCCGGGCCATGGCGCGCGAAGGCCGCGACCGTGTTGACCAGGCGGTCGGGACCGACGACCGTGCCGGCATCGACGCGCGGACCCACCGGAAGCAGGCAATCGGGCTTGCCCACCACCAGCGGGCGGGTGTCGAAATAGCGGTTGCACAGCACGCGCAAGTTGAAGACCACGCGCGGCGCCGTCGAACTGATGATGCAGCCGTCGATGTCCAGGCCGAATTTCTGCCCCTCGATCAGGGTGGACAACCAGACGAAGTATTCATCCGCCGTCCGCCGGTGATCGGTCGAGATGCGCCAATGCGCCAGAAACCGTTCGCCGTTCCAGATCGAAAAGACCGTGTTCGTGTTGCCGGTGTCGATGCAGAGCAGCATGTCAGGCCCCCGAGAAATAGATGTCGGCGGCCGGGATCGCCTGGCGGCCACGCGGACCAGTCAGGATCAGCGCGCCGGTTTCGTCGATGCCTTCAAACCGGCCGGTCGTCTCGACGGCGCCCGTCCGGGCGGTGATCGTCTCGCCCAGCCTCGCGGCGCGGGCCAGCCAGGCAGTGCGGATGGGGGCGAAGCCAAAATCGCGCATCTGTCTATGCCATTGATCGAAGGCGGCTGCCAAGGCGTCAAGCAGATCACCCGGGGCAACCAGCAGCCCGGTCTCGCCTTGCAGGCTGACGGGCCGCACGGCGCCTGCCTCGGCGATGTCGGGGGCTGCGATCAGGTTCACTCCGATGCCGATGGCAAGCGCCTGGATCGCTCCGCCCGACCCGATGCTTTCCAGCAGGATGCCCGACAGCTTGCCGCCGTTCAGCAGCACGTCATTCGGCCATTTCAGAGCAACGTTCAGCTGCGGCCCGCAGAGCTGGCGCAGCGCGTCGTGGACGGCAAGCGCGGCGACAAAGGAAAGCCGCGCAGCGTCCGCCGGACCCCCTTCGGGACGCAAGACCAGGGTCGCCGCGAAATTGCCGGGCGGGTCGGTCCAGGCCCTGCCCCGTCGGCCGCGGCCCGCCGTTTGACGGCGTGCCATGATCCAGGTCGGCCCGGACAGCGCGGGTGCCATCCGCATCGCCTCGGCATTCGTGCTGTCAACCTGTTCCAGGACGTGGCGCGCCACGCCCTGCGGCCAGGCTGTCAGCGGCGCGCCGCTACTCAACGGCAGGAGTCTCGGCCGAGGTGTCGGGAAGAAGGGCCGCATCGGCAGGCACTGCCACAAGCGACTCCGCGGCGGTCGCCGCAGCGGTATCGACGCCCCACATGGATACCGCGCCGACCAGCAGCAAGGCTGCCGGAACGACCAGGGCCGCGTATTGCACCGCACCCATGCGGCTTTGGACGCCCTCGTTCTCGGCACCGAAGAACATGTAGTAGACGATGCGCAGATAGTAGAAGGCACCGATGACCGAGGCGATGACACCCAGCACCGCCAGCCATGACATTCCCGCCTGAACGGCAGCCGTCAGCACGCCGTATTTCGCGAAGAAGCCAAGGAAGGGCGGCACGCCGGCCAGGCTGAACATCAGGAACAGGACCGCGAAGCCCTTGATCGGCTCGGCCTGCGCAAAGCGATTCAGGCTTTCCAGGTCGGTGATCGGGCGGCCGTCGCGTTCCATCGACAGGATGAAGGCGAAGGAACCCACGTTCATCACGGCGTAGATCGCCATGTAGAGCAGCATCGACTGCACGCCGAAGGCCGTTCCCGCTGCAAGACCAACCAGGGCAAAGCCCATATGGGCGATCGAGGAATAGGCCATCAGACGCTTGATGTTGCGCTGCCCGATCCCGGCGATGGATCCCAGGAACATCGACAACACCGCCAGCGCCGCGATGATCTGGCCCCAGTCGCCCGGCACGTTGCCGAAGGCGTCGAACATCAGCCGCGCAATCAGCGCCATAGCCGCAACCTTGGGCGCGGTCGCGAAGAAGGCCGTCACCGGCGTCGGCGCGCCTTCGTAAACGTCAGGCGTCCACATGTGGAAGGGCACGGCCGAGACCTTGAAGGCCAGGCCCACCAGCAGGAAGACCAGGCCGAACAGCAGGCCCACCGACAATTGCCCGCCGACCACCACCTGAACGATCCCGGCAAAGCTGGTTGTCCCCGAGAAACCATAGACCAGCGAGGCGCCGTAAAGCAGCATCCCCGACGACAGCGATCCCAGGACGAAATACTTCAGCCCCGCCTCGGACGATTTCACGCTGTCCCGGCGCATGGCCGCGGCGACGTAAAGCGCAAGCGACTGCAACTCCAGCCCCATGTACAGCGACAGAAGGTCGCTGGCGGAAACCATCATCATCATGCCGATAGAGGCCAGGGTGATCAGGATCGGAAACTCGAACCGCAACAGGTTGTGCCGCTCCATGTAATCGGCGCTCATCGCCAGGACGGCAGCGGCGGAAACAAGGATGGTCACCTTGGCGAAGCGGGCGAAGGCGTCGTCGGTGAACATCCCAAAGAAGGCCACCTGCGCCGGGCGGTCTGCGAAGCCGACGTAAAGCCCGATCACCAGCAACGCGGCAACAGTCGCCCACAATATCGGACGGGCGATCGCGTCCTTGCCGAAATAGGCCCCGGCCATCAGCGCAGCCATGGCATAGATCGCCAGCACAAGTTCCGGCAGGATGGTCGAGAAATCGAGCGCGGTCATCGTGCGTCCCTCAATGGCTGGCAGGGGCTGCTTCCGCCTGCGCGGTCACAGCCAGCCCGTCGCGTCCGTCATGCGGCAGGGCTTCGTGATAGTTGACCAGCAACGCCTGGACGGCGGGGCCGGTGATGTCGGTGACGGCGCGCGGATAGACGCCCAGGAACAGCGTCATGACGATCAGCGGAACGAAGATCCATTTTTCGCGCGGGGTCATGTCGGTGATGGTCCGCAGGCTTTCCCGGACCAGAGCGCCCAGCGTCACGCGCCGGTAAAGCCACAGCGCGTAGCCCGCCGACAGGATCACGCCGGTCGCGGCGACAAAGGCGACCCAGGTATTGGCCTTGAAGGTGCCCATCAGGGTCAGGAATTCGCCCACGAAGCCCGAGGTGCCGGGCAGGCCCACGTTGGCCATCGTGAAGAACAGGAACACCAGCGCATAGACCGGCATCCGGTTGACCAGCCCGCCATAGGCGTCGATTTCCCGCGTGTGCATCCGGTCGTAGATCACGCCCACCAGCAGGAACAGCGCGCCCGAGATGAAGCCGTGCGACACCATCTGGAAGATCGCCCCGTCCAGTCCCTGCTGGTTCGCGGCAAAGACGCCCATCGTGACGAAGCCCATATGCGCCACCGACGAATAGGCGATCAGCTTCTTCATGTCGGACTGCACCAGCGCCACCAGCGAGGTATAGACGATGGCGATGGCCGACATCCAGAAGACCAGCGGTTGCAGCATGTCGCTGGCCACCGGGAACATCGGCAGGCTGAACCGCAGGAAGCCGTATCCGCCCATCTTCAGCAGCACCGCAGCCAGCACGACCGAACCGGCCGTCGGCGCCTGCACGTGCGCGTCGGGCAGCCAGGTATGGACCGGCCACATCGGCATCTTGACCGCGAAGCTGGCGAAGAAGGCCAGGAACAGCAGCGTCTGCATTCCGCCGACCACCGTGAAGCCCAGGACGCGCATCGTCTCGGACGGGAAGTCGAAGGCCAGCAGTTGCGCGATGTCGGTCGTGCCGGCGGTGCGCGCCATCGCGATCATCGCCACCAGCATCAGGACCGATCCGAGGAAGGTATAAAGGAAGAACTTGAACGTCGCGTAGATGCGGTTCGCCCCGCCCCAGATGCCGATGATCAGGAACATCGGGATCAGGCCCGCCTCGAAGAACAGGTAGAACAGGATCAGGTCAAGCGCCGTGAAGACGCCGATCATCAGGCCTTCCAGCACCAGGAAGGCGATCATGTATTCCTTGACGCGGGTCTTCACGTCCCAGGTGGACAGGATCGTCAGCGGCATCAGGAAGGTCGTCAGCATCACGAACAGGACCGAGATGCCGTCCACGCCCATCTTGTAGCGCAGGCCCATGATCCAGGGATGATCCTCGACAAACTGGAATCCGGTATCGGCCGGGTCGAAGCCTGCCAGCACGAACAGCGAGATCACGAAGGTGGCCGAGGTGGCGATCAGCGCCAGCCACTTGGCATTGCGCTGCGCGGCCTCGTCCTCGCCCCGCAGGAACAGGGCCAGGATCCCCGCTGCCACGATGGGCAGGAAGGTGATGATCGAAAGAAGGTTCGTCATGTCAGTGCGCGCCCCGCATCATCACCCAGATCAGCAAGCCCACGATGCCCAAGACCATCGCGAAGGCATAGTGGAACAGATAGCCCGACTGCACGCGACCGGCGAAGCGCGTCAGGCGCGGGATGATTCCCATCGCCACCCCGTTGATGGCGCCGTCGATAACCGCTCCGTCACCGCCCGTCCACAGCTTGCGGCCGATCCACAGCGCAGGCCGGACGAAGACGAAGTGATAGATTTCATCGAAGTACCACTTGTTCAGCAGGAATTGATACAAAGCGGGCTGCTGTGCGGCGAGTTTCGCCGGGGCATTGGGAAAGCGGATATACATCAGCCAGGACAGGCCAAGCCCGATCAGCATCGCCACGAAGGGCGACAGCTTGACCCAGGTCGGCACGTAATGCGCGTCATGCATGACATGGTTGTCCGACCGCATGAAGATCGCGCCCTGTTCGTATTCTGCGAGGGCCTCGTGACCGTCGGCGGCAGTTTCCTCGGCAGGATCGCTTGCGGCACCTGCGGCAGCATGAGTCGCAGCACCCGCTGGTTCCCCATGCGGCGCCTCGGCCACGGCGCCGTCAAGCGCCTCGCCATGGCCGCCCTCGGCCTGTTCATGCGCGGCTTCGGGCAGGCCGAAGAACCGCTGCACGTCGTCACCGAAGAAGCTGCCGTACCAGATCATGCCCGCGAAGATCGAACCCAACGCCAGGACAGCCAGGGGAACAGTCATCACCGGCGGGCTTTCATGCGCATGATGATGCGCGTGCAGCGGGTCGTAGTAGCCGTGATTGTCGTGGCCATGCCCGCCATGTCCGTGGCCATGCGCTGCGGGAACGGGCTGCACTTCTTCCTCGGTCTTGATCTCGGCGTCCCAGACCTTTTGCGGGCGCGGCGCACCCCAGAAGGTCAGGAACATTAGCCGCCAGGAGTAGAAGCTGGTCATCAGCGCCGCAATCACCAGCAGCCAGAAGGCATAGCTGACGCCGGATGCATAGGCGCTTTCGATCACGGCGTCCTTGGACAGGAAACCCGCGAAGCCGATATGGGTCAGCGGAATGCCCACGCCCGTAATGGCAAGCGTGCCGATCAGCATGGCGGCAAAGGTATAGGGCACCTTCTTGCGCAGCCCGCCATAGTTCCGCATGTCCTGTTCGTGGTGCATCGCGTGGATCACGGAACCGGCGCCCAGGAACAGCATGGCCTTGAAGAAGGCGTGCGTGAACAGGTGGAACATCGCGACCGAATAGACGCCGACGCCCGCCGCCACGAACATATAGCCCAGCTGCGAACAGGTCGAATAGGCGATCACGCGCTTGATGTCGTTCTGCACCAGGCCCACGGTCGCGGCGAAGAAGGCCGTGCTGGCGCCGATGATCGTCACGAACATCTTGGTCTCGGGCGCGAATTCGAACAGCGGCGACATGCGGCAGACCAGGAAGACACCCGCCGTCACCATGGTCGCCGCGTGGATCAACGCCGACACCGGGGTCGGGCCTTCCATGGCGTCCGGCAGCCAGGTGTGCAGGAACAGCTGCGCAGACTTGCCCATCGCGCCCACGAACAGCAGGAAGGCCAGAAGGTTCGCCGCGTTCCACTCGGTCCACAGGAAGCGCATCTGCACGTTCGCCAGTTCGGCCACCTGCGCGAAGATGGCGTCGAACTGGATCGAGCCGGTCATCCACCACAAGCCGAAGATGCCCATCAGGAAGCCGAAGTCGCCGACCCGGTTGACGATGAAGGCCTTGATGGCGGCGGCATTGGCGGACGGCTTGCGATAATAGAAGCCGATCAGCAGGTAGGAGGCAACGCCCACGCCTTCCCAGCCGAAGAACATCTGCAACAGGTTGTCCGCCGTCACCAGCATCAGCATGGCAAAGGTGAAAAAGGACAGATAGGCGAAGAAGCGCGCCTTGTAGTGTTCGTGATGCGTCCAGTTGTCGTCATGGGCCATGTAGCCCATGGAATACAGGTGGACCAGAGCGGACACCGTCGTCACCACGATCAGCATGATCGCCGTCAGCCGGTCCAGGCGGATCCCCCACTGGGCGCTGAACTCGCCCGATACGACCCAGTCCATGACCGGGATGTGCTGGGTTTCGCCGTTAAAGCCCAAAAAGACGATCCAGGCAAACAGGGCGCAGACGAACAGCACCCCCGTCGTCAGCAACTGCGCGGCCTTTTCGCCGATGAAGCGCCAGCCGAAGCCGCCGATCAGGGCGGCCACCAGGGGCGCGAACAGGATGAATTGCACCATGACCGCTTACCCCTTCATCACGTTGACATCATCCACCGCGATCGAGCCGCGGTTGCGGAAGAACACCACCAGGATCGCCAGGCCGATCGCGGCCTCGGCCGCGGCGACGGTCAGGATGAACATGGTGAAGACCTGCCCCGCAAGATCGCCCAGATGGGCCGAGAAGGCCACGAAGTTGATGTTGACCGACAGCAGGATCAGTTCGATCGACATCAGGATGACGATGACGTTCTTGCGGTTCACGAAGATGCCGAAGATCCCGGCGACGAACAGGATCGCCCCCACGACAAGGTAATGTGTCAAGCCTATCATCGTCTTTCGTCCCTTCGGGTCGTTACCCGTTCAATGTCTGTCCGCCTGGCAAGCGGGGCTTATAGCCCCTGCCCCGGCTTCACGTCGCGCAGTTCCATGGCCTTGGCCGGATCGCGATACATCTGCTCCAGTACGTCCTGCCGCTTGATGTCGCGCCGATGACGCATGGTCAGGGTGATGGCGCCGATCATTGCGACCAGCAGGATCAGCCCCGAGATCTGGAACGGCAGCAGATAGCGGTCATACAGGATGCTGCCGATGGCATTGGTGTTCATCGCCTGGTCCAGGATGGGCGCGGCACGCAGGCCCGGCGCCTGGTCGGCGATCTCCCAGCCGCCGAAGGCGATGACCAGCAGCGCCAGCAGGACAAGACCGATCAGCCCCGCCAGCGGCAGATAACCGGCCAGTTCCCCGCGAAGCTGCGCGAAATCCACATCCAGCATCATCACGACGAACAGGAACAGCACCGCGACCGCGCCGACATAGACGATCACCAGAAGCATCGCCACGAATTCCGCACCCTGCAGCACGAACAGACCGGCCGAAGCGATGAAGGCCAGGATCAGCCACAGCACCGAATGGACCGGGTTGCGCGACAGCACCACCATGAAGCCCGCCGTGCAGACCGAGATGGCGAACAGATAAAAGGCGAAGGTGATCATGAGGACTGTTTCCCTTCATGTTCGGTGAGGACGCCCTGGGCGATTTCCAGGGCCTTCTGCATGGCCGGGATGCCGCCGAACATCCCCATCTGATAGATCACCTCTGCCACCTCGCGCGCGGTGGCGCCGGCCTCGATGGCGTGCCGGATGGTCAGGCGCAATTGCGGCTCGGCATGGGCGCCTTGCACGGTCAGGGCGGCAAGCGTCACCAGCAGCCGGGTCTTGGCGTCAAGCCCGTCGCGGTTGAAGGTGCGGCCGAACCACAGTTCCAGCATATCCGCCGGCATGGTCGGGATCATCTTCTCGAACGCGCGGGGATCGAAGGTTTCCAGGGCAGGATTGAAGGCGCGGGCCATTTCCTGACCCGACTGCATCATCTGCTGGAACAGCTTGGTGAAGGCGTCGCTCATCGGTAGGGCGCGTCGATCGACAGGTTGCGGGCGATCTCGGCCTCCCAGCGGGCGCCGTTGTCCAGAAGCTTCTGCTTGTCGTAGAACAGCTCCTCGCGCGTCTCGGTGGCGAATTCGAAGTTCGGGCCTTCCACGATGGCATCGACCGGGCAGGCTTCCTGGCAGAAGCCGCAATAGATGCACTTGGTCATGTCGATGTCATAGCGCGTGGTGCGGCGCGAGCCGTCCTCGCGAGGCTCGGCATCGATGGTGATCGCCTGGGCCGGACAGATCGCCTCGCACAGCTTGCAGGCGATGCAGCGTTCCTCGCCATTGGGATAGCGGCGCAGCGCATGTTCGCCCCGGAAGCGCGGCGACAGCGGCCCCTTCTCGTGCGGATAGTTGATGGTCGCCTTGGGCGCGAAGAAGTACTTCACGCCAAGGCCGAACCCTTTCAGGAAATCGACCAGCAGGAAATACTTGGTCGCGCGGGCGATGTCGAATGCCATCAGAATTCTTCCCCTTGCTTGGGCGCAGCGAAGCGGTCGAATGCCGCCACATACTCGCGGACCCTGGCGCTGTCACGGGACTGTTCAGCACTATCCAGATTGTTGGCCAGGAAATGCGCGAACTCGACCTTGTCGGTTTCGGACGCGTTGGCCAGCATTTCGGCGATCTTGTTGGAATAAGCCATCTCTTATGCTCCTGCCCAGCGTGCCCAGAACGAACCGAAGACTTCGAAGCGCGCAAGGAAGGCGACCAGCACGACCCAGCCCAGCGACAGCGGCAGGAACACCTTCCAGCCGATCCGCATCAACTGGTCATAGCGGTAGCGCGGCACGATCGCCTTGACCATCGCGAACATCCAGAACCAGAAGACCATCTTCAGGAACATCCACAGCGCACCGTCCGGGATGCCCGGAATGGGCGACAGCCAGCCGCCGAAGAACAGCAGCGAGATCAGCGCACACATCAGCCAGATCGCGATGTATTCGCCCGCCATGAACAGAAGATAGGGCGTGGACGAGTATTCCACCATGAACCCCGCCACCAATTCGGATTCCGCCTCGGCCAGGTCGAAGGGCGGGCGGTTCGTCTCGGCCAGGGCCGACACGAAGAACAGCACCAGCATCGGCAGGTGCGGCAGCCAGTACCAGGACAGCAGGCCCGCGCCCGCCTGCGCCTCGACGATCGCGCTGATGTTCATCGAGCCGGTCGAGATGATGACCCCGATGATGATCAGGCCCAGGCTGACCTCGTAGGAAATCATCTGCGCAGCCGCCCGCAGCGACGACAGGAACGGGTATTTCGAGTTCGAGGCCCAGCCGCCCATGATCACGCCATAAACCTCGAGCGAGGACACGGCGAAGATGAACAGGATGCCCACGTTGATGTCGGCCATCACCCAGCCCGGCGCGAAGGGGATCGCGACGAAGGCCAGCAGGGCCAGGGTCATCGACAGGAAGGGCGCCAGGAAGAAGACGAACTTGTCCGCCCCCGCGGGGATGACGATTTCCTTCAGCACGTATTTCAGCGCGTCGGCAAAGGTTTGCAGCAGCCCCCAGGGGCCGACCACGTTCGGTCCGCGCCGCATCTGCACGGCGGCCCAGATCTTGCGGTCGCCATAGACCATGAAGATCAGCGACAGCATGACAAAGGCGATCACCGCCAGACCCTGCGCCAGCATCAGGATCGTCATGCCCAGAGAGGATGCCCAGAATTCAGCCATGCCCGTCCCTATCCCGTTACGCGGCGGGAATGCCGCGTTCCTTGCATTCGCGCAAGGTGTCTTCCGTTTCCATCACACGCAAACCCATCGGCCTTTGATCCGACAGCGTGAACGCGGCCCCGATCGTCAGCTTGCCATCCCGCGTGTCCTGCAGCGTGCGCACATGGCGGCCATATGCCTCGCCATTCCGCTTGGCCCAACCGGCCAGCGCGCAGGTGGCATACGAGAAGGCGATATCCGCGTCCACCCCCTTGCGCAGATTTGCCGTCACCTCGACAAGATCGCCAGCTCCCTTGGGATCAAGGGGCGCCACGCGGGCACCCAGGAAATCCTCGGGATCAAGTTCGGTGCCCTCGGCCCAAGTCGGCAGCGCGGGCTGGGTCCGGGCCGCGAATTCCTCAAGCGCCTTTTCCTGCGCGGTCTGACGCGGGGGCAGGTCTGCGGCAACCATCCCGCCCAGGTCCAGGTCCAGATTCGCGTTCAGCGCCATCAGGTCGGCCTCGGTCACGGCGAAAGCGTCCTGCCCTTGGGGGCTGTCCAGCGCCATCGTCGTCACTGTGCCATCGGGTTCCAGAATCAGGATCTCACCCGACTTGGTCGAGATTCGGGCCAGCGTCAGGGGTGCCTTGCCTGGCGCGGCGCCGGGGGTCGCGACCCTGGCGGTCATCGTCGCGGGCTTGGCCGGGGGGCGGTCGCCGCCAGCGCCGCCCGCGCAGCCGGACAGGATCGCAGCACCGGCAAGGGCTGCGATCGCGATCCGCGGCGGGCAGGACGCTGGCCGCATGATCGTCACTCGGCTGCCATGGCGGGCGATGCCTTGCGGGCCGCGGCCATCTGCGACAGTTCGCCCATCAGGGGCGACGACCGGGCGATCGGATTTGTCAGGTAGAAATCCTTGATCGCATAGCGGAACGTCGCGCGACCCAGATCCAGCCGATCCAGGGGGCGCCATTCGTTTTCCGGCACCTGGTCGATCATCGCCAGATGCGGCACGGCCTGCACCATCGCCCGGCGCAGTTGCGTCAGACTGTCCCAAGGCAGAGGCTGGCCCAATTCGGCGGACAAAGCACGGAGGATCGCCCAGTTTTCCTTTGCCTCGCCGGGCGCAAAGTTCGCGCGCAGCGCCAGCTGAGGACGCCCCTCGGTGTTCACGAACAGGCCGTTTTCTTCCGTATAGCAGGCCGCGGGCAGGATGATGTCTGCCCGGTGCGCGCCACGGTCGCCATGGCTGCCCTGGTAGATCACGAAGGCACCCGGAGCCACGTCCACCTCGTCCGCGCCGAGGTTATAGATCACCTCGGCCCCGTCGATGGCCGCAGCCATGCCGCCCTCGGTCACGGCGCCCACATCCATCGCACCGACGCGCGAGGCGGCGCTGTGCAGGACCAGCAGCTTGCAGTCGTCCAACTCGCAGATGCGCATGGCATTGGCCAGCACGGCCTCTCCATCCGCCTCGGTCAGGGCACCCTGCCCCACGATCACGATGCCCGGCGTGCCCGCGGTCGACTTCAGGTCGTCCTTGACCAGGTGCGACAGCGCGGCGCGGTCGTTGCCGTGGTGGTGATAGTCATAGGTCAGATCGACCGGATCGCCGATCAGCGCGATCTGCGCGCCATGCGCCCAGGCCTTGCGGATGCGGGCGTTCAGGACAGGCGCTTCGTCACGCGGGTTGGTGCCGATCAGCAGGATGCGTTTCGCGCTGTCGATATCCGCGATCGTCGCGTTGCCGACATAGGCGCCCCGGTTGCTTGCAGGCAGCCGTGCGCCATCGGTGCGGCATTCGACGCTGCCGCCCAGTCCCTCGACCAACTGCTTGAGGCTGAAGGCAGCCTCGACCGGGGCCAGATCGCCAACCAGACCCGCGACCTTGCGGCCCTTCATCGCAACGGCCGCAGCCGACAGGGCCTCGCCCCAGGTGGCCGGGCGCAGCTTGCCGTTCTCACGGATATAGGGCTTGTCCAGCCGCTGGCGGCGCAGCCCGTCCCAGACATAGCGGGTCTTGTCGCTGATCCATTCCTCGTTCACGTCGTCATGGTTGCGCGGCAGGATGCGCATGACCTCGCGCCCCTTTACGTCCACGCGGATATTGCTGCCAAGCGCGTCCATCACGTCGATGGTTTCAGTCTTGCCAAGCTCCCAGGGCCGCGCACGGAAGGCATAGGGGCGGCTGACCAGAGCGCCCACCGGGCACAGATCCACGATGTTGCCCTGCAGGTTCGAGGCCAGCGTCTCGTTCAGATAGCTGGTGATCTCGCTGTCCTCGCCGCGCCCGGTCTGGCCCATCTGGCTGATGCCCGCGACCTCGGTGGTAAAGCGCACGCAGCGTGTGCAGCTGATACAGCGGGTCATGTGGGTCTCGACCAGTGGGCCCAGATTCAGCTCCTCGGCCGCACGCTTGGGTTCGCGATAGCGGCTGAAGTCTACGCCGTAAGCCATTGCCTGGTCTTGCAGATCGCATTCGCCGCCCTGGTCGCAGATCGGGCAGTCCAGCGGATGGTTGATCAGCAGGAACTCCATCACGCCCTCGCGGGCCTTCTTGACCATGGGGCTGTTGGTGCGGATTTCAGAAGGCGCGCCGTCGGGGCCGGGGCGCAGATCCTTGACCTGCATGGCACAGGACGCGGCAGGCTTGGGGGGACCGCCCACGACCTCGACCAGGCACATCCGGCAGTTGCCGGCGATCGACAGCCGTTCGTGGTAGCAGAAGCGCGGGATTTCGATCCCCGCCATTTCGCAGGCCTGGATCAGGGTCAGGTTGGGATCGACCGCGATCTCGGTCCCGTCAATCTTGATTGTCCGCAAGTCGGCCATCGGTTTCTTCCTTACCTGGCAACCAGAAGCGATCCGGCGATCGTCTTCCGTTCTATCTCTTGCCGCCCCAGGCGGCAGAATGTCTCGGGCTGGCCGTTCACCACCCCGTTGGCGACCATGTAGCGGTCGGCCTGTGCGTAAATGCGGCGGCGCTCCTCGCGGCTGTCGAGAAACGCGTCGATCTGCGCCTCGCTGTAGCCCTGTTCCAGGGCATAGCGTTTCAGCTTGCGCGCCTCGGAAAAGGCCTTGATGATCCGCGCGTCCAGATCGGGACAGCCCCGGCGCAGCAGATCGGCCACCCGCGCCTGCACCAGGCTGTCGTTGACGTGGCGTTCCTGCGACAGGGGCGGAAGGGCGGCGGCGGGGCTGGCCGGCGCAGCCGCAAGGGACAGCGCCACAAGCGCCGCCCTTGCCAAGCCGCGATATGCCGCCCTGCCCGTCATTCCGCAGCCATCGCCCCCATGCGGCCGGTGCGCTTGGCCTTGATGCGGTCCTCGATCTCCTCGCGGAAATTGCGGATCAGGCCCTGGATCGGCCAGGCGGCGGCGTCGCCAAGCGCGCAGATGGTGTGGCCCTCGACCTGCTTGGTCACGTCCAGCAGCATGTCGATTTCCTCGACCTCGGCATCGCCGCGCACCAGGCGTTCCATCACCCGCATCATCCAGCCGGTGCCTTCGCGGCAGGGCGTGCATTGCCCGCAGCTTTCGTGCTTGAAGAACTTGGACAGCCGCCAGATCGCCTTGATGATGTCGGTCTGCTGGTCCATCACGATCATGCAGGCGGTGCCGAAGGAGGACCGCAGTTCCCGCATCCCATCATAGTCCATGATGGCGTTTTCGCACTGTTCCGCCGTCAGCACCGGACAGGACGCCCCGCCGGGGATCACCGCCTTGAGGTTCTTCCAGCCGCCGCGCACGCCGCCGCCATGCTTTTCGATCAGCTCGCGCATCGGGATCGACATGGCTTCCTCGACCACGCAGGGCGTGTTTAGGTGTCCGGTCAGGCCGAACAGCTTGACGCCTGCGTTGTTCGGACGGCCAAAGCCCGCGAACCATTCAGGCCCGCGCCGCAGGACCGTGGGCACCACGGCGATGGATTCGACGTTGTTCACAGTGGTCGGGCAGCCGTAAAGACCCGCGCCCGCCGGGAACGGCGGCTTCATGCGGGGCATCCCTTTCTTGCCTTCCAGGCTTTCCAGCAGCGCCGTTTCCTCGCCGCAGATATAGGCGCCGGCGCCGTGGTGCAGGTAAAGGTCGAAGTCCCAACCCGACCCGGCCGCGTTCGCGCCCAGCAGCCCGGCGTCATAGCATTCGTCGATGGCGGCCTGCAGGGCTTCCTTCTCGCGGATGAACTCGCCGCGGATATAGATATAGGCCGCGTGCGCGCCCATGGCGAAGCTGGCGATCAGCGCGCCTTCGATCAGCGTGTGCGGATCGTGGCGCATGATCTCGCGGTCCTTGCAGGTCGCGGGTTCGGACTCGTCGGCGTTGATCACCAGATAGGACGGGCGGCCGTCGGATTCCTTGGGCATGAAGGACCACTTGAGACCCGTCGGGAAGCCCGCCCCACCCCGGCCGCGCAGCCCGGATGCCTTCACCTGTTCCACGATCTTGTCGCGGCCACGGGCGATGATCTCGGCCGTGCCGTCCCAGTGGCCGCGCTTGCGTGCGCCCGCCAGGCTACGGTCGCCCATCCCGTAGAGGTTGGTAAAAATGCGATCCTGATCTTTCAGCATCCTGTTCTCAATCCTCTCATCCGGGCGTCAGGACTTCCTGCGCCGCCAGATACGCCAGGTCACGATCAGCGACCAGACAAAAGCTCCGATGGCGGCCAGATCCGCCAGATAGGCCCATTTTCCGGCCCAGTCGTAATAACTGCCAAGCGCCTGAACCAGCAGCCACAGGCCCATGGCGCCGGCGATCACAAGGGCCGCCAGCCGCATCTGGCCCGCATCACGATCCTGCCCTGTTCCGCGCATCGCCTTCCCCGTGGCCTATCGGTCCGTCGTCTCGTCCTTCTGCTCCGCTTCCTCGATCCCCCGGATCCCGGCGGGATTGCGGTCCGAAACAGGACGCGCTGCGGACGCGGCCTGCGCCTCCTGCGCGGTTATGCCGGTCGCATCCACCGGCACACCTTCCGAGGGGCGCGGTTCGGCTTCCGGGGCGGTATCGACGCCGGTCTGGTCGTCCACGGCAGCCTCGGGGTTGCGCAGCCATTTGGTCAGGATCGGCACCTCGGTCCCGTCGATGCGCTTGACGGTCTCGCCAATGTCGCGCGCCAGGGCTGCGCTGGCGTTCAGACTGTCGCCCTGCCCCTTCAGATGGGCAAGCGCGATCGGACCGCCCAGCGGCTCGGACGAAAAGCGGCCGTTCTGCGGCCCCGGCAGCGGCACCTGGCCGGCCGAGAAGGCGTCGATCAGTTCTTCCAGCCTGGCCGGGGTCAGATCCTCGTAATAGTCCTTGCCGATCTGGGCCATGGGCGCATTGGTGCAGGCGCCCAGGCACTCGACCTCTTCCCAGCTGAACTTTCCGTCGGCGGACAGGGTATGCGGCGCCGGCGCGATCTTGCGCTTGCAGACGGCGATCAGGTCCTCGGCCCCGCAGATCATGCAGGTGGTGGTGCCGCAGATCTGGATATTGGCAACGGACCCAACGGGTTGAAGCTGGAACATGAAGTAGAATGTCGCGACTTCCAGCGCCCGGATATAGGGCATGCCCAGCAGTTCGGCGCAGTATTCTATGGCAGGCCGGGACAGCCAGCCTTCCTGTTCCTGCGCGCGCCACAGGACCGGAATGATCGCCGATTGCTGGCGGCCTTCCGGGTATTTGGACATCTGGGCATAGGCCCACTCCAGGTTGGCAGGCGTGAATGCGAAGCTGTCCGGCTGAACCGGCGAAAGACGGCGGAGCATCAGCGGTCAACCTCTCCGAACACGATGTCAAGGGTGGCGATCAGGGCGGGCACATCGGCCAGAAGATGGCCTTTGGCCAGGAAGTCCATGGCCTGAAGATGCCCGAAGCCAGGCGCGCGCAGCTTGGCGCGATAAGGTTTGTTGGTGCCGTCGCTTACCAGATAGACGCCGAATTCGCCCTTGGGGGCCTCGACTGCTGCATAAACCTCGCCTGCCGGAACCCGGAAGCCTTCGGTATAAAGCTTGAAGTGATGAATCAGGCTTTCCATGTCGCGCTTCATCTCTCCGCGGCGGGGCGGGGTCAGCTTGCCGCGCGCCAGCACGTCGCCTGCGGGTTCCGCCCGCAGCTTCTGGATGGCCTGCTTCATGATCCTGGTCGATTCCCGCATTTCCTGCATGCGGATCAGATAGCGGTCGTAGCTGTCGCCATTCCGGCCGACCGGTATCTTGAAATCGAATTCGCTATAGCACTCGTAGGGCTGCGACCGTCGCAAGTCCCAGGCCAGGCCCGAACCGCGCGCCATCACCCCGGAAAAGCCCCAGTCCAGCGCATCCTGTTCGGTGGCGACGCCGATGCCAACCAGACGCTGCTTGAAGATCCGGTTTTCGGTCAGCAGGGTATCCAGGTCATCCAGAAGCTTCGGGAACCGGTCGCACCAGGCATCGAGGTCGTCGATCAGGTCCGGCGGCAGGTCCTGGTGAACACCGCCCGGCCGGAAGTAGTTGGCGTGCAGACGCGACCCGCTGGCGCGTTCATAGAAGATCATCAGATCCTCACGCGCCTCGAAGCCCCACAAGGGCGGCGTCAGGGCGCCCACGTCCATTGCTCCCGTGGTCACGCCAAGCAGATGGTTCAGGATCCGGCCGATCTCGGCATACAGGACCCGGATCAGGCTGGCACGGCGCGGCACGACCGTGCCGGTCAGGCGCTCGATCACCAGGCACCAGGCATGTTCCTGGTTCATGGGCGAGACATAGTCCAGCCGGTCGAAATAGGGCAGATTCTGCAGGTAGGTCCTGCTTTCCATCAGCTTTTCGGTCCCGCGATGCAGCAGACCGATATGCGGGTCGGCGCGTTCCACCACCTCGCCGTCCAGTTCCAGCACCATGCGCAGCACGCCATGCGCCGCCGGGTGCTGGGGACCGAAGTTGATGTTGAAGTTGCGGATCTTCTGTTCGCCCACCAGGGTGTCGGCGGAACCGTCGTCGTATTGGTTGGTGCGGATATCGCCGTCCATGGCCTTACCCCTTGGTCTTTTCGTCGCCGGGCAGCACGTATTTCGCGCCTTCCCACGGCGAAAGGAAATCGAACTGGCGGTATTCCTGCGTCAGACGCACGGGTTCGTAGATCACGCGCTTTTCGGATTCGTCATAGCGAACCTCGACATAGCCGGTGGTCGGGAAGTCCTTGCGCAAGGGAAAGCCGCTGAAGCCGTAATCGGTCAGGATCCGGCGCAGGTCCGGGTGGCCCGAGAACAGGATCCCGAACATGTCGAACGTCTCGCGCTCCAGCCAGTTGGCGCAGGGATGGATGCGCGTGATCGACGGGACGACCTCATCCTCGCGGATGGCGACCTTCACGCGGATCCGCTGGTTCTGATACATGGACAGCAGGTGCCATACCACGTCGAAACGCTGCGGCCGTTCGGGGTGATCGACGGCGGTGATGTCTATCAGCGTCGAGAAACGGCAGCTGCTGTCGGTGCGCAGGAACTCGATCAAATCCACGATGCTGGACAGCGTCGAGGTCACGGTCAGCTCGCCGAAGGCGACGGTCGCATCCAGAACCTGGTCCCCGCAGCGCAGGCGAAGATGTTCGGCCAGCTGTTCCAGCGCGTCGATGTCGGGATAGACGGCCATGACTTACCTCACCAGCGTGCCGGTGCGCCGGATCCGGCGCTGGAGTTGCAGGATGCCATAGAGCAGAGCCTCGGCCGTCGGCGGGCAGCCGGGGACATAGATGTCCACGGGCACGATCCGGTCCACGCCGCGCACCACCGAATAGCTGTAATGGTAATAGCCGCCGCCATTGGCGCAGCTTCCCATGCTGATGACATAGCGCGGCTCGGGCATCTGGTCATAGACCTTGCGGACAGCGGGGGCCATCTTGTTGGTCACGGTGCCCGCGACGATCATCAGGTCCGACTGGCGCGGGGACGCGCGCGGCGCCGTGCCGAAGCGTTCCACGTCATAGCGCGGCATCGAGGTATGCATCATCTCGACCGCGCAGCAGGCCAGCCCGAACGTCATCCAGTGCAGCGAGCCGTTGCGCGCCCAGTTGATGACGTCTTCGGTTCTGGTCAGCAGGAAACCCTTGTCCTGCAATTCCTGGTTCAGCGCGGCAGTCGCGACCTCGCGGTCGGGACCGGCGGTATTCGCTCCGGTCATCACGCCCATTCAAGCGCACCTTTCTTCCATTCATAGGCAAAGCCCACGGTCAGCACGGCCAGAAACACCATCATCGACCAGAAGGCCACGTCCGACAGGCCTGCGAAGCTGACCGCCCAGGGGAACAGGAAGGCCACTTCAAGGTCGAAGATGATGAACAGGATCGACACCAGATAGAAGCGCACGTCGAACTTCATCCGCGCGTCGTCGAAGGCGTTGAAGCCGCATTCATAGGCGCTGACCTTTTCCGGGTCAGGATTGCGCACGGCAACGACCACGGCCGCAAGGATCAGGATCAGTGCCAGCGCCGACGCCATTCCCGCAAAGACGAGGATCGGCAGATAGTCCTGGAGCAAGGTTTCCACGGGCAAGTTTCCCTTGTCGGCCGCGGAAAAGCTGTGGCTGCCCGCGACGGGTTAGCTGTGCGTCCGTTTAGACCTGTGGGCCAGCGGGGTCAACGGGCGGCAAACCCTGGCGCAGGTGCAATTCGCGGCGCTTCAACATTGGCTGCAAGGCGATGCGGAAAGTTGCTTTCCGATCGTCTGTCGCTCAGATGGTTCCGGGCAGCGCCGGTTTCAAGACGCCCGAACACCGCGACGGGGGCCCCAATCCACAAAAAAGGCAGCCCCTGGAGGCTGCCCTTGGTCGCACAATGGGATGGGACCGTTACATCCCCGCAGCCTGGCAATCGGCCAGGGTGATGATCTCCATGTTGATCGTGCCCGAGAACTGGTCGGCATCCTGGTTGCCTTCCAGACCGGTCGTCGCCGTGGCCGAGTTGTCGGATGCCGTAGCGGCCATGGCCGGATCGCGCGAGTCGTCGTCCTGGTTGCCTTCGTTGCCCGTGGTGGGTTGCGCGGCATCCATGGTGCCGGCATCCGTGTCGGGGCCGGTGCCGGACACCGAATCGTCGTCCGCATTGCCGGAATTGCCCGCATCGCCGCCGGACTCGGTCGCGCTGGTGGCCTGATCATCCGAACCCATGGCCAGGGTCCGGCAATGTTCGGCGACGGCGGCCATGTCGGCTTCGCTGACTTCCTGCGTTCCGACCATCGTCTGCGCGAAGGCGGTGGACCCGAAGCCAAGGGCGGCGGCGATCGCCAGCGGTGCGGTAAGAGATTTGATAGACATACCTTCCTCCGTTACGTTTCAAAAGGGTTCATTGGTGAACGAACCCCTTGACGAACAACTTGTTCCGTCCGCCGCCCTACACGACATCGTTGACAACACGGGCCGAACCAGGATGGCGCATGAGGCATTTCAGTTCTTCGGGCGCGTCCCGGACCACATGTCCATGCCGTGCCGGCCGGACTTGCCAAACCTCCGTCTATCCAACAAACAGCGCTGGGCCTTGGCCTTGTGTCGTGGAATGCGCCGGAGCAGATGATGGAAGATCCCAAGCTTGCGAAAACCGCCCTGATCGTCCTGGGGATGCATCGGTCGGGCACCTCGGCGCTGGCGGGGGTCGTGGGCCATCTTGGGGCGGCGCTGCCACAGGATCTGATGGCCGGGACCGAGATGAACGCCAAGGGGTTCTTCGAATCGAACCGCATCATGAAATTGAACGACAGGCTGCTGGATGCAGCGGGCACCACCTGGTGGGATCCGCGCCGCTTTCCAGACGAGTGGCTTGAAGGCGACGGGGCCGAACCCTTCCTGGCCGAAGCGGTGGAAACCCTGACCCTGGACTACGGCGAGGCGCCGGTCTTCGTCATGAAGGATCCGCGCGTCTGCCGGCTGATGCCCTTCTGGCAGAAGGCGCTGTCACGCTTCGGGGCGCGGCCGCTGATCATCCACACGCACCGCCCGCCCCTGGACGTCGCCCCCTCGCTGACCCGCTGGACAGGCTATGACGCGGAATACGGGCTGCTTCTGTGGGAACGGCATGTCCTTGACGCCGAGGCCGAAAGCCGCGGCCTGCCCCGGGCCTTTACCTGCTACGAGGCGCTTCTGACGGACTGGCGTTCCGAGATGACCCGCGTCGCGCAGGTGCTGGACTTTGCCTGGCCCTGCCCCCCTGACACGGTTCAGTCGGGGGTTGACGATTTCCTCAGCCGCGACTTGCAGCATTTCCATGATCGTGACCGTACCAAGGCTGCCGGCGACGTGCCGCCCTTGCTGACGGAAACGCTTGCCATCATGGACCGCTGGGCGCGGGACGGCGAGGTCCGCGAAGATCACGCAAGGCTGGACAGGATGCGCGCCGCCCTGGATCAGGTCGGCCCCCTGTATGACGCCCTGGCACGGAAATCCGTGTTGCGCGCAAAAGAGGTGACAAGCCTTCAAGGGAAACTGGACGACCTTGGCGGTCACCTGGATCGCAACAGGGCGGAATTCGACGACCTGAATGCGCGCCACAGCACCCTGGTGGAACGCCACCAGACAGCCGAACAGCAGTTGAAGGAATTCGCTGACCTGCAGGCCCGGGAACAGGCGGAACGACAGGAACTGTCGGTCGCGATGAAGGACCCCACCGTGGCGTCGCTGCGCATCGTGGACCTGATCGCCAAGGTGCAGGAGGCCTCTGCCGTCGCGCTGCAGGAAAGGGCAAGGGCGGACATCCTGTCAGCCGAACTGGCCGTCACCGTCAGGGCGCGCGACAGCCTGATAGCGGACTCGAGCCGTCTCTCGGCGGAAGGCGCGCGCCTTGCGGCTGACCTGGCAGCGGCGCGGCAGGCCGAACAGACGTTGCGTGCCGAGCGGGACGGCCTGGCGGTGAATTGCCAGCGGCTGACGACCGAACGCGACCAGGCCCGTGCCGAGACAAGCCAATGCGAGGCGGCGTTCCTGGCCAGCACATCGTGGCGGGTGACGGCACCGCTTCGGTTCGTGTCCCGGCTGGTCGGGCGCGGCAGACAGGCGTCCTGACCTTCGATCCGCACATGGCGACCATGCGTTGCACTGAACCCGCGAAGCGGTTATTTCTGCCGCAACCGCGACCGAAAGGACATGCCTTGCGCGATCTTCGGATTCCCGACCAGAGACACCCGGAAAAGGCCCACAGGCCCGATCAGGAACAGCCCAAGAAGCCTGCCTGGATCCGCGTGAAGGCGCCGACCTCGGACGGCTACAAGCGCACCCGCGACATCATGAAGGACAACCGCCTGTCCACCGTGTGCGAGGAAGCCGGCTGCCCGAACGTGGGCGAATGCTGGTCGCAGGGCCACGCCACCATGATGATCATGGGGGAAATCTGCACGCGCGGCTGCACCTTCTGCAACGTCGCGACCGGCAAGCCCAACGCCCTTGACGTGTTCGAACCCGGCCGCGTTGCCCATGCCGTGCAAAAGCTGGGCTTGAAGCATGTGGTCATCACCTCCGTGGACCGCGACGACTTGGACGACGGCGGCGCGGATCACTTCGCCCAGACCATCCGCGCCATCCGCCACCGCAGTCCCGATTCGACTATCGAGGTGCTGGTCCCCGACTTCTTGAAATCGAAGCCAGGTTCGGTTGAGATCGTGGTCGAGGCGCGGCCCGATGTCTTCAACCACAACCTGGAAACGGTGCCTGCGCTCTATCCCACGGTCCGGCCCGGCGCGCGTTATTTCCATTCGCTGCGGCTGTTGCAGAAGGTGAAGGAACTGGACCCTGCGATGTTCACCAAGTCGGGCATCATGGTGGGCCTGGGCGAGGATCGGGGCAGCGTCTTGCAGGTCATGGACGACATGCGCGCCGCCGACATCGACTTCATGACCATCGGCCAGTATCTGCAACCGACGCCCAAACATCACCGCGTGGACCGCTTCGTCACGCCCGAGGAGTTCGCGGGCTATGAAAAGGCTGCCTACGGCAAGGGCTTCCTGATGGTTTCGGCCACGCCGCTGACCCGGTCGTCCTATCACGCCGGCGACGACTTCGCCCGGCTGCGCGCCGCGCGCTTGCAGAAGCTGGGCCGCGCCTGACCCCCTTGCAAAGACGCCTGCCTCGCGCTAGGGCAGGCACAGAAGGCCCGAGTGACGGAATGGTAGACGTAGCGGATTCAAAATCCGCCGCCGCAAGGCATGTCGGTTCGAGTCCGACCTCGGGTACCAGCCTTTCCTGACATGATACCCAAAGGCCCTCCGGCCAGCCGCTAATGCGTGCTGGCCTTGTTGCGGATGCGGGCGTTGCGAGCCCACATGTTCAGCGCCTCGACAATGGCCGAGAAGGCCATCGCGGCATAGACATAGCCCTTCGGGACATGCACGCCGAAGCCCTCGGCGATCAGGGTGGTGCCGATCAGCAGCAGGAAGGACAGCGCCAGCATCACGATGGTGGGGTTCTTGCCGATGAAGGCCGCCAGCGGGTTCGCCGCAAGCAGCATCACGGTGACGGCCACGACGACGGACACGACCATGATTTCCACATGCGGCGTCATGCCCACGGCGGTGATGATGCTGTCGATGGAAAAAACCAGGTCCAACATCAGGATCTGCACGATGGCGCCTCCAAAGGTGATGCCGGCGACGCCCACCATCGTGTCCTCGTGATCGACAGGATCGACGTGGTGGTGGATTTCCTTGGTGGCCTTCCAGACCAGGAACAGACCGCCCGCAATCAAGATCATGTCCTTCCAGGACAGTTCATTCCCCAGAATCGTCACCACGGGCTGCGTCAGCTGCACGATCCAGGCGATCGTCGCCAGCAATCCCAGCCGCATGATCAGCGCCAGGCCGATGCCGATCTTGCGCGCGCGCTCACGCTGGCCGTGGGGCAGCTTGTTCGACAGGATCGAGATGAACAGCAGGTTGTCGATGCCCAGCACGATCTCCATCACCATAAGGGTGGCAAGCGCCACCCAGGCTTCGGGTTGCTGCATAAGGGCGATGATGTCCTGCATGGGCAAATTCCTGTAAAAAAGGGCCGTTGGTCAGGAAAGTCCGTCCTGCCCAAGTGGTTCCGTGTTTTCGCGTTGCGGCATCATGCTTGGCGGGCCATGGAGGCGCCGTCAAGCGGCCCTGCCCCGTCAGCCCGCCATCACCCGCTGGCCCGCCCCGGCCAGGGTGGCCGCCAGGTCGTCCAGCCAGCCGCCCGGCGGGGTCGAGGCGCGGCGCAGCAGCAGCACCTTTCGCGATGGCTGGGGGTCGGGAAACTCGACCACCGACAGGCCGGGGGCGGCCGCGCGTTCCTGGCGGAGGGCAAGCTGCGGCAGGAAGGTCAGCCCCATCCCCTGCGCCGCCAGCCGGCACAGCGTTGACAGCGAGGCCGCGCCCAGGTCCAGCCGCGCGCCACGGCGGCCAAGCCCGCAGACCTCCAGCGCCTGAGCGCCCAGGCAATGCCCTTCGTCCAGCAGCAGCAACTGGCCGGGATCCAGGTCGCGCGGCCCGGGCCGCAGCGCACTGACGCGGGCGATCTGGTCGGGGCTGCCCGCCAGCAGGAAGCGGTCGGTGAACAGCGGGGTCGCGGCCAGATCGGGGCTGTCGGGCGCGGTCGCCACCACGGCCACGTCCAGCCGCCCCTGGACCAGCTCCTCGACCAGCCGGTCGGTTTGCGCCTCGCGCAGGTGCAGGTCGCGGCCGATGTCCTGGGCGCGCAGGACCGGCAGCGCCTCGGGCAGCAGATAGGGGGCGACGGTGGGGATCATCCCCAGCATCAGCCGCCCGCCCTGCCCCGGCTGGCGCATCCCCTGCTCCAGCCCCGCCATCGCCGCCATCACCTTGCGGGCATGGGCCTCCAGCGCGCGGCCCTGCGGGGTCAGCAACACTCCCGCCGGGGTCCGTTCGACCAGGGGGGCGCCGACCTCCTCCTCCAGCGCGCGGATCTGCATGGAAAGCGCAGGCTGGGTGACGTTCATCACCTCGGCCGCGCGGGTGAAATGCGCCTGCTGGGCCAGCGCCAGGAAATAGCGCAACTGGCGAAGGGTGATGTTCATCAGGCATCCTTATCGGATTCATTGATTTATCCGATTTCCGTTTATGCCCCTGTTCGGTCAGAAACAACCCAACCCATTCTGCCCAACCCATTCTGAAGGAGCCAAGGCATGACCCAGGACACGTCCCGTCCCCGGATGACCACCACGGCCGGCGCGCCGATCGCGTCGAACCAGCACAGCGAGACCGCCGGCGACCGCGGCCCGGTGCTGATGCAGGATTACCAGCTTCTGGAAAAGCTGGCGCACCAGAACCGCGAACGCATCCCGGAACGCGTGGTTCATGCGAAAGGCTGGGGCGCCTTCGGCACCTTCACCGTGACCCATGACATTACGCGATACAGCTGCGCCTCGATCTTCGGGCAGGTCGGCAAGACCACCCCGATGCTGGCGCGGTTTTCCACCGTTGCGGGCGAGATGGGCGCGGCCGACCACGAGCGCGACGTGCGCGGATTCGCCCTGAAGTTCTATACCGACGAGGGCAACTGGGATCTGGTGGGCAACAACACGCCCGTGTTCTTTGTCCGCGACCCGCTGAAGTTCCCCGACTTCATCCACACGCAGAAGCGTCACCCGCGCACCAACCTGCGCAGCGCCACCGCCATGTGGGACTTCTGGGGCCAGGTGCCCGAATCGCTGCACCAGGTGACGATCCTGATGTCGGACCGGGGCCTTCCGCAGGATCCGACCTTCATGGACGGCTTCGGCAGCCACACCTATTCCTTCTGGAACACGGAGGGCGAGCGGTTCTGGGTCAAGTTCCACTTCAAGACCCGCCAGGGCCACCGCTTCTATACCAACGGCGAGGCCGCCGAGATCATCGGCCATACCCGCGAAGGCTATCAAGAGGCGCTGTTCGGCAAGATCGAGCGTGGCGAGTTCCCGCGCTGGACCATGTATGTCCAGATCATGCCGGAACTGGACGCCGAGAAGACGCCCTATGATCCCTTCGACCTGACCAAGGTCTGGCCGCACGGGGACTATCCGTTGATCGAGGTGGGCGAGTTCGAGCTGAACCGCAATGCCGACAACTATTTCGCCCAGATCGAGCAGGCGGCCTTCAGCCCGTCGAACAAGGTCCGCGGCATCGGCTACAGCCCCGACAAGATGCTGCAGGCCCGCGTCTTCAGCTATGCCGACGCGCATCGCTATCGCCTGGGCACGCATTACGAGCACCTGCCGGTAAACGCGCCGAAATGCCCGGTCCACCACTATCACAAGGATGGGCAGATGAACTTCTTTGGAGGGGTGACGGGCAGCACCGACGCCTATTACGAGCCGAACAGCCGTGGCGGCGCGGTCGAGGATCCGTCCTTCGCCGAACCCCCGCTGCGCCTGTCCGGCGTGGCCGCACGCCAGCCGCATCGGCAGATGATCGACGATTACGAACAGCCGCGCGCGCTGCATGACCGGGTGCTGAACGACGAGGAACGGGCGCGGCTCTACAAGAACATCGCCGCCGCCATGGAGGGTGCGGACGAAGACGTGCTCGAACGCGTTCTGGTCCATTTCGACCGGATCAGTCCGGCCTATGGCGCGGGGATCCGGGCGGCGCGTGCGGAAAAGGCGGCGCATCGCCACGCCGCCGAGTGATAGTCACGCAAGAAGAAAAGGGGGCGTCCGCGCCCCCTTTTTCGTCTCAGCCGATTAGCCGGGAACCGCTTCCATAGGTTTCCTCATAATGCCGTTCCAGCCGCATCAGCGCCAACCGCAGCACGATCTTGCCCGACCGTGCCGACCAGCCAAGGCGGCGCTCGGTCATCTCGATCCCTTCCAGGAAGCAGCAGACGCGCAGCACGATGTCGCCCATGCCGGGGCCAAGATCGCGCAGGGCCATCGCCACCCGGTCGCGCGCCGATTCCGATCCGCCGCGATAGCCCCCGCCGCTGCGGCTGACATCGATGCCCGATGTCATGAAGCCGGCCCAGTTCTGCGTGACGCGCGGACCCATCTGCGCCAGTTCGAAATCCTCGCGCAGGCGTTCGCCGGCGGCGACCATGCCGGGCGACAGGAAGGGCTTGCCGGCCCCATCACGACGGCGCGCCAGCAGAAGAAGCGGACTTTCGGCGATGTTGACGCGGGTGCGGCGACGGCGGCCATCCTCGGGGTCTTCGATGACGCGCTTTTCCCAGACCCGATGACGGTCGGCGTGATCGAAGGCGGCGGGCGCCTCGGCCATGCCGGGGGTATTGTCGTTGGCAACGGGGCTTGCGTCGGTGAAATCGGCGGGACCAGGGACGGCCTTGCGCTGCCGCGGGGAACGCAGCATCGCGCGCAGGGCATCCCGACCGGCAGGCGCGATCGCGTAACGCTGGACCCGCCCAGGGGCGGCAGAAGGCGTCACCCACCCCTTCAATGCCATCGTTTCGGCGATCCAGCGGTCAAGAACCGCCGTTCTGATATCGTCGCGGCTGATGATGGCCTTGTCCATCCCCTCGGCCGTGACCAGGACGGCCCCTGGTTCGGCCAGGCGCCGCAGCAGGCGCAGCGCCTGGCGTTCGTCCAGCTTGCGCGGGCTTTCGGCGATTTCGGTCAGGGCGCCGTCGATCAGGGGGTCGTCGCGCCGCGCCTCGAACCGGCGGATGCGCCGCAGGATGGTCGATGCGTGGCAGCCTTCGGACCGGGCCAGGGCGCGGATCGACTGGCCTCCCTCGACATGGCGCAGATAAAGCCGCGCATCATCCGGCAGGTCGCTGGCGGGGGTGTCTATGGCCTCGGTCGGCGAACGGTGCTCCGCGGCTAGGCTGTCGATGGCGAAATCACCGGTCAAAAGCGTCATGTCTTGTCCCTTGTCATCCTTAGGCAGCTTGAAGGAACCGAACTACCTTGGGTTGCGTTAAGCGTGGTTAATGGAACGGCTGATAATCAGCAGATAGCCGCAACATTCCCTAACAAACCCTAAAGATGCGTTGCCTCAGCGCACGCTGCGATAAAGCAGCAGGCAACACCCGTTAAAGTTGTGTGAAGCTGGTCGCACCAACTTGAATGGGACAGTTCTGAAATGAGCTACATGTCGAACGTGATCGCTTTCCGCCCCCGCCCCGTGGCCGAACCGCTGCGCCGACCGCGCTGCCTGATCCGCGCGGCGCGCGAAGGTCAGGCCGGATGGAAGCGCGACCGCGACCTGAAACGCCTGCTTCGCACCGACCACTGCCCCGCCCCCGGCGCTGCCCTGCCGCGTCTGCGGGCCGAAGAAGCCCTGCTGAACGATGCCCGTCTGCAACGCGCGGCGGAATACGACATGCACCGGCACGTTCTGCTGATGATCGCCATCCTTGCGGAAATGCGCGCCGCCGTCGCGGATGCCCCCATCGCGGTCAGGTCGGCCGCGCAGATGGGGGCAGCGCTGCTGGCGCAGGTCGGTGCTGCGATCAGCGGCCCCGGAACAGCGATCCCAGCACGCCCCTGACAATGGCCTGGCCGGATCTCGTGCCAAGCTGCCGTGCCAGACTTTTCCCGAAGGTTTCCACGATCGAATCGCTGCGGGACGATCGGGTGCGTCCCTCGTCCCGTGGCTCGTAACGGCGCGCGTTGCGGTATTCGTCCCGCGTCATGTCGAACAGCGCGTCGTTCTCTTTGGCCTTCGCTTCGGCCTGGGCGGCGGCCTTTGCGGCCTCCTCTGCCTTCCGGGCCAGCATCTCGTGCGCCGAAACTCGGTCAACGGCCTGGCCGTATTTCAGGCCCAGGGGGGACGCGTTCATTGTCTCGGCCCGCTCGGTATCGCTGATAGGACCAAGCCTGCTGAAGGGCGGGCGAATCAGCGTTCGCTGCACCACGCCCGGCACGCCCTTCGCCTCCAGAAGCGAAGTAACGGCCTCGCCGGTGCCGACGTTCTGGATGGCCTCCGCCGTGTCGAAATCAGGATTGGCGCGATAGTTCTGGGCCGCCATGCGCAGCGCCTTCTGGTCCTTGGCGGTAAAGGCGCGCAGCGCGTGCTGGATGCGGTTGCCAAGCTGTCCCAGGATCGCATCGGGAATATCGGTGGGATTCTGGCTGACGAACCAGATGCTGACCCCCTTCGACCGGATCAGGCGCGCAACCTGTTCGACTTTTTCGATCAACGCCTTCGGCGCATCGTCGAACAGCAGATGCGCCTCGTCGAAGAAGAATGCGATGCGCGGGCGGTCAGGGTCGCCAACCTCGGGCAGTTGCTCGAACAGTTCGGACAACAGCCACAACAGGAAGGTCGCATAAAGCCGGGGCGACTGCATCAGCCGGTCGGCGGCCAGGATGTTGATCATCCCCTTCCCCGAGGCATCCTGCCGCATAATGTCCGACAGTTCCAGCGCAGGTTCCCCGAACAGGCTGTCGCCGCCCTGGTTTTCCAGAACCAGCAAGGCCCTCTGGATCGCGCCCACACTGGCCGTGCTGACATTGCCATAGCGCAGCGACAGGTCGGCTGCGTTCTGGCCGACCCAGACCAGCATCGCCTGCAAGTCCTTCAGGTCCAGCAGCGCCAGGCCCTGTTCGTCAGCCACACGGAAGGCGATGTTCATCACCCCCTCCTGCGCGTCGGTCAAATCCATCAGGCGCGACAGCAGCAGCGGCCCCATTTCGGCCGGAGTGGTGCGGACAGGATGGCCGGCATTGCCCCAGATATCCCAGAAAGTCACCGGGAACGCCTGATACGCCAGGGGAATGCCGATCTGCGACGCCCGTTCGGAAAAGGCCTGGTGCAGCTTTCCATCCGCGCTGCCGGCGCGCGACAGGCCGGCCAGATCGCCCTTCACATCGGCCAGAAACACCGGGACGCCCGCCAGCGACAGCGACTCGGCCAGGGTTTGCAGGGTCACGGTCTTGCCGGTGCCGGTCGCGCCCGCGATCAGCCCATGGCGGTTGGCATATTTCAGCAGCAGGGTTTGCGGACTGGCATGGCCCGCGCCGCCGCCGCCCACGAACACCGCATTCGTCTGGCTGTCCACCACATCCGCCATTCCCGCCCCCGCCTGCTGTTGCGCCGCCGAGCGATGCGGCGTCCTGCGCGACAATACAATGTTAACCCATTCATGCCAGTATGAGAATCGTTCGGCATCAAGGTCGTCGATGCGTGAACCTTCCTCCCTGTTGGACTGCCGCGCCTTCGGGCGCGGCTTTTTTTTGTGATGGGCCCTGTGTCACGGAACTGTTGACTGATCACGACGGCGCGACTAGCGTGCGGATCAATGATGACCGGCCAGTCCGGCAGGGAGAGGGGCGCCATCAGGCGCTGGGGTCGTGGTTCATGCCGCGACCCTTTTATTTTTCCGTCTGCCGATGCAGGCAGTCCGTGTCCGGGGCAATCGCCGTAAGCCGGGTCAAGCCATGGTGAACGGGCTGTTCCTGTTGTCGCCTGACAAACCCTGCGGGACATGTTAGGCCCCCCCAACGCATTGAGCAAAGGGACGAAACAACCATGCCAATCAAACCTTCGCAGGCGGCCCTGGCGGCGCTCGCCTTGATCGCGGCCCCGGCCTTCGCGCAGGACAGCACCGCTCCGGCCGCGCCCGACACCCCGGCGGCCGAGGCTCCGGCGTCCCCGGCACCGGCCGCGGATGCCTCTGCAGCAGCCACCGACGCCCCTGCGGCGGATGCGCCCGCAACGGCGACGGATGCGCCTGCGGCCGAAAGCGCCCCGGCGGCCAATGCCGAACCGCAGGCCGGGCAGTATTACGTCAAGGAAACCCATCAGGACTGGACCACCCGTTGCCTGAAGGCCGAGCAGGGCAAGGATCCGTGCGAGCTGTATCAGTTGCTGAAGGACGGAGAAGGAAACTCGGTTGCCGAGATTACCATGATCCCGCTGCGCAACAGCGAGGTTGCGGCCGGGGCGACGCTGGTGGCACCGCTTGAAACCGATCTGGTCCAAGGCCTTGGCTTCGCGGTCGGCACGGCCGAGCCGCGCGGCTATCCCTTCAACTTCTGTGCCCCGGTCGGCTGCGTGTCCCGGATGGGCTTCACCCAGGCCGAACTTGACGCGTTGAAGCGCGGCGCGAATGCGACGGTGACGCTGCTGCCCTTCGGCGCCGACCGCGAAAACCCGGTGCGCCTGACCATGTCCCTGTCGGGCTTCACCGCAGCCTTTGACGCGCTGAACGCCTATGCCGAGGCCCCCGCCAACCAAGCCCCTGCCGCCGAGGCTCCGGCGGAAGAAGCGCCGGCCAACTGACCTGCTGAAACCCTGGAAACCGCGCCCTTTGTCCAAGGGCGCGGTTTTCCGCTGCTCAGATCCGGCGCAGCGCGATCACGGCGTTCAGCCCGCCAAACGCAAAGGCATTGGACAGCACCGCATCGACCCTTGCCTCGCGCGCCTCGTTCGGGACGACGTCCAGGCCGCATTCTGGATCGGCTTCCTGATAGCCGATGGTAGGCGCGATCACCCCGTCGCGCAGCGCCATGATGCAGGCCAGCAACTCCACCGCCCCGGTGCCGCCGATGATATGGCCGTGCATGGCCTTGGTGGACGAAATCATCAGCCGATCCGCGTGGTGGCCGAATGCATGGGCCACGGCTGCGCATTCCGTCTTGTCGTTCGCGGCCGTCCCGGTGCCGTGCGCGTTGATATAGCCCACGTCTTCCGGGTTCAGGCCGGCATCGTGCAGCGCGGCGGTGATCGCGCGTTCCGCACCTTGGGCCGAGGGCATCACGATGTCCTGCGCGTCCGATGACATGGCGAAACCCACCACCTCGGCCAGGATATCGGCGCCGCGGGCATGGGCATGCTCGTAATCCTCGAAGACAAAGACGCCCGCGCCCTCGCCCTGGACCATGCCGTTGCGGTTGGCCGAAAACGGGCGGCAGGCATCCTTGGACATGACGCGCAGCCCTTCCCAGGCCTTGACGCCGCCAAAGCACAGCATCGCTTCGGACCCGCCGGTCAACATCACCTGCGCGCCACCCGACCGGACCATCTGGAACGCAAGGCCCATCGCATGGTTGGAACTGGCGCAGGCGGTGGCCACCGTGAAGGCCGGGCCGCGCAGCCCGAATTCCATGCTGACATGGCTTGCGGCGGCGTTATTCATCAGCTTGGGAACGACAAAGGGATGGACGCGGTTCTTCCCTTCCTCATAGACGGTGCGGTAATTCTCGTCCCAGGTGTTCAGCCCGCCGCCCGCCGTGCCCAGCACGACGCCGGACCGCAGGCCAAGCGCGCCCTGGAAATCCAGGCCCGCCTGCGCGACGGCCTGCTTGGCGGCCAGCAGGGCGAACTGGGTGAACTTGTCGTAAAGCAGGATCTGCTGACGGTTGAAGTAATCCTCGGCCTTCCAGGGATGGACCTGCGCGCCGATCTGGATCGACAGCCGGTCAACGTCGCGGAATTCCAGCGGGCCGATGCCGCAGCGCCCTTGCCTGAACGCCTCCATCGTGGTCGGCACGTCGTGGCCAAGCGCGTTGATCGTGCCCGCGCCGGTGATGACCACGCGCCGCAGCCCGTCCTGCCGTTCGGAATTCTTCGACGTCATGCGGCCTTCTGCGCCACCAGCCGTTCGACCGCCGCCATGATCGTGCCCATGTTCGAAATGTCGAAATCCGACTTTTCGGGTTCGTTGGCGTTGAATGGGATCGAGATGTCGAACTCTTCCTCGATGGCAAAGATCGATTCGACCAGGCCCAGGCTGTCGATGCCAAGATCCTGGGGGGTCGCGTCGTCGGTGATCTGGTCGGGTTCCAGCATGGCCTGCTCGGCGATGATGGCCCGGATGCGGTTTCTGATCTGGTCGGTCATGACGCCTCCTGCTCAGCCCTTTTCCAACAGTCGTGTAACAGTTTCCTGAAGCCTTGCCAGTTGCTCGGCGAAACGTGGCAGGCGGCGGATGGCCTTCTGGATTTCCATCTGGGTTTCCATCTTGACCGCCGGATTGCCCAGGATCACGCGCCCTGCCGGCACGCGGGTAAAGATCTTGCTGGCCCCACCCGCGATCACGTCGTCGCCCACGTCAATATTGTCATTCACGCCGACCTTGCCGGCCAGCACGACGCGGTTGCCGATCCGGGCGGAGCCGGCGATACCCACCTGCGAACACAGCAGGCAATCGTCGCCCACCGTGACATTGTGGCCAAGCATCACCAGGTTGTCGATCTTGGTGCCGTTGCCCACGCGCGTCGCGCGGATCGTGCCCCGGTCGATGGTGGCATTCGCGCCGATTTCCACGTCATCGCCGATCTCGACCCCGCCCAGCGAGTGGATGCGGGTCCAGTGCTGCTGCTTGATCCCCGCGCGCGTGCCCAGGGTGCGGCGGATCTCCTCGATCCCCGACTCCTCGGGGGTGACAAAGGAAAAGCCGTCGCCGCCGATGACCGCGTTCGACTGCACGATCAGCCGGTCGCCCGCCGTCACGCCATGCGCGATGCGCACGCCCGCGTTCAACAGCAGGTCGTCCCCCAGGCACGACCCGCGACCAATCGACACATGCGGCCCGATCCGGGCGCCTGTGCCAATCCGCACATCGGCGCCGATCACCACGAAAGGACCGATGGCCGCGCCTTCGCCCACCTGCGCCGAAGGGTCGATGACCGCCGTCGGATGGATGCCGGGGGCAATATCGGGACCGGGGTCGAATGCGCGCGTCAGCCCTGCCATCAGCAGGCGCGGGCGCGGCGCAAAGATTGCGGCCTTCAGGCCATAGGCCTGGGGGTCCATTCCCTCGGCCAGGATCGCGATGCTGCCGGGTTTCAGCGTATCCGCATATTTCGGGGACATGGCCATGGCGATGACCCCGCCCTCGGGACCGACCGGGCCGGTCGCCTGGGGTTCTGCCGCGCCGGTGACGGGCAGGTCCAGATCCCCCCAGGCCTTCGCCTCGAGCGCCTGCGCCAGTTGTCCGATCGTGATTGCCATGGATCGCCCCCTTGTCGGAAAGGGGCTTAGACTTTTCGGACCTATGAATCCAGCCCGGCCTTCTGGATCGCATCATACAAGGGCGCGTCACGGCCATAGACGTCCTCGAACCGGCGGATCGTGCCGTCCGCATCCGGGAAGGCCGTGAAATAGACCAGATGCACGGGAACGATGGGGGTAAGCTTCAGCCATGCCTCGCTTCCACGATCCAGCGCCCGATGGAACATGGCCTGCGGATCGTTCGTCTGCTTCGACAGAAGGGCATAGGCCAGATCGAAAGGATCGCCGATGCGGATGCAGCCATGGGAATGGGCACGCATCGCATTGCCGAACAGATGCTTGGTCGGCGTATCGTGCAGATAGATGTTCCAGGGGTTCGGGAAGATGAACTTCACAAGGCCCAGGGCATTGTCGTCGCTGGATTTCTGCCGCATCCGATAGGGAAAGTTCGCCGCCGTATAGCGGCCGAAGTCGATGCGGTCGCGCGCGATCACGTTGCCGTTCCCGTCAACGACGTCCAGATGCGACACCGCATGGCGGTTGGCCTGCAGTTTGGGCAGGTATTCCTTGACCGTGATCGACCGGGGCACGTTCCAGCGGGGATTGGCCACGACATATTCGATCTGATCGGAAAACTCGGGGGTCTGGCGGTCGTGGTCGGCATGACCCACGACGACGCGGGTGCGGAAAACCTCGGCCCCGTTCTCCATGATTCGGGCGGTGTATTCGGGGATGTTCACCCAGACATGGCGGGCGTCCAGATCCTCGGACGCCATCCAGCGCATCCGTTCCAGGGCCACGACGATGGCGCGGTTGCGGGCATCGTCCGGGACATCGCCGTTCAGGTGACGGATGGTCTTGGGCCCGGCCACCCCGTCGGAAGGCAGCCCGACCGCCGCCTGATAGCGCGCCACCGCGTCGGCCAAGGCTGCGTCATAGGCCAGGGGATCAGCGGCGGGCGCGTCAAAGCCGATGCTGCCCAGACGGGCGCGCAGGAAGGCGATGCCGTCGCCGCGCATTCCCGTCCGCCACAATCCTTCGGGGACGCGGGGCAGATCGGCAGAAGCAACCAGGGTATCCTGGACCGTCAGGGCACGTTGAAGCGCGAGATAGGCAGGGTGGCGCGGCTGAAGATCCAGAAGGAACTGCCGTGGGTTTGGCGCCTGCGTGAAATCACGGATCAGGCGGTCGATGGGCGGGCGCCGGACCTCTCGCTTGATCAGCGGATCGACCGAGGCCGGCCGCACCACGCCTCCGGTCATGTCCCGCATATAGCGCACGAGGATTCGCGCCTGCCTGACCTCGGTGTCCGCATCGCGGGCATCGGCGGCAAGGGCAGCCGTGGCATAACGGCCCACCGGAATGCCATGCAGGGGCGCGGTCGCGATCGCCTCGCTCAGGGCGTTGCGCAGTTCACCCGCGCGTTCGCCCATGAAGATCGGCCGCAACCCATGCGACCCGTAATAGGAGGCCAGGTCCGGGACAGCTGCCGCCTTTTCAGCCAGAGCCATGTCCTGGGCGCTGAATTCAAGGCGTGGTGCTGCGGCAACAGCCACCGAGGGGGCCAGTCTCGCCTGCGTCTGCGCAACCGCAGATTGTCCAGTCCAGATCAACAGAATAGCCGCAAAAAGTGTCTGGCCGCGCATCGCCGTCCCTTCAATTCCAGCCTTGGATTCTGTCATCGTTCCCCTTTTTTCACCAGCGAATGCAGGGCACTTCCGCGCATGACGGGGCAATGGTTGCAACGACGCCACAGTCGCGCGGCGACCTTGCCACATCAGGTGATGATCGGCAGGTTCTCGCCTAACATGAGTGAAATTACACGCGGCAGGGAAGGAATCTATTTCTGAGCGCACGGTCTTTTGACATATTGTTAAGCAGCCGGGGATAACCTCGGCCGCGCTGCAGCAACTGCGGCGGAAAAAGACGAAGTGGGACAGGCGATCTGACATGACATTCGACCTTCTTTCGCGCCGCGGCATTCTGGGTGTGTTTGCGGCTACAACCGTGGCGGCAGCGCCGGTTATGGGGAACGCCTTCGGGTTGCTGCGGGGGGCAGGCGACATGCGCCGCATCCGCATGTATTCGGGCAGGACCGGCGAAAGCCTGGACACGGTTTACTGGGTGGATGGAAAGTACATCCGCGAAGCCCTGAACGAGATCAATATCTTCATGCGCGACTGGCGCACTGGCGAAGCCATCGGGATCGACCCGCGCACCGTGGACGTTGCCGCCGCCTCGCACCGGCTGCTGCAGACCAACGAACCCTACATGATGCTGTCCGGCTATCGCTCGCCCCGCACGAATGCGATGCTGCGCCGCAGTTCGGCCGGGGTGGCCCGCAATTCGCTGCACATGGTGGGCAAGGCTGCCGATCTGCGGCTGAAGTCGCGTTCGGTGGGCCAGATGTACAATGCCGCGATGTCCTGCCGGGCCGGGGGCGTGGGCAAGTATTCTCGTTCCAACTTCGTCCATATGGACTGCGGACCCGTCCGCACCTGGGGCGCCTGAAACATCGTTCCTGCACCACGACCTGCAACGCCGCACGCCTTTCGCGCGCGGCGTCTTTTGTTGACGAATGACTGCCGAAACAGCGGGATCCTGCAAGTGGCTTGACGGCACAGCCCGTATCCTGACACCTTTTCATCAAGATGAACGCCAACCGAAAGCTGCCAGATGCCGCAAATGACGCGTCGTTACCGAACGGCCAAGAAAATCCAGGCGACGGCGATCAAACTGGCGGTGCGCGACGGACTGGCGAATGTCACGACCGAGGCGATAGCCAAGGAAGCCGGGATCAGCACCCGAACCTTCTTCAACTATTATCCCTACAAGGAGGCGGCGATGATGGGGCCGCCGCCCGATTATCCGGCCGATGCGTCCGAGCAGTTCGTGAAGGGGCGTGGCACCCTGCTGGAGGATCTGGACCGCCTGATCACCGTTCACCTGGCACGCTTCATCGAGGAGCGGGAGCTTCTGGCCCACATCCTCGTCCTGGCCAATTCGGATGCCAAGCTGGACGCCCTGCGCAATTCCACAATCCTGTCGCGCCGCGCGCAGATGCGCGATCTGCTGCGCCGCCGCTGTCCCGACGCCAAGCCCGCCCAGATCGAGATCCTGGCCGCCGCCATCGTGGCCGCCACCAATGCCGCAACCAAGGACTGGGCCAGCGGAGAAGTTGACGATTTCATCGGCGCTGCGCGCGAGAACCTGACCCTGATCCAG
The DNA here is from genome assembly GCF_030846195.1 of Paracoccus yibinensis. Lineage (GTDB taxonomy): Bacteria > Pseudomonadota > Alphaproteobacteria > Rhodobacterales > Rhodobacteraceae > Paracoccus > Paracoccus yibinensis. The sequence continues at coordinate 420,387 of NZ_JAVCWH010000001.1, forward strand.
TCTGCGGCGGCGATGCTGTCGCAAAGCCCCGGCTAGAGGCCCAGGATCTTGCGGTAAAGATTGTCCAGGAAGGGACCGGCCTCGACGAAAGGGTCATGTCCGGGGCCAAGCACCGCGCGCACCTGCACCTCGAAATCGGCATAGTGCTGGGTCAGCGCCCAGATCGAGAAGATGAGGTGGCGCGGCTCGACGGGGGCAAGGCGTCCATCATCCATCCAGCCTTGAAGGATCGTCGCCGCACGATCGACGATCTGCCGCAAGCCGCCCCCCAGGATTTCCGTGAGATGCGGCGCGCCCTGCAGGATCTCATAGGCAAACAGGCGGCTTTCGCGGGGAAAGCGGCGCGACATCTCCAGCTTGGCGCGGACATAGGTCATCACCTCCTCCAGCGGGTCGCCGTCGGGATCGATTCGGATCATGGGGGCAAGCCACATGTCCAGCAGCGTCGTCAGCAGGGTCTTGTGGATGTCGTCCTTGGACGCGAAGTAATACAGGACGTTGGGCTTCGACAGCCCTGCCGCGTCGGCGATCTGGTCGATGGTGGCGCCGCGAAATCCGTTGACGGAAAAGACCGACAATGCTCCTTCCAGGATCAGGTCCCGGTTCTTCTGCTGGATGCGCGTCAGGGGAGGCTGCGACTGGTCGGCCATTCCTGTGTCTCTTTCCCCTGATGCATTTTTGGGCAGGCGGCAAGGTGGCCCCGTTCGGGACGCTTGACTGAACCCTGCCCCGTGCTAGCGTGATCCTGACCATTTGGTCAATAAAGGAAGGGTGTTACCGGGCGCACTGCCCCCGGCCCCATCAAGCCTGCCCTGCGCCAGAACGGGGCGGCCAGACAGGAAGGACGACAGATGACCGATGCCAGCGGGCTGGTTCCGGCTGCCAACATGCGGGTTGACGGCGAACGGCTGTGGGACAGCCTGATGCAGATGGCGCAGATCGGCCCCGGCGTGGCGGGCGGCAACAACCGCCAGACCCTGACCGATGCCGATGCCGAAGGGCGCGCCCTGTTCCGCACCTGGTGCGAGGGTGCGGGCATGACCATGGGTCTGGACCGCATGGGCAACATGTTCATGCGCCACGAGGGCACCGAGCCGGATCTGGACCCCGTCTATATCGGCAGCCATCTGGACACGCAGCCGACGGGCGGCAAGTTCGACGGCGTGCTGGGCGTGCTGTCGGGGCTGGAGGTGATCCGGTCGATCCGCGACATGGGCATCACCACGCGCCGTCCCATCGTGGTCGTGAACTGGACGAACGAGGAAGGCGCACGCTTTGCCCCGGCGATGCTGGCATCCGGCGTCTTCGCGGGTGTGTTGACCGAGGATTACGCCAACAGCCGCACCGACGCCGAGGGCAAGCGCTTCGGGGACGAGCTTGACCGCATCGGCTGGCGCGGCGACGAGGCTCCGGGCGATCGCCGCATCCATGCGATGTTCGAATACCATATCGAGCAGGGCCCGATCCTGGAGGCCGAGGGCAAGCAGATCGGGGTCGTCACGCACGGCCAGGGATTGTGGTGGTTGCAGATCACGCTGACCGGCAAGGACGCGCATACCGGATCGACGCCGATGTCCATGCGGGTGAACGCGGGGCTTGGCATGGCGCGGATCATCGAGGCCGTGCATCGCATCGCGATGGATCACCAGCCCGACGCCGTGGGCGCGGTGGGCCAGGCGAATGTCTGGCCGAACAGCCGCAACGTAATCCCGGGCCGCGCGGTCTTCACCGTCGATTTCCGCAGTCCCGATCTGGCCAAGCTGAACGCGATGCGGGCGCGCCTGGAGGAGGAGGCGCCGCAGATCGCCGCCGCCCTGGGTCTGGGGATCGAGATCGAGCCGGTCGGCCATTTCGACCCCGTGGCTTTCGACCCAGGCCTTGTGGAGAAGGTCCGCAACGCGGCGGAACGCTTGGGTTACAGCCACATGAACATCGTCTCGGGCGCGGGGCATGACGCCTGCTGGATCAACCGCGTGGCGCCCACGGTTATGATCATGTGCCCCTGCGTGGACGGGTTGTCGCATAACGAGGCCGAGGAGATCACCCCCGAATGGGCATCGGCGGGTGCGGATGTGCTGCTGCACGCGGTGCTGGATGCGGCCGAGATTGTCCGCTGACGCGGACGAAAGCCGGGGGCGCTGCCCCCGGACCCCCGGGATATTTGAACACAGAAGATGAGGGCATCCATGAGCACGGTCATCCGCAACGGCACCATCGTCACCGCCGATCTGACCTACAAGGCCGATGTGCTGGTCGAGGGCGGGCGCATCGCGGCCATCGGCCAGGGGCTGACTGGCGACAGGGTGCTGGACGCCACCGGATGCTATGTCATGCCGGGCGGAATCGACCCGCACACGCATCTGGAGATGCCCTTCATGGGCACCTATTCCGCCGACGACTTCGACAGCGGCACGCGGGCGGCGCTGGCGGGCGGCACGACCATGGTGGTGGACTTCGCCCTGCCCTCGCCCGGGCAGGGGCTGCTGGACGCCCTGCAGATGTGGGACAACAAGTCGGGCCGCGCGCATTGCGATTACAGCTTCCACATGGCGGTGACGTGGTGGGGGGAACAGGTCTTCAACGAAATGCAGGCGGTGGTGGATCGCGGCATCACCAGCTTCAAGCATTTCATGGCCTACAAGGGCGCGCTGATGGTGAACGACGACGAGTTGTTCGCGTCTTTCCGCCGGGTTGGCGACCTTGGCGGCATCGCCCTGGTCCATGCCGAGAACGGCGACGTGGTGGCGGAACTGTCTGCGCGCCTGCTGGCAGAAGGCAACACCGGCCCCGAGGCCCATGCCTATTCCCGCCCCCCGCAGGTCGAGGGCGAGGCCACGAACCGCGCCATCATGGTGGCCGACATGGCGGGCGTGCTGCTGTATGTGGTCCACGTGTCCTGCGAGGATAGCCACGAGGCGATCCGCCGCGCCCGGGCGGCAGGCAAGCGCGTCTGGGGAGAGCCGCTTATCCAGCACCTGACGCTGGACGAAAGTGAATATTTCAACCCCGACTGGGACCATGCGGCGCGGCGGGTCATGTCGCCCCCGTTCCGCAACAAGCTGCACCAGGACAGCCTATGGGCGGGGCTGCAATCGGGGTCGCTGTCGGTGGTGGCGACGGATCATTGCGCCTTTACCACGGCACAGAAACGGACCGGCATCGGCGACTTCACCAAGATCCCGAACGGCACAGGGGGGCTTGAGGATCGGATGCCGATGCTGTGGACCCACGGGGTCGGCACGGGCCGCCTGACGCCGAACGAGTTCGTGGCCGTCACCTCGACCAATATCGCCAAGATCCTGGGGATGTATCCCCGGAAGGGCGCGGTGCTGGTGGGCAGCGATGCCGATCTGGTCGTCTGGGATCCCGAGGCCGAGAAGACCATCAGCGCGGGCAGCCAGCAATCCGCCATCGACTACAACGTGTTCGAGGGGCAGCGCGTCAAAGGCCTGCCGCGCTATGTCCTGACGCGCGGCCATGTCGCGGTGACGGAGGGCAGGCTGGACTCGCGCGAGGGGCATGGCGAGTTCGTGGCACGTGAGCCGCGCGGAACGGTGAACCGGGCGTTGTCGGCATGGAAGGAACTGACCGCGCCAAGGCCGGTGGAACGGTCGGGGATACCGGCGAGCGGGGTGTGATGGGCTGGCTCTATGGTACAGGTTTCATGCAGTGGTTCTGGGCGACTTGGTTGGCCACCATGCTGTTTTGGCCGGTGCCTCTGTTTCTAAGCAACACTTCAACAAATGAGATAGATCTGCTTGCACTTGTCGCTGCGCCATTCATTTCATTGCCAGTTGTCCTGCCTCTCGGCCTCATGATCGCTGCGACAGCTTTCCTTCCTGCTGTCTTTGGCTGGTGGCTGGCGCGTCGCCTAACGGCATGGGCGGGTATTGGCGGCGGGTTGGCAGCAAGTGCCGCAGGCATCATCGCAACCATATGTGCGCTTGCTCTGCCGACTTGGTTCAGCGGCATGATGAGCGGTAAAGAGCCAGAAGGTTTGGATTTAAAAGCCTTCATCTATTTCATTGTTTCTCTGGCAGGACCAGTCGCTGCCATCGCCGGGCCGTTTGTGGCTCTGACACTGACACGGGAAAGATTTCCAAGGCCATGACCCCAGGCAGAATGGAACGCAGCATCGACACCATGCAGCCGGTCATCAGCGCGGAAAACATTTCCCTCACTTTCCAGACCGCCGATGGCCCGGTCCATGCGCTGAAGAACGTATCCCTGACCATCAACCAGGGCGATTTCGTCAGCTTCATCGGCCCGTCCGGCTGCGGCAAGACCACCTTCCTGCGCGCCATTGCCGCACTCGAAACCCCCACTGCCGGCACGCTGTCCGTCGCAGGCATGACCCCGGATCAGGCGCGGCGCAGGCGGGCCTATGGCTATGTCTTCCAGGCGCCGGGGCTTTATCCGTGGCGGACGATTGCCGGGAACATCAGCCTGCCGCTGGAGATCATGGGCTTTGCAAGGCCGGACCGCCAGCAGCGGATCGCCCGCGTGCTGGATCTGGTGGACCTGGCCGGCTTTGGGGGCAAGTATCCCTGGCAATTGTCCGGCGGGATGCAGCAGCGTGCCTCGATCGCGCGCGCCTTGGCCTTTGACGCCGACATCCTGCTGATGGACGAACCCTTCGGCGCGCTTGATGAAATCGTGCGCGACCGCCTGAACGAGGCGCTGCTGGATCTGTGGAAGAAGACCGGCAAGACCATCGGTTTTGTCACCCACTCGATCCCCGAGGCGGTGTATCTTTCCACGAAAATCGTCGTCATGTCGCCGCGTCCGGGCCGGATCACGCGGGTGATCGACAGCCCCCTGCCGCGCGACCGCCCGCTGGAAATCCGCGACACGCCCGAGTTCATCGCTCTGGCCCAGCAGGTGCGGGAAGGGCTGCGCGAGGGGCACAGCTATGACTGAGGCGGTTGCGCGGGGGAATGGTGGGGTGAACCCCACCCTACGGGCCTTGCCCATCCTGACCGTTCTGCTGGCGATCGTCGTAGTCTGGTATGGGGCGGCGGTCTGGATGAACGCGCCCTGGGTCCGCGACCAGGCGGCGCGGGCCGAGACCACGCTGACAACCGGCGACCTAATCCGCCAGACCCTGACGCTGGAACGCCCCGTCCTGCCCGCCCCGCATCAGGTGGCGGCGGGCTTGTGGGAGGGGATCGCGGGGCAAAAGATCACCTCGAAGCGCAGCCTGGTCTGGCATGGCTGGGTCACGCTGTCGGCCACGCTGGCGGGCTTTGCCATCGGGACCGTGGCGGGGATCCTTCTGGCCGTGGGGATCGTCCACAACCGCGCCATGGACCAGTCGGTCATGCCCTGGGCGGTGGCCAGCCAGACAGTGCCGATCCTCGCCATCGCGCCCATGGTGATCGTGGTCTTTGCCAGCATGGGCGTCACCGGGCTGCTGCCCAAGGCAATCATCGCGGCCTGGCTGTCCTTCTTTCCGGTGCTGGTGGGGATGGTAAAGGGCCTGCGCACGCCCGATGCGATGCAGCTTGACCTGATGCACAGCTGGAACGCATCGCGCGCGCAGCAGTTCTGGCGGCTGCGGCTGCCCAGTTCGCTGCCTTATCTGTTCGCCAGCCTCAAGGTCGCCATTGCCGCCGCCCTGGTCGGCACCATCGTCGGCGAGCTTCCGGCAGGGGCCACCGCAGGCCTTGGCGCGCGGCTGCTGTCGGGCAGCTACTACGGCCAGACGGTGCAGATCTGGTCGGCCCTATTCGCCGCCGCGATCCTGGCCGCCGTGCTGGTGATGCTGATCGGTGCGCTGGAGCGGCTGACCCTGCGCCGCATGGGGCTGGCGCGATGAGCGCGCTGCCCATCCTCGCCGTCTGGCTGGGGGCCATGACGTTGAACAGCTGGCTGGCGCGGTTCGATACCCGCGCGACCCGGCTGGCGGTGGCGCTGATCTTTGGCGCCACGATCCTGGTGCTGTGGGAAATGGCGGTGCGCATCTATGCCGTCCCGCCCGTGATCCTGCCCGCGCCCAGCCAGATTGGCGCCAGCTTTGCGGCGAACACCCAGATCCTGTGGACCGACTTCGTGCAGACAATCGTAAAGGGCGCGCTGACCGGCTGGCTGATCGGCGCGCTTGCCGCCGTGCTGACCGCCATTGCCATCGACCGCAGCCCCTTCCTGCAGCGCGGGCTGCTGCCCATCGGCAATTTCGTGGCGGCCCTGCCCATTGTCGGCATCGCGCCGATCCTGGTGATGTGGTTCGGCTTCGACTGGCAATCCAAGGCGGCGGTGGTCGTGGTGATGGTCTTCTTCCCCATCCTGGTGAACATGGTGGCGGGGCTTGCCGCGACCGATCCGATGCAACGCGACCTGATGGCGACCTGGGCCGCACCCTATGGCGCAAGCCTGTGGAAGCTGCGCCTGCCCGCCGCCATGCCCTTCCTGTTCAACGGGCTGAAGATCACCACCACGCTGGCCCTGATCGGTGCCATCGTGGCGGAATTCTTCGGCAGCCCGACCAAGGGCATGGGATTCAGGATCTCGACCGCCGTAGGGCGGCTGGACCTGCCGCTGGTCTGGGCGGAAATCCTTGTGGCGGCCATTGCCGGGTCGCTGTTCTATGGCATCGTGGCGCTGATCGAAAAGAAGGTGACGTTCTGGCACCCGTCGCAGCGCCGTCAACGGGGCTGAAAACCCCAACACAGGAGAGGGAAGAATGAAGACATTGATGCTGGGCACCGCCATCGCCTTGGCCGCGGGCACCGCAGGCGCCCAGGAACTGACCCTGCAACTGAAATGGGTCACACAGGCGCAGTTCGCGGGCTACTACGTCGCCAAGGACAAGGGCTTCTACGAGGAAGAAGGCCTCGACGTCACCATCCTGCCCGGCGGTCCCGACATCGCGCCCACGCAGGTGCTGGCGGGCGGCGGCGCGGATGTGATCGTCGAATGGATGCCCGCCGCCCTCGCCGCGCGGGAAAAGGGCCTGCCCCTGGTCAATATCGCCCAGCCCTTCAAGGCGTCCGGCATGATGCTGACCTGCCTCAAGGAAAGTGGCATCACCGATCCCAAGACCGACTTCAAGGGCAAGACCCTGGGCGTCTGGTTCTCGGGCAACGAATACCCCTTCCTGTCCTGGATGAGCCAGCTTGGCCTTTCGACCGAAGGCGGGCCGGATGGCGTCACGGTCCTGAAGCAGGGCTTCAACGTCGATCCTCTGCTGCAGAAACAGGCGGCCTGCATCAGCACCATGACCTATAACGAATACGGCCAGATCCTGGACGCCGGGATCGCGCCCGAGGATCTGGTGACCTTCAAGTATGAGGATCAGGGCGTCGCCACGCTGGAGGACGGCCTTTATGTCCTGCAAAGCACGCTGGAGGATGACGCCAAGGTCACCGATCTGGTGAAATTCGTCCGCGCCAGCATGAAGGGCTGGAAATACGCCGAGGAACACCCCGAGGAAGCCGCCCAGATCGTGCTGGACAATGACGAGACCGGCGCGCAGACGCTGGACCATCAGGTCCGCATGGTCACGGAAATCGGCAAGCTGACGGCAGGCAGCGACGGCACCCTGGACGAGGGTGACTATCAGCGGACCGTGGACACGCTGATGGCGGGCGGATCCGACCCGGTGATCTCGAAGGCGCCGGAAGGGGCCTTCACCCACCTGATCACCGACCGCGCCTTCGACTGATCCATCTTCTGTGCGTAAATATCCTCGGGGGGATCTCCGAAGGAGATGGGGGGCAGACAGCCCCCCTTCTTCGTCGCCCCTTGCAACCCCAGGGGCCGCGCGCCATAGCACCGCGCATGAGCCTGCCGCCCGCGAAACACAGCTTCACCGATGACGCCCAGGGCATCGCCTTCGGCAGCTTCATGGCCGCCGTCAGCCTGGTGCTGCTGACGCATCTGGGCTTTGTGACCGGCCAGACGGCGGGCTTGGCGATCCTGATATCCTATGCGGCCGGCTGGCCCTTCGGGCTGGTGTTCTTTGTCATCAACCTGCCCTTCTACTGGCTGGGCTTGAAACGCTTCGGCCCCACCTTCGTCGCCAAAAGCTTCATGGCCGTGGCCATCGTCTCGGCCCTTGCGATGATCCTTCCCGATTACCTTCATTTCGGCCAGACCCACCCGGCCGTGGGTGCGGTGCTGGTGGGTTGCCTGACCGGCGCTGGCATGATCGCGCTGTTTCGTCATGGCGCATCGCTGGGCGGGATCGGGATTGTCGGTCTTTACATCCAGGATGCGACGGGCTTTCGCGCAGGTTGGGTGCAACTGGGCTTCGACGCGCTTCTGTTCGCGGTCGCGCTGACGCTGCGCGATTCCGTAACGGTGGGGTGGAGTTTCCTGGGGGCCCTGATCCTGAACCTGACCATCGCGGTGAACCACCGCAGGGACCGCTATATCGCTTGAAGGGATGGGGCGGCTTCCCGCCCCGCCCCCGGTATTCAGCGGGCCATTTCGCGCACCACCTCTCCCTGAGGATCCAGTTCCAGCGTCACCGCCTCGCCCTGCGGGTTGGTCGCATCCAGCAGCAGGCGCGGGCCATGGGCGTGCAAAAGGCCAAGTCCGCTATACCCCGCCCCGGTCAGCCGCTGATTGACGGCCACGGTATCGAAGTCGGCAGGGATCGCGGCCGGGCCGCCGCCGTTGCGGCCCATGGGACGCGCTTCATGCGGTCCGTCGCCATGCCTGGCGTGATTGCCGGGACCTGCGCCGTGGTCACCGTGGCCAGGTCCGCGATCGCTGCGGCGCTCGTCACGCCGGTCGCCGCGCGGCCCATCCTCGCGGCCAAAGCGCAGCACGCGACCGTCCGCGTCGAATTCGGCGCGCATGTCCTCGCCATTGGCATCTTCGCCCTTGACCGTCACGCGTCCGTTGCGATTGCCGATCTCGTCGATGCGGTCGAACTGTGCGATCACCTCATTGTCGCGCACGGCCTGGGGCAGCAGCGCATTGACCAGTTCGGCGGGGATTGCGGCATCATCCATCTCTACCTCGACCAGCGTGTTCTGGCGGTCGAATTTCACCTCGATCTCGGCTCCGCTGGACTGGCGACCCTTGATCTCGACGTGATCGGGACGTTGCTTCACCTCGGTGATGGACCCGAACAGACCCATGACCTGCTGGCCGCGCAGATCGGCGGGCACCAGGGCGTCGGTCAGCGACTGCGGCAAGGCGCCGTTGTCGGCCTCGACCTCGACCAGATTGCCGGCCATGTCGATCCTGGCCTCGATGTCGATACCATCGGCGGTGCGTCCCTCGATCTCGCGCATTCCGTCGCGCTTGGTGTCGATTTCCAGGTTGCCCAGGTTCAGGCCGGCCAAGGGTGCGGGCAGGTCAGCCGGCGCAGGCGCCGCGGTCTGCGCCATCGCGCCCGTGCCGATCCCGGCAATCAGCGCCAGAATCGCGGCCGAAGTGGTGAATGTGCGAATGGCCATATCGGTATCCTTTCCAGTTTTGCGGGCGGCAAGGCCCTGACGAATCATGTTCTAGCAAGTCGTCGCCGAACGGATCGCCAATGGCCTGTTTGGTTTCCATTTGGGTTTCCGCCGCTATGCTGGCGCCATGAACCCGACCCGCGCCCTTGCCCTGATCCTTGCGACCTGCGCCCCCGCGGCGGGACAGGAAGTCGCGCCGCAGATCATCGAACAGTTCCAGCCCTTGCCCTTCCACGAGATCGCCGCATCGGTATCCGACCGCTATGAAGGCAGGCTGTTGGCTGCCGATACCCGCGCGCCGGTGCCGCATGAACGCGACCTGGGGGCGGAGCTGGTCTATGAGTTCCGGCTTCTGACCCCACAGGGCAACCTGCTGGACATCCGCATCGATGCCCGCAGCGGACGCTTTCTGTCGGTGTCGGGACGGGGCCAGCTGGAAGCCCGCAAGCCGGTGAAATGAAGGAACCCCCATGCGTGCCTTGATCGTCGAGGATGATCCCCTGTTGTCCGGGCAACTGGCCGCCGCATTGCGCGACGCGGGCTTTGTCACGGACTGCGCGGCGGATGGCCAGCAGGGGGAATACCTGGGGGCTACGGAATCCTATGACGTCGCCGTTTTGGATCTCGGCCTGCCCGGGATGCCCGGGATCGAGGTTCTGACCCGCTGGCGCGATGCAGGATTGGCGATGCCGGTCCTGATCCTGACCGCGCGGGGCGACTGGACCGACAAGGTGGCCGGTTTCCGCGCCGGGGCCGACGACTACGCGGTCAAGCCCTTCCGCCTGGACGAGGTCGTCCTGCGGTGCCAGACCCTGATCCGGCGCGCGGCAGGCCATGCCCGCCCGGTGATCCGCGCCGGTGCCCTGATGCTGGACAGCCAGTTGGGCGTCATCACCCGGGACGGCGTGGCGCTGAAGCTGACCGGGTTCGAGACGCGGATCCTGTCCTATCTGCTGCTGCACCAGAACCGCGTCGTCAGCCGCACCGAACTGTCCGACCACCTGTACGAAGCCGAATCAGACCGCGACTTCAAATCCATCGAGGTCGTGATCGGCCGGTTGCGCCGCAAGGTCGGCGACGGCGTGATCGAAACCCGCCGCGGCGAAGGCTATCTGCTGCGGGCGCCTGCATGATGCGATCGATCCGGGGGCGGCTGCTTCTTCTCGCGGCCGTCTGGCTGGCAGCCGCCCTGCTGGCGGCATTCCTGTTCATCTCCTCGCTGCTAAGGGATTTCATCACCGACCGGTTCGACGCCGAAATGGCGGCTGTCGCGGACGGATTGATCGCCTCGCTGGACTTGAATGACGAAGGCCGGATCGAACTGGACGATCCGCCGACGGATCCCCGCTTCCGGCTGCCGTTCAGTGGCTGGTACTGGCAGGTCGCATCGGAAGCCGGGGTCATCGCCCGGTCGGATTCGCTGCTGGATGGACTGCTGCGGGGACCGGAGGGCGACTTCTCGGGCGGGCTGGGGGTCGGCGCGGATGGCGCGGTCCTGCGCGTCTTGCGCCGTCAGGTGACGCTACCCGACGAGGCGGTGCGGATTGCCGTGACCGTCACCGCGCCCCGCGCCCAGATCGACGACAGCCTGCGCCAGATCAGCCGTCCGCTGGGGGTCGCGCTTGCCGCGCTGGGGGTCGTGCTGGCCTTGGCCAGCGTGGTGCAGGTGACGGCAGGACTGACCAGCCTGAACCGTCTGCGGCGCGACCTGGCCCGGGTCCGCGCGGGAACCAGCGACCGTCTGGCCCTGCCCGATGTCAGCGAATTGCGCCCCCTGACGGCGGAGATCAACGCGGCCCTTGACCAGAACGCAGACCTTCTCGCCCGGTCGCGCCAGCATCTGGGAAACCTGGCCCATTCGCTGAAAACGCCCCTGGCATCGCTGGCGAATGAACTGCCCCTGGATCATCGTGGTCAGGCACTGATCACCCGCATGGACCGGCTGATCGGCTGGCATCTTCGCCGCGCCCGATCCGCCGGTCCGCGCGCCCTGGGACAGCGCACGCCCGTGCGGCCGGTCATCGACGACATCCTGATGGTCCTTCGGTGGCCGATGCAGGACAAGGGCATGACCGCCCAGGTCGACTGTCCAGACGATGCCGCCTTCGCGGGCGAGCGGCAGGATCTGGAGGAGATGATCGGCAACCTTTGCGACAACGCCGTGAAATGGGGTCGCTCTCATCTGGCGATCACCGTTTCCCAATCCCCCGGGCTGACCATCCGCATCGACGATGACGGTCCCGGCATGGTGGAAACCGACGCCCCCCGCGCCCTGATCCGGGGTGGACGGCTGGATGAACACGGCGCCTCGGGGTCAGGACTGGGCCTTGCCATCGTGGCGGACCTGGCGGCGCTGCACGGCGGCGGCCTGCGGCTGGAACGGTCGGCCCTGGGCGGGCTGGCGGCCGTTCTGGAACTGCCTGCCTGAAACTTCCGCAAATCCGTTTCCAGGAAGTTTTACCATTTGATAAAAAATTCGGCCTGTGTCAGCCTGATTCTTGCCAACAGGTGAGCCAGGAGACGTAAATGTCCCAAGCAAGATTGGCGCCGGGCGTCGTTCCCGGCCGCCTTACTCCTCATGAACTGGCGATGAACTTCGCCGATGTCGCGCCGCCGCTGACCGATCACGAAGCCCGCGTCGCCGCCGACCGCTGCTATTTCTGCCATGATGCGCCCTGCATCACGGCCTGCCCGACCAGCATCGACATCCCGCTGTTCATCCGCCAGATCGCGACCGGCACGCCGGATGCTGCGGCAATGACGATCTTTCACGCCAATATCCTGGGCGGCATGTGTGCCCGGGTCTGCCCGACCGAGAACCTCTGCGAAGGCGCCTGCGTGCGCATGGATGCCGAAGGGGACCCGGTCGAGATCGGCGCGCTGCAACGATACGCCACCGACGGGCTGATGGCGCAGGACGGGCATCCCTTCCGCCGCGCCGCGCCGACCGGCAAGCGTGTGGCGGTGGTGGGCGCGGGGCCTGCGGGCCTTGCCTGCGCGCACCGGCTGGCCGCCAAGGGCCACGACGTCACGATCTTCGAGGCGCGGCCCAAGCCTGGCGGGCTGAACGAATACGGCATCGCCAGCTACAAGGCCGTGGGCGGCTTTGCCCAGGCCGAGGTGGACTGGATCCTGGGCATCGGCGGGATCGAACTGCGCCACAACCAGCGGCTGGGGCACGAGATCACGCTGGAGATGCTGCGGGCCGACTATGACGCGGTCTTCCTGGGCATGGGCCTGGGCGGGGTCAACGCCTTGCGGGCCGAGGGCGAGGAACGCCGGAACGTGCTGGACGCGGTCAGCTTCATCCGCGACCTGCGCCAGGCCAGCGACCTGACGACCCTGCCCGTGGGCCGCGACGTGGTGGTGATCGGGGGCGGCATGACGGCGGTGGACGCCGCCGTGCAGGCGCGTCTGCTGGGGGCGGAAAACGTCACCATCGTCTATCGCCGCGACCAGTCGCAGATGGGCGCCAGCCGCCACGAACAGGACCACGCCACCGCCAGCGGCGTCCGCATCATCTGCAATGCGGCGCCTGTCAAGGTCCACGGCAACGGCACCGTGGTCGAGGTCGAGTTCGCCTATACCGCCACAGATCCCGATGGCGGGCTGCACCTGACCGACGACCGCTTTCGCCTGAAGGCCGACCAGTTGTTCCGCGCCATCGGCCAGCGGCTGGACGGCGTCCCGCAAGAACTTGCACTGGATGGGGCCAAGATCGGCGTCGCCGGCCCTGGCCGCACCAGCATCCCCGGCGTCTGGGCCGGCGGCGATTGCGCGGCGGGCGGCGACGACCTGACCGTCACCGCGGTGGCCCAGGGCCGCGACGCCGCCGAAGACATCGACGCCCACCTGACCGGACGCCCGGTCGAGATTCCCGGCTGAGGAGATCCATCATGGCCGACCTGCGCAGCAATTTCATCGGAATCAAGTCGCCCAATCCCTTCTGGCTGGCGTCCGCCCCGCCCACGGACAAGGAATACAACGTCCGCCGCGCCTTCCAGGCCGGCTGGGGCGGCGTGGTGTGGAAGACGCTGGGCGCCGAAGGCCCGCCCGTCGTCAACGTCAACGGCCCCCGATATGGCGTGATCCACGGGCCCGACCGCCGCGTCCTGGGGATCAACAACATCGAACTGATCACCGACCGCCCGCTTGATGTGAACCTGCGAGAGATCAAGTCGGTCAAGCGCGACTATCCCGACCGCGCCCTGGTGATTTCGCTGATGGTGCCCTGCGACGAACAATCCTGGCGCGACATCCTGGCGCGGATCGAGGATACCGGGGCAGACGGCGTCGAACTGAACTTCGGCTGCCCCCACGGCATGTCCGAACGCGGCATGGGCAGCGCCGTGGGCCAGGTGCCCGAATACATCGAGATGGTGACGCGGTGGGTCAAGCAATACTCGCGCATGCCGTGCATCGTGAAGCTGACGCCCAACATCACCGATGTCCGCAAACCGGCCGAGGCCGCGATGCGCGGCGGCGCGGATGCGGTCAGCCTGATCAACACGATCAACAGTATCACCAGCGTCGATCTGGACCTGTTCGCCCCCGAACCCACCATCGACGGCAAGGGCGCGCATGGCGGTTACTGCGGCCCTGCCGTCAAGCCGATCGCGCTGAACATGGTGGCCGAGATCGCGCGCAATCCCGCCACCTACGGCCTGCCCATCAGCGGCATCGGCGGCGTGACCACCTGGCGCGACGCGGCCGAGTTCATGGCCCTTGGCGCAGGCACGGTGCAGGTCTGCACGGCCGCGATGACCTATGGCTTCAAGGTGGTGCAGGAGATGATCTCGGGCCTGCGCGACTATCTGGACAGCCACGACATGGCGATGTCCGATCTGATCGGGCGGGCGGTGCCGAACGTCACCGACTGGAACCAGCTGAACCTGAACTATGTGACCAAGGCCCGGATCGACCAGGACCTGTGCATCAAATGCGGCCGCTGCTATGCCGCCTGCGAGGACACGTCCCACCAGGCCATCGCCATGAAACCCGGCCGCGTCTTCGAGGTGATCGAGGAGGAATGCGTCGCCTGCAACCTGTGCCTGGACGTCTGCCCGGTGGAAAACTGCATCGACATGCGCGAACTGGCCGTGGGCGAGATGGACCTGCGCACGGGCATCCGCCGCGGCACCTATGCTAACTGGACGACGCATCCGAACAACCCGATGGCGGTCAAGGCGGCCGAGTAGGAAAGATGGTCGGGGCGAGAAGATTCGAACTTCCGGCCTACGGTACCCAAAACCGTCGCGCTACCAGGCTGCGCTACGCCCCGATGCGTTCCGTTTAGCGGATCGCGTCGGCGGGGGAAAGCCCTAGCCGCAGGGAAGCGCGGCCAAATCCTGGTGCAGACGGGGATGGGCCATGGGCTGTCCCACCGCCAGGCCCAGACGCTCGGCCTCGCCGCCGCCGATTTCCAGAATCATCTGGCGATAAGGTTGGGGGTCTCCGGGGGCGGCGCCGGGAATGGGCGTTTCGTCCAGGGGAACGGCACGGGGGTGGATATGCCGGATCACGCCCGTCTGGTCCAGAAAGACCAGATCCAGGGGGATATAGGTGTTTCGCATCCAGAAGCTGACTGCACGGGGTGTGTCATAGACGAACAACATGCCGCTGCCCTGTTCCAGGGACTTTCGGAACATCAGGCCCTGGGCGCGTTCGGCTTCGTCATCGGCCAGTTCGACCTGGATTTCGACCGGTCCATCGGATGTCTGGAAGACCACCCGGTCGGGCGCGCAGGCAACATCGGCAGCAGAAGGGCCGGACCATCCCAGAGACAGAAGCAAGGCCGCAAGAGCGGCCTTATTCAGCGACATGCGCCATGAAATCCTTGACGTCCTGCACCTGATCGCCAAGGCTCGCGGCACTCAGCGAACTGGCGCCTTTTTCGGTGCCCCGATCCCAGCTTGTCACCTGGGCCGCCATCAGGCCGCGCGGACCTTCGACAACGCGGATGCCGATGGCCTCGCCAATGGCAAGGTCGGCAAAGCCGGAATGGCGCAGCACCTCGACATGCAGGAAGACATCGTCGGGGTGACCGAAGATATTGGCAAAACCGAAGCCCTTGGCCTTGTCGAACCACTTGACGCGGGCGGGACGCAGGGGCAGCGCCTCAAGATGCTCGATCACGCCATTGTCCAGATCGGCAATCGGCGCGCCCTCCGACAACGGAGGCTCGATCGAGACAACCTCGGTCGCCTGCAGGCCGCGCTGCGTCGGCTGCATCCAGACCGTCACGCGGGACTGGTCGGCGACCGAACTGCGTCCGAAATTCCTGAGAACGTTGGCGTGCAGCAGAATGTCCGCACCGCCTTCCTCGTTCAGGATGAAGCCATAGCCCTTGGTCGGGTCAAACCACTTGACCAGCCCAGAAACCAGCTTCAGTCCTTTCTCATCCGTCATCTTCCCACCACATGCGCTCAGCGCGTCTTGTCCTGCCCCGAATTCAACCAATCCAACCGTTCAATTCCTGTGCCTGTAAAGCGGCGGTCGCTTAAGGAAGACAAAGGCGCCTTGCTGATCAGCGCCCATCACCCATGGTCAGCCACCAAGACCCTTTCGTCAAGCCCTAGGGTGAAAGCCGCTCTACAATCCATACACCGGCCGCTTCTTTGACCCAGCGGAAGCGGTCATGCAACCGGAAAGCGCCATCAGCCCAGAACTCGATCTGCGTGGGCGCAATCCTGAACCCGCCCCAGAACGGTGGCCTCGGGGGATTGGTGCCATGGCGCAGGCCTTGGCGGGCAGCCTCGGCCAGCAGGGCGGCGCGGCTTTCCAGCGGCCGCGACTGCTGCGAGGCCCAGGCTCCGATCCGGCTTTGCAGGGCCCGGCTGTTGTAATAAGCGTCGGCCTGCGGCCCCTCGACACGGGTGACATGACCGCGCACGCGGATTTGGCGGCGCAGGGTTTTCCAGTGCATCACGAAGGCCGCCTTGCCGGTGGCTGTGATCTGCCGGCCCTTCGCGCTGTCGTAGTTGGTGTAGAAGACGAAGCCCCCGTCGGTCCCCTGCCCCTCGATTTCCTTCAGAAGAACCATGCGCGCGTCGGGCAGGCCGTTCTCGTCCACCGTGGCAAGCGCGATGGCATTGGGATCGTTGGGTTCGGTCTTTTCGGCCTCGGCCAGCCAGCGGCGGGCGATGTCGAAAGGGTCGTCGCCCGCAAACAGTCCGTCTCGATCAGCCATGGTGCATGTCCTTGCGCTTGATGCTTGCAACCCTTTGGCCTAAGCACCTTTCACAAAGGGTTGAAAGCGCGGAAGGCAGCACATGTCAAGCGAGCAGAAGCAGGGCCTGATGGCCGGAAAACGCGGCCTCATCATGGGATTGGCGAACGACAAGTCGATTGCCTGGGGCATTGCCCGCGCCGTCGCGGCCGAGGGGGCCGAGCTTGCGTTTTCCTACCAGGGCGAGGCGCTGAAAAAGCGCGTCGATCCGCTGGCTGCGCAGCTTGGCTCGTCGCTGGTCCTGCCCTGCGACGTCAGCGACGAGACATCCATCGAGAAACTGTTTCAATCGCTTGAACAGGAATGGGGCAGCCTGGACTTCGTGGTCCACGCCATCGGCTTTTCCGACAAGGACCAGTTGCGCGGCCGCTATGCCGACACGACGCGGGACAACTTCCTGATGACGATGGACATTTCGGTCTATTCGTTCACGGCAGTTGCGCGGCACGCCTCGGCGATGATGCCGAAGGGCGGCAGCCTGCTGACGCTGACCTATTACGGCGCCGAACGGGTGATGCCGCATTACAACGTGATGGGCGTGGCCAAGGCCGCCCTGGAAGCCAGCGTGCGGTATCTGGCAGAAGATCTGGGCAAGGACGGGATCCGCGTCAATGCGATCAGCGCCGGCCCGATCAAGACGCTTGCGGCCAGCGGCATCGGCGACTTCCGCTATATCATGAAGTGGAACGAGCTGAACTCGCCCCTGCGCCGCAATGTCACGACCGAGGATGTGGGCAACTCGGCCGTCTATCTGTTGTCGCATCTGGGCGCGGGCGTGACGGGCGAGACGCATCACGTCGACGCGGGCTATCATGTCGTCGGCATGAAGGCCGTGGACGCGCCCGATATCGCGACCGTCAAGAAGGACTGATCGGTCCTGATGTCCATCACCGCAGATCAGCTTGCCCTGTTCATAGGCACGCTGTCCCTGGCGATCCTGTCGCCAGGTCCCGGCGTCATCGCCGTCAGCCAAAGTGCCTTCGCCCTGGGACGCAGGCGCGCCCTGCCCTATGGCTGGGGCCTTGCGGTGGGCGCGTCGGTCTGGTGCATCTTTGCGCTGCTGGGCTTGACGGTGATCTTTCGCGCGCTGCCCTGGACCTATGTGGCGCTGAAGATCCTGGGCGGAGCCTATCTGGTCTGGATCGCCTTAAAGATGTGGCGCCACGCGCCCGACCCCTTGCCCGACCCGGCGGAAACCAGCCGGGGGATGGGCTTTTTCGGCGGGATGATGCTGAACCTGTCGAACCCCAAGCCTGCGCTGTTCTATTCCGCCGTGCTGCTGTCGATCTTTCCCGTGCTGCTGTCGGCGGGGGACAAGCTGGCGATCTATGCCACGGCGGTATCCGTCGAACTGGCATTTTATACCGCGCTTGCGTCGCTGATGGCTTTGCCTTGGCTGCGGCGCAGGTATTATGCCGCGAAATTCTGGATCGACCGCGCGGCTGGTCTGGCCATCGGGCTTCTGGGCCTGTCGCTGATCCTGCGCCACTGAAAGAGGGACTGTTCATGATCGACCGCCTGCCCCACGAAAAGGGTTTCCATGTTAGCTGGGACCAGTTGCACCGCGACGCCCGCGCGCTTGCCTGGCGGCTGGACGGGACCGACTGGCGCGCCGTCGTGGCGGTGACGCGCGGCGGGTTGGTGCCTGCCATGATCGTGGCACGCGAACTGGATATCCGGGTGATCGACTCGATCTCGATCCGATCCTACAAGGGCGTGGGGTCTGATGCGGGCCAGGGCCAGCTCGAGGTGTTGAATACCCCCGATCCTGCGCTGATGGGCGATGGCGACGGTATCCTGGTCATCGACGATCTTGTCGATTCGGGCCGCACTCTGGAACTGATCCGGGAAATGTATCCCAAGGCCCATTTCGGCACCGTCTATGCCAAGCCGAAAGGCAAACCGATGGTCCAGACCTATGTGACCGAAGTCAGCCAGGACACCTGGATCTTCTTTCCCTGGGACATGGCGCTGCAATACGTCCAGCCCTATCGCGGCGAGGACTGAGGCCGGGCGCAGCCGATTTTGGTCCCGGCGGTCGGAACCGGCTGGTCGATTGGGCATTGTCTCCTCAATCGCGCATCGCACGAATGCGCGGAATTTTAGGAGGAAAGACATGCGCAAGTTGATGCTCGGCACGGCCATGATCCTGCCATTGATGATGGGTCCGGCATTTGCCCAGGATACCGCGACGACGCCTGCCCCTGCCGAACCCGCGACGGATGCGGCCACTGCGCCCATGGGGGCCGAAACCGCCCCCGCGGCCGAGGTTCCTGCGGGCGAGAACACCGAAGCCGCAGCCGACGCTGCTGCCGAAGCCGACGTCGCGGCCAGCGGCAAGGTCGAACAGCAGCAGGCCGAAAATGAGCTTCGGATCGACTGGATCACCGATGCGACGGTGAATTCCCCTGACGGCGAAGCGATCGGCGAGATCAATGACGTGATCGTCGATGCCGAGGCGGGCACGATGAAAGCCGCCGTGATCGGCGTGGGCGGCTTCCTGGGAATTGGCGAGAAGCAGATCGCGGTTCCGTGGGATCAGCTGGAAATCAACTATGACGCCCAGCAGATCACCAGCGACCTGACCCAGGAAGAAGCCGAGGCAGCGCCGGAATATGTATTCCGCGAACAGGAAGCGGCGCCCGATGCCGCCGGTGGCACGGGCATGGGCACCGACAGCACCATGACCGCCACCCCGGATTCGTCCGCGACCACCGCCCCGGCAGCGACCACGACCGATCCGGCGATGACGGGCACCGATGCCGCCACCACCACGACGACCGAGCCGATGGAAGCACCGGCCGACACCGCCGAAACCCCCGCAACTCCGCCTGCGGATGCGGCCATGGAGCCGGAAGACGATGCTGCGGCCGACATGGAACCGGCTGACGATGCGGCGGCCGAACCCGCGGAAGGCACCGCCCCGGCGACCAACTGATACGTCTGCCGGATCACTACGGGATCGGCCCCCTTTCCGGGGGCCGTTTCCGTTTCAATTGCCGCGCACGAAGCGCGCCGCGCCTTCCGCCGCGCGTTGCAAGGCACGGCTCTTGTTCACGGTTTCCAGGAATTCCGATTCGGGATCGCTGTCATAGACGACGCCGCCCCCGGCCTGGATATACAGCGCGCCGTCCTTCAGCACGCCCGTGCGCAGCGCGATGCACATGTCCATTTCGCCATTGGCGGCGAAATAGCCGACGGCGCCGCCATAGATACCGCGCTTTTCCGGTTCCAGTTCGTCGATGATCTCCATCGCGCGGACCTTTGGCGCACCGGACACGGTGCCTGCGGGCAGGCCCGCCAGCAGCGCGGACAGCGCATCCTCGCCCTCGCGCAACTCGCCCACGACATTGCTGACGATGTGCATGACATGGCTGTATCGTTCGATGACGAACTGTTCCGTCGGGCGAACGGTGCCCGGCTTTGCCACCCGGCCCACGTCGTTGCGGCCCAGGTCCAGCAGCATCAGGTGTTCGGCCAGTTCCTTCTGATCGCCCAGCAGGTCCGCTTCCAGGGCGCGATCCTCGGCCTCGTCCGCGCCGCGGGGGCGGGTGCCGGCGATCGGGCGGATCGTCACCTCTCCGTCGCGCAGGCGCACCAGGATTTCGGGTGACGCCCCGACGATCTGGAAGCCGCCCATGTTGAGAAAGAACATGAAGGGCGACGGGTTGGTGCGGCGCAGGCTGCGATACAGCGCGAAGGGCGGCAGCGGGAAATCCATGCGCCAGCGTTGCGACGGCACGACCTGGAAGATGTCGCCCGCGCGGATATAGTCCCTGGCCCTTTCCACCGCCGCCAGATAGTCGGCCTTGGAAAAGTTAGACACCGGTTCCCCGATCCGGGCGTCATGGCCCAGGGCGCGAGGCTCCGAGGGCTGGCGGTCCAGCGATCGCAGGGCGTCCATCACCCGTTCCGCGGCCTGGGCATAGGCGGCGCGGGCATTTTCGCCGCCATTGCGCCAGACCGGGGCGCACAGCGTCACCTCTCCCTTCACGCCGTCCAGGACCGCCACCACCGACGGGCGCATCAGCATGGCGTCGGGCAAATCCAGCGGATCGGGATTCACATGCGGCAGGTGTTCGACCAGCCGGATCATGTCATAACCCAGATACCCGAACAGCCCCGCCGCGACGGGGGGCACGCCGTCGGGCATCGTCTCGATCCGGCTTTCCGCAATCAGCGCCCGCAGGCTGTCAAGCGCGGGGCAGTCGTCGGGCTGAAAGTCGTCGGAGAACCGGGCCTGCCGGTTGACCCGCGCATGGCCGTTCCGGCACTCCCAGATCAGGTCGGGCTTCATGCCGATGATCGAATAGCGGCCTCGGATTTCCCCGCCCGTGACCGATTCCAGCATGAAGGACATGGGTGCGGCTTCAGCCAGCTTCAGCATCAGGCTGACGGGCGTATCCAGGTCGGCAGCCAGGCGGATGGTGACAAGCTGGTTCTGCCCGGCCCTCCACGCCGCCTCGAAGGCGGCGAAATCGGGTGTCAGTTCCATCACTGGACCTGCGCGTTGATGGCGTTGATGGCCTGCTGATCCAGCGTGATCCCAGCCTCGCGCTGCACGGCGCGGGCGTAATAATCGAAGATGTCCGATTGCAGCGACTGGCCCAGGCGGTCGCCGACTGCGCCGGTGATGCGCTGCGCATCCTCGGTGGTCAGGTCGGCCTCGTCGATGGCGTCAAGACGAAGCAGGATCACGCGGCCTTCCGCATCCACGATCTCAATATCGCCGACTTCCGGGATCGCGAAGGCGCGGGACACGGCCTCGGCGGGAACGCCCTCGATCCAGCCGTCGCGGGTGATGTCCTGGACCTCGTTCCATTGGGGGGCGGGCTGGCCTTCGGGCGCCTGGGGGGACAGGCGCTGTTCCTCGGCCAGGGCAAGAAGCTGACGCTGCGTCTCGGCACGCCGCCAGTCCGCCTCGACCTCGGCCCGCACTTCGTCGAAGGGGCGCAGGGTGGGCGGCACCACCTCATCCAGGCGCAGGGCGAAGACGCCGCCATCGTCCAGGCTGGCCAATTCCGGGAAATCCGCTTCCGAAATCTCTGCCACACGATCACGGAACGCCTGATAGCCCGCTATGCTGCCCTCTTCGGGCGTGGTCCCGGCGGACCAGTCGATCGTGCCCAGTTCCAGTTCGGTTTCCTCGGCCACCTGTTCCAGGGTGGCTCCGCCTGCCAGCAGATCCTCGTATTCCGAGGTGCGATCCTCGATGATGCGGGCAGCGCGATCAATGGCGGCCTCGGCCCGCAGATCTTGCTGCGCTTCCTCGAACGGAATGTTCACCGGCTCGAGGATCGCATGGACCGAAAACAGCGCGGGGCCAAGGTCGGTCTGGATCGGGCCGACGACGCCGGGCTGTGCGGCGGCGAAGACCGCCTCTCCGGCGGCGCCCAGATCGGCCTGCGACACCTCGCCCAGTTCGGCGTCCTCGGGCTGCAGGCCGCGTTGCAGGACAAAGGCCTCGAAGGGCGCCGTGCCCGCATCGATCTGCGCCTTGGCGGCCTCCGCTTCCTCGACCGAGGGGAAGACCAGGCGGCTGACCAGCCTGCGTTCGGGCCGCTGGTATTCGTCGATATTGGCTTCATAGGCCGCACGCAGCGCATCCTGGTCCAGCTCGACGGTGGGGGCCAGCATCTCGGGCGTCAGCCAGACATAGGTGATCTTGCGCAATTCCGGCGCGGTAAAGCGGTCCGCATTGGCGCTGTGCCAGGCCTTCAGCGTCGCCTCGTCGGGTTCAGCCACCGGGGCGGGCAACATATCGGCGGTCAGTTCGCGCCAAGCGACGTCGCGACGTTCGAGAATCCACTTCGCCGTCGTCTCGACCGCAGGTTCGGGGGCGGCGACGCCGCCCGCCACGGCCTGCTGAATCAGCAGGCGCGCTTCGTCATTACGGATTTCGCGCTCGAATTCAGCCTCGGACAGGTTCTCGCGGCGCAGCACCTCGGCATAGGCAGCGCGGTCGAAGCTGCCGGTCGGGCCGCGGAAGGCAGGAGCTTCCAGAATGGTCTGGCGGACCTTCTCGTCGCCCACGGCCACGCCGATCCGGCGGGCCTGTTCCTCCAGCGCGGCGGCGGTGATCAACTGGGACTGGACCGCCTGCGGCAGGCCCATCGCCTGTGCCTGCGCCATGCTGATCGCCTGGCCGGTCTGCTGCTGATAGGCGTTCATCTGGTTGCGCAACGCGCGGGCATAATCGTCGGCGGTGATGGTCGTGTCGCCGACCGATCCGATGGTCGTCGATCCGCCCGAGAAGCTGGTCACGCCAAAACCGCCAAGGCCCAGGACCATCAGGCCCATCAGCACCCAGACGATCGTCGATTTCCCATGTGTCCGCAGGTTCTTCATGCCCGACGCTTTCCCCTTGTCGTGTCGGACTTGTCTTTAGGGCGCGCGCGGCCCTGCCACAAGCCTGTCAGCCCTTCAGGCCACGCAGTCTCTCGGCCAGTTGAGCGATGCGTGTGGCGTCGATATTGGCAAAGGCGATGCGCAGGTGCCGCGCGCCCTCCGGGTCGTCGGGCGGCATGAACATGGTGCCGGGCAGCGCCAGGACGCCGATATCGCGAACCATCCGCGGCGCAAGCACGGCCGAGGATTCGGCCAGCGGATGCTGCACCCAGGCGAAATAGGCGCCCGCGCTTTTCACCCGCCAACCGGGCAGCGACGACAGCGCCGCCACCGTCGCATCGCGACGCGACAGGACCCCGGCCCGTTCGGCTGCCAGCCAGTCACCCAGGTTCTCCATCCCCCACAAGGCGCCGATCTGGCCCAGTTGCGACGTGGATATGGCGACGGTGTCCAGGAACTTCTCGACCTGGGCCATGCGCTTTTCGGACCCGATCAAGGCCCCTACCCGATGCCCGGTCAGCCGATAGGCCTTGGAAAAGCTGTAAAGCTGGATCACCGTCCGGTCCCATTCGGGACGTGCCAGAAGGTCGTGCGGCGCCCCGCCGCGGCTGTCAAAGTCGCGATATGTCTCGTCCAGGATCAGGGCGACGCCATGCCGCTGCGCCAGGTCGAAGAAGCGTCCCACCAGATCGGCTGGATATTCCGCACCCGAGGGATTGTTGGGCGTCACCAGCACGATGGCCCGGCAACGAGGTCCGATCAGCAGGGCGGCATGGTCGGGATCGGGCAAAAGGTCATCGCCGCAGGGCAAGGGCACCGCGCGGATCCCCTGCATGTCCAGCCACATCTTGTGATTGAAATACCAGGGCGTCGGCAGGATGACTTCGTCCCCCGCCTGCGCCAGCGTGGTGATCGCGGCACAAAAGGCCTGGTTGCAGCCCTGCGTGATCGCCACCTGTCCCTGTTCGACCATCCCGCAATAGCTGCGCGAAAATACCCCCGCCACTGCCGCGCGCAGGTCCGGGTTGCCCAGCACCGGACCATAAAGATGCGCCTCTGGCCGGTTCAACGCCGCATCCGCCATCGCCTGCCGCAGCGCCAGCGGCGGGGGATCCACGGGGGCGGCCTGACTGACATTGATTAGCGGGCGCTCGGGCGGAAAGGCCACGCCCGCCAGCCAGCGCCGCGCCTCCATCACGGGGGGCGCAAAGGCGCCGGCCAGGGCCGGGTTCAGGGGGGCGGCCTCAGTCACGAGACAGGCCCTGCAAGTCGGTCAGGTCGGGGGGAAGAGACAGGTCCAGGGTGGGCGCGGGCAGGTCCGGTGCCGCAGCGCCGGGCAGGTCAAGCGGCATCGCAGGCGCCGCGTCGGGGGCATCTGCCATGGCCCGACCCGGCACGGCAGGCAGGCTGGGCTGGGCCAACAGGGCGGGACGCTCCAGTTGCGGCGCGTTCTCGCCCGCATCGGGCGCGGCCTGCACCGGGCCGTCCTGCTCGCCCGTCGGCTGGGGGCGCGGCTCGGCCTCCGTGACGGCCGGGGGCGCCGGTTCCGAAGGCGGCGCGATGACCGCCGGCGTCTCGGACAGGGCGGGGCGTTCGCTGACAAGCGGCGCAGGCAGGCGCGGCGCGGCATCCCCGCCGCGGCCGAACTCGGACCCGACCGGCAGATCGACCTCGCCAGCCTGCGGGGCATCGTCCGGCTGCGGTTCGGAACGCCGGGGTTCAGGGGGCTGCGGCTCGGCAGGCTGGGGTTCGATGGGTTGCGGTTCTACCTGCTGCGGTTCGGCCGACTGCAGTTCGGCTGGCTGAGGCGTGGCTGGCTCCGGTTGCGGCACGGGCGCGGCCAGCGACAGCACGGCCAGGGCGGCGATGCCCACCACGCCGCCATGCAGAAGACCTGTCCAGAAACCGCGTGCCATCTGTCCCTTCTTGCCCCTGCCGGTCTTGACCCCCCGGCGCGCTTTGGCCCATCTATAGCGGACCCGTTCAGGCGGGGAAACCGCCACCATATCAGGGCGCCATCATGATCCTTCTGATCGACAATTACGACAGCTTCACCTGGAACCTCGTGCATTATCTGGCCGAGGCCGGGGCCGAGGTGGTCGTGCGCCGCAACGATGCCCTGACGGTCGAGGAGGCGCTGGCGTTGGCGCCTGACGGAATCGTTATCTCGCCCGGTCCCTGCGATCCGGCGCAGGCAGGCATCTGCCTGGACCTGATCCGCGCCGCGGCCGAAAAGGCCATCCCCCTGTTCGGCGTCTGCCTGGGCCACCAGGCGATCGGAGAGGCCTTCGGCGGCACTGTGGTACGCGCCAACCGCATCATGCACGGCAAGACCGACGCGATCAGCCATGACGGCACGGGGGTCTTTGCGGACCTGCCCTCTCCCCTGACGGCGACGCGGTATCATTCGTTGACCGTGCGGCCCGACGATCTGCCCAACTGCCTGCGCGTCACCGCGACATCCGACGACGGCACCATCATGGGCCTGATCCACGAGGCGCTTCCGGTCGAGGGCGTGCAGTTCCACCCTGAATCCATCGCATCCGAATATGGACACGAGATGATCCGCACCTTCCTGGCCCGGTGCGCGCCGCGAAAGGCCGCTGCATGACCACGGACATCCGCCCGCTGATCGGCATCGCAGCCACCCGCCCCTTGACGGGCACCGAAGCCGAGGCCGCCTTTTCCGCCCTGTTCGACGGCGCGGCCACGCCTGCCCAGATCGGCGGGCTGCTGATGGCGCTGCGTGTGCGGGGCGAGACCGTCGATGAAATCGCCGCCGCCGCCCGCGTCATGCGCCAGCGGATGAACCGCATCGAGGCCCCCGCGGGCGCGATCGACATCGTGGGCACCGGCGGGGACGGCAAGGGCACGCTCAACATCTCGACCGCGACGGCCTTCGTGGTGGCGGGCGCGGGCGTGCCGGTCGCCAAGCACGGTAACCGGAATCTGTCGTCGAAATCGGGTGCAGCCGATGCGCTGACCGCGATGGGCATTAACGTGATGGGCGGCCCAGCGGTCGCGCAGCAGGCGGTGCGGGACGCCGGCATCTGCTTCATGATGGCCACGATGCACCACCCGGCGATGCGCCATGTCGGCCCGCCACGCGCGGAACTGGGCACAAGAACCGTCTTCAACCTGCTGGGACCGTTGACGAATCCGGCATCGGTCCGGCGCCAGCTGACCGGTGCGTTCAGCGCCGACTGGATCCGCCCCATGGCCGAGGTCCTGCGCGACCTGGGCAGCGAGGCGGCCTGGCTGGTCCACGGCTCGGACGGCACGGACGAGATCAGCATTGCGGGCGAAACCCATGTCGCCGCCCTGAAGGATGGCGAGATCAACGAATTTGTCGTCACCCCCGAGGATGCGGGCCTGCCCCGGCACCCGTTCGAGTCGATCATCGGCGGCGAACCCAATGAAAACGCCGCCGCCTTCCGCGCCTTGCTGGGCGGAGAGCCCGGCGCCTATCGCGACGCGGTGCTGCTGAACGCCGCCGCGGCGCTGTTGATCGCCGGCAAGGCGGGCGACCTGCGCGACGGGGCCGCTCTGGCCGCCGACTCCATCGACAGCGGCGCGGCCTTGGACCGCCTGACCCGCCTGGCCCAGGTCACCGGGGCGCCCGAGGCATGAAGCCGCCCAAGGCCTGGGACCACCTGCCCTTCTTCCAGCAGGACTGGCCCGCGATCCGCGACCGGCTGGAGGGCCTGGACGACTGGCTGCCCGGCCCCGCCCTGGTCTTTGCGGCTTTGGAGGCCATCCCGCCCCAAAAGGTGCGCGTCGTCATCCTGGGCCAGGATCCCTATCCCACACCCGGCCATGCGAACGGGCTGGCCTTCTCGGTCGCGCCCGAGGTGGCCCTGCCCCGGTCGCTGAAGAACATCTTCACGGAACTGCGCGACGACATCGGCGCGGCCCCCGCCACGGGCGACCTGTCCGGCTGGGCACACCAGGGGGTGCTGCTCCTGAACACGTCTTTGTCGGTGCCGCCGGGCGATGCGGGGCGGCACGCATCCTGGGGTTGGGACCGGCTGGCCCGCGACGCGGTGGCCGAGGCGCAGAAGCACGGGCCGCTGGCCTTCCTGCTCTGGGGGGCACATGCGCAGAAGGCCATGGCGGGCCTGCCGCGCCCCAAGGATCTGGTGATCGCGACGGCGCACCCTTCGCCCCTGTCGGCGAAGCGGGGGTTCTTCGGCAGCAAGCCGTTCTCGCGGATCAATGCGTGGCTTGAGGCGCAGGGGCGCGAGCCGGTGGATTGGGCGGCGTGATGGTGGAACCACGGTGGGGTGAAACCCCACCCTACAAGGTGGCGCCGGTGTGAACCAAGGGGATGCGGCGTAGGGTGGGGTTTTACCCCACCATGTCCCGACCATAGGGTGCGTGTTCACACGCGCCATGGTCGATCGCAATGCGGTGCGTGCAAGTACGCACCCTACAGGGCCTCGAAGCCCGCCTTCTGGCGTTCGGTCCACAGCAGATGCAGCGTCAGCCCGCTTTCGCCGCTTTCCTCGCGCTGCACCACGCCCGCCTCGTGCAGCCATGCCCTGCGGCGGCCGTCCGAGAAGGGCAGCGTCACCACTCCTTCCGCCTTCGGCTCGTCCAGGACATCCGACAGATGCGCGTCGACCGCGGCGATCAGGTCGTCCAGTCCCTCGCCTGAAAGGGCGCTGACGGCCTGAATGCCCTGGGTCCTGGCATCGGTGCGACGCAGGGCATCGCGTGTGTCGGCCGACAGGGCGTCGATCTTGTTCCAGACCTCGATTAGGGCGACATCCTCATCGACGCCCAGCGACTCCAGGATCTCGGCCACGTCCGCGGCCTGTTCCTCGGTCTCGGGGTGGCTGATGTCGCGGACGTGCAGGATCAGATCGGCCTCCAGCACCTCCTCCAGCGTGGCGCGGAAGGCGGCGACCAGTTCGGTGGGCAGGTCGCTGATGAAGCCCACGGTGTCCGACAGGATGATCTTGCGCCCCTGCCCGCCATTCGCGCCGGGCAGGCGGACGCCGCGCATGGTCGGGTCCAACGTGGCGAACAGCATGTCCTTGGCCAAGACATCGGCCCCGGTCAGGCGGTTGAACAGCGTGGATTTCCCGGCGTTGGTATAGCCCACAAGCGCCACGATGGGATAAGGCACCTTCGCCCGCGCGGCGCGGTGCAGGGTGCGGGTCTTGACCACACGTTCAAGCTGGCGGCGCAGGCGCGTCATCTGTTCGTCGATGGCGCGGCGGTCAGCCTCGATCTGGGTTTCCCCTGGCCCGCCCACGAAGCCCAAGCCGCCGCGCTGGCGTTCCAGGTGGGTCCAGGCGCGGACCAGCCGCGTGCGCTGATAGGACAGCGCGGCCAGTTCCACCTGCAACACGCCCTCGCGGGTCCGTGCCCGGTCGGCGAAGATTTCCAGGATCAGCCCGGTCCGGTCCAGAAGCTTGACGCCCCAGTCCTTTTCCAGGTTGCGCTGCTGCACGGGGCTGACCGGGCCGTCCACCAGCACCAGATCGACCTCGGCCGCCTTCAGGCGTTCTCCGATTTCGGCCAGCTTGCCCTTGCCGAACAGCCGGCCGGGATCCGGCTTGCGGAGGCGCGCGACCTCGTCGCCCACGATCTCGATGCCCGGCAGGGCATGGGCAAGCGCCACGGCCTCGGCCAGGGCGTGTTCGGGTTCTCGTCGCTGTGTCCGACTGGCCAGATCGGGGTGGATCACATAGGCACGGGTCGGTTTTGCCTCGGTCGAGGTAGGTTCGGCCAATCAGTCCTCGCCTTCGTAAAGCGAAATGGGCTGGCCCGGCATGATGGTGCTGATCGCGTGCTTATAGACCAGTTGCGACTGGCCGTCGCGGCGCAGAAGCACGCAGAAATTGTCGAACCAGGTGATGACGCCTTGCAGCTTGACGCCGTTGATCAGGAAAATCGTGACAGGCACCTTTGCCTTGCGGACATGGTTGAGGAACGCGTCCTGCAAGTTCTGCTTGTCGCCAGCCATTGTTTTTTGTTCCGTTTTTGAACTGTCCCGGTCGGAACTTACATCTATGCGGTTGCCGCAGCCCTTGCAAGCGCCCCGGATTTCCGCCCCTTCAGCGCCGCCAGAACTGCGGCGAAAACAGCGCAAGGACGGCCAGCGTTTCCATGCGCCCCAGGATCATGGCCCCCGCCAGCACCGCCTTGGTAAAGACCGGCAGCCCCGACCAGCCTTCCCAGGGCGCGGATGCGATGCCCGCCGTCCCTTCGAAGGCCGGTGACAGGGGGATCGCGGCGGCCAAGGGCCCGGTATTGGTCAGCGCGGCGATGGACAGGATCGTCGCCGTCTCGATCTCGATCCGCTGGATCGAGACGAGCGCCACCACCAGTGCGATCGAGGTCGCGAACAGCATGAAGAAGATGAAGGCCAGATATGCCCCCTCGCGCCGCAGCCTGCGGGCGATCTGTCCGCCCCCCGCGACCGAGTTCGGGTGAACGATCCGTTCCATTTCCCGCTGGCCGTGCCGGGCAAGGGCATAGACGCGCAACAGCTTGACGCCTCCTGCCGTGGTGGCGACCCCGCCCCCCATCATCGCCAGTCCCGCCAGGATCAGGCCGGGCGAGGTCAGGCCCGACCAGGCGCGCGCGCCCTGCCAGTCGATCGAATTCCAGCCTGTCGTGGTCAGATAGCTGAGGCCGTTGAACAGTCCGCCCCAAAAGGCCGCAAGCCCGTTGCGCAGGTCATAAAGCATTTCCGGCGGCCCATCGGCCGCGCTTGCGCTTTCAATGGCGCCCAGGAAATGACGCGCGAACAGCGACAGCGCCACAAGGGCGACGAAACCGCCCGCCATCTTCAGTTCGGGATCGTCGACCAGCCGGTCGCTGGCGCGCAATTCCCCGCCCCCCGGCCAGAAGCGGCGCGACAAGGCGGGGATCAGGAACAGAAAGACCGCCATCTCTCCCGCCAGGCCCGAACTGGCGCCGGGCGGCCCAAGGACCGGAGAGATGCCGCTGGTGGACAAGGTGCCCATCGCCCGGCACAGCGCGACCAGCCCCGGATCGCCCAGCATCAGCAGGATCAGCCACAGTGCGACCGTCAGCCCGGCATAGACCGGAAAGACCTCCATGGCCGACCGCATCAGCCGGTAATGAGGATGGGCCAGCACCGTCTGGAAGCCCGGCGTGGACAGATGCGGGTTCCGGTCCAGCGGATCGGCCGACCGTGGCAGGCGTTCATATTGCTCGCGCCGGCCATAGGGCTGGGCCATGATCTCGAACCCGCCGATACGCAGGGGGGCCAGGATGGCGGTAGCGGCCGCCAGGATGAAGAACCCCCCCATCCAGCCCGCCATCGCCCGCCACAGGTGCAAGGGCGCAGGCAAAAGGTCCGCAGAATACAGCGAGGCGCCGGTGGTCGTCAGCGCCGAGGTCATTTCCCACCAGGCGTTGAACAGCCCGGTATCCGGCATGCTTTGGGCGAAGGGCAGCGCCATGACCAGCGGCATCCCGGCATAGACCGTCAGCATCGTCAGCAGGGCATCGCGCGGCCGGGCCTGCGGGGGATTGGCGGCCGTCGCCAGTCCGATCAGCCCCGCCCCCACCAGGACCAGCAGCCCGGAATACAGAAATGTCCGCGCCATTTCGTCGTTATCGCTGACCGAGGCATAGACCGCAGGCAGCAGCATCGACAGCCCCGTCAGGGCAGCGATCAGGACGAACAGCGGCAGGCGCAGCAGGGCGGGCATGGCGCGTCAGAAGAAGTCGATCGAGACCTGC
Organism: Paracoccus yibinensis; assembly: GCF_030846195.1. Classification (GTDB taxonomy): domain Bacteria; phylum Pseudomonadota; class Alphaproteobacteria; order Rhodobacterales; family Rhodobacteraceae; genus Paracoccus; species Paracoccus yibinensis. The sequence continues at coordinate 451,098 of NZ_JAVCWH010000001.1, forward strand.
AACAGGCGCTCGACCTCGGGGATGTCCTTGGACAGCGCGAATATCAGAACGATGTCGCCCTCCTCGATCCGCGTGTCGGGCGCAGGCTTTATCACCTTGTCGCCCTTCTGCACCGCGCCGATCAGCACGCCTTCGGGAAACTCGATATCGCGGATCGCCCGGCCGGACAGGGGGGATGTGGACAGGGCCTGCGCCTCGATCACCTCGGCCTCGGCATCGCCGATGGAATAGATGTCGCGCACGCGCCCATGGCGGATATGGCGCAGGATCGTCGAAACCGTCGTGGATCGCGGGTTGATATAGGCGTCGATGTCCAGCACCTCGGTCAGGGGCACCATGGTCGGATCGTTGATCAGGGCGATCGCCAGCTTGGCCCCCGCCTGCTTGGCGCGGACCGAGGCCAGGATATTCGTCTTGTCGTCGTCGGTCACGGCCAGGACGGCATCCGCCGTAGGCACCGCGGCCTCGTCCAGCAGTTCGGCGGACAACCCGTCGCCGTTCAGGACAATGGTGCGCTCCAGCCGGTCGGCGGCGAATTCCGCGCGGGTGCGGTCGCGTTCGATCAGCTTGGCGCGGATTCGGTCGGGCCGCGCTTCAAGCGCCTGCGCCACGGCCAGCCCCACATTGCCCGCGCCGATGATGGCGATGCGTTCCTGTTTCACAGGGGGCTTGCCGAAGATTTCCAGGGTCCGGCCTACATCCTCGCGGTGGGCAAAGACATAGATCTGGTCATGGGCGAACAACTGGTCCCCCGGTTCCGGCGCGAACAGCCGGGTCTGTCGGCGCACCCCCACGACGATGGCGCGCAGGGTGGAAAACAGCTCGTTCAACTGGCGCAGCGGCGTGTTCAGCGCGGGGCAGTCTTCCTCAAGCAGGATGCCCAGAAGCTGCACCTTGCCGCCCATGAAGGTTTCCACGTCAAAGGTGGACGGCGCGGACAGCCGTTGCAGAGCGGCGTTTGCGACCTCTCGTTCGGGGCTGATCACCACGTCGATGGGCAGGTGGGACGTGCTGTAAAGATCCGAATAGATCGCATCCAGATAGGCGCTGCTGCGCAGACGCGCGATCTTGCGCGGCACCTGGAAGATCGAATGGGCGACCTGGCACGTGACCATGTTCACCTCATCCGAATGGGTGGCGGCGATGATCAGGTCCGCGTCGCGGGCGCCTGCCCGGTCCAGGATGTCGGGATGGCTGGCAAAGCCCGTCACGCCCTGCACGTCCAGGGCGTCGGTCGCGCGGCGGATCAGGTCGGCGTTGTTGTCGATGACGGTCACGTCGTTGCGTTCGCCCGACAGGTGCCGGGCGATCTGCCAGCCGACCTGGCCCGCGCCGCAGATGATGATCTTCATGGCCGCCCCTTTGCCGCCTGCGCCATCTTCTGCCTATGCCCAGGCCGCGCGCGGCGCAACCACCCTACTTGCCCATCAGCATTTCGTCCTCGGCACGCATCCCGCCGACGACGCCCAAGGACTTCAGCTTGCGATGCAGGGCGCTGCGTTCCATTCCCACAAACTGCGCGGTGCGGCTGATGTTGCCCCCGAAGCGGTTGATCTGGGCCACCAGGTATTCGCGTTCGAACATCTCGCGCGCCTCGCGCAGCGCCATTGCGGTGATCTGCGGGCCAAGCGCCAGGGCATCGCTGTTGTCCGGCGTGGCGCCCTGCGGTTCCAGTTCGGCGGGCTGGATGGGGCCGCTGCTTTCGGCCAGGATCAGCACCCGCTCGATCACGTTGCGCAATTGGCGGATATTGCCGGGCCAGCGCATCGACTGAAGCGCGGCCACAGTTTCCTCGGGCAATTCGCGCGGGGTCAGCCCCTGGTGACGCTGGAAGCCGTCGATGAAGTGGCGAGCCAGCACCGCGATGTCGTCGCGCCGTTCCACCAGCGAGGGGACGGCGACCGGCACGACGTTGAGACGGTCGTAAAGCTCCTGCCTGAACCGCCCCGCCGCGATTTCCGCAGGCAGGTCGCGGTTGGTCGAGGAGATCACCCGCAAATCCACCCGCACCCGGTCCGCGCCCCCTGCCCGCACGAACTGCTGCTCGGTCAGGACGCGCAAAATTTTGGGTTGAGTTCCCAAGGGCATGTCGCCCACTTCGTCGAAATAGATGACGCCGCCATGGGCCTGTTCCAGAAGGCCGGGTTCGATCCCGCGTTCGGGCGTCTCGCGGCCGAACAGCACCTCCTCCATCCGTTCCGGCTCGATGGTGGCGCAAGGCACGGTGATGAAGGGCGCATTGCTGCGCGGGCTGTGGGCGTGGATATAGCGGGCGGCCATCTCCTTGCCGGTCCCCGGCTCGCCTGCCAGCATCACGCGGCCGTTGGATTTCGCCACCTTGTCCAGCGCATCGCGCAGCCGCTTGAAGGCGACCGAATTGCCCAGCATCTCGGCCGCGCGATCACCGCCCCGGCGCAGGGTGCTGTTTTCCCGGCGCAAGCGGCTGGTCTCCATCGCGCGGTTCACCACCACCATCAACTGGTCAATGTTGAACGGCTTTTCGATAAAGTCATAGGCGCCCTGCTTGATCGCCGCCACCGCGATCTCGATATTGCCGTGCCCGGATATGATGATCACGGGCACGTCCGGGTTGTTGCGCTTGACCTGTTTCAGGATATCGATCCCGTCCATCCGGCTGTCCTTCAGCCAGATGTCCAGGACCATCAGCGCGGGCTGGCGGTCGTTCAGGGCCGCCAGCGCCTCGTCCGAGTTCGCGGCAAGGCGCGTCTCGAACCCCTCGTCCTTCAGGATATCCGCGACCAGTTCGCGGATATCGCGTTCGTCGTCAACGATCAGGATATCGCTCATATCGGTGCTGCCTCATCTTCTTTTGTTTTTGTCTTGCGTTGCGCGCCGCGCACGGGATGGCGTTCCCGCGGCAGGCGAATTTCGGCCATGGCGCCCTGGCCGCCGGGGCCGTCCGACAGGGACAGGCTGCCGCCGTGTTCCTCGACGATCTTTTTGACGATGGGCAGGCCAAGGCCGGTGCCGCTGGCCTTCATGGTCACATAGGGCTCGAACAAGCGCGACCGGTCGGCCGGCAGGCCGGGGCCGTTGTCGGTGATGCGGACCGTCACCGCGTCGTGGTCGGCCTGCATCGAAACAGTGACCTGCGCAGCCCAGCCATCGGGAGGGTTTTCACGTGTTTCCTCAACCGCCTCGCCGGCATTCTTGATCAGGTTCGTGAAGGCCTGCCGCAGCATCCCGGCATCGCAGTCCACGATCACCGGCTGGTCGGGAATATGCGTTGCCAAGGCGCCTTGCAGCGCGTCCTGCTGCAACAGCGTCACCTCTCGCAGCAGGGCGGCCAGATCGATCTCGGCGCGGTCGGGTTCCGGCATCCGGGCAAAGCGGCTGAATTCGTCCACGATCCGGCGCAGGTCGCCGGTCTGGCGGATGATGACGTCGGTGTACTGGTCCAGTGACGCCTTGTCCTCGGGCGTGGCCAGCTTGCCGAACTTGCGGCGCAGGCGTTCGGCGGACAGCTGGATCGGCGTCAGGGGGTTCTTGATCTCGTGTGCCACGCGCCGCGCCACGTCGCCCCAGGCGGCCATGCGCTGCGCGGTCACGAGTTCCGTCACGTCGTCGAAAGCCACGACATAGCCTTCCAGGTCACCGTCGGTGCCGCGCCGGACGGCCATGCGCACCAGCAGGCTTTCCACCCGGCCCTCGCGCATCAGCCGCACCTCGTCCTGAACGGTTTCCGCGACCGAAGCCGACAGGCGGTCGAACAGCGGCGCGAACTCGGGCACCGCCTCGGACAGCAGCGCGTCGATGTCGCGTTTCGGATCCAGCCCCAGCAGCTTGCTGGCGGACCGGTTCACGAAGTCGATCTCGCCCGCCGCATCCAGCCCGATCACGCCCGAGGTGACAGACGACAGCACGTTGTCGAACAACCTGCGCTGTTCGTCGCTGACGCGATAGCTGTCGATCAGTTCCTCTCGCTGTGTCTTGAGTTGCCGGGTCATGCGGTTGAAGGACTGTCCCAGCGTCTGGATCTCGTCCCCCGTGTCGGGTTCGGGCACCTGGACGTCCAGGTTGCCGTGGCCCACCTGCTCGCTGGCCTGCGCCAGAAGCCCGATGGGTCGCGACAGGCGGCTGGCAAACCACAGGCCCAGCAGCACGGCGGCCGCGACCAGCAGCAGCGCAAAGGCAAGATAAACCAGCGAGAATTCAAACAGCACCTGGCTGCGCGTCTGTTCCAGCTGGCGATAGCTGCCGACCGTCGCGCGCGTGTCGTCCACAAGGCCCAGCAAGGCGCCGTCCACGTCGCGCGTCACATAAAGATAGCGGTCGGCCAGCGGCGGCAGGGCGACAAGGGCGCGGAACTCGTTGTTCTGCCAATCCTCGATCAGCACGACGCCTTCGGTCTGGGCGCGGTCCAGATCGCTGCTGGTCGGGGCTTCATACCAGAACAGATAGGACCGTTCGCCCCGCGCGCGGATCTCTCCGTTGCCGTTGATGACATAGGCTTCGCGCAAGCCCCGCTGGATCAGCGCCTGCCCCTGCCCCAGCAGCAGCCGCAATTCGCCGTCGTCGATCAGCGGATTGGCCCGACCCGCCTGGGTCAGCACGCTGGCCAGGGCGCGGGCATCCTCGGTCAGGTCGCGGCGATGTTCCTCCTGATAGGCTTCGGCGGCGGCCTGAGAGGTCGTGACGACCTGCTGCACCCGGCCCGAGAACCAGCCTTCCAGCCCGATATTGACCAGGAAGCCCGCGAACAGCGCGACCAGCACGGTGGGCACAAGGGCCAAGCCCGCGAAGATCAGCACCAGCCGGGCGTGCAGCCGCGATCCGGCGGCGGTCTTGCGGCGCGCGGTGATCAGGCGCGCCATTCGCAAGACGATGATGCCGATCAGCACGATCAGATAGGCCAGATCCAGCAGCAGGATCAGCCGCAGCATCCGGCTTTCGGCGCCCTGGGCCAGCGGGCCAAGCACCGTCATGGTCGCGCCCGCCAGAAGAATGCCCAAGGCCAGGATCGCCACGGCCATTCCCCCGCGCCAGCGACGCGGCAGCTTGATCCTTGCGAGCCTGTCCCAGCTCAGCCCTGATGCGGCGCCTGCCATAGCCCCCACTTGCCGTCTTTTGCGGCTTTCTGTTGCAGCGCCGATACGGCTGGCACTGCCCCTGTGGCGGTTTTACATCAGTTTGCGGCGGCGTGTCACCTCGATATTCAGCTCGGTCAGCTTCTTGCGCAGGGTATTGCGGTTTATTCCCAGAAGGTCGGCGCATCTCAGCTGATTGCCGCCAGTGGCATCCAGAGCCACCTGAAGCAGCGGGCGTTCGATTTCGCGCAGGATGCGGTCGTAAAGTCCCGGAGGCGGCAGGCTGTCGCCGTGCAGGTCGAAATAGCGTTGCAGATGCGCCTCGACCGAATCCGACAGGGGACCGTTGCCGCTGCCAAGATGGAAGCCGCCGGGCAGCCCTGCGTCATTCGCAACCGGCGTGACCGGCATCGGAACGGCGGCAATGGGAACCGCGCGGCCGCCGCCTTGCTGGCTCAGCGCCTCGCGCATCTCAGGGGCGGTGATGGTGGTGCCGCTGGCGGTCAGGGCCAGGCGGCGCATCATGTTTTCCAGTTCCCGCACGTTGCCGGGAAAGGCATGGGCGCGCAGAAGGCTGGCCGCATCGTCGCCCAGCGTCCGGTCCGGCAAGCCCTGCGTGGCGGCGCGCGCCAGAAGGTGACCCGCCAGCGGCAGGATGTCATCGACGCGCGCGCGCAACGGCGGCACGGTCACGGTCACGCCCGCCAGCCGGTAATACAGATCCGATCGCAGCCGTCCCGAGGCGACATCGGCCTGGGGATCCGGCCCGGTGGTCGCCACGATGCGGGGAGCCATGGCGCGGTCGGGACCGCTTTCCATGGATTCGATCAGTCCGATCAGCCGGGCCTGGGCCGCCGGATCGAAGCCTGCCGGGTTCTCGACGACGATCGTGCCGCCGCGCGCCTTGTCGGCGGCGCGGATGATCGCCTCCTCGCCCGCATCGGCCGAGGTCAGGATCGCGATGCCGTTGTCGCGGCGGTCGGACAGTTCGTGGAAGGATCGCGCGATGGTGGTCTTGCCTACGCCCGGCTCGCCCGCGATCAGGACCGGCAGGTCGGCGTTCAGCACGCGGGCCACCATGCGGAACAGCGCCTGCATGGCGGGTGCATGGCCGATCAGCGGCATGGCCGGATCGGCTGCGGGACGCGGCGCGGGAACCGCGTCGGGCGTGTGGTCGGACCTGCGCGGGCGGCGCGACAGGGCCTGGTTGGCCTTGGTCATCAGGTCCGGCAGATCGAAGGGCTTGGGCAGGTATTCGAAGGCCTCGGCCTCGGTCGCGCGGATGGCGGTGACGATGGTGTTCTGGGCGGAAATCACGATGACCGGCAGGTCGGGGCGCGCCTCGCGGATGGCGGGGATGCGGTCGATGCCGTTGCCGTCGGGCATCATCACGTCGGTGATGACCAGATCGCCGCGGCCTTCCTCGACCCATCTGGACAGCTGCGCCAGGCTGCCGGTGGCATGGACCCGGCAGCCCGCGCGGGTCAGCGCCTGTGTCAGCACCGTGCGGATGGTGCGGTCGTCGTCAGCGATCAGAACGGTTCCGTCCATGGCGTCGGTCCTTATGCCTTGGGCAATGATATGCGGAAAACGGTGCGGCCGGGGCGAGAATCCACGCGGATCAGCGCGCCGTGGTCGGTGATGATCTTGCTGACAAGCGCCAGGCCCAGACCGGTGCCGTTCTCGCGGCCCGACACGAAGGGCTCGAAAATCTGGTCGGCGATGGCAGGCGGCAGGCCGGGGCCGTTGTCCTCGATCTCGATCTGCAGGGGCAAGGGGCGGCCAGTGGGGTCGGCGTCGTCGGGCGGCAGGCGCAGGGCGTGGTCATAGAAGCTGCGCAGCCGGATCATCGGCTGGTCGGTGTCCTTCAGGGCCTGGGCCGCGTTCTTGACAAGGTTCAGGCAGACTTGGGTCAGCTGGTCGCCATCGGCCAGGGCGTCGGGCAAGGACGGGTCGTATTCCGCGACGATGCCGGTCTTCTTGGCAAAGCCCACGGCGGCCGACCGGCGCACCTTTTCCAATATGTCATGGACGTTGATCGCCCGCAGGTTGGGGGCCGAGGTGTCCCCGAAGCGTTCCACCTGTTCCAGCAGGGACACGATGCGCTTGGATTCGCTGACGATCATTTCGGCCATTTCGCGATCATCGGGGGATGCGTTCATGCCGATCAGTTGCGCGGCCCCACGGATGCCCGCCAGGGGGTTCTTGATCTCGTGCGCCAACATCTCGGCCATGCCAATGGCGCTGCGGGCGGCGGTGCGCACCGCGCGGGTCTGGTTATGCAGCCCCGTCTCATCCTGGGGGACCAGCAACAGCGTCACCGCCCCGCCAACATCGCCTGCAGGACTAGCATGGACCGCGGCGCGGCGATCCTGGTGGCCCCCCGCGCGGTCGCCGATCTCGAACCGGATGCCGGGATGATACAGCGCCTCGTCCCCTGCGATCACCCGACCGATCAACGGCGCAAGCGACGGCTGGATGCGCAGCCGCGTTCCCATCTCGTCCCCCTCCAGCACCCGTCCCAAGGTCGAGTTGCGCGACATGTTGAGCCAGATTTCCGCCGCATTGTTCATCGCAGCCACGCGGCCCTTGCTGTCCAGCACAAGGGCGGGCAGCGGCAACGCCTCCCATCCCGGACCGGGCTGCACCTCGTCAAAGCCGGCGGGACTGCGCCGCGTCATGCGGCCTCCTGTGCATCGGCAAAAGCCAAGCGGATCAGGGCCAGCGTTTCGGCGGGGCTGTCCGCACGCAGCATCCGGTCGCGCAGCGGTGCGCCGTTCGCGTCCGCATACCAGCCGAGGTGCTTGCGGGCGACGCGCAGGCCCAGATCGGTGCCATAGAAGTCCAGGATATCCTCGTAATGTTCGGCCACTGCATCCGCCAGGGCGGCGCCCTGAGGCACGACGGGCGCGGGGCTTCCCACCAGGTCATGCGCGATCCGGGCCAGCCGCCAGGGCGCGCCCTGTGCCCCGCGCCCCACCATCACCGCATCCGCACCCGATGCCGCAAGCGCCGCGCGGGCCGATGCCGCATCCACCACATCGCCGTTGGCGACCAGCGGCGGGCGCCCTGGCAGGTTCGCCACCGCGCGGATCCGCGTCCAGTCGGCCTGCCCCTTGTAGAACTGCGCGCGCGTCCGGCCATGCACGGTCAGCATCCTGACGCCCGCATCCGTGGCACGCCGCGCCAGTTCCGGCGCGTTCAGGCAATCCTCGTCCCAGCCAAGCCGCATCTTCAGCGTGACGGGCACGCTAACGGCACCCACCACCGCGTCGATCAGCGTCAGCGCATGATCCAGATCGCGCATCAGCGCGGCACCCGACAACCCGCCCGTCACCTTCTTGGCCGGGCAACCCATGTTGATGTCGATGATCCGCGCGCCCATTCCTTCGACAATGCGGGCCGTTTCCGCCATCGGCGCGGCCTCGCGCCCCGCGATCTGGACGCTGACGGGCAGCGCGCCCTCGGTCAGCGCCTTGGCCCGGACGGATGCGCGGGTGGACGGGCGCGGCGTCACCATCTCGGTCGAGGCGACCATCTCGCTGACCATCAGGCCCGCGCCATGCCGTGCAACGGCGCGGCGAAAGGGCAGATCGGTAATTCCCGCCATGGGCGCAAGAAACACCGGCGGACCAAGCCGCGTGTCGCCAAGAATGATCGGATCGCCAAATGCCATGTCCTGTTCCTTCGCCTTGCGCCGGACCGGCCGCAAGATTGCGCCTTGGGCCCGATATGCCCGATAAACGGTCATCTGTCTTGTTGCCTTGATCTGCGGCATGGTGCCTGTTTTACAGGCAATGCCGGTCTGGGACAGGATGTCGTCAAGATCCCATCCAACTGTCGCAATCCAGATGGCCTTCGGCCCGGTCAGATGTTTAGATGAGGGCCGAAATGCAAGGGGGACACATGTTCCTGTCAGTCTTTGACCTGTTCAAGGTGGGTGTCGGCCCGTCGTCGTCCCATACCATGGGGCCGATGGTGGCCGGTGCGCGCTTTCTGGACGAATTGCGCCAGCAGCCCTTCAAGGCACACGGATTGCGCGCCAGCCTGCACGGCAGCCTTGCCTTTACCGGCAAGGGCCATGCGACCGACCGGGCGACGATCCTGGGCCTTGCTGGCTTTGTCCCCGCCACCCTGGATGCCGAGGCGGCCGAAGCGGCGCTTGCGGCCAATCGTGAGACCAAGCTTCTGTCGCCCGAGGGGCTTGGCGATCTGGTCTTCGATCCCGACCGAGATCTGCGCTTCGACTTCGACCACGCCCTGCCTGGCCATGCCAACGGCATGACGCTGTCGGCCACGGACGCGCAGGGCGACGTGATCTTCCACCGCATCTATTATTCCATCGGCGGCGGCTTCGTGCTGACCGACGAGGAACTGGCAAACAAGGGCAATGAAAAGCGCAGCGACGACGCGCCCGCCGTGCCCTATCCCTTCGCGTCCGCCGCCGAGATGCTGGCGATGGCCGCGTCCTCGGGCAAGTCAATCGCCCGGATGAAGCATGACAACGAACGCGTGTATCGCAGTGATGCCGAGATCCGCGAGGGGCTGATGCGGATCTGGCAGGTGATGCGCGACTGCATGGACCGGGGGCTGACCAGCGACGGGATCCTGCCCGGCGGGCTGTCGGTCAAGCGCCGGGCCAAGGCGATCCACGAAAAGCTGCTGGCCGAACGCGGCATGAACCTGACGGCGCCCCATGTCATCAACGACTGGATGTCCACCTATGCCATGGCCGTGAACGAGGAGAACGCGGCGGGCGGCCAAGTCGTGACCGCCCCCACCAACGGCGCGGCGGGCACGGTTCCCGCCGTGATCCGCTATTGGCTGGACCATGTGCCGGGTGCGTCGGAACGCGATATTCCCGAATTCCTGCTGACCGCAGCCGCAATCGGCGGGCTGGTCAAGCACAATGCCAGCATCTCGGGCGCCGAGGCAGGCTGCCAGGCCGAGGTCGGCAGCGCCAGCGCCATGGCGGCGGCGGGCTTGGCCGCGGTTCTGGGCGGCACGCCGGAACAGGTGGAAAACGCGGCGGAAATCGCCCTGGAACATCACCTGGGCATGACCTGCGACCCGGTGCGCGGCTTGGTTCAGGTGCCCTGCATCGAGCGCAACGGCCTTGGCGCGATCAAGGCGGTCAGCGCGGCCAGCCTGGCGCTGCGCGGCGACGGCACCCATTTCGTGCCGCTGGACGCCGCAATCGAGACGATGCGCCAGACGGGGCGCGACATGTCGGACAAGTACAAGGAAACCTCGCTTGGGGGACTGGCGGTCAACGTCCCGAATTGTTGATCGGCCGGGGCGGCGGGCTGTTGCCACCAGTTACGGGCGTGCTTGTGCCTGAGTGCGGTGATTGTTAACGCTGGCGCGACAGTGATCCCAAAGAAGGCCGACCGATGACCCCGCGTCTTGCACTCATCGCCCTGATGACCCTGCCTCTTGCTGCCTGCGACGGCGCGAACCTTCCCGGCCTCGGCCGTTCCGAGCCGCAGGTCCGGGGCCACCAGGGGCCGCCCGGCGTCTCGCCGCTGGAACAGCCCATCGAGACCGGGGGCGAGGCGCGGCCGGTGTCCACCGCCGAGGCCGCGACCTATAACACCGCCGCCTTCAGCGCGCGCGGGAACGAGCCGTTCTGGGCCGTCGATGCGGCGGGCAGCACTGCGGTCTACAAGACGCCCGACAATCAGAACGGCCGCCCGATCCGGGTGAACCGCCTGAACTTCGCGCAGGGCGTGGAATATGTGGGCGTCCACGCCGGACGTCCCTTCGTGCTGAACATCCGGGCGACCGAATGCCAGGACAGCATGTCGGGCCAGGATTTCCCGTTCACGGCACGGCTGACCGTTTCGGGCAGGACCGAAACCGGCTGCGCAGGTCCCGCATCGGCCGAGGTCGCCCAGGCCGTCGCCGCCACCCGCGCCCCTGCCCCGGCGGCACCGCGTCAAGCCACGCGCCCCGCCGCGACCCGTCCTGCGGCGGCCCCTGCGGCAGCGGCACCTGCCCCGGCCGAGGAAACGCCCGCCGCCGCGCCTGCCGCGACCCAGGCAGAACCGGAAACGCCGACGCCGGCGCCTGCCGCCACCACTCCGGCACCGGCCTCCACGCCGGCCGCGCCTGCGCCTGCGGCGACGACCCCTGCGGCTCCTGCGGCCACCGCTCCGGCGTCCGAGGGCACGGCGGACCTGCCCCCCGCGCCCGAGGCGGATGCAGCACCGGCCACCCCGGCACCGGCAGCGACCCCTGCGCCGCGCCTGCCCCCCGCCCCGGCCGCGGCTGCGCCCGCCAGCGAACCGGCTGCCACCCCGCCCGCGGAATGACGGCCTGACCGCCCTGCGGCATCCATGACGCATCTGGCCCTCCATGATGCGCCGACGGGATGCCAGCCGGGCGGTTTGCCCTTATGATCCGGTCCATGTTGAACGAGGACAAGCCGATGCGCCGATCCCCCCTCCTGAGACGCCTGATGGCGACGACCCTGCCGGTGGCCCTGGTGCTGGGGTCCGCCGGCACGACCGCCGTCGCGGAACCGATGTATGCGCGGACCATGTCCACCTATGGCCTGCCCGGCGGCATCGACACGCCCACGGCCGAGACGATGGCCGACGGCACGTTGGGCGCCACGGTGTCCTGGTCGGATTACGGGCGTCGGTCCAGCATCCTGTTCCAGGCCCTGCCGGGGCTGACCACGGTCCTGCGCTATTCGCGGGTCGAAGGGATCAACGACGGGCGCGGCGACGACTATATCTCGGACCGGTCGCTGGACCTGCGCTATCAGGTGCTGGACGAACAGGGCTGGCGCCCCGCCGTTGCGGTGGGCCTGCAGGATTTCCTGGGCACCGGCGTCTATTCGGGCGAATACATCGTCGCGACGAAGTCGATCACGCCCGCCATCCGCGTGTCGGCGGGCTTGGGCTGGGGCGTGCTGGCGGGCAAGTCGCGCACGATCGACGTCACCGACGAAGGCGGCACGCCCAATGTCGAGGACTGGTTCCGGGGCGGCGCCAAGCCTTTCGCCTCGGTCAACTGGCAGGTCAACGACCGTCTCAGCCTGGTGGCCGAGTATTCGAACAACGACTATGTCACCAGATACAGCGACGGCCAGGTCGCCCAGCAGGGCAAAGAACCCGGCAACGGCCTGAACCTGGGCGCCTATTACAGCTTCGGCGACAGCTACCAGGTCGGTCTTTATTCCATCGGCGGCGAAACCTTCGGGGCGCAGTTCTCGGTCGCGCTGAACCCGCGCCAGGCGCCTTATCCGTCAGGGCTGGAAAAGGCCCCGGCCCCGGTTCGCCCGCGTCCCGCGCCCCAGGCCGATCCCGACGGCTGGTCGGGTGTCTGGTCGCAGGACCCGACCGCGCAGCCCGCGATCCAGACCGCGCTTGGCGATGCGATGGCCAAGGAAGGACAGATCCTCGAAAGCATGGCGCTGAACGCGAACCGGGCCGAGGTGCGCCTGCGCAACCAGCGTTACATCAACCAGGCCGAGGCGATCGGCCGCACGGCGCGCCTGATGACCCGCGCCCTGCCCCCCTCGGTCGAGACCTTCGTGATCACCTCGACCGCTGATGGGGTGCCGACCTCGTCCGTCACCCTGCGCCGGTCCGACATCGAGCGGCTGGAGAATACCGAAGCCGGGCAGATCGCCGCCGCCGCCACCCTGTCGGATGCGCCCGCGGCCGCGCCGGGGCTGGTGCGCAGCGAGGGCGTCTATCCGCGCTTTCGCTGGTCCATCAAGCCTTATCTCACCCTGGGCATCTTCAGCGCCGAGGATGGGCTGACCCACGAGGTCGGGGCCGAGGCGCGCGCCAGCTATGAGATCGCGCCTGGGCTGGTCCTGACGGGTGCCCTGCGCCAGCGGGCCTTCGGGGATCTTTATCAGCGCGGCCCCGGCACCCCCGGCGGCGGCGGCGGGTATTACAGCCCCGAGGAATATCTGTCCAATCCCGCTCTGGAAACCACGCCCGAGGGGGTGCCGCGGGTCCGGTCCGACACGCGCATGTATACCGGCAACCACGATCCGGTGATCCCGGAACTGACGCTGGCCTGGTATGCCAAGCCTGCGCCCACCGTCTATACCCGCGTCACCGCCGGTCTTCTGGAACGCGCCTATGGCGGCGTCTCGACCGAGGTTCTGTGGAAGCCCGCGAATTCGCCCCTGGCCTTCGGGGCCGAGGTGAACCGCGTGAAGAAGCGCGATTTCGACCAGTTGTTCGATTTCCGCGATTACGAGGTCACGATGGGCCATGTCTCGGCCTATTACGAATTCGCGCAAGGCTTCACGGCGCAGCTGGACGTCGGCAAGTATCTGGCCGGCGACAAGGGCGCGACCCTGACCCTGACGCGCGAATTCGCCAACGGATGGCGCATCGGGGCCTATGCCACCAAGACCGACCTGTCGGCCGAGGAATTCGGCGAAGGCAGCTTCGACAAGGGCGTCACCCTGTCGATCCCGCTGGGTTGGGCGACCGGCCAGCCCACGCGCGAACGCGTCAGCGCCGACCTGCGGTCGCTTTCGCGCGATGGCGGAGCGCAGCTGAATGTCCGCGACCGCCTGTATGACCATGTCCGGGACAGTCATTCCGTCAAACTCTATGAAGGCTGGGGGAGGTTCTGGCGATGAGGGCTGCGTTGAAGATCACGCTGGCGGCGTCGCTGCTGGGCACGCTGGCCGCCTGTGGCAATGATCAGGACACAGGTGTCTTCGGCGTCCTGGCGCAGACCGCCGGGCAGGTGGTGGCCGAGCGCCGTGCGCCCGACCAGCCCGCCACTGCACCGAAATCGCCCGAGGACGCCGCCGCCGAGGCGCTGCGGGTCAATCCCGGTCCGCTGATTCAGGCGGGCTTCGAAAGCCTGGGCCGCACGCAGGTTATGGCCATGACGGGCCAGAACGGCGCCATGCGCACCTTCATGACCCCGGCCGAGGAGGCGCTGATCCTGCGCGGCGGAATGCTGGTGGGCACGCGCGGCCTGGGCAACGACCTGTCGGTCGCCGAACCGGGGACCGAAGGGCTGATCCGCGCGGGTGCTGCCGGGACCGGCACGCGGATCATGCGCTATTTCGCGGGCGACGGGATCGAGCGGCCGTTGCAGTTCACCTGCACCGTGGGCGCGGGTCCTGCCCCGGGTGTCACGGTGGAAAACTGCGAAGGCCACGGCACCAGCTTCCAGAACAGCTACATGGTCCAGGGCGGGCAGATCGCCGTGTCGCGCCAGTGGATCGGACCGGTGCTTGGCTATGTGACGATCCAGACGTTGCGGCCCTGACAGGACGGCCGGCCCTTCGCGGGCCGGTCCTTCAGGTATCGGACAGGTAAGCCTCGATGGCCCTGCGCACGCCCTGCTTTTGCACCAGGGTCAGCTTGCGGGCGAAAGCCTCTTGGAAGACCGGGTTGGCGGCCAGGGGTCCGAAGACCGTCTCGTTTGCCAGGAAGGCCAGCGGGTCTTCGCGAGAGGCGATGGCATATTCCCGCAGCATGTCGCTGTTGTCGTCGTTCGGAGCGATGTCGTTGCCCGCTTCGTCCCTGCGTTCGCAATAGCGACACCAGAAGGCGACCTCTTGCGCAAGACCGTCTATGGCGCGGTCGTCCTTCAGCGCGTCGGCCAGGGTCGGCAGGATGAATTTCGGCTGCCGGTTCGATCCGTCCAGGCAAAGTCGCGGGATGGTGTCGCCGATCTCGGGGTTGGAAAAGCGGCTGACGATCAGGTCAAGATAGTCGTCATAGCTGACGCCGGGGATCGGTTGCAGGGTCGGGATGATCTCGCGCACCTCAAGCGCGCGCAGCCAGGCGGCGATCTGGGGGTCGGCCATGGCGTCATGGACGAAGTGATGTCCCAGCAGCGCGGAAGGATAGGCGATGGCCGCGTGCCCGCCGTTCAGGATCCGCAGCTTCATCAACTCGTGGCGGCTGACATCTTCCACGAATTCCGCGCCGACCTTTTCCAGCGGCGGGCGGCCTTGGGGGAAGTGGTCCTCCAGCACCCACTGGCGGAAGGGCTCGCAGACCACGGGGGCGGCATCGGTGATGCCGAAGCGGTCGCGGACCAGGGCGCGCTCGCGGTCTGAGGTCGCGGGGGTGATGCAATCGACCATGGAGTTCGGGAAGGCCACCTTGCGCCGGACCCAGTCGGCCAGCGCCGGGTCGGACAGCTGCGCCAGTTCGGTGACCGTGCGCGCGCAGACATGGCCGTTTTCGGGCAGGTTGTCGCAGGACAGGACGGTGAAGGGTTCGGCCCCCGCATCCCGGCGCTGCCGCAGCGCGGCCAGCATCATGCCGAAGACCGTGCGCGGCGCATCCGGGTTGGCCGCGTCATGGGCAATGTCGGGATGGGTGGCATCGAAGCCGTTGGTCTTGGCATCGACGTAATACCCGCCCTCGGTGATCGTCAGCGACACGATGCGGATCGCCGGATCGGCCATGGCCGCGATCACCGCCTGCGGATCGACGGGGACGAAATCGACCATCGACCCGATCACCCGCGCGTTCAGCCCGTTCGGGTCCAGTTCCACGACCGTGGTAAGCCAGTCCTGCGCGGCCAGCCTGTCGCGCATGGCGGCATCGCCGGGTCTGACGCCCGCGCCGACCAGCGCCCAGTCCTGCCCCTCGCCCATGTCGAACAGGCGGTCGAGGTAGAAGGCCATATGCGCCCGGTGAAAGTTGCCGACGCCGACATGGACAATGCCGGGGCGCAGCGCCGCGCGATCGTATCCGGGGCGGCCTATGGCTTCGGGCAGATCGGACAAGACGGATGCGTTCAATGAAACGGCCATGGCCGAACCTTTCTTCTGGAGGGACAAGCCTCAGCTCATCCAGTTGCCGCCATCGACGTTGTAGGTCTGGGCGACGATGTAGTCGGCCTCGCTTGATGCCAGGAAGATCGCCATGCCGGTCAGATCGGCGGCGGTGCCCATGCGGCCGAAGGGGACGGCCGCGCCGACCTCGCGCTTCTTCTGGCCGGGGGCCTTGTTTTCATATTTCGCGAAGAAGGCGTCCACGCCGTCCCAATGCTCGCCATCGACCACGCCGGGCGCGATGGCGTTGACGTTGATGCCATGCGCGATCAGGTTCAGGCCCGCCGATTGCGTCAGGCTGATGACGGCGGCCTTGCTGGCGCAATAGACGGCCACCAGCGCCTCGCCCCGCCGCCCGGCCTGCGAAGCCATGTTGATGATCTTGCCACCCTGCCCGCGTTCGATCATGCCGCGCGCGACGGCCTGCATCATGAACAGCGTGCCCGCGACATTCACCGCGAAGATCCGGTCGTAATCGGCGCGGGTGATTTCCACGATGGGCGCGGCGGTGAACAGGGCCGCGTTGTTGACCAGAATGTCGATGCCGCCGAAGGCCCCCTCGACCGTCGCCACGCAGGCGTCGATGGAGGCCTGGTCGGTCACGTCCAGCCGCACGGCGATGGCGCCTTCGCCCAGGGCTTCGGCCGCCTGCCGGGCCGCGTCGATGTTGATGTCGCAGATCGCCACGCTGGCGCCTTCCGCCAGATAGGCGCGGGCGAATTCCAGGCCGATGCCGCGCGCAGCGCCGGTGATCAGCGCGCGCTTGCCTGCCAGTCGTCGCATCAGATGCGGTCTCCGTTCTTGTCGAAACGATGGATTTTCCCCTCGTCCGGTGTCAGCCAGACGGTGTCGCCGTGGTGAAGATCGACTTCGCCGGTGGAGCGCACGGTGATGGTTTCAGCCAAGCCCGTGTCCTCGACATAGAAGAAGCTGTCCGAGCCGAGGTGTTCGCTGACGCCGACGCGACCCTTCCACTTGCCTTCGGTCGCCGAGATGCGGAGATGTTCGGGCCGCACGCCGATGGTCTGCGCGCTGTATTCCGCTGCTGCCGCGCCGGAAAACAGGTTCATCCTGGGACTGCCGATGAAACCCGCCACGAAGACATTTCGCGGCGTGTGATAAAGTTCCAGCGGCGATCCCACCTGCTCGATCCGGCCTGCCTGCAAGACCACGATCTTGTCGGCCATGGTCATCGCCTCGACCTGGTCGTGGGTGACATAGATCATCGTGGTCTTCAGCCGGTTGTGCAGCTCGCTGATTTCCAGCCGCATCCCGACGCGCAGCGCGGCGTCCAGGTTCGACAGCGGCTCGTCGAACAGGAAGGCCGCCGGTTCGCGGACAATGGCGCGGCCGATGGCGACACGCTGACGCTGCCCGCCCGAAAGCTGGCCGGGGCGCCGGTCGAGGTAATTCGTCAGGTTCAGCGCCTTGGCGGCGGCCTCGATCCGGCGTTCCTGTTCGGCCTTGGGCACGCCAGCCATCTTCATCGGAAAGGCGATGTTCTTCCTGACCGACATGTGCGGATAAAGCGCATAGGACTGGAACACCATTGCCAGCCCGCGCTTGGCCGGGGATGCTTCTGTCGCGTCCTTGCCGTCGATCAGGATGCGCCCGCCGCTCAGGTCCTCCAGCCCCGCGATCAGGCGCAGCAGCGTCGACTTGCCACAGCCCGAGGGACCCACGAAGACCACGAATTCACCGTCGTCGATGGTCAGGTCCAGGGGCGGGATGACCTCGACCTCGCCGAACCGCTTGGCCACGCCTTGCAGGGTTATCTGTCCCATGTCGTTCCCCTTATTTCACGGCGCCGAAGGTCAGGCCCCGGACCAGTTGTTTCTGGCTGAACCAGCCCAGCACAAGGATCGGCGCGATGGCCATGACGGATGCCGCCGACAGTTTCGCCCAGAACAGCCCCTGCGGGCTGGAAAAGCTGGCGATGAAGGCCGACAGCGGCGCGGCGTTGGTGGTGGTCAGCTGGATCGTCCAGAAGGCCTCGTTCCAGGCCAGGATGATGTTCAGAAGCAGCGTCGAGGCGATCCCCGGAATCGCCATGGGTGTCAGCACATACAAGATCTCGTCGCGCAGGGTCGCGCCGTCCATCCGCGCTGCCTCCAGGATCTCTCCGGGGATTTCGCGGAAATAGGTATAGAGCATCCAGACCACGATCGGCAGGTTGATCAGCATCAGCAGGATCGTCAGCCCGATCCGCGTGTCCATCAGGCCGGTCCACAGGAAGATCAGATAGATCGGCACCAGCACCGCGACGGCAGGCATCATCTTGGTGGACAGCATCCACATCAGGATGTCCTTGGTCCGTTTCGTGGGCGAGAACGCCATAGCCCAAGCCGCCGGAATCGCCACGATCAGCGCCAGAAGCGTCGATCCGACGGCCAGGATCACCGAATTGGTGAAGGGCCGGAAATAGTTGTTCTGGCTTTGCACCGTCTGGAAGCTTTCCAGCGTGAAGGACGGGATCAGGTCGAAGCCCGCGATGGCTTCCTGTTCCGTCTTCAGGCTGGTGATGATCGTGTAAAGGATCGGAAAGAAGATCAGCAGGGCCACGAACCATGCGGCGACGGTCCAGCCGATCCGGGCGTTGCGGGATGTTGCGCGTGCCATGTTTGCCCCCTCAGTCCAGGTTCTTGCCGACGGCGCGCATCAGGAAGATCGCGATGATGTTGGCCAGGACGACGGCGATGATGCCGCCCGCCGCAGCGCCGCCGATGTCGAAGTTGAGCCGGGCCGCGCGATAGATCAGAAAAGTCAGGTTGGTGGACGCAAAGCCCGGACCCCCATTCGTCGTCACCAGGATTTCCGCATAGACGCCCAGCAGGAAGATCGTCTGGATCAGGATCACCACCGTGATTGCGCGCGCCATGTGCGGCAGGACCAGATACAGGAACCGCGCATGGGCGGGCGCGCCGTCCATCTCGGCCGCTTCCATCTGTTCGGTGTCCAGCGATTGCAGCGAGGTCAGCAGGATCAGCGTCGCGAAGGGCAGCCATTGCCAGGCCACGATCAGGATGATCGAGGTCAGCGGATATTGCGCGAACCAGTCCACCGGCGATGCGCCGAAGAACCGTGCGACATCGGCGAACACCCCATAGCTTGGATGCATGATCATGTTCTTCCAGATCAGCGCCGCCACCGGGGGCATCACGAAGAAGGGGCTGATCACCAGGATCCGCACGACCCCCTGCCCCCAGATCGGCTTGTCGATCAGCATGGCGATGCCGATGCCGCCAGCCACGGTGATCAGCAGCACGCCCAGAACCAGGACCAGCGTGTTCCAGATCGCCTCGAAGAAGGCCGGGTCGGTGTAGAAATACTGATAGTTGAACCACCCCGCCCAACTGGTCATGCCGGGGTTCAGAAGGTTGTAGTTCAGGAACGAGTAATACAGCGTCATGCACAGCGGCACGATCATCCAGACGAACAGCAGGATGATGGCGGGCGCCCGCATCAGCCGGGCAAGCCCCTGGGTCTGGCGTGTGGCCATGGCGAAACTCCGTTGTCGGCAAGGCGCGGGGCAGGCCCGGATTGGCACCGCCCAGAGGAGGGCTGGGCGGTGCCGGACTGGAAACCGAGAGACTCGTTACTTGATGTAACCCGCCCGCGTCATCTCGCGGGTGGTGTTCGACTGGGCCGCCGCAAGCGCATCCTCGGCCGACATCTGCCCCGCAAGGGCCGCCGAGAACTGCTGGCCCACCGCCGTGCCGATGCCCTGGAATTCCGGGATCGCGACGAACTGCCCGCCGGTATAGGGAACGTCCTGCACCGAAGCCTTCTGCGTATTGGCCGCGTTGATGGAATCGATCGTCATGGCCGCGAAGGGCGCCTCGGCCTGATACTCGGGGTTCTCGTAAAGCGAGGTCCGGGTTCCCGGCGGCACCGCGCGCCAGCCCTCGCGTTCGGCGACCAGTTCCGAATATTCCTTGGACGTTGCCCAGGCGATGAAGGTCTGGGCAGCCTCCTGCGCGTCCGAGGATGTCGGGATCGCCAGGCTCCAGGCCCAAAGCCAGTTGCCGCGGTTATCCACGCCCTCGCGGTTGGGGAACTGCGCAAATCCCACGCTGTCGGCCACGGTCGAGGTCTTGGGGTCTGTCACGAAGCTGGCGGCGACGGTGGCGTCGATCCAGATGGCGCACTTGCCCTGCTGGAACAGCGACAGGTTTTCGTTGAAGCCGTTCGACGAGGCGCCGGGCGGGCCGTATTCGTTCATCATGGACAGATAGTCGGTCAGCGTGGCCTTCCACTCCTCGCTGTCGAACTGCGGCTTCCAGTCGGTATCGAACCAGCGCGCGCCATAGCTGTTGGCCATGGCGGTGATGAAGCCCATGTTCTCGCCCCAACCTGGCTTGCCGCGCAGGCAGATGCCGTATTGTTCCTTGGACTTGTCGGTCATCTTCGCCGCCGCGTCGCGGATGTCGGCCCAGGTCGGGGCATCGGGGATGGTCACGCCCGCAGCCTCGGCCAGGTCGGTGCGATACATCACCATCGCCGATTCGGCATAGAACGGCGCCGCATACAGCTTGCCATCGACCGACAATGCGTCCCGGACCGCCGGGATCAGGTCGTCCACATCATAGGCCTCGCCCAGTTCCAGCGGCACCAGCCAGCCCTGCTTGGCCCAGATCGGAACCTCGTAGGTGCCGATGGTCAGCACGTCATACTGGCCGCCCTGCGTGGCGATGTCGGTGGTCACGCGCTCGCGCAGGATGTTTTCCTCAAGCGTCACCCATTCCACCTGGATGCCCGGATTGGCAGCGGTGAATTCATCGGTCAGACCCTGCATGCGGATCATGTCGCCATTGTTCACGGTGGCGATCGTCAGCGTCACATTGTCCTGCGCAGCGGCGATCCCGGCGGTGGCGCACAGCGCCGTCGCACCCAACAGGGCGCGCAAAGTCGTGGTCATGCTATCCTCCCCTTGTCGTTTGGGCATTTGCCACTTCGACGGGCAAATACTCACAAAGCCTTGGCCGTCTGTCAATCAGCAAAGTTTGCCATGCCCGACCAATCCGCCAAAGCGGCAAATTCCCTGCAATCAAGGGGGGATGAGGCTCAGCCGGCCAGCAGACGCTCGGCCGTGGCTTCCGAGGTGATCAGCCCGTTCACCAGATGTCCTACCAGCGCGGCCCGGATTGCAGGCAGCTTGGCTTCGCCGGTTGCAACGGCAATCATCGGCCGTTCACCTGCACGCGGCAAGGGGGCCGAGGCCACGCGTTCGTTGAAGGCGCAGTCGATGATCCGGCCTTCCCGATCGTAAACCCAGCTCGTGATTTCACCCACCGCGCCAAGGGCGGCCAGTTCGTCCATCTCGGCCGCGCTGGCGAAGCCGTCCAGGAACATGGGCGCGCTGCGGTCCATCTGGCCGATGCCCACCAGCGACAGGTCCGCCCGTTCGCACAGGCGGATGGTGTTCTGCACGGCTTCCTGGTTTCGCATCGCAGACAGTTCGGCAGGGTGCCGGGCCAGCACCGGCAGGGGATAGGGGTAATGCGGCGCCCCGATCCGTTCGGCCAGGCTGATCGTCGCGTTATAGGGCGAGGCCGAGCCGTCCTGCATCATGTTGCCCAGTCGGGACACGATCACATGCTGCGGACAGGACATGCGCGGCAATTGTTCCACCGTGGCCTTCAGCGCCCGGCCCGTCCCCAGGCTGACGATGCGCCGTTCGGGTGATTTCAGCGTGCGTTCCAGTTCCGCCGCCGCCGCAATGGCGATGCCGGTCAGCAGGTCGGGCGCATCGGGGTCCGACGGCACGACCTCGCAGGATGCCAAGCCGAAACGGTCCGACAAGGCGCCGGCCAGATCCATGCAGCGCGCGATGGGATGATCGACGCGAACCTTGATCAGCTTCTCGCTGACCGCCATGGCGACCAGCCGCTGCGCCGACTGGCGGCTGACGCCCAGCTTGCGGGCGATTTCGTCCTGGGTATTGCCCGCGACGTAATACAGCCATCCCGCCCGTGCGGCATCATCCAGGCGGACTGCATCGGGGCTGAATCGTCCTGCGTTCACGGGATGGCGGTTCCTTCCTGAAGATCCATCAACAGATGCGGAAAATCGTCCCAGTTGTCAAAGGATCGCACCCGGTCCGGCAGGGCCAGGGGATCATGGCCCCGCAGATGAACGCCGCCCGCGTAATGCAGCACGCGCATCCCCGCCGCCAGCCCGGCCGCGATGCCGGGGCCGCTGTCCTCGATCACCAGGGTGGCGGCGGGCGGGCAGCCCATGCGCTCGGCCGCCAGCAGGAACAGGTCGGGCGCGGGCTTGCCGTGGCGAACCTGGCTTGCCGTGAAGACCCGCCCAGCGAAACGGCCGGTCAGCCCCAGGACATGCAGCGTATGCGCGACCCGCTGCGGGCTTGACGACGTGGCGATGCAGAAAGGGATCCGCAGCGCGTCCAGCATCGCCATGAAGCCGGGGGTCGGCCCCAGTTCGGTGGTAAAGCGGTCCAGCAGGCGCGCGCGGTAATCGGCTTCGAAGCTGTCCGGCAGGGGTTTGCCAAAGTGCTGGCGGATGGTCTGGGCGACGGTCGGGAAACTGCGGCCCACGAAATCGCGCCGCACATCGGTATGGGTGACGGAAATGTCCAGGGCGGCCAGCAGGTCGATCAGGACGGCAGCCGACAGACCCTCGCTGTCGGCGATCACGCCGTCGCAATCGAAGATGATCAGCTTGATCGTCAATGGCCGCCCCCCTTGCCATACCCATGCGGCAAACCGGTGAGAATGCGCAAGTGCAACCCGGCGGCAATTGTGCCACGACTGCCCTGTCAATGCCCTGTCCTACCCCCACGAGGATCCATGCGCGCCGTCCTGATCACCCCGCCGCTTCACAGCCACCTGCGCGCCTTCGAAGCCCTGGCCCGCGAACTGGTCCGCCGCGGCCACGAGGCGATCTTCCTGACGGAACCCGGCATCGCGCTGGAAGACGGTGCGGCGCAGGTCACATTGCCCGGTCCCCCTGCCCGCCCCCAGCCCCGCCGCCTGCTGACCGAGATCGTGGCGGGCGCGCGCCGCACCGACCGGCTGTGCCGCGATGGCCTGGGCGTGCTGCGCGACCTGTCGCCCGACCTGATTCTGGGCGATCAGATGGAACCCGCGTCCGGCCTGCTGGCCCGTGCGCTGGGGCTGCCTTTGGTGTCAGTCGCCTGTGCCGTGCCGGTGGATGCCGAACCGGGCATTCCCCTGCCCTTCCTGGGCTGGCCGCATGATCCCACGGCAGACGGCCTGCGGCGCAACGCGGGGGGCGAACGGGTGGCCGATCTTCTGATGACCCCGCAATCGCGCGTCATCCGGCATTGGGCGCGATCCTGGTCGCTGGGCGATCTGCGCCGCCTGCAGGATTGCCTGTCCCCGGATCTGGCGCTGTCGCAGATGGCGCCGGGCTTCGATTATCCCCGTCCGGTGAACGGAGGTCATATCGTCCCGGCCGGTCCCTTTCGCCAGGGCCAGGTGGCGCAGGACTTTCCGGCCGACATCGCCCCCGATCCGGGGCGGCCGTTCGCCTATGCATCGCTGGGAACCTTGCAGGGCCACCGCGCAGGGCTTCTGGCACGGATCGCGCAGGCTTGCCGCCGGGCAGGCGCGCAGGTGCTTGTATCCCATGCGGGATCGCTGACCGACCGCCAGGCGCGCGCGATCCCGGCGGACTGGGTGCGCAGCTTTGTGCCGCAGCAGGCGGTTCTGGCGCGCGCCGACCTGTGCGTGACCCATGCAGGGCTGAACACCGCGCTGGAATGCCTGGCCGCCGGGGTTCCGATGCTGGCCCTGCCCCTGACCCATGACCAGCCGGGCGTGGCCGCGCGGATCGCCCATTGCGGCGCGGGCCTGCGGCTGCAACCCTGGCAACGCAGCACGGCGCGGATCGCCGCTGCTGTGAGGACCCTGCTGGACAATCCCCGCTATCGCCTGGCGGCACGGCAATTCGCGGCCGAGGCGGGGACGTGGAAAGGCGCGGCGGGCGCCATCGACCGGGTCGAGGCGTTGATCACAGCCCCAAGGCCCGCCACAGCATGATCAGGAACCCGTCGCCCACCCACAGCGACAGCAGCAGTTCCGATCCGACAGCCAAGGCGGCCACCAGCCATCCGGTCAGCGGCAGCGCAAGCGCGGCCCCCAGCACGGTCGCGGTAGTATCGCTGAAGGAATTGACGATGCTGTCCCCGTCATAGGCCAGCGGATCGTCGTCGGAATAGCCGAACAGTTCGATCGCGACGGGAAGGTTCTCGATCACCTCCCAGACGGTGCTGCTGACGATCACGGCCGCGACGATCTTCCACAGCGGCCAGTCGGGCCGTTTCCACCAGACCAGCTTGGCCAGGACAGCCCCAAAGACAAGGTGCAGCACGCTGTAGGGGTCCAGCACCGTCTGCGAATTCAACCCGGCCTGATCCGGCATCGCCCAAAGCTGGCTGCAATCGCAGTTGATCGGGCGACCCAGGATCGCCAGCATCGTCAGCTTTCCCAGAAGCGCCAGCGCGATCAGTGCGACAGCTTGCCGCCCCCAGCCCCGGCTTTGCGGCAATTCGCTTGCATCCAGCGTCAGGCTGGCGGATCGTTCAGGGGACAGCGGCGGGGCGGAACGGTTTTCTTCGGTCATCCTTGCCACAGTAAGGACGCCAGCGGCAGTGACAAGGGGCACAAGATCAACGGGATATGACAGCGAACTCCACAGACATCGTGCTCGTCGGAGCGGGGCTGTCGGCTTCGCTTGCGGCGCTGCGTCTGGCAGGCGCGGCGCGGGTGCTGCTGGTCGATCAGCGACCCGATCCCCTGGCTGGCCATACATGGTCCTTTCACGCGGATGACGTGGATGCAGCCCAGCGCGCCTGGCTGGCCCCGGCGATCCGGCGGGCCTGGGACGGACAGGACGTGCGCTTTCCCGGCTATGACCGGCAGTTGCGGGCGGGCTATGCCTCGGTGGATGCCGAAAGCCTGGGCGCTGCTCTGGCCGATCTGCCCGGGGTGTCTCGGCTGACGGCCCGTGTGACCGCCATCGACGCAACGGGTGTCCTGCTGGCGGACGGGACGCGGATCGACGCGCTTGCCATCGACGCGCGCGGCTTTGCCCCCCATCCCGCCATCCAGGTGCGGTTCCAGAAGTTCCTGGGCCAGGAACTGCGCCTGACCGCCCCTCATGGCCTGACGCGTCCTGTCATCATGGACGCCACCGTGCCCCAGCAGGACGGATACCGGTTCTTCTATCTTCTGCCCTTCGACGACACCCGCATGCTGATCGAGGCGACCTATTATTCCGACGGCGCCGCCCTGTCGGCCGCGGACCAGCGCACGGGCATTGCGGACTATGCGGCAAGCCACGGCTGGCGGGTGGACCATATCGAGCGAGAGGAAAGCGGCGTCCTTCCCATCGCCCTGCGTTTCGACGCCAATGCCTTCTGGCGCACCCGGCCTCGGGACATTCCGGTCATCGGATTGCGCGCCATGCGGTTTCATCCGCTGACGGGGTACAGCCTGCCCCTTGCGGTGCGCAGCGCAGACCTGATCGCGCGGCACTGGCGGCAGGGGCCGCGCGCGCTAGCCCAGGCGCTGCGCCGCAATTCCCTGGCCGAGGCAAAGGCGCAGGGCTTTTATCGCCTGCTGTCGCGGATGCTGTTCGAGGCCGCCGCCCCCGACGAACGCCGCCGCGTGATGGAACGGTTCTATCGCTTGCCGGAACCGCTGATCGAACGGCTTTATGCGGGGCGCAGCACGCTTGCCGACAAGGCCCGCATCCTCACGGGCCGCCCGCCCGTCCCCGTGGGCCGCGCGCTGCGTTGCCTGTCCGAAACCCTCAAGGTGAATCCCGCATGAAACACGAACCCGGCAAGACCGCCGCCGTCATCGGCGCGGGTCTGGGCGGCCTTGCGCTTGCGATCCGTCTGCAAAGCGCGGGCATCGCCACCACCGTCTTTGAAAAGCGCGACAAGCCCGGCGGGCGGGCCTATGTCTATCACGACCAAGGCTTCACCTTCGATGCGGGGCCGACGGTCATCACCGATCCCGAATGCCTGAAAAAGCTGTGGCGCCTGTCGGGCCGCGACATTTCCGAACACGTGACCCTGCTGCCGGTGGAACCCTTCTATCGCCTGTGCTGGGAAGATGGGACGGTCTTCGACTATGCCGACGACCAGCCGTCGATCGAGCGCCAGATCCACGCGATCAACCCCCCCGATGTCGAAGGATATCGCCGTTTCCTGGCCTATTCCCGCGATGTCTATCGCGAGGGCTACGAGAAGCTGGGCACCGTGCCCTTCCTGCATTTCTCGGACATGATCCGCGCCGCGCCTCAGCTGGCCCGCCTTCAGGCTTGGCGGTCAGTGCATTCGATGGTCGCGCGACACATCAAGGACGAACACCTGCGCCAAGCCTTCAGCTTTCACACGCTGCTGGTGGGCGGAAACCCGTTCACGACATCATCCATCTATGCCCTGATCCACGCGCTTGAACGCCAGGGCGGCGTCTGGTTCGCCAAGGGCGGCACCGGCGCCCTTGTCGCGGGCATGGTGCAACTGTTCCAGGAACTGGGCGGCACCATCCACCTGGACAGCCCCGTGGACCGGATCGAGACCGAGGGCAACCGCGCCACCGCCGTCCACGCGCGCGGGCAGCGCCATCCCTTCGACATGGTCGCCAGCAACGCGGACGTGGTCCACACCTATCGCAACCTGCTGGGCGACCCCAAGGGCGAGAAGCTGGCCCGCAAGCGTCATTCGATGTCGCTGTTCGTGATCTATTTCGGGCTGCGCGGCCTGCGGCCGGAGTTGCGGCACCACATGGTCCTGTTCGGTCCCCGCTATCGCGAGCTGATTGGCGAGATCTTCGGGGGCAGGAAGCTGGCGGACGACTTCTCGCTTTACCTGCACGCGCCGTCGGTGACGGATCCAGACCTCGCCCCGGAAGGGTGCAGCGCCTATTACGTGCTGGCCCCGGTGCCGCATCTGGGCACGGTGGACATGGACTGGGACAAGGCGGCCGAGGCTTATCGCGACCGCATCCTGGACTATCTTGAGGAACGCTATATCCCGAACCTGCGCCGCGACCTTGTGACGGTGCGCCACTTTACGCCGCAGGACTTCAAGACCGAACTGAATGCGCATCTGGGATCGGCCTTCTCGATCGAGCCCATCCTGACGCAAAGCGCCTGGTTCCGCCCCCACAACCGCGATGAGCGGCTGGAGAACATGTATATCGTCGGCGCAGGCACCCATCCCGGCGCGGGCATTCCCGGCGTCGTCGGATCGGCCGAGGCCACGGCATCGCTGATGATCGGGGAACGGGCATGAGCGACGCGACCCTGGACCAGGCGCGGCAGTCCATCGCGGTCGGGTCGAAAAGCTTCGCCATGGCCTCGAAATTCCTGCCCGCCGGGATGCACGAGGATTGCGTGATGCTTTACGCGTGGTGCCGCCACGCCGACGACGTGATCGACGGGCAAGAGGCGGGCTTCGCGGCCACGGCCCAGGGCGATCCTGCGGCCCGGCTTGCGGAACTGCGCGACCTGACGCATCGGGCGCTGCGGGGCGACGCAGCCACGCCGGTCTATGCCGGGCTGGCCCGCGTCGTGGAGGCCCGCGACATCCCGCACCGTCATGTCGATGAACTGCTGGACGGCTTCGCGATGGACGTGGACGGACAGGTCTATCACACGATGGGCGACCTGCTGGAATACTGCTATCGCGTGGCGGGGGTCGTCGGCGTGATGATGGCCCGGATCATGGGCGTCCGGGACGAAGCGGTTCTGGACCGCGCCAGCGACCTGGGCCTTGCCTTCCAGCTGACCAACATCGCGCGGGACGTGATCGATGACGCGCGGATCGGGCGAACCTATCTGCCGCGCGATCTGCTGCGGGCCGAGGGGATCGAGGCTGTGGACCCCGACGACCCGGCCCAACGCCCCGCCCTGCACCGCGTCGCGCTGCGCCTGCTGGACGATGCCGAAGTCTACTATCGCAGCGCGGATGTGGGCATCGCGGCCCTGCCCCGCCGCCCGGCCCTGGCCATCGCCGCCGCTCGCAACATCTATCGCCAGATCGGCGTCAAGCTGCGGGCACAGGGGCCGGATGCCTGGAACGGCCGCCTGTCCACGACGAAAGCTGAAAAGCTGCGGCTGGCGGCCAGGGCGGTCGGATCGACCGTTCTGGCCCCGCGCCGCCGCGCGGCCCGGGTCGGCCGCGACGGACTTTACATCAGGCCCTAGGCCGGCAACCAATCCCCGCCCGGCCTTACCGGGCCGCACCTGCCTGCTGCTGCGCGGCGGGCACGCGGTCCAGCATCGGGGTGAAGATGGCGTCGATCATGCAGCGGAACGGCTCGGGCGACAGGCCTGCCCCCACAAGCGCGGCATCCGCCGACGCCAGAAGGGCGCGGCAGCGGAGAAGTGCCTCCTCGGCCCCGAAGACGGCGAGATAGGTTTCCTTGCCCGCGTCCTTGCCGACGTCCTTCCCGATCGCGGTGCTGTCGGACAGCATGTCGATGAGGTCGTCGGCGATCTGGAAGGCCTGCCCCAGATCCTCGCCGAAGCGGCGCAGCAGGCTTCGTTCGCCGTCCGCGCGGCCGCCCAGGATCGCCCCTGCCTCGACCGCGGCGCACAGAAGGGCGCCGGTTTTCAGCGCATTGATGCGGGTGATGCGGTCCAGGGCATCGCCCGTCTGGTCCGCGTCGGAAAATCCGTTCAGATCCAGTTCCTGACCGGCGACCAGCCCCTGCCAGCCCATCACCCCCGACAGGATCGCCACCAGGGCGCCGCGCTGGACGGCGTCCATGCCTGGAAGGCTGTTGGCGATGGACACGGCGTGGTTCAGCAGGCCGATGGCGGTCAGGATCGCCGTCGCCTCGCCGAAGCGGGCATGGGTCGTGGGGCGTCCGCGCCGCAGCATGGCGTTGTCCATCGACGGCAGGTCGTCGATGATCAGCGAGGCGGTATGCACCATCTCCAGCGCCACGGCCATGTCCAGCACGGCGCCCCGGTCGGCCGCATCCCCCGCGACCAGGTGCAACAGATAGGGCCGCAGCCGCTTGCCGCTGGACATGGCGTCGCGCGCGGCCTCGACCAGGCGGGCGGGCGCTGGCGCAAGCTGGGACAGGTGATGCGTGATGCGCTGGTCCAGCTGGCGCACGAAACCCGCCTGGGCATCAGGATGGCGGGGTGCCGTGTTCGGCTTGTCTATTGCCTGCTGGTGCATGAGACTGTCCTTCAAAACGGGCGTTGTGCAGACAGGGACAACGCGAAACGACAAGGGCTGATAGGCATGACCCACCCCGACCCGTCGCTTGGGAAAGACAATGATTCCGGTCTCACGCTCACCTCTCGGAAAGAACAGCATCTGGACGTCGTGCTTGCCGGACTGGCAAGCCCGACAATAACGACCGGCTTGGAGGCGGTCCTGTTCGAACACGTCGCACTGCCCGAAGTTTCATGGCACGATGTCGATTTGTCCACCGAATTTCTGGGCCACCGCATTGACGCCCCCGTGATGATCGGGTCGATGACGGGCGGGCCAAGCCGCGCGGGCGCGATCAATCGCGTCCTGGCGCAGGTCTGCCAGCGGTTGCGCCTGCCCCTGGCTGTCGGATCGCAGCGCGTGATGATCGAGGGCGGAAGCACGGCGGGGCTGGACGGCAGCCTGCGCAAGCTTGCCCCCGACGTTCCGATCCTGGCCAATTTCGGCGCGGCGCAGCTGAACCGGGGCTTCGGCCGCGATCAGGCCCTGCAGGCTGTCGAGGCGATTGGCGCAAATGCGCTGATCCTGCATCTGAACCCCTTGCAGGAAGCCGTGCAACCCGAAGGCGACCGCGACTGGCGCGGCCTTGCCGCCAAGATCGGCGCCCTGGCCCGCGACCTGCCCGTGCCGGTCGTCGTGAAAGAGGTTGGCACGGGACTGTCCGTGCCCGTCATTGCCCGCCTGGCCGACGAGGGGATCACCCATTTCGACGTCGCGGGCGCGGGCGGCACGGACTGGGCACGGGTCGAGGCCGCGCGTGCGCCCGATCCGGTCTCGGCCCAGGTGGCCGCCTGCTTTGCGGGTTGGGGCATCCCCACGTCCCAGGCGATCCGCGCCGCCCGCGAGGCAACACCGGATGCAACCATCATCGGATCGGGGGGTATCATCACGGGTCTGGACGCCGCGCGGGCCATCCGGCTGGGTGCGGATGTGGTGTCGCTGGCGGGGGCTGTCCTCGCCTCGGCAATCGAGGGGCCAGGGGCGCTGGAACAGCAACTGGATATCGTGCTGAAGCAGTTGCGCACCGCCTGTTTCTGCACCGGCAGCGCGAATCTTGCGGAACTGCGCCGGGCGCGGCTGCGCTGAGGAAGGAACGGCGCCCCGAAGGCGCCGTCCTGTCTTGCAGAGTTCAGATGTTCCGGTCAGTGTCGCGGCGAATGGTGCCGGTCGCGTCGCGGTCGTCCTCGATCTCGACCTCGGTATGGCGCACTGTGTCCGAGATCGTCTCGCGATGGGTGTCGCTGGTCTTGCGCAAACCGATCTCCTCGACCACGCGGGCCTCTTTCTGCACCACCGCTTCCTCGCGGTACTCCTCGGCCTCGAGCACGCGGTCCTGGAAGGTCGCATCCTCTCCGGTCAAGGCACGGTCAACCGGGCGGCGTTCGATTTCCACACGCTCCTCGCGCAGATCGACGCTTTCGGTGACAGGCTCCTCGACCGTATAGGCGCGGACGCGGACACGGCCATGGCTGGTGTCGCGCTTGCCGATGCGGATGCGTTCCTCGACCACGGGGATCGTTTCGTCTGACCGCAGACCCATCTGCTCGCCATGCGCGCCATATTCCGTGCGCGCGTCCAGATCGCCGGACAGCGAACCGCCCGCCGTGGCCGCGCCAGCGGATGCCGTTGCATAGCTGCTGGATTCGTATCCGCCCCAGCCCTCGGCCCGCCAGCTGTCGGTGCGTTCGTCCAGATTGATGCTGCCTTCATCATCCAGGATGTCCAGGGCCGTGTCGTATTCCGACGACCCAAGGCCGGTCACCGTGACCAGATAGCCCCCGCGCGACAGCCCTTCGGCATAGGCATAGCGGTCTTCGTCGGGAAAGAAGAAATCGCTGAGGGAATCCCAAAAGCCCTTTTCGTCACCAGTCCTTGTGCCGGTCGCCGCAGTGACGTCCGATCCGCCGGACACCATTCTGATCCGTGCGGTCGGAATACCCGCCTGGACCAGGCGGTCCACTGCGCGCTGCGCGTCGTTCTGGTTGTCGAACATGGCGGAAACCGAAGTGCCGCCCATGCTGCCGGTTTGATTGTCATAGGTCATCGTGATCTTCCTTGTTGTTGGATGGGGTCGGATCAAAGCCCTGCCCGTTTTCGGACATGCGTTCGACCCGAACGACCTGACGCTGCGTTTCCGCCGCAATCTCGACGGTTTCCTGGCGGTATATTCGCCGAACATGGACCTCCTCCCGAAGATACAGTTCGCGCGTCACGACCAGCCGTTCCTCGACAACGGGAATGATCGTCAGATCGTCCTGGGTCGTCACCTCTGGCACGGCGTCGATCCTGCGGTTGACGGGCACCCGAACCACCTCGACTTCTGTGCTGGACAGATCTGCCGGCAGGAGATGGTCGACGGTTTCGGTCTGCGTCGAGACGCGCACCCGTCCAGTGACCATGGCCTGCTTTGACAGCGATACCGTTTCCTCGATAACGGGAATGATATCGGCATTGGGTTCGTCAGGCATTCGCCCTCCGCGGTTCATCGGTCCTTGCGACCAGCCATGGAACAACAGACGCTGCTGCGATGCGTTCGTTCACATAAAAGAGAGCGGCTGAAAGCTGCCGGATTCGGGCAAGTCAGCACCCCTGGGTCAGCACATGCCCTGAGATGCTCTCCGAGAAGTTCGACGGCTGATGCCCTCACAGGAAGGAGGCAGGACAACCCCCCTCAACGGACCATCATTTAATCAATTGAAATCAATTATTTTCAGGTCGACAAAATCAAGATTTATTATCGCAATCCTTGGACCAGAGGATTTGGAAGTGAATGCATCATATAAATCCCGCAAACAAATACTTTACCAACAGGCGAGTCTGAGTTAATAATTAAAACCATATCCTTGATTTAGTAAATGTTGTCTCTCGTCAGGACCGCGTTCCGCGGCACCTGACCGTTCATGGGTGCCCAGGGATGCTATCGCTGACTGATGGATTCTCGATCGAGGGGGTCGATTTCTTTCGCGACGACGAAGCGAAGGAGGTCTTCTATTACCTTCCCAAGTCCGTTGAACTTGCCCGCCACCCGGACGGGTCGCCCCAGTTCCAGTTCGTTCTGTATCAGGCCGGGCTGCCGATCGAGGGCAAGCAGCAGGGCGGCGGCTTCATCGTGATGACCACGATGCTGACAGCCCCCGCCGACGTGATCGGTCCCAGGGCCATGGACAGGGCGCAGCAGATCCTGCGGTCCGAGGCGCCTTCGCCCGGCGCGCCCATCCCCACGCCCAAGATACGGCCGGTCAATTTCACCAGCGGCACGGCCGCCCTGCGGATCGCGCGCGGCACGGGCGGGATGCTGATCAACAATATCGACCTGGGCAAGCCATCGCTGTTTGGCAGCAATACCGTGTCCATCGTGGCCGACATGCCCTTCGAGGGTGCCCAGATCTTTGCCGACGTGCTGCGCCAGGGCGGCGACATCGCGGCGGTGGAATACAACCTGGAATTCGAGGTGCGCCTGCCCGCCGTCGTGATCGAGGCGCATATCAGTTCGTCCCGCGTGCGCAATGTCGTGGCGACCTATACCACCCAGCAGGTCGTGGACGAGGATTTCTGGGGCGGCGACACCACCACGGAAACCCGCAAACGCACCGGCTATTCCGAATTCCTGCGCGAGAATTCCCTGGTGGAACTGGAAATCCGCGCCGGATCGGCCGAGGTCGAACTGGACGACGACATGATATCGGACCTGCGCGACTTCGCCCTGGGCGCGATGGACAAGTTCATCAACGAACAATGGCTGAACGTGGGCGGCATCCTGACGACGGAACAGCTGCAAAGCGAATGGCTGGAATTCATCAACGAGGATTTCGAAAAGAACTTCGATCTGGTCCTGACCCAGTCCGACGTCATCCTGCGGCAATACAACCCAAGCGCGACGATCAACCCGACCTTCATCACCGCCGATGTCAACGACTACCTGATCATCGTCGATACCATCGCCCATCCCTTCTTCCAGCGGCTGGAGGTCGATGTCTCGACCAGCTTCGATTTCGAACGGTTCGAGGATTACGTCCATTCGATCGTCGTGGACCTGATCTATGACAGCCCCGACAACACCGGGCGACGCATCCAGAAATCCGAAAGCTTCATCTTCACCAAGGACGACAACCAGCGGAAGAAATTCATCACCGCCAAGGGCCGCAGCAACGAATACCAGGTCATCGCCGAGGTGCATTACCGCGACGGCCCTGTCCTGAAGCAACGGCTGCTGAACGCGACGTCGATCGCGCCGGCACAGGTCATCGCCGTGGCCAACCCGGGCGAGATCAACGTGACCTTTACCGCCCCCGCCATCGGCTTTGACGGCGATCTGCAATCCATCGACATCGAACTGGCCTATGAGGATCGCCGCAACAACGTCCTGCCGTTCACGGAACAGCACAGCCTGACCAAGGACAGCCCGCAGGTCCAGATCAAGAAGCCCGTCTATTCGCCCGAGGTCAGGCCCTTCCGCTATCGCGTCACCCATGTCTTTCCGACGCAGAAGATCTCGACCCCCTGGCTGGAAGCGCCCGCAGGCACGACGAACATCAAGGTATCCACCCCGTTCGAGGATGAACTGCGACTGGACGTGGTGCCTTCGGCAGACTGGAACGAACTCAGCGGCATCCTGGTGTCGCTGACCTATGACGACCCCGAAAACGACGTTCGCAGCCAGCAGTCGCTGTTCTTCGCCCCCGACGAGGTGGGCAAGATCAAGACCTTCATCGCGCCCCTGAAGGATCCGGCGAAGCGGACCGTATCGGTGGCGGAAACGCATCTGTTCAAGTCCGGCGCGGCGCGCACCCTGCCCGCCCGCTCCATCGACGCAACCGGCGTCCCGGCGGTCGTGGGCAACGCGCCGGGCGGCGTTTACCGGCTGACCGTTTCGGGCGAGGATCTGGCCTTCGGGACCGAGGTGCGGCGGGCCATGGTGACGCTGCGCTATGACGATCCCGCCAACGGGGTGTCGGACACGCATGGGGTGATCCTGCGCGACGCGGACGACACCTCGGTCTGGACGGTTGCCTTGGCGGATCCGGCCCGGCTGGATTACACCTATCGCGTCGATTACGTCCTGGCCTCGGGTGAACGGATCGACGGACAGGACCAGACCGACACATTCACCAACCCGGAAGGCTGGCTGATCCTGGACCCGCCGGCACGGTGATGCAGGGGATCGCGCGATGCTGTCCTTTGCCCCGCCCATCCGGCTGATCGAGGGCCACCCCGTCTTTGCCGACCACGGGGACCCGGGCCTTTTCCACGTCCTGCCGGCGGCGCCCCTGCTGGCCGATGCACCTGACGGCGGCCCGGCCTTCGGCCTGATGCGGTATCTGGGCGACGGGGCGGGCGGCGCGGCCCTGGCGGGCGGGTTCCTGTCGCTGACCACGGAACTGCCGGTGCCCCAGGCCGCGCAGGACCGGATCGCGCAGCGCCTGTCCGACGAACTGGGCCGGGCCGTTCGCCTGTCCCTGCCGCTGTTCGACGACGGTCAGGTGGAACTGACCCTGCTGGGCCAGACCCAGGGCGGGGCCGCCACGCCCGGCACCCCGTTCGAGGTGACGGTCCTGGGCAGCACCCGTCCGTCCATGGCGGGCGTGAACACCGCCAGCTTCCAGGTCGCCCTGAACGCCACGGCCGCCGCCTTCATCGAGGCGGGAGTGGGCGATCCGACCCTGCCCGCGCTTGTGGTCTATCGCATGGCGCTGTCGGGGCTGCACCCGGCCTATCGCGTCAAGGTTTCGGGCGACCTGTCGCGGCTGGAACAGGAACTGGACGCGCGGTTTCGCGCAAATGTGTGGTATGTCCGGGCCGATATCGCGGCCCAGACCCGAGATGCGCTTTCGACCGCAGGCGTGCGCGTCGATACCGTCATCATGGACGGCCAGGCCACCGACGACGCGGCGGCGGCCGAACGCGCCGTGCTGGACTGGATCACCGAGACCTATTTCGATCCCGCCTATGGCACGACGCCCCCGCCCGCGCCCACCCTGGTCGATTCCCTTGCCGGGACGGTGACGGATCTGTTCGACACGCTGATGCCCGGCGCGTCCTTCAAGCTGAAGACGCGGCGCGAGAACGATGTCCGCCAGATCGACGCGGTGCTGAACCGCACCACCGTCCGCCGCCGCGACCTGGTGTTCCAGGCAACGCTTGGCCATGAACTGCATGCCCTGCGCGTGGATCAGGACGGCAACGAACGCCCCGGCTGGCCCGCCCTGCGCGACCGTCTGATCGGCGGGGTCAACATCGCATCCATCCCCCGCCGGGAAGTGAGCGTCGGGGTCATGGACCGCTTCGCCAGCGACGGCCTGTTCGCAGTCGAGGTGGATCTGGCCCTGCCCGATCCCGATGGCGGGGGCGATCTGCACCCGGAAACCTTCATCTTCCACGATGCGGCCGACCGACAGCTTTATGCGGTCAACCTGCTGGATGCGGCGTCCGGATTGCTGACAGATCCCTATCGCTATCGGCTGCGCTGCCATTACGACCCCGCATCGGATTTCGGGCAACGCCCGTCCGAAACCGGCCCCTGGATCGAAGGCCGCGCGGGGGAATTGATCGTGGATCCGCGCGTCGATGGTCCCTACCGCCTGCGCCAGCCCGTCATCGGCGTGGCACCCGGCTTTCCCTTTGCGCAATTCCCGCAGGTCACTGTCGATCTGCGCCGCATGGAGGGGACCGAGGAAACGCAGCGCGCCATGCTGGCCCTGACCGCCGACCGACCGGAAGCCGAATGGACATTCCGCGGCCATGGCGCGGACCCGCAGGATTTCGAATACCGCCTGCAATTCGAACGCCCCATGGCCCAGGGCGGGCCGGTGGCCCTGGACTGGCGCCGGGAACCGGGCCTGCGCGTGACCCTGCCCGACCCCTTGCCGCACCGCCGCCGCGCGACCTTCTTTGCGACCCTGCCCTGGTCCGAGGTGACGATCGCCTTTCTGGAAATCCGCTATGACGACCCGGCCAACGGGTTGCGCATCGACGAACGCATCAACCTGTCCCCGGACCAGCCGCTGATCGAACGGGATTATGCCATCGCGGACCCGCAGGTCGCGGCCCTGACCTATCGCCTGACCGCGCTGATGACCGGGCGCGGCGTCGTGCAGGGCGACTGGCGCGAGACGACCGACACCACCATCGCCATTGGCCGCGAACTGGTCGAGATGCGCGCGGTCCGGTTCCGCGCCCTTGGCCTGCCCCTGTCCCTGCACCGGCTTGCCGAATTGCGGATCGAGGCGCAGGCGCTTGGGTCCGACGGCACCCTGCATCATCAGCACCGCATCGCCGTCGCGGGGGATCAGACGGGCACCGATCTTGGCACCTGGACCTTTCCGCGCTTCGCCCCCGAGGTGGCGCGTCTGCGCATCAAGGCCGACTGGCGCGATACCAACGGCTTTCCGAATGGCAGCCCCTGGACCGACTGGCCCCGCGACCTGGTCCTGATCCGCGTGCCGCAGATGACATTCCAGGCCTAGGGGGAACCGATGCTCAGCTTTGAAACCCCGCATATCGAGGCAGACGGGGTGATCCTGTTTCCCGACCACGAGGATCCGCTGCTGTGGTATTACAGCGCCGGGATGCCGCAGATGGCCCTTGGCCCCCAGGGACGTCCCATGTTCGACCTGTGGGTCTATACCGAGGCATTGGTCCACGATTTCCTGACCGGCACCCGCATCCCGGACGAGATGGGCGGTGGCTTCCTGACCCTTGGCGTGAACTGCCGCCGCACCGACCGGGAACTGCGCGAGGCGCGCAAGGCCATCGCGCGCGCCACCGACGCCGACGAGGACGCCATCAAGCTGTCCCCCATTCCTTATACACAGGGCAAAGCCAGCGTCATCGCGCTGGACAACACGACGCTGGGCACCGTGACGCCCGATCCGGCCGGGGCCGATCCCAATGCCGGGCGCCCGCGCTTTGTCACCGCGATCCTGGGCGCCGGGGTGCCTGCCCTGCTCGGGGATCTGCAATCCATCTTCTCGCTGTCCCTGTCCGACGACGGGGCGGCCTTCATGGCAGGCATGTTCGACGCGACCTCGACCCCCGTGGGCGTGGTCTATGAACTGGAATTCGAAGGCCTGTCGCCCGCCGTCAACGTCACCGTCAGGGCCGACATGGACAAGCTGCGCCGCCATTTCGGCGGCGGGCTGCAAGGCCAGGTGCAGTGGTTCAAGGCCGACATCCAGGCCGCCGTGGACCATCTGGTGCAGACGAATGCGGTGGAAATCGACAGCTCCACCTTCATCGACAGCGACGCCGCGCGAGAGGCCGAGCAAAGGGCCATTGCCCTGTTCAAGGAAGACCTGATCCAGCAGATGTTCCGCCCCTCGCTGCCCCAGCCGCCCAAACCCGCGCCGGGCCAGGGCCTGGGAGAGGCCATCGCCGCCCTGGCGCGCACCGGCAGCGGGGCCGCATCCGGGGGGGCCGCAGGCGCGGCCACGGCGGCGACCGGCGGATCATTGGGCCTGACGCTGAAATTCGAACAGGAGACCGCGCATCTGTCAGGCACCTTCAGTTACAACTCGCGGATGCCGGTCAGCCGCACCGACGCGCCGCAGGCATTCCTGCAAACCCTGATCGACCCTGACGATCACGCGGAACACACCACCCTCATCAACCTGGGCACCGCCTCCGCCTTCTTCGACCGGGTCGAGGCCATCGTGTCCCTGCCCGAGGAGGAAACCTTCGCCGAAATGAACCTGCGCCAGGCGGTCGTCAGCATGGCCTATGGCGAAGGCGACCCGTCGCGTCCGCCGGATGTCAAGCCGCCGCTGGTCTGCCTGCCGGGGGGCGAACGCACCCGCGTGCTGGCTTTCCATCGCAACGGACGGCCCAGCATGGCCGTCACCTATGACATCACCTATGAATTCGACGATCCGGTGAATGCCACGGTGGATCGCAGCCGTTATGTCACGCCGCGCACCACCTCCACCACCCGCGCGGTGATGGTCGATCCGCGCGGCGACTTCGGCTATCGCCGCCTGATCCTGCGCCCGGGCCGCATTCCCGCCAACGTGGCCGAAATCAGCCTGACTGCGGACTTCGCCACCCCTTCGGGCGCCTTCACCGCCCGCCGGACCTTCGGCCTGCACGGTCCCTTCGACCGCACCATCGCCGAGATCGCCCCCAACGGCGCCGAATGGTCCATCCGAACCGAGGAGAAAGGCCCCGGCACCTTCCGCCTGACGCCCACCTATGTCTTTGCGGACGACAGCGGCGTCTGGACGGCGCCGCAGCAGATCGCCGAATCCGCCTTCTTCACCCTGGACGCGCCGTTCCGCGCGCAGCGGCAGTTGATCATCCAGCCGAATGTGCTGTCCCCCTCGGTCGAAGGCATCGACGTCGAGGTCGAATACGACGACGCAACGGCAGGCTATCGCCGTCGCTTCCGCGACACGCTGGTCCCGCCCTTCCAGGCGCTGACGCTGCAATGGTCGATCCTGGACGAGGATCGCCGCACCGTCCGCATCCGATCGACCGTGCGCGAAGGCGGCATCGTCTCGCAGGGGGAATGGATTGACTGGGATGAAACCACCCATGTTGTCGGATCGGACGCCGCGCGGCCCGATGCCCTGACGGTGCGCCTGATCGGCGGGGATCTGGCATCCACGGGCCTGGACGCCGTGCTGGTCGAGGTGCGCGCACCGGACGAAACAGGCGCCCCCCGCACGACCG
Source organism: Paracoccus yibinensis (assembly GCF_030846195.1). GTDB lineage: Bacteria > Pseudomonadota > Alphaproteobacteria > Rhodobacterales > Rhodobacteraceae > Paracoccus > Paracoccus yibinensis. The sequence continues at coordinate 489,826 of NZ_JAVCWH010000001.1, forward strand.
AACTGTTCTTCGGTCCGGGCGATCCCATCACCGCCACGGTCGATCTGATCCGCCGTCCCGGCCAACCCCTGACCTATGATTTCCGCACCCAGACCTTCCGCAGCACGGGCGAGGCCGCCATCAGCCCCTGGCAGACCCGCACCGACGCCCTGCAACTGATCATCTCGATCCGAACCCTTTGAAGGGGAACGACCATGCTGGACCTGAATACCCGTTTCGAGCTTCTGGGGGTCACGCTCTATCGCGACGCGGACCAGCCCGAAGTGTTTTTCTTCCTGCCCCAGAACCCGGTGATCGCGCGGGACCGGGCCGGGCTGATGTTCGACCTGATGCTGTATGAAAAGGGCGGCCAGGCCGACGACCTGCAGACCGGCGGCTTCCTGACGCTGGCGATCTCGACGGGGCTTGGGGCGCTGGAACAGCCGCTGCTGCGGGAACTGCGCCGCCAGTTCGGGGACAATGCGCGGCTGGTGTCCATTCCCTTTACGGAAGGGTCTGTCCGGCTGGCGGGGCTGGACACGGGCGTGGCGCCCATCAATCCCGACGGCACCGGCGGCCCGGCCAGCGATCCCGGCCCCACCGGCATCCGGCTGGTGGAAAAGGTCTTCGGCGCCACCACGCCAAACCTGGACGGCGACAACCGCGCGGTCTTTTCGCTGCAACTGTCCCAGGACGGCGCGGCCTTCTTTGCCGACCTGATGGAACAGGGCCGGTCCGCCCGCCCGCTGATCGCCATCTATGACCTGAAATACACCGGGTTGATGGAGGTCGAGAGCCTGCGGATCGAGATCGACTATTCCCGCGTCTATGACTTCCTGCGCACCCGCATCGGCTTCAACGCCATCGTCGTGGCAGGCGAGATCGACAACATCGTCGAAGAACTGCGCGACAACCAGGCGATCAAGATCGACGACACCGTGCGCAGCCTGGAACTCTCCACGCCCGAGGCGATGAAGGAACGTCGGGACCGGATCGACGCCCTGGTCAAGGAACTGGCGACCGGCGCCTTCTTCGCACCGTCCCTGAAGCTGGGCGATCCGTCGGTCGAGGAAAGCAGTGTCTTCGCCGCCCCGACGGGCGAGGTCGCGACCGGCCTGTTCCGCCAAGGCCTTCCCGCAGCCATCGGGCAAGCCATGGGCCAGGTGGTGACGACCCGCGAGATGGCGACCGCAAACGACATCAACACGCCCCCGCCCGAACCGGGCGAAGGCCAGCCTGCCCCTGCCGCCAACACCCAGGTCGCCGCGCAATCCTCGGCCTTGGGCCATCCGACGGCGACCTTCACCATGCGGCATCTCCAACAGCGCGAATTGCGCAAGGTCACCTATGACCTGTCGCGCACCACCGCGATGCAGCGCAGCACCGGGCCGCAGAACCCGCTGCTGTTCATGGGATCGGAACGCGAAATCCGCGCCCGCATCCACAAGATCAGCCTGAACCATCCCTTCTTCGCCCGGCTGCGCATCGACGTGGACGCGGGCGGCACCGACTTCGCGGCCGAAGGCATTCGCGCCATGACCGTCAACCTGCGCTATGGCCGCCGCCCGGACGGGCTGCCCAAGGAAACCGCCGACGTGATCCTGGACAGCGCCGATGACCGCGCCAGCTTCGTCTTTGCCCGCGATCAGGGCGGGGACATGGGCTATGAATACCAGTTGACGCTGCATTACCTGCCGGGCTTCGGCCTGGGCGACACGCGCCAGACCGTCACCGGACCCTGGACCCGGTCCGAGGCGCGGCAGCTGTCCGTCCACCCCTCGATGCTGGCCCGCCGCCAGCCGATCACGCTGACGCTGCCCCGCGTGGTGCCACCCGACCTGTCGGAAGTGCGCGCGACGGTCGCCTATGTCGATCCCGAAGGGGTCATCGACGACCGTCGCAGCTTCGTGCTGACGCCAGGCGGCGCACCCGCCATCGCGAATGTCCGCTTCGCCGACACGAACGACGCGGCGCGCATCACGGCCGAGGCGATCTTTGCGGATGGCAGCACCAAGCCCCTGGCCGAGGAGATGCGCCCCGACCCCACAGGCGCCAAACCCCTGGATCTGGTCGTCCTGCCCGTTCCGCAGCGGCCCGCCGCGCAGTTTTCCGTCATGCTGTCCGATCCGCTGGACGAACTCCGCTCGGTTCTGGTCGATTACGAGGTCAGGCAGGCAGGCCAACTGATCGCCAGCGCCGCCGTCGAAGTCACTGAACCCCTGCGCGCGGTGCCCGTTACCGTGGTGCTGCCCGCCCCGACGCCCCTGCCCGAGGTGCGCCTGCGCGAACGCCGCATCTTCGACCGCGGCGGCATCGAAACCCTGAATTTCCAGCCCCTGACCGACGGCCTTGCCATCGTCGGCGTTCCGGCGGCCGACGTGATGGAGGTGACGCTGCGATACCTTGGCCCGCCGATGGCCGCGCTGGGCGTCCTGGGGATCCTGGTCAGCCTGCGTTACCGGACCCCCGACGACGACCCCGAATTCCGCCAGACCGCCAGCCTGTTCGTCGAGGCGGCGGAACCCGCCCGCTGGGTGGTGCGGCTGAAGGACCGCGCGGCGCGCAGCTTTTCCTGGCAGGCCACGCTGATGCTTCAGACCGGCCAGCAGCGCGCCCTGCCCGAAGTCACCACCGAAAACACCCTCGTCCTTTTGCAGATCACCGCCTGAGACACGGAGCGCGATCATGAGTTTCGAAACCGACAAGCTGCGCTACATGTTCACCGCCGAACCTGCGGGCGGCAGCGGCATTTTCGGCAGTGGCGGGGGCGACGGCACCGCGCAGCCCGTCGTGCCCATCCATCTGGCCAACGAAGTCGAACCCCTGCTGATGGGTCCGGCCTATTTCGCGAAACTGAAGGCCGCCATCGACGCCCTGCCCGCCAGCGGCAACCCGATCCTGTGGCTGGCGGGCTGGTGGTTCACGCCGCTGTTCTCGCTGGATACAATGACCGGCGGGCCGGAAATGACCGCCCTGCTGAAGGCCAAGGCGCGGGCCGGTGTGGACGTGCGCGTCCTGGGATGGGTCCTGGCGCCCGAGATGATGTCGTCAAGCATCGTCCAGTCCAACGCGGCCGAGGCGTTCCGCACCAGCTATGGCACCATGCGCTTCATCAAGGAACTGCGCACCGAGCCCGCGCTTGCGAACAAGGTCGCCTGCAACACGCTGTCCCACCCGGCGGGCGCGGTCCACACCAAGCTGGCCCTTGTGGGCAACGACGACCAGATGACGGTCTTCACCGGCGGGCTTGATTGCGTCAACGACCGCCACGATCCCGTCTGGCGCGACGTGCAGTTGCGCCTGACCGGTCCCGCCGCGCAGCCCGCCTTCGACTTCTGGCGCGAGATGTGGAACGAGGTGCAGTCCCGCCCCGTCAAGCCGCTGTCCTTTTCCGTGACGCTTGGTGGCAAGGTCCATGCGATCAGCCTGGACAACCGCACCGCCGCCGCGACCGCCATCCCGGCGCGCAGCGTGGGCCGTCCGTCGGCCGGGCGCATCCACGCGCAATCGCTGCGCACCGTCCCGCAGTTCAACTTTCCCTCGCTGTTCGGGTTCTCGCCCATCCCGATGAACGACACATGCACCTTCGCGCCGTCGGGTGTCTTCGACGTGGATCGCGGCTGGCGGGCGGCCATCGGGGGGGCCGAGACCTATTACTATGTCGAGGATCAGATGCTGTCGTCGCAGCCCCTGTGCGACGCGCTGAATGCGCGGTTGCGGGCGGACGACGATTTCCGCGTGGTGCTGGTCACAGGGCGGTTCGACCCGAACGATCCGCCCAGCGACATCGGATCCTGGACACGGGCACGGGCGATCAACTTCCACCTGATGCGCGGATTGACGGCGGCGCAGAAGGCGCGCGTGGCGATCTTCAACCATTCCTCCAAGGTGGTGCATTGCAAGATCGCCATCGCCGACGACAAATGGGGCTTCGTCGGTTCGCCCAACTTCTCGGTCCGGTCGCAGTTCACCGATTTCGAACACGGCTTTGCCTTCATGGACGAAGCCGAGGCCGCCGTCCCCGCCTTCCGCCGCCAGTTGTGGGACAGCATCTTCGGCGCCCCCGAACCCGACATGACGGCGGCGCTGAACCGATGGTTCGCGATCCCCGAAGGCGGCACCCAGGGGACGCTGCAACGCATCGCCACCCCCGTCGCCGTCCCGACCCTGGGCACCGTCGAACGCCTGGCTGCTGACGCCCTGTTCGAGGTGGACAGCCGCCAAAGCTGGGGGTCCGACCTGATCCTGATGCTGACCGGCAATATCGGCCTGCCGGTGACGTCATGATCGCCCTGGGCACCATGCGGACGATGCGCGGGCAGGCCAACCTGCTGGTCTTTGGCGACGATGCGGATCCCTATGTCCATCATGTCCTGCCGCTGGACCTGATCCCCGACGGTCCGCCGTCGCTGACCGTCATGGGGCGGGGACCAAGGGACCGGGCTGAAGGCATCCTGGGCGGCTTCTGGATCCTGCCCCTGCGGGGGGATGCGCCGCCCGCCGACATGGCGGCGATCACCGCGGGGCTGGCGCAACCCGACGGCCCCGCCCCCCGCCTGCTGATGGCCGAAGCCGATCTGGACCTGCAAGCCACCCTGAGCGACGACCCCGAGACCGGCGCCACGATCCATGCCGCCTCCTGGCGCGGCGGCACCATCGCCCTGAACGGCGAGGTGCCGGGGGGCGAGCCGGGCGCGGCGATGGCCCGTGCCTGGGATCGCCGCCTGCCGGACGGGGTGGCGCGGATCACCCTGACACTGCGCGGCATGGCCCCGCCCGAGGCCACGACATCCCTGGACGAAACCCTGCGCCTGTCGGGCGGCGACGGGCGACTGTCGCTGGAACGCTCCTCCAGCAGCACGACCACCCGCCGCCAGAACGCAGCCACCCTTTCCATCAGGCGTGATCAGCCTCTGCGCCTGCCCCCCGGCAGCCGCGACGTGATCTGGGCCGGCTTCGATCGAACCTGAAAGGACAGACGACATGCTTTCGCTTTACGGCAGCTTTACCGTCCCCGGCGTCCCCGACGTGGTCATCTATCGCGACGACGAAAACGCGCGCAAATTCTATATGGTCGCGGCCAAGCCCCGCATCCTGCGCAGCGATCCGCGCGATCCCGCCAGTCGTCCGATGATCGACCTGATCGCCTATACCCGCGACCATTCCCAGCCGATCCCGGCAACCGAGGATGTCGAGCGCGGCCACCTGCAGATGACCGTGGGGCTGGAGGTTTCGCAGGCGGACCAGAACCGCATCCGTGCCTTTCTGCGCCAGCGGCTTGCCGACGAACTGGGCCGGGGCTTCCGCTTCCTGGGCATCATCCTGCGGCCGGGGGAACCGGAACTGGGCTATGCGCCCCAGTTCATCGGCGGCACTGCCGTCGCCACGACCTTCGGCGGCGACCTGCAGATCGCGGCCCAGGGCACCTGCCCAATCCTGTCCACCGGCATCAACAGCGCCAGCTTTTCCTATGAACTGACGCAAAGCGGGGCGCGCTTCATCCGGCAGACGATGGAACAGGGCGCGCTGCCGATCCAGGTCCGCTATGAAAAGCTGATGATGATCGCGCGCATCCCCGCCGTGACCATCCGCATCAACGGCGACCGCCGCGACTTTCTGACCGAGGCCCGCGAGCACGCCTTCATGCGGCCGTTCCTGACGGTTCAGGGCCTGCTGATCCATCGGCTTGTCTATTACGCGCCGCCGACCCTTTCCAGCTTCCGCGACACCCACCAGACCCTGACGATCGAGATCGACGACGGCGATTTTCGTGACGCCGACCCGTCCGAGGATCTGACCCAGGAACTGGAAAAGATGGCGCTGACCATCCTGCAGAACAACATCCTGCCCGGATTTTTCGAACCCGCCATTCCGGCGCAGGACGAAACCGAGGACGAGAAGGGCCGCGGATACTGGTTCCGCGAAACGACCGAGGTCACGGGCAGGGTCGATGTCACCATCAGCCGCCGCGACGTGGTCCAGATCGAACACGGCGCCAACAACATCCTGGGAACCGAACTGACCCAGGCCGAGGCGGCGGCGGCCATCCGCTATGCCAGCCTGTCCCAGCCCAACATTCCGGTGATGACGCTGACGGTCGTGCCCAACATCAATTTCGAGGTCGATCCGATCCTTCTGGTCAGCGTCTTCATCGACTATGACGAATTCGACGAGATCAAGAACCAGCGGGTCCGGGTGCAAAAGCAGATCCGGCTCAGCCGCGATGACGGCCCGCAGCAATTCCGCTTCGACCTGGCGATGGGACCGGACCGGGTGGCCAAGGCCAACTATCGCTATCGCACGGTGGTTCATTTCACCGGGTCCATGGTGACGGCCGAACATCCCCCCGCCGGGGGATGGAATGCAGGCACGGGCGAGGTCCTGGTCATCAGTTATGCCCAGTTGGGCCAGGTCAAGGTCGATCTGCTGCTGGCGCCCATGCCGCCCGAGGTCGCTTCCGTGGATGTGACGCTGACCTATCCCGATCCCACGGCGCGCGGCGCGGTCAAGACCGTGACCCTGTCCCCCGCCAGCCCCACGGGCAGTTGGCTGGTCTCGGTTCCCGCCGGGGGGGCGATCCGGCCCTATCGCGTGGACCGCCTTTACCGCATGACCGACGGCACCACCCTGACCCTTCCGCCCGAGGAAAACGCCGCCGAGACGCTGACCATTACCAGCCCGTTCGAGGCGCGGGTGCCGACCACCTTCATTGCACGCGGTAATTTCCAGACCGAAGTGACGGCGATCTTCGTCACGGCCACCTATGCCGACCCGGCCCATGACCTGACCGAACGGGCCACGTTGGAACTGAACGATAGGATTCGCACCCTTACATGGACCGCACGCCAGGTCGATCGCGACCTGACGCGCTTCGACTATCAGGTCAAGGTTCTGCGTCACGACGGGTCCGAATCCACGACCGACCACAGCGGCAACCTGGGCGAGACGATCACAGTCGGACCCAGCGGGACCGGCTCGGTCGAGGTGATCGTTGATACAGCACTGGTCGATTGGGCTCGCTTTGCCCGCGTCATGGTGACGCTGGAATACGAGGATCCGGCCCACAACATATCCCTGCGTAAGCCGCTGCTGTTTTCCGATATGGGACCTATGGTCCAGACCTGGTCCTGGCTGATCGCGGACCCCGCAAGGCGCGGCTTCCGCTATACGGTGCGCCGTGTGGGGCGCAACGCCGCCGACGACATCATCGAGCCGCCGGTCGATACCGACGATCCCTTTGTCGTGCTGCGGTAAGGGGGCGGCCATGGCAAACGCTCTGCTCAGCGTCACGCAGGAAACGGCCCAGCCGGTCCAGGTCAGCCCCCGCCCGCGCCGCGCGGCCGCCGACATGGGGATGGTCATGCGCGCCGCGCATATGGCGATGATCGCCCCGCCCGTGTTCCTGGCAGCCAATGAACCCTCGCAGGACGGCCGCGCCTTTCCAACCGTCGATGGACGCCACCTTGCCCGCCCCCTGCTGGCGCTGGGGCAGCGGGGCGGAACCTTTCCCGGCCCCGACGTGGCCTTCCTGAAGGAAATCGACGGTTCGACCTATCTGCACATCGCCCTGCGCCAGACCCTGCCGCCGGGCACCCCCGAAGGCACCGAACTTCTGGGTTCCCTGTCCCGCCCGCCCCGCATCCAGTGGGCGGGCGGGGAATTCGTGCTGCCCGACCCCACGCCCGTTGACGACAGCGACGGCGTGGGCGGGCAGATGCGCATTCTGGCGCCCCTGAGTCCCGATCTGGTGGCGCAACTGGTCCAAGCCATGACCGACCCGGCGGCGGGCTGCGTGCTGGTCGCCGAATATTCGGCCTTCTACCGGCTGCGCAGCGATGTCCCTGCGGACCCGCCGGACCGGCCCCGACCGCCTTGGCACAGGCCGCGCCCCTGGCCGCGCCACCCGTTCGACCCGCATGAGTTGCCCATGCACCGGCCGCAGACGCTGGACATTGGCGAATTGCACCGGCTGGACGTGACGATCCCGGCACATGCCATGGTCGTGGCCCCTGACGCCGCAGGCCCGCCCTCCCTTCAGACCGCCGCCCTTGTCAGCAACGCCGCGCGCATCTCGCCCGAGCTGCTGGAGCATTGGAAGGGGCGGCAAGTCATCGACATCCCCGATTTCTGGATCGGCCCCGCGCAGACAGAGGAGCGGGACGTCACAGCCAGCTTCGTCCGGCAGGTGCCATTCTTCTTCGACCGGACACTGGATCAGAACCTCGGCGTGTTCCGCGCGATTTCCGGCGCGGCGATCCTGCCGACCGAGTGGCAGGACAGCGAATGGGGCACCCTGCGTCCGGCGGAATTCGTCAACACCGTCTATCTGCTGCCGCACGAATACCGGCTGGCCTATGACGCCGCGCGCGGCCTGCCGCACATGCTGCCCGTGCAATACGCCGCACCTGATGGCAGCCGCCGCCTGCGCGTGCTGCTGCGCACCGAACCCTGGTACGATCCTGCCCGCGTGGCGGGCCTGCAGGCGGCCCTGTCCCGGACAGGCGGCGGCGCCTATGTCCATCCGCAGGTGATCGCGGGGGGCGTCGCGGGCGCGCGGCTGACCCTGAACACCATCTTCCCCGAGGATATCGCCGTCGAACACGATGAAGGCGCAGATGGCGTCGATATCGACATGACCTCGCCCTTCGACCTGACGCTGGACGTCAGCGAGGAATATTACACCCTTCTGGCCACCATCCTGACCGGTCCCGTTGGCCTGACCGGATCGGTTCAGGTGACGCTGACCCGGGCCGCGGACGGCGCCCCTGCCGCACTGCGCCGGGTGCCGCTGGTCCTGACCTTCCAGCGACTGGGCGCGCTGCCCGTGGCGGAATTCGTGGCGACCGCGACGATCAACCCGGAACGCGTCGATCTGACCAATCGCGCTGCCCAGGCGGTAACCGTCGCGGGGGCCGAGGCGTCCCTGTTGTTGCTAGACGAAAACGCCCTGATGCCCGCAGCCGTCCTTGTCGCCCGCCCGGCCGAGGCTTTGCCCCTGACCATCCCGCCCGGGGGCAACGCGACCCTGACCTTTGCCCCGGTGGCCGCGCCCGAGGGTTCGGTCTGGAACACCGTGGTCCCCGTCCTGACCGGCGTCACCGCCGCCGTGGATCCCGATGCCGCCCTGCGCGGGATCCATGCGCTTGCCCCTGCGGGCGCCTCGGGCTGGCGGCTGCGGATCCTGTCGCCGCAACTGGCCCAGGCCGGTGCCACGCCGGATCCCGATCCCATGATCGCGGTCGAGGTGCGCATGACGCGCCCCGGCGCCGCCGGTCCCGTGCAGGTCACGCTCATGGCCGGCGAAGCCGAACGGACGGTGACCTTTCCCCGCAGCCTGGACGACCTAATTCCAGCAACAGCGGGCGGAGGCGGGACGGCGGGCGACGGATTCCTGCGCCTGACGGTGGCCGCGCGGGGCGTCTGGCCGACGGGTTTCGGTCCCTGGACGGACCCTGCCGAGAACGTGGGCGACACGCTGTTCGTCTTCGTGCCGCCGCGCGATGGGGGAACGGGATGATGACCGCTGACATCCTTGCCGTGACCGCCCGCCGCCTGATGGCGATGCAGGGACCGGACGGGTTGTGGGGCGCCTTCCGCCTGCGTCCCGGCGAAAGCCGCGAATGGATCGGTGCCGTCGCGGGCTTCGCCCTGGCCGAGGCTGCAGCGTCTGGACGCCTGCCCCCTGCCCTGGCGGCATCCGCAAGGGCCTGCGCCGGACGGGCCGCGTGCGCCTTGCGCGCCCGCGAACGGCCCGGCGGCGGCTGGGGCTATGACGCCAGCGTCCCGCCCGACAGCGACAGCACCGCCGCAGCCCTGCGCCTGTTCGCCGCACTTGGACAGGATGCGCCCGCGTCGGTCGTCTTCCTGGCGGCGCAGGGCAACCCCACGGACGGCTGGTCCACCTATGGCCCGATGCGGTCCTGGGACCACTGGTCCCTGCCCTGCCCCGAGGTTGACGGCGCCTGCGCCCTGGCCCTTTCCGCTGCGGGGGCGGTGGATCGGGACGAATTGGCGACCTTGTGGCGCAAGCGGCTGGCCCTGGGTCAGGACGCGGGCGGACACTGGCGCGCCTATTGGTGGCCCGGTCCCGGCGTCGCCACGCTTGCAGCGATCGAGGTATGGGTTGCAGCTGGCCGCCCCGCCCCGTATCCCCGCCTTCCCGACCCCGCCACGCCGGACATGTCCGCCTTGGACGCAGTGACGCTGGCGCAGGCGCGCGGGCTGCTGGATCCGGCAGAAGGCCTTTCGGCCTTGGCCGAGGCCTGCGTGCGGATGGACCGGCCGGGACAATGGCCCGCCGATGCGGTGCTGCTGGCCCCGCCGCGCCATCCGGCATCCCCTCCGGGCGATTCCAGCCTCGAAGGGCGGGGCGTCATGACGACCGCCGCCGCCCTGCGCGCCCTGATGGCCCTGCCCGCCTGTCAGGCGCCACGGTCGATCCGGCGCCCCGTGCCCCCTGTGGCGCAGGGCCTTGGGACGCTGGCCGAAACCCTGGGCCTGTCCCGGCAAGCCGCGCATCTGGCACGGCGGGCGGGCGCGACACTGCTGAACCCCTTGCTGGCACCGCCGGTCCCCTGGCCGAACAAGGCCGTCTCCAGCCTGGCGCGCGGCTGGCCGGTCGAATTTTCCGCGACGCTTGACCCCGACCTCCGCCCCGCGCTGCGCCTGGCCTGCGACCTGGGCGATCCGCGCCTGTCGGCGCCGGGCCGGGCCTGGGTGGCCCGTGCGTCCCTAGTCCGCGCGGCCCGGAAGCTGGAGATGGATCCGCAGCCGCTGCGATCAGGTCTGGCGCCGCTGATCGCATCGGCGCACCAGTGCGATCCGGGCGAACGTTTCCTGATCTGGGGCGGAATGGACCTGATGGACGGCCCGCAGGAACCGCAACCGATCCTGAAGGCCTATGCCAACCTGGCCTTGGCCGGTCGGGATCCCGCCGACCGGCTGAAGCTTGCCGCGCGGATCGTCGCGGCTGCTGGAGGCACGGATGTCGGGGCGGATCTGCTGGCGCTGAACGCCGCCCTTGGGGCTGGCCATCCGCAGCAGATGGGCCTTGCCCTGACGGCGCAGGGTCTGGCGGGTGCCAAGGTCTATTGGGAGTTGCCGCATTACGACGCGGCGGCGGTGGCGCGCATGGCCGTGGCCGTGGGACTGACCAACCTGCCCGACACCTTTACCCCCGAAATTCCCGGCATCGCCAGTCATGCCTCGGCCCTGCGCGTGCTGTCGGGGCTGGCGGTCCATATCCATCCGGTCCGGGGGCTGGCACCCGAACTGACCTTGGCGGTCCAGGCGCCCCAGGGCGTCACCTGGCGCGACGCGCACGAGGCCGCGTCGATCGCCGCCTGGGCCGCTGGGATGGGCCTTTCGGCCAAGCCCGCCCTGGCGCTGATGGCCGCGCTGCGGTCCGAGGGCCCGGCCCCCCGAAGCCTGCACACGCTGACCCTGCGTGCCGATGGGCGCCTGCGGGCGGCGGTCTATTTCCACGCCGATGGCTGGCTGGGCCGCCACCTGACCCGTCCAGCGTCGCCAAAGCCCTTGTCACAGCCCATTCCGATGCCGCCGCGCCACCCAGGCCCGGCCCCCCTGCAAGGAGGATTGTCATGACATCCGATCACCACGACAACGCCCGCCTGTCGCGGCGCGGCTTTCTGGGAACCGCCGCCCTTGGCGGGGCCGCAGCCCTCGGCATGGCCTTTCCTGCCAGCGTTCCCGCCCAGCCGGGCGGCGGGTCCAGCGGGTCGGGCACCGGCACCGCGCAGGGCACCCGCGTGCGCCGCAACATCTATGCCCTGGCCCAGACCGCCGAGGGACGCGCAATGATCGAGGCCTATCGCACGGGCGTCAAGGCGATGATGGCCAAGCCCTATTCCGATGTCACAAGCTGGCGCTTCCAGGCGGCGATCCATCTGCCGAACCCGGCCGATGCCAGTGATTTCGCCAATCTGCCGGTGGAATTGCAGCTTTACCTCGACCGCGCGAACCTGTGCCAGCACCGCAACCTGCGCTTCCTGCCCTGGCACCGGATGTATGTCTATTTCTTCGAACGGATCGTGCGCAAGGCGTCGGGCAAGGCGGACTTCACGCTGCCCTACTGGAACTACACCGACAGTTCCGCCGAACGCGCCCTGCCCGAGGCATTCCGCAATCCCGCCTCGGAATCCGCGAACGCCCTGTTCCGCAGCGCGCGCGGGCCGGGGATCAACACCGGCACGCCACTGGACAGCGCGTCGGTCAGCACCTCGGCGGCCTTCAACGAAACCTCTGCCGCGCCAGCGGGGGCCAGGCCGGGGTTCTATCAGGAAATCGAAAGCCAGCCCCATAACATCATCCACGTGATGCTGGGCGGCGACGGGCTGATGTCCGACCCCGCGACCGCCGCGCTGGATCCGATCTTCTGGCTGCATCACTGCAACATCGACCGGCTGTGGACCCGCTGGAACGCGCGGGGGCGGCCCAACATCAGCGACGGCGCCTTTCTTGGCCGCGTCCACCGCTTCTGGGACGAGGACGGCAACCTGGTCGAGATGACCACGCGCGAGGTGATGGATACCGTCACCCGGCTCGATTATCGCTATGACGACGCCACTGGTCCCGAGGCGGGCGAGGTGATCCTGGCCAATGCCGGCACCGGGGTCGAGGCGGGCGTTCCGGTCAGCGAACTGGCCGCATCCCTTGGCCCCGTCACCCTGTCGCGCCAAGGCGTCAGCATCGAAACGCAGCCCGTGGTCGAGGCAGGCGGACCCGAGCTGTTCGCCACGACGACGGCCGACCAGCTGGCCGAGCCGGTCGTGCTGCGGCTGGACGACATCCGCTTCGACACGCCCCCGCGCACTGTGTTCGAGGTCTATCTGAACGCCCCCGAAGGCAGCGCCCGCGACATGGATCCGGCCTACTTCGTGGGGCTGTTCGCGCCCTTCACCCCGCCGGAAGGTGGCGACACCTATGATGAGGCTTTCGATGTCAGCGGCCTGATCAACCGCCAGATCCAGGCGGGCATCTATGACGGCGGCTCGCTCGACGTGCAGATCGTGCCCCGCGCGCCCGCTGCCGACCCAGGCGTCGAGGCAGGACCGCTGCCCGAGATCACCGTGGGCCGTGTGTCGCTGATCCGGTGACAGCGATGGAATTGTTCAGCGTCAGCAACCGGCCCTTCGACACGCCCCCGGCGGCCCCCGATCCGGTGGCCCCGGTCGAGGCGGGACAGATCGCCCCGGTCCCCGCCCCCGGACCCACACCTGCGACAGGCTTCCAGCCCCCACGGCCCGGCCCGCGGGCGCGCAATCCCGTCACAGGGCTGGAAACCGTGATCGGCAACGACGAACGCCAGCGCGTGCCCGATGCGGGCGGCGATCCCTGGCGGCGGATCTGCCAGCTTGACCTGATCGGGCCGCGCGGCACCTTCAAGGGCACCGGCTGGCTGGCGGGACCGGCGACGGTCATCACCGCCGGGCACTGCGTGCATTATCCGTCCTTCTTCGGCGGCTGGGCCGACCGGATCGTGGTCGCGGCCGGGCGGACCGGCGACAGCTACCCCTTCGGCAAGATCGAATCCGTGCATTTCTCGACCCTGAATGTCTGGGTCGATGGCTTGGCTGCCGACCACGACATTGCCGCGATCCATCTGTCCGAGGCCCTGGGCGACCGGACCGGGATCTTTCCGGTCAAGATATGCGCCGATGCCGACCTGATCGGCCGGATGGTCAACGTGTCCGGCTATCCGACCGACAAGGAATTCGCCAAGGTCCAGTATCACCACGCCAATCGCATCATGGCGGTGACACCCCGGCGGCTGTTCTATGACATCGACACCGTCAGCGGCCAATCGGGCGCGCCGGTCTGGGCACAGGATGCCCCCGACAGCCCGGCGGTCTGCGTGGGCCTGCACGCCTATGGCATTCCGGGAACACCCATCGACCTGCACATCACCGCGAATTCCGCCCCCCGGTTCGACGATGCCGTCCTGGCGATCCTGCGGGACTGGGTAAAGGCGGATTGCGAGCGGCTGGGACTGCCGGTGCCGGTGATCTAGCCGATGTTGAGCGTCTTGAAGACAGCATCGCGCCGTGCCTGCAGCGCCTGGATCGCGTCCGGCAGGTTCAGGTTCACGAAGAACCCCCAGAGCAGCGGCGCCAGCAGCGCCCACCAGCTTGTCAGCGGCACCAGCGAAAACACCGCAACGCCCGAGATCAGCGCCAGCACGGCCGCCGCACCTGTCGCCAAAGCGTCGGCCCGGCGCAGTTCGGTGGTCAACGCCGGGATGGCGTGGTCGGCGGCAGGCTGGACCGTCAGGGTGGTGGACTGGCGCGACAGCACATGGCCCTGCGCGTCGGCCAGCACGATCTGGACCGGGATCAGTCCGGGATGCAGGGGGCGAATTGTCAGCGCGGGATCGTCCCGGCCGGTGAAGCGCGCGGATCCCTGCGGCGTCCAGAGATGGGCGATGTGGCCGGCGGGCAGATCCATCACCCGGATGGTCAGGTCGCGTCCGGCCACCGGCAGGCGGGGATCGGTCTCGATCGCCAACGCATGCGGCTCCGGCAGCTCGATGCGGCGCTCGACGGGCGGGACGAACTCCACGCCGCCCTCCACGCCCGAGGGCTGGACATCGGCCAGATCCTCGAACGTGGCCAGCTTGGCGGTCCGGGCATGACGCTGATAATCCTGGACGAGCAGGGACAACCGATCCAGGGCATCCACGGGCCGCTGGTCCAGATCGCGCAAGATTGCCTCGGTCCGGGCGAAGGCGTCGGGAAAGTGGCTGTTCGCCGCGCCAGCCGCCAGCGTGCGCAGCACGCGCGCAATGGCCGGGTGCCCGGTCGCCGCCGCGCGGCGCAGATTGTGGTGGGCATCGCGCAGGGAGGTCAACACGCCCGGCGGGGTCGCCTCGACCGGCAACAGGAACCCCGCCCCCGCAGCTTGCAGGGGGGCAAAGGCCTGGACGGCCGCGTCGCGCGTCCAGCGGTCCAGGTCGTGGATCGCATGTCCCGCCTGGGCCGCGAAGTCCGACAGTGCCGCCAGCGCGGCCCGTTCGGCCTGGGCCACCTCGGTCTCGATCAGGCGGGCGGGACGTTCGATTTCCCCCGCCTCGATCAGCGCCTGCGCCTTGGCCAGGGCCGCGCCCCAGGCATCCAGCGGTTGTGCGGGCAGTTCGGAAACCGCAGGCAGCGTGCGCAGGGCCGCCAGAGGCGGTGCGATCACTGCCGCAAGGTCCTGACGCCGGGCATCGGCGGCCTGCACCTGGGTGGCGATCCCCTGGTTCAGCGCCTGAACCGCCGTTGCGATGACCGGTTCTTCGGTCGCCGCCAGAAGCTCGGCCCGCTGGCGGGCGATCAGGTCATCCAGTTCCTGCGCCAAGGCCTTGTCGCGCTGTTCGTCGCGCAGTCGGGCCGCCGCGACAAAGGCGCGTTCCGCATCCAGACGCGCGCGGGCCAGCACCTGCCGGGGCAGGATATGGCGGTTGACAAGCGCGCCCAGCACGATCCCCAGCACCAGCATCGACAGCACGGACATCCAGCCGATCCGGCTGGTGGCACGGATCGTCAGCGCGAATGGCTGCACCAGTTGCGGCGCCGTGATCCAGGCCTGCCCGGACAGCGCGCCCAGGGCAGGAAAGGCCCCGGCGGACCCCGGCACCAGCGTCAGTTCGGCGAACCGGCTGGCGGTGACGGTGCTGCCGCCGGTCAGTTCCAGCGATACGGGCACGGGACTGCCCTGCCTGTCCGCCGCATGAAGGCTGGTCCGCGTCGAAACGGTCAAGGGGCCGATGGCGGGCTGGTTCGGCGCGGGAAAGACGGGCTGCATCCGGTCCGATCCCGCCACCCGGCCGAACAGATCGGCATGCAGGACGCCCAGATCCACCTCCGCCGGCAGCGCCAGCAGGCTGGATGGACGCTGCACCACCAGCGTCTGGTCGCAGGCCAGCGGCGCGCCCGCGCGGGGAAATCCGAAATGCAGGGTGGCGGGGATGGCCGGCGGCACCTCTTGCAAGGGATGAAACCAGATGGTCATCCGGCGGGTCGTGCCATTCCCGATCTGCTGGATGGGCGCGGTCTCGACCCGGACCGCCGCATTTCCGAAAGGCGGCAGGGTCCAGCAAGCGACCGGGGGCTGTTCCCCGTCGAACAGAATCTCCACGCAGCCACGATCCGCGTCCTCGGGACAGGTGACGATGGGCAAGGTCCCTTCGGCCAGGCGTTGAATGGCGGGCGGCGGCGCGGGCGGGACTGCGCCCAGGGGCTGCGCCACCAGCGGTCCGGCGATCATCCCTGCCATCACGATCAGGGCCAGCTTCAGTCGGGAAAGCATCTGTCCAACCCCCGCATCCGCGATGCCGAAAGGATGACACGAATGTTGATTCGCAGTAAGATTCAGACCCATGGTCCGTGGTTCAGGTGGCTGCCGTGAATAAGGCCAAGCTCAGCCGGGCGCTCTTGTCGGCATTCCCCAGCCGGGCGAAATTCGCCATGCTGCTGAGCCAGCGGTTCAACGTCCATTACGACACCCTGACCCCGCAAAGCACGGTGGACGTCGAATATCACAACATTGTCGTCCAGGTCGCTGCCGAAGGCTGGCTGGAGGCGCTGGCCCGCGCCGCGCACGAGGCGGTGCCGGGCAACCCCCAGCTTGCCGATCTGATGGTCGAGGAAGGGCTGACCAGCGGCGCGCGCGTCAGCGACGGCGCGGCCACCGTGATCGCGGAAAAGCCGAAAACCCGGCTGGAACGCTTGGTGCGCGAAAACAGCGCATTCACCGACATCGCCACCTTTTTGGCCCGCCTGTCCGCGCTGGAGGGGCAGACCTGCCGGATCGAACTTTCCGGCTCTCCTCCTCGGGCGATCGGAACGGGCTTCCTGGTCGGCCCCGATCTGGTGATGACCAACCAGCATGTGATCGAAGGGCTGGAGAAGGGCACGCGAATGATCTGCCGCTTCGATTACCTGGTCGATGCGGGCGGCGTGCAGGTGCGCGCAGGCGCCGCCGTGCCGGTCGCCGATGACTGGCTGGTCCGCGCGCAGCCCCCCGATCCGTCTGACGAAAGCCTGGAGGAAACCGATCCCCCCGCGCCCGAGAACCTGGATTTCGCGCTGATCCGCCTGGCGCAACCGGTGGGCGAGATGCCGCGCGATGGCGAGGAAGGACCGGACAACCCCCCGCGCGGCTGGATCGCCATCGACCCGGCCTTGCAGGCCGGCGAAGGCGACGACCTGTTCATCCTGCAGCACCCCGAAGGCGCACCGCTGAAGCTGGGCGTCGGGCGGCTGACCGCCCTGCACGGCAACGGCCTGCGATGGCGCCACGACGTGGCGACCGAAGGGGGATCGTCTGGCTCCCCCGTCTTCAACCGGGAACTTGCCCTGATCGGCCTTCATCACGCGGGCGATCCCAACTATTTCCGCATCGCGCTGTTCAACCAGGCGATTCCGATCGCGCGGATCGTTCACTGGTTGCAGGACAAGGTTGACCCCTTCTGGACGCAGGCGCCGCCATGAAGCTGAGTTCCGCCGAAACACTTCAACTGGTCAAGGGGTTGACCGAGGCCTTCCCCAACCGGGTGAAGCTGGACATGATCCTGGCCGCTCCACCCATCGAAAAGTCGCTGGCGCGGGTCGTGACGGGAGGCACGCTTGACGCCGATTACTTCCAGCTTGTGCAGGCAGCCAACGACGAAGGCTGGATCGGACGGCTGCTGGACGGGCTGCGCGCCGCCGACGGGGTCAACCCGGCCTTGCTGGCGCTGATCGACGGCTTTGCCGGGACACGCGCCCCCAGCACGGTGCCTGCGCATCTGGAACTGCTGCTGGAAGGTGCGCCCTTCGTGAACCAGCGTCCCTTGCGACACGCATTGCTGTCGATGACCCAGGCCCACGGCCCCAAGGTGCTGCATGTCACCGGAACGCCCGCCAGCGGCAGGACATACAGCCAGTACCTGATCGCGCATGTCGCATGCAGTGTCGGTGCCCGGATCAACGTCCCGCTCAGTTTCGAAGCGACCACCACGGCACGCGACGTGATCCTGGATCTTGCGGATCAGATGAAGCTGGGGACGCCCCCCACCCTTGCGGATGGGCCGCAGGATCCCGCGGCCGTCACGCGAATGGTGCGATGGTTCGCCATCGCCGCAAGCGAGCTGAAGGAAACCTGGTGGCTGATCTTCGACGGCTTCGACAGCCAGAAAATCGACGACAGCGTGCGGATGCTGATGCACGGGCTGGGACAGACCATCGGCAACGGCCAGCCCCGGCAGGTGCGGCTGTTCCTTCTGGCCTGGGACAGCCCGATATCCGGCCCTCCTCCGGGGCGGGTGTTCGGCCAGGACGTGCAGCCCTTCGACAAGCTGCATGTCAAGGAATACCTGGACGACCTGGTCAGCCAGTTCGCCATGCCCTCCGGCATGACCTCGACCGACGAAATCCTGGCGCTGTGCTATGAAGGGTGGGACACGGTGCCTGATCCGATGGCGCGGGCCACGACGCTGACGATGCGCATCCAGAAGATCGCCCAGGCGGCGCTTGCCGCCAAGGCAGGGATGTGATGGACCTGCGCCAGGCCTTGTCGGAGACGGCGTTTTCGGCCGGTCCCGCCCCCGCGGCGGCCGAGGCCCGGCCCTGGATCGCGGCGGCGGCGGTCCTGACGCATTTCGAACCGCTGACCCTGAAGTCCGAAGCGGGAACCCTGTCCCCGCTGTCACCTGCGATGGCGGAACTTCTGGATGCCTCCACCCCCAGCCGCGCATCCCGCCATGCGCGGCAACTGCGGACCGGCATCCGCAGGCAGGCGCTTGCCAGCCTGGGCGACCGCCTGGCCATGAAGGCGCAGCTTGCCTTGAACCCGGCCCCGGATCACCCCACGCAGACGGCGTTCCAGGCGCTGCTGGAAGGCCCGGATGCCATAGGCCCCTGGCTGGAATCCCAGGACCCGATCCGACTGGCCGCCCTGGACGAGGCCGTGGGCTGGGTCGACGGCATCCTGGACGCACTGCCCAGCCCAGACGACATCGCCGCGCGCCTGTCCCGCGCCCGCCTGCTGGCGCCGCTGCGGCGTCTGGTGGGCGAACATTTTGCCGGCCGGGAAGACGTGCTGATGGAAATCGCCCAGCATCTGAACCTGGCGTCCGAAGGCATGGTGCTGATGCTGCAGGGACCCGGGGGCGTCGGCAAGTCCACGGTTCTGGCCAAGTTCATCCTGGACGCCGTCGAGAAAAGCCCCGACCCCCCCACCGTGATCGTCCTGAACCTGGACGACCCGCAACTGGTCCTGGACGACCCCTTCACCCTGCTTCAGGAAGCCGGGCGGCAATTGCGCATCCAGCATCCAGACCTGAACGCCCCGCTTGACGGGATCAAGGGCTATATCGCCTCGCTGCAGCTTCGCAGCCGAACCACCGAGGTGCTGGAATCCGTCTCGGGCGGGACGGTCCTGTGGGCCGCGATCAATGATGTCGCCCGCGAGATCGTGGGCCTGATCCCCGGAACCCAGCCCATTCTGCTGGTGCTGGACACGTTCGAGGAAGCGCAGACCACAGGTCCCAGCGCCGTCGCCCGTCTGCTGCAACTGGTCGAAAGCCTGCGGGCGGGGAACCCCCGCCTCAGCGTGATCATCGCCGGACGCGTGGACGAAACCTCGGCCCCGCGGCGCACGCTGACGCTGGGTGCGCTGGATCCGGTGTCTGCGCGGGCGGTTCTGGAAAAGGTGGCGGGCCTTGGTCCCCTGCCCGATGATCTGGCCGACCAGATATTCGACGTCGCGCGCGGCAATCCCCTTGCCACCCATCTGGCGGGCAAGATCCTTGCGGCCGAAGGCGCCGACATCTTCCGGCGCGACGCCGATCTGGCGCGGCTGATCGGCCAGATCAGGACCGAAAAGGTCCAGGCCCAGCTTTACGGCCGCGTCCTGGGCCATATCCGCGACCCCGAGGTGCGGCGCCTGGCCTATCCCGGCCTGATCCTGCGACGCATCACGCCCGATGTGCTGCGGTATGTCCTGGCGGATGCCTGTGGCGTCCCCATCCCCGACGATGCCGAGGCCGCGCGCCTGTTCGACCTGTTCGCGTCCGAAGTGGCCCTGGCCGAACCCGAAGCCGGCACCGGCGCCCTTCGTTATCGCGAAGATGTGCGCCGCGTCATCCTGGCCGATCTGCGCGCCGATCAGCGCGAGCTGGCGGCCCGGATCGACCAGGCCGCCATCGCATACTACCGGACGCAATCCGGCGCCGTCGCACGGGCCGAGGAAATCTATCACCTGCTGGCCAGCGGCGCAGGGGAACCTGAAATCGACGCCCGCTGGGAACCCGGCGTCGAACCCTATCTGGTCCGTGCGGTCGAGGAATTGCCGCCGCGTGCCCAGGTCTGCCTGGCCAACCGCCTGCGCATGGACCTGCGCCCCGAGTTGCAGAAGGCCGCCGACCAGCATCAGTGGGAACAGAACGCCGAACAGACCGCCCGCGACCTGCTGCGCGACGACCTGCCCGAACAGGCGCTGTCCGTCCTGAACCAGCGCACGACCCGCCTGCCCGGATCGCCCCTGTTTCTGACCGAGGCCGAGGCCCTGGCGGTCCTGGGACAGCCCCACACTGCGCTGGAGGTCATTGCGGCAGGCCTGGCCAGCGCCGAGGCAGTGGGCGACCGTCTGCTGGTCGTCAACCTGCGGCTGCTCGAAAGCCTGCTGCACGGCGGCAGCCAAAGGGAAAACACCGAAGTTGCCCCGCATCCCGGACCCAGCGTGCAGGCCGGTGGCGAGGCAAACGCCAAACCAGCGATGCGGCGACGAGGGGTGGCAATTGCCGCCATCATTTCAATGCTGCTGATGACTTTGATCGCCTTGGCGGCCTTGGCCTTCGTGTTCCTTGCCGGATCGGACGAAAACGCGGCCGACATCATCCTGGGACCGCCGATCGATCCGGCAGTGCCGGCCTTGGCCCGCCAGGAAAATCACCTTGTCTGGATCCTGCTTCCGGCGATGCTTGCGGCGGGAAGCCTCTGGCTATGGTCCAGACGGCGCGGCCGGGTGCCGGACCGCGCCGTGGGTCCGCCTGTGACCGTGGCCCCTGCCGAACAGGACAGGCAGGCAATCCGCCATGCCGCCGCCGAGGCCTACCGCATCGCCAGCCTGACCCATAACGACATGGCGCGTCTGCGGTCCATCGCAAACCTGTTGCGGTTGCATCGCAATGCCATGCCGCCAGACGGGTCCGACCCGTCCGCCCTGGTGGCCGAGGCCGAAGAGATCATCGACAGGATCGGCCTTGCCGCCCTTTACGAGGCGCCGGGCCTGATGCGGGAACTGGCGGCGGAACTGGGAATGCGCAATCCGCAGCTTCTGGCCATGGCGCTGCGGGTGACGGGCAGCCATGTCGTCATCCCGCCCGAACTGCGCAGCGAAGAAAGCGGCAGCGCGGCCGCCGTCACCTCGGACCCGCGCGCGCGCGTCATTCTGGGGGATACGACCCTGCCCGCCGGCACGGCGGTGGATGTCCTGATGATGATCGCCACGGCCAGAACAGCGGATGAACGCTATGCGATGATGGCCCTTGTCACGGACCTGCTGGCCGCCGAACTGGACGCCAGGCGCGGCACCCTGCCGCCGCCGGAAATCCGCCAGCGCCCCCTGCCCTGGCGGCAGAACACAATTTCGCCGGATGACATGGCTTGGTTCGAGACGACTAAGGCCGCATTCTGACGCATGAAAAAGGCGGCCCCGCCAGGGGACCGCCCGACAGAGTGGTGCAGACGATCAGGCCGCCTTGCTGGTCGCCGCGGCGTTGATCACCGCTTCGGCCAGACCGGTCAGCTTTTCATCCGTTGCGGATTCTTCCTGAAGCGTCTCGTCAAGCAGCGAGACAGCCTCGTTCATTCCCAGCGTTTGCGCCCAGGCCTTCAGGGTGCCATAGCGGCTGATCTCGTAATGCTCGACCGCCTGGGCCGCAGCCAGCAGGCCCGCGTCAAGCGCCGGGCTGCCCTTGAATTCGTCCATGATCTCTTCGCCCTCGGCGATGATGCCTTCGATGGCATCGCAGGTCTTGCCGCGCGGGCGCTTGCCGATCAACTCGAACACCTGGGTCAGACGCTCGATCTGGCCCTGGGTCTCCTGTTCGTGCATCTCGAACGCGGCCTTCAGATCCTGGCTCTGCGCGGCGCGGGCCATCTTGCGCAACGCCGTGGTGATCTTGCGTTCGGCGTAATAGATGTCCTTCAGGGTTTCGTGGAACAGGGTGTCAAGCGTTTGGTCGGCCATGAAAAGCTCCTCTTGGTTGCGCCACCGTCCCTGTCCGGGGCAGCGGCATCGCCAAGTCAACAAACCCGCAGGGCGAGCGTTCCCACAGCCTTTTCAAAATCACAATTATTTAGCCGCATCCGCGTCAGCGGCTGCGCAGACGGCTTTCGAACAGCAGCCCATCTTCGTCCAGAATCGGATGGGCGACCGAGATGACATGGGCATTCACCCGCTTGAGGTCGCGCAGGATGTCCAGATGCAGCGACGACGTCTCGCGGCTGGCCGCCAGCCCCTCGCGCAGGCGGAACAGGTGCCGCTGCGACGACTGGCGTTCAAGATTGCGGATCTCGACCTTCAGTTCCATCAGCCTGCGCGCCATGTCGCGGTCGCGGGTCATGAAGACCGTCTGCGCCATGCGCAGGTTCTCCTGGGTCATCACGAACATCCGGTCCAGTTCGTCAAAGCCCTGGGGCGAAAATCGCAGGCCGAGGCCGATCTTCTTGCGCACCTCGGGGGCGAGGCCCTTGTCGATGATGTCGCCCACATGTTCCAGGTTGATGACGTAGTCCAGGATGGTGATGGCGCGGCGGCGTTCCTCCTCGCTGGCCTGGTTTCCCAGGCGGGACAGATAGGTCTTCACCTCTTGCTGGCGGCGATCGACGCGGCGTTCCAGTTCCAGCACCTCGGCCAGGGGGGCGGGGTCGTTCTGCTGAAAGGCCAGCCGGGTCTGGGCGAGCATCCGCTCGACCGTGTCGCCGATGGCCAGGACCTCTCTTGCGGCGCCGGTCAGGGCGACAAGCGGGGTGTCCAAGGCCGCCTCGTCCAGCCACAAGGGGCCGGGTTCGGACTCGCGGTCATCCGCCGCGACAAGGCGGTCCAGCCCGCGGGTGATCAGGCCGGCAAAGGGCCAGATCAGCAGGGCAAGGGCCAGGTTGAAGGCCAGATGCGCCTCGACCGCAAGGCCGGTCAGGGGCAAGGGCACCTGCTGCAGCGCGGGGCCGATCCATCCGGCAAAGGGCAAGGCGATGAAGCAGCCGATGGCGCGGATCACCAGGTTGCCCACCGCAACGCGCCGCGCGGGTGCAGCAAGGCCCCTGGTCAGCATCACCGGCACCACCGCGCCCCCCAGGTTGGCGCCCAGCACCAGCACCACTGTCAGCGGGGCAGGAAGGCTCAGCGACAGCACCAGCAGCACGGCCGCAAGCGACGAGGAACAGGCAAAGGCCAGGCCCGCAGCCATCAGCAGGGCCACGGGCCAGGCCTGATCCAGCATCGGCAGGAATGCCGCCAACAGGGGCGATTCCCGCAAAGGCGCCGCCGCAACATCCAGCAGCGACAGGGACAGCAGCATCAACCCGATGCCGATCAACCCGCGCCCGGTTCCCGCCAGCATCGGCCCGGTCCGCCTGGACAGGGCATAGCCCGCCACCAGCAACACAGGTGTCAGTGCGCCTGCCCCCGACGAGACGACCCAGGCGGTCAGCGCGGTTCCGACATTCGCGCCCAGCAGCACGATCTGCGCCATCCGCGCGCGGATCATGCCGCGATCGACGAAGGACGCAGCCAGCAATGCCGTCGCGGTCGAGGATTGCAGGCCCAGCGTCGCGGCAAGCCCGGCCAGGAACGCACCCGGCCCCGTGCGCGTGCCTATACCCAGGGCCATGCGCAGGCGGATCCCGAACGCCTCGGTCATGCCGTCGCGGACCAGATGCAGACCGAACAGCAACAGGGCGACGGCGCCGCCCAGTTGCAAGATGATCATCAAAGACGCCATGCCACCCCCTTTACCCACAGGGAAACACGCACCACCCCCTTTTGCCAATCGCCGAGTTGCCTAAAAGTTTCCTTTGCTGATTGGCGCTGTCCGCCGCCGCGCGAAGCGTCGCGACAGCCAGGGTGGCCGGCATTCGGGCGGTGGACGCGCTACCCCAATTGCGACTTTGGCTGCCGGGAAAGTTTCTCGCGTCTGTAGCTGCGGCCGAGCAGGTTGGCCTTGAACACCTCTGCGGGTGTCCGGTAGCCCAAGCACTTGCGCAGCGTGGCATTCAGCCCCGCGCCGCTGGCGGGCATCCGGCTGAACCCCACGGCCACCGCCATCATCGCCCTGGGGCTGAACGGCAGAGCCTATGCGATCGAGATCATCCGGGGCGGCGTCGAAAGCATTCCGAAGGGCCAGACCGAGGCTGGGCTGGCCCTGGGCCTGAAGCAGAGCGAGATCTTTCGCAAGATCATCCTGAAGCCCGCGCTGCGTCGTCTTTCCATCGCTGTCCAGCCAGTTCGCTGTTCGCCCTGATCAGCTGGGCCCCATCACCTGTCCCATGCGCTGACTGGGGACGATCATGTCAGCCCTCGGACCCCCCGAGCTGCTGTTCCTGCTGCGCGCCAGGGGCTGGCCGCTGGCGCTGACTGCGATCGGTTTCGTGGGCGGGATCGCCTTCGGCCTGGTTATGGCCCTGATTTGCGTCGCCCGCAGTCGGTGGCTGCGCACAGTCGCCGCTGCCGGGATCGCGATCTTCCAGGGCACGCCCCTGCTGATGCAGCTTTTCATCGTCTATTTCGGCCTGCCGCTGGTGGGGTTGGCCCCCCGCCCGGGGGCCGTCGCCATCGCGCTGACCGCACGGCCGGTTTGGGCGAGGTCTGGCGCGGCCATCCAGGCCGTGCCGCTGGGCCAGTCCGAGGCCGCGCACCCCCCGGGCATCGGGTATCGCAGCCTGATGCGCGACATCATCCTGCCCCAGGCGTTGCCCGCCGCCATTGGTTTTCTGGTGCAGCTTCTGAACGGAACCTCCTTGGCCGCCATCGTGGGCTTTATCGAACTGACGCGGGTGGGGCAGATCGTGTCGAACCAGCCCTTCAGGCCGCTTATCGTTTTCGGCATTGTGGGGGCGCTGTATTTCCTGCTGTGCTGGCCCTTGTCGCTGTGGGGCAGCCGCATCGAGCGCCACCTGGTCCGTGACCGTCGCTGAGTTGCAGAAATGGCCTCGGGTTCCCGCCCCGGACCCTCGGGGCACCCCTGACGGCGTCAGCTTCACCGCGGCGACAATAGGCTTTAAGACAGCAAGGACCGCCGGTCCCCTTTCCGGGAGGAGAGATATGCTGCATTTCACCCGCATCCCCGCCGCCAGCGTCCTGGAGCTTGCCGCACCGGGCGCAACCAAGGCCGACGGTTACGACGCGGCCATGGGTCGCGCCTCCGCCGAATACCTGGGGGTCGAGGCCGAACTCCTGCCCCTGGCCGTCGCCAACCGCATCCCGGCGCTGACCACCGACAAGGTGGACGTTCTGTTCGCCGCCATGGCGATGAACCCCGAACGGGTGCAGTCGATCCAGTTCCCGGTCCCCTATGCCGCAAACCAGATGGCGGTGGTGGGATCGAAGGACGCGGATCTCTCCACGCCGGAATCACTGGCGAACTGCCGGATCGGCGTGCCGCATCCGGCGGCCCAGGATACCGCGCTGACGGCGATGGCGCCCGAAGGCACGACCATCATGCGCTTTGACGACGCGGCGACCATTCGGGCGGTGATGTCGGGACAGGTCAATGCCGTGGGCGGCAACCAGTTCTACAACAACCGGATCGAGGAAGGCGCACCCGGCAGGTTCGAAAACAGGATACCGCTGACCGTGCTTCATAACGGCGTCGGCCCCCGCCTGGGCGAGGCGGACCGGAACCAGACGGTGAACGCCTTCTTGACCGAATTCATGGCAACCGACGAATTCCAGGACATCTACAACACCTGGATGAAGATGGATCCGCCGCAGTTGCCGCTGGAAATGGAAGGCGTCCCCTTCAGCATTGCCCAGTAAATCCCCCCGCCCGGCGCACGGTCCGCCGGGCATCCCCCTACCCCGGAAGGTCAAACCATGCCGAAGCCTGTCTATATCCTCAACGGTCCCAACCTGAACCTGCTGGGCAAGCGCCAGCCCCATATCTATGGATCCGAGACGCTGGCCGACGTGGAACGCGACTGTGCGGCCCTGGCGGCCGACCTGGGGGTCGGGATACGTTTCCTGCAATCGAACACCGAAGGCCAGATCATCGACTGGATCCACCAGGCGCGAGAGGACGCGTCGGGCATCGTCATCAACCCGGCCGCCTATACCCATACCTCGGTCGCGATCCTGGATGCACTGAACGCCTTCGACGGCCCGGTGATCGAGGTCCACATCTCGAACGTCCACAAGCGCGAGGCGTTTCGCCATCACTCCTATGTCAGCCTGCGCGCCGATGGGGTGATCGCGGGCTGCGGAACGGAAGGCTATCGCCTGGCGCTGCGCCGCATCGTCACGCTGGCCGGGACGAACGCGTGATGCCCCGCATCGCCGTCATGGGCGCGGGCTGATCGGCCACGCGGTGCATGTCGCGGCATCACTCGATGCCGACCTGGCCTGCGTCATCGACCATGGGCCAGATCGCAGCCGTCACTGCGCGCGAGTTCAATGGCGTGCGCGGCAACGCGGTCGAGGACACCACGGTCATTCTTCTGGAATTCGCCAGCGGGCTGCTGGCCACCGCCAGCGTCTGCGATGCCACTGTCTCCTCCTGGAGCCGGGAGATGACATCGGGCGCAAACCCCGCCTTTCCGCAGACGGACCGGGACTGCTATCTGATCGGCGGCACGCATGGGTCGCTGGCCCTGCCGTCGCTGAGGCCGCGCACCGCGACGGGCGACGGAAGCTGGTATTCGCCCCCGGACATCCGGCGCATCGACGTGGGCAGCCAGGATCCCCTGGCTCGCACGGTCACGCAGTTCGCCCGCGTGATCCGGGGCGCGGAACCGCCGCTGGTTTCGGGCCGCGGGGCTGGAAACCCTGCGCGTGATCGCGGCCGTCAAGTGGTCAGCCGCGACCGGCGCCCGCATCGTTCCTTGATCCCGCAGGAGAGGAGATCATGACCGAAAACTATCTGATCAGGATGGAAACGTCCGCCCCAAACACGAACGCGCCCTGAACTTCCTGGGCGAAATCGTGCATCACTGCCCAGCTGATCGCGCATATCGGCTTTCCCACCGATACCTTCAAATCACCGATGATCTATAATCCCCGGCTCGACGCGCAGGGCAGCGACGCCGCGGTGGTGCCGATGGGCTGCAAGGCCGGGACTACGCGGGTTTCCTGCCGCTGCTGTCCCGCCTGTCCAACATCCACGGCGCGCTGACCACCACGCCCCACAAGACAGCCACCATCGCCCCTGCCGACCGGCTATCCGTATCCGCCCGGATCGCGGACGCGGCCAATGCGCTGCGGCGGGGTGTGGACGGACTTCTGGAAGCCGACATGTTCGACGGCAAGGGCTTCGTGCTGGGCGTGCTGGCCAAGGGGCACCGCCTTCAAGGCGTCAGCGCGCTTGTCGTGGGCGCATGCGGCGTCGGACCGGCCATCGCCGCGTCCCTCGCCAAGGCAGGCGTGGCGCGACTGGCGGCCTTGGATGCCAACCCGGCCTCATCGCAGGCCCTGGCCGACCGGTTGGCGGCATACCCGGCCTTGCGGGTGAAAACCGGCAGCAAGGATCCGGCGGGGTTCGGACGGATCGTCAACGCCACGCCCGTGGACATGAACGCGGGCGATCCCTTGCCGGTGGACGTGGCGCGCATCGACCCCGGCGCCTTTGTGGTCGAGGTGGTGCTGAAATCCGGGATGACGTCCTTCCTCTCCGCCGCCGAACGCGGCTGCCGCTATCAGGCGGGTACCGACATGCCGTTCGAACAGATCCCCGCATACCTGGACTTCTGCGGCTTCGGCAGGCCCGCCGCTGACGAACTGCGCCGGGCGGCCATGATCGGCTACCAAGGCCCACCCTTGGCACCGCAATGCCGGCGAGAGTCGCCACATAACGGCCGCACCCGGGCGGCGATCAGAAACCGGGCAGGCTCAACGAAAGCTGCTGCACCTCGGCGTTGTCATCTTCCAGCGAGGACAGCGTGACACCCAGCAGGCGCACGCCTTTTTCCACCGGGAACAGCGGCTGCATCAGGCCGACCGCGATGGCGCGCAGATCCTCGGCGCCGTGGACGGGGGCGGACAGGGTGCGGCTGCGGGTGATCTGCTGGAAGTCGGCGTATTTCACCTTCAGCGTCACCGTCCGGCCAGTCAGCCCCTTTCCTTCGCAGGCCCGCCAGACCTTCTGGGCCAGGGGGGCAATCTCGTGGCAGGCGGCGTCGAAATCGAAGATGTCGCGGTCGAACGTATCCTCGGCCCCCACGGATTTGCGGATGCGGCAGGGCTCGACCGGGCGATGGTCGATGCCCCGCGCGATACGGAAATACCAGTCGCCGGCCTTGCCAAAGTGCTGGCGCAGGAACTCGACCGGCTTGTCGCGCAGGTCGGCACCGGTGACGATGCCCAGCCGTTCCATCTTGGCCGCCGTGGCGGGTCCGATGCCGTCGAATTTGCTGACCGGAAGGGCCGCGACGAAGGCTGGACCGCGCGCCGGGGTGATGACCGCCTGGCCGTTGGGCTTGTTCAGGTCGCTGGCCAGTTTCGCCAGGAACTTGTTGTAGGAAATTCCGGCCGAGGCGTTCAGCCCCGTCACCTGCCGGATCCGGTCGCGGATCATCAGCGCGATGGTGGTGGCGATGGGAATGTCCTGCTTGTTCCGGGTCACGTCCAGATAGGCCTCGTCCAGGGACAGCGGCTCGATCAGGTCGGTATGTTCGGCAAAGACCTCTCGAATCTGCTGGGATACGGCGCGATAGACCTCGAATCGGGGCCGGACGAAGATCAGGTCGGGACAGCGCCGTTTCGCCGTGACCGAGGGCATGGCCGACCGAACGCCGAAGGTCCGCGCCTCATAGCTGGCTGCGGCAACCACGCCGCGCGCGGCGGACCCGCCCACGGCGACCGGCTTGCCCCGCAGGTCGGGATTGTCGCGCTGTTCGACCGAAGCATAGAAGGCGTCCATATCCACATGGATGATCTTGCGGACCGCTTGTTCGGCTGCGGATGCGATTTGATCCTGGGGTTCCGCCATCTGGTTTCCCTGGTGTGCCGAAGGGCAGTCTAGTCCACCCTTCCACGGAAACAAAGACAGAACGAAAATCGCCTTCGAACGTCAACCGCGCCGCTGTTTGCGTTTGGTCAAAGTGTGCGCCAGACCCAAAGGGTAATCCGGTCCATGAACAGGCCGCCTTCCTGGCCTGACCTGACCGGAGAATGACAATGAGACTTTCCCTGATCCTCGCTGCCCCCGCCCTTGCCCTTGTTCTGTCCGGCACCGCCTTTGCGGCCGAGCACGAGGTCCACATGCTCAACAAGGGCGAGGCCGGGATGATGGTGTTCGAGCCCGCCTATGTGAAGGCCCAGCCGGGCGACGTGATCCGCTTCGTGCCCACCGACAAGAGCCACAACGTCGAGGCCATCAAGGACATCCTTCCCGAAGGCGTCGAAGCCTTCAAAAGCAAGATCAACGAGGAATATGCGCTGACCGTGACCGAGCCGGGCCTTTACGGCGTCAAGTGCACGCCGCATTTCGCGATGGGCATGGGCGACGCGCCCGCGAACCTCGACGCCGCCAAGACCGCCAAGATGTCGAAAAAGGCCCGCGAACGCATGGATGCCGAGATCGCGCAGGTCCAGTGACAGGCTTGCGGCGGGCGGCCCCCGGCCGCCTTGCCGCATCGGCGGTTTCCGGCCGCGATCGCGTGGATCACAAGGATTAGGTTGCCTTTCGGTTCATATGATTGCAATCGCTCCTATCTTCAGGAGGCTTCCTTGATCGGGGGCGTATACCCTGCCGATGGAAGGAGAGGCCAGATGGCGATCGACGCCTTGCGTGTCATGCTTGTTCAGGCAGATGCCGTGCTTGCCGAAAGGCTGGCCACCGAGATCCGCAGCTATGGCCATGTGGTCGTCGGCCCCTTCGCCGACATGCACGAGGCGATCGAGGTTGCGGCAACGGTGCAGGCGGCGATCCTGGACATGGCCGTGCAGCCCGAAACCGGCTTGTGGCTGGCCGACAGCTTGCAGCGCAGTGATGTCCCCTTTGTCTTTCTGACGGAAAGGGGCAATGCCGCCCTGCCCCAGCGCTTCAAGGGACGCCATACCTATCCCCGCCACCGGCATGCGGCCCCGCTTCTGGCCGATCTTCACGGCCAGCGGCAAAACCTCAGGCCCGCGGATGACGACAGCCTGGGTGCGATCGCCACCCAGATGATGCAGCGGTCGCGCCGGATCATGCCGGACGATCCATCGGCGGAACGGCTGGTCGAGGCGACCTTGCAGCGCGCCGTGGCGCAGCGGACCGCAGGCCGGGCGCCGGACGATGTCGGCGATTGGCTGCTGCGATTGCTTGACCAGGAATACCGGCTGCGGGGACGGACGCATCTGCACTGATGCCGTGCAAGGCGGTGGACAGAACAAATGTTTGGACGCGGGCGGACTTGGAAACTTCCCCTCGGGCGTCGCCGTTCTGGGTGATGCTCAATCACAGGGGGAACCGATGACCGTGCAAGGGGCCGAGGCAGGCAAGGTGGAAGAAGGGCTTCGCTATGGTCCGCCGGGCGATCGGGCAGTGCATCTGTGCATCGACATGCAGCGGCTGTTCGACAAGGGATCCGAGTGGGCGGTGGACTGGATGCGGGAGGTGCTGCCCAATGTCTGCCAGGTGGTCGAGATGTTTCCCGCCCGCACCATCTTCACCCGATTCATCCCGCCCGAGAGCCTGGACCACGCCCCCGGCGCATGGCGGCGCTATTATGAAAAATGGCCGCAGATGCTGCGGCAGAACCTGGATCCCGACTGGCTGCGGCTGCTGCCGGAACTTGAAATCCACCTGCCGACCGCGCGGGTCTTCGACAAGGCGGTCTATTCGCCCTGGATGGACGGGCGCCTTCATCCGATGCTGCAACAGGATCGCGTCGATACACTGATCGTCACCGGCGGGGAAACCGACATCTGCCTGCTGGCTGCCGTCATCGGCGCGGTCGATCTGGGATACCGGGTCATCGTCGTGTCCGACGCCGTCTGTTCATCGACGGATGACACGCATGACGCCGCGATGGAGATGTATGCGAAACGCTTTGGCCAGCAGATCGAGATGATCCCGACCAACCGCCTAATCGCCGCGATGGTCTAGCCGCGATCCGCGTCGGCGGGCGGGCAGTCCAGTCTTTCGGCAAGCTGCCGAAAGATTTCCGCGATGGCAAGTTCGGTCTCCAGACCCTCGACGATCACCGCGCCGGGGTCTTCCTGGCCGTCATGCAGAACCTGGCGCGGGGCCAGCCAGTCGCACAGCGCCTGGCGGCCCCTGGAGTCCAGCAGGTCCGGCAGGGCATCGATCAGCTTGGAATAGGCGATCAGCCGGGCGTCCTGTCCGATGGGCATGGCAACCTCAATAGGTCGAGGGCGGATCGCTGGCGGGAAAGGATTCGTCCACGGCTTCGTCCACGCGGTCCCAGTCGCGCGGCGGGGCCGACATTTCCCGTGGGCCTGCCGGACGGACATAGCGGTGATGCGACGACCGGTTGCTGCCGATGGCCTTGGCGATCAGCCCGCCCGCCAGCAGGATCCCCCCCGCTGCTATCATGATATCGCAGTTTCGCATGTCATTGCTCCGATCCTTGTTCAGGTGCCAAACGACCTCATGGCGGCAGATGTTCCGCAACGGTTTTTTCGAACTGATAAACAGCAAGGCGGAAACTTGATCGGCCCCCGGTGGTTCTGCATTGGCAAGGCCGTCCCCCGACGGACAGCATTCTTCAGACCAGAAAGGCCGCAAGATGCGCGACTATCCCAAGCCTCCTTTTCCGAAGCAGCAGCAGGAACTGCCCGGCAGCTTTCAGAAGATGGATCCCAAGCCCGATCACGGCGAGGAAAGCTGGCGCGGCGCCAACCGGCTCGAGGGGATGAAGGCCATCATCACCGGCGGCGACAGCGGCATCGGCCGCGCGGTCGCCATCGCCTTTGCCCGCGAAGGGGCGGATGTGGCGCTGTCTTATCTGGACGAAACGGATGACGCCCAATCCACCGCGCAACTGGTCCGCGATGCAGGCCGCGAATGCCTGACCTTTGCGGGCGACATCTCGGACCCCGACCACTGCCGCAAGATCATCGCGGAAACCGCGGCAAAATTCGGCCGGATCGACATCCTGGTCAACAACGCCGCCCACCAGGAAACCTTCGACAAGATCGAGGAAATCCCGGACGAGGAATGGCAATACACCTTTGCTACCAACATCCACGCGATGTTCTATCTGACCAAGGCTGCCGTGCCGCACATGAAGCCCGGAGCCGCGATCATCAACACGGCATCCATCAACGCGGACAATCCCAGCCCCAACCTGCTGGCCTATGCCACGACCAAGGGCGCGATCCAGAATTTCACCATGGGCCTGGCGCAGATGCTGGCCGAACGCGGCATCCGTGCCAATGTCGTGGCCCCCGGTCCCGTCTGGACGCCGCTGATCCCCGCCAGCATGGATCCCGAAAAGGTGTCCAAGTTCGGCGAGAACTATCCCATGGGCCGCCCTGCCCAGCCGGTCGAGCTTGCCTCGGCCTATGTGATGCTGGCGGAGCCGATGTCGTCCTATGTCTCGGGTGCCACGATCGCCGTCACCGGCGGCAAGCCGATGATCTGACGATGACACAGACATGGGGGGGACGATGGACGGATGCGGGCTGGACGGTCGGCATCTGGGCGCCCAAGGCGGATGATGTCGATCTGATCCTGAACGGCCGCGCGCATGCCATGACACGCGCGCCCGACGGGTTTTGGGCGGCCACGGTTCAGGCGCGTGCGGGGGACAGTTATCTGCTGCGCGTGGACGGCCAGGACATTCCCGATCCGGCCAGCCGCTTGCAATCGGGCGATGTCCACGCGCCTTCGGTTGTGGTAGGTCCGTCCAACCACGACTGGCAGACACCCTGGACGGGGCGCGACTGGGCCGAGGCAGTCATCTATGAACTGCATCTGGGCACCTTCACGCCCCAAGGCACTCTGGACGCCGCGTCGGACAAGCTGGCCGAACTGGCCGACCTGGGCATCACCGCGGTCGAACTGATGCCCGTCGGCCAGTGGCAGGGCGAGCGCGGGTGGGGATATGACGGGGTGCTGCCCTATGCGCTGCACCCGGCCTATGGCAGCCCGGACGATCTGCGCCGCTTTGTGGATCGCGCGCATTCCCTTGGGCTGATGGTAATCCTTGATCTGGTGATGAACCATTTCGGCCCGGAGGGCGCCTATCTGCATCACGCCGCCCCGCCTTTCTTCGACGAGGGCCGCCATACCCCTTGGGGCGCAGCGATCGACTTTTCGCAGGACGCGGTTCGGGAATACTGGATCCAATGCGCGGAATACTGGATCGGCGACTTTCGCCTGGACGGGCTGCGGCTGGATGCGGTCCATCAGATCAGCGGGCCGGGTGCCGACGATTTCATGACGACCTTTGCCCGCCGCGTCCGCGCGGTGGACGCCGCCCGTCCCATCCACCTGATCGTCGAGGACGAACGCAACGAACGCTTCCTGCGCGAAAACGGCTATGACGCAAGCTGGAACGACGATTTCCATCATGCCATCCACTGTGCCCTGACGGGCGAATCCGCCAGCTATTATGCCAGCTTCTCGCATGATCCCATCGGCGATCTGTGCCTGGCCTTGCAGCGCGGTCACATCGAGGAAGGCCAGCCCCGCCCCGGCCGCGACGAACCGCGCGGAGAGCCTTGCGGCGATCTGCCCCCCACCGGCTTTGTCAATTCGACCCAGACCCATGACCAGGTCGGCAATCGTGCCCTGGGCGAACGCCTGTTGTCGCTGGCCGATCCGCAGGGTGTCAGGACAGCCTTCGCCCTGCTGCTGACCACCCCCTATATCCCCATGATCTTCATGGGAGAGGAGCGCGGCGCGACGACGCCCTTTTTGTTCTTTGCCGATTTTACCGGCGATCTGGCCCGTGCGGTGCGCGAAGGCCGGGCGGCGGAATTCACAGGCATCGCCAGTCTTGGATCCAAGGTGCCCGACCCCCTGTCGCCGGACACCTTTGCCCGATCGAAGCTGGATTGGAACGATCCGCTGGCCGGCGACTGGCTGGATATGACCGCCCGCGCCCTGGCCTTTCGCCGCGACCATGTGGTGCCGTTGCTGAAAAGCGGCCGCAGCCAGCCTGCGCAGGTCACGCGCCACGGCCCGGCATCCTTGTCCGCCACCTGGAATTTCCAGAAGGGCGTGCTGGATCTGCGGCTTAGTTTGGGCCAGGCTGAACCGGACCTGGCACCTTTTCAAGACGCGGCGTTTTCGCTGGGTCGCATCGGCACCGATCCTTTTGCCCTTTCTGTCAACGCAAGGCTCAAATGACCCCCCATATTCCCACGGCGACCTATCGGATCCAGTTGCGCGACGGCGTTGATTTCGCGCGGGTGACGCAGCTTCTGCCTTATCTGGAAGACCTGGGGATATCGCACCTGTATCTGTCGCCGATCTTCCAGGCATCGACGGGATCGACCCACGGCTATGACATCATCGACCCGACCCGGATCGACCCGGCGCTTGGCGGGCGCGAGGGGTTTGACGCCCTGGCTCATGCCGCCCGAGAACGCGGGCTGGGGATCATCCTGGATATCGTGCCGAACCATACGGCCTTTACCTTGGAAAACCCCTGGCTGCTGGACGTTCTGAAACACGGACCCGCCAGCCGCTATGCCCGGCATTTCGACATCGACTGGGAAGCGGGGCCGCTGATCCTGCCGTTCCTGCCCGAACCGTTCGAAAAGATGCTGGCCGATGGCGCCTTTCGCGCCGCAGACGGGATGTGGCAGTTCGGCGATGTGTCCGTGCCCCTGGCCGAAGGCAGCCCCGCCACGGACGACCTGCGCGCCTTGCATGAGGCGCAGCCGTGGCGGCTGGTCCATTACGAACTGGAACGCGACGGCATCACCCACCGGCGGTTCTTCAACGTCACAAGCCTGATCGGGATGCGGGTCGAGGATCGCGCGGTCTTCGAGGACACGCACAGCCTGATCTTCGATCTGGTCCGCTCGGGGCAGGTGCAGGGGCTGCGTGTCGATCACATCGACGGATTGGCCGATCCCGCGACCTATCTGGACTGGCTGCACCAGGCCCTGCCGGACACGCCGGTCTGGGTGGAAAAGATTTTGGTGGGCCATGAAACCCTGCCGCCTGAATGGAAGACCGTGGGCACCACCGGCTACGATGCCGCGCGCCTGATCGCCAGGGCATTCACCGATCCATCCGGGATCGAGGAGCTGGACCACGCATGGCGGCTGGCGACCGGCATCGACAGCGATTTCCGCGACGAATTGCGCCAGGCCAAGCTGGACGTCCTGGACAACGAACTGGCCGCCGAACGGCGGCAGTTGCGCGACATGGCGGCGGCGGCGGCGCAAGGATCGCCCTTGGCTGAACCCGGCCCGGAATCCCTGCGCGAGGCGGTGACGGCGCTGCTGATGGCCACGCCGCGATACCGCACCTATGTCACCGACAAGGCCCGCCCCGAGGATCGCGAGTTGCTGCGCGCCATTGCCGACGACGCAGCGCAGGGGTTGCGCAGCCGCACCGTTCTCGACCTGCTGGTCGATGTGATGGTGGATCCGCAAACGGAAGCAGCCCGCACCTTCGTTCGCCGGTTCCAGCAGGTGTCGGGCGCGCTGCTTGCCAAGGCGCAGGAAGATACCGCAGGCTTCCGCTGGACCCGCTATCTGGCGGCGAACGAGGTGGGGGCGGAACCCGACGAACCCGCCGTTACTGTCGAGGAGGCCAACGCATTCCTGGCGGCGCGACGCCCCACCGACATGACGCTTGTATCGACCCATGACACCAAGCGGTCGGGCGATTCACGGATGCGCCTGGTCGCGATCAGCCACCTGCCCCAGGCGTTCCGGGCGCTTTATGACCAGTCCGCCGCCCTGCCCTCGGCCGACAGGGTCGAGCCGCGCTGGCGGTGGTATATCCTCCAGTCCGCGCTGGCGATCTGGGACGGGCAGGCCGAGACGGCTGCGGACCGGCTGAACCAGCATATCGAGAAGGCGATGCGAGAGGCCAAGCTGACAAGCTTCTGGACCAACCCCGACGAGGCCACCGAAACCGCCGCGCAGACCTTTGCGCGGGACCTTCTGGATCAATGGGGCAATCGGGAACCCCCTGCCCTGCAATCCCTGCTGCAACGGGGCGAAGCCCTGGCCTTTGCGCAGCTTGCCTTCCAGACGCTGATGCCCGGCTTCCCCGACATCTATCGCGGGGACGAAGCAGGGCTTCTGGCGCTGACCGACCCGGACAATCGCCTGGCCGTCGATTGGGCGGCGTTCCCCGAACGGGCGCAGGACAGGGACGCCAAGATGCACTGGACACAACAGCTTCTGTCCTTGCGCAAGACCCGGCAGGATTTCCTGCGCGATGCGGATGCCGCGATCCAGATCGACGATACGGGCATTCGTCTGATCCGCAGAAGCAAGGATCAGGTTCTGACCGCCGCATTTTCACACGTCTCGGTTCAACCCGAGGCAGAAATCCTGTCTCGTGCCTTCGCCGATGGCAGTCAGGTCAGCGTGACACTCGCTCAGGCCTCCTGACGCCGTATAATATTTGGCGTTCCCGGGAACAATCACGCGTTGTTTCAGTTTGAAAGGCAAGTTGCCCAACGGGCTGCTTGCATTTTCAAAAAAAGGATCGCCCCGGTGTCAGCATTGCGCACATCCAGTACCACGGGCCAGGCTGTTGCAACCGTCCTTCTGGCCGGCGGCAAGGGTTCCCGGTTGCACGACCTGACGGCAGCCGAAAGCAAGCCGGCCGTGCATTTTGCAGGCCGCAACCGGATCATTGATTTTGCCATGGCGAACGTCGTCCGGTCGGGGCTGGACCGGTTGCTTGTGGCCACGCAGTTTTGCCCGGCCACCCTGCATCACCATTTGCCGGCGCGGTGGGGCGGGCACTTCACGGAAGGCGCGATGATCCTCTGCGACGGCCACAACCGCTATCTGGGCACCGCCGATGCGGTGCGGCACAACTGGGCGCAGATCGACGATTGGGGTGCGGATCAGGTTCTGGTCCTGGCTGCCGATCATATCTATGACATGGATTACGCCGCGCTGATCGCCGCACACCGCGCATCGGGTGCAGCCGTCACCGTCGCCGTGGACGTGGTTCCGCTGTCCCAGGCCAGCAGCTTCGGCGTGATGCAGGCCGACGCCACCGGGCGAATCCGGTCCTTCCTTGAGACCCCCCCCCATCCCCCTGCGATGCCGGGCGAGCCGGACCGGGCCATGGTGTCGATGGGCATCTATGTCTTCGAGACGGATTGGCTTCGGGACGCGCTGTTCGGCCGGGATATCGAATCCCTCGATTTCGGGCACGAGGTCATTCCTGCCGCCGTGGCGCAGGGTCTGGCCATGGCCTATCGTCTTCCCCCCGGACCTTCGGGGCAGGCCTATTGGCGCGATGTTGGCACTCTTGACGCCCTGCGCCAGTCGCATCTGGACTTCCTGGGCCAGCAGCCGGTGCGACTGCCGCGCATCTCGACGCTGTCGGAATGGTATCTTGGCCGGGGCAGCGTGGCGATGCCGGGGGCATTTGTCCCCTCCTCGGCCCGGCTGTCGCAATGCCTGGTGGCGCCGGGCGTGCGAATTCCTGCGGGCCTGGTCGTGGGCGAGGACCCGGACGAGGACGACCGCTGGTTCCGCCGCGACCGGAACACCCTTCTGATCACTCAGGCCATGCTGGACCGCCGCGACACGCTGCGTGTGCCGACAGTGTTGCCTGCCGTAGCCCGTCCGTCTTTGCAGCCGCGCGATGTCGCGTGAATCGGAACACATGATGCGCGATACCAAGCAAGTGCCCGCCTTCGACCTGACCGTGACCCGTCCCGATATCCTGGGTGCCGAATTCCTGGGCGAAGGCACCAACTTCGCCCTGTTTTCCGACCATGCGACAAAGGTGGAACTGTGCCTGTTCGACGACAGCGGCGAACATGAGCTGCACCGCGTGGAACTGCCCGACATGGAGGGCGGCGTCTGGTTCGGCTATCTGCCCGGCATCGGGCCGGGGCAGGTCTATGGTTACCGGGTCCATGGTCCCTATGACCCTGAACAGGGCCACCGCTTCAATCCCAACAAGCTGCTTCTGGACCCCTATGCCCGCGAATTGCGCGGCCAGATCAAGTGGGACGATGCCCTGCACGGCTATCAGGTGGGCGAGGATGACCTGACCTTCGATACCCGCGACAGCGCGGCCTTCATGCCCAAGGCCGTGGTGGTCGATGCCAAGTTCGACTGGGACACCGACCGCGCCATCCGCACGCCCTGGCAAAGCACCATGATCTATGAAAGCCACGTCAAGGGTCTGACGCAACTGCATCCAGGCGTCCCCGAGGCCGACCGGGGGACATTCCGGGGCCTTGGCAGCGATGCGGTGATCGAACACCTGCACCGCATCGGGGCCACCGCGATCGAGCTTTTGCCGATCCATGCCTTTGCCAACGACCGTTTCCTGGTCGAACGCGGGCTGTCGAACTACTGGGGCTATTCGACGCTGTCCTTCTTCGCGCCCCATGCCCCCTATCTGAAATCCGGCCAGATCCGAGAGGTGAAGGAGGCGATCCGCAAGCTGCACAAGGCGGGGATCGAGGTGATCCTTGACGTGGTCTATAACCACACCGCCGAGGGCAACGAACTGGGCCAGACGATGTCCTTCCGGGGCATCGACAACGCGTCCTATTACCTGCTGTCCCCCGACAATCCGCGCCACGGCTTTGACACGACCGGCACCGGCAACACGCTGAACGTCGCCCATCCCATGGTCTTGCGGATGGTGATGGACAGCCTGCGGTACTGGGTCGAGGCGATGCATGTGGACGGCTTCCGCTTCGACCTTGCCTCGACCCTGGGGCGCGAAGCGCAGGGGTTTGAACGCGACGGGTCGTTCTTCAATGCCATTCGTCAGGATCCGATCCTGTCCAGCGCCAAGCTGATCGCGGAACCCTGGGACATCGGCGAAGGCGGCTATCAGGTCGGCGGCTATCGCTGGCCGTTCCGCGAATGGAACGACAAGTTCCGCGACGATACGCGCGCCTTCTGGCGGCGCGATCCGGGGCTGTTGCCCGCCATGGCCGAACGGCTGTCGGGTTCGCCCGTGCAGTTCAACCACAGCCATCGCCCGGCGACCTCCAGCGTGAATTTCGTGGCGGCCCATGACGGGTTTACCCTGTGGGACACGGTCAGCTTCAATGACAAGCACAACGATGCCAATGGCGAGGAGAATCGCGACGGGCACGATCACAACCTGTCCGACAACCTGGGGGCCGAAGGCGCGACCGACGATCCCGGCGTCATCGCCGCGCGTGTCCGCAGGGTCCGGGCGATGCTGGCGACCGTGATGCTGTCCCAGGGCGTGCCGATGATCCTGGCGGGCGACGACCTTGGCAATACGCAGGACGGCAACAACAACGCCTATTGCCAGGACAACGCGATCAGTTGGCTGGAATGGGACAAGGCGAGGGAAGACATCCTGACCGCCGTTCAGGCTCTTGCCGCGTTCCGCAAGGACGTGCCACTGTCGCAGTCGCGTTTCGGCGCATCACCCGAGGATGCGCAGGACCGCCAGCCCGCGTTCCTGTGGCTGCACCCGCGCGGCGGCACGATGGAGGAGGGAGACTGGCAGGATGCCGAGCTGCGCTGTCTTGGCCTGCATCAGGCGACCCCCGGCGGGCCGAACCTGCTGATCGTGATCAACGCGGGCGAGGACGCGGAATTCGCCCTGCCCGAGGGCGAATGGACATTGCGCATCGACACCTCGGCCGAGCAGGTCGAACAAGATCGTTCCGTCACCGGCACCCTGACGGTGCCATGGCAGACCGTGATGGCGCTTGTCGCCGCAGGAACGCCCCAAGCCCAAACCGAAGGAGAATGACATGGATCAGGACCATCAGGATCGCATCAGGCAACGCGCCCACGAGATCTGGGAAAGCGAAGGCCGCCCCGAGGGACGCGACGCCGATCATTGGTCGCGCGCCGAGAAAGAACTGCGCAACCAGACGGGCAACGACCAGCCCGACGGGGACTCTGCTGAACCGCAACTGGCCCAGACGGCGGCGCCGGCCAAGCCCAAGCGGGCCAGCCGCAAGTCCACCAAGGCCAAGGCAGAACCGACGCCCTACCTGAACGACGGGCCATAGTCTTGGCCCGCCTGCCCGGCCACCGTCGCCGGGCAGCCTAGTCCGCGCCTTCCAGGGCCTTTTCCAGTTCCGGCAGGAAGCGATTGGTATAGTCCTCGCGAACCAGCGGACCGGCAAAGCGGTAAAGGATCGTTCCCTGCCCGTCCACGATGAAGGTCTCCGGCGGGGCGGTCACGCCCCAGTCGATTGCGGTCCGCCCCTTTGGATCGGTTGCGATGGCCGCAAATGGATCGCCGTCTTCCGCCAGGAACTGCAACGCATTGGCATCCGTATCGCGCAGATCGACCCCATAGACGGGCATCCGCTTGGCAAGCTCGGTCAGCGTCGGATGTTCCGCCCGGCACGGCGGGCACCAGCTTGCCCAGAAGTTGACAAGCTTCACCCCGGGCTGGCGCAGCATCTGGTCCGTCAACTGGGTCTTGCCGGGCAGCGTGGTCTGCGGCACCGCCGGGGCTTCGCGCCCCACTATGGCCGAGGGCAGTTCGTTCGGCGCATCGCGGCCCATTCCCCACAGGAACATCCCCGCCAGGGCAGCAAAGGCCAGGGGCGGGATGGCGACAAGAGGTGAAATCCTAGCCACGGCGTTCCTGCCTTTCCAGATCGCGGCGGGCGCGGGCATTGGCGGCCAGCGTCTGCCAGATCAACCCGCCCAGCAGCGCAAGCGACAGGCCATAGGCGCCGATCACCGCGCCCGCGTATTTCCCAAGTTCGATCATGCGCGCATTTCCCGTGCTTGCAGGGCGGCCAGCCTGCGCCTGCGGATTTCCGTCCGGGTGCGGATCAGCAGCAGCGCCAGGAACAGAAGGCCGAAGCCCAGCATGGTCAGGTAAAGCGGATAACGGTACACCGCGCTCATCCTCTCGCCCGGCTGGACCGACAGGCTGGCGCCCTGGTGCAGGCCCTGGTTCCAGAAGAACACCGCATAGCGCGACAACAGCGCAAAGACCGATCCGACCAGGCACAACACGCCGGTCAGGTCGGCGGCGCTGTCCGGATCCTCGACCGCGGACCACAGGGCGATATAGCCGATATAGAACAGGAACAGGATCAGGAAGCTGGTCAGGCGCGGATCCCATTCCCACCAGGTGCCCCACATCGGCTGGCCCCAGACCGCGCCGGTGATCAGCCCGATCAGCGTCATCACCGCGCCGATGGGGGCGGCGGCCTTGGCGGCAAGCGCGCTGACATGATGGCGGCGGATCAGCCAGATCAGGCTTGCCACCAGCATCATCACCCAGATGTTGATCGCCATCATGGCGGCAGGGACGTGCAGGAAGACGATCTTGACGGTCGATCCCTGCCGGAAATCGTCGGGTGTCAGGAACCCCCAGACCAGCCCCGTGAGCGTGCAGACCGCCGCACCTGCCACGACCCATGGCAGGATCGCGCCGGATGTGCGCATGAACTTGACAGGGTTTGCATATTCCCAGATTGACATGGATATTCCCCTAGCGCCCACCGGCTTGCCGCTCAAGCCGGTTCACCGCAGATTGACCCGCAGCGCGGCGGCTGCGGCAAAAGGTATCACGGCCAGCACGCCCGCGGTGATGCCCGCCAGGAACAGCAGCGGCGGTCCCATGTCGCCCCCCTCCTGCCCGCGCCGGATCATCTCGGTCCCGAAGATCAGCGTAGGGATATAAAGCGGCAGGACCAGCAGCGACAAAAGCAGCCCCCCGCGCCGCAGCCCCACGGTGACGGCCGCGCCAAAGGCGCCCAGCATCGACAAGGCCGGCGTGCCCAGCAGCAGCGATCCCAGCAGCGCCGGGATGGCAGCGGGCGGCAGGTGCAGCAGGATGCCGAACAAGGGCGCCACCACGATCAGCGGCAGACCGGTGGTAATCCAATGCGCCATGGCCTTGACCGCCACCGCCCCCTCCAGCGGCAGGGGCGAGGTCGCCAGCAGATCCAGGCTGCCATCCTCGTGATCCAGCGCGAAGATGCGGTCCAGCGACAGAAGGCAGGCCAGCAGCGCGCCCAGCCACAGGATGCCGGCGGCAATCGGTTGCAGCGCGGCGGTGTCGGGGCCCACGCCAAAGGGGACAAGGGCGCAGAGGATCAGGAAGAAGGCCACGCCCAGGCCGAAGCCCCCGCCCGCCCGGACGGCCAATGCCAGGTCGCGGCGCAGAAGGGCGATCACGCGAAAGCCTCGTTGAAGCCTGCCGGTCGCGTGGCGGGCGCAGGTTTGGCCCGGAAGGGGGTCAGATCCAGCACCTGCGCATCCAAGCCCAGGTCGATATGCGTGGCGATCAGCGCGGCCCCGCCCTGGGCCAGATGCTCGCGCACCATGTCGGCAAAGCGCAGGACCGATGCGGCATCCAGCGATACAGTCGGCTCGTCCAGGATCCACAGCGGACGGCGGGAAACCACCAGTCGCGCCAGCCCAAGCCGGCGCTTCTGCCCAGCGGACAAGGCAGCGGCGGGACGGTCGGCCAAGGGGGTCAGGTCCATTGCCGACAGTGCCCGGTCGATATCCCCGCCGCCAAACACCTTTTCCCAGAAACCCAGGTTCTCGGATACCGTCAGCGCGCCTTTCAACCCGTCGGCATGGGCGGCATAGGCGACCGCATCCTCGGGCATCTCGATCCGGCCCGTCACTGCGGGCTGCAAGCCCGCGACCGTGCGCAGCAGCGTCGTCTTGCCGATGCCGTTCGGGCCGCGCAGGATCAGGGCCTGTCCGGCATCGATGGTGAAGGATACCCCCTCGACCGTCCGCAGACCGCCGCGCGCCACGGCAAGGTCATGGACGGCAAGCAGGCTCACAGCGGCAGAAGCGCGCAGGCGACACGCCGCCCCTCGGACAGCGTGACGTTATAGGTCCGCGCGGCCGTGGGCGAGGCCATGGATTCGACGGCCACGCCGCCATCGCGCAG
Source organism: Paracoccus yibinensis (assembly GCF_030846195.1). Lineage (GTDB taxonomy): Bacteria > Pseudomonadota > Alphaproteobacteria > Rhodobacterales > Rhodobacteraceae > Paracoccus > Paracoccus yibinensis. Next base: position 532,997 of record NZ_JAVCWH010000001.1, read on the forward strand.
GGCCGCGACCAGATCGGCGGGGGCATGGGCGGCATCTGCCCCCATGCCGATGAAAAGAACATCCACCTGCCCCGCCAGCGCCAGCAGGGGCGCCCGATCATCCAGGCCGTTCCAGGTCGTCGCGCCCGCAGCCGTCACCAGCACCGCGCCCTCGATGACGCGGCCACCGACGCGGAAAAAGCCCGGGCCATAGCCATCGACGGCCACCGCCCCGCCGAACTGGGTGGGGGTCAGCTTCATCAGGGACGTTCCGCGTTTTCAAAGGGGGACGCGGCCAGCTTCGGATCCTTCTTGGACCAGTCGCGCTTGACGCCCAGCCACAACACGATGTTCTTGGCGACATAGATCGTGGAATAGCAGCCGACGACCACCCCGAACAGCATGGCGATCACGAAGTCGCGGATCACGTCCCCGCCGAAGATCAGCATCGCCGTCAGTGCGATGCCCGTGGTGACCGCGGTCATCACCGTGCGCGACAGCGTTTCGTTGGTGGTCAGGTTCATCAGCTCGATCAGGGGCCGCGTCTTGTATTTCATCAGGTTTTCCCGCAGCCGGTCGAAGACCACGACCGTGTCGTTGCAGGAAAAGCCCAAGGTCGTCAGCAGGGCCGCGATGGTCGTCAGGTCGAATTTCAGCTGGAACAGCGAGAACAACCCGACCGTCAGCAGCACGTCGTGGATCAGCGACACCACGCAGCCGATCGAGAACTGCCATTCAAAACGCAGCCAGATATAGGCCATGATGCCCAGACACGCCGCGCCGACGGCATAGAAGGCGGTCTTGATCAACTCGCCCGAGACCTTCGGCCCGACCGATTCGACGGATGCGAAGGTGATCTGCGGATCGACCTCGTGCAGCGCGGCCTCGATCTGGTTCAACTGGTCGGCGGACACGGATCCGGTTTCGTCGGTGGTGCCGATGCGGATCATGGCAACGTGGCGATCCTGGCCGAAGCTGGGATCGAAAACCTCGGTGATGGCAAGGTCGCTGAAGCCCAGGTCGTTCAGCGCGTCGCGGTAGTCCCCCACCTCGAAGGCGGTGGGGCTTTCGGTGCGGATGGTGGTGCCGCCCTTGAAGTCGATGCCGAAGTTCAGCCCCATCGTGAAGATCAGGATGACGGACACGACCATCGCCGCCATGGACGCCCCGAAGGTGATCCACTGCCAGCGGAAGAAGTCGATATTGGTGTTGTCAGGGACAAGTTTCAGACGGAATGCCATATACGGTCCCCTTACAGGATCAGTTCTTTGGGCTTGCGCCATTCCAGCCACCAGATGATCATCAGGCGCGTCAGGAAGATGGCCGTGAAGACCGAGGTGACAAGCCCGATGGTCAGCGTCACGGCAAAGCCCTTGACCGGGCCGGAACCCAGGAAGAACATCACCGCCGCCGCGATGAAGGACGTGACGTTGGCGTCGATGATCGCGCTCATCGCCTCGTCGAAGCCGTCGCTGATGGCCTTGGCCACGCGCTTGCCCGCGCGCAACTCCTCGCGGATGCGTTCATAGATGATGACATTGGCATCCACCGCCGTGCCCACGGTCAGCACGATCCCGGCAATGCCCGGCAGGGTCAGCGTGGCGCCCATCATCGACATGATCGACAGGATCAGGATCACGTTCAGGATCACCGAGATCGAGGCGAAAGCCCCGAACAGGCCATAGCTGGCGATCATGTAGGCCACCACCGCCGCCGTGGCGATCACGGATGACAGGCGACCCGCATCGATGCTGTCCTGCCCCAGTTCCGGGCCGATTGTGCGTTCTTCCAGGAAGTCCAACTGCGCGGGCAGCGCGCCCGCGCGCAGCAGAACGGCAAGCTGGTTCGCCTCCTCGTAATCCATGGACCCGGAGATCTGGCCCGTCCCGCCGGGAATGGCGGACCGAATGACGGGGGCGGAAATCACCTGATCGTCCAGGACGATGGCGAAGGGCTGGCCGATATTGGCGGCGGTATAGGCGCCGAACTTGCGCGCGCCGGTCGGGTTGAAGCTGAAATCGACGGCGGGCTGGCCGTTCGGATCGGTCCCCGGCACGGCATTGGTCAGTTCCTCGCCGGTGACGACGGGGCTTTCTTCCAGCGTATAGTAGATGCCTTCCTGATCCGCCGCTGGCAGAACCACCTGGCCCACGCCGGGGCGCGCATCGGGATTGGTTCCGGTGCCGACGACAGAATTGAAGGTCAGCTTGGCGGTCGTGCCGATCAGCGCCTTCAGTTCCTCGGCCGAACCGATGCCCGGCACCTGGATCAGGATGCGGTCGGCGCCCTGCCGGACGATGGTCGGTTCGCGGGTTCCGACCTCATCGACGCGGCGGCGGATGATCTCGACGCTTTGCTGGACGGTGCGGTCGTCGGTCACGGCCTTTTCGGCATCCGACAGCTGGATGGTGATGGTGTTGCCCTGGACCTGGATCGCAAGGCTTTGCTGGCCCGCGCCGGTCAGGGTGGTCACGGGCGTGGAAAAGCCGCGCACAATTTCCGTGGCGCGGGCGATCTGGTCGGCGTTCTCGATCTCGATCTTCAGGGTGCCTTCGGGCGACGGCAGGCGGCGGATCGCCCCAAGCGTTGCGCGTTCGTCGGCAAGCGCGCGGCGCAGTTCGGGCCACAGCGCGTCCATCCGGGCCTTGTAGACCTCGGCCACGCGAACCTCGCCCAGCAGATGCGCACCGCCCCGCAGGTCAAGGCCAAGCGCCACGACCGACGAGGGCAGCCAGGACGGCCAGCCATCGCGGGCAGCGGCCAGTTCGGGCGTCTCGACACCCGTGCGCTCGATCTCGGCCACGGCGTCGTTATGGCTCTCGACCCGCTGGTAGAACAGGTTGGGCACGGCAAAGCCTATGCCCAGGACGCAAAGCCCGACGATCAGGATGCGTTTCCAACGGTCGATCTGAAGCATCTTGCCGAAGCCCTTGAATATTATTGTCTAGATAGCGTCAGGCGTTCGCGGCGACAGGCTCTGTCTTGTTCAGCACCTGGGACACGGTGCCGCGCACCACCCGGACCTTGACGCCCGACGCGATCTCGACCTCGAGTTCCTCGTCGCGGACGGACGCGACCTTGCCGATGATGCCGCCCTGGGTGACGACGTGATCGCCCTTCTTCAGCGCCGCGACCATTTCGCGGTGCTGCTTGACGCGCTTCTGCTGGGGGCGGATCATCAGGAAATACATGATTGCGAAGATCAGGATCAGGGGGATGAACTGCGCGAAGGCCGCGCCGGCTCCTGCATTGCCTGCGGCCTGGGCATAGGCGGGGGTGACGAACATGGCTATCCTTTCGGCTTGTCATGGCGGTGGACCCCGCCCGGATTGGCGCGCAACCTATCCCCGCATCCCCTGCTTGGCAAGGAAGGCCGATCCCCTGGCGGACCAAGGGCGGCAAACAGGATCGTGAGCGCGTCCTAGAGGACGACCGGCAGCATGGACAGCACCAGCAGCGCCGCCATCACCGCGTTGAAGACGCGCAGCCGGGCGGGGTGGGCCAGCAGTCCCCGCATGCCGTGCCCGGCGGCCGCCCAGGCCGCCACCACCGGCAGGTTCACCACGGCAAAGACCACTGCCACGACCAGCGGCCCCCCGACCCCCGCCGCATAGGCCGACAGCGCGCCAAGCGCCATCGCCCAGGCCTTGGGGTTGACCCACTGGAAAGCCGCCGCCGCCCAGAAGCCAAGCGGCCGGCCCGCCGCTTCGGCCTGGGACGGCGGCGCGGCGGTGGCGATCTTCCAGGCCAGCCACAGGACATAGGCCAAGCTGGCCCATTTCATCGCCTCGGCCACAGCCGGGTTGTCCCTAACGATCCGGTCCAGCCCCAACCCCAGGATCGCCACCATCGCCCCAAACCCCAGCGACACGCCCAGCATGTGCGGCACGGTCCGCCGCAGGCCGAAATTGGCGCCCGACGCCATCAGCATCATGTTGTTCGGCCCGGGCGTGGCCGAGGTGACAAGGGAAAAGCCCGTCAGGGCAAACAGGATCTCGGCCGTCATCGCTGGTCTCCGCAACAGGGCGCAACAATGTCCCATGACTGCCGCCATGATCTTGCAAAGATGATTGAAACGACATCAATACTGCAATTCATGAGCGCGGATGACCGGATCAACGACCGCATATTGCACGAACTGTCCCGCAACGGGCGGCTGGCCAATACCGAACTGGCGGCGCGGGTGGGGTTGTCGCCCTCGGCCTGCCTGCGCCGGGTGCAGGATCTGGAACGGCGCGGGATCATTGCGGGCTATCGCGCAGTGATCAGCCCCAGGGCGCGCAACATCGGCTTTGTCGCGTATGTCGCGGTGGGCCTGGCCCGCCATGCCAACGACGCGCAAAAGGCGTTCGAGCGGACCTGCCTGGCCGCCCCCGCCGTGCGGGAATGCCACAACATCACCGGAACGATGGAATACCTGCTGCGGGTCGAGGTGGCGGATCTGGCCGCCTACAAGCAGTTCCATGCCGATGTCCTGGGGGCCTTTCCCTGGATCGCCACGATCACCACCCATGTGGTGATGGACAGCCCCAAGGACGAACGCGCCTGACCCTCAGCGCGCCACGGGCTGCGCGCGCTCGACCAGCCGGGCAAGGAAGCTGGCCCCGATCGGCGATATCGCGTCGTTGAAATCATAGGCCGGGTGGTGGACGCTGGCGGTCTCTCCCTGGCCGATGAACAGATAGCAGCCGGGCCGCGCGTCCAGCATGTAGCTGAAATCCTCGGCCCCCATTTCCCGCCCCGCCTCGCCCGAGACGTTGTCTGGTCCGACGATTTCCTGGGCCACCTGCACGGCAAAGGCGGTCTGGTCGGGGTCGTTGACGGTGGCGGGATAGCCTTCGACGTAATCCAGCCGGATCGCCACGTCATAGGCGGCGGCCTGTCCGTCGCAGATCTGCGTCATCCGGCGGCGCACCATGTCGCGCACATGAGGGGCGAAGGTGCGCACGGTGCCGCAGACATAGGCGGTGTCGGGCACGATGTTGTCGGCGCTGCCGGTGTGGATCTGCGTGACCGACAGGGCCAGGTCTTCCAGCGCATAGTAGTTGCGGCTGGAGATCGTCTGGATGGCGTTGACCACCGCCACGGCGGCGACGATGGGATCGGCGGTCAGATGCGGCATCGCGCCATGCCCGCCGCGGCCCTGGACGTGGATTTCGAAGGTATCCACCGCCGCCATGATTGGTCCCGGCGTGGTGTTCATCATGCCGACCGGCAGGCCGGGGCTGTTGTGCATGGCAAAGACCCGCTCGATGGCAAAGCGGTCCATCATGCCGTCCTGCACCATCGCCTGGCCCCCTCCGCCGTTCTCCTCGGCCGGCTGGAAGATCAGCGCGACGCGGCCGGCGAAATTGCGCGTCTCGGCCAGATAGCGGGCGGCGCCCAGCAGCATGGTGGTATGCCCGTCATGGCCGCAGGCGTGCATCCGCCCGGGAACCGTCGACGCATGATCAAGGCCGGTTGCCTCCTCCATCGGCAGGGCGTCCATGTCGGCGCGCAGGCCGATCGTCGGTCCCGGTCCCTGCCCCTCGATGATCCCCACGATACCCGACTGGCCGATGCCGTCGTGAATTTCATCCACACCGAATTCGCGCAGGCGTTCGGCCACGAAGGCCGCGGTGCCATAGCACTCGAAGCCCAGTTCGGGATGCCGGTGCAGGTGCCGCCGCCATTGGATCATGTCGTCGGAGAAATCGGCGATGCGGTTCAGGACGGGCATGTGGACTAACGACCTTGGCTGTGGCAATGGCCCATCAGGACAGAAGCCGGGGGAAATCGCAATGACCAAGGCAGATCGCGACGCCGGGACCCAGATCGCCCGCCTGATCGACATCATGGCGCAGTTGCGCGACCCGAACACCGGCTGCCCCTGGGATATCGAGCAGGACTTCGCATCCATCGCCCCCTATACGATCGAGGAAGCCCACGAGGTCGCCGACGCCATCGAGCGGCAGGCCTGGGACGAGCTTCCGGGCGAGTTGGGCGATCTGCTGCTGCAGGTGGTGTTCCACGCGCAGATGGCGGATGAAAAGGGCATGTTCGATTTCGCCGACTGCGCGGCGGCGATTTCCGACAAGCTGGTCTTCCGCCATCCCCATGTCTTCGGGGACGAATCCCGCGACAAGTCGGCGGCCCAGCAGGTCAAGGATTGGGAGGCGATCAAGGCGGTCGAACGCGCGGGCAAGGCCGAGCGCGGCACCCTGGACGGCGTGGCGATGGGCCTGCCCGCGCTGACCCGCGCGGTCAAGCTGCAGAACCGCGCGGCCCGCGTGGGCTTCGACTGGCCCGGCGCCGCCGAGGTGCTGGACAAGATCGCCGAGGAAACCGCCGAACTGGTCGAGGCGCGCGACAGGCTTGGGCCGGACGCGCTCGAGGAGGAGTTCGGCGACCTGCTGTTCGTGATGGCGAACCTGGCACGCCACCTGGAGATCGACCCCGAGCAGGCGCTGCGCCGCGCCAATGCCAAGTTCACGCGCCGCTTCCGGGCCATCGAGGCCGCCCTTGCCGCCGAGGGCCGCCGCCCCGAGGACAGCGACCTGGCCGAAATGGACCGGCTTTGGGACGAGGCGAAGGCGGCCGAGAAGGCGGCGCAGTAAGGGGCTTTGCCCCTCGGCCCCTGGGGGGCCTCACCCCAGGATATTTGAGCACAGAAGATAAAGTGGTTACGCGGCCAGTTGCGTGACCTGCCGCAAGGCGGCGTCATAGACCTCGATCCCGCCCTTGGAGGCGCCTTCGGACAGGGTTCGTTTCCATCCGCGCGCGCCTGGCATCCCATGGAACAGGCCCAGCATGTGCCGGGTGATCTGGTGCAGACGCCCGCCCGCTGCCAAATGCGCGGCGATATGGGGGCGCATTGCCTGGGCGACCTGGTCCGGGCTGTCGAAGGGCGGCGTGTCGCCCCAAAGCCGGTCGGCCTGCCCGAGGATGTCCCAGGGCTGGTGATAGGCGGCGCGCCCGACCATCACCCCGTCCATCACGCGAAGATGGTCGCGGACCGAATCGCTGTCCGCGATTCCGCCGTTGATCGACAGGTGCAGGTCCGGGAAGTCCCGCTTCATGCGGTGGACCAGGGGATAGTCCAGCGGGGGGATGTCGCGGTTTTCCTTGGGGCTGAGACCTTGCAGCCAGGCCTTGCGGGCATGGATCATCACGCGGCGGATGCCCGCGCCGCGCATCTTTTCCAGGAAGGCGGGCAAGACATCCTCGGGCACCTGGTCATCCACGCCGATACGGCATTTCACCGTGACCTCGACCGGGCTGACGGCGATCATGCGCGACACGCATTCGGCCACGAGATCCGGCGTCTTCATCAGAACCGCCCCGAAACAGCCCGACTGCACGCGGTCGCTGGGACAGCCGACGTTCAGGTTGATCTCGTCATAGCCCCAGTCGGCGGCGATCCGGGTGGCGGATGCCAGTTCGGCGGGATCCGAGCCGCCCAGTTGCAGCGCCAAGGGATGTTCGGCGGCGTCGTAATCCAGCAACCGGTGACGGTCGCCGTGGATGATCGCTGGGGCAGTCACCATTTCGGTATAAAGCAGCGCGCGGTGCGACATCAGCCGATGGAAGACACGGCAATGGCGGTCGGTCCAGTCCATCATGGGCGCGACGGACAGGGTAGCAGCGTCTGTAACAGCGGTTTTCATCATCTGACGGACGCGGCGAGGAGAAGGAATGGTGGGTGATAACGGATTTGAACCGCTGACATCTTCGATGTGAACGAAGCGCTCTACCGCTGAGCTAATCACCCGTGGGCGCAGCATCTAGCAGGGGCGAAAGGGGACCGCAAGGGCGAATCGACCGCAGCTCAGTCGGCCGGATGGCGGGCGGGCTGGCGGATACTGGCAGGGCGGCGGCGCAGCCGCAGGGTGATGATCTCACCTCCGCGCTGATCGCGCTCCAGGTTGACCCTGGCCCGGCCAAGCGGGGGAACGGCCAGCGTCTCGCCGGCGGCAAGCGCCTTGCCAAGCTGGGCCAGGGTTGCCTCGATGATGGGCCGCGCCTCGGCCTTCTTGGCGCCGCTGGCGGCGACGACGCGGTCCACGAAATCCTTCTTCTGAAGAACATGCGCAGGCTGCGGATGGTGGGGAACCGTTCCCGATCCATCGCCGGAAGAAACACGCTTGACCATCACACACTCCAACAAACAGATGACGAGGCCAAGCGTGAAACTTGTTTGACCCAAGGTCAACAATATTTGTTAACCAATTTTGAGCAGGCATCCCCCCAAGCGGGGAGATGCCGCACAATCCTGCTCTCAGCGTCCGCCCTTGCGCGGCTTGTCCTTTCGCGGGGCCGCGAACTTGGCGCCCCGATCCTTGGGGCCTGCCGCCTTGTGCGCACCGGCCTTCGGGCCGCCGACCCGGGCTGCGGCCTTGGTGCTGCGTTCCTCGGCCGTCCAGCGTGGCTTGCTGCGGACCTTTGCGGAGGCAGGGGCGTCGCCTGGGCTCTCAACGCGCAGGTTTTTTTTCCCCTCTGCGTCAGGCTTGCGGCGCGCGGGACGAGCCTCGGTCTGCCGAGGGCCGCGATTCAGATCAGGCTCGCCGTCCAGCCGTCGCATGGTCAGGCCTGGCTCGAGTTCCATCGTCTTGCCGAATCTGTCAGCCTGAGCCACGGCGATCTGGACGAAACTTTCGTCTTCCCGAACCCGGATCGCGCCAATGGCATCGCGATTGATGCCGCCGCCGTCGCAAATCTTGGGCAGCAGCCAGCGTGCCTCGGCCCGGCCGGTATGGCCGACCGAGAGAGAGAACCAGACAGCCTCGCCAAAAGGCGGTCGTTCGCGCGGCGCCGCAGGGGCACGATCTTGCAGGACGGTCAGTTCCTCGGGCGCCGGGCGGCCTTCGCGCCACAGGCTGACAAACGCCTGGGCCAGCCGTTCCGCGCCGAACCGGTCCAGCAGCAGCCGCGCCATGTCGCCGTCATCTTCGGCATTCCGGTGCAAGGCGGGATGGTCAAGCATCCGGGTATCATCCTGTGCCCGAACCTCGTCGGCCGAGGGCGCCGGACTCCAAGTCGCCTCGACCTTGGCGCGCTTCAGCAGCATCTGCGCCTTGCGCAGGTCGGACGGCATGACGATCAGCGCGGACACGCCCTTGGCCCCTGCCCGTCCGGTCCGGCCCGACCGGTGCAGCAGCGTTTCCGAATTGGTGGGCAGGTCGGCATGGATCACCAGCTCCAGCCCCGGCAGGTCGATGCCGCGCGCGGCCACGTCGGTCGCCACGCAGACCTGCGCGCGTCCGTCCCGCAGGGCCTGCAGGGCATGGGTGCGTTCCTGCTGGCTGAGTTCGCCAGACAGGGCCACGGCCTTGAAGCCGCGATTGCCCATCCGGGCCAGCAGGTGGCTGACATTGGCCCGCGTCTTGCAGAAGATGATCGCGGTGCGGGCCTCGTGCAGGCGCAGGATGTTGAAGATCGCAGGCTCTCGGTCGCGTGCGGCGACGGTGAAGGCGCGGTATTCGATGTCGCCGTGCTGGCGCGATTCGCCTTGGGCCTGGATCCGCAGGGCGTCCTGCTGGAAGGTCGTCGCCAGATGTTCGATCGCGGGCGGCACCGTGGCCGAGAACATCAGCGTGCGCCGGTCTTCGGGCGCGGATTGCAGGATGAATTCCAGATCCTCGCGGAAACCCAGGTCCAGCATCTCGTCCGCTTCGTCCAGAACGGCGACGCGCAGGGCTGACAGGTCCAGCGACCCGCGTTCGATATGGTCGCGCAATCGGCCCGGGGTGCCCACGACGATATGGGCACCGCGTTCCAGGGCGCGGCGTTCGGTGCGGTAATCCATGCCGCCGACGCAGGTTGCGATGCGGGCACCAGCCTGGGCATAAAGCCAGCCCAGTTCGGCCGCCACCTGCAGGGCCAGTTCGCGCGTTGGTGCAATGGCCAGGCCCATGGGGGCCACGGCATCGGGCAGGCTGTCGCCGTCCAGCAGCTGCGGCGCGATGGCCAGGCCAAAGGCCACGGTCTTGCCCGATCCGGTCTGCGCCGAAACCAGCATGTCCCGGCCCTGCGCATCGCTTTCCAGAACCGCCTGCTGAACCGAAGTGAGGCTGGCATAGCCCTTGGCCGCCAGGGCCGCTGCCAGTGGCGCGGCTATCGTCTTGTCTGTCATGTCTTCGCCAGAATGGGGGGTGCGGACACCCGTGAAGGCACCGCGATCCTTGCGACAGACATCTCCCGTGGTCCGCCGCCCCGGAAATCCGAAGCCGAAGGGGCGTCCATAGGGGATCAGACAGGGGAAGTCAAAGGAATAAGGGCGTCAGCCCATGCCAAGCGCCTGCTTGTACATCTCCAGGATGGCCTCTTCCTCGGCGATGTCGTCGCGGTCGCGCTTGCGCAGGGCGACGATCTTCTTCATCACCTTGGTGTCATAGCCGCGCGCCTTGGCCTCGGCCATCACCTCTTTCTGGCGTTCGGCGATGTCCTTTTTCTCGGCTTCCAGCTGCTCGAACTGCTCGATGAACTGGCGCAGTTCGTCCGCCGCGACGCTGTAAGCCTGATCGTCCATCATTCCGATTCCTTCCGTTTGATCCTGCCCGTTCTTGGCCGCACCTGTTAGGCGGTCTTGCCGCGCGGCGCAATCGCCGCTAGGGCGCGGGCACGGATATCGGCGGGGGTGTGCGATGACGGTTTTCGACGGGCTGATCTGGGGCGGGGCGGTACTGACGCTGGCTGGGGTCGCGGCGCTGATCTGGTGCGTGCTGACGGTGGCCCGCGCCCGCCGGGCGGGCCTGGACGATGCAGCCTTGCGCCAGAGGATGCGGCCGGTGATCGCGATGAACATGGGTGCGCTGGCGCTGTCGATGATCGGGCTGCTGCTGGTCATCACCGGGATCATGCTGGGCTGATGCGCGCCCTGGTGCAACGCGTGTCTGACGCCTCGGTCGAGGTGGACGGCGCCGTCATTGGAGAAACCGGGCCGGGCCTGCTGGTGCTGGTCTGCGCCATGGGGGGCGATGATGAAAGCGCCGCCGACAGGCTGGCGCTGCGCGTGGCCAAGCTGCGCATCTTCCGCGACGATCAGGGGCGGATGAACCGGTCGCTGCTGGACGTGGGCGGCGGCACTTTGGTGATCAGCCAGTTCACCCTGGCCGCCGATACCCGCACCGGCAACCGCCCCGGCTTTTCATCCGCCGCCGCGCCCGATGACGGGCGGCGGCTTTACGAACATTTTGCGGCTAGCCTTGCCGCGCAGGGGATCCCGGTCCAGACCGGCAGCTTCGGCGCGGACATGAAGGTCCGGCTGACGAACGACGGGCCGGTGACGATCTGGCTGGATACGGCGGACCGCGCCTAGAGGATGAAATCCGTCGCGGCCACGCGTGTCGCGTCATCCACCCAGATCTCGAAATCGGCGGTCTTGTTGCCGTTCAGATCGCCCCGCACGATCACGCCGCCGGCGGCCTTGGCATACCAGACCGCATGGGCGGCGGCGGTCGTGCCGGCAAAGGCAAAGGCCTGGTTTCCGGCCCGCGCGACATTTGCGTCGATCAGCGACAGGTCGATGTCGTCCTGACCGGGCCGGAATTGATGGATCTGATCGCGTTGTGAGCCAACTGCCGTGTCCATGCTGGCGCGGAAAACGAACACATCGCGCATGCTGTCCAGACCCGCGAACATCATGTCGCGGCCAAGCCCGCCTTCCATAAGGTCCACGCCGCTGCCACCCTCCAGCACGTCGTGGCCCACCGCTCCGATCAGGCGGTCATTGCCCCCCTCGCCCACCAGGCGGTCGTTGCCAAGCCCGCCGTTCAGCATGTCGTTGCCGGTCCCGCCAAACAGCCGGTCGTGGCCACCGTTCCCCCACATCTGGTCATCGCCGCCCCATCCCTCGAAGCGGTCGTCATGGGCGCTGAGGTTGATCGTGTCCGCACCCGCCATGATCGAGGACAGCAGCGTCCGGTCATCGGCATTTCCGTAGGTCAGGCCCACCTTGTAAAGGCTGACCGCGGAGACCGAGAAATCCTGCGCCCACCAGAGGTCGTCGCCGTCATAGACGCTTTCCAGCAGACCTGTAACCGTGCCCCCTGCGACAGTGCCCCGGCTGTCGAACCGGAAGCCATGCCCGCCCAATGCAAGGATCAGGTCGTCATAGCCGTCATAGCCGTTGATCGCATAGACATCCTGGTACGTCCTGCCGTTATACCATTCGTACTGGTTGTCCAGAAAGACATGGTCGTAGAAATGGCGGTCATAGAAATTCAGGTCGATCGAAAGGCTGTCGATGCCGTAATTGGCCCAGATCCTTGCCATTTGGTATCCTGCAAAACTGTCACTGGTTGGCAAACACGTCGGAATTGGCCACGAATGTGCCATCGGAGAGTCAACTCCGCCAGAGGAAGTCTTAAACAAGATTAACGCGACCGCCGCCCCAATCTGCATCGGAGGTGTCCCACCTCAATGTTCTTGACTTGCACGTCAAAAGGCCCCATGTGGGTCCAGCCGATGCCTGCTGCCGCGTGAGCAGCCGCGTTTTCGCCCAAGGCCCGGCATCCATTCCAGTTTCCCATTCACGCGGGGAGGCTTGCGGGCATCCTCGTATCGCGCCTGCATCCCTGCTGATTGCCGCGCATCCGCCGCGGCCACTGCCTTGCGTCCGATACGGGGGACGCGGCATGAAAGTTTTTGATGGAACAGACCAATACCCGCCGCCCGTCCCGCGGCCAGAAGCCCCGGCCCCGCAACCTGCCCAACTTCGATGCGAACGAAGGCCGCCGGGCACCCGCACGCGACCCGCTGCCCACCGGCCCCTTTGCCGACATGGGCATCGACCACCGCATCAACGCCAATGTGGCGGCGATGGGGCTGACCAAGCCCACGCCAATCCAGGACGAGGCCATTCCGGCGGTCGTCAAGGGCCGCGACGTGCTGGGCCTGGCGCAGACCGGCACGGGCAAGACGGCGGCCTTCGGCCTGCCGATGCTGACCCGGCTGATCAAATACGGCAAGAAGCCCGACCCGCGCACCTGCCGCGCGCTGATCCTGGCGCCGACCCGCGAACTGGCGACCCAGATCGCCACCAATATCGACGCCTATGCCGAAGGCACGCCGATCCGCAGCTTCCGTGTCGTGGGCGGCGCCTCGATCAACGTGCAGACGGAACGCCTATCGCGCGGCGTCGATGTGCTGATCGCCACGCCGGGCCGCCTGATGGACCTGATCGAGCGCCGCGCCATCAGCCTTGAGGCCACCACCTATCTGGTGCTGGACGAGGCCGACCAGATGCTGGACATCGGCTTCATCCACGCGCTGCGCAAGATCGCGCGGATGCTGCCCAAGGAACGCCAGACGCTGCTGTTTTCCGCCACCATGCCCAAGCTGATGGAGGAACTGGCCGACACTTACCTGACCGATCCGGTCCGCGTCGCCGTGAACCCTCCGGGGCAGGCGGCCAAGAAGATCGAGCAGGGCGTGCATTTCGTGACCCAGGGCGACAAGGCGACGCTGCTGGCGGAATACCTGTCCAAGCATCCCGGCGAACTGGCGATGGTATTCGGCCGCACCAAGCACGGATCCGAGAAGCTGGCCAAGCTGTTGGAGAAGTGGGGCTTCGCGGTCGCCGCGATCCACGGCAACAAGAGCCAAGGCCAGCGGGAACGCGCGCTCGACGCCTTCCGCAAGGGGCAGACCCAGGTGCTGGTGGCGACCGACGTGGCCGCCCGTGGCCTGGATATTCCCGAGGTCGCGCATGTCTATAACTATGACCTGCCGAACGTGCCGGAAAACTATGTCCACCGGATCGGGCGCACCGCGCGGGCGGGCCGCGACGGTCGCGCCGTGGCCTTTTGCGCCCCGGCCGAGGTCGGCGAGCTGCGCGCCATCGAAAAGGCCATGAAGGCCGCGATCCCGGTCATCGGCGGCGAACCCCCGGTGGGACCGGTACCGTCGGCCCGTCCCCAGAGCGGCGGCGGACGCGGCAAGCCGATGGGCGCGGGCGGGAACAAGCGGCCGGCACGCCGCCCCTCTCGCGCGCCGAAAAGCCGGCAGGCGTAACGCCGGGGGCGATATCGCCCTTTGGATATTTGGATGAAGAAGAAGCCGCCGGGGATCGCCTCTGCGGCTTTCTTGTGGCCTTGATGCCCCTTGGCCGCGGGGCTATCTGGCGGCATGGCCAAGCTTTATTTCCACTACTCGACCATGAACGCGGGCAAGAGCACGCTGCTGTTGCAGGCGTCCTACAATTACCGCGAACGCGGGATGCAGACGCTGCTGCTGACGGCCGCGCTTGACCGGCGGGCGGGACAGGGACGCATCGCCAGCCGCATCGGCATCGGCGACGACGCGCTGACCTTCGACGATGCGACCGACATGTTCGCCCTGATCCGGGACCAGGGCGCCGATTGCGCATGCGTCTTCGTGGACGAGGCGCAGTTCCTGTCCCCGGCCCAGGTCTGGCAACTGGCCCGGGTAGCCGACGACCTGCGCATCCCGGTGATGTGCTATGGCCTTCGTGTCGATTTCCGGGGCGAGCTGTTCCCCGGATCGGCCGCGCTGCTGGCCCTGGCCGACGACCTGCGCGAGGTCCGCACGATCTGCCATTGCGGCAAGAAGGCCACGATGGTCATCCGCCGGGACCACGAGGGCCGCGCCATCACCGAAGGCGCGCAGGTGCAGGTCGGCGGGAACGAGACCTATGTCTCGCTGTGCCGCAGGCACTGGCGCGAGGCGACCGGGAACTGACCATCAATTCCATCTGAGGATGTGTTGCCCGCGTTGCGGGATGCATGGCCTTGTTGTAACCATCGGCCCCAAACAGGCAAAGGATCTTCCATGCGCGCGTTCCTGCTGCGGCTTATCGCCATTTTCTGTCTGGCTGCCCCGGCGCAGGCCTTCGAGACGACGGCAACCTCGGCCTGGGTCTATGACGTCAACACCAGCACGGTGCTGATGTCGAAGAACGCCGACGTGCCGATCCCACCCGCGTCGATGTCCAAGCTGATGACGCTCTACATGGTCTTCGAGGCGCTGGAGAACGGCCGCCTTGAGCTGGATGATACGCTGCCCGTATCCACCAGGGCCTGGCAGATGGGCGGGTCCAAAATGTTCGTGGAACCCCGCGACACGCCGACCGTGGAACAGCTGATCAAGGGCGTGATCGTCCTGTCCGGGAACGACGCCTGCGTGGTTCTGGCCGAGGGGCTGGCCGGGACCGAGGAAGCCTTTGCCCGCCAGATGACCGAACGCGCGAAGACGCTGGGGCTGAAGCATTCGGTCTTCAAGAACTCGACCGGCTGGCCCGCCGAGGGTCACGTGATGTCGGCCGAGGATCTGGGGATGCTGGCCATGCACATCATCAACGACTTTCCGCAGTATTACGACGACTTCGCCTTGACCGAGTTCCGGTACATGGACCGGGTGCCGTCGAACCGCTTCAACCGCAACCCGATCCTCAAGCTGGACATCGGCGCCGACGGCCTGAAGACCGGGCACACGCAGGAAGCGGGCTATGGCCTGGTCGGATCCGCCGTGCAGGACGGGCGGCGGGTGATCTTTGTCATCAGCGGCCTGCAAAGCGAGACCGCCCGGGCCGAGGAATCCGAGCGGATCGTCAACTGGGCCTTCCGCCAGTTCAGCATGGAAACGCTGGTGCCTGCGGGCGATACCGTGCTCGAGGCGCCGGTCTGGCTGGGCACCAAGGGGCGCGTCGGGCTGACCACGAAGGACGGTGTCAACGTGCTGGTTCCTGCCGGGTCCCGGGACCAGGTGAAGGTCGAGGCGGTCTATGAATCGCCCATTCCCGCCCCCATCGCCAAGGGTGACCAGATCGGTCGCCTGGTCGTCTCGGTCCCCGGCACCCAGGATGCGGTGACCCCCCTGCTGGCCGCCGAGGATATCCCCGAGGCCGGTTTCGCGGGTCGGATGAAGGGCGCCGTGATGCGGCTGGGCCACAAGGCCGTCGAGGCCGCCGGCCTTTGATGTTCATCAGCTTCGAGGGGATCGACGGCTGTGGCAAGTCCACGCAGGCCCGCCTGCTGGCCGAGGCCTTGCGGGCCGAGGGGCGCGGCGTCGTCCTGACCCGCGAGCCGGGCGGCAGTCCGGGGGCCGAGGAGATCCGGCGCCTGCTGGTCGAAGGCGCGGGCGAACGCTGGTCGGCGGAAACCGAATGCCTGCTGTTCACCGCCGCCCGCCGCGATCACCTGGAACGCACCATCCGCCCGGCCCTGGCCGCAGGGCAGACCGTCATCACCGACCGCTTTGCCGACTCGACGCGCGTCTATCAGGGCGCCACACGGGGCGAGCTGCGTTCCTTTGTGGACCGGATGCATGACCTGGCGATCGGCGTGGAACCGGACCTGACCTTCGTCATCGACCTCGATCCCGAAACTGCGCTTGGCCGGGGCAAGGCACGGGGCGGGGCCGAGGATCGCTTTGAAAGCCTGGGCTTGGATTTCCAGCAGCGCCTTGCGCAGGGCTTCCGCGCGCTTGCCAAGGAATTTCCCACCCGCGTCCGCCTGATCGACGGCAGCGGCAGCGCCGATGACGTCGCCGCCCGCATCCGGGCCGCGTTGTGAAGACCGATCCCGACGACATTCCCGAACCCGACCGCGTTCCCGGCGCGCCCCATCCGCGCCACACCGACCGCGTGATCGGCCAGGACAATGCCGTCGCCCAGTTCATGGAGGCGGCGGCAGGCGGGCGCCTGCATCATGCCTGGCTGCTGACCGGCCCGCGCGGCGTGGGCAAGGCGACGCTGGCCTGGGCCATCGCCCGCTGGGTGCTGTCGGGCGCGGTCGGCCCCTTCGGCGCGACCGACACGCCCGAGGCGCGGCGCATCGCGGCGCTTTCGGAACCGCGCCTGCACCTGGTCCGCCGCCCCTGGGACGACAAGGCGGGGCGGCTGTCCGCGCAGATCACCGTAGACGAAATCCGGCGGCTCCTGTCCTTCTTCCACCTCTCGGCTGCCGAGGGTGGGCGCCGTATCGCCATCATCGACGCCGCCGACGACATGAACGTCGCTGCCGCCAACGCGCTCCTGAAGGTGCTGGAGGAACCGCCCGCCGATGCGCTGATCCTGATGATCGCCCACCAGCCCGCGGGCCTTCTGCCCACGATCCGGTCACGCTGCCGCACGCTGCGCCTGTCGCCGCTGACGCCTGCGCAGATGGCCAATGTCCTGGCCCATCTCGGCATCGACGAGGATGCCGAGGCCTTGGCCGCGCTGTCCGACGGGTCTGTGGGCGAGGCGCTGCGGCTGGCGGGCCAGGGTGGCCTCGACCGCTACCAGCAGCTTGTGGACCTGATGGCCACCCTGCCCCGGCTTAATCGCCCGCAGGCCACTGCTTTTGCTGACGAGGCCGCAGGCCGCGCCGGGGTCGATGGCGATCCGTTCGACCTGACCATGACCGTGCTGGACCGCTTCCTGGCCCGCACCGCCCGCGCGGGGCTGATGGGTCCGCCCCTGCCCCAGGCCGCGCGCGGCGAAGGCGCACTGCTGGCCCGCCTGTCGCCCGACGACGCGGCCGCGCGCGCCTGGGCCGATGCGCAGGCCCGGCTGTCGGCGCGCGCCCGGACGGGGCGGTCGGTCAACCTTGACCCTGCCGCCCTGGTGATGGATATGCTGCTCGAACTGGCGCATCTGCCGCCCGCGCGATCCGCCCTGCCAGCCAAAGGTTGATCCATGTCCAACGCGGTCCCCACGCCGATCGTCGATAGCCATTGTCATCTGGATTTTCCCGACTTCGAAGGCGAACATGACGCGCTGATCGACCGCGCGCGGGCCGCAGGCGTCACCCGCATGGTCACGATCTGCACCCGCCTGCGCCAGGAACCCCAGGTCCGCGCCCTGGCCGAACGCTATGACGGCGTCTTCTATGCCGCCGGCACCCACCCGATGAGCGCCGCCGAAGAACCGATGGCCACTGTGGCGCAGCTTGTCACGCTGTCCGCCCACCCGAAGTTCGTAGGCATCGGCGAAACCGGGCTGGACTACCACTACACCGCCGACAGCGCCGCCCGGCAGGCCGAAAGCCTGCGCGTCCATATCGAGGCCGCGCGCCGCACCGGCCTGCCCCTGATCATCCATTCCCGCGACGCCGACGACGACATGGCCCGCATCCTGGCCGAGGAACACCGGGCCGGGGCGTTTTCCTGCGTGATGCACTGCTTCACCTCGGGCGCGGCCCTGGCGCAGACGGCGCTTGACTTGGGCTTCTACCTGTCGATGTCGGGCATCGCGGCCTTTCCTCGGTCCGCCGACCTGCGGGCGATCTTCGCCGCCGCCCCCGTGGACCGCATCCTGGTCGAGACCGACAGCCCCTACCTCGCCCCGCCCCCGCATCGCGGCAGGCGCAACGAACCGGCTTATGTCGCAAAGACAGCCGCCCTGGTGGCCGAGGTCTTCGGCATGGACTACGCCCAGTTCGCTGCTCAGACCTCGGCCAATTTCGATCGGCTGTTCGCAAAGGCTGCAAGATGATCCGGGCGACGATCCTGGGCTGCGGTTCTTCGGGCGGCGTGCCCCGGCTGGGGAACCGCTGGGGCGCCTGCGACCCGGCCGAGCCCCGGAACCGCCGCCGCCGCTGTTCGCTGCTGGTGGAACGCCCCGGCCCCCATGGGGTGACGCAGGTGCTGATCGACACCGGCCCGGACCTTGTCCCGCAACTGCTGGATGCCAATGTCGCGACGCTGGACGGGGTGGTCTATACCCACGCCCATGCCGACCACATCCACGGCATTGACGACCTGCGGCAGGTGGCCTTCAATGCGGGCCGCCTGATCCCCGCCTGGGCCGACATGCCCACGTCGGAACAGCTGCTGGACCGCTTCGGCTATATCTTCAAGACCCCGCCGGGCAGCTACTACACCCCCATCTGCGACCTGCACCTGATCGACGGGCCTATTACCGTGAACGGTGCCGGTGGCCCGGTCACGATGATCCCCTTCCGCGTCCAGCATGGCGAGATCACCGCGCTGGGCCTGCGCATTGGCGGCATCGTCTATCTGCCCGACGTCTCCGAGATCCCCCATGCCGCCTGGCCCCTGATCCACGGGGCCGAGGTCTTCATCTGCGACGCTCTGCGCCCGCAGCCCCACCCCAGCCATGCGCACCTGGCCTTGGCGCTTGACTGGATCGCGCGATCCGGCTGCCCACGCGGGGTGCTGACGAACATGCATATCGACATGGACTACGCGACCGTCGCGGCGACGACGCCGGACCACATCCAGCCCGCCTTCGACGGCATGGTGATCGAGGCCGCGGCGGACATCCCCGACCACCCCGCCGCGCTATGAGCGCGCTGTTCACCATCATCGTCCCGGTCTTCCTGATCGTGGGCTTCGGCTATGTTGTGGCCTGGCGCGGCCTTTTCCGCGAAAGCGCGGTCGATGGCCTGATGGTCTTCGCCCAGAACTTCGCGGCGCCCACGCTTCTGTTCCTGTCCATGTCGCGCCTGGACCTGGGGGCCGAGTTCCGCCCGGCCGTGCTGCTGCCCTTCTATATGGGGGCCTTTTCCAGCTTCTTCATCGGCTGGGCGGGCGCGCGGTTCGTCTTCAACCGCCCGCCCATGGATTGCGTGGCGATCGGCTTCACCTGCCTGTTCTCGAACAGCCTGCTCTTGGGCATCCCGATCATGGAACGCGCCTATGGCCCGGATTCGCTGGCGGGCAACTGGGCGATCATCGCGATCCATTCGCCGCTGCTCTACACCTTCGGCATCACCTTCATGGAGTTTACCCGCGCCCATGGCAGCGGGTTGTCGGTGGGTCGCGTTGCCCTGCGCGCCATGACGGGGGTGCTGCGCACGCCGCTGGTGATCGGAATCCTGACCGGCCTGTCCATGAACGTGCTGCAACAAGCGGGTTTGGTGATGCCCGAGGGGTTCTGGGCCGCGGTGCAGATGATCGCCGACGCCGCCCTGCCCGCCGCACTGTTCGGGCTGGGCGGCGTCCTCTACCGCTATCGTCCCGAAGGCGACATGGGCGCCATTGCCATGTGCTGCGCCTGCTCGCTGCTGGTCCATCCCGGCATTGCCTATGCCCTGGCCCGCATCAGCGGCCTTGATGATGCAGGCCTCCGTTCAGCCGTCATGACCGCCGCCATGGCGCCGGGCGTGAACGCCTATCTCTTTGCGAACCTCTATGGCTCGGCCAAGCGGGTCGCGGCCACCACCGTCCTTGTCGGCACTGCCATCTCGGTCCTGTCGATCTGGATGTGGCTCGCAATCCTGCCGTAAGATTTCTTCTTCACTTAAATATCCCACAGGGGGTCCGGGGGACGTGAAGTCCCCCGGCTTTCACCGCGGCGTCACGCCCCGGATCCGCTCGGACCTGCGCCGCAACAACTCCACCGTGGTCAGCAGCGCGATGGAAAAGATCACCAGCAACGTCGCCACGGCCAGGATCGCGGGGCTGATCTGCTCGCGGATGCCGTTCCACATCTGGCGCGGGATGGTCTGCTGCTCGGGGCCGGCGATGAACAGCACCGCCACCACCTCGTCAAAGCTGGTGACAAAGGCGAACAGCGCACCCGAGATCACGCCGGGAAGGATCAGCGGCATGGTCACGCGGAAGAAGGTGGTGCGCGGATTGGCCCCCAGGGACGCCGCCGCCCGGTTCAGCGACTGGTCAAAGCCCACCAGCGTCGCCGTCACGGTGATGATCACGAATGGAATGCCCAACGTCGCGTGGGCCAGGATCACGCCGACATAGGTGCCCGCCAACCGCCCGCAATCCGTGGGCAGGCCAAAGATGCCCAGCATCTCGCAGGGGTTCGAATAGAAGAAGAACATCCCCGTCGCCGTAATGATCAGCGGCACGATCATGGGCGAGATCAGGATCGCCATGATCGCCCGGCGGAACGGCATCTCGGGGCGCGACAGTCCAAGGGCCGCCAGCGTGCCCAAGACGGTCGCCACCAGGGTCGAGAAGACGCCGATGATGATCGAGTTCTTCGCCGCCTTCACCCAGTTGGCATTGTTCCAGGCATCAACCCAGAAACCCCAGCCGGTCGCATCCGGGTTCTGCATCCCGAAGGTCAGCAGGCTTTCATACCAGCGGGTGCTGTAGCCCTCGGGGTCGAAGGACAGCATCCGGTCGGTAAAGGTGAAATAGGGCTCGGCGTTGAAGGACAGCGGGATGATCACCACGATCGGCGCGATCAGGAAGAAGAAGATCAGTCCGCAGATCACCAGATAGGCGTAATGCCAGATGCGCTCCAGCGGGGTTGCATAGGTGGGAACTGCCATGGATCACCCCAGCTTCAGGTTGTCGATGCCGACCATGCGGTCATACACCCAATACAGCAGCAGGACCGCGCCCAGCAGCAGCGCGGCCAGTGCCGCCGCCATGGACCAGTTCAGCGTGTCGGTCATGTGCATCGCGATCATGTTGGAAATCAGCTGGCCCGAGGATCCGCCGACCAGCGCGGGCGTGATGTAGTAGCCCACGGCCAGGATGAACACCAGCAGCGCCCCTGCCCCCAGCCCCGGCAAGGTCTGCGGGAAATAGACCCGGCGGAACGCGGTCCAGCTTGTCGCGCCCAAGCTGCGCGCAGCGCGGACATAGGACGGGTTGATGGTGCGCATCACGGAATACAGCGGCAGGATCATGAAGGGCAGCAGGATATGGGTCATGGCGATGATCGTGCCCGCCTGGTTGTAGATCATCTGCAGCCGCCCGTCCGGCCCGATCACGCCCAGCCAGACCAGGATGTCGTTGATCACCCCCTGCTGCTGCAACAGCACCATCCAGCTTGTGGTCCTGACCAGAAGCGAGGTCCAGAAGGGCAGCAGCACCAGGATCATCAGCAGGTTCGACTTGCGCATCGGCAGGGTCGCCAGAAGATGCGCGATGGGAAAGCCCAGCACGAAGGTGATGCCTGTGATCAGCAGCGACAGCCAGAAGGTGCGCATGAACAGCATCACATAGACCTGCTGGCGTTCCTCGACCTGGGTGATGCTGCCGGTTTCGTCCCGCTTGCGGTCCACGGCGGCAAGATAGAAATTGCCGGTCACGGGGCTGGACGCCTCTCGCATGGCGGACCACAGCGCGGGATCGCCCCATTCCTCGTCGATTTCCAGCAGGGCGGCTTGATAGGGCGGCTCGATCCCGCGCCGGACCTGGCGCCCGGTCGAGGTGAACAGCGACCGCGTGCCCGGCACGTCATAGTTGATGCGCGTGCCCACCACGCCGATGGTCCGCGCCTCGGCGCTTGCTTGCAGGTCAGTGGCCAGGGCGCTCCAGGCGGCCTCGTCGGGTTCCGTGCCGCGCGGGTTTTCGGCGAACCATTGCGACAGCGCCGGCATGTTGGCCGAGAAGCCGTCGTTATAGAAGGATCGCTGCAGCATCTGCCCGATCGGCACCACGAAGGTGATCAGGATGAAGGCCAAGAGCGGCAGCACCAGCAGAAAGGCGCGGCGCCGGGCCAGCGACTGCGACCGGGCCAGGGCGCGGGCCAGGGGCTTGCCATCGGCGGTCCGCAGCGCCCCGTCGGTCAGGCCGGTGGCCGTTGTCGCAATGGCCGCGTGCGGATCTAAAGCGTTCGCCATGGATTCCTCGGATATATCAGGGGCCGCCGCCCCGCGTCGCGCGGGACGGCAGCGGTCGTCAGGTCACGCTCCGGCCAGCCAGCTGTTGAACCGCTCGGTCAGTTCGGCGTCGTGATCGGCCCAGAAACCGGCGTCATTGACCAGGGCACGCTCGGCATTTTCGGGCGTCGTCGGCAGATAGGGGGCCATCTGCGTGGTGCCGTCCTTGTAGGTGCCGACGCTGGCCGCCGCCGATTTGCGCGGCGGACCATAGGCGATGTATTTCGACAGGTCCGCCTGCCGCGCCGGGTCCGAGGCGAAGGCGATGAATTCCATCGCCGCGTCGCGGTTGGGCGCCCCCATCGGCACCACCCAATAGTCCATGTCCAGGTTCGCACCATCCCAGACAAAGGCAAAGGGCTTGCCTTCATCGACGATGGCGTCGAAGATCCGGCCGTTATAGGCCAGCGTCATCGACACCTCCTTGTCGGCCAGCAGTTGCGGGGCTTGGGCGCCCGCCTCCCACCAGACCACCTGGTCCTTGATGCTGTCCAGCTTGGCGAAGGCGCGGTCCACGCCTTCGGGGGTGCCAAGGACCTCGTAAACCTGGTCCGCCGGCACGCCGTCGCCCAGCAAGGCAAACTCCAGGGCGTATTTCGGACGCTTGATGATGCCGCGCTTGCCGGGGAATTTCTCGAGGTCGAAGAAATCGGCGGCGGTCGTCGGCGCGCTGTCCGGGAAGGCCTCGGTGTTATAGGCGATGACCGTGGACCACACCATGATCGCGGTCGCGCATTCGTGCAGCGCCTGGGGCAGATAATCCTCGGTCGCGGGGGTGCCATCGGCGGCGGCGGGCAGGATCGCGGGGTCGATCGGCTCGATCAGGCCCTCGTCGCACAGCCGCAGAACGTCCGACTGCTCGACGTCGAAGACGTCGCTGGTGATGTTGCCGGCCTCGACCTGGGCCTTCAGCGTGGCCGGAGGGTTGTCGTTGTCCACCATCGTCGTCTGGATGCCGGTTTCGGCCGTGAAGGGCTTGGCGAAAGCCTCGTTCACGGCCGCCCCGAAGGCGCCGCCATAAGTGGTGATGTTGATCGGCGCATCCTGTGCCTGGGCCGCAACCCCGGCGATCAGCGCCAGTGCCGTTCCTGCAATCAGTTGTCTGGTCATGGTCAGCTCTGTCTAAAACATTCGGGGTTGCGGTCGCGTGCGGTCAGGAACCTGCCAGCCAGCTGTTGAACCGCTCGGTCATCTCGGCGTCGTGGTCAGCCCAGAACTCCGGGTCATCCACCACGGCGGTCGTCAGGTGGTCGGGTTCGGTCGGCATATGCGGAGCCATCTCGGTCGTGCCGTCCTGATACATCCCGACCAGCGGGGCGGATGACTGGCGCGCCGGGCCATAGGCGATGTATTTCGCCTGATCCGCAAGCGGCTGGGTGCCGGTCGCGAACTTCACGTATTCCACGGCGGCTTCGGGGTTGGGGGCGTCCTTGGGCACGACGAAGGCGTTGATTTCCAGATACTGTCCGTCCCAGATGACGTCGAAGGGCTTGCCCTCGCCGACCATCGCATCGAAGATCCGGCCGTTATAGACGGTGGTCATCACCACCTCTCCGTCCGCCAGCAGCTGCATCGGCTGGGCGCCTGCTTCCCACCAGATCACGTCGTCCTTGATGGTGTCCAGCTTGGCAAAGGCGCGGTCCACGCCTTCGGGCGTTCCCAGCACGTCATAGACATCTTCCGCGGCCACGCCGTCGGCAATCAGCGCCAGATACAGCGTGCGCTTGGGCGACTTGGGCAGGCCGCGCTTGCCGGGGAAGGTTTCGGTGTCGAAGAAGTCGGCGACGGTCGTGGGCGCCTTGCCCTCGAACTTCGTCTTGTCATAGCCGATCACCGTTCCCCAGACGATGTTGCCCACGGCGCAATCGGACAGCGATCCTTCGACGAAATCCTCGGCAGCCGGGGTGCCGTCGGCACCGGCGGGCAGGTCTGCGGGATCGAATTCCATCAGCGCGCCTTCGTCGCACAGGCGGATCGCATCGGCCATCGCCAGATCGAAGACGTCTCCGGTGACGTTGCCCGCCTCGACCTGCGCCTTAAGCGGCGTGGCCGGGTCGTCTGCGGCGATCATGTTGGCCTTGATCCCCGTCGCCTCGGTAAAGGGCTTGTTATAGGCCTCGACCTGGCTGACCTCGTAGGCGCCGCCCCAGGATACGACATTGACCTCTTGCGCGGTCGCCGCGAAGGCCATGCCGACCAGGGCGGTGGATAGAACCAGAGTGGTTTTCACGTTCTTGAACTCCCGTTGATGAATGGGCCGTTGCCCTTGTTCTTGGCCCCGCAGGGCTGAGGGCGGGCCGTTCCGCCCGCCCCTAACCGTTCAGCTTGCAAGCCAGCTGTTGAAGCGTTCGTTCAGTTCGGCGTCCCGATCGACCCAGAATTCCAGGTTCGACGCCAGGGCGTTGGTCATGTTTTCCTCGGTCGTGGGCAGGTGCGGACCCATCGGCTGATCGGTCCCCTCGATGTTTCCGACCAGGGCTGCGGCGGATTTGCGCGGGGGGCCATAGCTGATGAACTCGGCCGCACGAGCCTGCGGCGCGGGCGAGGTCGTCCAGGCCACGAACTTCTTCGCATCCTCCAGGTTCTCGGCCCCCTTCGGGATCACCCAGCCTTCCATCTCATAGATCTGACCGTCCCAGATGATCTCGAAGGGCTTGCCCTCGCCCTGGGCGGCGTTGAAGATCCGGCCGTTGAAGGCATAGGCCATCGTGACCTCGCCATCGGCAAGAAGCTGCGGCGGCTGGGCGCCGGCTTCCCACCAGATGACCTGATCCTTGATGGTGTCCAGCTTGGCAAAGGCGCGGTCCACACCCTCGGGAGTGCCCAGGACCTCATAAACCTCGGCGGCGGGGACGCCGTCAGCCATCAGCGCCAGTTCCAGGTTGAACTTGGCGCCCTTGCGCATGGTGCGCTTGCCGGGGAACTTCTCAAGATCGAAGAAATCGGCGGGGGTGGCGGGCTTGGCGTCGGGGAACTTGCTGGCGTCATAGGCCAGGACCATCGAATAGACGTCGGTCGCGACAAAGCAGTCGGTGATCGCGCCCTCGATGAAGTCCTCGGTGGCGGCGGTGCCGTCCTCGGCCGCGACCAGGATCGCGGGGTCGATTTCCTCAAGCAGGCCCTCGTCGCACAGCCGCACGGCATCTGCATATTCGACCGATGCCACATCGGTGGTGACGTTGCCCGCCTCGACCATGGCCTTGATCGGGGTTGCGGGGTTGTCGGCGTCGGCCATCGTCACCTTGATGCCGGTCTCGGCCTCGAAGGGCTTGGCATAGGCCTCCAGGTGGCTGTTGCCATAGGCCCCGCCCCAGGACAGCAGGTTTACCTCGGCAAGCGCGGGACAGGCGATCAGTCCAAGCGCGGTGGTCAGGGCAAGCGTGTTTCTCATTGATCACTCCAACTGCAAAAACATGCGGCGTTTGCCGTCATTCGTGGGCCGTCCGGGTGGCGCGACCCGCGATCAGACGGGATCCAGCGCGCGGGCATCCGCCGGATGCCAGCCGACCTTGATCTGCTGGCCGGGCTCCAGCCGGGTCTGGCCGATGGTGTTGCGCATCTTCATCACGAAATCCGCGCTGCCCGCCACCTTCAGCCGAGCCCGCAGGATGTCGCCCATGTAGATGACCTCGCAGACCTCGGCGGCGATCATGTGGGCGCCGGGGGGCATCATCTCGGGCTTGAACTCGACCCGTTCGGGGCGGACCGACACCAGCACCTGCTGGCCCCTGGCAGTCACGTTCACCGGCGTGGCGTCGATCACCTCGCCGGTGGCAAGGCGCACCAGGGCCTTGTCGCCCGACAGCTCCTCGATCACGCCGGGCAGCTTGTTGTTCTCGCCTATGAACTGGGCGACGAAGCTGTTCTCGGGGCGTTCATACAGGTCGGCGGGGGCGGCAAGCTGCTGAATGCGGCCGTCGTTGAAGACCGCCACGCGGTCCGACATGGTCAGTGCCTCGCCCTGGTCGTGAGTGACGTAAACCACCGTAATTCCAAGGCGATGGTGCAGGTGCTTGATCTCGAACTGCATGTGTTCGCGCAACTGCTTGTCCAGCGCGCCCAGGGGTTCGTCCATCAGGACCAGCTCGGGGTCGAAGACCAGGGCGCGCGCCAGCGCGATCCGCTGCTGCTGGCCGCCCGACAGTTGCGCGGGGCGGCGGTTGGCGAACTTGCCCATCTGCACCATGTCCAGCGCGCGCGCGATGCGGGTTTCGCGTTCGGCCTTGGACATGCCGCGGACTTCCAGCGGGAAGGACAGGTTCTCGCCCACCGTCATGTGCGGGAAAAGGGCATAGTTCTGGAACACCATGCCGATGCCGCGCTTGTGGGGCGGCACCTGGTTGATCGGCCGGCCTGCCAGGCGGATTTCGCCATGGGTCGCGGTCTCGAACCCTGCCAGCATCATCAGGCAGGTCGTCTTGCCCGAACCCGACGGCCCGAGCATTGTCAAGAATTCCCCCTTGCCAATGGCCAGGTTCAAATCTTTGACGACAAGCGTCTGACCATCGTAGCTTTTTTGCACATGTTCAAAGGCGACGAAGGCATCGCCGCGGGTCGTGTCCAGCAAAAGGCGCTCTCCCTGTTTCTGGTTCTCGTTGTCAGCGCATCTGCACGTTAAGCCCCTGCCCGGTAGTCGTGCAACACCATTTGCGACATTTCACCGGGGGTTTAGGTCGCTAACATGCCACGGTGACACCCGCCCGCCCGGGGGACAGGCCACCCCGAAAGCGGGCGGGGGCGCATGGCCTTGTGCCCCTGCAACCCTGCGGCTAGCGTCGCGGCCGATCCGAATCCCGCCCACCGCCAAGGACGCGCGTCCTTCGCCCCTGATCGAAGGATTGCCATGCTGGAGGCCCTGCTTCTGTTCGCCGCCGCGTTTTTCGGCGGGATGCTGAATGCCGTCGCCGGCGGCGGCACGTTCATCACCTTTCCCGCGCTTGTCTTTGTGGGGATCCCGCCCGTCGTGGCCAATGCCACCAGCACCATCGCCGCCCTGCCCGGCTATCTGTCCGCGGCCATCGCCTTTCGCGGCGACATCCGCCGCATCCAGGACGCGCCCTTCGCCAAGCTGACGATCTGGACGATGATCGGCGGCGCCATCGGCAGCGGGCTGCTGCTGGTCAGTTCGAACGAGGCCTTTTCGATCCTGGTGCCTTTCCTGCTGCTGGCCGCGACCCTGGTCTTCTATCGCGCCGACGACGTGCGGAGGATGGCCTCGCGCTGGCGGTCGGTGGTCAAGCCCTTCGGCCTGGGCATCCTGCTGCCGGTGGCGGTTTATGGCGGCTATTTCAACGGCGGCCTGGGGATCATTCTTCTGGCGGTCTTCGCCATGTGGGGCATGACCGACCTGCACGCGATGAACGGGCTGAAATGCTGGCTGTCCTTCGCCCTGTCGCTGATCGCCTTCGCGATCTTCGCGGCGGGTGGCGCGGTGGCATGGGGACCGGCGGCGCTGATGGCCGTGGGCACCATCGCGGGCGGCTATGCCGGTGCGCCCGTGGCCCGCATGATTCCCCGCGACAGGCTGCGTCTGCTGATCGCCGTGGTGGGCTTCGGCATGACCGCGATCTTTTTCTGGCGTCTCATCCAAGGAGCATGAACATGAGCGACATCAAGCGTATCGAGACCGGCCCGCGCATGAGCCAGGCGGTCATCGCCAACGGCATCGTCTGGCTGGCAGGCCAGGTGGGCGAACCCGGCGCATCCGTCACCGACCAGACCCGCGTGGTGCTGGAACATGTGGACCGCCTGCTGGCCGAGGCCGGGACCGACAAGACCCGCATCGTGTCGGCGCAGATCTGGCTGGCCGACATGGCCGATTTCGCGGAAATGAACGCCGTCTGGGACCAGTGGGCGCCGCAGGGCCACACCCCCGCCCGCGCCACGGGCGAGGCGAAGCTGGCCACCCCCGACTACAAGGTCGAGGTGATCGTCACCGCGGTCCTGTAACCGCCCGCAACACGGACCGGGCGGCGCGCAGACCCGGCGCCTCGCCCCCCTTTCCTAAGCGGTCCATGGTCAGGTCCATCGCGTCCAGTTGGGCCTGCCGGGCCGCCGGGTCGTTCAGCAACCGCAGCAGGGCCTGCGCCATCGGCGCGGGCTGACAGTCGCGCCCCAGGAATTCGGGCACCGCGCGGGTGTCGCTGACCAGGTTCACCAAGGTCACGGTGTCGGTCTTCAGAAGCATACCCACCAGCATCCGGCTGAGCGGCGCCATATCATAGCCGATCACCATCGGCACCCGGTTCGCCGCCAGATCCAGGCTGACCGTGCCCGATGCCGCAAGCGCCAGGTCAGCCGCGGCAAAGGCCGCGCGCTTCTGGTCCGCATCTTCGACGATCAGGGGCCGTATGGGCCATTGCGCGGTCAGCTGTCGGACCTGACCCACGACGCCGGGCACGGTCGGCAGCACCACCTGTATGTCGGGGGCATGGTGGCGCAGATCCGTCAGGGTCTCTCCAAACCGGGGCAGCAGACGCCCCACCTCGCCCGCGCGCGACCCCGGCAGGCACAGGACGACGGGATCATCGGGGGCGATGCCGTGGCCCGCGCGGAACAGCGCGGCCTCGTCCGGTCCCGCCACCTGGGCGGTTGCAATGGGGTGGCCCACGAAATCGCAGGACATGCCTGCCGCCTTCATCAAGGGCGGCTCGAAGGGCAGGATCGCCAGGACGTGATCGACCACCTCGGCCATCTTCAAGGCTCGCCCCGGCCGCCAAGCCCAGACCGAAGGGGCGACATAATGGATCACCCGCAGGTCGGGACGCTGCGCCCGCGCCGCGCGGGCCACGCGCAGGCAGAAATCTGGGCTGTCGATGCCGATGAGCGCATCCGGGCTTTCGGCCGCGACGCGGGCGGCTGTCTCGGCAATGCGGCGCTTGAGGTGGCGGTATTTCGGAAGCACCTCCCAGATGCCCATGACGCTCAGCTCCCCCATGGGGAACAGGCTGCCCAGGCCCTGCGCCGTCATCGCCTCGCCGCCGATGCCCACGAACTCGGCATCCGGCACCAACTCGCGCAAGCCCGCCATCAGCGCCGCGCCCAACTGGTCGCCCGAAGGCTCGCCCGCGATCAGGAAGAACTTCATGCGCGTCACCCTGTTGCTGCTGTTTTATGGGTATTTGGGCAAAGAAGAAGCCGGTTTCTTCTTTGTCTAAATACCCGAATGCGGCATCGCCCACAAAAACAACCCTGCGGCTTCCGCGCGCCGGACTGCCTCGTCCCGATCCAACAGGATCACGCCACCCGCCTGCCAGGCAATTCCGGCCAATCCGGCGGCAGCGGCCTGCGACACGCTGTCGGGACCAAGCGTCGGCAGGTCGATGCGCATGTCCTGCCCCGGCTTGGGCGCCTTGTAGAAGACGCCCCTCGCGCCCTTGGGATTGGGGCGCAGGTCCGCATGGCGGGCGGCAAATTCCAGCATCGCCGCCGTGCCCGGCAGCGTCTCGATGGCAAGGCACTGGCCCTGCGCCACAACAGCACCCTGCCCCACGTCCAGCGGTCCCAGCGTCGCCTGGATCAAGGCCGCGCGTTCGGCGTCCCGCCGATCGGCAGGTGAGGGCTGGCCCGCCAGCACGCCCTCGCCTGGGATCAGATCGGGCGCGATCTCGGCGACCGAGGCGATGGACAGCCCATGTTCCTCGAAAACGTCCAGGACCGCCCGCAGCGCGCCATCGTCGCCCGACTGCATCGCCATCATGATGCGCGGCACCAGTTGCGCGGTGCGGTTGTCGAACAGTTCCGGGTCAAGGCGCGGGCGGCGGATGGCGCCAGCAAAAACCACGCGCGACACGTCCTGATCGGTCAGGCTGTCCAGGAAGGGCACAAGCCGTTCCAGGCGGAAGGGTTGCGCATCCACGCCGTCCGGCGCAAAGCCGTCCAAGGCATAGACCAGCGGCGCATCCAGCGCGGCGATGACGGCGGGGGCCAGGGCACCCTGGCCTGCGATGACGGCAGTGCGGCTCATGCAGGTTTCGGGGTCAGGAAACTGCGGTCGGACGGACCCAGGATGAAGTCCAGCACGTCGCGCACCATCGCCCCCGTCTCGGCTTCGGCCATCTGGCGGGCACGGTCGCGGAAACTGCCCGCGCCCAGCCGGTCCAGCATCTCGCGCAACTCATGAATGTCGGCGCGGCTGGCGCCCCGGCGCTTCAACCCGACAAGGTTCAGCCCGTCCAGATGCCCGCGCGGGCCTTGCACGAGGCCATAGGGGATCACGTCCGCCGTCACCATCGTCACCGCGCCGATCATCGCACCGCGTCCGATGCGCACCCACTGATGCACACCCGACAGCCCGCCGATGATCACGTCGTCGTCCAGGTGGCAATGCCCGGCCAGGGACGCGTTGTTGACCAGGATCACCCGGTCGCCAAGCTGGCAGTCGTGGCCCACATGGCAGCCCGCCATGAACAGCCCGTCGTCACCGATGCGGGTCACGCCGCCGCCGCCCTGGGTGCCGGGGTTCATGGTGACGTATTCGCGGATGCGGTTGCGCGCGCCGATCTCCAGCCGCACATCCTCGCCCTTGAACTTGAGATCCTGCGGCACCTCGCCGATCGAGGCGAAGGGAAAGACCACCGTGCCCGCGCCGATGCTGGTATCCCCGGCAATGGCGACGTGGGATTTCAGCTCCACCTCGTCGCCCAGCCGCACCTTGGGACCGACCACGCAGAACGGGCCGATCCGCACGCCCGTGCCGATTTGCGCGCCGTCCTCGATGACGGCGGTGGGGTGGATCTCAACCATCGGCCTTCAGGGCCATCATGGCGGTGAATTCGGCCGAGGCGCAAAGCTGGCCATCGACCAGGGCGCGGCCCTCGAACTTCCAGATCTTGCCGCCGCCGCGCAGGGCCTTGCAATGCAGTTCAAGCACGTCGCCCGGCACCACCATGCGGCGGAACTTGCACTTGTCGATGCCCATGAAATAGGTCGCCAGCGGCTTGTCGATGATGTTCATGCTGACGCCCACGATCACGGCGGATGTCTGGGCCATCGCCTCGACGATGGTGACGCCGGGCATGACGGGTTCCTCGGGGAAGTGGCCCTGGAAATGCGGCTCGTTGCTGGTGACCATCTTGATGCCCACGCCGCCTTCGTGCGGGACGATGTCGCGCACCTTGTCGATGAACAGGAACGGATAGCGATGGGGAATGATGCGCTTGATCAGCGACAGATCGGCCTCGGCATAAGGGGCGGGCGCGCGCGTTTCTTCGGCCATGAGCGTTCCTTCAGGACGTTTTATTCCGGTTAGCAATGCGGTTGCCACTTGGCAAGCGGTCAGCCCGGCGAGGTCGGGGCCATGGGCGCAGCCTTGCCGGGCCGGCCTTCGCGCAGCCAGCCGGTCAGGATCAGCCCCGACACCAGCAGCAGCCAGGCCCAGCCAGGCAGCAGGGGCTGACGTTCCAGCCCGGTCACCGATGCCGCGTCGCGCGGCGTGATCGCGATCCAGTCGCCAAGCGCCGCGCTGCCATGGGCGCTGCGTCCCGGATCGACCGTGCGCAGGTCGGGCACCCCGTCGGACAGCGCCACGGCCCCGCCCCCGGTCGCCGACATCAGCGGCTGCAAGGCGGCGGGGCTTGCCACCGTCTGCTCGAACTCTCGCGGGGCGGCAGGACCAAGCGCCAGCACCCGGCGCAGGCCGCCGTCCGCCAGGCGATACAGTCCCGGTTCCGGCGCGGTCCAGTCGGCGGTGAAGCGGCCCGGCCCGGCTTCAGACAGGGGCACCTCCTCGGTCTCGCCATCGGGGCGGGTCACGACCAGCGGGCCGGCGCTGTCGGCCATGGTGCGGCGGGTAAACCGCACCGTCATCCCGTCCGAGACATCGGCCAGCAGGGCCTCCTCCTCCAGCTCGGGTTCCTTCATCGACCAATGGGCGATGCGGCGCAGCAGTTCCAGCTGCGGCCCGCCCCCTTCGAAACCGCGCCCCCACAGCCACACCTGGTCCGAGGTCAGAAGCGCCACCCGCCCCTCGCCCACGCGGTCCAGGATCAGCAGGGGTTCGTCGTCGATCCCGGTCATGGCGACCTGCGCATCGGGGTCGGGCTGGACCGTGGCCATGCGCAGCCAGCGGCCCCAGGTCGGATCCTCGCCTTCGGACCCCGGCAGTGCGGCGGTCACGGGATGGCGGCGGCCTTCCTCGGTCAGTTCGGGCCGGAAGGGCTGTTCAAGCACCCGGCCCGTCGGGCGGGCAGGCAGGATCCGGCCCAGCGGGGACAGATAAAGGCTTTCGACCCCCGCCATTTCCGGCCCCGCAGAAATCAGGATCGCGCCGCCGTCTTCGACATACTGGGCGATGTTGAGGTAATAATCCGGCGGCAGGATTCCCCGCACGCTGTAGCGGTCGAAGATGATCAGGTCGAAATCGCCGATCCGTTCCATGAACAGTTCCTGGGTCGGAAAGGCGATCAGCGACAGTTCGTTGACGGGGACGCCGTCCGACTTGTCGGGCGGGCGCAGGATGGTGAAGTGGATCAGGTCAACCGCCGCGTCGGATTTCAGCAGGTTGCGCCAGGTCCGCTCGCCCGCGTGGGGTTCGCCCGACACCAGCAGCACCCGCAGCCGGTCGCGCACGCCGTTGATGGTGATGGCGGCGCTGTTGTTGCGGTCGGTCAGTTCGTCCCCTTCGGGCGCGTCGAAACCGACCTGCACGACGTTCTGCCCGGCGTGATCCAGCGTCAAAGGCAGGGTGATGGATTGGCCCAGGGGAACAGCCAGAACCAGCTCGTCCTCGCCGTCCAGGGACAGGCGCAGGTTGACGGATCCTGTCTGCGCCTCGGGCGGGACGACGCCCTGGTCCTCGATCCGCAGGCGGATCGTCACCTGCTGGTCGATCAGGCCGAAGGCGGGGGCTTCCTCGATCACCAGGCGGCGGTCCCAGTCCTGGGGCCTGCCGGTCAACAACACATGGACCGGCGCAGGCACCGTTGCGGGCAGCATGGCCGGGTCGTGCAGCCGCCCGTCGGTCACGGCGATCACGCCCGCCAGCCGGGTTTCAGGTTCGGCGGCGATGGCACGGGCCATCTCGGTCGCCAGCAGGGTGCCGTCGTCGCTGTCGCCGACTGTCACGCGGCGCAGTTCGGTATTGGGCAGCGCGGCGATCTGGCGGGTCATGGCAGCCACCGCAGCATCGGCCTGCGCGGTCCGTTCCGGCAGGCTCTGGCTGGCGGAACGGTCGTCGATCAGGATCACGATGTCCGAAAGCCCGGCACGGCTGCCGATCTCAAGCGCGGGTCCGGCTAGGGCCAGGGCGGCGGCAAGCCCGGCAAGTCCCCGCCAGGCCCAGCCGCGCAGGCCCCGCCACAGCGCGAAACCCGCCACCAGCAGCGCAAGAACGGCCAGGGCGGTGATCGCCCACCAGGGCAGCAGCGGGTCGAAGCGAAGCTGGGTCATGGGCCAAGCGTCTCCTCGGTCCGCATCCGGTCCAGCAGGGCGGGAACATGGACCTGGTCGGATTTGTAATTGCCCGTCAGGACATACATGATCAGGTTCACGCCGAACCTGAAGGCCATCTCGCGCTGCATCTCGCCCTCCCATCCGCTGCCGATGGGAAAGGTGGGATAGCCGTTCTCATCGACGGCCCAGGCTTCGGCCCAGGAATTGCCGCCGATCACCACGGGGCTGACGCCGTCGTTCAACTGGCGGAAGGGCACCCCCTCGGCGGCTTCGGCCCCGGCGGGGGGCGCCTCCAGCCAGACGGGATTGCCCTGCCAGCGGCCCGGAAAATCCGACAGCAGATAGAAGCTGCGGGTCAGGACGTGATCGTCGGGGACCGGCGACAAGGGCGGGACCTCCAGCGGCGCGGCCAGGGTCTGCAGCGCCTGCGACATGTCCGGCCCGCCAACGCCGGCGACATCGCCGTCGCGCGTGTCGAACAGGATCATCCCGCCGGAGCGCAGGAAATGGTTCAGCCGGACATAGGCCTGCGGCGAGGGCGCAGGCTGCGTGTCGGTGATCGGCCAGTAGAGGAAGGTCAGGACCGACAGGTCGTCCTGGTCCAGGTCGATGGCGACCGGCTGGCCCGGCTCGACCGAGGTGCGCTGCGCCAGCACCATCGACAGCCCGCGCAGCCCTTCCAGCGATGCTTCGTCCACACGATCGTCGCCGGTCACGACATAGGCCAGCGCGACCTCGTTGGCGGCGCGGGCCAGTTCGGGGTTCACGTCCGGCGCCGGTTCTTGGGCCTGAGCCTGAGCCTGGGGCGCGGGCAGGATCATCACGGCCAGCAGCATGGCCGCCGCGACCCGTCCGCCGCGCGCGATCATCGCCGACCCCAACGCATCCAGCGCCAGCATCAGCGCCGCCAGCGCCAGAAGCAGGCCGCGCAGATCGCGCCCGGTGGCCGCGCCCGCAGCCTCAACCGTGGCGCCGGGCCACTGGGCCAGCACCAGCGGACCGCCCGCGTTCAGCGCCACCCGTCGTTCGCCCGCGGCATAGATGCCCGCCGGACGGTCCGGCCCCGGCCCCAGCACCAGGTCGGCCGCCGCGACCGGCGCCAGCCCCTCGGCGGGCGAGGCGCGGCCAAAGCCGTCCAGCACGGTTTCCGGCGTCCAGAACGGCTGGTCACGATCGTCCGCCCGTTCTTCGGCCGGCGAGACGCGGGCGGTCTGAACCAGGCGATTCAGCATGTCCACGAACAGGCCCGAGATCGGCAGGTTCGACCATTCGGCATTGGCGGTGACATGGAACAGCACCACCTGCCCCTGCCCCACGCGGGCGCGTGTCACCAGCGGCGTATTGTCCGACAGCGCGGCCAGTGTCTTTTCCGCCAGATCGGGCGCGGGCTGCGCCATCAGTTGCGCGCGGATCGCGACATCCTCCGGCGGGGTCAGCCCGGCGAAGACCCCATCGGCGGCAAAGGGCGCGATCCCGCGCGGATCGCCCCAGGACAGCGCCCCGCCGATGTCGCGCCCGCCCTGCCGCAGGGCAACGGGGATCAGGGGTTCGTCCTGCAAATCCTCGAACGCGGCCATGCGGGGGCCTGCGAAACGGATCAGCAGCCCCCCTTCATCGACCCAGGCGGCCAGGTCATCGGCTTCGGCCAGATCGACCTGGTCGGCCAGCACGATCACGTCCGGCGCGGTGTTCAGGACATCGCCAAGTCCACCTTCCACCAGATCGGTCGTGGGCGTCAGCGCACGGCGAAGATAATGCAGTTGCGACAAAAGCTGCTGCCCCTCAGCCTGCCGGTCCGCCTCGCCCACCAAGCCCACCTTGCGGCGTTTGACCCGGTCGTCGGCCAAGACCACAGCACCGGCATGAGCCTCGCCCTCGACTTGGAAGCGGGTGATGCGGTTGCGCAGTTCGGGCGGCAGGTCGATGGCCGTGGGGCGGGTGCTGATCCCCGCAGCCGTGGCCGCATCGCCAGGGGTCAGGCGGGCCAGTTCGCGTTCGACGCCCTGCGGGTCGGGACCGATGGCCAGGATCGCAGGCGCGGCCTCGTCCGTGGCGGACAGCGTCAGGGACGGGGTGTCGCCAGCATGGAGCGACAGCGACCGAAGGGCGCGCGCGGGCGGGACCACCGTCACCGGCCCGCGGTCGGCCACGGCCGCAAGCCAGGCGGCGCGGTTCGGGTGATCCAACCCGTCGCTGATCCACAGGGTGGAAAGCTGGCCCTCGGGG
This sequence comes from Paracoccus yibinensis, assembly GCF_030846195.1. Lineage (GTDB taxonomy): Bacteria > Pseudomonadota > Alphaproteobacteria > Rhodobacterales > Rhodobacteraceae > Paracoccus > Paracoccus yibinensis. The sequence goes on from NZ_JAVCWH010000001.1 coordinate 569,116, forward strand.
ACGGCAGCCAGGGTCGCGCTGGGATCATCGGGAAGGCCCGTAGGCCAGGACACCGGTTGCGCGGCGCGCAGGCCCGCCAGCAAGGTATCGGCGGGGGCAAAGGGCAATGCGCCGGGCGCGGGACGGCCATCGGCCAGCAGCAGGGCAGCGGGGCGACCCTGGGCTGCCGCGTCCGACAACGCGGATTCGGCGCGTGTCACGCGGGCGGGCCAATCGGGCGCGGCGGACCAGCCTGCATCCAGCACCACCAGCAGCGGGCCGGTCTGATTGCCGGGCGCCGCCGGCTTCCAGCTTGGTCCGGCGAAGGCCAGGATCATCGCGGCCACCGCCGCCAGGCGCAGCAGCAGCAGCCACCAGGGCGTGCGCCGCGCAATCGGAACGCGGTCCAGCAATCCCCGCAGCAGCGCCACGCCGGGAAAGGCAACCTGGCGCGGCGCGGGCGGCAGGGCGCGCAGGATCACCCACAGCACCGGCAGCGCAATCAGCGCGGTCAGCACCCAGGGGGCCGCGAAGCCTATGGGACCCAGCATCAACATCAGTCGGCAAGCACCTGATAAAGCCAGCTTAGCGCCACGGCGGGGGCATGGCCGGTCGAATGGTGGCCGAACTGCCAGCCCGCCTGGGTCGCCCGGCGGCGCAGCCAGTCGCGGCGTTCCGCCAGACGCGCCAGATAGGCATCGCGCAGCCCGCCCGCATCGCGGCTGTCATGGCGGACGGCGCCCGACAGGGACCGGAACAGCACCGCGCCCTCGTAAGGGAAAACCTCCTCGTCCGGGTCCAGGATCTGCATCAGAACACCGGTGACGCCGATGCCCGCCGCTCGGGCCAGCAGCGCATCGACCCAGGCCGTGTCGGTCAGGAAATCCGACAGGATCACCAGACGCTGGTTGGGGCGCAACATGTCGGGGGACGGCGCGTCGTCGTCGCCGGGGATCGGCACGGAGGCGGCGATCTGTTCGGCCAGCCGGTCCGCCTGGACCCGGCCCGCGCGGGCTGGCTGGCCCAGCAGGCCCACCTTCTCGCCCCCCCGCAGCAGAACCATCGCCAGCGCCAGCGCCAGAAGATGCGCCCGGTCCGCCTTGGTCGGCCGGTCGGGCGAACCCGCATAACCCATCCCCTGCCCGGCCGAGATCCAGAGGCCGACCGCCTGCGCCGTCTGCGCCTCTCGGTCGCGGACGAATTGTGCGTCCGACCGTGCGGACCGGCGCCAGTCGATCGACCGGGCAGAATCGCCCTGGGCGGCGGGGCGGTATTGCCAGAAATCTTCCCCGGGACCGCTGCGGCGCAGGCCGTGGGCGCCCGGCGCGATCATCGCGGCAAGCCGTTCCGCCGACAGGATCAGCGCCGGCAGATGGCCGCTGGCCGACTGCGCCCCCGATCTGAGGGTGGCGGCGCGGAGATCGGCGGGGCGTTGTGTCAAGACGCCCTCATGCTGCCTGGCGTGCGCTGAAGCGGTCGGCCAGCAGACGGCCGATCACGCCGTCCACGGTTTCCCCCCGCGCACGGGCGGCGAAGGACAGCGCCATGCGGTGGCGCAGGACAGGCGCGGCCATGGCCTCGACATCCTCCAGCGTGGGGGCGAAGCGGCCGTTCAGCACGGCGCGGGCGCGTGTCACCAGCATCAGGGCCTGCGCCGCGCGCGGTCCCGGCCCCCAGATCAGTGTGTCGCCGATGAAACCGGCTGTTTCCGCGCCGCCCGGACGGCAGGCGCGGACCAGATCCAGGATCGCCTCGACCACCCCCTCGCCCACGGGCATCTGGCGGATCAGGCGCTGCGCGTCGATCAGCCCCTCGGCGTCGAAGGCGGCATGGGCGCGCCCATCCTCGACCCCTGTGGTGGCCAGCAGGATCGCCCGTTCGGTGTCGCGGTCGGGATAGTCCACGTCGATCTGAAGCAGGAAACGGTCCAGCTGCGCCTCGGGCAGCGGATAGGTGCCTTCCTGCTCGATGGGGTTCTGGGTCGCGAGGACGTGGAACGGACGGCCCAGGGGGCGGTGCTGGCCGCTGATCGTGACCTCGCGCTCCTGCATGGCCTGCAGCAGGGCGGACTGGGTGCGCGGCGACGCCCGGTTGATCTCGTCCGCCATCAGAAGCTGGGTGAAGACCGGGCCTTCGATGAAGCGGAAGGCGCGGGACCCGTCGGGCAGGACATCCAGAACCTCGGACCCAAGGATGTCGGCGGGCATCAGGTCGGGGGTGAACTGGATCCGCTGGCTGCCCAGGCCCAGGACAGTGGACAGCGTATCGACCAGCATCGTCTTGCCAAGGCCCGGCTGGCCCACAAGCAGCGCGTGGCCGCCCGACAGGATCGCCGCCAGGACCTGTTCGACCACCTGATGCTGGCCGACGAAACGGCGCTCGATGCTGGCGCGGGCATCGGCAAGGCTTTGCCCAAGTTGTTCGACCCGCGTAACCAGATTCTCATCCGAAGCCATGACAACGTCCCTTCGCTGCTTTAGACGAACCATAAGAGGATATCGGAAAGGCGACCACAGAGAATGGCAGATCGCGGTGACAAAGCTGTGAGCGCCGAAGGCATTGCCGCCGCGGCCAGCAAGGCGGCCAAGGGGGGCCTGCCGCCCGTGCATCTGTGGAACTCGCCCTTCTGCGGCGACCTGGACATGGAGATCCGCGCCGACGGCAGCTGGTTCTATCAGGGCACGCCCATCGGCCGCCCCGCCATGGTCCGGCTTTTCTCGACGATCCTGAAGCGAGAAGGGGACAGCTTCTTCCTGGTGACGCCGGTCGAGAAGGTGGGCATCCGCGTTGTGGACGCGCCTTTCCTCGCAATCGACGCCGATATCCTGCCCGATGCCGTGACGTTCACCACGAACGTGGGCGACCGGGTCACGGCCGGGCCGGACAACCCCATTACCCTGCGCGGCACCCCTGACGCGCCGCGTCCCTATGTCCATGTGCGCGCCGGGCTGGAAGCCCTGATCGACCGCAAGACCTTCTATCGCCTCGCCGCCGCCGCGGCCGAGGATGCGGGCCGCGCGGGCATCCGGTCGGGCGGCGTGTTCTTTCCGCTGGAACCCTGATGCCCCGCTTCGCCGCCAACCTGACGATGCTGTTCACCGAACTGCCGATGCTGGAGCGATTCGCCGCCGCGGCGGATGCAGGGTTCCAGGGGGTCGAGATCCTGTTTCCCTATGACATCCCCGCCCGCGACCTGTCGCGCGCAGCCATTTCGGCGGGGCTGGAATTCGTGCTGATGAACACGCCGCCGCCCAACTGGGCAGGCGGGCCGCGCGGTTTTGCCGCCGAGCCGGGGCTTGAGGATCGTTTCCGCAGCGATTTCGACCGCGCGCTGCGCTTTGCCGAGGCGTTGCGGGCGCGCCATGTTCACGTCATGGCAGGCTACGCCCAAGGCCCCGAGGCGCGTGCCACATTCACACGCAACCTGGCCTGGGCGGCGGATCGCGCCCCCCATGTCAGCCTGACGGTCGAGCCGCTGAACCCCGTGGATCAGCCGGGCTATTTCCTGGCGGATTTCGACCTGGCGGCCGAAATCATCGCCGAAGTCGGCGCGCCGAATCTGGGGCTGCAATTCGACAGCTATCATGCCCAGTTGATCACGGGGGACGCGATGGCAGTCTGGCGCAGACATGCGGGCATCGTCCGTCATATCCAGGTCGCGGGTGTTCCCGGACGCCACGAACCGGCGGGCGGGATGATCGACTATCCGGGCTTTTTCGCCGCCCTGGATCAATCGGGCTACAAGGGCTGGGTCAGCGCCGAATACAATCCCCGGTCCCTGACCGAACAGGGTCTGGGCTGGCTGCCGCGGAGGTGAGGCGGTCTGCCCTGGCAATGGAACCCGATGCAGATCAAACCGTTAAACGTTCGATCGCCCTAAGGGCACAGGCCGGGCCGCATCCCTTCCAGGATACAGGCATGGCAGTCAACACAAAGGAGCCGTTGCCATGAACTCGATCATCTACATCGTCGGCCTGGTCGTCGTCGTCTTGTTCATCCTGTCCTTCCTGGGACTGCGCTAGGACCCGATGCGCGGCGCCATGGCGGCGCCGCGATTGCGTCTGGTCTTTCGGACGACTTTTCTGTAGGGCGACCGCGAATTGAAAAGGGTCGTTCATGGATATCCGCAACATCGCCATCATTGCTCACGTTGACCACGGCAAGACGACGCTGGTCGACCAGCTGTTGCGCCAGTCCGGGGCCTTCCGCGAGAACCAGGCCGTCGCCGAACGGGCGATGGACAGCAACGACATCGAACGCGAACGCGGCATCACCATCCTGGCCAAGGCGACTTCGGTCGAATGGAAGGGCACGCGCATCAACATCGTGGACACGCCGGGCCACGCCGATTTCGGCGGCGAGGTGGAACGGATCCTGTCCATGGTCGATGGCGTCTGCCTGCTGGTCGATGCCGCCGAAGGTCCGATGCCGCAGACGAAGTTCGTGACCTCGAAGGCGCTGGCGCTTGGGCTGCGTCCGATCGTGGTGCTGAACAAGGTGGACAAGCCCGCCGCCGAACCCGACAACGCGCTGAACGATGTCTTCGACCTCTTCGCGAACCTGGGCGCCAATGACGAACAGCTGGACTTCCCGCATGTCTATGCAAGCGGCATCGGCGGGTGGGCGGACGAGACGCTGGACGGTCCGCGCAAGGACATGTCGGCGCTGTTCGACCTGATCCTGTCGCATGTCCAGCCGCCGAAGCAGATTGCCCGCGTGGACGAGCCGTTCCAGATGCTGGCGACCACCTTGTCCGCCGACCCCTTCCTGGGCCGCCTGCTGACCGGCCGGGTCGAGGCGGGCCGCGCCAAGGCGGGCGACACCGTCAAGGCGCTGTCGCGCGACGGCGAGCGGATCGAGCAGTTCCGCATCAGCAAGGTCCTGGCCTTCCGCGGCCTGACCCAGACCCCCATCGACGAGGCGCAGGCCGGCGACATCGTGACCCTTGCCGGCATGTCCAAAGCCACCGTCGCCGACACCATCTGCGCGCTGGACATCGACACCGCCCTGCCCGCGCAGCCCATCGATCCGCCCACCATCAGCGTGACCTTTGGTATCAACGACTCGCCCCTGGCAGGCCAGGACGGCAAGAAGGTCCAGTCCCGCGTCATCCGCGAGCGCCTGATGCGCGAGGCCGAGGTGAACGTCGCAATCAAGGTCGAGGACACGCCGGGCGGCGACGCCTTTGTCGTCTCGGGCCGGGGCGAATTGCAGATGGGCGTGCTGATCGAGAACATGCGCCGCGAGGGCTTCGAGCTGTCGATCAGCCGTCCCCGCGTGATCTTCCGCGAGGAAGACGGCCAGCGCATGGAGCCGATCGAGGAAGTCATCATCGACGTGGACGACGACTATACCGGCGTGGTGATCGAAAAGCTGACCGGCGAGCGCAAGGGCGACATGGTGGACATGCGCCCGGCAGGCGTGGGCAAGACCCGGATCGTGGCCCATGTGCCGTCGCGGGGGCTGATCGGATATCATGGCGAATTCATGACCGACACGCGCGGCAACGGCGTGCTGAACCGCATCTTCCACGGCTGGGCGCCCTACAAGGGTCCGATCCAGGGCCGCCGCCAGGGCGTTCTCATCAGCATGGAGGACGGTGTGTCCGTCGCCTATGCGCTGTGGAACCTGGAGGACCGGGGCAAGATGTTCATCGGCGCGCAGGAGCAGCTTTATACCGGCATGATCATCGGCGAGCACAGCCGCGACAACGACCTGGAAGTGAACCCGCTGAAGGGCAAGAAGCTGACCAACGTCCGCGCATCCGGCACGGACGAAGCCGTGCGCCTGACGCCCCCGGTTCGCATGTCGCTGGAAGAAGCCATCGCCTATGTCAACGACGACGAACTGGTCGAGGTGACGCCCAAGAACATCCGCCTGCGCAAGCGTTACCTGGATCCCCACGAACGCAAGCGCCAGGCCCGCGCCGAGGGCTGACCTCGCCCTGACCTGACCATTTGGCGAAGTTCGCAGACCCCCTGCACCGTGTTAACCTTGAGCCGATGGAACCCGTGTCGGGATCGTCGGCGCATGTCCCTGGTGTCTGGTGATACGGTCTTGTGGTGTTTGCGACGGTGCCCTGCATCCGATGGATCGGCCGCAATCCCGCTTGTCGACGTTATTGGCAGGGAACCAGCCGGGAAAGGATCGGTTCAAGATATGGGAGGGGCGTCCGGCGCCACCCCTGCACGTTTGTCCCGCCATGAACCTCGTTGACCAGGACAGCCGCGTGAGCAAGCACAACGACATCATGAAGGGCCTGGGGCTGCACGGGCAGGCGGTGGTTGCCACGCTGGAAATCATCGTTGATCCCGACGGTCGCGGCCCCGATCTTCCCGATGTCGCCAGGCGCATCGGAATTCCGGTCGATGATCTTCGCCGCATCTTTCCCGATGATCGCAGCCTGCTGATCGCCGTGGCGGAACAGGCCTTGGTCCGGTTGATGGACTCCTGCACGAAGGCGGTCGTGAAGGTCAATCCCGACGACGCGGTGGGCCAGTTCCTTGCGCTGGGCAAGGCCTATATCCGCTGGGCGGTGGATCATCGGGTGCAGTTCCGGCTGATTTCCGGTCATCCGGCGCTGGATGCCGCGCGGGAACCTGAATTGCGCCGTTACCTGGATTCCGTGATCGACCTGATGACGCGAATGCTGGAACGCGCGCGCGATGCAGGCCACCTGCGCCAGGACGAGAATATCCCGTTGCTGGTCCTGTCCTCGCGTGCCTTCGCCGTTGGTCTGGCGCAGATGATCGTCGAGGGCCGGTTGGAAACCCAACCAAACGCCTGCACCCCGCTGGAGGCGGCAGAGCAGGCGATGGCGGATTTCGTGACCCGGATTGCCCGCGCCACGACCCGGCGAAAGCGTCGCGGCAGGGGGTGACGGCCCAGGCTGCGGCTGGCGGTTTCAGTGATGCTATTTGACATCGCGGTCAGCCTGCCCCAGGGCCGACCCAGCCTTAATCATATTTTCAGATTTTTCTGACAGCCTGCTGGTTCGAAGGGTGGCTGCCGTCACCCGCAGCTGGCTTGTCGCAGGGAAGGAAGACGCGTGGCGCACCGCCGTCTTCCGGGCTGCGGCGGATCTGGGGTTCCGCCGCAGCCACATCCCCATCGCCTGGGCGGCGTCGGGCACGGCAGCCATTTTCGCTTTCGGTCGCGGCGGCCTTGGGCTATCCCATCCCCGACCGCAGCAGATGAAAGACGAACCGCCGTGAAAGACTATATCATCAGGGATATCTCGCTGGCCGATTTCGGCCGCAAGGAACTGGACATCGCCGAAACGGAAATGCCCGGCCTGATGGCACTGCGGGCGGAATATGGTGCGGCCAAGCCCCTGGCCGGCGCCCGGATCGCGGGCAGCCTGCACATGACGGTTCAGACCGCCGTGCTGATCGAAACGCTGGTGGCGCTTGGCGCCGATGTCCGCTGGGCGTCCTGCAACATCTACTCGACCCAGGACCACGCCGCCGCAGCCATCGCGGCATCCGGTGTGCCGGTCTTCGCCATCAAGGGCGAGACGCTGGTGGATTACTGGGCCTATACCGACAAGATCTTCCAGTTCCCGGAAGGCACCTGCAACATGATCCTGGACGACGGCGGGGACGCGACCATGTATGTCCTGCTGGGCGCGCGGGTCGAGGCGGGCGAAACCGGCCTGATCGACGTTCCCACCAGCGAGGAAGAAGAAGCCCTGTTCGCCCAGATCCGCAAGCGCCTGGCGGAAAGCCCCGGCTGGTTCACCCGCCAGCGCGACGCCATCAAGGGCGTCAGCGAGGAGACGACCACGGGCGTCCATCGCCTTTACGACCTGCACAAGAAGGGCCTGCTGCCCTTCCCTGCGATCAACGTGAACGACAGCGTCACCAAGTCGAAATTCGACAACAAGTACGGCTGCAAGGAATCGCTGGTCGACGGCATCCGCCGCGCCACCGACACGATGATGGCGGGCAAGGTTGCGGTCGTCTGCGGCTATGGCGATGTGGGCAAGGGATCGGCCGCATCCCTGCGCGGCGCGGGCGCGCGGGTGAAGGTCACGGAAGTGGACCCGATCTGCGCCCTGCAGGCCGCTATGGACGGGTTCGAGGTCGTCCTGCTGGAGGATGTGGCCGACAGCGCCGACATCTTCGTCACCACCACCGGCAACCGCGACGTGATCCGCATCGAGCATATGCGCGCCATGAAGGACATGGCGATCGTCGGCAATATCGGCCATTTCGACAACGAAATCCAGGTGGCCAGCCTGCGCAACCATAAATGGACCAACATCAAGGACCAGGTGGACATGATCGAGATGCCTTCGGGCAATCGCATCATCCTGCTATCCCAGGGCCGGTTGCTGAACCTGGGCAATGCCACGGGCCATCCGTCCTTCGTCATGTCGGCCAGCTTCACCAACCAGGTTCTGGCCCAGATCGAACTGTGGACCAAGGGCGACGAATACGCGCCTGGCGTCTATATCCTGCCCAAGGCCTTGGACGAAAAGGTCGCGCGCCTGCATCTGGACAAGGTGGGCGCGAAGTTGACAGAACTGTCGCGCGAACAGGCCGACTATATCGGCGTGGCGCCCGAAGGCCCCTTCAAGTCAGATCATTACCGGTATTGAGTTCATGACAGAATACAGCCTGTTCACCTCGGAATCCGTGTCCGAGGGCCATCCCGACAAGATTGCCGACCAGATTTCCGATGCGATCCTCGACGCCATTCTGGCCGAGGATCCGCGCGCCCGCGTCGCTTGCGAGACGATGGTGAAGACCGGCGTCGCAATCATTTCGGGCGAGATTTCGACAAATGCCTGGGTCGATCTGGAAAGCATCGTCCGCGGCGTCATCAACGACATCGGCTATACCTCGTCCGACGTGGGCTTTGACGGCTCGACCTGTTCGGTCATCAACATCATCGGCAAGCAATCGCCCGAGATCAACCAGGGCGTTGACCGCGACAACCTGGAGGACCAGGGCGCGGGCGACCAGGGCCTGATGTTCGGCTATGCCTCGGACGAGACCGACGTGCTGATGCCTGCGCCGATCACCTATGCCCACCGGCTGGTGGAACGGCAGGCCAAGGTCCGCCGCGACGGCACGCTGAAATGGCTGCGCCCGGATGCCAAGTCGCAGGTGACGCTGCGCTATGGCGCGGATGGCAGGCCGGAGGCCATCGACGCGGTGGTGCTGTCCACGCAGCACAACCCGGAAATCACCCTGTCCGACCTGCGCGAGGCGGTGATCGAGGAGATCATCAAGCCGGTCCTGCCCGCCGAATGGCTGTCGGACAACACCAAGTATTTCATCAACCCGACCGGCAAGTTCGTGATCGGCGGGCCGGTCGGCGATTGCGGGCTGACGGGCCGCAAGATCATCGTGGACAGCTATGGCGGCATGGCGCGGCACGGCGGCGGGGCGTTTTCGGGCAAGGATCCGTCCAAGGTGGACCGTTCGGCCGCCTATGCGGGCCGCTGGGTCGCCAAGAACATCGTGGCCGCCGGTCTTGCCAGCCGCTGCGAGATCCAGGTCAGCTATGCCATTGGCGAGGCTCAGCCGACCTCGATCAGCCTGAATACCTTCGGGACGGAAACCGTGGCCCATGACAAGATCGTGGCCGCGGTGCGAGAGGTTTTCGACCTGCGCCCCTTTGCGATCATCCGCGATCTGGACCTGCTGCACCCCATCTATCGTCCGACCGCCAGCTATGGGCATTTCGGGCGGCAGCCGTATCAACTGAACCGGGGAACCGCCTTCAGTTGGGAAAGGACCGACCGGGCCGAGGATCTGAAGGCGGCGTTGAGCTGAGGGCGGCGGGGTGGAAGCCCCACCCCGCGCGGTCTTCTGTTGCCGGGTGGGCCTTCACCCCACCTTGGCAGCGTAAAGCACCTTTGCCCGGCTTTCGAAGGCGCGGACGATACGAACCATCGCCTCGTGGAACACGACGCCGATCAGCTTCTGCAAGATCGCGTTCCTGAATTCGAAATCGACGAAGAACTCGACATGGCAGCCGCCTTCGGGGCGGTCGGCGAAGGTCCATCCGCTGCGCATGTACTTGAACGGGCCATCCAGGTATTCGGTATCGATCCGCATCGGATCGGCCTGGGGCCACAGCACCACCCGGCTGCCGAAGCGTTCGCGGAAGACCTTGAAGCTGATGACCAGATCTGCGGCAATCTCCTCGGATCCATCGGGGCGGGTTTCGCGGGACCGGATGCGCGCGGCGCTGTTCCACGGCAGGAACTGGGGATAGCTTTCGATGTCGGCCACCAGGTCGAACATCTGCTGGGCGGTATAGGGAAGGTCCCGGGAATCCTGATGATGGGGCAATGGTGTCTCGCAGGGTTCGGTCTTGTCAGGCGATCTGGTTTTTGATCCTGTCCCCCGGTCTAACAGGAGGCCATTGCCGTGAACAACCTGATCTGGCTGCTGCGTGCTTCGAAATGGGCGCGAAATCCACCCAGCGCGCGAATGGTCAAGCTGGTGCTGGTGGTCGTCGCGGCAGGTCTGTCGATCGCCGTCCTGGAATGGCTGGAACTGTGGCCGGACTGGGCGCGCCTGGAAGAAGGCCGCGCCCCGCGGATCCCGCGTTAGCGACGGACGCGGACCGGCTGCGGCTGTGGACGGCGGGCCATCAGGGCCGCAAGGCCCAGCGTCATGAGAGTGATAAGCGTCAGCATTGCCTTTCCTTTCGTTGCGGGGGCTTACAGCCCCGCCGCCTGGAACGTGTCGCATTGGGCCATGTCGCCCGAATTGAAGCCGCGCATCAACCATTCCTGGCGCTGCGCCGCGCTGCCATGGGTAAAGCTGTCGGGCATCGGCGTGCGCCCAGCGTTCGACTGGATCACGTCGTCGCCGACGGCCTGGGCCGCCCCCATGGCTTCCTCGAGATCGCCCTCTTCCAGCGTGCCGAACCGCTGCTGGGCATGACGCGCCCAGATGCCAGCATAGCAATCGGCCTGCAATTCGGTCAGGACAGAGACCTGGTTGGCATCACGCTCGCTCAGCTGGCTGCGCAAACGGCTGGTCTCGGCCAGCACGCCGGTCAGGTTCTGGACGTGATGGCCTACTTCGTGCGCGATGACATAAGCATAGGCGAAGTCACCCCCCGCCCCCATACGGCTGGCCATCATGTCGAAGAAATCCGTGTCCAGATAAAGCTTCTGGTCGCCGGGGCAGTAGAACGGCCCCATGGCCGAGGACGCGCCCCCGCAGGCCGATTGCACGACGCCACTGAACAGCACCAGCGTCGGATCGCGATAGTCGATCCCTGCCTGCTCGGGCAGCAGAGGCCTCCAGACTTCCTCGGTATCCGCCAGCACGACCGAGACGAATTCGCCCCATTCCTGTTCTTCCTGGGTCAGCGGACGGCTTTCACCGGGCTGGCCCTGATCAAGTCCCTGCACCACTGGCGTGATGTCGATGCCGAAGAAATATCCGACAGCCAGGATCGCCAGCATCCCCACGACGCCGACGCCGCCTGCTCCGGCGGCACCCATGCCGCGCCGATCCTCGATATTGCTGCTGCCGCGCCGTCCACGCCATTGCATTGCCGCGATCTCCCTTGGCCGAACAGGCCTTCCACCCCAAAACACAAGGGCCATGCCGCAGGTTCCCGTGGCTGCTGCCCTGCACCCGATGATCACAGCGCCGCGACAAGATCGCAAGGCGCTTGACGCCGCCGTGCTGCGGGACGATCCACAAGCCAAATCAAGGACGAGGGCACCATGGACGGACGACAACTTTCCCTGCTGGCAGGGGCCGGTTCGGCGGGCCTTCTGATCGCCGCGCTGGGTTTTCAGGCGGCAGGCTATGCGCCGTGCGAGCTGTGCATCCTGCAACGCTGGCCGCATGTCGCGGCGATCATCGTGGCGGTGCTGGTCTGGTGGACCGGCTGGGTCCGGGGCCTGGCGATCCTGGGCATGATCGCGGCGGGGGTCGCCATGGGACTTGCGATCTATCACACAGGGGTCGAATGGAAGCTGTGGCAGGGTCCGACGCATTGTTCGGGCACCATCGGCAACCTAGCCACCATGTCCGCACAGGATCTGATGGATCGGCTGCAATCGGCCCCCGTGGTGCGCTGCGACGAGGTGGCCTGGCGGTTCCTGGGCCTGTCGATGGCGGCCTGGAACGCCGTCTTTTCGGCTGGTTTGGCAGTGGTTTGGGGAATGGCGGCGAAACGGGCCTAAGCCGGTTCTAAAGCTTGTCCGGGGTGCCGCCAAACATTGCCCCCAGGGGTCAGGTTGCCTATATATAACCCAACAAGATGTTGAGGAAATCCCGTGGCCGACACCCCCGAAGACGACCTGCCCGAGACCCCCGAGGCGGGTGACGATACCGCCCCTGCGACCCGCCAGGTGATGCCCCATGACGGCCCGGTCATCGACATCAGTTCCGAGATGCGGACTTCGTATCTGGACTATGCGATGTCGGTCATCGTCAGCCGCGCGATCCCCGACCTGCGCGACGGCTTGAAGCCGGTCCACCGCCGCATCCTTTATGCGATGGACGAGTCCGGCAACACGCCCGACAAGGCCTATCGCAAGTCGGCGCGACCGGTCGGCGATGTCATGGGTAAATACCACCCGCATGGCGATGCCGCGATCTATGACGCGCTTGTCCGCATGGCTCAGGATTTTTCCATGTCCCTGCCGCTGCTGGATGGCCAGGGCAACTTCGGGTCCATGGACGGCGACCCCCCCGCCGCCATGCGCTATACCGAGGTTCGCATGGACAAGCCCGCGAACTTCCTGCTGATGGACATCGACAAGGACACGGTCGACTTCCAGGACAACTATGACGGCAAGGACCGTGAACCCACCGTCCTGCCCGCGCGCTTTCCGAACATGCTGGTCAATGGCGCGGGCGGCATTGCCGTCGGCATGGCCACCAACATCCCGCCCCACAACCTGGGCGAGGTGATCGACGCCACGCTGGAACTGATCGACAACCCCGACCTGCCGACCGAGCGCATCCTGGAAATCGTGCCCGGTCCCGACTTTCCGACCGGGGCAATGATCCTGGGCCGGTCAGGGGCGCGCAAGGCCTATCTGGAAGGGCGCGGCAGCGTCATCATCCGCGCCAAGACCCATATCGAGGAACTGCGCAAGGACCGCTGGGCCATCGTCGTGGACGAGGTGCCCTATCAGGTCAACAAGGCCAGCCTGATCGAACGCATCGCGGAACTTGCCAAGGAAAAGCGGGTCGAAGGCATCGCCTCGGTCCAGGACGAATCCGACCGGCAGGGTGTCCGTGTCGTCGTGGAACTGAAACGCGACGCCACGCCCGACGTGGTGCTGAACCAGCTGTTCCGCTTTACCGCGCTGCAGACCAGCTTTGGCTGCAACATGCTGGCGCTGAACGGCGGCCGTCCCGAGCAACTGACGCTGCGCGACTTCCTGACCCATTTCATCACCTTCCGCGAGGAGGTGGTGGCCCGCCGCACCGCGTTCGAACTGCGCAAGGCCCGCGAACGCAGCCATGTGCTGTGCGGCCTGGCCGTCGCGGTCAGCAACGTGGACGAGGTCGTGGCGACGATCCGGTCATCGGCCGACGCGGCCGCGGCGCGCGAGCGGCTGATGGAACGCCGCTGGCCCGCGCATGAGATCCTGGAATACCTGCGCCTGATCGACGATCCGCTGCATCCGGTGAACGAGGACGGCACCTACAACCTGTCGGAAACCCAGGCCCGCGCGATCCTGGACCTGCGCCTGCAACGCCTGACGCAGCTTGGCGTCCAGGAAGTCACCAGCGAATTGCAGCAATTGGCCGATTCGATCCGCGATTACCTGGCGATCCTGGGATCGCGCGAACGGATCATGGGCATCATCAGCGACGAGCTGCGCGAGGTGCGCGACCTGTTCGCCGTGCCCCGCCGGACCGAGATCACCGATTGGTCCGGCGACATGCTGGACGAGGATCTGATCGAGCGTGAGGACATGGTCGTCACCATCACCTCGGGCGGGTATATCAAGCGCACCGCCCTGGCCGAGTTCCGCAGCCAGCGGCGCGGCGGCAAGGGCCTGTCGGGGATGGCGACCAAGGAAGACGACGTGGTCACCACGCTGTTCGTCGCCAATACCCATACCGAACTGCTTTTCTTCACCACGGACGGCATGGTCTATCGCCTGAAGACCTGGCGGCTGCCGCTGGGCGGGCGCACGGCCAAGGGCAAGGCCATCGTCAACATCCTGCCGATCGAGCCGGGCGTATCCATCGCCGCGCTGATGCCGGTCGATGCGCCGGAAACGGAATGGGAAAACTATCAGGCGGTCTTCGCCACCTCGGACGGGGACGTGCGCCGCAACGCCTTGTCGGACTTCACCAACGTCAAGTCGAACGGCAAGATCGCCATGAAGCTGCCTGACGGCGTGGAACTGGTGGGCGTCCGCATGGCGACCGTGGACGACGACGTGATGCTGGTCACCGCATCCGGCCGGGCGATCCGCTTTCCAACAACCGATGTGCGCGTCTTCAAGGGCCGCGATTCGACGGGGGTCCGGGGCATCCGGCTTGGCGACGGCGACCGCGTGGTCAGCATGTCGGTAATCCGCCACTTCGAAGCCGACCCGGCCGAGCGCGCCGCCTATCTGAAGATGCGCCGCGCGGTCGAAGGTGCGCTTGACGACGGGGCCGAGGCGGACGAGGACGAGGAAACCGTGGCCGAGGCCGCAATCACCCAGGAACGCTATGCGGAAATGTCGGCGGCCGAGGATCTGATCCTGACCATCACCACCAAGGGCGCGGGCAAGATCAGTTCCAGCCACGACTACCCGGTGCGCGGGCGCGGCGGCCAGGGTGTGATGGCGATGGACAAGGCCATGCGCGGCGGCGCCCTGGTTGCCAGCTTCCCGGTTGAAATGGACGACCAGATCATGCTGGCGACCTCGACCGGGCAGTCGATCCGGGTGCCGGTGGACGGCATCAGCTTCCGCTCGCGCAGCGCGGGCGGGGTCAGGGTCTTCAACACCGCAGCGGGCGAGGAAGTCGTGTCCGTGGCCCGCATCGCGGAACAGGGCGACGAGGAACCGACTGAAGCATGAACCAGGGCCCGGCATCTGCCGGGCCTTTTTCAAGACGAGGGACAGATTGACTCCATCCAGCGAAGACGTGCTGCGCCAAAGGCTTCAAACCGGTTTCCTGGGCATCATCGCCTTTTCGCTGATCCTGTTCCTGCTGTTCCAGGCGCGTTTCGTGCTGATCTGCCTGGCCATCGCGATCATCCTGTTCTCGCTGACCTCGGACGCGATCCAGGCGATATCGTCGCGGTTGAAGGTGCCGAACTGGCTGGCGACGGCGCTGGCTCTGATCGGCATCACGCTGGGGCTGATCTGGCTGTCCACGACCATCATGTCCCAGATCAACGAGGTCGTGGGCCGTGCCATCGCCTATACCGAATCCGTGCAGATCGCCCTGACCGCGCTGATCGAGCGTTTCGGTCCCGAGGCGCAGACCCGCCTGCTGGCCGCACTGACCGAATTCAACATCACCGGCTGGCTGCGGTCGCTGGCCGGGCAGGCCTCGGGGCTGTTGTCGGGCAGCCTGCTGGTGATCCTGTTCGTGGGCTTCATGTTCGCGGAACGGACCTGGATGCCGGTCAAGGTCGAACGGCTGACGGGCGATCCGACCCAGGCCGCGCGGATCCGGCAGATCATGGCCTCGATCATGCGGCGGGTGAACCGCTATCTGGTCGTCAAGACCTTTGTCAGCGCGCTGACGGGTGCCGCGGTCTGGCTGATCTTTGCCCTGGGCCGGCTGGAACTGGCCGGGGCGGTGGCCTGGCTGACATTCGTGCTGAACTTCATCCCCAACATCGGGTCGATCATCGCCTGGGGCATCACCGTGGCCCTGGCATTCGTGCTGACGGGCGATCCCACAACGACCGTCGTCGTCGGCATCAGTTGCCTGCTGGTGCATTTCGTCGTGGGCAACATCTTGGACCCGATGCTGACGGGCCAGACGCTGCAACTGTCCAGCTTCGGGATCATCCTGTCCCTGGCCTTCTGGGGCGCGATCTGGGGCATCGCGGGCGCCTTCCTGGCCGTGCCGATCATGGTCGCGGTGATGATCGTCTGCTGGCACGTTCCCTGGCTGCGCCCGGTCGCGATCCTTCTGTCACGCGAAGGGCTGGCGGATACGGATACGGCCATTCGCTGACGACACCGTGACATGACCCAGGCTTGGCCTTGTTGCCGACTTCAGCGGGTGACCGCTTCATCTTCCTTCGATGTCGGCGATTCCTGGGTGTCGCACCGCATCCCGACCTTTTCGGCGACGCTCATCAAGGCTTCCGGGTTGCGCAGCCGGATCTCGCGCTGTGCATAGGGAATTTCGATACCTTCCTCTGCAAAGCGTTCCACGATGCGGTGGTTGATCTCGTTCTGGACGCTGCCCTTGCCGTTCACGTCGGTCACGACGACGTACAGGCTGAAGTTCAGGCCATCGGCGCCAAAGCCGCTGAAGGACACGAAGGGCGCGGGATCAATGGTTGCCGTCGGCTGATCCTCGGCGATCTCGCGCAGGATCTCGGCCACGCGCCGGGTATCGGTGCCATAGGCCACGCTGACATTGATCGTGATGCGCCCCATCAGGCTGCCGCGCGTCCAGTTGGTCACCTGCTGCGTGATCAGGTCGCCGTTCGGGATGATCACCTGCTGTCGGTCGAAGGTCTCGATCGCGGTGGACCGGACCGAGATGCGCCGGACGATGCCCTGTTGCGTGCCCACGCCGATCCAGTCGCCCACGCCCACCGGCCGCTCGATCAGCAGGATGATGCCGGACACGAAGTTCGACACGATGTTCTGCAGGCCGAAACCGATGCCGACCGACAGCGCACCGGCGACGATGGCGAAGGACGCCAGGTTGATACCGGCCGAAGTGACCGCCAGCAGTGCCGCCAGGATGATGCCGATATAGCCGATGCCGGACACGACCGCGTTCTGGCCGCCCGGATCCAGCTTGGTCTTGGGCAGGACCGAGGTGCGCATCGCCCCCTGCACCGCGCGGGTGATGGAATAGCCGATGGCGAAGACCAGCAGGAACATCAGAACCGCGCCGGGCGACAGGCGCACCCCGCCAAGCGTGATGCCCTGCCGGAACCGGTTCCAGTATTCGGCCAGTTCGTTGCCCGAGGCGCCCCAGATCAGCAGGAAGATGGGGATCGACAGCAGCACCAGGGCAAAGCCGATCAGCAGAGGCGCCAGCCCGTCGCGCGCGCCTTCCTGGCCTCGTTTCAGCATGTTGAACAGGTCGGCGATGAAATCCTGCAGCAGGATCAGCAGGCCCAGCATGGCAAGGGTCTGGATCCAGGGCCAGATCAGCAGGTTGCCGATGTTGACGTAACCGATGGCCGCAGCAATCACTGCCGCGATGGCCAGGGGCCGGGTCAGTGTGCCGGCAAAGGACAGGACGCGATGGCGATAGCTGGTGCCGGATTGGTCCGGCCAAGGTTTCAGGCGGCGCAGGATCACGCCCAGCTTGAACAGCAAGGCCCCCGCGATGAGGATCAGCACGAAATGCCAGACGACGGCCGCGCCTTCCGCGAAGTCCATCGGCACGCGCACAAGCCGAGAGTTACGCTCGGCCAGGCCCGACAAGGGAAGAAAGGCGACCGAGGCGACATGGTGGACCGCCAGGGCAAGCGCCAGTGCGTTCACCAGCCGGCGGGCGCTCTGGCGCTTTTGCGGCGGGACGTTCAGCGTGTCGTAAGCGACCGACTTGGTGGGAAACAGTTGGCGGGCCAGCCAGGCGGCACCGAACAGGATCACCGCCGCGACAGGCAGCGCGTCCAGGAAGGGCCGGGTCCAGGGGCCGAAGATGCCCGTTGCCGTGAGCGCGCTGATCAGCAGATAGATCCCGATCATCGGCAGAACGATCTGCGCCAGCGACACCACGAAGGCCACCACGGCGCGCGAATAATCCATCGCCCGCGCCGATACGCGCGAGGGAAGGGTTTCCACCCAATGCCGGCCCAGCGTCAGCAGCAGCAGCGCAGCGATCAGATAGCCAGCAACCTGCGGCAAGCGGGGGCGAAGTTCGGTCCAGGTCGCCCGCTCGGCAATCCGCTGGCCGGTGGTTTCCCAGATCCCGTTGACCAGCCGGGTCGTCTCCGATGCCGCCAGCAGCCAGTTGCCCGGCAGGACCGGCGAGGTCGAAAGCCGCGCCAGTTCGCTGACCTGCCGTTCGCTCAGCACCTGGTCGATCCGCCGGACCAGGGCATCGGCACGGCTGAAGGCCTCGACCGCGGCAAGGCGGGGGGCCTGCAATTCGGCAAGCTGCGCCTGCAGTTCCGCGCGCCGCGCGGCGATGTCCTCGGGTTCCGTCGCGCCCTCGGCCGGTGCCGGACCCAAGGCGGCGATCTGGCCCTCGACCGTTGCGATCCGGTCGGCGTTGATGCCCTGCGCATCCTCGAACTGGCTGCGCCATTCGACGACGCGGGCGCGGATGTCGTTCAACTGCGCAGCAGAGGTGTCGGCCTCGCCGGCCAGTTGCTCGCTCTGCGTGGCGACACGTTCCCAGGTCTGATAGTTGGGAACCGCCGGCTCTTGCGCCCAGGCAGGCGACACAAGGATGGTCAGGACCGTCAGGACGACAGCCAGGAACGCGCGGATCATGGGGGTCAGCCTTCGTAAACTTCGGGAATGTCGGGCGCTTCGCGGGTCAGCCAGCCGGGCACGGGCAGGCCCTTGGCACGCAGGAAGTCCGGGTTGAACAGCTTGGTCTGGTAACGGTTGCCATAGTCGCACAGGATCGTGACGATCCTGTGGCCCGGCCCCATGTCGCGCGCCATGCGGATCGCGCCCGCGACATTGACGCCGGACGACCCGCCCAGGCAAAGCCCTTCGTGTTCCAGAAGGTCGAATACAACCGGCAATGCCTCGGCATCGGGGATGCGATAGCTGAAATCGGGGGTGAAGCCTTCCAGGTTCGCGGTGATGCGCCCCTGCCCGATCCCTTCGGTGATCGAACTTCCGGGAGAGTCGAATTCGCCCGTGGTATAGAAGGAATGCAGCGCCGCACCTTCCGGGTCAGCCAGGCCCATCTTCACGCCCTTGTGCTGCAATGCCTCGGCCACGCCCGCCAGCGTGCCGCCCGAACCGACCGCGCAGATGAAGCCGTCCACCTTGCCGCCGGTCTGGTCCCAGATCTCGGGGCCGGTGGTCTCGACATGGGCCTGGCGGTTGGCGGTGTTGTCGAACTGGTTGGCCCAGATCGCGCCGTTGGGTTCGGTCCGGGCCAGGGCCTCGGCCAGGCGGCCGGAATAGCGAACATAGTTGTTGGGGTTCTTGTAGGGGGCTGCCGGAACCTCGACCAGGGTTGCCCCGGCCAAGCGCAGCATGTCCTTTTTCTCCTGGCTCTGGGTTTCCGGGATCACGATCACCGATCGGAAACCCATCGATGCGCCGACAAGCGCCAGCCCGATGCCGGTGTTGCCCGCCGTGCCTTCCACGATGGTGCCGCCGGGCCGCAGGGCGCCGCGGGCCACCGCGTCCTTGATGATGAAAAGCGCCGCGCGATCCTTGACCGACTGGCCGGGGTTCATGAATTCGGCCTTGCCCAGGATTTCGCAGCCCGTCGCCTCGCTGGCCTGGCGCAGGCGGATCAGGGGCGTGTTGCCGATCATGTCGGCCAGGTCGGGGCAAATTCGCATGGTCAAGCAACCTATCCGTCGGGGTCCAGTTCCGCGTTACCTACACACGGGTCCGTCAGAGGCACAACCCCGCAGCCCGGTTCAACCAAATCCCAATTCCGTGCGGATCGCCTGATGGCGCAGTTCCAGCCACAGCGCGATCATCGTCAGCGGCCCGCTTGTCAACTGTCCCGCCATGGCCATCCGGGTCAGTTCCGCGCGGGTCGTCAGATGGCCGCGGATATCCTCGGCCTCGCTTTCCAGTCCGTGGATGCCCTCGACGCCGTCCGGCAGGTCGGTGATGCCCACGAACTGATACAGGTATTCGCCAAGCGCGCCGGGGCTGGGATAATGGTGGATCGCGGGGAACAGCCGCGTGACGGTCAGGTTCGCCTCCTCGCGCGCCTCGCGGCGGGCGGCATCCTCGACCGTCTCGCCGGCATCGACGCGGCCCGCCACGGCTTCCAGCAGCCAAGGCTGGGGATCGTGGCGCAGCCAGGGGGCCACGCGGAACTGTTCGATTAGCAGCACCCGGTCACGCACGGGATCCCAAGGCAGCAGAACCACGGCGTCGCCCGAGACAAGCACCTCTCTCCGCAGAACGGGCGTCATGCCGCCCGCATGGGTGCTGTGGCGCAACTGGCAGACCTGGAGTGAGAAGAAGCCCGCATGAGGCTCGTCCCGCGCCACGTCCTCAACGTCCCCGGGCGAACGCAGGCTGACCAGGGAACCCCCGGACAGGGGGCTGGCCGCACCGCGCAGTTCCGACGCCGCGATCACCCCGATCATCGGCAGGCGGGCGGCAATGTCCTCCACCGGTCGATCCGTGGGCGCGGCCAGGACATGCCGTGCGATGGCAACGGCCAGCGGCACCTGCGGCTCTCCCTCGGCGGTGCCCGATCCCAGACCCAGGATGCCGTCCTGCGGCGCCAGCCCCATCACTGCGGCATAGCGGTTCAGCGCCGCATTCGGCACGACGCGCATGGCGGCAACGCTCCCCTGCCCCGGCGCCAGTTTGGGCCAGTTGTTCCGGTCGATCCCCGCCCGCGCACCGCCCGTCAGGATGCCGGGCAGCGTTTCGGGCGTTCCTGTCAGGCCGAAGACGTCCATCATCTCGGGCCGCGCCAGGATGCCCGTCAGCAGGACCGAACCTTTCACAATTGCCGCCCCTGCATCTCGGCCGCGGCAGCCAGGCCCATGTCATGGGCGGTCTGCGTAAAGACCCGGTCGAAGCCCGCGAACATCACCCGCGACAGCGCCCCGCCTGCGCTGGATTCGGCAAAGGCGATATAGGCCTCCAGCTCCCTGTCCCCCAGCGAGGAATAGGCCAGGAACAGATAGGCGCCGATCCAGCTTTCGGTATCGGCGCGCAGTTCCGGTTCCTCGGCCCAGGCGTTCTGGATGACCTCGCCCTCTGCCAGCGGCATCGAGGAACCGCCGCCCGCCTGAAATCCCCTGGCAAAGGCGATGGATGCGTTCAACCCGCCCGCCACGTTCGGATCGACCAGGTCGGCGGCGTCGATCAACCTTGCGATGCGGGCGGCGCGGGGGGTCGACCGCCGCTGCGCCTGTGCCCAGGCCGCCCGTGCGGCGGCTTCGACATCCTTGTCCAGCATCGCCACGCGGGCAGTCGTCTCCAGCGCCAGCAGTCGCTGGCCAAGACGGGTGCCATAGAAGGTCAAGCCCGCTTGCAGATCGGCCGGATCCATCGTGGTCAGCGATTCCACCGCGCCGCGCATGAACAAGGCCTGGATGCGCGGCGGCGCATGGATCGCCGCGACCTGCCCCAGCCAGCGTCCGGTGCCGCCGCGCGGAAACATCGTCGCGGCCATCTCCGCCCCTTCGGCCACGGCCTCGTCGCGCAGGACCGGGGCAAGCCGGTCAAGCTGCATCACGTCCCACAGAACATGGGCGGCCTGCTGGTGCGGGGGCACAGGCTGACGCGGCTGCGCATGGGACGGCTGCCCGACCGCGACCAGAAGACAAAGGCACAAGAACCGCAGCATCCGGCATCCTTTCGTGACACAGGTGTTTTTTTCGACAAAACCACTTGCGCTTCAACCCCCACCCCTCTAAATCCCCGCCTCACCACGACGCGGAGAGGTGGCAGAGTGGTCGAATGCGGCGGTCTCGAAAACCGTTGAGCCTTCACGGGTTCCGTGGGTTCGAATCCCACCCTCTCCGCCATATCATTTGCATAGCGCCTTAACTTTATTCTAACGTCCTTAGTTCGGCTCGCTTACTTCCCAAAAGCTTTCCCCTTTTAGTTCGGGAACATGCAGAACAGATGGCCGTATTGGCGGGGGCTGCTCCAGTTTTCGTATCTTGCCAGAGCCACCGACCTGCCCCCTTCTCATTCCGAGAATCTGCTGCTGCCTATGACTTCGGTGGATCCATGCAGCGGACTGAAAGAAAATTTGTCACGGATTAGCAAAGGCGGTCAATGCGAGCGGTCTTGCCTGCGACCAACCGTGACTTTGAACCGCCCCCTGCCGGCTTTTTAAATTGAGGATGCGCGCCAATCCTCCGGGCGCTCGTTCCAAGCAGGCAAGTCATGTCCGGCTCCTAGGAGCCTCGTCAAGAATAAGCCGCCGGCCCTTACTTCCAACCCGAGAGGATATTTCACATTCAGGCCTTGAACCGCGCGCACAGCGCATGCGGTAACGGTGCTGACATCATCGCTTCACGCAGAAAGGATGCATCACAATCAGCCCGTCCATCAAATTCCCTAAAGCCGGTCTTTGCCGAACTGCTTTAGCTGACTACATGATAGTAGAGCGCGAGACGCGCGCCTTTCGGCGCTGCCTCGCCGCCATCGCGGCGATACTTGCCAGCCCTGCTCCAAGTAGCGGGAAAGACGCCGGCACCGGAACTGGCGCGATTGCGGCCTCTCCCTCTACATCCAGCGAAACGCGAAACTCGACAACAGTAGGTTCAAACCTTTCCCATTGCATGGTGTAGCTCATTCTAGTCGCAAATTCGTCCGCGTCCTCGTTGCTGCCGCCACTGTCCGAAGCTGCCTGTGCTACGAAAGTTGCAATGACTCTCTGGGGGCGGAAGGGAGTCCTGTCCAAAATCTCGATTTGCGCCTTCGCCCCCGCGCTTGATCTTGATCCCGCTCCTGAAGACATCGCGGCGGCGTCGGCGCGAAGAAGGATATCGAACACGATATCGAAGGCCACTCCGATATCGCAGTAGGGATTACAATCGCACTGACCTATCAGGTCACATTCGTTGATCATCAATACGGGAAAGAAATGGGCACCAAAGCCGCCCGTCCAGGAACTGACTGCTCCAGAGCCAGCCGAAAGTGCCTGCCCCTTGGTCACCAGGAGGGAAGTCCCATCGCCGTCCAACGTTGTGTCACCTGATTCATATCCCTGCAGTGGATACGTAAACCGCTCTTCTATCGTCGGCCCTTCCCGGTCGTCCTCGGAAATGGGATAATCCCCGACGAATTCCGGTACGATGTAACTCCACCTGACCTCTGCGGAGGCTTCTGCCGTATACAAAGCGGTCGCGGCGGACGCCGCCGACATTGGAAGCGCGATCAAAACCAAAGAGATTAATGCTGTCCGGCTCGTCATCTGGACCTCCTGATGCAAGCTCCGCTGATATCAAATCCAAAATAGCATTGAACTGGTCCTCTTAACAGCAGCCGGATTTCAGAGTGGCCCTGTTTCCGGGTACGGCAACGGCTTTACACAATATATTTCCGGGTTTCCGCCAACGATGTTGGTTCGCTTTGTGTCCAAGCCGCTCGGCATATCTCGGTCCGCTTATTCAGCAGAAAATGCCCCAGCTGCATCAGGACTTTGGCCGTTCTCTGCCTGCTCTGGACGAGCTTACGAATGTTGCCAAGCCCCTAAACCGAACCCACTCCACGCCTTCCGTTCTTCCGGCTTCACCAACGCTGAACGATCCCGTTCGCCTCTGGGTCCTTTGTGGACCGCAGGATGATCGGATGCCTGTCAAGCCAGCCCGTCCAGATCCTGTGCTTCTTCCGTGACCCTGGATGGGGCGGAATGGCAACTGCCCTGCGCGCAGGGCAACGCGGGCTATCTGGTGACCGCCTTCTGTGGCATGGGATGGTGGGTTGCCCGTTGGCCCCGAAGCGTTGGAGGAGTGCCCCTTGCGTGTTCTTCTTGTGGAAGATGACGCTGATCTGGCGAGTTGGCTGACCCAGGCCTTGATGGGGCGTGGCTTTCAGGTCGATTGGGCCGAGGACGGCCGCATGGCCGAACTGCGCATCACCTCCGAGGATTTCGACGTCATCCTGCTGGATCTTGGACTTCCGGCGCTGTCGGGGACCGACCTTCTGGCCCGGCTGAAATCACGGCGCAACGACACGCCCGTGCTGGTCATGACCGCGCGGGACAGTCTGGCGCAGCGCGTGGCCCTGTTGCGGGACGGGGCCGACGACTTCATGGGCAAGCCCTTCGCCATCGAGGAGCTTGAGGTCCGCATTCAGGCCTTGATCCGGCGCAGCCACGGCCGGGCGCGCGGGATTTATGGCTGCGGGCCGTTGCAGTTCGACCAGGCCAGCCAGCGTTTCACCATGTCGGGCCAGCCGCTGGCCCTTTCGCCCAGGGAACAGGCCGTGCTGCGGCTGCTGATCCAGAAGCAGGGCGATCCGCTGTCCAAGCAGCAGATCGTGGACCGGCTGGTCAGCATGGAAAGCGACCTGAACCCCGACGCGGTCGAGGTGATCGTCCACCGGCTGCGCAAGAAGCTGGGCGAAGGCCGCGTCCAGATCGTCACGCTGCGCGGCGTCGGCTATCTGCTTGAAGCGGAAGACGAGGGATGAGCGCCAGCCGGACCGAGGCCACGGAGCGTCCCTTGTGGAAGACGCTTGCCCTGTGGACGCTTCCGACGCTGTTGTTCCTGATGACCGCCAGCCTGCTGCTGACGGTCCAAAGCCTGCGCGACGTGGCCGACAGCGCCTATGACAGATCCCTGCGCGGCGCGATCCGCGCGATCGACCTGCGCGTCTCGACCGAAAGCGGCGGGTTGGGGGTCGAACTGCCCTATCCGCTGTTCGAAAGCTTTCAGGCCACGGCCGATGGAGAGATCCTGTTCCGGGTCTCGACCGACGACGGGCTGGTGCAGATCGGAGAGCCGCTGTTGCCGCCGCCCCCGCCCCTGAAGCCCGAGGAGTTCGTCTTCTACGATGCGACCTATTTCGACCGGCCGATCCGCGTCGGCGCCTATATGCGGCCGCTGGACCCGCCGCTGTATGGGGCAAGCGGCGGCCAGAACCTTGTCATCGAGATCGCCGAGACGACCGAATCGCGGGACGCCTTCCTGCACACGGTGATGACCCGGACCATGCTGCGCGACCTGACGGCGCTGATCGCCGCGATGGTCCTGCTTTCGCTGGGCGTCCATGCCGGGCTGCGGCCGCTTCGGTCGCTGCGTGACCGCCTGGATCGGCGCGCCTCGGACGATTTGCGCCAGCTGGACCCGACGGGCCTGCCCCGAGAGGTCCAGCCGCTTGTCACCTCGGTCAACCGCCTGGTGGATCGCCACCGCGCGCAGGGCGAGGCGCAGCGGCGCTTCATCGAGGACGCCTCGCATCAGTTGAAGACGCCCCTTGCGGTGCTGCGCGCGCAGATCGACCGTGCCCGGCAGCTTGATGACACCGGCCAGATCCAGGATGTTCTGGCCGCGATGCGGGAAATCGTGGACAGGTCGGCGCATCTGACCAGCCAGCTTCTGTCGCTGGCCCATGCCCGCAACGCCGCCATGTGGATCGACGGCGCCCCCGACCGGGTCGATGCCCATGCCCTTCTGGACAGCGTCGTGCGCTTGCATGTCGGGCCGGCCCGACAGCGGCGCATCCTTCTGGAGGTCGAGGTGTCGCCCGAGATGCGCCCCCTGCACGTCCCCGAGGCCCTGCTGTTCGAAGCTGTCAGCAACCTGCTGGGCAACGCCATCAACGCCAGCCCGCGTGGCGCCACCATCGTGCTGACCGCATGCCGGGGCCGCCACGAAACCCTGATCGAGGTGCGTGACGCCGGACCGGGGCTTTCGGATGCCCTGCTGCGCCAGCTTGCATCCGGGCAGCGGTTCAATCTGGCAGGCGGGCGGCGTGCCGGAACGGACAGCACCGGGCTTGGTCTGACCATCGTGCAGGAAATCATGAAGTCCCTGGGCGGCCGCGCCGTGCTGTCGAACCGGCCCGAGGGCGGGCTTTCGGCCGTCCTGCATCTTCCCGACAGGCAGGAACGGTTGAAAGCTGATTGAAAGGTTCCGTTTCGTATCCAGGCTGCATGAGCTGGGAGGCTCATCACATTCGTTCTGGGAGGAACCTCATGATTCGCATCGACATGATGCGGGCCGCCGCCCTGGCTGCCCCGGCGATGATCCTGTCATCCACGATCGCCTTTGCCCAACCCGAAAACCCGGAATGCATCGCCCCTGCCCAGCCGGGCGGCGGGTTCGACATCACCTGCAAGCTGGCGCAGGCCGCCCTGACCGAAGCGGGCATCCTGGAATCGCCCCTGCGCGTGTCCTACATGCCCGGCGGGATCGGGGCGGTGGCCTATAGCACCGTGGTAGGCCAGCGTTCGGACGAACCGGGCACGATCGTCGCCTTTTCCTCAGGGTCGCTTCTGAACCTGGCGCAGGGCAAGTTCGGCGACCATGACGAGAACGCCGTCCGCTGGGTGGCATCCATCGGCACCGATTACGGCGCGGTGGTCGTGCCTGCCGACAGCCCCTGGGAAAGCCTGGGGCAGATGATGGACGCCATCAAGGCCGATCCGGGTTCGGTGATCCTGGGCGCCGGCGGCACCATCGGCAGCCAGGACTGGATGAAGGCCGCCCTGACCGCGCGGGCGGCGGGGATCGACCACAAGACGATGCGCTTCGTGGCCTTCGAAGGCGGCGGCGACTGTGCCACGGCCCTGCAGGGCGGCCATGTGCAGGCCTGCATGCAGGATGTCGGCGACAGCCAGGCCGCCATCGACGGCGGCGCGCCCCTGAAGCTGCTGGCGATCTTTGCGCCCGAACGCCTGTCCGGCAAGCTGGCCGAGGTGCCGACAGCGAAGGAACAGGGCTTCGACATCCAGTGGCCCATCGTGCGCGGCTTCTATGTCGGCCCCGACGTTTCGGACGAGGATTACGCCTGGTGGGCCGAGGCCTTCCAGAAGGCCATGGCTGCGCCCGGCTATGCGGCGCTGCTGGAAAGCCGCAACCTGCTGCCCATGCCGATGACCGGCGAGGAACTGGACAGCTTCGTCAAATCGGCCGTCGAGGACTATCGCACGCTCGCGGCCGAGTTCCAGCTGGTCCAGCAATAAGGACAGGACGCCATGAGCAATAACCGAACCCTTGGGGCCATGGCATTGCTCATGGCTGCCGTCCTTGTCGTCTTCGGATGGGGGCTTGTCGCGCCCTTCGCCTATGAGCCGGTCGGACCCCGTGCCTTTCCGATGATCACCGCCGCCCTGATCGGGATCTGCGGGATCATCCTGCTGATTCAGGGCGGCGGCGAGGCCGAGCCGGTCGGAAGCCGGACCCTGTTGGGCCTGCTGATGATGGCGGCGACGCTGTTCGTCTATGCCCTTGTCTTCGAACCGCTGGGCTATGTCCCGTCCACCCTCGCGATGAGCGCGGTGGTCGCCCGGCTGTTCGGCGCGACCTGGACCCAGGCGGGGATCTCGGGGCTGATCCTGTCCGTCGGATCCTATCTGCTGTTCGACCACGGGCTTGACGTCGTGCTGCCCGCTGGAATTCTCAGGGGGCTGATCTGATGGAAACGCTTGGCTTCCTGATGTCCGGCTTTTCGGTCGCGGCAATGCCGATGAACCTGCTGCTTGCGGCCATCGGCGCGGTCGTCGGCACCATGGTCGGCGTTCTTCCGGGCCTTGGCCCGGTCAATGCCGTGGCCATGCTGGTCCCCGTGGTCTTTGCCCTGGGCCTGCCGCCCGAAAGCTCGATGATCCTGATGGCCTCGATCTATATCGGGTCCGAATACGGCGGCCGCATCAGCGCGATCCTGATCAACGTGCCCGGCGAGGCTTCGGCGGTGATGACCGCGCTGGAAGGCTATCCGCTGTCGCGGCAGGGCATGGCGGGCGTGGCCCTGTCGCTGTCGGCCTGGACATCCTTCCTGGGTTCGGTTCTGGCAACGGTCGGGATCGTGCTGGCGGCGCCGGTCCTGTCGAAATGGGCCTTGGCCTTCGGGCCGGTGGAATATGTCGCGCTGATGGTCTTTGCCTTTGCCTGCCTGACCGGGCTTCTGGCCGACCAGCCGGTCAAGGCGCTGCTGGCCGCCGGCATCGGGTTGGCCCTGGCGACGATCGGCATCGACGCGAATTCCGGCGTCATGCGCTATACCTTCGACATGCCGAACCTGATCGACGGGCTGGCCTTTTCAACCCTGGTCATCGGCCTTTTCGCCATTTCGGAACTGCTGATCCTGCTGCAGAACCATCATGACGAGGAAGAGGTGAAGATGGAGCGGATGGGCCGCAGCCTGTTCAACCTGTCCGAGATGCGCTTCACCCTTCCCGCGGCCCTGCGGGGATCGGCCATCGGCTTCTTCATCGGGCTGCTGCCCGGCGCGGGCGGCACGGTGGGTTCGGCCCTGGCCTATTCCACCGAACGCAAGATGGCGGCGCGCCGCGATCCGGCCCAAAACCGCTTCGGGAACGGCGACCTGCGCGGGCTGGCGACGGTCGAGGCGGCGAACAACTCGGCCTCGAACTCGAACTTCATTCCGATGCTGACGCTGGGCATTCCCAGTTCGGGAACGACGGCGATCATGCTGGGGGTGCTGACGCTCTATAACATCACGCCGGGACCGATGCTGTTCTCCTCGCAGCCGGATCTGGTCTGGGGGCTGATCGCCTCGCTGTTCATCGGCAACGTGATGCTGCTGGCGATGAACATCCCCCTGGTCGGCGTCTTTGCCCGGATGCTGACGGTTCCCGCCTGGGTTCTGGTGCCCTTCATCGTCGTGGTTTCGGCCGTAGGGGTCTATTCCGGCAAATCGGCCGGGTTCGACCTGATCTTGATGGTCGCGGTCGGGTGCATCGCCTATTGGCTGCGCCGGCTGCATGTGCCGATGGCGCCGCTGATTCTGGGCTTCGTCCTGGGCGACATCCTGGAAACCAACCTGCGCCGGTCCCTGTCGCTGTCGGCAGGCGATGTGGAGGTGCTGTGGTCCAGCTGGATCGCCATCGTGCTGTGGGCAGCGGCTGGCGCCATCCTGCTGGTGCCCCGGCTGCTGCGGCGCCTGCTGCCGCCGGAAGCCCAACTGGCAGAGGACTGACATGACCTGGCTGACAGACCACCACCCCGTTCCCGCAGGCAGGCGCTTTCGCGAGCGCCTGTCAGGCCCCGGCATATTCCGCCTGCCGGGCGCGCATAATGGGCAAGCTGCCCTTCAGGCCCGCGCGGCGGGGTTCGAGGGGCTGTATCTCTCGGGCGCCGCCATGAGCGCCTCAATGGGGCTTCCCGATCTGGGGCTGATCACGATCGAGGATGTCTGCTTCTTCATCCGCCAGACCGCGAACGCCTCGGGCCTGCCGGTGCTTGTCGATGCCGATACCGGCTATGGCGAGGCGCTGAACGTCATGGTCATGGTGCGCCGCTTCGAGGAGGCGGGGGCCGGGGCGATCCACCTCGAAGACCAGATCCTGCCCAAGAAATGCGGCCACCTGTCCGACAAGCGCCTGGCGACGCCGCAAGAGATGGCGGCCAAGATCGCGGCGGCAGTCCGGGCGCGCCGCGACCTTGTCGTCGTCGCCCGCACCGATGCGGTTGCAAACGAAGGCATGGACGCCGCCTTGGCGCGCGCGCGCCTGTATCTGGAAGCCGGCGCCGACGCGATCTTCCCGGAAGCCTTGACCAGCGTGGACATGCTGCGCGAATTCGCCCAGGCGCTGCCCGGTGTGCCGCTTCTGGCGAACATGACCGAATTCGGCCGGACCCCCTCGCTGACCGGGGCCGAGCTTGAGGGCCTTGGCTACAGAATGGTGATCTGGCCCGTTTCGTCCCTTCGTGTCGCCAACAAGGCGCAAGAACGGCTTTATGCCGCCCTGCGCGACCACGACACGACGGCGCCGATGCTGGATCAGATGCAGTCGCGGCAGGACCTCTATGCCACCATCGGCTACTTCGACTTCGAGGCGCTGGACCAGTCCATCAGCCAAAGCATCCTGCCCTGACCGGAGATCCCGATGCCGCATGTCATCATCGAATATTCCGACAACGTGGAAGAATGGGGGGATCCCGGTCAGATCACGTCGGCGGTCCACGACGCCTTGTGCAACTCGGGCCTCTTGCCCGCCGAGGCCATCAAGACCCGTGCGATACGCCACGGCATGGTCCGCATCGGCCGGGACCGGGCCGGCCTGAAAGGGTTTGCGACGGTCCTGATCCGAACCCGTCCGGGGCGCGAGGATCATGTCCTTCAACAGATCTCGGCGATTGCCCGCGATGCAGTGATCGAAAGGATCGCCGCCCGCCCCGGCAAGGAATTCAGCGTATCGGTTGAAATCCAGATGATGGATCCGGTTGCGGTCCTTCAGGCGAAAATCTGACGCGCCCCCTCACACAGACGGCAAAGGGGCCAAGCCACGGGACCCGCGACAAGCGTTCAGCCAAAGGTGAAGGTCTGCTCCACCACCGCCTCCATCGAGACATAGCTGGAGGTGTTGCTGATATGGGGCAGCCCCGAGATCTTTTCCGCCATGATGCGCCGGAAATCGGCCATGTCGCGGGACCGGACCTTGACCAGATAGTCGAAGCCGCCCGCGATCATGTAGCATTCCTCGATCTCGGGGATGGCGCGGACGGCGGCGTTGAACTGTTGCAGCGCGGCCTCGCGCGTGTCGCTCATGCTGACCTCGACATAGGTGACATGGGTCAGGCCCAGCTTCAGGGGCGACAGGATCGCGCGGTATCCGGTGATCAGGCCGATGTCTTCCAGATGCCTGATCCGCAGGGCCACCGGGGTCTTGGACAGGCCAACCTTGCGCGCCAGTTCGGCGATGGGGATGCGGGCGTTGCGGGTCAGTTCCGCCAGGATCTTGCGGTCCAGGGCATCCAGATTGACGTTCATCCTGAAAATCGCCCCCAAAATGTTCCTTTGGACCAGATCGCGTGCCTTCTTCAGGCGCACGGCCTACCAAACCTATGATAAACCTGTCCGATCCAGTCAAGGAGATCGGCCATGTCCTCCGTCAGCCCCAGCGTCTTTTCCACCGAGGCCAAGTTCGCAGACGAAAGGCAGCTTCTGGAACGTCTAGCCGAACAGGCCGCCCTTTCCCCCGACGCCCGCGCCGCCATCAGCGCCCGCGCGGCCGACCTGGTGCGCCGCATCCGGGCCGAGGCGCGGCCCAGCCTGATGGAGCATTTCCTGGCCGAATACGGCCTGTCCACCCGCGAGGGCGTGGCACTGATGTGCCTGGCCGAGGCTATGCTGCGCGTGCCCGACAAGATTACCATCGACGCCCTGATCGAGGACAAGATCGCCCCGTCCGACTGGGGCAGGCACCTGGGCGAGGCCTCGTCCAGCCTCGTCAACGCCTCGACCTGGGCCTTGATGCTGACCGGCAAGGTTCTGGACGACGACCAGGCGGGCACGCTGCGCCGCATGGTCCGCCGCCTGGGCGAACCGGTGATCCGCACAGCTGTCGGTCGGGCGATGAAGGAAATGGGCCGCCAGTTCGTCCTGGGCCAGACCATCACCGACGCCCTGGACCGCGCGAGGGCGCGCGAGAAGCAGGGCTTCACCTACAGCTATGACATGCTGGGCGAGGCGGCGATGACTGGCGCCGATGCCGCGCGCTATGCCCGCGCCTATGGCGATGCCATCGCGGCGATCGCCAGGGCCTGCGACAAGGGATCGGTCGAAAAGAACCCCGGCATCTCGATCAAGCTGTCGGCGCTGCACCCCCGCTACGAGGTCGCGCAGGAAGCCCGCGTGATGCGCGAACTGGTGCCGGTGGTGCTGCGGCTGGCGAAGGCTGCCAAGGCCGCGAACATGGGCATGAACATCGACGCCGAGGAGCAGGACCGGCTGGTCCTGTCGCTGAAGGTGATCGAGGCGGTGCTGTCCGACCCTTCGCTGGCGGGCTGGGACGGCTTCGGCGTCGTGGTGCAGGCCTATGGCAAGCGCGCGGGCCCCACCATCGACTGGCTGCATGACCTGGCGGTGCGGCTGGACCGCCGCATCATGGTGCGGCTGGTCAAGGGCGCCTATTGGGATACCGAAATGAAGCGCGCCCAGGTCGAGGGCCATCCGGGCTTTCCGCTGTTCACCAGCAAGGTCGGAACGGACGTCAGCTATATCGCCAATGCCCGCAAGCTGATCGGCTATGCCGACCGCATCTATCCGCAATTCGCCACCCACAACGCCCATACTGTCGCCGCGATCCTGGAAATGGCGGGCGACATCCGCTTCGAGTTCCAGCGCCTGCACGGCATGGGCGAACGCCTGCACGACATCGTTTTGCGCGAAACCGGCGGGCGCTGCCGCATCTATGCCCCCGTGGGCGCGCATCGCGACCTGCTGGCCTATCTGGTGCGCCGCCTGCTGGAAAACGGCGCCAACAGCAGCTTCGTGAACCAGATCGTGGATGAGGCCGTAACGCCCGAGGAGGTCGCGCGCGATCCCTTCGACGCGCTTGCCACGGCCAAGGCTCCGGCCTCGCTGCTGGCGCCTGCGGACCTGTATGGTGCCTCGCGGCGCAACTCGGCAGGCTTCGACCTGTCGGACGAACAGACGCTGGCCCGGATCAACGCGGCCCGCGATGTGGCCATGCCCGACGTGGTGCCGCTGACGGTGTCCGAACCTTCGGGCGAGGTGCAGGACGTGGTGAATCCCGCCACGGGCGACAGGCTGGCCACGGTGATGATGGCCAATGCCGCGACCGCCGCCCGCGCCATCGAGGATGCGCGCCCCTGGGACGCCCCCGCTGCAGAGCGCGCTGCCATCCTGCGCCGCGCCGCCGACCTTTATGAGGAAAACTTCGGCCCGATCTTCGGCATCCTCGCGCGCGAGGCGGGCAGGACCCTGGCCGATGCCGTGGCCGAACTGCGCGAGGCGGTGGACTTCCTGCGCTATTACGCGGCCGAGGGCGAGGCGAACCCCGGCACCGCGCGCGGCATCGTGGGCGCGATCAGCCCCTGGAACTTCCCGCTGGCGATCTTCACCGGCCAGATCGCGGCGGCGCTGATGGCGGGCAATGCGGTGATCGCCAAGCCTGCCGAGGCCACCCCGATCATCGCGGCCCTGGGCGTCAAGCTGCTGCACCAGGCGGGCGTGCCCCTTGCCGCCCTGCAACTGCTGCCGGGGCGCGGGGGCGTGGTCGGCACGGCCTTGGCCCAGGACTGCCGCGTGAAGGGCGTGGTCTTCACCGGATCGACCGCCACGGCCCAGACCATCGCGCGCAACATGGCCGCGAACCTCGCCCCCGGCACGCCGCTGATCGCGGAAACCGGCGGGCTGAACGCGATGATCGTGGACAGCACCGCCCTGCCCGAACAGGCGGTCCGCGACATCGTGAACGGCGCCTTCCGGTCCGCCGGGCAACGCTGTTCCGCGCTGCGCTGCCTTTATGTCCAGGACGACATCGCCCCCCATGTGATCGAGATGATCCGCGGTGCCATGGACGAACTGGTCGTGGGCAACCCCTGGGATCTGGCAACCGATGTCGGCCCGGTGATCGACACCAAGGCACAGGGCGACATCGCAGGCTATGTCGCCGCGAACGGCAATCGGGTGATTCACAGGCTGGACGCCCCTGCACAGGGCACCTTCGTTCCGCCGACCATGCTGCGCGTAGGGGGTATCGGCGATCTGGAACGCGAGATCTTCGGCCCCGTCCTGCACGTCGCGACGTTCCGGGGCGATGAACTGGATCAGGTGGTGGCCGATATCAACGCGCGCGGCTTCGGCCTGACCTTCGGTCTGCACACCCGCATCGACTCTCGCGTGCAAGAGATCAGCGACGCGGTCCATGTGGGCAACATCTATGTCAACCGCAACCAGATCGGCGCGGTGGTGGGCAGCCAGCCTTTCGGCGGCGAAGGGCTGTCGGGCACCGGACCCAAGGCGGGCGGGCCGTGCTATGTCCCCCGCTTCTTCGCGCCCGCTGCCCCCGCAGCCGCCGGGGGCGACTGGCAGGGACAGGCCGATGAAAACCGCATCCGCGACCAGCTTTCCACCCATCGTTCGCGCAAGATCGACGAACGCCTGATGCCCGGCCCGACCGGAGAGTTGAACCGCCTGACCGCACATACCCGCCCGCCGGTCCTGTGCCTTGGCCCTGGCGCGCAGACGGTGGCGGCGCAGATCGCCGCCGTTGCCGCCCTTGGCGCCGATGCCGTGGGCGCCGACGGCACCCTGCCCCCCGAGGCATTGACCCGCCTGCCCCCCATGGCCGCGGCGCTGTGGTGGGGTGACGACGCGCAGGGCCGCGCCTATGCGCAGGCCCTGGCTGCACGGGATGGGGCGATCGTCCAGCTTGTCACCGGAATGCCCGATCTGGCCCATGTCGTCCACGAACGCCATCTGTGCGTGGACACCACGGCGGCAGGCGGCAACGCGGCCCTGCTGGCGGGGTGAGTTCATCCGTTCCGTGAAGATTTCAAAGTGGCGCCCGTCATCCTCCTCGGGTCACCCCTTTGTTCTGATCTGCCGGATTGTCCCGGATAGCACCCGCCAGGGATGCCGGATCTCGATGGGGGCGCTCATCAGGCCAGGTCTGGAAAGGTCGGATTGCGAGGTCATCCCGCCTGATCGTCCATGCCGCGTCTTGAAAAGGGAAGCCAGGCCATCCGGCGTGCGTGAACAACCCCCTGCCCGCGGTCTTGGCCGTCAGGGCACGGAGGCGACCGCCAGTCCGAACATGATGATGGCGTCGAGGAACATGACGGCGGTGGTGATGAGGAAGTTGACCATCGGACGGCTCCTTGTTCAGCAGGGCTCTCCTTGCCCAACAAGGAAACGGGCACTTGGATGCATTGTTCCTTCGAACAACCCACTGAAATCGCCCAGACCTGCATTGCCTTTTCGAATACTGGCCCTGAAGGACGGGGCGGAAAGACCCCACCGCTCATCCGCCCTCTCCTGACGGGCTGGCTGCGGCGCCTCCTGGAGAAGATGTGTCGAGAGAAGGGCAGCACATCCCCCTGAAAGGGCAGTCCGTCGAGACGACTTCAGGGCCGAGATCGAGCAGGCCCCTGGAATTCGGCAATGGCAGCCCGCGGACATGCCATTGGACCAAGTAACATGCGTGACGCCGATCCCAAGGAGGTCAGGCACATCCGCCTGCCTGGGTCGGACTCGATGCCCGCTCGCCGGTGCTGAACCGCGACGATGCCGAAGATATGGGCAAGCGCGCTTGAAGCCTTGCCAACCGATTGGCGGATTTCGAGAAGCACGTCCGTGGTGGCAACTGCGCCCCGCTTCCGGACTAGGACATCTTCACGCCCGATCTCGGCCGTCTCCGCCATGTTGGCCCACACACCGCGCATGGCGACCAACTCGACCCCGGTATGGTGCGCGTCCTGCTCAAGCCCCAGGATCGCCGCAAACTGAGGGACTTCCGCGACCTAGTCCTGAAAGTTTCGCCAAGGCTGGCCGCCAGCTTGCTGACGCTCTTGCTCGACGGAAAGATGTCCGTGTGGTGAAGCACCTCGAACGCGATCAGCGACCGCTACACGAAGACCCAGACGGACGGCGCGATCTCGGCGGGCATCCAGGCCTTCGACGCCACCTTGACCAGCCGCCTGGGCCAGAAGGCCAATGCCTTGACGGTAAGCGCCCTGGCCAGCCGCGTCACGGATGTCGAGGGTGAGTTGGTCTCGCAATCCAACGCCATCACCCAGACCAAGGCGCAGACCGACCGCGCCTCCGCCAGCGGCCTGATGCGGATGACCTCCTCGGCCGGGGGCACGTCCGGCTCGACCCGGATCGCGATCATTGCCGAGGCGGCCGCCAACCAGGTGTCGCAACAAGCCGGCATCTTCATCGAGACCAACACCAACGGCCAAAACGACGTCTATGTCCTGGCCAACCGTTTTGCCGTCGTGGCCAGCCGCACGGCCAGTGCCGCACGAACCGTCCCGTTCCTGATCGCCAATGGCCGCGCCTACATGGACGGCGCCGAGATTGCGGACCTGACGGTCGGCCGCCTGCAGCTGGGCGCCTATTCTGCCACGGTGTTTCCCTGCAGCTTCGCGGCCGGGGCCGTTGCGGCGAACGCCGACGCCGACGTTGTCCTGGCCTCGCTGAGCCTGACCAAGGCCGTGTCGATCCCATGCCGATCTTCTATCGGGTGGGAGGCCTGGACGGCTCTACCGATCCGAAGTGATGCTGTATCCTGGATCGACCCTGCTTCAGACAACGCGTTACGGCGATTGGGCATCGGGCGCCAAGCCTTGGGATGAGGTGATAACGGCCGTCGATCTGTGGACCGGGACGACAGCCGTCACCTATCAGCTGCGCGGCCGGATGTATCAGCGCGTCACCCAGAACAGTTCCCGCGGACCTGAGACCACCTGGAACGGTGTGACCGGCGTCTCCTGTGACAACCGTTATCTTGGAGCCTCCAATGCTTTCAAGTGACACCATGGTGCCGTGCGCCGTCTTTTCCATCGCCACGGGCGCCATCCTGTGGACCAGCATCTGTGAACTGGGCCTTCTCGCCGAGCAGGCGGGCGCGGGCCAGATCGCGGTCCTGCTGCCCGAGGACGTGGCCGACGATACGCATTACTGGGACGGCACCGGCTTCGTTCCCTATCCGCCGTGCCCCGGCGACTGGGCCGTCTGGAACGGCGCCTTCTGGACCGACCCGCGCCCGCCAAGGGATCCTGCGGCGGACTTGGCCGCACGGCGGGCGGGCGCGTCGATGACGCGGGCCAACCTGGTCATGGCGGCGGTTCAGGCGGGGATCATCCCGATCGCCGACGCCGCCGCAGCCGCGCGCGGCGAGATCACGCCCTCGATCCAGGCGCTGATCGACCAGTTGCCTGCCGAGGATCAACTCGAGGCGATCGTCCGCTGGGCGGCCTCCACCGTGATCGACCGCACCAACCAGATCCTGACGGCCCTCGGCGCCTCGATGGGCCTGACGGACGAGGATCTCGACCAGCTTTTCGGGTTCACAGCCCCAACCGAGGAGTAACCCATGCCTGGAAAGGCCACCATCAAAGGCACCCTGAAGGACGCGTTCGGCGCGCCGATCGTCGGCGGCAAGGTCATCGCCACCATGGTCGGCAGCGACGCCTTCGAGAATGGCGCCCGACTTGCCAGCCGCAAGATCGACGCGACCACCGACGCAAACGGCTCCTGGAGCCTGTCGCTGATCGTGAACGGCGAGGGGCGTCATGGCAGCTCGACCTGGAAGATCGAGGCCTTCGATGCCGCCGTCGTGCCGATCTACACGGTCGAGAAGCTGTTCATCCTGAACACGGCCGAGATCCTGCTCGACGACCTGGAACAGGTCACGGCGGCCAACGAGGCCGCAGTCTAGGCGGCGGGCCTGTCCCGCATCCTCGCCGCCGACAACCTCGAGGAATACCAGGCGATGCCCGAGGCGCAGCGCAAGCCCACGGACATCGTGTTCAGGAAGATCCTCTGATGGTCGTCCGTCTGCTGCATCCGGGCGTGTCGCCGCATATCTTCCGAGGCGCCCACGAGGTCTGGTTCGAGGGTGAACGGTATGACGTCCTGAACACCCACGGCGTGTCGCTGCTGGCAGGCGATGCGCCGGAACCCCTGCCGGTGCCGCCAAGCATCGAGGGCGGCGCCATTGAGATCGACGGCGACGATCTCGTGCTCGTTCCGCCGGCGATCACTGCAGGGCGTCCGTCGCCCAATCTGACACTCGCCAGCTTGACGCGCGATAGCGATGATGTCCGCACGGAGCTTGAGGACGGCCGATCCCCGCTGCGGCGCATGGCGACTACATCGCCATCTGGACCGCGGCCAATGGCGTCGACGACAACGCGACTCAGACAGCCAGCCTGACGATAGCCACGGATTGGGACGTGGGCCTCGGCATCAACAGCATGACCATCAGCACCATGCCGGATGTGCCGGAACTCGCCGCCACGACCGGAACAAACAGCATCATCATCACAGACGGGGACTGGAGCGGCGACTCCGTGCGGCTTGTTCCCCGCGAGGTATTCCCGCAGACCTTGCCCAACCTTCCGGAGGGTCAATACTGGCTGACCAACACCATGACGCGCGGTACGGCTTACACCGTTCCGGGGCCGGCCACAGCAGCCCCGCAGATGTCTGGTGGAAGCCTGGTCAAGAACGGCGCCGATCTTGTGATTCATGCATCGACGATCACGGCGGGAATCCCTGCGCCCTCGTTGACCTTGGATTTGACCCGTGGCGGTCAGAGCGTCCTGGACGAAATCGTCCACGGTCGTATCGAGGACGCCGAGCCGGGAACCTATGTAGCGGTCTGGACAGCAACCAATGGCGTTGGATCGCCCGCGGAGATCACCCGGACGCTGACGATTGTGCCCGCCAATGCCACCGACACCGTTGCGCCGATCATCAGCGAGGCCGAATACAACCCCGATACGGGCGCAATTGATTTCGTCATGACCTCGGAGGGCGGGACGCTCCACTGGGCGATCTACTGGATGGACTTCGGCAATCCGGTATTGAACTCTGATGGCACCTGGACCGGCGCAACCATCGAAACAGGATCCGTGGCCGTCCCTGCGGGCGATGGCTCCATGACCATCAGCTACAACACCCCGGTCGGCAACCGCCTCGCCTACGGCATCACCGACGCGGCAGGCAATGTATCCAACATCATCTATGAGGATGTCGTCATCAACGACATCGCAGCCGCGCCTGCGTTTGTCGGCAAGGGGACGGCCAATGCCTGGACTCCACCCTTGCATCGGCGTGGCCCACGAACCATCAGGCCGGGGATTTTGCGGTTGCTTTCTTGGCCACGCGGGAAACAAAGCCGTCAACCCAGCGCCTGCCG
This sequence comes from Paracoccus yibinensis, assembly GCF_030846195.1. Lineage (GTDB taxonomy): Bacteria > Pseudomonadota > Alphaproteobacteria > Rhodobacterales > Rhodobacteraceae > Paracoccus > Paracoccus yibinensis. The sequence continues at coordinate 607,683 of NZ_JAVCWH010000001.1, forward strand.
GGGGGACCAAACTCGGTCGGTATCAGGCAGGGACCACCACCGCACATGGCGCCCTGGAGGTCTATTCGCGTCGCGCGACAAGCGGCGCCGAGGCCAATCTTGTCATTCCCGACCAATGGAACTTTGGCCTTCTGACCATGATGGTGTATCGCCCGACGCAGGGCGGCACACTTTCTGTGCGCAACCTGGGCGCCCGGGCGGACGCGGCCAATACTTCGAGCGGTTCCGGCACAACCCTGTCGATTGCGGGCGGGACCACCGCCGCCGCGCGGGGCCGACTGCTTGTCGCGGTGCGCGACGTCTACGACAATGTGCGGCGCGGCCTGTCCGAACTGATCTGCCGCGATGTCAGCGCCTTTCGGGAACGAGCCTCCTTCGGAGGCGATCAAGGCACGGGCGGCTGGCTGCATATCGCCGAAGGTGCCTTCGAGGGCGGCGGCCCTGACACTATCGCCCCCATCACCGCCACCTATCCCGCCAACACCCCTTGGGTCGGCGCCATCTTCGAAGTTTATGAGGCATAATCATGGGTAGCATCCCTGTCACCGTCAAACGCCTGGGCACACCGTCCATATCCATTCAGGTCACGCGCCCCAACGATCCGTCCGACCTGACCCGAGGCGGCCCGGAGCCGATCATCTTCAAGGCCTTGTTCTCGAACTTCGCGCACAAAAAGAAGCGTGCGAAATATGCGCGTGATCCGCAATTCCGCGAGATCCACGTCGAATGGGACTACGGCACATCGGGCGGGACGTTCGACATGCCCGAGCGCCTGCTGCCCGCGCACCGAAATGCCAACCGGGCGCGCGACCAGTATTCGTGCCGCATCCTTGATCCGGGCACCCATACCGTCTTGGCCGCAGCCACTGATTACTGGGGCGCACGGCCTATGGCTCTATTACATTTGCGGTCAATCCGTATCCCGCCAGTTACATCCCCCTCGTGGTCAGCAGCACCAGCACCTGGACGGGTGAGCCGGCGGGCATGACGGCGGATCGGCGCTTCACCACGTTCAGCGATGCGGTAGGCTATCTGGCCGCCAATGCCGGGTCATACCTGATCCTGTTCCGCGCGGGCGATACATTCACACCCGCAGCCCATCGCGCGATCACCAATTACGCGGGCCGGGTCGCCATCAGCACCTTTGGCGGGAGCGAGCGGTCGACCATCGACCTTGGACAGTCCGTGGCGTATTTCCTCAATGTGGGGGGCGCACACCCGGCACCGGATCGGAGTACGTGTTCGTTGAAAACCTCGACATCCGCGCACCATGGGACAGCAGCATGGGAAAGCACCGCGGAAGGCAACGTGTCCTCGCTGCCGGCTACATCGAGGGGCAGATCGCCTGGGGCGATGCGGCATCTGAAATCGCAAGCGAACAGGACGCGACCAACGGTCGGATCTCGGAAAGCATCGTTGCGCTTCCTGCGTGCACGCCGCAGGCGGGCAGTCTCGGCAACGGCGGCATCTGCTATGAAAACTGCCTCCTGATCAGGCCCGACACCGAGCAGGCCAAGACAGCGACCGATTACCATTTGGATCTCACGGGCGCGCCGGGCTTGAAGGAGGATTCGCGGGAAAGCGGCGTCGCGCTGATCCATTGCAGCATCATAAACCTGCAATCGGATGATCATTATTCGGGGGCCTATACTCCGGTAAAGGGGACCGATTTCACTTTCTTCAGGCAGAAGGATATTGCGAATAACCTGATCTACACGCCGAACCGGGCCGATGGGACGACCAGCGACGGTCCCTTCGATCTTGTCCCACTCTGGGAGATGTTCGACCAGGGCTTCACGATCGAGGTGGCGCGGGGCGTCTGGCCGACTGGCTTGCCCGCCGCCGTGCCGAATGGCGGCACGATCTTCATTCCCTATGGTGATTTAGCCCAAGGGCTGGGAGGTGACGCCGCATAACCAGGCCATGTTTACCGCTGATCCGGCTCGGCATGTCCACCATTGGGTGCGATACGGTGGCAAGGACGCGGCAAACGAGGGTGAAACAGCTTCGGGGACATCCTGGGGGTCGATGGGTGGTCAGATCGCAGTGTCGTTCGGCGCGACGGGGATCACCGTCACGAACAATTCCGGAGGCACATGGCAGGCAGGTGCGGATCGCGCCGCGAACGCAAGGGCATTCGACTTCGGCTTCGATCACCGCACCGTGCCGATGGTCAGCAGGTCGTCGTTCGATCCCGCGAACGGCCTGGTGAACTCCTGCAACTGTATCACCCTGCGGTGGGTTAGGGGGCCTATCAGGACGCCACCGAATGGCCGCGCCTGCCGCGTGACCTCCTGGGCAACCTGCGCGGCCCGAACCCCTCGCGCGGCTGCCTCGAACCGCTGGCGGCCTAAAACCGGCGGCGCCCTCGCATCACCGCGAAGGCGCCCCTCCAGCTGTCAGGAACTCAGCTGCTCGCGCGAAACTGACGAAATTTTTTCGTCCAGAAGCTAGTGCGCTGCCACATAGTGCACGTCACTGCCAAAGCTGGTGCGCTGCCACACAAAGATCGAACGGCGAACGCAGGTTGTCAAACCTTTCCCGCAAAAGTGTCAAACCCAAGGCAGGAGGTTCGCTAAGTTTATGGTGCCCGGAGACGGATTTGAACCGCCGACACGCGGATTTTCAATCCGCTGCTCTACCAACTGAGCTATCCGGGCAACCTGGCACCGTCAGGCGGTGTTTACGGGCGCTTGCGGCGACTGTCCAGTCCCTCGCCACTGTTTTTTTCGCCTTCCTCGCTCATGTCCGAAGACAGGTCATCCTGGGGAACGCCGGGGATCACGTAATCGCCGCGCAGCCAGCGGCCCAGGTCGATGTCGGCGCAGCGTTTCGAACAGAACGGCCGATAAGCCTCCATCCCCGGCTTGTTGCAGATCGGGCAGGCCATCAGTCTGCCCCCTGGGCCAAACGGTGCAGGGGGATGCGGTCGCGTTTGCGGTTGATTTCGTAAAGACCCATGGTGGTCCAGCCGATCAGCGATGTCTCGGCGCTTTCGCCCTTGAATGCGGCGCGCAGCACCTGGTCCAGCGTGGCGCGGTCGCGCTTCGGGACCGGTGCGAAATCGACAACCACCTGCCCTCCCAGTCCGCGCAGGCGCAACTGGCGCGGCAAGTCGCGGGCAAGCGCGATGTTGGCCTTGAGCGCGGCGGCGGGGCTGCCGTCCTGGCCGGTATTCACGTCGATGGCGACCAGGGCGCGCGTCGGCTCGATCACCGCATGGGCGCCGCCGGGCAGCGCCACAGCAGGCGTCAGCAAGGCATCGACCGCCTCGAGCACGCCGCAGCGGGCAAAGCTGTCCTCGCCTTCCTCGATCGCGTCGGGTTCGGGATCGGCCCATTCCATCCAGGCCTGCTCATGCGGGGAAGCCGCGCCCAGCAGCAACTCGGGCGATCCCCCCTGTTCCGCGATGACCTTGCCTGCCAGATCCAGAAGGCTTTCCAATTCCGCGGCAATGTCGTCGGGATGGGCTGAATCGCACAGGCTGCGGAAGATGATGCCGGTGCCTTCCGGGGGGCTGGCCGCCGTGCCGAGGGCGGTCAGGTCCGCGCGCATTTCCTCGTCCCGGATGCGGCGAGAGACGTTGATCCCCGGCGCCCCCGGCGTCACCAAGACATGACGGCCCCGGAACAGGATGCGCGAGGTCAGCGGAATGGCCTTGCCGTCGTCGGCGACGCCCGTGACCTGGACCAGCAACGCCTGTCCCTCGGTCAGGCCGGACCGGTCGCGCAGATAGCCGCGCTGTCCGTCGGGCAGGCGCAGGAAAACGCCGCCCTGCCCCTTCATCAGCCGCTCTACCACGCCGCGGCAGATGTCCCCCGGCACCAGGGGCGCCAGGTCCTTGGCATCGACCAGAAGGTCGATCAGCCGGCCGTCCTCCATCAAGGCGGCGGCCTCGGCGCCGAACAAATCGCCCAGAACGACCTGGCGTCCCTTCATGACCGGGCTTCCTTCCTGGTTATGCCGCAGCTTGTCAGCATGGCGGCGGTCTCGGCCAGCGGCAGTCCGACGACGGATGAAAACGACCCCTGGATCCAGGGAATGAACGCCGCCGCAGCACCTTGGATGGCATAGCCGCCCGCCTTGCCTTCCCAATCGCCCACATCGAGATAGGCGTCCAGTTCGGCGGCGGTGATGGGTCGCATCCGCACGGTCGTCTCGACCAGCCGATCGCGCAGCCTGTCGCCGTGGCGGATAACGATGGCCGTCAGAACACGGTGGCGGCGACCGGACATCAGGCGCATGAAATCGGCAGCCTCTGCGCGCGAGACGGGCTTGCCCAGGATCCGGCGGCCGACCGCCACCGTGGTATCTGCGCAAAGCAGCACATCGTTCAGGCCGGGATGCAGCGCCAAAGCCTTTTCACGCGCGATCCGCCGAACGTAATGATGCGGCAATTCACCCTTCAGCGGCGCTTCGTCGATATCGGCATGGCGGATCTGATCGGGCACGATGCCGATCTGGGCCAGAAGATCCAGCCTTCGCGGGCTGGCCGAGCCGAGGATCAGGCGCGGGCGTTCCACGGCCGCAGGGGGCGTGGTCATCGCGGCGCCGTATCGAAAAGCCGCATCACTTGAAGCGGTAATTGATCCGTCCCTTGGACAGGTCATAGGTGTTCATTTCCACCTGCACCTTGTCGCCGGCAAGGACGCGGATGCGGTTCTTGCGCATCTTGCCTGCCATATGCGCGATGATCTCATGGCCGTTTTCCAGCTCGACCCTGAACGTCGCATTCGGCAGGAGTTCCTTCACGACGCCGGGGAATTCGAGCATTTCTTCCTTGGCCATGGTCACTCCATAATGATCGCCCCGCCTGATTCGGGACGGGGGTTAAATGCGACCGGAACGCCCGGAATTCAAGTGTAAAGCGCGATTCACGCCCCCAGCGCTTGTTGCGTCACGCCGGCGCCAGTCTCTGTTTCCGGGGTCAGTCGGGCGCGGAACGGGTCAGCCTCGCCCAGATCCGGGGGAAGCATCGTGGCGGGCGGGTCGATCGGGCCAAGCTGCGGACCCGCCGCCTTCCGGGCGGGATCGTGAAGGCGCAGGGCGTGACAGCCTTCGGCCTCGCCCAGCTTGCCGGTGGCAAGCAGCTGGCCATCGCGGGTTTCCAGCCGCGCCTCGGCCAGGGTGACACGCGGCAGGGCAAGCAGCTTGCCGGGAACCAGGGCGCGCAATTCCCCCAGGGTCATGGTGCGGCGGCACAGGACGCCCACCACCTCGACCGGGGCGGTGGCCATGGCGTTGGCCAGCGTGGCCTGCGATGGGGGCGGCACCGGGGCCTGGGTGACTGCGGATCGATGCACCGGCGCCGGACGAAGATCGGCCTTGTGCGGCACTGCGATCAGGATCGTTCCGTTGCGGCTTTCCCCGCCACCCAGGCGGAGGTCGAAGCTGAGGCTGCGATAGGGCCGATCCTCAAGCATGAGGATCAGCGGACGAGGATCGTCCAGATAGGTGGCATAGCGATAGCCCTGGATCGGTCCGAACCCCTCGACCTGCTCCATCTCGGTCCCCAGTTCGGACATGAGGGCGTTCACGAAATCGACGCAGATCGCGGCGTCGCTTCGGGTCAGCCTGCGCCGTTCGGCGGGCCGGGCGGTGACGCGGCCCAGGGCCTGAACCTCGATCAGGGCCGTTACCGTTTCAAACCCCAGGGCCATCACGCCGATCTGGTCGCCCGGCCCTTGCAGGACGATCAGCAGCGATTGATCCGGCAGCAATTCGGGCAATTCCGCCAAGGTCGCCGCGCCAGACGTGATATCGACCGGAAGGACGGGCAGCCGATACAGCCGTTCGGCCGCGCGGCCCACGGCATTGGCGGCTGCGCGGGCAGGCGACAGGGGCTGCGGCTGCGGAAGACGGGCAGGATTGTCCGCGCCGCGGCCGCGCACCCGAAGCAGAGTCTTCAACAGTTCTGCCTGACCAGATTGTGCCATGACCATCCCGAATCGCATTCACTGATCCGCACTCTGGCAAGAAGCGGTTGAGAAAGGTTTAAGCGCGCCGCAATCCTGCATTGACCGGCACCGGAGGCCGACGGGGCAGCAGGATGCGGAAAGCCGCACCCCCCTGACCTGGCAGATAGGTGATTTCCCCGCCCAGATTGGCCATGATTTCCTTGCAGATCGCCAGGCCCAGGCCTGCCCCCCCGGCCCGTGCCGGATCGTTCAGGCGGGCGAATTTCTCGAAGATCAGCGACTGGCGCGCGGTCTCGATCCCCGAGCCGTTGTCGATGATGTCGATCTGCGCCCCGCCCCGCAGGGTCCGGCGGACGCGGATCGACAGGATCGGGGGTTCGGCGTCGCAATACTTGCGGGCGTTCGTGATGACGTTGATCAGGACCTGCAACAGCCGGTCGGCATCGGTGATGATGCCCACATATTCGGCCAGCGGTTCCCGCTCGACCCGGAAGACGCGTTCGGGGCGGGTCGCCGATGCGGCCGACAGCGCGCGTTCGATCAGGTCATGCAGGTTGGCGGGCGTGATCGAAAGCTGCGCCTGGCCGCTTTCCAGGACCGACAGATCCAGCAGATCGTCCAGCAGGCGCGTCAGGCGTCCGGCTTCGTCATAGATGATCTTGGCAAAGCGGTCCCGGTCCGCATCCGACAGGTCAGGGGTGCGCAGGATTTCGGAAAAAGCCCTGACCGAGGTCATGGGCGTGCGCAGTTCGTGGCTGATCTGGCCCAGGAAGGCATCCTTCTGCACGGACAGGGCGGTCAGCTTGTCATTCGCCTCCTGCAACTGGCGCGCGGTGCGGGCCAGTTCGGTTGTCGCATTTTCCAGGCGCTGCGTTTCCTCCTTGGCGCGCTGCGCCTCGGTCGCGACCTGCATCAGGTCCGATACGGTCAGTTCGGACCCGCCCGCCACGCTGTCGATCATCGCATGGGCCGTGGCGGCCCCGATGGACCCTGCCAGCCGCCGTTCCAGCCGCGTCAGAAAACGCGGCGTCAGGTCGGGCAGATAGCCCGATTTGCCCTGGAACGCGGCCTCGGACTGGAAAAAGCGCAGGGCATCCTCGGCCCCCCAGACGCGGCGCGCCATGACCAGAAGGGGTTCCACCTGATCAGACCCGCGCGCGACGCGGCTGTGGCGGACGGGATCGACGGCGCTGACGAAGGACAGGCCCTGCAGACGCTCGACCGGGTCGGGCATCCCGAAAATCGACAGGCCGATGAAGGCCAGGGTGTTGACCGTCAGCGACAGGAAGATCGCGAAGGCCAGCGGATCGACGCCGGGCGGCACGGGCAGCGGGCTGCCGATCCCGACCGAGGGCAGGAAGATCGTGGCCAGCCACAGCGCAAAGCCCAGGCCCACGCCGCCAAAGGCACCCCGCCGGTTGGCGCCGCGCCACAGCAGCCCGCCGATCATTGCGGGCAGCACCTGCGCCATGCCGGTGAAGGCCACCAGCCCCATCGCCGCCAGCGCGGTGGTGCCGCCCGTGGCCTGATAGTAAAGCCAGCCCACCGCCATCACCGCCAGGATCGCCAGACGCCGGGCGTTCAGGACGAAACCGCGCAGGTCCTCGGGGTCGTCCCCCTGCGGCTTGCGGCGCAGCATCAGCCACAGCGGCATCAGCCAGTGGTTCGAGATCATCGTGGCAAGCGCGATGGTGCAGACCACGACCATTGACGTCGCCGCCGAGAAGCCGCCCAGGAAGACCAGGAAGGCCAGCCAATTCTGGCCGGATTGGGCAGGCAGGGTCAGCACGTACAAATCCGGGTTCGCATCAACCGGCAGCAGCTCCTGCCCCATCACCGCGATGGGCAGCACGAACAAAGACATGGCGAACAGATAGGCCGGGAAGGCCCAGCCTGCGGTGGACAGGCGATCCTCGTCCGCGGCCTCGACCACCAGCACCTGGAACATGCGCGGCAGGGCGACGATCGCCGCGCCCGACACGAACAACAGCGCGGTCCAGCGGTCGGGTTTCAGAATCCAGCCGGGATCGCCCGCGCGTTCTGCAATGCGGGCCAGCATGTCTGCCGGGCCGTCGGCCAGTCCCCAGACGACAAACACGCCAAGCGCCAGAAAGGCCATCAGCTTGACGATGGCTTCCAGCGCGATGGCGGTCACCACCCCGTGGTGGCGTTCGTCCGCGGCCAGGTTGCGCGTGCCGAACAGGATGGTGAACAGCGCAAGGCCGCCCGCCACCCACAGCGCCGTGCCGCCGCCACCCGCCATGGGAATGTCGGTCAGGCTGTCGGTGGCGAAGACATCGAAGGACAGGCTGACCGATTGCAGCTGCAGCGCGACATAGGGGGTGGCGGCAATCACCGCGATCAGCGTGACGAAGGCCGCCAGGCGATTCGACTTGCCGAACCGCGCCGAAATGAGGTCGGCGATCGAGGTGACGTGGTGCATCCGCGCGACCCGCACCAGCCGCCGCAGTCCCCACCAAGCGCCCGTGAACACGATCGTCGGCCCTAGATAGATTGTCGCGAATTCCAGCCCCGACCGGCTGGCGTAACCGACCGCTCCGTAAAAGGTCCAGGCCGAGCAATAGACCGACAGCGACAGCGTATAGACCGCCGGATGGTCAAGCCACCGCACCCTGCCCCGCGCGGCGGCGCGATCGGCGGCGAAGGCCACGCCGAACATCAGCGCGACATAGGCCAGACAGCCCGCGACAAGCGCCTCAAAGGGCATGGTCGTGGTCCTGGGCGATGTCGCGGCGGGCGCGCAGGGTCGCGGCGTCGGCCCGATGCAGCGCACGGTGAAGCGCCCAGATGGCGGCGATCAGCACGGCCCAGGTGCCGAACAGCCAGACCGCGCCCCAGGCGAAGCTGACCTGGGCAGGCATCCACCAGACCGGCACCAGGATCAGGCAGGCCGCCAGCACCGGCAGGACGCGGGCCGCATCGCCCAGCCGCCTGCGGCGGAACGAGGCGCGTTCAAGAAACAGCGGCTGGTCCGGCATGGCTCAGTTCAGCATCCGGCGCACCATGGCGCGCAGGTCGTCATTGGCAAAGGGCTTGGCCAGAACCGCATCCGCCTGCGGCAGGTGCAGCGAGGCCTGCCCCCGCGCGGTCAGCATCAGCACCGGCGTCGCGGCCAGGCCTGGATCGTGATCGCCGCGCAGTTCCGCAAGAATTTCCGTTCCCGACCTATGCGGCAGCATCACATCCAGGATCACCAGCCGGGGCTTCGTGCCCCGGATCGCCTCGATCCCGCCCAGGCCGTCGGAATGCAACCCCACCTGCCAGCCTTCGCGGGTCAGGATAAAGCGCACCGCCTCGGCGATGTTGGGTTCATCCTCGATCATCAGGATGTCGAGCATCGCGCCAAGGCCCCCTCACTCTGGCGTTTCAGCACATAATGTGACGCCAAGGTCAGGGCTGTCAAAGCCTGTCTTCAGACGGTGGCCAGGATCGACGGTTCGCGCCGCGCCACGCAATTCGCGCGCGGGCAGATCCGGCAGGCGGGACCGATCAGAAGATCCGGACTGCCGGGGGATCCAGGCTCCTCGGGCAGGATCAGCATCTGCGCCTGGGTCAGGACCGGGCCGTCCGTGCCCATGGGCTGAAGGCGGGTAGCCAGGCTCAGGGTGCGGAAGCGTCGGCCTGAGGGCGCCTCGACCAGTCGGGCGATGGCGGTCTGGGGGGCGGCAAGTGCCTGGAACAGCGGCCACAGGGGGCAGGCGTCGCCCGGACGGGGCAAGGGAAAGCCCGGAGCGGGACGGCGCAGGATCAGCGCGCCGGACCCGTCGCAGACCAGCAGGCCCGCGGAGTCGAAGCCTGCGGGCTTCAGCACCGCCAGCCGCCGCATGACCAGATCCAGCGGTTGGCGCAGCCGCGCCGCCATGCGCAGCGGATCGGAATCCTCGGCCGCCACCGCCAGGGCGGCGTCGGGCAAGGCCGCGCGCTCATCCTCCATCCGCCGCAGATGGACGCGGGCCAGGGCGCGCGCGGCGTCCGAGGCAAGGTCGCCCGCCTCTTCGACCGGGGGCGCGCCGGCGGCCAGCCAGGCCTCGACCTCCTCCTGCGGGGTGAAGATCGCGTCCTGGGTGTCGAAGCTGTCCAGATAGGCCACAAGCGCCTGCGCCGTGTTCGACAGGCGCAGGCTGTCAGCATCCAGATTGGCGTGGAACCGCTGCCGCCAGTCGGGCGGGATCTCGCCCCCCTCGGCCAGGATCGACGCCGTGGACCGGACCGAGGTGACGGCAGACAGAACCTCGTGCAGCGTGGTCAGCAGATAGGGATCCTGCCGCATCCGGTCCGACAGGGTGACAAGCTGGCGTTCCAGCGCATCGGCCCGCCGCGCGGTGGCGATCAGGGCTGCGGCCCAGCCGGGAAAGCGTGCCAGCAGTTCCGGCGCCTGGTCCAGTTCCGGGGCCACGTCGTCGGGCAGGCGCACGGCAGCCTCGCGCAGGGCGGCGATCTGGGCCTCCTCGCGGCCTTCGGCCAGTTCCGCGGCCGATACCTCCAGCGCGGCCGCAAGGCGCAGGACCAGGTGGTCGCCCACCGGACGGCGGTTGTGTTCGATCAGGTTCAGATAGGCGGCCGAAATCCCTGCCGCCCGCGCGACATCCGCCTGCCGCCGCGACAGCGCCAGGCGGCGTTCGCGGATGCGGGTTCCGGTCAGGATGCGGCTGCCGCTGCGCTGCTTCATGACGCAATGAAGCCCGCCCCTGCCTGCCTTTGCAAGCCGCAACGATATCTTAGGATGTTTGCGCGATGATCCCCCCATGATCCTGACTCGCGCCCTTCCCTTTCCGACCATTGCAGGCCTTGCTCTGGCCGCTTTGCAAACGCTAATGCGGCTTTTGCAAAGGTGGGGGGACATCATGGCCACGCAGAAGATCTATGCAGGCACATCCTTGCGCGAAACGCGGGCGCGCAGCGGGCTGACCCAGAAGCGGTTCGCCGACCGGCTGGGGGTCTCGCTGCCCTATCTGTCGCAGATGGAAAACAACCACCGCCCGATCTCGGTGGGCGTGCTGCTGCGGCTGGCCCAGGAATTCGGGGTGGACCTGTCCACGCTGGCGGCGGGCGACGCCGAACGCATGGTGATCGACATGCAGGAAGCCCTGGCCGATCCCCTGTTCGACGCCGTGCCGCCCCTGGCCGACCTGCGCCTTGCCGCCACCAATGCGCCGGTGCTGGCCCGCGCCTTCCTGGATCTGTACCGCGCCCACCGGCAGGGCCAGGAACGCCTTGCCGCATTGGACGAGGCGATCGGCGCATCGGGACAGAACGCCCTCTCCACCCCATGGGAGGAGGTGCGCGACTTCTTCCATTACTGCGACAACTACATCGACGCGGTGGACCGCGCGGCGGAACGCTTTGCCTGCCCGACGGGACAGCGGCTGGACCCGTGGGATGCAGGCGTGGCGGCGCTGGCGCAGCGCGGCATCCGCGTGACGCGCGCCGAACTGCCCGCCAACGCCGTGTTCCGCCGCTCGGGATCCGAGATCCATGTGAATGCCGCCGCCGAACGGCCGACGCAGTTGTTCCAGTTGCTGCACCTGGTCGCCCTGGAACGGCAGGCCGACCTGTTGGAGGCGACGCTGGATCTGGCCCGTTTCCGCAGCCAGACCGCCCGGGACGTGGCGCGGGTGGGTCTTGCCAATTATTTCGCAGGCGCGGCGCTGATGCCCTATCGCGCCTTCCTGTCCGCCGCGCAGGCGGAACGGCACGACCTGGAACGGCTGGCGCATCTGTTCGGCGCCTCGCTGGAACAGGTGGCGCATCGGCTGTCCACCCTGCAACGGCCGGGGGCCAAGGGCGTGCCCTTCTTCTTCGTGCGCGTCGATCAGGCCGGCACCATCACCAAGCGCCATTCCGCCACGCGGCTGCAATTCGCCCGCTTCGGCGGCGCCTGCCCCTTGTGGAACGTCCACCAGGCCTTCGAGCAGCCGGGCCGCTTTCTGCGCCAACTGGCGGAAACGCCGGACGGGGTGCGCTATCTGCTGATGTCGCGCGACGTGTCGAAGCACGCGGGTGCCTTCAACGCGCCGGTCCGCCGCTTTGCCATCGGCCTGGGTTGCGAAGTGGCCCATGCGGGCAGCGTCGTCTATGCCGACGGACTGGATCTGACTAAGCCGCGGGCCTTCGAACCCATCGGGATTTCCTGCCGGATCTGTCCGCGCCCCGACTGCCATCAGCGCTCGGTGCCGCCGATCGATCGCCCGTTGCGCATTCCGGGGGATCGCAACGGACCACTACCTTATGAAATTTCCTAGGGTTAGAAGCTATATCTTGTGTGGTTCGGCGGATTTTCGCCCGAAGGGGCGATGTTCCGCGCATCGGCGGAACCGAGTTCGTCACCAATGTTGCCAGGAAGGCACACATGGGCTTTACCCGCTGCAACTGGAACCAGATCGCCTGAACAAGATCGGGCATGCCGTCGGGGGACATGACTTGCCAAACGTGACGAACCGCCTCAACGCCTCGCTGGAACGCGTCCTGCCCGAAAAGCGCCTGTTCCTGCGATCCGATGACGATACGCGGTTTGTTCGCCTGCGCCCGCTGACGCAGCTGGTTGCGATCAGCGGCATCACGCTGGCCTTCGGCTGGACGCTGGTGGCAAGTTCGGTCCTGGCCATCGACGCGATCAGCGCCGGCTCGTCGCGCGACACCATCGTCATCACCCAGGCCGCGTTCGAGGAGCGGCTGGCCGAACTGTCCCAGGAACGCGACGCCCGCGCGGCCGAGGCGCTTGCCGCCCAGAACCGCTTTGCCGCCGCCCTGGATCAGGTCTCGCAGATGCAGTCCCAGCTGCTGGAATCCGAGGAACAGCGCCGCGAGTTGGAAGCCGGGCTTGACATCGTCCAATCGACCCTGCGTGACGCGATCGGCGAACGCGACAGCGCCCGCGCCATGGCCGAGGCCACGGATGCCCAGCCCGACGCCGCCCACCCCGAGGAAGTCACGGCTGCCCTGGACATCGTGACCGGCGAACTGCGCCAGGCCGCCGACGAACGCGCCACCGCCCTGCAAGAGGCCGAGGCAGCCCGCCGGACGGTCGAGGAACTGTCCTTGGAGCGCGAGGAAATCCTGGCCCGCAACGATGAAATCCTGACCCAGCTGGAAAGCGCCGTGACCATCTCGGTCGAGCCGCTGGACGATGTGTTCCGGTCCGTCGGCATGGACCCCGAGGATGTGCTGGAAACCATCCGCGAGGGTTATTCCGGCGAGGGTGGCCCGCTGACGCCGATGGGCCGTTCCACCCGCGGCGACGCGGCGCTGACCAACAGTGAAGCGAAGGCGAACCAGATCATCGTCACGCTGGACCAGATGAACACCTATCGCATCGCCATGGAAAAGCTGCCGCTGGCCATGCCGGTCAAGAACTCGTTCCGATATACCTCGGGCTTCGGGCGCCGCTGGGGGCGCGCGCATGAAGGAATCGACATGGCAGCCCCGGTGGGCACGCCGATCCATGCCACGGGCGACGGGATCGTGACCTATGCCGGCCGGCAGGGCGCCTATGGCAACCTGATCAAGATCGAACACGAACTGGGGGTCGAAACCCGTTATGGCCACCTGTCCCGGATTCGCGTGAAGACCGGCCAAAGGGTGTCGCAAGGCGAGCTGATCGGTGATATGGGCAACACAGGACGCTCGACCGGGCCGCACCTGCACTATGAAGTGCGCATGAACGGTCGGGCCGTTGACCCGATGAGCTTCATCAAGGCTGCGAGCAATGTTCAGTAAGACCCGAGTGACCGAAAAACCCCAGACACCAGGCACCCCCGCACCCGAATCCTATCAGGCCCCCTTGCCCGAGCGGAGCGAAGCCCCGGTTGCAGCACCTGCCCGCAAGGCCTCGCCCTCGGTCCTGTCTTCGGATCTGACCGTGGTGGGAAACATCCGCACCGAAGGCGACATCCAGATCGAGGGCACGGTCGAGGGCGACATCCGCGCGCATCAACTGGTGATCGGCGAAAGCGCCACCATCCGGGGCGAGATCGTGGGCGACGAGGTGGTGGTGAACGGCCGCGTGGTGGGCCGCGTCCGCGGCCTGAAGGTGCGCCTGTCGGCATCCGCGCGGGTGGAAGGCGACATCATCCACAAGACCATCGCGATCGAATCCGGCGCGCATTTCGAAGGTTCGGTCCAGCGGCAGGAAGATCCGATCGCCAACGGACCCACGAAGAAGCTGGCGCCCCCGGCATCGGAATAGACATCCCGCTTCGACATGAAGGCCCGCCCCAGTGCGGGCCTTTTTTCCGTGCCGACTTTCGCCCGCTGCCGCATAAAGCATCTGGCAATCAAGGGAAATCGGGCGGCGCCACTTGGGCTAGGCTTTGCCAGGCAACGCATGGGAGAATACATGAAACTCGTCAGATATGGCGCAAAGGGCGCGGAGAAGCCGGGGCTTCTGGACAATGACGGGCAGGTTCGCGACCTGTCGGCGCATGTCGCGGATATTGCGGGCGACTGCCTGACGCGCCAGGGCCTGGATGCGCTTCGCGCCCTGGATCCGGGCACGCTGCCGCTGGTCGCGGGCAGCCCCCAGCATGATCTGCGCCTTGGCGCCTGCGTGGGCCAGGTGGGCAAGTTCCTGGCGGTGGGCCTGAACTATGCCGATCATGCCGCCGAGGCCGGGATGGATGTCCCGACCGAGCCGATCCTGTTCACCAAGTGGACAAGCTGCATCGCGGGACCGGACGACGACCTGGCTCTTCCCCCGGATTCGGCCACGACCGACTGGGAGGCCGAACTGGGCATCGTCATCGGCGACGGCGGCAGCCATATCGCAACCGAGCAGGCGACGGATCATATCGCCGGATACTGCGTGATCAACGACATCAGCGAACGCGACTGGCAGTTGCGGCGCGGCGGCACCTGGGACAAGGGCAAGGGCCATGACGGCTTCGGACCCATCGGTCCCTGGCTAGTGACAGTGGACGAAATTCCCGACCCGCGCACGCTGCGCCTCTGGCTGGAGGTGGATGGCCACCGCTTCCAGGACGGCACCACCGAGACGATGGTGTTCGGGCCCCCGGAAATCGTGTCCTATATCTCTCGGTTCACGACGCTGCATCCGGGCGACGTGATCGCCACCGGCACGCCGCCCGGCGTCGGCATGGGGCAGAAGCCGCCCGTCTATCTGCGGCGGGGCCAGGTCATGCGCCTTGGCATCGATGGTCTGGGGCAGCAGCGGCAAAAGGTGGTCTGACATGGGACAGGCGCGATCCATCATCATCACGGGTGCAGGCAGCGGCATCGGGCGGGCCACCGCGCAGCGCTTTCTGACGGCCGGATGGCGGGTCGCGCTGCTGGGACGCAGGGCGGACGCCTTGATTGCCACGGCGGGCGGTGCCCCCGCGCTGATTCTGCCCTGCAACGTGACCGACGAGGATGCCGTGGACGGCGCCTTCGACCGCGCCCATGCCGAATGGGGCCGCCTTGACGTGCTGTTCAACAACGCCGGGCGCGGAGCGGACCCCGCCACGCCGGACCAGATGGACGCCGGCACCTTTCGCGACGTGATCGCCACCAATGTGACGGGCATGTTCCTGTGCGCGCGTGCGGCATTCCGTCTGATGCGCGCACAGAACCCGCAGGGCGGGCGGATCATCAACAACGGCTCCATCGCGGCCCATTCGCCGCGCGCCGGATCCGTCGCCTATACGACCTCGAAGCACGCGGTCACGGGGCTGACAAAGTCCCTGTCGCTGGACGGGCGGCCCTTCGACATCGCCTGCGGCCAGATCGACATCGGCAATGCCGCGACGGACCTTTTGATGCAGGTCAGCACCGGTGGGCCGGGCACTGAGCCGCTGATGGATGTCGCGGTCGTAGCCGATGCGGTGCTGCACATGGCATGCCTGCCCGCGGGCGCGAACGTGCAGTTCATGACCGTGATGGCGACCAACATGCCCTTCATCGGGCGGGGTTAGAGAACCCCCATCGCAGGCGGGACCAGGAAACGCGACGAGCGTTTCCCCCGCCCTTTGTGCGATGGTGCCATCAGAAACATTGCCATCCCGCGATCCGGGTAGGCCGGCGCCCGCCGGGGGCCGGGCGGGCGCTGGCCGGGCTTTTTGAAGCCCGGCAGCATTTGCGGCACCCGCAACGCGTGGCGAAGGCGATGGCCTTCGCTAGTGAAGACGGAACGCTGAACCAAATGTCGATCCTGTCTAACCCGCCAGCACCCGGCGATAGACATGCCAGCTTGCGTGCCCCAGCACCGGCAGCACGACCAGCAGTCCCAGAAATCCTGGCAGGATCGCCAGGAACAGCCAGATCGCGATCATCGCTGCCCAGACCGCCATCACCCCCGGGTTTTCCGCCACCGCGCGGCATGAAGTGATGATGGCGGTGATGAAATCGACCTCCCGCTCCATCAGCAGGGGCAGGCCGACGACGGTAAAGCTGAACAGCACGACGGCAAAGCCGCCGCCGATGATCGTGCCCAGCACCAGCATCACCAGCCCCCTGCCCTGAAACAGAACCTCGGGCGAGGAGGTGATGTTGGTCAGCGCCGAGACGCCCATGAACAGCGCAAAGACAGTATGGGCCACGAAGACCCAGAACATGAACAGCAGCAGGATGACCATCGCCATCGACGGGATCTGGCGCTGGCGCTGTTCGAAGACGACGCGCAGGATGCGGGCGGTATCCAGGGGCTCGCCCGCCTCGATCCGGCGGCTGACCTCGTAAAGGCCGGTGGCGGCGAAGGGGGCGATCAGCGGAAAGCCCAGGATGAAGGGGATCAGCCACCACTCCTCGCCCGACGCGAAGGCGACCGAGGCCAAGGCCCAGCCGCCAAGGACATAGAAGGCCGAGAACATCAGCCCGAAGACCGGCGCGCGGCGAAAGTCGCGCCAGCCCAGGGTCAGGGCCTGTGACAGGTCCGACAGGGCAATATGGCGGGGATCGGGAATTTCATCGGGCAGGCCGTGGTGATCGCGCGCGGGCAGGTCGGATCGGGGCAAGGAATCCCTCCGGTATCAAGACTGGGCGCGCGTTCGGAGATGATGCTAGCAGCGCGGCGAAATGTCGCAAGCCTTAACCGCGATATCGGTTGACCAGGGCCTCGGCCACCGGGGGCGTCACGAATTTCGACACGTCGCCACCCAGGCGGGCGATTTCCTTGACCAGCTTCGAGGCAATGGCCTGGCGGCGGGCGTCGGCCATCATGAAGACCGTCTCGATGCTGGCATCAAGGGCGCGGTTCATGCCGACCATCTGGAATTCGTATTCGAAATCGGCGACGGCGCGCAGCCCGCGCACGATCACCTGCGCGCCCACGTCGCGGGCGCAGTCGATCAGCAGGTTCTCGAACGGGTGGACGACGATCTCGCCCCCGGTGCGGCCTGCGATCTGGTCGCATTCGGCCCGGACCATGGCCACCCGTTCCTCAAGCCCGAACAGGGGCGACTTGTCGCGGTTGATGGCGACGCCGATGACAAGACGATCAACCAGGGCCATCGCACGCTGGATGATGTCGACATGGCCCAGCGTGATCGGATCGAAGGTGCCGGGATAAAGACCGATGCGCATGGATGGGCGCCCTTATGCTTGCCTGCCCCGCAGGGAAAGCCGATTCCCGTTCGGTTTGCAAGCGGTTGGCCGCCGGATCAGGCGCCCATGATCATGCCGGTCAGCGCCTCCTTCTCAGCCGCCAGTTCCTTGAGCCTGCCGCTGACCGCATCGCCGATGGACACGACGCCCAGCATGTTGCCGTCGCCATCCACGACCGGCAGGTGACGGAACCGGCCCTGCGTCATGCGTTCCAGGATCACCAGCGCGTCGTCGCCCATGGCGCAGGTCTGCGGGTCACGGGTCATCACGTCGCGGATCAGGGTGGACAGCACCTCGGGGCCGTTCTTGCCCAGTTGGCGCACGATGTCGCGTTCCGAGAGGATCCCCTGCGGCTTCTTTCCGTCGTCCGACACCACCACGGCGCCGATGCGCTTTTCGGCCAGCATCTTCACGGCATCGGCCAGGGTCGCGTCGGGGCGGATGGTCAGGATCGTCTGCGCCTCGATCCCCGGCTTGCCGGATGTGGATTTCATCGAAAGCAACTGGTTGACGAGCATGAGGCATCCTCCGTTGGCAGTATCGCTGAAGCCCATCCTTTTCCCCGAATCGTGATCCGTCAAGTGCGACCAAGGCTTGGCGCGGCAAGCAGGGCTTCCAGCCGCGCGACCTCGGCCCGCAACCCCTGCGCCAGCAGATCGGCCAGCAGCGACAAGCGGCGGGATGCGCGGTCGTCCGCGTGGCGGATCAGCCAGAAGCTGCGCTTCAACGCGATGCGGTCGGGCAGGACCAGTTGCACGCCCGGCGCGAAGGGGATGGCGAAGTCATGCACGATCCCCACCCCCGCCCCCGCCCGGATCGCCTGCATCTGCACCGAAACCGAGTTCGAGGTGATCGCCGCCGACTGCACCCCGGTTTCGGACAGGTAGTCCAGCTCCCGGTCGAAGATCATGTCGGGGATATAGCCGATCATCCGGTGCTGGCGCAGGTCGGCCAGATCCCGGATTGGCGGGGCCGTGCGCAGGTAATCCTCATGCGCGGCTAGATGCAGGTGGTAATCGGTCAGCCGCTGCACGGTCAGCCGCCCCGTATCGGGCGGGGACACGGCCACCGCCATATCGGCCTCGCGCTTGGTCAGGTTCACCACGCGCGGCAAGGCGACGATCTGGATTTCCAGCCCCGGATGGGCGGCGCACATGTTGCGCGCGACCTGGGGCAGCAGATAGTTCGCGCAGCCGTCCGGCGCGCCGATGCGCAACTGGCCGGTCAGCCCGGCCTCGTGCCGCACCGCCTCGGCCGCGGCATTGGCGCCCTGCTCGGCCGCCTCGGCCGGGGCGACCAGCCGCGCGCCCTCGGCCGTCAGGACATAGCCCTGCGGCGTCTTGGCAAACAGCGCCGCGCCCACCGCCCGTTCCAGCCGCGCGATACGGCGGCCAATGGTGGATGCGTCCATGCCCAGCCTGCGTCCCGCCCCCGACAGGCTTTCGGTCCGCGACACCGCCAGGAAGATGCGCAGGTCGTCCCACTCCATGTCCTGCCCTTTGCAAAAGTGCAAAACGTCTTTGCCATCCTTCCTCTTTATCCGGCAAATCCGCAAGGCTAGGCTGCGCCCAACCAAGGAGGATGTGATGAAAGAGATTCACCACTGGATCGACGGCAAGGAATACAAGGGCACCTCGGGCCGGTTCAGCGACGTCTTCAACCCCGCCACGGGCGAGGTTCAGGCGCGTCTGTCGCTGGCCACCAAGGCCGAACTGGACCACGCCGTCGAACGCGCAGCCGAGGCGCAGGTGAAATGGGGCGCAACCAACCCGCAGCGCCGCGCCCGCGTGATGATGGAGTTCGTGCGCCTGATCAACCGCGACATGGACAAGCTGGCCGAGGCGCTGTCCTCGGAACACGGCAAGACCCTGCCCGACGCAAAGGGCGACGTGCAGCGCGGGCTTGAGGTGATCGAGTTCTGCATCGGCGCGCCGCATCTGCTGAAGGGCGAATTCACCGACAGCGCCGGCCCCGGCATCGACATGTATTCCATGCGCCAGCCGCTGGGCGTGGTGGCGGGCATCACGCCCTTCAACTTCCCGGCCATGATCCCGCTGTGGAAGATGGGTCCCGCCCTGGCCGCCGGAAACGCGATGATCCTGAAGCCCTCGGAACGCGACCCCTCGGTTCCCCTGATGCTGGCGCAACTGCTGCAAGAGGCCGGGCTGCCCGATGGCGTGCTGCAGGTCGTCAACGGCGACAAGGACAGCGTGGACGCGATCCTGGACAACCCGGTGATCCAGGCGGTCGGGTTCGTGGGGTCCACGCCGATCGCGCAATACATCTATGAACGCGCGGCGGCGACCGGCAAGCGTGCGCAATGCTTTGGCGGCGCCAAGAACCACATGATCATCATGCCCGACGCCGACCTGGACCAGGCGGCGGATGCCCTGGTGGGCGCGGGCTATGGCGCGGCGGGCGAACGCTGCATGGCGATCTCGGTCGCGGTGCCGGTGGGCGAAAAGACCGCCGACGCGCTGATCGAACGCCTGGTCCCGCGGATCGAGAAGCTGAAGGTCGGCCCCTATACCGCAGGCAACGACGTGGATTACGGCCCGGTCGTGACCCGCGCCGCCAAGGAAAACATCCTGCGGCTGGTGCAGTCGGGCATCGACCAGGGCGCGGAACTGGTCGTCGATGGGCGCGACTTCAACCTGCAGGGATACGAGAACGGCTTCTTCGTCGGCCCGCACCTGTTCGACCGCGTGACCCCCGACATGGACATCTACAAGACCGAGATCTTCGGCCCGGTCCTGTCCACCGTCCGCGCCGGTTCCTATGAGGAAGCCATCGGCCTGGCGATGAGCCACGAATACGGCAACGGCACCGCGATCTATACCCGCGACGGCGACACGGCGCGCGATTTCGCCAGCCGCATCAACATCGGCATGGTGGGCATCAACGTGCCGATCCCGGTGCCGCTGGCCTATCACACCTTCGGGGGCTGGAAGAAGTCGGGCTTCGGCGACCTGAACCAGCACGGCCCCGACGCCTTCCGCTTCTATACCCGGACCAAGACGGTGACGGCCCGCTGGCCCTCGGGCATCAAGGAAGGCGGGGAATTCAACTTCCGCGCCATGGACTGAAACGGGAAAGGGCGGGGAAAAACCCCGCCCTTTTGTCATGTGATTTCCGGTGATCAGGCCCGCTTGCGCCGGCGCGACAGCACCAAGCCCCCAAGACCGGCCAGCAACAGGACACCCGTCGCAGGCAGGGGCACCGCCGCCGGGCTGACGTCGATGTCGTCAAAGCGCAGGTTCCCCTTGAAGACGCCCGTTCCGGGGGTGCCCAGGGTCAGGTCCACGATGCGCAGGAAGCTGATGTTCCGAAAGATGGCATTGCCGGTGAAATCGACCACATAGCCCTTGTTAACCTCGATGGTCTGATCGCCGATCGTCGATCCGATGCCATAGGAGACCGAGCCGCGATCGGTCTCGAAGGTGATGGGCACCGAGGTGACAAGGCTGATCCACATGCTTGCCAGATCGAAAAGCCCGCCGCCAACCCGGGTCAGCGTGGAATCGACGAACTGGTTTTCCGATCCGCAGTTCTTCGGTGCGCCCTGACAATAGGCCCGGACGACGCGAATCTTGTCGAAGGTGAAGCCGTCCTCGACGTAATTGGTATGAGTTCCCAACGTGGCATCATCGAAATCGATGACGGCAGCCGACGCCCCAAGGCCAGGGACAGCCATCAGCGCAGCAAGCGCCAGGCTCCGCAGAGCTTTCATGTAACACCAAAATCGCTAACAAACACTAAGCTTTGACATAGCTTGCCGATTGCATCCGAGCAAGCTGTTCATTTGATCAGGCGCTCACTGCAACTTGGCTGGAAAAGGCCACACGTGGGCAGGAAAGCTTCGCCCGGCACTTGCAAGGGCGGGTGGCAACGGGTTCCATCGGTCCTGAACCATGAAGGCCTGCCCATGACCGACGCAC
Organism: Paracoccus yibinensis; assembly: GCF_030846195.1. GTDB lineage: Bacteria > Pseudomonadota > Alphaproteobacteria > Rhodobacterales > Rhodobacteraceae > Paracoccus > Paracoccus yibinensis. The sequence goes on from NZ_JAVCWH010000001.1 coordinate 629,095, forward strand.
CCGACCTGACCCTTGGCATCGAGGAAGAATACCTGCTGGTCAGCCCCGACACGGGCGATCTGGCCCCCGCCCCCGATGCGATGATGGCGGCCTGCCGCGAGGCCCTGGGCGACAGCGTCAGCCCCGAATTCCTGCGCTGCCAGATCGAGGTGGGAACGCCCGTGTCCGCCGACATCGCAGAGGCGCGCGGTCACCTGGCCCATCTGCGCCGGACAGTGGCGCGAATCGCGGGGGACTACGGCCTGGCGCCGATCTCGGCATCCTGCCATCCCTTCGCGGACTGGCGCGATCAGTTCCATACCGACAAGGACCGCTATCACCAGCTGTCGCGCGACATGGGGGCGGTGTCGCGGCGGATGCTGATCTGCGGGATGCACGTCCATGTGGGCATCCAGAAGCCCGCGCAGCGGATCGACCTGATGAACCAGATGACCTATTTCCTGCCGCATCTGCTGGCGCTGTCGGCCTCCAGCCCCTTCTGGCAGGGCAGCGACACGGGGCTTGCGTCCTATCGCACCACGGTCTTTGGCGGGATGCCGCGGACGGGCTTTCCGCCGCAGTTCGGCGGCTGGGACGAATTCGAGCGGTCGGTGCAGGTGCTGATCGACCTGGGCGTCCTGGAGGACAGCAGCAAGATCTGGTGGGATCTGCGCCCGTCGTCCCGGTTCCCGACGCTGGAAACGCGGATCTGCGACGCTTCGCCCCGGCTGGACGACACGATCACCCTGGCCGCGCTGAACCAGGCCACGCTGCGGATGCTGTGGCGCCTGTCGCGGCAGAACCAGCGGTGGCGGCAATATGACCCCTTCCTGATCGAGGAGAACCGCTGGCGCGCCACCCGCTATGGCATGGCCGAGGGGCTGATCGACTTTGGCGCAGGGCGGATCATCCCCTTTGCGGAAGGGATCGAGGAATGGCTGGCCCTGATCGCCCAGGACGCCGACGCCCTGGGCAGCCAGCCGCATGTCGCCCGCACCCGAGAGATGGTGGCGTCCGGCGGGTCCGCCGCCCGGCAGCGCGCGGTGCTGGCGCAGGCCACGGCGGCCGGCGCCACGCCCCCCGAAGCGATGCGCGAACTGGTTCGGCATCTGATCGCCGAATTTCATCACGGTCTCTGACCTTGCCAAGCCACCGTCCCATGATGCAATTAAACGCATGTTCAATTTCATCGGGGGGATGAGGACATGGATTTCGCACTGACCGAGGAACAGGCAGCCATCTTCGACATGGCGCGCGATTTCGGCGCGGACCGCATCGCCCCCCATGCCCATGACTGGGAAAAGCAGGGCACTATCCCGCGCGACTTGTGGGCCGATGTCGCGGCCCTGGGCCTTGGCGGGTTGTATGTGTCCGAGGAATACGGCGGATCGGGCCTGTCGCGGCTGGACGGGGTGCTGGTCTTCGAGGCGCTGTCGATGGCCTGCCCCTCGGTCGCGGCCTTCCTGTCGATCCACAACATGTGCGGCGGCATGATCGACAAGTTCGGCTCGGCCGAGACGAAGGCCCGCTGGCTGCCGGGTCTGAGCAGCATGGACAAGGTCTTCAGCTATGCCCTGACCGAACCGGGCAGCGGATCGGATGCCGCCGCCCTGCGCACGCGGGCCGAACGCACCGACACCGGCTGGCGGCTGAACGGGACCAAGGCCTTCATTTCGGGCGGGGGCTATTCGGATGCCTATATCGCCATGGTCCGCACGGGGGCCGAGGGGCCAAGGGGCATCAGCGCGGTGATCGTCGAAGACGGCACCCCCGGCCTGTCCTTCGGCGCGCCCGAGGACAAGATGGGCTGGCGCGCCCAACCGACCGCGCAGGTCCAGTTCGACGATTGCCAGATCCCCGCCGACAACCTGCTGGGCGAGGAAGGTCGCGGCTTTGCCTATGCCATGGCTGGGCTGGATGGCGGGCGGCTGAACATCGCGGCGGCGGCGCTTGGCGGGGCGCAGGCGGCGCTTGAGGCATCCCTGACCTATATGGGCGAACGCCGCGCCTTCGGGCAGTCGCTGGACCAGTTCCAGGCCCTCCAGTTCCGCCTGGCCGAGATGGAAACGGCGCTGCAATCCGCGCGCATCTTCCTGCGCCAGGCGGCCTGGAAGCTTGACACCGGCGCCCCGGATGCGACCAAGTTCTGCGCGATGGCCAAGCTGCACGTCACCGACCGCGCCTTCGAGGTCGCGAACCAGTGCCTGCAATTGCATGGCGGATATGGCTATCTGGCCGACTACGGGATCGAGAAGATCGTGCGCGACCTGCGCGTCCACCAGATCCTGGAAGGCACGAACGAGATCATGCGCCTGATCGTGGCGCGGGCGATGCTGGCCGAACGGGGGTAAGACGTGGAAGACCTGAACATCCGCAAGGCGGGGCGTGCCGGGCGCATCACCTTTACCCGGCCCAAGGCGCTGAACGCGCTGAGCCATGACATGGCACGGGCGATCCACCGCGCCCTGGACGGCTGGCGCGATGACCCGGATGTGGCGCTTGTCATCATCGACGCCGAAGGGGACCGGGCCTTCTGCGCGGGCGGCGACATCGCGGCCGTGTATCGCGCGGGACTGGCGGGCGAACATGCCACCGGCCAACGCTTCTTTGCCGACGAATACCGCATGAACGCGGCGATCGCGGATTATCCCAAGCCCATCGTTGCCTTCATGCAGGGCTTCGTGATGGGCGGCGGCGTCGGCGTGGGGGGACACGCCAGCCACCGCATCGTCGGCGACACGACCCAGATCGCCATGCCCGAATCCGGCATCGGCCTGATCCCCGACGTGGGCGGCACCTGGCTTCTGTCCCGCGCGCCGGGCCGGATCGGCGAATACCTGGCGCTGACGGGCGCGCGGATGGGCGCGGGCGACGCGATCCATGCGGGCTTTGCCGATACCTACCTGCCTGAAAGCGAATGGCCCGACCTGATCGCCCGGCTGGAAGACACCGGCGACGTATCCTTGATCGAGGGCGGGGATGCACCGACCGCCCCCCTGCGCACGATGGACCTGTCGCCCTTTGCCCAGGACACCGTGGCCGACATCATCGACGCCCTGGAGGAGGACGGCAACGCCCAGACCCTGAAGATCCTTCATGCCAATTCGCCCCTGTCGATGGCGGCGGGGCTGGCCATGGTGCGGGCGGCGCGGGGCGACAGCCGGATGCAGGAATCGCTGGCCCGCGAATACCGCTTCACATACCGCGCGACGCAGGACACCGACTTCCTGGAAGGCGTGCGCGCGCAGATCATCGACAAGGACCGCAAGCCCCGGTGGATGGCCGATGCCAGCCCCGCCAATGTCGCGGCGCTGCTGGCGCCCCTGGGGCCGAACGAACTGACCTGGAGTGAACCGGCATGAAGATCGCATTCATAGGACTTGGCAACATGGGCGCGCCGATGGCGCTGAACCTGGCGCAGGCCGGGCATCAGGTCACGGGCTTCGATACCGCCGCCCGCCCCGAGGGCCTGACCCTGGCCGACAGCGCAGCCGCCGCCGCCAGGGATGCCGACGTGGTCATCACCATGCTGCCCAATGGCCAGATCCTGCGCGCCGTGGCCGATCAGGTGATCCCGGCCATGAAGCCAGGCGCGATCCTGTGCGACTGTTCCACGGTGGACGTGGACAGCGCCCGTGCGGTCGCGGACCAAGCCCGTGCGGCGGGCCTGGGGGCGCTTGACGCACCCGTGTCGGGCGGGATCGGCGGCGCCCAGGGGGGCACGCTGACCTTCATGGTGGGTGGCCCGGACGACGCCTTCGCGGCGGTTCGGCCGCTGTTCGACGTCATGGGCCAGAAGGCCGTTCATTGCGGCGATGCAGGTGCGGGACAGGCCGCGAAAATCTGCAACAACATGATCCTGGGCGTGACCATGATCGCCACTTGCGAGGCATTCGCGCTTGCCGACAAGCTGGGCTTGGACCGCCAGAAGATGTTCGACGTCGTATCCACCAGTTCGGGATACAGTTGGTCGATGAACGCCTATTGCCCCGCGCCGGGGGTGGGTCCGAAATCGCCTGCGGACAACGACTACAAGCCCGGTTTCGCCGCCGAACTGATGCTGAAGGACCTGAACCTGTCGCAGGCGGCGGCGTCCTCGGCCGGGGCGGACACGCCGATGGGGGCGCTTGCGCAACAGCTTTATCACCAGTTCGTGGAACACGAGGACGGGCGAGGCCGGGATTTTTCGGCAATGCTGCCACGCTTCGTGGAAAAAAATCGTGAACAAGACGGAACTGTGACGCGGTAAGGGAACCAGGGCGCCACTTGCCCGGTTTTCACCAACGGACGGACAACCGGGCCAAGGGAAATGATGCGCAAGGTGATGGTGATCGCGACCGCTGCCGTGGCAGCCACGCTGATCGCTCTTTTCAGTAACGATACCCCGCAGGCGCAGGGCACGATCCAGGCCAACGCCACCCGGGCCGAGACACGGTCCCTCATGCCCGGTGACATCCTGCCCGCCGAAACCGTCGATTTCATCGAAAGGCCCGGCATCTATGGCCTGGGGTCGGAACTGCCGGGCAGCCGGTATGCCATCGTCGATGGTCACCTGGTCCGCGTCAATCCCAACACGATGCAGCTCCAATCCATCCTGCGAAGGGGAAGCTCCGTCGAATGATGGGGTGAGGGATTGGAGCGGGTGATGGGAATCGAACCCACGTATTCAGCTTGGAAGGCTGCTGCTCTACCATTGAGCTACACCCGCATGGCGGCAGGTATAGCCATGCCGCGCGACAGGTGCAACCGTCATCGGCGGCTTTGAAAGAACCCCGTCAGCAGCGTCCGCGCCCGCTCCGCGTCGATCCCGTCATAGACGTGCGGACGGTGATGGCACTGCGGATGGTCGAAAACCCGGGCGCCATGTTCGACCCCGCCCATGCGGACATCGCTTGCCCCGTAATACAGCCGACCGATGCGTGCGGCGGATATCGCCGCAGCGCACATCGGGCAGGGTTCCAGCGTCACCCACAGGTCATGGTCAGGCAGGCGTTCCGACCCCGCAGCCTGGCACGCCTGGCGGATCGCCAGGATTTCGGCATGGGCGGTGGGATCGGACAATTCGCGCGTGCGGTTTCCCGCCGCCGCCACCACACGCCCGTCCGGGGCCACGACCACCGCGCCCACCGGAACCTCGCCCCGCCGGGCGGCGGCTCTTGCCTGGTCGAGGGCCAGGCCCATATGAGAGGTGAAGCGGCTCATGCCCGCTTGTCGCAAGGGCGGTGCCCCCGCGCAAGTTGCCCTTTCCCCGGACCCGCGCTTTCGCTAGAAGCGCGGCTTTGCCACCGCAGCGATGCGCAGGAGAGATCGCCATGACCGACGACAGCACCCCGAAATCCGCCGACCAGTCCCCCGCCCAGTCCCCTGACCGCATCGCCAAGGTGATGGCCCGCGCAGGCGTCGCCAGCCGCCGTGAGGCCGAGCGGATGATCCTGGAAGGCCGGGTGACGGTGAACGGCAAGAAGATCGACAGCCCCGCGCTTGACGTCCTGCCCACGGACCGGATCGTCGTGGATGGCAAGAAGCTGGACGAGCCGCAGGAAACCCGGCTGTGGCTGTATTACAAGCCCCTGGGACTGGTGACGACCGAATCGGACGAAAAGGGCCGGCAGACGGTGTTCGACGCCCTGCCCCGCGACCTGCCGCGCGTGATGACCGTGGGCCGCCTTGACCTGAACTCCGAAGGCCTGCTGCTGCTGACCAACGACGGCGAACTGAAGCGCCGGCTGGAGCTGCCCTCGACCGGCTGGCTGCGGCGTTACCGTGTGCGCGTGAACGGCACGCCCAGCGACATGACCTTTGCCCCCCTGCGCCGCGGCGCGACCATCGACGGCGAGGAGTTCGCCCCGATGGAGATCAAGCTGGACAGCCAGCAGGGCGCGAACGCCTGGCTGACCGTGGGCATCCGCGAAGGCAAGAACCGCGAGATCCGCCGCGCCATGTCCCATGTCGGGTTGCAGGTGAACCGCCTGATCCGCATCGGCTATGGCCCCTTCAAGCTGAGCGGCATGGAAAAGAACGAGGTCGTCGAGGTCAAGAAACGCGTGCTGCGCGACCAGCTTGGCGGGCTGCTGACGGGCGAGGAGACCGCCCCGAAAGAACGCGAAATGCGCCCCCGCGGCGCGGAAGGCCCGCGCGGCCCGCGCCGGGACGATGGCGACCGCCCGGCCCGCAGCTTCCGCAGAGAGGGCGGCGGCGAAGGCCGTTTCGCCCGCAAGCCTGGCCCGCGACAGGACGGCGACCGCCCCGCCCGTCCCTGGTCCGGCAAACCCCGGTCCGAGGAAGGCGGCGACCGTCCGCAGTTCCGCGGCAAGCGTCCGCAGGGCGAAGGGGATCGTCCGGCCCGCCCCTGGTCGGACAGGCCCCGCGCCGAACGCGACGGCGCGTCCGCTGACCGCCCCCGCTTCGGCAAGCCCGCTGGCGACGGACCGGCCGGCAAGCCGGCCTACAAATCTCGCGGCGACCGGCCCGAGGGCGGCTTCAAGCCGCGCGGGGATCGTGCCGAAGGTGGTTTCAAACCTCGGGGCGACAGGCCCGAGGGAGAAAGAGGCTTCAAGCCGCGTGGTGATCGTCCAGAGGGCGGGTTCAAGCCCCGCCGCGATGCCGATGACGCCGGGCGGGGCTTCAAGCCGCGGGCAGAGGGAAAACCCGGCGACAAGGGGTTCAAGCCGCGCGGCGACCGGGCCGAGGGCGGCTTCAAGCCTCGGGGCGACGGACCCCGTCCGGGCGGAAAACCCGGTGGGGACCGCAAGCCTTTTGGCAAACCGGGCGGGGCCAAGCCCGCGCGCGGGGGTTCAGGCGGCGGCTTTTCAGGCAAGCCCGGCGGTCGCGCTGGCGGCGGGCGACCGGGCGGCAAGCCGCGCGGTTGACGGGTCCTTCCCCCGCCAAATGGCCGGGGGCAGCCTTACTTCGTCAGGATCAGCTTGCCGGCCCGCGTGATGCGAAGCTGATAGATCTGGTCGTCCAGGATGATCAGCGCCTGATTGCCCCCGCGCGTCAGCTGGGTCGCGTCATGCTGCGGGATCCGGGCCAGAACACTGGTGCCGGATTGCGCGAAGTCTGCGGGACGTACTGCGGTCATGGTCAGCCTCTCGAAAATTGGGGTCCGTCTTCCTTCACTTGAAATCTGACCAATTCAGTCTGGATTGTCAAAGTAAAAGAGTCGGAATTATCTGGAGGGGCGGATTTACTCTGACAGGCAGCCGGTGATGGCCCCCGCCATCTGCGAAAGGATCTGCCCGTAAAGCTGCGGCCCTGGCTCAAGATCGCCGCCTTCTGGCGTCAGTTCGTCGCCGGTGCGAATGGCACCGCCGTCCGTCACTGCCTGCACCAGCTTGGGGTCGCTGCCGTATTCGGGAAAGGCGCAGACCGCACCCCCTTCCGTGATACGGGCGCGAATCTCTGCCAACCTTGCGGCCGAAGGCGTGCTGGCATCGCCCAGCGACACCGCGATCGCGGGCTGAAGGCCGAAATGTTCGGTGAAATAGCCGTAGGCGTCGTGAAAGACGACAAAGCTGGCCCCGGCATGGGGCTGAAGCTGCGCAAGAAGTTCTTCGTCAAGGCGGCGGATTTCCTCGGCTGCCGCCACTGCGTTCTGCCTATAGGCGGCCGCATTGTCAGGGTCGATCTTTTCCAGCGTCTCGGCGATGGCAGAGACCCAAAGCTGCGCGTTTTCCGGGTCCAGCCAAGCGTGCGGATCCACGTTACCATGCGCGTCGTCGTGACCATGGTCGTAATCGTGACCACCCTCGTGGCCGTGGTGGTCGTCGCCATGCGCCGCGCCGTGGTCATGCGCCTCGTCATACCCCCGCAGATAGGTGCCCGGCACCTCAAGCAGCCGCAGCTGCGCGACATCGCCCCCGACCGAGGACGCGGCGCGATCCAGCCAGGGCGTCAGTTCCGGCCCCGTCCAGACCAGCAGCCCCGCGTCCTGCAACCCCCGCGCGTCCGAAGGGCGCATCTGGTGGTGATGCGCGCTTGCCCCCTTCGGCAGCAGCACCTGCACCTGCCCCAGATCCCCCATCACCTGCTGGACCAGCGAGGCGGTGACGGGCGTATCCACCACCACCTGCGGCGGTTCGGCCAGCACGGGACCGGCGGCCAGAAGGCCAAGGGCGGAAAGGATCATGCGCATCATGTCACCTCGACAGGTTGGTTTCTTGCAGGGCCGTGCTTATTCATGTTACATGATAACAAGTCAAACAGAATGTGATAAAGTAACAAGATTGCCCGATCACGAACCCCATTCCGCCTTTGCCCCCCATGACCACCGCGCCTGCGAGGCGCGCGTGCTTGACCAGGCGCGTGACCGCCTGGCCGCAAACGGCGCCCGGCTGACCCCCGTGCGGCAGCGGACGCTGGAGATCCTTCTGGAATCACATCGCGCCATGGGCGCCTATGAGGTGCTGGACCGCCTCGCCGCCGAAGGTTTCGGCCGCCAGCCGCCGGTCGCCTATCGCGCCCTTGAGTTTCTGGTGGAACACGGACTGGCGCATCGCCTGCAACGGCTGAATGCCTTTGCCGCCTGCCTGCATCCGGGCCATGACCACGCGCCCGCCTTCCTGATCTGCCGCGACTGCGACATGCTGGCCGAACTGCCCGCCGCGCCCGTTCGCGATGCGCTGACGGACCTGGCTGCCGAATCCGGCTTCCAGGTGGAACGCGTCACGATCGAGGCCCTGGGCCTTTGCCCCGCCTGCGCCGGCGCGGCCCGGCCATGACCGCCCTGATCCAGGCCAGCGGCCTGACGATCCTGCGTCCCGGCGGGTCCGAGACGGTCCTGCAAGGCGTCGACTTCCAGATCCGCCCCGGAGAGATCGTGACGGTCGTCGGGCCGAACGGGTCGGGCAAGTCGTCGCTGGTGCGCGCGCTGCTGGGGCATATGCCGCTGGCGGCGGGCCGGGTCGAACGCAGGGCGGGGCTGCGGATCGGCTATGTCCCGCAGCGGGTTCAGGTGGATACCACCATCCCCATGACCGTGCGCCGCTTCCTGTCCCTGCCCCGCCGGGTCGGCGACCGCGACGCGGCCCGCGCCCTGGCCCGCACCGGGGTCGAAGGGGTCGAGGCCCGCCAGCTGACCCAGCTTTCGGGCGGGCAGTTCCAGCGCGTCCTGCTGGCCCGCGCGCTGCTGCACGACCCGCAGCTTCTGGTGCTGGACGAACCGACCCAGGGGCTGGACCAGCCCGGCATCGTCGCCTTCTACAAGCTGATCGAGGAGGTGCGCCGCCAGACCGGCGCAGCCGTCCTGATGGTCAGCCATGATCTGCTGGTGGTGATGCGCGCGTCCGACCGCGTGATCTGCCTCAACGGGCATGTCTGCTGCGAGGGTACCCCCCAGCATGTCAGCAGCGCCCCCGAATACCGCGCCCTGTTCGGGGCCGAATCCGAAGGCACGCTGGCCTTGTATCGTCACCACCACGATCATGACCACAGCCACGATCACCACCACCACGCCGGGGCGCATTGATGCTGGACGACTTCTTTGTGCGGGCAATGCTGGCGGGTCTGGGCGTCGCGGCGGTGGCGGGTCCCCTGGGCAGCTTCGTCGTCTGGCGGCGCATGGCTTATTTCGGGGATGCGACGGCCCATGCCGCAATCCTGGGGGTGGCGATCAGCCTGGCCTTCCATATCTCGATCTATGCCGGGACGACGCTGGTTGCGGCGGCGATGGCCGCGGCGATCTCGGCCTTGGTGTCTCGGGGGCAGACGGTGGATACGATGCTGGGGGTGCTGTCCCATTCAGCCCTGGCGATCGGTCTTGTGGCGATCAGCTTCGTGCCGCAGGCCCGGTCGGATCTGTCGGCCTATCTGTTTGGCGACATCCTGGCGGTCGGCCCGGGCGATCTGGCGCTGATCTGGGCAGGCGCTGCAGGGGTGCTGGGACTGCTGGCCTGGCGGTGGCAGCGGCTGTTGACGGCATCGCTGAACGAAGAACTGGCGATGGCCGCAGGCATAGACCCCAGGACCGAGCGGCTGGTGCTGTCCCTTGCCCTTGCAATCGTGGTCGCCCTGTCGATTCGAGTCGTCGGATCGCTGCTGATTTCGGCCATGCTTATCGTCCCGGCGGCGGCGGCCCGCGGATTGTCGCGCAGCCCCGAACGGATGGTCGGCAATGCCACGCTGATCGCCGCCGTGGCGGTGATGGCGGGACTGTGGGCCAGCCTTTATCTTGATACCCCCGCCGGGCCGTCCATCATCACGGCCGCGGCGGCTATTTTCATGTTCTCCCAAGCGTTTCGCCGGGCCTAGTGCAGGATTGCAACACCTGGTTCGCAGGCCGTTTCAGGGCGGAACTGATGGTCGGCCAGGGTGTTGGCCAATATGCAACAGTTGCCGCGAACCAGCGACGGATTTGAACCAATGCAGCTTTCAAACGTCTGGGGATTGTGTAACTGTCGCCTCGATGTTGCCGGTGACGGCAGCCTTCAACGAAACGGAGCATGATCATGACCAAATTCGCTACCTTCGCTGCCGCTCTCGGCCTGACCGCCACTTCGGCTCTGGCCGGTGGCTATGTCGCCCCCGTCGTCGACGTCGAGCCCGTCGTTGTCGAGGAGCGTCCCGCTTCGACCAACGCTGGCCTGGTTGTCCCGGCCCTGCTGCTGCTGGGCGTCATCGCCGCCGTTGCTTCGGACGACGACGACTCGGAGTAATCTCTGAACGGAACTTCGGTTCTGTCAGGTATAAGGGCTGGCCTTGGGCCGGCCCTTTTTCGTTGCGCCTCGACATCATCCCGGCGCGGGCGTAGCATCGTCCCGATCGTGCGTGCAGATTGGGGGTATGATGCGCAGCCTTCTGATCCTGGGCCTTCTGGCCTGGCCCCTGGCGGCGAACGCGCAGTCCGACACGGAAGACGGGATCGGCCTTGTCGAGCGCGGCTTGGGGATCATCGCCGACAACCTGTGGAATGAATTCGGCCCGCAACTGAACGAGCTGGGGCAAGGCATGGGGGGCGCGCTGTCGGATCTGGCACCGGTGCTGGAGGATCTGGCGGTGCTGGTCGATGACCTGGGCAACTACCAGGCGCCCGAACGGTTGGAGAATGGCGATATCGTGATCCGCCGCAAACCCGGCGCACCGCCTCCTCCGCCCCTGGGGGCTGGCGAAGCGGACGGTCCTGATGCCCCACAGGTGCCCATCGACCCGGACCAGCCTGAAATCCCCTTGTAGACCGCGCCGTGCCGGATCGGATAAGCTGCGGAAAAACAAGGGGGATGGATTGATGGGCGACCTGTTGGCGGCGCAGGCCGGGGACTTGTTTCGGATCGGCTTGCTGGCGGCATTGCTTTTGACCACCCTGCGCAATCGCCCCATCACGGGGATGCTGCTGCCCCTGGTCGCGGGCGCGGTTTTCGTGGCGGTCATTATCCCGCTGACCGGCGCCACGACACGGCCCGAGCCGATGGCCACGCAGGTCCTGGCCGGACTGCTGGTGAATGCGGCCTATATCGCGATCGGCCTGGGGCTGTGGTCGCTGTGGCAAACGCGCCGGCGCTAGGCCAGAAGCCGCATCATTTCGGCACGCAACTCTGACAGTTCGAACGGCTTGGCGATAAAGCCGTCCGCCCCCAGGGCCAGGCCGCGCCGCCTTTCCACGATGGATCCCCGCGCGGTCATCAGCAGGATGCGCACGTCCGACATGCCGGGATCGGCGCGCAGCAGCTCCACGATCTCATAGCCCGACATGTCGGGCAGCATCACGTCCAGCAGCACAAGATCGGGGCGTTCCGCGCGGATGGCCGCCACGGCGGCCCCACCCTGGGACAGGCGGGAATGGGCATGGCCGTCGCGGGCCAGCAGGAATTCCAGGGCCATGGCGATGTTGTCCTCGTCCTCGACAACAAGAATGCGCGCCATGAGCCAAGCTTTCCTGGACGACAGGGAAATGCCGGGCCGGGGATCGCCCCCGGCCCGGATCGGGATCAGACGTTGTCGTCTGCGAAGATGTTCTTCTTGTGGCTGTCGTTCGGCACGAACAGGGTGCCGATGATCACCGTCATCACGGCGATCACGATCGCATACCACAGGCCAGCATAGATGTTGCCGGTCTGGGCCGAGATCGCGAAGGCGGTCGCGGGCAGCAGGCCGCCGAACCAGCCGTTGCCGATGTGATACGGCAGCGACAGGCCGGAATAGCGGATGCGGGTCGGATAGAGTTCCACCAGCTGCGCCGCGATCGGGCCATAGACCATCGTCACCAGCACGATCAGATAGGTCAGGATCAGCACGATCTGGATGTTCTGGCCGTTGAAGATGTCGAAGAAGTGGTCGGCCTTGGCGACGGTGGTGTTGTCGGCCGCCACCAGGGGATAGCCCGCAGCGGTCAGCGCGGCATTGACCTCGGCCGTGAAGCGGGCCTTTTCGGCCGCCAGGGCATCGCCGGTCAGCGCATTGCCGTCATAGGCCTGCACGACCGTCTCGCCGATCTGGACCGAGGCGACGGTCCCCGCCGGGGCATCGACCGTCTGCTGGACGTTGACCGAGGATTTGGACAGCGCAGCCTTGAGGATGTCGCAGCTGTTGTTGAACTGCGCCGTGCCCACCGGGTTGAACTGGAAGGAACAGTCATCGGGTGCCGCCGTCACGGTGACGGGCGTGTTCTGCGCCGCGGCCAGCGCCGGGTTGGCGACGCTGGTCAGCATCGGGAAGACCCACATATAGGTCGCAGCGGCCAGGGCGCAGCCGCCCAGGATGATCGGCTTGCGGCCGATGCGGTCGGACAGCGAGCCGAAGAAGATGAAGCCCGCGGTGCCCAGGATCAGCGACCAGGCCACGAAGACGTTGGCGCTGAACTGGTCCACCTTCACGACGTTCTGGATGAAGAACAGCGCGTAGAACTGGCCCGAATACCAGACCACGGCCTGCCCGGCGGTCAGGCCCAGCAGCGCGATCAGGGCGATCTTGCCATTGCGCCAGTTGCCGAAGGCTTCCTTCAGCGGTGCCTTGGACTGCGCGCCTTCTTCCTTCATCTTCTTGAAGGCGGGGGATTCGTTCATCTGCAGGCGGATGTACAGCGAGATCAGCAGCAGGAAGACCGAACCCAGGAACGGAATGCGCCAGCCCCAGGCCTTGAACGGCTCCAGCATGACCTGTGCGCCGGTGGCGTCCAGAAGCGGCTGGCCGTCCAGGCCCAGTTGCGGCACGGCCGGATAGTTCGCGTTCACATAGGAGGTGACCAGCAGGATCACGACCAGCGACAGCAGCAGGCCCAGCGTCGCCGTGGTCTGGATGAAGGACGTGAAATAGCCGCGCTGATTGGCCGGGGCATGTTCGGCCACATAGACCGCCGCGCCGCCATATTCGCCGCCAAGCGCCAGACCCTGCAGCATCCGCAGCGCGATCAGGATGATCGGCGCGGCAATGCCCCAGGACGCATAGCCCGGCAGCAGGCCGACCAGGAAGGTCGAGAAGCCCATGATCAGGATGGTGGCCAGGAAGGTGTATTTCCGGCCGATCAGGTCGCCCAGGGCGCCGAAGACAAGCGCGCCGAAGGGACGCACCAGGAAGCCCGCGGCAAAGGCCAGCAGCGCGAAGACGTTGCGCGTGGCTTCCGGGAAGGCCGTGAAGAACTGCGCGCCGATGATCGCCGCCAGCGAGCCGTAGAGATAGAAGTCATACCATTCGAAGATCGTGCCCGCGGACGAGGCCAGGATGACCTTCTTTTCCTCGGACGTCATGGGACGCGAACGGGTCGTCGCGTCGGGCGATGCATAAGCCATCAATCCTCCTCCTGTTGATCCAGCCGTTGGCTGGCATGGGATGCCGACGGTCAAGCCTTCTCCGGCCGCGATTCAGCATGGATCGCGTGCGGGGGATTGCTCGTCGGGTCGGTGTGGCGGCACCCGGTTCCTCCTGCCCGGAGGCCGCCTCGTCATGGGGCGCGTGGCCCCCTTCGCGTCAGGCCCTGTTCATCCGGTTGGCGATCAGGTCTTCCACCACCTCGGGTTCGGCCAGGGTCGAGATGTCGCCCAGGCTGCCATAGTCGTTCTCGGCGATCTTGCGCAGGATGCGGCGCATGATCTTGCCGGAACGGGTCTTGGGCATGCCGGGCGCCCATTGGATCACGTCGGGCTTGGCGATGGGGCCGATTTCCGTGCGGACCCATTTCTCCAGCTCGCCGCGCAATTCGTCACTGGGCTGCACGCCGTTCATCAGCGTGACATAGGCATAGATGCCCTGCCCCTTCAGCGGATGCGGGTAACCGACCACGGCGGCCTCCGCGACCTTTTCATGGGCGACCAGGGCCGATTCGACCTCGGCCGTGCCCATGCGGTGGCCGCTGACGTTGATCACGTCGTCCACGCGGCCGGTGATCCAGTAATAGCCGTCCTCGTCCCGGCGGCAGCCGTCGCCGGTGAAGTAATAGCCCGGATATTGCTGGAAATAGGTTTCCATGAAGCGCTGGTGATCGCCCCAGACGGTGCGCATCTGGCCGGGCCAGCTATCGGCGATGCACAACACGCCCTCGGCCGGGTTGCCTTCGACCACCTTGGCGGATTCGGCCTCAAGGATGACCGGCTTGATGCCGAAGAAGGGCAGCGTGGCCGAACCGGGCTTGGTTTCCGTGGCGCCGGGCAAGGGCGTGATCAGGTGGCCGCCGGTTTCCGTCTGCCACCAGGTATCCACGATGGGGCAGCGGCCCTTGCCGATGTTGTCGTTGTACCAGTTCCAAGCCTCGGGGTTGATCGGCTCGCCCACGGTCCCCAGGATGCGCAGGGACGACAGGTCGTGGCCCTGGATCGGGTCGGTGCCCTTGGCCATCAGGGACCGGATTGCGGTCGGCGCGGTATAGAACTGCGTGACCTTGTGCTTGGCGCAGACTTCCCAGAAGCGGCCGGCGTCGGGATAGGTGGGCACCCCCTCGAACATCACGGTGGTCGCGCCATTGGCCAGCGGGCCATAGACGATATAGCTGTGGCCCGTCACCCAGCCGACATCCGCCGTGCACCAGAAGACGTCGCCGTCCTTGTAGTCGAAGGTGTATTGATGCGTCATCGCGGCATAGACCAGATAGCCGCCGGTCGTATGCACGACCCCCTTCGGCTTGCCGGTCGAGCCCGAGGTGTAGAGGATGAACAACGGATCCTCGGCACTCATCGGGCGCGGCGGGCAGTCGGGGCTGGCGGTTTCCATCAGCGCCTTCACGTCCACGTCGCGGCCCTGGATCCAGGTCGTCTGGTCGCCGGTATGCTTGACCACCAGGCAGCGCACCCGGTCGGAACAATGCAGCAGGGCGGCGTCGGTGTTCGATTTCAGGTTCGTCCTGCGCCCGCCGCGGGGCGCGGTGTCGGCGGTGATGACCACTTTGGCGCCGCAGTCGTTGATGCGGTTCGCCAGCGCATCGGGCGAGAAGCCCGCGAAGACGATGGAATGGATCGCCCCGATCCGCGCGCAGGCCAGCATCGCATAAGCCGCCTCGGGGATCATCGGCAGATAGATCACCACCCGGTCGCCGCGCATGATACCCTGGGACAGCAGGACATTGGCGAAGCGGTTCACCTTTTCCGACAGTTCCGCATAGGTGATGTGCTGGGCAGGCGTCGCAGGATCGTCAGGTTCAAAGATGATCGCCGTCTGGTTGGCGCGGGCGGGCAGATGGCGGTCCACGCAATTCACCGAGGCGTTCAGGATGCCATCCTCGTACCACTTGATCGCCACCTTGCCGAAGGTGAAGTCGGTATTCTTGACGATGCTATAGGGATGGATCCAGTCCAGGCGGCGCCCTTCGCGGTCCCAGAACGATTCGGGGTCTTCGATCGATTCGGCATACAGGCGGGCATAATCCGCCGGTCCCACATGGGCTTTTTCGAAGCCCGCCGGAATCGGATGCTTTTCAATCGCTTCGCTCGTCATGGTCCCCTCTTCGCTGTTGCGCCGCGCCGCTGGTCTTGCCTTTCCGGCCAGTCACAGCAAGCCTTTCAAGCGCGCCCCGAAGCAATGTTAATCACATCTTTGGTTATCTGTTAAGTGTTTTTATTAAAACGATAATTTAGTAAATTAATTGACGAGATAAGATGCTGAACGGTAAATTCTTCACAAGACTTGCAAATCGCGACAGCGGGCGCCAGCGTCCAGCAGTGATGAAGGATCCCGTCCGATCCACCACCGACGAAGCCCGCGACCAGGGCAGACAGATCCTGGCCGCGATGCGCCATGCCGTGCTGGCGGTGAACGATCCGATGACTGGGCATCCGCATCTGTCAAAGATCGCCTGCCAGATCGACGGCGCAGGTGTGCCGGTGGCGCTGCTGTCGGGGTTGGCGGTCCACAGTCGTGTGCTTGCCGGCGATCCCCGCGCCGCGCTGCTGGTGGAAGCGCAGGGCGGCAGGGGCGATCCGATGACCTGGCCGCGCCTGTCCTTGCAGGTGACGGCCAGCGTGATCGCCGATCCGGGCGGGCTGCGTGACCGCTGGCTGGCCGCGCATCCCAAGGCGGCGGTCTTCATCGACCTGCCCGATTTCCGGTTCTGGCGGCTGCTTCCCCAGGCAGGTTTTCTGAATGCGGGCTTCGGGGCGGCGTTCCGGCTGTCGCCCGCCGATCTGGGCATCGCATGAAAAGACCGCCGCGACGGGTCGCGGCGGTTCATCGACGTTGCGGGCCTTCCTACTGCGGCCGGTCCATCCTGGCATAGACGCAGACCTTGCCCCGGACAGCGGACGGCCAATTCAGCCGGATCTGCCGGCGGCTGGTGCCGATCTCCGTCTGGACCCAGGGTGCCGAATCCACCTGGGTCCCGGCGGCATTGGTGATCGCGCTTTCGGCAATGACCGACTGCACCGACTTGGCCCACCCCTTGAAGGGCAGCCCGTCGATCACCGGCAGGATCCAGGCGGCCGATGGTGAAACCTGATTATGCTGCAACATCAGGGGGTTCGAAACATAGTTCTGGATCCCGTTGAAGGTGTTCCCCTCGAACTGCAGGTTCCGCATGTTGTTGTAGTTCAGGTCCGCGATCGAGGTATCGACACGCTCGATCCGCTCGATCTCGCCATAAAGCGCCTTGAAGACATTGCTGGTCACGGTCAGGCCGTGGATGAAATGCCCGGTGCCATAGGGCTTGACCGTCAGCCAGGCAAACCAGGGGGCGGTGTTGGAACACAGGCAGGTGTTGCCGTTGATCGTCAGCCCTCCAAAGCTGAATTCGGAACCCGTATAGTCCGGCTCGGCGCTGTGTTCGTTGGTCCATTCGATCGAGGCATTGTCGATATAGTTGCCGTTGATCGTCGTCTGCACATTGGGCTGGGTCAGAACCAGCCCGGCATAGCGCAGCCCCTCGCCCGATCCGTCGCCCTGGAACCAGTGGTTGCCCGAGATGATGTGCCCGCCGCCATCGGCGACCATGAAATGCGCGAATCGGACAAAGCGGTTGTCTCGGATCTTCACGTCATTCGCGTTGACGTTGATCGCGATGGTGGTCCGCTGCTGCGCGGGCAGGTCCATCTCGTTCGACAGGAACTGGCAGCGGTCCACCAGCAGGTCCTGGCATCCCCGGCCGAGGGAGGTGATGCCCCGGTCCTTGGGCTTGGTCACATAGCAGTCCCGAAGCGCGATCATCTCGCCCTTGGGGGGCAGCATGATCCCGCTGGCCACGCCTTCGCAGTTCAGATCCAGATCGACGAAATTCAGCCGCGACAACTGCTCGACACCCGAAAAGTCGAACAGATAGCGATAGCGTTCGAAGACATAGCTGCGCGTCCCTGCCCCGCCATACAGCGGCTGCGACAGCGTCAGCGTCCTGGCGGCCACGTCCTTGGCGGTGACATAGACCTCGCGTCCAACCCCGTTGCCGGTGATCCGGCTGCCGGTCTCGATGGCGGCGACGTTCAGGACATTGCTCAGCCGCAGGGGCTGCGCGGGATCATAGGTCGCGGCACTGGTCCATCGGCCGGTGTCCCAGGCGGTGCCCGCCTTGGCGCTGAGGCTGCCGTTGCAGATCACGCGGCGGTTGGAAAACCCGGTCAGGTCGGGCGCCAGATTTCCCACGACCAGCGGCTCCTCCAGGTCCACGCGCCGGCCGCACAGATCCAGCGAGACATGGTCAGTATAGCCGAACAGCGCCTGCAACGCCTTCTTCATGCCAAGCGTTTCGTCACCGAAAGCAGCAGCATAAGTCGGGAAGTTGAAGCTCTGCATGAAAGACACGCTTGTGCTCGCGGGTGTGCGGATGGTGCCCTTGAAGCGGATCCGGCTGTTGATGCCCAGATTGCCGTTGATGAAGAACGTTCCTTCGGGCACCAGGATCCAGCCGCCATTCGCCGCTTGGTCGGCCGCGACAAAGGCCGCGCGGTCGTTGGTGACGTTGTCCCCCTTGGCGCCGAAATCGCGCACGTCCACCCAGTCGATCAGCGACGGGATGAAGGCCGCCGTCACATCCTCGATGCGAATCGATTCGATGCGGAACGCCCCGCCGTTGGCGCCCACCAGATCCAGTCCGAAATGACCATAGACCGGGGCGGTGCCCCAGGCCATGTCCACGCCCCCGCGCGATCCGACGCCGACGATGGCGCTGATTTCCACCACCTCGCCATAGGCGGTCAGGGGCACGGTCGGCCCCACCTCGACCAGCCCGTTCACATGCGCGCGCGACCCGTTGCCCGCCCAGCCGGCGATGCGCGCGGAACACAGCGCGCCCGCCACCGCCTTGATCCGGGCCGAGATGCGCAGATAGACGCCGGGGATCATCGGCGTTTCGCCCATGAAGCGGACTGACGTCGTGGTCTGCTGCTTCATCACCTCGAGACAGGTTCCGAAATCCTGGTCGGCCGGAACCAGCGCGGCGTTCATGGCCGATGCCCAAGTCGGGCTGCCTGGCGTGCCGTTCGTCGTGGACCAGGCATTCAGCCCGCCCCGGAACGCGGGCGGCATCAGCAAAAGCCCGTTGGTGATCGCGATGTTCATGACCTATCTCCTTCAGCCGCGGCAGGCGCATGGGTGAAGGGATAGTTACCAAACGGTTAATGCAGGATTGACGGGGCGGGCGTTGCTGCCCCGCCCCGCGCAACGGTTTCAGAAATGGATGGCCCGGCCATAGGCGTCCAGAACCGCCTCGTGCATCATCTCGGAGAGCGTCGGGTGCGGGAAGACCGTTTCCATCAGGTCCTGCTCGGTCGTCTCAAGCTGGCGGCCGATGACATAGCCCTGGATCAGTTCCGT
Organism: Paracoccus yibinensis; assembly: GCF_030846195.1. GTDB lineage: Bacteria > Pseudomonadota > Alphaproteobacteria > Rhodobacterales > Rhodobacteraceae > Paracoccus > Paracoccus yibinensis. Next base: position 648,226 of record NZ_JAVCWH010000001.1, read on the forward strand.
CACCTCGGCCCCGACCATGTGGGCCCCCAGCAATTCGCCGGTCTTGGCGTCGAAGACGGTCTTTATCATCCCTTCCGGCTCGCCAAGCGCGATGGCCTTGCCGTTGCCCACAAAGGGGAAGCGGCCCACCTTGATCTCGTGCCCCAGTTCCTTGGCCTTGGCCTCGGTCAGCCCGACCGACGCGACCTGCGGGTGGCAATAGGTGCAGCCCGCGATTGAGGACGGCTTGACCGGATGGGGATGCCCCCCCGCGATCAGTTCGGCCACCATCACGCCCTCGTGGCTGGCCTTGTGGGCAAGCCAGGGCGCGCCCGCCACGTCGCCGATGGCATAAAGCCCCTCGACGCCCGTGCGGCAGTATTCGTCGGTCAGGACATGGGTGCGGTCGATCTTTACGCCCAGGTCCTCAAGCCCCAGATTCTCGACGTTGCCGACGATGCCCACGGCGGAAATCACCGTGTCGAAGTCCTGCGTCTCGGTCTTGCCGCCCGTTTCGATATGGGCAGTCACGGTGGCGCCCTTGCGGTCCAGCTTCTTGACCGTGGCCTTTTCCAGGATCTTCATGCCCTGCTTGACGAACTGCTTTTTCGCGAAAGCGCTGATCTCGGCATCCTCGACCGGCAGCACGCGGTCCATCACCTCGACGACCGTGGTATCGGCCCCCAGCGTGTTGAAGAAGCTGGCGAATTCGATGCCGATGGCGCCCGATCCGATGACCAGCAGCTTCTTCGGCATGTGCGGCGGCATCAGCGCGTGCTTGTAGTTCCAGACCAGCTTGCCGTCAGGCTCCAACCCCGGCAGTTCGCGCGCCCGCGCGCCGGTCGCCAGCACGATGGACTTGGCGGTCACTTCCTCGGTGCCCTTGTCCGTCTTGACGCTGACCTTGCCGGGGGCAACCAGCCGCGCCTCGCCCATGATGGTGGTGACCTTGTTCTTCTTGAACAGGTGGCCAATGCCGCCGGTCAGCTGCTTGGCGACGCCGCGCGACCGGGCCACGACCTTTTCCAGGTCGAAGCCGATCCCCTCGGCCGACAGCCCGAAATCCTTGGCACGGTGCATCAGGTGGAACACCTCGGCCGACCGCAGCAGCGCCTTGGTGGGGATGCAGCCCCAGTTCAGGCAGATGCCGCCCAGATGCTCGCGCTCGATGCAGGCGACCTTCAGGCCCAGTTGCGCGCCCCGGATCGCGGCGACATAGCCGCCCGGGCCGGCACCAATCACCACCATGTCGAAATTCTGGGCCATCAGCTATCCTCGTCTGGTCACGATAGTTCAGCGTTAAACCATTCTTTCAGGGGGGACAAGTCGGCCGGTTACGCGGCGTCAGCGGCCCGCCGGTCGGACGGATCGGACTGCTTTTCGTCCAGGGCGGCCTCGACCACAATGGTCGTGGCATTGGGCGTGATCACCGCGAAGTTGCCCTGTTCCTCGGGCGTCAGCGCGCGGCGGCGGGTGGTGCGCCAGCCCGCATAGACCGTCAGCAGCGCCAGCAGCAGACCCATATAGACCCAGAACCCGTCCGGCCCGATGACCTCCATCAGCCAGCCGGTGATGACCGGGCCGCCCATCGACCCGATGCCATAGATGAACAGCAGCCCGGCCGAGGCCGCCGCCATGTCCGTCTGGTCCAGGTAGTCGTTGGTATAGGCCAGCAGCAGCGCATAGATCGGGTTGACCAGCCCGCCCATTAGCGCGCCCGCGATCACCAGCCCCAGCGTGCCGGGCTGCATAGCCAGCACTGCGACCCCCGTCGCAGCCCCTACGGCCGACAGCATCAGCACCAGCTTGCGACGGTCATAGCGGTCGGAAATCCAGCCGATCGGATATTGCATCACCAACCCGCCCGCATAGCTTGCCGCCACGAAGATCGAGATCTGGGCGACCGATAGGCCGATGGCCGCGCCCCAGACGGACGACATGCCGGACAGCACGGCAAAGACCCCGCCGATCAGGAAGATGCCCACGCATCCCAGCGGAGAGGCGCGGTAAAGCTGCCTGAACGTCATGCGCTTGATGGTCTGGAACTGCGGTGCGGGACGTGCCGACAGAAGGATCGGCATGAAGGCAAAGGACACCAGCACGGATGCGACGATGAACAGCGTATAGCCGCCCGGATCGCTGACATTCAGCAAGGCCTGCGCCGCCACGATCCCCAGAAGCTGCACGATCATATAGGCCGACAGGGTCTGGCCCCGGTTCTCGTTCGTCGATCCGGCGTTCAGCCAGCTCTCGGACGTGATGTAGACGCCGCAGAAGCAGTATCCGATGATGACGCGAAGAAGGGTCCACCAGATCCAGTTGGGTTCGACCGAATACAGCACCAGCACGGACGAGATCATCGACCCAAGCGCCGCGAAGACCCGCACATGGCCCACGTTCTTGATCAGCGCAGGCACAGACAGGCTGCCCAGCAGGAAGCCCGCGTAATAGCCCGACATCGCGACCGACATCTGGAACGTCGGGATGCCCTCGATCCCGCCGCGGATGCCCAGCAGCGTCCCCTGCATCCCGTTGCCGACCATCAGCAGCAGGATCCCCAGGAACAGCGGCCATGTGGTTCGCAGCACGGAAAGCATCATTCATCTCTGATCGGGTTGCAGGAGCGTCCCTGTCTCGCCCATCCGGCGCAAAGGGGCCACCCGGAAAGCGACCCTATGGGATCAGCAGCGACGAATCGCCATAGCTGAAGAAACGGTAGCCCGTCCCAACCGCATGGGCATAGATTTCCCTGATCTTTTCCGGCCCCATCAGCGCCGAGACCAGCATCAGCAGCGTCGATTTCGGCAGGTGGAAATTGGTCATCAGCCCGTCGGTCACCCGGAAGTGATAGCCGGGATAGATGAAGATGTCGGTCGTCCCCTGAAAGGGTCGGACCGTTCCATCGTCCTGCGCGGCAGATTCGATCAGCCGCAGCGCGGTGGTGCCGACCGGGATCACGCGCCTCCCCTCCGCCTTGGCGCGGTTGATCGCAATCGCCGCACCCGCGCCGACCTCGCCCCATTCGGCATGCATCCGGTGGGTGGTCACGTCCTCGACCTTGACCGGCAGGAAGGTGCCCGCACCGACATGCAGGGTGACATGGACGAACTCGACGCCCTTCGCAGCCAGGGTGTCCAGCAGGGCGTCGTCGAAATGCAGGCTGGCGGTGGGGGCCGCGACGGCGCCCTGCCGAGCCGCCCAGACTGTCTGGTAGTCCTGCCGGTCTTGGTCATCGGGCGCCCGCAACGCGGCGATATAGGGCGGCAAGGGCATGGCGCCCACCTTTTGCAGCGCCGCATCGAAGACGTCCCCTTCCGCATCGAAGCGCAGGCGCAATTCGCCATCCGCGATCTGGGCCACCTCGGCGGACAGGGCATCGCCGAACCGGATCACCTCGCCCGGGCGCAGCTTTCGCAAGGGTTTGGCCAGGGCGCGCCAGCCATCGGCCTGGGGTTCCAGAAGCGTCACCTCGATCCCCGCCACGGCCTCACCCTGAGGCGTGACGCGCGTCCGCGTTCCGGTCAGTCGGGCGGGAATGACCTTGGTGTCGTTCAGCACCAGCACATCGCCCGAACGCAGGATGTCCGGCAGGTCGCTGACACGGCGATCCGCAATCCTGCCGCCTTCGGCAAGCAGCAGGCGCGCCGAGGTGCGCGGACGGGCCGGACGCGTGGCAATCAGGCCGGGAGGCAGGTCGAAATCGAAATCGGACAGCTTCATGGCCGCGCTTCTGCGACAGGCCGCCGTGCCGGTCAAGACACGCATCCTTGAATTCCAACCAAAAAAGTCACCTTTACTTTCCCGACAGAATCGCTAGGTTCCCGCTTGATAGGAGACCTGTGATGATCGTCTGCCATTGCACGCAAATCTCGGATCATGAGATCAAGGCGGCCATCGACTGGATGCGGACCGCGGATCCAGAAACGATCATCACGCCGGGCAAGATCTATCACGCCTTGGGCAAACGGGCCGATTGCGGCGGATGTATGCCGCTCTTTCTGGACACCATGCGTCACTGCGATAATCTGGGCGTGGCCCCGCCGATTTTGCGGGCAAAAACAGATATCGCAAAGGACACCCACCATGAAGGGCGACGCAAAGGTCATCGACTATCTCAACGCGGCGCTGCGGTCTGAACTGACCGCCGTCAGCCAGTACTGGCTGCACTATCGTTTGCAGGAAGACTGGGGCTTTGGCCGCATCGCCGACAAGTCGCGCGAGGAATCCATCGAGGAGATGCATCACGCCGATCGGCTGATCGCGCGCATCATCTTCCTGGAAGGCCATCCGAACCTGCAAAAGCTCGATCCGCTGCGCATCGGCCAGAACCTGCGCGAAACGCTGGAAGCGGATCTTGCCGCCGAACATGATGCCCGTTCCCTGTATCTGGAGGCGCGCGAGTATTGTTCCAGCGTCAACGACCAGGTGTCCAAGGCGCTGTTCGACGACCTGATCAAGGACGAGGAAGGCCATATCGACTTCCTGGAAACGCAGATCCAGCTCTACGAGACGATCGGCGCCCAGAACTATGGTCAGTTGAACGCAAAGCCCGCCGACAAGGCGGAGTAATCCTTTGGGCCATCCCTTGCTGGGGTGGCCTTAGCCCTTGACGCGACGCAGCAAGGTCAACGCCAACAGCGCCGCGATCAACATGGGCGCCGCATCGGGCAGAGGGACAGGGACCAGCGGCGGCAATTCGGGCGATGGTGGCTGTTCGATAGCCGGCGTCGTGGGCTGGCCAGGCTTATTCGGAATGGGACCGGTGCTCCCCTCAGGGGGGTTGGACGATGTCTCCTCGACCACCGGTTTGCCCTTGCCCGGCGAACCTGACACCGGTGACCCGCTACCTCCGCCCCACACAGGAACCGGCCAGGACCCTGGGCCGGCGGCGCTGCCCGGGATTCCCGAGGCAAGCGCAATCGCCAGCGGTCCGGCCGCATCCGTCAACAGCGCCATGGGTTCGAATGGCAGTTGATAGGCGTCGTAACCCGCAGGCACCTTGCCTTCCAATGGGCTGTCATCACCCACGACCAAGGTCAGCCGATCGCCATACTGATCACGCTGGACAGCATGAACGGCCGGCCGAAATCCCATGTGGGGGAAAAAATACAGGCACTGTTCTTCGGACGTGCAAAGGGGCTGCATCGCGACACTCGGGACAACATGCCGGTATCAGCGATCCAGCCCGCCCTGCGGGTCTTGAACAATGGCACCGACAAACATGAACAACTTGTTAGCCTCTTCTGGCTAACAAGGGGGTGCCACATTGTAATATGTCTAAATAGTCAGCCTGTTCGGATGGAACCAAACCTGACCTATTCCAACCAACGGCGCGCCAGATCGGGCAATTCGTCGAAATGTCCGATCAAGGCGTCGGGTGCGAGGCGGGAAATCGCCTCCCCCTCGGGTCCGAAGGACACCAGGGCCACCCGAACCCCCGCCGCCGTTGCGGTCTTGCGGTCCGTTTCGGTATCGCCCACCAGAAAGGACGCCTGGACCGTGCCTCCGGCGCGTTCCACCGCTGCGCGATAGGGGCGCGGATCGGGTTTCCTGACCGGCAGCGTATCGGCCGCAACCAGGGATGCGAACCGGCTGCGCACCCCAAGCGCATCCAGCAGGGTTTCGGCCAGGGCGCCGGGCTTGTTGGTGCAGACCGACAGGATATGCCCGTCGGCCGCCAGGCGGTCCAGCGTCTCCTCGACGCCCGGATACAGCTTGGTGTGGACGGCGATGTTTTCGCCGTAATGATCCAGCAGCCGGGGATAATCCTCATCCTCGGCGCCCGGCGGCAGCAGCATGTCAGCGCTCATCCGGCCGTATCCTGCCCGCAGCATCGCCCGCCCGCCGTGGAACGCAGTCAGCGCATCCGCCACCGGGTCCAGGGCAACCTCGATCCCGCGCGCTGCAAAGCAGGCATTCGCCGCCGCGATCAGATCGGCCGAGGTATCGGCAAGCGTCCCGTCCAGATCGAAGACCACCGTTCCCGCCATGCCCCTGCCCTTCCCGTAACGATCCGACACCAAAGGTGAACACACGGGGCTTTCCCCTGCGCGTCGCCCCGATTAGAACGCCCCGCAACGAATTTGAACAGGCATTGGGGACAGGCATGGCAGAGAAACCCGTGGCGATCGTGATCCTTGCGGCCGGACAGGGCAGCAGGATGCAATCCGACCTGCCCAAGGTGCTGCACCGGCTGGCAGGCGCGCCGCTGATCGGCCATGCGCTTGGTGCGGCGCGCACGCTGGAACCGGAACAGGTGATCGTCGTTGCGGGCCATGGCGCCGACCTTGTGACCAAGGCCGTGGGCAGGATCGACCCCGAGGCGCGGATCGTCCTGCAATCCGAACAGCTTGGCACCGGCCATGCCGTCCGCCAAGCCCTGCCGGAACTGGAGGGTTTCGAGGGCCGCGTGATCGTCCTTTACGGCGACACCCCCTTCATCGGCGAGGATACGCTGGCGGCGCTGGCCGCGCACCCCGCCGACCTCGTGGTCCTGGGCTTCGAGGCCGAGGATCCGGGCCGCTATGGCCGGTTGATCCTGACGGCGCGCGGTCTGGAACGGATCGTGGAATTCAAGGACGCCGACGCGGCCACGCGCGAGATTGCGCTGTGCAATTCCGGTGTGATGGCGCTTGATGCAGCCCTGCTGCGGCAACTGATCGTCCGGCTGACGAACCAGAACGCATCGGGCGAATACTACCTGACCGACCTGGTGGCCCTTGCCCGCGCCGAAGGCCGCAGCACCGATGTCGTGACCTGCGACGAATCCGAGACGCTGGGCATCAACACCCGCGCGGAACTGGCCACGGCCGAGGCGGCGTTCCAGGACCGCGCCCGCACCCGCGCGCTGGAGGACGGCGTGACGCTGTGCGATCCCGGCACCGTCTGGTTCGCCCTGGACACGGTGATCGGCCGCGATGCGGTGATCGGCCAGAATGTCGTCTTCGGTCCCGGCGTGACCGTTGAGTCGGGGGCCGAGATCCTGCCCTTCTGCCATCTTGAGGGGTGTCATGTATCCTCGGGCGCGACGGTCGGACCCTTCGCCCGCCTGCGTCCCGGCGCGGAACTGGGCGGCGACGTGCATGTCGGCAACTTTGTGGAAATCAAGAACTCCGTTCTGGACGAAGGCGTGAAGGTCGGCCACCTGACCTATCTGGGTGACGCCCATGTGGGCGAACACACGAACATCGGCGCGGGAACCATCACCTGCAACTATGACGGCGCCATGAAGCACCGGACCGAGATCGGCGCCCGCGCCTTCATCGGCAGCGACACGATGCTGGTGGCGCCCGTGCGCGTGGGCCATGACGCCCTGACCGGATCGGGTTCGGTCATCACCGAGGATGTGCCCGATGGCGCCCTTGGGCTTGGCCGGGCACGGCAGACCACGAAGCCGGGCCTTGCCATCCGCCTGATGGCCGCCCTGCGCGCGAAGAAGGAGGCCCGCTGATGTGCGGCATCATCGGTATCCTCGGCTCTCACGAGGTGTCCCCGCAACTGGTCGATGCACTGCGTCGGCTGGAATACCGCGGCTATGACAGCGCCGGGGTCGCGACCGTCGATGCCAGCGGCCGCCTGGACCGGCGCCGCGCGGTAGGCAAGCTGGTGAACCTGTCCGACCGGCTGGTCCACGACCCCCTGCCCGGCCATATCGGCATCGGCCACACCCGCTGGGCCACCCATGGCGCGGCGACCGAAGTGAACGCCCATCCCCACCAGTCCGGCCCCGTGGCCGTGGTCCACAACGGCATCATCGAGAACTTCCGCGAATTGCGCGAGGAACTGGGCAGTCTGGGCATCCAGCCGCAATCGCAGACCGACACCGAGACCGTGGCGCTGTGGACCGCGCATTACATGACCCAGGGTGCGACGCCGATCGAGGCCGCGCGCCAGACGCTGTCGCGGCTGAAGGGGGCCTTTGCCCTGGCCTTCCTGTTCGACGGCGAACAGGACCTAATGATCGCCGCCCGCAAGGGCAGCCCCCTGGCCATTGGCCACGGCGACAGAGAGATGTTCCTGGGATCGGACGCGGTTGCGCTGGCGCCCTTTACCGACCGGATCACCTATCTGGAAGACGGCGACCACGCCGTCCTGACCCGCGCGGGGGTGCAGATCTTCGACGCCGAGGGCAACCAGACCAACCGCATCGAAGCCCGTATCGACACGGGCGCGACCGCCATCGACAAGGGCGGTTACCGGCATTTCATGGCCAAGGAAATCGCCGAACAGCCCGTGGTGATCGGCGACGTGCTGAACCACTATGTCAAGGGCGACCGGATCGTCCTGCCGGATGGAATCGATTTCCAGGGCATTGACCGGATCAGCCTGGTCGGCTGCGGCACCGCGCATCTGGCGGGCCATGTCGCGAAATACTGGTTCGAACAACTGGCGGGCCTGCCCTGCGACATCGACGTGGCGTCCGAGTTCCGCTATCGCGAACCGCCCCTGTCCGCCCGCAGCTGGTTCATCGCCGTCAGCCAGTCGGGAGAGACCGCCGACACCCTGGCCGCGCTGCATTATGCCAAGGACCATGTCGCCCGGACCATCGGGCTGGTCAACGTGGGCACCTCGGCCATCGCGCGGGATTCCGACATCGCGTTGCCCACCCTGGCAGGGATCGAGGTCAGCGTGGCCTCCTCCAAGGCCTTCACCTGTCAGTTGACGGTGCTGGCGATCCTGGCGCTGAAGGCCGCCCATGACCGGGGGCGCATCGACGATGGCGCATTGGCGGCGCATCTGGCCGACCTGCGGTCCATTCCCGGCCTGATGCAGCAAACGCTGGCCCTGTCGGATGCCTGCCGCGCGCAGTCGGAATGGCTGTCCCAAGCCCGCGACGTGCTGTTCCTGGGCCGGGGCGCCCTTTATCCGGTGGCCCTGGAAGGGGCGTTGAAGCTCAAGGAACTCAGCTATATCCATGCCGAGGGCTATGCCTCGGGCGAATTGAAGCACGGGCCGATTGCGCTGATCGACCGCGACGTGCCGGTGATCGTGCTGGCCCCGCATGACGCGCTGTTCGAAAAGACCGTGTCCAACATGCAGGAGGTCATGGCCCGCCACGGCCCGATCCTGCTGTTGTCGGACGACGACGGCCTGGCCTCGGCCAGCCATGGGGTTCAGGGAAGCCTGCGGATGCCCTCGGGCGGCGGAGTCTTCCAGCCGATCCTTTATGCGATCCCGATGCAGTATCTGGCCTATCACACGGCCGTGGCCAAGGGCACCGACGTGGACCAGCCCCGCAACCTTGCGAAATCCGTCACGGTCGAGTGACGACAGGCGCGCGGGCCGGACCCGCGCGCCATTGCCTTATGCGACCTCGGCGCGGCCCTCGGCGGCGATCCGGGCGTCCAGTTCCAGCATCTGGTGGACGGCATTCGCGGCCTCGGCGCCCTTCTTGACGAAGTGGTCGCGATAGAAACCCGTCAGCAGTTCGGTTTCCTGATAGTTGTGCGGCGTCAGCGAAACCGAAAAGCACGGCACGCCGGTTTCCAGGCCGACATTCATCAGCCCGGTGACAACGGCGGTGGCGACGAAATCGTAGCGATAGATGCCGCCATCCACCACCAGGGCCGCGGCCACAACGGCGTCGTATTTGCCGGTCTGGGCCAGCTTCTTGGCCAGCAGCGGCATCTCGAAGGCGCCGGGCACGTCATAGGCCACGACGGTCGCGCCGGGGATCAGGCGCTTCTGTTCGGCCAGAAAGCCTTCGTGCGCGCGGTCCACGACATCGGAATGCCAGCGGGCCTTGATGAAGGCGATGCGGGGGGTCTTGTGGGTCATCTTTCAGGAACCTTACGTTGCTTGCGTATGGTCCCAGGACACGAGCCATGACCGCCCCCTGGGAGGGACGCGGCCACGGTTCTCTTTCATCCAGACTATGACTGTCGGCCCCGGAGTTTCACCGGATCTGCTGGCCCTTTCGTTGCCGAAAGGCGCTCGCGGGCTGTGACCGCCGGTGGGGAATTGCACCCCGCCCTGAGAACGGCCCCTGATTACCACGCATCTGCCCGTCCGCCAAGGGGCGCGCGTCACCCCATCCGCGCCAGGGCCTGTTCGACCGCGCCGCGCAACTGATCCTCGCCATAGGGCTTGCACAGCAGGATGGTCTGGCCGGGACAGTTCACCGGAAGGTGGCTGTCACCGGTCGCATAGACCACCGCCAGTCCCGGCTGGATTTCCACGGCATGCCGCGCCAGATCGTTGCCGTTCATGTCGGGCAAGCCAAGGTCGGTCAGCAGCAGGTCGAAGTCCTGTTCCTTCAGCTTGCTCAGCGCCGGGGCGGCCTTGCCTGCCTGGAAGACGTCATGGCCCATCTCCTCCAGCATGATGGCTGTGTCCGCGCGGATCAGGGCGTTATCCTCGACCAGAAGGATGGACACAGGGCGGTCCGGGCGGGGATCGGGCTGCGGCCGGGGATCGGGTTGCGATGCGGACGCGGGCTGCGGCGTGGGATCAGACGTGCCCTGCGCCTCGGCCGCCAGGGTTTCCTGCCGGGCATTGGCGATCACATGACGCAGCCGGCGGGCCAGGGCCTCGCGCGGATAGGGTTTCGACAACAGTTCGACACCCGGATCCAGCCGCCCGCCATGGACGATGGAATTCTCGGTATAGCCCGAGGTGAACAGCACCCCCAGCCCCGGCAGGATCTCTTGCGCGCGGCGCGCCATGTCCCGGCTGGACAGCCCGCCGGGCATCACCACATCGGTGAACAGCACGTCGATATGCAGCCCGCTTTCAACCACCGCAAGCCCAGCCTGCGCGTCCCGCGCGGTCAGCACCTTATAGCCCAGCGATTCCAGCAGATCGACCACGGTGGCGCGCACCGCCTCGTCATCCTCGACCACCAGGATGGTCTCGGAACCGCCCACCACGGGACCGTTGAACTGCGGGGCGTCGGTTTCCTCGTCGCTGTCGGATCGGGGCAGATAGATGCGCACGGTCGTTCCTTCGTTCACCTCACTATAGACCGACACGTGCCCCCCCGATTGCTTGACGAACCCATAGACCATCGACATCCCCAGACCGGTGCCGCGCCCTTCGGGCTTGGTGGAATAGAAGGGATCGAAGATCCGCTCCAGCACCTCGGGGCTCATGCCGCAGCCGGTGTCGGTCACGGCCAGCATCACGTAATCTCCGGCCCGAACATCGCCCGCCGTCACCGCATAGGCATCATCCAGTTGCGTGTTCGCCATCTCGATGGTCAGGCGGCCGGGGCCGTCCATGGCATCGCGGGCATTGATCGCCAGGTTCAGAAGCGCGCTTTCCAGATGAGCGCGATCCACGCAGATATTCCACAAACCTTCGGGCACGATCACCTCGACCTCGATCGCCTCGCCCAGGGAACGGCGCAGCATCTCGTCCATTTCGTTGACCAAGCGGCAGGGCTGGATCACCCGCGGCTCCAGCGGCTGGCGGCGGCCAAAGGCCAGAAGCTGGCTGGCAAGCTTGGCCCCGCGTGCGACAGCGGACAGGGCATTGTCCACCCGCTGGCCGGCCCTGGCATTGCCCTCCACGTCCTTGGACAGCATCTGAAGGTTTCCGGCGATCACCTGGAGAAGATTGTTGAAATCGTGCGCCACGCCGCCGGTCAACTGCCCCATGGATTCCATCTTCTGCGACCGGTGCAGCGCCCGTTCCGTGGTGCGATGCCGGTCGATTTCGTCGGCGACGCGGGCCTCGAGCGTTTCGTTCAGGCGGCGCAACTGTTCCTCGGCCCGCTCGCGATGGGTTATCTGGCGCTGCAAATCCTCGGCCTGGGCCTGCAACTGCGCCTCGGACAGGCGCTGTTCGGTGATGTCGGTGTGAACGCCCACCCATTCCCTGATATCGCCCCCGTCGTTCAGCGTGGGCACGGCGCGGATGGCGAAAATGCGGTACTCACCGTCCGCGCAACGCACCCGGTGTTCCCATTCGAAGGTCGTTTGGCCGGCAAGCGCCCGGTGCCAGGCCTCGACAGTGGGGGCGCGGTCGTCGGGATGCACGGCATCCGCCCAGCCGTATTCCTGATAGTCGTCGAAATCCTGGCCGGTCAGCGCGGCCCAGCCCCTCTGCTCACCGATCATCCGGCCATCGGCGCTGTTGGTCCACAAGACGCTGTGAATTGCCTCCACCGCGGCGCGGAAGCGGTCGTTGCTGTCGCGTAGCTGGTTTTCGGTCTGCTTGCGATCCTCGATGTCGATCAGGATCATGTAGACGCCGTCGATCCGCTCCTCTCCCGACTTCCGGGGCAGGCAACGCATCTCGAAGGCACGAGGGCGGTCGCCGGGCAGGCGGACGGTTGCATCGACATTCACCGTTTCGCCCAGAAGGGCGCGGTTCAGCATATCCTCGGTCAGGGCGGCCTGGGCGGATCCCAGGATGTCCCCGATCCGCTTGCCGATCACCTGTTCATGGGTGATGCCGAACACCTCGAGATAGCACTGGTTTGCGAACCGGAAGACCAGCGACTTGTCCAGGAACGCCACCAGGATCGGCAGGGCGTCGGACAGATGGTAAAGTTCGGCCCGGCTTTCCGCCAGCGCCTCTCGCGCGCGGACCGACTGGGTGATGTCCAGCACCGTGCAAAGCACGCCATCCACGCGGATGCCGGTGTCGTCATAGATCGGCGTGTAGAACAGGTCGAAGACCACGTCCTCGGGGTGGCCGTTGCGGTGCAGGACCATGCGCTGTTCACGGAAGGCCTGAACCTCTCCGCGCAGGCCGCGTTCCAGGATGGCGCGGTTCCAGTCCCAGATTTCGGGCCAGACATCGGGAACCCTGCCGCCCAGGGCGCGCGGGTGATAGTTCGCGGCGATCTCGGCATAGCCGTCGTTGTAGATCATCACGTGATCCGGTCCCCACATCAGCACCTGTGGAATGGGGGAGTTGACCAGCGAATTGACCTTGATCCGCAGGTGCTGCGGCCATCGGTCGATCGGACCCAGCGACGTGCGCGACCAGTCGAAATTCCGCACAAGGTCGCCGCAAGAGCCGCCGCCCACAGGCCAGGAAGAAGGGGAAGACAGCTCTGTCATTATCGTGCGCGCCCGCAAAGTCCGGAATGATCGCCGGAAATTAGGCAGGGATTTCGCAGGCTGCAAGCAAGGACCGTGCGGCAGGAACGCCAGTCAACGTAAATCAATCGGGCGGGCTGGCCCGCCCGCCCGAACCGTTGATCTCAGAACGTGAAATCGCCCAGGTCCAGCTGGCCGCGCTGCATGTCGGCGATGGTGATCGAGGTGGCCGCATCCAGCACCAGCACCAGGTCCGAACCCTGTTGCCTGGCATTGGCGATGATCTGGCTGACCTGGGCGCGGCTGAAATCGTCCAGGTCGATCCGGTCGATGCCATTCTGGAAATCGACGATGCGGTCACGGCCGTCGCCGCGTTCGAATTCGAAGACATCGGCGCCCATTCCGCCGTTCAGGACATCATTGCCCGAATCGCCGTCCAGCCGGTCGTTACCGGTGCCGCCCCACAGCAGGTCGTTACCGCTGCCGCCGTCCAGGTCGTCGTTGTCGGCGCCGCCATACAGACGGTCGCTGCCGCGTCCGCCATCCAGTTCGTCCCGGCCTGCGCCTCCGTCCAGGATGTCGTTGCCGTCGTCGCCGTCCAGTTCGTCGTTGCCGTTCTGGCCCCAGATCCGGTCATCCCCGGCCCCGCCCTCGATCTCGTCCTGGCCGTCGCCGCCATACAGACGGTCTGCGCCGTCGCCGCCATGGATGTCGTCGTTGCCGCCATAACCATTGATCAGGTCATTGCCGCGCAGCCCTGCCAGCCAGTCGGCCAGCGACGTGCCGCCGATGGTGTCCGCCGCGTTGGTGCCTGTCTTGCGTGCCATATGCGTATTCCTTTCCTGAACAGGGGGCCAAGGCCCAAGGCATGACCCCGGTGATGCGAATCGATCCTAGTCCATGGGGGCTGACAGGCTTCTGACCGGGATCGTCAGGAAATTGTCAGCAGGACATCCCTGCGGAAAATGTCAGCGGATTGTCAGCGACATTCCGCTAGTGTCGGGCCATGAAACATCTGCTTGCCATCACCCTTGCCTTGCTTGTTCCGTCCACCGTGGGCGGCCAGCAGGACGTCGTTCCCGACTTCGAACTGGCCCAGGGCGCCGTCGAACGGGGGGAAATCCTGCCGCTGGCCCGGATCCTGGGATTGCTCAAGGACGAACATCCCGGCACCGTGGTCGAGATCGAGCTTGAATACGAAGGCGACATCCGCGTCTATGAGGTCGAACTGATCACCCCCTCGGGCCGGTTGATCGAAGTCGATATGGAAGCCGCAACCGGACGTGTGCTGAAGGTCGAGGAGGAGAACGACGACTGATGCGCGCCCTTGTGGTCGAAGATGACCGCCGCATCGCCTCGGATCTGGAACGTGCGCTGTCATCGGCCGGATTCCGGGTCGAGCGGATCGAGGATGGCGAAACCGCCTGGTTTCGCGGCGGCACCGAAAGCTATGATCTGATCGTGCTGGATCTGGGGCTGCCCCGGCTGGACGGGCTGACGGTCCTGAAACGCTGGCGGGCCGAGGGCTGCGAAAGCCCGGTCCTGATCCTGACCGCGCGCGGCGCCTGGACCGAAAGGGTCGAGGGCATCGATGCGGGCGCGGACGATTACCTGCCCAAGCCATTTCGGATGGAGGAGCTGATCGCCCGCGCCCGCGCCCTTGTGCGACGATCCGGGGGGCGGGCGACCTCGATCCAGCAGGTCGGGGATCTGCTGGTGGACCTGAACCGCATGTCCGTGGCGGTGTCCGGGGTGCCTGTGTCCGTGACGCCTCTGGAATACCGGCTGCTGTCCTATCTGACGCTGCACCGTGACCGGACGGTTTCGCCCTCGGAACTGCTGGAACACCTGTATGGCGACGACGACGCCCGCGACGCCAACGCGCTCGAGGCGGTGATCGCCCGGCTGCGGCGCAAGGTCGGACCGGGCGTGATCCAGACCCGGCGCGGCTTCGGCTATGACCTGGGTGTCGCGGGCTGATGCGGCGGTCCCTGCGGCTGCGGCTGCTGGTGGTCGGCGCTTTTGCGATCATCGCCACATTGGGGGGCGCCGCGCTTGGGCTGGCGCTGCTGTTCGAACGTCACGTCGAACGGGTGGCGGTGAGCGACCTGGAAGCCCGTGCATTGACCCTGGCAGGGATCGTCGAACATGACGCCAATGGGGTGCCCCGCCTTGCCGCACCCCCGGCGGACCGGCTGTATCGGCAGCCCTTTTCCGGGCACTACTGGCAGGTCGCCTTGGGGGACCAGGTGGAACGGTCGCGATCCCTGTGGGACCATACCCTGCCCATGGACCGCCCCGCCCCCCCGCCCGGCCGCAGCGCGGTGCTGTCCCTGCCCGGTCCCATGGGCGAGCGGCTGCTGGTCGTGGAACAGGCGCTGCTGGTGGGGCGCGATCCAGAACCCCTGGTGCTGCGCATCATCGTCGCCGCGGACCGGGCCGAACTGACGGCGGCGAGGCAGGATTTCCTGGATGATCTGATGCCCTATCTGGCCTTTCTGGCCCTGCTGCTGATGACCGCATCCTGGCTGCAAGTCCGCATCGGCCTGGCCCCCCTGGCCCAGGTCGCGGACCGCGTGCAGGCCCTGTCCCAGGGCCGGCGGTCGCGCATCGGCACCGACCTGCCGGACGAAATGCTGCCCCTGTCGCATCAACTGGACGCGTTGCTGGATGCGCGCGATGCCGAACTGCTGCGGGCACGGCACCGTGCCGGCGATCTGGCCCATGGCTTCAAGACCCCGCTCCAGGCGCTGCTGGGCGATGCCCGCGCATTGCGCCAGAGAGGCGAGACGGACATTGCGGACAGTATCGAAATGGTCATTGCCTCGATGCGGCGTCTGGTTGACCGCGAACTGGCGCGCGCGCGCATCCAGTCGGACCGCCGCGCGGCCAAGGCCGATCCTGCGGCGATCACCACGCGGCTGGTCCAGGTTCTGCGCCGGACTCCGAAAGGGTCCGATCTGGACTGGCATTTGCAGGCGCCCCTGACCGGCCCGCAGGCTCGCATCGACCCCGATGACCTGACCGAGGCACTTGGCGCCTTGCTGGAAAACGCGATGCAGCACGCCGTCGCAACCGTCACCGTCACGGTCACGGCCGCATCCGATCGCGTCGTCATCAGCATCTGCGACGACGGCCCCGGCGTCCCGGACGAGGCACTGGCGCGGCTGTCCCAACGCGGGCTGCGCCTTGATGAAAGCGGCGAAGGGCAAGGTATCGGGCTGGCCATCGTCAGCGACATCGCCGAGGCGGCGGACGGACGACTGTCCTTCCGCAATGCCGATCCCGGCCTGTGCATCGAACTGACCCTGGCGGCCGCCCCGCCACCCAAACAGGCGGCTGTCCAGGGGAACGTCCGTCCTAGACGGCGATCCCGTGCCGGCCCGCCAGATCGGTAAAGAACTGCCAGGCCACCCGGCCCGACCGGCCCCCGCGCGTGGCCTGCCATTCGATCGCCTCGGCCCGCAGGGCATCGGGGTCGATGGTCAGTCCGTAAGCCGCGCAGTAGCCCCGCACCATCGCCAGATATTCGTCCTGGGAACAGGGATGGAAACCCAGCCAAAGCCCGAAACGGTCGGACAGGGACACCTTTTCCTCGACCGCCTCGCCAGGATGGATGGCGGTGGCGCGTTCGTTGTCGATCATGTCGCGCGGCATCAGGTGGCGGCGGTTCGACGTGGCATAAAGGATCACGTTCGCAGGCCGCCCGCTGATGCCGCCGTCCAGCACGGCCTTCAGCGACTTGTATTGCGTATCGTCATGGCTGAAGGACAGGTCGTCCGAAAACAGCAGGAACCGCTTGTCCGTGGCGCGACCCAGGATCGCCAGCAACCGCCCGACCGAACCCAGGTCGTCGCGGGCGATTTCCACCAAGACCAGGGGCAGGCCTTCTGCCACGGCCTCGGCATGGACGGCCTTGACCAGCGACGACTTGCCCATCCCCCGCGCGCCCCACAACAGGGCGTTGTTCGCACCGAAGCCGCGCGCGAATTGCAGGGTGTTGTCCAGCAGGATCTGCTTGGCACGGTCTATGCCGATCAACTGGACCAGATCGACCCGGTCCACGACATCGACAGGCTCAAGCCGGTCTGGATCGGGATGCCAGACATAGGCCGTCGCTTCCGTAAAGCTGGGCGCAGGCACAGGCGGCGGGGCCAGGCGTTCCAACGCCTCGGCGATGCGGCGCAGGTCGTCGGGCATCAGGCGTCTTCGTCCCACAGTCCCTGGGCACGAAGTTCCTTTTCGCGCGATTTCTCGATCTGCCGGACCACCTGGATCGAAATCTCGTACAGCCCGTAAACGACCGAGAACAGCACAAGCTGGCTGCCCACGTCGGGCGGCGTCAGACAGGCGGCCAGCGTCAGGATCACCACCACCGCATAGCGGCGCGTGCTGGCCAAGGTCTGGGCGGACACCAGCCCCGCGCGTCCCATAAGGGCCAGGGCCACCGGCAACTGGAACGACAACCCGAAAGCCAGGATGAACCGCGTCGTCAGGTTCAGGTACTCGCTGACCGACCCCTGGAACACGATGCCCGCAAGCTCGGTGTTCGTCGATGCCTCGAGTGCGGCGGGATCGTCGGGCAGCGCCAGCGGACCCTGCTGGAAGCCCAGGAAGAACGAGAACACCATCGGCAGGATGACGTAATAGGCGAATGCTGCGCCAATGGCGAACATCACCGGCGATGCGATCAGGAACGGCAGGAACGCCCGCTTTTCGCTGCGATAAAGGCCCGGCGCCACGAAGCGCCACAATTGATAAGCGATGATCGGGAAGGCCAGGATGAAGCCGCCGAAGAACGAGATCCGCAGGGCCACGGTAAAGCCCTCCTGCAGCTTCAGCAGGATCAGCCCGCATTCCTGCCCGCGATCTTCCAGCGCGGCGCAGATCGGCTTGGTCAGGAAGTTGTAGATCGGGTTCCAGACCAGATAGCACAGGACCATCGCCACCACGAAGGCCAGCGCAGACCAGATCAGGCGGCTGCGCAGTTCCTTGAGATGCTCGATCAGCGGGGCCGAGCTGTCGTCCAGCTCATCGACGTTCTGCGATGACACTTATTGGTCCTTCATGTCCGAACGGCGGACACCGGCGATGCGGCGCGAGGTGTCCGACATCGGGGCGGCGGCGGGTTCGTTTGCGGCCTGCATGGCGGCAGGCACGGGTGGCGCGTCCAGGGGCCGGGCATCGGCGGGGGCGGCAGGCGCCGCCGGGTCCGGCCGGGGCCGAACGGCCTTGTCCAGGCTGGATCTTGGATCCCACTCCTCGAATCGGGTCGCGGCCCGGTCCAGGGCATCCAGGCCCAGCGACTTCTTCGAGGTCAGGTTCTTCAGGTCCCTCAGATCCTTGGTCGCCTCGCTGATGCCGCTGCCCTTGGCGGCATCCTCCATCGCGCTTGTGAATTCCCGCGCCATGGACCGTGCCCGCGCCGTGATCCGGCCCAGGGTATGAAACAGCTTCGGCAAATCCTCGGGACCGATGACGATCAGCGCGACGACACCGATCAGCAGCAGTTCGCTCCACCCGACATCAAGCATTCTGGAACCCCTGTCCCGGTTTCGGGATCACACGCGGGGTTCGTTCGAAGGGGTCACATCGCGGGCTTCGGTGCCCGGAACCGGCTGGATGGGCTGGACCGGCTTGTCCAGGGCGGCATTGCGTTCCGCATTGGCTTCCGAAGTGCCGTCGTTCAGGCCCTTCTTGAAGGCGGTGATGCCCTTGCCGAATTCGCCCATCAGCGAGGAAACCTTGCCGCGGCCGAACAGGACCAGGACCACGATGGCGATAACAAGCAGTGCCATGGGGGACGGCATGTGCATTTCAGTTCTCCAGTTCCAGGGCCAGGCCGCGGCCTGGGTTCAACCAATCTGCGGAATATAGGCCCTATGCCACCGCAGCGAAAGCCCAACTGCCATGATTCGAGGCCTTCTTCATTAATCTGAAACAAACTGACGTTATTTTGAAAAGGCCGTCCCCCGCCGCCCGGCTTGGCAGAGCCGGGCGTGCAGGCCATAAGCACGCATGGATCTGTCGCTTTACATCACCGCTTTCGTGACCCTTTTCGTGGTGATCGACCCTGTCGGTCTTGCGCCGGTCTTCATCGCGCTGACGCCGGGAATGACGGCGGCGCAGCGCCGCCGCATCGGGGCGCGCGCCCTGCTGATCACCGCCGTGCTGATGCTGATCTTCGGCCTTGCGGGCGAGTCGATCCTGGGCGCCATCGGGATTTCGATTTCCGCCTTTCGCATTGCCGGGGGCCTTTTGCTGTTCCTGACGGCGCTGGACATGCTGTTCGAACGGCGCACCGAACGGCGCGAGAACCAGGGCGAAGGCGATCCCCTGCATCACGATCCGTCCGTCTTCCCGCTGGCGATGCCTCTGCTGGCGGGACCGGGCGCGCTTGCCTCGATGATTCTCTTGATGGGCGAGGCGCCGGGCATCGGCCACATGCTGATGGTGAACCTGGTGATGCTGTCCGTTCTGGTTATCGCCATGGCGCTGTTCGTCATCGCCACCCCCCTGGCGCACGCGCTTGGGCGCACGGGCGTGATGGTGGTTACGCGTCTTCTGGGTATGCTGCTGGCGGCGCTGTCGGTGCAATTCGTCATCGACGGGCTGAAGGGATCGGGGCTGTTCCCATGACCGACGACGATACGATGCAGCTTGTCTATTACGGCGCGCTGCTGCTGGTGATCGGGGGCGCGATGGTCTTCGAACTGGCGGGACGCGGCGGACAGGTTCTTCGCCAGTTGATCCTGTGGGTGGTGATCTTTGCGGGCGCCACGCTGGTTGCGAACTGGTGGATCGAAGGCGACGCCCCGGTCCAGCAAGTGCTGGAAAGCGGCCGAATCGAGATCCCGGTCGGCCGCGACGGCCATTTCCACCTGAACGCCCTGGTGAACGGACAGCAGGTGCGCTTCATGGTCGATACGGGCGCGTCGTCCATCGCGCTTGGCCCGGCGGATGCGCGCCGCGTCGGACTGGATCCGGACAACCTCGCCTATGTCGGCACCGCCATGACCGCGAACGGCCGGGTCGAGACCGCCCCCGTCACCATCGACAGGATCGCCATCGGCGACATCGTGGACCGGAATGTCCGCGCCTATGTGATCGGCGCGGATCTGGACGGGTCGTTGTTGGGAATGTCCTATCTGCGGACCTTCGCGCGGGTCAGCTTTGAAGGCGATCTGCTGATCCTGGAACGTTAATCCAGGGCCAGGGGCGGCGTGGGCCCGCTGTCTTCCAGATGCCAGACCGCCTGCCACCGTCCGTCGCGGCGATCCAGCGTCAGGAAATTGCGTTCCGCCACATAGCGGTGCCTTTGGCCCGGCAGCGGTTTGATGCGGATCGGGTGGCCCTGCAAGGGCGCATCGCCCAGCCCCGCGAACAGGCCAAGGGCGCGGGCATAGGCCTTGGGCGGCGCGCGATGCGAGATGCCCGAGGCGACAAGCTGGTGGACCCGCGTGGCGTCCGGTCCCATCTCGGCCCGCGTCGCGAGGTGGATTTCGCCCGACAGCACCGTCACGGGGGCCGCCTTGCGCATCCGCAGCACCTGGCCCAGCATCCGCCGCCATTCGTCGCGATGCGCATGGCTTTGCCACTGGTCGCGCAGGTCGTCCTCGTAATGCTGCATCCGGGGAATCACCATCATCAGCGATTCCATCAGCGACAGGCGCGGCCCCAGCAGGGGCACGCTGGACACCATGAAGACGTGATCGCCCGTGGGGCGCAGCGATTCGACCGCCTTCCAGCCCGCATCCCCCATTACCCGGTGGCGGTGTCGTTCGGACCGCAGGTCGGGCGCGAACAGCGTCACCCCCGGAAGGTCGCGCCGCCATCCCAGGTTATGCCCCGTCGGATCCATGAACAGCGCCGGCACATCCTTGTCGGTCGCGCCGTGCTGGAACAGCAGATACATCCGCCGCGCCACGCGGAACAGCGCCTGCCCCACGGCGGATGACGTGCGGCTTTCGGGCAGCGATCCCCAGCCGTCGCAGATGTCGTGATCGTCCCAGACCGACAGCGACGGCACGCTTGCGAACAGATCCGCACAGCCTTCGGCCGCAAGGACCATCATGTAGCGTTCGGCGAAGCGGCGCTCCAGGTGCCGGGTCAGGCTGTCCAGATCGGCGGGCGACGGATCGGCCGGAACATGATCGGGCCAGGCCTCTGACAGGGGATGGCCGTGCGTCGCCTCGTCGGCATAGATCTGGTCTCCGCCTTGCAGCAGCAGGGCGAAGGGGTCGCGGGCGTGATCGTCCGCAAGGCGCGCCCACATCAGGTTGCGTTCGGCCTGATCGCGATCCAGATCGCCGTTTTCCTCGCCGTTGCAGGACACAAAGGCGATGCGGATGTTCCCGTCCAGACGGGTGGCGACCGGGTGGTCGCGCCCGTCCAGGTGATAACCCGCCTCGCCCACGGCCAGGGTGAAATCGTGCCGCCAGATCGACAGGTCCGCCACCTGCGCCAGCAGCATCGGCGCGATTTCGCCGCCCCGGATGCGCACCGGACCGGGCGCCATGGCGTCCCGAGGGCGGATGGTGATGGCGGCAAGGCGCAGACCCTGGGTATCGCAGCCCCGAAAATGCAGGATCGGACCCGCGAAACCGTCTTCTTGCCTCATCCCGTCGTCGCACCCTTTGGCTGTCTGTCAGGGTGACAGATAAACGCTGTGGCCCGGATTGCACCCCCGCATCAGGATTTTAGCGGCTTTGTGTTCGCCAGGGCCTGCGCCTGACGGGACAAATCCCCGACCAGGGGAAACAGATCCGCCTGCAACGCATGATAGATGTCGGGCTTGCCCTGAAACTGTCCGCCAGTCGGACCACCCGGTTCGGGGAACCAGCCGCCGCGGTCGTGGTCGATCAGCTGCGCATCGGCAAAACGCCACAAGCGGCGATACCACTCCTCTTCCTGAGGCTGCGGATCCAGCTTGATCAGCGCCGCCAGCGCACCGATCGCCTCGGTCACGGGCCACCAGTAACGGTCGGCGCGTCCCACGCGGCCACCCGCGTCCAGCGTATAGGCCAGCCCGCCCTGCCCCAGCCAGGCATCGCGCAGCGCGGTTTCGACCAGCAGCCGCGCCTGCGCTGGCGCAGCACTGTCCGGGCGGCCTGCCAGATCCCAGCATTGCAGCAGCAGGCGCGCCATCTCGAACGAATGGCCAGGAGTGGTGCCGGCTGGACGGAACATCGGGTTGCCCTCGTAACCTGGATCGGGACGCCAGCGGTCGTCGTAATGTTCCGGTATGCGCCACCCGTTCGCGGCGGCCTGCCCCGCAATGAAAAAATCCAGGATCCCGCCCGCGCGCCGCAGGTATTCGCCTTCGCCCACGGCTTCGAAGGCGGCCAGCAGCGCCTCGACCCCATGCATGTTGGCGTTCATCCCGCGATAGGTGGAAAAGGGCTGCCAGTCGCGGGTGAACTCGTCGCGAAACAGCCCCGCCTGCGGGTCCCAGAACCGATCCTCCAGAACCTGTGCGGCATCCGCCAGCAGGCGGTCGGCATCGGGATGCCCCGCCAGTTTCGCCGTGGACGCCGCCAGCAGCACGAAGACATGCCCATAGGCCAGCTTCGTGTCATCGGCGGCCGCCCCGTCCCGCAGCGCCCAGACATAGCCGCCATGCCGGGCGTCGCGATGCCCGCGCCACAGCAGATCCAGGCCCCGGTCGATGATCCCTGCCCTGTCGTCCCGCCCGGCAAGCTGACCCAGGGCATAGGAATGGACCAACCGTGTCGTGACGTGCAGTTCCAGCAGGCCATCCCCCAGGGGCCGCCCCGCCGGGTCCAGGGATGCAAGGCCGTCCGGCACCGCGCTGGCATCGAAGAAATCCAGCGCCCGGTTCGCATCGCGGATCAGGAACTCGCGGTGCGCCGGATCGTGCAGCCATGTCGCGGATGCGTCATTTCCCGGTCTGTTCACGGTTTCACCCCTTGGCTTGCACAAAAAATTCATCACAGCACTTGAAATACAGGACCGGTCATGTCACGTGAATACCCAGCGGGACCGGGCCCCTCTGACGGCAAAGACGCCGTGATGTCGGACCGCATCGAGCGTGCTTCGATGCAAAGTGGCCCTGTTCTGGCGAAGCCCTTGGCATCGGTGCACATTAGCAACGATGAGGGCACATGGAACTTCTTCTACTGGCATTTCTGGGCAAGCCGCTGTGGATGTGGCTGCTGTTTCTGGGCGTGGTGATTGCCCTTCTGGCATTCGACCTGGGCGTCCTGCACAAAGACAGCCATGAAATCGGAGTCGCAGAAAGCCTGCGCATGTCGGCGATGTATATCGTCCTGGGCGTCGCGTTTTCGGGCTTTGTTTACTGGCAGATGGGAACCGAACCCGCGGCCCAGTATCTGACGGCCTTCGTGGTCGAAAAGACGCTGGCGATGGACAACATCTTCGTCATCGCGCTGATCTTCGGCTTCTTCGCCGTCCCCCGCGAATACCAGCACCGGGTGCTGTTCTGGGGCATCCTTGGCGTCATCGTCCTGCGCGCGATCATGATCGGCCTGGGCGCGACGATCGTGGCGAACTATCAGTGGGTGCTGTATCTGTTCGCCGTCTTCCTGATCTTCACCGGCATCAAGATGATGTTCGTGCAAGAGGCGTCCCACGATCTGGAGGGCAACAGGCTGGTGCGCTTCATGCGCAAGCATTTCCGCATCACGGATCAGTTCCACGGCAACAAGTTCATCGTCAAGCAGGCCGATCCCAAGACCGGCAAGCTGGTGCGCTATGGCACGCCGCTGCTGATGGCGCTTGTGATGATCGAGATCGCGGACCTGGTCTTCGCCGTCGACTCGGTGCCTGCCGTGTTCACGATCACGACGGACCCCTATATCGTCTATACGTCGAACATCTTCGCGATCCTTGGTCTGCGGGCGTTGTATTTCGCGCTGTCCGCAATCCTGCATCGCTTTGCCTATCTGAAATACGCGCTGTCGATCCTGCTGGTCTTCATCGGATCGAAGATCTTCATCGCCGACCTGATGGGCTGGGAAAAGTTCCCGCCGACCTGGTCGCTGGGCATCACCTTCGCGATCCTCGGCGTGGGCGTGATCTACTCGCTGTGGAAAACCAACGGGAGCAAGGCCGAAGAGACCCGATCCCATCCGGCCGGCGAATAACACCGAAACCGGCAAGGCGCCCCGCGGGGCGCCTTGTTTGCCGATTCAATCCGGCAGATGACCGTCAAGGCTTTGCACTGCCGCGCGCTTCGTGCAGATTGCGAAAAGCCCGATCTGCTGGATAAAGAGACCCGATGCTTCTGGAAATCATCATCGTCCTGCTTCTGACGATGTTCAACGGCGTTCTGGCCATGTCCGAACTGGCCATCGTCTCGGCGCGGCCCGCGCGGCTGAAGGTGATGGCCGCCGAAGGAAGCCACGGCGCCGAAGTCGCCCTTGATCTTGGAACAGAACCGGGCCGCTTCCTGTCCAGCGTCCAGATCGGCATCACCCTGGTGGGCGTGCTGTCGGGCGCTTTCTCGGGCGCGACGCTGGGCGCGCGCCTGTCCGCGGCGCTGATCGAAGGCGGGTTGTCCCCCGCCCTGGCACAGGCATTGGGCGTCGGCGGCGTGGTCGTGCTGATCACCTATCTGTCCCTGATCATCGGCGAACTGGTTCCCAAGCAGATCGCCCTGCGGTCCCCCGAAGGCGTGGCCGCCCGCATTGCGCCGCTGATCCTGTTCATCTCTCGCATCGCGGCGCCGATCGTCTGGATCCTCGACAAATCCGGCAAGCTGGTGCTGACCCTGCTGCGCCAGTCAGGCGAATCCGAACGCGGCATCTCGGACGAGGAGATCCGCGTCATGCTGTCCGAGGCGCGGTCCGCAGGCGTCATCGAACCCGCCGAAACCGAGATGATCGCGGGCGTCATGCGCATCGCCGACCGGTCCGCCCGCGGGCTGATGACGCCCCGGCACGAGGTCGAAACCGTCGATATCGACGACTCCGGCGCCGACGTGCTGCAACGGTTCCGCGACAGCCGCCGCTCGCGCCTGCTGGTGCGGGAAGGATCGGACGACGACATCATCGGCGTGATCAGCCTGCGCGACCTTTTGTCGGACGACGTGACCGACCTGCGCTCTCTGGTGCAGGAGGTTCCGGTCATCCGCGAGGGCCTGCCCGCGCTGAACGTGATCGAGGAGTTGAAGGCCAGCCCCGCCCACATGCTGCTGGTCTATGACGAATACGGCCATTTCGAAGGCGTGATCACCGCCATGGACCTGCTGGAAGCGATCGCAGGGGATTTCCCTGAACCCGGCGACGACGAACCCAAGGCAGTCCAGCGCGAGGATGGCACTTGGCTGGTCGCGGGCTGGATGCCCGCCGACGAATTCGCCGAAATGATCGGCATCACCCTGCCCGAGGATCGCGGATACGAATCCGTTGCGGGCCTTGTGCTGGACCGGGCGGGCGTTTTGCCCGACGTGGGCGCGCGCATCACCGTATCGGGCTGGCAGATCGAGGTCGTGGACCTTGATGGCCGCCGGATCGACAAGCTGCTGGTGTCGCAGCTTGCCGAAGTCTGACAGGGATCAGGCCGCGCGGCGGTCGCGGCCGATGCCCAGCAACTGATAGATCACCAGGGCGGCCAGCGTCGACGTGCCGATCCCGCCCAGCGCGAAGCCGCCGATGGTCACGGTGAAATCGCCCGCGCCCAGGATCAGCGCCACGCCCACGGTGAACAGGTTGCGCGGATCGGAAAAATCCACGCGGTTATCGACCCATATCCGAGCCATGGCGCTGGCGATCAGGCCGAAGACCGACACCGCGAGGCCCGCCAGCACAGGCGCAGGGATCGTCTGCAGGATCGCCCCGAACTTCGGCGACAGGCCCAGCAGGATCGCGATGGCGGCGGCCATCGGAAAGATCAGCGTCGAATAGACCTTGGTCATCGCCATGACGCCGATGTTTTCGGCATAGGTCGTGACCCCGGTCCCGCCCCCTGCCCCGGCGATCATGGTGGCCAGACCGTCACCCAGGAAGCCCCGGCCAATATAGCGGTCCATGTTCTGACCCGTGATCGAACCAAGCGCCTTGATATGGCCCAGGTTCTCGGCCACCAGGACGATGGCGACGGGTGCGATCATGCTGATCGCGGTCCAGTCGAATTCTGGCGCGGTGAAATTCGGAATGCCGAACCATGCCGCCTGCCCGACCCGGCCGAAGTCGATGCCCGGCACGAGGCCCGCGCCGTTGCCCAGGGCCAGCACCAGCAGATAGCCGAAGGCAAGCGCGATCAGCACCGCGATCCGACGCGTCGCCCGCCCGCCATAGGCCGACACCATGGCCATGCACAGCACCGTCGCAAGCGCGATGGACAGATGCGCCATGCTGCCCTTCAGCTGGCCCACGGCCACCGGCGCCAGGTTCAAGCCGATGGACACGCCGATGGCCCCGGTCACGGCGGGCGGCATCAGCCGTTCCACCCAGCCCGTCCCTGCTGCCATCACCACCAGCCCGATCAGCGCATAGACCAGCCCCGCGGCAATGATCCCGCCCAAGGCCACGCCGATGTTCGGGTTGGCCCCGCCGCCGGCGAAACCCGTCGCGGCCATGACCACGGCGATGAAGGCGAAGGACGATCCCAGGTAACTGGGCACCCGCCCGCCCGTGATGAAGAAGAACAGCAGCGTGCCGATGCCGGAAAAGAACACGGCCACATTCGGATCGAACCCCATGATCAGCGGTGCCAGGATCGTCGATCCCGACATGGCCAGCAGGTGCTGCACGCTCATCGGGACGGCGGCGGCCAGCGGCAGCTTTTCATCGGGAAGAACCGTCGCGCCGGTGGCCGGGCGCCAGGTTGGAAAATAGCCCATCGTCTTCTCTTGTCATGATTCCGTCGGCGGGCTTAGCCCATCCCCGCCGGCAGGCCAATCACCTGCGCCGTGCTATTTGGCGGCCATGTCGCTGATGGGTGGACCGCTACCCAGGCATTGCGGACCCATGACCACGCCGCCACGTTGGCAACAGGCGTTGCCCAATGAAAAACCCCCGCCGGTTGGGCGGGGGTCGAAGATGTCAGGCTGTGTCGCGGATCACTCGCGGTTGCCCATGAACTGAAGCAGGAACATGAACAGGTTCAGGAAGTCCAGGTACAGCTGCAAGGCACCCATAATGGCGGTCTTGCCCAGGAAATCCCGATCCGAACCGGCCAGTCGCAGATAGGTGTTCTTGATGTTCTGCGTGTCATAGGCGGTCAGGCCCGCGAAGATCAGCACGCCCAGGATCGAAATCGCGAACTGCATCGCCGAGGATTGCAGGAAGATGTTCACGATCGACGCCACGATCAGGCCGATCACGCCCATGATCAGGAAGCTGCCCCAGCCCGAGATGTCCTTCTTCGTGGTATAGCCCCACAACGACAGACCCGCGAAGGCGATGGCCGTCACCAGGAAGGTCTGCACGATCGAGGTGCCGGTATAGACCAGGAAGATCGAGCTGATCGACAGGCCCATCAGCGCCGCGAAGCCATAGAACAGCATCGTGGCCGCCGAGACGGACAGGCGGTTGATCGCGGCGCCAAAGGCGAAGACCACCAGCAGGGGCGCGAACATGATCACCCATTTCAGGGGCGAGGCATAGATCGCCGTCCCCAGCTGGGTCAGCTGCCCCGACGCGTCCACGGCGGCGGTGCTGATGCCATAGGCGGCGACGGCGGTTACACCCATGCCGACCGCCATCAGCCCATAAACCTTGTTCATATAGGCCCGCAGCCCTTCGTCGATCACCCCTTGGCGGGTGCCGACGCTCTGCGTGGTGCGGTAAGTGTTGTAATCTGCCATCAATCTCTCCCTATGAGACCTGCCGGCGTCTGCCGGTTTATGGCCATCATATTGGCATGATACGCCTGTGATTCAATGCCGTTAAGGGGTCGAATACCCCCAGTTTTACGCAGATGTTACAAGCTCACGATGATCTTGCCCACGGACCTGCGGCTGCGCAGCAGATCGAAGGCCTCGGCGATGCGGTCCAGGGGCATGGCCTGCCCCACGACCGGCGCAAGCTGGCCCTCCTGGAACATCCGAAACAGGCCGGCCATGCTGTCCGACACCGCCCTCGGATCCAGCCGCGCATAGCCCCCCCAATAGAATCCATGGATCGAGATGTTCTTGACCAGCGCATGATTGAGCGGCAACGCCGGAGGCCTGCCGCCCGCAAAACCGATCGCCAGGAAATGACCGCCGGGCTTCAACGCTCGGAAGGCGGCCTCTCCGGCGCTGTCGCCTACCGCGTCATAGATCACATCGACGCCGCCCAGTTCCCGCAGCGCGCCTTTCAGGTCCGCGCATTCGGCGCTGTCGATCACGACGGCGGCGCCCGCCGCGCGCACGGTCTCCAGCCGATCCTGCCCGCGCGCCACGCCGATGACGCGGGCGCCCATGGCGCGCCCGATCTCGACCGCCGTCAGGCCGACCCCGCCCGCCGCCCCCAGGACCGCAAGGGTCTGACCAGCTTTCAGGTTCGCGCGGGCGGCAAGGGCCAGATGGCTGGTGCCATAGGCGATCTGGAAACCGGCCGCCTGCTCGAACGTCATGGCGTCGGGAATTGCGGTGCAGGCGGCGGGTGGGACGGCGATCATTTCAGCCATCGTCCCCGCCGCCAGGACGGCGACGCGGTCGCCAGGGTGAAAGCCGCTGCCCGTCGGGGCCGACACGACTTCCCCCGCACCTTCAAGACCGGGGACGAACGGGGGATCCTGGCGTTCCTGGTATTCGCCGCGCGCCTTCAGCAGATCGGCAAAGTTCAGCGCCGCCGCACGCAGGCGGACCAGAAGCCGATCCGGTCCCGGTTGCGGCGCGGCCTGCCGTTCGACAGCCGGTTCATCCCCCAGTTGTCTGACGAAGGCGATTCGGATTTCGCCCAAATCATCGGCGGTGGAAGTTTTCGTCAAATCCTTCATCCTCTTATCCAGGGCCGTGCTAGGGCGGTGGCAGACCTGTCTTTTTGGTCAGGAACGGGGCCGTTAACCAGTTTAACACTCGAAAATTGAGAAGGGTTAAGCTAGTGCTTCCTTAGATTGCATAAGGTGGTAACGATGAAACACGGTGTTGATGTTCATGTTGGCAAGCGTATCCGGCATCGTCGCTGGATGATCGGAATGACCCAACAGCAACTGGCCGACAAGGTCGGTATCAAGTTCCAGCAGATCCAGAAATACGAAACCGGCATGAACCGCGTCTCGGCGTCCCGGCTGTGGGATATCGCCCGCGCGGTGGATGTCCCCGTCAGCTTCTTCTTCGAAGGGCTGCACGAAGGCGATGTGCCGGAAAACATCGCAGGCGACATCCTGGCGGACAAGGAGGCGCTGCAACTGGTGCGCGCCTATTACACGATGCCGGTCGCGCAGCGCCGCCAGATCTTCGAACTGGCCCGCGTCCTGTCCGACGCCGCCTGACGCAAGGGCGCGGGGTCTTCCCCCGCGCCCTTACCTTCCTGCCCCCCACTGGCAGGCCGATGCCGTTCGCGCTAGTCCTGTCGGTGAAACCAGGCAGGGGGCGGCGATGCAGGACGCGCAGGACATCATCAACGCGGCGCACCAGATGGCCGACGCCGCGCGCGCGGCCATCTTGCCGTTCTTCCGCACGGGCCTTGCCGCCGACAACAAATGGCAGACCGGCTTCGACCCCGTGACCGAGGCCGACCGCGCCGCCGAACGTGCGATGCGCGAGGTGCTGGCCCGGCTGCGCCCCAACGACGCCATCCTGGGCGAGGAATACGGCGCGACCGAAGGCACCACCGGCCTGACATGGATCCTGGATCCCATCGACGGCACCCGTGCCTTCCTGTGCGGAGCGGCCAGTTGGGGGGTGCTGATCGGCGTCTCGGACGGCCAGGACATCCGATATGGCCTGATCGACCAGCCCTATACCCGCGAACGGTTCGAAGGGGGACTGGGCCGGGCACGGCTTGTATCGGATTCGGGCGAATTCGCCCTGGCTGTCCGCAAGGTCGATCTTGCGCAGGCGACGCTGCTGACGACCTATCCCGAAGTCGGCACCCCGGCCGAGGCCGAGGCCTTCCATCGCGTGTCCGGCCAGGTGCGGCTGACGCGCTATGGCCTTGACTGCTATGCCTATGGCCTGCTGGCCCTGGGGCAGGTGGATCTGGTGATTGAAGCAGGGCTGCAATCCTATGACATCGCCGGCCCCCTGGCCGTGGTCCGGGCAGCCGGCGGGATCGTCACCGATTGGCGGGGCGGCCCCGCCCACCACGGGGGCCAGGTCATCGCGGCGGCCTCGGCCGAACTGCACCGGGCTGCGCTGGACCTGCTGAACGGGGTGACGGCATGACCGACCAGATCCCCGCCCCGGATCAGCAGGCGACCGAGGACGAATTCCTGCCCCGGCAGGAACTGCTGGACCAGATCGACGACGCCGTTCAGTCGGGCGACGCCGAACGGCTGAACATCCTGCTGGAGCCGATGCACGGCGCCGACATCGCCGACATCATCGAACGCCTGCCCCCCGCCGGGCGCCGCGCCTTCCTGGACCTTTATAGCGGAGAGATCGACGGCGAGATCCTGTCCGAGATCGACGAGGCCATCCGCGACGAGGTGATCGAGCAGTTGCCGCCCGAGGTCGTCGCCGAAGCCGTCCGCGAAATGGACAGCGACGACGTGGTGGACCTTGTCGAGGACATGGATGAGCCGGAACGGCAGGAAATCCTCGCCGCGCTTGACGCCACCGACCGCGCCGCCGTCCAGCAGTCGCTCGGCTATCCCGAATATTCCGCCGGCCGCCTGATGCAGTCCGAGGTCGTGACCGCGCCCGAACACTGGACCGTCGGCGAGGCCGTGGCATTCCTGCAATCCGAGGACTGGCTGCCCGAACAGTTCTATCACATCGTCCTGGTCGATCCGCGCCGCCATCCGATCGGCTATGTGACGCTGGGCCGGCTGCTGGCCTCCAGTCCCGCGACCCCCCTGCGCGACATCACCGAGGACAGCTTCCGCACCATCAGCGCCTTCGCCGACGAAGGCGACGTGGCCTATGTCTTCAACCAGTATCACCTGATCTCGGCCCCCGTGGTGGACCGCGACGACCGGCTGGTGGGCATCATCACCATTGACGACGCCATGGCGGTCCTGAACGAGGAACACGAGGAAGACATCCTGCGCCTGGCGGGCGTGGGCGATGAAAGCCATGTGTCCGACGGCCCGCTGGCGACCGCGCGGCAGCGCCTGCCCTGGCTGGTCGTCAACCTGTTCACGGCATCCCTGTCGGCCATCGTGATCTCTCAGTTCGAGGCGACGATCGCCACGCTGGTGGCCCTGGCCGCGCTGATGCCCATCGTCGCCTCGACCGGGGGGATCGCGGGCACGCAGTCGCTGGCGGTGGCGGTGCGGGCGCTGGCCACGCGCGAACTGGGCCGGGCCAATGCGCGGCGCGTCGTCCGGCGAGAGCTGGTGGCGGGCATGCTGAACGGCATCTGCCTGGCGCTGATCCTGGGGGTGGCGGGGTCCCTGATCTTCGGCGATGTCCGGCTGGGCCTGGTGCTGGGGGCGGCGATGATCGTCAACCAGATCGTCGCGGCCCTGGGCGGGGTCCTGGTGCCGCTGACGCTGAACAAGCTGGGGCTGGACCCGGCGCTCGCCTCGGGCACCTTTGTCACGACGATGACGGACGTGATGGGCTTCTTCGCCTTCCTGGGCCTTGCCACGCTGGTGCTGCTGTGACCGATCTGGACAAAGCCGCCCTGCGCGCCCGCGCCCTGGCCGCCCGCGCGGCGGGGGGTGATGGGGACGCGCTGACCCGCCACCTGACCGCCGCCCTGGCCCCGCATCGGGGCAAGGTGCTGTCAGGTTATTGGCCGATGCGGGACGAAGCCGATCCCCGCCCCGCAATGGAGGCGCATGACGGCCCGCTTTGCCTGCCGGTCGTCACGGCCAAGGCGGTGCCGCTGGTCTTTCGCCGCTGGCAAGGCGAGGCCCTGGTGCCCGGACCCTTCGGCACGTCCCACCCCGCCGATTCGCAGCCGATCCTGTTCCCGCAGGTGCTGATCGTGCCGCTGGCGGGCTTCGACAGCCAAGGGAATCGCATCGGCTATGGCGGCGGCTATTACGACCGCACCCTGCAATTGCTGCGTGAAACCGGCCAAGTCCATGCCATCGGGCTGGCCTTCGCAGTGCAGGAACTGCCCGCGATTCCGGCGGAACCTTTCGATCAACCGCTGGATCTGATCGTGACCGACCGTGAAACGATCCGGCCCGCAGATTGATTTCGGCGATTGTGACAAGTTTGCATCAGCTGTGAACAACCGGGGGATGACCTGGGGACAGGGCTGTGGATAAGGTCGGGACGGCCGGTCCTAACCCCCTTTCCCGGGTCGAAATATTTCCCTTTGGGGGATGTTGATGGACCGCACCGTATCTTCTTTGTGAACGAATCTGCGAGTTGCCTGACGGCCTTGCTGTCAACCGGAATCCGCGCGTCCTGCGACAATAAAACAGTTGAAAGACGCCTCGGTTGGGATCAATTTTGTGGTCTGCGGCGTTGGTCATACCAGATGTGGTGGCAGGTGAGTCACAATCACCCAGACCCGTCGCTTCGTGATTTTCGACCTGACGGGCGGTTCTGCCGCCCGGACCCGTCGCGCTTTGCGCGAAGGGGCGGCCCCGTGCCGCGTGGCGCAAGTCGCGGGACCAGGGACGACGATAGGAAAGGGCTACTGGCATGAAGATCGAACGGCGTTTCACCACCCCGGAAGGGGGCGCATACGGCGGCATCGCCTTCACCACGACCACCAGCGAGATCCGCAATCCCGACGGCAAGATCGTCTTCCGCAACGACCAGGTGGAAATCCCTGAAGGATGGAGCCAGGTCGCCAGCGACGTGATCGCCCAGAAATATTTCCGCAAGGCGGGCGTGCCCGCGGCGCTGAAGCGCGTCAGGGAAAAGGGCGTTCCCGAATTCCTGTGGCGCAGCGTCCCGGACGAGGATGCTCTGGCCGCCCTGCCCGAAGACCGGCGTTACGGCGGCGAGACAAGCGCGCGGCAGGTCTTTGACCGGCTGGCCGGGGCTTGGACCTATTGGGGTTGGAAAGGCGGGTATTTTTCCAACGAAGAAGACGCCCGCGCCTATCACGACGAGATGCGCTTCATGCTGGCCCGCCAGATGGCCGCGCCGAACAGCCCGCAATGGTTCAACACCGGGCTGCACTGGGCCTATGGCATCGACGGCCCGTCGCAGGGGCATTTCTACGTCGATTACAAGACGGGCAAGCTGGTCAAGTCCGACAGCGCCTATGAACATCCCCAGCCGCATGCCTGTTTCATCCAGTCGGTCAGCGACGACCTGGTGAACGAGGGCGGCATCATGGACCTGTGGGTTCGGGAAGCGCGGCTCTTCAAGTACGGCTCGGGCACCGGCACCAACTTCTCCTCGCTGCGCGGCGAAGGGGAACGGCTGTCGGGCGGCGGCAAGTCCTCGGGCCTGATGGGTTTCCTGAAAATCGGCGACCGGGCGGCGGGCGCGATCAAGTCGGGCGGCACCACGCGCCGCGCGGCCAAGATGGTGATCTGCGACATGGATCACCCCGACATCGAGGCCTTCATCAACTGGAAGGTCATCGAGGAACAGAAGGTCGCCTCGCTGGTCGCCGGGTCCAAGGCGCATGAGGCCCGGCTGAACGACATCTTCGCCGCCATCCGCGACGGCGATGGCGAGACGGATCCCGCGAAGAACGACGCCCTGAAAGCCGCCATCCGTGCCGCCAAGCGCGCGATGATCCCGGAAACCTATGTCAACCGCGTGCTGCAATACGCGCGCCAGGGCTTCGACAGCATTGAGTTCCCGACCTATGACACCGACTGGGACTCGGAAGCCTATGTCAGCGTTTCGGGCCAGAACTCGAACAACTCGGTCCGGGTGACGGACGCCTTCCTGCAAGCCGTCCGCGACGATGCCCCGTGGGAGCTGCTGCGCCGGACCGACGGCAAGGTCGCCAAAACCGTCTCCGCGCGGGAATTGTGGGACCAGGTCGGCCACGCCGCCTGGGCCTGCGCCGATCCCGGCATCCAGTTCCATGACACGGTGAATGCCTGGCACACCTGCCCCGAGGACGGGCCGATCCGCGGGTCGAACCCGTGCAGCGAATACATGTTCCTGGACGACACGGCCTGCAACCTGGCCTCGATGAACCTGCTGACCTTCTTCGCGGATGGCCGGTTTGATGCCGACGCCTATGTCCATGCCACCCGCCTGTGGACCGTGACGCTGGAGATCAGCGTGCTGATGGCGCAGTTCCCGTCGAAGGAGATCGCGCAGCGGTCCTATGACTTCCGCACGCTGGGCCTGGGCTATGCCAATATCGGCGGCCTTCTGATGAACATGGGCCTGGGCTATGACAGCGACGAGGGCCGGGCGCTTTGCGGCGCGCTGACGGCGGTGATGACGGGCGTGGCCTACGCGACCAGCGCGCAGATGGCGGCGGAACTGGGGGCCTTCCCCGGCTACGGGCGGAACGCCAACCACATGCTGCGGGTGATCCGCAACCACCGCGCCGCCGCCCATGGCACCGGCGCCTATCAGGCGGTGAACGTGGCCCCCGTCGAACTGGACGGCGACAACTGCCCCGACGCCCGGCTGGTCGCCATTGCCCGGCAGGCCTGGGATCAGGCGCTGGCCCTGGGCGAGGATCACGGCTTCCGCAACGCGCAGGTCACGGTGATCGCCCCCACCGGCACCATCGGCCTGGTCATGGACTGCGACACCACCGGGATCGAGCCCGACTTCGCCCTGGTCAAGTTCAAGAAGCTGGCGGGCGGCGGTTACTTCAAGATCATCAACCAGTCGGTCCCTGCTGCCTTGGCCACCCTGGGCTATGCCCCCGCGCAGATCGAGGAGATCGTGGCCCATGCCGTGGGTCACGCCACTTTGGGCAACTGCCCGGGCATCAACCACACCGCGCTTGCCGGCCACGGCTTCGGCCTGGCCGAGATCGAGAAGATCGAGGCCGCGCTGGCGACCGCCTTCGACATCCGCTTCGTCTTCAACCAGTGGACCTTGGGCGAGGATTTCTGCAAGGGCACCCTGGGCATCCCGGCGGCCAAGTTGGCCGACCCGACCTTCGACCTGCTGCGCCACCTGGGCTTTACCCGCGCCCAGATCGACGCCGCCAATGACCATGTCTGCGGCACCATGACCCTGGAAGGCGCCCCGCATCTGCGCGCGGAACACCTGCCCGTCTTCGACTGCGCCAATGCCTGCGGCAAGACGGGCAAGCGTTACCTGTCGGTCGAAAGCCACATCCGCATGATGGCGGCGGCGCAGTCCTTCATCTCGGGCGCGATCTCGAAGACCATCAACATGCCGAACAGCGCGACCATCGCCGATGCGCTGGCGGCATACGAGTTGTCCTGGTCGCTGGGCATCAAGGCCAACGCGCTTTACCGCGATGGCTCCAAGCTGTCGCAGCCCCTGGCGGCGGCCCTGGTCGAGGATGACGAGGAAGCCGAGGAGATCCTCGCCACCGGCAGCGCGCAGGAAAAGGCCGCTGTGGTCGCCGAAAAGATCGTCGAGCGGATCATCGTCAAGGAGGCCGTCCGCAGCCACCGCGAGAAGCTGCCGCAGCGCCGCAAGGGCTATACCCAGAAGGCGGTGGTGGGCGGGCACAAGGTCTATCTGCGCACCGGCGAATATGACGACGGCAAGCTGGGTGAGATCTTCATCGACATGCACAAGGAAGGCGCGGGCTTCCGGGCGATGATGAACAACTTCGCCATCGCCGTGTCGGTGGGCCTGCAATACGGCGTGCCGCTGGAGGAATTCGTGGACGCCTTCACCTTCACACGCTTCGAGCCTGCTGGCATGGTGCAGGGCAACGACAGCATCAAGAACGCGACCTCGATCCTGGACTATGTCTTCCGCGAGCTTGCCGTCAGCTATCTGGACCGCACCGACCTGGCGCATGTGAAGCCCGAAGGCGCCCGCTTCGACGACATGGGCGGAGGAGAGCGCGAGGGGTTGAACGTCACCCCGGTCAGCGAGCAGGCGGAGCTGAAGTCGCTGACCATGCTGAAGCAGATCAGCAGCGCGGGCTATCTGCGCAAGCGGTTGCCCCAGGACCTGATGGTGTTGCAGACAGGCGTGTCGGCCACGGCGATCATGACGGCCGAACCTGGCGCGATGGACCTGCGCACGAAGGCCAAGATGCAGGGATATGAGGGCGATCCTTGCGGGGAATGCGGAAACTATACCTTGGTGCGGAACGGAACCTGCATGAAGTGCAACACCTGCGGCGGAACGAGCGGCTGTAGCTGACTCTTTTCCAGTCAGAACCACACGATAAGGCCCGCCGCCATTGCGCAGCGGGTCTTCTTGGCATTCACAACCCCAGGTATATGAATGCGTTACCCTGATCCTCAGATAGAGGCCATTTGTCTATATCTTTGACAGTCAATAATAATTTCTTTGGACGCCAAAAATTTCTTTCTGATGGATCAAAGGTTCGTTAACCTTTTAACGGTGCGCCAAGAGTCGCATCAGTTTCGTAGGAGGTGCGAGTGAACATGAAATTCAAAGCGGCCGCAGTCGTCGCGTTTGCCTTGGCGGGCACCAGCGCCGGAGCGGCGACATTCACCTTTGCCGGGCTTGCTTCGGGTCCGGGGGGAAATGCCTGCCCTCCGGGTGGACTGGCGAATTGCGTCTATAATGACTCCTATGCCATCGCGAAATACAACTTCGACGACGGCGTGGCAGGGGCTGTCGAAACAAACGACATCATTTTCCCATCCATCGACGGAAGCGAGTTCACGATCTCGTTCAACTCTGGATCGACCAAGGCTGGCACCTGGAGCTTTAGCCCGGGCGCCGGGGATCCGACCATCGTGACCGCCTTCGCCATCAAGGGCGGCAGCGGCGGTGCTGCCATCTATGAATGGGATCCCAGCAGCGGAACCGATTTCAGCAGCATCAGCTTCGACATGGCGCTGGATGCTGGCGACAAGGCGCTGTCGAATATCACCTTCTGGGATACCACCTCGCCTGCGCCCGTCCCCCTGCCGGCTTCCGCATTGCTGCTGCTTGCGGGCATGGGCGGCTTCGCGATGCTGCGTCGCCGGAAGGCTGGTTGAACAATATCTGAAAGGCGGCCCGTGCAACCGAGCCGCCTTTTTACATCAGTCAGCAATCTGGCGGATGACATCCGGGATCGCGCGCAATTGGCGACCCCGGAGTGGGCGCGGGATTATCTCATGACTCTGTAACCTGCGCTGCATGATCCCGGGCGAAGTAAGATCGGCAATTTCCCTCATGCCGCCCGAGATGATTCACCTGGATTACCGGCTTCTCTGCTTGCCCTCATGCAAAGAAGCCTGAGAGAGGCTCGGGCAAGCGGGTGTCACAAAACCACCTCGCCGACATGAGGGGTGCAAGCACAAGGGTGCTGACTACAAAGCTTGGGGTGGAAACCGCCGAGGCGTCATCCTAGATTGTGGCCAGTGATGCTCGATGAGCAAGGAGCCGGGGCTTGTCCGAAACAGTGCGACGCTTCCCTTCATCCAGCCTCGTCGGCGCTGCATTGGCCGCGGGGGTGATCTGCGCCTGGATCGCCGTGCATGTCTTTGCCGTCTGGCACCTGGACGCGGCAGCTTCGCCCCTTCTGGCGACCGCCTGCCTGATCGGGCTGACCTGGCTGTCGGTCGGGCTGTTCATCGTCGCCCATGACGCGATGCATGGCGCGATCGTTCCGGGAAGCCCCCGGACGAACAGGGCCTTCGGAACCCTGGCGCTGCTGCTTTTCGCGGGGTTTTCCTGGCGCAAGCTGATCGTCAAGCACATGGCCCATCACCGTCATGCCGGCACCGATGACGATCCCGACTTCAGCCACGGCGGACCGGTCGCATGGTATATCGACTTCGTGCGCACCTATTTCGGCTGGCGCGAGTTCTGGGTGCTGGGAACGTCGGTCATCCTCTATGCGCTGATCCTGGGACCGCGCTGGCCTTATGTCGCGTTTTGGGCCGTGCCCTCGATCCTTGCCTCGATGCAGCTTTTCATCTTCGGCACCTGGCTGCCGCACCGGCCGGGGCATGACGCCTTTCCCGACCGGCACAACGCGCGGTCCACCCGGTTCGGCAATCCGCTGTCGCTGCTGACCTGCTTTCACTTCGGCGGCTATCACCATGAACACCATCTTTACCCGTCGGTGCCGTGGTGGCGGTTGCCCTCGACCCGGAAA
Organism: Paracoccus yibinensis; assembly: GCF_030846195.1. Lineage (GTDB taxonomy): Bacteria > Pseudomonadota > Alphaproteobacteria > Rhodobacterales > Rhodobacteraceae > Paracoccus > Paracoccus yibinensis. Next base: position 686,381 of record NZ_JAVCWH010000001.1, read on the forward strand.
AGAGGTGGGGCATGAACGTCCTGATGCCGATCGTCATCGTCGTCCTGACCGTGGTGGCCATGGAGGGCATCGCCTATTCCGTCCACCGCTGGATCATGCACGGTCCCCTGGGCTGGGGTTGGCACAAGTCGCACCACGAGGAAACCCACGGCCCGTTCGAGAAGAACGACCTTTACGCGGTGGTCTTCGCCGTGATCTCGATCCTGCTGTTCGCGATCGGCAGCGCCTGGTGGCCGTGGCTGTGGTGGGTCGCGGTCGGCGCGACCGTTTACGGCGTGATCTATTTTATTGTCCACGACGGGTTGGTCCACCAGCGATGGCCCTTCCGCTATGTCCCCCGGCGCGGCTATTTCCGAAGGCTTTACCAGGCACACCGTCTGCACCACGCGGTCGAGGGCCGGGACGATTGTGTGTCCTTCGGCTTCGTCTATGCGCCGCCGGTCGAGGATCTGAAGGCGCGGCTCAAGGCCTCGGGCGTTCTGGCGCAGCGCCAGTCGCAGCATCCCGACGCATGGCGGGCCGACCGCGCCGAAGACTGATCTGTCAACACGTCTCGCGGTCCCCTTTCCTGCCTATGCTGCCTGTTTCCCATTGTCCTGCGCCCTGATGCGGGCATCATTTGGTCTGATGAATTCAACAAAGCTGTTGAAAAGCTTATGCCGTCATAGATCATCCCCCCTCAGGCACCGACACGGCTGAACATCAGAAGAACCGCGAATTCCATTCGCCAGTCGGGTCGGACCTGACCGTTGCGATGGGTGGCCTTTGGAGGAGGCGCCGCCCGATCGTGCCAGACATGGGACTGCATCAGGGAGGAGACACCATGAGACACGCAAGACTTTGCGGACTGCTTCTGACGACTGCCCTTGCAACGCCGGCCTTTGCCCAGGACAACCTGGAAACGCTGCAGGGAATGCAGCGCACCGACGCCACCTTTACCCGCATCGATCAGGCCGGCCCGAACGCAGAAGCGCTGAAGGCCATCGTGCCGCATATCAACGTGCCCGACGGATTCGAAGTCAGCCTTTACGCGGTCGTCCCGGACGCACGGTCCATGGCGGTCGCGCCGCAGGGCACCGTCGTCTTTGTCGGCACGCGCAAGGACAAGGTCTGGTCGGTCGTGGACCGTGACCGCGACCGGGTCGCCGACGAGGTGATGGATTTCGCCCCCTCGCTGACCTTCGACATTCCGAACGGGCCCTGCTTCTCGCCCGACGGGTTCCTGTATATCGCGGAACGCAATCGCGTGCTGCAATTCCCCGCGGCCGAGTTCTTCTTTGAAGGCCCCGATCCCGCCGTGGGCACCGTCGTGTCCCAGGGCCAGCTGATCCCGGCCGAGGAGGAAAGCTTCAACCACACCGCCCGCGTGTGCCGCATCGGGCCGGACGGCAAGCTTTATATCTCGCTGGGCCAGCCCTACAACGTGCAGCCCCAGGACAAGCTTGAGAAATACGACGAGATCGGGATCGGCGGCATCATCCGCATGAATACCGACGGCACCGAACGAGAGGTCTTCACGCGCGGCGTCCGCAACTCGGTCGGGCATGACTTCAACCCGGCCAATGGCGACCTGTGGTTCACCGACAACCAGGTGGACGGAATGGGCGACGACATCCCGCCGGGCGAGTTGAACCGCCAGACCGAGGCAGGCCAGCATTTCGGCTTCCCCTGGACCAATGCCGAGGTCGAGGTTCCCGACTACAAGGACGTCCCGCGCCCCGAGGGGGTGGAGTTCGTCGAGCCGCAGGTCAAGATGGACGCCCATGCGGCCGACCTTGGGATGCGGTTCTATACCGGCAATTCCTTCCCCGAGGAGTATCGCGGCGGCATCTTCTCGGCCCAGCACGGCAGTTGGAACCGGACCACGCCCATCGGCGCGCGGGTCATGTTCACCCGCCTTGACGCCGACGGCAATGCCGCCGGGACCGAGGTCTTCGCCGACGGCTGGCTGGACGAGGAAACGGGCGAATACCGGGGCCGCCCCATGGACATTGCCTTCCTGCGCGACGGGTCGATGCTGGTGTCGGACGATTTTGCCGGGGCGATCTGGCGGATCGCCTATACCGGCGATGCTTCGACGCAGGACAGTGCCGCCGGAGGCACGGATGCGCCAGCGGCCGATGCGCCTGCCAGCGCCGCAGCCGACGGTGCCGGTGGCGACGACGCGGCGGAAACCCTGCCCTCGGCGCCTGCCAACTGATCCAAGCCGGGGCGGTGAACGCCGCCCCGGACCCCTCCACGAAGGCAGCACATCATGAGATCATTTTTCGGCGCGGTTCTTGTCGCCGCGTGCGGCCTGGGTGCCGGTGCCGTTCTGGCGCAGACCGCCACCCCGCCGGCCCAGACCCAGACATGCCGGGTCTGCCACGGCCTTGACGGGACGGGGACCAACCCGATGATCCCCAATATCGGCGGGCAGAGCGAGGAATATCTGTCCAAGCAGTTGCAGGATTTCCGTGCAGGCAGGCGCGAGGATCCGCAGATGAGCATCATCGCGCGCGACCTGACGGACGAGGACATCAAGGCCCTTTCCGCCTGGTTCGCCTCGATTACCGCAACCTACGCCCTGCCCCAGTGATCCGCTGTCCTGCCGTCAGGCCACGCGGTCCGACGGTTCGCGGCCGGCAAAGAAGGCGTCCAGGTTGTCCAATGCCCTGAAGCCCATGGCATCGCGGGTTTCTTCGGTGGCCGAACCGATATGAGGCAGCAGGAAGACGTTGGGCAAAGCCGCCAGGGCGGGATTGCCGCCCGGTTCGGTCCTGAACACATCCAGGCCGGCGGCGAAAATCCGGCCCGACCGCAGCGCCTGGACAAGCGCATCCTCGTCGATCAGGATCCCCCACGCCGTGTTCACGACGATGGCCTTGTCGGGAAGCATCGCCAGGGTCCGGGCATTGATGATCCCGTCATTGCCGGGCGTCGCCGGGCAGTGCAGGCTGAGAACGTCCGACCCGGACAGAAGGCTTTCCAGGCTGTCGTGGAAGATCAGGCGGCGACAAGGTCTTGCGGGGACAGCACCCTGTCATCGGGATTCAGCATCAGGTCGTAATCCCGCGCGGCCCTTTGCTCGACGGCGGGGCGGAGCCTGCGGGTCAACACCAGCCTGGGTTTGGTCATCATGGCCCCCTGCATGTCGCCACCCGTGCCCAAGGCACGGTCGGCCGCGGTTCATTCAGGGCCATCTAGGCGAGCTTGCTGACGAATAGATCGAAAAAATGCAAAATGTCCCCCAAAAGTACAGTTGCGCAAATCCGTTTCGTCGGCCCTAGTGAACAGGCAATATAATGTCGCGCCAAGCGGCTTCATTGTCTGGGAGGACACCGATGACCGACACAGTCGACTCAGCGCGATTTTCGCGCCGATCTTTCCTGCGCACCGGCGCCATGGGCGGGACCGCCGCTGCGGCAGTGGCCCTGGCGGCGCCGCCCGTGCTTGCACAGGCCCCGATCGTCATGAAGATGCAGACGTCGTGGCCCGCCTCGGACATCTGGCAGCAGATGGCCCAGGATTACGTGACACGGGTCGAGGAAATGTCGGGCGGTCGCTTGACGGTCGACCTGCTGCCCGCCGGGGCGGTCGTCGGTGCCTTCCAGGTGATGGATGCGGTGCATGACGGCGTGATCGACGCGGCCCATACCGTGCCGGTCTATTGGTACGGCAAGTCCAAGGCCGCCTCGTTCTTCGGGACCGGCCCGGTCTTCGGCGGCTCGGCCTCGACCATGCTGGCCTGGTTCTATCAGGGCGGCGGCGCCGAGCTTTACCGCGAACTGACCCAGGATATGCTGGGCCTGAACGTCTATGGCTACATGGGTATGCCGATGCCCGCGCAGCCCTTCGGCTGGTTCAAGAACCCGGTCAACACCGTCGCCGACGTGCAGGGGCTGAAATACCGCACCGTGGGCCTTGCGGCGGACCTGTTGCAGGGCATGGGGATGTCCGTGGCCCAGTTGCCCGGAGGCGAGATCGTGCCCGCGATGGAACGCGGCGTGATCGACGCCTTCGAATTCAACAACCCGACATCCGACCGCCGCTTCGGCGCGCAGGACGTGGCCACGAACTATTACCTGGCGTCCTATCACCAGGCCTCGGAATCGTTCGAATTCATCTTCAACCGCGATTTCATGGACGACCTTCCCGAGGATCTGCAGGCGATCCTGAAATACGGCGTCGAGGCATCGGCGACGGCGAACCTGGCCCTGGCGATGCGCGAATATTCCAAGGATCTGGCCGAACTGGCTGCGGGTGGCGTGACCGTTCACCGGACCCCGCAAGAGATCCTGTCCGCCCAGATCGAGGCCTGGGACAAGCTGATCGTGGACCTGGAATCCGATCCCTTCAACAAGAAGGTCATGGACAGCCAGCGCGCCTGGACGGAACAGGTGGCCTTTTACGAGCTGATGAACGCGCCGGACCTGGGGCTTGCCTACGAACACTACTATCCCGGCAAGCTGAAGCTGTGACCGCCGGGGGCGCGGGATATCCCCGCGCCCGCCCGCCCCGTGACGTGGCTGCCAGGAGCTTTCCGCAATGCAGAAGTACATCCAGTTCGCCGACGCCCTTTCGGCCTGGTTCGGCAAGGCCTTTGCATGGCTGATCATCCTGATGACCATCGGGATGAGCTATGAGGTCATGGTCCGCTATCTGTTCAACCGGCCGACGCCCTGGGCACTGGATATCAGCTTCATCATGTATGGCACGCTGTTCATGATGGGCGGCGCCTATACGCTGTCGCGCGGCGGCCATGTGCGGGGCGACTTCCTGTATCGGCTGTGGTCGCCCCGCACCCAGGCGCGGGTCGATCTTGTCCTGTACTTCCTGTTCTTCTTTCCGGGCATCCTGGCGCTGATCTTTGCGGGATGGAAATACGCCGCCCGATCCTGGAGCTATGGCGAGGTTTCGGTGAACAGCCCCGCCGGCATCCCGATCTATCAGTTCAAGACGGTGATCGTCGCGGCCGGGATCCTGCTGTTCCTGCAAGGGATCGCGCAGGTCATGCGCTGCATCATCTGCATCCGCACCGGCACCTGGCCGCCGCTGGCCCACGACATCGAGGAAACCGAGACGATCCTGATGCATCAGGAAACCCACGACCAACCCCACGGCCCGGCCTGACGCCGGCATGTCCCCCTTGCCACCCCCGAAGCTGGAGCTAGCGCCGTGACCGATCCCCAGATCGCCCTGTTCATGCTTGGTATCTTCATTTTCTGCGTGTTTCTGGGCTTTCCCATTGCCTTTACCCTGATGGCCATCGGCATCGGGTTCGGCTATTACGCCTATTACGATCCGGGCCGGATGTGGCGGGCGTTCAACCGCCTGGAAGACGACGCGGGGCTTTGGGAATCCACGCGGCTTTGGATCGAGGGGCTTTACAACAACCGGATCTTCGACCTGTTCGTGAACCAGACCTATACGGTCATCTCGAACGAAGTGCTGACGGCCGTGCCGCTGTTCCTGTTCATGGGATACATCGTCGAGCGCGCCAATATCGTGGACAAGCTGTTCAGCACCCTTGCGGTGGCGACGCGCAGCATTCCGGGCGCCCTGGGTGTCGCGGCCCTGATCACCTGCGCGCTGTTTGCAACCGCCACAGGGATTGTGGGGGCCGTGGTAACGCTGATGGGCCTTCTGGCGTTTCCGCAGATGCTGAGGATGCGGTACAGCCACAGCTTCGCGGCGGGGATCATATGCGCGGGCGGCACCCTGGGGATCCTGATCCCGCCGTCGATCATGCTGATCGTCTATGCCGCGGCGTCCGGGGTGTCGATCGTCCGGCTGTATGCCGCGGCGCTGTTGCCGGGCCTTGTGCTGGTCGGCCTCTATTTCATCTATATCGTGACGCGGGCCATCCTGAACCCCACCCTGGCACCCAAGCCGACCGAGGAAGAGGTTCCCAGCCTGCCGCTGGGCAAGCTGCTGTGGTTGCTTGCCACCAGCTTTCTTCCGCTGGCCATGCTGATCCTGGCTGTTCTGGGCTCGATCCTGTTCGGCCTTGCGACCCCGACCGAGGCCGCTTCGATCGGTGCCCTGGGCGGCATCCTTCTGGCCATCGCCTATCGCGCGATGACCTTCGACCGGCTTCGCGAAAGCGTCTATCTGACGGTCCGCACCACGGCCATGGTCTGCTGGCTGTTCGTGGGATCCTATACCTTCTCCGCCGTCTTCAGCTATCTGGGCGGAGAACAGGTGATCGCGGAATTCGTGGCCGGGCTGGATCTGACGCCGATCCAGTTCCTGCTCATGGCGCAGCTCATCATCTTCCTTCTGGGCTGGCCGCTGGAATGGTCGGAAATCATCATCATCTTCGTGCCGATCTTCCTGCCCCTACTGCCGATGTTCGGGATCGACCCGCTATTCTTCGGGGTGCTTGTCGCCCTCAACCTCCAGACCAGCTTCCTGACGCCGCCCATGGCGATGAGCGCCTATTACCTCAAGGGCATCGCGCCAGCCAACGTCAAGCTGACCGAGATCTTCTCGGGGGTGCTGCCCTATTGCGGCCTTGTCATCATCGCCATGGTGCTGATGTATGTCTTCCCGCAGATCGTCTTCAGCCTGCCGGATGCCGTCTATGGCGTCGCGCGATAAGACATCTGCGGTGCTGGGGCTGGAGGCGGTCGAGATGCGCGACCGCTTGGCCTCGGGCGCGCTGCGGGCGGCCGATCTGGTCCGCGCCTGCCTGGCCCGCATCGCAGAACTGGAACCCGATGTCGGCGCCTGGGCTTGGATCGACGAGGGCTATGCCCTGGCGCAGGCGGAACGGCTTGACCAGTGGCGCCAGTCCGGTCGGCCGCTGGGGCCGCTGCACGGCCTGCCCATCGGCCTGAAGGATGTCATCGACACCAAGGGCATCCCGACCGAGAACGGCACGCCCATCGACGCGGGCCGGGTTCCGGCCGAGGACGCCTGGATCGTCGCGCGCCTGCGCGCGGCGGGGGCGATCATCCTGGGCAAGACGGTGACGACCGAATGCGCCTTCCTGCATCCGGGACGGACCCGCAACCCGCACAACCCCGACCACACGCCAGGCGGGTCTTCCCAAGGATCGGCTGCGGCAGTCGCCGCGGGCATGGTGCCGCTGGCGGTGGGCACGCAGACGGGCGGTTCGGTGATCCGCCCCGCCGCCTTCTGCGGGATCGTCGGGATGAAACCCAGCTTCGGCCTGATCCCCAGGACGGGTATCCTGATGCAATCGCCCACCCTTGACACCGTTGGCGTCTTCGCCCGCAGCGTCGCCGATTGTGCGCTTCTGGCCCAGGTGCTTGCGGGCCACGATCCTGCCGACCACGCGACCGAGCCCCTGCCCGCGCCCCCCCTGCTGGATACCGCCCTGGCCCAGCCGCCGGTGACGCCGGTCTTTGCCTTCCTGAAGCCCCCGGGCTGGGACCGCGCGCATCCGCAGACCACGGCGGCGGTGCAGGAACTGGCCGCCTTCCTGGGCGACCAGTGTTTCGAGGTGACGGTCCCCGGGCTGGAAGACGCCGCCGCGATCCGACGCCGCATCAATGTCGCCGAAATGGCAAAGTGCTATTATGCCCTGGAACGGCGCGGCCGGGACCGGATGTCCGATATCCTGAAGGCTGCCATGGACGAGGGGAAGGCGGTTCTGGCGCGCGACTATATCGCTGCCCTTGACTGGCCGATGCTGCTGAACGCCGCCATGGCACCCGTTTTCGCGCGCTGCGACGCGATCCTGTGCCCGGCGGCGCCGGGGCCTGCGCCTGCGGGACTGGCCGATACCGGCGATGCGATCTTCAACGGGCTGTGGACCCTGACGGGGATGCCGGCGGTGACGCTTCCGGTGTTCCGGTCAGAGGATGGCCTGCCGATGGGCATTCAGCTGGTCGGGCGGCGGGGCGACGACGCCAGGCTGCTCCGCACGGCCCGCTGGCTGGCTGCGCATCTTGAAACCTCGGGTCAAGAAGGATGACAACATGAACCTGTTTTTGGCGATCTTCGCCTTCGTCGTTCTGGTGGCATTCCTGGCCATCCTGGTGATCCACGTCCCCCGCATCGACCTGATCTGCGTGATCGGGGTCGCGGTCGCCCTGGCGGCCTGGGATCTTTACACGACGTTCCGGTCGCGAAGCGGATCTCGGTAACGGGCGGACGGCTGCTTCAATACATGACGCTATAGAGCGTGATGGCGACGGGTGCGTCGCTTTCAAGCTGCGCGCTGCCTCGGGCAAGCAGCCAGCCGTCGGCACGCTGCAACTCTGCAACGACCTGCTGGGGCGAAGTGCTGTTCAAGGCGGCGGGCATGGGAAGGGACAGGCTCATCTTCGTCGCCTTGCCGTCGCTTTCGGCAGCTTTCCGGGCGGGGTGGCGACCGGCAGGGTCGTCAAGGTGGACGACAAGCTGTCCCTCGGGGATGGCCTTGCCGCCTTCGAAGTCGATCGTGATCTTGATATCGGTGGGGCGTGCCGTGTCCGCGCCTGCACCCGCCGCGACCATTGCGGTGACAAGGGCCAGCAACATCATACGGTAACCTGCAAGCCGCTTCATCGGGTGTTCCTTCCTGCTTCGGGGAAACGGGGCGCAGGACCGCGCCCCGTTCCAGGCGCTCTCAGACGATATAGAAGTCTTCGGCCGAAAGGCCGAGATTGGCGCCCAGCCGCGCGAACCGGATCGCATCCGCCTGACCCGCGCCATCGGCGTCATAGGACAGGAAGCCGCTGGTGCTGTCATAGACGATGCGGTCGTCCGCATCCTGTGCGGCGCCGCCGGGACTGCTGCGGAATGCCCCGAAGGCGAGGCTGCCCAGGTCGCCAATCGCATCGAAGACATTGCTGGCCAGAAGGATCAGGTCTTCGGCCACGTCGAAGTCCGAGATCCGGTCGATGTTGCCGTCGCCAAGCGCCGTCGAGAAGCGGAAGCTGTCCTCGCCCGCGCCGCCGATCAGGAAGTCTGCGGCCAAGCCGCCGTCCAGAAGGTCGCTGCCGGCCCCGCCGCGCAGGGTGTCCATACCCGCCACGCCCGGCTGGACGGGTTCGGGCGGGAATTCCACCGATACGTTCAGCTTGTAGGTCGACCCTTCGGGAACGGACGGCGACCAGCCATCGCCCGGCGCGGTGGGCGACCAGCTTCCTTCGAGGATGTAGTATGTCCCCGTTTCCTCGACCGTGAAGACGGTGCTGGAATCGCGGTTGCTGTTCGATCCGGGATCGCCGCCGCCATCGTCGTTTTCCGCGACGACGTTGCCGTCGCTGTCCAGCAGCCTGACCCAGCTGTCATGGACATTGGGATCGGCGATGCCATCGATGTCGATGGTGATCACCGTGCCCGCCGCCAGATCGATGCGATAGTAGCCGCCTTCACCGGTGCCGGTGGCGTTGACCGTCGTGTGCAGGACGGTGGTCGAATCGAAGATATCCGGGTCCGCCGTCAGCGAGAAGTTGTTGGAAATGTCGAAGGCAGTCGCCATCGAGTCGTTGGTCGCGTCCGATCCCAGCGTGGCATAGCCGCTGCCCAGGCCGGGGCGCGGCACGGCAGGACCCTGATCCGCGAAATCCCCCATAAGGGTATCGTCGCCGGCCCCGCCCTTCAGATCGTCGCTGCCGCCCTGCCCGGTCAGCATGTTGGCTGCGCGATCCCCTGTCAGCCGGTCGTCCCAACCCGAGCCTGCGACGTTCTCGATGGAAACATAGGTGTCGCCTTCGGATTGCCCGCCTGCCAGGCCGATGCGGACCCCGGCCGCGGCATCGGCGTAATCCGCCGTGTCGCGCCCCGCGCCGCCCATCAGCATGTCGCGTCCGCCGCCGCCCGCCAGCGTGTCGTCGCCCGAACCGCCGGACAGGACGTTGGAGCCATCGGTGCCGGTGATGTGGTCGTCGAAGAACGACCCGACGGCGTTTTCGAAACCGGAAAGGATGTCGTGGCGGATGACGGTGCCACGTCCCACGATCTGCACGGGTCCATCGGCATCGCCGCCACGGGCGGAGCCATCGGCAAGGTCGATCCTGACGGCGGCCGAGCTGCCTTCATAGACGACCGTGTCGATCCCGCTGCCGCCGTCCAGGTAATCCTGGCCCGCGCCGCCGATCACCGTGTCATCCCCGCCTTCGCCATAGATGATGTCGCCGTCGTTGCCGCCATCCAGCAGGTCGTTCCCGTCGCGGCCGTTGAAATAGTCGCCGCCCCCCTGTCCGCGGAAGTGGTTCGCGTCCGCCGTGCCGATGAAGCGGTCGATCCGGTCGTCCGAGCCGATCAGGTTCTCGATGCCGAAGAAGGTGTCGCCCGATCCGGTGCCGCCGCTGGCAACGTTGGTTTCCAGGTTGACCAGCAACTGGAACGGGCTTTCCCGGCTGAAATCGACCGTATCGATGCCCGCGCCGCCCCGGAAGACATCGACGCCGTCCTGGCCCATCATCAGGTCATCGCCGTTGCCACCGTCCAGCGTGTCGTCGCCGGCGCCGCCGAAGATGGTGTCGTTGCCGTCCCCGCCGTAAAGCGCATCATTCCCGTCGTCGCTTTCGGTCTGGTCCTCCAGTTCCGCGACGGGGATCGTGTTGTTGACGTCGCGGCTGGCCAGCGAATCGCGACCGCCGATGATCAGGTCGTCACCGCCAAGACCGAAGATCGTATTGCCGCCCGCACCCCCATTCAACGAGTCATTGCCGCTTTCGCCGACCAGAATGCTGTCCAGGGCCGGGCCCCCGTTGTCGGCCGGACCTGCATCGTCGTCATCGCCCGGTTCAACAACCGTTCCGCCGGCATAGACGATGTTCTCGACATTGGCGACGTCGCCCAGGTCAAGACCCTCGCCAATGACGATGATCGTGTCGTTCCCGCCGTCGGCCTCCTCTCGCACGATGTCATCGGCAGAATCGACGAAATAGACGTCGTCGCCGCCATTGCCCGCCATGCGGTCGCCGCCGCCGCGCCCGTCCAGGACGTTGTTTCCGTCATTGCCGATCAGGATGTCGGCAAAGCGGCTGCCGATGCCCTTTTCGACATAGTATTCGGTCTGGTCCGCATTGTGCCCGGCAAAGATCGACACATTGTTGCTGTGACCGTTCACGCTGGAAAACTGACCCGCGCGCAGATCCAGGATCGTCCCCGCCGTGGAGCCGGAAAAATCAATGGTGTCGTCGCCGCCCGTGTCGTGGATGACAAAGCCGATGTCGCGCTGCATCCCGGTCGAGGTCAGTTCATAGCCATAGACGGTGGCATTGAAGCCATAGACGTCGTTCCCGGTGTTCAGGTTGATCGTCTGATAGACCCGCTCTCCGTTTTCATCCACCGTCGAGAAGTAACGGCGGATCACCACCTCGATGTCGGCCATCAGCGGCGTCGCGGCCGACCAGCGGCTTTCCTCGCCCACGTCGATCCCGTCGAAATAGGACATGACGCTGTATTGCTGGCGGTCATAGATCCAGGTCGCATTGTTCAGATAGTTGATCTGCACGCCGCCGGGGCCGCTGTAGTTATACAGGCCGGGATGGTTCAGGCCGAACTCGTGCCCGAATTCATGGACAAAGGAATCGAACACATAGCCGCCGATATCCGTCAGGTTCGGCTCTGTGTCGTGGAACCGCTGGCCGATGCTGACATAGCGGTTGCTGGAAAACGCGCTGCCATCGCTGGGTTCGCCCAGTTCGGGGCTGACCACCTGCATCCAGTCCGTGTTGCGATTGAAGGGCACGTCATCGACGATTTCGAACTGCAAGGGCGTGACCGAGGACCAGACCGACAGGGCGCCAATGGCCGCCTCTTTGTAGTCGGGATGGTTGTTCAGTTCGTGAACATTGATCCGCAAAGGCTCTGCCGCAATCGCGGGTGTCAGGCTGCGGTTCAAGGCACCGACATAGGTCAGGAACGCCTCATAGTCTTCGCTTTTCCCGAAAGGATTGTCGGGCGTCTGATCGTTGATCCACCATTCTTCGCTGGTCTGGCTCATGGTCGGCATAGGCTGGCTCTCCCTGTTCGGCAACTTCGGGTAGTGAATGTTGCATGGCGCGATGCCCTGAAGACCTGGCACGCAAGGCGTGTGTCGCTTCAAGAACTTATCACCAAAGTTGATCATGAGACTGCCACCCGAGCCTGTCCACGACCGAAGCGTCAGCTCAAGGCTTGTTGCCATTTCATTAGTAACAATGGGTTACGAGGAAATGTCTAGATACTCGGCGGAAAGTCGCCTCACGGAATTGCAGGATGCGCAAATCTTTGCTTTCACGAAATGTTAGGGGAACCGATGGGAGTGCAGGTTTTGCAAGCCCAGCGTTGCAGTTCAACTGAAAGATGAAGAGTCGCGAACGGTTTGACCAAGCAGAGGCTTATGGTTTGCCGCAAAGGGCAGAATATCGTGGAATGCAGTTTGGGTAAGGAAGGTTGACCTTACGTCCGGCTTGCAGCTTGTGCAGGGAACCGGCTTTACAGGCGGTCGCTGGTGGCGCAACTTGCCTCATCGGAGACCTGCCCAAGAAATACGCACCGCGAGGCCCATGGCGACAACGCGGTCGCAAGATCAACAGAGAGCGAAAGGATCATTCGCATGAAATATCTGTCCCATGGCCTGCTGGCCGTGTCGGCGCTGGCGCTGACCACCGCCTTTGCCGAAGCCAAGACCTTCGTCTATTGCTCGGAAGCCTCGCCCGAGGGCTTCGATCCCTCGCCCTATACGGCGGGCACGACGTTCGACGCGTCGGGCCATCCGATCTACAACCGCCTGACCGAGTTCAAGAAGGGCACGACCGAGATCGAGCCGGGCTTGGCCGAAAGCTGGGAAGTGTCCGAGGACGGCACGGAATACACCTTCAAGCTGCGCCAGGGTGTCAAGTTCCATTCGAACGACCGCTTCACGCCCACCCGCGACTTCAACGCCGACGACGTGGTCTTCTCGTTCCAGCGGCAGGGCGATCCGAACCACCCGTGGCACCAGTACATTCCTGGCATCACCTATGAATACTATACCTCGATGGACATGCCGAACCTGGTGAAGTCCGTCGAGAAGATCGACGACTATACCGTCAAGTTCACGCTGAACCGTCCCGAGGCGCCGTTCCTGGCGAACATCGCGATGCCCTTCGCATCCATCGTGTCCAAGGAATACGCCGACACGCTGGAAGCGGCGGGGGCCAAGGAAGGCCTGAACAACGCGCCCATCGGGACGGGTCCGTTCCGCTTCGTAGCCTATCAGAAGGACGCGGTGATCCGCTATCAGAAGAACGCCGACTATTGGGGCGAGGCGCCCAAGATCGACGACCTGATCTTCGCGATCACGCCCGATCCTTCGGTCCGCCTGCAAAAGCTGAAGGCCGGCGAATGCCACCTGATGCCCTATCCCTCGCCCGCCGACCTGGAATCGATCCGGGCCGACGACAGCCTGAAGCTGGACGAACAGCCGGGCCTGAACGTGGGCTATCTGGCCTATAACACCACGGTTGCGCCCTTCGACAATCCGAAGGTCCGCAAGGCGCTGAACATGGCCATCAACAAGGAAGCCATCATCGACGCCGTGTTCCAGGGCGCTGCGGAACCGGCCAAGAACCCGATCCCGCCGACCATGTGGTCCTATAACGAGGCCGTCGAGGACGATCCCTACGATCCCGAAGCCGCCAAGGCCATGCTGGAGGAAGAAGGCGTCACCGACCTGTCGATGAACATCTGGGCGATGCCCGTTCAGCGGCCCTACATGCCCAATGCCCGCCGCACGGCCGAACTGATGCAGGAAGACCTGTCCAAGGTCGGCGTCAATGCCGAGATCGTGTCCTATGAATGGGGCGAATACCTGCAGAAGTCGATGGAAGCCGGGCGCGACGGCGCGGTGATCCTGGGCTGGACCGGCGACAACGGCGACCCCGACAACTTCCTGTCGGTGCTGCTGTCCTGCGATGCCGCCAAGGAAGGCGGCGCCAACCGCGCCTTCTGGTGCAACGAGGAGTTCTCGGACCTGCTGCAACAGGCCAAGGTAACCTCGGAGCAGGCGGAGCGCACAAAGCTTTACGAACAGGCCCAGGTCATCTTCAAGGAACAGGCCCCCTGGCTGACCATCGCGCATTCGACCCAATACGTGCCGATGCGGGCCGAGGTGACGGGCTTCGTGATGAGCCCGCTTGGCGACTTTACCTTCGAGAACGTAGATTTGGCCGAATAAGCCTTTTCGCGTGATATCGTCCGACAAACGAACGCGCGGGTCGAAAACCCGCGCGTTCCCTAAGGAACAAGGCACATGGTCCGCTTCCTCCTTTCGAAACTGCTGTATCTGATCCCGACATTCCTGGGGATCACGATCGTCGCCTTCGGCTTCGTCCGCATCCTGCCGGGTGATCCGGTGCTGCTGATGGCGGGGGAACGCGGCGTGTCGCCCGAACGCCATGCCGAACTCAGCGCGCAACTGGGCTTCGACAAACCGCTGGTGATGCAATATCTGGATTTCCTGGGGCGCCTGCTGCAGGGCGACCTGGGCAATTCGCTTGTCACCAAAAGGCCCGTCCTGGACGAGTTCCTGGCCCTGTTCCCGGCGACGCTGGAACTGGGCCTTTGCGCGATCATCATCGCCACGCTGATCGGCGTGCCGGTGGGCGTGCTAGCCGCGATCAAGCGCGGCAGCTGGTTCGACCAGGTGTCCATGACCTCGGCCCTTGTGGGTTTTTCGATGCCGATCTTCTGGTGGGGCCTTCTGCTGATCATCTTCTTTTCCGGCTATCTCGGCTGGACGCCGGTGTCGGGCCGCATCAGCCTGATGTATTACTTCCCCGAAGGAACTGGCTTCATGCTGATCGACAGCCTGATGTCGGGACAGGACGGCGCGTTTGCATCCGCCGTCAGCCACCTGATCCTGCCCTCGATCGTGCTGGCCACTATCCCGCTGGCGGTGATCGCGCGCCAGACCCGCTCCGCCATGCTGGAGGTGATGGGCGAGGATTATGTCCGCACCGCCCGCGCCAAGGGGATGCCGTCGCGCCGCGTGATCGGCGTCCATGCGCTGCGCAACGCGATGATCCCGGTCGTGACCACCATCGGCCTTCAGATCGGCGTGCTGATCGCCGGCGCCATCCTGACCGAGACGATCTTCAGCTGGCCCGGCATCGGCAAGTGGATGATCGATTCCATCTCTCGCCGGGATTATCCGGTGGTGCAGTCGGGCCTGCTGCTGATCGCGGGCCTTGTGATGCTTGTGAACCTGCTGGTCGATCTGACCTATGGCCTTATCAACCCGAGGATCCGCGCGACATGAGCGATACCGTCCAACTGTCCAGCAGCGCGATCCGCCGCCAGATGCTGGCCGAATTCTGGTTCTATTTCCGCCAGAACCGGGGCGCCGTGGCCGGACTGGTCGTCTTCATCCTGCTGGTTCTGACCGCGGTCTTCGCGCCGCTTCTGGCGCCGCATGACCCGACGACGCAATACCGCGATGCCTTCCTGTTGCCGCCCGTCTGGCAGGAGGGCGGCCGGGCTGAGTTCCTGCTGGGCACCGATGCCGTGGGCCGGGACATGCTGTCGCGGCTGATCTTCGGCGCGCAGTATTCGCTGTTCATCGGCATTGTCGTGGTGGCCATCGCCCTGGTCGGCGGCGTCATCATCGGGCTGATCGCGGGCTTTTTCGGAGGCTGGGTCGATTCCGTCATCATGCGGGTGATGGACGTAATTCTGGCCTTCCCGTCGCTGCTGCTAGCCCTGGTGCTGGTGGCCGTGCTGGGACCGGGGCTGACCAATGCGATGATCGCCATCGCCATCGTCTATCAACCCCATTTCGCCCGCCTGACCCGCGCCGCCGTCATGGGCGAGATGCGGCGCGAATACGTCACCGCCGCGCGCGTGGCGGGCGCGGGCAACCTGCGCCTGATGTTCAAGACTATCCTGCCCAACTGCCTTGGCCCGCTGATCGTGCAGGCCACGCTGTCCTTTTCCTCGGCCGTGCTGGATTCGGCGGCGCTTGGGTTCCTGGGCATGGGCGCGCAGCCGCCCGCGCCCGAATGGGGCACCATGCTGGCCGAGGCGCGCGAATTCATTCTGCGCGCCTGGTGGGTCGTCACCTTGCCGGGGCTTGCCATCCTGATCTCGGTCCTGGCGATCAACATGATGGGCGACGGATTGCGCGATGCGCTTGACCCCAAGCTGAAGCGGAGCTGACCGATGTCCCTTCTGACCATCCGCAACCTGACCGTCCGCTTCGCCACCGCCACCGGAAGCTTCACCGCGGTGGACGGGGTGGACCTGTCCGTGGACCGAGGCGAGGTTCTGGCCATCGTCGGCGAATCCGGGTCCGGCAAGTCGGTGTCCATGCTGGCGGTGATGGGTCTTCTGCCCGACACCGCCACCGTCACCGCCGACGAGATGACCTATGACGGCCAGGACATGCTGGCCATGACCGATGCGCAACGGCGCAAGCTGATCGGGCGCGAGATCACGATGATCTTCCAGGAACCCGTGGCCTCGCTGAACCCGTCCTTCACGGTGGGTTTCCAGATCGAGGAAGTGCTGCGCTTCAACCTGGGCCTGTCGGGCAAGGCCGCCCGAGACCGCGCGCTGGAGCTGTTCCGCGCAGTCGGCATTCCAAGCCCCGAGGAAAAGCTGAAATCCTATCCCCACCAGTTGTCGGGCGGGCAGTGCCAGCGGGTGATGATCGCCATCGCCATCGCCTCGAACCCGCGGCTGCTGATCGCGGACGAACCCACGACCGCGCTGGACGTAACCATCCAGAAGCAGATCCTGGATCTGCTGATGTCCTTGCAGGAAGACTACGGCATGGGCCTGATCCTGATCACCCATGACATGGGCGTGGTGGCCGAAACCGCCGACCGCGTGGTGGTCCAGTACAAGGGCCGCAAGATGGAGGAGGCCGAGGTGCTGGATCTGTTCGAAAACCCGCAAAGCCCCTATACCCGCGCGCTGCTGTCGGCACTGCCGGAACACGCGACCGGCGACCGCCTGCCCACCGTGTCCGACTTCTTCGACAAGGAGGCCGTATGATGACCCCCGTTGTCGAAGGACGCGCCATCGTCCGCGATTACCACGTCCCGGGCAACATGCTGCGCCGCGCCAAGAATGTTCGTGCCGTCAAGGGCATCGACTTTGCGGTACAAAAGGGCAAGACCCTGGCCATCGTCGGCGAATCCGGGTCGGGCAAGTCCACGCTGGCCCGCATCATCGCGCTGATTGACGCGCCCAGCCAGGGCGAATTGCTGATCGACGGGCAGCGCGTGGACATCAGTGCCCGCCGTCCTGGCCCGGATCTGCGGTCCAAGGTGCAGATGGTGTTCCAGAACCCTTACGGCAGCCTGAACCCGCGCCAGAAGATCGGCGACGTGCTGACCGAGCCGCTGGTCATCAACACGGACGTTCCCGCCGCCGAACGCCGCGACCGGGCGCGGGCGATGCTGCAAAAGGTCGGACTGATGCCCGAGCACTACAACCGCTATCCGCACATGTTTTCCGGCGGGCAGCGGCAGCGGATCGCCATTGCGCGGGCCCTGATGCTGAACCCCTCGCTGCTGGTTCTGGACGAACCCGTCTCGGCCCTGGATCTGTCGGTGCAGGCGCAGGTCCTGAACCTTCTGGCCGACCTTCAGGACGAGATGGGGTTGACCTATGTCTTCGTCAGCCACGACCTGTCGGTCGTCCGCTATATCGCGGACGAGGTGATGGTGATTTCCGAAGGCGTGGCGGTGGAACAGGGAACGCGCGACGCGATCTTTGCCAACCCGACCCATCCCTATACCCGCCAGTTGTTCGCCGCGACCCCCGTCACCGATGTCGAGGCGATCCGGGCACGGGTGGCCCGCCGCAAGGCCGCACGACAGGGCGCCCCCGTCTAGGCCAACAGTCACGAATGTGCCTGATCAACCCCCTGCCGAAAGGCAGGGGCGGCGTCTTTGCGCTGCAACAGCGGCGCAGCCTACTGCTGTGATGGCCTAGTTCGTCGTGAGGGCAGTTGCACTGCGACACATGCCCTGCCGCCATCCACGTCGATGATGACGCATAGGCAAGACACGGCAATCAGCTCTGGATGAGCGGACAAGCCGGTCGAACGCTTCGAAAAACCACAGGACCCGCCCCGAGGGATGGATGGTGCAATCTAGCCTTCGAAAGGAAAGTGGCAGCCCGTAGGGGAGTCGAACCCCTCTTTTCAGGTTGAAAACCTGACGTCCTAACCGATAGACGAACGGGCCACTTTTTCGCGCCGCCCTGTCTTTGCCAGGTGGCGTGGGGCGGTGTTTAGGCAAAGCCGCAGGGGGGCGCAAGCGGAAATTTCGGGGGATGTGGAAAATAATTTGCGTCACCGGGCAGGGCTTGCGGCACGCGGGTGTCAGACCCCGACGCCATCCTCGGCAGCGGCCAGGAAAGCGGCAACGAAGGCTGCGCAGCGGCGATCGGCAGCGCATTCGGCCCCCTGCCCCCAGGGACGGAACCGCAGGCGGAACGCGGCCAGGCGGATGGCAGGGTCAACCGGGGGATAGCCGATGCGGGTCAGGCTGTCGGCCAGCGGCAGGTCCGGTCCCTGCCCCCCCGGCAAGGCTAGGCCCTCCTGCGCCAGGCGCTGCCAGTCGAAGCGGGGGCCGGGGTCGATCTTGCGGCCGGGGGCCATGTCGGAGTGGGCGATCACGCCCTGAGGACCGATCTGCCAGCGGGCCATGACGTCGCGCAGCAGGGCAACGACCGCATTCATCTGGGCCAGGGGAAAGGGACGGTCACCGGGATTGGCGATCTCGATCCCGATGCTGCGCGAGTTCACGTCATCCCGGCCCCGCCAGGAACCGGCGCCGGCGTGCCAGGCGCGGCGATCCTCGGGGACAAGGGCTTCGGTTCGGCCGTCCTCGTGAACCAGCCAGTGCGCGCTGACCTCGGCCCTGGGGTCGCAGAGGCGCGCGCGGGCCTCGGCGGTGTCCGCCATGCCGGTATAGTGCAGGACGATCAGTTCGGGACGCTGGCCGCGCCTGTCGCCGTGGTTGGGGCTGGGAAAGCCGTCGCTCACAATGGGGGCTGGCTGCCCGTGCGCATGGATTGGGGCACGATCACGACAGGTTCGCCGGCACGGGGCGCGGGGACGACAGCGGGCCTGACCACCCGGACCTTGGCCACGCCCATGGTGGGCGGGATCGGCACGGGGCTTTGTCCCGCGATCTCCGCAGCGGTGGGGGCATAGAAGGGTCGCGCGACCGGGATGGTGCTGGGCGGTTCCGTGGCCGTCACCAAGGCAGCCTCTCGCGCAGCGCGGTATTCGCCATAGCGGGTCGGGCCGAAGTTGTAGTTCGGGTTCCAGCCCAGGTGTTCGCCACAGCCGGCAAGCGCCAGCACCGAAAGGATCAGACAGCCGCGCATCACGCCTCCTGGATATGCCACTGGGGCGACCCTACCACCAGCGTCTGGGCTTTGCCACAAATCCGGCGGCGCGTTCCAGGACAAGGGCATGATTCAGCAGCTCGCCTTCCTCGAAGGGGCGGCCGAACATCTGCAGGCCCAGCGGCAGCCCCTGCTTGTCCTGGCCCACGGGAACCGCGATGCCCGGCAGACCGGCAAGGTTCAGCGTGACGGTGAAGACGTCGTTGAGATACATCTGCACCGGGTCGCTGCTGTCCATGGCCCCCAGGCCGAAGGCCGCCGAGGGCGTGGTGGGCGCCAGGATCGCGTCGATGCCTTCGGCAAAGGCGATCTCGAAATCGCGCTTGATCAGCGCGCGGACCTTGCGGGCGCGGTTGTAATATGCGTCGTAGAAGCCCGCAGACAGCACATAGGTGCCGATCATCACGCGGCGCTGCACCTCGGGGCCAAAGCCCTCGGCGCGGGTCTTTTCATACATCTCGGTGATGCCGTCGCCCTGGCCCAGCCGGGCGCGGTGGCCATAGCGCACCCCGTCATAGCGGGCGAGGTTCGACGATGCCTCGGCAGGCGCGATGACGTAATAGGCGGGCAGCGCGTATTTCGTGTGGGGCAGGCTGATGTCCACGATCTCGGCGCCCGCGTCGCGCAACATCTCGGCGCCCTTGTGCCACAGCGCGTCGATTTCCGGCGGCATCCCTTCGACGCGGTATTCGCGCGGAATGCCGATGCGCTTGCCGCGGATGTCGCCGGTCAACAGGGATTCGTAATCGGGAACGGCCACGTCGGCACTGGTCGAATCCTGCGGATCGACGGATGCCATCGCGCCCAGCATGATCGCCGCATCGCGCACCGTCTTGGTCATCGGCCCGGCCTGGTCCAAGGACGACGCATAGGCGATCACGCCCCAGCGGCTGACCCGGCCATAGGTGGGCTTCAGCCCCACGATGCCGGTGAAGGCCGCGGGCTGGCGGATCGACCCGCCGGTGTCGGTCCCGGTCGCGGCCAGGCACAGATCCGCCGCAACCGCTGCAGCCGAGCCGCCCGAACTGCCCCCCGGCGTCAGTTGCCGGTCGTCCACCTTCCAGGGGTTCACGGCCGGGCCATAGCAGCTGGATTCGTTGGCCGAACCCATCGCGAATTCGTCCTGGTTCAGCTTGCCCAGCATCACCGCGCCCGCGTTCCACAGGTTCTGCGTCACGGTGGATTCGTATTCCGGCCGGAAGCCTTCCAGGATGCGGCTGGCGGCCTGCGACGGCACGCCCCTCACGCAGAAGACATCCTTGATGCCCAGCGGGATCCCGGTCAGCGCGGTCGCCTCGCCGGCCTTGATGCGGGCATCGGCGGCACGGGCCATGTCGCGCGCCAGGTCCGGCGTGTGGTGGACAAAGGCGTTCAGCGCGCCCGCGCCTTCGATGGCGGTCAGGCAGGCTTCGGTCAGTTCGACGGCGGTGGTGTCGCCCTTGCGCAACGCGTCGCGCGCATCGGCGATGGTCAGCGTGTTCAGGTCAGTCATTCCACCACCTTCGGGACGGCAAAGAACCCCTCGCGCGCATCGGGGGCATTGGACAGGATCCGGTCGGCCATGCTGCCGGTCGTCACCTCGTCCACGCGCCGTTTCAGGCGCATGGGGGTGACGCCGGTCATCGGCTCGACGCCGGTGACGTCCACCTCGTTCAGCTGTTCCATGAAGTGCAGGATGCCGTTCAGTTCGCGCGCCAACGCGGGCAAGGCGGCGTCATCGACGGCGATGCGTGCCAGATGGGCGACCTTGCGGGCCTGATCCTCGGTGATCGACATGACGTTTCCTTTCGTTGGGCGCGGGTTTACAGCCCCCGACACGCCCCCGCAAGAAGCGCCTCAGCCCCCGATCACCACCGTGCCGTCCACCACGGCGACCGGCACCGGGTCCAAGCCGCAATCGGCGCCTGCCACGGCCGCGCCGGTCAGGATGTCGAAGCGGGCGCCATGGGCGGAACACATCAGCATCGTCCCGTCGGCCGAGACAAGCCGATCGCTGCGGTAATCCAGCGGCAGATACTGGTGCGGGCAGGCGTTGACATAGGCGCGCAGGTCGCCGCCCGCGCGCAGCAGCAACAGCGGAAAGGCCCCCCTGCCGGTCGTCACCGACAGGGACAGGACGCCACAGCCCACCTGCGCCGCCTTGCAGACAGGGGTGCCCGGCGCGGGGGCGGATGAATAATCGGTCCAGGCCATGTGCGTGATCTTGTGAAAAGACCCGCCCCCGGACAAGGGGCGGGCCAGAATGGGCGTTGACCTATTCGGCGGGTGTTGCGGACAGCACGCCGCGGCGGACCTGGTCTTCCTCGATCGACTCGAACAAGGCGCGGAAATTGCCTTCGCCGAAGCCATCGTCGCCCTTGCGCTGGATGAATTCGAAGAAGATCGGCCCGATCACCGTTTTCGAGAAGATCTGCAACAGGATCCGCGTCTCTCCTCCGCCGACCACGCCTTCGCCGTCGATCAGGATGCCGCGTTTCTTCATGCGGTCGATGGGTTCCTGGTGATCCTTCACGCGGCGGTGCGACATCTCGTAATAGGTGTCGGGCGGTCCCGGCATGAACTCCATCCCTGCATCCGCGATCCGGTCGGTGCCGGCATAGATGTCCTCGGACGCGATGGCGATGTGCTGGATGCCCTCGCCCTTGTATTCGCGCAGGTATTCCTCGATCTGGCTGTGGTCGTCGGTGGATTCGTTGATGGGGATGCGGATCTTGCCATCGGGGCTGGTCAGCGCGCGGCTGACAAGGCCGGTCTGCTTGCCCTTGATGTCGAAATACTTGATCTCGCGGAAATTGAACGTGTCGTGGTAGAACTTGTACCACGTATCCATGTTGCCCCGGATCACGTTGTGGGTCAGGTGGTCAAGGTAGTAGAAGCCGAAGCCTTCGGGACAGGGATCGGGTTCGCCCAGCCAGTCGTAGTCGGCGTCATAGGCGCTGCCTCCGGCGCCGTATCTGTCGATGAAATACAGAAGCGATCCGCCGATGCCGTAAACGGCTGGGGCGTCGATTGACTTGCCGGGGCCTGTATATTCGGTGGCGCCCAGATCCAGAGCGCGCTTCAACGCCACCTGGGCATCGACCACGCGCCAGGCCATTGCCGGCGCACAGGGGCCGTGTTCGGCGACGAAGCCTGCAGCATGGCTGTGAGGATCGGCGTTCAGCAGATAGTTGATGTCGCCCTGGCGATACAGGGTGATGTCCTTGGTCCGGTGCCTGGCCACAGGCGTGAAGCCCATCTGTCGGAAGATCCGATCCAGCACCTGCGGGTCGGAATGGGCGTATTCGACAAACTCGAAGCCGTCGGTTCCGGCGGGATTGATGTCGCTGATCGTCGCCTTGGGGGCGTTGTGCGGGAACGGTCCCATGGCTTCCTCCTGTTCGTTGCGCGTGCAACAAGAATGTCACAAGGGACATGCACGATGCTTGCGAAACGGCCCATTGTGGGGCAGGATTCGCACGAAACATGCGGGAAGGGGCTATATGACGCACGTTGCAAGCCTCGACAGCTTCGACCTTGCAATCCTTGCCGCCTTGCAGCGGGACGGCGCCATGACCAATGCCGCCCTGGCCGAGGTTGTGAACCTGTCCGCTTCCCAGTGTTCGCGCAGGCGGGCCGCCCTGGAACAGTCCGGTGTGATCGAGGGATATGCGGCCCGGCTCAGCGCGGCGAGGCTGGGCTATGGCCTGCGCGCCATTATCCGCGTGAACCTGGCCAGCCACGGGCAGCGCAAGGACGACGATTTTTCCCGCTTCGTCGAAAGCCACGCCCAGATCAGGTCAGCCTTTTCGGTGTCGGGCGATGCCGACTACATCCTGGACGTGCATGTACGGGACCTGGATGCCTTTGCCGACTTCGTCCACCGCCACCTGCTGCCCCATCCGCAGGTGTCCCAGGTCCGGTCGGAGATCGTGTTGAAGACGTTGAAGGACGACCGGGGGCTGCCGCCGGTCATTCCCTGAAAGCGACTTAGCCGCAGCTCGAGGTGACGATGACCGGAAGCAGCGTCACGGCACTGGCGACCGCCCCCACCCAGTTGCCCGACCGGACCAGCAGTCTTTGCGTCTCGCTGCCCCCTGCCCGGTTCAGCGCGACCAGCAGGCCGTGCAGGCCCAGCCCGACCAGCCACAGCAGGATCATCCCGCCCGGATGCAGAGGGCCAAGGGGCGTCGCGCGGTCAGGCCAGTCCAGGGCGCAGCCCAGGCCGTGCAGTCCATAGACTGCGGAAAACAATCCTCCCCACAGCATCGGCCCGGCCAGCATCTGTGCGACCCAGATCATCAGCCGATCTCCTGCACGGCAATGACGCCCAGGGACAGGACGGAGGTGGTCAGCCAGAAGGTCTGGAACAACTGCCAGACGGGTGCCGCGCCCCGGCGCTGGCTGCCGGTCCGTCCCTGCCGGGCGTCGCACAGGCTGCGCAGTCCCAGCATCAGCGCCACGACCCCGTGGAACACGGAATACCCAAGCAACACCGCGCGCAGGGCGTCTCGGGCATGGCGGCGGGGATCGTCCAGCAGCATCGCCAGCCCGCCCAGAAGCACAAGCGCCAGCCCTGCGGCCAGAACGCCCGCCAGCGCGAAGCCCGCGCCAGACGGGGTGGCCCGCCGCGTTTCGGCCAGCCGGGCGGCAAGGGTGGCCACGGTCATGACCGACAGGGCGGCCCCGGCGGTCAGCAGCGCGCCAAGGCCAAGGCCGCTGACGGGGGCAGGCCAGTTCGGGGCGATGACCGTCAGGAACCCCACCCCGAACAGCAGCGATGCATAGAGCGTGCCGTCCGCGACCAGCAGCGTGACCGTTCCACTGTAGGCAAGGGTCTGGCGGACTTGCCAGTGTTCGGGCAGGGACAGGCCCGGCGCGGCCTGGATGGCGGGCGCATCGGCCCTGCTGCCCATGAAGCCGCCCCATTGCCAGCCCGCCCACAGGATCGCGGCGATAGCCAGCGGAGTCACGACATAAAGGCCCGCCAGCATCAGCAGGAAGAAGCTGCCCAAGACCATGGCGGTCCAGATCGGCAGGGCGGTATTGCCCGGCATCACCGCGACGTGGCTGGGGCGGCCCGTGCCGGCATCCGTCACCAGAACCTCGCGCCGGTTGCGCGGCGCGCCGGGCAGCAGCCCCTCGCCCCGCGCCAGGGGCAGGATGGCCCCGGCATCGTCCCGTCCCGGTCCGGGCAACGAGGCGAAGTTATAGGACGGCGCGGGCAGGGCCATCGCCCAGTCCAGCGTCGGCGCCCGCCAGGGGTTGCGGTGGCTGCGCCGCCCGAACAGCCACTGCATCGCGATGTCCAGCACGAACAGCGCGAAACCCATCGCCATGACCATCCCGCCGATGGACGATATCAGGTTCAGCCATTCCCATTCGGGGTTGTCGGGATAGCGGTCGATCCGGCGCGGCATCCCCAGCAACCCGGTCAGGTGCATCAGGAAGAAGGTGCCGTGAAAACCCACCAGGATCAGCCAGAACGCGGTCTCGCCCAAGGCGCGCACGCGAAAGCGGCCGCTGATCATCGGCATCCAGTAGGTGATCCCGGCCAGAATCGGAAAGACGAAGCCGCCGACCAGGACGTAATGCAGATGCGCCACGACGAAATGCGTGTCGTGAGCCTGCCAGTTGAACGGAACCATGGCCAGCATCACGCCCGTCAGCCCGCCCATGACGAAGGTGAGGAAGAAGCCCGCGACATGCAGCATCGGCAGGCGCAATTCCACCCGGCCCGCCCACATGGTCCCGATCCAGGCGAAGATCTGGACCGAGGTCGGCACCGCCACCAGGGCCGAGGCGGCGGAAAAGAAGGCCAGGGCCATGTGCGGGATGCCCACCGTGAACATGTGATGCACCCACAGCCCGAAGGACAGGAACACCAGCCCCAGGATCGCCGCCACGATCGCCCCATAGCCCAGGATCGGCACGCGCGCGAAGACCGGGATGATGGTGGACAGCACGCCCGCGGCAGGCAGGAAGATGATATAGACCTCGGGGTGGCCGAACAGCCAGAACAGGTGCTGCCACAGCATGGGGGAACCCCCGCGCATGACCTCGAAGAAGGGCCAGTCGAAGGCGCGTTCCAGTTCCAGCAGGATGGAACCCAGGATCAGCGGCGGAAAGCCCACCAGCATCATCGCGGCCGTTCCCAGCATGTACCAGCCCATCAGCGGCATCCGCGTCAGGGCCATGCCCGCCGCGCGCAGGCGCAGGATCGTGACGATGATCTCGACCGCCGCCGCGACGGCCGAGATTTCGACGAAGGTGACGCCCAGCAGCCAGACATCGGCGTTGATGCCGGGGGAATAGGTCTTGCCCGACAGGGGCACATACATGAACCAGCCGCCGTCCGGGGCCACGCCGAACAGAAGCGAGGACAGGATGATGATCCCCCCGAACAGATAGCACCAGTAGCCAAGCGCCCCCAGGCGCGGAAAGGCCATGTCCCGCGCGCCCAGGATTTTGGGCAGCAGCCACATGGAAAGCCCTTCCAGCATGGGAATGGCGAACAGGAACATCATGATGCTGCCGTGCATCGTGAAGATCTGGTTATAAAGCTGCGTGTCCAGGAAGGCCCCGTCCCGCGTTGCAAGCTGCGCCCGGATCAGCATCGCCAGCACGCCGCCGATGGCGAAGAACGCGAAGGACGTCGCCATGAACCGCAGCCCGATTGTGCCGTGGTTGACCGAACAGACGGTCCCCCGCCAGCCCGGCAGATCCGACCAGACCCGATCCAACTGCCGGTGCAGCAGCAGGGCCTTTCGGGGCGGATTTGGGGCGATGGCGTGTTGATCTTCGGTCATGGAAGGCTTTCGGCGGAAACGAAGGGCGGCGGGGCGGCGGGATCATAGACCACCACCTCGAAGCGCATGGCGGCATGGCCGATGCCGCAGAACTCGGCGCACAGGCCCTCGTGCGTGCCGGGCGCGTCGGCCATCAGGCGGTGGACGTTGCGGTGGCCAGGGATCGCGTCCATCTTGCCGCCAAGCTGGGGCACCCAGAAGGAATGGATCACATCGCGGCTGGTTAGCACGATGTCGAAGGGCTGGCCTGCGGGGACATACAGCACCCCCTCGGTCTCGACCGGGCCGGACGGGCCGGGCTGGACGAAGCGCCAGCCCCATTGCTGCGCCTCGGCCTGGACCTGAAGGGCGCCGTCGTCGCGCGCGATCATCCGCTCGCCCGCCCACAGCGCGAAGGCCAGAAGCACGGCCAGGACCGACATGCTGAAGCCCAGCCCCCACCAGATCGTCCAGCGCCGTTCGTCCGAGGGGCGCGGGCCGCGCCAGACCGCAAGCCCGGCCAGCGCCAGGACCAGGACGGTGATCAGGCCGGACCCGATCAGCATCGCCCACCACAGCGCGGCAATCTGCTCGGCGGCAGGACCGGCCGGGGCCAGCGTGCTGAAGGCGCTGTCGCATCCGGCCAGAAGGGGAACCGCAAGCGCGGGCCAAGCCTTCCCCTTGCGCGAACCGAAAGGACAGTGCCGATGCGACAAAAGCGAACCTGGCGGCAACGCCGCAGGCTTTCCGACCCGATCGAGGAGCACGCGGCCTTCAACGACACTGAATCCAAGTTCGCGATTGCGGGCCATCCGCTGCACGCGATGCTGATCACCTATCCTATCGCGCTTGCGTTCCTGACCTTCGGTGCCGATGCGATGTTCTGGTGGACTGGCGATCCATTCTGGCCGCGCGCGGCCGTGTGGACGGCGGGCATAGGTTTCATCATGGGCGTTATCGCCGGCATCAGCGGCACGGTCGAATTGCTGATCGTGCCGGGCATCCGCATCCGTGCGCCAAGCTGGACACATGCCATCCTGGCCTGCACGCTGCTGTCGGTCCTGGGCGTCAACTGGGGCTATCGCCTGCCCGACCCGCAAGAAGCCGTGCTGCCGGTGGGCATCCTCATCTCGGCCCTGGGGCTTCTGATGACCACGATCACCGGATGGCACGGCGGCAAGCTGGTCTTCGACTATCAGATCGGGACACAGCAGGATCATGGCAACTGACCCCGAGGTTCCTGGATGAACGGCAGCAACTCTGCCGCCCAGGCAAGGTCAGGCTTGGCAAGCACCAGCCACAGGATTGCGGCAATCGCAGGCAGGATCACGGCAAGCGCGATGCCGGGATAGGGCATCCGATAGCCGCGGGTCGGATCGTCGCCCTGGCCATGTCGCTGCAGGCCCGACTGTTCGATCAGATGGCCGATCCAGGCATGGACCATCGCCATCGCGCTGACAAAGGCCAGCTTGGCGATCAGCCACAGGTCGAACACCTCGGCCACGAAAATCAGCGCGGTTCCGGCGACCACCGCGATCACGGCGGCCGGGGTCGCGAAACCGACGTATCCATAGTGGGTCAGCATCCGAAACTCGGTATAGCGGAGCTGCCGCTGGGCGTGCCCATAGGTGATCAGCAACAGCGGCAGGGCGACCAGCCCCGCACACCAGCACAGCATCGCCGCGATATGGATCGCTTTCAGCGTCGCGATCATGCGGCAAAGCCCTGCCGCCAGCTTCGCCGCAGCATCCAGCCCGCCAATGCCGCCATCGGCAGGAAGCCCGGCGCCCAAAGGATCAGCCCCGCCAGACGCTGATCGTCGATCGCGCCAAGACCCCACATGGCCGCGCCGTCAACATGCTGAAGATACAGCACCCCCGGCGCAAAGGTCAGGATCGCGCCCAGGAAACCCATCACTCCGGCAAGGCCCAGCGTCAGGAAGCTGTGGCTCAGCACCT
The DNA here is from genome assembly GCF_030846195.1 of Paracoccus yibinensis. Classification (GTDB taxonomy): domain Bacteria; phylum Pseudomonadota; class Alphaproteobacteria; order Rhodobacterales; family Rhodobacteraceae; genus Paracoccus; species Paracoccus yibinensis. Next base: position 714,384 of record NZ_JAVCWH010000001.1, read on the forward strand.
GATATCCCAAGGCTTCTGATCGACTGCCGGTCAGGACGACGGACCAGAACGCCCAGGCGGGCAGCAGCAAGGCCGCCTGCATGGCCCAATAGACCGCGTCCGACCGCCAGATCGCATCATAAACCGCAGGCAGGTGCCACGCCGCCATCGCCGCGGCCATTCCAGCCGCGCCGGCCTGCGCCGGCAGGCGTCGGGCCAGGGGCCAGGCCCATGCCAGCGCAGGGGCGGCCACGCCGGCCAGAAGAAGGTGATGCGCCGCCCGGGCCGAAAACAGGGCGACGGTCAGCGCACAAAGCGGCGACACGAAGGCAATCGCAAGCGCGATGACAGCCACACCCCCTGCCCTGCCGGCCCCATGCCGCCACAACATCCAGGCCAGCACCGCCAACCCGATCAGCACCGGCGGATCGATGTTCCAGGCGGTCCACAGATCGCCAGGGGCAACACCTGGTCCGCAATAAGGCTGATCCATTGGTCCTCGCTGTCATCCGCACCGATGCGATTGGGTCAAGCCCAGGGCGGGCCAGAAGGATAACCCGAACGGCCCCCAGAGGTTTCGTGCAGCATCGCGCGGGATTGCGGTCACAAGGGCGCTTGGACGGCCCGGATCAAGGCCACGACAGCCTGGGCCGGGCGTTGCCCGTCATCTGACCCGCTGCCATGTCCCTGCATTGCGGCAGATCATCATCACGCATCCGCCGATGTCCAGCGCATCGCCGCGCAGAACCAGGCGAGCGGTATAGCTGCGTCCGGTTTCGGGGTTTATGATGCGGCCCTTGCCATAGCCGCCGTTCCCCGTGGGGGCGATCCCGTCAAGGATCACCGCGCCAAGGTCGCTTGCCGCGACAGGCCGGCCGCTTGCATCGAAGGTTTCGACGACGGTTCCGCACAAGGCGCCGCCGCAGGGCACGATCTCGACATGGCCAAAGCCGCCGCTCTTGCCGGGCTGGGTGCGCCAGGTGCCGGCAAGCGGATCGGCGGCCCAGGCAGGCTGGGCAATCAGGGCAAGTGCAACAAGGGTAAGAACGCGTGTCATGGCCCCAGCTTAGCCGGTCGGCGGACTTTGGCAATGTCAGGACGGCCCCTGTTGTTAAACAACGTCGCCGTCGCCATTCAGCGTTGGGAAAAAGCCTCTTGGCCTCCAGACGCCAACCAGCCTTACCGAGCACCTGGAGCGGCACAAATACGTGACAGGTGCAACAACGGAGTTCGGCGGCAACGGCCTGTCAAGGCAAGGCGGAAGCGCGCTGTCCAAGATCATCGACGCAGTCCACGCAGCTTCCGGCAGCGAACTTCCCAAGGCCAACTTCGTGTCGTCGCGGAAGGTGGCGATGAACCGGATCAGGACAAGGAAATCTGCTGCATCATAACCCGCTTGGATATCGCCCGCGCTACCTATGGCAACGAGTTTACGCGATCAGCCATCAGTTCTTTCCCGAAGAGCGACATGCTCCAGAAGACGTTCCTTTCCGAGGAGGAGCTTCGGCACAGCTTCACCAGCTTCATGCCACGGCGCGGCCTTCTTCGGTGGCAGGTTCGCCGTAAGTTTTCTCTGACAAAGGCAAGATGCCCGCCAAGATGTTGGCGGGCATCCTTGTCATGCTTTTTAGGGCAGCGGGTCTAACACTCGGCCCCGTGTGTCCTGCTGAACGGAGTGTTTCAGTGCGACCCGGCCCCTTTCCTCATTCAGTGGGCGACGGCACCCGCAGACCGATCGTCGCGCGTCGCGGCGATCCGGGCCGCTTCGGCCGCCTCTTCGGCGGCCTCGTCCCATTCGACCGGTTCCGGCATCCGCACCAGGGCGTGCTTCAGGACTTCGCGGACATTGCTGACCGGGATGATGGTCAGCCCCGTCTTCACTTTGTCCGGGATCTCGGCCAGATCCTTTTCATTGTCGGCCGGGATCAGCACCGTCTTGATGCCCCCGCGCAGCGCGGCCAGCAGCTTTTCCTTCAAGCCGCCGATGGCCAGCACGTTGCCGCGCAGCGTCACCTCGCCCGTCATGGCGACATCCTTGCGAACCGGGATGCCGGTCATCACCGACACGACCGAAGTCACCATGGCGATACCGGCCGACGGACCGTCCTTCGGGGTCGCCCCCTCGGGCACGTGGACGTGGATGTCGCGGCGGTCGAACTCCGGCGGCTTGACCCCGATTTCCGGCGCGATCGAGCGCACGAAGCTTGATGCCGCGTCGATCGATTCCTTCATCACGTCGCCCAGTTTCCCGGTCGTCTTCATCCGGCCCTTGCCCGGCAGGCGCAGCGCCTCGATCTGCAGCAGGTCACCGCCCACCGAAGTCCAGGCCAGACCCGTCACCACGCCAACCTGATCCTCTTTCTCGGCCAGGCCGTAACGGTGGCGGCGCACGCCCAGATACTCCTCGGCCTTGGCGGCATCCACCGTCACGGACTTGACCTGACCCTTCAGGATCTCGGTCACGGCCTTGCGGGCCAGCTTGGCGATCTCGCGTTCAAGCGAACGCACCCCGGCTTCCCGCGTGTAGTAGCGGATCACATGGGTCAGCGCCTCGTCCGTCACCTCGAACTCGCCCTTGCGCAACCCGTTCGCCGCGATCTGCTTGGGCAGCAGGTGCTGGCGCGCGATCTCGCGCTTCTCGTCCTCGGTATAGCCGGACAGGCTGATGATCTCCATCCGGTCCAGAAGCGGCCCCGGCATGTTGTAGCTGTTGGCCGTGGTCACGAACATCACGTTCGACAGGTCGTATTCCACTTCCAGATAGTGGTCCACGAAGGTCGCGTTCTGTTCGGGATCCAGCACCTCGAGCATCGCGGATGCAGGATCGCCGCGGAAGTCCTGGCCCATCTTGTCGATCTCATCCAGCAGGATGAGCGGGTTGGTCGTCTTGGCCTTTTTCAGGGCCTGGATGATCTTGCCCGGCATCGACCCGATATAGGTCCGGCGGTGGCCGCGGATTTCCGATTCGTCACGCACGCCGCCAAGGCTGATGCGGATGAATTCGCGCCCCGTCGCCTTGGCCACGCTGCGCCCAAGCGAGGTCTTGCCGACGCCCGGAGGGCCGACGAGGCACAGGATCGGGCCTTTCAGCTTCTGGCTGCGCGTCTGCACGGCCAGGTATTCGACGATCCGTTCCTTGACCTTTTCCAGGCCGTAGTGGTCGGCATCCAGGATCTTTTCGGCACCGACCAGATCCTTGCGGGTGCGCGACTTGACGCCCCAGGGCAAAGCCAGCAGCCAGTCGAGGTAGTTGCGCGACACCGTCGCCTCGGCCGACATCGGGGACATCGACTTCAGCTTCTTCAGTTCAGCCTCGGCCTTGTCGCGGGCCTCCTTGCTGAACTTGGTCTTCTTGATGCGCTCCTCAAGCTCGGCGATCTCGTTCTGGCCGTCCTCGCCGTCGCCAAGCTCCTTCTGAATGGCCTTCATCTGCTCATTCAGGTAATACTCGCGCTGCGTCTTCTCCATCTGGGTCTTGACGCGGGACTTGATCTTCTTCTCGACCTGCAGGACGGACATCTCTCCCTGCATCAGGGAATAGACCTTCTCCAGCCGCTCGGCCACGTCCAGCGTGTCCAGCAGATCCTGCTTCTTGTCCAGCGCGATGCCCATGTGGCCCGCGACCAGATCGGCCAGCTTGCCGGGCTCCTTCGCCTCGGCCACGGCGGTCACGACCTCTTCGGGGATGTTCTTGCGGACCTTGACGTAACGCTCGAACTCCTCGGCCACGGTGCGGACCAGGGCGGTGACGGTCGCGGCATCGCCCGGCGTTTCGGCCAGGATGATGGCGGTGGCTTCGAAATGGTCGTCGTTCGGCACGAAATCGGTGATCTGCACGCGCTCGCGCCCCTCGACCAGCACCTTGACGGTGCCGTCGGGCAGCTTCAGCAGCTGCAGCACATTGGCCAGCACGCCGGCGCGGAAAATGCCGTCTTCCGTGGGTTCATCGACCGAGGCGTCCTTCTGCGCGGCCAGAAGGATGGGGCTATCCGATTCCATCACGGCTTCCAGGGCGCGGACCGACTTCTCGCGGCCCACGAACAACGGAACGATCATGTGCGGAAAGACCACGATGTCGCGCAGCGGCAGCACCGGATAGGTCGAAGATGCAAATTCGTTCATTAGGCGTTCCTTTCTGCCCGAAGCCGTGGCCCCGTCATGGCGACACACGGCCCCTGCGTGGTGACAATCTAGGGGTGCGTTACGCCACGTTCAATATGATGCAAAGAATACCGCATATTTCCCGATCCCGCACGCCCACCACCACCTATCGCGGGATCACGATTTCGGCGCGCAGCCCCCCCAGCCGCTGTCCCCGCCCCAGCCTCAACTGTCCGCCATGCGCACGCGCCACGTCCGCGGCAATGGCAAGGCCCAGGCCCGCACCCCCGCCACTGTTGCGTCCCCGCGCGGGGTCCAGCCTGGTGAATGGCCGCATCGCCGCATCCAGGCTGTCGTCCGGGATGCCGGGACCGTCGTCCTCGACCCCGATGCGCAGGCTGCGCGGCCCAAGCGTGGCATCCAGTTCCGCACGGGTGCCATAGCGTGCGGCATTGCCAAGCAGGTTTTCCAACGCGCGGCGCAGCATGTCGGGCCGGAAGGTCGCGCGCCCGCCAGCGTCGCCGTCCAGGCCGCGCAGCCTGGCCTGCTGGCCCGCGCGTTGCGCATCGGCAAGGATGGCCTCCAGGAACTCGGCGACCGGGACGGGTTCGGCCGGGCTGTCCTGCGCCTCGTCCCGTGCGTAATCCAGGAAGGCATCCACCATGCGGTTCATCTCTGCGATGTCGCTTTCCATCGCGCGCAGATCCTCGTCATCGGGGGGCATGTCGGACGACATCATCGACAAGCCCAGCCGCAGGCGCGTAAGCGGCGTGCGCAGGTCATGGCTGATGCCCGACAGCATCATCTTGCGCTGTTCGTTCTGGCGTTCCAGCCGGTTGCGCATGTCCAGGAAGGCGGTGCCCGCGCTGCGCACCTCGGACGCGCCAGAGGGACGATAGGCCACGATCCGGCCCTTGCCGTAATCTTCCGCCGCTTCGGCCAGCCGACGGATGGGACGCAACTGATTGCGCAGGAAGACCGTGGCGATCCCTGTCATCAGAAACGAGGTGAACACCATCAGCACCAGCAGCTGATGGGGATTGGACGCGCTGACCCTGCGGCGGTCGAAGGCCAGGGCATAGGGTCCGGCCTCGCCATCGATGGTGACGATCACCCGCTTGTCGTCGCTGGCCAGATCAATCGCCCGGATCGCGGGCAGCGTCTCGCGCAGCACCTCGATCACGATGCGGCCCGAAAAGTCATAGAACAAGCGTCTGTCGCCCTGTTGGCTGCCCGCAGGCTCACTGATGGTCACATCGAGCGGCACGGCGATTTCGCGGCCCGCGTCACGCTGTCCCCCTGCGCGATCGATGCGCGCCGCGACAAAGGCCAGTTCGCGCGCCATGCTGCTGGTCATTTGCCGGGTCACATCCTCGAAATGGCGCTGCAGGAACATGACGCTGACCACCAGCGTGACGACAACCACGGGCAGGAACAGGATCAGCGCCGCGCGCCCGTAAAGCCCGCGCGGCAGAAATCCCTTCAGCCAGCCGTCGCCTGCCTGGTTTGCCATGGAAACCCCTGTCGGTCGTGCTAAGGCTAATGGCATGGACGGACGGACGAAAGACCCCCTGCGCATCCTGGCCCCGAACCCGTCGCCGCTGACCGGGCCGGGCACGACGACCTTTCTGCTTGGCCGGTCCGAGGTCGCGGTGATCGACCCGGGACCCGACGATCCCGGCCACCTGGACGCGATCGTGCAGGCTGGGCGGGGTCGGATCAGCCATATCCTTGTCACGCACGCGCACCTTGATCACAGCGGCGGCGCGCGCCGTCTATCCGACATGACCGGCGCACCGATCCTGGCCTACGGCGACGCGCTGTCGGGCCGATCGCCAATGATGCGGCGGCTGGCGGATCAGGGCGTCGGCGGAGGCGAGGGGCTGGATCTGGCCTTTGCCCCCGACATTTCCCTTCGCGACGGAGACGTCGTCCAGGGCGACGGCTGGCAACTGGTAGCCATGCACACCCCCGGCCATGCGGGTGGCCATCTGAGCTTCCTGTGGGACGACCAGATCTTCTGCGGCGATCTGGTGATGGGCTGGTCCTCGACCATCATCTCGCCCCCGGACGGGGATCTGGGGGATTACCTGCGGTCGCTGGACCGCCTGGCGCAGTTACGGCCACGCCGCCTGCTGCCCACGCATGGCGACGCCATCGAGGAACCACTGGCCCGCCTGGCCGACCTGGCCGCCCACCGGCGCCAGCGCAGCGCCCAGATTTTGGCTGCACTGCGTAATGGCCCCGCGGATGCCGCAACGCTGGCGGCCCGCATCTATGAGGTGGCCCCTGCCCTGATGCCCGCCGCCACGCGCAACGTCCTGGCGCATCTTCTGGCCCTGTCCGATCTGGGCGCCGTGGCCCCGCTTGATCCGCTTGGTCCGGACACAAGATTCATGTCTTTGTGAAAAAATCCGCATTCGCCCTCTGGACGACCTTGCGGCCCATTGCTATACGGCCCCCGTGTTCCGGCGTAGCTCAGCGGTAGAGCAGTTGACTGTTAATCAATTGGTCGTAGGTTCGATCCCTACCGCCGGAGCCAGTATCCTATCACTAGCTTGAAGATATTGGATATTTCCCCTTCGTGACCGCAGTCCGGGGATGGAGTGCACGACTCGGTGCACATGGCGATGCCCAACGCATTGCACAGGAGGCTCCGAATGTCGCGGAGTCGAAACGGTCAAATACATCTATATCGCCGCGGAGCCGGCTACCTGTGGCGACGGCGATGGCCATCCGGCACCAATCGGCATCAAGCAGAAACAAACTGTTTTTTGTGTTTTTCTCTTCGCACTCAAGTCCCCTCCGACGCGAAGATACTGTCCGCTCGTCTCACAGGAGATTACTGACCATGCCTTCGCCATGACGGTGGGGAATGGAATGGCGATTGAGCCTCAGATCATGGCACGGATGCTCACCGAACTTGCTCGGTTTGAGATCGCAGCCTTTGAGCAGGAGAGAGCCTATGCTCCCGCCCGGTGCCCAGTTGCCGCTCGATGTGCCATGGAGCGACAGCTCGCGATCAGCGAAGCCCTCCGTCAGGCCTTAGCTGTTGGGGATCGAGAGGTCGCAAGGGCACCGCTCCGCACGGTTGCGAGACACCTCGGCATTCACCTGGATGAGAGTGACATCGACTGGCCGGCGCTGGCTTATCAAGCCAGCCGCGTCCTGGTTGATATTGCTAAAGAACGGGCGCGCCGCGAGGACGGGCAGTACATCAACCAGAGCGACTGGTTCCAAGCGGGGATGAACGTTGCTGCTCATTCTGCCAGGTTTACGCATGTGGCGAGCGCAGATTTGCTGGGCTCGTTCGCCTTGGCCGGAGATCGTGATCACACCCCATCCCAGTTCGCTTCGCGACCCGATGCCACCGGCTGTCGTGCTGTCGAGATCAAAGAGGGGGCGCAGTCATGTGCGCAGAAGACCGCTGGCTTGAAGGACCATAGTTCCGCAGCAACAAAGTACCAGCCCGTCGAACCTAACATATCTACCGCCGCGCCAATGCCCTTGCAGAAGCCACCGGCGGAACGTGTGAACAGACCTGCAACCGTTGATTTGCGCAAGCTATCTGATGGCAGTTGCCGGACTTTCAAGGCTGGACATGACCTGCACCTTGGGGAAATGCTGACGCTGCATTTCGAACTGAAAGCCCTCGGCTATGGCAACGATTGGTCCCGAATGCAGCGACCCAACCCAGCCGCTGGCAAAAAATGGGTCGAAAGCAATCTCGGGAAGCCGGAATTTGCAGTGAAGTACTGGGTCGAGATGCTGGGCGATATACCGGACCGGCCGGACTTCCTGCGCCTGTCGGCCGACCTAGCGGCGGGCCGCTTCGATCTCGTGCTGGCCGAGAGCCTCGACCGGATCAGCCGGCCGATGAAGGACACCGCCGAGTTCTACGCCATCGCCAGCTTTCACGGGATCGCCATCCACACAGTGGATGCGGGCGAGATCGACAAGCTGCGGATCGGCATCACCTCGATCATGGCCGAGATGCTCATCGACAACCTGCGCGCCAAGACCCACCGAGGACTGAGGGCACGGGTGGAGGCGGGGCAATTCCGCAGGGACTATACCCGCCATCTGGCCGAGCAGAACCGCGGCGCGGCGGACCGTATAGCCCGGCGCAACAGCGTCCTTCGTGGC
>NZ_JAVCWH010000020.1 GCF_030846195.1 Paracoccus yibinensis
ACATGATGTTCTTGTGATACCAGGGCGGGCGGAAGGAATGCTCGGCCACCATCCAGCGCTCGCGGAACAGCACGAAGTCGATGTTCGCGGTGCCTTCCTGCCCCGAGGGCGCGGTCAGGACCGTGAAGATCGACGGATCGGGATGATCGAACAGGATCGCGCCCACCGGCGAATAGGTGCGCAGGTCGTATTTGTAGGGGCAATAGTTGCCGTGCCAGGCCACCACGTCCAGCGGCGAATGGCCGATCCAGGTTTCGTGGAACTGGCCGCACCACTTGATGACCACGCGCGAGCGGGTCTCGCGGTCCTCGAAGGCCGCCACGGGGCACTTGAAGTCGCGCGGATTGGCCAGGCAGTTGGCGCCGATGGGGCCGCGGCCCGGCAGGTCGAACTTTTGCCCGTAGTTCTCGCAGACAAAGCCTCGGGCAGGGCCTTCCAGAACCTCGACGCGATAGACCAGGCCGCGCGGCAGGATGGCGATCTCCTTCGGCTCCAGGTCGATCACCCCCAGTTCGGTGCAGAAGCGCAGCCGACCCTCCTGCGGCACCACCAGCAGCTCGCTGTCGGCCGAGAAGAAGTATTCGTCCTGCATCGACCGTGTGACCAGATAGACGTGGGAGGCCATGCCCACCTGGATGTTCACGTCGCCCGCCGTGGTGATGGTGCGCATTCCGGTGATCCAGGTCAGGTCCGCGTCCGGGACCGGGATCGGATCCCAGCGGTATTGGCCCAGGCTGACGATGCCGTCATGGATGTTGGGCGCGGTCTTCCAATAGGGCACCTCGATGGGCGCGAAGCGGCCCGTATGGTGGACCGAGGGGCGGATGCGATAGCACCAGGTCCGCTCGTTCTGCCCGCGCGGCGCGGTAAAGGCGGTGCCTGACAGCTGCTCGGCATAAAGGCCATAGTTGCACTTCTGCGGGCTGTTCTGGCCCTGGGGCAGGGCGCCGGGCAGGGCCTCGGTCTCGAAGTCGTTGCCGAAGCCGGGCATGTAGCCTTCGTGCATTCCGGTCGTCACGGCGGCGCGGACCATGCCGTCGGGCATTGCGTATCGCGTCATGTCTTCCCCCTGAAGATCATTGCGGATGCAACGAAAATACCGTTGCAGGTGCAACGATGTCAAGATTCGCAGGAAGACTGTTGCGGCTGCAACGGATTTCTGATGATTTCGCCGCCATGAGCTTTGATCTGGATGCCTTTCTGCCTTATCGCCTGGCGGTCGCGGCCACCCAGGTCAGCCGTCGCTTTGCCGCCCGATACGAGGCCCAGGCGGGTCTCAGCATCCCCGAATGGCGTGTGCTGGCGCATCTTTCGCGGTCGGGCGCGGTCAGCGTGCGTGACATCACCGCCCGCGTGAACCTCGACAAGTCCATCGTCAGCCGCGCCGCCGCGCGCCTGGAGGGGGCGGGCTATCTGCGCAAGTCGGGCCACGGCACCGACCAGCGTCTTGTGGTCCTGGACCTGACCGACAGCGGCCGGGCCCTGATGGACCAGCTGGGCTGCATCGCAGACGCCTTCCAGGCCGAACTGCTGGCCGAACTGGGCGATGACGCCCCCGCCTTCCGGCGCGCCCTGCTGAAGCTGGGAGGGCCGACCGACTAGCCCAGCAGGTCGGTCGCGGGATTGTCGGCGATTTCCACATCGGCATAGTAGCGCTGCGCCTGTGCCGGACTGCGATGCAGCGACAGCGCCATGGCAGCGGGCAGCGGCGCGCCGTCCAGGGCGGCCTGGGTCAGGAAACCCGACCGCAGGCCATGGGCACTGGCGAAATCGGATGGATAGCCCGCCAGTTCCAGCCGGTGCCGGATCACGGCACGGATCCCCTCGGGTCCAAGGCGGCGGTTCAACACGCGGTCCGACAGGCTGACAGGGCGGAACAGCGGGCCGGAGTCGATCCGGGCGGCGATGATCCAGGCCATTACCGCGCGGGCCGGGCGGCCCTTCAGCGGCAGGCGGGGGGCCAGGTCCGGGCCGGTGGTCTTGGTGGACAGCAGCCGGATCCGCAGCAAGCCGGATGCGTCGAAGTCGCGTGTGTCGATATCGTCGCGGCTCAGCGCGGCGATTTCCGACCGGCGGCGCCCGCCGGATGCCCAGCCCAGCATCAGCACGGCGCGGTCGCGCAAACCCCGGTGGCTGTGATCGCAGGTGGCCAGCATCGCCTCGAGCACGGGGCGGGTGATCGGGTTTTCGGACTTGCGCGCCCGTGGCCGCGCGGCCGCGCGCCGGGCCTGGGCGCGGGCCTGCGACACCAGGGGCGCGTCGAAGGGCGAGGGCAGGTTCTTCATCCGGTGAAAGGCCCGCCAGCTGGCGATGCGCCTGTCCAGCGTCGCGGGGGCAGGACAGGCCAGGCTGCGCCGCAGCCCTGCCGCGATCAGCGCCCGGGCTGCATCCTGCGCGGGACCGGGCGCATCGCTCAGATCCTGCGCGTGGTCCAGCAGGAACCGCAGGGCCACGGATTCGCTTTCCGGCCAGTCCAGGCCTGCGCCGAAGACCGCCTGCTTCCAGGCGGCGATATAGGCCAGGTCGCGTTCCCATGCCCGCAGCGTATTGGCGGGCGTGCCGCGCCGGTAAAGGGCAGACAGGGCCTCGGCCTCGTCGGGCGTCAGGGTCAGGGGGGCAATCGGCAGATCCATGGGGGGAATGTGTGCCACCGGGCGCGAATGCGCAATCCTCAGTCCGTCACCAGCCGAAGGTCGGCCAGAACCTCGGGGGTCAGGATGTTGATGTCTTCGGGCAGCGTGCGCAGGGCATGGGACATCAGCCGCAGATCGACCCCCATGTCGGTCAGGAAGTCCAGCACGCCCGCCTGGCCGCGTTGCAGGTCGCGGATCGCCATGAAGGCGGGCAGGATGGTGTTCTCGCCGAAGTCGTGCTGATGAACACCCACGACGCCGCCGTCCGCCACCCGGCGTTCGGTTCCCCCCGCCAGCATATAGGGGCAGGCCGACAGGCAGACCGCGCCTTGGGCCACCTGGGTCCGATACCCTGCCGAACGGATGGTGCGGCCGATGGCCACCGCATCCGCGACCGAGCCGCCGGAACTGTCCAGGCTGACCAGGGTGTCGGCCGGGCGGGTCTGGTCCAGCCATTCCACGAAACGGTCGGCATCGCCCGGCGCGATCTGGCCCGCGATGCCGATCGCGCCGTCTGCCGCCGTGAATTCCAGCTGTTCCGGCATCGGGCGCATGGCGGGGGCGCCGGGTTCGGCGGGGCGCAGGTCGGGGCGATAGGGGCGCACCGACGGTCCCTGCGCGGGCGGCGCGAACAGCCCCGGCGCGGCGGGTGCGGGCGTGCCCCGCAGATCCAGCGCCACGATGGCGCCCGCCATCAGCACCTGGGACAGCAGCACCGCCCGGATCGCCCTCTGCGGGGTCGAGAACATCCTCACCGCTATTCCCCCGGCCGGATCAGCGCGCGGGGTGGATCGGCAAGGGCGGGGTCCGCGTCGGGTGCGGGCTGCCGCAGCAGGTCCGCCGCCGCCAAGGCCGCGCGCATTTCGCCCACGGTCATGCGGTCGTCGGTCAGCGTCTCGCCCCGGCCGCCGCGGATTGCGGATTGCACGACCATGATGATGAACACCAGCACCGCAGGCAGAAGGTCGATGGAAATCGCGCCCGCCCAGGCCGGAATGAAATTGCCCGCATAGGCGATGACCGCATCGGCCGCCGACATCGGGACATAGATCGCCTCGGAGGGCTGCGGCAGGGCCAGGACTTCGTTTGCCGCCGCCGTCAGGGTCGCGGCGCGCTGCTCCACAAGCGACAGGACCGAGGTGATGGTGCTGTTTTGCCCCGCCCGCACATCCGCCGTCCCGCCGTCCAGTTCCGGCAGGACCACCGCATCGGCCAGATCCTGCGCGGCGCGCGCGACCAGCGGCGCGGGGTTCAACTGGCGCATCCGGGTGATCAGGCCGGACAGTTGCACGGCGTCTTCGGAAAAGCGGACGGTGCGGTCCTCGATCCCGCCGGGTTCGACGGACAGGCTGCGCATCCGGGCCAGGATGGTGTTGCCTTCGGCGAAGGCGTCCTCGATCGGCTGGGCCACGGCGGTCATCTGGTCTTCCAGGGCCTGCAGTTCCGACCCCTTCTGGGTCAGCACCCGGAACACCGCCCCGCGCCCGGAAAAGCCCGACAGGGTGCCGCCTGCCTCTTGTTCGGACAGGTCGTCGAAGCTTTGACGCACGCGGGCCACGTCGCGCGACAGGGACTGGCCCGCGACCGCGTTGGCATGGGCGCGTTCCAGCGCGGCCTGATAGTCCTGCACGGTCGCTGCCATGTGCGTTTCGACCGCGGCGCCCCCCGCCAGGGCGGCGGCGTTCAGCCAAGACGACATGGCGATGATCGCCACGCAGCCAAGCGCCATGGTCAGCATCAGCCCGACACGCGACGCGGCGGTGCGCACGGCCGGCAGAAGCCGCAGCATATAGGACCAGAACACGAAGATCCCCACCGACACGGCGATGGAATAGGACAGCGCCGCGAAGGTCGTCCAGATGCCCGGATCGTCCAGAAGCGTGCGCACGCCCAGATAGGTATAGATGCCCGATGCCGCCGCCAGCACCCCAAGCGCGGTCGAGGTGAAGGTGTCCAGCCAGTCGAGGTGGCGTTCCAGTTCGCGCGCGTAACGGTCGCCGGAACGGTTTGCCGTCGGAAGGGGATCGGCCATTGGCTCTCCGCAAGGGGATGGGTGACAGCCCGAGATAAAGGCGCGGGGGATCCAAGTCACCACCCGGCCGGTCACGCTTTGGCGAGACCGGGCCGCATTCCGCCGGGCCGGGGCCGATAACGCAAACTTGGCCGGGGCAGGGCGCCCGCGCGGGACTCTGGGGGAACGCAAGGCAAGCCGTGCGGGTTGGAGGCGATGTGGATGCCCTGTCCGCATTCACTGCTGAAGGAGGAAAGCAGATGACACGTGATTGGGAAGATCGCGACCGTTCGGGCGGGGGCTATGGCCGCCGCGACGATTACGGGCGCCGCGACAGATCGCGCGACTGGTCCGACAGGGCCGGGGACGAGGTGCGGTCGTGGTTCGGCGACGACGATGCCGACCGTCGCCGCCGCATGGAAGATGACCGCGACTATGGCGGTTCTGGCGGTGGCTATGGCGGACGGTCGGGTCGCGGCGGCTATGGCGACGACTATGGCCGGTCCGGTGATTACGGCAGTCGTTCCGGCGGCTACGGTGGCCGCTCCGGTGGCGATTATGGCGACGACTATGGCCGCTCGGGCGACTATGGTCGTTCGGGTGGTTATGGCGGCCAATCCGGCAGGGGCTATGGCGGCCGGTCCAGCGGCGGCTATGGCGGGTCGGGCGGCGGATACGATCCCTATGACCAGGATCGCGGCTATGGCGGAGGGCGCGACACGGGCTATGGCCGGGGCGATTTCTCGGAGTCGATCCGGTCGGGAATGGCCGGGCGCGGCATGGGCACATTCGGCACGTATGGCGCGCGGGATCATGGGTCTTGGGATTACGGGGACCGCGATCATGGCCGGCGCGGCTATGACCAGGGTAATTACCGCGGATCCGACGAACGCGGCTTCTTTGAACGCGCGGGCGACGAGGTGGCGTCCTGGTTCGGCGACGAGGATGCGCAGCGCCGGCGCGAGAGGGACGCGGGCCACAGCGGCCGCGGTCCCCGCAACTACAGCCGTTCGGACGACCGCATCCGCGAGGATGTCAGCGACCGCCTGTCGGACGACCGCCATATCGATGCATCCGACATCGAGGTCTCGGTCAGCGGGGGCGAGGTGACGCTGGACGGCAGGGTGGACAGCCGTTCGGCCAAGCGCCATGCCGAGGATCTGGCCGAAAGCTGCTCGGGCGTGAAGCATGTGCAGAACAACCTGCGCGTCAAGGATCGCCAGATGTCGGGCGGCTATTCCGGTTCCATGTCCGGCAGCGGTTCGACCGGCACGAGCGGCGGTTCCGGCAGCGGCATGAGCAGCACCAGCGGCAGCGGGATGAGCAGCAGCACCAGCGGCACCACGGGGACGACCGGCAGCGGCGGCAGCAGCGACACGTCCCGATCCTGACCGACAGGCCGCCGCCCTGAAAAAGGGGCGGCGGTCGTTTCACCCACGCAAGGGGCTTGCCATTCGGGGAAACGGACGGCTGAGGCCCCGCGCCCCGGCAAGGCCGAAGCGCCAGGGCAAATCCTGCGCCTTGCTGATGCCGATGCGCGTCCCCACCAGCAGATCGGGCGACGAAGATGCCAGCGTGATCGTCAGGTCAGGCCCGTCCAGCGGTGCGCCGTCATCCTCGGGGCGGACGCCAAGCGCCTGGGTCAGGCGCCCGGGACCATTGCAAAGCTGGTCGCTGCCGCGCCGGGACCGCATGATCTCCAGGCCCACCTCGGGCGCGATGGCGCGGATCAGCGCGGCCTCGCCCGGCCGTCCCACGACGTTCAGGCACAGGTGGATGCCATAGCTGCGATAGACATAGGCATGTCCCGCAGGCCCGAACATCGCGGCGTTCCGGGGCGTCGGCCCGCGAAAGCTGTGGGAGGCCGGGTCGTCGCGGCCATAGCCCTCGGTTTCGATGACGATGCCGCCCACGCCGCGGACCAGAAGACGCGCCCCGATCAGGCGGCGCGCCAATGCGGGCGCATCGAGGCCCGAGATCTGCTGGGGAAAGGGAATCGTGGTCAAGCGAAGCCGTTCCTGGGTGGCCTGGATTTCGCTTCCCTCCTAGCCAACCCCCAAGTTATCGTCCATCCCGGCCTTTTTCCAGGTCGCCCAGGGCTGCACCCCCGTCACCACCGGATCGGGCTGCCGAAGCGGTCCAGGAATGCGCCGCTCTGCGCCGGCTCCAGCCGGTCGATCGTGGCCAGCAGGGCCGAGGCCGCATCCTGCGGCTGTTGCACCTGCAGGCCGGTCTTGGCAAAACCCTCCGACAGGGGCGTCGCCACCGTGCCGGGATGGAAGGCCACGCAGATGGCCTGGGGATGCGTGCGGCGCAGTTCCACCGCCGCCGTGCGCAGGATCTGGTTCAGCGCCGCCTTGGACGCGCGATAGGAATACCACCCGCCCAGCCTGTTGTCGGCGATGCTGCCCACCTTTGCCGACAGGGCGGCAAAGACTGACCGCCGGTTGCGGGGAAGCAAGGGCAGGAAATGGCGCAGGATCAGCGCCGGGCCGACGGCGTTGACGGCAAAGGCCCGCGCCATCGCGTCGGCGTCCAGGGCGCGGATGGTCTTTTCCGGCTGCATTCCCGGCCCGTGCAGCACACCGGTCGCGACCAGGATCAGCCCCGGCGTGCCAAGCCCCGCCACGCGCCGTGCGGCCCGTGCGATGCTGTTCTCGTCCGTCAGGTCCAGGTCGGGGCGCGACAGCCCGATCACCGGACGGCCCGCTGCCTGCAACCGGTCCATCAGCGCCCCGCCAATGCCCCCCGATGCGCCGATCACCACCGCCACGTTGTCCATCGCATCCTCCGCCTGTGCGTTCTCCTGCCCTCTCTCAGGGCAGCAGCACCACCGAGCCTTGCGTGCGGCGGTTTTCCATGTCGTCCTGCGCCTGCGCCGCCTGGTCCAGCGGATAGGTGGTAACCTGCGGCGGGACCAGGGTGCCGTCGGCCATGGCCGCGAACAGCCGCCGGGCCGCTTCCCGGTATTCGCCGGGGTCCGCCGTGTAATGGGCGATCGACGGGCGCGTCAGGAACAGCGACCCCTTGGCCCCCAGCGACGACACCGCCAAGGGCGGCACGGGTCCTGAACTTTCGCCGAAGCTGACAAGGGTGCCGCGCGGGCCAAGGCTGTCCAGAGACGCCGCAAAGGTATCCGCCCCCACGGAATCATAGGCGACCCGCACCCCTGCGCCGCCGGTGATCTGCCGCACGCGGGCGGCCATGTCTTCGGACCCCGACACGATCACATGGGCGCAGCCGTTGCGGCGGGCGGCGTCCGCCTTGGCCTCGGAGCCGACGGTGCCGATCACCTCGGCGCCGATGGATTTCAGCCACTGGCAGGCGATGGAGCCGACGCCCCCTGCCGCCGCGTGAAACAGCACCCGGTCGCTCGGCCTGACCGCAACGCAGCGGTGGATCAGGTATTCCGCGGTCAGTCCCTTGAAGATCATCGCGGCCGTCGTGGTATCGTCGATGCCGTCCGGCACAAGGAGAGCGCGGGCGGCAGGCAGGTTGCGCGCCAGGGCATAGGCACCCGGCGGCCCGCCGACATAGGCAACCCGGTCGCCCGGCGCGAAGCCCGTGACGCCTTGGCCCAAGGCGGTCACCTGGCCCACCCCCTCGACCCCCAGTCCGGCGGGCAGGGGCAAGGGGGGACCATAGATGCCCCTGCGGTGATAGATGTCGATGAAGTTCAGTCCGATGGCCAGATGCCGGACCTGGATTTCGCCCGGCCCCGGCGAGGGCAGTTCGACATCCTGCAGCGACAGGACATCCGGTCCCCCGAACTGCGACAGGCGAATGGCGCGGGTTTGTGTGGTCATGGTATCCCCTCTTGTCCGGGGGGACTGTGACGCCAAATTCCCGGCCCGTCGATGCCCGTCTTGCGGGTGTTCGGCGGACTTCCGGCATTGACAAAGATCAATGCAACCTTCGCAAGGCCCGTCCGTTAACCGACGCTTATTTTGTGGGGGATCATATGCCCGGATGGATCGCTGCGATCTCTGATTACTGTTCGCAGGTTCCGCCCAGCATCCCCGCCCCCGCCGACCCCGGTTTCTGGACATCGGCCATGCCCTCGTCGCGGCGCGCGCGCCCGGCCTCCGTTGAGGTGACGGGCGGCTATCTGGAACGCTTGCCCCTTGCCGCGGTGGCCAGCGGCGCCGTCGATCACGCCGAGATCTGGACCTTTGCCGGACGCGACGGCGAATCCGACCGCGACAGGGGTTTGGCCGATGGCACGCCCGATCCCGGCAGTCCGGCGCTGACACGCCGCGTCTTTCGTGCCGACGGACCCGCCCCCTATGGATCGGCCGAGGCGGTCGATTTCATCCGCACGGTCGGCACGCCGGATATCCTGTGCGTCTGGGGCCTGGGCGTGGATGCGGCGCTGCTGGACGCCTGCGCGGATTCGCTGAAGATCTACAATTCGATCGACGCCCCCGCCCTGCGGATCCCCGAGGATCTGGCGTCGCGGTTCGACCTGTTCCTGACCGGGGCCGAATGGCAGTCGCGCGAGATCGAGGCCCGCGTGCCGGGCGCCCGAACCCTGGTGCTGCCCATCGGTCCCGCCTTCGCGTCCGGCCAGACGTTCTTTCCGACGGGCGCGGACAAGGACCGCGACGTCGTCTATGTGGCCTGCGCGCAGCCCTACAAGCGCCACGACATCCTGTTCGACGCCATGGCGCGGCGCCCCGGCACGCGGGGGCTGCTGGTCGTGGGCTATGGCCACCAGGCCGACGAGTTCCGCGACCGTGCCGCGCGCGAGGGGCTGGACCTGGAAATCGTCGGCCCCCCCGGCATTTCGCATGATCAGGTCAACCACCAGATCAACCGCGCCCGCGTCGGCGTGGTCTGCGGCGTGGACGACGGCGCGCCCGCGATCCTGACCGAATACCAGCTTGCGGGCCTGCCGGTCCTGGCGAATGCCCGGCTGTCCTGCGGCCTGCAGTTCGTCACGCCGGAAACCGGCATCGCCGCGCATGAAGGCGCCGACTTCGCCGAGGCGCTCGATACGCTGCTGCGCAATCACGACCGATACGACCCGCGCCCGGTGGCGCTGTCCCGCTGGGGGTGGCAGCCGTCCATGGCGGTCCTGACCGAGACGCTGACCGAAATCCGCAACGCGAGGATGGTGCGATGAACAATGCCAACCCCCTGCCACCCTTTGCGCTTGCGGTGCGGCCCGCGCTGATCTGCTTTTCCCATCTTCGCTGGGATTTCGTGCTGCAACGGCCGCAGCACCTGATGTCGCGCTTTGCCGGCGAATACCGCCTGTTCTTCTGGGAAGAGGCGATCCCCACCGACCACCACCTGCCCTATCTGGAATTCCACGCCTTCGAGGGCACGACCGTCCAGTCGATCCGCCCCCGCGTCCCCGCCCGCTGGTCGCCCGAGGATCAAGCCCGCGCGCTGTCTGACCTGCTGGACCAGATGATGGGTCTGGCGGGCATCCATCGCCCGGTCCTGTGGTTCTATACGCCGATGATGTGGCCCATCGCCGCCCATGTCGATGCAGCGGCGGTCGTCTATGACTGCATGGACGAACTGTCGGCCTTCCGCTTCGCACCGCCCGAACTGACCACGAACGAGGCCGCGCTGATGAAGGCCGCCGACCTGGTCTTTACCGGCGGCCATTCGATCTATGAGGCGAAGGCCGACCGCCACGGCGACATCCATCCCTTTCCGTCATCCGTCGATACCGCCCATTTCGCCCGCGCGCGGACGGGGCTGGCGGAACCGGACGATCAGGCCCCTCTGCCCGGTGCCCGGCTGGGCTATTACGGCGTCATCGACGAACGGCTGGACCTTGGCCTGATCGCGGCGCTTGCAAAGGCCCATCCCGAATGGTCGATCGTAATGGTGGGTCCCCTGGCCAAGATCGGACCCGAGGATCTGCCCTGCGCCCCCAACATCCACTGGCTGGGTCAGCGCGCCTATGACCAATTGCCGGCATACCTGTCGGGCTGGGACGTGGCCCTGATGCCCTTCGCGATGAACGAGGCCACGCGCTTCATATCCCCCACCAAGACCCCCGAATACCTGGCCGGGGGCGTGCAGGTGGTATCCACCCCGGTGCGCGACGTGGTGCGCCATTACGGCGATCTGGCGGCGGTGCGGATCGCGGCCGACCCGGCCGCCTTCGTGCGCGCCTGCGAGGACGCCATCGCCCGCAAGGACTCCCCGGCGGTCTGGCGGGACGCGGCGGACCGGATGCTGGCGGATCTCAGCTGGGACAACACCTTCCGGCAGATGCGCGGCCATCTGGACCGCGCGCTTGGCAAGCCGGATTTGGCCCCGGTCGTGAAGCTGCCCAAGCCCGCCATCCTGCGCGGCGCGAAAAAGCACGACGTGACGATCTGCGGCGCGGGCTTTGCCGGATCCGTCCTGGCCCGCCAGTTCGCCGAGGTATCGGGCAAGCGCGTGCTGCTGGTGGACAAGCGCGACCATGTCGCGGGGAACGCCTATGACTGCCTGGACGACGCGGGGATCCTGATCCATCGTTATGGGCCGCATATCTTCCACACCAACAGCGACGACGTGTTCAATTGGCTGGGCCGGTTCACCGAATGGCGCCCCTATGAACACCGCGTGCTGGCGCGGGTGGGCGACCGGTCGGTGCCGATGCCCATCAACCGCACGACGCTGAACGCGCTTTACGGCCTGAACCTGTGCTCGGATGCCGAGGCCGAGACCTTCCTGGCCAGCCAGGCCGAACCCGTCCGCGACATCCGCACGTCCCGCGACGTGGTGGTCAACGCCATCGGGACCGAGCTTTACGAGACGTTCTTCCAGGGCTACACACGCAAGCAATGGGGGCTGGATCCCTCGCAGCTGGACAAGTCCGTGACGGCGCGGGTGCCGACCCGGACGAATACCGACGACCGTTACTTCACCGACAAGCATCAGGCCATGCCGCGCGAGGGGTACACGCGGATGTTCGAACGGATGCTTGACCATCCGGGGATCGAGCGTGCGCTTGGCACCGATTTCCACGACCTTGCCCCCGCCGACAGGGGCGGGCTGGTGGTCTATACCGGACCGATCGACGCCTATTTCGGGCATCGCTTCGGCACGCTGCCTTATCGCAGCCTGCGCTTCCGGCACGAGACGCTGGACCAGCCGCAGTTCCAGCCGGTCGGCGTGGTGAACTTCCCGGCCGAGGACGTGCCCCATACCCGCATCACCGAATACAAGCACCTGACCGGGCAAAGCCACGCCAGAACCTCGATCAGCTATGAATATCCCTCGGCCGAGGGCGATCCCTATTACCCCATCCCCCGGCCGGAAAACCAGGAACTGTTCCGCCGTTATGACGCTTTGGCGGCGGCCGAACCGGGCGTGATCTTCGCGGGGCGGCTGGGCAGCTATCGCTATTACAACATGGATCAGGTGGTGGGCCAGGCGCTTGCCATCCATCGCCGCCTGGGCGCACGGCTGGCGGTTCCCGACGCGATGGCCTGACCCCTGATGCGGTGCCTGATGCTGACCGACAGCCCCGATCCATCGGGCGTGGGCGAACACATGCTGACCCTGGCGGCAAGCCTGCCGCCCGGCATGGCGACGCTGGCCTTTCCCGACCATGCGGCGGGCCGGGGCCTTGCCGACCGCGCAGGGGCCATGGGCCTGCCCGCCACGGTCCTTGACCTGGACGATCCCGCCGCGGCCATTGCCGCTTCGCCTGCGGAAATCGTGCATGTCCACGCCGGCATCGGGTGGGAGGGGCACGGCCTTGTCGCGGCTGCGGCACGGGCGGGCAGGGCGGTGATCCGCACCGAACACCTGCCCTGGCTGCTGACCGACGCGGACCAGATCGCCCATTACGCCAAGGCCAGCCGGAACGTGGACGCCATCATAGCCGTGTCGGAAGCGGCGGCGACGGAATGGCGGGCGGCGCTTGCCGGCATGGCGTCCGACCTGCCTGTGCATGCGGTTCCGAACGGCACCCAGGCGCCACCCCTGCACCACAAGGGTGGCGACGGGCTGGATCTGCTCTGCGTCGGCCGCTTCACCCCGCAAAAGCTGCACCGGACGCTTCTGGTGGCGCTTGCGCGCCTGCACCGGAGGGGCATTCCGGCGCGGCTTGCCCTGGCGGGCGACGGTCCGGGTGCGGCGCGGCTGGGCCACTGGGCCGCGCGGCTGGATCTGGCGGATGCCGTCCGCTTCCTGGGCCGCAGCGGCGATGTGCCCGCGCTGATGGCCGGGTCCGACCTGCTGGTGCTGCCTTCAGGCTTCGAGGGCTTGCCCCTGGTCCTGCTGGAAGCGATGTCCATGGGCCTGCCCGTGGTCGCCACGGACGTCACCGGCTCGGCCGAGGCGCTTGGGTCCGATCACCCCTGGCTGGTCCCGCCCCGCCGGTCGCGGCCTTTGGCCGATGCCATGGCGCGGGCGTTGACCGATCCCGCCCGCCGCGCCATCGTGGCCCGCGACGGACAGGCCCGCTGGTCGACATGCTTCACCGCCGCGCGCATGGCGGCGGATACCGTGCAGATTTACCGACATGTATTGCGCCAACGGAACGAGGACGGAATGAACAAGACACGGCTGGGCTTCATCGGCGCGGGCGGCATCGCGCATCGCCATTTCGGCGTGCTGCGGACCATGGAGGATGTCCAGATCGCCGCCGTCTGCGACCCCGACCAGGGCCGCGCGGCCCAGGCGGCCCGGGACACGGGCGCCGTCGCCTATGCCGACCACGACGCCATGCTGGCGGCCGAGGATCTGGATGCGGTCTTCATCTGCGTGCCGCCCTTTGCCCATGGTGCGCCGGAACGCGCCTGCATCGCCAAGGGCCTGCCGTTCTTCGTCGAAAAGCCCCTGTCGCTGGACATCGACCTGGCCCAGCAGATCGCGGCCGAGGTCGAGAAGGCGGGCCTGATCACCGCCGTCGGATACCACTGGCGCTACCTGGACACGATGGACGAGGCGCGCGACCATCTGGCCCGGAACCCCGCGCATCTGATCCAGGGATTCTGGCTGGACCAGACGCCGCCGCCGCAATGGTGGTGGGACCAGGACCTCTGCGGCGGCCAGGTGGTCGAACAGGCAACCCATGTGATCGACGCTGCCCGCTTCCTGGCCGGCGACGTGACCGAGGTGTTCGGCATGGCTGCGCGCCGCGACCGCGACGATTTCCAGGGGCTGACCGTGCCCACGGCGACGGCCGCCACGCTGCGCTTTGCCAGCGGCGCAATCGCCAATCTGTCGGCCACCTGCCTGCTGCGGTGGAACCACCGGGTCGGGCTGCACGTCTTTGCCGATGGCATGGCATTGGAGATCAGCGATCACGACATCATGGTGGACGTGGGCCGGGGCCGCCCCGTGCGCCCCGCCCAGGGCGATCCCGTCTGGCGCGAGGACCGCGACTTCATCGAGGCGGTGCAGGGCCATGAAAACCGCATCCGCTGCCCTTACGCCGAGGCGCTGATGACCCATCGTGTCGCCCTGGCAATCGGCGAATCCGCCCGCAACGGCGCCCTTGTGAAGATGGAGGGGCTGCGGGCTGACCCGCAGCCCATCTTTCGTCCGTCCGCTGCGCAGGGTGCCGTCGATGCCGCATGAGCATCGCCACATCCGATCCCTGGGCGTCGAGCGCCCGCACGAGCCCTATTTCTTCGGCTATGACGAAGGCCCGGCGGGCGACGGGCAGGTGCGGCTGGATTTGCTTTACACCGGCCTTTCGGCGGGGACGGAACTGACCTTCCTGAAAGGCTCGAACCCTTATCTGCACAGCCGCTGGGACGACTGGCAGGGCCTGTTCATCCCCGGAGAGCCGTCCGCGCATTTCCCGGTGAACTTCCTGGGCTACATGGAGGTGGCGAAGGTCATCGACGCCCGCGCGCCGGGGTTTCGGAACGGCGATGTGCTGGCGACCACCTTCGGCCACAAGACCGGCCACACCGCGAACCCTGCCCACGACCTGCTGCTGAAGATGCCCGAAGGAATGGACCCGATCCTGGGCATCTTCGTGGCGCAGATGGGACCCATCGCCGCCAACGGCATCCTGCATGCCGATGCCGACCAGTTCGGCGCAGGCGTCCCGTCCCTGGGCGCGGGGGTCGAAGGCCGCCCGGTCCTGGTCTGGGGCGGCGGCACGGTCGGGCTGTTCTGCGCGATGTTCGCCCGCCAGGGAGGCGCATCGGAAATCGTCGTGGTGGACCCCTCGCCCTTCCGGCAGGACATCGCCCGCAAGATGGGCTTCATCGCCATGGGCGAGGACGAGGCCGTGCGTTACGCCAAGACCGCCTGGCACCACAAGGCCGGCGGGCGGGGCGCGGAATATGTCTTCCAGACCCGCGCGCGGTCCGACAGCCTTCACCGCTGCCTCCAGGCCCTGCGCCCGCAGGGGACGGTGATCGACCTGGCCTTCTATCAGGGCGGCATGGACGGCGCCCGGCTGGGAGAGGAGTTCCACCACAACGGCCTGGCGATCCGCTGCGCGCAGATCAACCGGATGCCGCGCCCCGTGGCCCATGCCTGGGACCAGCGGCGGCTGGCGCAGGAAACGCTGCGGCTGCTGGCGGCGGAAGGCGATTTGATCCGGCGGCACATGATCACCCATGTGGTGCCTTACAACGACGCACCGGATTTCCTGCGCCGCCTGGTGGCGGAGCGCCCGGACTTCCTCCAGATCGTGTTCGAGGCAGCATGAACGCGGATGACACCCTTGCCTGGGGCACCATCCCCCCCGAGGTCTTTCCCCAGCCCCATGACGGCCACCGTCTGATCCGCATCACCTTCGTCATGGCCTGGCTGGTCGTGGGCGGCGAGGAAACGGAAATCAGGATGCTGGCCCGCAACCTGCCGCGCGACCGTTACCGCATCACCGTCATTCCCTGCTTCCGCAAGGAGGGGATGCCCGACCAGACTCATGGGCAATTGGCCGATCTGGGTGTGCATGTCGATACCACGCCCTATGCCTTGGGGTTCGAGGAAACCATCGACTATCTGCGCCGCAAGCTGGCGGGGGCCGATGTGGTTGTGTCCTGCCAGAACGTCGCCGACATCTATCCCGCGCTGGAACGCATGGCGCTGCGCCCGCCGCTGATCGAACATGGGGGCCTGGTGTCCGAGGCCCTGGCGGGGCCGAAGCATTTCACCGCACGCTATGTCGGCGTCTGCGACAGCATCCGCGCTGCGGCGGCATCCAGGATGCCCGACCGGCCGGGGGATGCGCTTGAAATCCCGTCCATGGTCGATCTGGACGAATTCGACCCCAGGGCGCGCGGGCCGATGCGCACCGCTCTGGGGATCGGGGCCGATCAGGTGCTGATCGGCTGGGTGGGCCGTCTGGACCGCAAGAAGCGGGTCGAGGATTTCATCAGTGCCGCCCTGCAAGTCGCGGACATCGACCCCCGCGCCCGCTTCGTGATCGTCGGCGGCCCTGACGCCTTCATGCCGGAATATGCGGACGAACTGCGCCGCATGGCCGAACCGCTGGGCAGGCGGATGGTATTCACCGGCGACCGCAAGGATGTGCCGGACCTGCTGGCGGCCATGGACATCTTCTGCTGGCTGTCCCGTGGCGAGGGGATGCCCCATGTCATCGCCGAGGCGGGCGCGGCGGGCCTGCCGGTGATCGCCACGCCCGACAACGGCGCCCTGGAACAGATCGCCGATGGGAACACCGGCCTCTTCGTGCCCCACGAGGACCCGCAGGCGGTGGCCCGGGCCATGCTGCGCCTTCTGGCCGATGCCCCGCTGCGGCGGCGGCTTGGGACTGCGCTGCAGGCCCATGTCCGCGCCACCTATTCCGCGCAGGTGGTCGTGCCGCAATGGCGGGCGCTGATCGACAGGGTCCTGGCCGAACGCCGGTCCGCGCCCCCGCCCGCAACCTTCGCCAGCTTCACCCTGGGCGGGTGGGAAGCATCGACCCACCGTTTGCGCAGCGGCCGCCGGCTGGATCTGATTGCGGCCATCGGCCACGACACCCATGCCGCGCAGGACTACCGGCAACTGGCGGATCTGGGCATCGGCGCCTGCCGCGACGGCGCCCGCTGGCACCTGATCGAGACCGCGCCGGGCCGCTACGATTTCTCCAGCCTGACGCCGATGATCACGGCCGCGCGCGATACCGGCACGCAGGTCATCTGGGATCTGCTGCATTACGGCTGGTCCGACGACCTGGACATCTGGCAGCCCGCCTTTGTGGACCGTTTCGCCCGCCTTGCCCGCGCCGTGGCCCTGCATCACCGCGACCTGACGGACGCCGTGCCCTTCTGGTGCCCGGTCAACGAGATCAGCTTCTTTGCCTGGGCCGGGGGCGATGCCCGATACCTCAATCCCTTCGCCGCGCATCGCGGGTATGAATTGAAATGCCAGCTTGCCCGCGCCTCCATCGCCGCGATGCACGAACTGCGCGCTGTCGATCCCCGCGCGCGCTTCGTCCATGCCGAACCGCTGCTGGCGATCCATCACGATCCCCATAACGGCAGACCCTTGTGGGAGGCGCATGGCCATCATGACGCGCAGTTTCAGGCGTTCGAGCTGATTTCGGGGCGGATGTGGCCGCAGCTTGGCGGGGATCCGTCCTTCCTGGATATCGTCGGGGTCAACTACTATTGGAACAACCAGTGGATCCACGGCGGCGCGCCCATCGACATGGACCACCCGTGGTATCGCCCCTTGTCCGATCTGCTGGTCGAGGTCGCCGCGCGTTATGACCGCCCCCTGATGATCGCCGAAACCGGGACCGAGGGCGCACGCCGCGCGTCATGGTTCGCCTATGTCCGCGACCAGGTGGCGCGGGCGCGCCTGCGCGGCGCACGGGTCGAGGGGATCTGCCTGTACCCGGTCGCCAACCATCCGGGATGGGACGACGACAGGTTGTGCCCCAACGGGCTTCTGGGGCACGACCCGTCGGGTGGGTCGCGTTCCGTCGAATGGTCCCTGGCGCAGCGGATCATGCAGACCGGCCATCACCCCGCGCGCATGGAACCTGCACCGGCCTAGGCCGTTCCAGATCCGACACATGACGGAGGCGGGACAATGGCGCCCAGGGCGAACTGGAAAGGCTTTCTCAAGGTCGGAGAGGTCAGCTGCCCGGTGGCGCTTTACACCGCCGCCTCGACATCGGACCGGATCGCGTTCCATACCCTGAACCGCAAGACCGGCAACCGGGTCCGCCGCGT
This sequence comes from Paracoccus yibinensis, assembly GCF_030846195.1. Lineage (GTDB taxonomy): Bacteria > Pseudomonadota > Alphaproteobacteria > Rhodobacterales > Rhodobacteraceae > Paracoccus > Paracoccus yibinensis. The sequence continues at coordinate 17,757 of NZ_JAVCWH010000020.1, forward strand.
CTTCGTGGACGAGGATACCGGCAAGACGGTGGACCGCGACGACCAGGTCAAGGGATACGAGGTCGCATCGGGTGAATACGTCGTGCTGGACCCGGACGAGATCGCGGCGGCGGTGCCCGACAGCGACAAGACCCTGTCCATCACCGCCTTCATCGGTTGCGATGACATCGACGACCTGTATTTCGACAAGCCCTATTACCTGGCCCCCACCGATGCCGAGGCTGCCGAGGCCTTTGCCCTGATCCGCGAGGGGATGCGCAAGAAGAAGGTCGCGGCCCTGGCCCAGACCGTCCTGTTCCGCCGGGTGCGCACGGTCCTGATCCGCGCGCATGACGACGGGCTGATCGCCACCACGCTGAACTTCGACTATGAGGTGCGCGACGCCGAGGATGTCTTTGCCGACGTGCCCGACATCGAGATCGAGGGCGAGATGCTGGATCTGGCCCAGCACATCATCAAGACCAAGCGCGGCACGTTCGACCCGCAGGATTTCGACGACCGATACGAATCTGCCCTGGCTGAACTGGTCCGCGCCAAGATCGAGGGCAGAAAGTTCCAGCCCCCCAAGGAGGCCAGGCCCGAACCCGTGGTCGATCTGATGGAGGCCCTGCGCGAAAGCGCGGCCATGGCCAAGCCCCGCCGCCGGCCAAGCGCCAATCCCCGCAGCGGGGGCGCCAGGCCCAAGGCGCCGTCCCGCAGCCGCAAGAAGGCCGGCTAGGCCATGGCGGGGACATCGGGGGCGGGGCTGGACACCTATAACGAAAAGCGCGACTTCACCCAGACCCAGGAACCGCGCGGGCGCAAGGCGCGCAAGTCCGGCAAGTCCTTCGTGATCCAGAAGCACGCGGCGACGCGGCTGCATTACGATCTGCGGCTGGAGATGGACGGCGTGCTGAAAAGCTGGGCCGTCACCAAGGGGCCAAGCCTGGTCGCGGGCGAAAAGCGCCTTGCCGTCCATGTCGAGGATCACCCGCTGGATTACGGCAACTTCGAGGGCACCATCCCCAAGGGCAATTATGGCGCGGGTGCGGTTATCGTCTGGGACCGGGGCACATGGACGCCCGTGGACGGCGACTATGCCAAGGGCAAGCTGGAGTTCGAACTGAAGGGCGAAAAGCTGTCGGGCCGCTGGCATCTGGTTCGGATGCGCGGCGAGACGCGCGAGAACTGGCTGCTGATCAAATCCGACGACGAGGCCGCCCGCCCCCCCGACGCGCCCGACATCCTGACCGAACGCCCGGAATCGCTGAAGACCGGCCGCACGGTCGAGGAGGTGGCGCAAGGCGCCGAGGAGAAGCCGAAGCCGGACAAGAAGGCCCGCCGGGCGCGCCCCAAGGACGAGGGTGCCCCCGCCGCCCGCGCCAAAAAGGCGGCTATGCCCGACTTCATCGACCCCGCGCTTGCCTCGCTGAGGCCTGCCCCCCCGACCGGCGCGAAATGGCTGCACGAGGTGAAGTTCGACGGCTATCGCCTGCAAGCCCGGCTGGAGGGGCAAGAGGTCCGCCTGCTGACCCGCAGCGGCCTTGACTGGACCGACCGTTTCGGGGCCGAGGTGACGGACGCCCTGCGCGCCCTGCCTGCGCAAAGCGCCATCATCGACGGCGAACTGGTGGTGGAAACTGGGGTGGGGGCGTCCGATTTCCCGGCCCTCCAGGCGGATCTGTCCGAGGGGCGAAACGACCGCTTCGTGTTCTATGTCTTCGACCTGATGTATCTGGACGGCTATGACCTGCGCGACGTGCCCCTGATCGAACGCAAGGGGATGCTGGAAAGTTTGGTGGGCACCGATCCGGGCCGGGTGCGGTACAGCAGCCATTTCGGCGAAACCGGGGCGATGGTGCTGCGGCACGCCTGCCGGCTCAGCCTGGAGGGCATCATTTCGAAGGAAGCCGACGAAGCCTATCGCTCGGGCCGCGGCAAGACCTGGATCAAGTCCAAATGCTCGGCCCGGCAGGAATTCGTGGTGGCGGGCTATGTGCCCTCGACCACCTCGGACAAGCTGGTGGGGTCGCTGGCCCTGGGGGTCTTCGATGACGGCAAGCTGGATTATGTAGGCCGCGTCGGCACCGGATTTTCCGCCACGGTGGCCGCCGATCTGCGCACGCGGTTGGACACGATGCGCATCGACCGCAGCCCATTCGCGGACAAGCTGACCTCGGACGAGGCGCGCGGCGTCCGCTTCGTGCGCCCCGAACTGGTGGCCGAGGTGGAATTCCGTGCCTGGACCGCCGACGGGCTGCTGCGCCACGCGTCCTTCCGCGGCCTGCGCGAAGACAAGCCCGCCACCGACGTGGTGCGCGAAAGCGGCCCCCAGGCCGATCCGCCCAAGGCGCCGCGCCGCCGCGTCGCGCTGACCCATCCCGACCGCATCTATTGGCCGGACGAGGGCATCACCAAGGAAGGGCTGGCGGATTACTATGCCCAGGTCTGGCCCAGGATCGCGCCCTTCATCACCGGCCGCCCGCTGGCCCTGCTGCGCTGTCCGGGCGGGATCAACGGGCAGCGGTTCTTCCAGAAGCACGCCTGGAAAGGCATCAGCAAGCACATCGCCCTGGTCAAGGATCCCAAGGAAAAGGCCGAAGAGGCGATGATCGCCATCAACGACCTGGACGGGCTGATGGCCCTGGTCCAGTCGGCGACGCTGGAGATCCATCCTTGGGGGTCCACGGTCGCGGACTGGGATCATCCCGACACCATGACCATGGACCTCGATCCCGGCGAAGGCGTGGCGTGGGAGGCCGTGATCGCCGGCGCGCAAGAGGTGCGGCAGCGCCTGTCCGATGCCGGGCTGGAGGGGTTCGTGAAGACGTCGGGCGGCAAGGGGCTGCATGTCGTGGCACCCTTGACGCCCAAGGCGGGCTGGTCCGCCGTCAAGGCCTTCACCAAGGCCCTGGCCGATGCCATGGCGGCGGATTCGCCCGGCGCCTATATCTCGACCATCACCAAGTCGAAGCGCAAGGGCCGCATCCTGATCGACTATCTGCGCAATCAGCGCGGCATGACGGCGGTTGCCGCCTATTCGACGCGCGCGCGTCCCGGCGCCGCCGTGTCGATGCCGGTCGCCTGGGACGAGCTGGACCAGATCGGCCCCAACTACTTCACCCTGATGAACACACCCGCGCGCCTGGATGCCTTGGCCCAGGATCCGTGGGAGGATTTCCGTCCCGCCGCCCGCCCGCTGGATGTCAAGCCATCGCGGGCGCGCAAACGGTGATCAACGGCTGCTGCGCCGTCCCTCGGCCTGGATGCTTTTCTTCAGCGCGGTCATGATGTCGATGACATTGCCGTCCTGCGGGGGCTGGGGCTTGGGCCGCGCCGCGCGTTTCTTGCCCTTCTTCTTGGCGGCGATGATGTCCAGCAGCCGATCCTGAACCGGGTCGTTCACCATCTTGGTGTCCCAGGCCGTGGTGCGTTCGTCGATCAGCTTGCGCACCAGCGTCATCAGCTTGGCTTCGGGCTTGTCGTCCGCGATCTTGCCGAAATAGTCGGCCTCGTCGCGCACCTCGTCCCCGTATCGCAGGGTCCACAGCACGATCCCCTTGCCGCGCGGCTTCAGCATCACCGCCCGTTCGCGCCGATACATCACCACGCGCGATATGCCCACGGTCCCGGTCGCGGCCATGGCGTCCCGGATCACGGCGAATGCCTCCTGGCCCACCTCATCCCCCGGCAACAGGAAATGCGGACGGTCATACCATACCCAGCCGATCGAGTGATCGGGCACGAACATGTCAATGTCGATGGTGCGGGTGCTTTCCAGGGCGACGGACTCGATCTCCTCGTCCTCGAGGAAGACATAATCGTCCTCGCCGCGCTCGTATCCCTTGACCTCGTCTTCCTCTCGGACCGGCTTTTCGGTCACGGCATCGACATACTGGCTGGTGACGCGGTTGCCGGTCTTGGCGTTCAAGGTGTGGAAGCGGACCTTCTCGCCCTCGGTCGTGGCGGGCATCATGGTCACCGGACAGGTCACCAGCGACAGCTTCATGTAGCCTTTCCAGAACGTGCGCGGCGCCATGGCGGAAATCCTTGAAGGGACATCGTAAAACGGATGCAGGCCGCGTTTGTTCCCCGTGCGCCATCGACGGAAGGCGACGGTCAGAGGCTGTCGGGGACGCAGCGGTCTTCCCGAAGCCGCAGCAGGTTGTGGACATGGGTTGCCGCGATCTCGCCCTGCGACATGGCGACGGCGATCTGGTTCAGGCCGGTCACGGCATCCCCCGCCGCGAAAATTCCCGGCATCGAGGTCTGCTGATGCGCGTCGGTCTGGATGCGGCCATCCTCGGCAAGGTCCAGCCCCAAGCCGGCGGCCAGGGCATTCTGCGGGTCATTGCCAAGCCCCGAATAAAGCGCGGCAAACCGCATGTCCTGCCCGGTGGCCAGACGGACCCGAACCTCCTCGCGCCGGAAATCCCAGGATTCGACAGGCTCGTGCAGGATTCGGATCTCGGCCTTGGCCAGCTTGTCCATCACCTTGTCGGACAGGTCCAGATCGCTGCCCAGGGTCAGCAGCGTCACCTGCGGCGTATAGTGGCGCAGAAACAGCGCCTCGCCCGCCGCGCAGGCGGCCGTTCCGATCACCGCGACAGGCTTGTCCGTCAGCTCATAGGCGTCGCAGACAGGGCATTGCCGGATCAGCCCTTCGCGGACGTGATCGAGCGCATCGTCGATGGGCGGCAGGCGGTCGCGGATGCCGGTGGCCAGGATCACATGCGATGCGGTGATGTCGCGCCCCGCCCGGATGCGGAACCGTTCGTCCGGCATCGGCTCGATCCCGGTCGCCTTTTCCGCGATCGTGACGGCGCCGAAGTTCTGCAACTGATCGCGCATCCGGGCCAGAAGGTCGTTGCCCCGGATCCCGTCGGGATAGCCGGGGTGATTATGGGACCGCGGGATCAGGGACGCACGGCTTTGGCCCGCGTCGATCAGGACGGTCCTGCGGCGGAAACGGGCCAGATAGATCGCGGCGGTCAGCCCCGCAGGGCCGCCGCCGATGATGGCGCAGTCGAAATCCTCCGCCGCCATGGTTCAGATGTCGGCCCGCTGGCCGCTGGCCGAAAGGGCGATATACTGGCGCACCACGTCGGGCAATCCGTCATGGATGTCCGAGGCCATCGCCAGTTCCTCATCCAGGTTCTGCTTCAGAAGCGGCAGGGCCTGGGCCATGTTGGCCTGTTCGGCCGCGGTTATCAGTGCGGTATAGGCTGCGATCTCGAAATGCTCGAAGGCGAAGTTCGCCAGCGAGTTCTTGAGGATCTCGTCGGTGGCCATGCTGTGGGTCACTGCGGCCATCGAACCGCTGAGCGACAGCATCGTGTCCTTCAGCCCCGAGGCGGATTCGTTCAGGGATTCGAAGATCTGGTCCAGGCGCTGGATCTGGCCTTCGGTTTCGCGGATATGGCGGTCCAGCAGGGCAGATACCTGCGGATAATGCTCCAGCCGGTTCAACTGCGGCTGCATGATCGAAAGCGCCTGGTTTTCCATGGCGTGCGCATTGCGCAGACCGTCGATGAACACGTCATAGGCAGCGTCTGTCATGGTCTTGACCCCTTTGGTGAAGGTTGCCGGTGCGCCGGCATGAACCAGAAGAACCAATCCCGCCTGCATCTGTTCCAGTCCTTTCGGGCGAATAAAGGTTAATCGGCCGCTGTCAGGGAAACGGAACGGTCGCAGGCGGAACAAGGTCGAGGAGATGCTGAAGAAATAGGTCGCCGAAAGGCGGTCTATTTCTGCTTGGGGATGATGCTGATGCCGCCGCTGACCTCCAGCACGGCGGCGTCAATGTCGTCCAGTGCCTTCAACCCCTGCTGCGCACGCGCGGATTCCAACACATCCTCGATACTGACGCGGGCGCGCTGCATCGCTTCGGGGTCGATCCGGCCTTCGCTGATCAGCACCGTCGGGTTTCCATCCAGAAGCGAAGCCACGCGGGGCGACCAGCTTTTCAGCCAGGCCAGCAGAACGTCGGTGGCAAACAGCGTCAGGATCAGCACGAGCGCGTTGCTGATGGAAAAATCGTCGCCCAGCAGTGCCTGTTGCGTCGTCTCGGCGATGATCAGCAGCAGCACGAAATCGAAGGGCGTCATCTGCGCCATGGTGCGGCGTCCCGACAGGCGGGTGGCGATCAGCAGGACGATATAGACGGAAATGCCGCGAATGACCGAATCCATGATTTCCTCCGCTAAGGCAGCACGACAAGGTTGATCCGGCGAGTTTCGCCGGCGACGGTCATGTCGAAGCCGGTCCAGCCGAAATGCATGGCGCGGATGTCGAACTTGACCTCGTGGGGGGGCGCGTCGGCTGCGGGGAAGGTCATGGACTGTGCGCCGGACCGCAGGGTGGTCCGATCGGGTTCGGGCTGGATGCGTTCGATCATGAAGCGGTCGAAGAAAGGCTGCGACACGATGATCTCATGGCTGTCGCCCGGTTCCCGGAAGGTGATGGACAAATCGTCCGATCCTTCCCAGCGGGTGACGCGCGGGATTTCGACGCGGGCTGCCGCAAATTCCACGGTCTGCTTGTGAAAGACCCCGCCGCTGCCGGTCAGCCCCAGGACGGCCAGAAGCATGATCCCGCCGAACGTCCACCAGGCGACCCGCTGCATCCGCCAATAGCGGCGCTGCTTTTCGCGGGGTTCGTCAAGCTGCAATCCGTCCGGCCTGATCGGCGGCATGTCCAATCGCGATCCATGGGCCATGATCCGTTCCCCCAACCAGTTGCTTCTGCAAAGAAAAGCCGCAGGTCAGGTTCCGGTTCCGTGCGCCTTTCAGGGACGGGCGCCTGCGTTGATGGCGGGGGGATCCTCGGTTACCTCGGAGGCGTGCCACAGGTTCCGGCCCAGGAAGATCACCACGACAAGGGCGACCAGGATCGCAACAACTGCGATCCCGGCCCGGCCCAGACGCCGGGGACCGGGCCTGGGCGCCTGGCCCGTCATGACAGCGCCCAGATCGCGCCCAGAATGACCAGCAGGATCATCGCGACAGGCCAGATCAGCACCTGCCAGGCCAGCCTGTTGCGCACGGGCGCGGTGGCGCGGACGTAATCGGTATCCGAAGGCTCGCCCGCGGCGCCGGCGGATCGGTCGATGGGACCGGCCTCGGTCGTCTTTTCGCCGTCTTCTGTGGTGCTGGGCATGATCCTAGATCCCTTTTGCCGCGCCGGGCGTCAGGACGACCTTGGTCCATTCGTCCTGCTTGCCATGGAAGTTCCTGTATCCGGTCGGCGCATCCTCCAGCGACAGCCGGTGAGAGATCAGGAAGGTCGTGTCGATCTCTCCCTCCAGGATGCGGTGCAGCAGCTGGCGGGTGTATTTCTGCACATGCGTCTGGCCGGTGCGGATTTGCAGACCCTTTTCCATCAGCGCGCCCACGGGAAACTTGTCGGCCAGGCCGCCATAGACACCGGGGATCGACACGCGCCCGCCTTTTCTGACCGCCAACAGCGCCATGCGCAGCGCATGGACATTGTCGGCGCCCATGCCGATCTTCTGCTTCAGGGCGTCCATGATCCTGTCGGGGGCAAAGCCGTGGCTTTCCATGCCCACCGCGTCGATCACCGCGTCGGGACCGATGCCCCCCGTCATCTCCATCAGGGCCTCCAGCACATGCGTCTGGGTATAGTCGATGACCTTGGCGCCCAGCTTGCGCGCCAGGGTCAGGCGGCCGGGGTAATGGTCGATGGCGATCACCTGTTCCGCCCCCATCAGCAGCGCCGACTGGATCGCGAACAGTCCGACCGGCCCGCAGCCCCAGACGGCCACGGTGTCGCCGTCCTGGATGTCGGCGTTCTCGGCCGCCATCCAGCCGGTCGGCAGGATGTCGGACAGGAACAGAACCTGTTCGTCGGACACGCCGTCCGGCACCACGATCGGACCCACATCGGAAAAGGGCACGCGCACATATTCCGCCTGCCCGCCGGGATAGCCGCCGGTCATGTGCGAGTATCCGAAAAGCCCGCTCATCGGGTGGCCGTAAAGCAGTTCGGACGCTTCCTGCTTTTCCACCGGGTTTGAATTGTCGCAGGCCGAGAACTGCCCTTGGCCGCAGAAGAAGCAGGCCCCGCAGGAGATGGTGAAGGGCACCACCACCCGGTCGCCTTTCTTCAGCGTGGATTTTGGTCCCGTCTCGACCACGCGGCCCATGAATTCGTGGCCCAGGATGTCGCCGGGGACCAGTCCGGGGATCACGGCGTCGTAAAGATGCAGGTCCGATCCGCAGATCGCGGTCGCCGTCACCTCGATGATGGCGTCGCGGGGATTGACGATTTCCGGGTCGGGAACGGTATCGACGCGGACATCATGCTTGCCATGCCAGGTCAGTGCGCGCATCAGTCTGCCTTTCGGTTGGCCGAGGTGGCGATCTCGCCGGTTTCCAGAAGCATCTTCAGCCGCTTCAGATCCTGCTTGCCCCGGATCTTGGGATCGGTGCCGCGCAGCCGGGCCGCCCATTGGCCGACGATGCCCGCCTGGGGGCGCCAGGCGATGTGGGCCTCGACCTCGGTTCCGCGCCCGGCGGGGGCGTCGCGCAACTGGACCTTTGCCTCGATCTCGACTTCGGCGCCGTCCACGGATCGCCAGGCAAGCGCCTCGTCGCGGCGATCCTCGACCAGGCGGGTCTCGATGGACAGATGCCCGTCGGGGGTGTCGATGACCCAGGTCACGTCGTCGCCGTTGACATGGACGGCGGCGAGGCCTTCCATAAAATCGGTCAGGTGGTCGGGGTTGCGCCACATCTCATAGATGCGGCTGCGCGGCGCCTTGATCGTGACGGTGCGGCCCACGACCTGATAGCCGCCAAAGCTGGACTGTCTGGCGGTTCGGCCCGGCGCGCTGTCGGGCGGGCGCCTGGGGCCGGACTTCATGGCAGTCCCGACGGCCAGTCCTGCGCCAACGGACAGCGCAAGAACGGTGGCCACAAGGGGCAGGTCGGGGGAACGTCGGGTCATCCGGGCCTCCTTGGAAAATGCGGCCACCACGTCCGGCGGCGGCCGTAAGGGTCAGCGCGACTTCTGGTAAAGCTTGGCCGCGATTTCGAACATCTCCTCGGGGGCATAGTCGGGCGTGAAGGCCGAGGGCACGCCCGTCAGGTCGTGAATCTTGCCGCCCTCGGGCATTCCGTCCACCACCTCCAATTCGCCCGGAGGATCGTCAGGCAGGGCGGTTTCCCCGCCGCCGCCCCAGATGCCGCGCATCTCCTCGTAATCGTTGGGGCTGAAGGTATAAAGGCGGCGGTGCGATCCTTCGGCCAGGTATTTCTGGCATTCGGGGATATTGCCCAGCGGGATGTTCGGCGTGGGCAGGAACTTGTCCAGATCCACCCCCGTCAGCTTCTTCAGCGCCAGGGCATAGGCATGGGCATGGACCGATCCGCGCACCAGCAGGTATCCGCAGACCTCGCGCCCGGTGATGTTGGCATCCGTCAGCGATTCATAGACCCGCAGCTTGTGCAGCCGCGCGCCGCATTCCAGGTGGAAGTTGTGCAGCAGATCCACGATCACGTTGCCGGTCGTCGTCACCATGTCCGCGTTCCAGGACATCGAGTTCGAATTGACCGGAACCGCACCCCCCGCATGGCTATAGAACGAAGCGGCGGACCGGATGTCCTTCATCTCCTCGAACGGCGCCTTCGAGATGTCGCCGCCATCCCCTTCGTCCCCGCCGGGCTTGTCCGGCCCGTTGGCCAGCATGGCCACGCCGTTGCTGACAAGCTCGACATGGCCCAGTTCCTCGGCCGTGATCGCGGCGACAAGGCTGTAGAAGGGGCGCAGCTTCGATTTGCTGCGAAAGTTGAAGCTTTGGAACATGTAGTTCCCGAGCGTGGACATTTCGCCGTATTTTCCCCCCAGCAGTTCCTGCAAGGCGGCGGCGGCATTCGGATCTTGTCGCTTGGGGGCGGGCAGTTCGACTTGCAGCTTATCGACGCGCAGGAACATGGACGTTCTCCGGGGATGAGGGATGCGGGGAGGAAACACCCTCCACCCGGATCCGTTCCCCCCAGCCGGGCCAACAAAGGTTAACCGTCTGGCTGCGCTGCCATGGCCACGACTGCCGGATGCGCGGCTTTCCGGCCTGGTCAGGTGATCTGGTTGGGTTCGATTTTCCTGTCGAGAAATTTTTCCTCAAGAACTCTCGTCACAGTTGAATTGCGGCATGGACTCTTGTTACCTGTCAGGACAGACAGCCGGACGCCATCAAACTGCAATCCAGGAGGTAGCAATGTCGGACAGACATGCCACCGAACCCGAAAAGCGAAGACCGACTCGCCGCGGAGAGATGGCGCAGTTCCTGCTTCTGGCTTTTGGTATCTGGCCGATCGTTGCCGTGGCTTTCGTGGGGGGCTACGGCTTTCTTGTCTGGATATACCAGATGATCGCCGGACCCCCTGGCCCGTCGGGGCATTAAAACATGCCTGCCAGTCCCGGAATATCGAGACGGAACCTGCTGCGCGGCATGGCCCGCCCGGCACCGTTTCTGCCGCGCCCGCCTGGGGTCTCGGTCGCATCGCTGGCCGCCTGCACCGGCTGCGGGGCCTGTGTCGATGCCTGTCCACAGGCCATCCTGGCTCTGGCGCCGGGGGGCGTGGTGCTGAGGCCGGAAGCGGGTGAATGCGTCTTTTGCGGCGACTGCGCCGCCTCCTGTCCCGAAGAGGTCTTCTTGCCGGGCGGGCCTATGGGCCACGTCATGCAGATCTCGGCGGACTGTTTCGTTCATGCCGGCATCGCCTGCATGAGCTGCCGGGACGCATGTCCCGAACAGGCGATCGCGATGCAGCCCCGGATCGGCGCTCCGTTCCTGCCGCGGATCGACACGGCCTCCTGCACCGGCTGCGCGGCCTGTTCGGCATCCTGCCCGGCCGACGCCATTATGGCCGTGAAAAGGGAAACCGAGGAAAGAGAGGTCGAGGATGCCTAAGCCACGCTGGCATGTGTCATCCGCCGTCGTGACGGTCACCCAGGACGCGATGGCCGAGGTCCGCGACCTGATCGCGCGGCTGGAGGGCGTCGAAATCCATGGGGGTGACGCCACCCGGCTGATCGTCACCATCGAAGGAAAAAGCACCGGAACGCTGGGGGACCGGCTGACCGAGATCAATCTGATGAAAGGCGTTCTGGCGGCCAGCATGGTCTTCGAACACGCCGAGGAGACGGAGGAAATGCCATGCCCCTTGACCTGACCCGGCGCCAGCTTCTCAAGGCGCATGCTGCCGCGCTTGCCGCATCCGCCGCGGGGCTGCCGCACCAGGCCCTGTCCCAGCCCGTTCCGGGCGGCGTCGAGGCGCTGAAGATCCAGTGGTCCAAGGCCCCCTGCCGGTTCTGCGGCACCGGCTGCGGCGTGATGGTCGGCGTCAAGGAAGGCAAGGTCGTCGCCACCCATGGCGACATGCAGCACGAGGTCAATCGCGGCCTGAACTGCGTCAAGGGCTATTTCCTGTCCAAGATCATGTACGGCGCCGACCGGCTGACGACCCCGCTGATGCGAAAGACGAACGGCCAGTTCGACAAGAACGGCGAATTCGAGCCGGTCAGCTGGGACGAGGCCTTCGACGTCATGGCCGAAAGGGTGAAGAAGGTCCTGGCCGAAAAGGGTCCCGAGGGGATCGGTATGTTCGGATCGGGCCAGTGGACCGTTCTGGAAGGCTATGCGGCGACAAAGCTGATGCGGGCCGGGTTCCGGTCGAACAACCTCGATCCCAATGCGCGTCACTGCATGGCCTCGGCCGCCGTGGCCTTCATGCGCACCTTCGGCATCGACGAGCCGATGGGCTGCTATGACGATTTCGAACATGCGGATGCCTTCGTGCTGTGGGGATCGAACATGGCCGAGATGCATCCGATCCTGTGGACCCGGCTGGCCGACCGCCGCCTGGGCACGCCGCACGTGAAATGCGCGGTCCTGTCCACCTTCACCCACCGCTCGATGGATCTGGCCGACATCCCGATCGTGTTCAAGCCGGGCACCGACTTGGCGATCCTGAACTATATCGCCAACCACATCATCCAGACCGGGCGCGTGAACCAGGACTTCGTGGACCGGCACACGGTCTTCAAGAAAGGCGCCACCAACATCGGTTATGGCCTGCGCCCCGAACACGAACTGGAACTGGCCGCCACCGGTGCCGGCAATCCCGGCCTGATGGAGGACAGCGATTTCGACGCGTTCAAGGAACACGTCTCGACCTATACGCTGGATTACGTGAGCGAGCTTTCCGGGGTCGAGCCGGGTTTCCTGGAGGAACTGGCCGAAATCTATGCCGATCCCGACAGGAAGGTCATGTCGCTGTGGACGATGGGGTTCAACCAGCATGTCCGGGGCGTCTGGGCCAACCAGATGATCTATAACATCCATCTGCTGACCGGAAAGATTTCGGAACCGGGCAACTCTCCCTTCTCGCTGACCGGCCAGCCTTCGGCTTGCGGCACGGCGCGCGAGGTCGGCACCTTTGCCCACCGCCTGCCCGCCGACATGGTGGTCACGAACCCCGAGCATGTCGCCCATACGGAAGAACTGTGGAAACTGCCGCACGGGCTTCTGAACACCAAGCCGGGCTTCCACGCGGTCTTGCAGGACCGGATGCTGAAGGACGGGGTGCTGAACTTCTACTGGATCCAGGTGAACAACAACCTCCAGGCCGCGCCCAATTCCCAAAACGAGACCTACCAGGGCTATCGCAACCCCGACAACCTGATCGTGGTGTCGGATGCCTATCCGACGGTGACCGCGATGGCCGCAGACATCATCCTTCCGGCCGCCATGTGGGTCGAGAAGGAGGGCGTCTATGGCAATGCCGAACGGCGCACCCATGCCTGGCACCAGCTTGTCGATGCGCCGGGCGAGGCGCGGTCGGATCTGTGGCAGCTTGTCGAATTCTCGAAACGCTTCACCACGGACGAGGTCTGGCCCGCAGAAATCCTTGAAGCCCATCCCGAGTATCGCGGCAAGACCCTGTTCGACGTCTGCTTCGCCAACGGCCAGGTGGACCGATTCCCGCTGGAGGACCTGCGCGAGGATTACGCGAACCAGGAGGCCAGGGATTTCGGCTTCTACATCCAGAAGGGGTTGTTCGAGGAATATGCCGCCTTCGGACGCGGGCACGGCCACGACCTTGCCCCCTATGACGTCTATCAAAGCGACGACGTGCGCGGCCTGCGATGGCCGGTGGTGGACGGCGAGGAAACCCGCTGGCGCTTCCGCGAGGGCTATGACCCCTATGTCAAGCCGGGCAAGGGGGTCGAATTCTATGGCAACCCTGACGGCCGGGCAGTCATCATCGCCGTTCCCTATGAACCGCCCGCCGAAAGCCCGGACGAGGAATTCGACATGTGGCTGGTGACGGGCCGGGTTCTGGAACACTGGCATTCCGGTTCGATGACGATGCGCGTGCCCGAGCTTTACAAGGCCTTTCCCGGCGCCAAGGTCTTCATGAACGCCATCGACGCCCGCGAGCGTGGCCTGAACCAGGGGATGGAGGTGCGCATCATCTCGCGCCGGGGCGAGATCCGCAGCCGCGTGGAAACGCGCGGCCGCAACCGGATGCCGCCTGGCGTGATCTTCGTGCCATGGTTCGATGCCAGCCAGCTGATCAACAAGGTGACGCTGGACGCGACGGACCCGATCTCGAAGCAGACCGACTTCAAGAAATGCGCCGTGCGTGTGGAGCGGGTGTGATGGGACAGATCCGCCTTTCGCTTGTCCTCGCCGCCTGTTTCGCCGCCAGCTTCGTCATGGCGCAGAACGTGCCCGAACTGTCCGGGCCGCAGCCCGACCCCATGGAGTCGGTGTCGGCCGAGCCGGTGCCGCGGTTTGTCACGGACGACGTGCGGCAGATGCGGGCCTATCCCGAACAGCCCCCGGTGATCCCCCATTCGATCGACGGCTATCAGCTGTCGGTCAACACCAACCGCTGCATGTCCTGCCACACGCGCGAGATGACGGAAGGGTCGGGCGCGCCGATGATCTCGATCACCCACTATATGACGCGCGAAGGGCAGATGCTGGCCGATGTCTCGCCGCGGCGGTATTTCTGCACCCAGTGCCACGTGCCGCAGGCGGACGCGCCGGCTCTGATCGAGAACACCTTCACCGACATGTCCGAGATGGGCGCGACCGGCACCGGGAGGGAATGACATGCGCCGGATCCTGCAACCCTTCCGCTGGTTCTGGCGCGTCCTGTGGACCCCGGCGGGCACCCTGGGTCTGGGTTTCCTGACGCTTGGCGGCTTTGTCGGCGGCGTGGTGTTCTGGGGGGCATTCAACACGGCCCTGGAATTCACCAATACCGAAGGCTTCTGCATCTCGTGCCACGAGATGCGCGACAACGTTTATGAGGAGATGTCGCACACGGTCCATTATTCGAACCGGTCGGGCGTGCGGGCGGGGTGTCCCCAGTGCCATGTGCCGCATGACTGGACCGACAAGATCGCCCGCAAGATGCAGGCCTCGAAAGAGGTCTGGGGTTCGATCTTCGGCACCATCGATACGAGGCAGGAGTTCCTCGAACACCGTCTGGTAATGGCCAAGCGCGAATGGGCGCGGCTGAAGGCGAATGACAGCCTGGAATGCCGCAACTGTCATTCGGCCATCGCGATGGACCTTGGGCGCCAGGCGCCGCGCGCAGCCGAGATCCACACCAAGTATCTTCTTTCCGGCGAGCGCACCTGCATCGAGTGCCACCAGGGTATCGCCCACGAACTGCCGGACATGACGGGGGTGGATCCCGGCTGGACCGTGCCGCCGGAACTTCAGGGAGAGGTACTGCCAGGGATGACGGAAGCGGAAGAGGTCAGAAGCTATCTGGGACAACTGCCCTGAGCAGGGGATCGCGGCTGGACCCCCTTCGGGACATGACCCGGGCCAGCCTGAAGCGTATCGCAGGCTGGCCAAGGCAGGGGCGTCAATGCGCGGGCTTGTTAAGGAAGAAGCGCACCATCTCGGCACTGGCATCGGGTCCTTGGGGGTCGGTGTAGGACCCGCCGGGCCTGCCGCCCGACCAGGCATGTCCCAGACCGTCTATGACCCAATGTTCCAGAAGGACGCGGCCGTCCAGGAGGGCGGTGATCTCGCGGCTGAAACCACGCGAACCGATCCTGCCGGTCTTTCGCTCAAGCACGGTCTGGTCAGGTCCCGAGGCAAGGGTGGCTGCGGCGATCCGCTCTCCGTTCAGGGGGTGGACCGTCTTGTCGGCGCTGCCGTGGAAGACGATGGTCGGCGTGGGTCTGATGTCCCGGCGCGGCGCGGTCTGGCCCGCGTCATTGCCGCTCATGGCGGCGAAGGCCGAAGGCACGTCCCTGGCGGCGCCGAAAGGCAGGCCGGAATGGGCGCCGACCGCGGCGAAAACATCGGGATGCGTCTGGCCCAGGATCACGGCCATGGCCGCCCCGGCGGAAAGACCCGCCACGAAAATCCGGTCCCGGGGCACCTTGTGGCGGCCCGCCAGGTCAAGCGCCATCTGCGCCAGGATCTCCGGCTCGCCCCGGCCGCGGCGCTGATCGCCAGTGCTGAACCAGTTCCAGCAGGACTGGGCGTTCTCGCCGCGCGACTGATGGGGATAAAGGATGAGCAGCCGGTGTTCTTCGGCCAAGGCATTCATGCCCGTCCCTCGCGCGAAATCGGCTGGGGTCTGCGTGCAGCCGTGCAGCATGACGATCATGCCCTGGATGCCCTTGTCGGCCGAGGCAGGCACATAGGCCATATACTCCCGGCTGCCGGCCGGGCATGAAAAGCGGTCGGTCGTGATAATGGCGCCCGGCGGAATCGGATCGGCGACGGGATGTGCGCCCGGAGGGGCAAAGGGCGGCTGAAAGCCCGTGATCTCGCCCGGAACGCTAAGGCCATGCTGGGCCAGGGTGCGCTGCACGAGATCATTCGGCCCTTGAAGCCGCAGTTTGTCGATCGCCTGGCGCAAGGCGCCGACGTTGAAGGTCTTCATCTGTCTTTCCTTTGCAAGGACTAGAGAATACGGTCGGCCAGGGCCTTCCTGACGTCAGGACTGGCCTGCAACGCGCCCAGGACAGAGATCGAACCGATCGTGGCCCGTGCAAGTTCCGGTGTGACATCCGGGGCAAACCGCGCCAGGCCGACCACCTTCACATGCAGCACTTCGCCCGCATCTCGCGTGGCCTCAAGCTCGGCCCTGCTGAAATCCCTCAGGCCCATGTCCATCATGTGACGGTCGATCGACCGTGCGACGATATCGCGGTGGCTGTCCAACTGGTTGCGGATCGCCGTGCGGATGAAGTCGCTGCGGTTCGAATAAAAGCCTTCCTGGACCAGAAGATCGATGCGGCCAAGATCGACATAGCCCAGGTTGATCGTGATCTTTTCTGTTTCGGGTGCCCTGTCCCGAAGGGAGCGTATTTCTGCCATGATCATTTTCCATCCACATGGATGGTATATGGATGGAGAACGGTGTTGTTCAAGAGGGGATCCTGGTCGTGATGCGAAAAACCGGTGGGCTCCAGAAAGGAGAGCGGCCTGTCCTGGGCGTTCTTTCCGGCACATCTCCTCGGCCCCTGATTATGGTAACTGTAGAAGCAGAGCAGTCAGCCGGAACGATGGCCGTCGCGGGGGCCTCTTACCTCCTGTCTTCGCGGGCCGGATTCCTCTGGCGATCCTTGCCGCGTCATGGTGTTCCGATGCGGCCTTCATCCTGGTTTGCAGCACCGTTTCGGACAGTGGGTCATCTCCGCTCCGAGGAGGCTGATTTGTGGCAAGCACACGCCGACCCTGGCAAATAGCCACGCGCCGGGGGATCCCGTGCAACGTGGTGATGCCGCGCACGGCGCCGCAGGCCAAGAAGGACACGGTGCGCCGCTATGGCGGCGTGATCACCGA
>NZ_JAVCWH010000021.1 GCF_030846195.1 Paracoccus yibinensis
GCGCCAGCTATTGGTAAGCGCGCGCGCCATGGCGCCGGCCACCGCCACCTGACCTGGTTTTACCCCGCCGCGTGGCCGGATTTTACGCCGCCGTTGACACAGGCGGCGGTGACAGGACGGGCAAGCGACGAGCTGCCGATGTGGTTGCAGACCACGGTTTCGGATTGAAGCGCAATTTCATGTGTCTGGTTTCTGCTGTAGATGGCGATCCGTCGATTCAGGCTAGGATAGTGCCCCATGACCCTGCCATTGCGGGCGCCAGACGTCTGCTTGGCAGCGTCGGGATTCTCTTCGCGAGAGTAATGGGCGAAAGTTGCTAAGAGATGGGATCATGGTCTTCTTGACAAGATCCCACTGGTCGATTGTGGTGCCGCGCTGACTCTCTCGGTTCCAGCTTGTTGCGGCCCTTCAGCATGCCCCACCGGCCATACCGGGTGTTATGGAGTATTCTTTCAGTACCCAAAGACTCCGGGGTCGTCAAGATATCCATACAGGGCAACACACCAGCCCGATTACTATCCCATCTTGCAGCAGAACGATATCCTGGCCAACCACTACGGCAAGTGCGCGTCGTCGGCATCAGGTGCCCAGAGCTGCGGCCACCCGCTGCCATTCGCCTTCGTTTCCCGGCAGCCCCAGGCGGAGCCATCTTTCGGAATATGAAAAGCGGCGCGTCCAGATGTAGTGGCAGGCGAGGGCGTCCTGCGCCTGTTGCGCATTGGGGGTGTCATAAAGGCGGAACAGAAGGGTGCCGCCGGCCTGGATCCAACCGGCGCTTGCAGCCAGGCGATCGAGCCTTTCGGCTTCACCGGAAAGACGCCTGACAGTCCTGTCACGCCAGTCCCGGTCACCAAGCGCCATGCGTCCGATTTCGAGCGCAGGACCTGAGACCGGCCAAGGGCCAGCGAGCGCGGACATTCGCCGGATCACATCTGCGCCCCCGTAAACAAAGCCAAGCCGCAGCCCGGCAAGCCCCCAGAACTTGCCGAACGACCGCAGAACCAGCAGACGGTCGGAAGCTTTGGCCACAAGGCTTTCCGCCGGGTCCGGATCCACGAAGCTTTCATCGACGACCAGCCTTCCGACCGACAGGGTGAGGAGGCTCTCCTTGCGGCAGGTCCGTCCGTCCGGGTTGTTGGGATTTACGACGACGGCAAGATCGGCGCCGGACAGGTCTTCCAGCCGAGCCACCTCCTCGACGTGCCAGCCCGCCTGCCGCAGGCAGGCCGCGTGCTCGTTATAGGTCGGGGCGAGCACGCGGGCGAGGCCGGGCCTTTCCAGCAAGGGGATCATCTGGATCGCCGCCTGCGCGCCTGCCATCGCCAGCCCCGGGGCGGCGGTGCCGAAGGCCGTGGCGGCGGCCTCCATCAGGGCGGCCATCACGCTTGCCGTGGGCAGGTTGGTCCATGCCCCAAGGGAAACTCGGGACACCGGGTAGGGCTGGCGGTTGATACCGGTGGAAAGGTCGACCCAGTCCCCCTGCCCCCATCTTGCCTGTGCTTCGTCAAGGTTTCCGCCATGGTCGCGCATCAGGATGCTCCGGTGATGATGGGAAGCAGCGACCAGAGCATCAGTCCAGCTGCCAGCAGAAGCATGGCCCGCCTGTAGAGCCCGAGCCCCAGCGTCACCGAGGCAGGCGAAGGATCCGGCGCCCCCTCGTTGAGCCAAGGCTCAGGGGCGACATGGCCGTCGTAGATCCGGGGGCCGGACAGCCGAACGCCCAGTGCTCCGGCCATAGCACCCTCGGGCCAGCCGGCATTCGGCGAACGGTGCCGGCTTGCGTCACGCATCATGACCCGGCCTGCGCGGAGGGGATTGCCACAGGCCAAGGCGAACAGCGCTCCGGTAGCCCGTGCAGGGATCAGGTTGACCAGGTCGTCCAGTCGGGCCGAAGCCCAGCCGAACTGCAGATAGCGCGGACTGCGATGGCCGATCATCGAATCCAGCGTGTTGATCATCTTGTAAACTGCTATGCCCGGCAGCCCGGCCACCGCGCCCCAGAAGACCGGTGCGACGATGCCGTCCGAGCTGTTCTCGGCCAGGCTTTCAAGCGCGGCACGGGCGACGCCAGCCTCGTCCAGAGCATCGGGATTGCGTCCGACGATCATCGACACGGCGTGCCGTGCGGCAGGCAGTTCCCCCGCAACCAGCGGCATTGTAACCGCCGCGACGTGGTCCTGCAGGGAGCGCATCGCGACCAGGGGCCAGGCAAGACAGCCGCCCACGAGAATGCTCAGGACATTGCCGGAAAGCAGGGCTTGCGCGACGGCAGAGGGCAGAAGGGCTGCGCCGATGCAGAGGATCAGGGCCAGCACCCCCATCGGTTTCTGGGGCAGAGCGGACTGGTTCAGCCTTGCGTCAAGCGAGACGATCAGCCGCCCCGCCCATGTCACCGGATGGCCAATGCGCGCATAAAGCCAGTCTGGCCAGCCGATCAGCCGGTCAAGGGCAAGCGCCACCAGCATCATCGCGGGGAACTCAGCAATCATCGCTGCCGAACTTCAGAATGCCGACAACCCCGGCAGCCTCCAGCACAGAGGCCGCATCAGGCGGAACCTCGCCCTTCGGGAAGATCAGGCCGCGGGCCGAGCCGGTATGGGCGATAAGAAAACCCGTCGCCCCAAGGTGGCGGGCCAGTCCTTCCGTTGGATCGCCCGCCGGTCCCCGCATCTTCAGGCAGCGTCGGGCGCTTTCAGAGGCTAGCTCGGCGAAGGCGTTCAACTTGCTGGCTCGCTGCCAATCCGAGACGATATCCGAGACATCCGGGAAATCCATGTCGGCGGGTTCGGTGGAACGGGGCAGACCGAAATAGCCACCGACGATCTCGTGGGCAGGAAGTGCAGGCAGTTGCTGCAGGATGCGGCCCTGGCGGGAGGCCCAGAGCAGTCGTTCGGGACGGGTGAAGGCAAGCGGGTCCGAAGCCCCTTCTTCAGCCACGCAGGCCGCCATGAGGCGCCCTGCCGGCCCCTGCCAGCCATGAAGCAGGGCCGCCGCGATCAGCCGGGCGGTCGAGATGCCTGTGCCGGCCCCTGGAGGGGATAGTGTCGAGACGACCACCTCTCCCTGTCCGGCAAGCCCTAAGGCCCGCAGGAATCCGGAAAGTGGATTGGCCTCCTGCCCGCCCCTGTAGCGGAGTTCCGCCCGCAGTCCGGTCCTCGAGCAGGGAACCGTGATCAAGCCGAGCGCGCCGTTCGGCCCCAGCCTGCCCTGCACATATTCCCCGAAATGGCCGCGAATGCTGACGGTGTTCATGGCTGCCAGTTGACCTCGGCAACGGACCAGTGGCCGTGCGGTCCGACGTAGAACCGGGTCAGTGACAGGGGCGCCACATGGAACGACAGGGCGCCGGCAACTGACCCAACAGCAAGGGCAAGCGCCGCCCGAACGGTGCCTGCATGGGCAATGACGATCTGTGTGCCCCCTGCGCGGGCAAGATCCAGAAGGGCGGGGGTTGTCCGGGCGCAAAGGTCCCGAAAGCTCTCGCCCTGTGGGGGGCGGTGATCGGCCAGAGCCTCGGGGGCCAGGGTGCCAAGGTCGGGGATTGCTGTATGGTCCAAGCCTTCCCATTCCCCGAAGTCCTGCTCCCACAACCTTTCGTTCGTCCTCACGGCCAGTCCCGGCATCAACGCCTCGGCGGTCATCAGACAGCGCCGGGCCGGCGAGCTGGTCAGCATTGCGCCTTCCGGAAGACGGGCCGCCAATGCCGAAAAGCCCGCTTGGTTCGACAGATCCGCCGGCAGGTCAAGGCGGCCGACAAGGCGCCCGGCCCCTGCCACCGGAGCATGGCGGATCAGGAACATCTCGGCATGGCGAAGTTCAGACACTGCCCACGGCTCTCCCGTCAGTTTCATTGTCCTGTTCACGCATGGGCGCCGAGCGTGAGCAGCATCGCCGCCTCGGCGACCTGCTGGCCTGCCCCCAGCACATCGCCGGTCTGTCCGCGGAGCTTCCTCCAGGCGATCACAGCCAACGCCGCTACCGCAAAGGCCGCAACGCCAAGCGCGGTCCACCCCTGCGGCAGAAGCAGCATCGGCAATCCCCCCAGCAGGGCTGCCAGGATAACGCTTGCAGTCCCAACGCCCTTGCCCTGCGCTCCAAGCCCGTCCGGGCGTGCGGCCGGCAGCCATGCCATAAGCGCGGCCGGCGCCACGCGGCTGGCCATCGCAACGGCGATCAGAGTACCGATGGCCTCAAGCTCGGCAAGCGTCGCCAGTCCCAGCCAACGCAGCCCGAGCGACAGGATCAGCCCGACCGCCCCATAGCTGCCTATCCGGCTGTCCCGCATGATCTCAAGCCGCCGCTCGCGCGTGGTGCCGCCCCAGAAGCCGTCGCAGAGATCGGCGAACCCGTCCTCGTGCAGCGCCCCGGTCGTGATGACCTGGGCGGCAAGCGCAAGCCCGCCCGCGACCGGTGGGGACAGCCCAAGCGCCAGAGCCGCCACCATCACCCCGGCTGCAATAAGACCGACCGGCAGGCCGGCCAGGGGAAAGGCCCAGGCCGCCGCGTCCAGCCTAGGGACGGGGTCGCGCAGGCGTCCGAACGGCACGCGCGTCAGCAGGATGACCGCTAGCTGCATCTCGGCAAGGCGCTGCCTCATGCACCACTGATCCCGGCGTCGGCGAACGTGGCCATACCATTGTGGCAGGCCAGCGCCGAGCGCACGACGCCAAGGGCCAACACCGCCCCCGTCCCCTCGCCAAGCCGCATGTCGAAATCGAGGATGGCCGTCCTGCCCATGGCCGACAGCAGCTTCCTGTGTCCCGGCTCGACCGAGACATGGCCGACTAGGCAATGATCGAGAAGCCGCCGGTCCGCCGCGAACAGGGGCGCAACGGCGGCGGTGCAGATAAAACCATCCAGGATCACCGGAATACGGGCAGCCCGTGCGGCAAGAACCGCCCCGCAGATCGCCGCCTGCTCGCGGCCGCCGAGGGTTGCAAGGGTTTCAAGCGGGGCAAGGTCCGGATGGCGCGCAAGCCCGCGCGCGATCGCATCGATCTTGCGCCGGACGCCGTCATCGTCCGAGCCGGTGCCCCGGCCAACCCAGTCTGCGACCTCGCCCTCGAACAGCGCAGCACAGAGCGCCGCAGAAATAGTCGAGTTGCCGATGCCCATCTCGCCCAAGGTCAGGATGTCGGCTTGCGGATCGACGGCGGCCGCGCCACGGTTCAAGGCATCCAGCGTCTCGGCGTCGGTCATGGCCGGGCCGGCGGTGAAGTCGGCGGTCGGACGCTCGAGGTCCAGCGCGATCACCGACAGATCGGTGCCATTCACCCGGCAAAGCTGGTTGATCGCCGCACCGCCTGCCTCGAAGTTCGCCACCATCTGCGCGGTGACCTCCTGCGGGAAGGGGTTGACCCCTTGAGCGCAGATCCCGTGGTTTCCGGCGAAGACAAGCGCCTGCGCCTTGGCGATCCTTGGCCGGTCATTTCCCTGCCAGGCAGCCATGAACAGCGCGATCTCCTCAAGCCGGCCCAGCGAGCCGGGCGGCTTGGTCAGGCTGTCTTGGCGGCGCGCGGCGGCGGCGCGGGTGGGTTCGTCGGCGACGGGCAGGGTGTCGGCGAGACCGACGATCTGGGCCAGGGTTTCCAGCTGCATCATTTCACTTTCATGGGAAGGCCGCACACGGCCAGGATGACCTCGTCTGCGACCTGCGCGACCTGCTGGTTCAGCGTCCCCGCAGCGTCCCGGAAGATCCGGGAAAGCCGGTTCTCAGGCACAATCCCCGCGCCGACCTCGTTGGTGACCAGCACTACGGGCGCAACCTGCGCGCCAAGCGTCTCGACCAGCCGGGCAGCCTCGGGGCGCCAGTCGCGCCCAGCCAGGATCAGGTTCGACAGCCACAAGGTCAGGCAGTCGACCAAACGGGGAGCCCCCTCCGTCAACGACAGCGCAGCGCAAAGATCCAGGGGTTCCGCATGAGTGCGCCAGGCCGCGCCTCGCCGCGCCTTATGGGTGGCGATCCGATCTTCCATTTCTGAATCGAAGGGCTGCGCGGTGGCGATATAGATCGCAGCCTCGCCAAGCGAGAGTGTCCGGCTCTCCGCGATCGCGCTCTTGCCTGACCGGGCACCACCTGTGACAAGGATGATCGATCCCATGAACATTCTATCCCGTGGTATTTCTGGCTTGGCCGCCGCCAATCACACCGTCATTTGCAAGATGGCGCGCAATCGGCTTGAGCTCGAGATGATGATTTCGTCCAAGATGACCGGATCCTGGGCATTGGTGGACATGGCTGGCACCGCCGCAGCGATGGCCAGAATGGATAGCGACGAGAACCGCATGGTTCCCTCCCCGATTGGCCCGATGGGCCGCATGACAATCTGCCTGTGGGGATGCACCCGCAGACGGTTTCATTGTCACCGCTGCGGAATTGCCGCTCCTCGGACGCACCCCGCGCCGCGGATGGGTGATCGTCGAGGCAGGTCTCCTGACTTGCGGATCATCGCTCCGGCCAGCCTTCCCATGCCCGAAGACACAGTGGCAAATTGACCGTCGCTCACCGCTTACAGTTGCGGGGGCAGTCCGGGATTTGCCTGCAAGAGGCGCACCCGGTTCCCATATTAAGCCGCTCTCGCGGCACCACGACCCGTCCGTTCTGCGCCGAGCACGCTCCGGCTGTCAAGGCTGCTCTGCAGCCCTCCCCAGGCGTGCTGCGCGACCCTGCTCTTGCAAGCGGGAGACATTTCCCACTAGGCCGTGCCGGAAGCCCTGAGGAGCCTTGCCATGGAACTGACACTCGTCGGCATCGGGACCGGCAAGCCGGACCATCTGACCCTGCAGGCGGTCGAGGCGATCCGGGCGGCTGACCTCCTGCTGATCCCCGAGAAGGGCGAAGGCAAGCAGGAGCTCGCGGACCTGCGCCGCACGATCGTCGCCGGTTGCGTCGAGGATGACGGCGTCAGGGTTCTGTCCTTTGCCATGCCCGAGCGAGATCCCGCAGTGCCCGACTACAAGACCCGGGTCAAACTCTGGCATGATGCCATCGCGCAAGCCTGGCTTGATGCGCTGGCCCCTTATCCTGAAGCGCGGAAGATCGTGCTGCTCGTCTGGGGTGACCCGGCCTTGTTCGACAGCACGCTGCGCGTTGCCGAGCGGATCAGGAAGGCCTGTCCGCTAGAGCTGAAGGTCGTGCCAGGCCTGACGTCACTGCAGGTGCTTGCCGCATCCCATGCCATCCCGCTCAACCGCCTGGCCGAGCCGTTCCTAGTGACCACCGGCAGGCACCTGCGCGAGCATGGCTGGCCCGAGGGCATCGATACGCTTGTGGTCATGCTCGACGGCGAATGTTCGTTCACCACGCTCGATCCGGCTGGGGTCTCAATCTGGTGGGGCGCCTATCTGGGCATGGAAGGTGAAATCCTCGACCAGGGGGCGCTGTCAGAAGCCGGCCCGCGCATCGTCGAGGCCCGTGCCGAGACACGGGAACGGCGGGGCTGGATCATGGACATCTACCTGCTGCGCCGCGAGACTTCCTCCGCAAGCGCGCCGTAGAGGATCAGCGTTGGGGCTATCGAACGCGTCTTCGCGCGGCAAAGATCGACCAGCTTGCCGATCGTCGCCCGGTGCAGCGCCTCCGCAGGGGTGGACACGCCGGCCGCCAAGATCGCCGGAGTTTCTGCCGGAAGTCCATGCGCAATCAGATGGGCAGCAAAGGCCGGAAAGGTGGCGCGCGCCATGTAGACGGCCGTTACCGCATGCGGGTCGGCCAGTGCGGCCCAGTTCAGATCGCCAGGCAGACCACCGGTAACATCATGCCCGGTCACGAACTGCACCCGTCGCGCGGTCAGGCGCCGGGTCAGCGGGATGCCCGCAGCTGCAGCGGCCGCAGCCGGAGCCGTCACGCCAGGAATGACCTCGTAGCCAATCGTAGCGGTGTCAAGAGCCGCGACCTCTTCCTCCAGACGCCCGAACATGCCCGCATCGCCGGATTTCAGCCGCACCACGCGGGCGCCCGCCCCCGCGTGAACCACCAGCAGGCGGTTGATGTCATCCTGCCGGGCTGAAGCCCGGCCTGCGCGCTTGCCGACCGGGATCAACTCGGCGTTCCTCGCGGCGAGTTCGAGGATCGGCCCCGAGGAAAGGTCATCGTAAAGCACGACCTCAGCCGCCTGCAGGCGCTTCATGGCCTTGACGGTCAGAAGCTCGGGATCGCCTGGACCGGAGGACACGAAGCTGACAAAGCCCGCCGCTCTCATGACGCCTCCGAGATCAGGTGAAAGAAGGTGCCGGTGACGTTTCCCCGACGAGAGCCTGTTTCCGGGACAGCATTGCCGTCCGCATCGAAGACCTCGGCCAAGGGCGCATCGGGCTGCGCGAGGATGGTGGAATAGTGGAATTCATGGCCGAGCAGTCTCTGGCCGCGGCCCTGGCCTGGCAGGGGGGAAAGGAGCCTCGCCTGTCGGTATCCCAAATGCATCCGGCGGTTTGCATAACTCGTTTCCAGACCCAGCAGCC
This sequence comes from Paracoccus yibinensis, assembly GCF_030846195.1. GTDB lineage: Bacteria > Pseudomonadota > Alphaproteobacteria > Rhodobacterales > Rhodobacteraceae > Paracoccus > Paracoccus yibinensis. The sequence goes on from NZ_JAVCWH010000021.1 coordinate 8,461, forward strand.
CCGCCATCCGGTGGATCTGCCCCCCTGCATCCGTAAGGGCTTCCCCCAGCACCATGTATCCGCCGCATTCCCCGTGAACCGGCCGGCTCTCCGCAAACCGCCTCAGGCCGGCAAGGAAGACCTGCGCCCCCGCCAGGCGGCTCGCGTGAAGCTCGGGATAGCCCCCCGGCAGCCAGCAGCAATCGGCATCCGGTAGGGGCTCGTCGGCCAATGGAGAAAAGGGCAGGATCTCGGCCCCCGCCTCCCGCCAGGCGGCGACAAGATGGGGATAGGCAAACGAAAACGCCTCGTCGCGCGCAAGGGCGATCCGCTGGGCTGGGGGGCGGATGCGTCTTGGCGGCTGCAGGGGTTTGCCGCCTGCCACCAGTGTGCGAAGAGCCGCAAGGTCCACATGCGCGCGCAGGAAGCCGGCATAGCCGGCGATCGCCGCATCAAGGTCCGGATGCTCGACCGCCTGGACAAGCCCGAGGTGACGTTCGGGCAGCGTCAGATCGCCACGTCGAGGCAAGACCCCGAATACCGGTATGCCGGCGTTGTCCAGGGCCAAACGGCACAGCCGTTCGTGCCGGGGCGAGGCGACCCGGTTGAGGATGACCCCTGCGACTTGCACGTCCTGTCGGAAGTGCCGCAGTCCCAGGAACAGCGCGGCGACGGTTTGGGCATGGCCGGACACGTCCATGACCACCACCACCGGCCAGCCCGTCGCCGCGGCGATATCCGCCGTCGATCCGTTGCCAGAGGCCCCTGTCTGGGCCACCCCGTCAAACAGCCCCATCGAACCCTCGGCGACCGCCATCTCGCCCGGCAGCCCAAGCTGGTCGGCCAGCAACCCTGGGTCCATCGCCCAACTGTCGAGATTGCGGGAATCCTCGCCGCAGGCGGCGCGATGGAAGGCCGGGTCGATATAGTCCGGTCCGCACTTGTAGGGACGAACCTTTACCCCGTCCTCGGCAAGGCAGCGCAGCAGGCCCAGCATCACCGTGGTCTTGCCCGCGCCCGAGCGGGGGGCCGAGACGATCAGCCCGGGGATCGTAGCCTGGTTCATCCCTTCACCGCATCGGCACGGCCGGCACGGAAGCGGCGGTCGTAATCAGCCGCGTAGAGCCGGCTCTCGTCGAAGCCTTCGGCCGCCAATGCGCGGCCCACGAGGATCAGCGCCGTCCGCTCCATCGTCTCGCCCACGTCGGCGGCGATGGAGCGGAGCGTCCCCCGCACGATCCGCTGGTCCGGCCAGCTCGCCCGCCAGATCACGGCGGCAGGACAGTCCATGCCGTAATGCGCGCCGAGTTCGGCGGCGACCTCCTCCAGCCGGTGGATGGACAGATGGATCGCCAGCGTCGCCCCGGTGGCTCCGAAGGCGGCAAGCGTCTCGGCCGACGGCATGGGCGAGGCGCGGCCCGAGGTCCGGGTCAGCACCACACTCTGGGCGATGCCCGGCAGGGTCAGTTCCGCCCCCAGGGCGGCGGCGCCCGCCGCAAAGGAAGGGACGCCCGGCGTGATGTCATAGGGGATGCCCAGCTCCCGCAGCCGGCGCAACTGCTCGCCCATGGCCGACCAAACGGACAGGTCGCCCGAGTGCAGGCGCGCCACGTCCAGCCCCCGAGCGTGGGCGGCAACAATCTCGGCCATGATGCCGTCGAGACTCATAGGCGCGGTGTTGATGATTCGCGCGCCTTGGGGACAGTGCCGCAACATCTCTTCCGGGATCAGGGACCCGGCGTAAAGGCAGACAGGCGAGGCCGCGATCAGGTCCCGCCCCCGCAGCGTGAGAAGGTCGGGCGCGCCGGGGCCTGCGCCGATGAAGTGAACGGTCATGGAACGTGCCTTTCGGACTGGGCAAGGGCGGCAGTGACGCATCCGTCGGCCGAAATCACACGCGGCTCGACAAGGCGCGCACCGGGGCCGGCAGCGATAATGGCGCAAGCCTCGGCAAGGCTGCCGGTCCCGAAGCGGGCCAGGATGCGAGGACTGCGGGTAGGAGTGCTGACGCCCAGCAGCATCTCCTCGGGGATCAGGACGAGCCTGAAGCCGGCCGCCTGCAGGCTGGCCACGACGGGATGGGCCTGCCGGAAGGCAGGCACGGCAAGCGTCAGCGGGGGCATGACCTGCAACTGCCGGAACAGGTCCTGAACGCCTTCAAGTTCGGCTGCTGCCCGCAGACCAAGTCCGACCACTCTCATCGTGTGACGCTCCATTGCACCACCGGATAGCTGGCCTTCCAACCGCGCCTGCTGCCCAGTGGCGCCGCTTGCGACAGCTCGATCCGAAGAAGCGTGCCCCCAAGCCGCGCTTGCGCACCGGCAATCAGGCTTTCGGTTTCCAGTGTGACGCCATGGGCGACGATGCGGCTCTTGGCGGGAAGGATTGACCACAAGGCGTCGAGCAGCGGAGCGTCCAGACCGCCGCCGATGAAGACGGCATCGGGCGCGGGAAGGCCGGGCAGAAGCGCCAGCGCTCGACCCTCACGTATCTCGAAATGCGGCACCCCGAGGGAGCGGGCGTTGACACGCGCCCTTGCCGCGCGGATCGGATCGCGCTCGACGCCCACGGCGCGATTACGGGGATGGGACAGAAGCCACTCGATCCCCACCGAGCCGCTGCCTGTGCCAAGGTCCCACAGCAGTTCGCCGGGATGGGGCGCAAGCGCGGAAAGAGCCAGGGCGCGCACCGGGCGCTTTGTTATCTGGCCATCATGATCGAAAAGATCATCCTCCAGACCCGAGGAATGCGGTAATCCCTTCCCACCCCGGACCTCGACGGCACAGGCGACAAGGTTCTCGCATTGCGGCAGCGCCTCCTGGGCGAGATATTGGCGGACACGCTCTCTAGGGCCACCCAGATGTTCCAGCACGTGCAGCGTGGAGGCGCCAAAGCCGAGCGAGGTCAGGTAACCCGCCAAGGATGCGGGCGCTGATCCATCCCTCAGGGTGACGATCAGCCTTGCACCGTCGGATAAGTGTCGGCGCAGCTTCTCGACCGGTGCGGCGTGGAGGCCGAGGCACAGAACCTCCTCCAGGCGCCAGCCGAGGCTCGCGGCGGCCAGGGACTGCACAGAGAGGGCGGGATAGGCGCGCCATTCCCCGGGTTGCAGTTCCTGCGCAAGGCTGCCGCCCGCGCCGTGCCAGAAGGGATCACCGGAAACCAGCGCGACCACCCGCTTGCCGCGCAACGTCAGCAGGGGCACCAGCGAAAACGGGACGGGCCAAGGGGATTTGGAGGGATGGTCCACCATCTCCAGGTGGCGCGGACTGCCGAAGACGACTTCGGCCCGTTCCAGCGCATCACGGCTTGCCTCGGACAGATCCTTTAGGCCATTTTCCCCAATGCCGATGATCGATAGCCACTCAGCCATTCCGCCCACCCTCATCCTGGGCGGCACCACCGAGGCGAGCCACCTTGCGCAGGCCGTGGCCGATGCGGGCCTGCCCGCGATCCTGTCTTATGCCGGACGGGTGGCAAGCCCCCGTTCGCAGCCGGTGCCCATCCGCAGCGGCGGCTTCGGCGGGACCGACGGGCTTGCCGCCTTCCTGAGGGTGAACGGCATCGGTCAGGTGGTGGATGCGACCCATCCCTTTGCCGCCCGGATCAGCCGCAACGCCGCGCTCGCCTGTGCCGCCGCCGGGATGCCGCTCTGCGCGCTTGAGCGGGCGCCCTGGATGGCCCAGGCGGGCGACGACTGGACCCGTGTCCCGGACATCGAAGGAGCCGTGGCCCAGTTGGACGGTCCCGCCAAACGGGTGTTCCTGGCGATCGGGCGACAGCATCTCGCCAGCTTTGCCCATCTCGGGCAGCATCGTTTCTTGACCCGGACGGTCGATGCGCCCGCCGCAGACTTTCCCCTGCCGGACGCCGAAGTGATCGTCGCGCGCGGCCCCTTCAGGGTTGAGAACGACATGGAGCTGATGCGCGCGCATGGCACCGAACTGCTGGTCGCCAAGAACGCGGGCGGGGCTGGAGCCGAGGCGAAAATCCTTGCTGCCCGGGCACTCGCCGTCCCGGTCATCATGATTGACCGGCCGGAACTGCCCGACCGCCCCCTGCGCCGGACCGTGGCCGAGATCATGGACTGGCTTCATGCCCGCCTCGGCGTATAGACGAAACGCCCGATGCGGCGCGTGGCTGACGAGCCGAGGATGACCAACGTGCGCATGTCCGCCATCTCAGCGCGTGCCTCCCGCAGAGGCATCACGTGGATCTCTTGCTGCGGGGTCGATACCGCACGGGCGAAGATCATAAGGCGGTCAGGTTCGACCTGCGCCTTCAACAGATCCAGCAGAGATGCGAACTGATACGGGCGCGCGGCCGAGCGCGGATTGTAGAAGGCCATCGCGAAGTCGGCCTCTAGCGCCAGCCGCACCCGCCTGAGCACCAGATCGAAGGGCTTGAGATTGTCCGACAGGTTGATGGCGCAGAAGTCATGGCCCAGCGGCGCACCGGCTGCGGCAGCGGCAGCCAGCATGGCCGTGATGCCTGGCAAGACGCGGATGTCCAGGTCGCGCCAAGGGGCGGGGCCGTTCTCGACGGCCTCGAAGACCGCCGCGGCCATGGCAAAGACGCCGGGATCGCCCGATGATACGATCACGGCGTGGTTTCCTTGTGCCGCAAGCTCCAGCGCGTGCCGGGCGCGGTCAAGCTCGACCCGGTTGTCGGAAGGGTGCAGGCGCAGACCGTCGCGCGGGGAAATGCGAGACACATAGGGAATATAGCCGATCACCTCGGTGGCCCGATCCAGCGCCGCCGAAACCTCGGGCGTGATCATCGCCTCCGCGCCGGGACCAAGCCCGGCGATGACGAGAGAGCCTGTCATGGCCTGCGTCCTTGCCCGTGGACCAGCACGATCGAGAAATAGGGCACCGGCCCGTCGACCTCGGACAGCATGCGGACCCTCTCCTCGGCCATGGTGCCGTGCTCGACCAGCCATGCCTGATCCGCCCTGCCCGCAGCCTGCAGAGCTGCGCGTAGACGTTGCAGATTACGGCCGATTTTCATGACAACCAGAGCATCGGTGTCGCGGATGCGCCGCGTCAGTTCGTCTTCAGGCAAGGTCGCGGGCAGAACTGTGAGGATGTCATCGCCCCAGGTGATCGGAAGGCCCGTGGCGGTCCAGCAACCGGCCATGCCAGGAATGCCTGGCACCACCTCCACACGCTCGCGCGGGAGGCGGGCGTAAAGATGCATGAACGAGCCGTAGAAAAAGGGATCTCCCTCGCACAGCACGACCACGTCATCATCCTCGGACTGCCGCAGAAGTTCGGCCGTCCAATGCTCGTAAAAACCTGCAAGCGCGGCGTTGTAGCGCGGGTCCGAAACGGGGATCTCGGTGGTTACGGGATACTCCATCGCGATCTCGACCGCCTGTGACGGAAGGAGCCCCTCGACAAGCCTGCGCGCCACGCCCATGGCGCCCGCCTTGCGGAAGAATGCCACGCGCCGCGCATGTGTCAGATAGTGATGGGCCTTGACGCTCATCAGCTCGGGGTCGCCGGGACCGAGGCCGATGCATATGATCTTGCCGGTCATGCCTACTCCCGCGCCGAGGCGAGCGCGTTGACCGCAGCCACCGTCATGGCCGAGCCGCCCGGACGCCCCTCGACGACGCACCACGGCACGGGGTTGTCCTGCATCAGCGCGGCCTTGGACTCCGCCGCGCCGATGAAGCCTACCGGGCAGCCGATGATGGCGGCGGGGCGGGGAAAGTCCGGCTCGGCCAGCCGGTTGAGAAGGTGGAACAAGGCGGTCGGCGCATTGCCGATGGCCACGACCGCGCCCTGCAGATGCGGTCGCCACAGCTCGATGGCTGCCGCCGAGCGTGTATTGCCCAACTCAAGCGCAAGGGCAGGCACGCGCGGATCCTGCAGGGTGCAGATGACCTGATTGTCCGCAGGCAGACGCGCCCGGGTCACCCCTTCTGACACCATGCGCACATCGCAGAGAATGGGCGCGCCCTCCTGCAACGCCTGACGCGCCGCCCGGGCGAAACCGGGGGAAAAGCGGATCAGGGACGCCAGCTCCACCATGCCCGCAGCATGGATCATGCGGACTGCGACAACCTCCTCCTCCGGCGAAAAGCGGGCCAGGTCCGCCTCGGCGCGGATGGTGGCGAAAGATGCGCGGTAGATGGCCGCGCCATCAGTTTCATAGCTATGAGCCAAGATGGCCTCTCATCATATCTGGAATGTCTATTCCGGTCAGTCCGCACAGAGCGGGCTTCCCCCCTGCGGGACCATTGAGGACCAGATCGAAGCGCCCCTCGCGCCCTGTCAGGGTGACATGCGCCGGCGCGGGATGGGCGCAGCCCTTTCCACAGCCCGACACATGCAGATGCCGCCCTTCTGGCACAATGGCGGCGAGGTCTCGCGCCAGGGCGCGGGTCTCGATGCTGCTCGAGGCGCAGCCCGGCGCGCCGATACAGGCACTGACGCGCAGCAGCGGATGGCTGGGATCGGTCAGCCACAGCTCGCTGCGCGCATGACCTTCGGGCAGAACCGCCCGCCAAGGCGTCAGTCGCAGGGCGCTGTCCGTGAGTTCGGCCAGGATCTGCGAGGTCACGGCCCCGAAGGGCGCGAACAGAAGCGGAGCAGCACGCAGGATCTCGTCCAGGGGTGCCTGCGGGTCGGGTGCCGCATCCGCGTGGAGGGCGGGAACAATGCCTGCGGCCACTGCCTTCGCCATCCGGGCCTGCCCGCAGGAGGCAAACCAGTTCAGCAATTCGAGGATGCGTGCCATCGCCGCCTGCGGCTCGACGCGTTCGCCCCGGGCCATTCCATCGGCACGCAGCAGCAGATCTTTCCCGCTGCGTTCGATCCGGATGTCCGCCGAGGCGCCCTGCAGCGCCGGGCATTCCCCCGTGTCGATAGCAAAGCCAAACTTGGGCGGCAGATCGGGGGCGTTCAGCAACGCCTCCTCAAGTCTGCGGACAAGCTCCAGGGTTCCATCTCCCTCACGCCAGAAAGGCGTCGTCATGATGTTGCGCCTCGCTTCAACCCGAGGATCGGGATCCAGCAGGTCAAGCGCCTGCAGCCGGCGATGCACCTCGGGCAGGCTGCCTTCGCGGACGCCTCTCAACTGCAACGTCGCTCTCGATCCGAGATCAAGTTGCCCATTGCCGAAAGACTCGGAAATCCTGACCAGTCCGGTCCCTTGGTCCGGATCGAGGCGCGAACAATGCGGACGGACCCGCAGCAGCAGGCCATCGCCTGCCGGCATCGGGCGAAGCGCGCCGGGGCACCAGCCTTTGCGGGTCATGTGGGAAGCCTCGCGACAGAGTTGCGGCGCAGGTCGTGCCCGATCCCGAACTCGGCAAAGATTGCCTGCATCGCCGCCAGGGCACCCGGATTTTCCTCCGCGAGGAAATCCCGCACCTCGGCCGAGCCGAGGGTTGCTTCATGGTAAAGTGCGAAAAGATGCTCGGGAACGGCATGCGCCATCCGGGCAAAGGCCGCCATGTGCTCCAGCGTGGCCGCGATCTCGGCCGCGCCTCGGAAGCCGTGGCGCATCATTCCCGCCAGCCACCGGGGATTGGTGGCACGGGCCCGGACAACGCGGGCGATTTCCTCGGGAAGAAGCCGCGCGCGGGGCGTGTCGGGGCGCGTTGCGTCCAGATGGTAAAGCGCGGTCGGCCCCAGTCCCAGGGCAGCGCGGGCTGCGGCGAACCCGGCTTCATGCGCCGCGTAGTCCATCGCCAAAAGAAGATCAGTCTCGGGGAGGTCCTGCGACAGCACGAAGCCATCAGCCGCCCTGAGCCGCGCCTCGAGCACCGCGCGGTCGGGCGTGCCGTCGTGACCAAAGGCTGAAGTCTCCAGCCATGCCCTTCCTGCCGCCTCGGCGGTCATGTCGTCGGTGATGCCGGTGCCGAAGCGGCCCGGTGCAGGAGCGAAGACATGCGAGCCAGGGGCTGCTGCGACATAGGGGTTCATGTCCTCGGCCTCGTCCCGTGCGGCAAGTGCCGCGCAGCCTTGCTGGAACAGCACGACGAGTTCCGGGAACGTGTCGCGGAAAAGGCCCGATACCCGCAGCGTCACCTCGATCCGCGGTCGGTCCATCAATGCCAGCGGCGTGACCTCGAAGCCTGTGACGCGCTCGGAGGCCGCATCCCAGATCGGCATGAGTCCGGCAAGGTGCAGCGCCATGGCGAAATCCTCGCCTGCCGTCCGCATCGTGGCCGAGCCCCACAGGTTCACGACCAGACCCTGGGGATAGTCGCCGTGATCCTGCAGATGACGGCGCACGAGTTCCTCGGCCAGCCGGACACCCTGGGCCCATGCCGCGCGCGAGGGCACCGCACGCGGATCAACCCCATAGAGATTGCGCCCCGTCGGAAGCACGTCAAGCCGTCCCCGATAGGGCGAGCCCGACGGGCCTGCCGTGATCCGGCGCCCCTCGAGGGCGGCAAGGATCGCGGCGCGCTCCGATGCAAGGGATACCGGATCGCCCTGCGCCTTGCCCGTCTCGTCCGGGGTGCCCTCCCCCCAGACATGCAGGCCGTCGCCAAACTGGCTTTCCTTGAGATCGCAGACGAAGCGGTCGATGGCGGTGATCGCCTCGGCGGCTGAGGCACCGGTCTTGATCCCAAGTTCAGCCTCGAGATCATGCTCGCGCGCCTCGGCCCGGATCAGCGTGATCAATCTCAGACGGCGGGCCGGGTCCAACCCATCGGCGGTTGAATATTCGTCCAGCAGGCTTTCCAGCCTCAGCAGCCTTTCGGGCATCCCGGAGCTGACGAGTGGCGGCGGAAGATGGCCCAGCGTCAGCGCGCCCAGCCTGCGCCGGGCCTGCGCGGCCTCCCCAGGATCATTGACGATGAAGGGGTAAAGCACGGGCACGCCGCTGGTCAGCGCCTCGGGCCAGCAGTCCCGCGACAGGGCCGCAGCCTTGCCCGGCAGCCATTCCAGCGTGCCATGCGCGCCAACATGGATGATTGCATCTATTTTGGCACCATGCTTGAGCCAGAGGTAGAAGGACAGGTAATCGTGACCTGGCACATGTGACAGGTCGTGGTAATCGGCCTCTCGTGTGGCGGCCTTGCCCCGCTCAGGCTGCAAGGCCAGAAGCAGGTTGCCGGCCCAAAAGGCTTGGAACTCCGGTTCTGCAGCCATCTTGCCGTGCGCTTCTTCAAGGTTCCCGCGCAGGCATTCGGAAAGAGAGGACAGCGCATCTTCATAGGCCGTCAAGGACCAGCGAAGCCGCGTGGCCTTCAGGTCACGAAGGATGGTTTCGGACGTCATTTCAAGGCCAAGCTGCCGCGCAATGGCCGCCGCCGACGCCAGGGCGTCAAGCCCGACCGCATGGGCCATCCGCCATTCCTTGCCGGGATAGGTAGACAGGATAAGCGCCACGCGGCGTTCGGACGATGCCAGTTCCTGCAGACGCCGCCAGTTCATCACCCTGGTAACGACCGCATCAATCCGTTCCGCATCCGGGCTGTGACGCTGAAGCCCGAATTGTAGCGCCGGGTCGGTGTCCATCATGTCCTTGAAGGAGATGACGCCCGCATTGATGCGTCCGTCCAGTTCAGGCAGCGCGACATGCATTGCAAGATCGGCGGCGGAAAGGCCGCGTTCCGACCCCTCCCATGCGGCACGATCAGAGGTCGCGTGAATGACCTGGAAGACAGGCACGCCCGGGGCATCGAGGGGCGATTCATCTTTGGTCCTGCCCGAAAAGGCGGTTGCATTGACGATCACCACCGGGGCGAGCCGGGGAAGGATGGCCCCGAGCCAATCGGCCGCCGCTGCATCCTTGAGGCTGGGAAGAAACAGTCCCGCAGCCTGCATGTTTCGAGCCTCGAAGGCGCGGATCAATGCGTCCACCGAGGCAGTGTCGGAGGCAGCCACCCAAGCGCGATAGAATGGAATGAGAACCAGCGGGCGATCATTCCGCTGAAGTTCGGCTATTGGACCTTGATCCGGGTGCCAGAAGCCATGGTTCGGCAGCATCGGGGCGCCATGCAGCGGCGCCGGCTCCAGACGGGTAACCGAGGTGAGCAGGGCCAGTGCATCATGAGCGGCAAGTTCGCCCCCGGCCTCGCACAGCTTCGTCAGGTGCCGCAGGGTGGAAACGGGCAGCGTCGAAGCCTCGTCGAGCACAGGGTCTGGCTGGCTGTCTGCCGGCAGGAAGGCCAGCGCGATCCCCTTCTCGCGCGCCATGCGGGAAAGCTCGTCCACGCCGTAGGGCCAATAGCTTCTGCCACCGATCAGGCGCACCAGAATGCCTTTGGCCGCCGGCAGGGTGCGCTCGGCATAGGTGTCGACGGACAGCGGATGGCGGAGGCGCGAGAGATTGGCCAGACGCAGGGTGGGCAGCTGGTCCCTGCCACGCCGCCAGCCTGCCGCGAAAGCTCCGAGGTCGCTGTCCGAAAAGGACAGCACCACCAGATCCGCAGGCGATTGCCCCAGATCCTCCGGCTGGGCGGTCTCATCCAACCCGTGGCTTTCGCGGAAGAGGACGTGCATCAGGCTAGCGCAGACCGGATGGCAACGGGGTCGATGTCTCCTTTTTGCGCAATCACGACAAGGCGTCCGTGTCGGGGCTGATCCCCCCACGGACGGTCGAACTGGTGGCGCACACGCGCACCTACGGCCTGAACCAGAAGCCGCAGCGGCTTACCCTCGACTGCGACATGGCCCTTGACCCGAAGGACCTTCTGCACTTCGGCCAGTGCCGCGATCTTGCTGGCCAATGCTTTGGGATCCGCCTGTTCGGGCAGGTCGATCACCACCGTGTCAAAGTCGTCGTGGTCATGCTCCCCCTCGCCCTCGTGGTGCGAAGGACGTGCGGCCAGATCGTTCTCGGCCGCCGCGTTGATCCCCAGAACCACACGAGGATCAATCACGCCCTCGGTCAGGGCCACCATGGGCAGCGGACGCGGCGCCTCGGCCGTGATGATCTCGCGGGCAGCAGCAAGTCCACCGCTGCCAGCCAGGTCAGCCTTGGAGAGCAGCACGATATCCGCGCAGGCGATCTGGTCCTCGAAGACCTCGGACAGGGGCGTTTCGTGATCAAGCTCGCTTGCATCGCCGGGATGCGCCGGATCGGGAGCAAAGCGGCCTGCCGCCACAGCCTCGGCATCGGCCACGGCAACCACGCCGTCGATGGTGATGCGCGAGCGCAGGTCTGGCCAGTCGAAGGCCTTGAGCAGAGGCTTGGGCAGCGCAAGCCCCGAGGTCTCGATCACGATATGGTCGGGTTTCGGATCCAGCGCCAGAAGCCGCTCGATGGACGGGATGAACTCGTCGGCGACGGTGCAGCAGATGCAGCCGTTGGTCAGTTCGACAATGTTGGCCTCGGGGCAGTTGGCATCGGCGCAGGCGCGGATCAGGTCGCCATCCACACCGACATCTCCGAACTCGTTGACCAGCACCGCCAGCCTGCGCCCTTTGGGGTTCTGCAGCAGATGGCGGATCAGCGTCGTCTTGCCAGCCCCCAGAAATCCGGTGACGATGGTGACGGGGGTTTTTTCAAGTGACATCTCAGACCTCGATCGGGGGAATGCGGGCAATGGTGTTCTTGCGGATCACTTCGGGACGGGAGCGCCAGGGCACGATGCCATCTGGAGTCGCGGCATAGGCGCGGGCCATCTCGGCCACGTCGTCCGGATGCAGGTCAGGATCCAGTCCCCCCTGCACATAGGTCCAGCGGCCAGGTCCACGGAACACGACAACGCAGGAGCGCTCGCAGGCCGAAAAACATTCCTGTTGGTCATGGGGCACGCCGCGCGCGGCAAGCGCATCGGACAGCCGCACCCCGTCACGCGGTGCCTGCGGATCGGTGCCGACGCGCCTGCAGGTGACGCAGACCGTCAGCGCATTCTTCTTGGCCATCTGCCCTCCCGGCAAGCCAATGGACGCGGGGGGTTAGGATTTGCGCGCAGGACATGCGAAAGCCCGGTGGCCGCCGTCATGGCTTGCACACGGTTCACCCCGACCGCAACACAACGCAGATGCGAGATCTCGCACCGCACGCTGGCAGGTCTCCCGGCTTGCGGATAACGGGGATTTTCCCCGACGGTCACCCGACCTTCCCAGGCTGTTCGGCCCAGTGGCATCCGGGTGACCTCTCCGGTCACGGTCGCGGGGGCGGCTGCGCTTTGCTGGAAACCAGCTATCGCATTCCCTCTTAGCTCGCGCTGTGCGAGAACCAACGATGCACGAGGGAAGCCACGAGACCGCCTCGCTTGTCAAGAGAAAGGGAGCCATGCCGACAGGAACAGTCCCCAATGAGGCCGCGCGCCATGCCGAGAAGAAGGCCCGGATCAAGGCGGCCCGCGACCGGATGATGGCAGAGAAGACCGGCGAGAAGGGCCTGATCCTGGTGCTGACAGGCCCGGGAAAGGGCAAATCGTCCTCGGCTTTCGGCATGGTGATGCGGGCGATCTCGCATGGGATGCCGGTGGCGGTCGTTCAGTTCATCAAGGGCGCGATGGCGACGGGTGAGCGGGATTTCCTGCTGACCCATTTCCCCATCCTTTGCGAGTTCCATACCATGGGTGAAGGCTTTACCTGGGAAACCCAGGACCTGGAGCGTGATCGTGCCGCCGCCGCCCGTGCCTGGGCCAAGGCGAAAGACCTGATACGGGACGACCGCAACCGGATGGTTCTGCTGGACGAGATCAACATCGCCTTGCGCTATGACTATCTCGACATCAATGAGGTCGTGGACTTCCTCCGATCCGAGAAACCCGAGATGACCCATGTTCTGCTCACGGGCCGCAATGCCAAGCCAGAACTGATCGAGGTCGCCGATCTGGTGACGGAAATGACAGTTGTGAAGCATCCCTTCCGACAGGGGATCAAGGCTCAGGCAGGGGTCGAGTTCTGACACATGCGCTGATGCTCCAGGGAACCGGATCGAACGTCGGAAAATCCCTGCTTGTTGCCGGCCTCTGCCGGGCGGCCGTGCGGCGCGGTCTGTCCGTGCGCCCCTTCAAGCCGCAGAACATGTCGAACAACGCTGCCGTGACAGTGGATGGCGGCGAGATTGGCCGCGCGCAAGCTCTTCAGGCGCTTGCCTGCGGTGTCGAGTCCCACACCGACATGAACCCGGTCCTGCTGAAACCCGAGACGGACATCGGCGCGCAGGTCATCGTGCAGGGAAAGCGGCGCGCCACCCTGAAGGCCCGCGACTACGCGCGACTGAAGCCGAAGCTGATGACGCCGGTTCTGGAAAGCTTCGAGCGGCTGAAGGCCGAGGCTGATCTGGTTATCGTCGAAGGCGCGGGCAGCCCGGCCGAGATCAACCTGCGCCAGGGAGACATCGCCAACATGGGGTTTGCCGCGGCCGCAAATATTCCCGTGGTGCTCATCGGCGACATCGATCGCGGGGGTGTCATTGCGCAACTGGTCGGAGCCAGGATCGTCCTCGACCCCGAGGATGCCGCACGCATCAAGGGTTTCATCGTCAATCGATTTCGCGGCGACCCCTCGCTCTTTGACGACGGCTATCGGATGATCGCCGAGCAGACCGGCTGGCCGGGTTTCGGTGTGCTTCCATGGTTCGCCAGGGCCACGCTGCTTCCTGCCGAGGACGCGCTCGACCTGCAGCCCTTCGGGGAAGGTGCGATCAAGATTGCCTGCCTCGCCCTGTCCCGCATTGCAAATTTCGACGATCTCGATCCCTTGAAAACGCATCCCGGCGTCAGGCTCGAAATGGTTCGGCCGGGACAAGCCATTCCAGGCGATGCTGCGGTGGTTATTATTCCGGGCACGAAGTCTACCCGGGCAGACCTTGCCTTCCTGCGCGCACAGGGGTGGGACATCGACCTCAAGGCCCATCACCGCCGCGGCGGTCGGATACTGGGGATATGTGGCGGGTTCCAGATGTTGGGCAACAGCATTGTGGATTCACATGGCATCGAAGGAGAGGCCGGTGAAACCGAGGGTCTTGGCTACCTGGATGTCCAGACGGTGCTGGCAGCCGACAAGCGCCTGACCCGCGTTACCGCCGTCCATGCTCTTTCCGGCCTGCAGGTCGCGGGTTACGAGATCCACCTGGGCAGAACCGAAGGGATCGGTTGCCTGCGCCCCTTTGCCCATATCCAGGATTGCCCGGACGGTGCGCGTTCGCGGGATGGACGGGTAGAGGGAACCTATTTGCACGGGCTGTTCACATCGGACCCGTTCCGCAATGCCTGGCTTCAAGGCCTGGGCGCAAGAACAAGCCCCTTTTCCTATGCCGCAGAGATCGACACGGTGCTTGACGAGCTTGCCCTCCATATCGAGGCCCATCTTGACGTGGAGGAGTTGTTGAGGCTGGCGCAGGTGTAAGGCTTGGAACTGGCCTTCGCTTGTTCCCTCAACGAACCTGTATCCGAAAGAGGTGTGCAGCGTCGGTCACGAGGCGCAGATCCTGCTTGACGCATGACAACCAAGGCGCCCACAAGGGGCCATGGCGTTCGGTCGGCACAACCCGACTGGACTTAATCGGGAATGGGGAACGGGCATTCCGCAAGGATGCTCCAAGCCTCAACCGCCCCCGCGACTGTGTGCGGAGAGCGGCCTTCCAAGAAGCCACTGGTCCGATGGACTGGGAAGGGGGAAGGCTGCTGTGACCCGCAAGTCAGGAGACCGGCCATGCAGGAAATGTCAAACGCTGTCGGTGGGACGGCAAGGAGAGACGGATGCATATCGAACCAGGCCTCGTTGATGGGGCCAAGATTTTTCTGAGCTATGTCACTGCGGCGGGCGCTGGCGCCTATGCGCTCCAGCGTGGCTGGATCACGTTGCGCGAGCAGGGTGTGGCTTCCTTCGCCGGGCGTGCTATTGCGAGCACGGCCTTGGTATTTTCCTTCTTCGAGATACTGCCACACTTTCCGGTCGGCGTGTCGGAGGTCCATCTCATTCTCGGGTCGACACTGTTCCTGATCTTCGGTGTGGCGCCTGCTGCGTTCGGCCTCACTTTGGGGCTGCTCTTGCAGGGGCTGCTGTTCGCACCCTTCGACCTGCCCCAATACGGCATGAACTTGACCACCCTGCTGGTGCCGCTTTTTGCACTTGAGGCTCTCGCCCGCCGCATCATTCCATCCGGCATGGCCTATGTGGATCTGAGCTATGGCCAGGTGCTGTCGCTGTCTCTGGCCTATCAGGGCGGCATCGTGGCCTGGGTGGCATTCTGGGCCCTTTACGGTCAAGGCCTGACTGCAGCCAACCTGGCAGCCATCAGCACATTTGGTGGCGCCTACCTTCTTGTGGTCCTGATCGAGCCGTCGGTTGATCTTCTGGTCCTCGGCAGCGCCAAGGCAATCCGGGGTCTCAAGGGGTCGAAATGGGTCACCCCACGCCTGCACTCGGCTGCCTGATCTCTGTCCAGGTTAGGGTTTTTCCTATCCAGAAACACAGCCCCTCAGGCAAGACCTCGTTCCTAAGCCCTGCCATACGGCAGGGCTTTTTGCTGAAACCTCTGAGTGCAGGTCCAAAACAGGTTTGCGGCCTGGCAGGTTTTTAGAGGTCATTTCAAAACCACGTTGTCAGCGCTCGAAAGCAGATGATGGCGCAGGCCAAGATGGTGAAGGCGAGGTGAATGTCGGCCCTGCGCTCG
>NZ_JAVCWH010000022.1 GCF_030846195.1 Paracoccus yibinensis
GACTTGCGGCCGTAGTTCTTCACCGTCTCCCGCAGCGTCGCAATCTGGTCATCAATGGTGGGTGTGGACCGCAGACGCTCGATCTCGTTTTGGAGAGCCAGGCGCATGGCTTCCGTCTTGTTGACACCGAGCATGTCCGCCAGGGTTTGCGCCAGGTCATCCAGGCGTTCATCGCGGGTTGCGCGTTCATCCATCGTGGGGTCCGCCTTGCATGCACGGCCATGATCATCCGGTAACCCCAAGGTGGGCTGCTCGGCAAGACAGCACGAGATTGCAGCCAAGCCGCTCGACAGGGGCCGTTTTGGTAGCCACGCGCCTGCTGATCGGACCGCCTTCTGCCAAGGATAACGACCTGATGCGCATCTTCTCCTCGGCCCTAGATCCCGGCGCGTGTCCAGGAGGCAGGCTTCTCTCGCTTGCCGTCTGAGCCGCCCTCCTGCGGCGCCATAGCGAAAGCCAGCAGGAAACAAGCGCCCCGCCGTAAAGCAGGGCGCTTGCACGGTTCAGTCGATGGCCTGGAAAATCTCGCGGGCCTCGGGATGATCCGCGGCATGGGCGTAAAGGCGGGCAAAGCCGTCTGAGAGTTCCGGGGCGTCATGGCGGAACGACAGGTGCGAAAAGGCAAACAGAGTGGCGATGATGCCCGCAGCGTCAGCCGAGACATCGCCTTCATAGCCGTTGCCGTCCCAGACAAGGTGGAAGCGCGGCCTGCAGGTCGGGGCGAGATAAAGGGGCTCGCCTGCCCGCTCAAGGAAGTCCCACATGCCGCCGGTGTAGTCCGTCGGGCTCAGCCTTTCCATGAAGCCGAAGACGGTGTGCTTGCCGACAAGGAGAAGACGGGCGCCGAACAGCCGAGGCAGAAAGGCCATGCGGCGCTCCTCGGGAACGGGCATGGCAGAGGAGAATGAGGGTGCGGTGAGGCTCATGGCGGAGATCTCCGGTTATGAGATACGGGGATGCGCCCGCCATGTCGCTCTCTAGCCCCGGCAGGCGCAGCCTTCTCCCAGCCTTCCTCTGTCCCTTGCTGCCCGGCTGTGGGCCTGATCGACGCTCCGGCGGTGACCCGCCAGAGAGGCCGCATGCATCAGGATCCTCCGCCTCGTGTGGCCATGGCGGGATCGACGACCAGGTCGAGCGCCTGGCTTCGTCCCATCCACGGCTCCGGGCGGATCGCCCTGGCCCAGTCGGCGAAGCTCGGGATATGGCCCAGATCCTCGCGGACATGCTGCTCGCCGATCCACCGGGTGGGGATCTGCCGCCCCGAGGCCAGGGTGAGCGTGGTGCCGAACAGCCGTTCCGACATGAAGATGCCCTCGGCATGATGGCGCAGCGCCCGGTGCCGGAAGTCGGCAAGGATCTCCTTGCTGCCATCGAACCAGGCATGGACGGCCAGGTAGTCCTCGATGCTGCCGCCCCAGCTGCGGACCGAGGAGAGGGCGTGATGATAAGGATGTGCCATGGTCTCCTCCCTTAGAACACGTGGCTGTAGGTTTCAGTGGCGGTATAGCGCTCGCTGTGATCGAGCGTGATCGCCCGGGCCGGCACGTCGAAGACGAACGCGCCAGAGGCGCCGTCGTTGTTCTCCCAGCCGGCATGGCTTTGCTCGAGCAGGTCATAGCAATGCTGCTCGAGGGCGGCCCCGATCTCCACTTGGGCGGTGGACACATCGTCCGAGTTCCACGTAGCGGACGCCAGCGCAACCTGGCCTGCGGGAAGATCGACAATGGTCTCGCCGCACTGTGCGGTGACATCCTCAATCTGGCCGCTGTCGCCGTAGCCGTCGAAGGTCACCGTGACGGTGGTGATCCCGGCGGCCTCCAGGGCATCGAAGAGCGCGGCCTTGTTGGCCGGGCGCAGCGCGGCTGCGCGTTGTTGATGAGCATCGTGTTCGGCAAGAACACGGGCGATGCTTGCAGCAATGTCGGGGTCCGGCTTGCCGGCATGTTCGGGATCGGTCATGGAAAGGTCCTCCGGGAGAGCGGGATGACAGAAACGGCGCGGCGCGGCTCTCCCTCCTCGCGCCGGGCTTGTCCCCTCCCCCACCGGGCTCTGCCTCTTGGTAAGGAAGGGCGCTGTTCACGGCCCCCGCCTCAGGTCAGTGCGACACGACCAAGCCGTCGTGAACCGGGAGAGCGGGAGACGGGGCGGCTATGCCCCCCCGGCCTCCATCCTCACTCGGCGGCCATGCCTTGCGGATTGTCCTCCTCCACGCGGGCAGTGCCGTCTTCCCCTGCTCCGGACGGAGGCTCCCGTGCGGGATCGTCCGTGTCGTCTGGTTCCGCGTTATTGGCCTCACCGGTCGGGTCGGTCGGCAGGGAAGCAGATCCGGCATTCTCGTCGCTGGTTGCCCCGCTTTCGGCGTCTCCCAGCCGCAGCGGCTCGGGCAGCCACCCGGTCTCCGCCAGCAGCCGCTCGGCTTCCCGCGCCATGTCGGGTTTCTTCAGGTGATCGATGCGCTGCGCCGCTGCCTCCCCTGACCAAGGGTGGCCATCCTCCGGTTCATCGGGTGCGCCGGGTGGTGTGAGAGCGGGCTGCTGCGCATGCATCCAGTCGGCGGCCTGCTGCGCCTTGCCGGCAGCCGTGAAGATCGCGCGGGGGTCTGCAGCCATGACCTTGAGCCACGAGGCGATGTAGGCGGCATGGTCGGGCCGCGGATGATGGGCAATGCCGAGATCGGCAAGCACGAGGCCGCTGAGGATCTCGACACAGCATTCCTCTGCCGCATAAGCCTGCGAACCGAACCGGCCGGAGAGATCGCGATCAAGCCTGTGTTTTGCCCCCGAGGCGTGGCCATGCTCATGCAGCCAGACCCCATAAAACGAGGCAGCGTCCCGGAACTGCGCGAACTCGGGCATGAACACCGTGTCCACGGAGGGACGGTAGAAGGCTTCTGAGCCGCCAAACACGGTTCTTATTTCAAGGTTGGCGATGAAGGCTTCCGCATGTGCCAGACGCTCGCTCTCGGGCAGGCACGGTGTCAGAGGGCGTTCGTATCCGTCCACCTGGGCCAGGTTGAACACCGCAAAAGCCCGCGCCACCATCCGGGCGCGACCGCCATCGTCCTTGCCGTCGTCCTCTGCCTTTGTCTCCTCGCGCGAGGCGATCTGCTTCCACAGAACCACGGTGGTCGAGCGCTCACCCTTGCGAACCTGAGCACCGGCAGCCTGCCATTGCCGGTAGGTGCCCCACAGGCCATCGCTGTAACCCGATGTCATGGCCGCGACCCACAGCGCCACGGTGTTGATGCCCCGGTAACGCTTGCCTGATGCAACATTGGTCGGGCGGGCGGCATGGGCACCGTCATGGAACCACGGGGCGTGCCACTCACCGGCCCCGTGCTCGAGGGCCGCGATGATTTCTGCGGTAACCCGCGTGTAGATGTCAGCGCGCGCTTCAGGACCTGTCCCGCGAGATGGTGGGACAGCTCCCCCGGAGCGACGGGACCGTGTGGAATGACCGCCGCTTGCAGGTTCTGTCGCTCGGGCAGTTCGCTTTGGTCCAGACATTGGAATTTCCTCCGCGACGGGCGCCGGAGGCCTCTCCTCCAGCCCTCGACCCGTCACGGACAGTCCGCCGGACCTCTGGCTCTCTGTGGCAGGCGGCGCAGGACAGGCGGGTGGACAGCCTGCCAGGACAAAGCGCGCAACGCCTCTTTGGGCTTGCCGAACCAGCAGCGTGCGTGTTCTGTTCTCGATCCGCGACAGTGCCGACCCAAAGGATCCCGCCGCCGATGTTCCGCTTCCTGCATTCGTCCGACCTGCACCTGGGCAAGGCCTTCGGCACCTATCCCGAAGCCATCCGCAACCGCCTGCGCGAGGCCCGCCACGGTGCAATCGCCCGGCTGGCGCAGGCCGCGCGCGAGGGCGGCGCAAGCGTGGTGCTGCTGGCGGGCGACACCTTCGACGCCGAGACCCCCGCCCCCGACACCCTGCGCCACGCCCTGCGCGCCATGGCGGCCGAGACCGACATCACCTGGATCATGCTGCCGGGCAACCATGACAGCCTGGCCGCCACCGAACTGTGGCGGCGCATCGCCCAGGATGGGCCCGCCAACTTGCAGGCGATCACCAGCCCCGATCCGGTCGAACTGGCCCCCGGCGTGATGGTCCTGCCCGCCCCCTGCACGCAGCGCCGCCCCGGCCGCGACCTGACCGAGGCGATGGCCGCCCCCACCCCCGACGGCTGCCTGCGCATCGGCCTGGGCCACGGCGCGATCGCCGACTTCTCGGGCGAGGACGGCGTGGCGGGCATCATCGCCCCGGACCGGGCGCGGCTGTGCGGCCTGGACTACCTGGCGCTTGGCGACTGGCACGGCCGGATGGAGGTGAACGCGACCACCTGGTATTCCGGCACGCCCGAGGCCGACGGCTTCAAGCACTCTGCGGTCTGCTGCGCGCTGCTGGTGACGCTGGACGGGACGGCGCGGGTTCGCCCGGTGGAAACCGGCAGCATGGGCTGGCAGACCGTCACGCTGGACCTGCTGCCCGGCGACGATCCGCTGGCCCGGCTGGACGCGGCCCTGCCCCCACTGAGGCTGCGGCGCAACCTGCTGGTCCGGCTTGTTGCCAAGGGCCGCCTGCCCCTGTCCGACCGGGCCGCGCTTGACGCGGCGGCGCAGGCGGCCGCCCCCGACTTCGGCTGGTTCGGCCACAACCTGTCCGGCCTCGCGACCGAGGCGCGGCCCGACGACCTGGACGGGATCGACCGCGCGGGCGCGCTGCGCCAGGCGGCCGAGGCGCTGCTGGCCGAGGCGGGCGACGGGGATCGCAGCGCCACTGAGCGCGCGGTGGCAGCCTCGGCGCTGACGCGGCTCTATGCCCTTGCGCAAGAGGTGGGGGCATGAAGATCCGCGCGCTGCACCTGACCAACGTGCGCCGCTTCGCCGGCCACACCGCCCGGATCGATGGGATCGGCGACGGTATCACCGTGCTGTGCGAGCCCAACGAATTCGGCAAGTCCACCTTCTTCGACGCCATCCACGCCCTGTTCTTCGAACGCCACCGCGCCACCCGTGCGGCGATCAAGGCGCTGCAACCCCATGTCGGCGGCGCGCCCGAGGTGGCGGCGGATCTGGACCTGCCCGACGGGCGCTACCGGATCGAGAAGCGCTGGCTGTCGCGCGCTTCGGCCAGGGTGCTGCGCGATGGACGCATTCTGGCCCAGGACGACGAGGCAGAAGCCTGGATCGACCGGATGCTGGGGGCGGGGCTGTCGGGGCCGTCGGGCCTTCTGTGGGTGCGCCAAGGCCTGCTGGGACTGGAACCCGAAGGCAGTTCGGCCAGCGACAAGTCCGACCGCGAACGGGCGCTGTCGGCGCGGCGGGATCTCTTGTCCTCGGTCGCGGGCGAGATCGAGATGATGACCGGCGGGCGCCGGCTGGACGGGGTGGCGGCAAAGGTCGGCGACGCGCTTGGCAGGCTTGCGACCGCGACCGGCAAGGCCAAGGCGGGCGGCGAATGGGCCCGGGCCGAGGCCGAGGCCGAGGCCCTGCGCGCAGAGGAGGCCGACCTTGCCGCCAAGGCCGCGCGGCTGTCGGGCGACCTGTCCCGCCGCAGCGAGGCGCAGCGCCAGCTTGCAGCCTTGGACGACCCCGCCGAGGACCGGCGCCGCGCCGATGCCCTGGCTGCGGCCCGCGCCGCCCTGGCCGAGGCCGAGGCCCATGCCGACCGGCTGGGGGCGGCGCAGCGCGCCCTGGCCCTGGCGCGGGCCACCGACGACAATGCCCGCGCCGAGATCGAGCGGCTGGAAACGCTGTCGGACCGCGCCGCCCGCGCGGCCCAGGCCCTGGCCACGGCGACCGAGGATGCGGCCCGTCATGACGGCCGCACAGCCACCCTGTCCCAGGCCGAAGGCGACACCGCCGCCCTCCTTCGCGATGCCGAGGCCGCCACCCGCGCCCTGCGCGACCGTCTGGCCCTGGCGCAGCGGGCGCGCCTTGCCCGCGCCGCGCAGGACCGCGCCACGCACCTGGCCCGCAGCCTGGCCGAGGCCGAGCGCCTGCGCGCCGAGATCGAGGCACAGCGGGCGCAGCGCGGGTTGCTGGTGGTGACGCCGCAGGCCCTTGCCGCCGCCGAACAGGCCGCCGACGAGCTGAACCGGGCCGAGGCCCGCCTGGACGCGCAGTCGGTCTGCCTGTCCCTTGCCTATAGCGGCACCGCGCGGGTCCGCGCCGATGGGGCCGACCTGTCTGAGGGCCCGCACCGCCTGACCGGCCCGCGCGACTTCGACCTGCCGGGCATCGGCACCATGCGGATCGACCCCGGCACCCAGACCGGCGGCGACCGGGCGCAACTGGACAAGGCCGCGGCCACGCTTTCTCAGCGGCTGTCCGCCTGCGGGGCCGAGGATCTGGCCCAGGCCCGCGCCCGCCTGGTCGAGGCGCAGCGGCTGGACGACAGCCTGCGCAGCGCCCAGGCCCTTCTGGCCCAGCTTGCCCCCAACGGGCTGGAGGCCCTGCGCCAGGCCCATGCGCAGGCGGTCGCGGAAGCCGGTGCGGGCGCTGAGGACGCGGGCGACCCCGCCGCCCTTGAAGCGGACCTTGCCATCGCCACCGCCACCGAGGATGGGGCCCGCGCCGCCGCGGCCGAGGCCCAGTCTGCCCTGCGTGCCGCGTCCGAGGCCCGGGCCGCCGCCGCCGCCACGCTTGCCGCCGCCCGCCGCACCCATAACGCGGCAGCCGCCGAGGCCGGCGATCCTGCGGCGCTGACGGCCCGGCTGCAGGGTCTGCGCGACGCCCGGACGGGCCACCAGTCGGGGCTGGCCGATGCCCAGGCCGAGTGCGCGCGGCTGGAACGGGCCGCCCCCGACCTGGACATGGCCCGCGCCGCCCTGTCGCGCGCCCAGTCGGTCGCGGCCCAGGCCAAGGCGCAGCGCGACCGCCTGCGCGAGGATCTGGCGATGCTGAACGGATCCATCGGCACCCTGGCCGAGGAAGGGATCGAGGAACATCTGGACGAGGTCCGCGGCAGGCTTTCCGACGCCGAGGCCCGCGCCGCGCGATACGCGGCCGAGGTGCAGTCGCTCACCCGCCTGCGCCGGGCGCTTGACGAGGCGCGGCGCCAGACGCGGGACGCCTATCTCGGGCCGGTGCTGCGCGAATTGCAGCCTCTGCTGGGGGCGATCCATCCCGGCGCCACGCTGGAGATCGACGACCAGACCCTGCTGCCCGCTGCCCTGACCCGCGATGGTCAGGCCGAGGCCCTGGACATTCTGTCGGGCGGTACGCGCGAACAGGTGGCGATCCTGACCCGGCTGGCCTTTGCGCGGCTGTTCGCACGCGCAGGCACCCAGGTGCCGGTGATCCTGGACGACGCCCTGGTCCACAGCGACGACGACCGCATCGAGGCCATGTTCACCGCCCTGCACCGCGTGGCGCAGGACCAGCAGATCTTGGTCCTGACCTGCAGACAACGGGCCTTCGCGGCCTTGGGCGGGGAACGGGCACGGGTCAGCATCGAGACGGTCTGATCCGTCAACTCCTGGCGCAATCCGGAACCGTAAACGTCGCGGAACGGGCGCGAAGCAGCCTGACGATCCAGAATTTCCAGATATTCTCGAGTGATCCTCGGTCTACACCTCGTTGGCCTGTTTCACTCTGAAGGGCAGGCTGTAACCTCAAGCTCCCCGCCGGCTGGTTTTGAAGTGCAAACCACTAAGAAATTTTTGGCGAATCTTATTTATCCCACATTCTCCAAGTAAGTCGCTGATTTCGCTGTCGTAATCGTGATATTTCGCATATAAATCATGGCGTTGACGGCTGCGAGGGGCGCGTTTCATGGATCACCTGGAGGGTGCGGGCTTGGCGCGGGGAGATCGGGTTGATTTCGACCGCCGTGTGCGTCTGGAGTTCCGTGGTGCGCAGATCAGTTCAGACGGTGGCCTGCTGGTGATGCGCGAGCTTGATGACGTGCTCGGCCTGTCCAATCTGGCGTCGGAGGCGCTGCGAGACAGCCGCACCGGGAAGAACACGCTCCATCGGCTTGACGGATTGTTCCGGCAATCGGTGTTCGGACGACTGGCCGGATACGAGGATGTGAACGATGCCGACCGCTTGGCCCTCGATCCCGTGATGCGTCAGGTCGTTGGCGGCAGGGCCGTCGAGGCGCAAGCTGCTTCGGCATCGCAGATGGGACGGTTCGAGACCGAGACGCTGGCTCTGGCCGCGAACCGGGCGGCGCTGGCCGATCTGAACGGCCAATGGATCGACCGGTTTCATGACCGCAACGGGTTGAAATACATCGTGCTGGACATGGACAGCTCGGTCAGCCCCACCCACGGCGATCAGGAAGGTGCTGCCTGGAACGGGCATTTCGACTGCACCTGCTATCACCCCATCTTCTTGTTCAACCAGTTTGGCATGCTGGAGCGCTGCGCCCTGCGTAACGGCAATGTCCACAGCGCCGATGGCTGGCGGGATGTCCTTGATCCCGTCATTGCCCGATATGCTGGCCGCGACCTTGGTGGACGCTTCTTCCGGGCCGACGCTGCCTACGCGATCCCCGCGATCTATATGCGGCTGGAAGAAGCCAGGTTCTTCTACGCCATCCGTCTGCCCGCCAACGCCGTCTTGCGCGAGAAGATCGCGCATCGGCTGACACGGCCCGTGGGACGGCCTTCGCTGACCAAGGTCAAACGGTTCTTCGAGGACTTCGAGTATCAGGCGGCGTCCTGGGACAAGCCGCGCCGCGTCATCGCCAAGATCGAATGGCATCCGGGCGAGCTGTTCCCCAAAGTCGGCTTCATCGTCACCAACCTGCCGATGGAGCCAGACTGGGTGGTGAGGTTCTACAACCAGCGCGGCACCGCAGAGCAGCACATCAAGGAAGGCAAATATGCCTTTCGCTGGACGCGGCTGTCATGCCGGAAGTTCCGGCACAACGAGGTGCGGCTGCAACTGCACGCGCTGGCCTACAACCTGGCAACCTTCCTGCGCTGCATCGAACTGCCCGAGGCCATGGCGGACTGGTCGTTGACCAGCCTGCAACTCAAGCTGATCAAGATCGGCGCCCGCGTCGTCCGCCACGCCCGCGCCATTACCTTCCAGTTGGCCGAGGTCGCCGTCACCGGCCCGATGGTGCGGGCCGTCCTTGCCGCCATCCGCCGTCTTCGAACGCCTCCGTCATGCGCATGACCACGATCCATGCCCAAGCTGAACGAAAGCGGCAGGACAGGTCCGTCTGCCGCGCGGAAAAGCGGCTCTGCCGGGCCAGAATGCTGCGGGTTCGAGGCTTGATCCACCCGACTTCGGCCGTTTGCGCGACGACAGACACCGCTCGGGGCGAAAAACGCTTGCCCAGCGAGCAAAATCAGGCGATCTTGAAGTCAAGCGGCAGGCCACTTGGAGAATGTCGGATGAATAGGAGTGCCCAGTATGGCCGACCTCGTAGTACTTGATTTTGACGGAACTGACACGGCTGACATCGTGCTCGGCAAATTGCGCGAACTGCGCAAGGAGCATCTGATCGACATGCTCGATGCCGTGGTTGTCATCCGCCCCGAGGAAGGGGACATACAGATCAAGCAATCCGTCAATCTGACCGCGATCGGCGCGAGCAGCGGGCTGAGCACGGGGGCGCTGGTCGGCACTCTTGCCGGTCTGCTTGTCCTCAATCCGATGGCGGGTTTCGCGATTGGCGGCATGGCGGGCGCCGCGATGGGTGCATTGAGCGGTCGGCTGTCGGATTACGGAATAAACGACCAGTTCATCAAGGATCTTGGCGAGACCATCAAGCCCGGAACATCGGCACTTTTCGTGCATGTGGCAAAGGCAACGACCGACAAGGTCGTCGCCGAGATCAAACAGTACGAGCCGCGCATTCTCAAGACATCGCTGTCGAAGGAACAGGAAGACAAGTTGCGCGCTCTTCTTGCCGGGCCCGCGCTTTCGGGGGACGTGTCTGCGGCGGGCTGAGGCGCGTCGGGCTGCAACACGGCGCTTCGGCGCAAGGATCGTCAGGCCGATGCAATCCGGGCATCGGCCTTTCGCCGAGCAAGCATTCTCTGGACAACCTGCGCAACTCGTCCGACTGTGGTGCTTCAGATGTAAACCCGTCACCATGGAAGAGATCGTGCGAACCCAGATCATGATCATGCGCGTTTCGGTCGATTTCAGTCGTTTCACGTTTATCCTTGTGACCCTGGCCCTGCTGGTTCTGGTAGGCTGCAGCCGCCCGCCGGAGATCATTGGCATCGACAATCCAGAGCTTCGGGCCGAGGCGGAGGCGCTCAGCACACGCCACCGCATCTTCATCACCAGCACGCGGGCCCCCTCGGACGAGCCGGGTGCCTTGCTGTCGGCCAACCGGGCCCGAACGCTTGGGCTCGCGTCGGTGGATGTCCTATGAAAGCAGACGGATTTTTGCCAAGGCTCGTGCTTGTGACACTTGCCGCGATCCTCGTCGTGCTGGTCTGGCGCGGCGTTCCTCTCCTGGAACTGGCTCTGCGTGAGCCAGCCGGGGAGCCGAGGGTCGTTGTTCCCCGCGGCGATCTGGCCGCAGACGAGCAGACCACCATCGCCATCTTCGAGGGTGCCAAGGATAGCGTTGTCTCGATCACGACTGAAAGCCGCGTGGTCGATTTCTGGACTCGGAACGCCTATGACGTTCCGCGCGGCAGCGGTTCGGGGTTCATCTGGGATGCGCAGGGCCATGTCGTGACCAACAACCACGTCATCGAGGGGGCAACGGCAGCATTGGTGCGGCTTGCCGATGGCCGCGCTTATCCTGCCCGCCTCGTGGGGACGGCTCCCGAACATGACCTGGCAGTGCTTCACATCGAGGCGGGATCCGAGCGGCCCCTACCCCTCGCAGTCGGGAGCAGCGAGGACCTGCAAGTCGGGCAAGGCGTCTTCGCCATCGGCAATCCTTTTGGTCTCGACTGGACACTGACCACGGGCATTGTCTCTTCCCTTGATCGGGAGATCCCCGGCAAGCGCGGCACGATGATCCGCGGCCTGATCCAGACCGACGCCGCCATCAATCCTGGTAATTCAGGAGGCCCGCTTCTGGACAGCGCCGGACGGCTGATCGGCGTCAACACGGCGATCTACAGTCCTTCGGGATCGAGTGCCGGCATTGGTTTCGCTGTTCCAGTGGACACGGTGAACAGGGTCGTGCCGCAATTGATCGCTACAGGCCGCTATGCGCCGCCTGTGCTGGGCGTTTCGCATGATCCGCGCGGCGATGCCCTGCTGGCACGCGCCGGAATGGCTGGGGTGATGGTGCTGGATGTCACGCCAGGCAGCCCAGCGGATGCAGCAGGCCTCAGGCCGGCCAGGATCACCCGAGATGGCAGGGTGACCCTTGGTGACGTGATCGTCTCCATAGACGGGGTCGCTGTGAAGAACTCAGAAGATTTGAGAGCTGGCCTCGATGTTCGGCAGGCAGGTGACGCAATCGAACTCGGGATCCTTCGGAACGACCGCAGGATCGAGGTCATGGTGACCCTGGCTGCGGGGCAGTGACGAACGGCTGGCTGCGGACGTTGAACAGCTACCTAGCAGTCTGTCAGGCAAAGGTGCGCGGAGTAGCCAGTGGTCGGCCGCGGACCTGCCCATAGAAGCGGCCCGCGAGAATACTGGCCGAAATAGGCTTTGTTGCACAAATCGGCTGCTGATCGGACTTCCCCTTTCCCCGGACAGATTTATCCTGCGACCTCTGTGATGGGCGTGCCGAGCGCGGTGAAGCCGTTGAGCACGGCGACGCGCACCTGGAACTCCGCGACCTGACGGTCGAACTCGCGTGCGGATAGGCGCTGACCCAGCAGCTTGACGCAGTGCATCTTGGTTTCTGCGCGGCTTCGGCGGTGATAGCCGCTCCATCGTCGCCAGATTGTCCGCCCGACGCGCTTCGATGTGCGCAGGATCTCGTTGCGGGCGACAGCCCCGGCTGTGTCGGGCTTCCAGGGCTTGGCGTTCTTGCGAGGCGGGATGATCGCCGCGGCACCGCGCGCGGCGATGGCGTCGTGGCACTTGCGGGTGTCGAAAGCACCATCTGCCGTGACGCTGGCGATCTCCTGGTCGGGTGGTATCTGGTCCAGAAGTTCGGGCAGCATGGGCGCGTCACCGACGTCGCTGGTGGTGAACTCGGCCGCCCGGATTTCCAGTGATTTCTCGTCGATCCCGATGTGGATCTTGCGCCAGACCCTGCGCTTCGTGCCGCCATGTTTGCGGGCGTTCCACTCGCCTTCACCCTCGACCTTGATCCCGGTGCTGTCGACCAGCAGGTGCAGCGGACCGGCCGATCCGCGGTAGGGGATGTTGACCTTCAGGGTCTTCTGGCGCCGCGACAGCGTGCTGAAGTCGGGCACCGCCCAGTCCAGGCCGATCAACCGCAGCAGGCTCTCGACGAAGCCCGTCGTCTGCCTGAGCGCCATCCCGAACAGCACTTTCATCGTGAGGCAGGTCTGGATGGCTGCGTCGCTGTAGTCCGCTTGTCGCCCGCGCTTGCCAGTCGGCGCGGCCTTCCACGTCATGGCCGGGTCGAACCAGATCGTCAGAGAGCCGCGGCGCTTGAGCGCTTGGTTATAGGCGGGCCAGTTCCTGGTCTTGTAGATCGGAGGTGTCGGTCTGCTCATGCAGTCAAGCTACCACGCTGGATTCACGAGATGAATCCCTCACGCGATTTGTGCAACAGAGCCCACCAGAACGCCCGAGGCGATGTGGAAGAACCACCCCAGCATCAGCGCCAGCATGACGCCCAGCGTGATGTTCAAAAGGGCCGGTGGTGCGGCGGTCGGCGTGGGCTGTGTCATGACGATCCCGAAGCTCTGTCCCTATCGGGTTAGAAGGAACCGAAGGCTGTGCCAAGCACGATCACGGCCACAAGGGCAACAAGCGCGCTGACAATGGCGGCCATGACGATGTCCAGATAGCTTTCGCGATGCGTGCAGCCACAGACCGCAAGCATCGTGACCACCGCGCCATTATGCGGCAAGCTGTCCAGCGTACCCGAGGCGATCACGGCCACCCGGTGCATCAGCGCAGGGTCCAGCCCTGTGTCTGACGCGATCTGCATGAAGGTGGGGCCAAGGGCCTGCAGCGCAATGGTCATCCCGCCCGAAGCCGATCCGGTCAACGCGGCAAGGATGTTCGTCGCTACCGCCAGTGACACGAGCGGCCCGCCTCCGATGCCCAGAACCCAGTCCCGCACCATCTCGAACGCAGGCAGGGCCGCCACGACCGCGCCGAACCCCACAAGGCTTGCCACGCTCATGATCGGAAGTACTGCAGCCGTCGCGCCCGAGTCGATGCTTTCGCGCAGATTGCGAAAGCGGCGCCGGTTCATGGCAACCAGCACGATGCAGGCGACCAGAAGCGCAAGCGCCACCGACCAGACCCCGCCGACAGCCGACAGGGTGGTTTCGCCCCATGCGGGCTGCGAGAGGAAATCGAAATCCATGCTGGGCAGCACGAACTGCGTCAGGATCAGGTTGACCACGACAACCAGAACCAGCGGCAGAATGGCCAGGCCGATCGGTGGCCGCCCGCCCCAGGATCCGGCGCGGCTGATCTCGGCAGGGTCAAACTCGCGTGCGGTGCTGGCCAGCTCGCGCGAGACGGCGGAGCCTTTTTCGGCCGCGCCATAACCCTCGCCCCGCGCCTTGGCCTGACGTTCGCGGAAGGAAAGCCAGCCCAGGCCGATGGCCGCCATGATGATGCTGGCTATGATGCCAAGCCCAGGTGCGGCAAAGGGGGTGGTACCAAAGAACGGCATCGGAATCGCGTTCTGGATCGCAGGCGTTCCCGGCATGGCCGACATGGTGAAGGTCGAGGTTCCAAGCGCGAGTGCCGCCGGAAGCAGCCTGCGCGGCACGCTTCCCGCCTTGAACAGCGCCTGCCCCATTGGCGCCAGAACGAAGAACGCCACAAACAGGCTGACACCGCCATAGGTGACCATCGCGCCCGCAGCCACCACGGCAAGGATCGCCCGCGAGGGGCCGAGCCGGCGCGTCATGTAATCGGCGATCGCTGAAACCGATCCGCTGTCGTCCATCAGCTTGCCGAACAATGCGCCCAGCAGGAAAAGCGGAAAGAACTGCGCCACAAACCCCGCCGCCGCAGGCATGAAGGTCTGCGTCCAGTGCGCCAGCATCGGCTGACCGGAAAAAAGCGCCGCCACCGCAGCAGCCAAAGGCGCCAGCAGCAGGATTGTCCAACTGCGGAACGCAAGCACCATGATCAGGGCAAGGCCCAACAGAATACCCAGCAGACCCAGCATGTCAGAGCTCGTCCGCCAGCGCGTCGATATCGAAGGTCGAACGCACCCCGATGTCCTGAATATGGGTGCGGCCGAAATCCTCGGCGGCGCGGCGCCCTTCGTCGAAGAGCATCTTCAGGAAGTCCCATTCGGCATTCAGCTTCGAGGAATGTCCAAGGTCCACCATGATGTCCGAGGTGATGCGATGCAGGCGCATCTCTTTCCAGTACCGCGCCTCGCCATTGCCGGGGTCGATGACACGGCGCAGCAGCGCCATCATCCGCAACTCTTTCAGTAGCTGGGCGTTGAAAGAGATCTCGTTCAGGCGGCTTGCGATCTCGCGCGCGGTGCGCGGCGTCTCGCGCCGCTCGACCGGGTTGATCTGCACCAGAACGGTATCGAGGCTTTCACATTCACGCACGAGCGGCGTCATCGTCGGGTTGCCCGCATAGCCGCCGTCCCAATAGGGCACGCCGTCGATCTCGATGGCCTGGAACATCGATGGCAGGCAGGCCGAGGCGAGCAGCACATCGGCCGTCACCTCATGCTTGCGGAACACCCTGCCTTGCCCGGTGTGCACATTGGTTGCCGTGATGAACAGCTTGACCGGCCCGGTCGCCAGCGCGTCGAAATCGATCAGGTCTGTCAGGATGTCGCGCAGCGGGTTCCCTGCCGCCCCACCCAGCGAATAGGGCGAGATCAGCCGCGCCATCAGATCCATGGCGATGAAGGCGGGCGAGTTGTCCAGCGTCCATTTGCCCGTCAGGACCTCCAGCGGCCCGCGCTTGAACGGGCTGAAGCGCGCGGCATCGGCCGTCCGGCGCCAGAAGGCGGTCAGCATCTCACGCGCGGTCTGCCGCCCGCCGGTGGCCATGCCGGCCGCCAGGATTGCCGCGTTCATGGCGCCGGCCGAGGTGCCGGAAATGCCATCGATCTCGAACCAGTCTTCCTCGAGGATGCGGTCCAGAACGCCCCATGTAAACGCCCCATGCGAACCGCCCCCCTGCAAGGCGAGGTCGATGGGAAGGGTTTTTCGCGTCTGCGATTTCGGGTTGCTGGCCATTTCGGCGCCTTTCAGTCAATTCA
The DNA here is from genome assembly GCF_030846195.1 of Paracoccus yibinensis. Taxonomy (GTDB): domain Bacteria; phylum Pseudomonadota; class Alphaproteobacteria; order Rhodobacterales; family Rhodobacteraceae; genus Paracoccus; species Paracoccus yibinensis. The sequence goes on from NZ_JAVCWH010000022.1 coordinate 15,282, forward strand.
TTGCAAGAAAATGGCGCCCGAAGCCGGGCGCCCTAGGGGATCAGGCGGCGGGCACCGCTTGCCCGCGAAGCCTCCACGCCATCGCACCAAGGGCCGCGCCAATGGCGATGAGGTCGAGCCCCAGCATCAGCCCGATCAGCCACAGCGCAGTGACCGGCATCGCGGCAAAAAGCACAAGCGACAGCACGACCGAGAGCACCCCGCTGGCAAAAACCCAAAGCCAGTTGGGCAAGGGACGGATCGTCAATGCGAAGACAACCTTCGACATCCCCTCGATCATGAAGAAGATGATCAGCAGAAGCGACAGCAGCAGCATCCCCTGCGCGATGTTGCGCAAGAGCAGAATGCCCAGCAACACACCAAGTATGGCCGAGATGATCTGCAGCCAGAAGTTCGGCGCATGGCGTGCGCTGATCAGGCCGATGGCCTGAATGATGCCGCTGGCGATCAGCAGCCAGCCGAACACCACGACGGCAGCAGCCGAAGAAAAGGCCGGGAAGACGATGGCGACGATCCCCGCGACGACCAGCAGCGCCGCCTGTACCAGGTGGAAGGTCGAATGGCGGCGCACCGCATCGCGCGCGGCTTCGCGGTAGGTCTGTGCAGCGGCGGCAAGACTGATCGGCATGGCATTGACTTCCTTGTTCAACAGGGTGCTTCCCGCCGGGCAGCGGGTGTTTGTTGATTTTCACCCGGAACTGACCCGGGTTTTCCATCGAGAACTGACCCACCTTCGAGTTATGTTTCGTGGGTCAGGCTTGGGTCAAGGCATGGCTGGCCTCCTTCGTTTTCCTGGCGGCTGCGGCTGAGCTTGCCTTGAAGCGGAAGCTGTCGTTTCCGGTCTCCAGGATGTGACAGCGGTGGGTGAGGCGATCGAGTAGCGCGGTGGGGCTCTGTTGCACAAATCCCGTGTGGGATTCATCTCATGAATCCAGCGTGGTAGCTGGGATACATGAGCAGACCTACACCCCCGACCTACAGGACCAGGAACTGGCCAGCCTACAATGAAGCGCTCAAGCGCCGCGGCTCGCTGACGATCTGGTTCGATCCCGAGATGAGCTGGGATGCCGCGCCGACAGGTAGGCGTGGCCGCCAGCAGACCTACAGCGATGCCGCCATCCAGACATGCCTTTCGATGAAGGTGCTGTTCGGCATGGCGCTCCGGCAGACGACAGGCTTCGTCGAAAGCCTACTGCGGCTGGTCGGCCTCGACTGGGCGGTGCCCGACTTCAGCACCCTGTCCCGCCGCCAGAAGACCCTGGCCGTGAACATCCCGTATCGCGGCTCCAAGGGGCCGCTGCACCTGCTGATCGACAGCACGGGTATCAAAGTCGAGGGCGAAGGCGAGTGGCACGCCCGCAAGCATGGTGGACCCAAACGGCGCGTCTGGCGCAAGATCCATCTCGGGATCGACGAGGAAACACTGGAGGTTCGCGCAGTCGAGGTCACAGGGAGCCATATCGGCGATGCACCGGTCTTACCCGACCTGCTCAACCAGATCCCAGCGTACGAGCAGATCAGCAGCGTCACTGCCGACGGTGCCTACGACACCCGCAAATGCCACGATGCAATCGCTGACCGCGGCGCCCGCGCTGTCATTCCGCCTCGCAAGAATGCCAAGCCGTGGAAGACCGTCACCGCCGGCGCGATCGCACGAAACGAAGCGCTGCGGGCATCGAAATACCTCGGTCGTGCTCTCTGGCGACGATGGAGCGGATACCACCGCCGAAGCCGCGTCGAAACGAAGATGCACTGTGTGAAACTGCTGGGGCAGCGCCTCATGGCGCGGGACTTCGACCGACAGGTCGCGGAGCTTCAGGTCCGTATCGCCGTTCTGAACGGCTACACCGCGCTCGGCATCCCTGTCACAGAGCCCGTGGGATAAGTCTGTCCGGGGAAAGGGGAACCCCGGCCATCAGCCGATTTGTGCAACAGAGCCAATAGGAGTGAATAGTGGCGTTTTGGTCTGGCGAAAAGCTGAAAGAGGAATTGACTCCGCTCATCACGGGCTATGATGAGAACGCTATCGACTGCGCGGCCTACACATTGCGGATCGGCAACGAAATCTACATCAGCCCAGATCATAAGGTTGAGACGCTATCCCAGCACACAAAGCAGAAGCTGCGGCCGGGTGAAGGTTTCGCAATCCCGCCTGGTCAGTTCGCTTTTCTGACCACCCAGGAAAAAATCACGGTTCCCGATTCGGCGATCGCGTTTATCTCGATCCGTGCCCGCCCGAAGTTTCGCGGTCTCATAAATATCTCCGGTTTTCATGTAGACCCCGGCTACAAAGGCCAGCTTGTCTTCTCGGTGTTGAATGCTGGTCCAACGCCGCACCACCTGGAAGAAGGCCAGAAGCTGTTCCTGATCTGGTTCGCTGACCTCGATCGACAGACGGCGATGAAGAAGGAAGAAGACGAGGGGTTCACTGGCCTTGATACCCGGTTGGTGAACGACATCAGCGGTGAGATCCTGTCTTTGCAGAACCTTTCGGAACGGCAGCGTGAACTTGAGCTCGAACTGAAGTCAGATCTGTCAACGCAGCGTGAGAAGATCGGCCAACTCGACAATTTGTTCAAAACGATGATTGGCTTTTTCATCGCATTGTTGGTGAGTGTTGGGGTTCTCGTGCTGCAAGGTTTCTGGTCGTCGGACGGGCCCACGACGGCTCAACCGGCCTCGCCGGTCGGCACGCCACAAGCGGTGCAGCCTGCGACTGGTGGTGCTTCTCCACCTAGTGGCTCGCCTTAGCATGCTGCCCTGACGCAGCGGTGATTCATGAAAACACTTGTCGGATAATCCGACATGCGCTATGTATGTGTCGGTAATGTCGACATGAGAGGCTGCGATGCACTTTCCTGAAGCAACGGTGGAAGCAGCGATCCGCGATGAAATCGCGGTCGCGGCGCAAGACCGTCCCCCCACCAAATCCGGCTGGCGGCCAGAGGTGGACTCGCAAGTCGTCATTCGAATCATACTGCGTGTCGAAGCAGAGATCGGCATCGAGTTGCCGGAAACGACCATGCCGCCCGGCGGCTTTGATGATGTCGAGGACTGTGTACGGAGCATCATGACGGCGAGCCGTCAGCTTTGGCACGAGCGTCAGCGACAGGAGGTAGAGGTCGTAGGATGACAAACCAACCAAAAATGGGGTTTGCCGGTCCTGAGGATGAAGGTCAGGTCCTGGGAGCCAAGCTGAAAGAAGCCCGTGAATATATCGGGTTCAAGCAAGATCAGGTTGCGAGCCATCTTGAGGTGCCGCGCACGGCGATCTCCGAGATGGAGAAGGGCAAACGGAATGTGAGCGCATTGGAGCTGAAGAAGCTCGCGCAGCTTTATCAGCGTCCAGTGCAGTATTTTACAGGCGACGAAGCGGCCATTCCCGCTGACGTGGCTTTTCTCGCGCGGACAGCGTCGTCCTTATCGAACACCGACCGTAAGGAACTGCAGCGTTTTGCTGAGTTTTTGCAGGCGAAGTCGAAGAGCTAATCCATGACGCGCCATCAGGACCAACGAGCGATCTTAAAGGGTATGAAAGGAGCCTTCCGTCTTCTGCGTGACCTTGGCCTTGATCAGGGACAAAAGCGCGCGCAGCGCGTTGATGTCTTTGACTGCATCGATCGGACTGGTGCTGTGCTGATGTTCCAGCCGCTCGACAAGCTGCTCGGGGCGTTCATGAAAGAAGGCGGGGCGGCGGGCATCATCCTGAACACCGAGCGCCCGTTGGGAATGCAGCGCTTCACCGCAGCCCATGAGCTGGGGCATTGGGTGTTGGGGCATGATCCGCACGCGGATGATGAAGGCATCTTGCGACGCGGCCCCCTAGCTGATGGCCGGGTGTTCAAACGGGTGCCGCCCGAAGAACGGGAAGCGGACGCCTTCGCATCATACTTCCTGCTGCCTGCGCATCTGATCAAAACCCAGATGGAGGTCCAGGGCTGGGATGTGCATCACCTCGCTAACCCAGACACGGTCTACCAAGCCGCTCTTCGGTTCGGGACGAGCTATGCCGGTGCAATCTACGGCCTCGAACGGGAGAAGGTCATTGGTCAAGATTTGCGCCGGCAGCTTCTCGCGGCAAAGCCCAAGGACTTGAAGCTGGCGCTGCTCGATGGGCAGCCACTGCCGAATACACGGCGGAGTGATGTTTGGCTGCTCACCGAGCGCGATGAAGGTGCGGTCATAGAAGCCGGGCGCGATGATTTGTTCCTGCTGCGTCTGAACGAGGCGACGGGGGCAGGGTATGTCTGGACCTTTGACGAGCTGAAAGAGGCCGGGTTTGCGATCTTAAAAGACGGACGTGAGCCGGTGCCCGAGGGACAGCTTGGCGCGCCGACTGTGCGTCGGGTCTTGGCGCAGGCGGGGCATCCGACGGCGAACACTTTCCGGTTGAAGGAGTGCCGTCCTTGGGATCCCGATGATGATCCGCAGACGCTGACCTTGCATTATCGTACCGCGACCAGTGACGAGGCAGGGCAGTTTGAACGGCAGCGATTGGAGCGTCTGACGGTCCAATGAGCTTGACGGTGATGAAAGATTTTCGGGCGGCGCTTGGCCCCGCGCGGCATCAAGGGCGGCGACCGACATGCCTGTCCTTTGCGGCGTCCGATGTCCATCAGCACGCGCGGAAACACCCGAACATCTTCTGCGTTGAATGGCTATACTACCACGTCAGTCAGTATGCCGGCACAGGACCACAATCGGGCACAACGGTGCCCGACACGCGCGCGGTCTTGAAGGCGTCTGGTCAGCCGATTGAGCGGGTCTGGCCGTATAGCCCTTACCCGCCGCACCCAAGCCGCTGGTCGCCGCCCGCGGCAACCAGCGAGGTGATGACCTGCGGATCGGCTGGGTGCAGCACGGGGCTGCTGGGCATCCGCCAAGAGATCGATGCCGATACCCCGGTGGTGATCGGTCTCTATACATCGATGACGTTTAACGACCCGACCAGCTGGGATTATGCCGGGTCAGAAGTGATCCTCGATGACGATAGCGGGCTGCCGATCGATCCCACTCGGGGCCACGCGATGGTCGTTGTGGGCCGTGGCGACTATGGCGGCGAGCCGGTAGTGCTTCTGCGCAATTCATGGGGCGCACGGTGGGGCCATGAGGGCCATGCCTGGTTGCGCGAAAGCTATCTGGGTCCGCGTTTGGTGGATGCCTTTGTGATCTCGAAAGGAGACGGTGATGTACTTCAATCCGATGGACGCTACGCGGACGCGGACGCCAGTCCGCGCCTGGGTTGAGACCGCAAAGGCGCTGCGAGACGCTCCAGCCTTTCACCTCGGCGGTGTCGTTGTTCATATTGAACAGCCAAGCGTGATGAGCGATAATGAGGCGGCGGTTGTCCGTCACGTCAACAGGTTCCTACAGAAGCACGATCAGTATCCGATTTCGACCGTTGCCAACACGATTTTCCCGGAGAGCCTGGACCACGGCGATGGGGTGGAGGCACTAACGGAACGTTACCTGGAGAATTATGGCCGGATGCCCGCCAGGATGCGCGGCTGGGGCCGCTATTTTCAGCGCTTCGTGTCCTGGCCGAACGCTAAGGGGGAGCCGATCAACCAACTTGCCACGATCATTGAGATGCTGGGCGGAGCCAGAACGGGTCCCTATTTCCACACAGATAAGTATGAATTGGTGGTCAGCGATCCGGCGCGCCGCATGCGCAATGTCCGTAGTCGCAACTGCTTAAGCCTGGTGGAGCTGAAGCCTGAAAAGGCAACCAATCAGCTCCACATATACGCCACTTATCGCAACCACTACTATGTGCAGAAGACGCTCGGGAACATCCTTGGGCTAGTGGATTTGCAAGCCTTCATTGCACGCGAAGCAGGTTTTGATGTCGGCACTCTTACTCTTCATTCGACCAGCGCCACTTTGGAAACGAATAGCGTGCCTTGGGGCAAGAACGACATCCGGACGCTGATTGATAAATGCGACGGTCTTCTGATTACGCAGCAGGCTGCGTAAACAGATCGGGCTGCGTCTCGGTTGGTAAGGCGTATGCTTCTTCGATTTGTCGAATGAATACGTTCTGGCCACCATAGCTCGGGTGGCGGACCTGCACGCTTTCGATGCCCATATTGGCCACGGCCTTGTGCGCGTCGCCACCAATGGCCAGGATCTGGGTGGGTTTCAGGATGTCGATCACCGCGTGCAAAAAGTCGGCACAGGTGTCGCGTTCCCGCGCGGTGTGACACCGATTGCTCATCGGATCATCGGGCTCATGGGGGTGTAGCGGGAAGACGTTCCACAGGAACACGGGCTGGGTCAAGCGCGACAGCATCCGCCAGATGGTGTTGGCGGTCCGCTCGCCCATGACGGGGCCCTTGGTTGCTTTTTGAACCGGCAGACCATGGAAAAGCGCGCTATAGGCGTCGAGATGTGGTTCATCGGTCAGGGCAAGGCCTGTGCGGCGGCCACCACGATATCCAAGGTCACGTGCAACCCAGACAGTGCGGACCTCAAATTCGATCGCGGCCGTAAGGCTCAGCTCAAGATTGCGCCGTCGCCGGGAAGCGGCATCTGGTTTGTCATACAGGCTACAGAGGTCGGTGTAGGGATTGAAGACGTTGTCGAGGCGAATGCCGGCGAGTGCGTCGACAAAGCTTGCGGCGGAATGGGTCATGGCTCGATGAACCATATTTTGCGCTCCACCAGATCGATACCGACTTGCCCACCTCGGTGCTGACACACCGACCGAAAAACTTCATATCCTTGCAAGATAGCCTCCTCCCAAAGCCATAATGGGCAGTGTTCTGCCTCGTACCCCTGAACAAATTGCCGCACGGATTTCAGTAGGCCATAGTCCAGAGATGTCAGGCCGTCAAACAGCGCGAGGCGCTGTGCGTGGTTGAATATCCATGTGGCGACACCCTCCTCAATCAGGACAGCGCGTGCGCCGTCCTGGACCTCATCGACGATAGGATCGCTCTTGCGTTTGACCTGCAGCAGCCGACGCAAAGTTGGGGACCAGCCAAGGTAAGCGGCATGAGATAAATGGAACACGTCGTGGAACCGGTAGTCGTCGTCTTCGGCGCGGTTGTCGGTCAGCGGATCGCCTATGGGCGCACCATCGCGTGTCATGCGTGAGACGATCTTACCATTTTTCTCGATCTCTTCGAATGTCACAACTAATCGGCGTGGCAGCTGCTCGTGCTCGGGAAAGGTCTCGTCGAAAAGTGCAGGATAAATGCGCTCGGGCGGCCAACGATCAGCGATCTTGACCATGTTGGCTTGAGCGGCGCTCGCCAGACTGAGACCAGCGTCATGGGCGGCATCCCGGAGGGATCGCAAAACGGCAATCAGACGTCCTTTGAGTGCAGAGCGGTTTTGATCGAGGCGGCCTGCGCGGTAATCTGTCATCAGCAGACCGACCTCGGCTGCGAGGCGAATCGACGACTGCTCGAAGGCTTTGGACGGGCCAGCCGATCGGGTTGTGGGTTCAAGCTCAACCTCAGCGAAGGTGAGTGTTTCGGAGCCCGAGATCTGCCAGTTGGCGAGGTCGCAATCGAGGTTGATCGCCAAATCAGACAGCGTCAGATTAGCACGATCCGCAAGGGCGTTGAGATACCAAAGGGCATCGCCGAGCTCTTCGAGCACGCTGTCTTCGTAGCCGATATAGGCAACGGGATCGCGCTGCTTTTTCTTCACCTCACTGAGCAGGCTGCCAGTCTCACCGAACAAGCCAAGAAGTGGAAAACTGAGGCTCGGCTCTGTAGCGCGCTTGAGATCGGTGCGACATGCCGCTCGGCTGTATTCGAAAAAAGACAGAGCAGTCATGGCTGCGGTTTCCTCCGATCGACTAGCGCCTCTTGCGGCACCGGATAGCCAGCGTTTTTTAGCGCTGCGAGAACTAAGAGGCGCATTGGAATTCCCGTGCCTGCGGCTTTCAGGGCAAGCGCCCGCTTTGTCTCAGTTGGCACTTGCAGCTGCAAGTTCGCATCGTCGGTGGCGCCTGACATTGCTCACCTTCTCATTAAATCATGGTTTCATGATTTTAGCAAATGTTGTGGGTCGCGTCTATCGGATAACTTTATGAGGTAATATACGAAACTAAACGGCAGCGAAGTCGCGCAGTGATGACCTTCACCCTCCCAAAATGCTGCAGGTCGGTCGAATGGCCGCTCTGGTGATGCTGTACCGTGGCATCGCGACACCTGAGAATGGCAGCTTTGGGCCGCCTGCGCTCGGATGAGTCACGAGGGCTGACGACCGAGCCATGTCCAATCGCTAGCAGGTCAGACAGGCAAGGGGTGGATCATGGCACGAGGGCGGCCGGCCTCTTCCCAAAGGAAAGCCAGCGTGATCGGCAGGTGGAAGCGGCGGGGGCCGGCTGCGCCGGGGTTCAGCCAGAGGGTGCTGCCGGTTTCCTCGAT
>NZ_JAVCWH010000023.1 GCF_030846195.1 Paracoccus yibinensis
AGGGTAGTCGCGCTGCAGCGCCTCAAGGCGGGCACGGATATAGGCGCCGTTCTCGGCCACTTGCCGGATCAGTGCTCCATTGTCTTCAAGCAGCTGATCCAGCGTTGCACAGGCAGCGGTGGCCGCCAGCGCGTTATTGGCAAAGGTCGAGCTGTGCAGGCGCCCAAATCGGTCGTCCCAAGCCGAAGGGCGCACAATGCAGGCGCCGATCGGCATCAATCCGCCCCCAAGCGCCTTGGACAGCAGCAGCATGTCCGGCACATCTAGGAAGTTCGAGCAGGCGAACAGCTGGCCAGTGCGTCCGAGACCGGTCTGGATCTCGTCAAGGATTGTCAGAACGCCGTGCTGACGGCACAGCGCGATGGCCGCCTCGACATAGCCCTCAGGCGGGCAGACGACGCCGCCCTCGCCCTGGATCGGCTCAAGGATAAAGGCCGCGATTAAGTCGGCATGAGCCTCAAGCCGTGCCTCGAGAGCGGCGAGGTCACCAAAGGGAAGATAGTCGAAATCAGGCGCCGGGGCATTGAAGCCTTGCTGGTAAAGCGGCTTGCCGGTGGCCGACAGCGCGCCCAAGGTCTTGCCGTGAAAGCCATTGCGGGTGGACAGGATGACAGAACGCCCGGTGCGAATGCGGACCAGCTTGATGGCGGCCTCGACGGTTTCGGCGCCGCTGTTGGTCAGGGTCGTGATCGCCAGGTCGCCGGGCGTGACCTCGGCCAGCTTGCGGGCCAGACGCTCTGCCTCAGGAGAGCGCATCGGCTGGACCATGGAGGGAAGCTGGGCCTGGTGCGCAGCGCTAAGTGCCGCCCAGCCTCGTTCAGGATTGTGCCCGAAGGGCAGAGCCCCGTATTGCGACAGAAAATCGAGGTATTCCTCGCCCTGTTCGTCAAAAAGGCGGGCTCCGCTTCCGCGGATTAGGGTGGCATCAAGTGCAAATGTCTCAAGCAACTGGTTACGAGCAGGGTTTAGCAAGGACATGAGGACTCCATTTCAGGTTCGAACAACGAACCTTGCAGAGGAAGAGCAGGGAAATTCATGTAGGTGACGGCCCAAGCCATATCGCATCCCCGCTTTACAAAACGTAAACAACTAGAAGGGGAATCATCCCCGTGGCATATGACCTCACGTTCGGATAGCTAGATCTGCACAGCCAGAGATAAGGCGGCCAAACCCGGTTCGGCCTACGGCGGCATAACTTGACCAATTTTGGTCAGGAGGAAACCTTTTGATCCTACGCTGTAAATTTTTGGCAAGATGTCGCCCGAAACAACCGGTTGACGGGCAGCTTTCCGCGACCTTGCCCACTCAAAGAAAGGACCTTCCCACAAGAAGCCTTATTATTTGACTTCTAAGCAGGTCGTCCTCGGCTAGGAACCTGCGTGTCCTCTGGATCATTGAGCCACAGCAAGAATCATCTCTCCCGATGATGCGCCTCCGAGCGTTACAATCAGGAAACCCGCTGAACAAACAGCCTGTGGAGCCTCAATGACTTCCTTGAGCCCCGATCATCCTCATGCGGCTATTCACCCCTTTCAGGTTCTGGACCAGCCTGCGGCGGGCTATATCCTCGATCTTGCTGGAAAATTCGGGCGCGAGTTCGAGTGGCGCTTCGATTTGGATATCCTACATAAGCTTGTTCAACTCGCGCTCCAACATATTCCCGGACTGGAAATCAGTTGCTGTGACGCGCTGATCCTGCGACTTCGACTGGCCGGAGATCTGGCTTATGGCGACGAGGGACTGGAACTGACCTCCCAGGGAGACGAGCGGTGTCGGTCAACTTTTCGCACCCTGCTGGCAGCGCCAGAATGGCATCAAGCTCTGGAATACATTCTTGAGGACCTGACGATCTTTGCCGAAACAGACGGCGTTCCTTTCGCTTTAGACGATCCCTTCCAGAGAGCTTGGCGGCAGGCCGCTGCCTCTTCTGCGTTTTAGCTGTCTGGTTGCAGAACATCATTGGGACGAGGTAAGCTGGGCCATTGTTGAACATGCCTGGCGCTTTGAACCCGTTCTTGCCGAGTGACGTAGTAATGCAGAGGCTCAGAGCAGGAAATCGCGACCGCTCAGGGCCGAGACGCCCAGAAGCTCTACCAGAAGATCGCCAACGCCATCTCCATCAATATCGCCCTCCACGAGTCCGTTATCGAACCGCAGTTCACAAGCAGTGGCAGAGAAACTCTTCCCACCGATGTAGGAGAAGGCTTGATTTCCTAAGATAGCAGAATTCGCATCCAGGCTTCGGAGATCGACCCTGTCCTGACCCGTCGTAAAATCGCAGATGACATCGCGCGACCACGGGGATGCTTCGCGGACGCTGAGAAAGACGAACGTGTCGCTGCCGGCACCACCGTAGAGCTGGTCGGCGCCTGCGCCGCCAAACAGCCGGTCATGGCCGGCGCCACCGTAAAGACGATCGTTGCCGCTGCGGCCGTAGATCAGGTCGTTGCCGGCGAGCCCCTGCAGGATGTTACCGCCGTGATCGCCGCGCAGGTTGTCGCTGTACCCCGAGCCGACCAGGTTCTCGATAGAGGTGAAGGTGTCACCCATCGCCTCGCCTGTGTTCAGGTACGGCAGAAGCAGGTCGACGAGCAACCCCGCGCCAGTCTTGATCGTCGTCGCTGCCGCCTGAGAATAGAAGGCGTGGTCGCTGCCGGCACCACCGTCGAGCTGGTCGGCGCCTGCGCCGCCAAACAGCCGGTCATGGCCGGCGCCACCGTAAAGACGATCGTTGCCGCTGCGGCCGTAGAGCGCGTTTGCGGCCCCATTTCCAATGATGAGATCGTTCATAGAGCCGCCGACGGCGTTCTCGATGAGAGACTGAGCATTGCCTTTGTGCAGCAGAGCGTTCGCAATGTTTCCTGCGGCCGTCTCGCTCCCGTCGTAGCGAAGTTGGGCAAGTTGTTGTCGCGAGGTCGTGGTCCACTGGCCGGGGCGCAGATCGATGCTGAGGGCCGTGGTGTAGTGAGCGAAACTGTATGTATCGATCCCGCCACCATCCCACACCGTTTGGAAAACCCGGTTGGCTCCAGGGGCGCCCTGGCCGTGGCCGTTTATGAACATCTCGCCGGTCTTAGGGCTCCAGGCGTAGACGGTATTGCCACTGTTCGTGGTGTAATTCGCGCCGTAGATATGCTGGATTGCCGCAATGTCGTACATCATCAACGACTGCACAAAGCCCCATCTCTCGTTGACGTAAGCGTGCTCGGTGCTGCCAAGGTAGGAGCGATAGCTCATGACCGAGTACTCCAGCGAGTCGCGGTTGCCGGGCATGACGTAACGCTCGTGCGGATGCTCGAGACCTAGGGCGTGCCCAAGCTCGTGCAGGAAGGTCACATTCGCGTAGTTGCCCTTTACCGGATCGCTGTAGGCTCCACTCGATTGATTGAGCCATGTGTCGCCGCCTTCGGGTGCCTTGGAAGGGAAGTATGCCCAAGCAGTGTGGGGCAAATCTGACAATGCAAAGCGTAGCGTGGCCTCGGCAGTAGACGTTTCGGAAATCTCTGTGAATGTGAGATTTGAGACGGCGGCATAGTTATCGAGCGCCGACCGGGCCGCCGCCCGTTGCACGAGGTTCAACGGTGCGAAGTTGTGAGTGGTTTCCCCGTAACCGTAGCTGGCTCCGAGAACCGATGCGCTCTCGGGAAAGCTGAAAGTAAGGTCTGAACTTGCCCATTTCAGGGTTCCCAAGAGACTATCGACATAAGGATTTCCGCTCGTGCGGTAGCTGGCAGTGATGGGCATCTTGGTCCTTACGGTTCGGCTGCAAAGCTGCCACTACCCCTCTCAGAATTGGCGGATCGTTAACATGCGACTCTGTTGCACAAAACCTCTGACATCTGGGGCTGTCCTTTCTCTGGTCGACTTCGGTCCTTAGCTTCTGTGACAGGATGCCCTGGCAGTGTAGCCATTCATGAGGGCAAATGCGGGGGAGTGTCCTGAACTTTGTGTATCTAGCCCGGTCCATGCGGTTTCAGATACTCAAGCGTCGAAGCGCTCGCCGAACATTATGGCGAACTGGTTGCGGGCCGCAAACCATTCCCGGACGTTTCGGCCGTCTTTCTCGAAGCTGCGGATGGCCAGGTAGATCAGCTTTGTCGCCGCCTCGTCTGTCGGGAATGACCCTCGGGTCTTGATCGACTTGCGGATGACCCGGTTCAAACTTTCTATGGCATTGGTGGTGTAGATGATCTTGCGGATCGCCGGATCGAAGGCAAAGAACGGGATCACCTCGGCCCATGCGCGTCGCCAGGCTGGGGCGATGGACGCGTATTTCCCGGCCCATTTCTCCTCAAAGGCATCGAGTTCGGCCTCGGCCATTGCGGCGGTTGGGGCGCTGTAAATCCGGCGCAGGTCGGCAGCCACAACCTTGCGGTCCTTCCAGGAGCAAAAGCTCAGGCTATGGCGGACCAGATGCACGATGCAGGTCTGGACCATGGCGTCCGGAAAGGCGGCGGTGATGGCCTCAGGAAAGCCCTTCAGCCCGTCAACGACCCCGATCAGGATGTCCTGCAGCCCTCGGTTCTTCAGCTCGTTCATCACCGCCAGCCAGAACTTGGCGCCCTCGTTTTCGGCGATCCAAAGGCCCAGGACCTCGCGCAGGCCGTCACGGGTCACGCCAAGGGCGATGTAGACAGCCTTGTTCTTGACCGTGCGGCTGTCGGCATCGCGGATCTTCACCCGCAGCGCATCAAAGATCACGATCGGATACATCCGGTCCAGTGCCCGGCTTTGCCATTCCCGAACCTCGTCCAGAACCGCGTCAGTGACGCGGCTGATCAGGTCGGGGGAGACCTTCAGGCCGTAAAGATCGAGCAGATGCGCCTGGATGTCGCGCACCGTCAGCCCGGCGGCATAGAGCCCGATGATCTTGTCATCCATGCCATCAATGCGGGTCTGGCCCTTCTTCACCAGCTCCGGCTCGAAGCTGCTGTCGCGGTCGCGGGGCACAGCCACCGGCAGTTCGCCGTCCTGGCCCTTCAGCACCTTCGTCGACGAGCCGTTGCGCCGGTTCGCTTGGCCGGGCGGTGCTTCCTTGCCTTCCTCATAGCCCAGATGCGCGGTCAGCTCCGCGCCCAGCATCCGCTCCATGAGCCGGATCTTCAGCTCCTTCATCAGCCCGGCATCGCCGAGCAGATCCTCAGGGCGCTCAACACCCTTCAGCAGTTCATCCAGAAGTTCCTTGGAGATCGTCATGCATGCTTCCTTTCGGTGAAGCATGGACCGGATCACTCATACACAAAAGATCGGACACTCTCATCCGTCTACACTCAGCATGATCTTGACCAGGTCGCTTTACGGCTCAATACACGGCCGCGAAAAACGCTTGGCTTCGAAACGCCGGCTGCTACCTTTGAAAGAGCCGTTGCGCTGACCGGTTGAACCCACCTATTAACTCGGCGTCAGAATGTACATCAAGTTCCCGAACTATCGGGGGCAATCGCATTCGGCTGCTCTTATGGCCAGCCCAAGGCGTTGCCTTGTCGGCAAGGGTGTCCGTTGGACCATTCCCTATCAGGCGCTGTCGGGAAAGGACTCGAAGCGGTGAGCCGCGGACCTAAGATACCTATCGTTCTGCGAACGGAGCCGCCATTGAACCGCAATGCGTGGTTGTGCTCTGGAGATGTGCCGCGTCATTGGAGCAGTCATGACAACATCCCCATCCGCACACCCTCATGCTGTCCCGACACGCATGCCTATTCCGACAACTGTCTGGATGCTGGGCCTCGTCAGCCTGCTGATGGACATCTCTTCCGAGATGATCAACGCCCTTCTGCCGCTCTATCTTGCTGGTGGACTGGGCGCATCGGCCTTGGCGATCGGCTTCATCGAGGGCCTGTCAGTTGCCATTGCCACAGTCACCAAATTCCTGTCGGGCGTTCTGTCCGATATCAGCAGGCGCGCAAAGCCCCTTGCGGTGCTGGGTTATGGCTTGGGTGCGCTGTCGCGGTTGATCTTCCCTTGGGCGATTAACCTAGACCAGATTGTGCTGGCAAAGGCCATGGATCGGGTCGGCAAGGGCATCCGGGGCACGCCACGCGACGCCATCGTTGCCGCCGTAAGCCCGCCCGAAATCCGGGGAGCAAGCTTCGGGCTGCGCAAGTCCCTTGATACTGTGGGCGGCTTTGTCGGCCCGCTGGTCGCGGTTGGCGCGATGATCCTGCTGGCGGGGGATATCCAGTCGGTGTTCTGGATGGCCGCCATTCCTGCCGCTCTGTGCATGATCGTGCTGATCTTCTTCGTGAAGGAGCCTGCGGAAAACTGTTCGATGAAGCGCGGGAGCTTCCGCCTTGCCGATGCCTTCCGGCTCAATCGGGCGGTCTGGGGCGTGATTGGAATGGCCTCGCTGATCATGCTGGCGCGCTTCAGTGAGGCTTTCGTGTTGTTGAAGGCACTGGAAGCAGGCTTCAGCCCTGCCTGGGTGCCGCTGTCGCTGGTTATCATGCATGCCGCTTATGGCCTGACGGCCTTTCCCATGGGCAGGCTGTCGGACCGGATCGGAACATCGGGCCTGCTGCTCTGGAGCCTGGGCTTCCTGGTCGCCGCCCACCTGACGCTCGCATGTGCCACAACGGCATGGCTTTATGTCTTTGGCACGGTGCTTTGGGGTCTGCACATGGGGTTCTCGCAAGGGCTGCTTGGCGCGATGATCGCCGGGGCCACACCTGATCACCTTAAGGGCAGCGCCTTTGGCACCTTCAACCTGGTGACCGGTGTCGTCGTACTGGTGGGGAACACCCTTGCTGGGTGGCTTTGGCACAGTACAGGATCCGCGACGCCCTTTCTCGTCGGAGCCGGACTGTCGATCGTCGCGATGCTCGGGATAGCATCAGGACGGCACGTTATTCAAAAGCCCTGAGCATCGAATGAGAGCTCCGCGTGCTAGCCCCCAGACCTGGCGTGGGAAGAAGCCGCCGTTGACCTATGCTCTTGTCTTGCCGGAAGTGAAATGAACATGCGGTGGCCAAGGGCCACCGCATGACTCTATGAGCTCGATATCGTCTGTGAGAACGGGCAGGACCTGTCACTCGTAGATATAGACAATCTCGCGGCTTTGCGGCTCGACCAGAACAGGCCGATCATCGACGTAAACGTAGCTGTACTCGGAGTCAGGGATCGTGTGGATCTCGACCGTCTCCGGCACTTGGGTGCCCACAGCGACGTCTCCGTCGATAACTACGGACTCCACTTTGTTGTCCATGACGTAGGTTCGCGTCTCGGGTGTCAGGGCATCTTCGCTGATGTCGCCCACAATGCCTCCAGCCACGGCACCGACTGCCGCGCCCACGGGACCACCCACGGCCGCTCCGGCAATCGCGCCTGAAGCCGCGCCGCCTGCCGCGCCACCGCCGGTGGTGTCAGGGTCGGACTGGACTTCGGTGACCGAAGGGGTCTCAGTCACCACCGTAGTCTGTGCAAGGGCAGAGCCCGCAACAAGGGCTGCAACAATCGACGTGGTAGACAGGATCGATTTCATCTCTGATCTCCAAGTTGAGTTTCGTTGCAAATAATTCGCACGAAGACAGTTAGTTCCGGAAATTGCCTCAACGCGACCTAGTCGCCCATTTTGGACCGGTCGTCGCCAAGGCGATCAACAAAGGCCCTTCGCCCCAACCCATTGCTCGGGCAATCCAGGCCATCATCGAAGATGAGAACAGCGACATTGCCGTCATGGTTGGCGCCGAGGCCGAGCAGTTCGTCCCTTGGCGCCGAAGCCCGCCCGACAAGACCTTCGAGGCCCAAGTGATCCAGGCCTTCGGCCTTCCACCAGCGGACGCCTTCCTGCAAGAAGAGCCGCCTGAAGGTAGAGGCAGATTGGATGGCGTCCCACATGGATGATCGAGGCCTACCTCCTCCTGATCGGCAGAAATTCGCTCCACTAATCAATAAATAACCTGCGAGCAGTGGCTACTGGTTGCATGGCATGGTTATCCTTCATCTCATGGTAACTGCAACCGCACGCAACTCGGGATGCCATGCTCAAGCATCCTGCCTGACCTGCTCCGAACGGAGCCGCTCGATCTGTGCATCTTGCGGGCCTGAGGAGCTGCGTCAGCTTGAAGCGATCCGCTTCTTCCGATCCTACGAGCCCCGACAGACCATCCTCCTGGACGGCGATATGGTGGATTTCGTTGGCACCATTATCAGTGGAATGGTGTCCCTGACAAAGATCATGCCAGATGGAAGAATCCAGATGGTTGCCATGCTGCGCCCGGGGAACTTCCTGGGCCATCCCTATCGTACCCAGGCTTCCTATAATGCCGTGGCCTCGACATCCGTGGTGATGTGCGGCTTTCGCCGCCAACCCTTCGAGAACCTGCTGCGCAAGATACCGGAACTAGGCCAAGGGCTTCTGGAGCAGTCTTCCAAAGAGCTCGACGCGGCCCGCGAATGGATGCTGCTTCTGGGCAGAAAGACCGCCCGGGAGAAGGTCGCTTCCTTCCTGATCATCTTCGCCCGGGAGAAGGTCGCCCAGGATCCCTCCTTCCTGAAGAAGCAGATGCATCTGGATCTGCCATACACGCGGGCGGAGATGGGAGACTACCTGGGTCTTTCGCTGGAGACAGTCAGCCGGCAATTCACGGCCTTGAGGGATGACGGCATTGTCGATCCCCAAGGGAAGCGGGGCGTGACTATCCTCAACTATGCGGCGCTGTTGTCCGAGACCGGCGATGACGCAGATGGAGGGTGGCTGGCGTAGGTCAGCCCATGTCTATCCGGCCGAGCTTCGCGAACGCGGTGTTCGGCTTTTCCGAGAGAACCATTGTTGCCATCCATGGCGCGCTGTGCGTCGGGGAAGTCACCTTTGGTCATCGCGTCCAAAGCATCGGCGTTATTTGAGCACTGCACTTTGTTTGTGAATCCAACACTTCCGTCAGAAGTCCCAAATAATCCTGCCTGAAAGCTCAGTATCGCCTTGGCCGTTACTCTTCAGAGTTCCCTTGATGGCGGCGCCATGCGCAATCTCCTGTCTCACGCTAGCGTCCACAGCAATATATTGTCTGGACTGGGCCATACCATACGGTGATCGAGGTGCTGACGGATCGGCTTGGTTCCGCTTCTATCTTGAGCCGTGCTGTGTCGAACTGTCCGTCCTTAAAGCTCGCGCGTACGCTCACCCACAGGTCATCCGACGGAGTCCACCGGAATGGGGCTTTCTGTGAGCCAGGGCATCGATCCGAAGGCGATCAGTCGTAAAGGTCACTGAGGCAGTGACAGCATGGCAACGCAGCCTTGACTTGCTGCCCACCGTTCTTCTGTGGAAGGGACAGCTTCAGCCTTATGGCAGCGATGTCCTGAGACAGGGGGGTTGCTGCTGCTCCGGCAAGATCCGCTTGAGCTGACGCTTGACCAAGGCATCGTCGAAGGGCTTTTCGATGAACACGGCACGTTCGGGCAGGTCATCCGAGCCGGGCAGGGTCGCGCCAGAAGCAACGAGAATGCCGATATGCGGCCACGCCGATGCGCAGCACCGCGCCAGGTCAAAGCCCGTCAGCGTGCCGGGAGGCATCTGGACATCCGTGAAGAGCAGCTTGATGCCATGACCATGCGTGGCGAGGATCTCAAGCGCCTCCTCGCCTCCTGCCGCACCAAAGACACGAAACCCTGCATCTGTCAGGATTGCCTGGGCGTCCATTCGGATCAGGGGGCTGTCGTCCGCAACCAGGGCGTAGAAGGCAGATTGGTCCATGCTGTGCTGCTCGTCTTTTATCTGTTAACCAGAAAGGACAGGGACTGCCTTTGGTTCCCGGCCAAGATCGCCTCTGCGTCGCGCCGAGGCCTCCCACATCCATATCCGGCCGCAGCAAAGGACCGCAGGAACGAAGAGTTCTGAAATCCCGCAGCCAAGCAAACAATTATCAGGAAAAGCCTGCAGATAATGTCGTTGACTGCCGCAAGGTTTGCGCACCATCTGCTATTAATGAGCCAGATGATCGCCATCCTGTATCGTAGCGAAGCAAAAACTGCCGCCGACGGCAACGCGGATCAACAGATCCTTTCGGCTGCCCAGGTCCGCAACACATCCTTGAACGTGACGGGCTTTCTCTATCGCGAGGACGATGTCTTTTATCAGTGGCTGGAAGGACCGGCGGATGCGGTGAGGCAGATATTCTCTTCCATCCTGAAGGACCCGCGCCATCACCAAGTCAAGAAGCTGAGCGAGATCCCTATCTCCAACCGCAGCTTTCGCCCTTGGCCAATGGCCTATTCGGACGGGTCCATCATCTCGCTGTTCGATTGGGCAGCCGAGACGGACATTTCGCTGCAGATGGTCCGTCCTGACCAGATCCTCTCTTTTCTGCTCTTCTGCGCCCTGCGGGTCTAGCAGCGAACAGCGCCCAGCATCCGTCACGCGGCCAAAGAGAGCGGCAATACCAGACAAGCGCCGCGCCATAATCCAATCTTGTCACCAACTTAGAATGTTCTTGGTTGTGCAGAAAATGTCTTACCGAATGGGGTAAGCGTGGTCTGACAGAGCGGAAGCCCCACTGATCGTAGATTTGATCGGTCATGCGTTCAAAGTCGAAGCTTTCGACGACGCGCGAGCAATTCCAACGGAAGCAGGGCTTCGGTTGACGTTGCCCCCAACTTCTATCCAGCGTGAGCGAGACTCCGGATTTGAGTTTTGCCTGTTTGGGCGGGTTGGGCAACGGGGGCTGGCGCGGAGCTTTGCGGGTTGCGCAGCGTCAGGCCCCGTTGCGGTGTGAAGGTTTGGGCGAACTCCGCAGGCGTCTGCCAGCCGAGGCGCGAGTGCGGGCGTTCGGTGTTGTAGTCCATACGCCAGGCGGCCAGCGTGGCTCGGGCATGGTTCAGGGACGGGAACAGCGTCTCGTTCAAAAGCTCGTCGCGCAACCGACCATTGAAGCTCTCGATGAAGGCGTTCTGGGTCGGCTTGCCCGGCGCGATATAATGCCAGTCGATCTTGCGGTCGTCGGCAAAGGTCAGGATCGCGTTCGAGGTGAACTCGGTGCCATTGTCGCTGACCACGGTTCCGGGCTTTCCGCGGGCCTCGAACAGCGTTGCCAGTTCCCGCGCAACCCTTGCGCCGGACAGGGACGTGTCGGCGATCAGGGCGAGGCATTCCCGCGTGCAGTCATCCACCACGGTCAGCACCCGGAAGCGGCGGCCATCGGTCAGCTGGTCGGAGACGAAGTCCAGCGACCAGCGCTGGTTCGGCATCAGCGGAAGCGCCATCGGGGCTCGTGTCCCTATCGCCCGTTTGCGGCCACCGCGGCGACGGACATGCAGCCGCTCCTCGCGATAGATGCGGAACAGGCGCTTGTGATTCACCTCATGACCCTCACGGCGCAGGAAGACATGCAGCCGTCGATAGCCGAACCGGCGGCGCACCCGCGCCAGTTCTTTCAGCCGATCGCGCAGCACGGGGTCATCCTGCCGGATCGCCTCATAGCGCATGGTCATCCGACAACATCCGATCACCCGGCACGCCCGCCGCTCGCTCATCCCGTGGCCTGACACCAGATACGCGATCGCTTGCCGCTTCGCGGCGGGCGTCACCACTTTTTTCCCAGCAGGTCCTTCAGAGCCGAATTGTCCAACATGGCGTCGGCGAGCAGCTTCTTGAGCCTCCCGTTCTCATCCTCGAGCGCCTTCAGCCGCTTTGCCTCGCTGACATCCATGCCGCCATATTTGGCTTTCCACTTGTAGACGGTCGCATCGCTGACGCCGTGCTTGCGGCACAGATCGGCGACGGAAACGCCGGCCTCGTGCTCCTTTAGAATGCCGATGATCTGATCCTCGGTGAACCTGCTGCGCTTCATCTCTGGTCCTCTCGGTTAGGCCAGAGTCTACCTCAGACTGGATTAGGCGGAGGGGGCAACGTCACGGTCTTTGGTGCGGCAGGAGGAGATAAAGATTTTCGCTGTGCGGGATATAGACATCCACCTCGACGATCCGTTAACCACAACTCCTTAATCATGTGAGGTTTTAGGAACCAATTATAGAGGACAAGCTTGTCTGTGAGGCCATAAACCGGAAACCAGACATGAAAACGATGCTTTCGACCACGTCCATTGCTGCCGCTCTCCTGGCGACGCCTCTTTTTGCACAAACCACTGTTGTGACGGAAACCACGCCCGCTCGGACCTCAGTTCAAACGGATGCACAAACTACTGGCGGCGGTGCCGCAGGGGGCGCGGCCTCGGGCGCTATCGCCGGAGCCGTTGTCGGCGGTCCTGTTGGGGCTGTCATTGGCGCAGCCGCGGGGGCCGTGGCCGGCGATATCAGTGAAGACGCTCTGACGCCCGAAACGAAAACCTATGTCCTGAGCAATCGTACTGACTCCGTGGTTCTGGAAAGTGACGTGGTGGTGGGAACCCCTGTTCCGGAAACCGTTGAAGTCCACACCATTCCAAATTCGCAATACAGCTACGTTTACGTAGATGATCGGCCGGTCCTGATCGAACCGCAAAGCCGGCAGATTGTGTACATCTACGAATGACGGACTTCCCCTGTCATCGCAGGGAAAAGTGGTAAACCACGAGATCATGCGGCGCCCTGCAGCGCCGCATGATCTTTCCGAGAGGGTGGCGTGATTGCTGCTCCGGACCTCCGCGCCTATACGGTCGAGGAGCCAGTCGGCGAAAGCGTAGAGCTGCGTCCGGACGGTGTCGAGATTGAGCGCCGCCCGGTGGACCTGACCGGCACGGAGGCCGCCTTCCAGGACCACACCATCGAGGCCGAGGAATACTGCCAGGAAGCGGTGGTCGAGGAGATCGGGCTGCGCAAGACCAGCGACACGCATACTGAGGCCGTGTCCGACACTGTGCGCCGTCCCGAGGTCGAGATCGAAAAGGATAGCGTCGATCTGGATCGCGACACGCTAACCGGCGGCACGCGCCGCGATGACCTGGACCGGATCTGACCTGTCAGGTCCACCAAGGAAGGCCCCGCATCAGGCGGGGCTTTTTCCACAAGAGATAGCCGGCATGCCATGCAAAAGGCGCACCGGCATGACCCTGTGACCTGAGCCCCGGAACCCGAGAAGGTAGGACGGGCTTTCTCAGAAAGACGCCAAAGGACGAGCAGACATGCTGGATCGCTTTGCCCGCTACGCGCTTGTCGCGGATGACAGTCCTCTGATCCGGATGGATGCGCAGGCGATCCTGACCGAGGCAGGGTTTCGCGTGTTCACGGCCGCCGGCTTCGAGGATGCCATGGAAATCCTCGCCTCGCGCGGCCATGGTATTCGGCTTCTCTTTACAGATGTGCAGATGCCGCCCGGCAAGATGACGGGCTGCGACCTGGCCCTTCGATGCGCGAGGGATTGGCCGGAGATCGCGGTCATTGTTACCTCTGGCGCAATGCCACCGAAACCGGGTGACCTGCCGGAAGGCGCCTTGTTCGTTCCCAAGCCGTTCACCGAGGAGACGGTCAGACGCTGCATTCGCGAATTGATGAAGGAGTAGCCAGCTGAGGACGGACAAGGCCCCTGCAAAAGCAAGCGGCTGCACATCGCCTTCGTGTCACACGCTGCCCGCAAACCTGTTCTGAGTCCCTGGCCGCAGACTTGGGTCCTTCCTTGTCGCCGCGCGGAACAAGGTAGCCGCTGAGCAGACGTATAATGGCGCCTTGCAGTTGCCCGCGCAACAAGAACGGCAGACGCTTGCACGTTACGGTAACATCTGACAAAGAGCTGACGGCCTAAAGCCGGAGTCGTTGCCACGGTTGGTATGCGGATGCACAAAGCCTGCATACGAAGATGGCAAGGAACCAAACCGTTCAACCGGTCAGCTCATATCGAGACCTCATATCATGCGCAACGATCAAGCGTCCGCCCCTTCCGAGGAACTGGCTTACCGCCTTCGGCAACAAGAACTCACCGCGGAATTCGGGCGGTACGCGCTGCGGACCCACGACACGCCTTCGCTGCTCCAGGAAGCCACGCGGGTTTGCGCGCTTGGCCTGCAAAGCGACTTCTGCAAGGTGATGAGATATGTGCCCGACGAAGGCCAGTTCATCGTGCAGGCCGGCGTTGGCTGGAAGCCCGGCGTGGTCGGCCATGCCCGGACCGGGGCCGATACCGAAAGCCCCGCCGGATATACCTTCCAGACGGGCGATCCGGTCATCTCAAACCACCTGGCCCAGGAAACCCGCTTTCGCACGCCGGCCCTGCTTGTCGAGCACGGGATCACCCGGGCGATCAACGTGCTCATCAGCGGGGATGGCGGACGCTACGGCGTCCTTGAAGTGGACAGCCCGAACCCCGGACGGTTCACAGCCGCCGATCTGGCTTTCCTGCAGGGCTTTGCAAACCTGCTCGGCGTTGCGCTGGAGCGCCAGCAGTTCGAGGAGGCCCTGCGCGATAGCGAGGCGAAGCTGCAGGAGGCTATGGCCCATCAGGAGGTTCTGACCCGCGAGATCAGCCACCGGGTCAAGAACAGCCTGGCCATGGTCGCAGGCCTCTTGAGCATGCAACGGCGCATGACCTGCGAACCGGCCTTGCAGCGCGCGCTTGATGACGCCCGGACCCGCGTGAGGACCATTGCGCAGATCCATGACTGGCTTTGGCGCGCGGACGAGGTGCACACAATCAACGTGGCTAAATTCATGGGTGAGCTGTGCGACCTGATCCGTGCAACAGCGGCACCGGGCCAGACACTCAGCACCGACATTGCCCCGGTTATGCTTGCAACGGACCAGGCCGTGCCTCTGGCATTGCTCGTCAACGAACTGGTGACGAACGCGCTCAAATACGCCTATCCGTCAGGCGAGGGTGAGGTGCGTCTTACCATTCAGCCGACCACGCCGGGACATCTGCGGTTGACGATCTGCGACAGGGGGCAAGGCTTGCCGCCCGGCTTCGACGCAAACAACGCCACAAGCCTGGGAATGAAGCTCATTGCCAGTCTTGGCCATCAGCTTGACGGACAACCCGAGTGGCAGGATGCCGATCCCGGCACACGTTTTGTGCTGGAGTTCCTTGTGCAGGAACGCTCGACGCAACAGGTCTGAAGGCGGGGAAAAGATACCGCCAGTCCAACTTGGCAAACCATCACAGCGCTTGCTCCGTTTGTCGCCACTCGTTTGGACCGAGCAGGCTTCCTATCAGGTTGGCTTGTTCTTTCTTGAAAGTCGGAGGGCGGTGCGCCGAGAAGCAGTTTCTTGCTATATAACCAAGATTATGGAACATTTTCCGCGACACGGCGTGACGGCTCCATCTTGTGGGCCACATTTAGCTCTTTCGACGTGGGTACTGATACGGTATCTTCATGCGGTAGCAAGGAGCAAGCGCATGCCATCGGCTTCCAGGCGTAAAACCTCGCTGTCACTTGATGCAGCCGCACTCGAGGCAGCACGGGATTTGGGAATCAATGTCTCGGCCGTGGCCGACACAGCCCTTCGGCGCGCTGTCGCGGATGCCCGTCGGCGCCAGTGGCTCACGGAGAATGCAAGCGCCTTTACTGCACAAGCCGATTGGCATGATCGAAATGGCCATCCACTGGCCGACATCATGACATCCCCAGGACGCACATCATGGAAAGGCTGAGCCGCTTCGATGTCGCCGAGTATCGTGATGTCCTGATGGTTGTCGTCGAAAGCGACCTTCTGCCTCCCGATCCGTAAATTGTCGTCATTCCGCTTCTTCCCGACTATCCTGCCGTCCGATACTTGAACCCCATCATCCGATATGAGGATCAAGACCTTGTCCTGGCAACGCGGCTGATTGCTGCGGTGCGCCGGTCACATGTACGCCGCAAGGGACATATTGCGGATCAAGGTGACGACATTACTCGAGCTGTGGATGTGCTGATGGGCGGCGTTTAGCGAGGGCGCATTCCAACGCGCCGAAGGTCCACAGTGAAACAGAGTTCCCGACAGGCTTCGTAACGTGCCGTAGGTGGTCTGTTTAAGCGCAAGTGCGCGATGCAAGTTCCGGCAATCAGGCGCAGTCGGAGAAGCGATGATGAACAAGGACGTTGCCGTAGCGTCAAGGACGCGCTAGGACCGCGCCAGCCATCATCATGCGAGGGCGCGCCACGCGGCGTGCGGAGGAGCCGAGCTTGCTGGACGTGACGACCATCCGCGCCAAACTGGCGGCGCATTACGACCTGACGCCCTCGATCGAGCTGGCCCGCGACATGGCTGACATCCATGCGCGCATGGACCGGGTGATGCCCTTTCCCGACTGGGCGATCGCCGCACCCTATGTGGCAGCGATCAACCGGCTCAAGGCCGAACGCGGCGCGGTGGTGCTGGCGCACAACTACATGACGCCTGACATCTACCATGGCATTGCCGATGTGGTGGGCGATAGTCTGCAACTGGCTGTCGAGGCGACGCGGGTCGATGCCGACATCATTGTCCAGTGCGGCGTGCATTTCATGGCCGAGACCTCGAAGATCCTGAACCCCGCCAAGACCGTGCTGATGCCCGACATGGAGGCGGGCTGTTCGCTGGCCGAAAGCATCACCGCCGAAGGGATCGCCCGGATGCGCGCCCAGTATCCCGGCGCTCCGGTGGTCAGCTACGTCAACACCACGGCCGCGGTGAAGGCAGCGTCCGACATCTGCTGCACGTCCTCGAACGCCGCCCAGATCGTGGCAGCGATGCCCGGCGACACGGTGATCATGACGCCCGACAAGTGGCTGGCGCAGAACGTGGCGAAACAGGTGCCGCAGAAGCGCATCGTCTGGTGGGACGGGGCTTGCATCGTCCACGAACGCTTCACGCCCCAGGATCTGCGCGATTTCCGCGGCTGGTATCCGGGGCTGAAGATCATCGCCCATCCCGAATGTCCCCCGGATGTCGTGGCCGAGGCCGATTTCGCCGGATCCACTGCCCATATTATCGACTGGGTGGGCAAGGAACGCCCAAGCCAGGCGATGCTGGTCACCGAATGCTCGATGGCCTCGAACATCGAGGACGCCCATCCCGAGGTCGAGTTCCTGGGGCCGTGCAACATGTGCCCGCACATGAAGAAGATCACGCTGGAAAAGGTGCTGTGGTCGCTGCATTCC
Source organism: Paracoccus yibinensis (assembly GCF_030846195.1). GTDB lineage: Bacteria > Pseudomonadota > Alphaproteobacteria > Rhodobacterales > Rhodobacteraceae > Paracoccus > Paracoccus yibinensis. The sequence continues at coordinate 16,983 of NZ_JAVCWH010000023.1, forward strand.
ATGACCGGCCAGGTCGAGGTGGACGCCGCAGTCGCAGTTCCCGCGCGCCGGGCGGTCCAGCGGATGATCGACCTGTCGCGGCAACTGGCCGCCTGATCCGATGATCCGGACCGATCGCGTGGTGGTCGTCGGCGCGGGTCTGGCCGCGCTTTATGCGGCGCTTGTGCTGGCGCCCCGCCCGGTGCTGCTGATCTCTCCCGACCCCTTGGGACAAGGCGCAAGTTCCGCCTGGGCGCAAGGCGGGGTAGCGGCTGCCATGGACCCGGCCGACAACCCCGCACTGCACGCTGCCGACACGCTGCGGGCCGGCGCGGGCCTTGTCGATCCCGACGTGGCCCGGCGGGTCACGGCCGAGGCACGCGACCATATCCTGCATCTCACCACGCTGGGGACGCCCTTCGACCGCGACGAGGCGGGCGGTTATGTCCTGTCGCGCGAGGCGGCGCACAGCCTGGCCCGCGTGGTGCGCGTCAAGGGCGACCAGGCCGGAGCCGAGATCATGCGCGCCCTGGTCGCTGCCGTCCGCGCCACCCTCTCGGTGCAGGTGGCCGAGGGGTGGGTGGCGACCGGGCTCAGGTTGGACGAGGGGCGTGTGACCGGAGTCGATCTGGCGCTTGCCTGGGGATCGGCTTCGGTGGCAATCGCGGCGCCGGCGGTGCTGATCGCGGGCGGGGGATCAGGCGGGCTTTACGCGGTCACGACCAACCCGCCGCGCATCCGGGGCGAGGTTGTCGGCATGGCCGCCCGCGCGGGCGCGGTGATCGCGGATGCGGAATTCGTGCAGTTCCATCCCACCGCCATTGCCTGCGGCGCCGATCCCGCGCCGCTTGCGACCGAGGCGCTGCGGGGCGAGGGCGCGCCTTTGGTCAATGTCGATGGCACCCGCTTCATGACGGCGCTGCACCCCGATGCCGAACTGGCCCCGCGCGACATCGTGGCGCGCGGCGTTGATGCCGAAGCCCGGGCGGGCCGACGGCCTGCGCTGGACTGTCGGGCCCTGGGCGCCCGCATCGGCGCAGAGTTTCCAGCCGTGGCGGCAGCCTGCGCGCGGGCGGGGATCGACCCCGCCAGCCAGTCGATCCCGGTGGCACCGGCGGCGCATTACCACATGGGCGGCATCGCCACGAACATGGAGGGACGCAGCAGCCTGCCCGGCCTCTGGGCCTGCGGCGAGGCGGCCTCGACCGGACTGCACGGTGCGAACCGGCTGGCCTCGAACGGCCTGCTGGAGGCGCTGGTCTTTGCCCGCCGCGCGGCGCTCTCGGTCGGGCGCGAGGGTCCATCTGCTGCCATGGTCGTGCTACCCTCTCCTCCCCCTGCCCCGCTGCCCGATCCTGCGCTGGTTGCACGCTTGCGCCAGGCGATGACGGCCGGCGCCGGCGTGCTGCGCGATGCGGAGGGACTGACGAATACGCTGCACACCATCGCCGCCATTGAGGCTGCCCAACCCGACTGCCGCCGGCTGGCCAACATGACGGCAACCGCCACGCTGATCTGCGGGGCAGCCCTTGCACGGCGCGAAAGCCGCGGCGCGCATTGCCGCACCGACTTCCCGGACACGCTGCCCTTGGGCCACCGCAGCCGCATGACCTTGGCAGAGGCCCTGACCCTGCGTCCCATCCCCCAACCGGAGCCCCTATGATCCCGCCCCTGCCCGACCTGATCCTGGAACTCCTGGTCCGCGCCGCTCTGATCGAAGATCTGGGCACCCATGGCGACATCACCACCCGTACGGTGATCCCGCCGGGTGCGCGCGTCAGTGGCGCCGTCCGCGCGCGAGAAGGCGGCACGGTTTCGGGGATGGCCTTGGCTGCGCTGGCCTTCCGCCTGATCGACCCGAGCCTGCGGTTCGAGGTCCTGGTCACAGATGGCGTCTCCTTCGCTCCCGGCGACACGCTGGCCCGGATCACCGGAGACGCCGCCGCGATCCTGTCGGCCGAACGCGTGGCGCTGAATTTCGCGGGCCGCTTGTCGGGCATCGCTACCCTGACCGCCGCTTTCGTGGCCGAGACGCGGGGAACCTCCGCGCGCATTACCTGCACGCGCAAGACCACGCCCGGCCTGCGGCTGGTGGAAAAACAGGCGGTGCTGCATGGCGGCGGCTTTAACCATCGGGTTTCGCTCTCGGACGCGATCCTCATCAAGGACAACCATATCGCGGCGGGCGGCGGCATCCGCGCCGTCCTGCAAGCGGTCAAGGCCCGCGCATCCCACATGATGCGGGTCGAGATCGAGGTGGACCGGCTGGACCAACTGGCCGAGGTTCTGGACGAAGGCGGCGCCGACGTGGTGCTGCTGGATAACATGGACACGGACAGCCTGCGGAGTGCGGTCGACATGGCCCAGGGCCGCGTGGTGCTGGAAGCGTCCGGCAACATGCGCCTGCCCCGCATCGCCGAGGTAGCAGCGACCGGCGTGGACTATATCTCGGTCGGGGCGCTGACCCATTCGGTTCCCGTTCTGGATCTGGGTCTGGATTTCTGAAGCGCCTTTGTCGCCCCTCCGGTGCTGCCTGACCCTGCGTGGTGACAGGTTCTTCCAAGGCTTTGTCTTCGATCATGCCCCTGCCCGTCAGCCGATGCCGAGGAAAGCCGCAGCTTGGCGAGACGGCGGAGGGGCTGGACAACCGGGCTCGCCCCACGTCTTCCCCAAAGAGCGCCCTGAATTCTGTTGAGACGTGCCAGATCGTTCGGTGGAACGGCAGGCACGGCATCAAGGAGAACAGAAACCCGGATGTGTAGATCAGCCCTTCGCCCAGGATCAGGGTGAAAACCCAAGACCACGTTTCATCGAAGAGGGCGCCGCCAGCGACAGCTGGGCCTCCGAACCCTGATGCAGATTTACCGATCCATAGGATCCTTCAGGCGCCAGAGCCGCACTCGGAAGATTGGCAATGATCCGTTCAGGAGAGAGCAGATGGGTGGCGCCAATGATACAGGCGAGACACACCGGATGACGGACTATGTCCGCTGACATCCGGAATTTCTCGAAGAGGCATCAGGTGCCTCCTAATCTCGTTTCATCCGCCGCCGGCTCTACCGGCCAACTGGGTGCCGGCCCCGCACACGCGGGTGCTGGCATTTCCTTACGGGCCGTCAATCAATCAGCACGTTCCAGACCCCGTCAGCCCTTGCGGACAGGCTCTTTCACCATAGATCTTATCAAGCGTTGCAAGGAGACAGGGCCGACATACCCGCCGTTCCAGACAGCATCTTACAAAGATGCAGATGCCGGCCTGGGGCGACAGGGAGAAGACATGGAGAGATCATGACCGAAGTAACCCTGCCCACGACGCTGATGAACGAAGCCATGACAGTTGCTGCAGAAGCACTGGGAACGAGACTGGCCTCAAAACAGGACGTCGAACTGATGGCGGTGAGCCGCGGCGCCATGGCCGAGGCAAACGATCCAGGCTTCACCGATGCGCACCGGCTGCACCGCTTCGCCCTGCACCTGCTTGTCGAGGCAGAACTCGACCGCCGCCTCACGGACCGTCAGAAAACCCGCGATAAGCACCTGGCGACGATGATGCCACAGGAACTGGCTGCTCACGAGGAGGGGACACGGGAGAAGAGCAACGTCCTTCCCTGGCCGAAAAAGATGAGCCGCGCTGGAAGCCTGTAACGTCGGATTAGAGGACCCAGACTACGACAGCGTCTCTCCTATAGCCTCGCTCGATCTGCCGACGAGAACCCATTGGCAAGGATGCATGAGCGTGTCACGGTGTCGGCATAAAGACCTGAATTCCCGCCACTCTCGCGCCCACGGCCGAGGAGATCAGAGTCTCATCGGAAACACGAGGACACATCATGACTGCCGAACGCACACGACGGATCCAGGAACGGGCCCATTCCCTCTGGGAGCAGGAAGGCCAACCCCATGGCCGAGATGCGCAACACTGGTCTCAGGCGGAACGCGAGATCGACGCGGAAGACGCTGCACGCGCATCCTTTCCGGCCGAGACAACGGCGACGCGCCGCCAGCCGAAGCGGAGGGCTGGGGCGAAAACGGCTGCGGACACCTCGGGCGCGCGCGGCGGCGAAGCAACCGCTGCGGCAGCTGAAACCTCAGCGGAGGCGCCAGTAAAGACCCGGGGTCGCAAGCCAAAGGCTGTGACGGAAGAAGGCGCAGAGGCGCCTAAAGCGCGGCGCGGACGCTCCTCCAACGTGGCAGCCGAAGCCGAAGCCTCAGCGGATGGGCCGGTGAAAGCCAGAGACCGCAAACAGAAAGCCGTAGGGGAAGACGGCGCTGAGGCGCCGAAGCCAGCACGGGGGCGCAAAGCAAAGCCAGCGTCTGAAGACGGGTCAGTCAGTTCAATGCCGGCCGGTGATGCTGAGCCCAAGGCCGCCGTTGCGGAAGGGAGCACGGAACCCAACACGGCAGTGACTCAAGATGCGGATCTGGCTCAAGAGCCCGCGGTAGCGGACGAAGCCTCCCGTACGGCTGAATGAGGTCTTCATTCCGGCTGCTGATGGAGATTGCTTCCGGATCATGAAGCTGGGTTAACCCAGAACGCACATCCTTCAGGGAAGGCCTTTGCTGCTCGGAGTGGCCGCGAGGGCCTTTTTGTTTGGTGCCGCGTGTTGCCTGTTGGCGAAATAACGCACGGTTGTCTGATAAGAAGATGAGGCACACAAAGGCTCGGTTCGCCGGCCTCACTGAACGGGTGCTCTTTCGGGGGCTCAGCTTTCCTTATTGAGCCGTCTCACCGGCTTCACTTGTTCCGCCCTGCATCTTCAAGCGTCTTCAGGACCTCAAGGGCCTTAGCAAGGCCCGCCGCAGTGCTGCGGCTAGACTTGTCATAAGCGTCCGCAATATACGGAGCGATGATGCGGGCCGCCTCGGCGACTGTGTCTGGATCAGTGCTAATCGTTGAAGAGGCGTGGAATGTCGTGCCGTTAGCCGCCCGCATGCCGCGCAGCAGAAGTCGATGAAATCTGTCACGCAGGTGGCGGAAAGGAATACCCATACCTGACAACTCTTCTGGATGCTGCAGGTTGCGACTTGGCGCGAAATCCTCTCACGTCATGTCAACCCACCCGAAGGGAGTTCACCGGTCACGGCTTCGAGCCCGGAAAAACCTAGAGCGTATCTCAGCCATCAAGATTCAGGGTTCCCAGCCTGCCCATGATGTGATTCTCTTCTGCTAGGGCAGATGGAGATTTCAGATGGGCAAGCC
>NZ_JAVCWH010000024.1 GCF_030846195.1 Paracoccus yibinensis
CAAATCCCGGCGCCACGGCCGCCTGGGGGATGATCGTATCCGCTGCGCTGTTGGGAGGGATGATCCCGTTCTTTGCCGGGTTGATCGTGGTCCTGCCGATCCTGGGCCATGCCACCTGGCACCTTTATCGCCGCGCGGTGACCTTCCCAGAACCGGCAACGGCCTGATGGCACAGGAGGCCGTCTGCGACAGCGCGTCAGGGATGCGCTTCGCCCGATCCGCCGCGCCGCGCCATTCGAACGCTTCAGAGCCTCGGTGATCGGAGGCTTCGGGACATCGGCTTGGCGCGGCACGAGATCAGCCGGGTCGCCGACGATCCGTTGGCAGACGATCCGCGTCCGGCACGGCTGCTGCGATCAGGCAGAAGCGCTGTGACCGCTGGAAAGACGGTCCATGCGGCTGTCCCGGAGGCGGGGGCAGGACTGCATGGCTTGAAAAGCCTGCCGTCCCGGCCTAGGTCTTGGGACATGATGATCTTTGCCCATAATGCGAGGTTCCGGGTCTATTCCGGCTCTTTGCTGACGCGCTCTCTGCCCCGGGAAGAGGCGGGCAACCGCTGACGCCTCTTCCCGGGTGCGACTTCCCTACACCGTGTCAGTCAACCGGGCCTAGGCCCGACCGGGATCATCATGCGTTACACCTCTCAGGACCGGCTCCAGAACGGAGCGGGGCTTATCGCCCGTCAACACAACCACCTGCCTGTCTTGCGCGACATCTCCGTGCTCAGGCCGATCCGCGCCCGGCTGGGGACATACGACTATTGGCAGCTCAATGAGCACAGGCGCCGCTTTCAGGAGATCGGCACAGCGCCGTTCCTGCGGCTGGCACACCTAATCCGGGCAAAGATGGCCGATTCCGAGGTCGTCAACACCCGCGATGTCGGTCCCGGTGTCGTGACGGGCGCGTCCCGCGTCAGCTTTGCCATCGGGGCCGGACAGCCGCAGACCCGGACGCTGTATCACTGGACCTATCCCGACCATGACCGCAGCCGCCTGGCCGTCGGCACCTATCTGGGGGTGACGTTGATCGGATTGCGCGTCGGGCAGGGCATGGCCCTTCTGGACAGCGAGGACGTGCTGGGCACGGTCACGGTCCTGGCCGTCCAGGATCCTGCGGACATCTGCGCAAGCCTGAACGACTGAAACGAAATCACATTCCTGACCGGAAAGGAGACTGCCATGTCTCGATCCCCACGCCGCATTCGTGCGGTCATCGACGCCGATCATGTCGGCCGTCTTGAAACCCTTGCCGAAGCCGCCGATGCGGGCTTGCCGGAAGTGGCGGAACCGCTGATGGCAAAGCTTGCCGCAGCCAAGGTGGTCCCGGCCAGGCAGATGCCCGCGGATGTGGTCACGATCGGAACGACCCTGACCTATCGCAACGATGTCACCGGCCGCGAACAGGACGTCACCCTGGCCTGGCCCGAGGATGCCGATATCAGCCAGGGCGCCATTTCGGTGCTGACCCCGATAGGGGTCGCGCTTCTGGGACTGCCTGTCGGAGGCAGTGTCGGCTGGATCACGCGCACCGGCCAGAAAGGCGCCCTGACGGTGCTGCGCCTTGGCGTGCCGCTGGCTGCCGCATGACCCGGAATTCGCCGTCGTTGCCGTGAAGCTTCACCATAGAGGAAATGCAATGTTCCGCCGCCTTCTTCCCGCCTCCTGTTCCGCTTGCGGAGCAAGCATTCCCCGGTCCGCCGCAGGGCGCTGCCCGCTGTGCCGAACCGATTTCGTTGCCGTGACGCAAGCGACGGCATCCCCGCGAGGAGTGCCGCTGCCGGTCCCGGTCGGGCATGGGGATGGCAAGGCAATGCTGCGCGATGCAAGGAGGCGATCTTGAGCCATCTTCGTCGGCTGCTTCCACCCGCGGCGCTGTCTGCGATCCTTGTCCCCCCTTGGCCTCGGCGGTTCAGGCGTCAGGGGGCGCCTCGGCATTGCCGAACCCTCGGGGACTGCCGGAAAGGCGGTCCATTTCGCCCTTTATCTCTCGCTCGCATGGCTGCTCAACAGGATCTCGGGCCTGCTGTTGGGCAACTTGCGGCCGCGCAGCAGGCCGATCCCGAAGCTGGTGAAGGATCTTGTGTCAGGATTGTTGTTCCTGATCGCCATCGTGTCTGGCGTGATCCTGATCCTGATGCTGGGTCATGGGGCCGGCGGAGCCTTGGCGGGGTCCGGGGTGGTGCTGGCGCTGATGGGTCTGGCGCCAGGTCGACAATGCCCTGCGGGAGGCCGATGCGACCACGCCCTTGCGCCGGATCACGGTCATGGGCGCCGCCGGAACCCGCCAGCGACGCGCTGTCGAAGACGCAGCGATGCCGCGTTCTTTCGCCACAGGCAAAGTCCGCCTGATGAAGCCGTTCCCGACCTTCGGAGGCCACGCCTCCGTCAGGGACTTCATGCGGAGCTTGACCGTTCACAGGTCATGTCCCGCACAGCGGGCCGTGTTCCGAACATGCTCCTGCATCCTGCGACAGGCCGCCTCGGGGTCGCGGTTCGCCAGGGCTGCAAGGATCAGGCGGTGTTCGCTGATGGACTGGGCCATCCGCCCCGGATCGGTGTTCGGGATCGGCTGGCGCTGGGTCTCGCTCAGAAGATGCTTGAGGTTGCCATAAACGCTTGCAAGGACGCGGTTGGGACAGGCATCGGCAATCCCCTGGTGCAGGGCCAAGTCCGCTTCGACATGTGCGACCAGATCCCGCCGGTGCCAGGCATCTTCGAAGGCATCGGCCGCGGCGGTCAGGCTGGCCACCGCCGCCGGAGTGATCATGGCGGCAGCCAGGCGGCACATCTCGCCCTCGACCAGAAGCCGGGTCTGGAACACGTCCCGAAGGTCATGGGCATCGTCATAACGCCAGGTGGTTCGCGGCGCGTGCGACGCGGGGTCCAGCACGAACGTTCCCCGCGCGGGAAGCGTCTGGATCAGGCCCAGCGTTTCCAGCGTCATCAGCGCCTCGCGCAGGGTCGGGCGCGACACCTGCAGCTGTTCCGACAGGATCCGCTGAGAGGGCAGCTTTTGTCCGGCCTTCAACTGGCCCGACCGGATCATGTCCTGCAACCGGCTGGCGACGCCCTGCGCCACCGGCCCCTTGTCCCACATCAATTCAACTGCCCTTCAGTTTGGCCACCAAGTCAGCCCGTCTTTCCATGCAACAGCACAGTTGCAAAACCGGCAAAACCATGTCCATACTGGTCAGACCGGTTTGTCCGGTCAATCCAAAAAACAAGACAGGGAGTCGTGGATGTTCTGGAATGGGGTTCGTGTCGCGGCCGTCACCGCCACGTTGTTGGCGGGTTCTGCCCTTGCGGCGGCGGCGCAGGAAAAACTGACTGTTGGGGCGAATATCGGCAACGTGCCCTGGGAATTCCAGGACGATTCGGGCAACTTCGTCGGCTTCGAGATCGACCTGGTCGCCGCCGTGGCCGAACGCCTGGGCGCCGAGGTCGAGACGGTCAACATTCCGTTCAACGGCCTTTTCTCGGCCGTTCAGTCGGGGCGGATCGACATCGCCACCTCGTCCATCACCATCACGGATGAGCGTCTGCAATCGGTATCCTTCGCGCAGCCCTACTATGACAGCGACCAGTCGCTGACGGCGCTTGCCACCGGGCCCAAGTCGCTGGCCGAGATGAAGGGCAAGGTCGTGGGCGTCGATACGGGATCGACGGGCGACATGTGGGCGACCGAGCATCAGGGCCAGTACGAATTTGCCGAAATCCGCCGCTATGAAGGGCTGGCGCCTGCCATGCTGGACCTGACCGCAGGGCGGATCGACGGCTATATCTCGGACATTCCGGCGCTGCAGTACTATGTCAAGGACAAGCCCGAACTGGCCGTGGTCGAACGCATCCCGACGGGCGAGAAGTATTCGATGATGTTCGCCAAGGATGCCGAACTGGCGACGCAGGTGAACGCCGTTCTGGACGATCTGAAGACGGAAGGCGTTCTGGCCCAGCTGCACGAGAAATGGTTCGGCGTGGCGCCTGACGCAAGCTCCTCGACCGTGACCGTCCTGCCGATGCCCTCGCTCGACTGATCTTTGACGCCGGGTTCGGGGAACGACCCCGGACCCGAAAGGATCCCATGGATATCTTCGACACCTTTCTGAACGCCGAGGTGATGCGGCGGACCTTTCCCATGCTGCTGCAGGGATTGTGGATCACGCTGCAACTGGGGGCCGCCAGCATCGTCGCGGGCTTGGTCCTGGGGCTGGGCCTGTCGATGCTGCGGCTGTACGGGCCTGCGCCGGTCCGCTTCCTGACGCGCGTCTATATCGACATCTTCCGGTCGATTCCGTTGCTGGTGCTGCTGATCATCGTCTATTACGCGCTGCCCTTCGTGGGTCTGCGCTTGTCGCCCTTCGTGTCCGCCATGACGGCGCTGACCCTGGTCTCGGGCGCCTATACCGCCGAGATCTTCCGCGCCGGGATCGAGGCCATTCCGAAGGGCCAGTTCGAAGCCTCGGCCGCTTTGGGTCTCAGCGGGCGGCAGACGATGGCGGACGTGATCCTGCCGCAGGCCGTCAAGATCGTCATTCCGCCGCTGACCAACAATTCGATCAACGTGGTCAAGGACACCGCCCTGGCATCGGTCGTCGCGATGCCGGACCTTCTGAAACAGGCGACGCAGGCGCAGGCCCTGGCGGCCAACCCGACGCCGCTGATCGTCGCGGCGGCGATCTATGTGGCCTTCCTGTGGCCGCTGGTGGCCTTGGTGTCGCGCATGGAACGCCGCTTCGCGGCAAGGAGGCGCTGAGTTGAGCGGTTTCGTCAGCATCCGCAACCTGCGCAAATCCTATGGCCAGTTCGAGGCGCTGAAGGGCATCGACCTGGACGTCGCCAAGGGCGAGGTCGTCTGCATCATCGGACCGTCGGGGTCGGGCAAGTCCACCTTGATCCGCTGCATCAACCGGCTGGAAAGCTTTTCCCAGGGCAGCGAGATCCGCGTGGACGGCATTCCCGTCATCACCGGCCGCGCCCTGGCCAAGGTGCGGGCCGAGGTGGGCATGGTCTTCCAGTCCTTCAACCTGTTCCCGCACCTGACCGTGCGCGAGAACGTGATGCTGGCCCCTCGCCGCGTGCGCGGCACGTCGCGCGCGGAGGCCGCCGCCCAGGCCGACCGCCTTCTGGCGCGCGTAGGCATCGCCAGCCAGGCCGACAAGTATCCCGAGCATCTGTCGGGCGGCCAGCAGCAGCGCGTGGCCATCGCCCGCGCCCTTGCGATGGAGCCGCAGGTGATGCTGTTCGACGAACCGACAAGCGCCCTTGACCCCGAGATGGTGGGCGAGGTTTTGGACGTCATGCGCGATCTGGCCCGCACGGGCGTTACCATGATCGTGGTCACGCACGAGATGGGTTTTGCCTCGCAGGTCGCCGACCGGGTGATCTTCATGGACGGCGGCCAGATCGTCGAACAGGGACCGCCGTCGCAGGTCTTGTCGAACCCGCAGGAAACCCGCACGCGCAACTTTCTGGGCGCTGTCCTGAACCACTAGGAAAAACAAGAATGACGACACAATTGGACATGGCCTATGTGCAGGCGCAATTCCCCGGCCTTGCCAGCGACTGGGTGTTTTTCGACAATGCGGGCGGCGCCCAGATCGCCCGGCCTGCCCTGGACCGGATGGTCGAGTTCCTGACCCACCGCAACGTCCAGATCGGCGGCAGCTATGCCGTATCGCAGGCCGCGGCCGACGCGCTGATGACGGGCCGCCGCGCCGCGGCCACCCTGGTCAACGCCGCCCGCCCCGAGGAGATCGTCTTCGGCCCATCGACCACGGTGCTGATGGGCAACCTGATGCAGGCCATGCGCCGCCAGTTCGTGCCCGGCGACGAGGTGATCGTGACCATGGCCGACCACGAAAGCAACATCGGACCCTGGACCCGACTTCAGGAATTCGGCGTCACCATCAAGGTCTGGCCGCTGAACGCCCGGACCATGGACCTGCAACTGGCCGACCTGGAACCGCTGATGACCGACCGCACCCGGCTGGTCTGCGTCACGCATGTGTCCAACATCCTGGGCAAGGTCCATCCCGTGGCCGATTTCGCCCGCTTCGTCCACCAGCGGGGGGCGCGGATCTGCGTTGATGCGGTGGCCTATGCGCCGCACCGGCTGATCGACGTGCGGGCCTGGGATGTCGATTACTATGTCTTCAGCCTTTACAAGGCCTACGGCCCGCATGGCGCGCTGATGTATGGCAAATACGACCTGCTGGCCGAACTGGACGGGCTTTACCATTACTTCTACGGCAAGGAGAAGGTGACCGCCAAGCTGGAGCCTGGCAACCCCAGCTATGAGGCGGCCTATGCCACCGACGGCATCCTGGAATACCTGACCGGCCTGGCCCGGCACCACGGCGCCACCGGTGACGACCGTGCCCTGCTGGAGGCGGCCTTCCGGCTGATCACCGCGCAGGAGGACGCGCTGACCGACCGCCTGCTGGCCTGGCTGTCGGGGCGCAACGACTGCCGCATCATCGGCGAGGCGCAAAACCAGGACAGCGCCCGCGTGCCCACGATCGCCTTCAAGTTCGACGGCGTGGATTCGGGCGCGGTGGCGCGGGCGATGGACGATCACGGCATCGCCATGCGCTTTGGTGATTTCCATTCCCGCCGCCTTGTCGAACACTTGGGTCAGGATCGGGATGGCGGCGTCCTGCGCGTATCGATGGTGCATTACAACACGGTCGAACAGGTGGACCGGCTGACGGACGCATTGACCCGGATCCTTGCGGATGCGGCCGCATGAGCCAACTGGATCTGGTGATCTCGGGCGGCACCGTCGTCACCGCCGCCGACAGCTATCTGGCGGATGTCGGCATCAAGGACGGCCGGATCGCCCAGATCGGGGAAGGTCTTGCCGGGTCCGACCGGATCGACGCCACCGGCCTTCTGGTCCTGCCGGGCGGGATCGACGCGCATGTGCATCTGGACCAGCCAACCTCGGACGGGACGGTCATGGCCGACGGCTTTGCCAGCGGCACCCGGTCGGCGGCGGCCGGCGGGAACACGACCGTGCTGCCCTTTGCCCTGCAGATCAAGGGCCAGTCTCTGCGATCCTGCGTCGAGGACTATCATCGCAAGGCGGCTGGAAACTGCCATACCGATGTTTCCTTCCACCTGATCATCAGCGATCCGACCCCGCAGATCCTGGGACAGGAACTTCCCGCGCTCGTGCGGGACGGCTATACCTCGTTCAAGGTCTTCATGACCTATGACGACCTTGTGCTGAACGACGCGCAGCTGCTGGACGTGTTCGAGGTCGCGCGGCGCGAACGCGCCCTGGTGATGGTCCATGCCGAAGGCCATGATGCGATCAAGCACCTGACCCGGAGGCTTGAGGCCGAGGGCCGCACCGCGCCCTTTTACCACGGCCAGGCCCATGCCCAGATCGCCGAACGCGAGGCGACCCACCGCGCCATCAGCCATGCGCAACTGATCGACGTGCCCATCGTCATCGTCCATGTCTCGGGGCGCGACCCGATGGAGCAGATCCAGTGGGCGCGCGCTCGCGGCCTGCGGGTCCATGCCGAAACCTGCCCGCAATACATCGCCCTGACCGCAGACGACCTGCGCGGCCTCAACATGGATTTCGAGGGCGCGAAATATGTCTGTTCGCCGGCGCCGCGCGATGCCGACAGCCAGGCGGCGATCTGGCAGGGGCTGCGCGACGGCACCTTCGATATCTTTTCGTCGGATCACTGCCCGTTCCGCTTCGCGGGAGAGGCCAGCAAGGACAATCCCCGTGCCCGGACCTCTTTCCGATGGGTTCCGAACGGCATTCCCGGCGTCGAGACGCGGCTGCCGATCCTGTTTTCGGAAGGGGTGTCCAAGGGCCGCATCAGCCTTCAGCGTTTCGTCGCGCTGACCTCGACCAATCCCGCGCGGCTTTACGGACTTTATCCGCAAAAGGGCAGCATCGCAGTGGGGGCCGACGCCGACCTGACGCTGTGGGATCCCCTGATGGCGCGGACAATCCGCCAAGAGGGCCTGAACCATGGCTGCGACTATACGCCCTACGAGGGCATGCAGATCACCGGCTGGCCGGTCCGAACCTTGTTACGGGGGCGAACGATTGCCTTGAACGGGCGGCCCATGGGCGATCCCGAGGGCAGGCACCTGGCGCGCAAGACCAGCGAAGCCTTTGGCCAAGGTGTGGAACAATAACCGATCAGGACCGCGAAAAGGCGGTTTCCTTTGCCCAGGGGACGACCGTTGCCCACTGATCGCCGACGCGGTTCGGCCAGCCGCCTGCATCAGACCCCGGCAACCGTGCCTTTCGTGTCGCCGAAGGAGTGCACGAGAAACTCCAGCAAGATCCGCGTCCGCCGGGGAAGGCGGCGTTGGGGCAGATAGATCGCGTGCATGTCCCGGCATGGCCCGTGGAATCGCGGCAGGACGCGAACCAGCCGCCCTTGGGCCAGATCATCCCTGACGACATAGTCCGGGCAGAGCGCGATCCCCTCGTCCTGCACTGCCAGGTCGCGGGCGATCCGCGCATTGTTGACCTGAAAGCCCCCGGTCACCCGGATGCGCTGCTCGTGCCTGCCTTCCGTCAACGGCCAACTTCCATCGCCGCGCATGTTGGTGTCGCAGATGCAAAGGTGATCCGCCAGATCGTCGGGCCTTTCGGGATGGCCATGCCGGTTCAGATAACCGGGCGAGGCGACCATCAGAAGGGCCATTGTCCCCAGCTTTCGCGCAATCAGTGACGAGGCCTCGAGATGCCCGATGCGCAGGGCCAGATCGACCCCTTCGGCAACCAGATCGACGAAGTGGTCCGACAGGCGCAAGTCGATGACCAGACCGGGGTGGTCCGCCCGGAAGCGCCGCAGCAAGGGTGCGACCACAAGCTCTCCGTGCGTCACTGCGGCCGAGACGCGGATCGTTCCCGACAGGCCGCGCTGTGCATCGCGCATATCCGCCGTCATCTCGTCAAGCTGGTCCAGCCAGTTCGGGGCCTGGGCCATCAGATGTTCGCCTGCGGCGGTCAATCCCAGGCGACGGGTGGTGCGATAGAGAAGCTGCGTCCCCATCCGCGCCTCGAATTCGGCCATGTATTTCGAGGCGAGCTTTGGCGTGATTCCCACCCTGCGGGCCGCCCCCGCGAAGGAGCCCGTTTCCACGGCTGACACGAAGACCCTCATGCCATCAACCAGATCCATAGGATACCTCATTCGGAACAGCCTGGAGATTATGATACGCCAATAACGCCATTTTTGCCATCATGCGCCAGTGGCATGTTGCCTGCATGAGATCAGGGCCAGGACAGGACAATCCATCCTGCTGGCCATTTGTCAGGAGAAACACCATGATCGACCACAAGACCGCTTCCCTGGGCATCCTTGCACTGCGCGTCACCACGGGTGCGCTGTTTCTTGTCCACGGATTGATCAAGCTTCTTGTCTTCACGCCGGCCGGCACCGCAGGCTTCTTCGAATCGTTGGGCCTGCCGGGCGCGCTCGGCTATTTCACGATGGTGTTCGAGATCCTGGGCGGGCTGGCGTTGATCCTGGGGATCAAGGCGCGGCTGGTCTCGGCAGCCTTTGTTCCGGTCCTGCTGGGCGCGGCGATCCTTGGACATGGCGGCGCGGGCTTCAACTGGTCCAATGCGGGCGGCGGTTGGGAATACCCGGTGATGTGGGCCGTCGTGCAGGCCGCGCTTGCCCTGCTGGGTGACGGTCCCTACGCAATGGCGCCCACGCAGAAACGCGCCTGAACCTTTCGCCCGCGCCGCCCGTTGCGGCGCGGTTCCCGCATTGATGACGGAGAACGACATGCTGGTGAACGGGACATGGACAACGGATTGGCACCCGGTGCAGGCCAAGGACGACCAGGGACGCTTCGTGCGGCAGGTATCGTCCTTTCGCAACTGGATCACCGCCGATGGAAGCCCCGGCCTGACCGGCAAGGGCGGCTTCAAGGCCGAGGCCGGCCGTTATCGCCTGTATGTCGCGCTGATCTGCCCCTGGGCGTCGCGGACGCTGATCGCGCGCAAGCTGAAGGGGCTGCAGGATGTGGTGGCCGTGACGGTGCTGAACCCGGTTCTGACGGAGCAGGGCTGGGCCTTTGGCGGCTATCCCGGCGCAGATGCCGACCCGCTGCACGGGGCAGGGCATCTGCACCAGCTCTATACCCGCGCCGATGCCAGCTATACCGGCCGTGCGACGGTGCCCTTGTTGTGGGACGAACGGACCGACACCGCGGTCAGCAACGAAAGCGCCGAAATCCTGCGCATGTTCAACAGCGCATTTGCCGGTCTGGTGCCGGACACGCTCGATCTTTATCCCGCCGACCTGGCGCCCCGGATCGACGCGCTGAACGCCGAAATCTACGATGGCCTGAACAATGGCGTCTACAAGGCCGGCTTCGCTTCATCGCAGACCGCCTATGACGAGGCGGTGGAGGACGTGTTCCAGACGCTGGACCGGCTGGAGGAGGGGTTGGAGGGTCCTTACCTGTTCGGCGAGCGGCTGACCGAAACCGACATTCGCCTGTTCGTGACGCTGATCCGCTTTGACGCGGCCTATCACGGGCTGTTCAAGACCAACATCCGCCGCATCGCGGATTATCCCCGGCTGTCGGCCTATCAGGAACGGATCCTGCGCCTGCCGGGCGTGGCCGAGACGGTAAACCTCGACCATATCAAGGCGGGCTATTACTCGATCAAGGCGCTCAATCCTGCCGGCATCGTGCCCGCCGGTCCTGACCACGTCGCCCGGCTGCTGGATCGGTCGCGGGGATGACGCCGCCGGACCGGGCCTGGCGCCAGGCATCATGTCCTTGCCGGGCAGCGCAGTCCCGTCAGGATCGGGCACCGGGACGTCGGCGATCGGAAAGGTGCTGCCTTGCATCAATGATGCCACGGCACCGCGTCGAAAAGGACAGTTTGCCTTTGCAAGGAGCTAGGCTTCGCCTTCCTGCCGTTCGGCCCAGGTCTTGTAGATCATCGGCTCGTTGCAGTCTTCCGGCGGAAGGTGGGTGATCTCGGCCCATGACTGCAAGGGCAGGGGCACTGCCAGGTCCTGCGTGACCTGCGCCGTCGAAAGCCCATAGGGCGCGCCGTTTTCATTGGAATAGGCAAAGACGACCCGTGTCACGCCGGCAAGCCGCATTGCCGCAAGGCACATGGGGCAGGGTTGCCCGCTGGCATAGACGGTGCAGCCGTCAAGCCTGGTGCTTCCGGTCGCCGCCCCGGCGGCGCGGAGGGCCAGCAGTTCGGCATGTGCGGTGGGATCCCTGTCGGCATCCATCCTGTTCACGCCACGGGCGATGATCGCGCCGTCCTGAACCACGACGGCGCCGAAGGGGCGGCTTTTCTCGGCCACGTTGTCTCGCGCCAGGTCGATTGCTTCCTGCAGAAAGGATGTATCGGTCATCACGCACCTGAAGTCGGAGGATACCACAAGAGGCCGGGACGGCTTGTCCGCCGTATTCTTGATTCTTAACCGCCCAGCCATGGTCGCTCAAGCGGCGGCAATCGGACGGCGCACTGCCCCCAGTCATGGCAAGACCCCCGCAAGCCAAGCTGCAAGAAAAGCTGCATGAGGCAAGCGCCAATCATCGCTCATGCCATCTTTGTCATTTCCCGCAAGATGTGCTGTGCCTGAAGCCCGGCTCGGCGGCGCAAGCGCAGCTTGCGATCATCGGATTGCGACATCACCATGGCTCGTCGGACAATGCGCGGCATGGCCTGACAGCCATGTCTTGAGCACCCGGACTGAAACTTTTCCTTGGAACATCCCTGTCGCAGCGCCTGCTGATCCCCTTCACAGCCCTTATTCCGACCATGCCCTTGTGACTGTGCAACTGATCGTGTCGGGCCGCTGTTGTTGGAAGGGAACCCTCAAAGCGGGAACCTTCCCGTCTCCTGCCTTCGGATCCCGAGGCAACCGGCACATGGAGCGAACATGGCATCAGCAGCGGAACGCCTTGCAGCCTTTATCGAGGATGCCGAGGGGCTTGATAACCCGGCCTACGCGGTCGCGAACGGGCTTTCGACCACCCTGGAACTGACGGGAACGGCGTCACAACCGATCCAGAATGCGTTGCATGGAACGTGGATGGGCCATCCTCTTCATCCCGCCCTGGCAACAGTGCCGGTCGGAACCTGGACCATGGCCCTGGGCCTTGATGCGTGCGACGCCCTGGGCATTGCGCCGGATGGTGCGGGAAAGGCGGCCGATCTGGCATTGACCATCGGCACCGCAGGGGCGCTTGCGGCGGCAGCGGCGGGGGCCGCGGACTGGCGCCAGGTCCATGGCAAGGACCGGCGCACCGGCCTTGCCCATGCCGCGCTGAATTCCACCGCCTTGGGCCTCACCATCGGCTCGCTTGTCATGCGCCGCCGGGGCCGTCGCGGCGCGGGACGCGCCCTCAGCGCGGCAGGCTGGCTGACCCTGGCAGCCGGTGCCTATCTTGGAGGGCACCTTGTCTATCGGGGTCGATCAGGCAGACCGTTCGCCCGAGCCGCGCAGCTTCCAGCCCGTGATCGCCTTGGCCGTCCTGGAGGAAGACCGCCCACACCGCGTCGAGGTCTGGGACGAGGCGGCGCGTGCCATGACCGGTATCGTGCTGGTGCGCCATCGCGGGCAAGTCCATGCCATGGGGTCACGATGCTCTCACATGGGCGGCCCGCTGGACGAAGGCTGGGTGCAGAATGGCGGGCTTGTCTGTCCATGGCACGGGTCGCGGTTCTGCCTTGCCACGGGTCAGGTCCTGGATGGCCCCTCCACCTCGCCCCAACCAGGCTACGATGTCCGGGTCAGGGAGGGGCAGGTCGAGGTCAGGCGCAGGCTTGAACCGGGGGACGAGGCGCTGACGCCCGAAAAGATCAGCGCCGCCCAGGATGCGGTCGAGGCCAGGGTCGCGGGCCATGTCCCGGCCAAGGCCCGGAAGGCGGATGAGGTCCTGTTCGAGCATCATCAGATCCTGCGGCGTCTGTTCGAAACCGTCGAGGCGATGCATCCTGACGAACCAGAGCGCCGCGACATGATGCGCCTGCTTGCGGCCGAGCTTGAAATTCACGAGCATGTCGAGGACGAGATCTTTTATCCCGCCGTTCGCCCCGTCAGCGAGGATGTCCCCGCAGCCCATGCCGCACACCAGCAGCTTGCCGATATGCTGGCGCTCGCCCTGCGCCTCGGTCCTTCGACGCCGGCCTTCGAGGAACAGCTTCGCGCGCTTCACCAGGCGGTCGATCACCATGCGTCGTCCGAAGAACAGTCGATGTTCAAGGAAGCGCAGCGCCTGGGCGACGCCCGCCTTCGGCAGTTGGGGGCCGAGATCGAGGCCATGCTGGATCACGAGCGCGAGTCCCGGGCACGGCAGGCCTATAGGGCGTTGAAGATCCGCTTGCTGGAAGGCGGCTAGTCCTTGGTCCCCTCTGGCCCCCGGGATCCTGGCTGGCGTGACCGCCGGCAGGGCTGACCTGATGTTTCAGAAAGGCCGCGCACGGCGAAGGGCTTCTCGGTGAACGAGCGTCGGCCCAGTGTTGCGGCATGACATTCGGCATCGTGGCCGGTGGCGAACAGGAATGGCACGTTCACGTGCTGCGGCCGGTCGGCTATCGGGCATGTTGCAACGCAGGAGAGCTGCAACAGGAGCGGGAAAGGCGTTGCGAATGAGAGGACCGCTGGACGGCGCGTTGGATCCGTCCGGCCCTGCCGGTTATCGCGACCGGCTCGCCTTTTTGGGGCGGCACGCTCATGGCAGGCGATCCTGGTGCCCGCCGCACCATGCGGCAACGCAGGTTCTTGAACCCGTTCACGAGCATTTCGGGACATGAACCGGCCAACCACCGGTCCGGTTCAAGGGTTATCGGGCTTGTCTTCCCCGGACACCAGTTCGCGGAGGGCTGTTACAAGCGTCTCGCGGCAGGCTGCCTCGTCCTGGCCCGCCTGGGTCCTTGCCTCGTCCAGCGAGGCGCGGAGCCGTTGCACCTGATCGCCAGCCTCGGCGGGCGGGGCATGGCCCGGCGCCTGCGGCGGCTGGGGTTCCTGTGCCGCCTCGGCCGCCGTCGCGTCGTTGCCCGGGGCTTCGGTTTCGGTCATCGCACGGGCTTCGCGGGCACCGGCGACGGCCTGTCCGCCGGAGGACGTGGCGATGGACTCTCTCGATGCCTGGTCCAGGACCTCGTCCATCAGATCCAGATGCGAGGCGCAATCGGCTGCGGCGGGTGTCGCGGCAAGGGCCAGGAGCGTGGCGGTCATGGCAGACCGGAAGGGGATCATGGTTCTCTCCTAGCTGCTCAGTTGGGCGCCGACCGGCAACTGGCGGATACGCTTGCCCGTGGCGGCAAAGATGGCGTTGACGATCGCAGGGGTGACGGGCGGCAGGCCGGGTTCCCCGACCCCGCCAAGGGGTTGGTCGGGATCCTCGCCGCCGACAAGGTGGACGTGGATTTCACGCGGCGCGCTGTCCATGCGGGGCACCAGATAGCTGTCGAAGTTGTCCTGCTGCGCCCGCCCTTCGGCAAAGGTGATCTGCGACATCAAGGCCTGGCCGGTGCCCATGATCACGGCGCCTTCCATCTGCGACCGGATCCGGTCGGGGTTCACATGCGGGCCGCAGTCGATGGCGATGTGGACGACGGGAACGCGCACATTGCCGTCCTCGGCTACCTCGACCTCGGCAGCCACCGCGACATAACTGACAAAGCTGTAATGCGCGGCAAGGCCCAAGCCGCTGCGGGCCGGCATCTCCTTGCCCCAGCCTGCGGCCTCGCTTGCCGTCTCGATCACCCGGCGGAGGCGGCCCGTGTCGATCGGATAGCGCGCCGGATCCTCGCCATAGTTCCAGACATCCCCCTGTTCGACCGGGTTGATCTTGCGGGCGGGTCCGATCACCTCCAGCAGGTAGTCGCGGTGATCGCGGCCCGCCTCGTGCGCCAGTTCGGCGATAAAGGACTGGATCGCGAACGCGTGCGGGATGTTCGACACGGACCGATACCAGCCGATCCGGGTATGGGCCTGCGCCTGCGGGTTCTCGGCCCGGACATTGGGAATGTCCAGGGGCATGTTTGTCAGTCCCATCCCCAGCTCAAATGGCAGCTTCTGCATGGGATCGGGCGCGAAGATCGACCCGATGGTCGGTGCCGCCGTGCGGTGAAGCCAGGCGACGGGGCGGCCGTCCTGATCCAGCCCGGCCTGCAGATGCTCGACCGAGACGGTGTGATAGAAGCTGTGATGCAGGTCGTCCTCTCGCGTCCAGGTTACCTTGACGGGCCTGCCGTCCATTTCCCGGCTGAGGATCGCGGCTTCCAGCACGAAGTCGGGCTTGGACTTGCGGCCGAAGCCGCCGCCCAGCAGGGTCACGTTCACCGTGACGTCCCTGGGATCGAGGCCCAGCTTTTCCGCCACCCGCACGCGCGTGACCTGCGGCGCCTGCACGCAGGCCCAGACTTCGCATTTACCGTCGCGGATCATCACCAGGGCCGACGGAGGCTCCATCGGTGCCTGGGCCAGATGCGGGATGTAGTATTCCGCCTCGAACCTGCGAGGGGCTTGCTGCAAGGCGGTCAGCGCGTCGCCCTGGTTGCGCACGACCGCACCGTCGGTGCTGCGTGCCGACTGTTCCAGTTCCCCTCGGAACGCCTCGCTGTCATAGGCGCCGTGATCGCCGTGCTCCCACTCGATCACAAGCGCCTCGCGGCCGCGCATGGCTGCCCAGGTGTTGGTGGCAATCACGGCCACCCCGCCAAGGGGCTGGAACTCGGACGGCTGGGGCGGGGGGTCGATCACCACGACCCTCTCGACGCCCGGCACCTTCAATGCGGCGGTGGCGTCATGGCTGGCGACACGACCGCCATAGACGGGCGGGCGGGCGATGACGGCGAACAGCATGCCGTCGGCCTTTGCGTCGATGCCATAGATGGTGCCGCCAGTGACGATGGCAGGATTGTCGATCAGGCCGATGTCGTCGCGGCCGATATAGCGGAACTGGTCCGGTGATTTCAGCGTCAGGCTTTCACGCGCCGGAACCTCACGCTCGGCAGCACGGGCGGCCATTTCGCCGTAATCGGCCTGGCGCCCGGATGCGGCATGACCAAGAACGTGGTTCTCGGCCGTGACCTCATCCACGGGCACGCCCCACTCGGCAGCCGCGGCCTGGCGCAGCATCTGTCGGGCGGCGGCGCCTGCGCGGCGCATCGGATGGAAGAAATGGCGCAGGCTGCGCGAACCGTCGGTGTCCTGATTGCCGAAGGTCGGCTCGTCCCCCGGTGCCTGTGCAACGCGCACGCGGGTCCAATCCGCTTCCAGTTCATCCGCCACGGCCATCGCAATCGAGGTGCGGACCCCCTGACCCATTTCCGAGCGATGCACCGTCACCGTGACCGTGCCATCAGGGTCGATCGCGACAAAGATGCGGGGATCGTCCTGCCAGCCATGCGGCATGGCATCGGCCCCGAACTTCAGCGGCTCCTCTTGCGCCGCAGTCGGCAGGCCAAGCGACAGGACCAGGGCGCCTGCGCCCATGCCCAGAAGAACGGCACGGCGGCTGACATTTTCCAGAACGGCCATCACCCTGCCTCCTGACCGGCGGCGCGCTTGATGGCGGCGCGGATGCGGGGATATGTGCCGCAACGGCAGATGTTCTGGGTCATCACGCCGTCGATGTCTTCGTCCGTGGGATCCGGCGTCTCGGCCAGCAGGGCCGCGGCCTGCATCATCTGCCCGGACTGGCAATATCCGCATTGGGCGACGTTCAATTCGCGCCACGCGACCTGGACCGGGTGGCTGGCATCGGGCGACAGGCCCTCGATCGTGACGACCTCGGCTCCCTCGGCCACGGTCATGGGGGTGACGCAGGAAAAGCTGGCCACGCCATCGATATGGACCACGCAGGCCCCGCAATAGCCCGCGCCGCATCCGAACTTGGTGCCCGTCAGGCCCAGCTCGTCGCGCAGATACCAGAGCAGCGGCATGTCAGGGTCGCCCCCGAAGCTGCGTCCCTGTCCGTTCACGGTCAGATCCATGATGTCCCCCTTCGCTGGAGCGGCTGATCCGGTGTTGGCCGCGTCTTGCATTTGGCTGCCGCTGCCATCTGCAGGCGAACCGGCCAACCTTGGTAAACGCAAAGATGGCACGAGCGTTCCAGCGCCCTGATCGGTGATTCCGGGCCGCTTGGCTTTCTCACCAGTTCAGACAAGGCTCGGCCACCGGGGGACCGGGGTTCTGGCGTTGTTGGCCGACATGACCCTGCTGCCATGGTCAGGAGCAGAAGCCACACACCGCGCTGCCCCAAGCGGACGGATTCGGCACCCGGCTGCTCCGGCCTGAAACGGAAAGCGGTCTGCAGGGTCATGGGGAACTCTGCTTCCTTCTGGAAGGTTTGGTTGCAAAGCGCGGTGCCCCGGCGTGGGAAGGATCCAAGGTGCACGACCTTCTTGCTTCGACCTACACCAGAGCCGACGACCTGGGCTGCAACGCCTTGGCCGACGTCCAGGACTTTGGAAGGCCGATCCAGGGGCAGGATCTGATCCCTGTCGCCGCCCGGGAGACAGGCTTTCTTCTTATTCTGAACCTTATCCGATCGGTGCCCCTGTGATCCCACCCATTCCACCGCGCGGAACCAAGCCGCTGATCCAGCCCCAGCAAGCCGATGTCCTGCGCATGGCGGCGGGGCTTGTGATTGCGGCCATCCTTGTCGCGGCCCTCTATTTCGGACAGGCGGTGCTGATCCCGCTGGCCATCGCCTTTCTGATCAGCTTCGCCCTGGGACCTGTGGTCCACTGGCTGGTGCGGCGAGGCTTGTCGCGCATCCTGGCGGTCGTGCTGACCATGGTGCTGGTGCTGACCGTGCTTGGCGCGGTGGGCACGCTGGTGGGCATTCAGATGCGGTCACTCAGCGCGCAGTTGCCGACGTATCAAACCACCATCCGCAGCAAGATCGAGGATCTGGGCGCACGGATGGAGGGGCCGGGCATACTGGAAGGCGCGATGCAAACCGTCGATACCGTGCAGAAGGAAGTGGCCGAGGTGGTGGGCGGGGGCGAGGCAAACGAGGTGTCGCCCCAGCGGGTGCGGGTGGTTCCCGAACCGGTGTCGCCCTTCGAGACCGCGCTGTTGTGGCTGTCGCCCTTGCTTGCGCCCCTTGCCACCGCCGGCATCGTGCTGGTCTTCGTGGTGCTGATCCTGCTGGACCAGGGCGATTTGCGCGACAGGCTGCTGAGGCTGCTGGGCGGCAACATGTTCCGGTCCACCGATGCCCTGGAGGAAGCGAGCAGGCGCATCTCGAAATACCTGTTGATGCAGCTGGTGGTCAACGTCACCTATGCGATCCCGATGGCTCTTGGACTTTGGCTGATCGGGGTGCCGGGCTTCATCCTGTGGGGCACGCTGGCCGCCGTGATGCGCTTCATCCCCTATGTCGGGCCGATCCTGTCGGCGGTCTTCCCGCTGAGCCTGGCCTTCGCGGTCGATCCGGGATGGAACATGGTGCTGATGACGGCCGGGCTGATCCTGGTGCTTGAGCTTGTCTCCAACAACGTGATCGAACCGATGCTCTATGGCACCAGCACGGGGCTTTCGGTGCTGTCGCTGATCGCCGCCGCAACCTTCTGGACGGCGATCTGGGGACCGGTCGGTCTTGTCCTGTCAACGCCGTTGACCGTGTGCCTGCTGGTCGTCGGGCGCTATATCCCGCAGCTGTCGATCCTGGAAACGCTGCTGGGATCCAGCCCCGCACTCAGTCGTCACACGCGGATCTATCAGCGCCTGATCGCCAACGATCCCGACGACGCCATCGACATCGCCGAGGACGCGATCGAGGAAGGATCGGTCACCCAGTTCTACAACGACGAGGGGATGGGGGTGCTGTGCCAGGCCAGCATCGACTATATCAACAATGCCCGCGCCGAACACAGGTTGCGGATCGCCAACGGCATGGACGAACTGCTGGAAGCGATTCGCGAGGAACACCCCGCCGACCTGCCCGAAGGCGCCTCGCCCCGCGTCGCCTGCATACCCGGAAAATGGGAGATCGACCGCCAGGCTTGCGAAATGCTGGTCCACAGCCTGCAACTGGACGGGGTGCCGGCGGTGTCCAGGGCCTATGGCAGCACCACCTCTCGCTATGTCGCCGGACTGGAACTGGAAAATGTCGAGATCGTGGTGCTGAGCTTTTTCAGCAGCGAACCTGATGCCGCCGCCCGCAACCTGACCCGGCGCCTTCGGGCAAGGTGGCCCCGGCTCAAGATCGTCCTGGGCCTGTGGGGCGTGCCCTTGGAGGAACTGGACCGGCACGGCGCCGAGATGCTGGGCGCCGATGCCGTCGTGGCCTCGATCAACGAGGCGACGCGCCGCATCCTGCTGCTGTTGCGCAAGGCAGAGGACAAGGCAGCCGATGTCGTCCAGGATCCCCAGGCTGCGGCCCGGAACGAAACCCTGAGCGAGGTGCCGCTGGACGACCCGGAACTGCGCGAGGATCTGAACGACCTGGCAATCCGTACCGCCGATGTGTTCGACGTCCAGACCGCGGCGATCATTGCCATCGGTCCCCGGCAGGAATTGCTGATCGGGGCCAATCGCGACCTGCCCGGACTGGGCATTGACCGTCAGTCCAAGGCGATGGCGCTGCCGGCGGATGCCTCGCTGGCCTCTCTGCTGCTGGCCGATGCCCGATCGCTGATCGTTCCCGACATCGAACGCGACCCGCTGCTGGCGGAAAACGCCGTCCTGCGCGCCTGGTCCGCCCGCGCCCTTGCCGCCGCGCCGCTGCGGCAGGCGGACGGCGTTGTGCTGGGGGCCTTGTGCCTGATCCATGACGAGGTGCGTGACCTTGAGGACAAGGAGCGCGAGCTTCTGGAAACCCTTGCGGCCGAGGTTGCCGAACGCCTGACCGGAGAGACGGCCCCACCGATTGAAGACCCCATGAGGCCCCCCAAGTCGGCCACCGTGGGGCAGCAGGTGCCTGAATGAAGTCACGGTGCTGCGCGTCTGACGAACTGGAAGCCGGTTCCAGGTGCGATGACCGGTAAGGCGAAGGGCATCACACCATTAGCCGCGCTTTCTTGTGGACAATGACTTTTCAGGGCAGGTGCTTGCCTTCCATTGTCCCTGTCAGAGCACGTCGGCGCGAGCTTTGGCCTTTGCGATGACAGAGGCGTCACTTGGATGTTCCAGAGCAGCGTCACTCGCCGACCTATCCCGGCCTGACCCTAGGGTTCGCCGCAGAGGCGGAAGGGCTTGGCGTCTCCCTCCAGTGCAAGGGTATATGCACACTGCTTCGCCGAGAAATGCCGGGCAGATTTCAGGCTGCAGCATGTCCCAGGACGCGCTCCACTGGTTCAAGGGACAGGAGCAGATCCCGGCCGGACAGCCTTGAGGGACCTTCACAAGGGCTTCCCGTTCCGAGATGGATTTGCATGATGATCAAGGTGCCCGGGGGTGAGAAGCGTCCCGGGAAACGATAAAAGAAGAACAAGGGCAGTGATATGAAACTCATCTTAAAGGCGCGGGTGTGCTTGACCTTGGCCGCGGCTGCGATCGTGCTGACGGGCTGCGGCTTCGGCTCCCGCATGTCAGAGCAGGAGTGCATGGAGCGGGCCATGTATTTCGAATCGAATCGCTCCAGCCGGGACGGCATGATCGCCGTCGGCAGCGTCGTCATGAACCGGGTGCAATCCGGCCAGTATCCCCGCTCCGTCTGCGGGGTCGTGGCCCAGAAGAACCAGTTCGCGCCGGGGGTGATGAAGCGCAAGATGAACCTCAGGACAGCGCCCCAGGTACGCGAAGCGGCCCGGTCCGTCCTGCGCGGCGAGCGTCACCCCCTGATCGGCAATGCGATGTTCTTCCATACGGCGGGCCACCGCTTCCCTTATGACAACATGCACTACGTTCTCGTGACGGGCGGCAACGCCTTCTACGAGAAGCGCCGGAACTACCTCGTGACACGTCCCGTTCCGCCGCAGCCACTCGAGGGGATCACCCGGCGGTAGCTGGGTGCCGCTGATGCGATCAAGCCACGTTCTCTTTTTCTTGGCGGCAAGCGGCGCCCGTAACGCTTCGTGGATGATCTGGGCCTTGTTCGTGCGCTCGGTCCCTGCAGGGGCAGATCGGGAATGCTGTACGCCGTGCATGACAGGTCGCGTGCGAACCGGGTGATTCTCGACCAAGCGGCATCAAGTGCCGGAGGCATGGTCTTCATGTCGTCAGGGACTGTTCCAGGCAAATCTCATTATCCTGGAAGTGGTCTTGGCTCTCCGTTCGGCCGCGGCATTCCCCAGCGGGTCTTGTTCAGGAGGCATCGAAACGCCCGCCAGAAGAAAATCGTCGCTGAGACGATTTTTTCGCTTGCAACCGAAAGAGGGGTGCCCTACATACACATTCTCGACGCAGCCAAGAAGACCGGGTGCTTCGAGGACAATTAGGGAATATGGCGGCTGGTTTATCGCTAAGGGATTAGCGGTCCGGTTGATTTTGTTCCTGTTGCTTTTTGACATTGCTGGATATCTGAAGGGATA
>NZ_JAVCWH010000025.1 GCF_030846195.1 Paracoccus yibinensis
CAGTTCGCCATAATGTTCGGCGAGCGCTTCGACGCTTGAGTATCTGAAACCGCATGGACCGGGCTAGATACACAAAGTTCAGGACACTCCCTGGAAGCGTCCGGCAACATGCGCCTGCCCCGCATCGCCGAGGTAGCAGCGACCGGCGTGGACTATATCTCGGTCGGCGCGCTGACCCATTCGGTTCCCGTTCTGGATCTGGGTCTGGATTTCTGAAGCGCCTTTGTCGCCCCTCCGGTGCTGCCTGACCCTGCGTGGTGACAGGTTCTTCCAAGGCTTTGTCTTCAATCCCGCCGCTGCCCGTCAGCCGACCAAGGAGCCTGCCTTGGACGCGACTGCTGTCTGGAGTAGGTTTTTCAGATCCGGCTTGCATGACCCACAGTTCGTTCCTGCCCCAAGTGCCCGGCCGATGGCATCCACCGTCATCAGCTTTTGCGTGGCAATGCCCTGCAGGATCGTGTTCATGCCGATGCTGAAACAGGCGCAAACCAAGGCACCTGCATCTGGCTGGTCCCCTCCTGGCCGCCCGGCCAGGATCTCCCCGCCACAACCGGCTCCCAGGGATGCAGCAAGGTGGCTGCGCGACAGGCTTACAGGTTGGGGCGCGACAAACAGCGCCGCCTGAAGGCGGCCATCGATCGAGAAGGCCATCCGCCGGATGCCCTGGCGGGGATCCTGGACAAGCAGCGGCTCGCCCCTCACGCCCAACAAGCTGCGGGCTGCCTCGACCCAGTTCTCGGGCTCGCTGTGGCCGGCCAGTTCCACCTGATAGCCGCTTGGCAGGGTCGCGCTTGCCCAATAATCGCAGGCAGGCTTGATGGGATGGGTTGAGATGGCATAGCCATACCAGGCCGCTTTGAAGGGCTGAATGGCGACTGCGGCTGATTTCGACCCCGGCTGCCCCGACACCGGATCGACCGCCGCCGGCACCAGCACGTCGATGCGGCCGCACGAGGCCGTCTCACGGGTCCAGTGGATCGGCGCAAAGGGATGGCCCGGCGCCACGCGTTCTGTCACCAGCACCCGCAGGATGGCCCGGCCATGCGGGCTGGACACCTCGGCCAATGTGGCAGGGGCCAGTTCAAGCCTGGAAGCATCAGAAGGGTGAATTTCCAGAAACGGCTCGGCCAGGTGTCGCGACAAGCGCGGCGAGAGGCCGGTCCGGGTCATTGTGTGCCAATGGTCGCGCACCCGGCCCGTGTTCAATCGAAAAGGATAGGCGTCGCTGACGGCCGGCGGCAGACGCGGCGTCACTGGAACCATCCGCGCCTTGCCAGAAGATGTGTGAAACAGTCCATCGCCGAAAAAGCGCCCACCCTTGCGAGTGGAGGATTGCGGCCACAGGAACGGGTCCAAGGCGTCATATTCCTCTGCCGTAATCCCGGCATGGTCTGAGATGTCGAAGTCACTGCCAAGCGCGCCCGCGACCCCCGACAGCGCGGCGTGTTCGGCAAAGACCTGCGCCGGGCTGTCCCAGGCAAAGGCATCGCGCCAGCCCATGCGTGCGGCGACATCGGCGATGATGCGCCAGTCGTCGCGGGCGTGACCGGAAGGCGCAAGGCTGCGGCGCTGACGGCTGATGCGGCGTTCGGAGTTGGTGACGGTGCCGTCCTTTTCGCCCCAGCCCGTCGCGGGCAGCAGCACATCGGCCAAGCGGGTCGTATCGGTTCGAGCGATCATGTCCGATACCACCACGAAATCGCAGCCGGCAATGGCACGGGCGACGCGGTCGGCCTCGGGCATCGACACCGCCGGATTTGTGCAGATGATCCACAGAGCCTTGATCCGGCCTTCCTCGACCGCGCGGAACATGTCCACGGCCTTGAGGCCGGGCCTGTCGGCCATCCTGGGTGCGTGCCAGAAGTCCTGCACCGCATCGCGATGGATGACGTTTTCAATGTCCAGATGGCAGGCCAGCATGTTGGCGAGGCCGCCTACCTCTCGGCCGCCCATGGCATTAGGCTGGCCGGTGACGCTGAAGGGACCCATGCCAGGGCGGCCGATCCGGCCCGTCGCCAGGTGACAGTTCAGGATTGCATTCACCTTGTCGGTGCCGCTGTCCGACTGGTTGATGCCTTGGGAATAGACGGTGACGACCCGATCGCTGCCGCACCACAGGTTCAGGAACTGTTGCAACGCGCTGTGCGGCAGGCTGGTCACCGACGGCAACGACGCGCGTGCGGCAGCCAATGCCTCGGCCAGACCATCGGGGTTTTTCGTCACAAGGCCGCGCCGATCGATCTCGGCCAGCAGCAGGTTGAACAGCGCTGCATCCGATCCCGCCGCCAGCGGCAGATGCAGGTCGGCGATGTCGCAGGTGGCGGTGCGGCGGGGGTCTATGACGACGACCTTCGTTCCCCGCGCCTCGCGCGCGGCGGCCAGCCGCTGATACAGAACCGGGTGGCACCAGGCGAGGTTCGATCCCACAAGCACCACCGTGTCGGCCTGCTCCAGATCTTCGTAAAGCCCGGGCACGGTGTCCGAGCCGAACGCCCGGCGGTGACCTGCCACACTCGAGGCCATGCACAACCGCGAGTTCGTGTCGATGTTTGCGCTGCCGATGAAGCCCTTCATCAGCTTGTTGGCCGCATAATAATCTTCGGTCAGCAACTGGCCTGAGACATACATTGCTACCGAATCCGGTCCGTGTTCCGCGATGGCGGCGGAAAAGCGTCGCGCCACCAGGTCAAGCGCCTGATCCCAGCCTGCCTCCTGCCCGGCTATCTGCGGGGCCATCAGACGGCCCTTCAGTCCCACGGTTTCGCCCAGGGCGCTGCCCTTCACGCAGAGCCGCCCGAAATTTGCAGGATGGACGGGATCGCCCGCCACGGACAGCCCGCCCGCGCCGTCAGGCGTAGCCAGGACGCCGCAACCGACGCCGCAATAAGGGCAGGTGGTGCGAATGGCGGGACGGGGGGCCTGAATGGTCATGGGCTACTCCTTCAGGCGGCGGCGCTGCGGCGGAGTAGGGTGGCGTCGATCAGGATGCGGCCTCCTTGCACCTTGGCGGCGAAGGTCCGCACCCGGCCTTCGTCCGCGCCCTGGGCCTGGCCGGTGTTCATGTCGAAGACCCAGTTGTGCAGCGGACAGGTGACAAAGGTGCCGTGGACGATGCCTTCGGACAAAGGCCCGCCCTTGTGGGGGCAGCGATCCTCCAGCGCGAAGACGCGGTCGTCGGCGGTGCGGAACACGGCCACGCAGCCCTGCGCGGTCCTGACCACGCGCGCGCCTTGGGCTGGGATGTCGTCAAGCGATCCGATATCGACAAAGATGGTCATTCCGCAGCCTCCAGCGTCAGGTCGGCAAGGGGCGCCCATTTGGGCGTCTCGGATGGGGTGGAGAGATCGGCCCAAGGGTCGCGGCGATAGACGGACTGGCTGATCTCGAACCGTTCGACCAAGGTGCGGCGGTTTTCCATGTCGTCCACAACCTGCGCCTTGATCCAGCCAAGGCCGACCTTGCCCATCCATTTCCAGATGCGATCCAGGTATCGGGCATTCTCGCGGTAAAGCTGGGTCACGGCGAGGATGATCTGGATCGCCTCGTCTTCCGACGGGGTCAAGGCCAGGGGCACCGTCTCGCGCACCTCCATCCCCGCCGCGCCGCCGATCACGATGTTGTAGCCGCTGTCCACGCAGACCACGCCGATGTCCTTGCAGGTGGCCTCGGCGCAGTTGCGGGGGCAGCCGGACACGCCCAGCTTCAGCTTGTGCGGCGTCCAGGACCCCCACATCAGCTTTTCCAGCTTGATGCCAAGGCCCGTCGAATCCTGGGTGCCAACGCGGCAGAATTCCTTGCCGACGCAGGTCTTCACCGTGCGCAGCCCCTTGGAATAGGCGGCACCCGACACCATCCCGGCGGCGTTCAGGTCGGCCCACATATGCGGCAGATCTTCCTTCCTGACGCCCAGCAGGTCGATCCGCTGGCCGCCCGTGACCTTGACCATGGGCACGCCGTATTTCTCGGCCGCGTCGGCAATGGCGCGCAACTCGGCGGGCGTGGTGACGCCGCCCCACATGCGCGGCACGACCGAGTAGGTGCCGTCCTTCTGGATATTGGCGTGGTTGCGTTCGTTGACGAAGCGCGACTGCCGGTCGTCGCGGTATTCCAGCGGGTATTCCGCCAGCAGGTAGAAGTTCAGCGCGGGTCGGCAGGAATGGCAGCCGCCCACGGTCTTCCAGCCAAGCTCCTGCATCACGGCGGGGATCGACTTCAACCCCATCGCCCGGATCAGGCGGCGCACGTCCTCATGGCTGTGGTTGGTGCATTTGCACATGCCGACGGGGGTATCCTGAACCTCACCCCCCAAAGCCACGGCCATGACCTGCTGGACCAGCCCGCTGCAGGTGCCGCAGGAGGCCGAGGCCTTGGTGCAGGCCCGCACGGCGTCCAGTGTGCAGGCGCCGCCTGCAACCGCATCCAGGATAGTGCCTTTGGAAACGCCGTTGCAGCCGCAAATCTCCGCTTCAGGCGGCAAGGCTGCAACGGCCGCCATAGGGTCCGGGGCGGCACCCCCCTGGAAGGCCGGGCCGAAGATCAGCGTGTCGCGCATGTCGCTGATGTCGGTGCCGTCCTTCATCAGGCCATAGAACCAGGCACCATCCGCGGTATCGCCATACATGACCACGCCGACGATGCGGTCGCCTTCCAGCACCAGTCGCTTGTAGATGCCGCGTCCGGGGTCGCGGAACACGATATCCTCGCGCCCCGGTGCGTCGGCGAAATCGCCCGCGCTGAACAGGTCGCAGCCCGTCACCTTCAGCTTGGTCGCGGTCTGGACAGGGGCAAAAATCGCTGCCTCTCCCAGCAGCGTCTTCGCCAGAACCTTGGCCTGGTCGTACAGGGGGGCGACAAGGCCAAAGACCTGGCCTCGATGTTCCACGCATTCGCCAAGCGCGAAGACGTGCGGGTCGCTGGTGCGCAGGGCGTCGTCCACGACAATGCCGCGCTCGACCTCCAGATGCGCGTCATTGGCCAGCCGCACCTCGGGGCGGATGCCCACGGCCATGCAGACCAGGTCGGCGGGATAGACGGTGCCGTCCTCCAGCAGCACGGCCTCGGCCCGGTCGGTGCCCAGGATGGCCTTGGTCGCGCCCTTGCAGTGGACGGTGATGCCGCGCTTTTCCAGGTCGCGCTGCAGCAGGTATCCCGCCGCCGGATCAAGCTGGCGTTCCATCAGGTGCCCCATCAGATGGATCACGGTCACGCGGGCGCCGCGTGCGGCCATGCCTGCCGCGGCCTCAAGTCCCAACAGCCCGCCGCCGATCACCACGGCGTCCTTGCCCGCCGTGTCGATCATCGCCTGCGTGTCCTCGAGGTCGCGATAGGTGACGACGCCGGGCAGATCCTTGCCCGGCACCGGAATGATGAAGGGCGCCGAGCCCGTGGCGATCACCAGGGCGTCATATGGCGCGCCGCCGCTGTTCGAATAAACCAACCGGTTCTTGCGGTCGATGCGGACCACCGGCTCTCCGAAGCGGCAATCGACGCAGTGGGTGGCATACCAGGTGTCGTCATGGGTGACGATCTGGTCATAGGTCTTTTCGCCCGACAACACCGGCGACAGCATCAGCCGGTTATAGTTGCCGCGCGGCTCGGCGTTGAACAGGGTCACGTCCCAGGCATCGGGCGCGGCGTCGAACAGTTGTTCCAGCATCCGGCCCGAGGCCATGCCCGCCCCGATGACGACAAGTTTCTTCTTCATGGCTGGCTTCCTTCCTTATCAGGCAGCTTGCGGGGTCATGCGGGTCCGGCGGATCGACAGGTGCATCCACAGCGTGCAGGCAGCGACGAGCAGGAACAGCAGCCCAAAGCAGCTGGCCCAGCTGCCGGTCGTGTCCCTCAGCAAGCCAAACAGCAGCGGCAGTACGAACCCGCCAAGACCGCCGATCATGCCGACCAAGCCGCCCACGGCGCCCACGTTCTGCGGATAATAGGTCGGAATGTGCTTGTAGACGGCGGCCTTGCCCAGGCTCATCGCGAAGCCCAATGCGAAGATCACTGCCAGGAACCCTCCCACCGGCAAGCCCGGCAGCAGCGCCAGGATGCCTGTCGCAGCCAGTGACACCAGGAACGTCGCATACATTACGCTGCGCGCCCCGATCCGGTCGGACAGCACCCCGCCATAAGCGCGGAAGATCGAGGCGGGGATCGAATATGCCGCGCCGATCAGGCCGGCGGTCTTCACGTCAAAGCCGTAAACGCCGATCAGGTAATGGGGCAGCCAAAGTGCCAGGGCGACGAAGGCCCCGAAGCTGAAGACGTAATAGGCCGAGAAACGCCACACGCGCAGGTTCCTCAGCGGTGCGAATTCCGCCCGCAGGCTGCGCAAGGGCGCGTGGGCGCCGCGCCGGGCGGCGGTGACGGGATCCTCCTTGGACAGCATCCAGAAGGCCAGGGCGGTCAGCGCCAGCACCCCCGCCCAGATTTGCGCGGTGGCCTGCCAGCCGAAGGCGATCATGACAAAAGGTGCCGCGAACTTGGTCACCGCCGCGCCGACATTACCAACGCCGAAGATCCCAAGCGCAGTGCCCTGCCGCGTCCCGTCGAAGAAGCGGGATACATAGGCCACGCCCACGGCGAAGGACCCCCCAGCAAGGCCGACGCCCAGGGCTGCCAACAGCATCTGCGAATAGGTGGTGGCCCAGGACAAAAGAAAAGTTG
Organism: Paracoccus yibinensis; assembly: GCF_030846195.1. Lineage (GTDB taxonomy): Bacteria > Pseudomonadota > Alphaproteobacteria > Rhodobacterales > Rhodobacteraceae > Paracoccus > Paracoccus yibinensis. Next base: position 6,664 of record NZ_JAVCWH010000025.1, read on the forward strand.
CAAAGGCCGCGGCCAGCATGGTGAGCGTATAAACGGCCCGCCCGCCGATGCGATCGGTGGCGATGCCTAGCACGATGCGGACCGACGATCCGGTCAGGATCGGCATGCCGACCAGCAGGCCGAACTGGGTGTCGGACAGGGCAAGCTGGTCTTTGATCTGAAGGCCGATGATCGAAAAGATCGTCCAGACCGCAAAGCAGACAGTAAAGGCTGCGGTGGACAGGCTCAGCGCACGACGCGCATCGCCGAGGGAGGAGGGAAGTGGGGCTGACATGGATGCTCCGATGGCTGACGAGATCAGGGGCTGCCGGAAAGCGTGCGGCGTCGATGCCCCGCGGGGCTGGCCACACCGTTACACTTCAGGAAATGCCGCATCGTTGCGAGCGGGCCGGTGGCGCATCGTTGCGCCGGGCCATGGATCAGTCCTTAGCGTGTTGGAAGCGGCCAAGCCCAGCCTTTCGGTGTTGATCTCGGCACACGAGCCTTCCCGGAACGCAAATAGGACCAGTTTGTGGAAACAGTGCCTGCGTTTTGGTCAGTTTGCAGACGCCCGCACGGCGGGATCAAAGGTATAGTCGGTATAAATCCGTCCATGCAGAATCATGATGCCCAACCAGACGGTGACCTGCACTCGTTGGGATGAACTCTTTTGGCGGGACCAGATCCGTTGGCGGGTCACAATTCAACCTGAGCTGAATGACCAGGAGCCGCAAGATACGGCTACCTTCATCACCGGAAATCCCACTCCTTTGCTTTCCTGGCATCCAGATGAAGATCACGGATATACGCGACCCATTTCCTTGGCCCAGTGCAGGTCACGCCTCAGGGACTGCGTCTTTCGGATGGTTGAGCCGACCCCGACCAAAATCACGTAATTTCCGGGAACATGTGCAGACCCGGTGGGTTGGTTAATTGCTCTCGCATGCAAGGGAGGTACCACTATCAAAGATAGATATGTCCCACCACCCACTTCGTTCACCTGTTAACCCGGCGCACATCGCCCTTTCTCCAAGGCTGCGCGCCTAGCAAAAGAGCTGGTTGAGCACTTTGCCACGCAAAAAAGCAGGGGAACGATGTCGATCCGACATATACTTACGGTCTGTGAAAGCACGCCCAAGACGGTCGGATCGCAACACTACTCTCTCTAGGAACAAAAACAGGGGGTGGCGGCTCTGAGAGCCGTCTCCCCCACCGTGGGATAATCGCTCAGAGGTGCTCCGCCAAGCTGGCCAAGCCGTTCGGGTGCTGACTAGCCTGCCATCCATCACATCGGAGGATCTGCAAAGGCAGCTGGTTTGTGGGCAGTGATCTCCCACCCCGATGATTTCCACCCTGCCCTTTTTACTGCACCGGACGGCGGAGGTGCCCTCTGCAGATCCGTCGCTGGAAGCAGTCAGCCGTGATCTCCATGTCGAATGTGGAACAAGAACTCGAAGTTCAGGTGAAGGCAGTGCTGCGCCAGGTCGAAAGGGGCGCCACCTTTACGTAATCAGGGAATCATCAACGGGACGTTTCACATCCCAGGACGGCTCTTCCTGTGCTAACGTTTTCCTAGCGGCGCCTTCCACCGCTGCCGCGATGATACCCGAGCTTTGAGGCGAGGCCTTCATGAAGACCGCATGCATCGGCACAGCCGTTTGGCTCCTGTGCGGCACCACGCTCCATGCTGGCGGTGTCGAGCGGAGCAGCCAGTTTCTCGGTCCTCTTTTCGAACCAGGCAACTATCTCGAGCTGAGCTATGGCCATGTCTCGCCCGGCATCACCGGAACAGACCTGCCGCTTGGCCCCTATGCCGGTGGTGAGCGCACCGGCGATATTGCGCCCTCCTACGACAACTTCGGCTTTGCCTATAAGCACCAGTTCGATGATCTCTGGTCAGCTGCGATCATCTTGGACCAGCCATTCGGGGCCGACATCGCTTATCCAGCCAGCGGCTCGTTCAATCTTGGCGGAACCGGCGTGGTCATCAACAACACCAACCTGACCGGCATTGTCCGCTTTGCTGTTCCGGAAAGCGGCTTCGGGGTTCACGCGGGTCTCCGCGGAGCGCGCACGGATGGACGCGTGACCTTGGCTGGCGCAGCGTTTGGCCCCATCAGCGGCTACCGTGTCGATGTGGACAGGGATATTGCTTATGGGTGGCTCGCCGGGGTGTCGTGGGAAAGACCGGACATCGCCGCCCGTGTGTCCCTGACCTATAATGCGGTGATCGAGCATGACTTCGACATCTCTGAGGCCGGTCCTCTTGTGGATCCCGATGGACCCGGCCCCGCGCCGGCTTTGCCGCTTCTGGACGTGCGGTCCAGGCTGACGGTCAAGACGCCGAAATCCTGGAACCTCGAGTTCCAGACCGGCATCGATCCCAACACCCTTGTCTTCGGCTCCATCCGCTGGGTGGATTGGTCAAGCTTCCGTGTGGACCCTGAGAAGCTCCTTCAGGTGACCGGCAGCGGCCTTGTCGATCTCGACGATAGCACCACCTTCACCATTGGCGTGGGCCGCACGTTCACCAAGACCTGGTCTGGCGTGGCCAGTGTCACCTACGAGAAGTCCGGCAATAACCTTGTCTCGCCGCTGGCGCCGGTCAACGGCCGGAAGGGCATCAGTGTGGCGGCCATCTACACGCAGGACAGGATCAGGATCACGACCGGGATCAGTTATACCAGGCTGGGGGATGCCCGGCCCGAGACCGGCACGCCTGACACAGCCCGGGCCGAGATCGACGGCAGCCATGCATGGGGCGTCGGCATAAGGGTCGGCTACAGCTTCTGAAGGTAAAGAGTTCTGGTTTTCGGTTTCTGTTCGGACACCCAGACGACCATGCCTTTCAGCAGGTCTCGCGTCTTGGCCAAGTCGGCTGGAGCGCTCCGCGTCGCGAGATACGACGCCTATGCCCCGCACATGGGATCCTCACCACTGACCAAGAAATCGGAGACCTTCTCGTCATTATCAGTAAGGCGGGATTTCGGATCCCCGCCTCAGTCGCGATGTCTGACATGAAAAAGCGGCAGCACCCAGGGAGGAGTGGGTGCTGCCGCGGAACGCTGGCCCAGGGAGGAGGAAGGGCCGCGTATGGGTGCGGCAAGGCCAGGGAGGAGGAGAGGCCGTTGCCGCCAACGATCGGACCATGGGGAGGAGGAAAGGTCCGTCGCATCGGGTGCCGCAAATGGAGCGGCTATGTAGGGGCGGCATCCTCTGGCAGAAGAATGCCGCCAGTCCCGGCCCTAGGGAGGAGAACAGGCCGGAAAGGTCTATATCTTACTTCGTGCCCCAGGCGGCTTCGTGAGCCAGGCGGGTGATCATCGCGCGGCTGATGCCCAGGTCCGCCAAGTCGCGGTTGGTCAGGGCGTTCAGTTCACGCACGGTCTGGCGATAGATCACGCGGCGGGCGCGGTTTTCCTGCATGTGCTGGATCGCAGCCCTCAGACGGCCAGCGATGCCAGAGGTGGCAGCGGCCTGGTGGGTGTGGGCGATGGCAGCCATGGCGAGTTTCCTTTTCAGCGTCTTTGTTCTTGCATCTGCGCCCGACCCGGATTGGCCTTGCGCCCTTTCGAAAGATGGCGCTAACGCTGCACTCGCACAACCGATCCTTTGGGGATGCTGCCATGCAGCGTCTGCAAGGGAAGGACTGAAGCTGCGGGCCTCTCTCTCGCGGCGGAAGGCGTGAGGCTTGTCGGATACATCCGTTGAGAGTCATTTTGTGCTTCAAGAGCAGGCGCTGCTTGCCCATTCTCTTTGCTGGATGCCGATGATCACAACACGCCCCGCGACGATCAGCTTTGAAGGGAGGACTTGACGTGTTTCAAGAGGAACACGGCTGACGAAACTGTCAGGTGGGCAGCTGCCTTAAGGGAAACACCTGAGGTCTTCATCGGGAAGGGCTTCCGGAAGACTGACCCTGGTTGTGCCCTCCCCTTTGACGACGGGAGGATGTGAAGGGTGGGGTGCGGATTGCGGATGTCTGATCCGTTCGCCCGCAACAGTTCGGAACTTGGTTCAGGACCTGGCTGGCATATATCTGCTCGCACAACATGGTCGAAGATGCGGAAAGATGTCGAATGCGCTGCTCCGGCAAGGCCCGCGATGAAGACCAGACGCAGTGCAACGTCGGGTCAGGCCACGGCGCCGCGCTCTTGTTTGGTGAGGATTGTAGATGGCGCAGGTGATGACCCCGGATACCCACAATCCTACGGAGGTTCTGGCCGGGCCGGTCGAGCGGGTGACCTTCCACAGTCCCGAGAGCGGCTTTTGCGTGCTCCGGGTCAAGGCGCGCGGGCACCGGGACCTGGTCACCGTGGTGGGCCATGCCGCGATGATCTCGGCGGGCGAATGGATCACCGCCTCGGGTGTCTGGCTCAACGACCGCACCCATGGCCTGCAGTTCAAGGCGCAGTTTCTCAAGGCCTCGGCGCCCTCGTCCGTCGAGGGCATCGAGAAGTATCTCGGCTCCGGCATGATCCGGGGGATTGGGCCGGTTTATGCCCGACGGCTGGTGAAGGCCTTCGGCACCGATGTCTTCGATGTCATCGAGGCCGAGCCCGAGCGCCTGCGCGACGTGGGCGGCATCGGCCCTGTCCGGGCCGCCAGGATCACCGCCGGCTGGGCGGACCAGAAGGTCATCCGCGAGATCATGGTCTTTCTCCATGGGCATGGTGTGGGCACGGCACGCGCGGTACGGATCTTCAAGACCTACGGCACGGATGCCGTGCAGGTGATGAGCGAGAACCCCTACCGCCTGGCCCGGGACATCCGCGGCATCGGCTTTCGTACGGCAGACATCATCGCCGAAAAGCTCGGCATCGAGAAGACGGCCGCCATCCGCATCCGGGCAGGCGTGTCCTTTGCCCTGAGCGAGGCCATGGGCGACGGCCATTGCGGACTGCCGCGGGCCGAGTTGACCGGCCTTGCCGAGACGCTGCTGGACGTGCCCCCTGCCCTCATCGAGAGCGCCATCGGCGATGAGCTTGCGGAAGGTTCTGTGACCGCGGACCGGGTGGGCGAGGCGGACTGCATCTTCCTGACCGGGCTTTATGGGGCCGAGCGCGCCATCGCCGCCCACCTCGGGCGCCTCGGCACCGGCCCCCTGCCCTGGCCCGCCATCGATGCCGATCGTGCCCTGCCCTGGATCGAGGAGAAGACCGGCCTCATCCTGGCCCCGAGCCAGGCCGAGGCGATCCGCCTGGCGCTCAAATCCAAGGTTATGGTGATCACCGGCGGGCCCGGTGTGGGCAAGACCACCATCGTGAACGCCATCCTGCGCATCCTCGCGGCCAAGGGTGTGAAGCTCCTGCTCGCAGCGCCCACCGGCCGCGCTGCCAAGCGCATGACCGAGACCACCGGGCTGGAGGCCCGGACCATCCACCGCCTGCTGGAGTTCGATCCCAAGGCCTTCGTCTTCAAGCGCAACGAGGATAGCCCACTCGACTGCGATCTGCTGGTGGTGGACGAAAGCTCCATGGTCGACGTGCCGCTCATGCAGTCGCTGATGAAGGCCGTGCCCACAACCGCAGCACTTCTGATGGTGGGCGACATCGACCAGCTGCCCTCAGTTGGCCCCGGCCAGGTGCTGGCCGACATCATCGGCTCGGGAGCCGTGCCCGTGGTGCGCCTGACCGAGGTCTTCCGCCAAGCCGCACAAAGCAGGATCATCACCACCGCGCATGCCATCAATGCCGGCCGGATGCCGGAGCTCGCGCGCCCGGACACGGCTTCGGACTTCTACTTCGTGCCGGCCGGCGATCCCGAGGAGGCCGTGGCCCGCATCGTGGAACTGGTCAGCCGGCGCATCCCACGGCGGTTCGGCCTCGATCCGATCAAGGACATCCAGGTCCTGTGTCCCATGAACCGGGGCGGTGTCGGCGCCCGGTCCCTGAACATCGAGCTGCAGAAGGCATTGAACCCCGCGGGCGACAAGAAGATCGAGCGCTTCGGCTGGACTTTTGCGCCGGGCGACAAGGTCATGCAGGTCGAGAACGACTATGACAAGGACGTCTACAACGGCGATATCGGCACCATCGCCGACGTGGATGCGGATGAAGGCGAGGTCGCGGTCGACTTCGACGGCCGCACGGTTGTGTTCGCCTTTGGCGAACTCGACACCCTGGTGCCGGCCTATGCCGCCACCATCCACAAGAGCCAGGGATCAGAGTACCCCGCCGTGGTCATCCCGCTCATGTCCCAGCATTACACCATGCTGCAGCGCAACCTTCTCTATACCGGCATGACCCGTGGCCGGAAGCTGGTGGTGCTGGTCGGTCAAAAGCGCGCCGTGGCAATCGCGGTCAAGAATGCCGCGGGACGCCGCCGCTGGTCAAAGCTCGACGAGTGGCTGGCTGCGGGCCAGGCGCGCTGACGGTATCCTGGGCCTTCGGCTTCTCAACGAACCGATCCCCTGCACGAGGAGCGTACGAGGTTCGCCGCGAGCCATGCGGGCAGCGCATCCTCATCACAAGGCTGCCAAGCCCTTTGCCCCCCTCAGTCCCGCTCTCGTCCATGTGGGTCGATCAGCCAACCGCTCGCGGCAGGAACGATGGCGGCAAGATCGCCATACTGCGCGACGAACTCACGGTCGGCCTCCGCCTGGCGCGCTCTGTGCAGATCGGGCGACAGCTGGCCGTTGGCGCCGCAGCACCATTCATCGGGCGCCTTGCCGCAGGTGGGGCATCCAACCGCCAGGGCCGGATGTTGATGCGCGGTGAAGTTGGGCATGGACGTGTCCTCCCTATGTCATGGAGATGGCGTGCAGCAAGGGTATAAGGCCTGCTGCCGAGGGCTTTGCCGCAACAACGGAAGGTCTCGGCGCAAGGCCACGCCTGGAGCCGGTCCCGGTCGTCGCCCGGACTATCGTCCGAGGAAGTGCTGCGGCCTGTTTCTAGCATCATGGCCAAGAGTCTGCGCCTGGGCTCCCGGCAGGTCCAATGACAAATCGGAATCAATCCGCCAGCGGGGGATTCGTCGCGCTGATGAGTGACGCAAGCCTGATTGGTGTGTCGGCCGCGCTACTGGCTGCGGAACGGCAATGTGACCCGGCTTCAGAGCGTGATCAATGTTTGCCCGGGGTTGTGGACCAGCTCCGTGCGACATGGTCCACGCGCCGCGGGAGCTCCGGCATGTCGAAAACGCCCGCCGGCCAGTGCCAGGCCGGATAGATACCTTCTGCAGCAATCCGGCGCAGTTCCTCCTCATGGTTCGCCGCCATGTCCGGTGCCGGCGCATAGAGGGCGATCGGTCCGTCCCCATCGAGCAGCACGGCGGTGGCAATGGGCGCATCCACAGGCAGGTTGTAGGGCAGGCAGCGGACGAAATCCCGCTCGGCGAGGGCTTCGAGCAGCGCATGATCCCGCTCGCCCGCAAAGGGGATCCACCGGCCATCGACCGCCATCAGGGCAATCTCCCGGATCTCGGCATAACTGCCTTTCAGGGCAAAGGTGGCGATGGCCATCAGGTGACTGTTTGGCGTGGCCTCGACGATCCCGCATGAACCTCGTGATCTCCGGGGGCACTTCCTCAGGCAAAACCGAACTGGCGCGGCGCCTCCTGTGGATGGTGGAAGACGAGCATCGCCTGGCCCTGATCGAGGATGCGACGGAACTGCTTCCAGCCCAGGAGAATACAATCAGCCTGATCGCCGATCGCACGGAGGCCTCCCCTCGCTCGGCGGGCAGGCTTCTGGAGATGACCCTGCGCCTGCGCCCCGACCGGATCATCCTGGGCGAACTCCGGGGGACCGAGGCGGTCACCTTTCTCGAGGCCATCAACACGGGTCATGAGGGCAGCGTCACCACCATCCATGCCACAAGCGCGCGCAGGGCCGTCAATCGTCTGGCCTTCCTGGTCATGCGCGCGGGCATGCCGCTGACGCTGTCGGAGATCCGTGACTACGTTCTCCAGTCCGTCGATGTCGTCGTGCAGACCGGCCGGGTCGGCACCGGGCGGGGCATCCTGGAGACCTGGTTTCCGGCGCTCGACGGGGAGAGCGCCTGACGTATCCCCCAAGCGGCAACTGGAGAGCGGAGAGGATAAAAAGGGATGGATAAGGTTTGCGACACGGGACCGCACGGTTGACATCCCCGGCGCAAATCGCCATCTTCATTTCAACAACACCCCCCAGGCGACCGGCCGAAAGGCCGAGCTCAATACCGGGGGGTTACTTATATCCGGACGTCGTCTTCTTGGAATTCGGAAAGCTCCCCACTCTTACAGGTGATCAGGTTGCGCTTCTTCGGCAGCGTGGCATGCTGGTAAGAAATACCTCCGAGGCGGAGACGTGGCTTGAGACCGTCGGCTACTATCGACTGAGCGCTTATTGGCTGCCGTTCGAGTTGCCTCCCCCTCCTGGTCAGACCCGCAGCAAGCGCTTCGCCGAGGGAACATCCTTCGACCAGGTCCTTGAGCGCTACGTCTTCGACCGCAAGCTGCGGCTCCTGCTTCTGGAGGCGATCGAACGCGTCGAGATCCATGTGCGCTCGCGGTGGACCTATCATCTGGCCCATGCGCACGGTGCGCATGCCCATCTCCGTGCCTCCGCTTTCCGGGGCGCCAGGGTGCATACCGAACTTCTCGCAAAGCTGGCCCGTTCGGCGGAAAAGTCAGACGAAACCTTTATCGCCCACTACCGCACCAAGTACACGGACCCCTACCTGCCGCCGCTCTGGGCAGTCACCGAACTGATGACGTTCGGGGAACTGTCCCGATGGGTGCAGATCACTAGGGACCTTCCCATCAAGGCCGCCGTGACGCGCGATCTGGGCCTCCCGACTGTGGAGATCACGGACGGCGTCCTGCAAGCCCTGTCCTATGTCCGCAACATCTGTGCGCATCACTCCAGATTGTGGAACAAGCGGCTGGTCAAGCGCGTCCCGCGGGTCAAGCGGTGGGGCCGGGACATGGTGCTCGACACCTCGACCGGCCAGGCACAACCGGACAACAGGCTCTACAACGTCATGGTCGCCCTGCTTCACCTCCTGGACAGCCAGCGGACGGACAGCACCTGGCGGGCGCGCCTGATCGACCTTCTGGGAACAGTGTCGGCCCTGGAACTGCGTGCGATGGGATTTCCCGAAGATTGGCAGGAACGATGTGTCTGGGGCGGCCCGTAGCCCCTATATCGACACCGTCGGATTGGCCTGCTCCTGGCAACCCCTCGCCTTGCTCCGCAACCTACTGTCAAAACGGTCCATCTTGTCTGAAGCTTCCTTCAGATCGGCTTCATCGAGCACAGCATCCTCGGCCTTATGAGCCTCTGCAACGTCTTGCGCCAGGAGAGGCTCCGTCTCGGACCTCTCCGCGCCATCTCTCCTGGGTTCGGCATCGGAATAGGGGATACGGTCCTCCTTCAGCGCCATCACCTCGGCCCGCAGATCGTCCAGTTCGGCCCGGATCGGATCGGGATAAGGGAGCGGTCCCTTCTGCGCGTCGATGATGGTCTTGAACCAGGCGTTTTCGTAATAGACGATCCGGTCGACGAGGATCGGGTTCTGCCTCTCGGGGATCAGGAGGATCTTGTCGGGATCGAGCCTGCGGACCTCGTCGGGGGTCATCAGCGGGCGTTCCTCGTTGCGCCGCGAGACCGACCGCTTCAGCAACCCCTGCCCGTCTTGCGAATAGCTGTCGCTGAGCGACAGCCGGGTGGTCTTGCCGAGCGCCTCGGACACCTCGCCAGCTGTCTTCTTCTCGTTGGGTGCAATGTAGAGCTTCATGCCGGCAGCAGACTCGATCGAGAGCCGCTCGTTTTCGGAATAGATTGTTTCCAGACCCGGCACCGACTGGGTGATGATCGACACGCGCACGCCGTGACCGGCCAGTTGCTTCAGCGACTGGACGATGATCGGCATCGGGCCAAGCTGATCGAACTCGTCAAGGATGATCTGTACAGGCCAGGGCTCGGTTGTCGGGTCGGGGATATGCGCGCGCATGGTGGCGATCAACTCTCCGAACATCAGCCGCAGAAGCGGGGAAAGCGTCGGGATATCGTCGGAGTTGGCGACGACATAGACCGCATGCGGGCGCCGCCGAATGTCGCCCCAGGAAAAGTCGTTGGCGCTCGTGATCTTGTCGATCCGGGGGTTGAGCCACAGCCCGAGGCCCGAGCCGTCAAGAACCGAGGCGTAGGACGAGAGCGTCCGATCGGAATGGCCCGAGAAGTTGCGAAGGATTGTCGCGGTCTGGGCGTGGCGCGCCTCGGCTGCCAGGGCCGAGTAGGCTGCCTCCTTGTTGCCAGTATCAAAGAGGATGCGGGCAATGGCGCCAAGCGTCGGCGTGCCGCGCTCGATGGCCAGCATGCCGCCGCCCACGAAGAGCTGGCGCGCCCCCACGATGAAGTCCGAGGCGCCGCCCTTCTCGTTCTTTGGGATCAGGAAATAGCTGGCGAGCTTTGAGAGCTCGGTGAACCGCTGGTCGGTATCCGCAATCCTGCTGATCCGCTCAAGTGGGTTGTAGCGATGCGACGGGTACTCGAAGTCAAACGGCGCCATGCGGAACACCTGGTCGCCCTGCGCCTGGCGGTGCCGGGCCGTGGCCTCGAAGATATCGCCTTTCACATCCATCACCACGCAGGAGCCGGGAAAGAGCAGCGTGTTCGGCATCACGTATCCCACCCCCTTGCCCGAGCGGGTGGGCGCGGCCACCAGGGCATGGGGGAAGCGATCGTAGCTGCCGCAGACAAAGCGGCCCTTTCTGTACGGCTTGCCGAACTTGCCGAACACCAGCCCTGCCCCTACGGGCTGCAGGAGCCCGTTGCGCCGGATCTCGCGCCGGGTCTGGAAATGCGCTGTGCCATAGGTGGTCAGCCGATGGGTGAGGGTGAACGCAACAGCCAGCAGGGACAAAAGCACGGCACCTGCCAGAACGATCGCATAGGCCGAACGCCAGGGATCCTGCCCGGCCATCCGCAGGCCGGGAAACTCGGTCACCAGAACGAACGGGTGTCCCGCATTCATGCCCGCCCCAAGCTGCCAATGCAGCCACAAGCCTCCGATCATCAGCCCGACAAGGGCTCCGGCAATCAATCCCGTGGGAATAGCAATGATCATCCGGTTCATCGGTTCTGCCTCCTTTCAGAGGTCGAGATCGAAGTCCTTGCGGCGCAACTCATGTTGCGCCCGCTCGTGCTGGTGCTCGCTCGAGAGCAGCCGTTCCCTGGCCAGTTCCGCCTGCCGCCGGGGCAGACCGAAGCTCTCGTGGCTCTCGGCGGCTGCGACCAGGGCACGGGCGATCGCACGGCGTGGCCCTGCTTCGGGAAAGTCCGAGGCCAAGGCCCGATCATCGCCTGAAGCGATCTGCTCCATGACCCTTTCGCCGTAGCGCTCCTTCAGATCCCGAGCAAAGCGTTCGGCGTGGTCCTCCCCCTCGAACTCGACCCGGCGGTGCTGGCGGTGTACCCGGGACAGCGTCTCGAGCGTGCGCACCAGGCGATCGCTCTCGCGGCTGTGGACCGTCTCCCGGGCGTGCTCCATCCCCAGGGCGTGGTTCAGCACCTTGGCGGCGGTGGCGTAGAAGCTGTCCACGAGGTCGGCCACCTGGACGCGCTCGGCCTTTACGTTGAGATCGAGCCCTCGGGCAACCGAGACTGCCCTGAGATCGGCCTTGACCCACTCCCGCTCCTGCCAGGCATTGGCAGCCGGATGCTCGAGCCGCCGCTCCATCGCGGGCCGCTCGATGCCGATGGCTTCGGCCGCCTCCAGGACCCCGGTCCGCACCTCAAGGGCGGCGGTCCGGGACAGGGTCTTCGTGACCGTCCCGCGGGTGATGGCGCCGTCTCCAAGCTCGGTCCGGTAGAGGGCCGAGCGCGGCGGCTCCATGACCAGCTCGGCGCCGCGTGCATCGCCCAGATCGCGCAGGATCGCGGTGGTGACCTCCGCCAGTTCCGTGCGCATCTCGCGCCGGTCCTCGGGACCAAGGGTGGCGATCTCGCGCTCGGCCCGATCAAGCCAGGTGGCAAACACCCGGTCCAGGCTTCGCCGGGTGTGCGGGACGTCCGTGTTCTGCAAATCCATCATCTCACCCTCCAGGGTTTTCGCACTCAGGATGCCGCCGGTCTCGAGGATCTTGGCAGCCCGTTCCATGCGCAGCTTCACGTCCTGGAGACGAGCTAGGCTTGCAATGCCCGCCAGCGTTCGGAGCGTGGTCGCGCTGCGACTGACCACCGCCAGCCCC
>NZ_JAVCWH010000026.1 GCF_030846195.1 Paracoccus yibinensis
CGCGATGATCTCTCTCAATTCCTTGAGCGCGGCCTGCCAGTCGATCAGGGTTCCCGTCCAGTCCGCAACAGACATGCCAACCCACCCCCCGCCAAGCGACATACCCCCATTGGATCAGGGAATAACATAAAGCGCAACTGTAGTACTAGCACTCCTGCAGGATACCTATCTGGCTGCAGCGATGCTATTTTTGGGATTGCGGCCAAGCTGGCTTGCCGCATGCGCCGGGCCTTGATACGCTCGAACATAGGCTGCGAAGCTGTCAAGCTCTTCCTCTGTCACGAGGGTTCCATACCATTGCGGCGCTGCCGGCTCGAAGCCATGTTTTTCGGCCAAGGCTGCAAGCAGATCAGCATGGGCCAGCGAGAGCGTAGAGCCGATGCTGAAATCCTGCTCTTGCCCGGACAGGGCCAGCAGCATCGTCTCGCTGAGACAGCCCCACGCAATATTCTTTGGCAGGGTCTGGAAAGGTCCCAGATCGATTGGCGAGGGTGGGCAAACAAGGCCGCCATCAAAGACCAGAACACCGCTGTTTGAGAGATCCGAACTTGCGACATTGGGCGGACGGGCCACATCGCAGACAAGGGTTCCGGGCCGGAGTTGGGTGGGATCAACAAGCACGGTATCCGAGCTGGTTGCCACAAGAACGATGTCGGCCTTGGCCAGAGCCGGTGCAAGATCCGTTGTCCAGGACAGGCGTCCCGCACTGTCCTGGGCATTGCTCATGCCGCAGGGGGCATTCACATTGGCCCCAGTATATTCATCTTTTCTTGGCATGCAGATTGTCCGTGCCAAGTGCCCAGGGGTCCAGGCGCCGGTCGGGTGGGCTTCGGCCAGGGAAAGACGGATCTCGTCGGCAACCTTCGCCAGAAGGCGCGGGGCAAAGGGGTTTTGCGCATTGCCCACAAGCGTCATGCTTCCCGCACGGCGTGCCAGCAGCATCGCCCCCAGCCGACCGATCGCCCCCGAGGCGCCCACGACGACCACATGAGCGTCCTCCAAGGACAATCCGGTGCGCCGACACAGCTGCGTAATGGCCTTCACCGCCGAGACGGTGGTCAGCGTGTTGCCGCTGGTGATGGGGACACCGCGGCCGGTGACAGTCTCGCCGCCGCGGGTCACGATCGAGGTAAAGGCGCCCAGTCCGACCCGGCAAGCCCCTGCACCCCCGGCAAGATCCACGGCCTCGGCAATCATCTGCCGCGCCTCGTTGCGGCCTTTGCCGCGCATGTCGGCGGGCAGCATGGGCACGGACAGAAGCCAGCCAGAGGCAACCTCTCCGGTCTTTGAGACGACTTCGGGGATCTGACGGACGAAGCCCGGTCCAAGACGCTTCACCCAGGCCTTCCAGTCATCCAGTTCCGTGCCGCTGAACTGCCGCAGCGAGGGATCCGAATGGAAGATGTCCTCCTCCTCGGTATAGTGGATCACGAAGCCGAAGCGGCCCTTGACCGTATCGGGCTTCGACAAGGGCGCAGGTTCCCTTGCCGATGCCTCGGAAGCGGGTTGGTGGGCGACTTTCCCTGGCCGGCGCAGAACAAGATGGCGCACCAGGGCATGGTAGTCGCCGCGATGAAGGATGTCGCAGACCACTGCCAGGGCATTGACTGCCCGATCAAGACCTGTCCGGTCCAGGATCAGCGGCGGCTGGAGGCGCAGCACCCGGCTGTCATTGAACAAGGGTGCGGTCAGTACCTTCTGGACGTTGACCAGATAGGAGGCAATCAGGGCCGTCACCCCACCATTCAGGCCGGCATGGGCCATAATGGCAGAATCTCCCCGCTCTTCTAGAGGTTGGAATTCAAGCCCCAGCATGTAACCGCGGCCTCGCACTTCGCGGATGACATCAGGGTAGTCGCGCTGCAGCGCCTCAAGGCGGGCACGGATATAGGCGCCGTTCTCGGCCACTTGCCGGATCAGTGCTCCATTGTCTGCCAGAAGCTGATCCAGCGTTGCACAGGCAGCGGTGGCCGCCAGCGCGTTATTGGCAAAGGTCGAGCTGTGCAGGCGCCCAAATCGGTCGTCCCAAGCCGAAGGGCGCACAATGCAGGCGCCGATCGGCATCAATCCGCCCCCAAGCGCCTTGGACAGCAGCAGCATGTCCGGCACGTCACGGAAGCCCGAGCAGGCGAACAGCTGGCCAGTGCGTCCGAGACCGGTCTGGATCTCGTCAAGGATCGTCAGGACACCATGCCTGCGGCACAGCGCGATGGCCGCCTCGACATAGCCCTCAGGCGGACAGACGACGCCGCCCTCGCCCTGGATGGGTTCCAAGATGAAAGCTGCAATCTCCTCTCCCTGAACCACCAGTCGCGCTTCGAGTGCGGCAAGATCGCCAAAAGGAAGATAGTCGAAGTCGGGCGCAGGGGCGTTGAAGCCTTGCTGGTAAAGTGGCTTGCCCGTCGCGGAAAGCGCCCCCAAGGTCTTGCCGTGAAAGCCGTTGCGCGTGGAAAGAATAATCTGCCGTCCGGTGCGGATACGGGCCAGCTTGATCGCCGCCTCGACGGTTTCGGCGCCGCTGTTGGTCAGGGTCGTGATCGCCAGGTCGCCCGGCGTGATCTCGGCCAGTCTGCAGGCAAGACGCTCTGCCTCAGGAGAGCGAAGTGGCTGAACCATGGATGGAAGCTGGGCAATCTGGGCATTGCGAAGCGCCGCCCAGACCTGTTCTGGGTTGTGGCCGAACGGCAAAGCTCCGTATTGCGAGAGAAAATCAAGATACTCGTTGCCATTGTCGTCAAAGAGGCAGGCTCCGAACCCACGGATCATGGCTGAATCAAGGGCGAATGTCTCAAGCAACTGGGCACGGGCAGGATTCAGCGAGGACATCAGGACTCCATCAGAGGTTCGCCATGAGTTTGCCGCAGCAAACATCTGGCACATTCATGTAGAGGGCACGTCAAAACCATTGCAGGGTTACCCTAAGGGAGAAATTCAACCAAAGGTTGAGATTTGCGAAAGCCACTCTCTTCATATTAAGCTAGGTAAGTAGGGCAGCCTCGATGGACAAACCAAATTTGCCTTCCCGCGTATAACTGTCGCGACTTTTCTCCGAAGGGAACTCCCTGTCTTTCCAAGACGTTCTGTCCGGCAGAATGCCGCTAGCAACTGCCTGCATGCGAGCGGTTTTCCGCTAGGAGAGGCAAGGAAAGCTCAATCCAAAGAAAAATGGTCTGCTGCCAGATTTGTGGCTCGTGCACGGACGGAATGGAACTTACGATTGTTCCATGGGTTATTTAGACATAAGCATCTTGACCCTGCGTTACCCAAGAGTGCTACAAGTCTTAAAATGTCTCGAAGAGCAGCTTGCCGGAAAATTCGATGACCTATTTACATTCTGATCTCCGAACGACGTTCATTCATCCTTTGGAGGTTATGGATCATCCCATCTCGGGGTACATACTTGATATTATTTACAATTTTAAAGATCGCCTAGTGTGGAGCCTGGATCAGGAAAGCTTGACTGGTCTTCTTTCCCTAGGGCTACGGTATTTCCTAAGACTGAACGGCAAGGTTCAGGGTGACGAAACCTATCCTTCTATAGAAGGTCTCATCCTGCGCCTTCAAATTGCAGGTCATCTTGTGAAAGACGAGCACGGGCTTGCCTTAACGGACATCGGGAAAGAGCACCGGCGCAAAGCCTTTCATATGTTGTTGACAGACCCAGTTTGGATGCAAGCAATTGAACAGATTGAAGAAGACCTTATGGTTTTTGCGGAAACAGAAGGCATTCCGCTGGCGTTAGCACAGCCTTTAGCCGGGGGCCCCTCCTGATGGGGATTGCAGTAGAGCAGCGAATCAGGTCGTCAAAGGAGACAAAGAGAACCACTCAGGAATTCCCTGATGTGAACCGTAGGTTGCCATTGTCCGCTACTGTAAACCTCAAGTTGCCACCCTTTCTACGCTACCGCTTCTTGCTTTAGGATTTTTTGGCTCTTAACCCGCGCAATTGGGAAAAAAAACATAAGTATATCAACAAGAAAGATGCTTAGGTCCATCGCTTTTGGGTGCCTACGCGAGTCTGAGACCAGAAGCTCAAAAATTCCTAAAAATTGATTAAAAATGCTGGAACTTTAGGGAGAACGGGGTATTAATGAGCTAGGCGTCCTAAGTGGCCTGGTTATCAACGGGGGTATTACTGATGAGAAAGTTTCTTGGCACCGTGGCTTCGGTGGCGCTTCTTGTGACAGGCGCACCAGCCTTCGCAGCGACCTTCTTGGTCATTGACAGCTTTGCCGATCAACAGCGCGTCCAAGACACGCCGACGAACAACCCCAACAACTCTCAAGTCAGTGCCGATGTTCTTGGCGGATACAGGGATTTGGCTGTTCGTAACACGAGTGCGAATGGCAGTGCTGAAGGGGCTACAGAACTTCACGTTACCGGTGGCAACCTGAAGTTCTCGAACGTAGCTGGTGCACGGGGTGAGGGTTTTCTCACCTATGACGGAAATGATGATGCTACTTCCGTCGACACTACCGGATTGGGTGGGGTCAACTTTCTGGTCGGCACTAATCCTTACCTGTTCTTCTCTGAGCCGGACGATGTGAAGTTCGACAACACTGCTTTCTTCCGGGTCACTGCTTGGGACATGTTTGGGGGTGAAGCGGTCTACGAAGAGACGCTGACGTTAGGCTATGACCCGCGGCTGTTCCTTTCTCAGTTCACCACTACTGAAGGCTTCAACTTCGGTAGCATAGGCGCCCTGCAGTTCTTCGTCAGCTCGACCAACTTGGCGGATTCGGTTGATGGTGCAATTGCTCAGATTGAGCTTCGGGCAGACGATGTTGCTCCGATTCCGCTTCCGGCTTCCGGCCTGTTGCTGCTGGGCGGTATGGGAGGCTTGACCTTCCTGCGTCGGCGCAAGAAAGTCTGATCTTCACCAATCATACTTACACTGTAGAAGCGCCGTTCTTTGTTCAGAACGGCGCTTTTTTTGTCTTTCGTTAACTCCATGCCTAGAGCAACACTAAGCGACGAGGAAGAGCCATTGGCAGCGTCACATGGCATTGTTGCAGAACTCCCCATCTGAGTGAGTTCCCCTTACCCCATCAACCTCATGCCACGCGCTTGATTTCGGCGGTGCCGAGTGCATTGAAGCGGTCCATGAGTGCGACACGAATGTGGACTTCGGGGGTTTGTCTGTCCGGGTCTCGTGAGGCGATCCGCTCGTCGAAGGACTTGAAGCACCGCATTCTCGACTCGATGCGACTTCGGGCGTGATAGCCGGACCACTGCTTCCAGGTGGCCCGACCGAAGCGTTTGCTCGCGCGAAGGATGTCGTTGCGGGCGCGGGCGGCGGGCAGTCCTCCTTCCACAGGCGGCCGTTCCTGCGGATCGGGATGATGGCCGTGCCTCCGCGATCCAGGATGGCCGTGTGGCGACGCCCAGTGTCGAAAGCGCCGTCGCCGGTCACGGTACCGACCTGTTCATCGGACGGGATCTGATCCAGCAGGCCCGGCAGCACGGGGCTGTCACTCTCACGACTTGAGGTGAACTCCACCGCCCGGATGTCACCAGTAGCTGTGTCTATGGCCAGATGAACCTTGCGGACACTGGCGTCTGCGATGCGTGCCGTGCTTGCGCGCGGCGGCTTGATATCTGAACGGCAAGGGTCTTCTGTCTGCGGCTCAGCGTAGAGAAGTCCGGCACCGGCCAGTCGAGCCCAGCCATCTCCAGGATGCTGGCCATCATGCCCGTGCATTGCCGAAGCGGCAGACCAAACAACACCTTCACCATCAGGCAGAACTGGATTGCCGCATCGGAGAACACAGGCGGCCAAGCCGCCGCGCCGTGTTCGCCAGCCACGCCATGTCCTTGTCCAGCCAGATCAGCAGCGATCCGCGCCGCCCCCAGGACATCATTGCAGGATTTCTAGTTCGTTGTGCGGTATCGGACAGCTTCAGGCTTCGTCATGCGAGGACGCTTAATCGACTGCAGCCCACGCGTGAAGCCTCGCTCGGGCGAGTTCCGCCACAACGCCCTTCTGACCGCACTGCAATCCCCGCTTTCAACAGACGAGCCCTGATTCTCTTAGGGCATCCTGTCGATAAAGACACCTCAATAAAATTGCTCATATCTGCCTATAAGAAGTTGTCGCCCTCGAGAGACTGCAGTACAGTAAGCTACAATGATAATTGCCCCCCCGTTGTAAATTATTATGCGAAATTTCAATAATTTTCTAAACATCAATGGCATTAATTGAGTTATTATGAATAGAATTGCGTACAGCCAGAACGGCTTTAGATGCTATTCCTAGGTATCTTAAATTATCGCTGTTCCCTCCCAACAACCTGCTGCCAGCATACCAGTTATCAAAGGTCATATATTGAATTTATCTGCCCTTAAAGATACGCCGCTAAGAAATGTTGATGATGATTATGTGTCTGTTATTATACCAGCGCATAACGAAGAACTCTACATTGGAGCTTGTCTTGATGCGCTTTTAGCTCAAGACTCGAAGGCGGGCCCAGTGAATATTGTGGTCGCAGCTAATGCCTGCCAAGATGGGACAGTGTCCAAGGTGGAATCCCGCGTCGCTCACGCCCGGGCCCGCGGATGGAATTTGACCTGTTTGTCGATCCCCGAGCCAGGCAAGCTAAGGGCACTCAATCGTGCCGAGGCTATATTAGCAGGGGAAGGGGTGCGGGTCTTTCTCGACGCCGACGTAATTTGTGAGCCAGCCCTTTTAGGGCAGTTGCGCAACGCACTCCACAACGACCGGCCGCTTTATGCCACTGGCACATTATCAGTGGCGCGGCCCCAAACTTACGCCACCTGCGCTTATGCCCGGGTCTGGACACAACTTCCCTTCGTAAGCGGAGGTGCCGTCGGAGCAGGACTTTTCGCAGTGAACTCCGCCGGTCGAAAACGGTGGGGAAAATTTCCTAACATTATTTCAGACGACACTTACGTGCGGCTGCACTTTGCCCCCGACGAGCGCATCGAGGTGCCCGCGCGCTATCACTGGCCCATGGTCGAGGGGATTAATAACCTTATCCGAGTCCGCCGGCGGCAGGACGCCGGTGTGCGTGAGATTTCCAGACGCTGGCCAAACCTCATGGCCAATGAAGCCAAAGCGTTGTTAGGGCCGACCCTTTTGACGCGAATTGCAGTCGGCGATCCCGTAGGTCTAGGTATTTACCTATGGGTCCATGGAGCTTCCCGAATAAGATCCTCTGGCAGAGAATGGACCCGGGGCCGATGAGCGTAGGAAAGAAGGTGCCCGAGGAGCGAATTGCATATCTCACCGGAGAATATCCGAAGGTGTCACACACCTTCATTCAGCGCGAGATCGCCGCATTGCGTGCGCTCGGCTTGAAGATCTTGCCTTGTACGATCCGCCGCGCCCCTCCTGAGACAGTCAGTTCTGACCAGCAGGAGGAGGCGCACGAAACCTTCTGTGTTCTTGATGCAGCCAAGTCCCCCGGACACCTGGTCATGGCGCATGTGCGCACGCTGCGGAACAATCCTTGGGCTTGGTTCGAGGCGCTGCGCATTGCTTGGAAGACGCGACCGCCGGGCGCAAAAGCGGGGTTGTGGCAGCTATTTTACTTCCTAGAAGCTGGGGTTCTATCGGAGCATCTTCGCAAAATAAGCGCGCGACACCTGCACAACCACTTCGCCTCGTCGAGCTGCACAGTCGCAATGCTGGCCGCAAAAATGAGTGGTGTGTCCTTCAGTTTCACTCTGCACGGACCGACCGAACTATTTGCGCCAGAATATTGGCGACTTGATGAGAAAATCGCGCAGGCGGCCTTTTCAGTTTATATCAGCCATTTTGCACGCTCGCAGGGAATGCTCTTCAGTGACCCCGCCCACTGGCACCGGATGCGCATTGTCCATTGCGGCATCACGCCGGATTTTTATGCTGGGCGTCCGACGACCAACGATCAGGGGGGTAGACTTGTTTTTGTGGGGCGGCTTTCGGGAGTTAAGGGTGCATCTTTAGTTCTTGACGCACTAGCCAAACTGGCCGTGCGCTATCCGAGTGCACAGCTGACCATGGTAGGGGACGGCCCTGAGCGTGCTGCGCTCGAGCATCGGGCAAAAGTTCTTGGAATTGCTGACCGGGTAACGTTCACGGGTTATCTTGATCAGGTTCAAGTGGCCTCTACACTCGCCGCGTCTGACATCCTTGTGCTGCCCTCGTTCGCTGAGGGCGTACCAATCGTGCTGATGGAGGCAATGGCGACAGGTCTGCCGGTTATAACCACGCACATTGCAGGTATCCCGGAACTGGTTGAGCACGGCGTTTCGGGGTTCGTTCTACCGCCCGGCGACACTGCTGCACTGGTGGACGCACTCGACGCGCTGATGGCCAATCCAGCGCGATGCGCCGAGATGGGCCGTGCCGGGCGCGCGAAGGTAACCGCTGAGTATAACTTGATGCAAGAGGCGGCATGGCTGGCAGAACTGTTTACTAATTCGCTTGCGGGAAAACTGCCCGAAACGCTCCGCCCTGCACCTCCCGCCAGACGATCAGTCATTTGTAAGCAGGCTAACTACATGTTCACTCCCGTATCTGATGGATCAGCTACACAATCGGAGAAGGTGCATCCTGACTTGTGCACTTAGAGGTCATTTCAAAACCACGTTGTCAGCGCTCGAAAGCAGATGATGGCGCAGGCCAAGATGGTGAAGGCGAGGTGAATGTCGGCCCTGCGCTCGTATCTGACGGCGAGGCGCCGGAATTTGGAGAGCCAGGCGAATGTGCGCTCGACGACCCAGCGATGCTTTCCGAGATGACTGCTGCTCTCAATGCCCTTCCTGGCAATGCGATGCGTGATGCCGCGTTTGGTGCAAGCCTTGCGACAGCGGGGATAGTCATACCCCTTGTCGGCATGCAGCTTGCCGGGCCGATGGCGCGGCCTGCCACGCTTGCCATGAATGGGAGGAATGGCGTCGAGCAGCGGATCGAGCATCCTGCTGTCATGGACGTTTGCGCCGCTGAGGCGCACCGTCAGGGGAATGCCTCGCCTGTCGGTGACGATGTGGCGCTTCGTGCCAGGGCGCCCGCGATTGGTGGGGTTGGGGCCGGTGACTTCGCCCCCCTTTTCGCCGCGATGGACGCGCTGTCCATGCAGGCCCGGGTCCAGTCGAGATGACCGGCGCGATGCAGCTGGCGCAGCAAGACCTGATGCAACTGATCCCAGACACCGGCCAACTGCCAATCCCTGAGCCTTCGCCAACAGGTCACGCCCGAGCCGCAGCCCAGCTCTGCGGGCAACATCCGCCAGGGGATGCCGCTCTGCAGGAC
Organism: Paracoccus yibinensis; assembly: GCF_030846195.1. Classification (GTDB taxonomy): domain Bacteria; phylum Pseudomonadota; class Alphaproteobacteria; order Rhodobacterales; family Rhodobacteraceae; genus Paracoccus; species Paracoccus yibinensis. Next base: position 9,257 of record NZ_JAVCWH010000026.1, read on the forward strand.
AAACATGATCCCGGCCAGAGCGGCCCGGTCGCAGACCCGAGGCCGCCCGCCTTTCGCGGACCGAGACGTGGATGGCAACAAAGGTTCGATCACGGCCCAAAGGCCGTCAGAGACAAGCATGGCAGACATAAACCGCTACTCTAACAGGACGAATCCGCCTGCAAGTGGTTTTGAAACGCCCTCTTAGTTCCGGCGCATATGCGCAGAGAGGCGGCCATGCAGGCCGAGCAGTTCCTAGAAAACCCACAAGCTTGATCATTGACCGGGGTTCGTCTGTCCAAGGCAGGCGTCTTCGGCGTGAACCTTTCACAAGCTGCCAAGGCCAAGAGTTGGTAGCAAGAGACAACATCTACAATCCTTGCCTGCCCAAGGATCGTCTGCTCCTGGGCATGAAGGGCAGCTTAGGCCTTGAAAGCGCTCACCCGAACCTTGCATCTGATGCGTCATGCCAGGTTGCTCCACGCTCCGGGAGATTGATTCTAGAGGAGGATGCGTATTCCTTGCCGATCCAAACGCCTCTCGCATCCAAAGCGACCGGAACCCAAGCAGCTCTGCTTGCCCCTTGGCGACAGCGGGAACCGTCCTTCGGTAGTATCAGCGACACCCGCGATTCTGGAGCCTTTGGCCGAGCTGCTGCTGATGGTCGCGAACAAGATGGCAGAGGCGCGCAAAATGATGCATGCAATGATCACCGTTGAGCATCTCGCCACAGTGCGCTTGTTTATGTCCGTTGGTTGACGATGAGCCAAGTCCTTGCCAACCTGGAGAGCCAACGGCGGCAATACCAGATGGCGGAGGTTTGAGTAATCGAGGAGGACCTGGGGCGCTCCGGGTCTGGTCAGATCGCGCGGCCCGGCTTCAGCGCCTGGTTGCGGAAGTGTGTGTCAGGACGATGGGCAGTCTATTGTATCGAGGCTTCGCGCTTACAAGCTTAGCGGGAAGCTCTAGCAGTTTGCGACAAAGCCCAAGCCAGATACCCATCTGAGCCTAAGAGAAAGTTGGCCGGGGCGTTGTGCGACGCTCCCGGCCAATATTGTCATTGCTTGTTGCCTTGGTTGACCCTGTTACAGGATGAAGTCGTTGGCCGTAAGCGTACGGAGCCCTATCAATTCAATCTCGAACTCAGGAGCTAGATCGTTGTCGGTGCTGCCTTGGATGATGGTGTTGCCGTTCTGCTGGAAGTACCGCAGCCCCCCGTTGTCGTTGGCAGTATTAAAGTTTGCGTTGCCGAGGAAGGTAAAGGCGTTGTTGCCGATCGCGACGCTGCTGGCATCGATGGCGGACAGGTCGATCAGCTCGCCTACCACGTTCACCTCAAAGTCGCGGATTACGTCCCGCGCTGCGGTACCCACCCCTGTGTCCGAGGCAAAGGTGAACACGAACCGGTCAGCCCCCGCAGCGCCCGACAGGATGTCCCGTCCGCTGCCGCCATTGAGGATGTCGTTGCCGGCCTCCCCGACAAGGACGTCATTGCCTGACAGCCCGTTCAGCGTGTCATTTCCGCCAAAGCCCAGCATCAGATCCGCCACGTTGTTGACGCCGTTGAGGGTCTGACTGGCGATCGTGCCCTGCCGGACCGTCAGGACAGAACCGCCGAAGCTAAGTTCCTCGACCGCAGACAGCGTATCGGCCCCATCGGTTCCGGTAAGTGCCGTCACGACGATGCTCGATCCACTCAGAGCGAAGCTGTAGTTTCCAACCGCACCGCTGAACACTGCCCTGTCCGTTCCGGCACCCCCGTTGAGGGCATCGTTGCCGGCACCGCCGTTGAGGGTGTCGTTGCCGGCATCGCCGTTGAGCGCGTCGGCTCCGGCGCCCCCGTTGAGGGCGTCATTGCCGTCGCCGCCGTTGAGGGTGTCGTTGCCGCCACCCCCGTTGAGGGTGTCATTACCTGCAAGGCCGCTTAGGGTGTTGGCGCCGTTGCCCCCGGTGATGGTGTTGGCCAAGGCGTTGCCGGTCCAGTTGAAGGTGGTCGTCGGGGCCGTGTTCCCGATATAGGTCAGGTTCTCGACGTTGTTGGCGAGGGTATAGGTCGCCAGCGAGGTCTGCACGGTGTCGGTGCCGAGGGCGCCGAAGCCGGTGCCCTCGATCACCACGTCGCCGGCGTTGTCGACGATGTAGGTGTCGCCGCCCTGACCACCGCTCATCGTGTCGGCGCCGAGGCCGCCGTTGAGGGTGTTGGCGGTTCCGAGCAGCCCGGCGGTGTGGGTCAGGATATCGTCGCCTGCAGTTCCGGTGATGTTGCCGATATTGGTGACGATGCTGTCTCCCACGATGCCGGTCGGGGCCGAGACCACGGTTTCAACGAAGCCGCCGTTGTCCGTAAAGGTGGCCTGCACCCGCAGGACCCGGCCCACATGAGCCTGTGCCGGGGTGAAGGACGCAGCCGTTGCGCCGGCGATGTTGGTCCAGGTCGTACCGCCGTTGGTGGACACCTGCCACTGCCAGGCAGCGGTTGATGGCACGCCGTTCGGATCGACGATCCCGGCCGTACTGGCCGTGATGGCCCGCGTCTCGGTTGGGGTCGTGTCGCTGATCGTCGGCCCGCCGGTGGCAGCGACATTCAGAAGACTGTCGATGTTGACCTCACCGTCCCCGAAGCGAACCCTTTCGATGTTCCACAGCTTGTCCTCACCGTCCGAGACGGCGTTTGTCCCGGCAGGCACATTGGCCTGGTCGAAGCCGGAATGGACAATGGTGATCGAACCGTCCGCGTTCTTGGTGGCCGTGTAGTTCTCCTTAACGTCCCAGTAGGCCGCAACGTCTGTGTCGCCAACGCCGTCGTCCTTGACGATCTCGCGGACAATCGACAGTTGTCCAGGGTTCAGCGTCCGGTCCAGCATCAGCGCGTTGAGCGCCTTGCCGGCGAACTGCGCCACCGCGCCCGTCCGGACCACGCCTTCCACGATGTCGCTGGCAAGGTAGACCCTGCCGCCCATGCTTTCGGCCGAGTAGGTTCCGGGGTTAGGTTTATCCGCCGGGACGACGATATTGATGCGGACGTTCAGCCATTTGTCGCCGTCGATCACGTCGTTGCCGCCGCGACCCTCGATGACGTCGCTGCCGCCGCCGCCAAGCAGGATGTTGCCGTCGTCAAAGGCAATGACCTCTTCACGCTGTGCGGCCGTTCCTGTCGCAGCCTCGACCCAATTGCCCAGCAGGGCGCGCATTCCGGCGATGCGGTCTACGCCCGCCTGGGTCAGCTCATGCTGCGCCATCGTGCCTTCGGCCCCGGCCAGGACCGGCGTGACTTCGGGCTCTTCTCCATCCGCAGCCGTGCCGCGGTTGTCGCCCTTGATGGCGTCGTTCTTGTCCCAGCCCGACAAGGCCTCCACCGCGTCATAGCGGTTGCGCAGGATGTCCTGTTCGTCGGTGGTGAAGATCGGCCGTAGCAGGTCGGCATCGGCCGCCACAGAGCTGCCCTTGTGGATGGCCCAGTCAAAGCCCCACATGCCCTCGTTGCGCATGACGCTGGCGCCCTGGACCATGATGTCGTCGCCAGATTCGGCGTCAAAATCCTGTTCGTTCTGACCTGCGAACATCACGTCATGGCCGATGATGGAGGAGTTGAAGAACAGTTCCGAGTTGTCGCCGGCGATGACGTCGAACCCGTTGCCGCCTTCCAGCCAGTCATCGCCTTCATTGCCCAGCAGGAAGTCGCCGCCTTCGCCGCCCATGATGAAGTCGTTGCCAGTGCCGCCAAAGAGTTCCTTGCCGTCGGGACCGGCCATCATGAAGTCCTGGCCCTGGTTTCCGAAGACCAGCGCCAAGCCTGAGCCGGCGTGGATGACATCGTTGCCTTCCTCTCCGTGCAGCATGTCCACTTCGCCGATGTCGGTGCCCGAGTTGACGATGATGTCGTCGCCCTTGCCGCCGTGGATCTTGTCCACGCCGTATCCGGCCTCGATTCGGTCGTTGCCGCCCATACCCCAGACTGCGTCGTCGCCGCCGCCCGCGATGATGGTTTCAGCACTGTCGGTGCCCTGGATCAGGAAGTGGTCGTTGCTGTTGACGCGCAGGTAGTCGGTTTTGCCATCGTTGTTCGTATCGCGGCGCTCGACCATGGCCGAAAGAGCCTCGAGATAGACGTCGGTATGCGTCGGATCGTTGTGGTGGAACCTGTCCTGAATGGCCTTGTCCACATAAAGGACATGGTCCGGCGTCGAGAAGATGTCGCCGGGCACCGCGTACCCGCTTTCACCCAGATCGGAGTTCCTCAGCACCATCTTGGCCAGCGAGTTGTTTTCCAGCTCGTTGAGCAGGTTGAGGCCCTGAACGCGGGACAGATAGTAGAAACGGTCTGCGTTCTGAAGATTTTCAAGCTGCAGTTCGAAGATGAACGAGAAGGTGGACCCCAGCATGCCGCCAAAGGCCATCTTCTTTTCTGCCAGGCCGCCGATCCAGAGGTCAATGTCCTCCAGCCCGCCGAGCTTGCCGCCCGCATAGATGCCTTCGGCATTGAGGAAGTCTAGCCGATCAGCGTTGAAGGCGGCGACCTCATTGACGGTCGTGTTCGGGTTGTCCGTCAACGTCCGGTCGCCGAACACCAGCTTCATCGCCGCATCTCGCTTTGCGTCCACCGTCTTGGCCGAGGTGATCGTGCTGTGCGTGCCATAGGCCGCGATGAAGTTGACGATCGATGCCGGGTTCTTGAGGTTCAGAGCAAAGTCGGACCAGCTTGTGTAGGCATCAAGCTGGGTGTCGCCATTCGCGACATCCTGGAACTGCCGTCGTGCCTCATTCAGCGACGGCATGCCGGTGTCTCGACCGCGGGCGATGTTGATCGCCGCAAGGTCAAGCGGGATGCCAACAAGCTGATTGCGAAGAACATTGGTGACGAACTCGTCAATTTCATTGCCGACCTGGGCTGTCATGCCGCGCACGATGGCTCCGGTAGCGACGTCGTGGCTGATGTTCACGTCGCCGAAGGCCAGCGGGTTCAGGAAGGCATCGAACAGATCCATGCTGGTGTCATTGCCTTGGGCATCGATCATGTCCACGGTTTCGGTCAGCATCGAATGACCGAAGCGGTACACGACGTGGGCGAATTCGGCGAAGATCGCCGGGTTGATGTCCAGCGAAGGATTGAAGACGAACGCGTCCACGTCGGGCTGCACCTTGCGGGCGAATTCCTCGAAGACGAGGTGCTGGTATTCCATCTCGTTGGTGAAGCGGGCCGCCTGGAACAGCCGCTCGCCGTCCCACCTGATCTCGACGCCGGGCACGCCGGTACTGCTGTCGCCATCCGAAAGCGAGTCGATGAAGTCCGCCTTGCTTATCTCTGGAAGCAAACCGTTTTCTATGGCTGTCAGCTGCGCTTGTATCGCTGTCAGCTGCGCTTGGGTCAGTGGGGTCCGCATCCATTCGTTCGCAAAGGTCAGGTTGCCCGCTTCCAAGGCAAGCACCTTGACCTGTTCGACCAGGTGGTTGTGTTCGGAATGGAAGACGTGGTGGACCGCCGAAAGGCCGATGTTCTCGTTCCCGCGCCCGTCACCGGTGATGTAGTGGGCGTCAAGCAGTTCGTCGTCATAGGCGGTGTTCTGGCCGCGATCGGTCGGACCGTTCGATCCGTCCGCGTTCTTGTAGCCCACCGCATTGTCGCCGTCCGCCTGCAGGACGCCGCCCTTGTTGGCCACCGGCACCGCGTTATGGGCGATGTCGTCCAGGAAGGCATGGTCGGTGCGGATCGCGCCCACGGCGTTGTTGACGGGGTTCACCACGGTGGACGGGTTCACCGGGTTGTCAAGGTTACCCTCGACCAGAACGTCATCGGCCGTCCCCAGCTTGCCGTCGGTGCCAAAGGCCACGACCAGCTGCGGCAACCCGTTCGCCCCGCGGATGAACTCGCCATAGGGATCCATTGCGAACAGCGGGATGTTGCCCACATCGGCGTCGGTCAGCTCAATGCCCAGCATCGTCCGCGCCTGCTCCTTGATGTCGCCCCAGGTGGCAAGGCCGCGATCGCCTTCCAGCAGCCTGCCGGTCGAGACGGGCTTGCCGTCGACCATCTCGTATTCGCGCATGAAAAGCTGCTTCGAGGCGGTCGAGCCGTAGGTCTGGTTCTGATCGACCCAGGGTGTGGTGGTGTTGTTTGCGCCTTCCAGCGTCCGGGTCACCGCCATGAAGTTGGTCCGGGCGCCCGGCGTGTGGTCGTAAAGCGGATCGTCCGGGCTGAGCGGAATGAAGATGGTCGCGCCCTTCTTGGCGACAAGGTCAAGCCCGTGGTCGAAGAACTGGCCGAACAGCGTGAACCAGGAATTGTATGGAGCGGACAGCCCTTCATCGGGCGACACGTTGGGCAGCAGGATGGTGTTGTTGTCCATCTCGATGCCGTAGCCTTTGGCAACCTCCTGGGCATCCGCATAGGCGGTCTGGGCTTTCACCTCCAGTCCATCAGCGGCGGCGTCAAGCTTAGTGGCCTCTTCCTGGCGCGTGACTGCCTGGGCCTCAAGCGTCGCGGCCGTTCGCTCAAGCGCCGTGGCCTCGTCTGCATATGTCGCGCCGGTACTCGGGTTGATCTCGCCCTCCTCGGCCGCGTCGGCTGTGGCACGGGCGGCAGTGGCCTCGTCGCGTGCAGTGTCGGCCGCCGTCTGGGCGGCATTGGCTGTGGTTTGCGCGGCGTCGGCCTGTACACGGGCGAGTGGCGCGGCCTTCAGCGGGCTATAGGCGTCGGTGATCTTGGTCAGCGCGGTCTGAAGCGCAGAGCCCGAAAGCCCGGCATGCATCAGCCCGGCATAGACTGCAGCAGGGTTGCCAAGCGTCTGATCGACGATCAGGTTCGAGATGATGCGCGGATCGGCATCGACGACATTGCCGGTTTGGCCGTAGTTATTGCTGTCCGCATAGCCCGGAAAGGGCATCGCGTCGTCGCCCTCGTCGCGCCAGATCGGAAGCGTGACGCGCGTGAACGGCTGATCGGCCGCGCCCCACTGCTCACGGTCTTCCGTCAGGTTGTTGAAGCTGCCGTTGACCGTGCGCAGGCCATAGGGGGCCAATGGATTACTGATTGCAAGGGTGCCGCCAGTTGACACGACATTGCCCTGGGCATTCACACGGATTTCGTTAAGCGGTGTGCCATTGGCATGCGCTTCGGCAATCTTGATCTGTTTAAGAATGAAATCCAGATCATGCTTGATGAGCGAAACCATATCCCTCTTCCCCTCGATAAAAACGCTATCTCGCCTCACGTGAATTTTTGGGGAACTTTTTTGCAACAAGAGTTTTTTATTGATGAGGCTTTTGATTGCTATGCAGCTAGTTGAGCGAAATATAGGAACTCAACCACAAGCGAGTATTTGATCTATTTTTTATCAGCAAAATGAATTTTTCATCCAGTGAAATAATACAAATTATCAATACAAAACTGTTGTAAAGCAATGGGTAAGAACGTAATTAAAGCACTGAAAAGAAGATCTTGGTTAAAGTTTCTTATTGGAGAGCATCTCTGCAGATGCGCTTTTATGATTTTGTCAAATCAAATTTATTTGATCAAAATAAACAACTTAGAGATTAGTTGATAGTTGGTAATAAACTTCAGCGCTACTTAGATACATGAAAAAGGCAGTCGCCATTACGCCATAAGTTGTTTTACTATTATATAATCAATGCAAGATTGTATAAAAGGTTCGTGAGTCTAGCTGCAATGGTCGATAGGCACCCAATCTGCGTTTGTTGCAAAACTCAATTTAGGTAAGTTTCCTTTACCTTCCTAGCATCGTGCCACGCGCTTGATCTCGACGGTGCCGAGTGGATTTAAGCGGTTCATAAGGGCAATGCGGATGTGGATTTTGACCGTTTGTCTGCCCGGGTTTCATGAGGCGATCCGTTCACCGAGATGGCGGCGTGAATTCTACGGCTGCGCACCGCTAAAACGGGAGGATTACCCCCCGATATGGGCATCGCCGGACTCACCCCTGCCATGGGTGGTGTCCGCGGACGTGGTGTAATTTCACCGACACGTTCGGTGTAATCTCGGGTGGCCATCGAGGTGTATGATCGAGGTGTAGTTTCGACGCTTCAACCCTCTATGGGACAAAACCCGTGACAGATCCCCTGAAATATGGCATGGTGGGGGTGTAGAGATGGCAGGAAATGCTCAATGTCTACACTTGTGGAATGGAGTGCCCGATGGCCCTTCGAGACACGCCCTCAACCCCCGCAGACCCAGTGCGCCCCGGCGGCAAGCGGCGCTCGCCCGCGTCACAGCACGGTTCTGGCAAACAGATCAGCAAGACCCGCCCGGACGGCCCTCGCCGCAGCCGGGAGACGGCCACCACCGGAGGCCAAGCCGTCTCCGCGCGGCTGTCGCCGGTCGAGCTGGAGGTGCTCGAGACCTTGAAGAGCCGGCATGGCTTTGGCTCGAACTCGGACGCTCTGCGGGCCCTGCTGCGGGCCACCTCGGGCATGCTTGAGGCGGATCCGGCAACGGCGGGCGGCCTGGAGGCGATCCGGGGCGAGCTGCACGAGATCGGCGTCAGCGTGAATGCGATTGCCCTGGCAGCGGGCCAGGGCCGGATCGATCCGGCTCACGAGCACTGGGCGGCACTCAGTGCCTTGCGCCAGAGCCTGCCGGAGATGCGCTCCTATCTGCGGGCGGTAATGGACGAGCAGCGCCGGCGCGGCATCCGGCTTTTTGCCGAGTTCAGGGAGGCGGAGCATGGCGAGCCTCTCGGATGACCTGATCGGCGAGATCCGGCTGCGCCGCGCTGGCGGCCGGGTGCCGCGCGACAGCGGCTTTGGCAAGGGCCGGTCCCGCCACTCCGGGGCAGGGGGATCGTCCTTCTCGGCGCGGGCGCGCAATCTCTGGCGGGTGGGCCAAGGCTCGAACGCCGCAGTGCTGAAGAAGATCGCGCGGGGCGGCACGCAAACGCCGGTCCGGCTCAAGGCGCAGCTCCGGTATCTCTTCACGAAGTCCGAGGCCGTGTTCGGCAACACCATCGGGCTTGATCCCGACGCGGAGGGGCTGACGGCCGAGCAGCGCCACGCGATCGCGCTCGACTGGTCGGACGGCTGGCGGGGCGATCCGAAGAACGGCCATACCACGCATCTGCTCCTGTCATTTCCCTATGACCTTGCGCCCAAAAAGGCCCTGCGGATCGCGGAGGCCTGGGCCTTCGAGATGTTCCAGTCAGGCACCCATGTGCAGGATGAATGGGCCTATGTGGCGGCGCTGCACACCGACCGCTCGCACCCCCATGTCCATATCGTGGTGAACAACCGCGGGCTCGAGCAGGACACCTGGTTCTTCATGGCAAAGGATCATGCCTTCAACCTTGCCACCATGAAGGAGCGGCTGGTGGAGATCGCGGGCGGGATGGGGGTGGAACTTGATGCTTCCTCACGCCTCGAGCGGGGCATCCTGACCTATGGGCCGAGCCGCGCCGAGATC
>NZ_JAVCWH010000027.1 GCF_030846195.1 Paracoccus yibinensis
GGACAGCCTTGCGTGGGGGAACCGGCGGTTCCCATGAACGGACACGCGCCCTTCGCGCGTGGCCCCACAAAGGGCAGGGGCGTTCGGCTTGTCCGAATCCCCCGGCCAAGCGCGGTCCCGCGCCTTTGCCTCGATCCCCGCCCCTTCGCGGGGATCTCTCCATCATCTTTCCCGCTCAAAGCTTTCCACTTAAGGTCGCACAGACACTACCAGCATGAGAGCTGCGTTACGCGGCGGGTGAGAAGAAGTGGACTTCGAGACAAGCCTCAGTTTCCTGAAAGACGTTATAAGCGCCTTCGGAGGCTTGGCCGCCATTGCGGTCGCCTCGGCAGGCGCAGCATATTGGCTGTTCCAGCTACTTGCGGAACGATGGCTACAGGCCAAGTTTGATGCTCGGCTTGAAGACTTAAAACATGCCCAGAACAAAGAGATTGAGAGGCTGCGCTTTCAGATCAACGCCCTATTGGACCGCGCATCTCGAATGCATGGGCATGAATACAAAGCCTTGCCGGAGATTTGGTCGTCTCTTGTAATGGCTTGGGGAGAGGTAGCGTTCTACTTATCACCGCTACAGCCAGGACCTGACTTGTTTAACATCACACCGGCACAGCTTGAGGAATTTCTTGCTTCCACTCCGCTAAGCGAGACCCAAAAAACGCACGTTAGGGATAGCGACGACCGAATGGCCGCTTACCGAGAGGTTATTTACTACCACAAAAAAAGTCGTATCCTTGAAGTCGTTCGAACGTTCTCGCTTTCCCTGTCAACCCACGCGATTTTTCTACCCCAGGAGTTGATGAAGCCTCTGCGACGGTTAGATGATCTGATTTGGGAAGCTCTTAATGAACACGCGGATAACGAAGAGCTAAAATTTACGCCTCGTGAACGGAAGGCATATAAAGAACTTACCTCAGAGGGAAAACCACTGATGGAGCAGATCGAACGCCGGTTCCATGAAAGAATGCTGTCCGAGCCAATGATTTCAAGCTAGATTGCTGAGTAGTTCGCCTTAACCATCGATCAGCATACACTCCTCGAATGTACGCTCGGCTTTAGCGATCTCGCCGCGCTGCAAGCTTCCGCCTCCACTCCCAAGGTCGGGCCAGTGCGAGGCTGGACAATCGGGCTACCCCCCGCAAGCGATCGTGACCCGATAGGGCCGAGACTGGGCCGCTGGACCGACTATTGCGGCCCTGCAAAGGCTGGCTCGGGACGAGACAGGCGGCGCGGGAAAAGCCGCAAAGGAGGGGCAGGGGTCCAGGCTCGGGGCGCAGGCCGGTGCAGCCGGCCGAAGCCTAGAGCGCGGTCCCGGCCACAGGACGGGAGGCGGCTAGAACAATCTTCTGATGTTGCCGATGTCCTTGCTTGATCCCGATGGCGCAATCCGCAGATGCGAGCAAAGAGCGATCAGGCCGGTTCTCAGCAATCTCGGATGGGCTTTTGCGCCCTTCATCAGAACCTCGTGGATCATGCCGGTATTGCGTTCCGCCTCGACCCTGAAAACGTCGCAAATATCATCGCCGGGGATCAGGATTTCCCAGATATTGGATTCTTCATTCTTGACGCATGACACCATAAAGGCCGCCATGACATCGGCGGCCCAGTTTACGACAGGATTTGGCTCAACCCCTCTTTTCCTTGCCTCCGCCATGCAGAAGTTCTTTGCCGCTTTGAAGGCATTGGACACATCTCGTGGGCAATCCGATATTCCGCCAGTATCGCGAATACCGTCGATCCAGTTTGCATAAATCACTTGATAGATCATCTGCCATCCCTGACCTGAAGGCCGCCCAAGGCCCGAAGCTTGCTAGAAGCATACCCGCGAAGCCTGTCGCCACAACAGCCGGGTAGGATGCGTCTGCTTCAGGACCACGCCCGCCCCGATTGAAGCCCGCCGTCAGGCGGGCCAGGACGCCGCCAGGCGTCCTTGTTCTTCTGGCCTGTCCTGCACGGTCAATGTTCCAGTTGGCCTTCAAAGGTAACTGCCGGGGCGCAGACAACCACGACCCCGCCCCGGCGCACTCATCAATGGGGAAACAGAGCCATGCTATGACAATCCATGGATGTTCAATGGCTTGAGACTGCAACCTCCAGAAGAAGCGGAAACCTGCTTCATGGACGCAAGCGCGGCGCCCGCCGCGCTTTCCTTTTCCCGCGCAGCGGTTCCGCGCGAACAGCGCGGGGCCGGGGCTGCGGGGCATTGTCCCCGCGGCGCCGGTCAAACCAGAGGGCTGCGCCTGGACAAAAGAAAAGGCCCTGCCGGAGCAGGGCCAGTGCTATCCTCACCACAAGGATAATCGGGTGCAGCCTCACGCAGGGGTAAGGGCGGTGGCTGCGAGATACTCTTTTCAGGTATCACCCACGGCGACACAACGCCAGCGGTCGGGATGATCGTTCCGTCAGATCAGGGCCATCTTGTCGGGCTGCGGACGGATCCCTGCGCGGCCTCGCGGGTCGATGAGCCAGCGGTCGCCGTCGCGGAACATGCTGGCCTCCCATCCGTGCTGCTCGATGAACAGGCGGTCGGCTTCCGCGCCTCGCTCGGCGTGCAGCTCGTCGGCGCGGTGTCCACTCGGGCGACGGCACCACAGGCCGGGGGTGCTTTGACAGGTCGGGCAGCGCACGGCCAGAACCGGATGACGATGGGCGGTGAAGTCAGGCATGGCAGCTTTCCTCGGCAGTCGAAAAGCGGGGCTCGATCCGGCAGCCATGTTGATCGCGGGCCACAAGGTCGAACGGCATCCGGTCCAGTGTAAACCGGCCCAGGCTATAGCCGTGCAGGAAATCCAGAAGGTAGACCGGATCGGCGGGGTAAGGGGCGCGGTTCCACGCATCGCGCAGGACGGCCCGCTCATTGGCGGAAAAGCCTGCCAAGCGGCGGCGGGCTTCGCGCCAGCGTTCGGCCCTGTGCGTGCGGCTGCGGCGTTCCTGTTCAAGCCATTGGATCGCACGGGCTTGCATCACTTCATCCTCGGACGGCTGCGCCTCGGCCACAAGGTCGGCCAGCAGGGGCAGGGCTTCCCGTTCAAGGCGCTGCTTGCGGCGCAGCGCGACCCGCTTGCGGCTGGTGTCGGTGAACGGGTGACGTTCGCATCGTTTGAAACGCATGGGGGCAACCTCCTTCGCGCGAGAGGCAGGCAGGGCGCAAACGCCCTGCCGCCGTGGTTCACGTCACGCCTTCGGGCGACGATCAAGGCGGAACCGGACAAGCCACGATGGCCCAAGCCGGTTGCGCAGGCTGTGAAGAACGGGGCTGGCACTGGCGTTCATCCATTGCTTTCGCAGTTCGGCCTTCCAGCACCGGCCATGCTCGGCGGCAAAGGCCCGCAAGGCTTCCTGTTCCTCGGCCGTCAAGCCGTCACCGGGATCGGCGCTGTCACCGGCCTTTTCCCCGATGATGCGCTGCAATTCTTCCCGTCCGGCATCAAGCATGGCGCGGGCTTCAAGATGGGCAAAGGGTTTCCAGAACCTGGCGCGGGCTTCCGGGGTCTGCTCGATCCCGGCACGGCGTTCGAGGTCTCCGATGGTCATGACACAATCTCCTGCGGGGTGATGGGGTGGGGCGCTTGCGCCCCACCGTTGGTCACTTCATGCCTTCGGGAAGCCATGCCGCGATCTTCGCGGCCTGTTCCTCGGTGACGGCAAGGGCGCTGCACAGATCCCCGTCGCCCCGGAACAAGGCTTCAAGCCGCTCGGCCTTCTCGCCCTTCTTCATCTTGGCGAAGGTGGTTGCGGTGGGATGCTCGGGGGCGAGGTCCAACAGGTCGCGCCACAGATCATCGAGATAGCCGCCGCCCACGCGGGAAAAGAAATTGGCGGCGGTCGGCGTCCAGACTTCGCGGATGTTGGGCTGCGTTTCCTTGTCCAGCATCGCCGCCATGTCCTTGCTGCCGCCGCGATAATGCGCGGCAAGGAAGCGGGCCAGTTCGCCCTTCACATGCTCTGCGCCCTTCTTGCGGAAGGCGCGGAAGGACTTTGCATGGTCCTTGCCAAACATGTCGCGGGCCGGGTTGTCGGTCAGCCGCGCGTCAAGCTGGTAGCCGCTGGCCTCGGTCGAGGGCCAGTTCGGAACGTCCTCGGTGGACAGGCCGAACGGCTTTTCCCACCGCAGTGCATGGCTCAACTGATAGGCCAGCAGGTCGATCAGCAGATCAGGGTCGCGCAGGATCGCATGTTGCCGCGCCCCTTGGGCGATGCGGGACAGGTCATCGCGTAGCTTCTGCGAGATTGCCGACTTGGGGGCGTCCTCCGCTGCACCGGCATGGGCGGACGGGCGCAGAAAACCGGCCTCGATAGCCGCAGTCCGGTCCTCGCGGCGCACAAGGCCCTCGGCCTTCTGCAACTCGCCTTTCGAGTTCACATAAAGGATGACGCCCGCGACCGCCTTCTGCTCGTCGCTGTAGCTGCCGTCGAGAATGGCTTGCAGCGCGGCAAGCTCGGCCTGTCCGTCCTCGTCCAGAACCTCGCCGTTCGCCAGTTCGGCCAGTTCGTCATACCGTGCGGCCTGTTCCTCGGTCAGCACTCCTTCTTCTTTATAGATGCGGTCCAGCTTGCGGTTCTCAAGCTCGTAATAGCCGATATAGCTGTCACCAATCGCCTCGGCCCATGTCCAGCCTTCCGCCTTCGCGGCCTCGACGGCTGCGGCCAGCTTGCGGGAAAACAACTCGTCCAGCAGGGCAACATCATCGAAATACTGTTGATCGCTGAACAGGTCGCCGGTCATGCGCCCGCCCTCGGCCTCATAGGCGTTCTGGCCGACAAACAGGACGCGGCGGTCGGTGCCGCGCACGGCATCGGGTTTCAGCATCTGCTTGATCTGGTGGTCGCTGTAGCCGTGGCCCTTCACCTGTTCCAGCACGGCAAGGCTGTGGGCCTTGTCGTCGCAGACGGTGAAGGCGGCGGCGTTCGACAGGGTGATGGTCCCGGCCTTCAAGGCGTCCAGAACCGGGGCGGGCAGGCTTGCCAGCTTCAAGCGGCGATAAACGTGCTTTTCATTGACGCCAAAGGCCACGGCGATGGATGGGACCGGGACGCCCCGCGCGGCCATGGTGCCGTATTCGCGGATCTCGTCGGCGGCGTGGGGCTGCTCCCGGTGGTGGTTCTCGCTCGATGCCCAAACCTCGGCGGTCGCCGCATCGGGGGCCAGCTTCACGGGAATGGCGGCAAAGCGCGGATCGTCCTGCAGGAGTTCCAGGGCGCGAAGCCTGCGACCTCCGGCCACGATCCCGACCTTGCCCGCCTCGTCGCGCAGGCCCGCAAGGTTCTGGATCAGGCCAAGCTGGCGGATGTTCTCGGCCAAAGCCTCGATGCCTTCCGGGCTGAACACGGTGCGCGGGTTCAAGGGCGAGACGTAAAGATCAGCAAAGGGGACCAGTTCAACCGGGCTGTTGATCGCTTCGTGTTTCATGGGGTCGTATCCTTGTTCTGTGGTGAGAGTGTCTGTTATGATTGCCCTGCCCTCATTGCCGTGGGGGCAGGGCGGGCTTTGTCAAAGTGCGCCGTGCTGGATCAGGAAGCGGCGGCCGATACCGAAGCTGTCGCCCTTCCTGACAAGCGCCCACGCTTCTGCGAGGCGGCGCTGCAAGGTTTCACTGCTCATAAGTTCACCCCCTTTCAGGCTGTCAGTGCGGGAAGGGTCGGCCTGCTGACGGAGCCACAGCAGGCCGATGGCGGGGTCAGTGTTCGGACGGCAGGTAGAGCGTCAGAACACGGCGCGTCTGCTCGGGGTCGGACGGGGTTTCCGCGCCGAAGTGATAGGCGGTGTCGTAAAGGTCGATCTTCCAGAAGATCGCCACGCCATGCGCCTCGACGCGGCCAAAGGAATGATCCTCCCAAGGGTCGTTTTCTTCGGTGAAGGCAGTGAAGGTGATGACGGCATTCATCAGCGCCGCCTGGGTGCGCTCGGGGATGGCGAGGAAGCCCGGCGTGACGACGGCGCGGCCTTTCAGATGGTGGCCGCGCCACAGGGCCGCGAAGCCCAAAGTCTGCCGGAACGCATCGTTCTGTTCCGCAATCAGCAGCCGCAGCATGTGGTCACGGACCTGCTCCGCGGCGGTATCGGTTTCGAGGGTTTGAGCCATTTTCGGCCTCCTTGTGGTGATGCCCGTTCCGGTCTGGTGCCGGATCATCGGGCGGGGTTGCAGGTGAGGACCGCGAAGCGGCGCCTCTCCTGAAACCCTGCCTCCCGGCGAGGGCAGGAGGGGGACCCGTGCAAGGTTGTCCGTAGGGGCGAAGGGGAGGGGGATCACCCGGCCACGCAGCCCGGCCCCAGCCGGGACCGTGGTTGGGGAAACCCCTTCGCCCCGTCAAGCGGACGGCCTTGCGCGGGGGAACCGGCGGTTCCCATGAACGGACACGCGCCCTTCGCGCGTGGCCAGGGACAGGCAGGGGCGTTCGGCTTGACCGAATCCCCCTGGCAGGCGCGCTCACGCGCCTTGAGCTGGATCACTGCGCAGGCGCGGGGATCTCCGCATCATCTTTCCCGGTCGAAGCTATCCAGCCTGCCGCCTCCCTGCGGGCGGCGGGCCATGCAGGGCGGCGAGCTAGACGCGCCCATCCCAGAGCGAAGGAAAGCGAGCCGCTTTGTGGAAAGGTCTGGCCGTGGCCTGCAACCGCCCGCCCGGTTGACCACAGGCCCTTGCTCGATCCCTGGGGTCTCGCGCGGGCCTGCTGCGGCCTCACACCGTCCCTCCCAAGGTCGGGCCAGTGCGAGGCTGGACAACCGGGCTCCCGCGCAAGCGATCATCACCCGTCAGGGCCGAGATTGGACCAAACCTTTGATTTTTTGACCACTAACCGGGGCTGCTTAATCCAAGGTAGTAGTTAGTATTGGTATCACTTTTGATTTTACCTGAGATGCCTTATGCGAAACTGGTAGCCATAGTTCTCAATCATCCGTTGAACGTCATGAGTGTCACCCTTCAGCCCGGACAACATCTGCTGTCGGCTGCCATTGCCGAAGCCAGCCGCATCGTCTCCCAGACGGGCGAGCTGCCGCGCTTGAAGGTCATTGCCAAGGCGCTCGGGGTCGAAAAGGAGATGCTGAAGACGGTCATTTTCGACCGGAACCATCTTCTTGTGGTCATGGCGGATGTGGCCTTGCAACGGTTGCTGCACACGATCACGCAACAGATGGCTGGATGCTCATCGCCGGCTGATCAGCTGGAGAGGATTGCCTTTGCGTATATCGATTGGGCTCGCCTTTACCCTCAAGAGTTCCGTCTTGTTGAACAAATGCCTCGCGCCGTGTTCGAAGCGCATCCTCGCCTTCTGCAGTATGAACTATCGGTCCATGATCTTGTGCTAAAGATCCTCCAGCGTGCCCAGGAGGAAGGCTATCTCGATCCGGACGAGGACCTGATCATGCTGCGGGCCATGAGCCATACCTATCTCTTCGGTGTCATCACCAAGATGATGCTTGGGGTTCTGACCCGCTGGAAGCCCGGTTTGGATGATCATGAGGCCGCACAGACGGCTGTGCGCGCATTCAGAAGGAAACTGTTCAAGCCCAACCCGGCTCCCCGCAAGTGATCGTTCCTTGACAACGGTTCGACCTGTCAACCTAAAACGCTAATGTACTGCGCTATGATCAGCCATGAAGAGGCGACTGCTTTGCGGGACGAAGCTGCCGATCAATGCTATGGAAGGGGGCCTATTCCAGCCAAGCCTGCTACAGAATGAGATCGCCAATGCAGCAGACGAAAGATCTAAAGCTGTGCTGCATTCGCAAGGCTGATGTGGCCGCTCTTTTCTCCTTCCTCGGCAACGCGGCAGCAATGAGGTTTACGCACGTAGACAGATCGCTGAGGGAATGCCGGCGTCGCGTAATGGTGCATGAGTATTTTCGACGCCGCGACGGCTGCGCACCGTGGGTAGTGAGGGAGCGCTGCACAGATAGGATCATTGGCTGGGGTGGGCTCTACCAGGATCCGTTCGAGCTGGGTTGGGGCTTCGAGGTCGGCTATTTCTTCCATCCAGAGGCTTGGGGTAAGGGATATGCTTCTCAACTCGTGAGCGCAGCTCTTGCTGTGGCCGACGACCAGTTGAACCTTCCAGAGGTTTGGGCCATGGCGCATACGGAGAACTGGGCATCGCAGCGAGTTCTGGAAAAGGCTGGTTTCGTCCATGCGAGGCCGCTGCCGGAGCGGAAGCGGATGCTCTACCGCCGGAGCCGCTTATAGAAGCTTTCAGTGACTGCTAAGGACTCTTCGCGTCGATGCCCCGGCGCCGCCCTAGCGTCAGCGATGCGGACGAAGCTGCCAGTCAGGTTACTTACGATAAGCGGATTACTGGCCGCCAAACAACTTCGACCGGCCTGTCAGTTCAGGCACAAAGCTCGCAATAGCACCCATCAGGACAAGCAGTAATGCCACCAGGGCCAAAACCATCCACCCGGATCCTGTGACAAGAGCGCCCGAGGCAAAGGCAGAGGCCGCTGACACAAGAGCAATGACCGTGTCATTGACGCCTTGCGCCAACGCGCGATCCTCAGGACGCGCAGCTGCGGTCAACAAGTTTGTGGCTCCAATGAAGCCGAAGTTCCAGCCAATCCCAAGGATGATGAGAGAGGTATAAAAGTGCGGAGCCGTCAGCCCATGGGCAGCGGTGAGGGCTGCCAGCACCAGCAGCAGCAGCCCTGCAGCGATGACGACCCGCGCACCGAAACGCTGGATCAAGGTGCCGGTTAGAAGGCTTGGCGCAAACATGGCGACAACATGCCAACGGATCACATCCGCAGCTAAACTACCGGAAAATCCGCAGCCGATCATAGCAATGGTGGTGGGGGCCATGAGCAGCATCATAACACCCTGCGATACCGCACCCACTGTCACCGCTTGAATAATAGGCGGCTGCGTCAGGACAGCGATAGACTTTTGCGTGAGCCGCCGCGGCGCAGCACCCTGGGTTCCCGCCTTACGGACCAGTCCGAGCGGCAGCAGACCCAAGAGGCCGAGAAAAGCGACACAGGCATAAGCCCCCACCAAAGGCGCTTCCAAGCTGAAGGTGCGTGCCCATATGAACATCTGCGGACCGATAAAGGCGGCGATCAGGCCGGACGTCATCATCAGCGAAATGGCGATCGGTCGCCATTTGATAGGCACGGTCTCGGCAGCCGCAAAGCGAAAGAACTGAAAGGAGGCCAGTGCTGTCCCAAGGGTCATATGGGCCAAGCATAGGAACGCAAAGCTCTCGGTTTTGATGGCAAATGCGCCCAGCACTCCGCCCAAGATACCTGTGGCTGCACCTGTCATAAAGCCGAACCGTCGCCCCCGCTGTCCCATGAGAAGGGAGATGGGCGTTGCTGCCAGCAGTCCTGCCAACGCCTGAAGGGACGCTGGCAGCGTCGCAAGCGCCGGGGTTGGTGTCAGCATGATCCCTGCCAAGCCGCCCAGGATGATGAGCATGGGCATCATGGACGCGAGAACCGTGTTTGCTACGAGAAGCGCCAGATAGCTGCCGCTGCGGCGGGGAATGATCAGGTCCATGCTTCTCTCCTGTTGACGGAGGCAGTGTTAACTGAGAGCGGTTATGACGCAAAAGTCAGACTGGTATCAAAAATGGACACGCCTCCACGCCGACGCATCATCGACGTGCTGCTCTTCGACGGCGTGAACCTGCTCGATGTGGCTGGGCCGGTGCAGGCGTTCGAGGTGGCTCGCTTCAACGGCGATAAGATCTACCAGACACGGTTTCTCAGCCTGTCAGGATGCGCGGTAACGGCCTCTTGCGGCTTAGTTATGAGCGTTACAGGCACACTGTTTGAAGGAGCCGTAGGGAATGATCTCCTTGTTCCTGGCGGGGCAGGTATCGACGCAGTCGCTGCACGACAGGATGTGCAGGAACACTTGCGGCAACGACAGGCCATCCCAGGCGACGGACGCCTGATTTCTGTCTGCTCGGGAGCCTTGGCGCTTGCAGAGGCAGGAATACTAAATGGTCATGTAGCCAGCACCCACTGGTCGCGGGCACCGCAACTCGCGGCTTATCCGAATGTACACTGGGATTTGGACCGGATCTTCACCATAGAGGAGCGACTTTGCACCTCGGCCGGCATAACAGCGGGGATTGATCTCGCTCTTGCCCTGATCCGTGCCGATTGTGGCGGTGCCGCAGCTCTCGGTGTGGCACGCGAACTCGTCGTGCAGCTTCGCCGCACGGGCGGGCAAAGCCAATATGCTACCCATCTTGCTGCTCAATTTACAGAGGATGAAGGACTGGCGCGTTTGATTGAACTGGTCGTCAGCGACCCGGCACGGCCATGGACACGGGAAAGTCTGGCTGATGCTGCGCACATGACTTCCCGAACTCTGGCCCGTCGCTTCAAGGCATATCTGGCGATGACGCCCGCTGAGTTTGTGGAACGGACGCGCGTGGAACAGGCGCGTCGTCTTCTTGTCGAACAATTGCCTCTCAAGACTGTCGCAAAAAAGAGCGGCTTTGGGGATCTGCAAAGATTGCGGCGGGCCTTTCAGCGCCAGCTTAGGACTGATCCAGCAAGCTATGCGTCCTTGTTCGGCAATGAGTGCTGATAGCAGAGGAAGCATTATCGGTGCTACGAAACGTGAATGACAGAAAAGGGCTCAAACTCATCAAGCAGACGTGCGGCATCAGACCACGCACGAACTGCGTAGGCTTGCATCGCACTCATCTCCACCGGGCACATGGTTCCTTACGAGGTCGGCAATTGCCGCCGCAAAATGGGCTTCGGTAGGGGACCGCCTCATTGTCACTCCGCGTGATCTTGTCGCAACGATCGCTACGAGGTCGGTCTCCCAACGTCCCGGCAGGGACTATCCGCCGGAGCGGATCCTGGTTGGCTGGAAGGACTCAGGTCATGCTGCCTTCCCCTTCTGGCTGTATTCAAATTCGGTACCGTTGATCCAGATCGCATGCATGATGATCGCAAGCTTTCTTGCGACAGCCACCGCCGCACGCTTGAAGCCGCTGCGCTTGTAGACGCGGAGACCCCACGCCTTCAAAGAAGACCAACTGGCGGTCTTGGTCAGAACGACCGTCGCGGCCTGGTAGAGGTATGATCGCATCATCTTGTCAGGGGCATGGCCGATCCCGGCAGACCAGCTGGCCTCTCCCGATTGCCGCACCCGCGGCGCAAGCCCAAGGTAGGGCCCAAGCTTGTTGGATGAGGAAAACCTCGCCGGATCATCAACGGCCGTCATGAACGCCAATGCTACAAGATAGCCGATGCCTGGCACGGTCATGATACGTCGAGCATCCGGATCGCGTTCTGCGATGTTCTTGAGCTCGTCTTCATATACGGCAATCTGCCGGGTCAGCGCTTCATGCACAGCCAAGAGAGGAGCAAGGAGGGGTCCAAATTGTGGGTTCTCCCGGATGATCTCCTGAACCATTGCCGGAAACCTGCGGGTTGCCGTGCTACCAGCAAACAAGCCGAAGGACTTTACAACACCCCGCATCTGATTGAGCATGTCTTTGCGCGACACACGGAGCTGATATCGGGCGGTCAGAAGTGACCGGACATACTGGGTCTGTGGGCTGCGAACATTCGCCTCTTTGAACCAGCCAATCCGCATCAGCTCCGCCAACCCTTGGGCATCGTTCTTATCCGTCTTGTTCTTCCGCATGGACAGAGCACGGTTCGCATGACGCGCATCAATGCAGATCACAGGCAGCCCGCGCCCACGTAGTGCGCGCCAGAGCCAAGGCGTCGTCGCACCCGTTTCCATGCCGATACGCTCGCAGTTCGGAGCTTTACTCTGGATGATATTAGCAAGTGCGTCCGGGTCTGAGGGGACAGCACCCTGGTAAAGGCGCGTTCCATTCTGATCGAGGACGCAGATATGCGTCTCGGCAAGCGAGATATCGAGGCCAACATAGGTTGTGACAGGCGTCTTGTGATCCATTCCACCCTCCATTGCGACAGGTCCACATGCGCCAACCTATGAAGGCTGGGCGATGAACCGTTGTCACCCCATGTCACCCGAAGGGCCGAGACTGGATCGCTGGACCGACTATTGCGGCCCCGCGCGGGCTGGCTCGGGACGAGACAGGCGGCGCGGGAAAAGCCGCAAAGGAGGGGCAGGGGTCCAGGCTCGGGGCGCAGGCCGGTGCAGCCGGCCGAAGCCTAGAGCGCGGTCCCGGCCAAAGGACGGGAGGCGGTAAATCGACTTGATCTGGTAAACACATAGGTGAAAGATTGACTATGAACTTTTATCCAATAGGAACAATATGGCCCAGGATCTTACAATACACACATTTGACGTCCTGAAGATTGCTAATAGAAGTCCAGACGCTAATACCCTTCATCATCATAAATCGACCGTTCAAAAATTCAGAGATGTTATTAAAGTTAAACTAGATATTGCTGCTCTCAATAACTTTCAGGTTACTCAAGGAAGTATTGAGGACCACCTCAGACAAGTTGGCGCCATTTTAAGTTCTGCTATTTCCTGTGGAAATATCTATGACCTCGAAGTTGTAGATAATAGCTCCATCGCATTTTGGGAGCATAAAGCTGCCAAGGCACCTATCTATGAGCTTCCATGGACTGGCCCCGCTATTTTTCTCATGACTCATCCTAAAGAGGTTGTGACTGATGAAGGACTTTCAGCCTACCTTGCAAATAGGATTGGCGATCAACTCATTATTGTTGAACTTCTATTCGTCGGAAAATCAGAAAAGTTTCTAATCTACCAGACTCTGTGGGCGAATATACCGTTAGGCATCGATAAGAGTGTTACGGTAATTGCGTATACAGGCGATGCGCCAACAATGAAAACGGTTGATTCAACCTTTAAGCCTCTAATCATGGCAACCGCATTTTTGGTCAGTGAATCTAGTTCTCGACCATCATAAAACATTGAACTGCGTGAACATCTTCTGTGTCTTAAACCCGCACGGTCGGCAACTCGCTGATCCTGGTGGTGTAGCGGGGCGAACGGTGATCGGCGCGCAAGCGCCATTCACCGGCGAAGCCCTCCCGCGCCAGCACCATCGTCTTTTTGCCGAAACGGTCGTTGATCGCATCGAGGGCGTCCGTCAGGCGCGCATCGCGCGGGCGGGCAGGCTGGAACAGCATGGCCGGCCGGTCGGCCTCGGGCAGCAGGTCATCGAGGATGACGCCCGCCTTGGTATAACCACAGCCATTGCCGGACGGATCGCCGCGCCAGCCTCGGCGGGCGGCTGAGACGGCAGCGTCCACCAGGTCAAAGGTATGGTTGGACATGGGCCGCAGGCGCACGCTGCGCGATGCGGAGTGCTGCGGGCGGTCCGGCTTGTGCGGGTTGGTGTGGAAAAACACGGTGAGCGTCCCGGCGACAAGGCCGTGCTGACGCAGCTTCTCGGCCGCGCGGGTGGCGTGTGCGGTGACAGCCTGCGCCAGCACATCGAATGTCGTCATGGGCGTGCCCGAGGATCGGGTCACGGCCATGCCCTTTCTCTGCGGCGGCACGTCCTCGAAGTCGATGCAGGCAATGCCACGCAGCTCCGCCACCAGCCTTTCAAGAACAACCGTGCCGATCTTGCGGGACAGCGCCATTGGCAGGTCGCGCAGCGCGGCCGCGGTTCTGACGCCCTGGGCGATCAGCTTGGCCTCGGTTGCCGGGCCGACGCCCCATATCTCCCCAATGGGGATGCGGCTCATCACATAGTCCCGGACCTGGGGGTTCATGAGATTGCAGACACCCCCGAAGATCGGGTTCTTCTTGGCCGCATAGTTTGCCAGCTTGGCGAGGGTCTTTGTGGGTGCGATGCCCACGCAGGTCGGGATGCCCACTTGGGTTCGCACCGCCTGGCGCATCCGGGCCGCGTGCGCCTCCATCCGCTCGCCAAAGCCCGACAGATCAACAAACGTCTCGTCGATGGAATATACGTCCAGGCGCGGCGAGTAGCCGTGCAGGACTTGGGTCACGCGCGCGGAAAGATCGCCATAGAGCGTATAGTTGGAAGACAGGGCCTTCACGCCATGCCGCTCCATGAAGTCGCGCATCTTGAAGGCGGGTGCCCCCATGCGTATCCCCAAGGCGCGGGCTTCTTAGTTAATTGGAATGTCCACTTGATTCTTGTTAAACGCGATATAATCAACGAAGGCGACCGACGAACGCTTTCCATTATAAGTTATAGCCCCTCTGGAAATTTAATTTTGCTTCCTATGTTCTGGAGCGGCTTCGTGGATTGCCCACCCGTTACAGCGATGCGATGTTGCTGACAGTTGTGCCATTGCTTTCGTTATGATTGGTATGTCGTAAGCTATCCTTACAGAGCGGCGGGAACATAGTTCGCGGCCCGCGCCGACTTACCAAAAGAACAGGCCGGTCGCAGAGGCCGCAATTGCCAACGAAGTTCCCCGTGCCCACAAGATAATACCAGTGGAAGAGCGCAGCAGCCTCTGCGTTATATCGGCAAACAGGATAATTGCGAGGAATGCGCCCAACAGGGCGACGAGCGTGGCGGCGACCAGTATGATTATCTGCCCTACCTGGATCACGGCCAGATCAACAACATTTGGGAGAAGAAAAAGATACATGACGATTGTTTGCGGGCTGCTCAGGCATAAGGTGAACCCCACCAATCCTGAGGTCAAAATCCCGCTGGCCGATGATTGATGATTGCCTGGCGTTCCTGCGGTCACCCACATCTTGAATGACATCCAAAAAAGCAATCCTGCTCCGGCATATTGCGCTCCGGCAAAGATCTCAGGATGCCCCTGAAGCCAGACGCTCAGGCCGGCACAGATTGCCAAGATAATCGAGATGTCTCCCACGCAGATACCAACTGCCATGGCACATGCGCCTTGCCTGTCCTTGCTCGCGGATCTCGCAGCCAGCACCGCAACGAGCGGACCGGGCGCAAGAGTTAGCGCGGCAAGTGCAGCCATGTATGTTACAAGAGCTGCTGCTTCCATGAGCGTGTCCGGCACCATGCACCTCGGGAACCGCAGCCACAGAAATATGGAGCGGTCTGCCCAACAATCGTTGATAGTTCCTCCAAGACATCAGACTACTCCTGACCTCGTGAAGGCACATACCCCGAATGGGGAATGAATCCGAAGAAGCTAGATTTACTGGTACTCGGCGTTCAACTGTCATTATTTCGTCGGGCGCGCTTAGCTTTATTGGTCTGGTATCAGGACCGGGGCGGTAAGAAGCCAGCCGTAACTCTGCGCCATAACTGCAACCTGACAAACAAGGTCGGCTTGCCGCTTGCAGCCGGTTTTCCAGAAGATGGCCTTCAGTTGCGTTCGGACGGTGTCTGGCGAGGTTCTACGTTGGACTGCAATCTCATTGAGGGTAAGGCCAGCGATCAGGCCTGCCACAACGCCTGCTTCGGCTCCTGTCAGTCCATGCAGGCTGCAGAACCGGCGTACACCTACTGGCAGCGCCACGGCAGGGTCCTCAAGCTGGATGAAGCATGAGATGCGCTCCGAGGACGCGGCACCGGGCTGGCCCGGACGGTATACGCACACGTGGAGGGGCAACCCGCCTGTCCGTCGCTTGACATGGAGGTGCTGAAGAGATGGCGGCTTCTCCGAGCTCAGCACATGCTGAAGGAGCGACAGAAAGTCAGGATCCTTGGAAACCAGCCGCCCTCGCGGATTTATGCTGAGTGCTTCAGTCTGAGCAAGAAGGCGAAGCGCCTCGGCCTCAGCCGTCAAGACACGCAGATTTTCATCTATCTGCAAGGTGCTGCCCGATCCGGCGACAAAATCCGGTTCAGTTCCGCGGCTGCGGATGCGAAACGCGCGGTACAGGTGTGGAACAAGCAAAGTCATGCTGCGCCGTGCCTGTTCCAGTTGCTCTTGTGTCACATCCGCGCTGACGATGCTGAAAAAGACATGAAGCCCCGCATCGCGGTGCAGCGTCACGCCCAAGCCCGTTTCGATATCCTGCGGGCGCAAGTAGTCCTGATAAAACTCGGTACGCTTCAAGACCTCGCGGGGCAGCATCTCGTCGGCCTGCATGACCTTTCCGAGTGGCCTTTCCATGGCGTGATTAACCCAAGGATTTATTTCGTGATAATAGTCATTGAAGTTCTTGACCATTCCTTCGTCCAGGCCACCGGTCAGTGACATAGCCCCGGCACCCGACGCCTTATTATGGAAAAACAGAACCGCCTTGCCGTTCGGCATCAGGCCGCAAGAGCGTGTCACGAAATCTTGCCAAGGTGCTTCATTGAAGAGCGCGGCGTAGAGGTGATCGATCAACTCGGTCGCGTCGGGAGGTAAAGCATCGTGGGACATGCATGAACATCCTCTGGGCAAGGAGGCAGTTACCCCATTTAGGGTATTAGCGATTCTTTCATAATACTTTAGTTTTAGAAGTATGTCCCCTGCGGAGAACTACCCGCGATTTGAGCCGAGTTAGGCAAAACCGCATCGAGGCAATGAAGCAAGCAGGACTTCTTATTTAGTTTTGGGGTTAGGAGGAAATATGATCGAGTTACTGATCAAAGCATGTGTGCTGTCCGCGCATCTGTCATCCCCCGAGCCAGATTGTCGGGATTTCAGTCTTCTTTTCGATTCCCGCGAGATCAGTCTCATGACCTGCATCACGCAGGCACAGCCCATCATTGCGCGGTGGAAGGCATCGAACCAGAAGTGGGAAGTCAAGCGCTGGCAATGCGGCATGCAGGCAAGAAACGTCAGCAGCATTTGAGGATCATTCGGGCGCTTCCTTGGCGCAGATCGACAAGAATGAAGAGCGAAGCAGGCTGCAGGGAATTGGTATGAGCAGAGTCGCCAGCCAACCAAGGTCTGAGCAACTCAGCTATTCTTTCCTGAAGATTTATCTGGCGCAGCGATGTCCGCAAGCTTGGAAACAAGTGCCTCGTGGGCTTCGATGCCCTCGTTGACGGCCCGGAGTTCGTCATCGTTCAGCGGTATCTCCTGCCGCAGCCGGAGCAGGTTGGACTTTCCCTCCAGACGCTGTGCCCGCGAAGACGCCTTCGGCAGGTAGAACGAGCACTTCGCGCAAGCCATCCGGTGTGGGCACTGGTCAAAGAAGTCATAGCTGCAATAGCCGTGGCCGAGGTCGTAAAGCTTCCATGGCTCGTCAGGGGGAATGCCGTTCCGAACAGCATCTTGGTCGATCAGCACCTCCACCGCGCGGATGTTCCGGGCGAAGTAGCCGGCTTCTTCATAGGACTTCGCGAGCTTGGTGGGGCTGATCTTGGCATAATGCCGTGTTGCTTCCGGCGAGCGATGACCCAGCCAAGCCTGCAACTCGGTCAGGCTCAGCGGTTCTTTTGCGTTATAAAGCTGGGTGGCGATAGTAGACCGCGCCCGGTGGCTGGTGATCGCGCCGCGCGCATCCTCAAGCGGAACCCCAGCCTTGCGGCAGAGCGCCGGGATCAGCCTTGAATTCAGGTAACTGCTGCCGACAGGGTGCGCGCACCACGGTGATCCGACCACACATTCCATGAACATCCGACCGGGCATTCCACGACCATCCGACCACCCGTTCCAGCCGCATCCGACCAGGCTGAGCTGAGCGGGTTCCGTCACGCGGGGCGGGTCTGAGGCAGACCACCTGCGCTACCCAGAAGCTGTTGCGACAGCGGAAGAAGGGGCGCGATGAGGAGACTGCCGATGAGGAAGATCGAGGACGTGCTGCGCCTGCATGCGCAAGGCATGTCGACCCGGCGGATCGCACTTGCGACCGGTGTCGGCAAGACAACGGTGATCGAGTATCTGCGCCGTGCCGCGGTGGCTGGCCTGTCCTGGCCGCTGCCCGAGGGCCTGGACGAGGAGGCACTGGAGCGGCGAGTGTTTCCGCCTCCGCCGCCCTCGCAGGCCCGGCAATTCGCCGCCGCGGACTGGGCGATGGTTCATCGCGAGCTGAAGCGGCCGGGCGTCACGCTGGCGCTGCTTTGGGACGAGTATCGGGGCCAGAACCCCGACGGCTATGGCTACTCGGCCTTTTGCGAGCATTACCGCCGCTGGGTCGGGCGGCTTTCGCCCGTCATGCGCCAACGCCATGTCGCAGGCGAGCGGATGTTCGTCGACTACTCGGGCACCCGGATGACGGTGACCGACCCGGTGACCGGCGCTGCCCGTCCAGCCGAGATCTTCATTGCCGTCATGGGCGCCTCGAACATGACCTACGCCGAGGCCACCTGGAGCCAGGCGCTGCCGGATTGGATCGGCGCTCATACCCGTGCCTTTGCCGCGTTTGGGGCGGTGCCGATGCTGGTGGTCTCCGACAACCTGAAGTCCGGCGTGATCCGGGCCTGCTTCTACGAGCCCGAGATCAACCGCAGCTACGCCGAGATGGCGGCGCATTACGGCACCGCCATCCTTCCGGCACGTCCTTACAAACCACGCGACAAGGCCAAGGTCGAAGGGGCGGTTCTTCTTGCTCAGCGCTGGATCATCGCGCGACTGCGCAACCGGCAGTTCTTCAGCCTCGACGAACTCAACACCGCCAGCCGCGAAGAGCTTGCTCGCCTGAACGCCCGTGTCAGCCGTCATCTGGGCGCCGCGCGTCAGGACCTTTTCGACAC
>NZ_JAVCWH010000028.1 GCF_030846195.1 Paracoccus yibinensis
GGCGCTGCTTTGGGACGAGTATCGGGGCCAGAACCCCGACGGCTATGGCTACTCGGCCTTTTGCGAGCATTACCGCCGCTGGGTTGGGCGCCTTTCGCCGGTGATGCGCCAGCGCCATGTCGCAGGCGAGCGGATGTTCGTCGACTACTCGGGCACCCGGATGACGGTGATCGACCCGGTGACCGGCGCTGCCCGTCCAGCGGAGATCTTCATTGCCGTCATGGGCGCCTCGAACATGACCTACGCCGAAGCGAGCTGGAGCCAGGCGCTGCCGGATTGGATCGGCGCTCATACCCGTGCCTTTGCCGCGTTTGGGGCGGTGCCGGCGCTTGTCGTTTCGGATAACCTGAAGTCCGGCGTGATCCGGGCCTGCTTCTACGAGCCAGAGATCAACCGCAGCTACGCCGAGATGGCGGCGCATTACGGCACGGCCATCCTTCCGGCACGTCCTTACAAGCCACGCGACAAGGCCAAGGTCGAAGGGGCGGTTCTTCTTGCTCAGCGCTGGATCATCGCGCGACTGCGCAACCGGCAGTTCTTCAGCCTCGACGAACTCAACACCGCCATCCGCGAAGAGCTTGCTCGCCTGAACGCCCGTGTCAGCCGTCATCTGGGCGCCGCGCGTCAGGACCTTTTCGACACGCTCGATCGCCCGGCCATGCAGCCGCTGCCTCCGGAGCCTTTCGTCCATGCCGACTGGCGCCGCGCCACGGTTGGTGCCGACTATCATGTCCGGCTGGAAGGCCACCATTACTCGGTGCCACACGACCTGATCCGCCAGCAGCTCTGGGCACGGCTGACGGCGGGCACCGTCGAGATCTTCCGCGCCGGCAAGCGTGTGGCCTGCCACAGGCGCGCTTCCCCCGGCGACACCGGCGCAACGACGCTGAACGACCATCGTCCTGCCAGCCATCGCCGTTATGCCGAGACCACGCCCGAGCAGCTGCGCGACCGGGCCGCCCGCATCGGTCCTGCCACCGGGATCCTGATCGACGTCATCCTCCGCGACAGGCCGCACCCCGAACAGGGCTTTCGCTCCTGCCTCGGCATCCTGCGTCTGGCCCGCAGCTATGGGCCCGAGCGGGTCGAGGCCGCCTGTGACCGCGCGCTCGCCATCAACACCCGCACCATGACGTCGGTGAAGTCGATCCTGCTGAACCGCCTCGACGGCCGTCCCCCGGACCGGCCACCCGAAGCCCCGCCCATCACCCATGCCAACATCCGTGGCGCCAAGTTCTTCCACTGACCTAAGGAGACAAACCCTTGCTGACCCACCCCACCTTTGAGGCACTGAACGCGTTGAAGCTCGACGGCATGGCCGAAGCTTTTGCCGAGCTGATCAGCGAAGATCGCGGCCGCAGCCTCGACCCCGTCGCCTGGATCGGGCTGATGCTGGACCGCGAGCAGGCCCGGCGCGGCACCCGCCGGTTCCAGTCGCGCCTGCGTGCCGCCAACCTGCGCCATGGCGGCGCCTGCATGGAGGATGTGGACTACCGGACCTCCCGCGGCCTCGACCGCGCCTTGTTCCAAAGCCTCGCCAGCCCTGACTGGATCGACCGGCACCGCTCGGTCCTGATCACCGGGCCCTGCGGGGTCGGCAAGTCGTGGCTGGCCTGCGCACTCGGCCACGGGGCCAGCCGAGCGGACCGCACCGTTCTTTACCAACGGCTGCCGCGGCTCTTCTCCGACCTCGAGCTGGCGCGCGGCGACGGGCGCTTCGACCGGCTGTTCCGCAAGATCGCGCGTGTGGATCTTCTGATCCTCGACGACTGGGGTCCCGACCGCCTGACCGCTACGCAGCGCCGCGACCTGATGGAGATCGTGGAGGAGCGCTACGGCCGCCGCTCGACCATCGTCACCAGTCAGCTCCCCGTGGAGACCTGGCACCATGTCATCGGTGAGCCCACCTTCGCCGACGCCATCCTCGACAGGCTGGTTCACAATGCCTACCGGATCTCCTGGATGGTCCGTCGCTGCGCAAGACTGGCATCGACAACCGCGCGGGGGCCAGCCAATGAGCAGGACCCCGGCCCCGGGTTGCCCACTGGTCCCTCCCACGCGCCCGACACCGCCAGCCTCCTGGCGGGCGCGGCGCCGGGCGCGCGGGCCCCTCCCGTGGACAACCCTCCGCACCACCGTCACCCTTGACCGGATGCCCCCGGATCAACCATGAAGACTTTGCCTCAGACCGCTACCGCCGACCGGTCGGATGATCGTGGAACGGCTGGTCGGATGTTGCTGGAATAAGCGGTCGGATGCCGTGGAATACGCAAGAGCCCATAGACCAAGCCGGGAAGCTGCGCTCACTGAAGCCGTGGTGGCTTCACTGCGATACAGGATGGCGACCAAGGGGATCATGATCAGCCATTGGGCAGCGCTTCGAATTAACATCAATGTATCAAATGATTTTACTGAGGTCTGCCGATCCCTGTCCTTGAACTACGCCAACCGGGCTTTCGGAAAAACCAGCCATCTGTCAGATACTGGTTCGGGATCATCTTGATCGTCACAGGGGAACCCGGATTTCGACTGTCAATTCCCCGTCGCTGAAACGGCGTTCGATCGTTCCACTCAGTTCTTCTTCAACCATGAGGGCCAAAAGGCGCGTG
Organism: Paracoccus yibinensis; assembly: GCF_030846195.1. Lineage (GTDB taxonomy): Bacteria > Pseudomonadota > Alphaproteobacteria > Rhodobacterales > Rhodobacteraceae > Paracoccus > Paracoccus yibinensis. Next base: position 2,610 of record NZ_JAVCWH010000028.1, read on the forward strand.
CCGAAACCGGAACTTGAGCCAGATCCAGGCCCGGACATCGGGGCTGCCGCAGCGGGTATGGACTCCTGCCACAGAAGCCGGAGTTGATGCCCTTCTTGTCGCTGCTCCACCGCCCAATTGATGTCGAGCCTGCCTTTCTCCTGTATGCCCGCCCCGTATTTGAGCGCATTGGTGGCAAGCTCATGAAACACCAAGGCGAGCGCGTGCGTCTGCTGGGCAGTAAGGACCACCGCTGGCCCTGAAAGCCTGGTTGATATTTGCCCGATCTGATCGGTCTCTGCACAAAGAAGATCCTCGAGAGTGGTGGCGTCCGTGCCTGAGGCGATGAGCAGATCCTGCGCGGCTGCCATGGCTTGGAGCCGCGCAGTCAGGCGGCTGACCATTTCGGTCTTGTCGGATGTTTCACGCGCTGTTTGTCGCGCAATGCCTGATACGCGGGCCAGCATGTTCTTGAGCCGGTGGACCATCTCGCGCATGAGCAGATCCTTTTGCTCAGCATTACTCCGCGCCATTTGTGCGAGAGCACGCGATCGCTCAATGGCCAAGCCCTGCCAGTACACTGCGAAAGTTGTGGTCAGGACGAGGAGCGTAAAGATGATCCCGCTCACGAATGTGTCGCGCAGAGGACCGTCATCATCGAACTCAGACCCCGGCCTTGCCGATAAAATCCAGTCTCGTCCTGCGATCTGGAGGCGGTTCTCGCTCGCCAGGGCCTCGCCGGCCGCAGCAGTTGGGTAGCCCTGGCTTTCGAAGAGTGGCCGGTCCGGGGTCAGGGCATCCTCCACACGGAGTTCGATGGGAAGATCGCTGCCGGCAAGGGCCGCAGTGAAGAGATCGCCCATGCGCAGGGGGGCGTAGACAAAGCCCTCTGGTCCTGTGCGATCCGTCTTGGGGAGCGGCATGTAGATCAGAATACCGGCCTGCACGTCGTGGGTGATTTCCTGGACAAGCTCGACCGGGGCGGTGGCCACGGGCTCACCCTTTTCCAGGGCCTGGAGCATGGCTCTTCGGCGGTGGGCCTCGGTAGACATGTCAAAACCCAGGGCCGCGTGGTTTCGGGCGTCGTGGGGCTCCAGGAGGACTATGGCAGTCCGCAATCCAGGAACAGGATCGGGCCAAACCTCCACAAAGGCGCCATAGTTGTTTCTGAGGCTGGCTTCGATGCTGTCATCAGTGGCGGGCGGAAGCAGTTGCGCGAGACCGATGCCCTGGAGACCTGCATATTGCCCCTGCAAATCCAGCCCCGCTACAAAGGCCGCAAAGACTTCGCGCTTCCGAGATCCGGGGTGGGTTTCAAGAAATGCGCGCGTTGCCGTCAAGAGGGCGATGTGCTGCCTGATCCTGATTTCGACCCGCCGCGCCGTTCGCTGGGCAAGCACATCAAACGCGGCCTGTTGGGCCGTCACTTCGATACGATAAATGTTCCAGGTCAGTCCTGTGCCGACCAATGACAGGATTGTTGCAACGGCAAGCGGAAGTCGGGACATCGGGCGCATCGGGGTTGAGTAAAGGCCTCGGTGGTCGAAGTCCAACAAATCAGGACTGAAGGGAGTTGGTGCCAGTCAGAACGTTAGTCACGTTTGACAGCTTCCCTGCCGCAAGACCGTGGTTTGTGGCAGATCACGAGACCAATCGCCGCCGCCGGCGCGTTGTCAGTCCCGCTGCAATTGCCTCGGCAATGTCAGCACATGCGGTGAAGCCCTGAACAAACGGTCTGTCATGCATCAGGTAAGGAAGGGCCGCGAGGCATAGCCGGCCGGTATACGAACCGGCCTCGATCAGGCTGTAATCCTGAGACACATCCGGGATCTCCTGGCCGTTCTCCAGAAGCGTCCGCCGCAGGCTCGGAAAGGGCAGGTCTTCGGAGGTCAGCGCCTTTTGTCCCCTGGCGTCGATGAAGACTTCAAAGGTGTCCACTTGGCCGTCGCGCCGTGTGATCCTGGTGACGCTTTCTTCCCGATCGAGCTCGTAATCCTCCCCCAGTGTCAACAAGGAGAGAATGCCCGCATCTCGCAGCGCCAACAGACGGCGAATGGATTCGGAAGGCACAGCAGCATAGTTGTCGACAAAGACCTTCTTCAGACCGCTGTCGAACCGCTCGCGGTCGGCCTCTGGCAGATCGGCAACAATGTCTTCGACCTCCTCATGTATGCGCAACAGGGCATAGCGCCAGGCAACGGTGATCTTGTGTGCCTTGTTGTATTCGACCTCTTGGAGGTTGCGCCTTGCCCACTCGAAAGCATCGGAGGTTTCACGGCTTGCAAAGTAGGCATTTGGGAAGCTGTCGGCCGTCAGGCTTTTCAACCCGAGGCGCAGGGCGAAGGCAGGGTCGGCTTGCGTGATCTCGTCCTTGATGAGATCGAAGGCCGCATCAAGGGGCTTTGAGGTCTTGAGACACGCCGCCAGTGCGGGGCCGGTGACAAACGTCAAAGGCTCATAGGGGATGGGACAATAAAAATCCGCTTCGGGCAGCACGCCGGTGCGCGACATCAGAACGACCTCGAGGTCGGACGAGGCTGGGTCCAGATCGAAACGGAGCGTGCCATTCCTGCTGCGGAACCGCCCATGCTGGTTGACCACGGCCATGGCCGCGTCGATCGAGCTGAGCGAGGTTCCCATGATCCCGACCCTGACCGCGGGAATGGCCGCCTCGATCAGCCCTGACCAGGGACTCGGAAAGTAGGTCCGCGTGGCCTCATCGACATCAGGGAACTGGTGCCCTGTTGCCACGATTACCCGGTCGAACGGACCATCCCGGACAGCAAGGGTCGTCGCGGTCAGTCCCTCTTCACCCGTTCCGATGTCCAGAACCTCGGTGTTTTCATGGATGGCGATCCTGTGGCCCGCAGCCCGGGCGTCCTCCACCAGGTAGAGCAGTTGATCGCGGAAGTATTCGCCCAGCAAAAGCCGCGGCGTGAACTGACGGTCGTCCAGATCCTCTGGGTCGAGGCCGTAGGATGCCAGTCGTGCCGGCGGCTGCGCCTCGAGCCATTCCAGGTAAGTGCTGACGACCGGCGGGATCTCGATGCTGGCGATATTGGCCAGCATCGACTTGTTGGCCGTCTGTGGCGAATAGGGCATGCCGATCCCTGCACGCGGACCACGCTCATAAAGCGTGACATCAAGGGGAAGCCCGGCGCCGAGCAGGTGTTTCAGACTGTAGATCCCGGTAGGGCCTGTGCCGATAATCGCAACTGCTCGTCGTGCCGTCATCTGAACTTTCCCTGGAGCAGCCCACAGGCTTTGCAATCCCGATTGGTCGGAAGATCCGTTGCAGCGAAATGCGCATCTTGAAGCGGGGTTCCAAGACGTTGGCGACCTGATTTTCAGGTGTGTCGCGCCGATAGCATCATCACTCGCCGGTTGGTCTCCATCCATAAGGAGGTCCGCCCTGGAACCGTCGCCCAAAGGCAGCAACTCATACAGGTAAGCACGAGAAGAGGACACGCCTGCGCCGATCATGTGCGCTGTCGAGAAGGACCTTGCAGAGCCAGGCAGTCTCGCGACACGAGGCATCTTGTGAAAACCCCTTGACGCGGATACGGGGTTCTCTTCTTGTTCCCTGTATTCTCGCGGTGATATTGGAACGGTCATGATCGCAGAGACCCCGGCCGACGGCTGCCCCAACCCGCCTGTTCCTGAGCTTGAACGGCGTCTGGCCCAACAGGCGCTGATTGCTGAATTCGGCCGCTTCGCCCTCAAGAACAATACGTTGCAAGCCATCCTGGATGAAGCTTGTCGCATTGCAGCGGATGGGCTTGAAGTGGGCTTTGCAAAGGTGCTCGAACCCTTGCCCAAGGAGAACGCTCTTCTTCTGCGCGCGGGGATCGGCTGGAGGCCCGGGTTGGTCGGACATGCCCGGATCGGAGCGGATCTGGAAAGCCCCGCAGGCTACGCCTTCAAGACAGGCGAGCCGGTGATTTCCAACCATCTCTCAGAAGAAAAGCGCTTCCGCACCCCGAAGCTGATGGCGGACCACGGGGTCAAGCGCGCGGTCAACGTGATCATCCAGGGTGAAGGCACGCCCTTCGGGGTTCTCGAGGCCGATAGCCGCGATCCCGGCGCGTTCAATCCGCATGACATCCATTTTCTGCAGGCGCTCGCCAACACGCTTGGCGTGGCCATCGACAAGGAGGCAGCACGCAGCAGGATCGAGGAGCTTGGCCACGAACTGGCCCAGCGGGAGGCCCATCTGCGGCGCGCGGTCGAACTCAACCCGCAGATCCCCTGGGCGGCCAATGCAGAGGGGCAAATTGTCGAGTTCAACGAGCGATGGCTCGACCTGACAGGCCTGACGCTTCAGGACGCCGAAGGAGAGGGTTGGCTTGAAGCGATCCATCCCGATGATCGCTCTGCCTCCCTTTCGGCTTGGAGGCACGCCATCGAGACGGGCACGTCCTTTGACATCGAACAGCGCGTCCGCATGGCGAATGGCGATTATCGCTGGATGCGCAGCCATGCCCATCCTTGGCAAGATGCGCGGGGCGGGATTGCCATGTGGTATGGCGCATCAGAGGATATCCACGAGCGCAAGCTTGCTGAGCAGGCTGTGGCCCAGAGCGAGGAGCGTCTCAGCATTGCGGTCGATGCGGCGGCGCTCGGGCTTTTCGACCATGACCTGGTCACCGGCACAATCGAATGGGACGGGCGCATCCGCGACATCTGGGGCATTGGGGCCGAGGAGCCGGTCAGCTTTGCGACCTTCGCGGATGGCATACATCCCGAGGACCAGGCAGCGATGCAGGCCGCGCTTGATCAAGCGCTCGATTCGCAGGGCGATGGACGCTCTGCGGCCCAGTATCGTGTCCTGCGCCGTTCGGACAAAGACACCCGATGGGTTGCTGCCTACGGACGGACGACCTTTGCCGAAGGGCGCCCCGTGCGTCTGGTCGGCATCGTGCAGGATGTCACCACCCATGTCGTGGCGGAAGAGCGACTGCGGCGTGCCCTGGCCGACAAGGATCTTCTATCCCGTGAGATCGATCACCGCATCAAGAACAGCCTGTCCATGGTCGGGGGGCTGCTGCGCATGCAGGAGCGGGCCGTGTCATCGCGAGAGGCAAAGGACGCCTTGGCCGAGGCTTCGACCCGTGTTCTGAGCGTGGCCCGTATCCACGAGCAGCTTTACCGCTCGGCGAACATGGATACGGTTGAGTTCGGGGGATACCTGCAGCGTCTGACAGAAGATATCGCATCCTCATTGGGCTCTGGAAACGCGCAGATCACGGTCGAGGCCATGACGATGCTCCTGCCTATCGATCAGGCGCTGCCGCTCGGACTGATTGCGAGCGAGCTACTCACCAATGCCCTGAAGCATGCACGGCGCGGAGACGAGCCCGTCCCGATCCAGGTTCACTTCGGACCAAGCCAGGACAAGGGAGGCTACACGCTTGTCGTGGCAGACCATGGTCGTGGGTTGCCTGAGGGCTTTGACATGAGGAGCCAGGCAGGCCTCGGCATGCGCCTGATCGTGTCGCTGAGCAGCCAGTTGGATGCCACGGTCGAAGCGATCAACACCGCCCAAGGAGCGCAGTTCACGGTGTCGGCAGAAGTGGAGACGGCCTAGCCGCTGCCTTGGGACAACGTTCGTTCCGGGGAAAAGAAGGTTCAGGGGAAAGCCCTGTCCTCTGGCGTGGCCATTCTGCTGGCCTTCGTCTTCAGCGGTTGGGGAGAAGCTGGGATAGACACCGCAGGATCTGATCAGGACTGAAGGGCTTATCAAGGAACAGGGCCGCCTCAGGCAGGGTATCGGGCTCGGGCGGTTGTGCGCCAGAAGCGACCAGGATCGCGATGTCCGGCATGTCACGGGCGCAGCGCCGGGCCAGGTCGTAGCCGGTCATCTTTCCCGGGGGCATCTGGACATCGGTAAAGAGCAGTTCAATCTTTGGGCTGCGGCGGAGCAGGATGTCCAGAGCCTCTTCAGCTCCGGCGGCGGTCAGCACCTGAAACCCTGCCTTGGTCAGGATGGCCTGAACATCCATCCGGATGAGCGGCTCATCGTCCGCCACCAGAGCATATCGTTCAAAACGGTCCATGATCTGAGAGTCCCTTCTCGGTCTGCGGGAGAAGGGCTGCAGAGCCGTTGCAGTTCCAAGATGCCGACAGATTGATCCGGTGTTGGCACACCTGCCATGATGAGCGCTTTAGATTATGAGATTTTATCTGTTCGAAGAAACGTTATCACACGGGGGTTTTCCCGGCGGTTGGTATGTGTTTACGGAACTGTGCCGACAGCGGGGCGGTTATACGCGGTCATTTCCAGCAGCAAAGATCACGAAAAGATAGCGGCATGACCAAGAACGATGAGCAGTCAGTCCCGGACACGGTCAGGGCGATCGAGGAAGCTGACAAAACAATGGCGCAAGACGCTGGCCGCTTTCGCCATCATCCCGTAGTCACGTCATTGGGCTTGGTGAGTGAGATCGCGGATCAGGTCCCTCTGTCCCTGGTCTGTGGCGGCGTCTTGACGGCCGGGCTCATCTCCGATCGTCCCCACCTGGCCCGAACGGGCGTGCGGATGATGGCTGCCCATGTGCTGGCAAACAGTATCAAGAGGGCCATCAAGAACCGGTTTCGACGAACAAGACCAGGTGTGGTTCTGGACGGAGAGGACTATGTTTGCGAGCCCGGGGAAACCGAAGGCGGTCACGACACCTCCTTTCCCTCAGGCCATACAGCCGGTGCTGTTGCTGTCGCAGCGATCATAGCCTCCGATATCCCAAAGACGGCCGTTCCGGCTTTCCTGACAGCCAGCCTGATTGCAGGTGTTCAGGTGCCGCGTGCCAAGCACTACCCGATCGACATTGCTGCAGGGACCCTTCTTGGCCTCTCTGCGGCAATGATCGTGAAAAGGCTTTATCCCGAAAAATGAACGGACCTTCTGCGGCTATCGTGCTGGCTATGAACAAAACCGAACAGCCAAGACCCCTACCCCGCCTCAACAAATAATGCTGCGATGGTGTCGGTCGGGAAATGAACGCGAGATGCGGGTGCGATGTGGGAGCGCGAGCCTGGCTCTGGTCGTCTGATGACGTCAGTCTTCATCAAGACAATCACATCATGCCTTTTTGATGCTGAAACCCATTGGCGTTGGCAAAAATAAAGCATGGGGCGCGGCGGTCGGATTTCCTCCTGCCCCGCGGTCACAAGGCTTTGTTCTTTTCAAGTCAAATTCGTTCCCTCTTCATCCGCTTGGCCAGTATCTTTTCTCTGATCTTGCCCCAGTCTGCTGCAAGCCTCTCTGTTAATGATTGCGCCCCACGGGATCAAATTTTGCGGAACGCAATTCCTGTCTGTCCGTTGATCATTGCTGACGACGGGGACGAGAATGGCTGACGAAACTGAGCGCGATTTCATTCCCGTTGTTGAAGAAACAGCCACTGTCTCGACCCGGCGGGTTGTCAGCGGTCGTGTCAGGATCGCCACTCAAACCGAGGAGATAAACCACCTCCTGCCAACTGACCTTGCGAGCGTTGAGGTTGATGTGGTCCGGGTGCCAATTGACCGTCGGATCGACACAATCCCGGACGTCGTGACGGAAGGCGAAGTGACCATCATCCCTGTGGTCGAAGAGCGCCTGGTCGTCACGCGCGAACTCTATCTTCGTGAAGAAATCCATGTTCGCCGTATCGAACATAAAGAGACAATTGACGTGCCCGCGACAACCCGTCGCCAAACCGTCCAGATCGAGCGCTTGCCCGCCGATCTGGAACAGCCATACCAAAAGGACGATCAAGATGACCTATGAGAATGAACTCGGTGCTTCCGGCACGCTGTCCGTTTCTGCCATGTTCGATAGCCAGGCCGAGGCGCAGCGCGCGGTCGAGCGGCTGAATCAGGCCGGGATAACCTCGGAGCGCATCCGGCAGGTAGCGGGGGGGAGTGACACTGCTTCTCGCACGGATGCCGTTGAAGATCGCAACAAAGGTTTTTGGGATAGTCTCGAGGACTTCTTTTTTCCCGATGAAGATCGGTATTCCTATGCCGAAGGGCTGTCGCGCGGCGGCTACCTGGTGACCGTGACAGGGTTGTCCGGGGCCGATTACGAGACCGCTCTGGATATCCTCGACGACGAAGGCAGCATCAATCTTGAAGAGCGTGAAGAAAGCTGGCGCTCAGAGGGCTGGAGCGATTACCAGTCCAGCAGCTATGCCTCGGGCAGCACGGCATCCGCCTATGGCGCCCGTGCGGGTGCAACGGGTGATCTGGACAGTCCCTATGTTGACGAGGACAGCACGGGCGCTGATGCGTCCTTGCGGCAAGGTCGGGATCTGCGCGGAGACGAGACGATCCCCATCGTGGAGGAACGTCTTCGCGTCGGCAAGCGCGAAACCGGCCATGGCCGTGTCCGGGTTCGCGCCTATACCGTCGAGGAGCAGGTGAACGAACGTGTTGATCTGCTTGAGGAGCGGGTCCAGATCGCGCGCCGCCCTGTTGATCGCGAGATCGAAAAGGACAATGTCGATGGCAGTCGCGATACGTTGAGCAGCGTGGACCGCGACAACATCGATCGCACCAAGATCTAAACCCCTTGCAGACGAGAGAAAGGGTCTCGCCTCGGCGAGTCTTTTTTCCTGTGATCGGGATTGCCTCGACATTGGAGACGGACTGCGGCCGAGGTATCATGCCGTGCAGCGCCTCCACACTCTGCTCCCCAACAAGACGGCTTTGGAAGAAAGGCGCAGTTCGACAATTTACGGATTGCACCCAACATCGTGTGCCTGAACCATATGCTGAACTCGCCTCAAGATCATCATGCAGCCGCGGGCGAAAGCCTTAAGACGGATGCCTCCCGCTGCCACGCGCTTCTCAGTCTGCGTGCGGCGCTGATCTGTGCGACGCTCTGCTGGGTGGTCTTTGCCGTTCTTGCGGGTTTGATGCTGAGCGGTCGTTATGCCGACCTGGATAACCTGGGCTTGCTGCTGTTTCGGAGCTCAGTCGGTCTGGAACTGCGCGGGCCCTCGTGGGCAGCCGACATGACGCGAGACATCACAGCGTTAGGCGGTGTCATGTTGCGGCACCTCCTTGCCGCATCTGCCGTCGCAATGCTTCTGCTGTTCGGCATGCGACGTCAGGCAGCAATCCTATTTGTCACCATTTCCAGCGGCTGGATGATCGGCGCTTTGCTGAAGCTTGGCTTTGCTCGGCCACGCCCAACCAACGTGTCCCATCTCATGGGAGTGGAAGGTTACAGCTTTCCCAGCGGACATAGCTTCAATGCCGCTGTTGTCTACATCAGCCTTGCCGTCGTGCTGGGAACCCTCAGCCCGCGGGCAAACGTCCGCAGAGCACTTGTTGCGACAGGCATCGCCATTAGCATCCTGGTCAGCCTCAGCCGCGTGATGCTGGGCGTTCACTATCCGAGCGATGTTCTGGCAGGGTGGATAGCCGGTGCGGGCTGGGCTCTGCTTGCTTCGGCATGGTTGAGTATGGTTTCCATCCGGTCATCCTGATGAGATCGGTATTTGCTTTATTGCCACGAGGAACTTCATCCATGGCCAAGAAAAAGATCATCTACATTGCCGCCGCAAGTGAAGACAGGCGCATCCGAAACATGATCAAGGCGGAACCACTTCGCACGAAAAGGCTGTTTGAATATGCCGATCCTCCGGTGGAGGAAACATACGACAGGCAGTGGCAGGCACAGGTTCGAGAGCAAATTCGCCAATCGACCGGCGTCCTTGTCGTAATCAGCAAGAACACCTTGTCATCTCGCAGTCAGGCCTGGGAACGTCAGTGTGCCGAGGAGGAACGTAAGCCGATGAAAGGCATTTGGGCTTATGATCAGGATCAGGCTTCTGCCAGAAATCTCAGTACAATGGTCTGGACGTGGGGAAACATCGCGAACTGGATTGACGAACTCTGACCGTCCCAGCCTGTATGGGCAAAGCTGTCGTGCTGCGTTACAACCTCAAGACCGCGTTCGATCCCGTCCTGCCAAAGCCGCCACCAAATACGGAAGTGCGCCGGGTTCAGGGCAAAGAAGTACCACTCGAAGATGCTCCCAAACAGATCGGCGCATTTGTGGCAGTCCGCGTCGCTGACTGGCACTTATGGCTCTTGCGGCGGTCTGCAGGGCGGTGCCTGCGCTATGGCAGAGAATGGCATGCGCCGCGAAGGTCAGGACAGGCAGCAAGACGAGCGTGGAATTAGTGCCTGCGCCCTCACGTCCGAGCCAGCAGGCCACACCCCCGCTTACCGCGATTTCAGCCTCCTGTTCGACGCCCGCGAGGTCAGCGTCATGACCTGCATGCTCCATGGCCAGACGCAGATTGCTTCATGGAAGGAACGGCATGAGGGCTGGGATGTGGAACAATGGCAGTACCGCCCCCGCGACCTCCGCGAAAGCAGGATCTAGGCGGCTTTGAGGATCTCAGCAACCACCGGGGTTGGTAACCAACGAGATCGCCCATTGCCACAGCAAGGCGTCCGAAGGAACACCGTATGGGTCATTTCAAGGATCCGCTTACAGGCAGGTAGGGAAGCATTCTCACCACTGACACGAGAAGCGCCCATTCTGGTCGGGTCTAGCTAAGCTGGACGAACAACGGTGCTGGGAGCACTGGCCCGGTTAACATAAATTGTCTGCCTTTTCCGGCTTCGGGGGTCAGCCAAAATCCCGTTTGCTGCGTTGACAGGCATGATGGAATGGTTTCACCCCGATCCCTACATCCTGGTGCTGACCGGAGCGGGATTTCTGATTGCCCTAGTGGCCTGGTTGCCGCTGGCGCTGCGGCGACTGCCCTTGTCGCTGCCCATCGTCTGCATCGGCCTAGGCGCCGCGCTGTTCTCGCTGCCGCAGGTGGGGCTTGATCCCTCACCCTTGGCCTATCCGAACATCACTGAGCGGTTCACGGAGTTCGTGGTCATCATCGCCCTGATGGGGGCGGGGCTGAAGCTCGACCGGGTGTTCGGGATACGCCGCTGGCAGGTTGCGTGGCGGCTGATCCTCGTGACCATGCCGCTGGGCATCCTGGCCATCACGGTCCTGTTAGGCACGCTCGCGGGGTTGCCATGGATCGTCGCCCTGCTGCTGGGGGCGGTCCTGGCGCCCACCGATCCGGTGCTGGCTGCCGATGTCCAGGTCGGCCCCCCGAAAGGCGGCGAGGAGGACGAGGTCCGCTTCGGCCTGACTGCGGAAGCGGGGTTGAACGACGGCGCCGCCTTTCCCTTCGTCAACCTGGCGATCGTGCTGGCAGCGGCGGCCGGCACCGGAGAGCCATGGGCGGCCAAATGGCTGGGCTATCATGTCCTGTGGGAAATCGGCGCCGGCGTTGCCGGGGGATACCTGATCGGCCGCGCCTTCGGTTGGCTGACGTTCCGCATCCCGGCGGAAACCAAGCTGGCGCAGACGGGCGACGGCCTGATCGCCCTGGCGGCCACCTTCATCTCCTATGGTCTGACCGAGATGATCCATTCATACGGGTTCCTGTCGGTCTTCGTGACCGCGCTGACCTTTCGCCATGCCCACCGCTCTCATGACTTCCACCGCGAGATGCACGATGTCACCGAACAGGTCGAGCGTCTGGCGATGATGGCCCTGCTGCTGCTGTTCGGCGGTGCCCTGGCGAATGGGCTGCTGGGTGCCCTGGTCTGGACCGACATCGTCGCGGCCCTGGTGATCCTGCTCGTGATCAGGCCGGTCACGGGGCTGATCGGCCTGGCGGGGCTGAAGGCCACGGGGAGCGAAAAGCTGACGATCGCGTTTTTCGGCATCCGGGGCGTGGGATCGTTCTATTATCTGGCCTACGGCCTCAACAGCATGGAGATCGATGGAGCCGATCGCCTTTGGGCCGTCGTCGGGCTTGTAGTGGTGATCTCGGTCTTCCTGCACGGTCTGACCGTCACGCCGCTGATGCGCCTTCTGGACCGCAGCCACGGCCGCGACCCCGACGCGGAAGGCGTCCCGCCGCCGGGCTTGCAAGGCCCGGGGGCAGGCGAAGACGCGTCGCGGTAAAGCGGTTGATCCGGACCAGAGCGACGAGTGCTCGGTGAGACATCTCTTTCCTGTGGACTCGAGACGGTGCGAAGCACCCGGCGCAATCGGAACGAAAGGGTATTTGGAAGGTTTAAACCTGCAGACTTTCCTCGTACGCGCCGGATCCTGCCGTCGCCCTGCCAGAGGTTTCTAAAGATGAGCTATTCTTCCGGCGAACCCCCGCTGTCGACCGGGACTGCCTCGACGCATCCTAGTGCTTCCGAGGACGCCCACACCATCATGATCAACAAGGTGTCATGGGGCGCGATCTTCGCGGGCGTCGTGGTAGCCCTCGTGGTTCAGGTGCTTCTGACGATGCTGGGTGTGGGCATCGGGCTTGCAACGCTTGATCCAGGCACGGGTGACAATCCGGCCGCCTCGACCTTCTCGATCGCTGCAGGCATCTGGTATGTCCTTTCGGGCATCATTGCTTCGTTTGCCGGCGGCTACATCGCAGCCCGCATGTCGGGCAAGACGATGCCAACGACAGGCGCCCTGCACGGGTTGACCACATGGGCCTTCACGACCCTTCTGGTTCTTTACTTCCTTTCCACCACCATCGGCAGCCTGGTCGGCGGCGCCTTCAGCGGCATTTCCAGCGCCATTGGAGGGGTCAGCCAGACTGTGGCGCAAACGGCCGCGCCTGCGTTGGAAAACATCAATCCCTTGGATGAGATCGAAGCCCAGGTCCGCGCCACCGGCAATGACCCCGAGGCCCTCAACAACGCTGCGGTGAATGCAGCACGCGCTCTTGTGACGGGGGACGAGGAAGGGCGCGACGAAGCCCGCCAGCAGGCGGCACAGGCCCTTGCCAATGCCCGCGGCATCCCGATCGAGGAAGCGAACGAACAGATAGTCCAGATCGAGCAGCGATATCAGCAGACGGTTGACCGGGTCCAGCAAAGGGCAACCGAGGCAGCGGATGCAGCGGCCTCGAGTGTCTCGACCGGTGCCATCCTGGCCTTCGTGGCACTTGTTCTGGGTGCCATAGCTGGCTGGCTGGGTGGCCGCTCAGGTGTCGTTCATCCGATTTATGCCGATCGCGTGATCCCAACCCGCCACAGGCTCTGAGCAAATCTGAAACCAGAAGCCCCGCTGAAGCGGGGCTTTTATCTGGCCCTTTGGTTTCATTGGCTCCTCATGAAGCTCCTCGCCAGTCTTGGCCATCAGTTTGGTGGACGACCTGAATGGCAGAACGCTCATCCCGGCACATGCCTGGTGTTGGCGTTTCTTGTGCAGGAACGCTCGACGCTGCAGATCTGAGGACGGGTAACATCCCTGCTGCTCCATCCTGCAATCCGCGACACCAAGTCCATCACCACTGCGAGCTTGGTGATCAACTCCAACCCTGGTTCCAGAACCCCGCTGGCCCTTCATCCCGGCAGGTCCATACAGGTGATCATCAGGGTGCCGTCGCTCGAGAGCAATGGAACACCAAGCTGTCCATCTTGTTATTGCTTTCAGCCAATCACCAAGAGGATAGACGCAATGACGCAAAGATCAGGTTTCCCGGAAAAGAATGAGGATGCCGCATCTCCAAGCGAAGGAACGCCAGACCTGCGGGACGACACCATGAGCTTTGTTGAGAAGGCATCCACGCTGGCAAGCGATGCTGTGGAGGGTTTGCGAGGGTCTGTTCAAGAGGTCAGGGCAGCCGGACAAGACTACGCCGGAAAAGCATTGGACATAGGCAAAAGGAAAGCTGAAGAGGCTGCCTTTTATACTGAGTTGGGCTATGAAGAAGCAATCGACTATGTTCGGCAAAGACCGATTGCTGCCCTGAGCATGGCAATGGGCATCGGCCTTGTTCTCGGTCTTGCGACCGCACGCCGCTAATCGCTGCCTGTAGCGTATTGCGTGAAATCCTTTCGGAGGCCCCTCTGATCCTTAATCCATAAGGATGGTTTTTTTTAAAGCGCTGATCAAAGCTCTCGACTAAAGAAGAGGCCCCGCACTTGCGGGGCCAAATCATGTGATCAAATCAAGCCTCAGGGCTTGCGATTGTCATAATCCCGGCTTCCCACTTCGGGGTTCAGACCTTGGCGGTTCGGTCCATCACGATCATCGTCGATCTCGACTTCGGTGCGTCGGACGGTGTCCGAGACTGTTTCGCGGTGGGTTTCGCTGGTCTTGCGGAGTTCGATCTCCTCGACCACGCGGGCTTCCTTTTGAACGACCGCTTCTTCGTGGTATTCTTCAGCTTCGATCGTGCGGTCCTGGAAAGCAGTATCCGCGTTTGTCAGGGGACGGTCGACAGGCCGGCGCTCGACCTCAACTCGCTCCTCGCGCAGGTCAACGCTTTCGCTGACGGGCTCTTCGACGGTATAGGCGCGAACCCGGACACGGCCATGGCCGGTTTCGCGCTTGCCGACGCGAAGACGTTCCTCCACGATGGGGATCGTCTCGTCTCCGCG
>NZ_JAVCWH010000029.1 GCF_030846195.1 Paracoccus yibinensis
GTCGCAGAAAGGGAAAGGGTGGACGACTTTTACGCCGCCCGCAGCAGCTCCATGCCGCCGCTTCCGTGGCCTAATTTCTCACTGCCGTTCTCATTTCTCCCCCCTCATTTTCAAAATCTATCTGAGCTTGATCCAGCGGCGACATGAACAGATCATCGGCCTGAAATTTAACCCCTGTGCCTGTGGGGGGGCAGATCGACAACCAGTCCATCTGCAAAGCGTTACCGCGGGTAATCCAGTTTTGTGCGTCCAGCGGCAGGAACTCCGCCAATGCCTCTTTCTGACCACGATAAGTGACGTCGCACTGGTATTCAGCGATGATAAGCGCCAGCCGCGCGATCTCGGCCGAGAAGCTTCGTAGCTCAATCCCGCGATAATTGGTCAGAGGAATGTCGGTGCGGCGGTCGGACTCTCCCCGGCGCCGATTGATCTCAGCCTCGATGGCCCGCATTTCCTTGTAGGCAATGACGAGGAAGTTGCCTGACCCGCAGGCCGGATCGAAGACCCGGATCTTGGCCATGCGCGCGCGCAGATTGGCCAACTTGCGGGCATTGTCGCCAGCAGCCTCCAGTTCAGCCCGTAGGTCATCCAGAAACAGCGGGTTCAGAACCTTCAGGATGTTTGGCACACTGGTGTAGTGCATGCCGAGAACCGAGCGTTCCTCTTCATCCGCAACCGCCTGGATCATCGACCCGAAGATGTCCGGGTTGATCTGCGTCCAGTCGAGGCCGCCAATATGGGACAGGTAGCGCTGCGCGATTTTGGAAAAGCGGGGCACATCCGTGCTGCCAGAAAAGAGGCCGCCGTTGACATAAGGGAAGGCATCGGCCCAACGGGGCAGCTTTGCCTCTGCCCGTTTAGCGATGGGCGTGTTCATGGCACGAAAGATTTCGCCAATGACCTCATGGGTGTTGGAACCGTCCCGATCAGACATGCGATCGACTGTGTTCGTGAACAGGCGCTCACTCGCAAAGATGTCGGTATCTTCTGCGAAGAAACAGAAGATCAGCCTTGCCATGAAGTGGTTCATGTCATCGCGGCGGTCTGAACTACCCCAGTCAGGATTGTCCTTGATCAGCTCGACATAGAGCCGGTTCAGGCGACTGGTCGCACGAATGTCAAACGCGCTTTCGCGGATCTGCTTGACTGTGGAAATGCCGGCAAGCGGCAGAAAGAAGCCAAAATGGTCTGGGAAATCAGTGTAACGGCAGGCGATGGTCTCACCGCTACTGATGTCCTCTGCCTCCAAGTCAACACCATCGGTGGCAAGGATGAACTTTGCCTTTGCGCGGGCAGTAGCTGGGCTGGTTTTGAGGACGTTCAGCGTCTCGGCCACAGTGCCTGGTGCGCAAGCGGCCAGATGAATGTTGTTAGTCTGTAAAACGCCACCGAAAGGACCTGCCACATCGGATTTGTTGGTCCCTCCACTGCGCAGGCGCTTGATGGTGGTGTCCTTGTTGCCGAAAGCCATCAAGAAAGCATAGGGGAACTCCACCGGATCAAAGGGTTGTTCTGCCAGTTCGGAAATAGCTTGTTCAATTTCGACAGCGTTCATCTGGCATTCCAGGGATTGATCAGGTTTATGTCACAGCCCTCAAAATCGGGCGTGTTGCGGGTGGCGACAATGGCGCTGCGGGAGTGTGCAATCGCTGCAATCTGGCAATCTGCCTGTGCGATTGGGCGGCCTGCAGAGCGACGTGCGGCTGCAATGACCGCATAGGATTGGGCAGCGTCACTGTCGAAGGGCAAGATGCGGCCTGCCAAGTCCTCGCGCAGGATGCGATCGACAGCATCCGTCAGAGAAGCACGGCGCTTGCCCGCCGGCATGATAGCTAGCCCATGGCGCAGCTCCGCCTCAGAAATTGCGGTCAAGTAAACGGTCCGGCCATCCTGCTCGGAAAGCCACTGTTCGACCTGTGGCTCGGGAACAGGACGCAGAAGTTCCGAAACCACATTAGTATCGATGATGATCATGCTCACGCCTGGTCAAACGTGGGCGGTTCTCGCATGGCCTCTCGCGGCGGAAGGTCAAGGGTGACCCCGCCAAGCGGAGCAACACGCGCCCGGATGGCCGCGGCAAGGTCATAGGTCGGCTCCGCCTCCCCCACGACTTCACGCAGGATCTCGCGCGCTTCCTCTTCCATAGAGCGGCCATGCTCTGCTGCCCTGATGCGTAGCCGCCTTTTCACGTCATCTTGCAGGTTTCGGATTGTGATGCTGGCCATGCTGCCCTCCTGATGGGAGATAGTAATCAATGCATGCATTGACATCAACTTTAACATGCAGAGGGTGACTGTTTTACCAGCCTCTTTCTGCAGAAAAGATGGATGGCAGCAATCTATACGAATGCAAGAAAGACCCAAAAAATTAACGGTTTAAGCTTTCCTGTTACTGTTCACCCCCTCTTGGCAGGTCAGAAAGAATATAAGTTTCTTGTCGGTGAAACTGGCAGTAGGGTGATTGAAAGTCTGGAGGTAAGCATGGCGCAGAAATCTGAGATCGAGTGGACTGATGCCACCTGGAACCCAGTGGCCGGCTGCACCAAGATAGGTCCGGGCTGCGACAACTGTTATGCTGAACGGTTCGCAGAACGGTGGCGGGGGATCAAAGGGCATCCGTATGAGCATGGGTTCGACCTGCGGCTGTGGCCCTCGCGGTTGGCGCAACCGTCGCTTTGGAAAAAGCCACGTATGATCTTCGTGAATTCCATGAGCGATCTGTTTCATAAAGATGTTGACCGAAGATACATCGACAAGATTTTTGATGCGATGGAGACCGCAGACTGGCACGTCTATCAGGTTCTAACCAAGCGCTCCTCGCTTATGCGTAATTACATTCAAAAGCGATATGAAGGGCACCGTGTTCCTTCCCACATATGGCTAGGAGTATCGGTCGAGGACGCCGCACATAAAAGCCGGATCGAGCATCTGCGACAGATAAATTCAGATGCACGGTTTATCTCTTTTGAGCCGCTACTTGGCCCGATTGGTGAGGTTGATCTTACCGGAATCGCTTGGGCGATCGTAGGGGGAGAAAGTGGGCCAAAGGCCCGGCCAATGCTCCCCGAATGGGCCACGGAACTGCGTCTCGCCTGCGAGCGGCATGACGTTGCCTTCTTCTTCAAGCAATGGGGTGGTGCACGCCCCAAGTCGGGCGGGCGGTTGCTCGAAGGTGAAGAGTGGAATGGTTTCCCGTGGCAGATCGTGCCGCAGGCAATCTTGGCAGAAATTGCCTGAAGTAGGATCAGCATGGCAGCGGATTTAGACCTCTATCGAGACCGAGAACAGTCATTTATCAAACACCAGTTCCTGACAAAGTACTTGCAAGCGGCCGCATATAAGACGCTGCAAGGACATTCTCCAATTTTTAACTTTGTTGACGCTTTTGCAGGTCCCTGGAGGGTGTCCGATGACGCGCAATATTCGGATGCCTCGTTTGATCAAGCCATCAATACGCTTGAGGCAGTTCGAGCAGACCTCGCCAAAAATGGCATAAGTGGATTGAAAATTAGATTCTGCTTCTGTGAGCGTCGAGCAGATGCGGTTGCTCGATTACGTGATTATGCAGCGGCGAAAAGCAAGTTTGAAATACACGTCTTTTCAGGGCTGTTTGAAGAGAACCTAGAGGCGATTGCAGCAAAGATCCCTGACGGATTTACCTTCACATTCATCGACCCGACAGGCTGGAACATTAGCAATCAGAAGGTTTTCCGCTTTCTCCGGGATCGGGGTGGAGAGTTCATGCTGAACTTCATGTCCGACCATATCAATCGTCACGCAAAGTACGAGGAAGTTGCGGCGTCGTTCGGAAGGTTCCTTGCTGATGCCCAGTGGTCGGACGAATTTTCGCAGCTTCCAGCAGATTGGGGCAACGAAAAGAAAATGCTTCACCTCATGAAGGAAGCGATGCGCAGGCATAAGGTTGCAACCTATGTGCCGGACTTTTCTATCATGGTCCCCAAGAAGGAACGCGTAAAGATGCGGCTCCTGCTTGGCACACACAGCTCTCGCGGGTTAGAAGTTTTTCGTGACGTTCAGGAGAAAATTGAGAAGCAAGAAATGGAGATGCGCCATAAACTTCGTGAAGGCGATAATCCTCAGGTTAGCCTGTTCTCAGCTGAGGACATTGTGGCCCTCCAGCAGAAGCAGAAGGGCGTTGGCTGCAAAGTAAATCGGGATCGTGCCGAGGCAATCCTTGTAGACTTTTTAAAACGACGAACTCACGCCTCTCCTGGCCCTATGTTCAACCTCGCAATGGAAAGCGTTCCCATAAGGCGGACACACCTCAACAACCTGCTACTGGAAATGCGTGATCGTGGAGTGGTTCAGTTTGATCTGCCGCCACGCAAACGAGTGCCGCAGATTGACACGAGAATTGCATTGGCAAGAAACAAGGTAGTCTCTGGCGTTGCGAGCAGCAAACAGTGCTGACTTCAAGAAAGGATAGTGGTTGCGAAGGATCTATCTTGGCAAATACCCTTATCAGTCGCTCTGTGATCTCACTTCTTGCAAACGTTGGCCAATGGGAAACATATCCTCGCCGTAATGATGCAGTTTGACGTGATGGCTGCGGCATAGCCACCGCACGTTCAGGGGTTCGTCGTACCGGTCGTGGTGGGCATCGACCTTGGCTGCGCCGCAGACCTCGCAGGTCTGCTTTTCCAATGCGCCAGAGATGAGCGCCCGCTGAACCGCAAGATGGGCCTGATACTTTGGCAGGTTGCTGCGGCGCCAGTTCGTCTGGCGAGTCTCGCTTTTCAGGGCCGGTGGGCGTGGGGGCTTTGGATTATCTGCCATCAGGCTGCCGTCGCCGCCTGCCGACCCAAAGTGCGGTACACGGTCGGCCGCGAGATCGAAAACACCTCAGCCAAGTCACTGATGGAATACTCACCGGTGTCATACAAGCGCCGCAGCTCCTGTTGCTGGCGATCCGACAGCTTCGGCTTCTTGCCCCGCAGCTTGCCCTTGGCACGGGCCACGGCCATGCCTTCGCGGGTCCGCATCCGGATCAGGTCGGCCTCGAACTCGGCAAAGGTCGCCAGGATGTTGAAGAACAGCTTGCCCATGGGGTCGGTCGGATCATGGATTGAGGTGCCAAGCTGAAGCTTGATCCCGCGCGCGGCCAGGTTGTCGGCAATGTCTCGGGCATCTGGGACAGAACGCGCCAGCCGGTCCAGCTTTGGTACAACCAGCGTGTCACCTTCCCGCAAAGCTGCAAGCGCCTGATCGAGACCAGGGCGGGCGCGGTTCGTGCCGGTAAAGCCGTGGTCGGTGTAGATGCGATCGGAGGCAACTCCGAAGCTGACAAGGATACCCTTCTGCGCAGCAAGGTCTTGTTTGTCGGTGGAACAGCGGGCGTAGCCGATCAAAATCTGTGTCATGTCCTGATCTGTAACAGTAGCCGCCCCTTCATTGCAAAAAATATCGGACCATTCATCTGAGATTTCATCCTACCAGCAAATGCTGGCCTACAATGAGCCTATTCAGGGGCAAGCCAGCTGTTCTCTCAACGATCCAGACTGTGTGAAAACGCCTGTGGGATTCCCTGACATCCATGCGGGTGATATGCTCAACCATGGCACATATCTCAGGTAATGACCGGTCTCAGCTTCTGCTTTTGCCAGAGTCCGTGGATGACTATGTAGGGCCGGACAATCCTGTCCGGTTCATCGAAGCATTTGTCGATAGTCTGGATCTGGAGGCGTGCGGCTTTGCACGGGTCCGCGGCAAGGCCACGGGTAGGCCAGGCTATAATCCCGCTGACCTGCTCAAGCTCTACATCTACGGGTATCTCAACAAGGTGAGGTCCAGCCGACGTCTGGAAATTGAAACACGGCGCAACATCGAGGTCATCTGGCTGATGCGCCGGCTCTCTCCTGATTTCAAGACTATCGCTGACTTCCGGCGTGACAACCGGGCCGCATTCCGACAAGTCTTCAGGGCGTTCGTTGTTCTCTGCCGGGAGCTCGATCTGTACGGCCGCGAGATGGTGGCCGTCGATGGCACCCGCCTGAAGGCCGTCAATAGCCGGGATCGCAATTTCACAAAAGCAAAGCTGGAAAGAAGCCTCCGGGAAAGCGAAGAGAAGCTGGATCGCTATCTGAAGCAACTGGATATCGCAGACAAGGACGACGTAGGCGGAGCTGATCCATCCAAAGCCAAAGGTTTGCAGGCAAAGATCGCCAAGGTGCGGGAACGGCGCGTTCATCTTGAAGCCTGCCAGTCCGACCTCGCAAAGAGTGTGGATGATCAGATATCGCTGACGGATCCAGACAGCCGCGCAATGCATCCGTCGAGCCGGGTGAGCGTCGGCTACAATGTTCAGCTCGCCGTCGACACCAAGCATAAGCTCATCGCCGAACAGCAAGTCCACAGCCGTGTCGCCGACCAGGGTCTGTTAGCTGAAACGGCGAACGCCGCGCGCGAGAACTTGGCCGTAGACGAGATAAAGGCTGTCGCGGACCGAGGCTACTACAGCATGGAGGATATTGCTGCTTGTAAGGCCGCGGCCGTCATTCCGCATGTTTGCAAGCCGAACAACAGCATCGCGGCACGCAGCGGTCATTTCACGAAAGAGATGTTCCGCTACGACGCGGTGGCCGACGTTTATATTTGCCCTGGAAGCCAAACTCTTGAACCAAGATATGTCGACAAGACACAGGGCCCGACAAAGATCGAGTACTGCAATCGTGCCGCCTGTCGAACCTGCAATCTTCGTTCCCTCTGCACCAACGGCTCATATCGCAAGATCACTCGGGCCGAGGACGAAGCCTTGCTAGAGCAAATGGCGGAGCGCTTGCGCGCAAGGCCAGAACTTCTGGATATACGTCGTGAGACCGTTGAACATCCATTCGGCACGATCAAGCAGTGGATGGGACAAGGTGCATTCCTGATGAGGCGTCTTGAAAACGTGCGGGGCGAGTTCAGCCTGACGGCGCTGGCGTATAACATCCGTCGGGCAATCACTCTGGTTGGCGTTTCCGGTCTGATTGCAGCAGCTGCCAACTGAAATCTGGTGCAGTTATGTCCCCAGCAGCAAGACGCGGCTACAACCCTCAAGAATTACGAGGGTTTTGGCTAACTGAGCATGAATTGCCGCGCAAAAGCGCACAAGATCACGAGCAGAACAAACGGACCAAGTTCCCTGTAATCCCTCTGGGTTTTCACACGGTCTGGATCCTCTTTCGGACACAGCCGGAAGGACTCGAAGCGGTGGAAATGCAAACTCGGAATAGATGTTAGCCATTGGGACAAAGCTGCCGTTCGTTCATTGCCACGTTGATGAACTATATAGAGCGTAGCCCATCACGCCCCCCGATGCTGAGCGTCCCAGGCCAGTCGAGCGCCGGTCAAGAGAACCCTAACGCTGCTGCTGCCAGAACAAGGTAGCGGCCAATCTTTGCAGCGCAGACGAGGAGCAGGAACACCCAGAAGGACTCGCGCAGCACTCCTGCAACGACAGTCAGCGGATCGCCAATGATCGGCATCCAAACCAGCAGCAGCGACCATCTGCCGTAGTGGCGATACCAGTTCTCCGCTCGTGTCAGGGCGGCCGGGCTCACCGGAAACCATCGTCGGGTGCGTAGCCGGTCGATCCCTCGCCCGAGAAACCAGTTGACCACGGACCCTAACACATTGCCGACGCTCGCAACGGTCAGCACCAGCCATGGTGGGTGATCGGTCAGCAGAAGGCCGACAACCAGGATCTCGGACTGAGCGGGGAGCAGAGTCGCTGCGGTGAAGGCTGCCAGAAACAGGCCCGCGTATACCGCCAGATCAGTCATAACCCCCCGTCAGACACGCCGGACCGTCAACTGCCGATGCAGGTCGCCGATAAAGAGGCCGGAAGGCTGCATGTCGCCGTGTCGTAGGCTAATGTCCGCCGTACTCAGACATAAAGCGGTCATCTGGCGGGCCACTGCGCGTGTATATCGTCAATCACGACTGGATGGTGATGTCGGCCATTTCCACCGAATGCCAGTAGATGCGGATGATCGTCCGGAAGATCGGGGTGCTGATGCGCAATGTGGATTGGATCGCCGTTCGGCCACAGGCGCAACGCCAGACCAACTCCGGTGAGAGCGATCAGGGCCATGGCTGCAAATGTCTCCCCCATTCCGACTGTTGCACCCAATTGCCCGGCAAGAGGGTAGCAGATCAGCCAGCAGGCATGCGACAAGGCAAACTGGGCGGCAAAGACCGCCGGGCGGTCCTCAGGATGGGCCGAACGCCGCAGCAACCTGCCCGAAGGTGTCTGTGCTACGGAGTAGCCAAAGCCGAGGATCAGCCACAAGATCAGCAACGCGCCGTAGCTGCCCACGATTGTTCCGGCCGCTGTGCCAAGAACCAGTGCTGCGGCACCTGCGATTATCACGGGGCGATCTGACAGGTGCTCCAGGACGCGCGGCAAAGACAAGGCTGCGATCATTGAGCCCGCACCGAATGCCGCCAGTGCAAGCGCGACTTGCGGTTCGGCCAAACCGAAGCTTGCCTTGACCAGAACGACCGTGTTGACGATCACCATCGATCCTGCCGCCGCGACTGCCAGGTTGATGGCCAGCAACCCTCGCAGGCGTGGGGTTGCGAGATAGATGCGCAGACCCCGCGTGGTGCGGTCCCAGACCCCGCGCCTCGGGCCGCCCGTATGCGGTACCGGCAGGCGCACGCTGAGAACCAGTGCGGCAGACGCCAGGAACCCCAAGACCGTGCCCGCGAACAGGCTGTGAAAGCTGATGACGCTGAGAAGTGCCGCTGCCAGCATTGGTGAAACCAGGCTTTCAAGGTCATAGGCCAGCCGCGACAGCGAAAGCGCGCGGGTGTATTCGTCCTCGTCTGGCAGAATGTCTGGTATCGTGGCTTGGAAGGTTGGCGTGAAGGCGGCGGAGGCAGCCTGCAGCACGAAGATCAGCAGATAGATCTGCCAGATCTCCGTCACGAAGGGCAGACACAGCGCGATCGCACCCCGGATCAGATCCAGCCCGACCAGCAAGGATCTGCGCGGCAGCCGGTCGGTGAAGGCCTGCGCCACCGGCGCCACACCCACATAGGCGATCATCTTGATGGCCAGTGCCGTGCCGAGAACCGCGCCGGCATCGGCCCCGGCCAGATCATAGGCCAGAAGCCCCAGGGCGACGGTCATCAATCCCGTCCCCAGAAGGGCGATGACCTGGGCCGCGAAGAGGTGACGGTAGGTGCGGTTCCTCAGAATGGCCAGCATCGCAGATCCTTACAGAAGCTTGGTCATCGCCTTCATCTCGGCCAAGGCATCGCTCGTTTCATGAACAAGGCAGTGATCGATGTGATCGTGGATCAGAACCCGCTTGGCCGCTGTCACGGCGCTTTCCACCGCCGAAAGCTGGCGGGCGATGTCGAGGCAGGGTTGCTGGTCTTCGATCATGCCGATCACATGCCGGAGGTGCCCTTCGGCACGTTTCAGCCGCTTGATCAGATCGGGATGACTTGCATGATGGTGGGAGTGTGACATAGAAGCACTGCTATCCCCCCTGGGGGGATGGGGCAAGCGCCATTGCGACCCATCAAGAAGGTCTCAAGCGCCACAAGGGCAGGACGAATGCGCAACCACGGGGCCATGGCCCGGCTGATGAAGGTTCTGATGGTGCTGGCACTCGTGCTGGCGCCGGTCATTATCATCACCACCCACGGGCCCGCCGCGATTGCAGCCGCCGAGGAGATTGCCGCCCACGGTCATTCCCATGACGATGATGGCGGGGTGCTCCGGGGTCACGACGCGACGGATCACGAGCACCAGAATATTGCTGTCCTTGTTGGCAAGAATGAAAGCGAGATTGTCTTTGGAGACGGGGCGCGGATGCTGGTCACTGTCACCGCCGAGGGGTGGCCTCCGGACCTGCCACGACGACCTCCGCGCCTCTGAAAACCGTCACCGGGCCACATGGCCCTGACTGTTCTCGGACATACGGAATAAACAATGAACTATTTCCTCTCGGAGGATCGGGCACGGCCGGACCATGCCGGATGGCGGCTGGCCATCCTGCTGGTGCTGACGGCACTGACCCTGATCCTCACCCTGCACCCGGCTTTGGCCCATAACGTCACGGAAGGTGACAAGGGCTATATCCAGGAAATCAGCGGGCCGAACCTCATCCCGTTCCTGTATCTGGGCGCCAAGCACATGGTGACCGGATACGACCACATCCTGTTTCTGGCAGGGGTGATCTTCTTCCTTTACCGGATGAAGGACATTGGCATCTATGTCAGCCTGTTCGCCATCGGCCATTCGACCACCATGCTCCTGGGGGTCATGTTCGGCTGGCAGGTGAACGCCTACTTTATCGACATGATCATTGGCCTCAGCGTGGTCTACAAGGCCCTGGACAACCTGGGTGCCTTCCAACGCTGGTTCGGCTATCAGCCCAATACCAAGCTGGCGACGCTGATCTTCGGCTTCTTCCATGGCTTGGGATTGGCCACCAAGATCCTGGACTATGACATCGCGCCTGACGGGCTTTTGGCGAACCTGCTGGCCTTCAACGTTGGGGTCGAAATCGGCCAGTTGCTGGCCTTGTCGGCGATCCTGATCGCCATGGGTTACTGGCGCCGCACGCCTGGGTTCTGGCGCCATGCCTACACCGCCAATGTCGTGATGATGAGCCTTGGCTTCATGCTGGCCGGCTATCAGCTGGCCGGTCTTCTGGTCTCTTAATTCGAAGGAAACACCATGTATAACGCACAGAAACCGACCCTCGCCGACCTGCCCAGCTCGGCGCAGCTTCTGAAATCGACTGTCATCGCGGCAGGCGTCGCCGCCGCGCTCCTGGTCACGGTCGTGCTGCCCTCGGAATACAACATCGACCCGACCGGCATCGGCCGGGCCTTGGGCCTCTCCGAGATGGGCGAGATCAAGCAGCAGCTGGCTGAGGAAGCCGAGATGGACCGCCAGATGGAAGAGGTGCCGGTCGGCCCCCAGACCTCCATCGGCTCGGCCCTGCTGGGCCTCCTCGTCGGCACGGCTCATGCGCAAGAGGCACCGGCAGAGGCTTGGAAAGACACGATCACGATCGACCTGGAGCCGGGTCAGGGGACCGAGGTCAAGCTGGTGATGGAGGAAGGCGCCGTGGTGCCTTTCGAATGGACCGTCACCGGCGGCGTGGTGAACCACGACCAGCATGGCGACGGCTCTGGCGACAGCATCAGCTATGAGAAGGGCCGTGCTGTCGAAGGCCAGTCGGGCGAAATGACCGCCGCCTTCACCGGCAACCATGGCTGGTTCTGGCGCAACCGCGGTGATGAACCCGTGACGGTGACGCTGAACGTCCGGGGCGCCTATAGCGAGATCAAGCGCTACGAGTAACCTTGAGGATGCCGGGGCAGTGTCTGCCTCGGCATGTCCTCAGGCCGCAGCGCCAGCGCGTGTGCATTGGCGCAATGCGAAAGACAGGGTGTAGCGGCGCATGGCACAGAGCCGCTACGCTTCTTCCGGCGGCTTGATATGGCGGAACTGCATGAGCAAAAGCAGGTCGTAGGTGATCTTGAGGACACCGCAGAGGATGAACGGTCCTGCAAGGAACGCTCCTCCGAACATGGCGCCGGCGAGGGCGGGACTGAGTGAGGCCGCAAGGCTTCTTGGCACGGACGTGACACTTGCGGCGGCCGCGCGCTCGCCTTCAGTCACCACGGCCATGACGTAGGAGGATCGGGCCGGCACATCCATCTGCGACAAAGCCGCCCGGACCAGCAGCAAGGCCATGGCCAGCCACAAGGTTGGTGCGAAGGCTGCCAGGATCAGGCACAGGCTCGACGGAATATGCGTGAAGACCATCGTGTTGATCAGGCCGATCCGCTCGGAGAGCCAGGCGGCGACCGGAAACGAGAAGGCCGACAAAATGCCTGACAGGAAGAAAAACAGGCTCGCGGCAGCAAGCGACATGCCGAACTTCTGGAAGAGCCACAGTGCCAGCAGTGACTGAACCACAAAGCCGCCGGCAAAGGAGTCGAGGCTGAAGAGTGCCGCGAGGCGGAAGACGATCTTCCGCGACGGCCCGAGCGCACTCGGCTGCTGGTCACGTTTCTGAGCAGGGCGCTGCGGGATACGGCGATAGATGAGATATCCCACGACACCCAGAAGTGCATAAAGGACAAACATGCCCTTGATGGCTGTCAGGGAGTCGATCCCGCCACGGCCGAGAAGATCGGGTGTTGCCGCCGACAGCGCTCCCACGGCACCGGCCAGGGCACCGACAAGACTGTAGCGAGCGAAGAGGGCCGTGCGTCTTTTTGGAGTGACAGCATGGGACAGAACCGCGTGTTCGATCGGGACAAAGACGC
Source organism: Paracoccus yibinensis (assembly GCF_030846195.1). GTDB lineage: Bacteria > Pseudomonadota > Alphaproteobacteria > Rhodobacterales > Rhodobacteraceae > Paracoccus > Paracoccus yibinensis. Next base: position 12,306 of record NZ_JAVCWH010000029.1, read on the forward strand.
TCACGCTTCCGGAACTCGGATTGATTGTCCCGGCAAACGCGACCAGCAGCAAGACTGCATAGGTTTCCGCAACCGAAAACAGGATCCCGGTCACGGCCATCAGACCGGCGGCGGCTAAAAGGAGCCGCCGGTGCTCAACGCGCGCACCGATCATACCCACGGCCACGGTCAGCAGCGAGGATCCAAAAAGGGCCACGGAGGAAAGGACGCCGACCTGCCAGGGTGACAGTCCGATGGCGAGCAGATAGGCGGGCAGCAGCACGGCAGCAAAACCGTCGCCGAAATCCCTGAGTGCCCTGGCCCACAACAGAGGGGAGACTAACGCTGTCTCCCAAGCTGCGTTCAAAGCCATGCCCCCTGTTCCTCCGCGCGGATTCATTGTCCTCAGGTGATCGCTCCCACCGCATAGAGAAGGAGGCCGAGCCCGGCGGCTCCGGCCAGAACCGTTGTCATGCCCAGCTTCAGCCGGAACACGGCAACAAGGGCAAGAACGGAAAGGCCGGCTGCGATCCAGTCGATCGATCCGAGAACCGGCAGCTCCACCGACAATGGCCCGGCCTCGATCCGCTGCACCTCGCGCCAGATGACATGGACCGCGAACCAGATTGCCAGGTTCAGGATCACGCCCACGACCGAAGCGGTGACGGCCGTCAGGGCCGCGGACAAGGCCCGGTTGGCGCGTAGCCGCTCCATGTAGGGGGCGCCCAAGAAGATAAAGGCAAAGCAGGGCGCGAAAGTCACCCAGGTGGTCAGCAGGCCGCCAAGCGTACCCGCCAGAAGCGCGCTGTCCCATCCGGCGTCCCGGAAGGCCCCCAGAAAGCCCACGAACTGCAGCACCATGATCAGCGGTCCGGGCGTGGTCTCGGCCATGCCGAGGCCGTCCAGCATCTCGCCAGGGCGGAGCCAGCCATAGGTTCCGACCGCCTCCTGAGCGACATAGGCCAGAACCGCATAGGCGCCGCCAAAGGTCACCACGGCCATCTTCGAGAAGAAGACAGCGATCTCCGCAAAAACGTTGCCGCTGCCCAAAGCCAAGACCAAGAGCGCGACCGGTGCCAGCCAGAGCGCTATCGCTGCAGCCCCTGCCAAAAGCGCGCCGCGTCGCGCCGCAGCCGGCATCTCGGCCATCTCCTCGCCCAGAAGTGTGTCGGCATCATCGACATGGGTGCCGCCGACCGACCCGTGCCCACCGCCTGGAGCAAAGGCGCGCAAGCCGGTTCGCGCGCCCAGATAACCGATCAGGCCCGCGGTGAGGACGATCAGAGGGAAGGGCGCATTGAAGGCGAAGATCGCCACAAAGGACAGCACCGCAAGCAGGCGCATGGCGTCGTTCTTCAGCGCCCGGCGGCCGATGCGGACCACGGCTTGCAGCACGATGGCCAGGATGGCAGCCTTGAGGCCGAAGAACAGGGCTTCCACCAGGCCCACATCGCCAAAAAGGGCATAAAGCCAGCTCAAGGCCATGATGGAAACGACACCGGGCAGCACGAACAGCGCGCCCGCGATCAGGCCGCCTCGCGTGCCGTGCATCAACCAGCCGATATAGGTGGCAAGCTGCTGCGCCTCGGGTCCCGGCAGGAGCATGCAGAAGTTCAAGGCATGGAGGAACCGCCCGTCACCGATCCACCGCTTCTCCTCGACCAGGATACGGTGCATGACAGCGATCTGACCGGCGGGTCCGCCGAAGGACAAAAGCGCGATGCGCGCCCAGGTGCGGGTGGCCTCGGCAAGGGACGGAAAGTCGGGACGCGCGGCGGCGGCAGCAGGATTGGTGGGTAATCCACTTTTTGATGAAACCCCTGTATCGGTCATGGTGTCACTCCTGCCTTGGCACTGGGCCAGTTATGGGTCTCGCCAGTGGCGTCGCGCGCCCAGCGATAAAAGGCGTCATAGACCAGCATTCCGGCCTCCAGTTGCTCCATATCGTCCGCATGGATGCGCGACAGACCCAGCGACACGGCCAGCAGGCCGGCGGCTTCCGGCGCGAGATCCAGCCTGGCGGTGTCGGCGCCCCGCACAATGGTCGCCAGCCGGTCTAGGGCGGGAAGGGAAAGGCCAAACTCGGCCAGCATGATGTCGAAGCTGCACAACTCGCCGCGATGACTGAAGAACGCGCCTTCAATGTCAAAGGGGGCCGCATTGTAACGGTCCGCCACACCCTCGACCTCGGAGGGGGAAACAAACAAGATCACTGCGCGGGGATCGACAAAGCGGCGGATCAGCCAGGGACAGGCGATGCGGTCTATTTTGGGCCGTGCCCGCGTGACCCAGACCGTTCGGCCTTGAGGGTCCCGGGGGGGCAGGGCGCCAAGGCTGATCAGGGGAAATCCGATTTCACGCCAGTCTGCGAAGCCGCCCTCAAGATATTCAGCGGATCGTCCTTCAGCCCGCAGCCAGGCTGCGGCGCCCTGGCTACGGTGATGGCCCGCTTGGCAGACAGCAATGATCGGGCTGGCTGGAAGCGGCGGCAGATCAGCAAGCGCACTGTCGTCGGCCCGGATCGCCCCCGGCAGCAGCCGCGGATCGGCGGCGAAGTCCTCGTCCGACCTGACGTCCAGAATGACCGGCGCGCGGGCCGTGCCGATCAAACGGGAAAGCTTGTCTGCTGTTATCGCGTCGGGTGCCGGCATGGGCGTTCCTCCCCAGAAAAGGATGATCATGATCGATCAGGAACGCGAACTTCGGCTGACGCCTCGTGGGGCGGTCGCAGGCCCCATGAACATGATTTAGAAGCGAGACGCGCCAGACGTCAAGCTTTCACACAATGACCAAACATGAAGTATGGCTGCTGGGGGTGACGGCCTTGCGGCATGATAAGCAGGCTTGCTGAAGTTCTTGGCTGCTGTGCCGTGCGGCCGCTGCGTGGCGTCGCAACTTCTAGAGATAGAAAGCAGACGGAGTGTCTGCTGAGCGATTCAGACCGTGTGAAAACCCAGAGGGATTACAGGGAACTTGGTCCGTTTGTTCTGCTCGTGATCTTGTGCGCTTTTGCGCGGCAATTCATGCTCAG
>NZ_JAVCWH010000002.1 GCF_030846195.1 Paracoccus yibinensis
ACCATCACGCCTTGACCACTGAATGACCGGAAATCCATAGTCAGAGGTGGCTCACTTCTCGATGGAAATGCCGGCTCAGTTCTGGGTGGAAATCAACAATCTCCACCGCTACGACCCGCAGCTACACGCTGCCCAACACCTCGTCAGAACTCGCGATCCTTGCGGGTACCCAGACCTTCACCGGGAACAAGACCTTCTCAGGGACGCTGACCGCCTCGGGCACTGTGACGGTCTCGGCGGCCTCGGCCAGCATCGGCACAGCGACGACGACCGCCACATACGGCATGGGCACCGGGGCCACGACCACCGGCGTCACCAAGACCGTGAACCTCGGGACGGGTGGCGCGTCGGGGTCGAATACGGTCGTCAACATCGGTTCGGCCACCGCCGGGGCCGGGGGCACGACCGTCATCAACACGCCGATGGTCACCTTCGCCAATGCCGTCACGCAGGTCGGCATGCCCCAGGCCAACCTGACTGCGCAGCTGCTCGGCCTCGGCGGGGCAACGGCAGACAGTTACAATCGGGTTTCGGTCAACACCCCAGCGCTCCTGTTCAACAACGCCGGGGCCGGGATCGAGGCCACGGTCAACAAAGCGGCGGCCGGGAACGATGCGGCCTTTGCCTTCAAGACGGGCTTTTCCGCCCGCGCGCTGATCGGCCTTCTCGGCAGTGACGACTTCAGCTTCAAGGTCAGCCCGGATGGCTCGACCTTCTTTGATGCGATCCGGATCGACCGCACCAGCGGCCAGGTGGAACTGCCGCAGCCCACGGTCCTGCCGGGACTGGCCGCCGCCCCGCCTCCGCCGCCCGCAGGCAAGGCCGCCATCTACGCCCGCAGCCGCGCCGGGGCGCCGTGGATCGACGTGATGCGTCCCTCCGGCCGCGACTTCCCGCTGCAACCCCACTTCGGGGTGAACCGCATCGCCAACTGGTCGCCCTCTACCGGCACCACGATCAACAGCGAAGGCCTGCCTATCACCTCGGTCGGCACCGTTTCCACGCCCGCACTGGCCGCAACGAACCTCGCCACCTCCATGCGACGCTGGCGACTGACCTCGGCGGCAGTCGTTGACTCAGTGGCGGATCAGCGCTCCGCAGGCTGGGCCTGCTGGCGCGGCAATGCGGCGGGGCTTGGCGGCTGGACCTTTGTCACGCGGCTGTCGCTGACGACCCTGCAGGCGACCGGGATGGGGTTCTTCGGTCTCTACGGATCCACGGCCGCGCTGGCGACGACGTTGACCTTGGCCGCCGTGGTGAACTGCATCGGCATCGGCTTCCAGCGCGGCACGCACACCCGATGGCAGCTGGTCGCGAACGATGGAACCGGGGCCCCGACGCAGACCGACATGGGGGCGAGCTTCGCCATCGCCACCGGCGGCGTGCTGACCCTCTACATCGCCGCCCCGCCGAATGGCAGCTCCGTCTGGGTGCGCATCGTCGACGAGGTCTCCGGCGCAGTCTTCGAACAGGAGATCAGCGCCGATCTGCCCGCCGCAACCCAGTTCCTGTCGCCGCGGCTCTTCCTCAACACCGGCGCAACGGCCGCCGCCGTCGCCTATGACTGCGCCGGGGTCTATGTCGAGACGGACTTTTGATCTGCAGGCATGAACGCCAGCGTGTGTGAATGCCGGGCCGGGCGGCATCGCATCGGGAAGCGCCAGACGCCTCGACCGGAGCGACACGCCCGGCCCGGATCACAGGTTCACAGATTCAAAGAGCGGCAGGGATTCGCTGCGCCGGAATGGTGGCACGGCAATGCCACATCTGTCCCGTGGGGCGATGGGCACAATTGTGCACCCTGCACCTTCTAGGCTTCACCGATGCCAGCAGTGACAAGTTGTGAACTTGTCGCGCCAAGCAGCTCAGTCAATTGCAGACGATTCAGCCCCAATACCCACGACCAGACCATTGGATTGCTGCTCGCTGCAGCGGCGGGGCAAGCAGCGCGAGCAGCACCCCGACAGCGTGCAGGGATCTCGGCCGGCGTAGTGCTGGCGCTGCTGACCGGCATCATCATCAAGTTCAAGATCTTCGACGGCGGCCGGGAGTCGCGCTCAGTCCCCGGCCGACGACTGGCGCCGGAGAGATCCCCGACGCCGATCGCTCAACGGCTCATCCGCCGTAGACGATGCCATTCGGACGATCGCCGACCGGCACCGTGCTCACCACTTCCTGCCTCTCGACGTCGATGATCGACACGCTGTCATCGGCGATGTTGGTCACGAACACCAAGGCACCGTCCGCCGATGCCGAGACGCCATGTGCGCCGCCACCGGTGGTGAGGGTTTTCACCACCTGACCGGTCGCGGTGTCGATCACGGACACGGTGTCGTTCGGCTCCGCGTCGGTGCCCTGGTTGGCCACATAGACATAGGCTCCGTCCGGGGTCGCGAACATCTGGATCGGATTCGGCCCGACATCGATCCTGTCCGTCACCTCGCGGGTAGAGGTGTCGATGACCGCCACACGGTTTTCGTCCCGAAGCGAGACGTAGACCTGAGCGCCCGAAGGCGTGAAGCCGACCTGGACCGGCGCTGCGCCCACCGGAATGCGCGCAACCTCGGAGAGCGCCTGCGTGTCGATGACGGACACGGATCCGTCCTCGACATTGGCCACATAGAGCTCGGTCTCATCCGGGCTAAGCCGCAGGCCGTGCGGATAGTCGCCCGTCGCAATGCGCCCGATGACCTCGGCCTTTTCGAGATCAACCACCGCGATCTCGTCGCCGCCCGACAGCGCGACAAACGCGCGCCCCAGCCGGTCCGCAACAACATGCGCCGGGTGGGAGCCCACGGCGACGGTCGCCTTGGGCGCGGCGATGTTCTGCGGATCGAAAATGACCAGCAGACCCTCGGCCGCGCCTTCCGCGCCATGCCCGTGCCCGTCCGCGCCATGATCTCCGCCGGCAGCAGGCTCGCCAACCGCCAACAGCAGCTTGCCATCGGGGGTCAGATCGACGTTGTGAGGAGCGACCGGGATCGAGACGGTGTCGACCGCTCCGGTGCCGAGGTCGATGGCGCTGATCGAGTTGCCGCCTTCATTGGCGGAATAGACGGTTCCACCTGTCTGACCCAAGGGTGCCGACGCCTCGCCGGCATTCGCCGTCAGCCAGGCCTGCATTTCGGCGATCTCGCGCTCCTGCGCCGCGATGATCTGGGCGGCCCATTCTTTCGTTTGCGGATCGTCCCCATATTGCTGGACGATCCTGGCCATGTCGATCGCACCCAGATGATGCGGGATCATGCCCCGGACGAAGGCGACATCCGGATCGTCGGCCATGACGCCGTCCATCATCGGTCCGTGCATCGCATCCATGGCCTCGATATTGGCCCGAGTGAAGTCGGGAAGGCTTTCATTCGCCGGAGCCGCCTCGGCGTGCGGCGTGGCCATCATCCCGCCCTGCATCATCTGCTGCATCGCGCCCATGCATTCAGGAGTCATGGCCTGCATAATGGCCCGGCACTGCTCGGGCATCATCCCTTGCATGCCGGTCATGCCCTGCATGTGGGGCATGTGGCCTGTGGGAGGCGTCGGCGCGGGCACCTGCTCCGCCTGTGCGGGCGGGGTTGCCGGGTGGTGGGTGTCATGCTCGGCCTGAGCGAAGGCAGCGCCCGCCAGGCCGGAGAGGATGCTGGCGGAAAGGGCGAATACGGTTCGATTCATTGATTTCATCCTTTGGTTCCGAGAGCCCCGGCCCGGATTCGCGGACGCGGTTCTCCGTTCTGTTCGTCGGTTTCTCGGGTTGGCGCGGGGCGGCCGGAGACATCTCGGGATCTCCCGACAATTCCCGGCGCTCACGCCGCGATCAGACGGGGCGGCTTCAGGATTCCTTCGGGGGATCGCCCGCAGAAGTCACGGCGCAGACCGAGAAAAACCTCACTACTTGCGGATACGCCCAACGCCGGCGGCTCGACGGGAACGGCGGCGATCAGACAGGCTTGGCAGCAGTCCACCAGACTGACGCCGCTGTCAGCACTGACGCAGCCAGCAGTTGAACCAGCGCCATGGTCAACCAGCATGTGATGCTGGGTGCAGTGGCCTGCCGTGGCGGCGCTCTGTTGCTGGTGGATGGCGTGTCCGGCTGGGCCGGCATGTGCCGGCGCCTGCAGAACCAGGGCGCCGATGGCAAGCAGCAGGATGCAGACTGCAACCTGGCGCAATCGGCCATACCCCGCCCGAAAAGCAACTCGTGCACGCTCGCTCATGCGCCACCTGCCTTCTCGGTGACCCGCGAGACCGATGCGTTGCCGCGTTCACATCGCGCGCCACCAGCCGTCAAGAGACCGCCCCGCTGACGGATGCGAGCCGCCTCGGCCAGGTACTGCTTTCGATCATGCGCAAACTGGGCGGTCATGTCGGGCCTGCCTGTGTCAAATTTCCCGTGAACCGAGGAAGCGCCCCAAGCTGCGGGTGGTCTGGCCGAACAGGAACGCTTCGTAGGGTTCGGGATCCACGCCCGGAAAATCCATGCCAGGCGAACCGGCGGGCATGCCGGGAACGGCCAGCCCTGTCGCCTCGGGCCGCTCCGACAGAAGGCGGCGGATTGCTTCGGCGGGGACATGGCCCTCGACCACATAGCCGCCCACCTCGGCGGTGTGGCACGATGCCAGATCGGCCGGCACGCCGAGGCGTTGCTTGAGGCTGTCCATGTCGGCGGACTCCACTACCCGCACAGGGAACCCCGCCGCCTCGATATGCGCGACCCAGCCGTCACAGCAGCCGCAGGTCGGATCCTTGCTGACGCTCACCAGCGGCAGCGCTTCGGCATGTCCCCGCCCCGGCATCGACATCAGCAAGGGCAGCACGCCGACAGCGGCCAGAATGGTGCGCCGGCTGATGTTGTGATCGTTTCTCATCGTCAAACCTCGTTTCGTGGATTGCATTGTCTCGCCGTCACGGTCGGGGCGCGACGCACGAAGGGGTGAGCAGGTACGCATCTGCCGCGGCACGACGTCGGCATGTGCGTGCGCGGGTTCGGCTGTTGATGCCGCACGGCGATCACAGCTTCACCCTCCGCAGCCGGGCGGCATTGGCGATCACGCTGACCGAGGACAGCGCCATGGCGGCAGCGGCGATGATCGGCGACAGCAGGATGCCTAAGAACGGATAGAGCACCCCCGCCGCGACCGGCACGCCAAGCGCGTTGTAGATGAAGGCGAAGAACAGGTTCTGGCGAATGTTGCCCATGACCGCTTCCGACAGCCGGCGGGCGCGGACGATACCGTTGAGATCGCCCTTGAGCAGGGTGACGCCGGCGCTTTCCATTGCCACATCGGTGCCGGTGCCCATGGCGATGCCGACATCGGCGGCAGCCAGCGCCGGCGCGTCGTTGACGCCGTCGCCGGCCATCGCCACCACCTCGCCCGCCGCCTTGTGCCGCGCGACGACCGCGCTTTTCTGATCGGGGAGAACCTCGGCCTCGACCTCGTCGATTCCGAGCCGGCGGGCGACGGCCTTCGCCGTCGTCCAGTTGTCCCCCGTCAGCATGACCACGCGGATGCCTTGCGCCTTGAGCGCGGCCAGCGCCTCGGGCGTCGAGGGCTTGACTGGATCGGCGATGGCAAAGATTGCCGCGAGGCGACCATCGACGCCCATGAAGATCGCGGTCGCCCCGTCCGCGCGCAGCCGGTCGGCCTCGTTGGCCAGCGGCGCGACATCGACGCCCTGCTCGGCGAGAAACTTCGCGTTGCCAAGTGGGATGCGCTTGCCCTCGACGGTGCCATAGGCGCCCTTGCCGGTGGGCGAGTCGAAATCCGCAACCGGGGCGAGGTCGAGACCGCGCTCCGCGGCGGCGCGGACGATGGCGAGCGCCAGCGGATGCTCGCTGGCCCGCTCCACACTGGCGGCAAGCCGCAGTGCCTCGTCCTCACTGAAGTCAGCAGCCGGAACGATGGCGGTGACGGCCGGCCGGCCTTCGGTCAGGGTGCCGGTCTTGTCGACAATGATGGTGTTGACCTTCTCCATATGCTCCAGCGCCTCGGCGTTCTTGATCAGCACGCCCGCCTGCGCGCCACGACCGACGCCGACCATGATCGACATCGGCGTCGCAAGTCCCAACGCGCAGGGACAGGCGATGATCAGCACCGACACGGCAGCGATCAGACCGAAGGAGAAACGCGGCTCCGGGCCCCAGATCGACCAGGCGATGAAGGCAAGCACCGCGACCAGGATCACCGCCGGCACGAACCAGCCCGAGACCTGATCGGCCAGCCGCTGGATCGGCGCGCGGCTTCGCTGCGCCTCGGCGACGAGCTGGACGATCTGCGACAGCATGGTGTCGCGGCCAACCTTCCGCGCCTCGATCACCAGCGCGCCGGACTGGTTCATGGTGCCGCCGATGGCGGTGGCGCCGGCCTCCTTGGTTACCGGCATCGACTCGCCCGTCACCATCGATTCATCGACGGCGCTGCGGCCTTCCAGCACCGCGCCGTCGACCGGGACTTTCTCGCCGGGCCGCACCCGCAGGCGGTCGCCGACGTGAACGCTGTCGAGCTGCACCTCCTCCTCGGTGCCGTCGTCACGAATGATCCGCGCGGTCTTGGGCGCAAGGTCCAAGAGCGCGCGGATCGCGCCGCTGGTGCTTTCGCGCGCCCGCAATTCCAGCACCTGACCCAGCAACACGAGCACGGTGATGACCGCCGCCGCCTCGAAATAGACCGCGACCGACCCGTCATGCTCGCGGAACGCGTCCGGGAAGATGCCGGGCACCAGCGTGGCGACGACGCTGTAGATCCACGCCGCCCCGGTGCCCATGGCGATCAGGGTGAACATGTTGAGGCTGCGGTTGACCAGCGACTGCCAGCCGCGTTGGAAGAACGGCCAACCGGCCCAGAGCACGACCGGCGTCGCGAGGATCAGTTGCAACCAGTTCGAGGTCAGTTGGCCGATATAGTGGGTCAGGCCAAGAAAATGGCCGCCCATTTCGAGGACCACCACCGGAATCGTCAGCGCCAGCCCGATCCAGAACCGGCGCGTCATGTCGATCAGTTCCTCGTTGGGCCCGACCTCCAGGCTGACCAGCACCGGCTCCAGCGCCATGCCGCAGATCGGGCATGACCCCGGTCCGACCTGGCGGATCTCGGGGTGCATCGGGCAGGTGTAGATCGTCCCCTCCGGAACCGGCTCGGCCTTCTCGGTCGCCGCTTCCGGATCCAGATAGCGGTCCGGGTCTGCCAGGAACTTCGTTCGGCATCCGGCCGAGCAGAAGTAATAGGGCCGGCCGCCATGCTCGGCCTTGTGCGCGGTCGTGTGGGGATCGACCATCATGCCGCAGACCGGGTCCTTGACCTTGTGGGCTGTGTCCGGCGCGGCGGCCGCGTGGTCTTGCGCGTGATCGTGCACATGCCCGTGGGTCGAACGAGCGTGCGCATGTTTCTGGTGATCGTGTTCGGTCTTGCTGGTCATTTCCACGCCTCCTCGGCGTTTCATCCTGAGCTTGCGTTTCACCTGTTCTGCGCTTTCCAACCGCTGGAAGGTCAAGAGGCGATCGGGAAGCTTGAAATATTGCCCGTTGCAGGTTCTCCGCCGAGGGGCGCTGACATGCGGCGCCCTCGGCATTGCGCGGTCATGTGCTGACCGCGATCTCGGTCATCATGCCGCTGGCCAGATGCGGCATGTGGTGGCAGTGCAGCATCCAGCGTGCCGCCTCGCCTGCGTCGAGCGCGATATCGACCATCGACATCGGCGGCACATAAACGGTGTCGCGCCGGGCACCCGCGACGCGCCGTCCGTTCAGGCCGACGACCTGGAACACATGGCCGTGCAGGTGCATCGGGTGCCCCATCATCGACATGTTGTGGAAGGACAGCACCACCCGCTCGCCCGACTTCGCAGTGACCCGCCTGTGCTCACCCCAGGTGGCGCCGTTGATCGTCCAGACATAGGGCTGCATCTGGCCACCCAGCATCAGTATCTGGCTGCGATCGACCGGACGCTCGGTCAGCGGATCGGCAGCCATCAGCCGCGACTCCTGTGCCAGATCGGTGTCAAAGGCGGGGGTATCGGTGTCGGCGAGGCTCTCGACGCGCCGAACTGCGGCCCCCGGCGTAGCGAGGATCAGGCCGGTGCGTTCGCGTGCGCCTTCCCTCAGCGCCAGAATCGGCCAGGCGCCGCCTTCGGCTGGCAAGTCGATGTCGAGGTCCAGGCGCTGCCCCATGGCAAGACCGAAGCGATTGCCCGCGACGGGCTGCACCGGATGCCCGTCCACGGCGATCAGCCGCGCCCGGGCGGCGCCGGTGTCGATCCAGAACACCGTCGCGGCGGCGGCGTTGATGACGCGCAGCCGTACCCTCCCGCCGCGCTCCACCGCCACCACCTCCGGGTCGGCAAGCGTGCGGTCATTGGCGAGATAGGCGTCCCAGTCGTAATCGTTCAGGTCCATGGCCATGCCGCCTATCGCCATGCCGCCCATGGAGCCGTGGTCCATCCGCTGCATCGCGCCCATGCCCATCATGCCGGACCCCATGGCCTGCATCCCGTCGCCGTGCCCCCCGTGGCTGCCGCCACCGCCGGCGCCGATCTCGGCCAGCACCTCCTCGGGGGTCTTGAACGAGAAATCGTGCAGGAACAGCACGACCTCCTGCCGGTCGGCGGTCAGATCCTCGGGAGCGCGCATGATCAGTGGAGCGGCCAGCAGTTGCATTTCCTGCAGCGGAACATGACTGTGCATCCAGAAGGTGCCGGGCAGCGGGGCGAAATCGAAGGACCGCGTCTCACCCGGCGCGATGAGCGGCAGCGGCATGTCGGGCACGCCATCCTGGGCATTGGGCGGGATCTGCCCGTGCCAATGGATTATGGTCGGGACGTCGAGATCATTCTTCAGATCGACCCGGAACCGCTGGCCGGGATCGAGGGTCAGCCCCTGACCGCCGGGGCCGGCAAGGCCGAAGACCGTGGCCGCCCGCCCGCCGATGTCGAGCGTCCTGCGGGTTGCGGTCAAGGCGAGTGGGGCCGCCTCGGCATAGGCGGCACGGGGAAGATGGGCGGCTGCCAGCACGGCAGCGCCTGCGGCCAGAAAGCCGCGACGGGTAAGATTGTTCATGTTCGTCTCCTCGGGACTGCCGTCCCGCATGTCAGGTCCGATGGGCCGCCGCGGGCGAGGGCCCGGGGCGAGATCAGAGGAGACGGATCTTGGGAGGTCGTTCGTTCAGGCCCGGACCCTGCCCGGGAGCATCCATGTCAACCGGCAGGGTATGGGCGGCGCGCGGGCGATCCTCGATTGCCGCGTCCGGAACAGACGCGATGACGCCGGGTACACCGGCACAGGTCATGGCACAGGCGGCGGCATCGCTGGTGCCGCAATCCGATCCCGTTCCGCAATCGGCGCTGCCGGTATCTGGCTTCACCATCATGTGGCTGTCATGGGCGGCCGCCATTGTGCCATCCAGCATCGTGCGCGCCGCATGCGCCGCCGTCATCGCCGTGACGACGGCGAAGGACAGGACGACGAGAAGCGCGACTATGCGACCAAACATGCGACGAAGATAGGAAGACCGGTCGCAATTGTCCATTGCCGCCAATGCCGCAGGCTTGCGCCCACATGAACGAAATCGTGATGATCGTGATCCATGACGGAAGATTCGGAGGAGCGATTGCGCGGGATTTCCAGAACACATCTGGTATTTGTGATGGCAGTATCGCTCTCCCTTGCGCTCCTGTTCATCTGGCAATTCGGCAAGAATCACGCGACAAGCGCTGACTCTACCAGGACGATCGAGGCCGGGCGCGGACTCTATGCCGATCACTGTGCATCGTGCCACGGGGCATCGCTGGAAGGACAGCCGGACTGGCAATCCCCGCTGCCCTCCGGCCGCCTGCCCGCACCACCACACGATGCCAGCGGCCACACCTGGCATCACTCCGACGAACTTCTGTTCCGCATCGTGAAGGAAGGCACCGCCGCTGTCGTCGGGGGCGGCTATGAAAGCGACATGCCCGGGTTTGCCGTTGTGCTGAGCGATGCGGAAATCCGGGCGGTTCTTGCCTTCATCAGGAGCACCTGGCCCGAACGTGAGCGTCGATATCAGAGCGAAGTTTCACGCCGGGACTGAAGGTCCGGGAGCAACGGCCCGGCAATATGGTCAGCGGGCTGACGCACTGATGGTTCCAAATGGAGTCACTCTGGCGGATGCCCTCGGCGTCAAAGCCGTCAGGCTTTCTGCGGCTCGCTCTCGAACCACGGATCACGCCGCATCGCGTGTGTAGGAGGTAACGATGCCGCCGAGCTGGCGCCGGCAGCAGATCGGGCCGTCGCGGGCGGGGCGAAAATCCACCTGAAGCACGTTGTTCCCGATGTCCCGGCCGCGGTGCGGACGCTCGACATTGTAATGGCGCACCCATGTGCGCAGGATATAGTCGAGCTGCGACCGGCTGAAGCAGACGAAGAAATCGAGGCATTCGCGCTTGATGGTGCCGATGAAGGATTCCGCAAAGGCATTGGCGTTCGGCGCCCGGTGCGGGATCTGGATGACGCGGGCGGCTTCCGACGCCCAGACGGTATCGAAGCTGGCGCTGAACTTGGTGTCGGCGTCGCGGATCAGGAAGCGTGGTGTGATCCCCTCTTCCGCGCACCACATCAGCGTGTTGCGGGCCTGCTGGGTCACCCATGCCGAGTCGGGGGCGTAGGTCGGGGCGCTGCAAAACACGCGGCGGCTGCCAAGGTGGATGAAAATCAGCGCATAAGCCGTCAGCGGCCCACGGGCGGTCAACACGGCCTTGGTGAAGAAGTCGCAGGCGACCATGCTTTCCATATGCGCCCTGACGAAGGTGCTCCACGGCAGGGCCGGCTTCTTCTTTCGCTTCTCGGGGCTAGGGTGGATGCCCGCCTCATCGAGGATGCGCTTGACCGAGTTGGCGCCTGCATAGAGCCCAAGCTTTTTCAGCTCGCCGGCGATCCGCTTGTAGCCCCAGAGGAGATTTTCCGAGCCGATGCGAATGACGACGTCGCGCAGCTCCTGCGTCAGGCGCGGCCTGCCCACGGCCTTGAAAGCGCGCCCATCACGCATCTGGGCAAGCCAGCGCTTGTAGGTCGCGGGCCTGGCCACCTCCATGAGCCCGTCGATATCGTGTCCGCACTCCGCCCCGATGCGCAGCAGCTCGGATTTCTCGGCGGGCGACAGGATGATCCTTTGCGCCGGGATGCGGGCCCGGAGAATATGGATCTGGGCCTTGAGCAGCCGCATCTGCGCGTTGTGCCGCGGCATGAAGAACCGGGCCAGGAAGACCAGAAGGAGGGAAAACGTCGAATTCATCTTGCCGGGCTCCACCACGGCGCTTAAAGAATTGCCGTCATGTCAATGCGATGAGACGTGCCTACATTTTGGCACCCCTCTCAGGAAGGCCAAAAACGCGCGGGACGGCTGATGGCCGTCGTGAATCCACGGCGCGCCGCAGCGGGCAGGTCAGTCGATCTCTCCATGAAGCCATAATAGCCCCGATCATCCGTTTCGCTGCCAGTCGCGCCTGAACCAGATGACCATTCAAACCATCACCAGCGTCATATAAAACAATGGCTTATATGGCAGAGAAGGTTCGACGTCAGACCCATCCCCTCCGGTAGTTCTGGACCTGGCAAAGGCCCAGACCTGAGAGTAGCGAGTCAACTTCCAAGCACGAGCTAAGCAGACTGATAAGCCGTTTTCATCACCGTGTAGAACTCAGCCGCATAACGCCCTTGTTCGCGTGGGCCAAAGGAAGACGCCTTGCGCCCGCCAAAAGGCACGTGGTAGTCGACACCTGCCGTCGGCAGGTTCACCATCACCATACCAGCCTCGACCCGGCGCCGGAACTCTGTGCCGTGCCGCAGGCTGGTGGTGCAGATCCCGGCTGATAGACCAAATGCAGTGTCGTTAGCCACGGTCAGGGCTTCGTCGAAATCCTCGACCCGAATGACCGAAGCGCAGGGTCCAAAGATTTCCTCTCGGCTGATCCTAGCGCTATTGGTGGTTCCTAGGAACAAAGCGGGGGCCTGATAGAAACCAGGCTTGTCCCGTTCAAGCCGCTGTCCGCCAATCACTTCGGCAGCCTCGCTGCGGGCCAATTCGATATAGAAAAGGTTCGATTCAAGCTGATGTTGATCGACCACCGGCCCGATCTGGCTGTCGGCTTGCAAGGCATCGCCAACCCGCAAAGCCTGCATTTCGCGGCCAAGCACATCAACAAAGGCATCGTGGATGCCCTTCTGGACAATCAGGCGCGAGGACGCGGTGCATCTTTGCCCAGTCGAGAAAAACGCGCCGTTCAGGCAGGCCTGAACCGCCGTTTGAAGATCCGCGTCATCCATCACAACCATCGGATTCTTGCCGCCCATCTCGAGCTGGACCTTCCGGCGCAGTTTCCCGCAGGTCGCGGCGATGCGTTCGCCGGTGGCGGCCGAGCCAGTGAAGGACACCGCATCTATCCCAAGGTGCGATACGAGCGCATCGCCCACCACCTTTCCTGGACCCATCACGAGGTTGAAGACGCCGGCCGGGCAGCCATGCTTGTGCAGAAGCTGCGCGATCACATGTGCGCAGCCGGGTGTCAGTTCTGCGGGTTTCAGGACCACACAGTTGCCGTAAGCAAGTGCAGGGGCGATCTTCCAGGCCGGGATTGCGATGGGAAAGTTCCAGGGTGTGATCAGCGCAACAACGCCCACCGGCTCTCTAGTCACGGTAACGTCGATACCGGGTCGGACCGACTGCTGGGAATCGCCGGTCAGGCGCAGCGCCTCTCCGGCGAAGAACTTGAAAACTTGACCTGCCCGAACCGTTTCGCCAATAGCCTCGGGCAGGGTCTTTCCCTCCTCGCGCGCCAGTAGCCGCCCGATCTCGTCCTTGCGGGCGAGTAGTTCGGTGCCCACAGCGTCCAGCAGGTCGTGGCGGACCTGCGGACCTGCTGCGGACCAAGCCGGAAAGGCGGACCGGGCGGCCTCGACAGCTTCGTCTACGGCGGTCAGACCGGCGGAGGCATAGTGGCCCACGATGTCACGGGTATCGGAGGGGTTAACGTTGGGGCGCACGTCCTCGCCCGGAAGCCACTCGCCGCCGATCAAGTTGCCATGGATGTCGTTCATGTCTTTCATGGTGTTCTCCTGCCGCGTTCAGGCGGCGATGCGGTAGCGGACCAGCCGGTCCAGCAAGGCGGTGGCCGAGGGGTCCAGCTGGGTGAAGGGCGGCAGCACGTTCTGCCAGTCGGGATTGGCGGTGCGGCGGGCCACCAGATACTTGACCGCCGGGATCAGCGGGCAGCCCGAAATGGCTGCGCGCAGGTCGGCGATCTGCGGGGCCAGGGCGGTCTCGCCCTTCCAGACGCGGGCGCAAAGGGGGGCGGTATGGTTCACCGTGGCCGAGATGCAGCCGGCGAAGCCGTCCTGGCGTCCTTCGGCCAGGGTGGTTTCGGAACTGGGAAAGACCTGAAGGCCGGGAAGCCGCGACACCAGGCTGCGGCAATAGGCCAGATCGCCCGAACTGTCCTTGATCCCGTCAAAGCGGCGCGGTGCGGCCTTGTGCAGGGCCACGATCACCGCCTGGGGGATGACGAAGCCGGTCATCTGCGGGAAGTTGTAGAACCAGACCCGGATCGGCCGGTCGCCAAGCGCCGCGTCAAGGGCCAGATACCAGGCGATCAGCCCTTCTTCCGTGGGATTGTAGTAATAGGGCGGCAGCACCAGGGCCACCGGATAGCCCAGGTCGTCGGCATAGCAGGTCAGGTCGATCGTTTCCCGGATCGAGGGCGTGCCGGTGCCCACCATCAGGCGGCTGCGGTCCAGGCCTTGGGCGGCATGGCTCATGACGACCCGGCGCGTGGCGCTGTCCAGCGAATTCGCCTCTCCGGTCGAGCCCAGGATGTTCAGCCCATCGCACCCGTTCAATAGGCCCCATCGGGCGTGCTCCAGGAAGGCCCCGGCGATGAAGCCGCCCTGCGCGTCGAACGGCGTCGGCACCGCGGCAATGATTCCCTTCATCTCATTCTCCTTCAGATTGCCTGCTCAAGCAGACGGGGACGGACCGGCAGGTCGGGATGATCCCGCCGGGGTGTCATGGCGCGGGACCAGCCGCCGGGCTCGTCCATCTCTCCGGCGTCGTTCAGGAAGACCTCGCGGTTGATGCGCGCGAAGATGGCGTTGCCGGCGTCCAGTTCGTCCTCGTAGCGGATCGCATCGACCGGGCAGATGCTTTCGCACATGCCGCATTCGATGCACTCCGTGGGGTGGATGTAGAACATCCGCTCGCCCTCGTAGATGCAGTCGACGGGGCAGGACGTGGTGCAGATGCCGTCCTTGACGTCGATGCATTGGCCTTGGATGACAAGCGCCATCGCCGCTACCTTCCCCGCCAGACGGGCGCGCGCTTTTCGCGGAAGGCGGTGACCCCTTCGACCGAATCCTCGGATGTCAGGGCCGCGATCAGGGCGGGGCGGCGCAGGTCGCGGGCTTCCTGCGGGTTCAGATGGGCGGTGGACCGGATGGTGTCCTTGATCGCGGCCACCGACAGCGGCGCGCAGGACAGGATGTCGGCCACCCAGGCATCGACCTCGGCGTCCAGGCGGTCGGGGGACACGACCGCGTTGACCAGCCCGAAGCGCGCGGCGTCCTCGGCCGACAGCATGCGGCCTGTCATCATCAGCCCGGCCGCGATGTTGCGCGGGATCAGGCGCTGCAAGACGACCATGCCGCCGTCCAGCGGCAGGCGCCCCACCCGCGCCTCGGGCAGGCCGAAGCGGGCATTGGTCGAGGCGATGACGATGTCCGCGCCCAGCACCATCTCGAACCCGCCGCCAAGGGCCAGGCCGTTGACGCGGGCGATGACCGGCACCGTCAGGCTTTGCCGCAGGGCGATGCCCCCGAAGCCGTCGGGATTGGCCGCGCCCCAGTATTCCAGCCCGCTGAGCCCGTTCGCGGCCTTCATGTCCGCGCCCGCGCTGAACGCGCGGTCGCCTGCCCCGGTCAGGATCACGCAGCGGATGTTGTCGCGGGCCTCGATGTCGGACCAGACGCGGTTCAGTTCGGCATCGGTCGCGGCATCGACGGCGTTCATCCGCTCGGGACGGTCGATGGTGACGCGCGCGACATGATCGGCAATGTCGAAGCGGACGCTCATACCGCCTCCTTCCGGGCCACTGCCGACAGGCCGAATTCGCGGATCACCTCGTCGGTATGCTCTCCCAGGCGCGGCGGCGCGTGGCGGATGACCAAGGGGGCCTCGCTCAGATGGACGGGTGAACCGACCAAGGTAATCTTGCCCAGGACCGGGTGATCCAGGTCCACCAGCATCCCGTTCGCTGCCGTCTGTGCGTCGTCCAGGGCCTCGCCCAGCGACCGGACCGGGGCGCAGAGCAGATCCTGCTCCTCCAGCCGTTCGATCCAGTGGGCCGTCGTGTTGGTGGCAAAGGCGTCGCGGAAGCGGCTTTGCAGATAGGGCTTGTTCGCGCGCTGCGCAGCCAGGTTCGGATAGGCGGGCGACAGATCCTCGATCTGCAAGGCAGCGCAGATGTCGCGCAGCGGATGGGGCTTGAAGGCGCCCACCACCACCACCGCGCCGTCGGTCGTGTCGAAGACGCCGGTCAGCGGCATCGCGGCCCAGTTCAGCACCTCGCGGTGCTTGGACCATTGCGCGGCTTCCTGCATCTGCATGGCGATCATCGAGTCATAGAGCGAGACGCCGACCTTTTGCCCGCGCCCGGACTTGGCCCGCGCCAGCAGCGCCGCAAGGATCCCCTGCACCAGATGCATCCCGGCGGTGTAGTCGCACAGCGTCGTGGGATAGATCGACTTCGGCACCGCCGGATCCTGGGTCTTTTCCATCACCCCGGTCATCGCCTGCGCCAGCACGTCCTGGCCGCCCTTGTGGGCATAGGGACCGACCTCGCCAAAGCCCGTGCCCGAGGCGCAGATGATGGCCGGGTTGATCCGGGACAGCGTGTCGTAATCAAAGCCCAGCCGCTTCATCACGCCGGCGCGGAAGTTGTCCACTACCACATCGGACTGCGCGACCAGGTCATAGATCATCTGCCGGCCGGCCTCGGACTTGGTGTTGATCTCGACCGACCGCTTGTTGCGGTTCAGCGAGGCGAAGACGGCGTTGTTCATCGCCTCCTCGCTCGGCTCACCAAAGAAGTTGCGCGACAGGTCGCCTTCGCCCGGGCGTTCGATCTTGATCACGTCGGCACCGAAGTCGGCCAGCATCTGCGTGGCGCATGGCCCCATCATCACCTGCGTAAAATCGAGGACGCGAATCCCGTCCAGCGGAAGGTGCTGTTTGGTCATGGTGTTTCCTTTCTTCAGGCGGCGGCGGTGGTTTCGATCAGGGCATTGGCCGAGGGCACGTCGCCCGGATCGGCACCCTGCGCCCGCATCTGCTTCTGGATGGCCCGGACATCGACGTCGCGCAGCGCGCAGCCGGCCTGAAGCGCCTTGGCCACGGCGACGCCGGCGGCCTCGCCCTGGGCCATGCAGGGCGGGATCTCCCGCGACTGCTTCTGCGCCTCGCTTTCGACGGAATAATGCCTGCCCGCAACAATCAGGTTGTCGATGCCGCGCGGCAGCAGCGCCCGGTAGGGGGTATAATAATCCCGGCCCCGGCAGACTGAATCCGCGAAATGGCGGCGCTTCTTCACGTCTTCCTTGGTGACGATGTATTCGCCCTGAAGCAGCCGGGTCTGGCGGATGCCCATCTGTTCGGCCGCGCCCAGCATCTTGGCGTTCTCGAAGCCCGGCAGGTTCGCGCGGGCAAAGTCCAGCAGCGCCATCATCCGGCGGCGGCCTTCGTATTCGGCCTCGACCATGTGTTCGGGCGACAAGCCGTCGTATCCCGGCATGTGCGGGCAGTTGCACCACACTACGCCCGGCAGCGGCGTCTTCAGCCACCACATGCCCCAAGCGCCGCCGATCACCCGCCGCGCCTGGCGGTCAAGCGCCTTGAACGCCTCGGGGTTGTCGTATTCGAAGGCCTCGGCCTTGGCGGTATCCACGTCCATCAGCCGGAACACGGTCGTGACGATGAACTGCCCGGTCGCGAAGGACGCGCCGGCCGAGGCCGCTACGTCCAGGTCGCCCGAGGCATCGACGACCATCTTCGCCCGGATCGCCTGGCGGCCCAGCTTGGTCTGCACGATCACGCCAGTGACGCGGTTGTCTTCCACGATGGCTTCCGAGAACCAGCTGTGGGTGCGCAGCTCGATCCGGGCCTCGCCGACCAGATCCAGGCTGACGCGCTTCCAGGCGTCGGGATCGAAGGCGACCGCGTGGATGATCGGCTGCGGCATCCCCTGCTTGTGAAAGTCGATGCAGCCCCAGCGGGCCCATTTCCGCCACATCTCCCAGTTGGTCAGGCAATCCTGGGGCGGGGGAAAGACCGCGCCGTCCTGGCGCTGCATCCGGTCCACGAATTCGCTGACGATGCCGGTGGTGACGATCTCGGTCCCGTCATTCACCATGTCGTCCAGCACCAGAACCATCCCCCCCGAGGCCATGCCGCCCAGATGGTGATAGCGTTCCACCAGTGTCACCCTAGCGCCGTTGCGGGCGGCGGACACGGCGGCGGACAGTCCCGCCGGTCCCGCGCCGATGACCACGACGTCGGTGTCGGTGACGACCGGCACCTGTTCGGCCTTGGTGGTCAGAAATTCCCTGATGCGGTCGGTCATTTTGGACAAACTCCTCCTGTCACGCCGGGGCGGATCAGGCCCGCGGCGTCGAATTGTTGGTTGTTTCAAGCGGCTTCAGGTTACCAGCGGACGATCCGGCGTTCGGCCAGCGTGACCAGGGCGAACATCAGGACCGACAGCCCCGATGACATCAGCACGGTGGCGTAGAGCAGCGGCGAGTTGAAGTTGAAGGTCGCGTCGATGATGAGCGCCCCCAGCCCCAGATCCGCGCCCACCCATTCGCCCACGATCGCGCCGATCACCGATGTCGTGGCCGAGATTTTCAGCGCCGAGAACAGGAAGGGCAGCGACGAGGGCAGGCGCATCTTCCAGAACACCTCGGATTTCGAGGCCGACAGGATCCGCGCCAGTTCCAGTGTCTGCGGGCTGACCGATTGCAGGCCCCGCACCATGTTCACCAGCGTCGGGAAAAAGCAGATCAGCGCGGCGATCACCACCTTGGCGGTCATCCCCGGCCCGAAGATTAGAACCAGGATCGGCGCGATCGCCAGGATCGGGATCGTGTTGACGAATACGGCGATCGGGAAGAAGGCCCGTTCGACATTGCGCGAATGGACAAAGGCCACCGCGATGAGGATGGCGGCCAGGTTGCCCACCAGGAAGCCCGCCACGCTTTCGAAGAAGGTCGGCCAGAAGTTCTGCATCAGCAGCGGGAACTTCTCGACAAAGGTGACGGCGACGTCCGACGGTGCGGGGGCGATATAGGTGGGCACGCCGAAGGTCCTGACCCCCAGCTGCCACAGCCCGATCAGCGCCGCCGCCGTGCCGATCGGCACGATGGCCGAGACCAGCCGTTCCCTGCGTGCGGCGCTGCGGGCGGCCGCCTGGGGATCGGCGATGGGAAGGGTGTCTATGGCGGCCATCAGCAGGTCTCCAGAAGTTCGCGCAGGTGGCTGCAATAGCGGTTAAATTCCGGCGTATCGCGCATCTTCATCTCGCGCGGCTCGGGCAGGTCGATGTCGACGATCTCGCGCAGGCGGCCGGGATTGGCGCGCAGCATGATGACCTTCTGGCCCAGGAACACCGCCTCGGAGATCGAATGGGTGACGAACAGGATAGTCGTTCCGGTTTCGCGCCAGATGTCCAGCAGTTGCAGGTTCAGGCGGTCGCGGGTCATTTCGTCCAGGGCGCCGAAGGGCTCGTCCATCAGAAGAAGCTTCGGCTGGCACAGCAGCGCGCGCGCAATCGCCACCCGCTGGCGCATCCCGCCCGAAAGCTCGTGCGGCAGGGCGTTTTCGCGGCCTTTCAGGCCCACCAGTTCCAGAAGCTCGCGCGGGCTGCGCGGCCCGGTGGGGATCACGGCCCCGCGCTTGCGGCCGATTTCCAGCGGCAGTTCGACGTTCTTCAGCGCCGATCGCCAGGGCAGCAGGGCCGCGTCCTGGAAGACGAAGGCGAATTCCCGCGCCAGCCGGGCCTGCTCGGTCGTCTTGCCGAAGATCGAGACATCGCCGCCCGCCGCCGGGATCAGGTCGGACACCAGCCGCAGCAGCGTGGACTTGCCGCAGCCCGAAGGCCCGAGGATGGTGTAGAACGCGCCGGCCTCGATCCTCAGGTCAAGCCGGTCGATCGCGGTATAGGTGCCGAACCGGACCGACGCCGCCTTGAGGCTGGCCGCCGCAAGGGACGCGCGGGGTGTGTCAACCGGCTGGCCGACAAGGGTTTCCAGGGGTTCCATCATGCCGATCACCCGTATGCCGGCCGCGCCGCGGCAATTTCGTCCAGGACAGACAGCGTCATCACATCGTCAACGGAAGGGGTCGCGCCTTCAAACTGGCCCAGACGGTCATAGATGTCGATCTGCGCCTGCCAGTTCTCGCGCGTCATCGCGCCCCAGCCTTGGGCGCGCGTCGCGTCGTTGAAGCTGTATCCGATGACGGGTCCCACGGCCGCCATCTCGGCCTCCCGGTCCAGGTTGGGATAGCGTGCCAGTAGGATCTCGACGGCCGCTTCGGGATTGTCATGCACCCAACCCCAGCCACGGGCGATCGCGCGCAGCATCCCGCGGACCTGTTCAGGGTTCTCGCTGAGAGACTTGTCGGTGACATAATAGGGATTGGCGTAGAGCTTGATGCCCGCGTCCCACAGGGTCATGTCGACGCGATCCGGGCCCAGGACCGACAGGGCGCTGACATTCGTCTTCCAGCCGGTCACCACGTCGGCCTGCCCGGTCAGCAGCGGCGCCATGTCGGCGCCCATGACCAGCACGTTCACCTGATCCTCGGGGATGTCGTTGGCCGCCAGCAGCGCTTGCAGGAGAATGCGGGCGGTGCCGTTAGTAGCAACGGTCTTTCCAATCAGGTCCTTTGGTTCGCGGACGGGGTTCTTTTCGAGCGAGAAATAGGTGAAAGGATGCTGCTGATAGCCGGCAGCGATGCACTTGACCGGCAGCCCCTGCGACCGCGCCAGCATCAGCGACGGGCTGGAGCTGATCGAACCCATATGCGCGCGTCCCGACGCGACCGAGGCGACGCCGTCGACGTTCGGGCCCCCCGCGACGACCTCCAGGGCCAGGCCTTCCTCAGCGAAGTAGCCGTTCTGGTCTGCGGCCAATTCCCCCAGGATGCCGTTCCCCGCAAGCCAGCCGAGCTGGAGCTTGACGGTATGAAGGTCCGAAGCCCAGGCACGCTGGATGCTGATCCGGGTTCCTGCGAAGGCGGCGCCAAGGGCGGTCATGCCCCGCAACAGACTGCGCCGGTCGAGCTTTGTTCTGTCTCGCATCTTTCCATCTCTCTGCTGGGTGGGAGGGCGGCCCTTGTTTCGACCTTCTTCATTGACTCTATCGTTGCCCCCGCAGTGCAGGTAGAAGAAAGACCTGCCAACTGTGGTGCAGAAAACGCACCACCCCTATTTCCAGCGGGGCATGATGCACACTAGCTTTCTAAGATACTTCGACGAAGTCGCTCGCCAGCGATCCATCCGGAAGGCGGCACAACTGCTTAACGTCTCGTCGACCTCGGTCAACCGCAAGATCATCAGCGTTGAAGAGCGGCTAGGCGTGTCCATTTTCGATCGAACCCCCGAGGGAGTCGAATTGACCGCCGTCGGCGCGATTTTATTAGAACACTGCCGCACCGTTCTGCACGACTTCGAGCGGACAAAAATCCTCATAGATGATATGCGAGACCTGCGCACGGGCCATATCAACATTCACACGATCGACTCGATCGCCATGGGTTGCCTTCCGCGCGCGATCAACGAGTTCGGCAAGATTTACCCCGACATCTCAATCTCGGTCACGACCGCCCAACCCGAGGATGCCATCCATGCCGTGGCGACGGGGGCTGCTGAGATCGGAATTGCCTTCACGTTTACAGACCACCCTGGTGTCAGGCTGCTTTCGGAGAAATCCGCCCCCTTCGGCGTCCTCGTCCGTCCGGATCACCCGCTTGCGGGCCGAACCAGCGTCACAATTGAGGACATCCTGACCTACCGCCTAGTGCGCACTATCGACGCCAGGGGGGGCAATTCGATCATCGACCAGGCGATCAACACCTTAGTGACGCCCCTGTCGACCCATATTTTTACAAATACGCTTTTCTTGGCAAGGCAGATGATCCTGGAAGGTCATGGCATCGGACTCTATACAAAGATCGGCTTTTACGATGACGTTGAGGCCGGCTCCCTCCGCTTCGTGCCGCTGCTGCAAGAAATGCTTGTTAACATACGCGTAGGCATCTTTGTCTCCAGCAGCAGTTCGATTGATCCGGCCAAACGCCTTATGTGCGGTGCCTTGGCCCGGGAAATGGCAAGAATGCGCCTGGATTCCTGAAAGCCGCGGGCGTGGCTAACTATAGGCGCCAATGAAAGGTGGACTGAATGCTGTCGCCGCACTAGAAGGCGACCGACGCCGTCAGCACCCAGTGGTGCGCCGTGGCCGATCAAATCCGGCCCAAGGTGCCAAAGCTCGCCACACTGATGGAATGAGCCATCGTGGCGCCATCGGTTCGAGCCCGGTGGCGAATGCTGAACACGACGTGCTGGCCTACACGTCCTTCCTCAAGGAAAACCGGGCCGAGCTGCACTCCACCAACCCGATCGAGCGTCAGAACGGCGAGATCCAGCGCCACACCGACGTCGCCGGAATCTTCCAGAATGACGACGCCAGCGCCTGTCGGGGCTTTGCTCCTCGAACAAAACAATGAATGGGCCGTTCAGCGCGCCCGCTACATGACGCTGGCAACCATCGCTCCGATGGGGGATGATCCCGTCGTCAGCAGTGGCATCCTGATCAAGCAGGCCCGCGCCGAACATCACGGTGATGATCAGCGCCAGCTACACCTCCCCACAGGAAAGCATCACTGCGAACCCCTAATCCTCCGCCTACAAAGTCCGCCCAATCCTGCATCATCGGCCGACGCTCCTCGAGGAGATCCTCGCGGAAATAGGCAGCCTCCAGCGGCGGCAGACCATGGGCCAAGGCGAACTCGATAGCATCTTTCCGATACCGCCTTTGGAACCGCGCCCACCCCTTGAAGGTCGCCCGGAACCCCGTGCCCGGTGATCTCGGGATCGAAACGCTGGACCAGCTTGAGGACGGTTTTCTCGGACAGCACACCCGATTTCGTCCTTGCCTTGAAGAACAGGTAATCCCGCCCGCCATTGAGGCAGCGCAGGTTCTCGTGAACGATTAATGCCTGATGGCTGAGCGGCACCCGATGTTCTTGTCTCATTTTCATCTTTTCCGCGGGCGTGGTCCAGGTTGCCATCTCGGCATCGATCTCGTCGAAGCGGGCGAAACGGGCCTCACAGGTGCGCTTGGCAGTCAGCACGATCAGCATCGCCATTTGCCGTATCACCTCGCCACAGGGAACCTCGCACAGCCACGTCCAGAACTCGGGCATCCGCTGCCAGGGCAGCGAGCCGAAGTGCCGGGTCTTCCGCTGCACGCGCCCGTATGCGATCCCAGGATCGAACTGTGCCGGATTTCCTGCGAGACCGTGTTTCAGCCGGGCCAGTTCGAAGACCTCACGAGCACGGGCAAGAGTGCGTCGTGCCGTTTCATGCTTGTCGCGCCAGATGGGGCGCAAGCACTCGACGATGTCGTTGGTAGTGATCTCGTCCACGGGTCTGCGACCCAGCACTGGGAGGACATACGCCTGGAGGGTCGTCCAGTTCTAGGAGATGTGCTTCCCATTGCTGAGGCCCTGGCTTTTCTGCTGAAACCTGAGCTGCGCGACGTCAGCAAAGGTGGATTTCGGCGCCGCCACCGCGACCGCCTTCGGCTTTCGCCGTCCCTGCCGTTCGGCAGCTGGTTCCAACCCCTGCTTGCCTGAGCCTTCCGGCCTGCGCACCTCGGTATATTCAAGATCACCCCGGACAGCCGCACGGATCCTCTCAACGCTCCAGCTCCGACCAGACTGAGCCGTGCCCAGGATGCGCGTTCACGGGCCTGCTTCAGGCTCGTGGCCGGAAAGTCTCCGACGGAAACCCAGATCCGGCGCGGCAGGCAGGCCTCCGCAGGCAGAATAACCTGGAAGACCTTGCTGCCCGATGGATAGAGCCTGAGAAACAGGCCCGATTCATCGCCAAGGCGTTCCTTGTTTTTGCCGAATGTCGCGGCTTCGATCTGCGTTACTGTCAGCGGCATTGTTTTCCTTTCAGGCGCTACCCCGGTCAGGAAATGGTAACAGGCGGCGGTGGGCTGGGCTAACGAGCCATGAGAGCCGATGAGAACGCCTGACCGATATAGGTTAAGAGCATCAATGACTTGTCTGTCCGTGATGAGGTCGGATGATCCTCATAAGGAGCAATTATTGACTTCACCTGCTCCACCACATTCAGTTGCCGAATCCGTCCAAGGACCCCAATTGGGGCCTTTTTTCTTTTTATTTCAAAGGGTTTTGGTTGGGCTATCCGCCCTTCGGAGACTGGACGCTTGACGCAGAATGCGTCTCCGAATTGCCTGCGTCTCTCTTCGAGCGCCCCTCGATGGTCACAGGGCGGCGTGAAACATCCTCGCATGGGTTGCCGCGTTCATAGAATCGTGCCGTTCACGACATAATCTGATGGCGGAGACCGACACGAAAGCGAAGGACGGTCGGGAGGACGGCTACGGTGGCGGTCGAGACGCGGCGCATCACCGTGGACACGATGCGGATCGCCTCAGAATCCTTCCCGATGGCCGTGCCGCCCGAAGAGGCCGGCGTCGGGACCTGGACGAAGATCGGCCTCGACAACACCGATTACAACGACCAGGGGGCATTCGACGTTGCGAACAACCACTTCGTGGCGCCAGTCGACGGCACCTACCGCTTCGGCGCGACGCTTCTCTACAAGATCAACGCCAGAGCCACGGCCTGCATGCGCGGACGGCTGGTCCTGAACGGCACCACCGAAATCCGTGGCTCCCTCGGCGAAATCTCCGCCACCCACGTCTCGCTCGCCACCGCGATCTGGCTGCAGACCATGGTCCCGCTCACCGCAGGCGATACTGTCGAGTTGCAGGGGTATTTCCGGGTGGCGGACGGCTACTTCGCCGCCGACCACATGTCCTTCTGGGGCGCGAACGTCGGCTGAGCGGCAGAGGGAGGATCCAATGACACCACCCCAGTCCGATGACTTCGTGCGCATCCCCGACGCCGAGTTCGAGGCGATCCTGACCCGGGCGGCCGAGGAAGGCGCGAAGCGTGCGCTCGCCGATGTCGGTCTCGACGGCGACGAGGCAGCGCTCGACATCCGCGATCTGCGCTCCCTCGTGGACTGCATCCGGCTGGTGCGCCGCACCGCCATGCAGACCGCCGTCCGCATGATCACCACCAGCGTCATGCTGGCGCTGCTCGCGGGGATTGCCATCAAGCTCAAGATCTTCGGCGGCGGCCCGTAGCCGCTCACCATCCCATCCATCAGCCCAACCGCACCCGCCCTTGAGACGGGCTTTTCGTTTTGGAGGACCCCCATAACGATGACCTTCTACCGCCATTGGCGCGACGTGCCGGAGAGCGCCTGGCGCTGGCCGAGTTTCTCGCCCGCAGAAATCGCCTGCCGGGGCACCGGCAATCTGCTGGTCAACGAAGCTGCGCTCGACAAGCTGCAGGCGCTGCGCGACCGGCTGGGCAAGCCGCTGATCGTCCGTTCGGCCTATCGCAGCCCCGAGCACAGCCGCGCCGTGGGCGGCGCCACCCAGTCGAAGCACCTCGACGACGCGGCCTCCGATATCGCCATGGCGAACCACGATCCGGTTGCTTTCGAGGCTGCCGCCCGAGCCGTCGGGTTCCTCGGCTTGCGCGACAGCATCCTCGCCAGCCATGTGCCGGGTCGCGCAGAGGAATGGACGTGCCGCTTGATAATGACGCTGTTGGCGCCAAGGATCCGCAGGCGCCTGAGGGATCGTTCGCCCATCTTTGTCGTTGCCCAAGACGTTCCTTGCCGCCGGTCGAATGCTGCCGGGGCACCAGACCCAGCCAGGCGGCAAAGTCGCGTGCCTTGTGGACGTCTCGGGCGGCGGAGCCAGAAAAGCAATGGCCGTGGCAATCAGCGGGCCTATGCCCGGAACCGTCATCAGCAGCCGGGCGACGTCATTTCCCTTGGCGCGATGGGCGATCTCCGCATCGAGCCTAGCGATCTCTGCCTCCAGATGCGCAAGCGCCGCGATCAAGACCTTCGGCGTGCGATGGCATCGGCAGGCAGATCACTTTTCGGGTTCTCGACGAGGGCCACGAGTTTTGATGCGTTGGGCGCTCCCTGCGGCACGATCTGGCCGAACTCGGTCAGATGCCCCCC
The DNA here is from genome assembly GCF_030846195.1 of Paracoccus yibinensis. GTDB lineage: Bacteria > Pseudomonadota > Alphaproteobacteria > Rhodobacterales > Rhodobacteraceae > Paracoccus > Paracoccus yibinensis. The sequence continues at coordinate 25,366 of NZ_JAVCWH010000002.1, forward strand.
CAAAGCGCGTTGATTGTCTGTGTGCGCTGGCGGATCAGAAGCTCACGCACGCGGAAGACCATTGCCGCGCCTTGAGTCTCTTCGCTCTTCAACGAAACAAAGCGCATCGTGGGTCGCATTGCCGCCTCGCAGATAGCCTCGGCGTCCGCCATGTCGTTCTTCTGGCGCTTCACGAAAGGCTTCACATAGGCAGGCGGGATCAGCCGCACGTCATCGCCAAGATTGCCGATCTCACGGCCCTGGAACCGAAGGACCGCGCAGCGAAATGAGCGTCGCCACAGGCCTCCATTTCCACAACGCAACAGGGCAAGCTGAAGAACTCCAGCACCTGAGTGCACCGTATCCTTTTTGCGCAGAACCGCCCGCCCTGCGCCGTTGGCTCCATGCACCTGGAACACATTCTTCGCCAGATCAAGCCCGACGGTGATAATCTCCGACATGACCCGTCCCCTTTGTGGATCTTTGCAGACCCACCCTGGCACACAGATGCCGTTGGGGGCGGTCACATCATCAATGCCAACGGGGGGACGGTGGGTAACTCAATAACTCCCATCGCGGCACTTGGCCTGCCCGTTTCGAAAGATTTGAACCGAGGCCGCTGCAGCTCCTGCCATCAACCTGACATCGTTCGAAACGGTGACCATGTCAAAGCCCCATTCCTTGCCGCGGAGCGCGTAGTCTGGAGAGCCGCAATGCAGCGCCGCCCGCTTTCCCGCCCCGTGCGCTGCGGCAAGAACGCGCTGGATCGCCTCGATCATCTCGGGCTCCTCGCGATCAAATCCGGTGCGATATTTTCGTCCGGTCAAGGCCAGGGTCAGATCCGCAGGCCCGATGTAAAGACCGTCCAGGCCCGGAGTCGCCGCAATGGCGTCCAGGTTCTCCATGGCCTGGGCGGTTTCGACCATGGCAAGAACGACGATCTCGTCTTCGGCCCGCTGCCCGTAATCCGCACCGGCGGAAAAGACGGCCCGTCCGGGGCCGAAGCTGCGGACGCCATGGGGCGGATAGCGGGTATAGGACACCAGGCGCGCGGCATCGTCCGCAGTGTTCACCATGGGACAGATCACACCATAGGCTCCGGCATCGAGGATCCTCATGACCGCGACGGGATCCAGCCATTCCACCCGTGCCATGGGCGCGACCGGATTGCCCTGCATGGCCTGAAACATCCCGACAGCCGTCATGTAGTCGGTGACGCCATGCTGGAGATCGACGATCAGCCCGTCATAGCCCTGCGCCGCCATGATCTCGGCCACGAAGGGGCTTGGGATGGAGAGGAAGGCGTTCAGCGCACAGCTGCCACGCGCCCAGATTTCGCGAATACGGTTGGGCTTCATGGGTTCCCCGCCTTCAGTTGACCGGCGTCAGCAGCGGCCTGCCCGCGAAGAAGGCATCCAGGTTGTCCAGCGTCAGTTGCGCCATGCGGTCGCGCGTCTCCTCGGTCCCGCTCGCGTGGTGGGGATAGAGGGTGACATTGGGCAGCGCCGTCAGCGCCGGATCGGGATGGGGCTCGTTCAGGAACACGTCCAGCCCCGCCCCCGCGATGCGGCCATCGCGCAGGGCGGCGATCAGCGCCCCCTCGTCCACGACCGAGCCGCGCGCGACATTGACCAGCGTGCCTTGGGGTCCAAGCGCCTCCAGCACGGCGGCCGAAATGAGGCCTGCGGTCCCTGCCCCGCCCGGCGTGGCGACGATCAGGATGTCGGCCCATTCGGCCAGGGCCACCGGATCGGGGAAGTAGGCGTGTGCCACCCCCGGCTTGGGGTTGCGGCCAGAATAGCCGATCGCCAGCCCCATGGCCTCGCAGCGCCGGGCGATGGCCAGGCCGATATTGCCAAGCCCCACGATCCCCGCGCGCTTGCCCGCCGTCGATGCCGTCAGCGGGAACATCCCCTGTCGCCCCCAATCCCCCGACCGGACATAGGCATCGGCCTGAACCAGCCGACGACGCGCGGCCAGCATCAGCAGCACCGCCGTGTCGGCCACGTCATCGACGAGCGCCGTCGAGGTATTGGTCAGCGTGATCCCCCGCCGCGTCATGGCGTCCAGGTCCATCAGATCGAACCCGGCCGAGGAACAGGCTGCCAGCTTCAATGCGGGCATCCGGTCCAGCATCGCCGCATCCACCGCGACATGCCCGTTCACGACCATGGCCGTGCAGAGCGGTCCGGCATGGGCCAGCACCGCGTCCTTGTCAGTGGCCTGGTCCAGCCGGTGCAGGGTATAGCGCGCCTCCAGCGCCTCCAAGAAGCGGGGGCGCAGGGGATAGGCGACAAGGACATCAGGCTTCATGCGGTCTCCAGGGGGCGGGCGGCGCGGCGGGCGGCCTGCACCGCCGGGTCGGGGTCCAGACTGGCCGAGAGCAGCGCCCGCGTATAGGGGTGTCGGGCTGCATCGAAAATCTGGCGCACCGGGCCTTCCTCGACGATCTCGCCCGACTTCATCACCACCACGCGGTCGGCAAAGTCGCGCACCACCGGCAGGTCATGGGCGATGAACAGATAGGACAGGCCGAATTCGCGCCGCAAGCCGTCCAGCAATTCGATCACCTGCGCCTGGATCGACACGTCCAGCGCCGAGACCGCTTCGTCGCAGACGATCAGCTTGGGCTCCATCGCCAGGGCGCGCGCGATGGCGATCCGCTGGCGCTGCCCGCCCGAGAATTGGTGCGGATAGCGGGCGGCCATCTCGGGGCGCAGGCCGACCTTGACCAGCAGCTCGGCCACGCGGTCGCGCCATAGGCCTTTCGGCAGGATCTCGGGGTGGATCACCCAGGCTTCCGAGATCAGCTGGAACACCGTCATGCGCGGGTTCAGCGACTGCGTCGGATCCTGGAACACCATCTGAAGATCGCGCCGCAGCCCGAACAGCTGGCGCGGCGCCATCGCCATCAGGTCATTGCCGCGATAGAGGATGCGGCCCCTGTCGGGATCGTCCAGCCGCAGGATCGCGCGGGCGAGCGTGGACTTGCCCGAGCCGCTTTCGCCCACGACCGCGACGGTCTCGCCCGGCATGATGGTCAGGTCCACGCCCTTCAGCGCCTGGAACGCGCCATAGGTCTTGGTCAGCCCTTCCGCCCGCAACAGCGGCTGGCCCGTCCGGTCGCGCTCGGCGGGCATCGCGCCCTTGCCGGGGGCGGCGTCGATCAGCTTGTGGGTATAGGGGTGTTTGGGATTGCGATAAACCTCGGCGGCATTGCCCGTCTCGACGATCTGGCCGCCGTTCATGACCACCACGCGGTCGGCGATCTCTGCCACGACGCCCAGGTCATGGGTGATCAGCAGCAGGCCCATGCCGGTCTCTGCCTGCAACTCCTCCAGCAGTTCCAGAACCTGCGCCTGCACGGTCACGTCCAGCGCCGTGGTGGGTTCGTCGGCGATCAGGATGTCGGGCTTGCAGGCCAGCGCCATCGCGATCATCAGCCGCTGCCGCTGCCCGCCCGAGAACTGGTGCGGATATTTCCGCATCGCGACCTCAGGCTCCGGGATGCCGACGCGGCGCAAAAGCTCCAGCGCGCGGGCCTGCGCCTTGTCGCGGGTGCCGCCATGGGTCGTCACCATCTCGGCGATCTGCCAGCCGACGGTATAGACCGGGTTCAGATGCGCCAGCGGATCCTGGAAGATCATCGCGATCTTGCAGCCGTTGATCCGGCGGCGCTGTTCCGCCGTCATCGCCAGCATGTCCCGCCCGTTCAGCAAGATCTGGCCGCTGGTGATCCTGCCCGGTGGCATGTCGATCAGGTTCATCACGGCCGAGGCAGACACCGACTTGCCCGATCCGCTTTCGCCCAGGATGGCCAGCGTCTCGCCCCGGTCCAGGTGCCAGCTGACGTTCTGGACGGCCTTCACCGTGCCAGCGGCGGTGTGGAACTCGACCGACAGGTCGCGGACTTCCAACAGGTGGTCAGTCATTCTTGCGTCCCCTTATTTCCAGCCGCCAGCGTTGCGCGGGATCCAGCGCGATGCGCATCCAGTTCGACAAAAGGTTCAACGACAGCGTGGTCCCGATGATCGCCAGGCCCGGCCAGAAGGACAGCCACCAGGCCGTGGTCAGGTATTCGCGGCCCTGCGCCACCATCAGGCCCCAGGTGATCTCGGGCGGCTGGATGCCGATGCCCAGGAAGGACAGGCTGCTTTCGGCCAGCATCACGAAGGCGAAATCCAGCGTGGCGATGGTCAGAAGCGTGGGCAGCACCACCGGCAGGATATGGCGGAAGATAATGCGGCGGTCGGAGGCGCCCATGACGCGGGCGGCCTGGACGAACATGCGCTCGCGCACCTCCAGCACCTCGGCCCGCGTGGTGCGCAGATAGACGGGGATGCGGGTGATCGCCAGCACCAGCACGATATTGGCGACCGAGGGCTCCAGCATATAGAGCACGATCACCGCCAGCAGCAGCGACGGAAAGGACATGATCACGTCGCCAAGCCGCATGATCCATTGCGCGGCGCGCTTGCGGCTATAGCCCGCGACCAGGCCCAACCCGCAGCCCATGACGGCGGAACACAGCACCGCCGCACCCGCCACCATCAGCGTGTTCTGCGCGGCCACCACGATGCGCGGCAGCACCGGGCGGCCAAGCGCATCGGCGCCCAGAATCATCAGCCAGCCCCGCGACAGGTCGAAGGGCGGCGCGTTGCGGCCGCGCAGGTTCTGTTTCGTTGCCAGATCGCCCATCAGCCACGGCCCGAAGATCGCGCAGAGCACCGCGATCAGCAGGAACAGGGCAGCGAAGAAGGCCAGCTTGTCGGCCCAGAGCATCGACAGCCATGTTGCAAAGGGGCCGCGAGGCTTGGGGTCGGACTGGATACGGGTGTCGGTCATCGCCATCGCTCAATACCGGATACGGGGATCGAGCATGGCATAGGCGATGTCGATCAGCAGGTTCATGATGAAGATGGCAACGGCCGAGACCATGATCGACGCCAGCACCACCGAGAAGTCGCGCAGAAGGATGCTGTCGATCATCAGCTTGCCGATGCCGGGAAAGCCGAAGATCGTCTCGATCACCACGGCGCCGTTCAGGATCGCCGCCGCCTGGTCGCCGATCACGGTGATGACCGGCAGCATGGCGTTGCGCAGCCCGTGGACGAAGATGATCGGCCGCGTGCGCACCCCCTTGGCCCGCGCGGTCTTCACATAGGCCGAGGACAGGGTCGTGATCATCGACCCGCGCACGACCTGCAGGATCAGGCCGAAGGGCCGCACGAACAGCACCGCCACCGGCAGCACCCAATGCCAGGGCGTTCCCGTCCCCGAGGTCGGCAGCCAGTGCAGGTTCACCGCAAAGATCACGATGGCGACGATGGCCAGCCAGAAGTCCGGGGCGGATGCGCCCACCAGCGAAAAGAAGGTGGCAATCCGGTCGAAGATCCCGCCCACCTTGAAGGCCGCAAGCGAGCCGATGACGATGGCCGCCACCGTCACGCAGGTCATGGTGATGACGGCCAGCCGCAGCGTCCAGCCGAAGGCCTGCAACACGACCTCCATCGCCGGGCGGGCCTGTTGCAGCGATTCCCCGAAATCGCCCTGCGCCAGATCCAGCACATAGCGCCCGAACTGCACGATCAGCGGGTCGTTGAAGCCATGCAATTCGCGGAATTGCTCGCGCGCCTCGATCGAGGCGTCAAGCGGCAGGTACAGGTTGGTCGGATCGCCCGTCAGGCGCGACAGAAAGAAAACCAGGATCACAAGGCCGATCAGCGAAATGCCGCTGGCAAGCGCACGCTTTCCGATGAAGCCGGTCATAGGTCGCCTCCTCCCTTGGGTGGCAGGTCTGGGCCTGCCGTTTGGCCGTTGGGCAGTGCCGGTCCCTCCCAGACCGGGTGAGGCGATTCGTCGCGCCTCAATTGATATATTAGTATCAATGTTGTTCAGGGGAAGGCTTTTTTCGCCCGCTGCGCAGTGAAAACACACTTGCTGCGACAATGACCGCCGCGCCGATCCAGGACGAGGCGGGCGCGATCTCGGCAAAGAACAGCCATGCCAGCAAGGCCACGGCAGGCAGGCGCAGGAAATCCAGCGGCGCCAGGAAGGACACATCGGCCAGCGAAAAGGCCCGCGTGATCAGCGTCATGTTCAGCGCGCCAAGCGCCCCTTGCAGCGCCAGCAGGCCAAGCTGACCCGCTGTCGGCGTCGTCCAGACGGGCAGCGCCGCCAGCAGGCCCAGCGGGACCATGGCGATCAGGTTCCAGGCGACCAGACGCTCGGTCGTATCAGAATGGGCCATGTGGCGCAGCATCAGCTGGATCACCGCCGTCAGCACGGCCCCTGCAAAGGCGAACAGCAGCCAGGGATCAAAGGCCGCGCCGGGCCGGACGATGACCAGGATGCCGCCAAAGCCCGCGACCGCGCCCAGCAGGCGGACGGCGCCCACGGCCTCGCCCAGGAAAGCCCACGCCCCCAGCGTGACCAGCAGCGGCATGGTGAAGGTCAGCGCCATGGCATCGGCCAGGGGCGCATGGGCAAAGGCCACGAAGACCGCGACCAGCGAGGCAAGCTTCAGCCCCGCCCGCAGCACATGCATCCACCGCCAGGGCGAGGCGCGCAGATCAACGCGCCCCAGCGTCCAGGGCAGCACCGCGATCAGCCCGAACAGCGCGCGGAAAAAGCCGATGACCAGCGGATGCAGCTGCCCCGCAAGCCACCGCACGATCACCGCGTCCAGCCCCGCCAGCACGGCCGCCGCCAGCATCAGCCCGGCGGCCAGCAGCGCGGGGCGGCGGGCCATTCCTCAGTCCTCGTCCTGGAAGGCTTCCTCGCGCTTGGCGCGGATCGCGGGCGCCAGGACGCTGGCGATCAGCAGCGCCGCAACCAGCAGCAGCACCGCGCTGATCGGGCTGGTGAAGAACGAGGTCACGTCTCCCCGCGACACCAGCATGGCCCGGCGCAGGTGTTCCTCCAGCATCGGTCCCAGGACAAAGCCCAACAGCAGCGGCGCGGGCTCGCAATCCAGCTTGCGCAGGATGTATCCCGCGACCCCGAACAGGCCCATCAGCCAGATGTCGAAGGTGGAATTCGCCAGGCTGAAGACGCCGATCAGGCAGAAGGCGACAATGCAGGGGAACAGATAGCCATAGGGGATCGAGATCATCTTCACCCAGATCCCGATCAGCGGCAGGTTCAGCACCAAAAGCATCAGGTTGCCGACCCACATGGACACGATCAGGCCCCAGAACAGCACCGGCTGGTCCTGGATGACCGAGGGCCCTGGCTGGATGCCCTGCATGATCAGCGCGCCGATCATCAGCGCCATCACCGGGTTCGACGGGATCCCCAGCGTCAGCATCGGGATGAAGCTGGTCTGCGCGCCCGCGTTGTTCGCGGCCTCGGGTCCCGCCACGCCCGCCAGGGCGCCCTTGCCGAACTGCTGCGGCGTCTTCGAGACCTTCTTTTCCAGCGCATAGGAGGCGAAGGACGACAGCATCGCCCCGCCGCCCGGCAGGATGCCCAGGACCGATCCCAGGGCCGTGCCGCGCCCGACCGGGGCCAGCATGGCGCGCAGGTCGGCCCGCGTCGGCATCAGGCCCGTGACCTTGGTCAGCACGGTCGTCCGGTCGGCTTCGTTTTCCAGGTTCGACAGGATCTCGCCCAGGCCGAAGACGCCCATGGCGACCACGACGAAGCTGATGCCGTCGGCCAGTTCAAAGCTGCCGAAGGTAAAGCGCATGGCGCCCGTCTGCACATCGGTGCCGATCAGGCCCAGGATCAGCCCGAACAGGATCATGCCGACCGCATGCAGCAGCGACCCGCTGGCCAACACGACCGAGGCCGCAAGCCCCAGCACCATCAGCGCGAAATATTCATGCGGCCCGAAGGCCAGCGCGACACTGGACAACAGCGGCGCGAAAAAGGCGATCAGCACCGTGGCAATGGAGCCCGCGATGAAGGACCCGATGGCGGCGGTCGCAAGCGCCTTGCCCGCCTGCCCCTGCCGCGCCATCTGGTAGCCGTCGATGGCCGTGACCACGCTGGAGCTTTCGCCCGGCAGGTTCACCAGGATCGCCGTGGTCGATCCGCCGTATTGCGCGCCATAAAAGATGCCGGCCAGCATGATGATCGCCGTTTCCGGCGACAGGCCGAAGGTCACGGGCAGCAGCATCGCCACCGTCGCCGTAGGGCCAAGCCCCGGCAGCACGCCGATGGCGGTGCCCAGGAACACCCCCAGAAGGCAATAGGTCAGGTTCCAGAAGGAGAAAGCCGTCTGGACGCCGAGCCACAGGTCGCCGAGGATTTCCATGGCTCAGCCTCCGAACAAAGTGCCGAACATCGGCAAGGGCACGTCCAGCCCGCGCACGAAGACCAGCACGCAGAAGATCGTGAAACCCACAAGGCCCAGCAGCGGCACCGGCGCCAGGCGAAACCGCTTGCTGGCGGTCGCGGCGATGAACATCGCGGCGGGCAGCGCCACGGCCAGGCCGAGAGCGTCCAGCGCAAGCGCGAAGAACAGGGTCGCGCCGATCACCAGGATCATGGGCTTCAGGTGGATCCGCCCGACCAGCTCGCCGGGCCGCAGCAACCCGCGCAGCAGCGACACCGCCCCGATCACGGCCAGCAGCCCGCCAAGCACGGTCGGGAAATAGCCCGGACCCATCCGCGCGGCGCTGCCCAGCGTCAGGTCGCGCGCCAGGATGACGGTCGCCAAGCCAAGCGCCAGATAGATGGCGCCCGCCCAGAAGTCCTTCGTGCGGTGTCCCTGCATCGCATCTACCCTTTTGCAAAAAAAGATGCGCGCCCATGCCGGGGCGCGCATTGGGCATCACTCTTCGGGGGTGATGTTGCCGGCCTTGACGACTTCGCTCCAGCGGGCGATCTCATCGGCGACAAAGGCGTCGGCCTCGGCCGGGGTGTTCGCCAGAACCTCGAAGCCCAGGTTCTTGAAGGTTTCCTGCACCTCGGGCTTTTCCAGCGCGCCGTGGATTGCCCCCACCAGCGTTTCCTTGACCGCCGGGTCCAGCCCCTTGGGCGCGCCGAAGGCCTGCCAGGAATAGACCTCCATCCCCTCGATGCCCAGTTCCTTGAAGGTCGGCACGTCCGGGAAATCGGGCGAGCGTTCGGCGGCCGCGATGGCCAGCATCTTCATCTGGCCCTCGCGCACGAAACCGGCCACTGCGCCCAGGTTCTGGAAGGACACGTCGGCATGGCCGCCGATGATGTCGGTCTGGGCCGGTCCGCCGCCGCTATAGGGGACGTGGATGCCGCTGGTGCCGGTCTGCTGCCAGAACAGCTCCGCTGTCAGATGGTCCGAGGACCCCACGCCCGACGATGCGAACAGCATCGTGTCGGGCTGCTCCTTCAGCATCGCGATAAGCTCCTCGGCCGATTTCACCTCCAGGGTCGGGCGCGTGACCAGGACATTGGGGGTGCGAACGGCGACCGTCAGCATCTCCATGTCCTCGCGCGGGTCATAGGGCAGGTCGGCGCGCAGCGCCGGGTTGATGCCATAGGTGCCGATCGAGGCCACCATGATCGTGTAGCCATCGGGCTTGGCGCGCGCCAGTTCGGCGGCGCCCACGGCGCCGTTCGCGCCCGGCTTGTTTTCCACCACCAGCGGCTGGCCGAAATCGGCCTGCATCGCCTGGGTGACGGTGCGCGCGGTCGTGTCGCTGGCCCCGCCCGGCGCGAAGGGCACGATCACCGTGACGTTGTCGCTGGGATAATCCTGCGCAAGCGCCGCGCTGCCCAGGACTGCGGCGCAGGATGCAGCCGCGACGAATCTCATGAACATGTTTTCTCCTCCCTTGGCGGCTTTCCTGCCACCACTCCGTTTACGCCTATAACTGAAATATTAGTGTGTCAATACGTCGCAGATGCCTCGGGGGGCACCACGCCCAGCCGTTCGGCATGTTTCGCCATCCGGTCCCAATCGCCCTGCGCCACCGGCACGCCCTGTTCCAGCGCCTCGCGGCGCCTGGCCGAGGCCGCGTCGCCCGGCACCCGCACCGCGCCCTTGTTCCAGGGCGCGGCCGGATTGCTGCGGCAGGCATTGGCCAGCCAGTCGGATTGTTCGGTAAAGGCCTCCAGCCCGGCAAAGAAATCCGGGTCGATGACCTGAAGAAAGGCGCTTTGCGCCAGCGGGCCGGGGGCGTCGGTGTTCGCGCGGCCCTTGCCCGACAGGCCCTGCCCCAGCAGATCGACGATCAGCGCCAGGCCGTAGCCCTTGTGCCCCTTCGACGTGCCGCCAAGCGGCATCATCGTGCCGCCGCGCTCGGTGATCTCGCGCGGGTCGTCGGTGGGCTGGCCCCCGGCGGTCAGGCCCCAGGGCTCGGGATAACGCTCGCCCCTTTTGGCCAGAAGCTGGGTCATGGTGGTCGTGGTGATGGATGACGACACGTCCACCAGGATCGGATCGCCCGAGGTCGGAAAGCCCATCGCCAGCGGGTTCGGCGTCAGGATGGCTTCGGTGCCGCCATAAGGCGCCATCCGCCGCGCCGCCGGGTTCGACACCGACAGTTGCACGATCATCCCCCGGTCCGTCGCCCGCCGCATATAGGCCGACAGCGCGCAGGTGTGATGGCAGTTGCGGATCGCCGCGCCGACGATGCCGTGGTCGCGCACCCGCTCCATCGCCTGGTCCAGCGCCTGCACCAGCAGCCAGGCGCCGGGCAGCAGGCGGCCGTCCCAGACGAAGCCCGCGCCCTTGTCGGCCACGACCTCATAACTGCCGGTGCCGTTCAGGCTGCCGTCGCCCAGGCATTCCAGATACCAGTGCATCAGTTGCAGGCCATGGGTTTCATGGCCGATCATGTCCCCTTCCACCAGGACGGCGGCGGTGACGGTGGCCTTGTCGGCCTCCATCCCGGCGCGGGTCAGCAGGGCCTCGGCGTAGCGCAGCAACTCGTCGCGGTCGTATCGCGGCATCGGCATGTCCTTTCAAGGGGGTGGGCCGGGCTGTCCCGGCCCGGCTGCCGCTTACTTGAACCGGATCTGCTGCAACTGCAGTTCCGAGTTCGTGGCGATGGTCGGCTTGAAGTCCAGCCGCGGCGAGACGCGGGTGAAGCCCACCATGTGGAACATCGGCACATCGGCGATGATCTCGGTGTTCACGCGGGTGAACAGTTCCTGCCACAGCTTGGTGCGTTCCTCGCCCGTGGCGGCGCTGGCGGCGGCGATCAGGCGGTCCACCTCGGGGTCGCGGACCATGGAATGCGCGCCGTCGGACGCGTATTTCACATGGGCCGTGAAGACCGGATCGCCGGTGGCATTGTCGTGCTGCGACTGCGTCAGCGTGGCCCCCGCATCGGCCACGAAGGGCGACACGAAATAGTTGTTCCACACCGACACGTCATAGCTGTCCAGCGCGACGTTCAGGCCGATGTCCTGGAACATCGCCATCATCGCCTCCATCGTCTCGGTGCCGTTGGGATACATCCCGTTGCGGCCGATGATGCGGATGGGCGCCTCGACGTTGACGCCGTCGGCCTTGGCTTCCTCGACCAGCTCGCGGGCGCGGTTGGGGTCATAGGGCCAGGCGGGGATGTCGGGATTGTGGCCGATGGTGGTCGGCACCACCAGATGCGTGGCGATCTGCGCATCCGCCGGGAACAACGTGCCGATCATCGCCTCGCGGTCCACGGCCAGGTTCAGCGCCTCGCGGATGCGGCGGTCGCTGGTGGGTTCGGTCCGCGTGTCGATCCGCAGCGATGTGGTTTCCGAGTTCGGATAGGAAAAATCCGTTTCCGGGTTGTTGGCGTCCTGAAGCGCGATCGAGGGCACGATGTCGGCCTCGCCCGTTTCCACCATGGCGGCCGCCACGGCGCTGTCGGACCGGAACAGATAGGTGGCCTTCTCGACCTGCGGCTGGTCGCCCCAGTAATCGGGATTGCGGGTCAGCGTGATCGACTGCCCGTTCTGCCAGTCGCTGAAGACATAAGGCCCGGTGCCGTTCGGCTTGCGGTCGAACTCGGCTGCGGGCGTGGTCGCGGCGGACTGCACCGGCATCACCGACATCAGCAGGGGCAGGATCGGCTGGGGCGGATTGGTGGTGATGCGGATGGTGGTGTCATCGGGGGATTCGAAGCTGAACGCCATGCCGCCGAAATACTTGCCGCCGGTTTCGCAGGACAGGTCGGCGTTCTTGTTCCGCTCGATGCTGAACTGCACGTCCTTGGCGGTGAAGGCGCTGCCGTCGTGCCATTTCACGCCGGGGCGCAACTTGAACTCCCAGGTGTCGTCATCGACCTGGCTCCATTCGGTCGCCAGGCGCGGCTTCAGCCCGCCGTTCACATAGTCGAACTCGATCAGCATCTCGTTGACGTTTTCCGAGATGACGCGCCCCACGTCCTGGCGCGCGGCCATGCAGGGTTCGACCACGCTGACGGTTTCCGACAGGACCACCGTCACGTCGCGGCTGGCGTCCTGGGCATGGGCCATGCCACCGGCCAGGACGGCGCCCGACAGGAACAATGCTGCCTTGATCTTCATCTGTTTTCCTCCCCTTTTGTCCGGCGGCGCCGGGCTTTGATTGCCGCCCGGCCTCCCGCCGGGACGGGTGGTCAGTGCAGAAGTCCGTTTTCCTTGAGGAAGCCTTCCATCTTGCGCTGCTGCGCGTCCGTCAGCGGCCAGGCGGCGGGCGGGCGGGTCGGGCCGCAGTCCTGGCCCATGGCTTGCAACGCGGCCTTGACGCCGGTGACGTTGGTGCCGTTCAGTTCCTGCGCGCGGACCTCCTCGAAGGCGGCCATTCCGGCGATCAGGTCGCGTGCCCTGGCGTAATCGCCCGCCTCCAGCGCGGCATGGATCGCCAGCGACCGTTCCGGCCAGATGTTGATGAGGCCCGAGGTGAAGCCCCGCGCGCCGACTGCATAAAGCGCGGGCGCCCAGACCTCGGCCAGGCCGCCGACCCAGATGATGCCGGGATCGCAGGCGGCAATGGCCTCGGCCAGCCTCAAGGGGTTCGGCGTGGCCCATTTGACGCCGATCACGCCGGGAATGGCGCAAAGGTCGGCGATGGCCGCCGTGCCGATGGCGTCGTTCCTCAGATACAGCATCAAGGGTAGCCCGCCACCCGCATCGGCCACGCGGCGGACATAGTCCACCACGCCGCGCGGCGCGGCGAAGGGGTCGGGCGGTTGATGGACCATCAGCCCCGCCGCGCCTGCCCTGGCAGCCGCAGCGGCCAGACGGCAGGCGTCCTTCACCGACCGGCCGACCCCGGCCAGGACCGGCGCGCGGCCCCCGACCATCCCGCAGACCTCGGCGCACATGGCCTCGGCCTCGTCCAGGGTCAGGCTGTAGAACTCGCCCGTGTTGCCGTTCACGACCGGGATGTGCAGCCCCGCCGCAAGCGCCCGGTCGATGATGGGTGTCAGCCGCGCGGGGGCGATCCGGTCGTCGGCATCGAAGGGCGTGACCAGAATGCCCGAGATGCCGGTCAGCGCCGATTGCAGCGTCATCGGGCGCTGTCGATCAGGGCCTGCATCATGCCCATCTCGTCCTCGGTCAGGTCGGTCAGGGGCGCGCGGACATGCCCCGCGTCAAACCCGCGCAGGCGCACGCCCGCCTTGATGGCCGAGACCGCATAGCCCGCCTTGCGGTCGCGGATCTTCGCGAAGGGATAGTAGAAATCGCGCAGCATCCGTTCGCAGGTGGCGTCATCGCCTGCGGTAAAGGCGGCATGGAACTTCAGCGCGGTTTCCGGGACGAAGTTGAACACGGCGGAGGAATAGGTCGGCATCCCCGCGCCCTTGTAGGCCTGGGCGAACAGTTCGTGCGTGGGCATCCCGCCGATATAGGACAGCCGGTCGCCCAGCATCACCGTCACGCGGCGCACGGTGTCGATGTCGCCGGTGCCGTCCTTGAAGCCGATCAGGTTCGGGCATTCGTCGGCCAGCTGCGCCAGTTGTTCCGCGCTGACCCGCGCCTGGCCGCGGTTATAGACGATGACGCCCATGTTGGTGGCCTTGCAGACCGCGCGGATGCGGTTGGCGATGCCGTCGGCGGGCGCCTCGGTCAGGTAGTGCGGCAGCAGAAGGATGCCGTCGCCGCCAGCCGCCTCGATCTCGCGCGCCATGTCGCAGGCGATGCGGGTGCCATAGCCGCAGCCCGCGATCACCGGCTGGTCGCCCGCCACCTGACGCGCGGTCCTGACGACCTCGACCACCTCGCCGGGGGTCAGCGAGAACAGCTCTCCGGTGCCGCCCGCGACGATCAGCCCGGCGACGGGATAGGAGGACAGCCATTCCAGATGCGCCGCAAAGGGCTTGGGATTGAAGCGCTCCTCCGCGTCGAAGGGTGTGACCGGGAAGGACAGAAGGCCGGTGCGGATGATGTCGCGCAGGTGGTCGGGGGCGATCATGGTGACATCCTTCATTGCAGATCCTCGGGCAAGAGTTCTTGGGGGAAGTTCTGGAAAGCGACCGGCCGCAGGAAGCGGCGGATCGAGAGGGTTCCGACCGAGGTCGCGCCGAAGTTCGTGCTGGCCGGGTAGGGCCCGCCATGGACCATGCTGTCCACCACCTCGACCCCGGTCGGAAAGCCGTTGACCAGCACCCGGCCCGCCTTGCGCTCCAGCACCGGGCGCAGCGCCTGCGCATCGGCCAGGTCGGCGGGGTCCATGTGGATCGTGGCGGTCAGTTGCCCCTCAAAGCCACGCGCCAGGCGAACCATCTCGTCGGTGTCGCGCACGTGCACCACCAGGCCCAGGGGGCCGAAGACCTCCTCGCCCAACGCGTGGTCCTGGAGATAGGCCTCGGCCGTGGTCTCGTAGAGGTTCGGGCTGGCCTGACGGTCGTGGCTGTCGGTGGAGACCACCGGCGTGACCGAGTTGCGCGTCTCGAAACGCTCCTTGCCCTCGCGATAGGCCCGCGCGATGCCGTCGGTCAGCATGGTCTGCGGACCCACGGCCTCCAGCCCGGCCTTGGCGGCGGCCACGAAGCGGTCGGCATCCGCGCCCTCGGTCACGACCGCGATGCCCGGATTGGTGCAGAACTGGCCCGCGCCCATGGTCAGGCTGGCGGCCCACCCCTTGCCCAGATCCTCGGCCCGCGCGTGGGTGGCATGGGGCAGCAGGAACATCGGGTTGACCGAGCCAAGCTCGCCGAAGAAGGGGATCGGCTCGGGCCGTGCGGCGCAGAGGTCGAAGAGCGCCCGTCCCCCGGCGAGACTGCCGGTGAAGCCCACGGCCTTGATCAGCGGGTGCTGCACCAGGGCGGTGCCGACCTCGCGGCGGCCGCCCTGGATCAGGCTATAAACGCCGGGATGGAGGTTGCAGGTCTTGATGGCCGCATGGACGGCCTCGGCCACGATCTCGCCAGTGCCGGGATGGGCGGAATGGCCCTTGACCACCACCGGACAGCCTGCGGCAAGCGCGGCGGCGGTATCGCCGCCCGCGGTCGAGAAGGCCAGCGGGAAGTTAGAGGCGCCAAAGACCGCGACCGGGCCGATGGGCCGCTGCACCATGCGGATGTCGGGACGCGGCGCCGGTTGGCGGTCCGGCATGGCGGGGTCGTGGCGGCGGTCCAGGAAGTCGCCCTTGCGGATATGCTCGGCAAATAGGCGCAACTGGCCGGTCGTCCGGCCGCGTTCGCCGTTGAGCCGCGCCTCGGGCAAGCCAGTTTCCTGAGTCCCAATTTCCGTGATGGCCTCGGCGCGCGCCTCGATCTCGTCGGCGATGGCGTCGAGAAAGGCCGCGCGCGTCTCGCGGCTGGCCTGGCCATAGGACCAGAAGGCCTCCTCGGCGGCTTGCGCTGCCCGGTTGACCAGTTCGACCGTGCCCATGCTGAACTCGTGGACAGGGCCAAAGGCGGGCTCGTTGGGAAAGCGGGCCTCGGTCCCGACCCATTCGCCTGCGATCAGGTGCTTGCCGTGGGGGGTGAAGGTCATCGGAAATCCTTTCGTCATGGCGCGGACCGGACGCCCCGGCCCGCCTTCAGGGGTCAGCGGCCGGTGCGGACGCGCCATTCCTCGTATTTCTTCTGGTTTTCTTCCTTGGTGCAGGGATAAAGGCCGATAATGGCCGCACCGTCCTGCACCTGCTCCAGCACGAAATCCTCGAAGCTTTCCATGCCGGTGCATTCGTCCGCGATCTCGTCGGCCAGATGGGCGGGGATCACCATCACGCCATCCTTGTCGCCCACCATGATGTCGCCCGGAAAGACCGGCGCATCCCCGCAGGAAATCGGGACGTTGATGTCCAAAGCCTCGTGCAGGGTCAGATTGGTCGGCGCGCTGGACTTGGCGAAATAGGCCGGCATGTCCAGCTTGCCGATGCCCTCGGCGTCGCGCATCCCGGCATCGGTCACGACCCCCGCCGCCCCGCGCAGGGCCAGCCGCGTGATCAGGATCGACCCCGCCGTCGCGGCGCGGGCATCCTTGCGCCCGTCCATGACCAGCACATGCCCCGCCGGGCAGGTCTCGATGGCGACGCGCTGCGGATGGTCGGCATTGCGGAAGACGGTGATCGGATTGCGGTCCTCGCGCGCGGGGATGTAGCGCAGGGTGAAGGCCGGGCCGACCATGTTCTCATCCTTGGGCGCGACCGGGACGACGCCCTGGATGAACTGGTTGCGCAGGCCCCGCTTGTAGAGCGCGGTGGCGATGGACGCGGTCGAGACCTTCTTCAGCTTGGCGCGGGTTTCGTCCGAAAGGGTGTGTTCGGCCATGATGTCCTCAGAAGATGTCGGGCTCGCCGGCCGAGCGGCCGAAGTCGGTTTGCAGGAAGTCGAAGTCGCAGCCCTGGTCGGCCTGCGTCACGTGACGCTCGAACATCCAGCCATAGCCGCGCTCGAAGCGGGGCTCGGGCGGCGTCCAGGCGGCCTTGCGGGCAGCCAGTTCCTCGTCCGGGACCAGCATGTCCAGGCGGCGATTGGGCAGATCCAGCCGCACGATGTCGCCGGTCTTCAGCAGCGCCAGGGGACCGCCGACAAAGCTTTCGGGCGCGACATGCAGGATGCAGGCGCCATAGGAGGTGCCCGACATGCGCGCGTCGGAAATCCGCAGCATGTCGCGATAACCCTGCTTGATCAGCGCCTTGGGGATCGGCAGCATCCCCCATTCCGGGAAACCCGGCCCGCCCTGCGGCCCCGCGTTGCGCAGGACCATGACGTGATCGGGGGTGATCTCCAGCGTCTCGTCGTCCACGGCGGCCTTCATCTCGGGATAGCTGTCGAAGACCAGGGCCGGGCCTTCGTGGACATGGAAGCGCGGGTCGCAGGCGGCGGGCTTGATGACCGCGCCCGAGGGACACAGGTTCCCCTTCAGCACCGCCAGCGAGCCTTCGTGATAGACAGGGTTCGACAAGGGCCGGATGACATCGTCGTTGTAGACGACGGCACCTTCCAGGTTCTCGCCCATGGTCTTGCCGGTCACGGTCAACGCGCCGCAATCCAGCCGATCCTCGATCTGCTTCATCAGCGCGCGCAACCCGCCCGCGTAATAGAAGTCCTCCATCAGGTAGTCCTTGCCCGAGGGGCGGACATTGGCGATCAGCGGCGTCGTGCGGCCAAGCGCGTCCAGGTCGTCCAGCGTCAGGGCGATGCCCGCGCGGCGCGCCATGGCGATCAGGTGGACGACCGCGTTGGTGGAACAGCCCGTGGCCATGGCGACGATGGCGGCGTTCCTGACCGCGCCCTCGGTGATGATCCGGTCGGGGGTCAGATCCTCCCACACCATCTCGACGATGCGGCGGCCGCATTCGGCGCCCATGCGCTGGTGGTTGGCATCGACCGCCGGGATGGATGACGCCCCCGGCAGCGTGATCCCCATGGCATCCGCGATGGCGGTCATGGTGGACGCGGTGCCCATGGTCATGCAGACCCCGGCCGAGCGCGCGATGCCGCCCTGAAGCCCGATCCATTCCTGGTCGGTGATGTTGCCCGCGCGCCGTTCGTCCCAGTATTTCCAGGCATCCGACCCCGACCCCAGGATGCGCCCGGCATAGTTGCCGCGCAGCATCGGCCCGGCGGGCAGATAGATCATCGGCACGCCCGCGCTGATCGCGCCCATGACCAGACCCGGCGTGGTCTTGTCGCAGCCGCCCATCAGCACCACGCCGTCCAGCGGATGCGAGCGGATCATCTCCTCGGTCTCCATCGCCAGCATGTTGCGATAGAGCATCGAGGTCGGCTTGGTGAAGCTTTCGTCGACCGACAGCGAAGGCATCTCGACCGGCAGCCCGCCGACCTGCAGCACGCCGCGCGCCACGTCCTTGGCCCGCGCACGAAAATGCGAATGGCAAGTGTTCAGCTCGGACCAGGTGTTCAGGATGCCGATCACCGGCTTTCCGTGAAAATCCGCCTCGCCATAGCCCAGCTGCATCATCCGCGAGCGATGCCCGAAGCTGCGCAGGTCGTCGGGCGCGAACCATCGGGCCGACCGAAGATCATCAGCTGTTTTTCTTGTCGTCATGATCCCTCCTCCACGCCGGAATCATTCAGCGCGTCTCAAACATACTAATATTTCAGTTTGCCAGGTATATCAATAGCACTATTCCTGTTGTTGTCGGACCCGCCAAATCCTAGGTTCGTCCAGGTTGAAGGAGAGCGTCATGGCCGTATCGCTTGCAGACAGTTTCGGGCTTCCCGCCATGCAGGTTCATGCGGGCGGGGGCACGGTGCAGCGCGTCTACGAAAGCCTGCGCAAGCGGATCATCACACTGGAGTTGCCGCCCGACACCACGCTGTCGCGGACCGACCTTACTGAGACCTACGGTGTCAGCCAGACCCCGATCCGCGAGGCCCTTCAACTGCTGAAGCAGGAAGGCCTGGTCCACATCTTTCCCCAGTCGAAGACGGTGGTGACGCGCATCGACGTGCCGCAGACCTACGAGGCGCATTTCCTGCGTGTCGCCCTGGAAACCGAGGTCTGCCGCAGGCTGACGACCGAGGCGAACAAGGACACCCTGACCCGCGCCCGGTCCATCATCCGCATGCAGGAAGCAATTGCCGAGGATGCCAGCCAGATCGCGGTCTTCCAGGAACTGGACGAGCTGTTCCACCAGACTCTGTTCGCGGGACTAGGGCAGTCTGGGCTGCACCACCTCGTGCGTGAACGGTCCGGCCATCTGGAGCGAATTCGGCGCCTGCACCTGCCGGAACAGGGGAAGGTGCTGAATATTCTGTCCGGTCACCATGCCATTGTCGAAGGGATCGCCTCTGGCGATCCCGACGCGGCAATCGCCGCAATCCGCGACCATCTCAGCCAGACGGTGTCCAAGGTTGAAACCTTGCGCGAGGAGTTTCCCCAGTATTTCGGCTAGGCCTGCTGTTCCATCGTCGGCAGAACGGAAGATCGCAGCCCATTGGCGAAGCAGTTGCAGGTTACCAGGAGCAAAACGTGCGGAGCGGTGGTCAACTTCTGGTCGAATGCTTTGTCGCGCCTGGGACGTCCGGGCGTTCGGCGTGTCGGAGAAAGCCATCTGGCGGTGCTTGGACGCGCTGCACGACACCCAAGGCAGGCTATATTTCGCCTTGTGCCGGAACGAGGGGGGCAGACGTCATGGCCGCCGCTTGGGGAAAACTGACTGGAAGCGAAGGGCAGCACCAGTATCTGGAATGCACACCTAGCGGCTGGCCAACGGGCTGCGCGCGGCGGGCCAGTCGGTGCATGTGACATCCATGGGGGATTCGATCCCGCCCGCCATGCCGGGGCCGAACGGTTCCTGATCCTTGCGGCGACCCATGGCGAAGGTGATGCCCCGGCTTCGGCAAAAGGGTTCCTCGACCGGCTGGCGCAACTGCCTGCAGCCCCCGCCGCACCTGTAGCCGTGCTGGGCTTCGGCGACCGCAGCTTTACCGCTTTCTGCGCCTTCGCCCTTCAGGTCGATGCTGCCGCGCACGCAAGGCGCTGGGCCGCGCTGTTGCCGCTGGACACGGTTGACAGGCAATCCCCGCAGGATTTTGCCCGCTGGGGGCGGACGCCGGGCGCGGCCATCGGCATACCGCTCGAGCTTTCGCACGAGCCCGCAACACCGGTCACACAGAGGCTGTCCCTGCTGTCGCGCCGCGACTATGGGGCAGAGGTGCAAGCCGCCACAGCCATCTTGCGCTTTGCCCTGCCCGGGACCACCCTTCGGCAGCGGCTGACAGGCAAAGGGCTGGCACGGTTCCAGGCAGGCGATCTTCTGGGCATCCTGCCCGAGGGATCGGCGGTGCCGCGCCTCTATTCGCTGGCTTCGGGCGCAAGCGACGGCTTCGTGGAGATCGTGGGCCAGGAAACACCCGCGCGGCCTGTGTTCGGGGGCAGCTCATGGCGCTTGAACCCGGCGACAGCGTGCGGGCCTTTCTGCGGCGCAACGACCGCTTTCAGGCATGCAAGGACAGAACGCCGCTGATCCTGGTCGGCGCGGGCACCGGCATTTGGCCGCTGGCGGGCTTCATCCCCGCCAATGCCCGTCGCTGCCCGCTGGATCTGTTCTTTAGCTTGCGCCACCCCGACGGCGATTTCCTCTACCGCGACGATCTGGCCCGCCGGCAGGCTGAAGGGCGGCTGACGCGCCTGTCCACCGCCACCTCGCGCGGAGAGAAGCCGCGTTACGTCCAGGATGCCCTGCGAGACGAAGCCGAGCAGGTGGCCGAGACGGTCCGCAAGGGCGCGCGCATCATGGTCTGCGGCGGCCGAGCAAAGGCGGAAGGGGTGTCCCGCGCGCTTGACGACATTCTCGCGCCGGCGGGTCTGACGCCGGCCATGCTGAACGCCGAAGGACGCTATGTCGAAGATGTCTTCTGATCCGGTCCGCCCTGCCCTGAACGGCCCGACCATGGGAACCCGGTGGTCGGCCCTGTCCCATGTCCCGCCCGGGCTTGATCCGGCACCGCTGCGGATGGCGCTTCAGCAGGGGGTCGACATGGCCGATGGCCGGATGTCCGCCTGGAAACCGGACAGCGACCTGATGCGCCTGAACCGGGCGCCGGCGGGACAATGGGTGAAGGTGCCGCCTGATTTCGCCCGCGTCCTGACGCTCGGGCTTCAGATCGCCCGCGCCTCGGCGGGTGCCTTCGACATCGGCATGGGCGATGCGGTGCGCGCCTGGGGCCTTGGGCCTGATGCTGCCGACCCGGAAGCGATGCGCGCTGCCCTTGTCAGATCCCGCAGGCCTGCCCATGAGGTGCTGGAGATCAATGGCGATGCGGTGCGGAAGACGACACCCACCGCCCTCGACCTGAACGATCGCCAAGGGATATGGCGTGGACTGCCTGGCCAGGGTGCTGGTGCACCACGAGATTGCCGATGGGCTGGTGGGCATCGACGGAGAGATGCGCGCCCTGGGCCTGCGGTGGGATCGGCATGGACCATCGCGGTCGAGGCACCCGATCCAGACCGCCGCACCCCGCACTCCGTCCCCATGCTTCAGGACGGCGCGGTGGCGACCTCGGGCGACTATCGCCACGGGGTCACGGTGCAGGGCCGCCTGTCGCACACGGTGGACCCGCGGAAAAGCGCGCCGCTTGCCGCACCGCCCGCATCGGTCACCGTGGTGGCGCCGACCTGCGCCCCGGCCGACGCCTGGGCGACCGCGCTGGTGGCGGCAGGCTTTTCGGCGGGGGCTGCGCTTGCGGCAGATCACGACCTCGACCCGCTGTTTCTTCTGCGCGATGGTAAGGAGGGCTTGCAGACGCGGGCTGTTGGGCGCCTCTTTGGAAGCGATGCCACGGCAGCGGCTGGGGGACGGGCGTGACTTACAAGCGAACGGATCTGTTGAAGACGGGCCTTCTGGTCTTTGCCCTTGCCGGACTGGCAGCGGGTCTTGTCCTGCAGCTGGGAGGGCGTGCCGATCTTGCGGGGCTGACCTGGGCTGCGGGCGTCCTGCCGATCCTGGCCGCCCTGCTGGCCGAGATCCTGCGCAGCCTGGCGCGGGGCGAGGTCGGCCTCGACATCGTGGCGGCGCTGTCGATGTCGGCGGCCCTGGTCTTTGGCGAAACGCTGGCTGCCGCCGTCGTCGCGGTGATGTATTCAGGCGGCACCTTCCTGGAAAGTTTTGCCGAGGGCCGCGCCCGGCGCGAGATGCGCGACCTGCTGTCCCGTGTGCCCCGCACCGCCACCCGCCACCGCAATGGCGGCCTGGAGGATGTGGCCCTGGACGACATCCGCCCCGGCGACCGCCTGCTGATCCGCCAGGGCGACGTGGTGCCGGTGGATGGGCATGTCGCCTCGGCCACGGCCTTCCTCGACACTTCGGCGCTGACGGGCGAGTCCCTGCCCGTCCGCCTTGGTGAAGGCGCCGAGGCGATGAGCGGGTCCACCAATGCAGGCGACGCCTTCGACCTGATCGCCACGCACGAGGCCCGCGACAGCACCTATGCCGGCATCGTCCGCCTGGTCGAACAGGCGCAGCGGTCCCGCGCGCCCATGGCCCGGCTGGCCGATCGCTGGTCGCTGGCGTTTCTGGCCGTGACGCTGCTGATTGCGGGGGCGGCCTGGTGGTTCACGGGCGATCCGATCCGTGCGGTGGCCGTGCTGGTCGTGGCCACCCCCTGCCCGCTGATCCTGGCCGTGCCCGTGGCCCTGGTCGCAGGCCTGTCGCGTGCCGCCCATTTCGGCGTGCTGGTCAAGGGCGCCAAGCCGCTGGAGGCGATGGCCCGCACCCGCACGCTGATCCTCGACAAGACCGGTACGCTGACCGACGGACGACCCCGGATCGTAAGCATCGACCCTGCAGAGGGCATGACCGGGGACGACATCCTGCGCCTTGCGGCAGCGGCCGACCAGGCAACCAAGCACCCCGTCGCCCAGGCCATCGTCATGGCGGCCAAGGCCCGCGGGATGACCCTGCCAGTTCCCCGCGACGCGGCCGAAATCCCGGGCGAGGGCGTGACCGCCCTGGTCGAGGGCCGGCAGGTCGTCGTGGGGGGCCATGGCTTCGTCGCCGGGCGCGTGGGCCATGCGGGCCAACAGCCGGACATGGCCGCCGGATCGGTCATGGTGGCGGTGGCGGTCGACGGCCGGATGGCGGGGCATCTGGTGATGTCGGACCCCTTGCGCGACGGCGCGGGCGACATGCTGGCGGGCCTTCGCCGTCAGGGGATCGAACGGATCCTGCTTGCCACCGGCGACCGGGCCGAGGTCGCCCGACGCGTGACCGAAGGCCTGGGTCTCGACGGCATCCGCGCGGGCCTGACGCCCGACGAAAAGGTCCTTCTGGTCCTGACCGAACACAAGAACGGCCCGGTGATGATGGTGGGCGACGGCGTCAACGACGCCCCGGCCCTGGCCGCGGCCGACGTCGGCGTGGCCATGGGCGCGCGCGGCGCCGCCGCCAGTGCCGAGGCCGCCGACGTGGTCCTGCTGGTGGACCGCCTGGATCGCATCGGCCCCGGGATCGAGATCGCGCGCCGCTCGCGCCGCATCGCGCTTGAAAGCGTGGTGGCGGGCATCGGCCTGTCGGTCCTGGGCATGACCGCCGCCGCCCTGGGCCACCTGACCCCCGTTCAGGGCGCCCTGATCCAGGAAGCCATCGACGTGGCCGTCATCCTCAACGCCCTGCGCGCCCTGCGTATCCGACCTGCCCAGGCCCGCATGGCCCACCCGGCCGATGAACCGCACCAGGAAGGAGTCTTTGCATGAGCCGCCTGTCCCATTCGGAAATCCACATGGTTCACCGCATTGGCTGGCTGCGCGCCGCGGTGCTGGGGGCCAATGACGGGATCCTCTCCACATCCAGCCTGGTGGTGGGCGTGGCCGCCGCCGGAACCGGCCGGACCGAGGTGCTGATTGCCGGGTTGGCCGGACTGGTCGCGGGCGCCATGTCGATGGCCGCAGGCGAATATGTCTCGGTCAGTTCGCAGACTGATGCCGAGAGCGCCGATCTTGACAAGGAACACAGGGAACTGGCCGAGATGCCCGAGGCGGAGCTTGAGGAACTGACCCGGATCTATGAGGAGCGCGGTCTGACGCGCGACCTTGCCCAGCGGGTGGCGGTGCAGCTGACGGCGCATGACGCGCTTGGCGCCCATGCACGCGACGAGCTGGGGATTTCCGAAACGGTCACCTCGCATCCGGTGCAGGCGGCTGTCATCTCGGCCCTGACCTTCGCGGCGGGCGCGGTGGTGCCGCTGATCGTGGCGCTGCTGGCGCCGCCCGCGCAGACCGTCGTGTTCGTGGGTGTCGCGACGCTGCTGGCCCTTGCCGTGCTGGGTGGCCTCGGCGCTTCCGCAGGCGGCGCGGGCATCCTTCGTGGCGCGATGCGGGTGACGCTGTGGGGCGTCCTTGCCATGGGCGCCACGGCCATCGTGGGAATGCTGTTCGGCGTCACGGTCGGGTAACTGCTCGGGCTGGGATTTCGTGGCGGCTGCACCCATGCTGTAAGCTGCGCGCAAGGTTGCGATGCCAGTTCCAGCCAAAGGGCGGCGAACGGCATGGCATATGACAACGCAGACGGTCTGGATCGGCATCGGCTTTCTGGGGCAGGCGCTGTTCAGCGCACGTTTCATCGTCCAGTGGCTGGCCAGCGAGCGACTGCGCCAAAGCGTCGTGCCGCTGGCCTTCTGGTGGTTCTCGCTGGCAGGCGGAGCGACCCTTCTCAGCTATGCGCTCTGGCGGGGTGATCCGGTCTTTGTGCTGGGACAGGGGCTGGGCCTTGTCGTCTACTTGCGCAACCTGATGCTGATCCGGCAGCACCGCCGGGCTGCCGCCGCATGAGGCCCGTCCTTTCGGCCACGCTGCTGTTCACGCTGACGGCCCTGACGCTGATCCTGCTGCGGCCACTGATGCCTGTCGACGAGACGCGCTACATGGCCGCAGCATGGGAGATGCGGATTGGCGGATCTCCCTGGGTGCCGCATCTGAACGGCGCACTGTATGGTCACAAGCCGCCGCTGCTGTTCTGGCTGATCAATCTGGTCTGGGCCTTGGACGGCATCGCCGAGTTTCCCGCCCGGCTGATCGGACCGACCTTCGCGGCGGCTTCCGTCGCGCTAACGGGGCTGCTGGCGCGACGGCTTTGGCCGAATCAGCCTGCCCGCGCAGGTGGGGCGGCGCTGATCCTGGCGGTATCGCCTGTCTGGCTGCTGTTCGGCTCGGCCACGATGTTCGACGCGATGCTGACCTGCGCCACGCTGCTGTCCATGCTGGCACTGTGGTCGGCGGCGCAGCGCCCCAGGCGCGCGGCTTGGGCGGCGCTTGGCGCAGCGGTCGCCTTCGGGGTTTATGCCAAGGGGCCGGTGATCCTGCTGCACGTGCTGCCTGCGGCGTTGGCCATGCCGGTCTGGGCCGGTGCCGCGCGTCCGTCCGGGCGCGTCTGGGCCACGGGCCTCGGGCTGGCGCTGCTGGTGGCGCTTCTGCTGGTGGGGCTGTGGCTTGTCCCTGCGCTGATCCTGGGAGGCGCGGACTACCGGACCGAGGTTCTTTGGCGTCAAAGCGGCGGGCGCATGGTGGCCTCGTTCGCCCACCAGAAGCCGTGGTGGTTCTTCCTGGCGCTGCTGCCGCTGATGATCTGGCCCTTCGGCTGGACCTGGTCGGGCTTTGCCGCGCTGCGGCCACGCCGTCTGCTCGCCGACAGGGGGACGCAGCTTGTCGCCTTGTGGGCGGGGGGTGCCCTGGCGGCCTTCTCGCTCATCAGCGGCAAGCAGGCCCATTATCTGCTGCCCGAGATGCCGGCCTTGGCACTGTTGATGGCGGGCGGACTTCCCACGCGCAAATGGCGACGCCGCGACCTGTGGCTGGCGCTGCCGCTGTTGGCCGCCCTGGCGGGCTTCGGGGCCGCCGCGACCGGGCTGATCCCTGCGCCCAGGAAGCTGGACGACCCCTTGCCTCTGTGGTCCCTGGTCCTGGGCTCCGCTTGCCTGCTTGTCGGCATTGTCGGTTTCCTGCGGCTGCGGTCGGCGCCCGTCGCCCTAGCCGCGCTGCCCCTGGCGCTGATGATCGGGCTGCATCTGGCACTGAGCCCGCTTCTGTTTGCGCGCTACGACATGACGGCGCTTGGCCAGGCGGTTTCGCCCTTTGATCGTCCGGGAATTGCCGTCACCGACGGCACCTATCACGCCCAACTGAACTTCGCGGGCCGGCTGCGCAATCCCGTGGCCCGGCTGGCGGGTCCAGAAGCCGTGGCGGCCTGGCGGCAAGCCCACCCCGATGGCCTGCTTCTGGACCGGGCCGGCCTGGCGATCCCAGGCATGATTCCCGTCGCCGCGCTGCCCTATCGCGGCGGCACATACAGCCTTTACCGTTCAGAAGAGGTCGCGCCATGACGCCTGACGTTTCCGTTGTCCTTCCGGCCAAGAACGAAGCTGGCAACATCGCCCCCCTGTTGCGCGCCATCGCCGCCGTTCTGCAGGACCATGCGCACGAGATCATCGTGGTCAACGACGCCTCGACTGACCGGACGCCGCAGGAACTGGCGGGGTTGCAGGCGGAATTGCCGCAGCTTCGGGTGATCTGCCACAACCGCTCCTGCGGGCAGTCCGCCGCGATCCGCAGCGGCGTGCTGGCCGCGCGAGGCGCCCTGATCGCCACACTGGACGCGGACGGCCAGAACCCGCCCGAAAACCTGCCCGCCCTTCTGGCGCCCTTCCGGCAGGGCATCCCCATGCTTGGGCTGGTGCAGGGCCAGCGGGTCGGGCGGCGCGACCGCTGGACGCGGCGGCTGGCCTCGCGCCTTGCAAACCGCATCCGTGCGGGGCTGCTGCGCGACGGGGTGCAGGACAGCGGCTGCGGGCTGAAGGCCTTCCCGCGCGAGGTTTACCTGGCGCTGCCCTTTTTCGACCACATTCACCGCTTCATGCCCGCCATGATCGCGCGAGAAGGGCTCGAGGTCGTGACCATACCCGTCACCCACGCCCCCCGCGCCTTCGGCCGGTCCAATTATGGCAACCTGCAACGCGCCCTGGTCGGCATCGTGGACCTGCTGGGCGCGGCCTGGCTGATACGCCGCCGTCGCTTGACACAGGCGCAAGAGCTGTCACGGCCGGCCCAGGACATGCGGGGTGCGGCATGACCGTCCTGATCACCGGGGCCGCAGGGTTCATCGGCTTTCACCTGACACGCCGCCTGCTGGCCGAAGGCGCCCGCGTCATCGGGGTGGACGACCACAACCCTTATTACGATCCGGCCCTGAAGGCTGCGCGCGAGGCGCAACTGATCGCCCATCCGAACTACCTGTCCCTGCGCGGCGGGATCGAGGCTCCGGGCCTGCTGGCAGATATCATGGCCAGCCACCGACCCCGCGTGGTGGTCCATCTGGCAGCCCAGGCCGGCGTGCGCCATTCGATCGAGGCGCCGGGCAGCTATGCCTCGGCCAACTTGGCCGGCACGTTCCAGGTCTTGGAAGCGGCACGGGCCTTTCCGCCCGATCATCTGCTGATGGCCTCCAGCAGTTCGGTTTATGGAGGCAGCGACCGGATGCCGCACAGGGAAACCGACCGGACCGACCAGCCGCTGTCCTTCTATGCCGCGACCAAGAAGGCATCCGAGACGATGGCCCATTCCTATGCCGCGCTCTATGGCCTGCCGGTCACGATGCTGCGCTTCTTCACCGTCTATGGTCCCTGGGGGCGGCCTGACATGGCACCGTTCCTGTTCACCTCGGCCCTGTTCGAGGATCGGCCGATCCGGCTCTTCAACCACGGCCGGTTGCAGCGCGACTTCACCTATATCGATGACCTGGTCGAGGCGATCCGCGCGCTGATCGACATGGTCCCGCATCATCCCGCGATACCGGTGAAGGGCGACAGCCTGTCGAGCGTGGCGCCGTTCCGCGTCGTCAATATCGGCAATGGCAGGCCGATCCCGCTGATGGACTTCATCGAGGCGCTGGAAGCCGCCACCGGGCGCACGGGGCGATTGCAGCTGCTGCCGATGCAGCCCGGCGATGTCGAGGCGACTTGGGCGGACACCACACTTTTGGAACGCTTGATCGGACCCCGCCAGCAGACGCCCCTGGCCCTGGCACTGGCGCGCTATGTCGACTGGTTTGCCAGCCACTACCCGGCAGCCCTTCCCGGACCCCGGGACAAGCGGGTTCTGCTGCATCAATAGGCCTGCCCCCGTAAGCTTTCCGCAAGCTTCGCCTGCTTGAAGGATGGCATCGAAACACTGCCAAAGGAGACCTTTTCATGCGTTTCACCCTGCTTCCCGCCGCCACCCTGATGATCGCCGCCGCCCTGCCGGCCCTGGCCGAGGACCGCTGCACCGTGCCGGAGGCGGACTGGCGCCCGGTCGAGGAGCTGAAGGCCGACCTGACCGCCAAGGGCTGGACCATCAGCAACGTCAAGACCGAGGATGGCTGCTACGAGGTCTATGGCAAGGACGAGAAAGGCGAGAAGGTCGAGATCTTCTTCGACCCCGCCACCTTCGAGGCGAAGGGCTCAGATGACTGACAGGGTCCGGGTCTGGGACGGCTTCGTTCGGCTGTTCCACTGGTCGCTGGCCGCGCTGATCGCCGGCACCTGGCTCACCTCGGACGGGCCGAAGCTGTGGCATGAACGGATGGGAT
Source organism: Paracoccus yibinensis (assembly GCF_030846195.1). Taxonomy (GTDB): domain Bacteria; phylum Pseudomonadota; class Alphaproteobacteria; order Rhodobacterales; family Rhodobacteraceae; genus Paracoccus; species Paracoccus yibinensis. The sequence continues at coordinate 53,726 of NZ_JAVCWH010000002.1, forward strand.
ATGCCATCGCGGGCCTGATCGCCGCGCGGCTGGTCTGGGGGTTCGTCGGCCCCCGCCATGCCCGCTTCGGCGACTTCGTGCGCGGACCGCGGGCCGTCCTGGCCTATCTGCATGCGCTGCGTGCGGGCCGCGAGCCGCGCTATCTGGGTCACAACCCGGCGGGTGGGGCGATGATCGTGGCGCTGCTGCTGGCCGTGTCCGGGACCGCCCTGACCGGCTGGCTTCAGACCACCGACGCCTTCTGGGGATCGGAGGCGATGGAGGAAGTCCACGAGGTTCTGGCGACGCTGATCCTGGTGCTTGCCGCGCTGCATGTGGCGGGTGTGGTGGTGGAAAGCCTGCGCCACCGCGAGAACCTGGTCCTGTCGATGCTGACCGGCACCAAGCGGCCGCTGGCCGCGAAGGACCACCCTTGACACCCACATACCATCACGCCGCCGGGGTCCCCGGTCCCGGCGGAAAGCGCACGGTTACCGACGCGGTGCCATCGGCAATGGCGTAATCCACTGCGATCCCCTGCGCCTGCGCGACACGGGTGACGATGGCAAGGCCAAGCCCCGCGCCCGTTGAGGCGGCGGATTTGTCGAACATCCCGTGCCGGAAGCTTGCCCCCGGCGGAACGGCATTGCTGATTGTCAGGGCCGGCGCGGGCGACAGAACAATGCGCGGCGTGCCGGTGCCATGGTCGGCCGCATTGCGCAGCAGGTTGCGCAGAATCAATGCCAGGGCATCGGGATCGGCCGGAACCGGCAGCGCCTCGATCTCGCCATCATCAACCAGCACCGGCCTGTCCAGATCGGCCGCCACCATCCGCGCCACCCGCACCAGATCGGACGGACCGCGTCCCGCAGCCCCCGCCTCGGCCCGCGACAGGTGCAACAGCCGGTCGATCAGGTTGCTCATCCGGCCGAGCGCACCGGTCAGGCGTTCAGGCGCGGAGGCGTCCGCCAGGCCCGCCGCGATCAGTTGCGCCTGCCCTGAGGCTGCGGCGACCGGCGTCCGCAACTCATGCGCGGCATTGGTGGCAAACTGCCGCTCGGCCTCGATGCGGGCGCGGATGTCGTCCAGATAGGTGTTCAGCGCCTGCGGGATTGGCGCCAACTCAGTTGGCAACTGATCTTCCTCGACCGGCGACAGATCCTGCGCCGACCGGTTCCTTAGCACTTGGGCAAACCGCGTCGCCGGCTGCAAGGCTGAAGCAACGGCACCGCGAACGGCGACAAGCGCGGCCAGCAGCACCGGCAGCATCAGCGCCACCAGCCCACCCAGGCTTTCCAGCAGCTCGTCGCGGCGCCATTCGTCGCTTTGCCCCACCTCGACCACGACCTGCGACTGCGGATCCGTCAGGCGGAAGACCCGCCAGCCGGGAACGTCCTGGCCGCCGTCCTGCGACAGCGGCGGCCAGGGGGCGCTGGCCCTTTCCAGGCCGCCCTCGATGATGCGGACGGTGCCGGTGGATCGGGTCAGTGCTTCGACATCCTCGGTCCCGCGATAAAGATCCAATGAAAAGCGTGCCGAGCCTTCCAGCGTCTCGTCCATCAGCTCCGACATCTCGTGCGCGATCACCAGGGCGGCAAGCCCCACGCCCGCAATCCAGGCAAGACTTGCGCCCAGCACGACCCGGCGCACCAGCCTGCCGCGCAGGGACCAGGGGCGGCTCACGGGATCAGGTATCCCAGGCCGCGGCGGGTCTGGATCGCGTCCGCGCCCAGCTTGGTACGCAGGCGGGAAACATAGACCTCGACCGCGTTGCCCTCGATCGCGTTGTCGAAGGCATAGAGCCGCTCCTCCAGCGCCTGCTTGGACAATACGCGCCCACGCGCCGACAGCAGCGCGTCGAACAGCGCCCATTCGCGCGAGGTCAGGCGGATCTCATGCCCGTCGCGGAACATCCGCGCGCCGGCCCGGTCCACCGTCAGCGCGCCGACCCTGCTTTCCGGTGCCGGATCGCCGGACGCGCGGCGGGCAAGGGCGCGCAGCCGCGCTTCGACCTCGGCCAGGTCATAGGGCTTGACCACATAGTCGTCGGCGCCCGCGTCCAGTCCCGCGATGCGGTCCGAGATCCGGTCCCGCGCGGTGGCGATCAGCACCGGCACCCTGTTGCCGCCCCGGCGCAGGTCGCGCAGCAGGTCCAGCCCCGAGCCGTCCGGCAGCGCCAGATCCAGCAGGATCGCGCCATGATCCGCCACGGCGATCGCGGTCCGTGCCGTGTCCAGGTCGGCGGCATGATCCACCGCATGACCCTGGGCGCGCAGGAAGCGCAGCAGCGCATCGGCGATATCGGCCTCATCCTCGACAAGCAGGACCCGCATGATGCCCCCATGATGATGGGCCACACATGCCGGGAAGCGGCCCCCGGATCAACGCCAATCCGCATCGCGGAAACGCGAGGGCGCGCGCCGTGTCTTCGATGCCAGCCCTTCGCGGTTGAAGTCATCCAGCACCTTAAGAGCCGGACCTGCCGTCAGCCGGCCAGGCGATCCGCCATGAACCGAAAGTCCGCAAAGCGAATTCCACGGACATCCACTCTCCGCCTGACGCAACACCCCCACCCTCGCCGACTGATGCGGTTCGGGAAAGCCTCGACACTTCATCAAACGCCGGAAATTTCCTTCACCTTTATTGTGCAATTCCCCATCTGATCCTGGTGGGCTGCTGAAAATCAAGGCACGCCCGCGCCTCATCCTCTTTGCTGATTGACAGGTCTGTTCCCGCGGCCTTAGCGTGAGACATGTGCAAGGCAACTGAGCCGTCACGCACAGCTCTGACGACATCGACATAACGGCAATTCCGCCCTGGGCATTCGCTGCCTCAGGGCTGTTTTCACGTGGACATGAACTTGGAACGCACCTCACTTCAGATCGGCCTGCTGTTTTCGACCGAAGGGCCTTACGCCACGGTTGCTCAGGCACTTCTGAATGGGGCGATGTTGGCGTGCCAGGAGGTGAACGAGGATGCATCCCTGCCCCTCAGGCTAGAGCCTTTGCACGTGAACCCTCGTGGACAGCTGGCCAGTTACCGAGACGGGATCCAGTCGATGCTGGATCGAGGCATTCTCCATATCTGCGGCTGCTATACTTCCTCCAGCCGCAAGGAAGTGCTGCCGATCGTGGAAAAGCACGATGCGCTGCTGTGGTATCCCAGCCATTACGAAGGGTTTGAGACCTCGCAGAACGTGATCTACACCGGCTCCTCGCCAAATCAACATCTGACGCCGCTTATCGGCTTTCTGTTCAAGGAATACGGCAGCACGGCCTATTGCATCGGGTCGAATTATATCTGGGCCTGGGAAAGCAACCGCGTCTTCCGCGAAGGCATTACGCGCCTGGGAGGACAGATCGCAGCCGAACGCTATGTGCCGGTAGGGGAGACTGACCTAGACCAGTATGTAACCGAAATTCTGGACCTTCGGCCGGACTACATCTTCAATTCCCTGATCGGGTCATCATCGTATGAGTTCCTGCGGCGCCTGCGCCGGGCCAGCGCTGCTGCCGGGATCGACCAGCCGCGAAACATGCCGGTGGCAAGCTGCACCTTGTCCGAACCGGAACTGCACGCGATCGGGGCAGAGGCGGCAGATGGACAGATCACCTCCAGCGTCTATTTTTCCTCGATTCAGACGGCACGCAATGCCGACTTTGTTGAAGCCTATCGCCGTGCTTTTCCGAATGGACCGGCCGCCTGCGCCGACGCAGAGTCCAGCTATATTGCCATCCACCTGCTGGCACGCGCCGTCGCGCGGGCCGGTGGCGAAGACATTGCACAGGTTCGCACCGCCGTAACCGCCTGCCGCTTCGATGCGCCGCAGGGACCGGTGATGATCGATCCGGCGACGATGCACGCCTATCTGACGCCGCATATCGGTATCTCCCGCGCGGATTACGAATTCGATGTGCTGATCGAAAGCCCAGGGCCGGTGCAGCCGGATCCCTACCTGGTGCAGTGGTCGCGCACCACAGAACCGTCTTCCCTGCCCTCGCAACTGAGGATCGTGAAATGAAACAGCCCCGCGTGACGCAGAACTTCCGCGATTTCCGAGCGTCGATCATCACATCCGACAGCCGCAGCACGAATACACTGCAGATCGTTCTGCCGCGCCTTGGACTGACGGTCGATGCGGTCCACCAGACCTTGCTGTTTGAGCCATCGGCAGGCCCCCGCGTCGCCTTCATCGACGGCGACATGGCGCTGCCCCCTGCAGGTGAGGAACCTGACAGACCGCCGGATTGCGCCATTGTCGGGCTGGTCGGGTCCGAAGCGCCCAGCCGGCTGCGCGGGCTGGTCAGCCTTGGCGCGCAAGCCTTCCTGACCAAGCCCGTCCACAGCGGATCGGTCTATTCCGCGCTGTTCCTGGCGGTCAATTCCCTTACCCGCAATATGGCAATGCAGGCCCAGATCGAGGAACTGAAGCAGCGGCGAAAAGGCCGTGCCCATGTCCTGCGCGCAGTAACCGACATGGTACTTCGCGAAGGCATCGGGCCTGACCAGGCCTATGATCGCCTGCGTCGCAGCGCCATGCACGCTCGCCAGAGCGTCGAGGACTTCTGCCAGGGCCTGAAAGCGTCAAGACATAACGAGGACGAAGAAGCCTCGCCGACTGATGAAAGGCGACGCTGGGCCTAATCCCACGTCGAGAACCGACAAGGAGTTGTCAATGTTGATCAAATCAAGAAGCGCCGTTTCGGCGCTCGGAGTTCTGTTGCTTGCTGGCGCCGCGTTCGGACAGGATGCCGAACCCATCAAGCTGGGTGTCCTGGAAGACCAGTCCGGCGATTTCGCCCTTGCCACGATCGGCAAGGTCCATGCGATCCAGCTTGCGGCCGAAGAAATCAATGCCGCTGGCGGGATCGACGGGCGCCCGCTGGAACTGGTCGAATACGACACCCAGTCCGATAATACCCGCTATCAGGAATTCATGCGCCGGGTGTTGCAGCGCGATCAGGTGGATGCCGTCTTTGCGGGATTTTCCTCGGCCTCGCGAGAGGCTTACCGCCCGATCGTCAACCAGTTCGACGGACTGGCCTTCTATAACAACCAGTATGAGGGCGGGGTCTGCGACGCGAACATGATCGTGACGGGCGCCGTTCCAGAACAGCAGTTCTCGACCCTGCTGCCCTACATGATCGAGAATTACGGACCCAACGTCTATACGATCGCGGCCGACTACAACTTCGGCCAGATCTCGGCCGAATGGGTGCGCAACATCGTCGCGGAAAATGGCGGCACCATGGTGGGCGAGGAGTTCATCCCCCTGGGCGTGTCGCAGTTTTCGCAGACCATCCAGAACATTCAGGCAGCGAAGCCCGATTTCGTCGTGACGCTGCTGGTTGGAACCGCGCAGGCGTCCTATTACGAACAGGCGGGCGCCGCGAACCTGGGCCTGCCGATGGCATCCTCGGTAAACGTGGGCCAAGGCTATGAGCACAAGCGCTTCACGCCGCCCAGTCTCAAGGACATGTACGCGACCGTGAACTATGTCGAGGAAATCGACAGCCCGGCCAGCAAGGAGTTCGTCGAGAAGTTTCGCGCGAAGTTCCCTGACGAACCCTACATCAACCAGGAGGCCAGCAACTCCTACGCCGCCGTCTATCTCTACAAGCAGTTGGTCGAGCGCGCGAAGTCGACCGAACTGGCCGATATCCGCAAGGTCATCGCCGAAGGGGATGTCTGCGTCGATGGGCCCGGCGGCCAGATGTGCATCGACCCGAAAAGCCAGCATGTCTCGCACACCATCCATCTGGCGCATGTGACGGATGACCATTCGGTCGAGTTTCCGACCAAGTGGGAGGCGATCCAGCCCTATTGGCTGGGCCAGGCGGGCTGCGACCTGACCGTCAGCGATCCCAGCGAACAGTACACGCCGTCGAATCCGCCCCCGGCCAACGGCTGATCCCCGACCTGTCCGGGCGGCCTGCCCGCCCGGACGCCACCAGACCAAAGGGGCCGCCTACGTGGACATCTTCAATCTGATCTTCAGCTTTCTCTACCAGTTCGGCGATGCCTTCGCCTTTCTGGTCCTCAGCGCCTGCGGGCTGGCCGTCATCTTCGGCATGATGGGCGTCATCAACCTTGCCCATGGCGAATTCATCATGTGCGGGGCCTATGTCTCGACCAGCGCGGTCCATGCGGGCTTGCCTCTGCCGCTTGCGATCGTCGCGGGGGCCGTTGCCGCGGGCATTGCGGGCATGATCGTGGAACTGTTGGTGATCCGCCCCCTGTATCAGCGTCCGCTGGACACCATCGTCGCGACCTGGGGCATTTCCATGATCGTGACCCAGGGGACGCTGATCGTCCTTGGTCCCAGCATGCAGGGTGTAGGCACACCCTTCGGCAGCTTCACGATGGGCGGCTATTCCTATTCCGTCTACCGCGTCATCCTGATGATTGCCGCGATCGGCACGCTGGCCCTGCTGTGGCTGATGTTCACCCGGACGCGGTTCGGCCTTCTGTCGCGCGCCACGATCCAGGTTCCCCATGTGGCCGAAGCCATGGGCGTCAACACCAACCTGATCTACAGCGTGACCTTCGGCCTTGGCGCGGGCCTGGCAGGACTGGCAGGCGGGCTTTATGCGCCGACCATGACGCTGGTGCCCACCATGGGGGCGTCCTTCATGGTCGAGGCCTTTGTCACCGTCGTCGTCGGCGGGGCAGACATCTTCCTGGGCACGGCGCCCGCCGCCGCGATCCTTGGCGTCATCAAGGCCGCCCTGACCGGCTGGCAAGGACAGCTTGCCGGGCAGATCGGCCTGCTGATCGCCGTCATCATCGTCATCCGCATCCTGCCACGAGGGATCAGCGGCAAGATTCTGAAAGAGAGGGCCTGAGAATGGCCGAGCAATCCCGGTTGCGCGCGGCCCTGCGCCTGGTCGAAGGACCGCAGACCATCGGCCGTGGCCCCAGGTTCTGGGCTGGCTTCCTGGTCGTCCTGGCCTGCGCCTGCGCCTATCCGATGTTCGCCGACAGCTATGACGTGGGCAATAATGTCTATTTCTTCAACTGGCTGTTCATGGCCATGGGCCTGTCGCTGATCTGGGGCTATGGCGGATCGCTCAGCTTCGGGCAGACGGCCTTCTTCGGCGTCGCGGGCTATTGCTATGGCGTGCTGACGATCAACCTGGGCGATGCCTATGGGCTGACGCTTCTTTCGCTGGTGCTGGCGGTGGGCTTCAGCGCGGTCTTTGCCGCCGTGCTGGGCTATTTCCTGTTCTTCGGGCGCATCAACGGCGTGTTCCTGGGCATCGTGTCCCTGTCGGTGACGCTGGTCCTAGAACGCTTCATGGCGCAGACGGCCGGCCCGCAATGGGCCATCGGATCGGCCCGGCTGAACGGGTTCAACGGCATGGGCGGAATGCCCTCGCTGACGATCCCCTGGCCGGGCGGGGATATCGTGCTGTTTCCCGACCTGCCGCTGTATTACCTGACGCTTGCGCTTCTGGTGGTCGTCTATCTGGCGCTGCGGATGCTGGTCAATTCGCGCTTTGGCAACGTCCTGGTGGCAATCCGCGAAAATCCGCAACGGGCCGAGATGCTGGGCTACGACATCCGCAAGTTCCAGCTGGGCGGGTTCGTCATCGGCTCGGCGCTCGCGGGGCTGTCGGGGGTGCTTTACACGTCCTGGGGGAACTATATCACGCCCGCCTCGATGGGGATGACCGCGGCCGCGCTGCCCATCGTCTGGGTCGCGGTCGGCGGGCGCAGCGACCTGACCACGACGCTGGTGGGCACCCTGGCCGTGCTGATCGTGTTCCAGATGCTGACCATCCACGGCAGCCAGTATGCTTTGGTCGTGATGGGCATCCTGCTGGTCCTGACCGTGCTGGTCGCGCCGCGCGGCATCGTGATGGGCATCGTTGACGCCGCCGGCCGCCTGACGCGGCGGAAGGAGGTCCGCTGATGTCCATCCTGGAAACCCGCAAGCTGAACAAGCACTTCGGCGGCCTGCATGTCACGGGCAATGTCGATTTCACCCTGCAAACCGGAGAGATGCATTGCCTGATCGGCCCCAACGGCGCCGGAAAAAGCACCTTCTTCCGCCTGATCCTGGGCGAGCATCAGCCCGACAGCGGCCAGATCCTGCTGGCAGGCGAAGACATCACCCGCGCCAAGTCCTTCCAGCGCATCCGCAAGGGCATCAGCGTCAAGTTCCAGGTGCCCGGCATCTTCAAGGAACTCAGCACCCGTCAGAACCTGGTCATCGCCCTTCAGCACCATGTCCCGGCCGGCATGTTGCGCGAGGAGGTGGACCGGCTGCTGGAATTCCTCAAGCTGTCGGGGGATCAGGCGCAACTGGCCGGCAACCTCAGCCATGGCCAGAAGCAGTGGCTGGAAATCGGCATGGCGATCGCGTTGAAGCCGCGCCTTCTGCTGCTGGACGAACCCACGGCCGGAATGACGCCCGACGAAACCCATGCCACGGGCGAGATGCTGCACCGGCTGAACGCCGAGGGCATGACCGTGCTGGCAGTGGAACACGACATGGCCTTCGTGCGCCAGATCGCCCATCGGGTGACGGTGCTGCATCTGGGCAAGGTCTTCGCCCAGGGCAGCATCGACGACATCACCGCCGATCCCCGCGTGGCCAGGATCTATCTGGGAGAGGTCGATGCCTGAACCCCTTCTGCAAACTTCCGCGCTGAACGGCGGATATGGCGGCAAGCCTGTCCTGCAAGGTGTCGATTTCCACGTGAACGAGGGGGAGATCGTCGCAATCATAGGCCGCAACGGCGTGGGCAAGTCCACGTTGATGAAGACGCTGATCGGTCTTCTTCCGACGCAGCGCGGATCGATCCTGGTCCGGGGCCGGCCGGTTGACGGCCTGTCGGCGCATCGCCGCGCCCGCCTGGGCATCGGCTATGTCCCGCAAGGTCGCGACGTCTTCCCCCGCATGACGGTGCTGGAGAACCTGTTGGTTGGCCAGTCGATTTCCGGCCGCAAGCTGGATGGGAAGCTTGAGGAAGTCTTTCACTATTTCCCCATCCTCCAGGAACGGGCGGGCCAGCGCGCGGGCACCCTGTCCGGGGGCCAGCAGCAGCAGCTTGCCATCGGCCGGGTGCTAATGGGCGGCCCGTCCCTCGTCCTGCTGGACGAGCCGTCCGAGGGCATCCAGCCCAACATCGTTCAGTCGATCGCCCGGATCATGGTGGACCTGAATGCAAAATCCGGGCTTGGCGTGGTCTTCGTGGAACAGAACATCGACATGATCCGCGCCATGGCACAGCGCTGCTATGTCATGGACAAGGGCCGCATCACCGCCGCGCTGAGCCGTTCCGACCTGGACGACCAGGATCTTATCCGAAGCCATCTGTCCGTCTGACCCCCATCCAGAAAGGTATCCACATGAGCTGGTTCGAAGACTCCATCATGGCCCGCAAGGCCGTCGCCAAAGGAGAGGCACGGGCGGAAGCATCGCTGACCGAGGCCCAGCAAGGCAGGTATCACTATGTCTACAGCGCGGCGATCCCGCCGGTGCTGAGGATCGATCCCGGCACGGTGCTGACCTGCGAAACCCACGACGCGTTCGAAGGTGCGATTACGTCGGAAGCGGACAAGCCGACCGAGAAGCTGAACTTTCCGTTTCTCAACCCCCAGAACGGACCAGTCTGGATCAACGGCGCGGAAAAGGGCGACACCATCGCCGTCCATATCGACAGCATCGTTCCGCGCGGACCCCAACCCCGGGGCACCACCGTGATCATGCCCGAATTCGGCGGCCTGGTGCCCACGGCGGACACGGCCCTGCTGACCGCCCCCCTGCCCGAACGCGTGCGCAAGCTGAATGTCACCGCCGAAGAAGGCACCGTCTGGAACGACCGCATCACCCTGCCTTACGAACCCTTCATCGGCACCATCGGCACCGCCCCGCAGATCGAGGCCATCTCCTCGCTGGTGCCCGATTATTACGGCGGCAACATGGACCTGCCGGACGTGGCGCCGGGCGCGGTCGTCTATCTGCCCGTCCAGACCGAGGGCGGGTTCCTGTTCCTGGGCGACTGCCATGCCGCGCAGGGCGACGGCGAATTGTGCGGCGTCGCGATCGAACACCCGACCGTCACCACCGTCCGCGTCGATCTGATCAAGGGCTGGACCATCAAGACCCCGCGGCTCGAGAACGAAAAGTTCTACATGACCATCGGCTCCTCGCGGCCGATGGAGGACGCCGCGCGCGGCGCCTATCGCGAGTTGATCCGCTGGATGGCCGCCGACTTCGGCTTTGACGAGATCGACGCCTATATGCTTCTGACGCAGTGCGGCCGCATCCGGCTGGGCAACATGGTGGACCCGAAATACACGGTCGGCGCATCGGTCCTGAAATCCATCGTTGGAATCGCCCGATGAAGGACATGCTTCCCTCCTTGGGCGAGTTGACGGTGGCCGGCATTCGCCAAGGCCTGGCCAGCGGCGCCTTCACCGCCGAGGCGCTGACATCGGCCGCAATCGCCCAGATGCAGGCGACGAACGGCACCTATAACGCGGTCATCTTCAAAAATGACGCGGCGCTGGACACGGCCCGCGACATCGACCGCCGGATTGCCGCAGGCGAGGAGGTGGGTGCCTTGGCGGGTGTTCCCGTCGTGGTCAAGGACCCCATGGACATGGTGGGCTTTCCGTCGACCGCGGGCTGGCGGCTGCTTTATTCCGGTGCGGGCGGCGTCGATCTTATGCCCGAACGCGACAGCCCCGTGGTGGCGCGGATGCGGGCCGCAGACGCGGTCATCATCGGCAAGACCAACGTCCCGATCCTCAGTTGGACCGGGACCCATGCCAATGACAGTTGGGCCGGACCGACGATCAATCCCGCTGCACCCGACCGCGTGCCGGGGGGGTCCAGCGCCGGCTCGGCGGCGGCGGTAGCCGCCCACATGGCGGTGATCGGGCTGGCCGAGGAAACGGGTGGATCCATCCAGAACCCGGCCTCGGCCCAGGATCTGGTGGGCATCAAACCGACCATCGGGCTGGTGCCCAATGCAGGCGTCGTGCCCCTGTCGGCCAATCGCGACGTGGTGGGACCGGTCGCCCGCACGGTCACAGATGCCGCCGAATGCCTGACGGTGCTGGCCGGCTTCACCACCGAGGACCCGAAGACATTGGCTGCGGTCGGGAAAGTTCCCCCGGGTGGATATGCAGCACGGTTGTCAACCGACGGGCTGCGGGGCAAGCGGCTGGGGCTTTATGGCCCGGGCTGGCGACCAGACCTTCTCTCGGAGGAAGCTACTCAGCTTTATGAACGTGCGAAGCGGGAACTCGTGGCGGCGGGCGCCGTTCTGGTCGAGGATCCCTTCGCAGGAACCGACTTCGCCAGCCTGCGCCAGATCACACCCGGAACACCCTTCTTCGACGGGCGCGGCCTTGAATCGCTGCCCTATGACATGACCTGCTACCTGCGTCGCCTTGGACCCGACGCCGCGCTGAAATCGTGGAAAGAGTTCATTGCGGCCACTGCCTCCGAGAATGTCCTTGGGAAGGGCGCGATCCTCGGCTATCTGCAAGAGCTTCCAGATTTTGCACCATGTCTTGCGGACCCCGAAACGCCCCCTGCCCTGCCGGCCTTTACAGAACTGAAACGCCGGTACCTGGAGCTGCTGGAACTTGTTTTCGCGAAGCACAGCCTGGACAGCCTGGTTTACCCACAGATGCTGAATGAACTCCCCGAACTTCACGCGGGGGAAGCGCTTCGCGAAACCACCGTTGGCGAACTTAACATTTCCGGGATTCCAGGCATCACCGTCCCCGCCGGCTACTACGCGTCAGGAGCGCCCTTTGGCCTGATCTTCCTTGGGCTGCAATGGTCAGAGGCGGAACTGCTGAGCCAGGCTTATGCCTACGAACAGCATACGCGGCACCGCAAACCGGCTGTCTGATCCAGGAGGCACCAACAAAGCAGAGGAAATAGCCTGTCTTGCCCAAAGGACCGCCTGCCCCGCCTTGGGTAACGAGTTTCAAGGGTTGCCGCGCGCGTTCTCTACCGACCCGCCCGGAAACAGGGGCAGGCCGCCCTGGGTGCGCAGGTCATACCTGGCCGCTGAGAGGTGATGGACGCTCACGCCTGCCATCGCCACCCAATCGTGAATGCGGGGTCTGTATCGCACCGGTGCAGCAGGCGACAGGCAAAGCCGCGTCGTTCAGTCCTTAAAGGGGCCGAACTCCTCACCGCCGGCCATGCAGGCGATCAGCCGCACTGCAATGAAGGCCACCGCGCCACCTTCGGTGTCCCCTGCGTGATCGTCTTTGTCTTCGTCTTGCCGTTCGCCTGCTTCTGCTCGACAACGCGCTTGCGCCGCTTGCCAGCGGCCTTGGTCCGCGCCCGGCAACACCGGCTTTCACTGGTGGCGCAAGCGGTGGCAGCCCTGCAATGGCGTGGACAGGCCCGATCCCATCGTCGCGCAGGAACAGGACATCGCGCCCTCGATGATGCCCGACACGGACGGAGCCCGGGGCACCACGCGCTTCATGGACCCGGCCGACCTGCGCCACGACATGCACATCACGGTCGTGACCTTCAAGCCGGGCGGCTCCATCCCCTTTGCCGAGACGATCTGGCCGAACTTGCCTTCCAGATAGGACAGCAGCGGCTCGGGCGAGACATCGGCCCCCGTCGCCTCCTCGATCAGGGAACGCGGCATCCAGACGAAGCATGTACGCCAAGTCGACGTAGCAGCCTGGCAGAAAGCCTTCCGTGCCGCCTTGATGGGGAGGGATCGTGGCTCGGGCATGGAAACACCGGCCGCTCTTTGGTCTGCAGCGGTGCGACATGGTGCTTCTGGCGAATATCCGCGATCTGCACCACCTTGCCCTTGGGAAGCCATGCCGTTCTCTGATGTCAGGGGAACTTGACGAACCGGGTCTTCGCATCGGGCTGGCACGGCGATCATCAACCCCCGACCTTTCCTTGCCGACACAGGGTTGCGTCTTGTTGGCGGTCAGCCTTTTCAGGGCCTTGCGGTCGCGGCGGGCAGACGCAAATATCGGGGCGGAACAGCGGCAGGAACCTCGCAAGGCCAAGGCGTCTTGGCCGCAATGCGGGATGGAATGACAGATGGATATCGAACGGTCCTTGGGCGACTGGCTGGCAGGGAGTGACAGCGGGGTGGCCCGCGACATCGCCAGACGGGACTGGTCGGATACGCCCATCGGGCAGATGGAGTCCTGGCCTGCGGATCTGCGTGCCATCCTGGCCACGGTGCTGGCCTGCCCCACGCCGATGTATCTGGCCTGGGGACCGGAACTGATTTCGTTCTATAACGACGCTTATGAGCCGATCCTGGGCTATCGGGCCAAGGATGCGCTGGGCAAACCCTTCCGGGATCTGTGGGCAAGCATCTGGGACGATATCTCGCCCTTGGTGGACCGATGCCTCGCTGGCGAAAGCCAGAAGATGGTGGACATGCGGCTGGATCTCAGCCGCAACGGGTTGCCCGAGGAAAGCTATTGGACCTTTACCTATTCCCCCGTCATCGACGCCAACGGCGGCATTGCCGGGCTGATCTGCGTCACAGGCGAAACCACGGACCGGATCCTGGCCGAACGCGCCCGCGCCAAGGCGACCGAGCGTCTGGAACTGGCGATGTCGTCCAGCAACAGCGTGGGCATCTGGGACTGGGACGTGATCGCAGACCGCCTGACTGCCGACAGCAACTTCGCAAACCTTTATGGCGTCGATCCCAATATTGCGGCCGAAGGGACCAGGGTCGAGGAATTCATCAAGGGCATTCATCCCGAAGACCGCCCCCGGGTCCAGGCGGAGATCGCGCGGACCATTGCAGCCGTGGGAAAGTTTTCGTCGGAATACCGGCTGCTGGGCCGCGACGGGACGGTGTCCTGGGTATCGGCGCAGGGGCAATGCATGGCGGGGCCGGACGGCCGTTGCGTGCGGATGCCGGGCGTCAGCTATGACATCACCCGCCTGAAAGAGGCGGAACTGCAGTTGCGCGCCGCGAAAGAGGAACGGGAATTCGTTCTTGAACAGATCGCGCGCCAGCGGACGCAAAGCGATCCGCAGGAAATACTGCGCGCATCCTCGGAAGCCTTGGGCAAGCGGCTGGGTGTCAACCGTGTCGGCTTCTATCGGATGATCGAACCGCGACGCGTCCGCCACGAGGCCTCCTGGTCCGACGGCACGCTGGAACCCCTGACGGGATCACAGACCACGGATCATTACGGACAGCACGCCGATGCCGAACGCCGCGCGGGCCGCGCCCTGGTCTTCGGAGACAGCCGTCAGGACTGCGACGGCAAACTGAAGCCTTACGCCCAGGAAGGGGTTCTGGCCGGAATATGCGTGCCGCTGTTGACGAGCGGAAAATGGGCGGCGGGGATCTATCTTCATCAGGCTGACGTGCGCATCTGGACGGAACCCGAAATCATCCTTGCCAAGGAAATCGTGCAGCAGACATGGCTGGCCATCGAACGGGCCGAGGCACTGATCAGCCTCAGCCGCCGTGTCGAGGAGCAGGAAGCAGCACTTCAACAGCGCGAGATCGTCCTGCGCGAGGAATTCGAGCGCCGAGAGGCCGCGGAACGCCAGTTGCGCCAGTTGCAGAAAATGGAGGCGGTGGGCCAGTTGACGGGGGGCATTGCCCATGACTTCAACAACATGCTGGCGGTGGTCATCAGCGGCCTGAACCTGACCCAAAGGCAGCTTGCGCGGGGCAATGCCGATGTCGGCGCCTATATCGAGGGGGCCTTGGACGGGGCGGGCCGCGCCGCCGCGCTGACGCAGCGGCTGCTGGCCTTTTCGCGGCAACAGCCGCTGGAGCCGGCGGTGATCGACGCCAATGCCCAAGTGATCGGCCTGTCCGACATGCTGTCGCGGTCACTGGGCGAAACCATCGTGCTGGACACGCATCTGCAACCCGATCTTTGGGCAACCAAGGTCGATCGCAACCAGCTTGAAAACGCCATCATCAATCTGGCGGTGAACGCCCGGGACGCGATGCCGGATGGCGGGCAAGTCACGCTGGAAACCGCCAATGCGGATCTGGCGCCCGCAGAGGCCCGCGAGCTTGGGATCGAGCCGGGGGCCTATGTGCGCATCCGGGTGCTGGACACGGGAACGGGCATGACGCCCGAAGTCCTGGCCAAGGCCTTCGATCCGTTCTTCACCACCAAGCCCACGGGACGCGGCACCGGCCTGGGGCTAAGCCAGGTCTATGGCTTCATCCGCCAATCGGGCGGCCATGTCACGATCACATCGCAGGTGGACCAGGGGACCGCCGTGGATCTGTATCTGCCCCGCAGCCTGGACCATGCCGCCCGAACGGCGGACGATCTTGCCAACGACGTGCCGCTGGGCCAGCCCGCACAGGTGATCCTTGTGGTCGAGGACGAGGACCGGGTCCGCGCCTTCACGGTCGCGTCGCTGCGGGACCTGGGCTATACGGTCCTGGAAGCCTCGTCGGGACCGGCCGCCCTGGACATCCTGTCGCGCCGCCGGGATGTAAGCCTGCTGTTCACGGACGTGGTCATGCCGCAGATGACCGGACCGCAACTGGTCGAACAGGCCCGCAGGCTTCGGGACGACCTGAAGGTCGTCTATGCCAGCGGATATACCGGAGACTCGTCCGACATTGACACGCGGGTGAAGGCGGGTGGCAATTTCCTGGCCAAGCCGTTCAGCTTTGACCAACTGGCGCGAAAGATCGCAGCGGCCCTGGGCTGAGGGCGTCAGCGCCGCCGCTTGGACCGCTTGTTGCCGCCGCGCTGCCCCGCCCTGCCTGCCGTGGACCGGCCAGAGGCTTTGACCGCCTCCTCGGCCGCCTCCTCGATCACGGACTGGCGCGCCAGGGGGTCGTCGGCAACGGCCAGTTCCACCGCCTCCAGCCGCTTGACCTCGTCGCGCAGGCGGGCCGCCTCCTCGAACTCCAGGTTCTCGGCGGCTTTGCGCATCTGGGCGCGCAGGGCGTCCAGATGGGCCTGAAGGTTCGCGCCGACCATCGGGCGGTCCACCCTGGTCGTGATCCGCGACTGGTCGGTATCGCCCTGCCACAGGCCCGCCAGCACATCCTCGACATTCTTGCGGACGGTCTGGGGGGTGATGCCATGCGCCTCGTTATAGGCCATCTGCTTCTGGCGGCGGCGTTCGGTTTCCGCCATGGCGCGTTCCATGCTGCCGGTGATGCTGTCGGCATAAAGGATCACGCGCCCGTCCACGTTCCGCGCGGCGCGGCCGATGGTCTGGATCAGACTGGTTTCCGACCGCAGGAAGCCCTCCTTGTCGGCATCCAGGATCGCCACAAGGCCGCATTCGGGAATGTCCAACCCCTCGCGCAGCAGGTTGATGCCCACCAGCACGTCAAAGGCGCCAAGGCGCAGGTCGCGCAGGATCTCGATCCGCTCGATCGTGTCGATGTCGCTGTGCATGTAGCGGATGCGGACGCCCTGTTCGTGGAAATATTCGGTCAGGTCCTCGGCCATGCGCTTGGTCAGCGTCGTGACCAGCGTGCGCAGGCCCGCCGCGCTGACCTTGCGGATTTCGTCCAGCAGGTCGTCCACCTGCATCTCGACCGGGCGGATCTCGATCTGCGGGTCCAGAAGGCCGGTGGGGCGGATGATCTGTTCGGTGAAGACGCCGCCGGTCTGGTCCATCTCCCACTGCGCAGGGGTGGCGCTGACGAAGACTGACTGGGGTCGCATGGCGTCCCATTCCTCGAACTTGA
Source organism: Paracoccus yibinensis (assembly GCF_030846195.1). Classification (GTDB taxonomy): domain Bacteria; phylum Pseudomonadota; class Alphaproteobacteria; order Rhodobacterales; family Rhodobacteraceae; genus Paracoccus; species Paracoccus yibinensis. The sequence goes on from NZ_JAVCWH010000002.1 coordinate 70,378, forward strand.
GCGGGCGGTTGTCCATGCAGCTTGGCAGCCGGAAGCCGTGTTCGGCCAGTGTGAACTTGCGCCGGAAGTCGCCGCGATACATGCCGCCGATCTGCGGCACCGACACGTGGGATTCGTCGGCAAAGACGATGGCGTTGTCGGGGATGAACTCGAACAGCGTGGGGGGCGGCTCGCCCGGCGCGCGGCCAGTCAGGTAGCGGGAATAGTTCTCGATCCCGTTGCAGACGCCTGTGGCCTCCAGCATCTCGAGGTCGAAGTTCGTGCGCTGCTCCAGACGCTGCGCTTCCAGCAGCTTGCCTTCGTCCACCAGTTGCTTCAGCCGGGTCTGCAGTTCCGCCTTGATGCCCTTGATCGCCTGCTGCAGCGTGGGGCGCGGCGTGACATAGTGGCTGTTGGCATAGATGCGGATCTGGCGGAAGTTGTCGGTCTTCTGCCCGGTCAGGGGATCGAATTCGGTGATCGCCTCAAGCTCGTTCCCGAAGAAGTCGAAGCGCCAGGCGCGATCCTCAAGGTGGGCGGGCCAGACCTCGACCACGTCGCCCTTCACCCGAAACCCACCCCGCTGGAACGCCGCGTCAAGGCGGCGGTATTGCTGCGCCACAAGCTGGGCGATGAATTCCCGCTGGTCATAGCTGTCGCCCACGACCATGTCCTGGGTCATGGCCGAATAGGTCTCGACCGAGCCGATGCCGTAGATGCAGGAGACGGAGGCCACAATGATCACGTCGTCGCGCTCCAGCAGCGCCCGGGTGGCAGAGTGGCGCATCCGGTCGATGGCCTCGTTGATCTGCGATTCCTTCTCGATATAGGTGTCGGACCGGGGGACATAGGCCTCGGGCTGGTAATAGTCGTAGTAGCTGACGAAGTATTCGACCGCGTTGTCGGGGAAGAAGCCCTTGAATTCGCCATAAAGCTGGGCCGCCAGGGTCTTGTTGGGCGCCAGAATGATGGCCGGGCGCTGCGTCGCCTCGATCACCTTGGCCATGGTGAAGGTCTTGCCGGTGCCCGTCGCGCCCAGCAGCACCTGGTCGCGTTCACCCGCCTGCACGCCCTGGGTCAGCTCGACGATGGCCGTCGGCTGGTCGCCCGCGGGCTGGAATTCGCTTTTCATGACGAAGCGCCGCCCGCCTTCCAGCTTGGGACGGGTGACTTCGATCGGACGCGCGACCGGCGCGTTGGTGTTGTTGTGACCCATCAGGCAACCTTCATGCGGCAGACTTCCAAGGTGTGTCGCCGCGCGCGAAAGTCAACCGGCTCTGATGACGGATTGCGGCAGCAGGGGGCGCTCGCGCCCCCTCTTGGCCTGCGGCCAATTCACCCCCTGAGGATATTTGGGTGAAGAAGAAGCGGCGATCACCGCTTGAAGCGGGCGGGTTGCAATTCCGGCCAGCCTTGGCCGCCGTTCATTTCGTCGGCCAGGATTTCCGCCGTGACCGGACCCAGGGTGAAACCCTGGTGCCCATGTCCGAAATGCGCCCAGAGATTCGGCTGGTCGGGCACGCGGCCGATCACCGGCAGCATGTCGGGGATGCAGGGGCGACGGCCGGTCCAGGGTTCGGCCTCGACAGGGGCGCCGATGTCGAACAGTTCCCGCGCGGCCTTTTCACCGTGCTTCAGTTGCGGCGGCGTCAGGCGCGGGTGGCTGGTCAGTTCGGCGGCGGTGGCGATGCGAAGGCCCCGCCGCATCGGCGACAGCACGACCGAGTTGCCGAAATCCGCGATCGGGTGATTGGGCGGCGTTTCCATGCGGTAATGGCGGTGATAGCCGCGCTTGAAGACCATCGGCACGGTCAGTCCGAAACGCTGCAGCAGCATGGGCGACCAGGGGCCAAGCGCCACGACCGCGTGTTCGGCCGTGTCATCCCCCACGCGCCAGCCGCTGCCTGTGCGTTGCAGGTCGCCTGCATCGGCATTGACGATCCGCCCGCCCTTCCGTTCGAACAGCGCCGCATAGGCCGCCACCAGCCCGCCCGGATCGGAGCAGGTCCAGGCGTCGGCCCAATGGGTCGCGCCCTCGACCTCGATCCTGATGGCGGGTTCCAGGGCGCGCAGGGCGCGGCCGTCCATCAGCTTGGCCTCGACCCCGAATTCGTCCAGGAACCGCTTGGCCGTGACGCGGGCCTTTTCCATGCGGGCGGGGGTGCGATGCACCTCGATATAGCCGTCGCGGCGGATGATGTTGTCGGCGCCCGCCGCCTGAACCAAGGGCGCGTGGCGTTCGGTCGATTGGCGGATCAGCTTGCCCCAGGTCTGGGTCGCCCGGCGATGTCCCGCAGGCAGCGAATTGACCGCATAGGTCCAGACCGCGCCCAGTTGCGACACAAGGCCGGGCAGATTCCATTTGACGTCGTAACCCATTCCCAGGGCAATCTGGATCAGCGCGGCAGGGGCCAGAGGCATGGCATAGGGTTCGACCGCCTCGGTCTGGATCAGGCCCGCATTGCCATAACTGGTTTCCCGCCCCGGCACGCCGCGTTCGATGATGGTGACCTGATGCCCGCGGGCCTGCAGCGCCAGCCCGGTGGTGACGCCAACCATGCCCGCGCCCAGAACCAGAATCTCTGTCATATTCGTCCCCCGTCCGGCGAATTTCGGACAGGGATGCAGACATTCGGTGCTCAGACAAGACGATCTTCGGCGACCCGCCGAAACTTTGCAAGATTCAGGCGAAAAGTTCTCGGCAGAAGGTCAATCCTTCGACCAAGGAGTCCACTTCCTGCTTGGTATTGTACATGGCAAAGGACGCCCGCGCGCTTGCGGTGACGCCGAAGAATTCCATCAGCGGCATGGCGCAATGGCTGCCGGCACGCACCGCAATGCCGCGCTTGTCCAGGATGGTGGACAGATCGTGGGCATGGGCGCCCTGCATGGTCATGGAAAAGATCGCGCCCTTGTCCGGCGCGTCGCCCTGGACCTGCAGCCAGTTCAGGCTGCGCAGACGGTCGCGGGCATAGTCGCGCAGACCGCGTTCATGGGCGGCGATGTTCTCCATCCCCAGGTCCATCATGTATTCCAGCGCCGCGCCCAGGCCGATCTGGTTGACGATGCCCGGGGTGCCCGCCTCGAAGCGCAGGGGCGGGTCGGCGTATTCGACCGCGTCGCGCGCCACGGTGCGGATCATGTCGCCGCCGCCCAGGAAGGGGCGCATCTCGGCCTGCCGTTCGCGGCGGATCCACATCGCGCCGGAACCTGAAGGCCCGTAAAGCTTGTGACCGGTGACGCAGTAGAAATCCACGCCAAGCGCCGCCAGATCGACCGGCATATGCACCGCTGCCTGGCTTCCATCGGCGAGGACGGGCACATCGGTGCCGCGCGCAATGGCCCCGATATCGACAACGGTGCCGGTCACGTTCGACATATGCGTGACGGCGATGAGCTTCGTCCTTGGCCCCACTGCAGCCAACACCTTTTCGGGCGGTAACGACCCATCGGGTTCGGGTTCGACCCATTTCAGCACCACCCCCTGCCGTTCGCGCAGGAAATGCCAGGGGACGATGTTGGCGTGATGTTCCAGGACCGACAGCACGATCTCGTCCCCCGCCTGCAAGCGGGGCGCGGCCCAGCCATAGCTGACCAGGTTGATCCCCTCGGTCGATCCGCTGGTGAAGATCACCTCGTCCTCGTGCGGGGCGTTCAGGAAGCGGGCGATGATCGCGCGGACGCGTTCATAGTTGTCGGTCGCCAGGTTCGACAGGAAATGCAGGCCGCGATGGACGTTGGCGTATTCGCCTTCATAGGCGCGGGTGATCGCGTCTATGACCTGGCGCGGCTTTTGCGCGCTGGCGCCGCTGTCCAGATAAACCAGGGGTCGGTTGTTGACCTGCCGCGACAGGATCGGGAAATCGGCACGGACGGCATCGACGTCAAAGCTCATTGCGGCATCTCCGGCAGGATTCCAAGGGCGGCAGCGATCAGCGACAGCACGAAGCCCGCCACGAAGGCGGTTCCGATCAGGCCAAGGGCGACCTTGGCGCTGCTGCGGAAACCGTGCAGCGCCTTGGTGAACTGCACGGTGAGCCACAGGAACAGGACGAGCGCCGCCACCCCCAGCATACCTGCGACGCCGGGCAGGACCAGCGAGACCACCAACTGGACGGCCTGGACCACAAGCAGCAGAACCTCGATCCAGACGGTGAGCAGCAGCGCATCCTCGAACCGGCCATGGCCGCCGAACATACGACCGACCCCGGACATCAGCCCCGCCGCCAGCACGATCGCACCAAGCTGCATCAGGGCCAGAACCATCGGCTGCTGGCTGAGGATCACGACCTGGGTTCCATCCGGCGCCGGCGTGCTGAACAGCACCGCCGCCAACGAGGCGAGCAGCGCCGACAGCGACACTGCAGCCAAAAGCGCCATCCAGCGGGCCTGGATCGGCCACCCCTGCCCCATCAGCGTATGTGCCGCCGCGTTTGGATTGCGGAACGACAGGCCGACCAGGGCCTTGAAGTCGTCGAAAGTCATCTTCGCCTCGCCAGAGTTGATATTCCGACGCCCCAGATCACCAGAAAACCGATGCCGCAAACCGCCTGGGCCAGGGCCAGGCCCGGCCCCTGCCCGACCAGACCCGCGACCAGACCCGCCAGCAGCATCGCGGGCGCCACGGCCAGCAAGGCCCAGAACAGCGCCAGACGCGAATTCTCGGGCGAAAGGCGCCAGGGGGTCAGACGCGACAGTCCCGCAACCAGCGCGGCAAGGGCATAGGCCAGAATAGGCATCATGAACATCACGCCCAGAAGCGCACCACCCATGCGGGCTTGGAACGGGACGGAAGGGTCAAGCTGCGCCAGCCGCGCATTGGAAGGTGCCTGCGCGATCAGGAAGATCAGCATCGCGGCCATCAGCACGGCCAGCTTCGTGCCCTCCGACATGTCGGAAAGGCCCCGCACCACCCGGCGCGGGGCCACCCAGCTTTGCAGCACCCGGGGAACGATGCCCGCGGGCGCCGCCCTTACTGAACCGCGTTGAGGGTCAGCCACAGGTCCAGCCGTTCATAGATGCAGTCGCGGATCGCCTCATCCTCGATTTCCGCCAGGGCGTCGGCAAGGAAGGACAGGACCAGGAACACGATGGCCCGTTCCCGCGGCACGCCCCGAGAGCGGAGATAGAACAACGCTTCCTCGTCGATCGCGCCGGTGGTCGAGCCGTGCGAACATTTCACGTCGTCGGCATAGATCTCCAGCTCGGGCTTGGCCAGGAACTGGCTGCGTTCGTCCAGCAGCAGCGCCTGGCTGATCTGATAGCCGTCGGTCTTCTGCGCGCCGGGCTTGACCAGGATCTTGCCCTGGAAGACGCCCTCGGCCCCGTTCTTCAGGACCTTCTTGAAGACCTGCCGGCTTTCGCAGCGTTCGGCCCCGTGGGTGATGAAGACGGTGTCGTCCTGATGGAACGGCGCGACCCCGCCGTCGCCCAGAACGGCGGCGGCAATATGGGCCACGGCATCGTCGCCCGCGATGTCGATCACCGCCTCGTTGCGCATGACGGTGCCGTTGACCGACAGGGTGAAGGACTTGAACTGCGCCTTCGCGGCGACGCGGGCGAAGATGTGGCCGATGCCCACCTTGGCCTCGATCGCGCGTTTCGAGGCGACATGATGGAACACCGCGCCCTCGGCCAGATCGACCTCGATCATGCCGTTCGAACGGGCACCAGCCATGCCGGTTTCCAGCAGCGTCAGCTCGGCCCCGGTTTCGACCCGGATCACGTGATGCCACATCGCATCCGCCTTGTCCGAGGCGCGGCGGTGCACGACATGGATGGGCTTCGACGGCTTTGCGGTCACGCGGATCAGCAGCCCGTCCTGGGCCGCCGCCGTGTTCAGCACCGCAAAGGGACGGCGGACGGGATGCTGGCCCGCGGCCTCGAGCTTGCCGTAAAGATCGGCGGCCCAGTTCGCGTCGTCGGCCTTGGCCAGGGTGGTGATCTCGACCCCCTCAAGCGCCAGGTCGTCGGACGCCGCCTCGTCGAAGGCGCCATCCACAAAGACCAGCGTCAGCCGGTCCAGCGTCTCGAACAGCGGGGTCGCCTGTTCTTGCGGGACGGGAATGGCCGTGGCCTCGGGGGCGTTGAAGGGACGCGGATCGGTATAGCGCCAGTATTCGTCGCGCGGACCGGGCAGACCCATGTCCTGCAGGCGCGCCAGGGCGTCGCGGCGCGCAGCGGCGGCAAAGCCGCCCTGCGGCAGCGTCAATGCCGCAAGCCGCGCGTCAAGGGCGCCGGCCGGCTTCGGCGTGCCCTCGACCGTCGGGGTGTGGTCCTTCGCCTGGACTGCGGTGTCCGCCATCAGCCGACCTCCGCCAGAAGGTCGCCATAGCCTTCCTGCTCGACCTGCAGCGCCAGCTCCGGCCCCCCCGACTTCACGATCCGGCCATTCGCCATGATGTGCACCACGTCCGGCTGGATGTGGTTCAGCAGGCGCTGATAATGGGTGATGACCAGGAAGCTGCGGTCGGGCGACCGCAGCGCGTTCACGCCGTCCGAGACCAGCCGCATCGCGTCCACGTCAAGCCCCGAGTCGGTCTCGTCCATGATGCACATGCGCGGTTCCAGCATGGCCATCTGCAGGATCTCGTTGCGCTTCTTCTCGCCGCCCGAGAAGCCGACATTGACCGGGCGCTTCAGCATCTCGGGGCTGATCTGCAATTCCGCCGCCTTGGCACGCACCAGCTTCAGGAAATCGCCCGAGGACAGTTCCTCCTCGCCGCGCGCCTTGCGCTGCGCGTTCACGGCGGTGCGCAGGAAGGTCATGTTGCCGACGCCGGGGATCTCGACCGGATACTGGAAGGCCAGGAACAGGCCTGCGGCGGCGCGTTCTTCCGGCTCCATGTCCAGCAGGCTTTCGCCGTCCAGCGTGGCGGACCCTTCCGTCACCTCATAGCCGTCGCGGCCCGACAGGACATAGGACAGCGTCGATTTGCCCGAACCGTTCGGACCCATGATGGCGTGAACCTGACCGGCCGGAATCTCCAGCGACAGACCCTTCAGGATCTGTTTGTCTTCTTCCTCAAGCTTGACGTGCAAGTTGTCGATTTTCAGCATCTTTTCCTCATCAGATGGTGGCGGCGGTGCCGAAGCCACGGCACCATCATCAAATCCTTCGCGGCCTTAGCCGACCGAACCTTCCAGCGAAATGGCGACCAGCGACTGCGCCTCCATGGCGAATTCCATCGGCAGCGCCTGCAGGACCTCGCGGCAGAAGCCGTTGACGACCAGGGCCACGGCCTCTTCCTCGTCCATGCCGCGCTGGCGGCAATAGAACAGCTGGTCGTCATCGACCTTGCTGGTCGTCGCCTCGTGCTCGACGCGGCTCGAGGTGTTCTTCACCTCGATATAGGGCACGGTATGGGCGCCGCACTGGTCGCCGATCAGCAGGCTGTCGCACTGGGTATAGTTGCGGCTGTTGGTGGCGCGCGGATGCATCGTCACCAGCCCGCGATAGGTGTTCTGCGCGCGGCCCGCCGAGATCCCCTTGGACACGATGCGCGACCGGGTGTTGCGGCCAAGATGGATCATCTTGGTGCCTGTATCGGCCTGCTGCATGTTGTTGGCGATGGCGATCGAATAGAACTCGCCCTGGGACTCGTCACCCCGCAGGATGCAGGACGGATATTTCCAGGTGATCGCCGACCCGGTTTCCACCTGCGTCCACATCACCTTGGCGCGGGCCTCGCGGCAGTCGGCGCGCTTGGTGACGAAGTTGTAGATGCCGCCGCGGCCTTCCTCGTCGCCCGGATACCAGTTCTGGACGGTCGAGTATTTCACCTCGGCATCTTCCAGCACGACGATTTCCACCACCGCCGCGTGAAGCTGATGCGTGTCACGCTTGGGCGCGGTGCAGCCTTCCAGATAGCTGACGTAAGACCCCTTGTCGGCGATGATCAGCGTACGCTCGAACTGCCCGGTGTTTTCCGCGTTGATGCGGAAATAGGTGGACAGTTCCATCGGGCATTTCACGCCCTTGGGGACATAGACGAAGCTGCCGTCCGAAAAGACCGCGCTGTTCAGCGTCGCGAAATAGTTGTCGGACTGCGGCACGACGCTGCCCAGGTATTTCTTGACCAGCTCGGGATGCTCGCGGATCGCTTCGCTGATCGAACAGAAGATCACGCCGGCCTTGGCCAGTTCGTCCTTGAAGGTGGTCCCGACGGACACCGAATCGAAGACGGCATCGACGGCGACCCGGCGCCCTTCGGTGGCCGCGACCGCCATGTCCACGCCGGGCGACGGCAAGGCGCCCTCGACCCCTGCCAGGATCATCTGTTCCTTCAGCGGAATGCCCAGCTTCTCATAGGTCGCCAGCAGCTTGGGATCGACCTCGTCCAGGGACTTGGGCTTCACTTCCATGCTTTTCGGGCGGGCATAGTAATACTGGTCCTGATAATCGATCTCGGGATAATTCAGCATTGCCCATTTCGGTTCGGTCATGGTCAGCCAGCGGCGATAGGCTTCCAGGCGCCATTCCAGCATCCATTCCGGTTCGCTGTTCTTCTGCGAGATCAGGCGGACGATATCTTCGTTCAGCCCCATAGGGGCATAGTCCATCTCGATCTCGGTATCCCAGCCGTATTTATAGCTGCCCATGCTTTGCACGGTCTCGACCGTTTCGCGGTCAACGCCCTCGCGCACATCAAGATCGGTGGTTGCAGTCATCCTTTGTCCTTCCTCGGGCCTGGCCTGTCGCCTAGCCGTTCCGTTCGCGCCAGCGTGAATACGCGCTTTCCCACGCATCCGCAAATCGGTTCACCTGATCGTCGCCCGTAGCCGGGCTTATCGAGATCCGAATTGCCGATTGCGCGGCCTTGTCGTCGAAACCCATGGCCTGCAAAACCCCGCTGGCCCGAACCTTGCCCGACGAACAGGCCGACCCCGCCGAAATCGCAAAGCCCGCCAGATCCATCTGCACGACCTGGGTTTCACCCTTCCAGCCCGATGTAAGAAGACAGGTCGTGTTCGGCAAGCGCTTCGCGCCCTTTCCGGCGACGATTGTGCCGGGCAGCGACAGCAGCCGATCCTCCAGCGCGTCGCGGCGGGCGGCGACCTCGTCCCACAGGCCAGCCTCCAGTTCCTTTTGCGCCGCAGTGGCCGCCGCCGCAAAGCCGAGGATGCCCAGGAAGTTCTCGGTCCCGCCCCGGCGGCCCCCTTCCTGGCCCCCGCCCCGGATCATCGCCTCGACATCGGTGCCGCGTTTCACGATCAGCGCGCCGATGCCCTTGGGCCCGCCCAGCTTGTGCGCGCTGACAAAGCCTGCAGTGATCCCCAGCCAGTTGAAGGCGAAGGGGATCTTGCCGAAGGCCTGCGTCAGGTCGCTGGACGCCAGCCCTTCGGGCAAGGCCTGGATCACGCCGGTTTCATTGTTGGCCAGTTGCAGGCTGGCATTCGCGGGATCGGGCACGGTGACGATGCCGTCGCCATCCACCGCCAGATCCTGTTCGCACCAGACCTTGATCGCACTGTGTTCGACCGGCGCGCAATGGGCGCCGCTGCCCGCCAGCATCATGGCCGCAGCCTCGGTCGTGCCCGAGGTGAAGATCACATCCGCGCCTTCCGCACCCAAGGCAGCCGCGATCTGCTCGCGCGCGCGCTCCATCGCCATCTTGGCCGCGCGCCCCTCGGTATGGACGGATGACGGGTTGCCCACGATTTCCATCCCGCCGCGCATCGCGGCCTTCGCTTCCTCGCGCAGGGGGGTGGTGGCGTTCCAGTCCAGATAGGTTCTCATCCCAGAGCCTCGCCGATCTTCTGGGCCAGCTTGCGGGCCACGGCGTCCTTGGCCATGCGCGGCCATTCCTCGGGGCCGTCTTCGGTGATGACCGTCACGGCGTTTTCCGTTCCGCCCATGATGCCGGTTCCCTCGCTGACGTCATTCGCCACGATCCAGTCGCAGCCCTTGCGCAGCCGCTTGTCAGTGGCATGGGCCACGACATCGTTCGTCTCGGCGGCAAAGCCCACGACCAGCCGGGGGCGGCGGTCGCCGGGCTGGCTGATCCAGGCCAGGATATCCGGGTTCTCGGTCATCTCGAGCGACGGCGGCCTGCCTGATCCGTCCTTCTTCATCTTGGTCGCGGATGAATTGGTCACCCGCCAGTCGGCCACTGCCGCCGCCATCACCGCCGCATCGGCCGGTAGCGCGGCTTCCACCGCCTCGTGCATCTGCCCGGCGGTCTGGACGCGGATCACATCGACCCCGTCGGGCGGGGAAACCTCGGCCGGGCCGGTGACAAAGCTGACCCGCGCGCCCATGTCGCGCAGAGCCGCCGCGATTGCCGCGCCCTGCGCCCCCGAGGAGCGGTTGGCGATGTAGCGGACCGGATCGATGGGTTCGTGCGTCGGACCCGAGGTCACGATCACATGCCGCCCCGACAGGGTGCCGGGCCGGATCTGCGCCTCGGGCAGCAGCTTCAGGGGTTGAGGGGCCAATGCCTCGCGAATGGCCCTCAGGATCGCCTCGGGTTCCGACATGCGGCCGGTGCCATATTCGCCGCAGGCCATGTCCCCATCCTCGGGACCGACGAACAGGATGCCGTCGTCGCGCAGGGTCCGCAGGTTCCGCTGCGTCGCCGGATGGTGCCACATGCGCACGTTCATCGCAGGGGCAACCAGCACGCGCTTGTCGGTCGCCAGCAGCAGCGTGGAGGCCAGGTCGTCCGCGATCCCATGCGCCATCTTCGCCAGCAGGTCCGCCGTCGCAGGCACCACCACCACCAGATCGGCGTTGCGCGACAGCTGGATATGGCCGATCTCGGCCTCCGCTTCGATGTCCCACAGGCTGTCATGCGCGGCCTCGCCCGCCAACACGGACAGGGTCATGGCCGTGGTGAACTGCGCGCCCGCCTGCGTCAGGACGGGCGTGACGGCGGCCCCCTCGGCGCGCAGCAGGCGGATCAGCTGCGGCACCTTCATGGCCGCGATGCCGCCGCCCACGATCAGCAGGATACGCTTGCCGTTCATCTTGCCCCCATGACCTTGCGCATCAGTCACATAGCCCCCCGGCCCCCGTGCCGCAAGCAATGCCCGCCCGTTAACCTTTCCTTAAACCGGCCCCGTTAACCATCCCCGCAACGCAAAGGGGAAGCCATGGTCGCAATCGCCTATTCCGTCGCCTTCGAGGGGATCGAGGCGCGGCTGGTCGAGGTTCAGTGTTCCGTCGCGGCGGGCCTGCCGGGTTTCGCCATCGTGGGCCTGCCAGACAAGGCCGTCAGCGAGGCGCGCGAACGCGTCAAGGCCGCCTTCGGATCGCTGGCCATCGCCATGCCGAACCGGCGGCTGACGGTGAACCTGTCGCCCGCCGACATGCCCAAGGAAGGCTCGCATTTCGACCTGCCGATCGCGCTTTCGATCCTGGCCGCGCTGGAGATCATCCCGGCCGAGGAACTGTCGCGCTGCGTGGCCCTGGGCGAGCTTGCGCTTGACGGGCGGCTGGTCGCGGTGACAGGCGCCCTGCCCGCCGCCATGGCCGCGGCCGAGGATGACCGCGCCCTGATCTGCCCCCGCGCCTGCGGACCCGAGGCCGCCTGGGTCGATGCCGTTCCCGTCTTGGCCCCTGCCACGCTGCGCGAGGTGATCGACCACCTGACCGACCGCACGCCCATCGCCCGCGCGGCCCCCGGCATGATCGACGCTGCTCCGACGGGCGGCTGCCTGTCCGAGGTGAAAGGTCAGGAACGCGCCAAGCGCGCCCTGGAGATTGCGGCGGCAGGTCGCCACCACCTGCTGATGGTCGGCCCGCCCGGTGCGGGCAAATCCATGCTGGCCGCCCGCCTGCCCGGCCTGATGCCGCCCCTTGGCGCGGTCGAGGCGCTGGAAACCTCGATGATCCATTCGCTTGCAGGCACGCTGGACGACGGCGGCATATCCCGTCGCGCGCCCTTCCGCGAGCCGCACCACACCGCGTCGATGGCCGCCATCGTCGGCGGCGGGCGGGGTGCGAAACCGGGCGAGATCAGCCTGGCCCATAACGGCGTGCTGTTCATGGACGAGTTTCCCGAATTTCCCCGGCAGGTGCTGGAAACCCTGCGCCAGCCCATCGAGACGGGCGAGGTCGTGGTGGCTCGCGCCAATGCCCATATCCGCTATCCCTGCCGCTTCCTGTTGATCGCCGCCGCCAACCCCTGCCGCTGCGGCTATCTGGCCGATGCCGCGCGGTCCTGTTCGCGCGCGCCGACCTGCGGGGGGGACTACATGGGCAAGATCTCGGGTCCGCTGATGGACCGCTTCGACCTGCGGCTGGAGGTTCCGGCGGTCAGCTTCATGGACCTGGAACTGCCCTCGGGCGGCGATACGTCGGCCCAAGTGGCGGCGCGTGTCGCAGCGGCGCGGGATGTGCAGGCCGCACGGTTCCGCGACCACCCGCAGGTGCGTGTGAATGCCGAGGCCTCGGGCAGTCTGCTGGACCAGATCGCCGCCCCGGACGACGAAGGCCGGGCGCTGATCCTGAAGGCGTCCGAACGCCTGGGCCTGACCGCGCGGGGCTATCACCGCATCCTGCGCACCGCCCGGACCATCGCGGACCTGGCCGGATCCGCCACTGTGCGTGCGCCGCACCTGGCCGAGGCGATCAGCTATCGCCTGCCCTTCGTCGCAGGCGGCTGATCGGGGCGGCTGACGAATTGCGCATCGTGCAAGGCGGCGCTATCGCTGGGCGACCCTGAAGACGGACCATCCCATGCCCCCCATCAGCGCCCGGATCGGCGGCATCCTGACCGCCTGCGCCCTGCTGGCGACGATTCCGCCCCAGTTCGGGGCGGGGCCGGGCTTTGCGGTGACCGCCGATCTTCTGCTGGTCGGTGCGCTTGCCCTGTTCTCGCTGACCGCGCGGGCGTCGCGGCTGGCCTTCGTGGCCGTGGGCCTTGCCCTGGTTGGATGGGCTGCGGCGACGCGGCCAGACTGGGGACAGGCCACCCTGACGGCCCTGACGCGCGGGGGCTTCATCATCACACTGTTCACGGCTCTGTCCGCGCTGCGCAGTGCGGCAGTGGGATCGCAGGACATCCTGGACTGCGGCCGCTTCCTGGCCCGCCAACCGCCGGGGCGGCGGTATCTTGCGCTCACGGTCGGCGGGCATCTGTTCGGGCTGATCCTGCTTTACGGCTCGATCTCGCTGCTCGGCGGGCTGGCCGCCGAAAGCACCGCGAGGGAGACGAACCAGGAACTGCGCCGCCACCGGCTGCGGAGGATGCTGGTGGCGATCCAGCGGGGCTTTGCCTCGACGATCTGCTGGTCGCCCATGGGACTGTCGATCGCAGTGGCGATGACGGTGGTGCAAGGCGCGTCCTGGCCGCAGGCCGTCGGCTTCTGCCTGGTCAGCTCGGCCCTGATGATCGGCATCGGCTGGCTGCTGGACACGATGTTCAAGCCGCAGCTTTCCGCCCCAGTTCCGCCCCGCATGGCCGAAACCGACAACTGGCTGCTGCGCCTGCGCCCGCTGCTGATCCTGCTGACCATCGTCGTCGGCAGCGTCTTTGCCTTGCACCTGGCGACCGGCGTCGCCGTCACCGGCGCGGTCATGACCGTGGTGCCGTTGATCGCGATGGCCTGGACGCTGATCCTTCCGCCGATGCGCGGCGGGCGGGCGGCAACGCTGGCCGCGCGGGTCGGGCAGTTCGCCACCCGCGACCTTGCGGGCTATCGCGGAGAGATCATCCTGCTGTTCATGGCGGGCTTCATCGGCAGCATGGGGTCGTGGCTTCTGGTGCCGATCATGCAGGCCCATGGGCCGGACCTGGCGGCGCTGCCTGCCCCGCTGATCCTGGCGGCGCTTGTCTGGGTGATCCCGTTGACCGGCCAGATCGGCATGAACCCGATCCTGGCCGTGTCGCTGCTGGTGCCGCTGCTACCATCGCCCGCCGACCTGGGGGTGCATCCCACGGCGATGGTGATCGCCATCACCGGCGGCTGGGCGATCAGCGGCAACACCTCTCCCTTCACGGCCTCCGTCCTGCTGGTCGGCAAGCTGGGCGGGGTCGAGGCGCGCCATGCCGGAATGGTCTGGAACGGGCTCTATGCCCTGACGACCGGGGCTGCTCTGACCCTGTGGGTGCTGCTGGCCGCGACCCTGCTGTAAGGGCCGCGGCCAGGGGTCACTCCACCTCGACCAGCAGGTCCTTGGCGTCGATCTGTTCGCCGGGGCGGACGTGGATGGCCTTGATGGTGCCGTCGCGGTCGGCGTGCAGGCCGGTTTCCATCTTCATCGCCTCGATGGTCAGAAGCAGGTCGCCCTGGCGGACCTTCGCCCCCGCCGCCGCCGCGACCGAGGCCACAACGCCGGGCATCGGCGCGCCGACATGACCGGCGTTCGCCGGATCAGCCTTGGGGCGGGCGGCCTTGGTTCCGGTGGCCTTGCGGTTCGGGACGCGGACCTGGCGGGGCTGGCCGTTCAGTTCGAAGAAGACCTTGACCTCGCCCTTCTCGTCCGTGTCGCCGATGGTCAGCAGGCGCACCTCCAGCGTCTTGCCGGGGTCGATCTCGACGCTGATCTCGTCGCCCGCCTCCATGCCGTAGAAGAAGTTGCGCGTCGGCAGGGTGCGGACCGGGCCATAGGTCTCGTGTCGGGCCATGTAGTCGGAAAAGACCTTGGGATACATCAGGTAGCCGTTCAGATCCTCGTTGTCGATCTCGACGCCCAGATCCTCGGTCAGCTTCTTGCGGGTGGCCTCGATGTCCACGGGGGGCAGATGCGCGCCGGGGCGGTCGGTGATCGGGGCCTCGCCCTTCAGCACCTTCTTCTGGATCGCTTCGGGCCAGCCGCCGGGGGGTTGGCCCAGGTTGCCCTTCATCATGTCCACGACGCTGTCGGGGAAGCTGACCTCGGTCGCCGGATCCAGCACCTGCTGGGGCGTCAGCCCTTGCGCCACCATCATCAGCGCCATGTCGCCCACCACCTTCGAGGACGGCGTGACCTTCACGATGTCGCCGAACATGCGGTTCACGTCGGCATAGGCCTGGGCCACCTCGTGCCAGCGGTCCTCCAGCCCCATGGAGCGGGCCTGGGCCTTGAGGTTGGTGAATTGCCCGCCGGGCATCTCGTGCAGGTAGACCTCGGAGGCCGGGGATTGCAGGCCGCTCTCGAACGCGGCGTAGTTCTCGCGCACGCGTTCCCAGTAGTTGCTGATCTGGCGGATCGCCGCGATGTCCAGGCCGGTGTCGCGCTCGGTCCCCTCCAGCGCCTCGACGATGGAGCCCAGGCAGGGCTGCGAGGTGCCGCCCGAGAACGCATCCATGGCCGCATCGACCGCGTCCACGCCTGCCTCTGCTGCCGCCAGGATCGTTGCGGCAGCGAGGCCCGAAGTATCATGGGTGTGGAAATGGACGGGCAGGCCCACCTCCTCCTTCAACGCCTTGATCAGGATGCGCGCGGCGGCGGGCTTCAGAAGGCCCGCCATGTCCTTCAGTCCCAGCACATGGGCGCCCGCGGCCTTCAGGTCCCGCGCGGTCTTCACGTAATAAGCCAGGTCATACTTGGACCGCTCGGGGTCCAGCATGTCGCCGGTATAGCAGACCGTGCCCTCGCAGATCTTGCCGGTCTCTATCACCGCGTCCATGGCGACGCGCATGTTCTCGACCCAGTTCAGGCTGTCGAAGACGCGGAACACATCGACGCCGGTTTCCGCCGCCTGCCGCACGAAGGACTGAACCACATTGTCAGGATAGTTGGTGTAGCCCACGCCGTTGGACGCCCGAAGCAGCATCTGCGTCATCAGGTTCGGCATCCGCTCGCGGATGTCGCGCAGCCGCTGCCACGGGCATTCCTGCAGGAAGCGATAGGCCACGTCGAAGGTCGCCCCGCCCCAGCATTCGACGCTGAACAACTGCGGCAGGTTCGCGGCATAGGAGGGCGCCACGCGGATCATGTCGATGGACCGCATCCGCGTTGCCAGCAGCGACTGGTGGCCGTCGCGCATGGTGGTGTCGGTCATCAGCAGGCGCGTCTGGGCGGCCATCCAGTCGGCCACGGCCTGCGCGCCCTTTTGCTCAAGCAACTGCCGGGTGCCGGCCGCGGGTTCCCCCTTCGGCGCGGGCGGCACGGGCGGGCGGGCCTGGGCGGGCGGCATGGGGCGGCCTGCCGTTTCCGGGTGGCCGTTCACGCTGATGTCCGCCAGGTAGGTCAGGATCCGCGTGGCCCGGTCCTGCTTCTTGTCGAACTGGAACAGCTCTGCCGTCGTGTCGATGAACTTGGTCGTATAGGTGTCGTCCAGGAAGGTCGGGTGCTTGAGCAGGTTGATGACGAAGTCGATGTTCGTCGAAACCCCGCGCACCCGGAATTCGCGAAGGGCGCGGTCCATGCGGCGGATCGCCCCCTCGGGCGTCTGCGCCCAGGCCGTGACCTTGACCAGCAGCGAGTCGTAATAGCGCGTGATCACGCCCCCCGAATAGGCCGTGCCGCCGTCCAGGCGGATGCCGTTGCCGGTCGCGCTGCGATAGGCGGTGATCCGGCCATAGTCGGGGATGAAGTTGTTCAGCGGATCCTCGGTCGTCACGCGGCATTGCAGCGCATGGCCCGACAGCGTGACCTGGTCCTGGGACGGCACGCCCGTCGCCTCGGCCAAGGTCGCGCCCTCGGCGATGCGGATCTGGGACTGCACGATGTCGATGCCGGTGACCTCCTCGGTCACGGTATGCTCGACCTGGACGCGCGGGTTCACCTCGATGAAGTAGAACCGGTCGCTGTCCATATCCATCAGGAACTCGACCGTGCCCGCGTTCTGATAGCCCACGGCGCGGCCGATTTTCAGCGCCAGTTCGCAGACCTCGGCGCGCTGTGCTTCGGTCAGATAGGGCGCGGGGGCGCGTTCCACGACCTTCTGGTTGCGGCGCTGCACGGTGCAGTCGCGTTCATAGAGGTGATACAGCCCCCCATGCGTGTCGCCCAGCAACTGCACCTCGACATGACGGGCGCGCAGGATCATCTTCTCCAGATAGCCCTCGCCATTGCCGAAGGCGGCCTCGGCTTCGCGGCGCCCTTCGCGGACCTTGTCCACCAACTCGTCCGGCCCGTTGATCGGCCGCATCCCGCGCCCGCCGCCGCCCCAGGAGGCCTTGAGCATCAGCGGATAGCCGATGGCGGCCGCCTCGGCCTTGATTGCCTCGAAGTCGTCGCCCAGAACCTCGGTCGCGGGGATCACCGGCACGCCTGCGCCGATCGCCACGCGCCGCGCCGATGCCTTGTCGCCAAGCGCGCGCATGGTGTCCGCGCGCGGGCCGATGAAGGTGATCCCGGCTGCGGCGCAGGCATCCACGAAGTCGGGGTTCTCCGACAGCAGCCCATAGCCCGGATGGATCGCGTCCGCGCCCGACTCCTTGGCCACCCGGATGATCTCGGGGATCGACAGATAGGCCGCGACCGGCCCCAACCCCTCGCCGATCCGGTAGGCCTCGTCCGCCTTGAAGCGGTGCAGGCCCAGCTTGTCCTCCTCGGCATAGACGGCGACCGTCTTCTTGCCCAGCTCATTGGCCGCCCGCATCACGCGGATCGCAATCTCGCCCCGGTTGGCGATCAGGATTTTGTTGAACATGCGCGGTCCCCCTTCAACATTGCGCGAGACAGTAGCAATGCCGCAGCGCAGCGCAAGCGGCACAGCAGCCAGACTGCAACAAAAGGTTTACGCAAGGTCGTGTTCGCGGGATGTTCCCATTTTGCGGTTGCTTTTTGAAACCGCGCCCCTATGTGATGCGCTTGGCCGTCCAGGGACAAAGCATGGAACAGAAGTTCATCGAGGTTCGCGGTGCGCGCGAGCATAACCTGAAGGGCGTGGACATGGACATCCCGCGCGACAAGCTGGTGGTCATCACCGGGCTGTCGGGCAGCGGCAAGTCCAGCCTCGCCTTCGACACGATCTATGCCGAAGGCCAGCGCCGCTATGTCGAAAGCCTGTCGGCCTATGCGCGCCAGTTCCTGGACATGATGGGCAAGCCCGACGTGGACCACATCACTGGCCTGTCGCCCGCCATCAGCATCGAGCAAAAGACGACTTCGAAGAACCCCCGCTCGACCGTGGGCACGGTCACGGAAATCTATGACTACCTGCGGCTTCTGTTCGCCCGCGCGGGCACGCCCTATTCCCCCGCCACCGGCCTGCCGATCGAGGCGCAGCAGGTCCAGGACATGGTGGACCGGATCATGGAGATGCCCGAGGGCACGCGCGCCTATCTGCTGGCGCCCATCGTCCGGGACCGCAAGGGTGAATACAAGAAGGAGTTCCTGGAGCTTCGCAAGCAGGGCTTCCAGCGGGTCAAGGTGAACGGCCAGTTCCATGAACTGGATGAACCGCCGGTGCTGGACAAGAAGTTCCGCCACGACATCGACGTGGTGGTGGACCGCATCGTCGTGCGCGCGGGGCTGGAAACCCGCCTAGCCGATTCGCTGCGCACCGCGCTGGATCTGGCCGACGGCATCGCCGTCGTGGAAACCGCGGCGGATGAACCCGAACGGACCACCTTCAGCGAAAACTTCGCCTGCCCGGTCAGCGGCTTCACCATTCCCGAAATCGAACCGCGGCTGTTTTCCTTCAACGCCCCTTACGGCGCCTGTCCGGTTTGCGACGGGCTGGGTGCCGAGTTGTTCTTCGACGAACGGCTGGTGGTGCCGGATGCCGCGCTGTCCGTCGAAAAGGGCGCCATCGCCCCTTGGGCCAAGTCGAAATCGGCCTATCTGACGCAGACCGTGAACGCCTTGGCCAAGCATTACGGCTTTGACAGGAAGACGCCGTGGAAGAACCTGCCCGAGAACATCCAGCAGATGTTCCTGCGCGGATCGGGCAATGAGGAGATCGCCTTCCGCTTCGACGATGCCGGACGCGTTTACAACGTCACCCGGGTCTTCGAAGGGGTGATCCCCAACATGGAACGCCGGATGCGCGAATCCGACAGCCAGTGGGTCCGCGAGGAGTTCGAGCGTTACCAGAACAACCGCCCCTGCGGCGCCTGCCACGGCTATCGCCTCAAGGACGAGGCCCTGGCCGTCAAGATCGCGGGCCAGCATATCGGCCAGGTTGTCGAACTGTCGATCAAGGAGGCGCTGGCGTGGATCGAGGCTGCGCCGAAACACCTGAGCAAGCAGAAGAACGAGATCGCCCACGCGATCCTCAAGGAAATCCGCGAACGGCTTGGCTTCCTGGTGAACGTGGGCCTGGATTACCTGACGCTCTCCCGCGCGGCGGGCACCCTGTCGGGCGGCGAAAGCCAGCGGATCCGGCTGGCCAGCCAGATCGGGTCGGGGCTGACTGGCGTGCTCTATGTCCTCGACGAACCCTCGATCGGGCTGCATCAGCGCGACAACGACCGGCTGCTGGACACGCTGAAGGGCCTGCGCGACCAGGGCAACTCGGTCATCGTGGTGGAACATGACGAGGATGCGATCCGCCACGCCGACTATGTCTTCGACATGGGGCCGGGCGCGGGTGTCCATGGCGGCACCGTGGTCAGCAAGGGCACGCCCGAGGAAATCGCCGCCGACCCGGCGAGCCTTACCGGACAGTATCTGTCAGGCGTTCGAGAAATCCCGGTGTCCGACGAACGCCGCAAGGGCAACGGCAAGGCGGTCAAGGTCGTCAAGGCGACGGGCAACAACCTCAAGGACGTCACGGCCGAGTTTCCCCTGGGCAAGTTCGTCTGCGTGACCGGCGTGTCGGGCGGCGGCAAGTCCACCCTGACCATCGAGACGCTGTTCAAGACCGCCAGCCTGCGCCTGAACGGCGCGCGCCAGACCCCTGCACCGTGCGAGACGATCACGGGGCTGGAGCATCTGGACAAGGTGATCGACATCGACCAGCGGCCCATCGGCCGCACGCCCCGGTCGAACCCCGCGACCTATACCGGCGCCTATACGCCCATCCGCGACTGGTATGCGGGCCTGCCCGAGTCCAAGGCGCGGGGCTACAAGCCCGGCCGCTTCAGCTTCAACGTCAAGGGCGGCCGGTGCGAGGCCTGCCAGGGCGACGGCGTCATCAAGATCGAGATGCACTTCCTGCCCGATGTCTATGTCACCTGTGAGACCTGCAAGGGCAAGCGCTACAACCGCGAAACGCTGGAGGTCCTGTTCAAGGGCAAGTCCATCGCCGACGTGCTGGACATGACGGTCGAGGATGCGCAGAGCTTCTTTTCCGCCGTGCCCGCGATCCGCAACAAGATGGACGCGCTGATGGAAGTCGGGCTTGGCTACGTCAAGGTCGGCCAGCAGGCCACCACCCTGTCGGGCGGCGAGGCGCAGCGGGTGAAGCTGGCCAAGGAACTGTCGCGTCAGTCCACCGGCAAGACGCTGTATATCCTGGACGAACCGACCACCGGCCTGCATTTTGAAGACGTGCGCAAACTGCTGGAAGTGCTGCACCGGCTGGTGGACCAGGGCAACACGGTCGTCGTGATCGAACACAACCTGGATGTCATCAAGACCGCCGACTGGATCATCGACATCGGCCCCGAAGGCGGGGACGGCGGCGGGCGCATCGTGGCTGTCGGCACGCCCGAGGATGTGGCGAAGGTCCATGAAAGCCATACCGGCCGCTATCTGGCGCCGATGCTGCGCCCCGCACGGGTCCGGGCCGCGGAATAGGTCAGTCCAGGGCGATGCGCTGCACGATGCAGCCAGCCTCGTCACGGGTTGAATACCGGGCGGGCAGCTCGAATCCCGCGCACAGGCGGATGCTGTCCGAGGCCACGAGTTCGATCCGATAAGGCGCGGCGGTAAAGGGATCCGCCAGGCGCGGGGTCATCGGGCAAGCCTCGGTCGGGGTGGGATCGGTCACGACCCGTCCCGCCTGCTGCGCCTTGCAGAACAGCAGCGACTGGATTTCGGACAGGTCGCTGTCCCGCAACCGGTCGCGTTTCTCCGCCCTGCCCTGCGCGGGACCGCCAGTGGCGACCACCCCTGCAGTCAGAACCGCCAGCGACAGCGCAGTCAGCGCCCAGACGGGCCAACGCCTAGCCATCCAGATCCTCGCGGTAACAAGCCGCCACCAGCAGGCCCATCACACCCACCAAGGCGCATTTCACGGCCAGGCGCAGCGTCAGATCGCCCGACAGGAACGCATGGATGACCGACACCGCATCCCCCAGCAGGACCAGGGCGGCCGCCAGAACCGTGATCGAGGCAAAGACACGGCGCGCCTGCGATCGCCGCCGCTGATCGCCCTGGACCGCCTGCTTCGCCATGCGGTGATCAAGCACCACGAACAGCGGCAGGAAGGCAAGGATCGCGGCGATGGAAAAGCGCATCGGCCAGGTATCGATCATTCCCGGTTCGGCAAGATCGGGGATGGCCGCGTCAATGACCAGAAAACCAAGGCGCAAAACATGGAAGCAGACCAGCACCAGGGCGATCATGAGCAGCGCATAGAGCATCGCCTCGCGCGCCGAGACATAGGGCTGTGGACGCGGCACAGGCGGCAGATCCCCGCCCGCAGACCAGGCCATCACCGCGCCGTCGATCTCTGGCGTAGTCCATCCGGCCTGCGCCAGGGCCGCACGGATGCGCGCATCGCCATGTCCCGCAGCCAGGGCATCACGGACAAAGTCTGACAACTGATCGGCCGATGCCATCCCGCCCGTCCTCGTTTCCGGGCAGATTCACGCGCTTTGCCCATGGATGTCAACGGCGCCGAAAAATTCGCGTTGCGGGACGATTTTTCCTCTTGCACCCCCCGGCGCAGTCCCATAAATCACCGCCTACCGAAGGCCAGCGGCCAACGGAAAAGGATGCGGGCGTAGCTCAGGGGTAGAGCATAACCTTGCCAAGGTTAGGGTCGTGAGTTCGAATCTCATCGCCCGCTCCAAGACAAAAAGCCGGACCTTCGGGTTCGGCTTTTTTGTTTTATCCAGGAAAAAATTGTCGCCTTGCGGTTGCAGAATCTGCAAGGGGGGCTATGATCCCCTGAAAAGGCTCTGGCCTGCACACCTCTGAAACAGAAAAACCAACAATAACAGGCCAGAGCTTAAGCGGGCGACCCCAGAAACCCCTTACCCAAGCACAAAAAAGCACGGCCGTCTCGCTTGCCAGCGTGCCGTTAACCATCTGAGACAAGCCACATTCGGCGATTATCTTTACACTGTCAAGTTGAGTAATGGAGAGGGGGATGCCTGCTCGCGGCGACTTGCCCCAAATGCTGATAGAAGCCGGATTGGCGATCCTGGACGAAGAAGGTGCCGAAGGCCTGACATTACGTCGAATCGCTGCGCGGGCGGGTGTGTCCCATGCGGCCCCCGCGCATCATTTCAATGGCTTGCCCGGCCTGCGGATCGGCATCGCCACCCAGGGTTTCCAGGATTTCCGCCGCGAGTTGATCGCGACCCGCGACGCCCAGCCTGCCGATGCCGGGGCCTTCCAGCGGCTGCTGGCGGTGAACCTGACCTATATCCGCTTTGCCCGGCGCCATACGCCGCTGTTTCGATTGATGTTCGACCAGTTGCCCACCCAGGATCCCGACCTGAGATCGGTGGCCCGGGCCGCTTATGTCGTTCTTCAGGAACACTGCCAGCCGTTTGTTCGGGATCGCGAGGCCGCCCCGTTCGAGACGGCGGTCTGGGCACTGACCCATGGTTTTGCCATGCTGAACATGGATCAGCCCTATCCGCCCGAATCCCCGGTGCAGGTGTCGTCATACGAGGATGCCCTGCGCCTGCTGGTCGGCTGACCGGCGGCGCAGGGCACAGCCTTACCCGTCCACGCGGATCCGCGCATTCTGCGGATCATAGGGGCTGTCCTCGGTCACTTCGGCATCCCACAACTCGCGGAACATGCGAACCTTCAGCTTCGTGCCGGGCTGGGCCAGGTCCGGGCGGACATAGCCCATGCCGATCTGCTTGCCGAAGGCCACCGAATAGCCGCCCGAGGTCAGGCGCCCGACCTTCTGCCCGTCCAGGAAGATCCCCTCGCGCCCCCAGGGATCGGCATCCTGCGGCCCGTCGATCAGCAGGGTGACGCACAGGGACCGGATGCCCTTGGCCTCCATCGCCGCCTTGCCGCGGAAGTCCTTGGACAGGTCCACGAAGCGGTCCAGCCCGGCCTCCAGCGGGGTCGCGTCGCGGCCCAGTTCCGTGCCGAAGGCGCGATAGGATTTTTCCTGCCGCAGCCAGTTCTGCGCCCGTGCGCCGACCAGCTTCATGCCCAACGGCTCGCCCGTCTCGATCAGCCGGTCGAACAGATGGTTCTGCATCTCGATCGGGTGGTGCAGCTCCCAGCCAAGCTCTCCGGTATAGGCGACGCGGATGGCGTTCACCGGCACCATGCCCAGCTCGATCTGTTTCGCCGACAGCCAGGGGAACCGCTTGTTCGACAGCGCGGTTTCAGGCTGCGCGTCGCGGATCAGACCCGCCAGGATGTCGCGCGAGGCCGGACCCGCCAGCGCAAAGACGCCCCACTGCGTCGTCACGTCCTGGATGCTGACGTAATTGCCGCCCGCTGCCATGAAATCCTCGGCCGACTTGACCAGGTTGTCGCCGTCATAGGCAGCCCAGGCTCCGGCGGAAACCAGGTAATAGTCGTTCTCGGCCAGGCGGACGATGGTGTATTCGGTCCGCGTCGTGCCCGCATCAGTCAGCGCATAGGTCAGGTTGATGCGGCCGATCTTGGGCAGCTTGTTGGTGGTCAGCCAGTCCAGGAAGGCCGTCGCGCCCGGTCCCTTGACCATGTGCTTGGCGAAGGCCGTCGCGTCGATCAGGCCCGCGGCATTGCGGATCGCCTCGGCCTCGGCCTTGGCATATTGCCACCAGCCGCCGCGACGGAAGCTGCGGGATGCGTGGTCGTCGAAGTCCTGCGGGCCGTAGTAGTTGGGGCGTTCCCAGCCGTTCACATGGCCGAACTGCGCGCCGCGCGTCTTCTGCCGGTCATAGGCGGGCGAGGTGCGCAGCGGGCGGCAGGCTTCGCGCTCCTCGTCGGGATGGTGCAGGATAAAGACGTGCTCATAGGCCTCCTCGTTCTTGCGGGCGCCGTATTCGGTCGTCATCCAGCTGCCATAGCGGCGCGGATCCAGGGACGCCATGTCGATCTCGGCCTCGCCCTCGACCATCATCTGGGTCAGGTAATGGCCGACGCCGCCCGCCGCCGTGATGCCGAAGCTGAAGCCCTCGGCCAGCCACATGTTGCGCAGGCCGGGCGCGGGACCGACCAGCGGGTTGCCGTCGGGGGTATAGCAGATCGGGCCGTTGTAATCGTCCTTCAGCCCCACCGTTTCCGAGGTCGGAATCCGGTGGATCATCGACATGTATTCTTCCTCGATCCGTTCCAGATCCAGCGGGAACAGGTCCGCGCGGAAGGATTCCGGCACGTCATAGAGGAACCGTGCCGGGGCGTTGCGCTCGTAAGGCCCAAGGATCCAGCCGCCGCGTTCCTCGCGCACATACCATTTCGCATCCGCATCGCGCAGGACCGGGTGTTCGGGATTGCCAGCCGCCCGCCACTGGACCAGGGCCGGGTCGGGCTCGGTGACGATATACTGATGCTCGACCGGGATCGCGGGGATCTTGATGCCCAGAAGGCGCGCGGTGCGCTGCGCGTGGTTGCCGGTCGCGGTCACGACATGCTCGGCCCGGATTTCGAAGGTCTCACCCGATCCAACCAGGTTGCCGCCCTTCTCGACTAGCTTCTCGCAGGTCACGATCCATTCCGACCCAGTCCATTTGTAGCCGTTGACCTGGATCTTGCGCTCGATGGTGGCGCCCGCCATGCGCGCGCCCTTGGCCATGGCTTGGGTCACGTCGGCGGGGTTGATATAGCCGTCGGTCGGGTGGAACAGCGCGCCTTTCAGATCCTCGGTGCGGACCAGCGGCCAACGGTCCTTAATCTGCTGCGGCGTCAGGAACTGGTGCTCGATCCCGACCGTCTCGGCGGTCGCGGAATAGAGCATGTATTCGTCCATCCGGTCCTGCGTCTGCGCCATGCGCAGGTTGCCGCAGCGCGTGAAGCCCGCATTCAGGCCGGTCTGCGCTTCCAGTTCGGCATAAAGCTTGACCGAATAGTCGTGGATATGGGTCGTCGCATAGCCCATGTTGAACAGCGGCAGCAGGCCCGCCGCGTGCCAGGTGGATCCGGCCGTCAGCTCGTCGCGCTCGACCAGCATCACCTCCCACCCGGCGCGGGCCAGATGGAGCGCGATGCCGCAGCCGACCGCGCCGCCTCCGACGACAAGAACCTTCACATGCGACTTCATTCGCCCGACTCCTTGGGTGGTGTTGTTGCCCGTTACTGCCATGGCTGCATTTTGCCCGTCAGATAGGCCCGACCAATAATGGCCAAAAACGACATGCTGCAACGCAGCACTTGTGCGAATCCGTGTCATTCCATTAGGGTCTGCGCCACCAAGGGGGGACGGAATGCAGATTTGCCGTGACAGGCAGGCAATGCGCGACTGGCGGCAGGGCCGGGACCGCGTGGCCTTGGTTCCGACGATGGGCGCGCTGCATGACGGCCACCTGTCGCTGGTGGCCCATGCCCGGCGTTGGCTGGACGCCCGGGGCGGCGGTCAGGTCGTCACCTCGATCTTCGTCAATCCCACGCAGTTCGGTCCAAACGAGGATCTGGCGACCTATCCACGGGACGAGGAAAACGACATCGCCCTGTTGCGCAATGCGGGCTGCGACGCGGTGTTCCTGCCGACGGTCGCCGACATCTACCGCCCCGGCGCGCAAACCATTGTCGAGGTGACGGGACTGTCGCGGATGCTGATGGGACGGCTGCGGCCCGGCCATTTCCGCGGCGTGGCGACGGTCGTGACCAAGCTGTTCAACATCGTCCGGCCCGATGCGGCGGCCTTCGGCGAAAAGGACTATCAGCAGCTTGCCGTGATCCGGCAGATGGTGGCCGACCTGGACGTGCCGGTCGAGATCCTGCCCGTGCCGACCGTGCGCGAACCGGACGGCCTTGCCATGTCGTCCCGCAACCGCCGGCTGTCGGCTTCCGAACGTGCGGCTGCGCCGGTACTGAACCGCGCCCTGGACCGCGCGCAGCAGATGGTGGCTGAGGGCGCAGGCCTGTCCGCCGTCCGGGCCGAACTGCGCCGCATCATCGCCGCGGAACCTCTGGCGCAGGTCCGTTCCATCGACATTCGCGATGCTGCCGATCTGTCCCGAATTGCCCTGATCCAGCGGCCGGTAGTGATCCTGCTGGCCGTCCGCTTCGGCGACGTGCTGCTGATCGACCAGCGTGTCGCCCATCCGAAAGGTGTTCCCGATGTCAGTTGAAACCCGCATCAAGCGCGTCACCGCACCTCAGATCACGGAACGCAAGGGCGCCATGCCCGTTGTCGCGCTGACAGCCTATACCGCTCCGATGGCCGCTATGGTGGATGCCCATGCCGACCTGATCCTGGTCGGCGACAGCCTGGGCATGGTGATCCACGGCCTGACCTCGACCGTGGGCGTCACGACCGAGATGATGATCCTGCATGGACAGGCGGTCGTCCGGGGCAGCCGACGTGCGATGGTGGTCGTGGACATGCCCTTCGGCAGCTATGAGGAAGGCCCCCAGCAGGCCTTCCGCAACGCCGCGCGCATCATGGCCGAAACCGGCTGTGGCGCGGTCAAGCTGGAAGGCGGCAGCCGCATGGCGCCCACCATCCGGTTCCTGACCGAACGTGGCATCCCGGTCATGGGCCATGTCGGCCTGCTGCCGCAGGCAACCCATACCCTTGGCGGGTTCAAGACCCAGGGACGCGACACCGACAGCTGGGCGCGCCACATCCAGGATGCCGTTGACGTGGCCGAGGCCGGGGCCTTCTCGATCGTGGTCGAGGGTGTGGTGGAGCCGCTGGCCGTGCGCATGACGGAATCGGTTGCGGTCCCCACCATCGGCATCGGCGCATCCGCCCGCTGCGACGGGCAGATCCTGGTTCTGGACGACATGCTGGGGCTGTCGGCGCGGGTGCCGCGCTTTGTCCACAAGTTCGCCGACCTGGGCCGCAGCGCCGACGAGGCGATCGCCGCCTATGCCGCCGCCGTCCGCGACCGCAGCTTCCCGGCCGAGGAAAACGTCTATCGCTGACTGATCCAGGTCAAGGCCGCGCCGACCGCCAGAAGATAGCCAGGCGGAAACATCGCGACGGACGACCATGACCCTTGCCGCCTTTCTGACCGCCGTTCTGGGCCTGCTGCTGACGCCCGGTCCCACCAATACCCTGATGGGCCTTGCCGGGGCCTCGGCTGGAATCGGTCGCACGGCCCGACTGATCCCGGCCGAAGTCTTGGGGTATCTGACGACGATCCTGCCTCTGGCCCTTATCGGCCACAGCCTTCTGGGGAACTTCCCTCTGGCGGCGCAGGGGATCAAGCTTGCGGCGGCTGCCTGGGTGATGGTCCTGGCCGTCAAGCTGTGGGGGCGCGGGTCCTTGGCGCAGGCCGGAGGCGACATCACGGCCCGCCGCGTCTATGTCACCACGGTCCTGAACCCCAAGGCCCTGATCATCGCCCTGGTCCTGCTGCCCGCACCCGCCGCCCCGGCCTTCGCATCCCGGCTGGCGCTGTTCTGCGTGACAGCCGCGGTCGTGGCGCTGATCTGGGGCGGCGCGGGCAGCGTGGCCCGGATGGGTCCCGGCGGCGCAGGGCGGATGCAGGTGATGCAGCGCGCGGCCTCGGTATGGCTGGGGCTGGTGTCGGTGATGCTGGTGGCGGGCGCGCTGCGTCCCTGAAACGCATCAGCCACCGAAATCGGCGGTCCGCGCCAGGCGCGACAACAGCAGCGGCACCAGAAGCAGCAGCGACAAGCCCCCGTAGATGACGGCAAAGCTGGTGTGTTCCGCCAGAAATCCGATGCTGCCGGGTGCCAGCAGGATCCCGGAATAGCCCATGGTGGTGACGACCGACAGCCCGATCCCCTGCGCCAGCCCCGGCACGTTGCCTGCGGCGGAAAAGGCGATCGGCACCAGGTTCGCGATGCCGACCCCGGCCAGGCCGAAGCCCGCAAGCGCGATCAGGGGCGTCGGCGCCAAGGCCGCGACGGCCAGTCCCGCCATGGCGATTACCGCGCTGATTCGCAGCGTCCTGACCGCGCCATGGCGGCGGCGTATCCCGTCCCCCAGGAAGCGCATCACGGCCATCGTTCCGGCACAAGCGCCGAATCCCCACCCAGCAACTGCCAGCGAAGCGTCCATTTCCCGCTGCAGATACACCGCCGCCCAGTCCAGGATCGCCCCTTCCGGGATCATGCAGGCAAGCGCCATCACGCCGATCAGATAGGGCAGCGGCGTGCGCGGCAGGCGCAGCGGCTGGTGCCTGTGTTCCCCCGCCGGGCTGTCACGCAACAGGCGCGGAAAGGCCAGAACCAGGATCCCGGCCACGATCATCGACACAAGGAGGGCGTGCGCCGTCTCTCCTGCCGCCTGGATGATCGCCCCCCCTGCCCCGGCACCGGCAAGTCCCCCCAGGGACCAGAAACCGTGGCAGGATGACATGATGGCCCGCCGCCTGGCGCGCTCGACCGCCACCGCATTGGCGTTCATGGCCACGTCCATGCCGCCGATCAGCCCACCGAAGACCAACACAGTCAGGGCGACCGCCCAGGCATTCGGCGCCAGGGATATCCAGATCAGGCTGGGCGTGAACAGCACGGCCGCCAGCTTCACCGCATGGGCCGATCCGCGCCGCGCAACCAGGCCGCCGAACACCGGCATCAGGCAGACCGATCCGATGCCAAGTGCCAGCACCAGCAAACCGGCCACGGATTCGCTGATCCCCAGCCGCGACATCATGGCGGGCAGCTTCGGCGCCCAGCTTCCCACCACAAGGCCGTTCGCGAAAAACAGCGCGGACACGGCCAAGCGCGCCTGAATCCCGACCATGATCCATGCCTCATCTTCTGTGCAAAATATCCCGGGGGAGTCCCCGGAACGGGGACGGGGGCAGCGCCCCCTACAACATCGACGGCACGACCAGGTCGGGCGGGCGATGCCCGTCGACGAAGGTCTTGATATTGATGATGACCTTCTCGCCCATCTCGGCGCGGCCCTCGACCGTGGCGCTGCCCATATGAGGCAGCAGCACCACGTTCGGAAGTTCGCGCAGGCGGGGGTTGATCTCATGACCGTGCTCGAACACGTCCAGGCCCGCACCCGCGATCTCTCCGGCGCGCAGCATCCGCGTCAGGGCGTTCTCGTCGATGACCTCGCCGCGCGAGGTGTTCACCACCACGGCGGTCGGCTTCAGCAGCTTCAGCCGCCGTGCGTTCAGCAAGTGGAAGGTGGATGGCGTATGCGGCGCGTTCACGCTTATGATGTCCATGCGCGCCAGCATCTGATCCAGGCTTTCCCAGTATGTCGCCTGCAATTCCTGTTCGATCTCGGGGCGCAGGCGGCGGCGGTTGTGGTAATGAACCTGCATTCCGAAGGCGTTGGCCCGCCGCGCCACGGCCTGACCGATCCGTCCCATGCCCAGGATCCCCAGGCGCCGTCCCCCGACACGCCCCCCCAGATGCGCGGTCGGCGCCCAGCCGGCCCAGCGGCCCGCCTGCATTTCCGCCATGCCTTCCGGAATGCGGCGGGTGACGCCCAGGATCAGCGCCATCACCATGTCGGCAGTATCCTCGGTCACGACGCCCGGCGTGTTTGTCACCAGGATGCCGCGCTGCCTGGCGGAATGCACGTCGATGTGATCGACCCCCGCGCCATAATTCGCGATCAGCTTCAACCGCTCGCCTGCCTGGGCCAGCATGGCAGCATCGATATGATCGGTCACCGTCGGCACCAGCACGTCCGCCCCCCGCATCGCTGCGGCAAGGTCGTCGCGCGACATCCTGGCGTCGTCGTTGCGCAGCACCACGTCGAACAGTTCCGTCATGCGCGTCTCGACCGGCTCGGGCAGGCGACGCGTCACGACGACGCGCAGTTTCTGGCGCGAGGGTTGCGGGCTGTGCATGATGGCCTCACTTTCTCGATGTCATGTCGGGGCGGCCTTTCAAACGGGCGCCGGTTTTGGCAAACTGCCCGCGATATGGGGCGCGCACAAGACCCCATCGGGGTCGCCGCGCGGTCCCCCGCAAAGGGCAGAAACGCCGCCAAGGGGCGGCCGCAGGAACGGACGGAAGATGAGGATACGGACGCTTTTGGGTGGCGCGGCGCTGGCTTTTGCGGTGTCGGTGGGCCTGGCTTCGGCCCAGACGGACACGGTGCCGCAGTCGGCGGATGCGCGCATCGTCCGGGTCCAGGACCAGGGCGCCGGGGAAACGCGCGGCCCGGTGACCAATCTGCCCGTCCCCCGCTATGTCAGCCTGAAGGGATCCGAGGGCAATGCCCGCCGCGGTCCCAGCCTGTCGCATCGCATCGACTGGGTGTTCCGCCATGCCGGGATGCCCCTGCGCGTCGTCGCCGAGTTCGGCCACTGGCGCCGGGTCGAGGACAAGGACGGCGCCGGGGGCTGGATCCACTATGCGCTGCTGTCGGGGGTGCGCACCGCACTGGTGACGCAGGACATGGTCGAACTGCGCAGCCGCCCCCATCCCGATGCCGACATCGTGGCACGGGCGGAACTGGGCGCCATCGTCCGCCTGGGCGAATGCGACCCCGGCTGGTGCCGCATCTCGGGCGGCGGTCAGCGGGGCTGGGTGCCGAAATCGGCGATCTGGGGCGTGGACCCCGACGAGGTGCGCGACTGAACGGGCAGGCGGTGCCCGATCGCAAGGTCGCGCTTCACAAGAATCCTGTAGGAACCTTGTTTCATCTCAGACCCAGATCTGCATCAGGAAGGGCTGGGGCTGCTGCAATCACGGCCGTCACCAAGCGTCTTGCCTGGAGACACCCGCCCGCACTGACGCAGTCGCAGGCGACAATGGTTCTGTCATGTGGAAAAGATGATTTCTGCCAAGCTTGAAGCGTTCCTCGCCGGTCACCTTCGCGCTGACCAGCCGCTGTCATCCCGATCGCTGCGCGCCGCAGGCATCGGCCGGGCAAGAAACCTGAAGCATCTCTTGTTCGAAGACGGTGTCAGCCTGGACTCGGGAACCACCGGTCCCAGGGACAAGGTTTTCTTCGGAGGACACAGCTACATGAACTCCGGGGGATATCTCCTCGGAACGGTTTTCATCGGCCGCTACTGCAGCATCGGGCGGAGGGTATCCATCGGCGCGGCGGCACATTCCATGACGGGTCTGACGACCAGCCCACGGCTTGGGTCCCGCCCGGAAGACATGAACCGGACCGAGGAATACCTGGCATGGGCCGGTGCGCGCGCGCCGAAGGAACCCGGTCCCACGATCATCGAAAACGACGTCTGGATCGGTGATGGAGCGGTCATTTTCCCCGGCGTCAGGATATCCACAGGCGCGGTGATCGGGGCCAATTCCGTGGTAAGGCGGGATGTCCCCCCCTACGCCATCGTTGCGGGCGTCTCATCGACGCCGCTTCGATACAGGTTCAAGCCGGAGATCAGGTCAAGCCTGCTGGCGTCCCGCTGGTGGGATTTCCCTCACAAGACGCTGTCCGACCTGCCGACAGGGGATGTCCGCCGCTTCATCGCGGAAATCGGGTCACTTTCGACCGACGCGCATCACCAGGGTCGCCCGACCTATTCGTTGTTGCGGTGGCATAAGGAAACGTGGCCCGTCAGGACGTTTCGCGCCCTGCGCGGGCGGTGATCACCGGGCTGCGGCGGGCATCCTGCGATCCGCGGCGCCGACGGTTTCAAGCGCCGGCCCGCCATGCGCGACCACCCCGGTGAACAACTAGGCCAGCCCCCGCCCCCGCAGCAGCGCATCGACCCCCGGCATCCGCTGCCGGAAGGCCAGCCACAGCTGGTCCGCCGGGGCCGATCCGCCGCGCGACAGGATCGTCTCCTCCAGCCGCCGCGCGGTTTCGGGGTCGAAGATGTCGCCGGTTTCCTCGAAGGCCGCGAAGGCGTCGGCGTCCATCACCTCGGACCACATATAGCTGTAATAGCCGCTGGCATAGCTGTCGCCGCTGAACACATGGCTGAAATGCGGCGTGGCGTGGCGCATCGGGATTGCGGCGGGCGCGTCCAGTTCCGCCAGCACCTGCCCCTGCCGGGCCATCGGATCGGCGGGGGGATCGCCCCGGTGAAAGGCCAGCTCCACAAGCGCGCTTTCCAGGTATTCGGTCGTGGAAAATCCCGCATCCGCCTTGCCCGCCGCCAGCAGCCGGTCGCGCAGATCGGCCGGCAGCGGCTGGCCCGTCCGGTAGTGGCGCGCATGGGCGTCCAGAACGGCGGGCTGTTCCAGCCAATGTTCGTAAAGCTGGCTGGGCAGTTCCACGAAATCCTGCGCGACAGCCGTGCCGGAAATCGAGGGCCAGGTGACATCCGACAGGATGTGATGCGTCGCATGGCCGAATTCGTGGAACAGCGTCCGCGCGTCGTCCCAGGACAGGAAGGCCGGCTCGCCGGGTTCCTCGGGCGGGGTGAAGTTGCAGACGTTCACCACGATGGGCCGCTGCCCCGCGCCGATCTTGTGCTGGACCTGCAATGATGAACACCATGCCCCCGACCGCTTCGAGGGCCGTGCGAAATAATCGCCCACGAAGATCGCCATCAACTGCCCGTCGCGCGTGATCCGCCAGGCGCGGGCATCGGACGACCATAGCGGCGCGGCAAAGGGCTGGAATTCCAGCCGGAACAGCCGGTGCGCCACATCCATCATCGCGCCCAGCATCGCGTCCAGCGTCAGATAGGGTTTGACCTGATCCGCGTCGAAATCATGTTCCTGCCGCCGCAACCGTTCCGCATACAGCCGCCAGTCCCAAGGCTCCAACGCACCGTTCACGCCATCTTCGCGCAGCATCGCGGTCAACTTGCCCTCGTCTTCAGCCGCTTGCTTGCGGGCAGGCTGCCAGACCTGGCCCAGCAGATCCGCGACGCGGTCGGCGGTGCCCGCCATCTCCGGCTCCAGCTTGAAGGCGGCGAAATCGGCATAGCCCAGCAGGCGCGCGCGTTCGTGGCGCAGCGCCAGGATCTCGGTCACCAGCGGCAGGTTGTCGGTGGCCTCTCCGCCTGCGCCCTGCCCCGACCCGCGCGCGGCCCAGGCCTTGAAGGCCACCTCGCGCAGCGCGCGGTCGCCGGCATGTTCCAGGAAGGGCACGATCAGCGACCGCGACAGGGTGACGACGTGGCCGTCCAGCCCGCGTGCCTTGGCCGCCGCGCGCATCGACCGCAGCAGCCAGTCGGGCAGGCCCGACAGCCGGTCGTCCGGGATCGCCAGGACGTAATCGCGCTCGTCGGCCAGCACGTTCTGCGAAAACTGCGTAGTCAGGACCGCCATGCGGGCGCGGATCGCGGCCATGCGATCACGCGCCTCGCCCTCCAGCCCCGCGCCCGACCGGGTCAGGCCGCGCAGGGCCAGTTCGGTGATGCGCCGATCCTCGGGCGGCAGGGTGTCGGCAGTGGCGGCCACCGCCTTGACGCGGGCATAAAGGCGCGGGTCCATCCCGGTCTTGCTGTTATAGGCCGCAAGGCGCGGGGCAAAGTCGCGTTGCAGCGCCTCTCTCGCGGGGTTCGAATCGGCGCTAGCCAGCGTGTAGAAGATCGACAAAAGGCGGTTCAGCCCGTCCTCGGCCGTTTCCAGGGCGGCGACGGTGTTGGTGAAACTCGGCGGCTCGGGGTTGGCGGCGATGGTCTCCATCGCGGCCTCGGCGGCGGCCAGTTCACGGTCGAAGGCGGGGGCGAAATCGCCATCAGTGATCAGGTCGAAGCGGGGCAGCCCCTCGGGGCCGGTCCAGCGGGTCAGTTCGAAATTCATGGCTGGCCTCCTTGTGGGACCGACCCTAGGAGCGTTCCGCGCCGCCTTCCAGATCCGATCCGCAGACCGAACAATCCGCCCGCCGCGCCGTGCCGATCATCCGGCTTTCGCCGTAAAGCCCGTCGAAGATCAGCATCCGCCCCCGCAGGCCTTGCCCCGCCCCGGTCAGGTGCTTGATCGCTTCCAGTGCCATGAGGCTGCCGACAACACCCGGCAGGGGACCGATCACGCCCGCCTCGGCGCAGGGCGGCGCCAATCCGGGTGCCGGGGCGGTCGGGAACAGGCAGGTCAGGCAGGGACCGCCGTGTGCAGGGTCGTAAAGCGTCACCTGCCCTTCCCATTGCGCGATCGCCCCCGCGATCAGCGGCACGCCCGCCGCGACGCAGGCGCGGTTGATGGCCTGCCGTGCCGCGAAGCTGTCGGTGCCGTCCAGCACCAGGTCGTGCCCGGCGATCAGGTCGGCATCGGCCTCGCTAATGCGCCGCGGCAGGGCCGCCACCTCGACATGCGGGTTCAGCGCGCGCATTGCAATTGCCGCAGCTTCGGCCTTGGCCTGGCCCTGCTGGTCGCTGCGAAAGATCACCTGGCGTTGCAGGTTCGACAGGCTGACGGTGTCGTCATCCGCAACGGTGATCCGCCCGACCCCCGCCGCCGCAAGATAAAGACAGACCGGTGCGCCAAGCCCACCTGCGCCGACCACCAGCACATTCGCCGCGCGCAGGCGCATCTGGCCCGGCCCGCCGATCTCTCTCAGCACCAGGTGGCGGGCGTATCGGTCCAGTTCGGCATCGGCGACCGCCACCGGCTCCGGTACGGGCTGTTCGACGGGCGTCGCACGCGACCGCAGCCACCGCAGGCCCGCGCGATAGGCAAGGATCAGCCCCGCCAGCCCGCCCGCGACCAGCCAGCCGCGCGCCGAACCGCCGAAGACCGCGCCCCTGCCCGACAGATGGGCCAGTTCGATGACCGCCCAGGCGAGCGTCAGCGCCGCCAGCAGCCACCGGCGCGGCAGGCCGAAGACCCAGCCTGCGACCGCGACGCCCACCAGCAGCCAGAAGCCCAGCATCGCCCTTACGCCCCGGTCGAGCCGAAGCCGCCCGCCGCCCGCGCAGTGCTGCGGCTGAAGCTGTCAACGACCGTGAAGGAGGGCCTTATCACCGGCACGAAGATCATCTGCGCGATCCGTTCCCCCGGCTGGATCAGGATCGGGTCCGACCCCGGCGGATTGCGGTTCCAGGTGCTGATCATCACCTCGCCCGTATAGTCGGGGTCGATCAGGCCGGCGGAATTGCCCAGGACCAGCCCGCGCTTGTGGCCTTGGCCCGACCGGGGCAGCACCAGCCCGGCGAAGGAGAAGTCGCCAAAGGACAGCGCGATCCCGGACGGGATCAGCACAGCCGGGGCCTGCGGGGCAATATCGATGGGTGTGTCGAGGCAGGCGAAAAGGTCGATCGCCGCCGAACCGGCTGTCTGGTAATCTGGCAAACCCCATTCGTGGATCCGCGCATCCAGTATCCTGACTTCCATGCCCGCCGCCCTTGCTGTCCTTCGCCAGCCTTAGCGGATGCGGATCAGACCTGCCAGCGGGGCTTGCGCTTGTCGAAGAAGGCGGCGATCCCCTCCGGGGCCTCATCCCCTTCCCAGACGGCGACAAGGCGGTCGATGCTGTCCTCGATCACGGCCTGGTCGATGCGCGGACCCAGGGCGCGGCACTGCGCCTTGGCAGCGGCGACCGCGGCAGGGGCCGCCAGCAGGAAGGGCGCGACCTCGGATTCCACCGCCGCGTCCAGGTCGCCGGGGGCAACCGCGCGGGCGGCAAGGTTCAGCGTCACGGCCTCCTCTGCGCCGAACAGTCGGGCCGAGAAGAACACGCGCCGGGCCTTGTCCTCTCCCATCCGCGCCAGGACATAGGGGCCGATGGTGGCGGGGATCAGGCCCAGCTTCACTTCGGTCAGTCCGAATTTCGCGGTGCTGGCGGCAATGGCGATGTCGGCCACGGCCATCATGCCGACGCCGCCGCCGAAGGCGTTGCCGTGGACGCGGGCGATCAGCGGCTTGGGCAGCAGGTTCAGCGCCGACAGCATCACGGCCAGCACCCGCGCGCCCGCGCGCCGGGTTTCCGCATCCGCATCCATCTGCGCCCGCATCCAGCCCAGGTCGCCGCCCGCGCAGAAGCTTGCGCCCTCGCCCGCCAGCACGACTACGCGCACCGCCGGGTCCGCGCCCAGTTGCGCTGCGGCGTGGGTCAGTTCCTCCATCATCTGCTGCGACAGGGCGTTGTGCTTGTCGGGCCGCGCCAGCCACAGGGTCGCCACGCCGCGCGGGTCGGTGTCAATGCGGATCGTCTCAGGCATGGGTCATTCCCCGCAATCCGCGCGCAAAGGCCGCGGCTTTTTCGATGATGGTCATGTCGAGGCCATGCGCATAGCCCTGCGCCGCCAGATGCGCCGCGACCTTTTCCGTTGCGACATTGCCCGCCGCACCGGGGGCATAGGGGCAGCCGCCCAAGCCCCCGACCGCGGCGTCGAAGACCCGCAGTCCGCGCGCAAGGCTGGCGTCGATGTTCTCGATCGCGCGGCCGGCGGTGTCATGGTAATGCCCGGCCAGGCGATCAGCGGGCATTTCCTCCAGCACGGCGGCCAGCATGGCGTCGATGGTTTCGGGGCGTCCCTGCCCGATGGTGTCGCCCAGGCTGATCTCATAGCAGCCCATGTCGCGCAGGGCCGCAGTGACGCGGGCAACATTGGCGGGGGGCGTGGGACCGTCGAAGGGGCAGTCGGTGACCACGCTGACATAGCCGCGCACGGGGATGCCGTCGGTCTGCGCCGCCTGCGCGACCGGGACCAGTCGTTCCAGGCTTTCGGCAATGGTGGCGTTCAGGTTCGCGCGGCTGAAGCCTTCCGAGGCGCTTGCGAAGATCGCGACCTCGCTGGCCCGGGCGGCCTTTGCGCCTTCATAGCCCTTGATGTTGGGCGTCAGGACTGCATAGCGGACGCCGGGAGCGCGGCGGATGCCCGCCATGACCTCGGCAGCATCGCCCATCTGCGGGACCCATTTTGGGCTGACGAAGCTGGTCACTTCGATCCGCCGGAAGCCTGCCCCCGATAGCAGATCGACCAGGGCGATCTTGTCCGCTGCCGGAATCAGGCGCTTTTCGTTCTGCAACCCGTCGCGAGGCCCCATTTCGAAGATTTCAACCGTTTCACGCATCGGGAAGCTCATAGAAATCGCGCTCGTAAAGTTGCGGCTCGCCTTCCTGCGGCAGGGCGCGTTGAAAAGCGGGGCGCGCGATGCAGCGGTCGGCATAGGCCTGCAACGCGGGCGTCAGGCGCACAAAACGGCCAGCGGTCCAGACCGACCAGCCGACCGCGCAATCCACCCCGGAAAAGCCGCCCGCCATCAGCCAGTCCTGCCCCTTGACCGTCTGTTCCACCATCCGCAGCGCCCGGGCCAGACGCGCCGTTTCCAGCTTCATCACCGTATGCGAGCGCATCGACGGGTCGCGCAGCATCAGGTGGCTTTGCGTCAGGTTGGCGATGTGCTGACCGATGGTTTCGGCGAAATGCAGCCAGTCGAGCCAGCCCAGCCGCCCCTCGACCCCGGGCGCGCGCCACAGATGCGGGCCGCGCGTCTCGCACAGGTATTCGACCATGGCGCCCGATTCGTGGATCACGCTGCCGTCGATCTGCAAGGCGGGCGCGCGGCCGACGGGGTGGATCGCCTCGTATTCCGCGCCGCGCATGTCCTTGCTGCGCAGGTCCATCACGCGCAGGGCGAAGGGCAGTTCCAGTTCATTGAGCAGCCACAGGATGCGCATGGACCGCGACAGCGGCACATGCCACAGGATGATCCCCTGACCGTCGTCCACCGGCCCGCCTTGGGCGGGGGGCGGTGCGTCGGTCGGAACGGGTTCGGGCGGCGTGTCAGGCATCCTCTTCCTCCAGCCGGATCAGGGGGGCGCCTGCCTCGACCTGATCGCCCGCTTTCGCCAGCACCTCGGCCACCACGCCGTCGCGGGCGGCGGTCAGGCTGTGTTCCATCTTCATGGCTTCCAGAACGCAGAGCCGGTCGCCCGCGCTGACGGCCTGGCCCGCGCTGACATCGACCGCCTTGACCAGCCCCGGCATGGGGGACAGCGTCAGCGCCGCCCCCGCCCCGGCGTCGGCCTGCCGGTCCAGTGGGTCGAGCGGCGCCAGATGCAGGCTGCCCGCGCCGAAGACGCTGACGCCGCTGTCATGGCCGGTGATCCGGTGGCGGCACAGGCTGCCGTCCACCCACCAGCGGTCGCCCTGCCAGCGGACATCAAGCGGCTGGCCGTCCAGCGTGACGCGGGCCGCGCCGGGGCCGAGGACTTCAAGCACCGCCTGCCCGCCCTGCCAATGGATCGTCCGCCGCAGCGGCTGCCACAGAGTCATGCCGCCCTTGACCTGAGGATCGGCAAGACCCGCCAGGCCGATGACGGCAAGGGCGCGGGCCGCGGGATGGGGCTCGGACGCCGCGACCAACGCGTCGAGGTCGCGGGCGATCAGGCCGGTATCGACCTCGCCCGCGCGGAAACCCCGATGCCGCGTCAGGGCGATCAGGAAGTCGATATTGGTGACGGTTCCCGCGACTTCGGTATCGACAAGCGCGGCTTCCAGCTTGCTCAGCGCGATGGCGCGGGTCTTGCCCCAGGTGATGACCTTGGCGATCATCGGGTCATACCACGGGCTGATCGTGTCGCCCTGCCGGACGCCGGTCTCGTTGCGGGCTTCTTCCGCAAAGCGCAGGTGCGCCAGGCGTCCAGTGGCGGGCAGAAAGCCTGCGGGCACGTCCTCGGCGTAAAGGCGGGCCTCGAAGGCATGGCCGTTGATGGTCAGGTCGTCCTGCCGCGCGGGCAAGGGTTCGCCGGAGGCCACGCGAAGCTGCCATTCGACCAGATCGATGCCGGTAATCGCCTCGGTTACAGGGTGTTCGACCTGAAGGCGGGTGTTCATCTCCATGAACCAGAAGCCGTCGGGTCGCAGGCCGTCCGAGCCGTCCACGATGAACTCGATGGTGCCCGCGCCCGCATAGCCGATGGCTTCCGCCGCGCGGACGGCGGCCTGGCCCATGGCTTGGCGCATCTCGGGCGTCATTCCGGGGGCCGGGGCTTCCTCGATCACCTTCTGGTGGCGGCGCTGCAGGGAACAGTCGCGTTCGAACAGGTGGACGGCCTTGGTGCCGTCGCCAAAGACCTGAACCTCGATATGGCGGGGCTGCTGGATGTATTTCTCGACCAGCACGGCGGGGTTGCCGAAGGCGGTCGCGGCCTCGCCCTGCGCCGATTGCAGGGCGGCGGCGAAGTCTGCCGGTCGCTCGACGAGGCGCATCCCCTTGCCGCCGCCCCCCGCCACCGCCTTGATCAGCACGGGATAGCCGATCTGGTCCGCCTGTTCCTTCAGATAGGCCGGCTCCTGGTTTTCGCCGTGATAGCCGGGCACGACCGGAACGCCAGCATCGGCCATCAGCGCCTTGGCGGCGTCCTTCAGGCCCATGGCCCGGATCGCGGCGGCAGACGGCCCGATGAAGACCAGCCCCGCCGCCGTGACGGCATCCACGAAATCCGGGTTTTCGGACAGGAAGCCATAGCCCGGATGGATCGCCTGCGCGCCGGCATCAAGTGCCGCCTGGATGATCGCGTCGCCGCGCAGGTAGCTGTCCCTAGGCGCGGGGCCGCCGATATGGACCGCCTCGTCCGCCATCGCCACATGGCGGGCGGCGCGGTCGGCATCGGAAAAGACCGCGACCGTGCGCACGCCCAGCTTGCGGGCGGTGTCGATGACGCGGCAGGCGATCTCGCCCCGGTTGGCGATCAGGATTTTCTGGAACATGGCGGCACCTGCGTGTGGCGGGCCAAGCCGGGGGCTTCGCGCCCCCGGACCCCCGCGGGATATTTGAACCAAAGCGAAAGAACCATCCGCGTCACATCCTGAAGACGCCGAAGCGCGTCGGCTCGATGGGGGCGTTCAGGCTGGCGCGCAGCGACAGGGACAGCACGTCGCGGGTCTTGCGCGGGTCGATGATGCCGTCGTCCCAGAGCCGGGCCGAGGCGTAGAGCGGGTGGGACTGGCGGTCGAACATCTCGATGGTGGGGCGCTTGAACTCGGCCTCCTCCTCGGGCGTCCAGGTGCCGCCGGTGCGTTCGATGCCCTCGCGCCGGACGGTGGCGAGGACGCCCGCCGCCTGTTCGCCGCCCATGACGCTGATGCGGCTGTTGGGCCAAGTCCAGAGGAAGCGCGGCGAGTAGGCGCGGCCCGCCATGCCGTAGTTGCCCGCACCGAAGCTGCCGCCGACCAGCATGGTGATCTTGGGGACATTGGTCGTGGCGACCGCCGTGACCATCTTGGCGCCGTGGCGGGCGATGCCTTCGTTTTCGTATTTGCGGCCGACCATGAAGCCGGTGATGTTCTGCAGGAAGACCAGCGGGATGGACCGCTGCGAACAGAGTTCGATGAAGTGCGCGCCCTTCTGCGCGGCTTCGGAAAACAGCACGCCGTTGTTGGCGACGATGCCGATGGGGCAGCCCTCGACATGGGCGAAGCCCGTCACCAGCGTCTCGCCGAAGCGGGCCTTGAATTCGTCGAAGCGCGAGCCGTCCACCACGCGGGCGATGACCTCGCGGATGTCGTAGGGGGTGCGCAGGTCGGCGGGGACGACGCCCAGGATCTCCTCGGGGTCATGGGCGGGGGGTTCGGGGGCTTGCCAGACCACGCTGTCGGGCATCCGGCGGTTCAGGTTGCCGATGGCGCGGCGGGCCATGGCCAGGGCGTGGGCGTCATCCTCGGCCAGATAATCGGCCACGCCGGACAGGCGGGTGTGGACATCGCCGCCGCCCAGATCCTCGGCCGTCACGACCTCGCCTGTCGCGGCCCTCACCAGCGGAGGACCGGCCAGGAAGATCGTGCCCTGGTTGCGCACGATGATCGTCACGTCGGACATGGCGGGGACATAGGCGCCGCCTGCGGTGCAGGACCCCATCACCACGGCGATCTGCGGGATGCCCTTCGCGCTCATCTGCGCCTGGTTGAAGAAGATGCGCCCGAAATGGTCGCGGTCGGGAAAAACCTCGTCCTGGTTGGGCAGGTTCGCGCCGCCGCTATCGACCAGATAGACGCAGGGCAGATGGCACTGTTCGGCGATCTCCTGCGCGCGCAGGTGCTTCTTGACGGACAGCGGATAGTAGGTGCCGCCCTTCACGGTGGCATCGTTGGCCACGACCATCACGTCCTGGCCATGCACGCGCCCGATGCCCGCGATCACGCCCGCGCCGGGGGCCGAATCGTCATACATGCCATGCGCCGCCGTGGCGCCGATCTCCAGGAAGGGGCTGCCGGCGTCCAGCAGGTTAGCCACCCGTTCGCGCGGGGGCATCTTGCCGCGGCTGGTGTGCCGCTCCATCGCCTTGGGCCCGCCCCCGGCGGCGGCGGCCAGGGCGGCCTCGCGCGCAACGTCGAGCAGCGCCAGATGCGCCTCTCGGTTGGCGCGGAAGGTGTCGGATGTCGTCAGGGCGGATGATGTCAGCTTCATGGGCAGGCTTTCCCAAAGGAGGCGCGGCGCAATGTCGCAGCCGAGCTTATCTTCGCAGCGGTTTGATCCAGATCATATTTTCGGCCGCGCGCAACGGTCATGCCGCGATCCGCAACCGTTGAAGGAGTCGTATGATGAAAACCCTGTGTCTTGCCGCCGCGGCCGTTCTGGCCGTTGTTTCCCCGGTGGCTGCGCAGCAGGCGGGCGACCTGACCCTGGGTCTGGGCCTGGCCAACGTGAACCCCAAGTCGGACAACGGCGCCCTGGTCGGCGGCGCGGTTCCGATCAGCATCGGCGACAACACCCGTCCGCAGATCACCGTCGAATACTTCATTCGCGACAATATCGGGGTCGAACTTCTGGCTGCCCTGCCCTTCAAGCATTCGATCAAGTCGAACGGGACCGAGATCGGCACCGTCAAGCACCTGCCGCCGGTCGTGTCGCTGCAATACCATTTCGACGCCACGCCGCAGTTGAAGCCCTTTGTGGGCGTCGGCGTGAACTTCACCGGTTTCTTTGACGCGGAGTCCAAGGGGCCGCTGGCAGACGACGAACTGCGCGTGAAGAACAGCTGGGGGCTGGCGGCGCATCTGGGGACCGACTACTGGATCAATGACCGCTCGGCCATTCGCGCCGACCTTCGATGGATCGACATCGACGCCGACGTGGAACTGAACAGCGGGAATATCGGCGAGGTCGAGGTTGACCCGGTCGTCGCCGGCATCAGCTATGTAATGAAGTTCTGACACCCCAGCGGGGCGCCTCCCGGCAGGGTTGCGGCGCCCCCCTACCATCCGCGCAGCGCCTTCAGTTCCCACGCGCGCATCGCCGTCATGCTCATCTTGCAGTTGGCGGCGGCGATGGATCGCATCGAGCCGCCGCCATAGCGGTCATACTGGAAGGCGCATTCCGCGTCGCGCCAGGAGATCCAGGCCCGTTGCGCGGCAAGCAGGCTGTCGGCTGCCGGATCGTCCTGGAACGCCGCGCGCGCGGCCTTGTATTCGCGGTTCAGCACGGCGTCCCAGGCCGCGTGTTCGCCCATCACGCATTCCACGATGCCGAGGGTCGTGTCGCCGCCCGGTTCCTGCTGGCATTGCTGCGAGGCCGCGCCGATGCAGGCAGGCGTCAGTTCGCCCGGCGGGGTGTCGGCCACGCAAGCCTCGACAACAGATGCATCCACCGTCAGCGTGTCCACGTCCTGCGCCAGGGCCGGCGCAGCAAGCAGCGCCCAGGCCAGCAGGACGCGCATCACACCAGGCTCAGCAATTCGCGGCCGATCAGCATCCGGCGGATTTCGCTGGTGCCCGCGCCGATCTCCATCAGCTTGGCGTCGCGGAACAGGCGGCTGACCACGCTGTCGTTGAGGAAACCCGCCCCGCCAAGGGCCTGCACGGCTTGGTGCGCCTGCACCATGGCCTGCTCGCTGGCGTAAAGCACCGCGCCTGCCGCATCCTGGCGCGTGACCTTGCCCGCGTCGCAAGCGCGCGCGACCTCATAGACATAGGCGCGGGCGGTGTTCAGCGCGACATACATGTCGGCGATCTTGCCCTGCATCAGCTGGAAGGACCCGATTGGTTGTCCGAACTGCTTGCGATCGCGGACATAGGGCATCACCTCGTCCAGGCAGGCGGCCATGATGCCGGTGCCGATGCCCGACAGCACCAGCCGTTCGTAATCCAGGCCCGACATCAGCACGCGGACGCCACGGCCTTCCTCGCCCAGGACGTTTTCGAAGAGGATCTCGCAATTCTCGAAGATCAGCTCGCCGGTGTTAGACCCGCGCATCCCCAGCTTGTCGAAATGCGGGCTGGTGGAAAAGCCCGCCATGCCCCGTTCGACGATAAAGGCGGTAATGCCCTTGCTGCCGGCTTCCGGGTCGGTCTTGGCATAGACGACCAGGGTCTGGGCGTCGGGGGCATTGGTGATCCAGTATTTGTTGCCGTTCAGGACATAGCGGTCGTTCTTCTTTTCCGCCCGAAGCTTCATCGAGACCACGTCGCTGCCCGCGCCTTCCTCGGACATGGCAAGGGCACCCACGGCCTTGCCGGAACACAGGTCGGGCAGATACTTGCGGCGCTGTTCGTCGGTGCCGTTCAGCTTGATCTGGTTCACGCAGAGGTTCGAATGCGCGCCATAGGACAGGCTGACGCTGGCGGATGCCCGCGCGATCTCCTCGGTTGCGACGACATGAGCCAGATAGCCCATGCCCGCGCCGCCGAACTGCTCGGGGACGGTGATGCCCAGCAGGCCCAGGTCGCCCATCTCGGTCCACAGCTCGTTCGGAAATGCGTTGCTGCGGTCAACCTCTGCCGCGATGGGCTTGACGCGTTCCTGCGCCCAGCGATGCACCATGTCGCGCAGGGCGTTCACATCCTCGCCCAGATCGAATTCCATCCCCCGCGTGAACATCGGCACCCCTCCTCCGGTTTATTGAACGACCGTTCATTTCCGATATAAATGGTCCACCCATCTTCCGTCAAGCCGGAGCCTGCGCCCGAATGCGGGATGGGTCAACATCGGCTCGGGTTCAGCGGACCTGGGTGACCGTCACGGTCTGGGCCAGCAGTTCCGTACCGCCAAAGGTGGTCAGGAAGGCCACGTCCACGGCATCGCGCCCAACTGCGATAACCGCCATCTCGTCTGCGCTTGCCATGCCAGTGGGATCGATCAGGTGCCAGGTCCCGTCCAGGTAAACCTCGGCCACGGCATGAAAATCGGGCGGATCGACGCGCGGGGCAAAGACGCTTGCGATGCGCGCGGGGATCTGCGCCGCCCGACACATCGCCACCATCAGGTGGGCATAATCGCGGCAGACGCCCCGCCGTTCGATGAAGGTGTCCGCCGCCGTGGTGTTGGCGTCGCTGCTGCCCGGCACATAGTCCAGCCGCTGCTCGATCCA
Organism: Paracoccus yibinensis; assembly: GCF_030846195.1. Lineage (GTDB taxonomy): Bacteria > Pseudomonadota > Alphaproteobacteria > Rhodobacterales > Rhodobacteraceae > Paracoccus > Paracoccus yibinensis. The sequence goes on from NZ_JAVCWH010000002.1 coordinate 114,477, forward strand.
GTCGCGGATCGCCAGAACCTTGACCCCGCCCTGCACGTCCCCGAACCGCTGCTGCGCGAAGGGGACGAAACGTTCCGCCTGGCAATAGCGCGAGGGCAGCAGATAGCGCAGCGCATCGCCCGACATCTCGTCCACCTCGGCTGCCGACAGTCGCTCGAAGACGGGCCGGGGCCGTGTGACGATTACGTCGGCCCGATAGCGGCAGCGCAGGTTGTCGGCCGTGCGGATGATGATCTTCTCGCCGATGCCCTCTTCGCCGGGGACGCGGGCGAAATGCTCCACCTCGCCGAAGTCGATCGCGGCATTGCTGATTTCCTGCCCGAAGGCACCGGCCGCCTCGATCGCGAGGAGCGCCGGGCCTGGTGTCAGGAACTTATAGTGGAGGTCCACCTGGATCGTGATCCGCATCTGCGCCCGCCTGTTGATGATTGCAGGGAACGGCGCAGGGGGCGCTTTGGATCCGTGGTCTGGACGATATGGCTACTTTCGCCGGAAGGCCTCGGCCAGGGCATCGCCGAAACCGCCCTGGCCGCCCGTTTCGCGGGCAGATCCGGCCGATCGCGGTCCGGTCGGGCTGACGCGCGGAGCGCCGCCGGCCTGCGGGCGCGCGGCCGGTTTGGCGGCTTCGGCGTCGGTCCGCATGGTCAGTCCGATGCGCTTGCGGGGCACGTCCACCTCGGTCACGCGGACGCGGACAACGTCGCCGACCTTCACCACCTCGTTCGGGTCCTTGACGAAACGGTTGGCCAGCTGGCTGACATGAACCAGCCCGTCCTGATGCACGCCGATGTCCACGAAGGCCCCGAAGGCCGCGACATTGGTGACGGTGCCTTCCAGGGTCATGCCGGGCTTGAGGTCGGTGATCTCCTCGATCCCCTCGGCGAAGCTGGCGGTGACGAAGCTGGGGCGCGGGTCGCGGCCGGGCTTTTCCAGTTCGGACAGGATGTCGCGGATGGTGGGCAGGCCGAAATGGTCGTCCACGAACCGCTCCGCCCGGATGCCTTTCAGCGCCGCCCCGTCGCCCATGATCGCGCGGATGTCGCGCCCGCAGGCGGCGACGATCTTGCGCGCAACCCCGTAAGCCTCGGGGTGGACGGCAGATGCGTCCAGGGGTTCCTTGCCGTTCTGGATGCGCAGGAAGCCGGCGCATTGCTCGAACGCGCGCGGGCCGAGGCCGGTCACCTTCTTCAGCGCGGCACGCGAAGGGAAAGCCCCGTTCTCGTCGCGCCAAGCGACGATATTCTGCGCCAGCGACGGCCCAAGCCCCGCGACATGGGCCAGCAGTGGCGCGGACGCGGTGTTCAAATCCACGCCGACGGCGTTCACCGCATCCTCGACCACGGCCTCAAGCGTTTTCGCCAGTTGCCGCTGGTCCACGTCGTGCTGGTACTGGCCGACGCCGATCGATTCGGGCGGTACCTTGACCAGTTCGGCCAGCGGGTCCTGCAGGCGGCGGGCGATGGACACCGCGCCGCGCAGGGAAACGTCAAGCTGCGGAAACTCCTTGGCGGCCAGTTCGGATGCGGAATAGACAGACGCCCCCGCCTCGCTGACGATCACCTTGGTCGGCGCCTTCACGCCCTTGGGCAGGCGCTTCAGCACATCCGCCACCAGCCGTTCGGTTTCGCGGCTGGCGGTGCCGTTGCCGATGGCGACCAGGTCCGCGCCATGCCTGGCGATCAGCGCCAGTAGCGCGGCCTCGGCCCCGCGCAGGTCGTTCTTGGGCTGGAAGGGATAGATCGTCGCCGTATCCAGCAGCTTGCCGGTGGCGTCCACGACCGCGATCTTGCAACCGGTTCGGATGCCGGGGTCGATGCCCAGCGTCACCCGCGCCCCGGCGGGGGCTGCCAGCAGCAGGTCGCGCAGGTTGCGGCCAAAGACGCGGATCGCCTCGTCATGCGCCCGTTTGCGCAGGTCCGTCATCAGGTCGATATACATCGTGTTCGACAGTCGCACCCGCCAGGTCCAGCCCGCCACCTGCCGCAGCCATTGATCGCCCGGCGCGTTGCCCCGGATGCCGATGGCCTGCGCCACGATGCCTTCGGCCCGCTGCGCCCCGGTTTCAGGGTCGGGGGCGATGTCGATGGTCACGATCTCCTCTTTCGCGGCGCGCAGGATCGCCAGCGCCCGGTGCGAGGGGATGGCCGACCATTTCTCGCGATGGTCGAAATAGTCGCTGAACTTCGCGCCTTCGGTTTCCTTGCCCGCGATCAGCTTCGCGGCGATGAACGCCTCGGCCCGCATGAAATCGCGCAGGTTGCCTAGCAGGGTGGCGTTTTCCGACAGTTCCTCGACCAGGATGTCGCGCGCGCCGTCAAGCGCGGCCTTCGCGTCCGGCACGGCATCGGTGACATAACCCGCCGCAAGCGCCGCCGGGTCGGCCGCGCGGTCGTCCTGGATCGCGCGCAGCAGCGGCTCCAGACCGTTTTCGCGGGCGATCATGGCCTTGGTGCGCCGCTTGGGCTTGAAGGGCAGGTAGATGTCTTCCAGCGCGGACTTCGTCTCGGCCCCGGCGATGGCGCGGGCCAGGTCGTCGGTCAACTTGCCCTGATCCTTGACGGAATTGAGGATCGCCGCCCGCCGCGCCTCCATGTCGCGCAGATAGGCCAGGCGGTCGGAAAGCGTCCGCAGTTGCGTGTCGTCAAGCCCTCCCGTCGCCTCCTTGCGATAGCGTGCGACGAAAGGCACCGTCGCGCCGCCATCCAGCAGGTCTGCCGCAGCCGTGACCTGGGCGGGGGTTGCATTGATCTCGGCTGCAATCGTTCGGGCGATGCGGGCGGCTGTGTCCATGGGATCCTCCGGGTCGGAAGGCGGTTCTAACCGGCCAGGGCGTCTAGGCCAAGTCCGACATGCGCGCGGCGCATGTTGACAGCGCAGGGCGCGATACACAGTTGCACAGAACGCAAGAACTGAAAGGACCATTGATGCCGACCCTTTTCGATCCCCTCCAGATTGGACCGCTGACCCTTCGCAACCGCATCGTCATGGCGCCGCTGACTCGCGCGCGGGCTGGGGCCGAACGGGTGCCTAACGCGATGATGGCCGAATATTACGCGCAACGTGCCAGTGCCGGGCTGATCCTGTCGGAAGCTACCAGCGTGACGCCGATGGGCGTGGGCTATGCCGATACGCCGGGCATCTGGAACGACGAACAGGTCGAAGGCTGGAAGCAGGTCACCAAGGCCGTCCATGACGCGGGCGGGCTGATCTTTCTGCAATTGTGGCATGTGGGCCGCATTTCCGACCCGATGTTCCTGCACGGCGAACTGCCGGTCGCGCCAAGCGCGATCAAGCCCGCGGGCACCGTCAGCCTTGTCCGGCCGAAAAAGGAATACGAGACGCCTCGCGCCCTGGAAACCGCCGAGATCGCGGGCATCGTCGAGGCCTATCGCAAGGGCGCCGAGAACGCCAAGCGCGCCGGCTTCGACGGGGTCGAGATCCACGGCGCCAACGGCTATCTGATCGACCAGTTCCTGCAGGACCGCAGCAACCGGCGCACGGACCAGTATGGCGGATCCATCGAGAACCGGACCCGCTTCCTGACCGAGATCGCGGATGCCGTCATCGGCGTCTGGGGCGCGGATCGCGTTGGCCTGCACCTGGCACCCCGCGGCGACAGCCACGACATGGGCGACAGCGATCCCAAGGCGCTGTTCACGCATGTCGCGCGCGAGATGCGCAAGCGCGGCCTGGCCTTCATCTGCCTGCGCGAATACTTGGGTGCTGATAGCCTGATGGACGACATCAAGGCTGCCTTCGGCGGCGTCGTCATCGCGAACGAGCAACTGACCCGCGACAGCGCCAGCGACCTGGTTCGGTCGGGCCGCGCCGATGCGGCGGCCTTCGGCAAGGACTTCATCGCCACGCCCGACCTGCCCCGCCGCTTCGCCGAGGATCTGTCGCTGAACCAGCAGGATCCCTCGACCTTCTACGGCAGCGGGCCGAAGGGCTATGTCGATTATCCGGTGGCTGAGGAAGTCTGATCACGAAAAAGGCGGGCCGTTGATGGCCCGCCTTTCCATTCAGGGCGCCACGTTCACTTCGCCCGTGCGGCGGCGCTTTCGGGCAGTTCCTCGTCGAACAGGCGCTGATAGAACTCGGCCACGGTCTGCCGTTCCAACTCGTCGCACTTGTTCAGGAAGGTCAGCCGGAAGGCATAGCCGATGTTGTTGCCGAAGATGCGCGCGTTCTGCGCCCAGGCGATCACCGTGCGCGGCGACATGACGGTGGACAGGTCGCCCTGCATGAAGGCCGTGCGCGTCAGGTCTGCCAGCGTCACCATCTGGCTGATGATCTTGCGGCCCTTCTCGGTGTTGTAGGTCGGGTTCTTGGCCAGCACGATCGCGGCCTCGGCGTCATGGGACAGATAGTTGAGGGTAGAAACCAGCGACCAGCGGTCCATCTGGCCCTGGTTGATCTGCTGGGTGCCGTGATACAGCCCCGTGGTGTCGCCCAGGCCCACGGTGTTCGCGGTGGCGAACAGGCGGAAGCACGGATGCGGGGTGATGACCTCGTTCTGGTCCAGCAGCGTCAGCTTGCCGTCGGTTTCCAGAACCCGCTGGATCACGAACATCACGTCCGCGCGCCCCGCGTCATATTCGTCAAAGACGATGGCGGTCGGGTTGCGCAAGGCCCAGGGCAGGATGCCTTCGTGGAAGACCGTCACCTGCTTGCCGTCCACCAGTTTGATCGCGTCCTTGCCGATCAGGTCGATCCGGCTGACATGGCTGTCCAGGTTCACCCGCACGCAGGGCCAGTTCAGCCGCGCCGCCACCTGTTCGATATGGGTCGATTTCCCGGTGCCGTGATAGCCCTGGATCATCACCCGGCGATTATAGGCGAAACCCGCCAGAATCGCCATCGTGGTGTCGGGATCGAACTTGTAGGTGCTGTCGATTTCCGGCACGCGATCGGTGCGTTCGGCAAAGCCCTTGACCTTCATGTCGCTGTCCAGACCGAACACCTCGCGCAGGTCGATCTCCTCAGTCGGTTTGGCGTTCGTTTCCAGCATCGCAAGGCCCTTTCATCGCATCGGCTGCCTTGATTGCGCATAAGTCCGCCATGCGCAAGGCGGGCTTGCGTTGACGGGCCCGGGACGGCTGCTAAGTTGGCTGCAACCACAAGAGGATCCCTGCCCCTTGCAACATGACCGACAGCCCTTGCTGGCCGATCTGATCGCACGTGTCGCCAAGGCCGATCGCCGCGCCTTTGACGAACTTTACGAAACCACGTCCGCACGGCTGAACGCCTTGTGCCTGTCGATCCTGAAGGACCGGCGAGAAGCCGAGGAAACGCTGGAACAGGCCTATATCGGCATCTGGAACGACGCCGGCCGTTACCGGGAAAGCGGGCTTTCGCCGATGGCCTGGCTGGTCACGCAGGCACGGGACCGGGCGGTGGACCGCCTGCGCGGGCTTCCCGGGCCGGTCCCCGCCGGTGCGGGACACAAGCGGGGCGGGGGCGGGCTGGACCTGGTTCGCATCGCCTATCTGGAGGGGCTGGACTATTCCCTCCTGGGGCAACGCCTGGGAATCTCGGCCGACGAAGCCCGCCACGCCCTGCACGAAGGGCTGGAACGGCTTGCCGGACATGCCGCGGATGAGGGCGTAAGCTTTGCCACGGCCGAACAGGCGCTTGCGCTGCGCGAGGGCGAACCCCAGGACCAGGCGCAACTTGCCGACTGGAAGGAACGGCTTGCGGGCTTTGCGGGCGACCTGACCCCGGTCATGGCCCCTGCCCGCGCGCGGCAACGGATCCGCGAAAGTCTGGGGCATGGCGTGGCGCCGCTTTCCGTCGATCCGCTGGAGCGCAGGTCTTGGTGGCGCGGTCCCTGGGGGGTCGTGGCGATCCTGCTGGTCGCGGCGTTGGCCTGGTATTTCTGGATGGGGCAAGGCTGACCGGTTGCCCCCGGCACGCAAAGCCCATGGTTTGACCTACCCGTAGGGTGGGGTTTCACCCCACCATATTCCTTTCGCATCGGGTCGGGCAAAGGTGGGGTAAAACCCCACCATGCGGCAATCAGGCGTTGAACAGGAAGTGCAGGACGTCGCCGTCCTTGACGGGGTAGGTCTTGCCCTCGACCCGGAACTTGCCCGCCTCGCGTGCCCCCGCCTCGCCCTTGTAGGCGACGTAGTCGTCATAAGCGACGGTTTCTGCCCGGATGAAGCCGCGTTCAAAATCGCCGTGGATCACGCCTGCCGCCTGCGGGGCCAGCGTGCCCTTGTGGATGGTCCAGGCGCGCGCCTCTTTGGGACCGACGGTGAAATAGGTGTCCAGGCCCAGCAGCTTGTAGCCTTCGCGGATCAGGCGATCCAGGCCCGCCTCGTGCAGGCCCATCTCCTCGAGGAACATGGCGGCTTCGTCGGCGGGAAGCTGACTGATCTCCTCCTCGATCTTGGCCGAGATGACGACATGGCCTGCGCCCTGCTCGGCGGCCATCTTCGCCACGCGATCGGACTGGGCATTGCCGGTCGAGGCCTTGTCCTCCTCGACATTGCAGACGAACAGCACGGGCTTGGCCGTCAGCAGTTGCAGCATGTTCCAAGCCTTGCGGTCTTCGTCGGCCACGGTGACGGTGCGGGCGGGCTTGCCGGATTCAAGCGCGGCCTGCGCGGCCTTCAGCAGCTTCTCCTGCGCCACGGCTTCCTTGTCGCCGCCCTTCAGCTTGCGCGCGATATTGGCCAGCCGCCGCTCGATCGACTCCAGGTCGGCGATCATCAGCTCGGTCTCGATGGTCTCGGCATCCGCGATGGGATCCACCCGGCCCTCGACATGGGTGACGTCGCCGTCCTCGAAGCAGCGCAGGACATGGGCGATGGCGTCCACCTCGCGGATATTGGCCAGGAACTGGTTGCCCAGGCCCTCGCCCTTGCTGGCGCCCTTCACAAGACCCGCGATGTCCACAAAGGTGATGCGGGTCGGGATGATCTGCTTGCTGCCCGCAATCTGGGCCAGAGTGTCAAGCCGCGGGTCCGGCACGGCCACGTCGCCCACGTTGGGTTCGATGGTGCAAAAGGGAAAGTTCGCGGCCTGCGCGGCGGCGGTCTTCGTCAGCGCGTTGAACAGCGTCGATTTGCCCACGTTCGGCAAGCCGACAATTCCCATGCGAAAGCCCATGACGCGCCCCTTTTGCTCAAGTCAGGGCGCGTTCTAGGCAAGCGGCGGGGGTTTCGCAAGCGGCCCCTTCCCACGGTGGACCGGACGGGATCAGGAAACGCATGCGTTTCCCCCGCCCGAATGATCGGGTGCCATCGGAAACGGTCTGCGACCCCGGTAGGCCGGCGCCCGACCCGGTGGGCGTGAAGCGCCCGCCGAGGGCGGGGCGGGCGCTGGCCGGGCCTTTGAGGCCCGGCGGTGTGTGTGGTTATAGAGCCACGTGGCGAAGGCGATGGCCTTCGTTAGTCTGGCCAGCCGAGTCGCGGACCTGAACCCGCCCTACCGGAACAACACCAGCGATCCCGGCGACCAGGCCAGCCGGGTCCGCGTCCCCACCTCCTGCACGTCGCGCCCGAAGACGTTGCGCATGGATATCCGCACCGGCCGCGCCCTGCCGTCCAGACCCGCCGCACCATCCAGGCGAAGATCGTAATAGGTCATGTCGCCGTAATAGACGACCTCGTCGATGGTGGCGCTTGTCTCGCGCGGCTGGCTGTGGGTCTGGTTTGACCCCACCAGGGTCATCGTTTCCGGGCGAAAGCCGATCATCGGGCCTTCATCGTCGGGGTTGGCGCGACTGACCTGGCGGGCGGGCAGCTCCACAACGCCCAGGCCCGGCGCCTCTACGGTGACGGTGCCATCGCCTTCACCCAGGATGCGGGCTGGCAGAAAGTTCATCACGCCGATGAAATCCGCGACGCGGCGGCTGGCTGGACGGGCATACAGCGCCTCGGGGCCGTCAAGCTGGGCGATCTCGCCCTCGAACATGACGGCGATGCGGTCGGACATAACCAGGGCCTCCTCCTGGTCATGAGTGACCAGCACGAAGGTGATGCCGACCTGGCGTTGCAGCTTGATCAGTTCGACCTGCATCTGCTCGCGCATCTTGCGGTCCAGCGCGGACAGCGGCTCGTCCAGCAGCAGCACCTTGGGCTTGAGGATCAGCGCGCGGGCCAGCGCGACACGCTGCCGCTGACCACCCGACAGCGCGTGCGCGGCGCGGTTGCCGAAACCCCGCAGGCCGACCATCGCCAGGGCTTCCTCGACCAGGGCCGCCTTTTCCGCCTTGCCACGCGGATCGCGGCGCAGCCCGAAAGCCACGTTCTGCGCAACCGTCAGGTGCGGGAAGATGGCATAGGACTGGAACACCATGTTGGTGGGGCGCTTGTTTGCCGGCACCTCGTCCATGCGCTTCTGGTCGATCAGGATGGCGCCTTCGGAAATATCCTCGAACCCCGCGATGGTGCGCAGCAGCGTGGTCTTGCCGCAGCCGGACGGGCCAAGAAGCGAGAAGAACTCGCCCGCCCGGATGGTCAGGTCGATGCCGCGCAGCGCGTGATAGTCGCCGTAATGCTTGTGGACGCCGCGGCATTCGATCATCGGCTTGCGGTCGTCGGTCACAGGAATCCTCCGGTCGGATTGCCGCCCATGCGGGCATTGCCGCGGCGGCGGAAGTATTCGCCCAAGGTCAGCAGCACGATGGACAGCGCCACAAGGACGGTGCCAAGCGCCATGATCATCGGGATCTGCTTGGGAAAGCGAAGCTGGCTGAAGATATAGGTGGGCAGCGTCGGCTGGTTGCCCGCCAGGAAGAAGGCGATGATGAATTCGTCCAGGCTGATGGTGAAGGAAATCAGCAGCGAACTGATGATCCCCGGCATGACCAGCGGCAGGGTGACCAGCCGGAACGCGCTCCAGCGTGTTTCACCCAGGTCATAGGCCGCCTCCTCCAGGGACCTGTCCAGGGATGAGAAGGCCGTGGACAGGATGGCGATGGCATAGGGCATGCAGATCAGCACATGGCCCAGGATCACCGTCAGGATCGACAGTTCTACGCCCACGCCCAGCAGCACGACCAGCAGCGACATCGCCACGATGATTTCCGGCAGCACCATCGGCAGCAGGATGAAGCCCATCATGCCGCCCTTTCCTGGAAACTCGAACCGCGTGGATGCACGGGCGGCGAAGATGCCCAGGCAGGTCGCAAGGATCGCCGCGCTGACCGCGATGATCAGCGAATTCGTCAGGGCGGTCCGCAGCGTGGCATTGGCCCACATCTGCGCGAACCAGCCGGTCGTGAAGCCCTGCAAGGGAAAGGCGATGATCGTGCCCGAATTGAAGGCGAACAGCGGCAGCAAGATGATCGGCGCGTAAAGGAACAGCAGGTAGAGAAGCGCATAGGCCTGCAAGCCGCGCCCCTGCCCCTTCACGACCGCACCTTCAGGAAGCGGCGGTTGATCAGCAGGAAGACGATGCTGACAAGGGCGACGATGGCCATCGCCGTCACTGCCAGGGCGGATCCCAGCGGCCGGTTGTCCAGCGCCAGCATCTGCACCTGGATCAGGTTCGCGATCATCGGGATCTTGCCGCCGCCGATCAGTTCAGGCGTCACGTAATCGCCGATGGTCGGGATGAAGACGATCAGCACCGCCGCCAGCACGCCCGGCATCGCCAGGGGCAGCGTGACCCGCCAAAAGGTCATCGCCCGGCTCTCGCCCAGGTCACGTCCGGCTTCCAGCAGCGAACGGTCGATCTTTTCTAGGGCCACGAAGATCGGCAGGATGGCGAAAGGCGCATAGGCGTGGGCCAGCGTGATCACGATCGAGTTCACGTTATACAGGATAAAGGTCAGCGGCTCGTCGATGATGCCAAGCCCGGTCAGGCTGGAATTGATGACGCCGTTGTAGCCCAGGATCACCTTCCACAGAAACACCCGGATCAGATAGCTGGTCCAGAAGGGAATGGTGATCAGGAACAGCCAGGTCGCCTTCTTTTCCGGTCGCACCATGAAGCTGACGTAATAAGCCACGGGAAAGGCCAACAGGACCGTGACCAGTGTGACAAGTGCCGACACCACCAGCGACCGCAGCATCACCGTGCGCACGATGGGATCGGTCCAGACCTGGGCATAGTTGGCCCAGGTGAAGTCGCGCACGACCTCCAGATAGCCGTCGGTCAGGAAGCTGTAGGTCAGGATGGTCAGCAACGGCGCCGCCAGGATCAGCAGCGCATAAAGGAACGGCGGCGCGATCAGGGCATAGCCCTGCCTTGCCTGTGCATCCAGTCCCTTGGCCATCCGATCCTTCCTGCCGCGCCTGCGCAATTCCTTTCATATCGGATAAAGCGTGAAAAGAGGGTTTATGCGCGGCATCAGTGTCCGCCCTGCCTCCACCATCGTCCGGTCAGCGCCAGATGGGCCAGGGAGGCGCGCCTCTGAAACGGTGTGACGTCAACGGTTTCCTGAAAGATGTTCATCTTGTTGCTACGGACATCGGCCAGGAACCGGGACACGCCGGGACCGGGATAAAGCGCCGCCGTTGCCCGTTTGGGCAACAGCCTGCGGGACCGTGCCGCGCGGTCCAGGGCATCGCGCGCCATTCCGGCAAGGGTGACCGCAGCGGCGGCATCGGTCTTTGCCAGACCCAGGCCGAGTGGCTGAAGCCGTGGCAGCGCGCGCAGCCAGGCCGCCAGTCCCGCGCCCAGCCCCTGATCGGCCGCAACATCAAGGGCCGCACCCTGCGCGCCCAACCGGGCCGCCGCCTGCACCATCAGCCTGCCCGAGGTTCCGGCGACATAGGCCACCACCGCGTCAGGATTGTCGAACGGTTCTCGGGCGCAGTCACGGCGGCGCGCTTCGGCCAGCGGGACAAGATCACCGGCAGCATCGCCCCACGAATCCCATAAGGGAGTCAGGACGTCATGCAGGGGCGGAGGCCTGCCGGCGGCCATCTCGGCCAAGCGGTCGATCCACCATTGCAGCCGCATTTCCGCCAGCAGCGGTTCGCCCGACTGGAACGGCGCCCGGGCGATTTCGAGGTTCAGGGCGTAAAGCGTAATAAGCGCAGGCCGATCCTGTGGCTGCGCTACCAGGACGGCGCCGAAGCGGTCGGGATCATGGCTCCGTACCAGGTCGGCGCAGGCATCCAGCGTCACGTCTCCAGATCCTCGGCAATGCGGGCCACATTCTTTTGCACCGTGGTCGGGCTCACCACCAATTCGATACCGGCCTTGGACATGCGCACCTCCAGTCCGGCATCGATCAGCGCGGATTTCAACCGGTCCAGCCGAGAGAAATCCTTGCTTGTCATCGCATCAGCCCGAATCTGCGCCAGACGGTCCTGCAAGCGGGTCAGAACCTGGTCGAAATCCCCCAGGGCGACCTGGCTGTCCAGAGCGTCGAAATCAGCGCGCATCCATTCGTCATCGCCTACCTGCAGCAAACCAATGAAGCGAGCAGACGACAGCAGTAGCGGCGGATCGTCCTTCAGCCGGTGCAGCACAGCGATGGCGCCAGGTGTATTCAGGTCGTTTGCAATCGCCTCGACCAACTCGGGATGAGGGGCCTCTGCAGGCTCGACGTTCTTGCTCAGCAGCCGCCACTGCCACAGGATGTCGCGCGCCTCGTCCGCCTTGCCCTGGGTCCAGTCCATCGGCTTGCGGTAATGGGTGGACAGCAGGACATAGCGGATCACCTCGCCCGCAATGCGGCGGTCCAGAAGGTCGCGGACGGTGAAGAAATTGCCCAGCGACTTGGACATCTTCTTGCCCTCGACCTGCAGCATTTCGTTATGCAGCCAGACATGGGCGAAATCCGCCTGGGGATGGGCGCAGCAGCTTTGGGCGACCTCGTTCTCATGGTGGGGGAATTGCAGGTCGATGCCGCCGCCGTGGATGTCGAAGCTTGGCCCCAGCAACGCCGCCGACATCGCGGAACATTCGATATGCCAGCCGGGGCGGCCGCGGCCCCAGGGACTGTCCCAGCCGGGCTGGTCGGCCTCGGACGGCTTCCACAGCACGAAATCCATGGGATCGCGCTTGAAGGGCGCGACCTCGACCCGCGCGCCCGCGATCATGTCATCGACGGACCGGCCCGACAGCCGGCCATATTCGGGGAAGGAGCGCACGTCGAACAGGACGTGGCCCTCGACCTCATAGGCGTTGCCGTTGGCAATCAGGGTTTCGATCATGGCGATCATCTGCACGATGTATTCGGTCGCGCGGGGTTCATGATCGGGGCGCGCGGCGCCCAGCGCGTCCATGTCGGCGTGATACCAGGCGACGGTTTCCTCGGTGATCTCGCGGATGGTGCGGCCGGTGGCGGCGGCGCGGGCATTGATCTTGTCGTCGACATCCGTGAAGTTGCGCACGTAAGTCACGTGATCCGCGCCATAAACATGGCGCAGCAGGCGAACCAGGACGTCGAACACCAGGACGGGCCGGGCATTACCCAGATGCGCGCGGTCATAGACGGTGGGTCCGCAGAGATAAAGGCGCACGTTCCGGGGGTCGATGGGCGTGAACGCCTCTTTCTTGCGGGTGCGGGTATTCGTCAGCCGGATCTCGACCATGATGCGCCTTTCTGTAACAGGGCGGATCTAGCCTATCGGGGCGTGGCTTTCCACCCATGCAATCTGGCGCGGCAGGCTGTGGCGATGCAGGTCATAGCCGTCCAGAATCGTCTGCCGCGCCGCCGTCCGCAGCCGGTCCGCATCGGGATCGCCAGAAAGGCCCCGGATCAGCGCATCCGACAACGCGGGCACGTCGAAGAAGGGCACCAGCCGCCCATTCTCGCCGTCCCGGATCAGTTCGCGCACCGGCTCGGTATCCGAGGCCACGACATAGCCGCCCGCTGCCATCGCCTCGGTCAGGGACCAGGACAGGACGAAGGGATAAGTCAGATAGCAATGCACGCGGGCGATCTGGATCAGCGACAGATATTCGTCGTAAGCCACGCGGCCCAGGAAATGGACGCGCGACAGATCCAGCCGGTCGCCCAGTTCGGCCAGCATCCGTGCTTTCCAGGTGCCGCCGTCCTTGGGGGCGTTGCCATAGCTGGTGCCTTCGGCCCCGACGATCACGATCTGCGCCTGCGGGCGGGCGGCCAGAACGGCAGGCAGCGACCGCATGAAAATGTGAAACCCACGATAGGGCTCCAGCGAGCGGCTGACATAGGACAGCACCTCGTGGCCCGCGCGCAGCACCTGTCCGCCCGGCAACGCCAGCGTGGCCTGGGAGTTGGGGCAGACCTTGGCCGTGTCGATGCCGTCGTGGATCACGGTGATCTTGGTGCGCAGTTCAGGCGGGAAACTGTCGGCCTGGTATCGTGTCGGCGAAATGGCAGCGTCAGCCTGAACGATGCCCTGGATCAGGTGGGCCGACCGGGCGATGGTCAGCATCCGCGATTCGTCGCTGTCCTGCTGAAGTTCGGGGTCGAAGCCCACGTCATGGCCGCGCGTGCGATACAGAAGCTCGGCATAGACCAGCAGCTTGGCGTCGGGCCAGATTTCGCGCAGGAACAGCGTCTCGCCCCAGCCGGTATGGCCGATGATGATGTCGGGGGTGAATCCATGCCGGTCCCGCAAGGCCCGCGCGCCTCGTGCGGCAAGATAGCCACGTTCGGCATGGTTGGCATAGCTACGGCCGAAACCGTTCACCTGCACCGGGTCGGGCGTCTTGTAGCGCACGGTCGAAACCTGACTGGTCCGCTGGTTCTTCTCATCCGTCAGGGCCAGCATCTGGTGCCCGCGCGCGGCAAGCGCCGGGGCCAGATGGGGGAACTGTCCCGGAAAGTTCTGGTGGACGAACAGGATCTTCATCGATGATGGTCGCGGAAGGCGGCGGCCAGCAGCGCGCGGGTGTATTCCTGCTGCGGAGCGTCGAAAATCTCGGCCGTGCTGCCCTGCTCCACCACCTCGCCCGCGCGCATGACCATGATCTTGTGCGACATGGCGCGAACCACGCGCAGGTCGTGGCTGATGAACAGGAAGGCCAGCCCGTATTTCTGCTGCAACCCGCGCAGAAGCTGGACGATCTGCACCTGAACCGTCATGTCCAGCGCCGATGTCGGTTCGTCCAGAACCACGACCTTGGGCCGAAGGATCATGGCGCGGGCGATGGCGATGCGCTGCCGCTGGCCGCCCGAGAATTCGTGCGGATAGCGATGCATCATCTCGGGGTTCAAGCCCACCTCGGCCATGATCTCGGCGACCATGGCGCGACGGTCCCGGCCTTTCTCGACCCCGTGGACGCCCAGGCCCTCGGCGATGATCTGTTCGACCGTCATGCGCGGGGACAGGCTGCCGAAGGGATCCTGGAAGACGATCTGCATGTCGCGGCGCAGTTTGCGCAACTGGCGCGACTGCCAGCGGGCGATGTCCTGGCCCATGAACAGGATCGGTCCGTCGCTGGCGATCAGCCGCATGATGGCCAAGGCCAGCGTGGTCTTGCCGCTGCCTGACTCCCCGACGATGCCCAGCGTTTCCCCGGCCCGCACCGTCAGGGTGGCGCCGTTCACCGCCTTCACATGGCCCACGGTCCGGCGCAGCAGCCCCCGCTGGATCGGAAACCAGACCTTGAGGTCGCGCGTCTCGACCATGGTTTCGGCGGCGTCCAGCACGGGATCGGCCCTGCCGGCCGGTTCGGCCGCCAGCAGCTTGCGGGTGTATTCGTGCTGGGGGTCGGAAAAGATCGCCTCGACCGGGCCTTGCTCCACGATTTCGCCGTCCTTCATCACGCAGACGCGGTCGGCGATGCGGCGGACGATGCCCAGGTCGTGGCTGATGAACAGCATCGACAGCCCCTCGGCCGCCTTGAGTTCCGCCAGCAGGTCCAGGATTTGCGCCTGGATCGTCACGTCCAGCGCGGTGGTGGGTTCGTCCGCGATCAGCAGTTCCGGCCCGTTGGCCAGCGCCATGGCGATCATCACGCGCTGCCGCTGGCCGCCCGACAGCTGGTGCGGATAATCGGCCAGACGGCTTTCGGGGTCGCGGATGCCCACGCGGGTCAGCAGCTCCACGATTCGCGCCCGCGCCCGTGTCCCGGTCAGCCCCTGGTGCAGCGCTAGGCTTTCGCCAAGCTGCTTTTCCAGCGTGTGCAGGGGGTTCAGCGAGGTCATCGGTTCCTGGAAGATGAAGCTGATGTCGTCGCCCCGGATGTCGCGCAGCACCTTTTCCGGCGCATCCACCATCTCGCGGCCCGCGTATTTCACCGACCCCTCGACCACGGCGGAATCGCCCAGCAGGCGCACGGTGGAGAGCGCCGTCACCGACTTTCCCGACCCAGATTCGCCCACCAAGGCCACCGTCTCGCCCTTGCCGATCTGGAAGCTGACGCCCTTCACGGCGGGCGCGATCCGGCCTTCCTGGCGAAAGCTGATGCGCAGGTTCTGGACCGACAGGACGGCTTCGGTCATTTGAAGGTCTTTCGGGGATCAAAGGCATCGCGCACGCCTTCGAAGACGAAGACCAGCAGCGACAGCATGATGGCGAAGGTGAAGAAGGCAGTGAAGGCCAGCCAGGGTGCCTGCAGGTTCTGCTTGGCCTGCAACGCCAGTTCCCCCAGCGAGGGCGCGGAGGCAGGCAGCCCGTAGCCCAGGTAGTCAAGCGCGGCCAGCCCGCTGATCGTGCCCGTGACGACGAAGGGCAGCATCGTCAGCGTGGCCACCATCGCATTGGGCAGGATGTGGCGGAACATGATGGTGCGGTCGCCGACGCCCAACGCGCGGGCCGCGCGGACATATTCGAAGTTGCGCGCGCGCAGGAACTCTGCCCGCACCACGCCCACCAATGCGGGCCAGCCGAACAGGATCGTGACGAAGACCAACAGCCAGAAGCTTCGCCCGAGGATCGCGAACAGAATGATGATGACGTAAAGCGAGGGCGTGGATGCCCAGATCTCCAGCACCCGCTGGAACACCAGGTCGGTCCGCCCGCCGAAATAGCCCTGGATGGCGCCCGCCGTTATTCCCACTACGGATGCCACCACCGTCACGATCAGCGTGAACAGGATCGAGATGCGGAAGCCATAGATCACGCGGGCCAGCACGTCGCGCGCGGTGTCGTCGGTGCCCAGCCAATGCGTGCCGTCCGGCGCGCTTGGGGCGCTGCCCACGTTGTTGATGGTCGAATAATGGAAGGGGATCACCGGCCAGATCATCCAGCCTTGTTCTTCTTCGGGGATGTCGCTGGTGCCTGCATCCACGGCGGCGATCAGATCCTCGGGGGTGTCCCAGCAATCCTGGCTGCCGCCGGTGACGATCAGGCATTGCACCGCAGGATCGGTATAGATCGCCTCGGTCTGGAAATCGCCGCCGAAAGCCGTTTCGGGATAGAAGTTGTAGGCCGGGAAATACAGTTCCCCGCGATAGTTCGCGACGATCGGTTTGTCGTTTGCCACCACCTCGGCGAACATCGCGACCACGAACAGGACGGAAAAGATCACCAGCGACCAGAAGGCCCGGCCGTTCCTGCGGAAGTTGCGCCAGCGGCGGCGGTTGAGTTCCGACAAAGCCATCAACCGGCCCTCGATTCAAAGTCGATGCGCGGATCGACGAAGACATACATCATGTCCGACAGGATCCCCACGACCAGGCTCAGCAGGCCAAAGACATAGAGCGTGCCGAAGATCACCGGATAATCGCGCTGCACCGCAGCCTCGAACCCCAGGCGGCCCAGGCCGTCCAGCGAAAAGACCGTCTCGATCAGGATGCTTGCCCCGAAGAAGACGCCCAGGAATACGGCAGGAAAGCCTGCGATCACGATCAGCATCGCGTTGCGGAAGACATGGCCGTAAAGCACCCGCCCCTCGGTCAGGCCCTTGGCGCGGGCGGTCATCACGTACTGCTTGTTGATCTCGTCAAGAAAACTGTTCTTGGTCAACAGGGTTAGCGTGGCAAAGCTGGAAATCGTCGAGGCGACGACCGGCAGCGTTGCGTGCCAGGCATAGTCCTTGATCTTGCCCCACAGGGACAGGTCGGCGAAGTTGTCGCTGGTCAGTCCCCGCAGCGGGAAGATCTGCCAATAGCTGCCGCCCGCGAACAGCACCATCAGCAGCACCGCGAACAGGAAGGCCGGGATCGCGTAGGCCATGATGATCACGCCCGAGGTCCAGGTGTCGAACCGCGTGCCATCGCGCACCGCCTTGCGGATCCCCAGCGGGATCGAGATCAGATAGGCCAGCAGCGTGGACCACAGCCCCAGGGTGATGGACACCGGCATCTTTTCGATCACCAGGTCGATGACGCTGATCGACCGGAACCAGGACGTGCCGAAGTCGAAGGTCAGATAGTTGCCCATCATCGTCAGGAAGCGTTCCAGCGGCGGCTTGTCGAAGCCGAACTCTTTCTCAAGCTGGGCGATGAATTCGGGCGGCAGGCCGCGCGCGCCCTCGTACCCCTCGACCACGCCGGTGTCGGCGCCCGCGCCCGCGCCGGATATGTTGCTGAAGGCGTCGCCCGATCCCTGCACCTGGGCCGCGATCTGTTCGATGGGACCACCGGGGACGAATTGCGTCAGGGTGAAGTTCACCACCATGATCCCGATCAGCGTCGGGATGATCAGCAGCAACCGCCGCAGGATATAGGCGCCCATCGGATTGCCCTTGCCCCTTCCGGGCCTTTGCGGCCCCTTTTCCTTTGTCCCGCCCTTGTCGGGCGGGACCGCCCGGAAATCAACCCTGCCGTCAGCGGATCGCGCCCGCCGCCTTCAATTCCGCCTCGCGCGCGGTGTCGGCCCACCAGAAGTCCAGCGTGCCAAGCGCATAGGGCGGCATCTGTTCGGGATGGCGATACATGTCGTAATAGGCCAGCGTGTATTCCGCCTTGAACCATTTCGGCACCCAGAAGCGCAGGCTGCGCAGGGCGCGGTCCAGCGCGCTGATCGCGACCATGTTCTCTTCCTGCGTCTCGGCCTGCTGGCCGACTTCCAGCAGCTTGTCGATGGCCGGGTTCGCAAGGCCCATCGGGTTGAACACGTCGTCGGCATCCTCGGACCCGAAGACCTGGCCGGCATATCCGCCAACCGCATAGGACTGGCCCAGCGAATCCTCGACCATGTCGAAATCCTTGGACCGGGTGCGCAGCTCCATCTCGGCATTGTCCACGCGGCGGTTGACGGCGTCGATGCCGATGGCGCGCAGGTTCTGGACGAAGGGGTTGATGATGCGGTCGTTGCCCACGTCGTCGTTCAGGATCTCGATGCTCAGAACCTCTCCGGCGGCGTTGCGGCGCATCCCGTCGCTGCCGACCGTCCAGCCTGCCTCGTCCAGCAGGGCCACGGCGCGGCGCATGTTCTGACGGTCAAGCTGGCGTTCGCCCGACACCGGCTGGACCACAGCGGGTTCGGTCAGGATGCCCGGCGGCAGATCGCCCGCCACGGGTTCCAGCAGCGCCACCTCCTCGGGCGACGGCGGGCCGTCGGCGCGGAATTCGCTGTTGTCCCAGAAGGAATTGACGCGGGTTTCAAGACCATAGAGCAAGGTCTGGTTCGTCCACTCGAAGTTGAACATCAGCCCGATCGCCTCGCGCACGCGGATGTCCTGGAACTTCGGGCGCCGCAGGTTGAAGACCCAGGCGTCCGCACTGGCAATCTGGCCGTCCGGCAGGGTTTCCCGCACCACCGCGCCCGAAGCCAGCGCCGGAAAGTCATAGCGCGTGGACCAGTGCATCGAGGATGTCTCGTTTCGGAAGGTGTATTCGCCCGCCTTGAAGGCTTCGAAGGCGCTGTCGAAGTCGCCGAACATCTCGTATCGGATGCGGTCGAAGTTGAAGCGGCCCTGGTTGATCGGCAGATCCTTGCCCCAATAGTCGGGATTGCGCTTCACGACCAGGGTGCGGCCCATGTCGGCCCGGTCGAACATATAGGGGCCGGAGCCGAGGAAGGGCTTGTCACTGCTCTGCTCCAGGTCGCGGTTGTTTTCCTCGAAGTCCTTCTTGGAAAAGACGATCTGGTTGCCCATCTGCGAAATCACGTCGCGGCGGGGATAGCCTTCGGCGAAGGTGAACTTGATGCGGTGGTCGTCCAGAACCTCGGCCTTGGCGACCATCTGCTGCATCGCCATGCGGAAGGACGACAAGCCCTTGTCGCGCAGGGTCTCGAAACTGAACAGAACGTCATGCGCGGTCAGCGGCGTGCCGTCGCTGAACTTCGCTTCGGGGCGCAGGTTGAAGATCACCCAATCCTTGCTTTCGGGATATTCCAGCGTCTCGCACAAAAGGCAGTAATCGACGCCCAGCTCATCCGCCGGGCTATCCATCAGTCGTTCCAGCTGGATCACCGACAGGGCAATGGCCCGGCCCCGGTGCGTGAAGGGGTTGAAGCTGTCAAAGCCGCCGACCGCGCCAAAGGAAATCTCGCCCCCTTTGGGCGCGTCGGGATTGACATAGCGGTAATGCGGGAAATCGGCGGGCAGCGCAGGTTCGCCGAACAACGCGATGGCATGGGTCTTGATGATGTTCTCGCCGTCCCCGGTTGCCTCGGCCTCTTGCGACAGGGCGGCGGATGCCGGGGCAAGGGCAAGGGCGGCAATCAGGGCAAGGCGACGCATGGGCGAACTCCGGCTGTGGTGTCTGCTGCACGCTAGGCAGCGCGGGGAACACGATCAAGCCGCGATTTCGTGAGGGCTGCGTGGCAGGCGCGCACGAAAAAGGGCGCATCCTGTGATGCGCCCCGATCCGATGTTGAATGCCTTACTGCTGCGTTTGCAGATAGGCGATGATGTCGGCGCGGTCCTGGGGATCCTTCAGGCCGGCAAAGGACATCTTGGTCCCCGGCACGTCGGCCTTGGGGTTGGTCAGGAATTCCTGCAGCGCCTCGGGCGTCCACTGGGGCGCCTCGGCCCTGTGCTCGACCATGGCGGGGGAATAGCTGAAGCCCGCGACGGATGCGACTTCCCGGCCGACCACGCCATTCAGGTGGGGGCCGACGCCATCGGTGCCGTCCAGCTTGTGGCAGGCCTTGCACTTGCCGAAGTCCTTTTCGCCCGCGGCGGCATCGGCCGATGCCAGCAGGGCTGCGAAGTCGATCTCCTCCTCGGCCGCTTCCTCGCCGCCGGCGGCTTCCTCGACCGGGATGGTATAGGCCTGCGCGATCTCCTCGCCCTCGCCGTGGTGGGTGGAGCCGACGTGATACAGCGATCCCGCCGCCCAGTTGGCCAGCATCAGAAACAGCAGCGCGCCGATCAGCGCGCCTGCGGCCTTGGTCACGGTCATGGTGTTGAACATCGCGTGCGGTCCCCGCCTTGGTAAGCTCGTCAATTCGTGGGGTATGTATCCGCTTTCGCTTTGAAGGATCAAGGTATAGTTGACCCCGCAAGTCTTCAAAATTCGGACAGCGGCCCATGACGATCCCGACCAACCGCATCGCTTTCCAGGGCGAACCCGGCGCCTACAGCCATGAAGCCTGCCGCAAGGCCCGGCCGGACATGGAGGCCCTTCCCTGCCGCACCTTCGAGGACGTGGTCGAGGCCGTGCGAGGCCACAAGGCCGACCTGGCGATGCTGCCGGTCG
Organism: Paracoccus yibinensis; assembly: GCF_030846195.1. GTDB lineage: Bacteria > Pseudomonadota > Alphaproteobacteria > Rhodobacterales > Rhodobacteraceae > Paracoccus > Paracoccus yibinensis. The sequence goes on from NZ_JAVCWH010000002.1 coordinate 134,914, forward strand.
AGAACTCGACTTATGGCCGGGTGGCCGACATCCATCACCTGCTGCCCGAATCCGGTCTGCATATCGTCGACGAAGCGTTCGTGCGCGTCCGCATCTCTTTGATGTCGCTGCCGGGCACCCGGTTGGAGGACGTGCGCCACGTCCGTGCGCATCTGGTGCTGATCCCGCAGGCGCGCGGCTTTCTGACGCGGCACGGGATCACCGCCTCGGCCTCGGCCGACAGCGCGGGCGCTGCCGCCGACCTGGCGCGCGAGCGCACTCCGGGCGAAGGCGTCATGGCCAGCGAACTGGCCGCCGAAATCCACGGGCTTGAGGTGCTGGCCCGCGACATCGAGGATCATCACCACAACACCACCCGCTTCCTGATCATGGGGCGGCAGCCTGATTACAGCCGCCGGTCCGACAGGATGCTGACCACCTTCGTCTTCCGGGTCCGCAACATTCCGGCCGCGCTCTACAAGGCCATGGGCGGGTTCGCGACGAACGGCGTCAACATGACCAAGCTGGAAAGCTACATGGTCGATGGGGTTTTCACGGCGACACAGTTCTATGCCGATGTCGAAGGCCACCCCGAGGATCCGGCCCTTCGGCGCGCGCTTGACGAGTTGCGCTATTTCACCTCGTCGCTGGACATCCTGGGCGTCTATCCCGCAGATCCCCTGCGCGAGGCGCAGCGGCAGGCGGATTAGGCCGCGCGCAGGTGCGTCAGGAAATCGGCGATCCGCTGGTCGTATTTCCGGCCAAGCTGCGACTTGCCCAGCTTGGCGGTTTGCAGCAGCAGCCGGGCGCGCATGGTGCGGGGACGGATCTCGGTTTCGAACAGGAGGCGCGATTTCACGCGGCTCAGCGCCACGACGGTCATGTTGATGGACAGGTCGAACTGGTCTGAATGGCCGTCCAGCGTGATGTGGGACGGGCGGTCGAACCGGGTGACATCCAGCCGGACCTTGCGCCCTTGCCCACGCCAGTTGAAGTCGATGATCCAGCCCAGTCCGGTTCCGGGATCCTGGGCCGGGTCGATCCGCCGGACCTGCGCGCCTCGTGCCCGCAGGCTGCGTTCGCTTCTGGAAAAATCGCTGATGATGCCGAAAAGCTCGGCCGACGGCTGGTCACTATCGAAGCGGGTCGAAAATTTCATTCTTGCCTGACCATCCCATGCCGGCAGTGGCCCGGCTGCTGCGATTTGCGCGGTTCATAACCATCGAAGGCTGTTCTTTCAACCGGAAGGGAATCCCAGCCGCCGAATCACCTAGGGGCGCGGCGCACTGTGCCGGTTCGGACACGGAGTCGTTCCCGATTGCCCCAACACCGGCAATGATGGTTGCACAACAATCTGTGGTTGTGAAGATGTCGGCCTGTCGATAATTTGATCATGACAGGACGCGGCCGTTGCGCCGCGCCTGCGGTCGAGGATTGGGATGCGGGACACAGCGGGCGCGGCAAACGAGGACGACCCGACGTCGCAACTGGCGGAAACCGTCGGTCTGCGCATCCTGGCGACGACCGACATGCACATGAAGCTTCTGCCCCATGATTACCTGGCCGACCGTCCCTGCCGGCAGGGAAGCCTGGCTCAGATCGCATCCCTGGTGGACAGGCGGCGGGCGGGGCGGAACACGCTGCTTCTGGACAATGGCGATTTCCTGCAAGGGACGCCGCTGGGGGATCAGGCGGCACAGGCGGGCGGACGACATCCGGCCATCGCCGCCATGAACCGGATGGGCTATGACGCGGCGGCCATCGGCAACCACGACTTCGCCTTTGGCCTGGACGTTCTGCAAGCAGCCGCCCGGCAGGCGCGGTTCCCGTTTCTGGCCGCCAATCTGCGCCTCCGGGGACGGCCGGACTTTCCCCGCTTCACGATCCTGGACAAGCGCGTGCTGACCGACGGCGGGCGACCGGCCAGCCTGCGGATCGGTCTGGTGGGTTTCCTGCCACCGCAGACGACGGCCTGGGACCGCGACCTGTCCCGGCAAATGGCCTGCGACGACATCCTGGCAACGGCCCGCCTTGTCGTCCCGCAGATGAAGGAAGCGGGCGCCGATCTGATCATCGCCCTGGCCCACAGCGGGATTTCGCACCGGCCCGCGGCACCCTTTGCCGAGAATGTCGCGGCTGAACTTGCCGTCCTGGACGGGGTCGACGTGATTGTCGCAGGCCATACGCACGAGGTCTTTCCCGGGCAGCATATGGAAGCCAGGCCGGGCGTCGATGCGGCGGGCGGCACCTTGTCGGGCAAGCCTGCCGTCATGCCGGGCTTTGCCGGATCCCATCTGGGCGTCATAGACCTGTCCTTGGCCCGCGGTCCGGGCGCCAACTGGCGCCTGTCCGATGCGAAGTCGCGCTGCGAGGCGATCGGCCCCGACCTGCCTCCGGCCCCCGCCATCATGGGCGTCGTGTCACCCGCGCACCGGAAGACCATGGCGGGACTGCGTGTGCATATCGGCCGCAGCGACCGGCGGATCAGCAGCTATTTCGCCCTGGTGGGCGTGGACCCCGCGCTGTCCCTGGTCAACATGGCGCAACGCTGGTTCGTGCGCAAAAGCCTGGCCGGAACACGGCTGGACGACGTTCCGGTCCTGTCGGCCGCTGCGCCCTTCCGGGCGGGCGGGCGAGGCGGCCCCGGCCATTACACGGATGTGGCGCCGGGCCGGTTGCGGCTGGGCAACCTGACCGACATCTATTCCTTCCCGAACCGCATCTGCGCCCTGCAGATTGACGGCGCCGACCTGCGCAACTGGCTTGAACGCTCGGCCAGCCTGTTTCGGCAGATCCGTCCCGGCGATCATGACCAGCCGCTGACCGATCCGGGCTTTCCGGCCTATCAGTTCGATGTTATCCAGGATGTCGCCTGGCGGATCGACCTGTCGGCCCCCCCCGCCTTTTCGGTCGATGGCTTCCCCACCGGCGGAAGCCGCATCCGCGACCTGACCTGGCGCGGGCGCCCCGTCCGCGACGACGACCGGTTCATCCTTGCCACGAATTCCTATCGCCTGGCGGCCTGCGGGCTGTTCGCGCCCCTGACGACCGGCAAGCCAAGCCCGCTGCCACCAGGCCCACCGACCCGGAACGTGATCCGCGACTACCTGCGTCAGCGCCGTTGCCTGTCCATAGACCCGCGCCCTGCCTGGCAGTTCTCGCCCATGTCCGACACGACGGTCCTTTTCGAGACCGGCCCACAAGGCCTACCGCTTCTGGCAGAGGTCGCGGACCGCTGCGGCCGCCGGATGGAGCATGTGGGCCGGAACGACCGCGACTTTGCCGTCATCCGCCTGCATCTTTGACGGGCTTGCATCGGCCGCGAACCCGCACTATCTAACGCGTCGAGAGGTTGGCGCGGGCAGGCGCCTCGCCAACCCGGTCAGGTCCGGAAGGAAGCAGCCGTAACGAGCCCCGCTTGGGTCGTTGTCCAGCCTCTCACCTTTTCTCCTGACAAGCTATTGATGTAAGGAAAGCCCTTGCGCCGCAGGGTCTTTGGTCGTCTGGGTGGCGCAACCCGCTCCCTGCCTGACCGCAAAGGCAGTTTTCGTCCGACTGGTGTGCCAAAGGACCTGCGGCAAATTGTCGTCAAGGGGAAGCTGCGCACCCCGCTTGGCCTGCGGGCGCCACGTCAGACAATGACCTGACTGCCCTTGCCGGTGATTCAGTCGAACGCGTCTGGCAGGTCGGCAAAAGTGATGCGCAACCCGGCACAACGAACGGCAAGATAGCCCGCGCCGGGGCAGTCGGTGAACTTGAGGCCTTGGGCCGCATGGCAGAGCGTGACGAAGGCGACTTCACCGGCAAACCCCAGCATCCCTTGATCGTCAATGCACAACCGCCCCAGGACGTCCCCGCCCGCGTCAGCATCAAGCGCCTGTGGAAAGTTACGTCAAAAGCGGCCAACGACTCGGGTCCATGAAGGACGATGGGCGGAGGCAATCGCTTGCCGTCAACTGCCTGACCGCTTTCCTGCGCCATGACGATGCGGTCAAGGTGGCGACGAAGGATGTGTCGACTGGCTGAACCACGTTGTCACAGAGCGTGACCCGTCGACCGTCTGCAAGGTCTATCTGCCAACCATTGTTGGCCTGTTTCGGTGGGCGTCTGAGAAGGACCGGATGCCGGCTGACCCGACAATTGGCTTGCGTGTCGCGACACCCACGAGGGTGCAGAGCCGCGAAAATGGCTAAACGATGATCACGTCCGCTACCGCTTGCAGGCTGCTGCCCCATGCAACCCTTTGACACCCCTGCCATCACTTGCGTTACAGTGCCGGTATCCCGCTGACGCCGCCTCTGGTGAGGTCGAATGAACTTTCAGAAACAGGATTTGACATCTGGCAAGCCCAATGCCTGGGGCAAGGCCAGTGCGCAGGGTGAATTTCATGCGCTGGAAGCCCATTCCATGGACGTCGCTGCGGTGTTCGAAGCCCTTTGCAGGCTGCCCGTGATTGCCCGCCACCTGCAGGTTGCAGCTGGGCGCGCACTTGCAGGCGGCGACATGGCCCGGATGGCCGCCCTTGTCTATCTGCACGACCTGGGAAAGCTGGAGCCAGGCTTTCAAGCAAAGGCCCGGCCCGAACTTGCCTGCCCGGCCGATGTAAATCACTCCGTCCATGGCGTGCTATCATTGACGCGTGCTTTCCAGAAGACGTCGGACCCCCTGTGCCCCATCGCGGACAGACTTGGATCCTGGGGCGAGGGTGTGGAAGAACTGATGATGGCGATCTTCGCCCATCACGGGCGCCCGGTCGAGGCACCCGCAACATTTGGCAAGACCTTCGATGTTGCGGGCTATGACCGCAAGGGCGCCGTTGCCGATTACCTGCGGCTTTGGACCCTGGCCTGGGCGGATCTGGAAGGCGGGCCTCCGCTGCCGGCAAGGCCCGAACTTGTTCACCTGGTCGCAGGGCTGGCGGCCCTGGCCGACTGGATCGGTTCGGACCGCAGGTTCTTCGATTTCGTTGCCGATCCCGGACCCGATTATCCGGCGAAGGCGCGGCAGGCGGCACAGAACGCCCTTCGCAAGATCGGTCTTGATACCGGGACGGCCAGGCCGGCCACCGATTTCGCCAGTGTGGCCGGGGCGCAGTTTGCACCGCGCGCGGCCCAGCGGCTGGTCGGCAGGGCCGACCCCGACAGCGCCCTGGTCCTGCTGGAAGCGGAAACCGGCTCGGGCAAGACCGAGGCTGCGTTGTGGCGCTATGCCCTGCTGCACGCGGCAGGACTGGTATCGGGGCTGTATTTCGCCGTTCCGACACGGGCTGCGGCGCGTCAGTTGCACCGCCGCGTCAACGAGGCCATGAAACGGCTGTTCGGCAGCGATGCGCCCGAGGCCGTTCTGGCCGTTCCCGGCCAGCTTCTGTCGGGCGAAGCCACAGGCCAGCGCCTGCCCGGCTTCGAAACCCGATGGGACGATGCAGACGGAACACAGCCCGCCCGCTGGGCGGCGGAACACGCCACACGCTATCTGGCGGCCTCGGTCGCGGTGGGCACTGTCGATCAGGCGTTGCTGGCAGGCCTGCAGGTCAAACACGCCCACCTGCGCGGCGCGGCCCTGAGCCGCAGCCTGCTGGTGGTGGACGAGGTTCACAGCTCGGACGCCTACATGACCGAAATCCTGGCGGAACTGCTGGAAGGCCATCTGGCGGCTGGCGGCCACGCGATGCTGATGTCCGCCACGCTGGGCAGCCGGGCGCGCAGCAGGCTCTTGCAGCTTCCCCTGCCCGCTCTGGCCGATGCGATTGCCGCCCCATACCCCGCCCTCTGGTCGCGGGGCACCGGCACGCCCGATACCGAACCGGCTGACGGCAGGGCCAAGGCCGTCGCGATGACGGCCCATCCGACGATGGACCCGTCCGAGACGGCGCGGCTGGCCGTGGCGGCGGCCCGCCAAGGCGCCCGCGTCCTTGTCATCCGCAACACCGTGTCGGCTGCCTGCGCGACCTTCGATGCCGTTGTCGCGGCGGGCGGGTCCGATCTGCTGTTGCAGGTTGCGGGCGGTCCGGCGCTTCACCATTCCCGCTTTGCCGCCGAGGATCGTCATGCGCTGGATCGCGCGGTCGAGGCTGTACTTGCCCCCGACAGGGAGCGCCAGTTCATGGGTGCCATCGTGATCGGCAGCCAGACACTTGAACAATCGCTGGATATCTGTGCGGACCATCTGATCACCGATCTCTGCCCGGTCGATGTCCTGCTGCAACGGCTTGGCCGCCTGCACCGCCACGACCTGCCGCGCCCGGCGGGTTTCGAGGATCCGCGATGCCTGGTGCTGTGTCCCGAAGACGGGCTGGATCCGCTGACGAAGCCTGCCTTCGTGAACGGCCTTGGCGCCTGGAAGCCAGCCGACGGCTCGATCCAGGGGATCTACCTGGATCTCGCCTGCCTTTCGCTGACCGAGGACCTGATCGCCTCGAAGCCCGTTTGGCATGTCCCGGCCATGAACCGCGAGCTGGTAGAATGCGCCACGCACCCGGATGCGCAAGCGACGGAAATCGCCCGGCGCGGTGCGGCATGGACCGATTATCAGACCTCGACCATTGGCCGGGACATCTCGCAGCGCGGCCAGGCGCGGAACTGGCTTTTGCGCAGGAGCGAGCGTTTCCCCGAGAGATTACCCGGAAAGGATGAAATCGTCCAGACCCGCCTGGGGTCTGCCGGTCCGCTGATCCGCTTTGCCCCGGGGACCGTCGGTCCCTTCGGATCGCAAATCACGCAGATGACGATCCCGGCCCACTGGCGTGGCATCGCGGTGCCGGACACGCCCGTGGCAACCGAAATCGTCGAAGGTGGCATGCGCTTCGACCTGGGTGAGGTGACACTGTTCTACGGGCGGTCGGGGTTGGTCAGGCAAGCCGATATTGATGCTTGACGAGGCCGGTTCCCAGGACGCAACTTCATTATTGAATTTAGTATTTACAATGTGTTCCGGTTGATTGGTTGCTGCAAACCATGAATTTGCTCGATGCCTGCCTGATCTCGACCCAATCAACCCGCCACAGCCTGCCCGGCCTTCTTGCAGCCCTGTCCCGCAACGAGGTCGAGGCCTTTCCCGGACTGCGCCCGCATCAGCGACCGGCATGGCACATGTTTCTGGTGCAGCTTGGCGCCCTGGCTCTGGCCGCCGCATCCGCCGATACCCTGCCCGAGGACGAGGCCGCCTGGCGCGACCTGCTTCTGCGGCTGACGGATGGCGATGCAGCCGCCTGGGCCCTGACCGCCCCCGACGATCGCCCGGCCTTCCTGCAACCCGCCGCGCCGCCTGGCCTGAAGTGGTCGCGTGTCGAGACGCCGGACGCGCTCGACATGATCATCACGTCGAAGAACCACGACCTGAAGCAAGCCGTGGCCCGCCATGCCGCGCCCGAAGATTGGATTTTCGCGCTGGTCTCGCTCCAGACGATGGAGGGTTATGGCGGGGCAGGCAATCAGGGCATCGCGCGCATGAACGGAGGTTCGTCCAGCCGGCCGATGCTGGGCTTTGCACCGATGCAGTCGGATGGCGGCGGGCCGGATGTCTCGGGATGGTGGCGGCGCGACGTGCTGCGCCTGCTGGCCTTGCGGCAGGCAGGCAAGGATGCGGTTCATGGCACCCTAGGCGGTCCGGCGCTGATCTGGACCTTGCCTTGGCCTGAAGGGCGCAAGCTGGCCCTGCACGAGCTTGATCCCTGGTTCATCGAAAGCTGCCGCCGCATCCGGCTGATCCAGGAGGGAGACGGACTGGTGGCGCTGCGCACGACCTCGAAGGAAGCGCGCATCGACGCCAAGGATGCCAAGGGTGTGACGGGCGATCCCTGGGCGCCTGTCTCGATGGACAACAATCCGCGCAGCCTGACGCTGGGCGACGGGGATTTCACCTATGCCCGCCTGTGCGAACTGCTGTTCGAGGGTGGCTGGAAACGGCCGCCGCTTGCCGATCCGGGCGAAGGCGAAAGCGCGGGCGTGATCGTGGCCGAGGCGTTTGCCCGGGGCAACTCAAAGACCGAAGGCTTCAAGTCCCGGGTCGTTCCGGTGCCGGGATCGGCACGACGGCGGTTTGGGCAGCCTGATCTTGGCGCATTGGCGCAAGACCAGATCAGCGAAATCAAGATTTTCGACAGTGCCCTCCGTAATGGGCTTGCGCTCGTGGCGGCTGATGGAAGTCGCGAAAAGCTGGATAAGAATAAGGCCAAGTATCGCGCTCGCGCCCGCGACGCCCGCGACCGCTTCGACCGCGCAGCCGATGCCATGTTCTTCGAGGCCCTGTGGGAACGGGCAGCCGCACAAGGCGACGAACGCGAGGCAGCCATGCGCAGGTTCGTGACCCGGTTGTTCCACGCCGCCCGCGACGCCTTCGAGCTTGCACTGCCGGGAATCCCCTGTGCCACGATCCTGCGCCCCCGGGCCGAGGCACGCGGGCGGCAAGCCTTCGAAGCGGCCATCCGTCGCGGCCATGGCCATGGCGGCAACACGCGGTTCGATTTTCTTTTCACAACCGAAGGGCGCCTGAATGACGACGCTGCCTGACCCTCGGCGGCGCGCCATCGCCGCGGCCGCGATCTCGGCCGCGCGCGCGATGCGCCACCTGTCCACCGGCGCCATGGCCGAGTTGCGGCGCATGGATGCCGCAAATCCCGCCCCCGCCTTCTGGCGGATTGCGGCGCGAAGCCCGGTGATGATGGACGACCAGGCCAGTTGGGTGACGATCCTGCGCATTCTTGCGCTGCTGACCCCGAAGGGCGAGCCGCCGCCCGAGGGGCGCCCGCTTCTGCACAACGGCGCGCGTCCCTTTGGCCGGGTGCTGTGCGACGGCGGCGATCCTGGGTGGCAGCCGCAGGGGGACAGCCCCGACGGCGTCGTCAGCGAACGCCGCCTGGTCCAGCTTCTGGCGACGCGCGGCCCGGCCCGTGCCGTGGCGCTGGAACGGGCCGCCCGGATGCTGGCACCGCGCATCCAGCCCGGCTCGGGCGTCGATGTCGCCCAGATCGCGCTTGCCTTGCTGGACCCAGACGACACCGCGACCATTGCTTCAGCCTATTTCCGCCGCCTTGACGGCGCGACCCGAACCGCATCCGAGGAGACACCCGAATGACCGCGCCCCGCTTTCTGCAAATCCACACGCTGACAAGCTATGCGGCGGCGCTGTTGAACCGCGACGACAGCGGCCTTGCCAAGCGCCTGCCCTATGGCGGCGCGCTGCGCACCCGGATCTCGTCGCAATGCCTGAAGCGGCATTGGCGGCTGGCCGAGGATCCTCATGCGCTGTCGCAGATCGACGGGGCCGAGGCTGCCTTCCGGTCGCGCGAACTGGTGACGCTGAAGGTCATCAAGCCGCTGCGGGACGCCGGTATCGACAGCGCGGTCGTGGACGCCCTGGAGCCAGAGTTCCAGATGGCGCTTTACGGGGACAAGGGCGTCACCAGGAAATCCCGCCAGACGCTGATCTTCGGGGAAACCGAACTGCGCTGGCTGGCAGCCGAGGCCGCACGCCTGGCCGACGAAGCGGGCGGCGACGCCAAGGCGGCCAGGTCGCTGGCCGAAGCCTGGCGGAAGGGCCTGAACAAAAGCCTTAAGGCGATGACTGCGGCGGCAACCCTGCCCGGTGGCCTCACCTCGGCCCTGTTCGGGCGCATGGTGACCTCGGACCCCGAGGCGAACATCACTGCCCCGGTCCATGTCGCCCATGCCTTCACCGTCCACGAGGAAGAGGCCGAAAGCGATTACTTCACCGCCGTGGACGACCTGTCGGGCGACGAGCCGGGCGCGGACACCATCCAGGAAACCGAGCTGACCTCGGGCCTGTTCTACGGCTATGTCGTGGTCGATATTCCGGGACTGATCGACAACCTGGGCGGCGACGCCGATCTGGCGGGCCGGGTCCTGCACAACCTGGTCTATCTGATCGCCGAGGTTTCGCCCGGCGCCAAGCTTGGCTCGACCGCGCCCTATGGCCGTGCCGGCATGGTGCTGCTGGAAGCGGGCGACCGCCAGCCGCGTTCCCTGGCCGAGGCGTTCCGCACCCCCTGCCCGCCCCATTTGGGTCCGGCCGCGCAGGCGTTGTCCTCGCAACTCGAGGCCTTCGACCGCTGCTACGAGACGGGCGAGGAACGCCACGTCCTCAGCCTTGCCAACGCGCCGGTTCCTGCCGCCGCGCCCGCATCCTTGCGGCAACTGGCCGAATGGGCGGGCGGCCTGCCCGCGCGGCTGGTGGAAGGGCGCGCGGCCTGATGCAATCCTGGCTGAAACTGGATCTGGCAGCACCGCTGATGGCCTTTGGCGGCGTTGCCATCGACCAGGTCGGGCCGGTGCGGGATTTCCCCGCCGCCTCGATGCTGACCGGGCTTTTCGCCAATGCGCTTGGCCTTGAATGTCGCGACCGGCAGGCTCATCAGGACATCCAGGACCGCCTGATCTTCGCAGCCGCCCTCCTGCGCGAGGGTGTGGTCATCACCGATATCCAGAACGCGCAACTGGAAAAGACCGATCGGGGCTGGACGACATGGGGCGAACCCGAGGGCCGCGATGGCGCAAGCTATGGCGCGCCTCATCGCCGCCGCCGCGACTATCTGGCCGATGCGCAAACGGTCGTGGTGGCGCGCTTGGCTCCGGGGTCACCCGCGACCGAGGACATCCGGCAGGCTTTGCTTCATCCCGCGCGCCCCTTGTTCATCGGCCGCAAGCCCTGTCTTCCGTCCCGGCCGATCCTGGCCGGCACCGTCGATGCCGCCACCGCCCATGACGCGCTGATCGCCGCCTTGCCGGACACCAGCGGCCTGCGCGCCTGCTGGCCCGCGACCGAGGGACCGACGGGTCATCGCGGGCAGGATCTTCCCGACTTGCGAAACTGGATCAGCGGCTTTCACGCCGGCACCCGTCGCGTGGTCGAGGGGCGGCTGCCATGACGTTGTGGATGCTGCGCCTGCCGCTGGACCCGTCCCGACTGGCCCGCCATGCCGCCGAACGCGGCTGGATGCATCGCCGCGGCCATGACGAAGGCCGCGCCCTTCATCACCTTCTGACCGAAACCTTCGGAAAAACCGATGGCCAAGTTCCGAAATCCGCCTTCCAACCCTTTCGCCTGCTGTCTGGAAAGGGGGGCAGCAGCCTTTACGGCTATTCCACGGTCGCACCAGAAACCCTGCGCGAAACAGCCGCAGCCATTGCCCCGCCCGAGGCTCTGGCGCTGCTGCCGCTGCCAAACCTCCAGGCCAAGCCGATGCCGCAAACCTGGCGCCTGGGCCAGGTTCTGGGTTTCGACCTGCGCGCCCGTCCCGTTGTCAGGCTGAACTCGGCAATCCCTCCTGACCGCGATCCGCTGGGCAGGGGTTTCCGGCAGGGCGCCGAAATCGACGCCTATGTCGCAGCCCAGGCGCGCAGTCCGGCGCCGGTTGCCCGTAACCGGGTCTATCTGGACTGGCTTGCCGCGCGTCTGGCGCCTGCCGCCGAGCTGATCCGCGACGGCACGGTTCTGCATCGCTTCCAGCGCAGCCAAGCCCTGCGCCGCGGTCTGTCGGAAGGGCCGGACGCCGTTTTCCACGGCACCCTGCGCATCACCGACCCGGATCGGTTTGCGCTGCTGCTGTCGCGGGGCGTCGGGCGGCATTGCGCCTATGGCTTCGGGATGCTGCTGCTGCGGGCGCCGCAAAGCCCGCCCTTGGAGGCCTAGATGCTCAAGGGCCGGCTGGGGCTGGACAGCGCCAAGGTTCCCCATGCCGACCGGTCGGGCCTGCTTTACCTGGCGCGCGGTGCCCTGACGGCCCGCGACGGCACGCTGGCCTTCCTGCAAGGGCCGACGACCGAGGCCGACGCGCTGACGCCCGGCGATTACGCGATACCGATGCAGGCGGTGTCCATGATCCTGCTAGGACCCGGTTCGACGGTCAGCCATGATGCGTTGCGTCTGCTGGCCCATGCCCGAACCGCCTTGGCTGCGGTCGGTGAAGACGGCGTCCGCCTTTATACCGCGCCGCCCCTGATCCCGGACCGTTCCGGCCTGGCCCGGTTGCAGGCACGGCTTTGGGCCGATGACGAGATGCGCATCATGATCGCCCGCCGCATGTATGCGATGCGCCTGGGCGAGGTTCTGCCCCATCGCGATCTGGACGTGCTGCGGGGAATCGAAGGCGCGCGGATGAAGGAAAGCTATCGTCTTGCCGCCCAGGCCGCCGGGATCGACTGGCATGGCCGCCGCTATGACCGCGCCGATCCCCTGTCGGCCGACCTCGCCAACCAGGCGCTGAACCACGCCGCCTCGGCCATCGAGGCTGCCGCCGCCATCGCCGTCGCGGCAACGGCGACGATCCCGCAACTGGGCTTCATCCACGAGGATCCGGGCCAGTCCTTCGTTCTGGACATCGCCGATCTTTACCGAGCCGAGATCGCCCTGCCCTGCGCCTTCCGTGCGGCCCGTCGCGTCAAGGACAATCCGGCCGAGACCATCGAGCGCGTGACCCGCCGCCTGACCGGCGAAACCCTTGCCCGCAGCCAGACGATCCCTGCCATGATCGACCGCATCAAGCGTTTGATCGAGGGAAGCTGACATGGCCGGCCAGATGACCACGGTCGTGACCCGCGATGTCGAGGATCGTTACCGCGGCTTTCTGACCTCGGTCATGCTCGAGATCGCACCGGGAGTCTACGTGTCTCCGCAGATGACCCAAGAGGTCCGCGACCGGGTCTGGACGGTGCTTGAAGACTGGTGGGCAGCCCTGGGCCGCGGCTCCATCGTGATGACCTGGCGGGACATCAAGGCCGTCGGAAACCTGAGGATTCTGACACTTGGCGTTCCTGCGAAGGAAATCGTGGACGCAGACGGAGTTCTGCTCGTAAAACGAAAGTAGATATCGCGCATTACACGCGACATGCTGTTTGAAATCGTTGCAGATCAGCCATATGCTGGCAAGAGGCTCCCCCGCACCCGCGGGGATAGACCCTCGTATGTGAGGTTAGAAAACCTTACTTGCGGGGCTCCCCCGCACCCGCGGGGATAGACCTGTCGGCAAACAGAGCGCCGATCTGGTCAAATGGGCTCCCCCGCACCCGCGGGGATAGACCCCCAGCCTTTCGAGATCGCCCCTGACGCGAAGCGGCTCCCCCGCACCCGCGGGGATAGACCCGCTGCGTCTATGGCGAGAAGGCAGAGGAATTGGGCTCCCCCGCACCCGCGGGGATAGACCCGTAGGCACGGGCGCGGATGTCCCGGCAAAGGGGGCTCCCCCGCACCCGCGGGGATAGACCCAGTTATGCGGCATCTTCGGGGGGAGGATACTTGGCTCCCCCGCACCCGCGGGGATAGACCCGGGGTCCTGGACGCCCCCGTGTCCACCGTCCAGGCTCCCCCGCACCCGCGGGGATAGACCCGACGCCCCGGAATATCGGGAGGGCGCGCCCCTGGCTCCCCCGCACCCGCGGGGATAGACCCCGGGCTATGCACCCTTCTCGCTGACGGTTGCCGGCTCCCCCGCACCCGCGGGGATAGACCCTGGTGGGTATAGGGCGCGGCGCCGGTGGTGGTGGCTCCCCCGCACCCGCGGGGATAGACCCGATGAAATCCGGGGCGTGTTCGACCGGATGCTGGCTCCCCCGCACCCGCGGGGATAGACCTTACTGACCCGGAGACCTGACCATGCCACAAGGGGCTCCCCCGCACCCGCGGGGATAGACCCTGATGGCAACGGACGGTGTGACGGTGGCGGGTGGCTCCCCCGCACCCGCGGGGATAGACCCGGACGTGGGCTGATAGCCGTGATCCGGGCTGAGGCTCCCCCGCACCCGCGGGGATAGACCCCTCGCCCGTGCCCCTGCCCGCCTCCGCAGCCCGGCTCCCCCGCACCCGCGGGGATAGACCGCTACCGTCCTCCGACGGCGGCGGCTTTACGGGGGCTCCCCCGCACCCGCGGGGATAGACCCTGCGGGACGCTGTAAGCGGCCCTATCCCGGTTGGCTCCCCCGCACCCGCGGGGATAGACCTGGACGCGGCCAAGGTGCTGGGCTTCGGGTCTGGGCTCCCCCGCACCCGCGGGGATAGACCCGCCGCTGCCGTCCTGCCGCGTAATGCGTGGCTGGCTCCCCCGCACCCGCGGGGATAGACCCCTGGACCTGTCGGCGCAAGTGACGTCCGGCTAGGCTCCCCCGCACCCGCGGGGATAGACCCGCTGTCGTCCGTTCCGTGGCCGATGTGGACGCGGCTCCCCCGCACCCGCGGGGATAGACCCTTGGCGCGCGGCTGACCCGCATTCACAGGGAAGGCTCCCCCGCACCCGCGGGGATAGACCCCGCTGCGCCGCCGCATAGGCCGGATCAATCGAGGCTCCCCCGCACCCGCGGGATAGACCCCGTGGCGCTCATGCGGGGGCTGCTGATGGGGGGGCTCCCCCGCACCCGCGGGGATAGACCCCACGGGCGACGGGGCACCGCCCCCGCCCGCCCGGCTCCCCCGCACCCGCGGGGATAGACCCCGCGTGTTCACCAGCTGCTGTCACAGCTGGGGGGCTCCCCCGCACCCGCGGGGATAGACCCCCGCAACAGCCGCCCCCCGACCGGCCAACCTGGGCTCCCCCGCACCCGCGGGGATAGACCCAGCAGCGCCGCCAGATCGCCCATTACCGGGCCGGCTCCCCATGACGTCACGGGCTTGGTCCAGCGTCAGGCGGCTCCCCCGCACCCGCGGGGATAGACCAGATCAACCCGGCGCTGAATACCGACTTCTACGGCTCCCCCGCACCCGCGGGGATAGAGCCTATGCGTTTAGTGACTACGGAAAAGGAAAACGGGCTCCCCCGCACCCGCGGGGATAGACCCATGCTGGCCGAGACCGAAACCCATCGGGCCGAGGCTCCCCCGCACCCGCGGGGATAGACCTGAGTGACGGGATCTAGGGGCAGGCGCGAGGGGGGCTCCCCCGCACCCGCGGGGATAGACCCGTCGCGCCCTTTTCCGCAAATGGTCACAGGACGGCTCCCCCGCACCCGCGGGGATAGACCCCGGCAGGAGCCGAGACATGAGCATCGAAGCTTGGCTCCCCCGCACCCGCGGGGATAGACCCTCCGGGGCTTACCGCAGGCTCGTGCTGGTGAAGGCTCCCCCGCACCCGCGGGGATAGACCCCCGGATTTCAGGCGATGCCGTCATGGTCCACCGGCTCCCCAGCACCCGCGTGGATAGACCCGTTACCGGCCAGATCATCAACGGCACATTCACGGCTCCCCCGCACCCGTGGGGATAGACCCGTCAGCTGGATCTGATCGTCATGGCCCAGCAGGGCTCCCCCGCACCCGCGGGGATAGACCGCCAGCAGCAAAAGGTGTCGGGGGTCATTCGGCGGCTCCCCCGCACCCGCGGGGATAGACCCGATGTGCAGCCCGGTTTCGCGCTTGACCGCCAGGCTCCCCCGCACCCGCGGGGATAGACCCGCGTGGCTTGTCGGCGTCGGCGTCGGCCAATCGGCTCCCCGCACCCGCGGGGATAGACCCCATGGCGCGGCCCTCGCGGGGCGGTCGTAAAGGCTCACCGCCGCTTCGCCCTGCGGTTCGTGGCGGAACGACGGCCGCGAGATCGACAGCAGACGGCATTGCGCCCTGGCCGACAGATTCGGGCGGATCTTCTCGGCCATCCCGCGCCTCACCTGCAGGTCAGGAGTTGAGCTTTCGTGACAAGAAATCGTCGGCCACAGGCAACTCACCGATCTTCGGATGCAGCGCACGCACCACATCCTCGGGGACTTTCTTGCTACCCTGCCCAAAGATATCCGCCGCACCGTCCAGCAAGCTTTCTTCCACTGATGGATCATCGCCGGATGCAGGCCGTTTCGGCAGCCAGTTCCGACACCGTGCGCTCACCCTTCAGGGCTTCCAGCGCCACCCGCGCCTTGAACCCCGCGTCATGGTTCCTGCGCTTCTTCATATCCTGAGCTGCTCGTTCTTGGAAACCAGCAGACGTCAGATCATGGCTGCCGTCCGATTTTGGGGAAGGAACGCATCGCTCATTCGGAGGTTTGTCACATTATTACAAACCATTTCGTAACACATTGATCTACAGGACCAGGCTTCGTTGTCGAGCCTCTTACCTTTTCCCGCATTCGGATTTGTCCGGCCCGCAGCATTTGCGCACCGACTTCCGTTTGCAGATTTTCATTTTTCTTTGCCATTACATGACACAGTTTGCAAATTTTCTCGTTTTTGCTTCCCCGTCCTGCCCTGCCTGACTAGGCTGCGGCGCAAGGATCGACAGGGGGCTGCGATGAAGGACATTCTTCAGGAATTGGAGGACCGCCGGACTCTGGCCCGGTTGGGCGGGGGCCAGCGGCGGATCGACGCGCAGCACGCGCGCGGCAAGCTGACGGCGCGCGAACGGATCGAACTGCTGCTGGACGAAGGCAGCTTCGAGGAGTTCGACATGTTCGTGGCGCACCGTTCCACCGACTTCGGGATGGAAGCCGACCGTCCCTATGGCGACGGCGTCGTGACCGGTTGGGGCACGATCAACGGGCGCATGGTTTATGTCTTTTCGCAGGACTTCACGGTTTTCGGCGGATCGCTGTCGGAAACCCATGCCCAGAAAATATGCAAGATCATGGACATGGCGATGCAGAACGGCGCGCCGGTGATCGGGTTGAACGACTCGGGCGGCGCGCGCATCCAGGAAGGCGTGGCGTCGCTGGCCGGCTATGCCGACGTGTTCCAGCGCAACATCATGGCATCCGGGGTGGTGCCGCAGATCAGCGTGATCATGGGGCCTTGCGCGGGCGGGGCGGTCTATTCCCCTGCCATGACCGACTTCATCTTCATGGTGAAGGACACGTCCTATATGTTCGTGACAGGGCCAGATGTGGTCAAGACCGTCACGAACGAGGTGGTGACGGCCGAACAGCTTGGCGGCGCATCGACCCACACGAAGAAAAGTTCGGTCGCAGATGGCGCGTTTGAAGACGACGTCGAGGCGCTGACCGAAATCCGCCGCCTGTTCGACTTCCTGCCGCTGAACAACCGCGACAAGGCGCCCGTGCGGCCTTTCTTTGACGATCCCGCAAGGATCGAGGAGAGCCTGGACACGCTGATCCCCGACAACCCGAACCAGCCTTATGACATGAAGGAACTGATCGTGAAGGTCGCGGACGAAGGCGACTTCTACGAAATCCAGAAGGACTTTGCGGGCAACATCATCACGGGCTTCATCCGCATCGAAGGCCGGACCGTGGGCGTGGTGGCCAACCAGCCGATGGTGCTGGCGGGCTGCCTTGACATCGACAGTTCGCGCAAGGCCGCGCGGTTCGTCCGCTTTTGCGATGCCTTCGAGATCCCGATCCTGACCTTCGTGGACGTGCCGGGCTTCCTGCCTGGCACCGGCCAGGAATATGGCGGCGTCATCAAGCACGGCGCGAAGCTGCTGTTCGCCTATGGCGAGGCGACCGTGCCGAAGGTCACGGTCATCACCCGCAAGGCCTATGGCGGGGCCTACGACGTGATGGCGTCCAAGCATTTGCGGGGCGATTTCAACTATGCCTGGCCCACGGCGGAAATCGCGGTGATGGGGGCCAAGGGCGCGGTCGAGATCCTGTATCGCAGCGAGTTGGGCGATCCCGACAAGATTGCGGCGCGAACCAAGGATTACGAGGACCGCTTCGCCAATCCCTTCGTCGCCGCCGAAAAGGGCTTCATCGACGAGGTGATCCAGCCCCATTCGACGCGCAAGCGCGTTGCCCGGGCTTTCGCCAGCCTGCGCACCAAGCGGCTGTCGAATCCCTGGAAGAAGCACGACAACATTCCTTTGTAAGATGTTAACGCGGTTGCACAAATGCGTGAATGATGCAGGCCAGCCACAGGCCGCGTGGCATTTGGCCCTGGCTGTCCGGCCTGCCTGTCTGCGTCCCTGCGCCGCCGCTATCATGCCCGGCGGGGCGATGCATCAAGACATCCCCCACAACAACCCGAGCAGACGGGCGCAGCAGCGCCCGCTTTACAGGAGCGAGACAACATGTCGAAGAAAATCATCCTCAGCCTCGTGCTGGTGTCGGCCTTTGCTGCGTGCCAGCGTCAGGCAGCCGAACCCGAGGTTTACGTGCCCACCCCGAACCCCGTCACGACCGAGCCCGTCTATCAGGGCAAATACGGCGCCAACTGATCCGAACCGACTGATCTTGCGCGGGCGGTCCGGCTGCCCGCGCCTTTCCGGCCCGGCCCGGCCCGGCCCCCGCCATGGGGGACCATCATGCTGAAGCACAGGGGCTTTCCGGGACGCCTTCCCGGCACCGATTTCCAGTTCGTCATCCGCCGCGAGAATCGCAAGAAGGGCGCGACGCCCATCACCCGACGCGAACGATTCCGCGACCGCAAGCCCGCCGACCGCCGCGCCGACGCGGGCTTCCTCGCAGCCCTGATCGAACATTTCGGTGAGGAACCTTTCGTCCGCGGCAATCTTGACGCGGGCCGGCTGGGCTGGCTGATCGGGCGCGAGGTGAAGGCTGTCGGACCTTTCGACCCGGCCGATTACGATCAGTTGCTGCAAGTGGACATGGCCGCGGCCGAGGCCTCGTTTCCCGAGCTTTTCGCCCCCGACAGCCCGCCCGACTTCGGCTGGGACGACGACGGTTGGGACGATGGCGACGACGACGACGTGGATCGTTGAAGATGCGCAACTTGCTGCCTAGGGCCTTGATCTCACACCCATGTCAGTTTGACGCGCCCCTGGGCTATGCGATAGTCGGGTATCACCTTCCACTGGCCGTTTGCGCGGCCCACTATACAGGCAACTTTCCATGCAGACTTCGCTGTTCACCCGCGTCGCCGCCGGCGCTTTCGTTCTTCTTGGCCTGGCTGCCTGCCAGCAGGGCTATGGCACCGCAGGCATCTCGCCCGACGCGCAGCGTGCGGCAGGCGGTGCCGTCGCCGGTGCGGTCATCGCCAAGGCCCTGGACGAGGATCTGGCAACCGGCGCGGCCATTGGTGCCGTGGGCGGCGCGCTGTGCGACGACGCCGGCGTCTGCCAGCGTCGTTACTGAACCTGACCGGCTGGATCGGCGTTCCGGTCCAGCCAATCACCTGACAGGAAAACAGACATGTCCAAGTTCCTTGCCATTGCCGCTCTTGTCGGCGCGAGTGCCGTTGCCGGCTGCACCCAGGGCATCAACCCGACCGACACCGACCGCGCGCTTATCGGCGCGGGCGTCGGTGCCACCGTTGCCAGCGTCAGCGGCCGCAATGTCGTCAAGGGTGCCGCCATCGGGGGCGCTGGCGGCGTCCTGTGCGACGACGTGGGCCTGTGCCAATAACGACCTGATCCCGGCGCGTTCGTTGCGCCGTGATGTTTCGATTGCCGCCCGGGGCCACGCGCCCTTGGGCGGCTTTTTCATGCCTGGCCGGGGGGGCCGCCCATGTTCAAGAAGATCCTGATCGCCAACCGGGGCGAGATCGCCTGCCGCGTCATCAAGACCGCCCGCAAGATGGGCATCGCGACCGTTGCCGTCTATTCCGACGCCGACCGCAACGCGCTGCATGTGAAAATGGCCGACGAGGCCGTCCATATCGGCCCGCCTCCCGCCAACCAGTCCTATATCGTGATCGACAAGATCATGGACGCGATCCGCCAGACCGGAGCCGAGGCCGTCCATCCCGGATACGGCTTCCTGTCCGAGAACATGAAGTTCGCCGAGGCGCTTGAGCGCGAGGGCGTCACCTTCGTCGGCCCGCCTTCGCCCGCCATCGAGGCCATGGGCGACAAGATCACCTCGAAGAAGATCGCGCAGGAAGCGGGCGTTTCCACCGTGCCGGGTTACATGGGCCTGATCGCCGATGCCGAGGAAGCGGTTCGGATCAGCGACCAGATCGGCTATCCTGTGATGATCAAGGCCTCCGCTGGCGGCGGGGGCAAGGGGATGCGCATCGCCTGGACCGCGCAAGAGGCACGCGAGGGCTTCGAGAGTTCCCGCAACGAGGCCGCCAGCAGCTTCGGCGACGACCGCATCTTCATCGAGAAATTCGTGACGCAGCCGCGCCACATCGAGATCCAGGTCCTGGCCGACAAGCACGGCAACGCGGTCTATCTGCACGAGCGCGAATGCTCGATCCAGCGGCGCAACCAGAAGGTCATCGAGGAGGCGCCCTCGCCCTTCCTGGACTCGGCGACACGCAAGGCAATGGGCGAACAGGCGGTCGCGCTTGCCAAGGCCGTGGGCTATACCAGCGCGGGCACGGTGGAATTCATCGTGGACGGGCAGAAGAACTTCTACTTCCTGGAAATGAACACCCGGCTCCAGGTGGAACATCCGGTGACGGAACTGATCACCGGCATCGACCTGGTGGAGCAGATGATCCGGGTCGCGGCCGGCGAGCCCCTGCCCTTTGCCCAAGGCGACCTGAAGATCAACGGCTGGGCCATGGAAAGCCGCCTTTACGCCGAGGATCCCTATCGCAATTTCCTGCCCTCGATCGGGCGGCTGACCCGCTATCGTCCCCCGGCCGAGGTGGTCGAGGCCGACCATGTGGTCCGCAACGATACGGGCGTCTTCGAGGGCGGCGAGATCAGCATGTTCTATGACCCCATGATTGCCAAGCTCTGCACCTGGGCGCCGTCGCGGAGCGAGGCCATTCAGGCGATGCGCGTGGCCCTGGATGAGTTCGAGGTCGAGGGCATCGGCCACAACCTGCCGTTCCTGTCCGCCGTGATGGACCACCCGAAATTCGTGTCTGGCGACATCACCACGGCCTTCATCGCCGAGGAATATCCCGAGGGCTTCCAGGGTGCCTCGCTGCCCGATGACGAACTGGGCCGCGTGGCCGCCGCGGCATCGGCCATGCATCGTGTGGCCGAGATCCGCCGCACCCGGATCAGCGGGCGTCTGGACAACCACGAACGCCGCGTGGGCGAAAACTGGGTGGTCTTCGTCAATGGCCGTGAAATCCCCGCGCGCATCCGCGCCGACCGCGACGGCGCGACGGTCGCCGTGAACGGCCGCGAGTTGCGCGTGGAAAGCGACTGGAAGCCCGGCCAGACCCTGGCGCGGCTGCGGGTCGATGGCCGCCCGCTGGTCATGAAGGTGGACAAGATCCCTGCCGGGTTCCGCCTGCGGACGCGCGGCGCGGACCTCAAGGTCCAGGTCCGTCGCCCGCGCACGGCCGAGTTGGTGCGGCTGATGCCGGAAAAGCTGCCGCCCGACACCTCGAAGTTCCTTCTTTGCCCGATGCCGGGGCTGGTGGTCCGCATCAACGTCGCCCCCGGCGACGAGGTGCAGGAAGGTCAGGCCCTTGCCACGGTCGAGGCGATGAAGATGGAGAACATCCTGCGCGCCGAACGTAAGGCCGTCGTGAAGTCGGTCAACGCCGAGGCGGGCCAAAGCCTCAAGGTTGATGATGTGATCATGGAATTCGAATAACCCGCAGGTCCTGGATGCCACCCTTCGACAACTATCTCAGCCCCCAGGCGCAGCAGGCGGTCATCGCCGGGCTGTTCCTGGCGGTGGGATGGTGGGTCGTCGCCTTCCAGAACCGCAGGCGCGATGCGAACCTGCGGGCGGAACGGGTGCGGGATGTCCAGCGGGCGGTCTTTGCCGAGATCCGGGCCTATCTTGCAGTGCTGCGGCGCGACAACGTGGGGGAATACGGTGCGCGCATCAAGGAACGCATCCTGACCGAGCCGGGCTTCTTCCCGGTCATCCCGACCGAGCATAACGACGCGGTCTTTCGCGCCATCATCGGCGATATTCATGTGCTGCCGCGCGACACGGTGGATCCGGTGGTGCTGTATTACAGCCAGTTGAACGCGATCGCGGCGATGATCAGCGATCTGCGGGAACTGGATGTCGCGAAGATCGGGGCCGAACGCGCGGCCGGGATGTATCACGACTATATCTCGATGAAGATTGAGGCGCTTGAACTGGGGGACAGCGCCCTGGAGGCGATCCGCGCGAATCTGGATGGTCGGGGCGCGGCTTACCGCAAGAAGATCAATAGCCCGGCTTCGGGCCGGTCCGGCCAGTGATCGGGGGCGGATTGTAGGATGTCGTGCTCATGTCGAACCTCATTGTCCCTGTTTCCAAATATAGGTGGGGCTCTTCCGGTTTTCAACGCTCATGGCGCCAGTCCCGCCCGGCCGATTTCCTGGCGGCGCAACGGCAGCTTGTCGATGGCGCGGCTGATTTCGCGCACGTCCCAGGGCAGCGGGCGGCGTTGCTTGACCTGCCCGTCCTTGTCGATGATGACCAGCGAGAAGCCGCGCGGATGCAGTTGCTGGCGCCAGGCGCTGTTTGCCTGCGGGTCGCTGTCGGTGATGACCACCACGTCGCGTTCGATCAGGGCAGTGTCGCCAGCCTCCAATGCACGCATCTGTTCGCGAAAGGCGGGGTCGTTGGGCGTATCGGCAAAGACCACGACAGGGCGGGCCGTCCACAGGAAATCGGCCGGCTTTGTATCAGCCGCGGGCAGGATGCGCAGTTCGGGCCGCGCCGGTTCCGGTGCGGGCGTGGCAACTTCCTCGGGGCTGGCAGGCTGGGTGGCGACGGCCGGCGGAGGCGCCTCTCGGGCCGGACCCATTGCGGCAAGCATCATCGCAACCATCAGGAATTTCAACTTCATCGGCGCCCCTCTCTGCCCTGAATATAGGGCGGACCGCGCCGTGCGAAAGGATCAACCATGACGAAACCCACGCTGGATGACTGGCA
The DNA here is from genome assembly GCF_030846195.1 of Paracoccus yibinensis. Classification (GTDB taxonomy): domain Bacteria; phylum Pseudomonadota; class Alphaproteobacteria; order Rhodobacterales; family Rhodobacteraceae; genus Paracoccus; species Paracoccus yibinensis. Next base: position 157,521 of record NZ_JAVCWH010000002.1, read on the forward strand.
GAAGATGGCGGCGAAAGAGCTGAAGGGTGCCGACCCCGACAGCCTGACCTGGAACACGCTGGAAGGCATTCCGGTCAAGCCGCTTTACACCGAAGCCGACCTTGAGGGCCTGGACCACCTGGGCAGCCTGCCGGGCATCGCGCCCTTCACCCGCGGCCCCCGCGCCACGATGTATGCGGGCCGACCCTGGACCATCCGGCAATATGCGGGCTTTTCCACGGCCGAGGAATCGAACGCCTTCTATCGCAAGGCGCTTGCCGCCGGGCAGCAGGGCGTGTCGGTGGCCTTCGACCTGGCGACGCACCGGGGCTATGACAGCGACCATCCCCGCGTGGTGGGCGATGTCGGCAAGGCGGGCGTCGCCATCGATTCGGTGGAGGACATGAAGATCCTGTTCGACGGCATCCCGCTGGACAAGGTTTCGGTGTCCATGACCATGAACGGCGCGGTGATCCCGATCCTGGCGAACTTCATCGTCACCGGAGAGGAGCAGGGCCATTCCCGCGCGGTCCTGTCGGGCACGATCCAGAACGACATCCTCAAGGAGTTCATGGTCCGCAACACCTATATCTATCCGCCCGAGCCTTCGATGCGGATCATCGCGGACATCATCGAATACACGTCGAACGAGATGCCCAAGTTCAACTCGATCTCGATTTCCGGCTATCACATGCAGGAAGCGGGCGCGAACCTGGTGCAGGAACTGGCCTATACGCTGGCCGACGGGCGCGAATACGTGCGCGCGGCGTTGAAGGCGGGCATGGACGTGGACCAGTTCGCGGGGCGGCTGTCCTTCTTCTTTGCCATCGGCATGAACTTCTTCATGGAGATCGCCAAGCTGCGCGCGGCGCGGCTGCTGTGGCACCGGATCATGACCGAGTTCGCCCCGAAGAAGGCCAGCAGCCTGATGCTGCGGACGCATTGCCAGACTTCGGGCGTCAGCTTGCAGGAACAGGATCCCTACAACAACGTGATCCGCACCGCCTATGAGGCGATGTCTGCGGCGCTTGGCGGCACGCAGTCGCTGCACACCAACGCCCTGGACGAGGCCATCGCCCTGCCGACCGAGTTTTCCGCGCGCATTGCCCGCAACACCCAGCTGATCCTGCAAGAAGAAACCGGCATCACCCATGTCGTCGATCCGCTGGCGGGGTCCTATTACATCGAAAGCCTGACGGCCGAACTGGCCGAAAAGGCCTGGGCGCTGATCGAGGAGGTCGAGGAACTGGGCGGCATGACCAAGGCTGTCGCCACCGGCATGCCCAAGCTGCGGATCGAGGAAACCGCCGCCCGCCGCCAGGCCCAGATCGACCGGGGCGAGGAGGTGATCGTCGGCGTCAACAAGTACCGCAAGGACAAGGAAGACCCGATCGACATCCTGGACATCGACAACATGAAGGTCCGCGACGCCCAGATCGCGCGCCTGACCCGCATCCGCCAGACGCGGGATGAAAGCGCCTGCCAGCACGCGCTTGACGAAATCACCCGCCGCGCCCGCGAGGGCGGCAACCTGCTAGAGGCCGCCGTCGAGGCCGCCCGCGCCCGTGCAACCGTCGGAGAGATCAGCATGGCGATGGAAAAGGAATGGGGCCGCCACCGGGCCGAGGTGAAGACCCTGGCCGGTGTCTATGGCGCGGCCTACGAGGGGGACGAGGGCTTCGCGCAGATCCAGCGCGACGTGGAAACCTTCGCCGAGGAAGAAGGCCGCCGTCCCCGGATGCTGGTCGTCAAGATGGGCCAGGACGGCCACGACCGCGGCGCCAAGGTCATCGCCACGGCCTTTGCCGATATCGGCTTTGACGTGGACGTAGGCCCCCTGTTCCAGACGCCCGAGGAAGCGGCGCAGGACGCCGTGGACAACGACGTGCATGTGGTAGGCATCAGCTCGCAGGCGGCGGGGCACAAGACCCTGGCGCCGAAGTTGATCGAGGCGCTGAAGGCGCAGGGCGCGGGCGACATCCTGGTCATCTGCGGCGGCGTGATCCCGCAGCAGGACTATGATTATCTGCGGGACGCCGGGGTCAAGGCGATCTTCGGGCCGGGGACCAACATTCCCCAGGCCGCCGCCGACATCCTGCGGCTGATCCGGGAAAACCGCGCCGCCTGAGTCTTGCGTGCCGCGATCACAGGGGGGCTGTCTGCCCCCCTGCACCCCCCGAGGATATTTGAACCAAGGCAAAGGACGTTGCCTTGGCTTTGACGCTGTGAAACGGTGCGGCCAAGCAAGGGGAAAGACGATGGAAGCGCCGGCAATCAAGCAGATCATCTGCATCAAGTGGGGCACGAAGTTCGGGCCGGAATACGTCAACCGCCTGCATGGGATGATCCGCCGCAACATCACCCCGCCCTTCCGGCTGTTCTGCTTCACCGATGACGGCGCAGGCCTGCATCCCGACATCGCCGTCCGTCCCCTGCCCGTCTTCGAATACAAGGCGCCGGTCACGAACCGCGGGCAGTGGCCCAAGTCGCGACTGTGGGGCGACCTGGGCGACGTGACGGGCGTGGTGCTGTTTCTGGACCTTGACGTGATCATCACGGGAAACCTGGACCCGTTCTTCACCTTCGGCGACCCCGACGACACGATTTTGGGCCGTAACCCGAACACGCCGCTGGAAAAGCTGGGCCAGACCTCGGTCTATCGGATGCGGGTGGGCAAGCTGGCGCCCCTGCAGGACATCTTCCGCGCCGATCCGCAGGGCATTGCCGAGAAATACAGGTTCGAGCAGCGGTTCGTCACCCACAACGCGCCCGGAGGTGTCAAGTTCTGGCCGCGCGGCTGGCTGGCGCATTTCCGCATGCATTCGATCCCGCCTTTCCCGCTGAACTACTTCATCGAACCCAGGGTGCCCCGCAACAGCCGGATCGTGATCTTCGCGGGCCATCTCAATCCGCCCGAGGCCATCGCCGGCCGCTGGCGGGACGATCACGAACACTGCCCGCCGCTGGATCACCTGCGCGCCGCCTTCAACGGCCAGAGGCGCGAAAGCCTGCCCCGGCACCTGCGCCATTACCTGCTGCCCGCGACCTGGGTGAAAGATCTGTGGCGCGAGTAGCATGAGCCTGCCGCGCGCGCCCGATCGCCTGCCCGACGAGATGGCGGCGGCCATCGGTCACGCCATCGCCGGATTCGGCTTTCTGGAGGAAGCGTTGAAACGCGCCATCTTCTCGCTGACGCGCCGCCAGCTGGGCGAGGAGGTCAGCGAACGCGCCTTGCAGGACTGGCTGCGCCGGATCGAGGAGATCGCCGACGATACCCTGGGCACGCTGATCGACAGCTTCGCCGCCGCCATGAAGCAGGCCGGCGTGGAAGGGCGCGAAGGCTTGTCGGCTGACCTGCGCGCCATCCGGCTGAAGCGGAACCTGCTGTGCCACGCATCCTGGCGGCCGGGCAGCAAGCCGGGCCACTGGCACCCCACCTTCATCAATACCCGAGGCGAGCGTTACCCGGACGAGATGGATCCGGCGGCTGTTCACGCCATCCACGCCGACACGCTGTCTGCCGCCCGGCGCGTGGTGTCGATCATGCGCAAGACGGGAATCGACGGCGAATGGGCGGGATTTGAGGACAACCCGTGATGAGAATGACCGCAGATTATCCGAAGATCTGGCTTGCCGGCTTCGTGCTGGCAGGGTGGCTGGCCGGGCGTCTTGCGCCGCATGGTCCCGGATGGCTTGCAGGCTGGGGCCTGGTGCTGGCCTTGGCCGGGCTGGCGCTGATGATATGGGCGGGATGGACCATGCGCCGGGCGCATACGACCGTCGATCCCCATGGCCAGCCGCGCCATCTGGTGACGTCCGGGCCTTTCCGGCTGTCGCGCAATCCGATCTATGTCGCCGATGCGATGATCCTGGCGGGGTTGTGTCTGGCTTTCCGCGCCCCTCTGGCAGCCGTGCCGCTGGTGGCAGGGTTCGTCCTGGTCATCTCGGCCCGCTTCATCCCGCACGAGGAGCGGCGGCTGGCCCAGGCCTTTCCCGATGCATTCGCGGCATACCGGCAGCGCACGCGCCGCTGGCTGTGACCGCGCCCTTTCGCGCGTTGCATGACGGCGCGCGCCGCGCTAACAGCGGACGACCTTACGCAAGAGGCCTTCATGTCGTCCTCCCTCCGCCTGGGCATCGCCGGGCTTGGCACCGTCGGGATCGGTGTCGTCAAGATCGTCCAGAAACACGCCGATCTTCTGGCGCGCCGCACGGGCCGACCCGTGTCGATCACCGCCATCTGCGCCCGCGACAAGATGAAGAACCGCGATGCCGACCTGTCGGCCTATCGCTGGGAAGACAATGCCATGGCGGTGGCCACCGCCGATGATGTCGATGTGTTCGTCGAACTGGTGGGCGGCGACAGCGGCATCGCCAAGGACAGCATCGAGGCGGCGCTGCGTTCGGGCAAGGATGTCGTGACGGCCAACAAGGCGCTGCTGGCCGTCCACGGTCAGGCGCTTGCCGAACTGGCCGAGGGGCTGGGCCGCACCCTGCGCTTCGAGGCGGCGGTGGCAGGCGGCATCCCGGTCATCAAGGCGATGACGGAATCGCTGGCCGGGAACGAGATCCGCCGCGTCATGGGCGTGATGAACGGCACCTGCAATTACATCCTGACGCGGATGGAAAGCGCGGGCCTGCCTTATGAGTCGGTGTTCGAGGAAGCGCGCCAATTGGGATACCTGGAAGCCGACCCGACGCTGGATGTGGGCGGCATCGACGCGGGGCACAAGCTGTCGATCCTGTCCGCGATCGCCTTCGGGACGCAGGTCAACTTCGATGCGGTCGAGATCGAGGGGATCGAGCGCGTCAGCATCGACGACATCCGCCGCGCCGCCGACATGGGCTACAAGATCAAGTTGCTGGGCGTGGCGCAGATGACCCCGCGCGGGCTGGAACAGCGCATGTCGCCCTGTCTGGTTCCGGCGGACAGCCCGCTGGGGCAGTTGATGGGCGGCACGAACATGGTCGTGGTCGAGGGCGACAGCGTGGGCCAGATCGTGCTGCGCGGCGCGGGCGCGGGCGAAGGCCCGACCGCAAGCGCCGTGTTGTCCGACATCGTGGAGATCGCGCGCGGCGTGCGCCTGCCGGTCTTCGGCCAGCCAGCGGCCAGCCTGAAGGCCGCGCAACCCGCGCGGACGGCGGTTCCGGCAGCCTATTACATGCGTCTGGAATTGCAGGACAAGCCGGGGGCGCTTGCCAAAGTCGCAACCGTTCTGGGCGATGCCGGGATTTCCATCGACCGGATGCGGCAATACGGCCAGCACAGCCCGGAAAGCGTCCCGGTTCTGGTCGTGACCCACAAGACCACGCCCGAGGCCATCGACTATGCCATCGAGGCCCTGCCCCGAACCGGCGTTCTGGCCAGCGATCCGGTGGAATTGCGGATCGAGGAAGTCTAACGAAGAAAGGGGGCGCTCGCGCCCCCTCTTGCCTCATGGAGGCAATTCACCCCCAGAGGATATTTGCGCACAGAAGATGGGCCGTCAGCTTCCCGCGATGATCCGAACGTAATTGCGGGTTTCGCGGTAAGGAGGGATTCCGTTGTATTTCTGCACCGCGCCCGGCCCGGCGTTATAGGCGGCAAGCGCCAGGCGCCAGTTGCCGAACTGGTTGTACATCATCCGCAGATAACGCGCACCGCCGTGCAGGTTCTGCACCGGATCATGCGGGTTGACGCCCAGCTTGGCTGCCGTTCCGGGCATAAGCTGCGCCAGGCCCGTCGCGCCCTTGTGCGACCGCGCCCGGGGATTCCAGCCGGATTCCTGCTGCACGAGGCGAAGGAACAGGTCCTCGGGGATGCCATAGCGGCGCGCGGCCTCTCGCGCGTGGGGGATGAAGTCGCTGCGCTTGCCGCGATATGCGGGGATGTTGGCGGAAAGCTGGATATCGACCGAGTTGTCGCCGCCGCCGCGCGCGTTGGGCCGCAGACGGGCCGATTGCTGGTATTGCCCGGCAAGGCGGGAATCCATCAGCCGCGTCTGGCGGGCGAATTGTTCGGCACGGGATTTCGATGAACTGCCCGACAGGCGAAGCCCCTCGGCCGAGGCAGGCACGGCGATTCCAGCGATCAGCAACGCACACAGACCCGCCTTGATGGTAGGGATGATTGTCATGTCCCTGTCCCTCGTTGTTGTGGGTTTTGACGGGACTATACAGAAATCGGACCGCATCGCCAGCACCGCTTTTCGGGCAGGTCCGCTGCGGCGGCAAAGCGCCCATTTGCATCGCGACGGGGGCTGCGCTAGACCGTTTCCAAAGGACACATTTGCAGGAAAACGTCATGGCAGGCAGCGTCAACAAGGTCATCCTGATCGGCAATCTGGGCCGCGACCCCGAAATCCGCACCTTCCAGAACGGCGGCAAGGTCGCCAACCTGCGGATCGCCACATCGGAACAGTGGAAGGACCGCAACACGGGCGAACGCAAGGAGCGGACCGAATGGCACAGCGTCGCCATCATGTCCGAGGGCCTGGTGAACGTGGTCGAGCGATTCCTGAAAAAGGGCAGCAAGGTCTATGTCGAGGGCCAGCTGGAAACCCGCAAATGGCAGGACCAGTCCGGCCAGGAACGCTATACCACCGAGGTAGTCCTGCGCGGCTTCAACGGCACGTTGCAGATGCTGGACGGGCGTGATGGCGGCGGTTCGGGCGGTGGCGGCCAAGGCAGCGGCGGTTTCGGCGGCGGCGGTTATGACGAATACGACCGCGGCGGTCCCTCGTCGGGTGGCGGCAGCCAAGGCGGCGGCAGCCGCAGCGACTACGACGACGAAATCCCGTTCTGATGCCTGCCGGGGCGCGCGGTCAGCGCGCGTCCCGCAGCACAGCCGCCAGCGTATCGGCCTGCACGTCGTCGCTGACGAAAGCCTCGCCGATGCCACGGGCCAGGACGAAGCGCAGGCGGCCGTCCACGACCTTCTTGTCCTGTCCCATCAGCCTGATCAGCGCCGCGTCGTCAGGCAGGTCGCCCGGGATGTCGCGGATGGCGGCGGGCATTCCCATCTGGCGCAGATGGGCCAGCACACGCGACGGCGCCTCCTGGCTGCACAATCCCATGCGGGCCGACAGATCGAAAGCCAGGGCGCAGCCGATCGCCACCCCTTCGCCATGCAGCAATCGCGTCGAATAGCCGGTGGCAGATTCGAGCGCGTGGCCGAACGTATGGCCCAGGTTCAACAGGGCGCGTTCGCCTTGTTCCGTTTCATCACGGATCACGATTCCGGCCTTCATGGCGACCGAATGGGCCACAGCGTGCTGGCGCAGGGCCATGTCGCTGCGCAGGCGGGGGGCATTCACCTCCAGCCACTCGAAGAAACCGGCATCCCCCAGCAGCCCGTATTTGGCGACTTCACCATAGCCCGCCAGGAAGTCGCGCGGCGCCAGCGTGTCCAGCACCGCGATATCGGCCAGCACCAGCGAAGGCTGGTGGAAAGCGCCGATCAGGTTCTTGCCATGGGGGCTGTTGATCCCGGTCTTGCCGCCGACACTGCTGTCCACCTGCGCCAGCAGCGTGGTGGGGATCTGCACGAAGCGGACGCCGCGCCGCAGGATGGCGGCCGCGAAGCCCACCAGGTCGCCGATCACGCCCCCCCCGAAAGCCACCACGATGTCGCGCCGCTCGATCCGCTGTTCCAGCAGCCATTCGACGCAGGCTGTCAGATGGGGCCAGCTTTTGGTGGCCTCGCCAGGGGGCAGGACCAGGGCCTCGGACACGATTCCCTCGGCGCTCAGCGCACCCTGCAACCGCGGCAGATGCAGCGCCGCGACGGTTTCGTCGGTGACGATGGCCACGCGCGGACGGCGCAGCAGGGGTGCGATTTCGGCCCCCGCGCGGTCGATCAGACCGGCGCCGATGCGGACATCATAGGCGCGGTCGCCCAGGGGCACGTGGACGGTGACGGGTTCAGGGGTCATGGTGTCTCGATCAGCAGGTTTGCATCGGCGGTGCGGATTGCGTCCAGCAGCCGCGTGGTGGCGGCATCGACGCTGTCCGCAGGGCGGGCGGGAAAGGTCAGTTCCGCCAGGGCATAGATCGGATTGCGTTCTTCCAGCAGGCGGGCCAGCGTGCCCTTGGGATCGGCGGTTTGCAGCAGGGGCCGCGTGCTGCGCTGGCGCACCCGGTGCCACAGCGTCTCCAGGTCGCAATCCAGCCAGACTGACAGGCCCGCCGCCTTGATGGCCGCGCGGTTGCGTTCCTGCATCCAGGCCCCCCCGCCGGTCGAGATGACGCGCGGCGACTGGCGCAGGATGCGGGCGATCACCTGTGCCTCGCGGTCGCGGAAGAACGCCTCGCCGTCGCGGGCGAAGATCTCGGATATGGACATGGCGGCCGCTGTCTCGATCTCGACATCCGAATCGGTGAAGGGGACGTGAAGCCGCCGGGCCAGTTCCGTCCCCAGCGCGGTCTTGCCCGCCCCCATCATCCCGATCAGCACGATATGGCGCCTCAGGCGCTGGCGCATGTCCGTCCCCCGTCCATTGGCCGACTGAATGGCGTGATCTTTCGGAAAATGCCATATATATTCCGGCCAGACCGGCGAAAGACCGGCCGAAAGACACAAACAACAATGAAACGAGGCGAAATTCGATGCGGCTGCTCAAGGTTCTGGTGGTGCTGATTCTGGCCGCGGTGATCGGCCTGGCCGGTTACGCCTATTTCGGCGACATGCAGCCGGTCCGGTCCGAGGTCCGCAGCCCGATCGGTGCCGCCCCCACTGCCCAGGCCCCCGCCGCCCCTGCAACCGAGGCTGAACCCGAGTGAGCAGCCGCCTGCTGCCCTTGGCCATGATGCTTGGCCTTGCCTGGTCCGCCCAGGCCCAAACGCCGCTTTCGGCAAGCGACTGGCTGTCGGGCAGCGTGCGCGGGCCTGACCGCGAAAGCTCGGCTTGGCGTCCGGGCGACGCGCCGCCTCCTGGCGTTCCCGGCGCGCCCGGACCCAAGCCAGTCGCCACGACCGGCGAGGTCGGGTCGGTTCAGGTCACGCGCCTGGGGATCGGAAATCCCGACAGCGTGGGCCTTCGGACGCCGCGCAAGGCGGGGCTTCCGGCCGATCTGTGGCAGGGCAGCGATGCCGCCACGCTGGCCGGCCTTATCCTGCGCACGCCCGCCCGCCTGCCGGCGATGAACGCGCTTCTGGATCGGGTGCTGACCACGCAACTCGCCCCGCCCGCGCAGTCGGCTGCGCCGCAGGGGACGCTGTTTCTGGCCCGCGCCGATCGGTTGCTGGATGGGGGCGCGGTGGACCGGGCGCAGGCGCTTCTGATCGCAGCCGGTCCCAGCAACCCGGAAATCTTTCGCCGCCTGTTCGACATCGCCCTGCTGGAAGGGGACGAGGCGCGGGCTTGCGAGATCATGAACACCACACCCGGCATCGCGCCAAGCTTTGCCGCCCGGATCTTCTGCCTGGCCCAGACCGGCGACTGGGCGGCTGCCGCGATCAGCCTGCACGGTGCGGAAACGCTGGGCCTTCTGGACCAGCATCAGGCGGTGCTGCTGACGCATTTTCTGGACGACGCCTATGTGGACAGCGGCGAGACGCTTGCCACGCCGGATCGCATGACTCCGCTGGATTTCCGCATCCACGAGGCGATCGGCCAGCCGCTTCCCACATCGTCGCTGCCCATCGCCTTCGCCCATTCCGACCTGCGCCCCAACAACGGCTGGAAGGCCCGGCTGGAAGCGGCCGAGCGTCTGGCCCGCGCCGGCGCCATCGCCCCCGCCACCCTGCGCGCGCTTTATACCGAACAAAGTCCCGCCGCGTCGGGCGGCGTCTGGGAACGCGCGGGCGCGATGCGCACGCTGGAGGCCGCCCTGGCCAGCGGCGATCTTTCGTCTGCGCTGCCTTCGGCATTCGACCAGTTCCACCAGGCGGGCATGGCCGATGTTCTGGCCGCGATGATCGCCGCCGACCTTCCCCAGGACGGCGAAGGCCGGGCCGCGCAGATCGCCACCTGGTTGCGCCAATGGCAGGGGCTGCCGGCGCCGGTGCCGCTGGTCCTGGACCCCGCGCTGAAGGCCGACCCGGTCCAGCCGCCCGCCACGCAGAAGGGAGAGGCGCTGCTGACCGCCATGGCCGATATAGACGCGGGCCTGGACGGGGATCTGCCCCGCGCGGGCCGTGGCCTTGCCACCCTGCGCGCCCTGGGCCTGGGGGCCGAGGCCGATCTGGCAGCCGCGCAACTGTCGCTGTTGCCGGTGATGCGGCAGAATCCATGATCGCCGATCACCGCGCCATATCCGCCTTCCTGGACGCCAAGGCCGCCGAATCGGGATCGGCGCGCAACACGGTCCTGGCCTATGGCCGCGACCTGCGCGACCTGTCCGGCTGGCTGGCCGCGCGCAGGCTGGCCCTGGCGGATCTGACCCGCGAACGGGTCGAGGATTACCTGGCCCATTGCGACGCACAGGGTCTGTCGCGCGCCACACGGGCGCGGCGCTTGTCGTCGATCCGGCAGTTCACCCGCTTTGCGCTGGAGGAGGGCTGGCGCGACGACGACCCCGCCATCCGCATCAGCGGACCGGGCCGGGCCAAGCGTCTGCCCAAGACCCTTGATCGGGACGAGATCGACGCCCTGCTGGCCGCGGCGCCCCTGCTTGGGCGGACGGATGCCGAACGCGCCCGCAACCTCTGCCTCATGGAGCTTCTCTATGCCACCGGGATGCGCGTCAGCGAACTGGTGGCCCTGCCGGTGGCCGCCTGCCGGGGCGATCCGCGCGTCCTGCTGATCCGGGGCAAGGGCGACAAGGAACGCATGGTCCCGCTGACGCCCCCCGCCCGCCGGGCGCTGTCGGCCTGGCTGGCCATCCGCGATGATGCCCCCAAGGACAGCGCCCTTGGCCGCCTTGTCGCGGGCAAGGGCGCGCGGTGGCTGTTTCCCGCCCCCGGGGCGGCTGGCCACATGCCACGCCAGACCTTCGGGCGCCTTCTGAACGACATGGCCGTGCAGGCGGGCATTTCCCCCGCCCGCGTGACCCCGCATGTGATCCGCCACGCCTTCGCCACGCATCTGCTGCAAGGCGGCGCCGACCTGCGTTCCATCCAGACCCTTCTGGGCCATGCCGACCTGGGCACGACCGAGATCTATACGCATGTCCTTGACGAAAGGATGCGCGATCTGGTGCTGACCCATCATCCCCTGGCCCGAAAGACCTGAACCCGTGACACTTGCCCTGCGCCAGCCCGCCAATGCCCAGGCCACCGGGATTGCCCTGATATTGGCCGCGATCCTGGGCTTTACCCTGATGGACGCGACGGCCAAGCACCTGACCCAGACCTATCACCCCGCGCAGGTCGTCTGGGCGCGCTTCATCGGCAACCTGGCGATCTTCGCCGTTCTCTTCCGCGGCGCGATGCCCATGGTGATGCGCACCCGCAGGCCCGGCCTGCAATTCGCCCGCGCGCTGATGCAACTGGGATCCGTCGCGCTGTTCTTCAGTTCGCTCCAGGTCATCGGCCTGGCCGAGGCGACGGCGATCATGGACTTGAACCCGGTCCTGATCACCCTGGGCGCGGCCCTGTTCCTGGGTGAGAAGATCGGCCCCCGCCGGCTGGCGGGCATCGCCGCCGCCCTGGTCGGCGCGCTGATCATCATCCGGCCGGGCCTGGGCGTCTTTCAGCCCGCGGCCCTTCTGCCACTGGCCGGGGCCTTCACCTATGCCACGGGCGCCTTGCTGACGCGGATGGCGCGGACGGATTCGGTCGCCACATCGGTGATGTGGTCGGCGGTCGTGGGCAGCGCCCTCACCTCGCTTGCCGTGCCCTTCGTCTGGCAGCCGATTGCACCTTCCGACCTGTGGGCCTTTGCGCTGCTAGGCGTTTTCGGCACGCTCAGCCAATACCTGCTGGTCCGCGCCTTCGCCACCGCCGAGGCCGGGGTGCTGGCCCCCTTCGGCTATACCGGGCTGGTCTGGGCGGGCTTGTGGGGCTGGCTGCTGTTCGGACAGTTGCCCGACCTCTGGACGGTGACGGGCGCCACCATCATCGTGGCGGCGGGCCTCTATGTCTGGTCCCGAGAGGCAAGCGCCGCGCGAAAGACCCCATGAGCCATTCCGACACCCCGCCCCTGTCCGACCGCATTGCGAATGCCGCCTTCCTGTCGGTGATCGGCCTTGCCCGGCTGCTGCCCTATGACAAGCGCATCCCCGCCGTGGGCTGGCTGTTCGCGCATGTCCTTGGCCCGTTGGCCGGGTGGCGCCGGAGGATCCGCCAAAACCTGTCACTGGCCCGCCCCGACCTGACGGAGGACGAGGTTAAGTCACTGGTCCGCGCCGTCCCGAACAACGCAGGCCGGTCCGTGGCCGAGATCTATTCGGGCGAGGAATTCACCGCCCGCATTCACGCGGCCGACCCTCTGGAAGGCCCCGGCCTGCCCGCGCTCGAATCCGCTTTTGACGCGCAGCGCCCCGTCATCATCGCCTGCGCCCATTTCGGCAACTACGACGCCATGCGCGCGGCCCTTGCCGCACGCGGCTGGCCCGTCGGCGCGCTGTATCGCCCCATGAACAACGAAGCGTTCAACCGCCACTACATCCCCGCGATCAGTGCCATCGCCGAACCGCTGTTCCCGCGCGGGCGGTCAGGCCTGACGGCGATGCTGCGCTTTCTGAAGGGCGGCGGCTGGCTGGCCCTGGGGTTCGACCAGTATGACCGCCACGCGCCGGAACTGCGCTTCTTCGACCTGCCCAGCCGCACCGTCCTGACGCCAGCCGAACTGGCGCTGCGCTATGACGCGCTGTTGATCCCGGTCCATGGTATCCGCTGCCCGGACGGACTGCGCTTCCGGGTCCATGTCGGCCTGCCGGTCGAACATGGCGAACCCGCCGCCATGATGCAGGCGCTGAACGACGACCTGGAAATGCTCGTGCGCCGCCACATGGATCAGTGGTTCTGGGTGCATCGCCGCTGGAAATAAGCCCCTTGCTGTTTGTCCGCGCACATGGCCTGCGCGCGGGCGATCCTTGCCTGACCGTGCGGCAAGACCCTATGTCCCTTGCAACGCGTCTGGCGCAGCAAAGGGATAACCATGAAGAAGATCGGCTTTCTGTCCTTCGGCCACTGGTCGCCCGAACCGGGGTCGCAGGTCCGCACGGCCCAGGACGTGCTGCTGCAATCCATAGACCTTGCCATCGCCGCCGAGGAACTGGGCGCGGACGGCGCCTATTTCCGCGTGCATCACTTTGCCCGCCAGCTTGCCTCGCCCTTCCCGCTGCTGGCGGCCGTCGGCGCACGCACCAGCCGGATCGAGATCGGCACCGGTGTCATCGACATGCGCTATGAAAACCCGCTGTATATGGTTGAAGACGCGGGCGCGGCCGACCTGATCTCCGGCGGGCGGTTGCAGCTTGGCATCAGCCGGGGCAGCCCGGAACAGGTCGTCGATGGCTGGCGCTATTTCGGCTATCAACCCGCCGAGGGCGAAAGCGACCAGGACATGGCCCGCCGCCATACCGAGGTCTTCCTGCAGCAGCTTGAAGGCAAGGGCTTCGCCCGCCCGAACCCCCGCCCGATGTTCCCGAACCCGCCGGGCCTCTTGCGGCTGGAACCCCATTCGCCGGGGCTGCGCGACCGCATCTGGTGGGGATCGGCTTCCAACGCGACGGCGGAATGGGCTGCACAGATGGGGATGAACCTGCAAAGCTCGACCCTCAAGGTGGACGAATCGGGCGAACCCTTCCACGTCCAGCAGGCTCGCCAGATCCGCACCTATCGCGATGCCTGGGCGGCGGCAGGCCACAGCCGGACCCCGCGCGTATCGGTCAGCCGGTCGATCTTCGCCTTGGTCAGCGACATGGACCGCCGCTTCTTCGGGCGCGGCGGCAAGGACAGCGACCAGATCGGCAATATCGACAACTATCGCGCCGTCTTCGGCCGCAGCTATGCCGACGAACCCGACCGCCTGATCGAGCAGTTGCGCGAGGACGAGGCGATCGCCGAGGCCGATACCCTGCTGCTGACCGTGCCGAACATGCTGGGCGTCGATTACAACGTCCACGTCATCGACAGCATCCTGCGCCATGTCGCCCCGGCGCTTGGCTGGCGCTAACCCAATCCGGTTTCCCGCAGATACAATCTGACCGCATCCGCCACATGGCGGAAGCGGTCGCCGCCCAACTGCTTGCCGCCGAACCAGCGGGTCACGATGACCACATGGTCCCGCAATTCGGCGCGTTCCAGCATCTGCAGGATCAGCGCGCCTGCGCCGGCTTCCCCGTCGTCGTCCTTCACGGCCTCGCCCGAAAGGATTGCCGCCCAACTGTTATGAGTAGCCTTGGCGAACCGCTTGCTGCGCTTCAACTCGGCCAGCAGGGCCTGGGCCTCGGCGCGCGTGGCGGCGGGTCCGCCCGACACGGCATAGCGCGACCCCCGGTCCGAAATGATCTTGTCGAAGACGCGCATCGCCTGTTCAGGCGCCCCGCCGCCGCACGTAAAGCTCCAGCCGGTGATGGACGATCTCGTATCCCATCTCGGCCGCGACCTCGGCCTGCAGCCGCTCGATCCGATCGTTCATGAACTCGACCACCTCGCCAGTGTCCACGTCGATCATGTGGTCGTGGTGCCGCTGGTCCGCGGCCTCCCATCGGGCGGGTTCACCCTGGAACTCCAGCTTCTCGATGACACCCTGGGTCTGCAACGTCGTCAATGTGCGATAGACGGTCGCCAGCGACACCCCCGCCCCCGCGGCTTCGGCCCGGCGATGCAGTTCGGCGGCGTCGGGATGATCCTCGCTGCCCGCGATCACCCGCAGCAGGGCCGCACGCTGCCGCGTCACCCGCACTCCCGCCCGGCGCAGGGCCTGTTCCAGTTGTGAGGCACGGCTTTCCATGGAACCCTCATGACGCATCCCGCGTTCAGTTGCAACTAGTTCTCAACTATTGACAGATGAGAACGGCTCGCACATAACGGGATCATGAAGTCATTCCTTGTCCTTGCCTTTGCTTTTGCCGCCCTTCCCGCCCATGCCGAGCGGCTGAAGGTCGCAACCACCTTCACCATCATCGCCGACATGGCCCGCAATGTCGCGGGCGATGCTGCGGACGTTGAATCGATCACCAAGCCCGGAGCCGAGATCCACAACTATCAACCCACCTCGGGCGATCTGATCCGCACGTCCGATGCCGATCTGATCCTGGCGAACGGGCTGAACCTGGAAAGCTGGTTCCAGCAGTTCATTGACCAATTGGGCGATGTCCCTGTCGCAGTCGTCAGCGACGGCGTCGAACCGATGTCGATCACCGGCGGCGACTACGACGGCAAGCCCAATCCCCATGCCTGGATGGCCTTGGACAACGCGCTGATCTATGTGGACAACATCGCCGCCGCAATGGCCGACGCCGATCCCGACAACGCCGCGACCTATCGCACGAATGCCGATGCCTACAAGGCGCAGATCAACAATACCATCGCCCCCTTGCGCGATGCCGCCCGCGCCCTGCCCCCCGATCGCCGCTGGCTGGTCACGTCCGAAGGCGCGTTCTCCTATCTGGCCCGCGACTTCGGCCTGCAGGAACTCTACCTGTGGCCGATCAATGCCGACGCGCAGGGCACGCCTCAGCAGGTGCGCCATGTCATCGACGTCATGCGCGAAAACGATGTCCGTGTGATCTTTTCCGAATCCACCGTGTCCGACCGCCCCGCCCGCCGCGTTGCATCCGAAACCGGCGCGACCTATGGCGGCGTCCTTTACGTGGACAGCCTGTCCGAGGCCGACGGCCCCGTCCCCACTTATCTGGATCTGCTGCGCGTGACATCGCAAACCATCGTGGACGGCCTGCGGAATGAATGACGGGATCGAGGTCCGGCATCTAACCGTCGCCTATCCCAATGGTGTCACCGCGCTGCGCGACGCCAGTTTTATCGTGCCCGAAGGGTCTGTCACCGCCTTGGTAGGCGTCAACGGCGCAGGAAAATCGACGCTGTTCAAGGCGCTGATGGGCCTGCTGCCGCACAGCTCGGGCCAGATCCGCATCATGGGCGGCACGGTGGAACAGGCGCTGGCAAAGAACCTGGTGGCCTATGTCCCCCAGGCCGAGGAAGTGGACTGGAGCTTCCCTGTCCTGGTCGAGGACGTGGTGATGATGGGCCGCTATGGCCACATGGGCTTTTTCCGCCGCGCACGCCCCATCGATCGGCAGGCGGTGGACGCAGCCCTGGCCCGCGTCGGCATGACCGATTTCCGCCGCCGCCAGATCGGCGAACTCTCGGGCGGCCAGAAGAAGCGCGTCTTCCTGGCCCGCGCCATCGCGCAGGAAGCGCGGGTGATCCTGCTCGACGAACCCTTCACCGGCGTCGACGTCAAGACCGAGGAGGCGATCATCGCCCTTCTGAAAGCGATGCGCGAGGAAGGCCGGGTGATGCTGGTCTCGACCCACGACCTCGGCTCGGTCCCGGAATATTGCGACCGGGTGGTGATGGTCAAGGGCACGGTCCTGGCCCATGGCCCGACCGAGACGACCTTCACCCCCGAAAACCTGCGCCGTGCCTTTGGCGGCGTGCTGCGCCATTTCGTGCTGGGGGGCGCTGCGCTGCACGACGACGCCGACCGGCGCAGCGTGGATGTGTTCACGGATGATGAACGGCCACTGGTGTTCTATGACGACCGCGCCCGAAGGAAGGACGAATGACCCGCGTCCATTCATTCTGGCGGAAATATCCCACGGGGGTGCGGGGGTGTGAAACCCCCGCTGCCGACGCCTGATGCTGGACACTCTGCTGATCCCCTTCACCTATGGCTACATGACCAACGCCATCTGGGTTTCGGCCCTGGTCGGCGGCGTCTGCGCCTTCCTGTCGGCATACCTGATGCTCAAGGGCTGGAGCCTGATTGGCGACGCCCTGTCGCACTCCATCGTCCCCGGAGTCGCGGGGGCCTACATGCTGGGCCTGCCCTTCGCGCTTGGCGCCTTCCTGTCGGGCGGGTTGGCCGCGCTGACCATGCTGTTCCTGAACAGCCGCACGGGCCTGAAAGAGGACGCGATCATCGGCCTGATCTTCACCGGCTTCTTCGGGATCGGGCTGTTCATGATCTCGCTGAACCCGGTTTCCGTGGACCTGCAGGCGATCACCCTGGGCAACATCCTGGCGATCTCGCCCGCCGACACGCTGCAACTGGCGATCATCGGAGGCGTCTCGCTGGTGATCCTGCTGGCGAAATGGCGCGACCTGATGGTGGTCTTCTTCGACGAAAGCCATGCGCGTACCATTGGGCTGCATCCGGGGCGGCTTCGGGTGCTGTTCTTCACCCTGCTGGCCGGATCGACCGTCGCCGCCATGCAGACCGTGGGGGCCTTCCTGGTCATAGCCATGGTGGTGACGCCGGGCGCCACGGCCTATCTGCTGACCGACCGCTTTCCGCGCCTGATCGCGCTGTCGGTGGCGATCGGGACGCTCACCTCGGCCATCGGCGCCTATGTCAGCTTCTTCCTGGACGGCGCGACGGGCGGCATCATCGTCGTGCTGCAGACCCTGATCTTCCTTGCGGCCTTTGTCCTTGCCCCACGCCACGGTCTGCTGGCCAGCCGCCGCCGCATCCGCGCGGTCGCCCGATGAGCTGGCTGACCGCCCCCTTCGCCTTCCCCTTCATGGTCGAGGCCATGCTGATCGCCGTCATCGTCAGCATCCCGGCGGCCCTTCTCAGTTGCTTCCTGGTCCTGCGCGGCTGGGCGCTGATGGGCGACGGGATCAGCCACGCGGTGCTGCCGGGGATCGTCCTGGCCTATCTGGCCGGCATCCCCCTGCTGATCGGAGCCTTCGTGGCGGGGATGATCTGCGCGCTGTCGGCGGGCTGGCTGGACGCCAACAGCCGCATCAAACCCGACACGACGCTTGGCGTCGTGATGGCCGGGATGTTCGGGCTGGGGCTGGTGATCTATACGCAATTCCCCACCGACGTGCACCTGGACCACATCCTGTTCGGCAACATCCTGGGGGTCGGGCGGGATGACTTCCTGTCGGCCGGCTCGATCTCCGCCGTAGTGGGGCTGGTCCTGGTGCTGAAATGGCGCGATTTCGCGCTGCTGGTCTTTGATCCCGTGCAGGCACGGGTGGCCGGGCTGGCGACCGGCTGGCTGCATTACGGGATGCTGGCGATGATCTCGGCCGTGGTGGTGGCGATGCTGTCGGCGGTGGGGATCATCCTGTCGGTGGCGTTGCTGATCGCGCCGGGGGCCATCGCCTTCCTGTTGACCAGCCGCTTGCAGGCGATGCTGGCGCTGTCGGTGGCCATCGGCGCGGGATCCAGCCTGGCGGGCATCTGGATCAGCTTCTGGCTGGACAGCGCCCCTGCACCGACCATCGTGGTGGTGATGACCGCGCTGTTCACCCTGGTTTTCTTCTGGCGCCAGTTGGCCACCCGCCGCAGGTCCGCCGCATAGAAAGACGATCCACTGCCGGGCGGCCCATGCTGTTCAGCCCCCGCCGATGCCGGTCGTGACCTTGCCGGTGCCGCCGCATTCGGGACATTCCTTGCCGTCGATCCGCCCGCTGCCTTCGCATTTGCGGCAGATGTTTTCGCCTGCGCCGGTGGTGCCGGGGGGAACGGCGTCGGGATTTTCCTTCTCGGCCATCGCGTCCTCCTGCGTTTTGCCATTGGCTCAACCCCGTTCGGGGGCGCCTGTTCCCACGCCCTTGGTTGCGCCGCGCCGGACCAGCCGCTATCTGGAGGGACGGAACAGGACCAGGGGCCCTCATGATCGTCATCGCCGCCGCCACCATCGGTGCAATCCTGGGCTGGCGCCGGGCCGCCGGACTGGGCGGCACCGGGCGCGACCGGGTGCAATATGCGGCGGGCTTCGCCATGGCCTTCGCGGTCGTGGGCCTGTTCGCGACCGTCATCATCGACCGGATGACGTGATGTTCATCCCGTTCCTGGACAGCCTGCGCCGGCAAGGGGTTCCGGTCTCGCTGCGGGAATGGCTGGACCTGATGGCCGGGATGCAGGCAGGCATCGCGGATTGGTCCGTGGACGGCTTCTATCACCTGGCCCGGCTGGTGCTGGTCAAGGACGAACGCCACATCGACCGCTTCGACCGCGCCTTTGCCGAGGCGTTTTCCGGCCTGGAAACCATCCCGGTCGAGGCGCTTGTCACCGAACGGGCGATCCCCCGCGAATGGCTGGAAAAGCTGGCCGAGAAGCTGCTGACCGACGAGGAAAAGGCCCAGGTCCAGGGCGGCGGCAGCTTCGAGGAGCTGATGCGCAAGCTGCGCGAACGGCTGGCCGAACAGCAGGGGCGCCACCAGGGCGGCAGCAAGTGGATCGGCACGGGCGGCACCTCGCCCTTCGGCGCATACGGCTATAACCCCGAAGGGGTGCGCATCGGCCAGGACGAATCCCGCCACCGCCGCGCGGTCAAGGTCTGGGACAAGCGCGAATTCCGCGATTTCGACGACAATGTCGAACTGGGCACGCGAAACATCAAGGTCGCACTGAAACGCCTGCGCCACTGGGCGCGGCATGGCGCGGCCGAGGAACTGGACCTGCCCGCCACGATCCGGGCAACCGCCGACCACGGCTATATCGACGTGCAGACCCGGCCCGAGCGTCGCAATGCGGTCAAGGTGCTGCTGTTCCTAGACGTGGGCGGGTCGATGGACGACCATATCCGCGTCGTGGACGAGCTGTTCTCGGCCGCGCGGGCCGAGTTCAAGCACATGGAGCATTTCTATTTCCACAACTGCCTTTACGAGGGCGTCTGGACCGACAACCGCCGACGCTGGACGGAACAGACGCCAACCTGGGACGTGCTTCACCGCTTCGGCCGCGACTACAAATGCGTCTTCGTGGGCGACGCCTCCATGTCCCCATACGAGATCGCGGTGCCGGGCGGGGCCAACGAACACTGGAACCAGGAATCGGGCGAGGTCTGGCTGCGCCGCGCGGCCGAGACCTGGCCCGACCACGTCTGGCTGAACCCGGTTCCGCAGGGGCATTGGGGATACACCCAATCCATCGCCATGATCGGGAAAATCTTCGGAAACCGCATGATGCCCCTGACGCTGGACGGGTTGACGCAGGCGATGCGGATTCTTGGCTGACCTCTGGCGCGGGGGCTGGCGTGGGACCATATTGGTGCCATGAAATACCTGCCGATCATCCTGCTGATCCTTTATCTGGCCGCCATGTGGTTCTTTTCCCTGTGGCGGCTGCGGCAGGAACTGAACCAGAAATCGACGCCGCTGAACCATCCGCGCCTGGTGCCGATGCTGGAACGGCTGGGCCGGGCGATGGACCTGCCCCCCGTGCGCGCCCATGTCTATGAGGTCGAGCCCGTGAACGGCCTGGCCGCCCCCGACGGGCGCATCTTCCTGACCCGCGGCTTCATCCGCAAGCTGGACGCGGGCGAGGTCACGCCCGAGGAACTGGCCAGCGTCATCGCGCACGAACTGGGCCATGTCGCCCATGGTCACGCCCGGCGGCGGATGATCGACTTTGCAGGCCAGAACGCGATTCGCATGGCGCTTGCGGGCGTCCTGGGCCGCATCATCCCCGGCCTGGGCACCTGGATCGCCGGGCTGATCGCCACCGCCGTCGCCGCCCGCCTGTCGCGCGACGACGAATTCGAGGCCGACCGCTTCGCAAGCGCCTTGATGATCCGGGCGGGCCTGGGGACGGAGCCGCAGATCTCGTTGTTCCGCAAGCTGGAACGCCTGACCGGCAATCGCGGCGGATCGGCCCCGGCCTGGCTGTTGTCGCACCCGCCCACCGGGCGCCGCATCGCTGCCATCCAGCGGAACCAGGCACAGTGGCGGCAAGGCTGAAGACGCTTGCGGCAACAGAAGGTTGTCTTATGCTGGCCTGACACAACTGGGCCAGATGATGACGCGACCCTTCCGCCGCCGGGTGTTCTATCTGCCCGGCTTCGATCCCATGCCTCCGCGTCGTTACCGCGAACTTTATCGCCGCGAAGCCCTGAAGCAGGCACAGGTCAGCGGTTTTGTCCTGACAATGGAAAAGCCCGCCGACGGTGCCGCTTTCGGCTGGCAGACCCGCGCCCGCTTCCCGGAAGGCCCGGCCCAGGCGCAGATCGAGGTTCTGGTCTGGTCCGACCTCGTCCAAGCTTCGATGCAGGGGGGCATCCTGGCGACCTATGCGCGGATGCTGCGGACAGGGTGGGTCTATGGCCGCTCGGGCGCGTTGCGGCGGCTGATGCGGCTGCGGCGCGGGCCGGTTCTGGCGGCGCTGTATCCGGTCGCGGTGCTGGTGCTGCAACTGCTGGGCGCGGTCCTGCTGGCACTGCTGGCGGGATGGGTCGTGACGGCCCTGACGGGACTGGCATGGCTTGGGATGGGCGCGGGCCTTGCCACCGCCTGGGGGGTGCTGGTCCTGGCCCGGTCCCAGGACCATCGCCTCTTCGCGCACTATCTGATGCATGACTATGCCTTCACCGCCAGCCTGCACGGCGCCTATCCACAGGCATTGGAACAGCGGCTGGAGCAGTTCACCAATCGCATCGCCGACGCCCTGACCCAGGATCTGGACGAGGTTCTGGTCGTCGGCCATTCCTCGGGCGCTTATCTGGCGGCGTCGATCCTGGCGGACCTGCTTCGGCGGGACGCCTTGGCGGGCCATCCGGCCCTGGCGCTGCTGACCCTGGGTCAGGTGGTGCCGATGGCCTCATTCCTGCCGCAGGCGCAGCGGCTGCGGACCGACCTGGCCTTCCTTTCCGAACGGCCGGATCTGTTCTGGTTGGACGTGACCGCGCCCGGTGATCCGTGCAGCTTCGCGCTCTGCGATCCCGTCGCCGTGACCGGGGTCGCGGGTCCGGGGCAACGCTGGCCGTTGGTCCTGTCGGCGGCCTTTACACAAACCCTGTCGCCGCAGCAGCAGCGCGCCCTGCGGTGGCGCTGGTTCCGGCTGCATCTGCAATATCTGTGCGCCTTCGACCGCCCAAGTGATTACGACTATTTCGCCATCACCGCCGGGCCGCTTGGGCTTGCCGACCGCTTCGCCGGTCGCCGTCCCTCGCCCGGACGAATTGCCATCCCCGTCGGGCCAGGCCTGCCATGATCCCGCCTCGTCCCGAGACGACCGAGGACCGGGGCAGCGTGCTGCGCCTTGCCCGCGCCTTCCGCCGCGACCTGCTGTCCGCCCTGCCGGAACGGCTGTATCGCGCCTGGATGGCCGAGTTCCGAAGCCCGCTGGTCCACAGCTTCCTGTGCAACGATCCGGCCCTGGTGCGCCTGATCCTGAAGGAACGGCCGCAGGATTTCCCGAAATCGAACCGCCTGCGCGCGGGCCTTGCGCCCCTGCTGGGGGCTTCGGTCTTCGTGACAAATGGACCGCAATGGGCCGCGGCACGCCGCATCATCGACCCCGCCTTCGACGGCGGGCGCCTGCACGACACCTTGCCGGCGATCCTGTCCGCCGCCGATGCCCTGGTCGCGCGCCTGCGGCCCGGCCTTCAGGACATCGAACCCGAGGCAAGCTTTGCAAGCGCCGACCTGATCTTCCGGGCCCTGTTTTCGATGCCGATCGAACATCGGACGGCGGCCCAGGTCTTTGCCGCTTTCCGCGCGCATCAGGACGCACAGCCGGTGGTCAACTGGGCGGCCCTGCTGCCCTGGCCCCGCTGGCTGCCGCATCCTCATTCCCGCCGCACCCGCCGGACGGCAGGGGAAATCCGCAGCCTGATCGCCGGTCTGGTCAAGGGCCGGATAGACGCGATCCGCGCGAGCGATGCGCCCGACGACCTGGCGACGCGGATCATGACCACGCCCGATCCGCAGACCGGCCGCCGCTTTTCGGAAGCCGAGATGGTGGACCAGGTGGCGGTCTTCTTTCTGGCCGGTCACGAGACAAGCGCCTCGGCGCTTGCCTGGGCGCTGTGGCTGCTGGCGGCCCACCCCGAATGGCAGGACGCCGTAGCCGCCGAGGCCGCGTCCCTGACCCCCGACATGGCGGGGGTCAAGGCCCTGCGCACCGCCCGCGCGGTGTTCCGCGAGGCGCTGCGGCTTTATCCCCCGGTGCCGATGATGGTGCGACAGGCAGCCCGATCGGAAACGCTGCGCGGTCGCCAGGTGCCACGCGGCGCGCAGGTGGTCCTATCGCCTTGGCACCTGCACCGCCACGCGCGACTGTGGGACCAGCCCGACGAATTCGACCCCGCCCGCTGGCAGCGCCCGGAAACGCACGAAAGCGCCCGCGACGCCTTCATCCCCTTTTCAGCCGGCCAGCGGGTCTGCCCCGGTGCGGGCCTCGCCATGGTCGAGGGTGTGGTGATGCTGGCGCGCATCACCCAGGCCTTCCACCTGCGCCCCGGCCCCCAGCCTCCCATCCCCGTCGCGCGCCTGACCGTCCGGGGCCGCGACGGCATCGCCATCCACCTGACGCCGCGCAATTCACCCGCTTGACATTCCTCGCCGCCGGGACAAAAAGGGCGCCAGTGGGGCCGTAGCTCAGTTGGTAGAGCGCGTCGTTCGCAATGACGAGGCCAGGGGTTCGATTCCCCTCGGCTCCACCAAATTCAATGATCGCTTCACAACCATTCCAGGCGCTGCCATGGCCAGAGGCCTTTTTGCGGCCCGGTCCCCAATCTGACCAATCCGCAGGCAGCGCGCACAAACCTTTTGCGCTTGCAGCATTCTTCGGCGTCGGAATGTCCGGTGATGATCCTGGGAACTTGGCCCCGGCGCGCGATTCCGTCAGTCTGCATCCATGGCCCGGCGCAATGGCGCGCCATGGTTCGCGCGCAATGATGCGGCATTTCCTGAAAGCGTGACGGTTCGACCCGGTCCTGCGGGGTGGCGGCCCATGCTTTCCGACAGCCACTTGCCCAACCAATCCGCCATCGGAGCAGTCATGTCCGCATTCCTTCACCCCGGTTCAGGCCGCGCCCTGACGCTGTCCACCGCAGCTTTCACCATCTGCTTTGCCGTCTGGACGATCTTTTCCATCATCGGCATCCAGATCAAACAACAGCTTTCCCTGTCAGACACCCAGTTCGGCCTGCTGGTCGGGATGCCGATCCTGACCGGGTCGCTGGTGCGAATCGTGCTGGGCGTAGCCACCGACCGGATGGGCGGGCGGCTGGTCTATACGCTGACCATGCTGGCCGCCGCCCTGGCCACCTTCCTTCTGTCCTGGGCCACGACCTGGCCGCAGATGCTGCTGGCGGCCCTGGGCGTCGGCATCGCAGGCGGCAGCTTCGCCGTGGGCGTGGCCTATGTGTCACGCTTTTTCGACGGGGCGCGGCAGGGCACGGCGCTTGGCATCTTCGGCGTCGGCAATGTCGGCGCGGCGGTCACGAAATTCGTGGCTCCCTTCGTGATGATCGCCTTTGGCTGGCAGGCCACGGCGCAGATCTGGGCGGGCGTGCTGGCGCTGACCGCCCTGGCCTTCTGGGCGCTGTCGAAAGACGATCCCGTCACCACCGCCCGGCGTGGCACCCGCGCGCCCCTGCGCAGTTTGCGGGCGGAATTCGCGCCGCTGAAGAACCTGCGGGTCTGGCGCTTCTCAACCTATTACTTCTTCAGCTTCGGGGCCTTTGTCGCCCTGGCGCTGTGGCTGCCGCATTACCTGATCGGCGTCTATGGCTTCGACGTGAAGACCGCAGGCATGATCGGCGCCGCCTATTCCATCCCGGCATCCATCTTCCGCGCTTACGGAGGCATCCTGTCGGATCGGATGGGCGCGCGGACGGTGATGTATGCGACCTTCCTGGTTTCGCTGGCCGCGACCGCCATCCTGGCGCTGATCCCCGGCCTGGCCGTCTGGGCCTTCCTGGCGGTGATCTTCACGCTGGGCTTTTTCATGAGCCTGGGCAAGGCCGCCGTCTATAAGCACATCCCCACCTATTACCCGCAGAACGTGGGCGCCGTGGGCGGGTTGGTCGGCATGATCGGCGGCCTGGGCGGCTTTGTCCTGCCCCTGCTGTTCGGCTGGCTGAAGGACACGACCGGAAGCTGGCCAAGCTGCTTCACCGTCCTGTTCCTGCTGGTGGCGGCCTGCACCCTGTGGATGCACGTCTCGATCCGCCAGTCCCGCGCAACCCTGCAAGCCGCCTGAGAAGGATGCCAGCCATGAAGAAGAAACTTGTCGTCATCGGCGCCGGGATGGCCTCGGGCCGGATGCTGGAACAACTGTTCGACGCCGCCCCCGGCGCCTGGGACGTGACCCTGTTCAACGCTGAACCGCGCGGCAACTATAACCGGCTGATGCTGTCGCCGGTGCTGTCGGGCGAAAAGACCTATCAGCAGATCGTCACCCATGACGACGCCTGGTATGCCGCCCACAATGTCGATTGCCGGTTCGGAGAGCCGGTGGTCCGCATCGACCGCAAGAACCGCGTGGTCTATTCCAACAGCGGCGGCGCGCCCTATGACGCACTGGTGATCGCCACCGGATCGGCGCCCTTCATCATTCCCGTGCCTGGCAAGGACCTGCCCGGCGTCGTCACCTATCGCGACCTGGAAGACACGCAGGCGATGATGGACACGGCTGGCCGCGACGCCGTGGTCATCGGCGGCGGCCTACTGGGGCTAGAGGCGGCAGCCGGCATGGCCGCGCGTGGCGCCCGCGTCACCGTCATCCACCTGATGGGCCACCTGATGGAGCGCCAGCTTGACCCTGCGGCTGGCTACCTGCTGCAGAAGGATCTGGAAAAGCGCGGCATCACCGTTCATTGCAAGGGCGCGACGAAGGCCATCCTGGGCACCGACAGGGCCGAGGCCGTGCTGCTGGAGGACGGCACCGTCTATCCCGCCGACCTGGTCTGCATGGCCGTGGGCATCCGCCCCGAGGTGCGGCTGGCCAATGACGCGCATCTTGAGGTCGAGCGTGGGATCGTCGTGGACGACGCCCTGCGCACCAGCGACCCCCACATCTTCGCGCTTGGCGAATGTGTGGAACATCGCGGCCAGGTCTTCGGGCTTGTCGCGCCGCTTTATGATCAGGCCAAGGTGCTGGCAAAGACGCTGCTGGAGGAGGAGGCGGTCTTCGCCCCCGTCCAGACCGCGACCAAGCTGAAGGTGACGGGCTGCGACCTTTACAGTGCGGGCGATTTCGCCGATGCGCCGGGGCGCGAGGACATCGTCTTCCGCGATCCGGGGCGCGGCATCTACAAGCGGCTGGTGCTGGAGGACAACCGCATCATCGGCGTCGTCATGTATGGCGACACCAATGACGGGGCCTGGTTCTATGGCCTGCTGAAGGACCGCACCGACATCGGCGCCATGCGCGAGACGCTGATCTTCGGCCCGGCCTTCCAGGGGGGTGCCACGCCGGACCCTATGGCGGCCGTTGCAGCCTTGCCGCCTGAGGCGGAAATCTGCGGCTGCAACGGCGTTTCCAAGGGCACGATCATGAACGCCGTCGCGGGCGGGGCCTGCACGCTGGATGCCGTGCGCAGCTGCACCAAGGCCTCGGCCTCCTGCGGGACCTGCACCGGGCTGGTGAGCCAAGTCATGGCGCTGACCCTGGGCGGTGCGGTCACCGAGGCCCCCGCCGGCATGTGCAAATGCACGGACCACACGCATGAAGACGTGCGCCGCCTGATCCGCTCCATGGGGATGAAGTCGATCCCTGCCGTCATGCAGGAGCTTGGCTGGAAGACCGTGGGCGGCTGCCATTCCTGCCGCCCGGCGCTGAACTACTACCTGCTGGCGGAATATCCGCTGGAGTATCAGGACGACCGCCAGTCGCGCTTCGTCAACGAACGCAATCACGCCAATATCCAGAAGGACGGCACCTATTCCGTGGTCCCGCGCATGTGGGGCGGCGTGACCACGCCCGCCGAACTGCGCGCGATCGCCGACGCGGCCGAGAAGTACGGCGTGCCGATGGTCAAGGTCACGGGCGGGCAGCGGATCGACCTGCTGGGCGTCAGGAAGGAAGACCTGCCGCATATGTGGGCGGATCTGAACGCCGCCGGGATGGTGTCGGGCGCCGCCTATTCCAAGGGCCTGCGCACCGTGAAGACCTGCGTCGGCAAGGAGTTCTGCCGCGTCGGCACGCAGGATTCGACCGGCCTCGGCATTAGACTGGAAAAGCTGATGTGGGGGTCATGGACGCCGCACAAGCTGAAGCTGGGCGTGTCTGGCTGCCCCCGCAACTGCGCCGAGGCCACCTGCAAGGACATCGGCGTGGTCTGCGTGGACTCGGGCTACAACATCGTCATCGGCGGCGCGGCGGGGATGGAGGTCAAGGAAACCCAACCCCTCGCATCCACCCCGTCCGAGGACGAGGCCGTCCAGATCATCCTGGCCGTGACCCAGCTTTACCGCGAAAACGCCCGCTACCTGGACCGCATCTGGAAATGGATGGGCAAGGTGGGCCTCGACTGGATCAAGGCGCAGGTCGTCGATGACCTGGAAAACCGCCGCGCCCTGGTCGAGCGGTTTCAGATCAGCCAGTCCGTC
The DNA here is from genome assembly GCF_030846195.1 of Paracoccus yibinensis. Lineage (GTDB taxonomy): Bacteria > Pseudomonadota > Alphaproteobacteria > Rhodobacterales > Rhodobacteraceae > Paracoccus > Paracoccus yibinensis. The sequence goes on from NZ_JAVCWH010000002.1 coordinate 184,848, forward strand.
TATCGCCGCGACCCCTGGGCCGACCTTTCCACCCCATCCGAGACGCCCAAATGGGCGCCCCTTGCCGACCTGACGCTGGAGGCCGCGGAATGACCATCTTTGTCGATATCGGATCGCTTGACGACATCCCCCGGCAGGGCGCGCGCGTGGTGAAGACCGCGCAGGGCTGCGTGGCGGTGTTCCGCACCGCCGACGACCGCGTTTTCGCAATGGAGGATCGCTGCCCCCACAAGGGCGGCCCGCTGTCCGAAGGCATCGTCCACGGCACATCCGTCACCTGCCCCCTGCACAACTGGGTTTTCGACATGAACACCGGCCAAGCCCAGGGCGTGGACGAAGGCCGCGTTCGGACCTTCGCCGCGCAGGTGCAGGGGGACCGCATCCTGATCGACGCCACCCTGATCCGACGCAGCGCCGCCGCCTGAAGGATTGCCGATGACCATGCAGAACCCCCGGCGCTACATCCGCACCACCTGCCCATATTGCGGCGTCGGATGCGGGATCCTTGCCACGCCCGACGGCGCGGGCGGGCTGGCGGTCGCGGGCGATCCCGATCACCCCGCGAACCTGGGCCGGCTTTGCGTCAAGGGTTCGGCCCTGGGCGAAACAGTCGGCCTTATGGGGCGCCTGCTTGCACCGCAAATCCATGGCCGCGACGCAGGCTGGGATCAGGCGCTTGACCTTGTGGCGCGGCGGTTTTCCGACTGCATCGCCAGCCATGGCCCGGATTCCGTGGCCTTCTATGTCTCGGGCCAGTTGCTGACCGAGGACTACTATGTCGCCAACAAGCTGATGAAGGGCTTCATCGGCAGCGCCAATATCGACACCAACTCGCGGCTGTGCATGGCCTCGTCGGTGGCAGGACACCGGCGCGCCTTCGGATCGGACACCGTGCCCGGCCTTTACGAGGATCTGGAACAGGCCGATTGCGTGGTCCTGGTCGGATCGAACCTCGCCTGGTGTCATCCCGTGCTGTTCCAGCGCCTGGCCGCCGCGCGGGAGGCGCGGGGAACGAAGGTCGTCGTCATAGACCCCCGCCGCACCGCCACCTGCGACATCGCCGACCTGCATCTGCCCCTGGCGCCGGGATCTGACGCGGCGCTGTTCAACCTGCTGCTGGCCGAGACCCATCGGCGCGGGCTGGTCACCCAAGAACCGGATGGTCTGGCGGATGCCCTGGCCGCGGCCCGCGACACCCTGCCCGCCGCCACCGCCCTGGCCCACAGCGCCATCCGGCAGTTCATGGATCTGTGGTGCGGCAACGAACGGGTCGTCACCGTCTGGTCCCAGGGCATCAACCAGTCGGACAGCGGCACCGACAAGGTCAATGCGATCCTGAACTGCCATCTGGCGACCGGTCGGATCGGGCGGCCCGGCATGGGTCCGTTCAGCGTCACCGGCCAGCCGAACGCCATGGGCGGCCGAGAGGTGGGGGGCCTCGCCAATATGCTGGCCTGCCACCTGGACATCGAGAACCCCGCGCATCGCGATGCCGTGGAGGACTTCTGGCACGCGCCCCGGATGGCCGCCAAGCCCGGCCTCAAGGCCGTGGACATGTTCCGCGCGGTCGAGGATGGCCGGATCAAGGCGCTGTGGATCATATGCACCAATCCCGCCGTCACCATGCCCGATGCCGATCGCGTGGCTCGGGCCATCGCCGGATGCGATTTCGTGGTGGTGTCGGACATCATGGCGAGAACCGACACGACCCGGTTGGCGCATGTGGCCTTGCCCGCGACGGGATGGGGCGAGAAGGACGGCACCGTCACGAACTCCGAACGCCGCATCAGTCGGCAGCGGCGTTGTCTGCCCCCGGCAGGCCAGGCCCGCGACGACTGGCGCATCATTGCGGATGTGGCGGCACGAATGGGATGGGGCGACGCCTTCGCCTGGGACAGCCCGGCACAGGTCTTTGCCGAACACGCGGCGCTGTCGGGCATCGCGGGCAAGCTAGGCAGCGATTTCGACATCTCGGCCCATGCGGGGATCACGCGCGCGGAATACGACAGGCTGCAGCCCTTTCTGTGGCCGCAATCCGCCAGCCGCCAGGGCGGGCGCTTCTTCGGCGACGGGCGATTCCACACCCCGTCCGGCAGGGCGCGGATGGTGCCAGTGACGCCGCGCCTTCCGCAGTCCCTGGACAATGCTTATCCATTCCGCCTGAATACCGGACGGGTGCGCGATCATTGGCACACGATGACCCGCACCGGCCTGTCGCCCCGCCTGTCGCGCCATCTGGCAGAGCCTTTCCTGGAACTGCACCCGACGGATGCCGCCCGCCTTGGCCTGTCCCCCGCCACGCTGGCCGAGGTCGAAAGCCCCCAGGGCCGCGCCATCCTCCGGGTGCTGGTCACGGACCGCGTGGCGCCGGGCCATCCCTTCGCGCCGATCCACTGGACGGGCGAAACCGCGCCCAGCGGACGGGTGGACAGGCTGGTTCCGGGGCTGACCGACCCCGTATCGGGCCAGCCCGCGCTTAAATCGGCGCCGGTCGCGATCCGGCCTTTTGCGGCGGCGTGGTATGGCTTCGCTGTCTCGACGGGGACGATCACGCCCGATTGCGAATACTGGGCACGCGCGCCGCTGGCGAACGGCGTTCAGGCCGAAATGGCGGGACGCACAGCCCCTGAGGACTGGGCAACCGCCGCCCCAGGAATGCTGGGCGTGTCGGGGGATCCGATGATCCTGCGCGATCCGCACAAGGGCATCCTGCGCATGGCCTTCGTCGAAAGGGGTCGGCTTCAGGCGGCGTTGTTCGTGGCGCCCGAACCGGTTGCCTTGTCGCGAGGCCATGTCGCCGCATCCCTGGGACAGGACGGCGCGGATACCATCCTGGCCGGGCAAGCGGGCGCCGGCCGGCCCGACGAAGGCGCGGTGGTCTGCGCCTGCTTCGGGGTCGGGGTGAACACCATCCTGCGCGGCATCGCGACGCAAAGGCTGATGACGGTCGACTCCATCGGCAAGGCGCTTGGCGCGGGTACGAATTGTGGATCCTGCCGCCCGGAACTGCGGGGCCTTCTGGCAAGGGCGCAGATGAAGACGGCCGCCCGGTAAGGGCGGCCGCACGGCATCAGCCCGCCATGGCGTCCGGTGCCCGGACGGCGGCTTCGCGGCGGTTGCGCAGTTCCTCGGCCACCAGGAAGGCCAGTTCCAGAGACTGGCTGGCGTTCAGGCGCGGGTCGCAGGCGGTGTGGTAACGATCCGACAGATCCTCATCGGTGACGGCGCGGACGCCGCCGGTGCATTCGGTCACGTCCTTGCCGGTCATCTCGAAATGCACGCCGCCGGGGATCGTGCCCTCGGCCTTGTGGATGGCGAAGAACTCGCGCACCTCGCGCAGGATCGAATCGAAGGCCCGCGTCTTGTAGCCGGTCGAGGACTTGATGACGTTGCCGTGCATCGGGTCGCAGGACCAGACGACATTCGCGCCCTCGGCCCGGACACACTGGATCAGGCGCGGCAGGTGATCGCCCACCTTGCCCGCGCCGAAGCGCGCGATCAGGGTCAGCCGTCCCGGTTCGTTGTCCGGGTTAAGCCTGGCCATCAGCACCTTCAGGTCATCCGCCGTGGTGGTCGGGCCGCATTTCAGCCCGATGGGGTTCTGCACGCCCCGGCAGAATTCGACATGCGCGCCATCGACCTGGCGGGTGCGATCGCCGATCCAGATCATGTGGCCCGACCCCGCCACCGGCAGGCCGGTGGTCGAATCGACGCGGGCCAGGGCTTCCTCGTATTCCAGCAGCAGGGCTTCGTGGCTGGTATAGAAATCGACCTTGGACAACTGGTGCGCCGTGTCCGAGTTCACGCCCGCCGCCTGCATGAAGGCCATGGCGTCGCTGATGCGGCCCGCAATGTCGCGGTATTTCGCGGCCTCTGGCCCGCCCACGAAATCGGCGATCCAGCTTTGCACGCGGTGCATGTCCGCGAACCCGCCGGTCGAGAAGGCCCGGAGCAGATTCAGCGAAGCGGCTGCCTGGGTATAGGCCGCCAGCATCCGCTGCGGATCGGGAATCCGCGCCTCGGGCGTGAAGTCGAAGCCGTTGATGATGTCGCCGCGATAGCTGGGAAGCTCGACCCCGTTCATCACCTCGGTCGGTGCGCTGCGGGGCTTGGCGAACTGGCCCGCCATGCGGCCGACCTTGATGACCGGAAGCTGCGCGCCCCAGGTCAGGACCACGGCCATCTGCAACAGCACCTTGAACGTGTCGCGGATGTTGTCTGCGCTGAATTCCGCAAAGCTTTCCGCGCAATCCCCGCCTTGCAGCAGGAAGGCGCGACCCTCGGCCGCCTGGGCAAGCTGGGCCTTGAGGCGGCGCGCCTCTCCGGCAAAGACCAGGGGCGGATAACGACGCAACTGCGCCTCGACCGCCTGCAAGGCGGCCGCGTCGGTATAATCCGGCATCTGCACGCGTGGATAGGCGCGCCAACCGGCCTTGTCCCAGGATTGGGTGGCAACGGTCTTGCGGTTCTCCTGCGTCATGGCACGGACTCCTTGGAAAAATGATCGTGCAGGTATAGACGGGAATGATGCCGGGGGGAAGAAGGCGGATCCCCTTGCGGCAGTCGCAAATCCCTGATGATGTGTCGTGATCACGCGCGAAGACTGCCCCATGCCCTCCGAAAAACCCCGACGCTTCACGTTCCTGTTGCTGGACAGGTTCACCATGTTGCCGTTCACGGCGGCCATCGAGCCACTGCGGCTGGCCAACCGTGTGTCCGGGCGCGAATTGTACTCCTGGCGCCTGATCGGTCAGGGCCGAGACTGGGCCACATGCTCGAACGGCTCGAGGGTGGCTCTGGACGGAGGCCTTGATGCCGAGATCGGTCCCGAACGCGATGACGTGGTAATCGTCTGCGGCGGCACCGACATCGCACGCGAGGCGACGAAGCCCGTGCTGACCTGGCTGCGCAAGCAGGCGCGCGGCGGCGCCAGCATGGGCGCGGTCTGCACCGGCGCCTGGATCCTGGCCGAGGCGGGGCTGCTGGACGGGCGCAGGGCCACGATCCATTGGGAAAACCACGATGGTTTCGCCGAGGCATTCCCGCAGGTCGATCTGTATCGGTCGGTCTTCGTCAATGATGGGAACCGGTTGACGGCGGCGGGGGGCACGTCCTCCATCGACATGATGCTGCACCTGATCGCCGAGGCGCAGGGCGACGCGGTCGCGACCGAAGTCGCCGACCAGATGCTGCACACCACGATCCGCACGAACCAGGACCGGCAGCGCCTGTCGATCCCCACGCGGATCGGCGTCCGCCACCCCCGCCTGGCCGCGGTGATCGCACGGATGGAAGGCAACCTGGAAGACCCGATCAGCCCGGCCCGGCTGGCTGCGGATGCCGGCATGTCCACGCGGCAGTTGGAACGCCTGTTCCGCCGCTATCTGAACCGCAGTCCGAAACGCTATTACATGGAAACCCGTCTGGCGCGCGCGCGCAACCTGCTGATGCAGACCGAAATGTCGATCATCGAGGTTGCCCTGGCATCCGGTTTTTCCAGCCCTTCGCATTTCTCGAAATGCTATCGCGCGCTTTACGGCAGCACGCCCTATCGCGAACGGGGCACCGGGGCTGCGCCTCAGGCATGAAAAAAACCCCGGCGCGGGCTGCCGCGCCGGGGTTTTCTTTCTTCAAGCCGGCCGCTTAGGCGGGCACGGTCGATTGATTCGGATCCAGCCCCACATGGGTGCCCAGGGCCTCCATGTCCGCCAGCAGCTTGACCGCGGCGGTGACGACATCCTCGCCCACAGAATCGCGCTTGCCTTCGACGGCCTGGTGACGACGACGAGCCTCGGCCATCATGTCGTTATAGACGGCCTGGGTCATTTCCTCGCGCGGGTGGCCGCGTTCGGCCAGCAGGCTGACCGAATCGGCACTGATCTCGACAAATCCGCCGGTGACGGCGAATTCGGTCTGCGATCCGTCGGCCCCCACGACCGTGACAAGGCCGGGCCGCAGCGTGACGATGGTGGGCACATGGCCGGGCATGGCGGTCAGATCGCCATCCGTGCCCGGCAGGCGCACCTCGCGTACGGGAACGGAGACAAGTCTCCGTTCCGGCGACACGAGGTCGAACTGCATGGTATCGGCCATCTCGCCCCCTTACGCGGCTTCTGCCGCCAGACGCTGGGCTTTCGCCTTCACGTCCTCGATGTCGCCGACCATGTAGAAGGCGGCTTCGGGCAGGTGGTCGTATTCACCCGCGACCACGGCCTTGAAGGACGCAATGGTCTTTTCCAGCGGCACCTGAACGCCGTCGGAACCGGTGAACACCTTCGCCACGTCGAAGGGCTGCGACAGGAAGCGCTGGATCTTCCGGGCGCGGGCCACGGTCAGTTTGTCCTCCTCGGACAGTTCGTCCATGCCCAGGATGGCGATGATGTCCTGCAGCGACTTGTACTTCTGCAGGATGCCCTGCACGTCGCGGGCGACCTGGTAATGCTCCTCTCCGACGACGGCCGGGTCAAGGATACGGCTGTTCGAATCCAGCGGGTCCACGGCCGGATAGATGCCCAGTTCCGAGATCGCGCGCGACAGCACGGTCGTGGCGTCGAGGTGGGCGAAGGTCGTGGCGGGCGCCGGGTCGGTCAGGTCGTCGGCCGGAACATAGACAGCCTGGATCGACGTGATCGAGCCGTTCTTGGTCGAGGTGATGCGTTCCTGCATCGCGCCCATGTCGGTGGCCAGCGTCGGCTGGTAACCCACGGCGGACGGGATGCGGCCCAGCAGCGCCGACACTTCGGAACCGGCCTGCGTGAAGCGGAAGATGTTGTCCACGAAGAACAGAACGTCGGTGCCGGTGGCGTCACGGAACTGCTCGGCCACGGTCAGGCCGGTCAGCGCGACGCGCATCCGCGCCCCGGGAGGCTCGTTCATCTGGCCGTAAACCAGGGCCACTTGGCTTTCCGCCAGGTTGTCCGGCTTGATGACGCCCGATTCCACCATCTCGTGGTAAAGGTCGTTGCCTTCACGGGTGCGTTCACCCACGCCCGCGAACACGGAATAGCCCGAGTGCACCTTGGCGATGTTGTTGATCAGTTCCATGATCAGAACGGTCTTGCCCACGCCGGCGCCGCCGAACAGGCCGATTTTGCCGCCCTTGGAATAGGGGGCCAGCAGGTCGATGACCTTGATGCCCGTCACCAGGATTTCCGACGAGGTCGCCTGCTGGGCGAATTCCGGGGCCGGCTGGTGGATCGCGCGGCGTTCGCTGACGTTCAGCGGCTCGCCTTCGTCCACGGGCTCGCCCACGACGTTCAGGATGCGGCCCAGCGTCACGTCGCCGACCGGCACGGTGATCGGGCCGCCGGTGTCGCTCACGCGCTCGCCGCGGACCAGACCTTCGGTCGAGTCCATGGCGATGGTGCGGACGGTGTTCTCGCCAAGATGCTGGGCCACTTCCAGGACCAGCTTCTTGCCGTTGTTGGTGGTTTCAAGCGCGTTCAGAATCGCCGGCAGGTGATTGTCGAACTGCACGTCAACGACGGCGCCGATCACCTGCGTGATTTTACCAGTGGCCTCTGCCATGTGATTACCCCTACGTGTCAGAGCGCCTCGGCGCCCGAGATGATTTCGATGAGTTCCTTGGTGATCGCGGCCTGACGCGAGCGGTTGTACTCGGTCGTCAGACGGTCGATCATCTCGCCCGCGTTGCGCGTGGCGTTGTCCATGGCCGTCATCCGCGCGCCCTGTTCGGACGCAGCGTTTTCCAGAAGCGCCGCAAAGATCTGCGTCGCGACCGAACGCGGCAGCAGGTCGGCCAGAATGGCTTCCTCGCCGGGTTCGTAATCGTAAAGCGCCGAGGCTCCGCCAGCCGCCTCGCCTTCCGGCATTTCGGCGGGAATGATCTGGCGCGCGGTCGGAACCTGGCTGATCACCGATTCGAAGCGGTTGTAGAAGATCGTGGCGACATCGAAGTCGCCGGCCTCGAAGCGGTCCAGCACGTCGTCCGCGATGGCGCGGGCGTTGTCATAGCCGACGCGCTTGACCTCGGACATGTCGACATGGTTCACGAACAGGCTGCCGTATTCACGCTTCAGCTGTTCGCGGCCCTTCTTGCCGACGGTCATGATCGCGACTTCCTTGCCCTCGCCGCGCAGGCGGTCGGCGTGCTGCCGCGCCAGCTTGACGATGGTGCTGTTGAAGCCGCCGGCCAGACCGCGTTCCGAGGTCATCACGACCAGCAGATGCTTGCGGTCCGCACCCGTCCCGGCCAGCAGGCGCGGCGCGGAGGCCGAACCGGCCGCATTCGCGGTCAATCCGGCCATCACCGCCGCCATGCGGTCGGCATAGGGGCGCGCGGCTTCCGCCGCGTCCTGCGCGCGGCGCAGCTTCGCGGCGGCGACCATCTGCATCGCCTTCGTGATCTTCCGCGTGTTCTTGACGCTTCCGATCCGGTTCTTGAGATCCTTGAGACTGGGCATCTATTCCCCCTCTCAGGCGCGGGTCTTGTTGTATGCGTCCAGAGCAGCCTTGATCGCGTCTTCCAGATCGCCCGAAACCTTGCGGTCGTTGCGGGTCATGTCGTCCAGCAGGTCGGCCTTCTGGTTGCGCAGGAACTGGATCAGCCCGTCTTCCCAAGCCACGACATCGCGCACCGGCACGTTGTCGATATAGCCCTTGGTGCCGGCATAGATCACGATCACGATCTCGGCGTTGGTCAGCGGACGATATTGCGGCTGCTTCATCAGTTCGGTCAGGCGCGAGCCGCGGTTCAGCAGGCGCTGGGTCGCGGCGTCGAGGTCCGAGCCGAACTGGGCGAAGGCCGCCATCTCGCGGTACTGGGCCAGTTCCAGCTTGACCGGACCGGCGACCGACTTCATCGCCTTGGTCTGGGCGGCCGAACCCACGCGGGACACGGACAGACCGGTGTTCACGGCCGGGCGGATGCCCTGGAAGAACAGTTCGGTTTCCAGGAAGATCTGGCCGTCGGTGATCGAGATCACGTTGGTCGGGATATAGGCCGACACGTCGCCCGCCTGCGTCTCGATGATCGGCAGCGCGGTCAGCGAGCCTGCTCCATTGGCCTCGTTCAGCTTGGCCGAACGCTCCAGCAGGCGCGAGTGCAGATAGAACACGTCGCCCGGATAGGCTTCGCGACCGGGCGGACGACGCAGCAGCAGCGACATCTGGCGGTAAGCCACGGCCTGCTTGGACAGGTCGTCATAGATGATCAGCGCGTCCATGCCGTTGTCGCGGAAGTATTCGCCGATCGCGGTGCCCGAATAGGGCGCCAGGAACTGCATCGGCGCGGGGTCGGAGGCGGTCGCCGCCACGACGGTCGTATAGGCCATGGCGCCGGTTTCTTCCAGCTTCTTGACCAACTGGGCAACGGTCGAACGCTTCTGACCCACGGCGACATAGATGCAGTGGAGCGTCTTCATGCCCTCGGCCTCGCGGCCGTTGTAGTTCTGCTGGTTCAGGATCGTGTCCAGAACGATGGCGGTCTTGCCGGTCTGGCGGTCGCCGATGATCAGCTCGCGCTGGCCACGGCCGACCGGGATCATGGCGTCAACCGACTTCAGGCCGGTCGCCATCGGTTCGTGCACCGACTTGCGCGGCATGATGCCAGGCGCCTTGACGTCGGCGATGCGGCGTTCGGTGTATTCGATCGGACCCTTGCCGTCGATCGGATTGCCAAGCGCGTCAACGACACGACCCAGCAGGCCCTTGCCCACCGGCACGTCCACGATCGAACGGGTGCGCTTGACGGTGTCGCCTTCCTTGATGTCGCGGTCGTCGCCGAAGATCACGATACCGACGTTGTCGGTTTCGAGGTTCAGCACCATGCCCCGGACGCCGCCCGGGAATTCCACCATCTCACCGGCCTGCACCTTGTCGAGGCCGTAGACGCGGGCGATGCCGTCACCAACGGACAGCACCTGGCCCACTTCGGCCACTTCGGCTTCCTGACCGAAATTCCTGATCTGATCCTTGAGGATGGCCGAAATCTCGGCTGCCTGGATTCCCATTATCCGACCTCTTTCATAGCATTCTGGAGGGAAGCGAGCTTCGAGCGGATCGAACTGTCGATCATCTGCGAACCCAGCTTGACAATCATGCCGCCGATAAGAGCCTCATCGACGCGGGTGTTCAACTTGACCTTCTTGCCCGACTTCTGCGCCAGCGTGTCGCGCAGGCGGGCTTGCTGGTCATCGGTCAACGCAACGGCGCTTGTGACATCGGCCGTCACCTCGCCGCGTTCGGCGGCGATCAGCGCCTGCAACTGACGCACCAACTGCGGCAGCACGAACAGCCGGCGGTTCTTCGACATCAGTTGCAGCGTGTTGGCCAGGACCGGCGAAAAGCCCATCTTCTGCGCCAGGGCACCTATGGCACGGGCCTGGTCGTCGCGGGTATAGATGGGCGAACTGATCAGTGCGCGCAAGTCGGCGCTGTCATGCAGCGCGGCGCCCAGATCCTCGGTCTGCTGCGCCAGGGCGTCCAGGCCCCCGTCTTCCTTGACGATGTCGAAGACGGCCTGCGCATAGCGCCCGGCAATGCTCTGGGACATGGAAACAGAGTTGGCCACGGTCATCCTTTACGGTTTGCGCAAGCCCCACTGGCGGGCCGGTTTGCTGCCGGTCTGTCGCGGGGTGCGGGTCGCAGTCGCACGGCTTATGGAGGGCCGTTCGGAAATCTGCGGCGTCTCTAGCAGGTGATTGCGGGCCGGGCAACCGGATAGCGCATGGAAATAAGAGGCTTGCGGCCTAACAATCCGCAGCCCGCGGATCGGTGCGCAAAACACCCTGTCTGGCATCGTGGCAGGATCGGAGAAGGCCTTGAATCGGTGTCGCCGGGGGGTGCCGTTCCTGCAAACCGGCCGGAAAAAGCCCGGCGTGCGTGACCAGCGGACACGGGGCACACACGCCGGGCGCAACCGGGCACGGTACAGAGGACGGCTTGACCGCCCTGCCGATATCGGGACCGACGAGGCGGACGGACGCAAAAGCAGGCTACCAGTTACGACTTTAGGCTATATGCGAAACCGGCTCCGGCCGTCAGTTCACCTTATGGACAGGTTCCCCTGCGATTCGACCCGCGGCGGGTCATTGGTCGTGTAGATGCTGCACGTTTCGGCCCAGCGGCGCGCGTGCCGGGCGGGGGGCGACGACCCCGTCCAGAATCTCCAGCGGGCTGGGCACATGGACGCGCAGATCCGGGCCAATAGGGCCGCGGACCTGCTTTGACAATTCGGTCAGCACGACGCCCGCAATCAGAACGCGGCTGATCCGCGTCCCCGTCCGTTCCCACATCTGGGCGCTGCCCAGCCAGAAGCGCCGGTCCGAAGGCGGTATATAGACCGCCGATCCGTGCCATTCCGGGACGAAGCCCGCGCGCCGGGCCTGGGTCTCGATCTGTCCGGTCGTATAGCTGCGTCCCAGGCCGAAGGGCGTGCGGTCGGACGCCGCCCACAAGCCCGCGCGGTTCGGCACCATCGCCATGACCCGTCCGCCAGGGCCAAGCACCCGCCATGCCTCGGCCAGAAGGGCTGCGGGATCGTCGCTGGTTTCCAGCCCGTGCAGGATCACCAGCCGGTCCACGCTGCCGGTTTCCAGCGGCCAGGCCGTCTCGTCGCACAACACGCTGTGGTTCGGCATCCCTGCGGGCCAGGCCATGACGCCCTGCGGACCCGGCATCAGCGCCGTGACCCGCCGCGCCGTTGCAAGATAGGGACGCAGCATCGGTGCGGCAAAGCCGAATCCTGCCATCGTCATGCCCGTGCAACCGCCCGGCGGCCAGCGAGAAACAAGCCGGTCGCGCAGGATGCGCTGCACCACGCGCCCCAGCGACCGCTGGTAATAGAACTGGCGAAGGTCGGCGATATCGTGGTGCATTGCGCCCCGGCCCGGCTTTTGACAGGCTTGACCACACCACAGGAAAGGGACTTTGCCAATGCCGCTGGAACTGGTCACGCTGCGCTGCCTGAAGGACAACTATGCCTATCTGCTGCATGGCGACGAAGGCACTGTTCTGGTCGACGCCCCCGAGGCCGCGCCGATCCTGCGCGAACTGGCCGCGCGCGACTGGTCCCTGTCGGCCATCCTGCTGACCCATCACCATGCCGACCACGTCGATGGCGTGGCCGAAATCCAGCGCGAGACCGGAGCCATGGTCATCGGCGCGGCAGCCGATGCCCACCGCCTTCCGCCGCTGGACCTGCGCATCACGCCGGGCGAACCGCTGGAGGCATTGGGCGAACCCGTCGGAATCATCGACGTGCCGGGCCATACCGTCGGCCATGTCGCCTTCCACTTCCCCCAGTCCGGCTATGCCTTCACGGCAGACAGTCTGATGGCACTTGGCTGCGGCCGCCTGTTCGAGGGATCTGCCGCAATGATGTGGAACAGCCTGTCGCGGCTGAACGCCCTGCCTGCGGAGACGCTGATCTGTTCGGGGCATGATTATTGCGCGGGCAACGGTGCCTTCGCCCTGTCGGTCGATCCGGCAAACCAGGCACTGCGCAACCGACTGGAGGCCGTCCAGAGTGCCCGGAAGTCCTGCGCGCCTGCCCCCCTGTCGCTTGAACGCGAGACAAATCCCTTCCTGCGGGTGGCGGCCCTGCGCGAGGGCCTGGGGATGGAGGACGCCTCGGACGCAGAGGTTTTTGCGAGGCTCCGCGCAATGAAGGACACATTCTGACAGGCAAGTGAAAAAGCCCGCACGGCGGGCAGCGCTTGAAATCCGCACGATGGCGCATCACATTTGCCTCAACCGTGGGAAAACCGTGGCATCGGTCAAAAATACCACTTGATGCCGGCCGAATTCCACCAAATCTTAACTGTATCGTGACAGTCTGGGCAGGTGGGCACCAAGATATGCCCATACCGCCAGTCGACTGACAGGAGACGACCGTGCCAAGCTTCTCGACCTCATTGGAACAGGCCATTCACCAGGCCCTTGCCCTGGCGAACGAACATCGACACGAGCTTGCCACGCTCGAACACCTGCTGCTGGCCCTGACCGAGGAACCAGACGCGGTCAAGGTAATGCGGGCCTGCAATGTCGACCTGGACGAACTTCGCAAGCTGCTGATCGACTTCATCGAAGACGATCTTTCGACTTTGATTACCGATGTCGAAGGATCCGAGGCCGTGCCGACCGCCGCCTTCCAGCGGGTGATCCAGCGTGCGGCCATTCATGTCCAAAGCTCGGGCCGGCAAGAGGTGACGGGCGCCAACGTGCTGGTCGCGATCTTTGCCGAACGCGAATCCAATGCGGCCTTCTTCCTGCAGGAAATGGATATGACCCGCTACGACGCGGTCAACTTCATCGCGCATGGCGTGGCGAAGAACCCGTCCTTCAACGAGAACCGCAAGGTCGTGGGGTCTGACGAACCCGAACAGAAGCAGGCCGAGGCCGCGCCCGAATCCAAGGACGAAACCGCGCTTGGCAAATACTGCGTTGATCTGAACGCCAAGTCTAAAAAGGGCGACGTCGACCCGCTGATCGGCCGCGAGGCCGAGGTGGAGCGCGCGATCCAGGTACTCTGCCGCCGCCGTAAGAACAACCCGCTGCTGGTGGGCGACCCCGGCGTGGGCAAGACCGCCATCGCCGAAGGTCTGGCGCTGAAGATCACGCGCGGCGAGACCCCGGACGTGCTGGCGGGCGCCACGATCTTCTCGCTCGACATGGGCGCGTTGCTGGCGGGCACCCGCTATCGCGGCGACTTCGAGGAACGCCTGAAGGCTGTCGTGAAAGAGCTTGAGAACCACCCCGACGCGATCCTGTTCATCGACGAGATTCATACGGTGATCGGCGCGGGCGCGACCTCGGGCGGGGCGATGGATGCGTCGAACCTGCTGAAACCCGCGCTCTCGGGCGGCAAGCTGCGCTGCATGGGGTCCACCACTTACAAGGAGTTCCGGCAGCACTTCGAGAAGGACCGCGCGCTGTCCCGCCGGTTCCAGAAGATCGACGTGAACGAGCCTTCGGTGGCCGATACCATCAAGATCCTGATGGGCCTGAAGCCGTCTTTCGAAAAGCACCACGACCTGCGCTATACCAATGACGCGATCAAGTCGGCGGTGGAACTGGCCAGCCGCTATATCAACGACCGCAAGCTGCCCGACAGCGCCATCGACGTGATCGATGAAGCGGGGGCGGCCCAGCACCTGGTCAGCGAAAGCAAGCGCCGCAAGACCATCAGCCCCAAGGAGATCGAGGCCGTGGTGGCCAAGATCGCCCGCATCCCGCCGAAGAACGTCAGCAAGGACGATGCCGAGGTCCTGCGCGACTTGGAAGCGACCCTGAAGCGCGTGGTTTTCGGCCAGGACGCGGCGATCACCGCCCTGTCCTCGGCCATCAAGCTGGCGCGGGCGGGCCTGCGCGAGCCCGAAAAGCCCATCGGCAACTATCTGTTCGCCGGGCCCACGGGCGTCGGCAAGACCGAGGTCGCCAAGCAACTGGCCAGCACCCTGGGCGTCGAACTGCTGCGCTTCGACATGTCGGAATACATGGAGAAGCACGCGGTTTCCCGCCTTATCGGCGCGCCTCCGGGCTATGTGGGCTTTGACCAAGGCGGCATGCTGACCGACGGCGTGGACCAGCACCCGCATTGCGTCCTGCTGCTAGACGAGATCGAGAAGGCCCACCCGGATGTCTACAACATCCTTTTGCAGGTGATGGACCACGGCAAGCTGACCGATCACAACGGCCGGCAGGTGGATTTCCGCAACGTGATCCTGATCATGACCTCGAACGCGGGTGCCTCGGACATGCAGAAGGCCGCGATCGGCTTTGGCCGCGACAAGCGCGAGGGTGAGGATACCGCCGCGATCGAGCGGACCTTCACGCCCGAGTTCCGCAACCGCCTGGACGCGGTCATCAGCTTTGCGGCGCTGTCGCGCGACGTGGTGGTCCATGTGGTCGAGAAGTTCGTGCTGCAACTGGAAGCGCAGCTCATGGACCGCAATGTCCATATCGAACTGACCTCCGAAGCCGCCGACTGGCTGGCCGAGAAGGGTTACGACGACAAGATGGGCGCCCGTCCCCTGGGCCGCGTGATCCAGGAACATATCAAGAAGCCGCTGGCCGAGGAACTGCTGTTCGGCCGGCTCACCAAGGGCGGCGTGGTCCGCGTGAAGATTGAGGACGACAAGCCCGCCTTCGACATCACCGGTCCCGACGCTCCGCGGATCGGCAAGTCGAAGACACCGCTTCTGACGGCCGACTGAACGGTCAGACAAGAACGAAGCCCCGTCCGACCTGGTCGTGGCGGGGCTTTCCTTCTTGTGGCGGGCTGCAAGCCGAAGGCTTGGCGTTTCCGGCCCCTTCGATGGGGGCCGGAAACGCCGCCCCCCCCCCTCAAACCAGCAGCGCCCGGATCAGCCCGCGCAGGGCATTGCCCATGAAGACCTCACCGTCGCGCAGTTCATCGGGTGTCAGCACCGCCTCCTCGGCTTGGCCCGTCTGGATCAGCGACCGTCGCAAGACGCCCGGCAACAGGCCGCAGGACAGCGGCGGCGTCAGCAGCCGGCCTCCACGCCGCAAAAAAAGGCTGGTGATCGTGCCCTCGCAGACCTCGCCGCGTTCGTTCAGCAGGATCGCCTCGTCCACCGCTGCGGGAAGGCCTGCGCGCACGTGGTCATAAACCGGTCTGTGAGAGGACTTGATCCGCAGCCAGGCATCCTTGCTGTTCAGATGCTGGTCCGAGATAGCGACCTGCCAGATCTCGGGGTTCGGCGGCAACGGCTGATGAGTCAGCGCAACATGGCCATTCGCATCGACCGCCAGCCGCGCCCGCAGCACTTGGCCGCGCGGCAGCCCGGCCAAGGCCACCAGCACCTGCGTTTCGTCAAGGTCAAAGCCCACTGCGGCACGACCCGCGCGCAGCCGGTCCAGATGCAGCGGCCACAGCGCGATGCGCCCGTCGGGTTCGACGCGCATGGTCTCGAAGACGGTCAGGCCTTCGGGGACAGGTCCAGGAATGCGGCCTTGCATAACGCTTCCTCCCATTCGGAACCGGCGCGGCTGTCATGGGTGATGCCGCCGCCGACATTCAGCAGCAAGCGGTCCGGCGCCTCCAGCACCGGCGAGCGGATCGCCACGGAAAAGCGCATAGGCCCCGCCGGATCCATCCAGCCGATCGCCCCGCAATAGACGCCGCGCGGCGCCCCTTCTAGTTCGGCGATGATCTCCATCGCGCGGATCTTTGGTGCCCCGGTGATCGAGCCGCAGGGAAAGATCGCCCGCAGGATGTCCGCAAAGGCGGCACCGGGCGCAAGCTGCCCTGTCACGGTCGAGATCATCTGGTGAACCGTCGCATAAGTTTCGACGTGAAACAGTTTCGGCACGCGGACGCTGCCCGGCAGGCAGATGCGCGACAAGTCGTTGCGCAGCAGGTCCACGATCATCAGGTTCTCGGCCCGGTTCTTTTCCGAGGCCGCAAGGTCGCGGGTGTTGCGTTCGTCCTCGGCGGCGTCGGCTGACCGTGCGGCGGTTCCTTTCATGGGCCGGGTCTCGATCATGCCGTCGGCATCGACGGCGAAGAACAGTTCCGGGCTTCGCGACAGGACGACCGGCCCGCCCAGATCGACAAAGGCGCCCTCGCCCACCGGCTGCCGCGCGGCAAGGGCCGCGTAGATCGCCAGCGGATCCCCCGCGACCTCGGCCAGCATCGGAAAGGTCAGGTTGATCTGGTAGCAGTCGCCCGCCGCGATATAGGCACGCACCGCGTCGATGGCCGCGTCATAGCGCGCCCGCGACCACAGCGGCCGGGCCGGTCCTATCCGCACGCCGGCCGGTTCGGGCAAGGCGGGCGCGGGGAGCGGGCGGTCGAAGACGCCCATCAGGATCAGCGGGCAGCCTCGTTCGGCCGGCATCAGGGCGCCAAGCTTGGGCGTCAGCGCATGACCCAGTTCGTAGGACAGGTAGCCCGCGACCCACAGGCCCTGCGCCCGCGCGGCCTTGATCGCCAGCAGCGCCGGCCCGATCCCCGAGGGACTGTCCGCGCGGATCACCATGCGCGGGGCCGCAAACAGCGTCCCGCCCGGCAGCGGGCCCCGGTCGAACCGGACCTGTCCCGTCACCTTGCGGCCTTGGCCTTGGCGGCCAGATCGCGGGCGACGGCGAAGGCGCCCTTGATGCGGTCGGCGTCGGATTTCCAGTCGTCCGAGACGAAGATCTTGTTTCCGGTGATCTTTGCCCGGGCGCGATTGTCGGTCAGGAACTCGACGAGGCCTGCGGGGTTCGGGAACTTGTCCATGTGGAACTGCACCGTCGCCCCCTTCGGCCCGGCGTCAAGCCGCGCGATATTGGCGCGCTTGGCCATGGCCTTGATGCGGATCACCAGCAGCAGGGTGTTCACCTCGCGCGGCAGGGGGCCGAAGCGGTCGATCAGTTCGGCGGCAAAGCCCTCAAGCTCGACCTTGGTGGTTAGGCCGGACAAGCGGCGGTAAAGCCCCAACCGCACGTCCAGGTCGGGGATGTAGCTTTCCGGGATCGTCACCGGAACGCCCAGGTTCAGTTGCGGCGCCCATTCGTCCTCGGGCGTGCCCTCGATCTCGCCCGATTTCAGCTTGGCGATGGTTTCCTCCAGCATCTGCTGGTAAAGCTCGAACCCAACCTCCTTGATATGGCCCGATTGTTCCTCGCCCAGCAGGTTGCCCGCGCCGCGGAGGTCGAGATCCTGCGAGGCAAGGTTGAAGCCCGCGCCAAGCCCGTCGATACTGCCCAGGAACTTCAGCCGCCGCATGGCCTGGGGGGTCAGCGGCTGGCGCGGCTTGGTGGTCAGATAACAATAAGCCCGGGTCTTGGACCGACCCACGCGGCCCCGGATCTGGTAAAGCTGCGCCAGGCCGAACATGTCGGCGCGCCAGACGATCATGGTATTGGCGGTCGGGATGTCCAGGCCGCTTTCCACAATGGTCGTGGCCAGCAGCACATCGTGGCTGCCGTCGTAGAAGGCGTTCATGCGTTGGTCCAGATCGCCCGCCGCAAGCTGGCCGTGGGCGACGAGGTAGTTCAGTTCCGGCATGTTCTCCTTCAGCCAGTGTTCGACATCGGGCAGATCCGACAAACGAGGCACGACGAAGAAGCTCTGCCCGCCACGGTATTTCTCGCGCAGCAGGGCTTCGCGAACGGTCACGCTGTCGAATTCGCTGACATAGGTGCGGATCGACAGGCGGTCCACGGGGGGCGTGCCGATCACCGACAGGTCGCGCACGCCGGTCAGCGACAGTTGCAGTGTGCGCGGGATGGGCGTCGCGGTCAGCGTCAGGACGTGGATGTCGCTGCGCAGTTCCTTCAGCCGTTCCTTGTGAGCGACGCCGAAATGCTGCTCCTCGTCGATGATGAGCAGGCCCAGGTTCTTGAAGCGGACCCCTTTCGCCAGCACCGCATGGGTGCCCACGACGATATCGACGCTGCCGTCGGCCAGTCCCTCGCGCGTCTTGGCCGCGTCCTTGGCGGACACGAAGCGCGACAAGGGGCGCACGCAGATCGCGGTGCCGCGGAAGCGTTCGGCGAAGGTCTTGAAGTGCTGGCGCGCCAGCAGCGTCGTGGGCGCCACGACCGCCACCTGCATCCCCTGGCTGGCGGCGATGAAGGCCGCGCGCATCGCGACCTCGGTCTTGCCGAAGCCCACGTCGCCCACGATCAACCGGTCCATGGGGCGGCCTGCGGCCAGATCCTCGGCCACGTCCTCGATGGCGGAAAGCTGGTCCTCGGTCTCAGAGTAGGGGAAGCGGGCCGCGAAGGCCTGCCAGTCGTGGTCCTCGGGCTGCAGCACGGGGGCTGCGCGCAGCAGGCGTTCGGCGGCGACGCGCATCAGCTTGTCGGCGATCAGCTTGATGCGTTCCTTGAGCCGCGCCTTGCGCGCCTGCCAGGCGCCGCCGCCAAGCCGGTCCAGCAGGCCTTCCTCGTGGCCATAGCGGGACAGCAGCTCGATGTTCTCGACCGGCAGATACAGCCGGTCGCCGCCCGCATATTCAAGCGCCACGCAGTCATGGGGCACGCCCATGGCCTTGATCGTCTCAAGCCCCGTGTAACGCCCGATGCCGTGTTCGACATGGACCACCAGATCGCCCGCCGTCAGGCTGGTCGTGTCCTTGAGGAAGTTGTCGGCCTTGCGGCGTTTCTTCGCGCCCCGGATCAGCCGGTCGCCCAGCACGTCCTGTTCGGAAATCACCGCCAGCTTGCCAAGCGCCTGCCCGTCGGCGACAAAGCCTTCGTCCAGCGGCCAGACGGCAAGGCCGATTGTGCCAGGCTTGTCGGATAGATCGCGGATGTCGGCAATGGCCTTCGTGCCCGCCAAGCCTTCATCGGCCAGAAGTCCAGAAAGACGTTCCCGCGCCCCGTCCGAGAAGCTGGCGACGATCACCCGGTGATCCCTGGAAAGCGCCTTCACATGATCTGCCAGGGCCTTGAACAGGTTTATGCTTTCGGCCTGACGCTCGGGCGCGAAGTTCCGCCCCACCCGCCCGCCCGCGTCCAGCACGCCCGGCCCCGGCGGCTGCGGCAGCACCGACAAGCGCAGCACCCGGTGGGCGGCAAGCCAGGCGGACCATTCCGCCTCGGTCGGGAACATCGCATCCGGCGGCACGGGCTTGTAAACCGTGTCGCTGCGGCCCTTGGCGGCCATGGCGGCCTTTCGCGCCCCAAACTGTTCCTCGATCATGCCGCGCCGGGCGTCGATCACTTGGCCCAGATGATCGTCCAGCACGACCGATGCACCGGGCAGATAGTCGAACAGGCTTTCCATCCGGTCGTGGAACCAGGGCAGCCAATGCTCCATCCCTGCCGTCTTGCGGCCCGCGCTGACGCTTTCATACAGCGGGTCGTTCGTGCCGCCGCCATATTCCATGCGATAGTTCTGGCGGAAGCGGGTGATCGCGTCCTCGTCCAGGATCACCTCGGACATGGGCGCAAGCTCGATCCGCGACAGCTTCTCGGTGGTACGCTGCGTTTCGGCGTCAAAGCGGCGCGCGCCATCCAGCACGTCGCCGAACAGGTCCAGGCGCACAGGACCGGACTCACCGGGCGGGAAGATGTCGATGATGCCGCCGCGCACGGCATAGTCGCCGGGTTCGGTCACGGTGGGCGACTGCGTGAAGCCCATGCCGACCAGGAAATCGCGCAAGGCGCCTTCGTCAATGCGGTCACCCACACGGGCGACGAAGCTGGCGCCCGATACCAGGTCGCGCGCCGGCACCCGTTGCAGCACCGCGTTCAGCGTGGTCAGCAGCACGAACGGCCCCTTGACCGCCCCCTGCGCCAGACCGGCCAGCGTCGCCATCCGCGCGGCCTGGATGTCGGGCGAGGGCGAGACGCGGTCATAGGGCGTCGTGTCCCAGGCCGGAAAATCCAGCACCGCAAGGTCCGGCGCCAGAAAGCCCAGGGACGCGCGCATCGCAGCCATGCGCCGGTCGTCGCGGGCGATGTGGATCACGGGCGTGCCGCGCGCAGCCTCGCGCGCGATCAGCGCGGCGTCATAGCCTTCGGGCGCGCCGGAAAGGATCAGGTGTTCGGCCATGGACGTCAGGTAAAGCGCCGCGCGGCGGTGTCAAGTTCAGAAGCCATAAGGATGGATCACCGACCACAACGCCCCCCACAACGCTGTAACGGCCACCGCCGCCATCGACAGGGCCGTGACCAGCCGCCGGTGGATGACCATGCGCCGGACCGCCTCGGCCGCGGCTTCGGGGATGGGGCGGGCGCCCTGCTCGGCCGCCTCCAGCAGCGGCATCAGGCGGCGGGCCAGGGCCACGCGCATCCAGAACAGGATCGCGAAGGGCAGAAGCAGCAGAAAGGCCGCCAGTGCCAGTTCAAGCGCATAGCCGATGCCCAGGATCGCCAGGGAGGTCAGCGAAAATCCCGTCACCGCCAAGAAGGCCAGCCCTTCCTGCCGACCCAGCCGCCATCGCGGCAGGACCAGCGACAGCCAGTCCAGAAGATGCAGGACCACCGGGCAATCGCCCTTGCCTTCCTGCACGGCGCTGCGGGTGCGGCTGACGATTTCGACAGGGACGCCGATCACGCTGCGGCCGGTCAGCGACCAGGTGCCGATCACCACCAGCCAATACCAGACCGTGCCAAAGGACCGGCTGTCCAAAAAGCCGATCAGGCTGTCGAATTGCGGCACGCGGGCTTCCTTGTCCTTGGTCGCGCGCGACCTTAGAACGGCTGTCGCCGAAGGAAAAGCCGTCTTGCGCCCCCGGAAAGGAAGCCTGCCATGCCGACGCCCATCATCGCCCCCTTCCCTGCATCGCGCCTGCGCCGCCTGCGCCGGACCCCTGCGATCCGCGCCATGGTGTCGGAATGCGACGTGACGCCCGCCAACCTGATCTGGCCGATCTTCGTGACCGAGGTCGCTGGTGCCGAGGGCGAGATCGCGTCCATGCCCGGCGTCGAACGGCTGACGCTGGACGGCGCCAGGCGGGCGGCGGAACGGGCCGCAAGGCTCAACATCCCGGCCATCTGCATCTTTCCCCATTCGGACCAAGATCTTAAGACGGAAACTTGTGAACGTGCCTGGGATCCCGACAACATCGGCAACCGCGCCATCCGCGCGGTCAAGGACACCGTGCCCGACCTGGCGGTGATGACCGACATCGCGCTTGACCCCTATAATGCCAACGGCCATGACGGCATCGTCGTGAACGGAGAGATCCTGAACGATGAAACCGTCGAGGCCCTGGTCCGCATGGCCCTGGTCCAGGCCGAAAGCGGCGCCGACATTCTGGGGCCAAGCGACATGATGGACGGCCGCATCGGCGCGCTGCGGGGGGCGCTGGAACAGGCGGGGCACAAGCACACGGCGATCCTGTCCTATGCCGCCAAGTTCGCCTCCAGCTTCTATGGCCCGTTCCGGGACGCGGTCGGCGCCTCGGGTCGGCTGGTGGGTGACAAGAAGACCTATCAGGTCAACCCGGCGAACCGGGGCGAGGCGATCCGCTGCGTCGCCCGCGACCTGGCCGAGGGCGCGGACATGGTGATGGTCAAGCCCGGCCTGCCCTATCTGGATATCTGCCGGGCCGTGAAGGACCAGTTCGGCGCGCCGACCTTCGCCTATCAGGTCAGCGGCGAATACGCGATGCTGGAAGGCGCGATCCGCAACGGCTGGCTGTCGCGCGACGCGATGTTCGAAAGCCTTGTCTGCTTCCGCCGGGCGGGCTGTGACGGGATCCTGACCTATTTCGCGCCCCTTGTGGCCGAAGCGATCGCGGCGCGCGCCTGACCGCAGGCGAACCGTCGCCCGCCCGCATTGCGGCGGGTGACAGGCCTTGGGAAATCCCTTAACATCCTGCCCAAAAGACCGGCCTGCCGGTCCGACAACATGGGGCATGTGATGAGCGACGATTTCAAGTTGGGCCGCCGGGCCGTGCTGAAGGGTGCGGCGGGGACGGCGGTTCTGGCCATTGCGGGATGCAGCAACGCGGTCGGCACCAATGCCAGTGCCGAACTGGATGCGCGGGTGGATGCGACCCATCAATATCTGATCCAGAACTATCCCTCGGCGCAGGCTCTGGTGCAGAACGCGCGTGGCGTCCTCTACATGCCCCTGATGACCGAGGCCGCGCTTGGCGTGGGCGGCGCCTATGGCCAGGGCGCGCTGCGCATCGGCGGGGCGACAGTGGACTATTATTCGGCCACCCGTGCGACCGTGGGCTTGCAGGCGGGCGCCCAGCAATATGCGCATGTGCTGATCTTCCAGACCGATGCGGCCCTTGCGTCCTTCCGCGCCTCGCCGGGCTGGCTGGCGGGCGCCAATGCCTTCTATGCGATCCCGCAAGGCGGCATGGCGCTTGGCGCGGACACCATCACCGCGCAGCTTCCCGTTGTGGCGATGATTTTCGGGCAGGCCGGCCTCATGGCCGGCGCGTCGATCGAGGGAACGAAATACACCCGCATCATTCCGTCCGAGATCCCGACGCTGGGCTTCGGCGGACTCGGCCTGCCGCAGATGCCGCAGATGCAGATGCCCCAGATGGGCGGCTACTAGCCCGAGGTCAGGTGACGCAGCCCGTGCGTGACATCGGCGCGCACGGCCAGCCGCAGCGCCGGTTCGTCCCCTGCCCGCAGCGCGGCCAGGATCATGCGGTGATGGCGCGGCGGCTCGTTCCGCTTCACCCGGCCATAAAGGGCGCGCATGGTCGGACCCAATTGCAGCCAGATCGTTTCCAGCATCGCCAGCATCGCCGGGGCCTGCGCGCGTAGATACAGCATCCGGTGAAATTCGAGGTTGCAGCGGATATAGCCGACTGCATCGTGGTTCTCGACCGCGTCGGCGATGCGCGCGTTCATCTGCGCCAGCCGGTCGATCAGCGCGAAATGCGCGCGCGGCAGGGCGCGGGCGGCCAGTTCGGGTTCGATCAGCGCGCGCAGGGCGGCCAGTTCCTCGATCCGGTCGTCCGACAGCGCGGGCGTGGTCACGCGGCCGGATGCCGAAAGGGTCAGCGCGCCCTCGGCCACCAGGCGGCGCACAGCCTCGCGCGCGGGGGTCATGGACAGGTGGTATTCGCGGGCGATCCCCCGCAGGGTCAGCGCCTTGCCGGGCGGCAGTTCGCCCAGCATGATCCGGCTGCGCAGGTTGCGATACAGCTTCTCGTGGGCTGACGGATCGGTGGGGCGTGCGGGTGCGTTCATGGGCGGGTTGTGATCACAAATCCTGCCTGCGTCAATCCCCGCCGGTGTCGCGGAACTGCCATGCCATCAGGTCTGACCCGTGCCGCCGCAGCCATTCGCGGTGCCGCGCGTAATCGGGCATCAGTCCCGCCACCGCTGCCCAGAAGCGCGGCGAATGATCCATGTGGCGCAGATGCGCGACCTCGTGCGCCGCGACATAGTCCAGCACGGCAGGCGGCGCCATGGCCAGCCGCCAGGAAAACATCAGCCGTCCGTCGGACGTGCAACTGCCCCAGCGGGACCGCGTGTCACGCAGCACGATGGCGCGATAGGGGCGGCCAAGCGCCCCGGCATGGCGGTCGCAGGCGGCACGCAGTTCAGCCATTGCACGATGCTTGAGGAACGCCTGCACGACCGGACCTGCGGGGCGGCTGGCGGGCAGCATCAGGGCCGCGCCGCTGACCGCCGCCGCGCGGACGGCGGCAGGCGTCAGCACCAGCATCTCCCCTCGCACCGGCAGCACCGCGCCGTGCCGCACGATGCTGGGTGCGGGCCGCCGCTGCGTGGCCTGCATCAGCCAGGCCGATTTCGCTTCTGCGAAGGCCGCTCCCTCGGACAAGGCGACATGGGCGGGCAGCGTCAACACCACCGGCCCGCCGTCACGCGGCACACGCAGCACCATGCGCCGCGCCCGGGCCGACCGGCGCAGGGTGATCCGCAATCCGTTGGCGATGGTGAACGCCTCGGCCATCCGCCTGCCCTTGCCCTGCCCCGCTGCGCCTGTCAGAAAAGCCTTTGACACCCCCCCGCGCCTGTGGCAGGGGGTCCACCGAATTCCCTAAACGCGGCGGAAGGAGAATGCCATGCCCAAAGAGGAATGGGGCACGAAACGCCTGTGCCCGCACTGCGCGACGCGCTTTTACGACCTGCGCGCCAATCCGATGACCTGCCCCGCCTGCGGGAACACGTTCACGCTGGAAAGCCTGACCGACTCGCGCGGCAAGACGCTGGTCACCGAAAAGACCGCCGTCCGCGACGACGATGACCTGGTCGACGACGACGAGGATCTGGGCGACGACAGCGGCGATCTGGACGATGATCTGCTGGAGGAAGACGATGACGACGGCGACGTGTCGCTGGACGACATCGCGGACGTCGCCGACAACGACGAGGAATAGGAAGAAAGGCCGGTCAAGCGACCGGCCTTTTTCGCTGCCGCGGCGTCGGGTCCTTGACCCTGGTCCGGGGGCGATGGGTCGCCCTGCGCCGCCGCCGTTATCATTCAGTTGAAAGTATGCACGGTCAGCTTGAGGCTGCCATCTGCCTGCTTTTCGAAGACATGGGTCGCAATGCCGCCCCATGGCTGGTCGGCCCCCTGGGCATCCTTGCCCGATGCGGACCATTTGGCCGTGCCGACAAGCATGTCGCCCTCGCCCCGCGCTTCGATCAGTTCCAGCTTGTGCCCGGTCACGCCCATGCCGAACAGTCCGTCGAAGAACTTTTCCACCCCTCCGGGCCCCTTGATTACGTCATGCGTGGCGGGCAGGAAGATTGCATCCTGGCCGTAGAAGGCGGCAATGGCCTTCGCGTCCCCCGCATTGAAGGCTGCGTCCCATGCCGAATAGGCCGCCGTTACATCGTCGGCCGGATCGGCAAAGGCAGCATTGGCTGCAAAGAGGCAAAGACATGCTGCGGAAACAGAGGTCAAAGACTTGACCATAACTCCCTCCTGCGATCCTGGGCACGACAGCCGCGCCCGGCCAAATCATAGCGCCTTTGGCCGTCCCTGTCGATTTGACGCGATTGTGCGAGAGAGCTGACCCAGGAAGCGGAGGAGTCCCGTCCGCGCCGGAAAAAGGCCTATGTCGTTCCGGCGCAGCAGGTTCAGGCCTTGGCTAACCCAGACGATAGTTCGGGCTTTCCCGCGTGATCTGAACGTCGTGGACGTGACTTTCCTTCAGCCCCGCGCCGGTGATGCGCACGAACTGGCAGTTCCTGCGCATTTCCTCGACCGTGGCGCAGCCGGTATAGCCCATCGCGGCGCGCAGGCCGCCCACCAGCTGGTGGATGACGGTGCCCGCCGGTCCCTTGTAGGGCACCTGGCCCTCGATCCCCTCGGGCACCAGCTTGTCGGTCGCGGCGTCCTTCTGGAAATAGCGGTCGGCCGAACCGCGCGCCATGGCGCCAAGCGAGCCCATCCCGCGATAGGACTTGAAGGACCGGCCCTGGTACAGGATCACCTCGCCCGGCGATTCATCGGTGCCGGCGATGGCGCTGCCCACCATGGCGCAGCTTGCGCCCGCCGCGATGGCCTTGGCGAAATCGCCCGAGAACTTGATGCCGCCATCCGCGATGATCGGCACGTCGCCCGCAGCGGACGCCGCGTCCATGATCGCCGTCAACTGCGGCACGCCCACGCCCGCGACGATCCGCGTGGTGCAGATCGACCCCGGCCCGATGCCCACCTTGACCGCGTCCGCGCCCGCGTCGATCAAGGCGCGCGTGGCCTCGGCCGTAGCGACGTTGCCCGCGACCACCTGCACCTCGTTCGAGAACATCTTGACGCGTTCGACCGCCTTGGCGACGCCAGCGGAATGACCGTGGGCGGTGTCGATCACCACCATGTCCACGCCCGCCTCGATCAGGGCCTGGCTGCGCTCGAACCCCTCTTCGCCGACGGTGGAGGCGGCGGCCACGCGGAGACGCCCAAGGTTGTCCTTACAGGCCAGCGGGTTCAGCACCGACTTTTCGGTATCCTTCAGCGTAAGAAGGCCTGTCAGCTTGCCGCGGCCGTCGGTGATCAGCAGCTTCTCGATCCGGCGTTCCTTCATCAGGCCGATGGCCTGCTGGCGGTCGGCGGGTTCGGTCAGCATGGCCAGGTTGTCGGTGGTCATGACGGCCCGCACCGGGGTGCGGTCGTCGCTGGCAAAGCGCATGTCGCGGTTCGTCACGATGCCCACCACCCGGCCCTGTTCGTCCACGACCGGGAAGCCGGTGACGTTGAATCGTTCCTGGAAGGCGCGGGCATCGCCCACGGTCTGGTCCGCCCGCAGCGTGATCGGATTATAGACGATGCCGCTTTCGAAACGCTTGACGCGGCGGACCTCGCCGGCCTGCTGGTCGGTGTTCAGGTTGCGGTGGATCACGCCCATGCCGCCCGCCTGTGCCATGGCGATCGCCATGCGGCTTTCCGTGACCGTGTCCATCGCCGAGGACAGAAGCGGGATGTTCATGGCGATGGCGCGGGTCACGCGCGTCGTCACATCGGCGGTCGAGGGCATGACCGTGGATGCGGCGGGAACCAGAAGCACATCGTCAAAGGTAAGAGCCTCACGAATCTGCATGGGGGTGTCCTTGCGGCAATTTCGTTTGGCAGTTTCCCCTTTCACGCGCCGGGGGTTTTGTCCAGTGCGGCGGCGCGAATTTCTTGCAGCCGAGGCACAACCGAAAGTTGCCGCAATGTCACGCGCCCTGCACAGATGCCCTGCCGACGCCGCGTCATATTGCACCGTTAATTGATTCGTAGAACATCCGGCGTAAAGCTGAATCCAGCGGCTGCATGGCTGCCAAGGGAGGATACCTATGAAAAGAATAATGACTGGCGGTGCGGTCCTGCTGATATCCGCGTCCCCAATCATCGCAGGCGGGATCGAACGGGCGCCGCAGTCGCTGGCCGTGCTGTTCGAGCAGGGAAATTATGCGGAACTGAGCTTTGGGGGCGTCGATCCCACGGTTGAAGGGACGGATGTCGGCGTTCCGCCCAATCCGCTTTTTCCCAACGGCATTCCTCCCAGCCCGACCGGCGACGTCGCGCAGGGCTATGGCTTTGTCGGCCTGTCCTACAAGCACCAGTTCAACGACAACCTGTCGGCTGCCATCATCATGGAGCAGCCTTTCGGGGCGGACATACGCTATCCGCTGGCGCCGGCCGGATCGCCCGTTCTGGGCGGCACCCGGGTCGAGGTCAACTCGACCACCTTCACGGCCTTGGCGCGATACAAGTTCGAGAACAACTTTTCGATCCACGGCGGGATCCGCGCCTCGAAAGCCAATGGTGGCGTGACCTTGAACGGGCTGGGATACAACCGGATTGCGCCGCCCTATAACCTGGAGATCGACGACGAATGGGGTATGGGCTACGTCCTCGGCGCGGCCTATGAGATACCCGAGATTGCCGGCCGTGTGTCGCTGACCTACAACTCGTCCATCGACCACGACTTCGACATGACCGAGACGGGAGATGTCATCCTGGCGGCGACCGGCGGGATTACCGACACCATCTCGGGCTCATATACCGTCAAAACGCCGCGCAGCTGGACCTTGGAAGGTCAGACCGGAATTGCTGCGGATACGCTGGTCTTCGGTTCAATCCGCTGGGTGAAATGGTCGGAATTCGTCGTGGACAACTTCCTTTTCCCGATCAACACCGGCACCGGCTCGGTCCCGCTGGTCGAGGTCGAGGACACGACGACCTACACCATCGGTGTCGGCCGCAAGTTCACCGAGAACTGGTCGGGTTCGCTGTCTTTCCTTTATGAACCCAGCGAAGGCGACACGGCCTCGCCGCTGGCGCCGACCAATGGGCGCAAAGGCGTCACGCTGGCCGCGATCTATACCATGGACAACATGAAGATCACCACCGGCATCAACTATACCAAGCTGGGCGATGCCGACCTGGGCATCGGCGAAAGCGGCAACAAGACGACAGTCGCAACCATGGAAGACAACGATGCCTGGGGCGTCGGCGTGCGGATCGGCTATAGCTTCTGACACCGGCACCACCTGCGACATCGCAAGGCCCCGCTTCGGCGGGGCCTTTGCTTTTTGCGGGCCCCGCATTACCTATGCGCCCGAAACGAAGGGACATCCGATGATCTATCGCAGCGGCAGCGACTGGCTGGGGGCAAGCGCCAAGCGCGTCGTGCTGTTCGGCATGTCGGGCTTGGGCAAGACCTACCTGGCCAACATGCTGCGCGAGGCGGGCGACTGGTTCCACTACAGCGTCGACTACCGGATCGGCACCCGCTACATGGGCGAATTCATCGCCGACAACTTCAAGCGCGAGGCAATGAAGGTTCCCTTCCTGCGCGAGCTGCTGCTGTCCGACAGTGTCTATATTGCCTCGAACATCACCTTCGACAACCTGGCGCCCTTGTCCACCTATCTGGGCAAGCCCGGCAGCCCAAGCCGCGGGGGGCTGCCCTTCGACGAATACTGCCTGCGCCAGAACCAGCACCGCCGCGCCGAGATCGCGGCCCTGCTGGATACACGCCATTTCATGGACCGCGCCCGCGACATCTATGCAATCCCCCATTTCGTCTGTGACAGCGGCGGATCGATCTGCGAGGTGGTGGACCCCGAGGATCCGGCCGATCCGGTGCTGTCCGCGCTTGAACGCGACCTGCTGATGGTCTGGATCAAGGGGTCGGACGCGCATACCGCCGAACTGGTGCGCCGCTTCGACCGGGCGCCCAAGCCCATGTATTACCAGCCCCAGTTCCTGGAAAAGGCCTGGATCGCCTATCGGGTCGAAAAGGGCCTGGACGGGGATGAGGTCAATCCTGACGACTTCATCCGCTGGACCTATGCGCGCGCCCTGGCCCACCGCCAGCCGCGCTATCATGCGATGGCGCGGCGCGGCGTCACCGTTCTGGCCGAGGAGGTGGCCGAGGTCCGCAGTCCGGCCGACTTCGACCACCTTATCGCCCGCGCCATCGACCGCAAGGAATAAGCCGATGCCCATCACCCTGAACGAGAACCTGCCCGCCTATCGCATCCTGTCGGATGAAGGGGTGATGGTCATGTCTCCGGGCCGGGCGGCGACGCAGGACATCCGGCCCCTGCGGATCGGGCTTCTGAACCTGATGCCCAAGAAGATCCAGACCGAGAACCAGTTCGCCCGACTGATCGGCGCCACGCCCCTGCAGATCGACTTCCAGCTGATCCGCATGTCCGACCACGAAAGCCGCAACACGGCGGCCGACCACATGGAAAGCTTCTATCGCCCCTTCCGCGAGGTCGAGGCCACGGGCGAAAAGTTCGACGGCCTCATCATCACCGGCGCCCCGGTCGAACTGCTGCCCTTCGAGGACGTGACCTATTGGGACGAACTGACCCGCGTCTTCGCCTGGACGCAGCGCCATGTCCATTCGACCTTCGGCGTCTGCTGGGGCGGCATGGCGATGGCCTGGCATTTCCACCGGCTGGAGAAGCACCCGCTGGACCACAAGGCCTTCGGCTGCTTCCGCCACCGCAACCTTGCCCCGGCCTCGCCCTATCTGCGCGGGTTTTCGGACGACGTGCTGGTGCCGGTCAGCCGCTGGACCGAGATCCGGCAGGCCGACGTGGACACCCGCCCGGCCCTGCGCACGCTGCTGGCCAGCGACCAGTGCGGGCCCTGCCTGCTGGAGGATCCGGGGCATCGCGCGCTGTATGTGTTCAACCATTTCGAATATGACAGCACGACCCTGAAGGAAGAATACGACCGCGACGTCGAGGCTGGAAAGCCGATCAACGTGCCCTTGAACTATTACCCCGACGACGATCCGGCGCGGGCGCCCTCGAACCGCTGGCGCAGCCATGCCCATCTGCTCTACGGTAACTGGATCAACGAGATCTATCAGACCACCGAATATGACATCTCCCGGATTGGCGAAGGATAAGCAATGGCGGATATCCAGGACCTGCCCCTGGTCGGCAAGATCACCGAGGCCCTGAAGGCCGCGCCCAAGGACATCAGGAAAGCCCTGGAGAATGCCGTCAAGGACCAGGTCTTGGACCCGACCTATCCTTATCGGGCCGAGATGGACAAGAAGACCTACGAGGCACAGATGGACCGGCTGCAATTGCAGCTGGTGCGCCTGATGCATGACGTAGTAGCCACAGGCAAGCGTCTGGTCGTGCTGTTCGAAGGCCGCGACGCCGCCGGCAAGGGCGGCACGATCGAACGCACGCGGGAAAACCTGAACCCTCGTTCTGCCGCCATCGTCGCCCTGCCCACGCCGACCGAGCGCGAGGCGGGACAGTGGTATTTCCAGCGTTACGTCGACTGGTTGCCCGCCGCCGGAGAGATCGCGCTGTTCGACCGAAGCTGGTACAACCGCGGCATCGTCGAGCGCGTCTTCGGCTTTTCCACCGAACAGCAGCGCAACGCCTTCTTCCGCCAGCTTCCGGGGTTCGAGCAGATGCTGGTCGATGACGGCATCATCCTGGTCAAGCTGTGGCTGAACGTGGGCCGCGCCGAACAGATGCGCCGCTTCCTGGAGCGGGAGGCCGATCCGCTGAAGCAATGGAAGCTGTCCCGCATCGACGTGGAAGGGCTGGCGAAATGGGACGACTACACCGTGGCGATCCGCGACACGCTGAACCTGTCGCATTCGCCGATCGCGCCCTGGACGGTGATCCGGTCCGACGACAAGCGCCGCGCCCGACTGGCCGCGATCCAGACGATCCTGAACGCGGTCGATTTCGCGGGCAAGGATGCGGACGCAATCGGCACGCCCGACCCGGCGATCACCGGCGGGCCGGACCTGCTGGACCGATAAGGGGGAAGCGATGGATCTGAAGAACAGCCGTGCCATCGTCACCGGCGGCGCCTCGGGCCTTGGGGCGGCGACGGCTGACTGGTTCCGCCAGCAGGGCGCGACGGTCGTGGTGCTGGACCGCGCGGCCAGTGACGATCCGAATTACATCCAAGCCGACGTGACATCCGCCGACAGCGCGGCGGCGGCCATTGCCCAGGCCGTGGACCGGATGGGCGGCATCGACATCTGCGTGAACTGCGCGGGCGTGGTGATCGGCGAGAAGACCGTCGGCCGGAACGGGCCGCACGACCTGGACGCCTTCCGCCGCGTGGTCGAGGTGAACCTGATCGGCAGCTTCAACGTGCTGCGGCTGGCGGCGGTGGAAATGGCGAAGAACGGGCGCGCCGAGAACGGCGTGATCGTCAACACGGCGTCGATCGCGGCCTTCGACGGGCAGAAGGGCCAGGCCGCTTATGCCGCCTCCAAGGCGGGGATCGCGGGCATGACCCTGCCCCTGGCGCGCGATCTGGCGGGCCTGGGGATCCGCGTCTGCGCCATCGCGCCGGGCATCTTTGCCACGCCGATGCTGCGCGGGCTGCCGCCCGAGGTGCAGGATGGTCTGGCGGCGGAAGTCACCTTCCCGCCCCGCCTGGGCGATCCGCAGGAATTCGCCCACCTGGCCGCGCATGTCGTCGAAAACGCCTATCTGAACGGCGAGGTGATCCGGCTGGACGGCGCGTTGCGGATGCGCTGATCAACGGTCCTTGACCGGCGCGCGATGCCCTTGCGCGACGGTTTTCACGCCGCTAGCGTTCGGATCAAACCGCCCAACAGGAAGGCCCGAAATCATGCGCTTGCTGATCACCACCGCTCTCGTCTCTGTCACGGCCCTGCCGGCTCTGGCGGCGGACCCGGAACTGACCGTCTTCGACTGGGCGGGGTTCGAGGAACCGTCGATCTTCCAGGGCTATATCGACAAGCACGGCGACAGCCCGACCTATGCCTTCTATGGCGACGATGACGAGGCTTTCCAGAAGATCGCCTCGGGCTTCAAGGCCGACGTGGCCCACCCCTGCAGCCAGATGGTCAGCAAGTATCGCGACGCCGGGCTGATCGAGCCCTGGGACACGTCGAAGATCCCGAACTTCGACAAGATCGACCCGCAGTTCCTGGCCTCCGAGGTCTTCAAGGACGACGAGGGCGTCTGGTATATCCCGACCGACTGGGGCGCGACCGCCATCGCCTACAACCCCGAGACGGTTCCGGCCGAGGACGTGTCCACGCTGCAGGTCTTTGTCGATCCGAAGTACCAGGGCCGCACCTCGCTGCCGGATTCCTCGGACGATGTCTGGGCGCTTGGCTATCTGGCGACGGGGACGACCGACTGGACCAATGTGACCGACGAACAGTTCCAGGCCGCCGCCGACTGGCTGCGCAAGGCGCACCAGAACGTCGCGGCCTACTGGGCGGACCCGTCCGAACAGGCGCAGCTGATGGCATCCGGCGCAGTGGACATCGCCTGGTCGTGGAACGACGGCGTCGTCTATCTGCAGAATGACAATTACCCTGTCGCCTTCCAACGGGCACCCAAGGAAGGGTCGTCCACCTTCTTCTGTGGATACATCAACCTGAAGGACGGGCCGGGCAGCGAGGAAAAGGCTTACGATTTCATCAACGCCTGGCTGGAGCCATCGGCGGGCAAGGCGCTGCTGGACACGATCGGCTATGGCCACACCTCGACCGAGGCGATGGCGACCATCGCAGATGAACCGGCGGTCAAGGAAGGCCTGAGCGAGGTCGACGCCCCGATCCTGGCGCAGACCCCGAACGACCCGGCGCAGCGCGAAAAGCAACTGGCCGAGTTCGAGAAGATCAAGGCCGGGTTCTGAACGGAGAAACGGGGGACCAGTCCCCCGCGCCCCCTGGGAGATTTGGATGAAGAAGAAAGGGCGAGGCTTACGCAGCCTCGTCCTTTTTGCGTGGGGTATAGTTCAGGATCGGGGCCAGCCAGCGTTCGACCTCGGACAGTTCCATGCCCTTGCGCGCGGCATAGTCGCGAGCCTGGTCTTCCTCGATCTTCGCCACGCCAAAGTAATAGCTGTCCGGGTGGCCGATATAGAGGCCGGACACGGATGATCCCGGCCACATCGCCATGCTTTCGGTCAGCCGCACGCCCGTGGCGGCTTCCGCGTCCAGCAGGCGGAACAGGGTCAGCTTTTCCGTATGGTCCGGCTGGGCGGGATAGCCGGGCGCGGGGCGGATGCCCTTGTAGGGTTCGCCGATCAGATCCTGCGGGTCGAAGGATTCATCGGGCGCATAGCCCCAGAGTTCCTTGCGGACCCGTTCGTGCAGCATCTCGGCCATGGCCTCGGCAATGCGGTCGGCAAGGGCCTTCACCATGATCGCGGCGTAATCGTCATTCGCGCGTTCATAGCGGGCGGCGATTTCCGCTTCCTCGGGACCGGCGGTGACAACGAAGCCGCCGACGTAATCGGGCCGTCCCTCGGGCGCAACGAAATCGGACAGCGCGACATTCGGTCGGTCGCCGCGCTTGGTCACCTGCTGGCGCAGGGTGTGCAGGGTGGCAAGCGGCTGTTGCCGGTCCTCGCCCGTGAACAGGCGGATGTCGTCGCCCACCGCATTGGCGGGCCAAAAGCCGACCACGGCGCGGGGGTGGAACCACTTGCCCTCGATGATCCGGGCCAGCATTTCCTGCGCTTCGTGGAACAGCGCCCGCGCGGCCTCACCCTGCTTCTCATCCTCAAGAATGCGGGGATAGACGCCCTTCAGCTCCCAGGTCTGGAAGAACGGCGTCCAGTCGATATAGCGCGCGATCTGCGCCAGATCCCAGTCGTCGATGATCCGGGTACCCGTGAACTGCGGGGGCGTGGCGCGGTAATCGGACCAGTCCACCTTCAGCGCATTGGCCCGCGCGGCAGCCAGCGGCAGGCGCTGCTTGGCGGCCTCGGCGCGTTCGTGGCGTTCGGCAACGTCCAGATATTCCGCCCGGATCGCCTGAACGTAATCCGCCTGCTGCGTGGGCGACAGCAGCGAGGACACGACGCCCACCGCCCGGCTGGCATCGGTCACATAGACCGCCGCGCCCTTGTGATAGCGCGGCGCGATCTTGACCGCCGTGTGGATCTTCGAGGTCGTGGCCCCGCCGATCAGCAGCGGCACCTGGAAGCCCTCGCGCTCCATCTCGGACGCCACATGCACCATTTCATCCAGGCTGGGCGTGATCAGGCCCGACAGGCCGATCACGTCTACCTTCTGCTCACGCGCGACCTCCAGGATCTTCTGCGCGGGCACCATCACGCCCAGGTCGATGACCTCGTAGTTGTTGCAGGCCAGCACGACGCCCACGATGTTCTTGCCGATGTCGTGGACGTCGCCCTTGACCGTCGCCATCAGGATCTTGCCCGCCGCCTGCCGGGTGCCGCCGCCGTTCGCGGCCTTCTCGGCCTCCATATAGGGCAGCAGCACGGCCACGGCCTGCTTCATCACGCGGGCGGATTTCACCACCTGCGGCAAAAACATCTTGCCCGCGCCGAACAGGTCACCCACGACGTTCATGCCGGCCATCAGCGGGCCTTCGATGACATGCAGCGGGCGTTCGGCCTGCTGGCGCGCTTCCTCGGTATCGGCCTCGATATATTCGGTGATGCCGTTCACCAGCGCATGTTCCAGCCGCTTCTCGACCGACCATTCGCGCCAGGACAGATCTTTCTCGCGCGCCTTGGCCCCGCCCTCGCCCTTGAAGCGTTCGGCGATCTCCAGCAGGCGTTCGGTCGCGTCGGGGCGGCGGTTCAGGACCACGTCCTCGCAAGCCTCGCGCAGATCCGCGTCGATCTGGTCATAAACGGCAAGCTGGCCCGCGTTGACGATGCCCATGTCCATGCCCGCCCCGATGGCGTGGTACAGGAACACGGCGTGCATCGCCTCGCGCACGGGCTCGTTGCCGCGGAAGCTGAACGACAGGTTCGACACCCCGCCCGAGACATGGGCATGGGGCAGGTTCCGGCGGATCCAGCGGGTCGCCTCGATGAAGTCCACGCCATAGTTGTTATGCTCTTCGATCCCCGTCGCCACGGCGAAGATGTTGGGGTCGAAGATGATGTCCTCGGGCGGGAAGCCGACTTCCTCGGTCAAAGTCTTGTAGGCCCGCGCGCAGATCTCGATCTTGCGGGCGCAGGTGTCGGCCTGGCCCTGTTCGTCGAAGGCCATGACCACGACCGCCGCGCCATAGGCGAGGCACAGGCTGGCCTGCTGGCGGAACTGCTCCTCGCCCTCCTTCATAGAGATCGAATTCACGACCGGCTTGCCCTGCACGCATTGCAGGCCCGCCTCGATCACCTCCCATTTGGAGCTGTCGATCATCACCGGAACGCGGGCGATGTCGGGTTCGGCGGCCAGCAGGTTCAAGAACTCGACCATGGCGGCCTTTGAATCGATCAGCCCCTCGTCCATGTTAATGTCGATGATCTGCGCGCCGTTTTCCACCTGGTCGCGCGCCACTTCCAAAGCCGCGGCATAATCGCGGTTGGTGATCAACTTGCGGAAACGGGCCGACCCGGTGACGTTGGTGCGTTCGCCCACGTTCACAAAGGGAATGTCGGGCGTCAGGGTAAAGGGTTCCAGGCCCGACAGGCGCAGCAGGCGATCAGACATATTCGGGCACCTTTCGGGGGGTGAATTGGGCGACCGCCTCGGCAATGGCGCGGATGTGGTCGGGCGTGGTGCCGCAGCAGCCGCCGACGACATTCACCAGCCCCTCGCGCGCGAACTCGGCGACCTGGACGGCGGTGTCGTTCGGGCCTTCGTCATACTGGCCGAAAGCGTTGGGCAGGCCCGCGTTCGGATAGGCGCAGATGTTGGTTTCCGCCACCCCTGCCAGTTCCGCCAGATGCGGGCGCATGGCCGATGCGCCAAGCGCGCAGTTCAGCCCCACTGACCAGGGCCGGGCATGACGGACCGAATACCAGAAGGCGGTCGGCGTCTGCCCCGACAGCGTGCGCCCCGAGGCATCGGTGATCGTGCCCGAGATCATCAGCGGCAGCGCGCGCCCATGCCCCTCCATCGCCTGAATGCAGGCGAAGATTGCCGCCTTGGCGTTCAGCGTGTCGAAGATCGTCTCGATCAGCAGGATGTCGGCGCCGCCCTCGATCAGGCCGCGCGCCTGCTGCAGATAGGCGACCCGCAGGTCCTCGAAGGTCACGGCCCGATAGCCGGGGTTGTTCACGTCCGGGCTGATGGAGGCGGTGCGGTTCGTCGGCCCGATGGCGCCTGCGACGAAACGGGGCCGCCCGTCCTGCGCGGTGGCGCGGTCCAGCGCGCGGCGCACGATGCGCGCGCCTTCGACGTTCAGGTCATGGACGGCATCCTGCATCCCGTAATCGGCTTGGGCGATGGTCGTGGCGGAAAAGGTGTTCGTTTCCACGATATCCGCCCCCGCCATGGCATAGCGGTAATGGATCTCCTCGACAGCCTCGGGCTGCGTCAGGATCAGCAGGTCGTTGTTGCCCTGCTGCGGGTGGTCCGAATGATGGCGGCAGACATGGCCCGACCCGCGGCCGGTATAGTCATCCTCGCCCAGCCGAAGCTGCTGGATCTGCGTGCCCATTGCCCCATCCAGGATCAGGATCCGTTCGGACGCAGCAGCGTCAAGCGCCGCGAAGGCGGGGGATCGGGAAAGTCTGCCGGTCATCTTCTCACCCTTGCCAGGAAGGGGCAGATATAGCGACACAGCCTTGGGACGGCAAATTCATAATCCTACAGAAGATTATGAACGCGCGGCATATCCCTTTCATTCTGGCCTAAATATCCTCTGGGGGTCCGGGGGGCGAAGCGCCCCCGGCTTCATTCGCTATTCCGCACTGCCACGGGCATAGACATCTTCGTATCGGATGATGTCGTCTTCGCCCAGATAGCTGCCGGTCTGCACCTCGATCAGGACCATCGGCACCTTTCCGGGGTTCTCCATCCGGTGAACCGCGCCCAGGGGCACATAGATCGACTGGTTTTCCGTGACCAGAGTCACCTTGTCGTCAACCGTCACCCTCGCGGTGCCGCTGACCACGATCCAGTGTTCGGACCGGTGGACGTGGCTTTGCAACGACAGCGACGCGCCGGGCTTCACGACGATGCGCTTGACCTGGAACCGGTCGGCCAGGGCCAGCGTCTCGAACCAGCCCCAGGGGCGGTGATCACGCGGAAAGGATGTGGCCTGCTTGCAGCCTTTGGCCTTAAGGGCGCTGACGGCATGGCGGACGTCCTGCGCACGGCTCTTGTCGGCCACCAGCACCGCATCTGATGTCGCGACGACCATCACATCCGTCAGCCCGATCCCCACCACCTGCACATCGCTGCCATCCGACCGCAACAGCACGTCCTGGCAATCAATGGCGGTCGAATTGCCGTCCACCACCACGCCATTCTCGGCAGGCGCCTCAAGCAGCGCCTCGCGCCAGACGGCGTCCCATCCGCCAAGGTCGGACCAGTGGCCGGAAAAGCGCACGACGGTCAGGTTCGGCGCCTTCTCCATCACGGCATAGTCGATGGACTGGTCGGGCAGGCTGACCCAGGGTTCCCGGGCCAGGCGCAGGAACCCGATGTCGTCCCTGGCCTCGTCCAGGGCGGTCAGCACGGGGGACAGGTATTCCGGCGCATGGGCGCGGAAGGCGTCGATCATGGTATCGGCGCGGAACAGGAAGATCCCGGCGTTCCACAGGAAATTGCCCTGCGTCAGCATCTGCGCCGCCGTCGCCGCATCGGGTTTTTCGACAAAGCGCGCAAGCGGCTGCGGGCCGTCGCCCTTCCCCGCCAGTTCCAGATAGCCATAGCCGGTTTCGGGCCGGTCCGGGGTGATGCCGAAGGTGACGATCCGGTCTTCAGACGCAGGGCCGACGCCCTGGCGCACCGCGCGCGCGAAGGCGGCGTGGTCCGGGATCACATGATCCGATGGCGCCACCAGCAACAATCCCTCGGGGTCCTTCGATGCGACCATCAGCGCGGCCACCAGGATCGCCGGGGCGGTGTTGCGGCCCGACGGCTCGATCACGATGGCGCCGGGATGGATGGCGATCTGGTCCAGCTGCTCGGCCACGATGAAGCGGAAGTCCGAGTTGGTCATGACGATCGGATCGGCGAAATCGGGGCCGGACAGCCTGCGGGCGGATGCCTGGAACAGGGTTTCCTCGCCCATCAGCGGCGCGAACTGCTTGGGAAAGCTTTGCCGGGATACCGGCCAAAGCCGGGTTCCCGATCCGCCTGCCATCAGGACGGGGGTGATCTTGGTCATGACGCTGTCCCTTGCGGCCGGTCTTGTCTTGCAAGGGATAGCCTGCCCCTTGGGATCAGAAAAGCCCATACATATGAAAAGGCCGGTCCCGAAGGACCGGCCTGCAACGCGTGAACGACGCGCCCGCGCTTATTCGTAGATGTAGATGACCTTGCGGGTCTCGGGTTCGACGACCACGGGGCGATCATTGACATAGACATATTGCACGTTCGAGTTCGGCACCGTCTGGATCGTCGCCGTTTCCGGCACCACCGTTCCAACAGCAAGATCGCTGTCCAGAACGACGGATTCCGTGCGGTTTTCCATGATATAGGTGCGGGTTTCGGGGGTCAGCGCGTCCTCGCTGACGTCGCCCATGACCGCACCGGCGACCCCGCCGATGGCCGCGCCGACTGGGCCGCCAACCGCAGCACCGGCGACTGCACCGGTCGCCGCGCCGCCAAGAGCGCCGCCGCCAGTGGTGTTCGGGTCGGTTTCGACCTGGGTCACCGTGGTCGAGGGCTGGGTCTGAACGATGGTGGTTTCGGCGACGCCGGCGCTTGCCGCGAAGGTGGCGGCAACGGCAGTCAGGGACAGAAGGGTTTTCATCGTGATCTCCATTTCCGTATCTGCCGTAAAATTCGGAGATCGGCCCGGAAGTTCCCGAGGATCACGGATTATTGGCCTGACGCGACGGCATTAACCATGTTTCTTCATCGGCTTACCCGCTACATAAGTTTCGCGGATGCTGCGGTCGTCGCCCATGATCTCCAGGATGAAAAGTTCCTGTTCCAGCGTTTCCGACCGCTCCATGCGCAGCGCCATCGCAGGCGTGGCGCGGGCGTCCAGCACCACCAGATCCGCCATGCTGCCAGGGTCCAGCGTGCCGATCTGGTCCGCCATCCCCAAGGCCATCGCATTACCGCGGGTGATCCAGTGGAAGGCCGACAGCGGCGTCAGCTTCTGTCCGCGCAGTTGCAGGATCTTGTAGCCTTCGTTCAGGGTCTGCAGCATGGAATAGCTGGTGCCGCCCCCCACATCGGTGGCAATCCCGCTGACCACGCCCGCCGCGCGCAGCCCGGCTTCGTCGAACAGTCCCGATCCAAGAAACAGGTTCGAGGTCGGGCAGAACACCGCCCGGCTGCCGGTTTCCGCCATGCGCTCGATCTCTCTCGGGCGCAGGTGGATCGAGTGGCCCAGCAGCAGCTTGTCGGACAAAAGGCCGTAGGTTTCGTAGATGTCGAGGTAGTCGCGGGCCTGCGGATAGAGGCTCAGCGTGAAGTCGATCTCGTCCTTGTTCTCGGACAGGTGGGTCTGGATGTGGCAGTCGGGATGCTCGCGCACCAGCGTTCCCGCCGCTTCCATCTGTTCGGGGGTCGAGGTGATCGCGAAGCGCGGCGTGAT
This sequence comes from Paracoccus yibinensis, assembly GCF_030846195.1. GTDB lineage: Bacteria > Pseudomonadota > Alphaproteobacteria > Rhodobacterales > Rhodobacteraceae > Paracoccus > Paracoccus yibinensis. Next base: position 224,619 of record NZ_JAVCWH010000002.1, read on the forward strand.
CGCGTAACGCTGGCGGCCCATGCCGTGCCAGCGGCCGATCAGCGCCTTGCTGTCGTCATATCCCTGCTGGGGCGTGTCCAGCACCTCGGGCGGGGCGTTGCGGTCCATCATCACCTTGCCCGCGACCATCGCCATGTTGCGGGCATGGGCTGCGGAAAACAGCGCCTCGGCGCTTTCGGCGTGGACCGAACAGAAGGCGACCGCCGTGGTCGTACCGTGATCCGTCAGCAGGTTCAGGAAGGCCTCGGCCATGGCGGGGGCATGGCCCTGCTGGCGGAAGCGCGCTTCCTCGGGGAAGGTATAGGTGTTCAGCCAGTCCAGAAGCTGCGCGCCCCAGCTGGCGATCACCTGCACCTGCGGGAAGTGGATATGCGTGTCGATGAAGCCCGGCATGATCAGGTGCGGGCGGTGGTCGATTTCGGCCAAGCCGGGACGGGCCAGGGTGGCGTAGTCGTCCACGGCCAGGATGCGGCCGTCCTCGACCAGGATCGCGCCGTCCTCAAGGTAGCGGTGGTTGTCGGACGTGTCGTGGGGGTCGGCGTGGAAGCCGAGAACGCGGCCCCGGATCAGCTGTTGCATGGGTATTTTTTCAAAGAAGAAGCTGCAGTCAGCCGCGCGATCAGTTCGGCGGCGGTGAAGGCGGCGATGACCGCCGGACGCTTGTCATGGGTGAAGCCTGCGCCGATGGGGCAGACCAGCGGCGCGGCGTCGAGGCCGCGCTCTCGGGCAAAGCGGGTGAACTGCGCGCGCTTGGTGGCGCTGCCGATCATGCCGATATAGAACAGGTCGTCGCGCGCCAAGGCCTCGGCAGCCAGCAGGAAATCGAGCGCATGGTCATGGGTCAGGATCACCACGGCGCTGCCGGGACGGGCGGCGCGGATTTCGGATTCGGGCAGCGGGGTCAGGCGGGTCTCGATGCCAGGGGCGGCCTGGGCCAGTTCCTCGGGACGGCTGTCGATCAGGGTCGCGTTGACCGGCAAGGGTTGCAGCGCCTGCGCCAAAGCGCGCCCGACATGGCCCGCGCCGAAGACCAGCACGTCGGGATGATCCTCGGGCGTGGGGCCTTCCCGGTCCAGGTGCAGGACCACCCTGCCCCCGCAGCACTGGCCGATTTCCGGCCCCAGGGGGATGTCCATGCGCGCCTCGGCCTCGCCCGAGGCCAACATGGCACGGGCGCGCTCGATGGCCATGTATTCCAGCTGGCCGCCGCCGATGGTGCCCTCCACGCGATCGGGACCGACAAACATCTCGGCCCCCGCATCGCGCGGAGTGGACCCCAGGGCCTGCATGACCCGGACCCGGATCATCCCCGCAGCTTCTCGATCGCCATCAGCACGCGTTCGGGCGTGGCGGGGGCGTCCAGGCGCGGGTGTTCGCGATAGTCGCTGAAGGATGCGACGGCCATGTTGATCGCCTCGAAGACGCTGATGCCCAGCATGAAGGGCGGCTCGCCCACGGCCTTGGACCGCTTGATGCTGCGTTCGGCGTTTTCTGACCAGTCTGCCAGCTTGACGTTGAAGACGCGCGGCCTGTCAGACGCCAGCGGCACCTTGTAGGTGGAAGGCGCGTGGGTCCGCAGGCGCCCCTTGTCGTCCCACCACAGCTCCTCGGTGGTCAGCCAGCCGGCGCCCTGGACAAAGGCGCCCTCGACTTGGCCCTTGTCCAGGGCCGGGTTCAGGGACCGACCCACGTCATGGATCACGTCCGTGCGGTCGATGACATATTCGCCGGTCAGCGTATCGACCGACACCTCGGACACCGAGGCGCCATAAGCATAGTAATAGAACGGCCGCCCCCGGCCCGTCGCGCGGTCCCAGTGGATCTTGGGCGTCTTGTAGAAGCCCGCCGCCGACAGGTGGATCCGCGCCATGTAGGCCGCCGCGATCACCTCGTTCCAGGGGATCAGGTGGTCGCCCGCGCGGATATGGCCGGGCACGAACTGGATGTCATCCTTCGGCTGCTGCCAGCGTTCGGCCACGAACTCGACCAGCCGCGCCTTGATCTGTTCGGCCGCGTCAAGCGCCGCCATGCCGTTCAGGTCGGTCCCCGAGGACGCCGCCGTGGCCGAGGTGTTGGGCACCTTTTCCGTCGTGGTGCGGGTGATCTTGATGCAGTTGATGTCGCACTGGAACGCCTCGGCCACGACCTGGGCGACCTTGGTGTTGAGGCCCTGCCCCATCTCGCAGCCGCCATGGTTCAGCGCGATGGACCCGTCGTTATAGACATGGATCAGCGCGCCCGCCTGGTTGAACCAGGTCGCGGTGAAGCTGATGCCGAACTTGACCGGCGTCAGCGCGATGCCCTTGCGGATCACGCCCCCCTTCGCGTTCCAGTCCAGCACCGCCTGGCGGCGGGCGTGATAGTCGCTGGATGCCTCAAGCTCCGCAAAGATTTGCGGCAGGATCTGGTCGGTGACCTCCTGGTGATAAGGCGTCAACTGGCCGTTCTGGTAAAGGTTCGCCTTGCGGATCTCCAGCGGGTCGCGGCCCAGCGTATAGGCGATTTCCTCCATGATTCGTTCGGCGACGATCACGCCCTGCGGCCCGCCAAAGCCGCGGAAGGCCGTGTTGCTGACCGTGTTCGTCTTCATCGGATGGCTGCTGACGCGCACATCGGGATAGTAATAGGCGTTATCGCAGTGGAACAGCGCGCGATCCGTCACCGGGCCGGAGAGGTCGGCAGAGAAACCGCAACGGGCATACCAGTCACCCCGGACCGCGCGGATCTTGCCGTCATCGTCGAAGCCGACTTCGTAATCCACGACGAAATCGTGGCGCTTGCCGGTGGCGGTCATGTCGTCGTCGCGGTCGGGGCGGATCTTGACGGCGCGGTTCCAGCGTTTCGCGGCAATGGCCGCAACGCAGGAAAACAGGTTCATCTGCGTTTCCTTGCCGCCGAAGCCCCCGCCCATCCGGCGCACGTTCACCACGACCGCGTTGTTCTGGCAACCCAGCACATGGGCCACCATGTGCTGCACCTCGGACGGGTGCTGGGTCGAGACGTTGATGGTCACGTCCTCGTCCTCGCCCGGGACGGCCATGGCGATCTGGCCTTCCAGGTAGAAATGGTCCTGCCCGCCGATTTTGAAGCGGCCCTTGATCACACGGGGCGCGGCGGCCATGCCTGCATCCGCATCGCCACGGCGCAGGGTCAGGGGATCGGTGACATAGCCCATCCCGGCGTCTTTCGCGGCCATCGGGTCAAGCGCATGGGGCAGAACGTCATAGGTGATGCGCACCTTGTGCGCCGCGCGCCGTGCCTGATCGCGTGTTTCCGCGATCACGGCAAAGACCGGCTGGCCCCAGAACAGGACCTCTTCCTCGGCGAAGATCGGGTCGTCGTGCTTGCCGTTGGGCGACACGTCGTTGACGCCGGGAATGTCCTTGGCAGTCAGCACCCCAACGACGCCCGGGTGCGCCAGCGTTTCCGAAAAATCCATGCCGGTGATCTTGCCATGCGCGCATTGCGACAGGCCCAGATAGGCGTGCAGCAACCCATAAGGCTCGGCCAGGTCGTCGGTGTAGTCGGCGCGGCCGGTGACGTGCTTGATGGCGCTGTCGTGGATGGTGTCCTGATGCGCCTGGCCGCGGATGGTGGTTTCGTCCTTCATGTCATGCTCCCACGGCTTGGGTGAGGCGAACCGGCAGGCCGGGTTCGGATTGTTCCAGCCAGAAGCGGCGGAACAGGTTGGCGGCGACCGTGCGACGGTAATCGGCACTGGCGCGCCAGTCGCTCAGCGGCTGGAAGTCGTCCGCGACGGCACGGGCGGCGGCCTCGAAGGCTTCTCGGGCGAAGGGCTGCCCCTTCAGCGCGGCCTCGGCCCCCGAGGCACGCTTGGGCGTGCCCGCCATTCCGCCGAAACAGATGCGGGCATCGGTGATCGTGCCGCCTTCGACGGTCAGGCAGAAGCCGGCGGCGACGGCGGTGATGTCGCTGTCGCGGCGCTTGCTGATCTTGTATGCGGCGACCTTGGCTTGCGGGCGGATCGGGATGATGACCTCCTCGACGAATTCGCCCGGCGCGCGGTCCTGCTTGCCGTATTCGATGAAGAAATCCCCAAGCGGCAGTTCGCGCCGCGCCTCGCCCTTGCGCAACACGATCCGCGCGCCAAGCGCGATCAGCAGCGGCGGCGTGTCGCCGATGGGCGATCCGTTGGCGATGTTGGCGCCGATGGTGCCCATGTTACGCACCTGCCAGCCGCCGATGCGCAGCCAGTAGTCATAGGCGGCGGGGATATGCTGGCGGATCAGCGGCGCGGCCTCGCTGTAGGTCACGCCCGCGCCCAGGCGGATCTCGTCCCCCTCGACGCGCTTGGACTTCATCAGGTGGCCGATGAACACCGCAGGGGAGATGTCGCGCATGAACTTCGTGACCCACAGGCCGACATCGGTCGCGCCGGCGATGATGGTGGCTTTCGGTTCGGCCTCCAGCACGGCGGCCAGATCGTCCACATCGCCGGGGATGATGGCGCGTTCGCCGCCCTTCGACAGTTCGACCCGCTCGCCCCGCATGTCCCGCAGCTTCGAGGTCACGAGTTCCCGTTCCACCGCCAGCGCGTCGGATGCCTGACCGCCCGCGCGGCCTGCGGCAAGCGCCGCCTTGACGATCGGCTCGTATCCCGTGCAGCGGCAGATGTTGCCTTGCAAAGCCACCTCGATATCCGTGGCCGTGGCTTCGGGATTGGCCATCCACAAGCCATACAGCGCGATCACGATCCCCGGCGTGCAGAAGCCGCACTGACTGCCGTGATGTTCCACCATCGCGGCCTGGATCGGGTGCAATCCGCCGTCCGGCCCGTGCAGGTGTTCGATCGTGACGACATGGCAGCCATGGCAGGACGCCAGGAAGCGGATGCAGGCGTTCACGGGTTCATAGATCAGCCCGTCATCGGTCAAGCGACCGACGAGCACCGTGCAGGCGCCGCAATCGCCCTCGGCGCAGCCTTCCTTGGTGCCGGTCAGGCGGCGGTTGATGCGCAGGAAATCCAGCAGCGTGTCCGAAGCACCGACCTCGGTCAATTCAACCTGCTGATCGTTCAGCAGAAAGCGCAGCGCGGGTGTCATGGCAATCCTTCGTGGCTGTGGACCCGTCATCAAGCTAGGCCGAAAAAAACGGTTGCGAAATCGGCGCCGACCCGGAAGACTTTACACGATTCCTTGAAAACGGCCTATCATCCATGTCCTATCTTGAAAGCCTGCGCGTCTTTGTCCGTGTGGTCGAACTGGGTTCGATCACGTCGGGGGGCCGGGACCTGCGGCTTTCCCCGGCAGTGGCCTCGAACCGCATCAAGGATCTGGAAAACCGCTTTGGCGTGCGGCTGCTGAACCGCACCACCCGCAAGCTGACCCCCACCGAGATCGGGCGCGCCTTCTATGACAACGCCCGCCGCGTCATCGACACCTTGGACGAGGCCGAGGCGCTTGTGTCCAGCTTCTCGGGCCGCCCGCAGGGGGTGATCCGCCTGACCGCGCCGCTTGGCCTGGGACGGCGGCTGATCGCACCGTTGATCCCGCCTTTCTGCAAGGAAAACCCCGGCGTCGAATTCCGGCTGCGGCTGTCGGACCGCAACGTCAACATTGTCGAGGATGCGATCGACCTGGCGTTCTTTCTGGGAGAACCCGCCGATTCCGCATTGAAATGGCGCAAGATCGCGGATTGTCCGCGCGTGCTGGTCGCCTCGTCCGAATACCTGGCCCAGCACGGCACCCCCAAGGCGCCCGAGGATCTGGTCGATCACAACTGCCTGCTGCTGCGCTATCCCCGCAGCCCGGAATTCTACTGGGTCCTGCAGACCGAGGACGGCCCGCAGAAGATGATGGTTTCGGGGCGTTTCGACACCGACGACGGCGACGTGCTGACAACCTGGGCGCGTGGGGGTGAAGGTATCGCAAACCGGCCGCTGTACGAAGTCGCCGCAGATATCAAGTCCGGCCGCCTGGTCGAGGTCTTGCCCCGGAACCGCCCCCTGCCGTCGCAATTCGGCTGCCTGACCCCGCATCGACGGTTGCAAGACCCGAAGGTTCGGATGTTCGCGGATTTCGCGGTGCGGGAATTGAAGAAGGTTTTTGACCGCTAGGACGGGCGCGTCTTGAACAGGCGGATATTGCCGCCGCCCAGGTCGATCTCGCTGCCCCAACCGAGATGGCGGTAAACGGCAGCGGCGCGGGTGCCGCGGCCGGTTTCAAGCCAGATGACAGGGTGGCGCTGGAACAGCGCGGCCTCGGCCCTGGCGACAAGCCCGCCGCCGATGCCGCGTCCTTCGCATTCCGGGCGCACGAAGGCGGCGAACAGGGTTCCCCGGTCGTCGTCGATCATGGAAAAGCCGACGATCCGGTCATCCTCGACCGCGACCCAGCAGCAAGGGGCCGTGACGATCATGGCCGAAACGCTTTCGGGCGTGACGCCCAGCCTGGCCAGTTCCTCGACCCCCTGGTGGTTTTCCCGGACCGACGTGCGGACGTCGAACAAGGCTGCCGTATCCTCGGGCCGTGCGGGCCGGATACGGAACACGGGCCTACATTCCCGCCAGGCTTGCGCCGCCTGCGGCACGGAACCAGCGGATGATCTGCTCGCGCTCCTGCGGCTCCATATAGGTGACGTTTGCAGGGGGCATGGCATCGGTCAGCCCCGCCTGGACATAGATCTCGCGCGCGTGTTTCGCGATGTCGCCCGGTGTTTCCAGGAAGACGCCTTTCGGGGCATGAAGGATGCCCTCGTATCCCGGCTCACGCGCGTGGCACATCGAACAGCGGCCCAGCACGGCGTCGCTGACCTGCTGAAAGCCCTCGGCCTCGGCGAAGCGGGTTTCGACCGGGGTCAGGGGCCGCGTTTCGGCCTGTTCCAGCGTGTCCTGGTTCAGGCCGGCGGAAGACAGCCACATCACCATGATGAACAGCACCGCCGTCACCGCCCAGGTCCACCACTGGTATCCCTTGCGGGCGTGCATGGTGTTGAAGAAGTGCCGGATGGTCACGCCCATCAGAAAGATCAGCGCCGCGATCAGCCAGTTGTACTGGCTGGCGAAGGCCAGCGGATAGTGGTTCGACAGCATCAGGAAGATGACCGGCAGCGTCAGATAGTTGTTGTGCGTCGAACGCAGCTTGGCGATCTTGCCGTATTTCGGATCGGGCGCGCGCCCGGCCTTCAGGTCCGCCACCACGATCCGCTGGTTCGGCATGATGATGAAGAACACGTTGGCCGTCATGATCGTCGCGGTGAAGGCGCCCAGATGCAGCAGCGCCGCGCGGCCGGTGAAGACCTGCGTATAGCCCCAGCCCATCACGACAAGCGCCACGAACAGCAGCAGCATCAGGACCGTCGGCGTCTCGCCCAAGCGCGACTTGCACAGCGTGTCATAGATCAGCCAGCCAAGCGCCAACGAACCCGCAGAAATCAGAATCGCCTGCCAGGTCGCCAGATCGGCCTTGGCGGTGTCGATCAGATACAGGTTCGCGCCCGCCCAATAGGTGACCATCAGCAGCGCCGCGCCGGATAGCCAGGTGGCATAGCTTTCCCATTTGAACCAGGTCAGATGCTCGGGCATCTGTTCGGGCGCGACCAGGTATTTGTTGATGTGATAAAAGCCGCCGCCGTGGACCTGCCACTCCTCGCCATGCGCGCCCTTGGGCAGGCCCGGCACCTTTTGCAGCCCAAGATCCAGGGCGATGAAATAGAAGGACGATCCGATCCAGGCGATGGCGGTGATCACATGCGTCCAGCGGATGGCGAAGGCAAGCCATTCCCAGATGATGGTTTGGTCGGGGATCAGGTGCAGCATGGCTCAGCTTCCGCGATAGGTGGAGAAGCCGAAGGGCGAAACCAGCAGCGGCACGTGGTAGTGATCGTCCTGCGACATGCCGAAGCGGATCGGGATCACGTCCAGGAACCGCGGACTTTCAGGCTCGATCCCGGTGGCGTCCATCCAGGCGCCAGCGTGGAATTCCAACTCATAGGTGCCGGTGGCGAATTCCGCCGCAGGCAGGATCTGGCTGTCGGTGCGGCCGTCACTGTTGGTCTTCAGCCGTGCAAGTTCGGTCCGCTGGCCGTTTTCAAGACGGAACAGCACCACCTCCATCCCCTCGGCCGGGCGGCCGCGCGCCGTGTCCAGCACATGGGTGGTCAGGTATCCAGGCATCGTCGCCCTCCCTCATTATCGCTGTTTTCTTGATAACCGATCTGCCCAGGCCGGCACGAGTGGGACCGTAAGCAAGGTAGTCTTAAGATTTCGTAGAAAATCTGGCGGCGGGTTCTTTCACTTTGGCAGAAATATCCTCGGGGGGAACGCGCAGCGCGCGTTGGGGGGCAGACAGCCCCCCATCCTCAGCCCGCCAGGCGTGCCACGGCACGTTCGGCGCGCGCCCGCAGGTCACGGGGATCAGCGGTCAGCAGACGGTGATCGTCAACGACCGCCCTGCCCCCGACATAGACCGCGCGCGGACGGATCGGCGCGCAGAAGATCAGCGCCGCCACCGAATCCCATTGCCCCGCCAGCGGCAGGTCCGATACGTCCCACAGCACCAGGTCGGCCTGCATCCCCGGCGTCAAGGCGCCGATGTCGCTGCGCCCCAGAACACGCGCCCCGCCCAGTGTCGCGATCTCCAACGCCTCGCGTGCGCCCATGGCGGCGGGGCCGTCCTTCAGCCGCGCGACCAGCATGGCCTGCCGCGCCTCAAGCCCAAGGTGGCTGCAATCGTTGCTGGCCGAGCCATCGACGCCAAGGCCCACCGGCACGCCCGCATCGCGCATCGCACGGACCGGGGCAATCCCGCTGGCAAGCCGCGCGTTGGAGCAGGGGCAATGCGCCACCCCCGTGCCGGTGCGGGCGAACAGGTCGATCTCGGGCGCGGACAGCTTCACGCAATGGGCGTGCCAGACATCGTCGCCGGTCCAGCCCAGGCTTTCGGCATAGTCCCCCGGCAGCATCCCGAAATTGTCCAGCGAATAGCGGATGTCCTCGTCATTCTCGGCCAGGTGGGTATGCAGGCGCACGCCCTTGTCCCGCGCCAGGATCGCCGAGTCGCGCATCAGCTCGCGGCTGACCGAGAAGGGCGAACAGGGCGCAAGCGCCACCTGCACCATCGCGCCCTCGCCCGCGTCGTGGAAGGCATCCACCACACGTTCACTGTCGCGCAGGATCGCGGCCTCGTCCTCGACCAGGGCGTCGGGCGGCAGGCCGCCCTTGCTTTCGCCGATCGACATGGCCCCGCGCGTTGCCGTGAAGCGGATGCCAACCTTCTGCGCGGCCTCGATGCTGTCGTCCAGCCGCGAGCCGTTCGGGAACAGATACAGATGGTCCGACGAACAGGTGCAGCCCGACATCGCCAGTTCCGCAAGCCCCACCTCGGCTGACAGGCGGATGTCGTCGGGCGTCATGCGCGACCAGATGGGATAAAGCGTGCGCAGCCAGCCGAACAGCGCCGCGTCCTGCGCGGCGGGCACGGCGCGGGTCAGGGTCTGGAACAGGTGGTGATGGGTGTTGACCAGCCCGGGCGTGATCACGCAGCCCGCGGCCTCGACCACTGTCGCACCATTGCGCGGCAGGTTTTCACCCGCCGCGACGATCTTTCCATTCTCGACCAGGACATCGCCGCCCCGGATTTCCCGCCGGGCGTCGTCCATGGTGACGACGACCTCGGCGCCCCGGAACAGCGTCCTAGTGGTCCGCGACATGACCCGCCGCCCGCAGCTCTTCCTCGTCCACATGGGCCGCGCCGTTGTAGAACCAGTTCAGCAGAACTGCCGTGATCGCCGCCAGCAGGATGCCGGAATGGATCAGCGGGTGGATTGCGTGCGGCATCCACTGGTTGAAGTTCGGCGCAACCAGCGGGATCATCCCCATCCCGACCGAGATCGCGACGATGAACAGATTGTGCCGGTTGGTGGCAAAATCCACACGCGCCAGGATGCGCACGCCGGTCGCCGCGACCATGCCGAACATCACCAGACCCGCGCCGCCCAGGACGGTCGTCGGCAGGCTTTCGACAAGCGCGCCCATCTTCGGGATCAGGCCCAGCACGATCATGATCGCGCCCCCCGCCACGCAGACGAAGCGCGACCGGATTCCGGTGACGCCCACCAGCCCGACGTTCTGGCTGAACGAGGTATAAGGGAAGGTGTTGAAGATCCCGCCGATCATGGTGCCCAAGCCGTCGGCGCGAAGGCCCGCAGCCAGCGACTTCTGCTCCATGGGCTTCTTGCAGATGTCCGAAAGGGCCAAGAACATGCCGGTGGATTCAATCAGCGTAACCAGCATGACCAGCACCATCGTGGCGATCATGATCGGGTCGAAGGTCGGCATCCCGAAGTGGAACGGCTTGATGACCGCGAACCATTCCGCCGCGCCGACCTTGTCGAAGTTCATCATGCCCAGCATGGCTGCGACGACGCCGCCCACGACGATGCCGACGAGCACGGCGATGTTCGACAGGAAGCCGCGCGCGAATTTCGACACCAGCAGGATCGTGCCCAGCACCAGCACCGCGATCAGGATGTTCTGCCCTGCCGCATAAAGCGGGTTCTGCACCGTCGGCGCCAGCGTCACGCTGGCGGGCACGTTGCCCGCCGCGCGGGCGGCCTCCAGCCAGGCGGCGGCTTCGGGGTCCACGATCTTGGGTGCGGTCGGGCCGACCTGCAGGCCGAAGATCCAGTTGATGCCGATGGGCATCAGGCTGATCCCGATGGTCAGGATCAGCGTGCCCGTAACCACCGGCGGAAAGAACCGCAGCATCTTGGAAATGAAGGGCGCGATGAAGATGCCGATGATCCCCGCCGCGATGATTGCCCCGAACAACGCGCGCGCGCCTTCATGGCCGGGCATGGATGTCGCGACCGCGACCATCGGGCCGACGGATGCAAAGGTCACGCCCATCATCACGGGCAGCTTGATCCCGAAATACTGGGTCGCCCCCAGGCTCTGGATGATGGACACGACGCCGCAGACGAAGAGGTCGGCGGAAATCAGGAACGCCACCTCCTCGGGCGGCAGGTTCAGCGCGCGGCCGACGATCAGCGGGACCGCAATGGCCCCTGCATACATGACCAGCACATGCTGGAACCCAAGCGTGAACAGCTTGGGGGCGGGCAGGATCTCATCCACCGGATGGATCCCCCCCTGATAAGTTGCGTCAGACATTGCGGACCTCCCTTTCCACGGCTGTCTTGTTCCCTCAGATATCGACCTTTATGGCCTTTCCCTGTTGCTTGGCGAGTTCGACGACGGCCTTTGCGACGGCGAGGTCCTGGAGGCCCACGCCGGTGCCGTCGAAGATGGTGACATCCGCATCGCCGCGCCCCGGATGCTGGCCGATGATGACCTGGCCTATCGCGGTGACGTCCTCTGCGGAGATGGCGTTCTGCGCGCTTGCGTGCTGGAACTCGCCGATGCTGAGCGACTGGGCCACCTCATCGGTGAACAGGCGCGCGCGGGCGACAAGCGCCGGGTCCAGTTCCTGCTTGCCCTTGGTGTCGGTGCCCATCGCGGCGATATGCGTCGGCCCCTGGACATGACCGTCCATCAGCAGCGGCTCGAAGGCCGAGGTGATCGAGATGATCACGTCGGCTTCCGCGCCCAGTCGCGGCAGATCCACGGCCTCGAAGGGCAGGCCCAGATCAGTTGCGGTGTCGGCCAGGCGGGTCAGCATGTCGGGATGGGGGTTCCAGCCGATGACTTTCTCGAAATTGCCGAAGCGCACGGCGGCGCGCATCTGGAAGGCGGACTGGTGGCCCGCCCCAATCATGCCCAGCACCCGCGCCCCTTCGGGGGCCAGGTACTTGCTGGACACGGCACTCGCGGCCGCCGTGCGCAGCGCGGTCAGCAGGTTGCCCCCGACCGCCGCCGAGACGCGGCCGGTGTCGGGGTCGAACAGGAACACCGTGGACTGGTGGTTGATCAGCCCGTGCTTCCCGTTGTTGGGCCAGTATCCCCCGGCCTTGAGGCCGAGCGTCAGCCCTGCCCCGTCGAAGCCGCCCTTGAAGCCGTAGAGCGCGTCCTCATGCCCGATGGCCTCGCGCACGACGGGGAAGTTGCGGGCCTCGCCGCGCGCCATGGCGGCGAAGACCGCCTCGACCGCGTCGAACGCGGCCTCGGGGGTCATCAGGCCTGCGATCTCGCCTTCAGGAACGACCCACATCAATAGGCCTTCCCGCGCGCCGACACCGGCCACAGCGTTTCCACCTTGCCGTTCCTGACGCCCACATACCAGTCGTGGACGTTGCAGGTCGGGTCGCAATGGCCCGGCACCAGGCGCAGCTTGTCGTTGACCTTCAGGACGCCCTGCGGGTCGTCGACCACGCCATGCTCGTCGCTGCACTTGACGTATTTCACGTCGTCGCGGCCATAGACGAAGGGCAGCCCGCTGTCGACGGACTGCGCCTTCAGGCCCGCGTCCACGATCGCCTTGTCGGGCTTGGCGTGGCTCATCACGCTGGTCAGGATGAACAGCGCGTTTTCCCATTCGCCCTGGTCGATGCGCTTGCCCTCGGCATCGTGGATGCGGCCATAGTCCGCGTCCATGAAGGCATAGCTGCCGCACTGGAGTTCGTTGTAAACGCCCGAGTTGCTCTCGAAGTAATAGCTGCCGGTCCCGCCGCCCGAGACGAGTTCCGGCTCCAGCCCCGCGGCCTTCAGCGCCTCGACCGCATCCTTGACCTGGGCGATGGCCGCGTCCAGCTTGGCCTTGCGGTCCTCATAGCTGTCCATGTGCTGCATCGCGCCCTGATAGGCCTGGATGCCGGTGAACTTCAGCCCCGGTGCCGCGTCGAGGGCCTTGGCGATCTCCACCACTTCGGGCGTGGTCTTCACGCCGCAGCGGCCTGCGCCGCAGTCGATTTCCACGAAGCACTCGATGGTCGTGCCGTGCCTTTGCGCCGCCGCCGATAGGTCGGCGACGTTCGCCACGTCGTCCACGCAGACGATGATCCGGCTGCCCAGCTTGGGCAGGCGGGCCAGCCGGTCGATCTTCAGCGGGTCGCGCACCTGGTTCGAGACCAGCACGTCCTTGATGCCGCCGCGCACGAAGACCTCGGCCTCCGAGACCTTCTGGCAGCAGACGCCGACCGCGCCGCCCAGGCTTTCCTGCAGCTTCAGCACATCGACCGACTTGTGCATCTTGCCATGGGCCCGGTGGCGCATCCCGTGCGCCTTGGCATAGTCGCCCATCTTCCTGATGTTGCGCTCCAGCGCGTCCAGGTCGAGGATCAGGCAGGGCGTCTGGATGTCCGCCTCGTCCATGCCCGGCAGCGCGGGCACGTCGAAGCCGACTTCCAGGGTGTCGAGGTTCACGCCATTCGACTTGATCGGTGCGTTCATGATTGCGCTCCTTGGGTCCAGGGCAGCTTGTCGAGATCGACATTGCCGCCGGTGATGATGATGCCGACACGCTTGCCGGCGAAGGCGTCCTTGTTCTTCAAGATGGCCGCCAGCGGCACGGCGCTGGAGGGCTCCATCACCACGCGCAGGTGCTTCCAGATCAGCTTCATCGCATCGATGATTTCCGCGTCGGAGGCCGTGTAGATCTCGGAGACATGGTTGCTGACGAAATGCCAGGTCAGATCCTTCAGCGGCACCAGCAGTCCGTCGGCGATGGTCTTGGGCGCATCGTCGGCGATGATGTGACCCGCCTTGAAGCTGCGATAGGCGTCGTCGGCCTGCTCGGGCTCGGCCGCGATGACCTTCGTTTCCGGCGCCAGCGTCGAAAGCGTCAGGCAGGTGCCCGAGATCATGCCGCCGCCGCCGATCGGCGCCACGACCATGTCCAGCCCGTCGGTCTGCTCCATGAATTCCCTGGAACAGGTGCCCTGCCCCGCGATCACCCGCGGGTCGTTGTAGGGATGGACGAAATCGCCGCCGGTCCGCGCCTGCACCTCGGCGAATGTCGCCTCGCGCGAGGAGGTGGAGGGCTCGCATTCGGTGATCACGCCGCCATAGCGGCGCACCGTGTCCTTCTTGGCCTGCGGCGCCGTGCGCGGCATCACCACGTTGCACGGGATCCCCCGGCGCATCGCGGCGTAGCTGAGGCAGGAGGCATGGTTGCCGCTGGAATGGGTGGCCACGCCCTTCGCGGCCTGCGCCTCGTCCAGGCCGAAGACCGCGTTGGCGGCGCCGCGGACCTTGAAGGCCCCCGGCTCCTGGAAGTTCTCGCACTTGAAGAACAGCCGGGCCCCGGTCAGATCGTCCAGGTAATCCGAGGTGCGAACCGGCGTGCGGCGGATGTATGGCTGGATGCGGTCGTGTGCAGAAAGCATGTCCTGATAGGTCGGGATCTCCATGGCGTCCTTCATCACGCGGCAGCCTTCATTGCGGTGGCGCTTTGGCGGTAATGGTCCTGCGCGGCGGCGACGCCGCTGCCCAATTTCACCGGCAGGCCCAGGTCGGCCATGACCATTTCCGCCGTGGCGATGCCCGACAGCGCCATGACGTCGGTCAGGCTGCCAAGGTGGCCGATACGAAAGACCTTGCCCGCGACATCGCCAAGCCCGGTGCCGAAGGCCACGCCATAGGCGTTCAGCGCGTGGCTGACGATCTTGTTGGCATCGAACCCTTCCGGCACGCGGATCGCGCTGACGCTGTCCGAATACAATTCAGGGCGCTTGGCGCAAAGCTGCAACCCCCATGCACCAACGGCGCGGCGCACGCCCTCGGCAATGCGGTGGTGGCGGGCAAAGACGTTCTCCAGCCCCTCGTCCAGCAGCATCCCGCAGGCGACGTTCAGGCCGTTCAGCAGCCCGACCGGCGGCGTATAGGGATAGCCGTTGTTGGCATAGCCTTTCGCCATGTCACGGATGTCGAAGAAGGTGCGCGGCAGTTTCGCGGTCTCGACCGCCGCCATGGCCTTGGGCGAGAAACCGACAATGGCCAAGCCCGGGGGCAGCATGAAGCCCTTCTGGCTGCCGGTCACGGCGATATCGACGCCCCATTCGTCCATGCGGAAATCATAGCACGCAATCGACGAAACCCCGTCCACGAACAGCAGCGCCGGATGGCCGGCCGCATCAAGGGCGCGGCGGACGGCGGCGATGTCGCTGCGCACGCCGGTGGCGGTTTCGTTATGCGTCGCCAGGACGACCTTGATCTGGTGGCCCTTGTCGGCGGTCAGGATTTCCTCGAACCGGTCGGCGGGAACACCCTCGCCCCATTCCTGGGTGACGACCTGCACGTCAAGGCCGTGCCGCTGGCACATGTCGATCCAGCGGTGGCTGAACATGCCGTTGCGCGTCGCCAGAACCTTGTCGCCGGGCGACAGGGTGTTGGTGATCGCGGTTTCCCACCCGCCGGTCCCGGTCGAGGGGAAGACGAAGACCTGCCCCTGCGTGGTCTTCAGAACCTTCTTCACCCCTTCCAGCGCGGGGTGCAGGATGCGTCCGAAGACCGGGCTGCGGTGGTCGATCGTGGGCATGTCCACGGCCTTGCGCAGCACCTCGGGGATATTGGTGGGGCCTGGAATGAACACGGGATTCTGGCTGGTCATGGCTCTTCCTCCTCTGATAAGCGCAGAATACCACCTGCGACCAGATGTCACAATTTTTCTGGAAATGTTTTCCATTTTCGCGATAAATGCCAAAATCAGCAGCAAGACCATGTGCTTGCCTTTTTTCAGAAGGGGCGCAGGATTATTGCGGTTTTGGCAATGTATTCTTTAGAAAAGGGCGAAAATGTCTGAACCTACCCGCCGCCGGGGCCGCCCCCGCAGCACCAAGGACCAGGGCGGCACCGTGCAGGTGCTGGATCGCGCCCTGGACATGCTGGACCTGCTGGCCACCCATCCCGGCCTGACCCTGTCCGAGGTCGCGGACCGGATCGGCCAGCCGCCTTCGACCGTGCACCGGCTGCTGCATTCACTGGCCGCGCGCGGCATGGTGGAAAGCGATCCGGCCACGCAGGCCTGGAACATCGGGGCGGCGACCTTCCGGCTGGGATCGGCCTTCATGCGCAGGTCGGGGATCGTCGAACGTGCACGCCCTGTTCTGCAGGCGCTGATGAAGCATACCGGGGAAACGGCGAACCTGGGGATCCTGAACGGCGATGCGGTGCTGTTCGTCAGCCAGGCCGAAACCCACGAAACCATCCGCGCCTTCTTCCCGCCCGGCACCCGGTCGCCCCTGCACGCATCCGGCATCGGCAAGGCGCTGCTGGCCTATGGCCGGCCCGAGACATTGCGCGCCTATCTGGAGGGTCCCGGCCTGGCCCGTTTCACCGAAAGGACGCTGACCACGCCCGAGGCCCTGACCGAGGACATGGCACGGATCCGCGCCCGCGGCTTTTCCTTCGATGACGAGGAACGGACGCGCGGGATGCGCTGCATCGCCGCCCCGGTCTTCGACCTGACGGGCGAGGCGATTGCCGGGGTCAGCGTCAGCGGACCCACGCACCGCATCGGGCCAGAGCATGTCAAGACGCTGGGCGCGGTCGTGACGGCCGCCGCGGCGGAACTGAGCCATGCGATGGGTGGATAGCAAAAGGCCTCGCGGTCGCCCGCGAGGCCTCTTGTCGATGACTGCCGATCGGATCAGTGGCCGCCGAAGAAGGCGAACTTGATCACGAACAGCGCGGCCACGATCCAGGTCGCCGCATGGACCTGGGACGCCTTGCCGGTCAGCAGCTTGATCACCGCATAGCTGATGAAGCCGAAGGCCAGGCCGTTGGCGATGGAATAGGTGAAGGGCATCACCAGGGCGGTCAGGACGGCGGGGGCGGATTCAGTCACGTCCTCCCACGCGATCTCGGACAGTTCGCGCACCATCAGGGTCGCTACATACAGAAGCGCGGGCGCGGTGGCATAGGCGGGCACCGACCCGGCCAAGGGCGCAAAGAACATCGCCAGCAGGAACAGCACCGCCACGACAAGCGCGGTCAGCCCGGTCCGGCCCCCCGCCTGCACGCCGGACGCGCTTTCGACATAGGCCGTGGTCGAGCTGGTCCCCAGCATGGACCCCACGGTGATCGCGGTCGAATCCGCCATCAGCGCGCGCGACAGGCCGGGATTGGTATGCACCGGGCCTTCCTTCAGCAGGCCCGCACGCTTGGCCACGCCGATCAGGGTGCCGGTGGCGTCGAAGACCTCGACCAGGACCATGACCAGGATGACGTGGAAGATGCCGAAGCCAAGCGCGCCCCAGACATCAAGCTGCATCAGCGTCGGCGCGATGGAGGGCGGCATGGACATGATGCCGCCGAACTGGCTGACGCCCAGCAGGATCGCGGCCACCGTGATGACCAGGATGCCGATCAGGATCGCGCCCGTCACCCGCAACGCATCCAGCGCCACGATGATGAAGAAGCCCGCCACCGCCAGCAGCGTGCCGGGGTTGGTCAGGTCGCCCAGCGTGACCAGCGTCGCGGGGCTGTCCACCACGATCCCCGAGGATTGCAGCGCGATGATGCCCAGGAACATGCCGATCCCGGCGGCCACGCCGCTGCGCATCGACACGGGAATCCCCGCCACCAGCCAGCGGCGGATCCCTGTGGCCGACAGGAACAGGAAGATCAGGCCGCTGATGAAGACCGCGCCAAGCGCCTGCTGCCAGGTAAAACCCATGGCGCCAACGACGGTAAAGGCGAAAAAGGCGTTCAGCCCCATGCCCGGGGCCATGGCGATGGGCCAGTTGGCCCACAACGCCATGACCGCCGATCCGATGGCGGCGGCCAGGCAGGTGGCGACAAAGACGGCGTTGCGGTCCATGCCGGTCGTTGACAGGATGTCTGGGTTGACGAAAATGATATAGGCCATCGTCAGGAATGTGGTGATGCCTGCGATCACCTCGGTCCTGACGGTGCTGCCGTGTTGGGACAGCTTGAAATAACGTTCCATGGGTTTCCCTCCCGCGCGGCTTATGGTGGCCGCATGCGCGCAGCTTATGGGGGCCGCGTTCGTGGCAACAATCAGCACCAGCCCGCAAGTCTTTCAACAGGTAATTGAAACCGGCGCTGATCTTTTCCGATTCGTTGATACAGAATTCTGCTGCCGCCCGCTTGCCGCAGAGGCTCGCACGCGGTTTGCTGCGCGTGACGCTGCCACGGAAAGGATGCCCGATGCGCTATAGCCGCGACCTGCGAGGATATGGAGAAACCACCCCCGACCCGAAATGGCCTGGCGGCGCAAGGATCGCGGTGCAGATCGTCCTCAACTACGAGGAAGGCGGCGAGAACAGCATCGAACACGGCGACGCCGCCTCCGAGGCCTTCCTATCCGAGATCATCGGCGCCCAGCCCTGGCCCGGCAAGCGGCACTGGAACATGGAATCGATCTATGACTATGGCGCGCGCTCGGGCTTCTGGCGCCTGCACCGGATGCTGCGCGACATCCCCGTGACGGTCTATGGCGTCGCCACCGCCCTGGAACGCAGCCCCGAACAGGTGGCCGCGATGAAATCGGCCGGGTGGGAGATCGCGACCCACGGGTTGAAATGGATCGACTATCGCGACATCCCGCGCGAGGTCGAGGCGGATCACATCGCCCAGGCGGTCGAGCTGCACACCCGCGTCACCGGCGAACGCCCGCGCGGGTTCTACCAGGGCCGCTGTTCGATGAACACGGTGGCGCTTGGCTGCGAGGAAGGCGGCTTCGAATACCTGGCCGACACGATCGCGGACGAGCTGCCCTATTGGCATGTCCACAACGGCAAGCCGCAGCTGATGGTGCCCTATACGATGGACGCCAACGACATGCGCTTCTCGTCCGGCCAGGGCTTCGGCACGGGGACGGATTTCTTCGACTATCTGCGCGACAGCTTCGACATCCTTTACGCCGAAGGTGCGGCGGGCGCGCCCAAGATGATGTCGATCGGCCTGCATTGCCGACTTGCCGGGCGTCCGGGCCGGGCCATGGCGATCCAGCGGTTCCTGGACCATTGCCGCCAGCACGAGGGCGTCTGGTTCGCCAGCCGCCTCGACATCGCGCGCCACTGGGCCGAGGTGCATCCGTTCCAGCCGCGCCAGCGTCCGTCGCAGATGGACCGCGACAGCTTTGTCCAGAAATTCGGCGGCATCTATGAACATTCGCCCTTCATCGCCGAACGGGTCTGGGACGCCGAGATGGGCGCGGTCCATGACAGCGCCTCGGGCCTGGCCGCGCGGATGGCGCAGGTGTTCCGCAGCGCGTCCGACGACGAACGGCTGGGCGTCCTGAACGCGCACCCCGATCTGGCGGGCAAGCTGGCGCAGGCCAAGCGCCTGACGGCCGACAGCACCGCGGAACAGGCAAGCGCGGGATTGGACAGCCTGACGGATGATGAACGCGCGACGTTCACGCGCCTGAACGACGCCTATGTCGCCAAGCACGGCTTTCCCTTCATCATCGCCGTGCGCGACCACGACAAGCCGGGCATCATGGCCGCCATGCAGGCCCGCATCGACAACGACACCCCGACCGAGCGGGCCGAGGCCGAACGCCAGGTCATGCGCATCGGCGAACTTCGCCTGAAAGAGGCCCTGAAATGACCGACATGACCCCAGACCTTCCCCCTGCCGGCGCCCCCGTGGGCGACGTGGCCCCCGTCCCGGTCGAGAACCCGAACCGCGTGCCTTATGCCGGTCCCGTGGCGGGCCTGCCGCCGCAGACCGGCATGACCACCGACACGGCCGTCTTCACCGAGGCCTATGCGGTGATCCCCCGCACCGTGATGCGCGACATCGTGACCAGCTATCTGCCCGGCTGGACGGGGATGCGGATGTGGATGATCGCCCGGCCGCTCTCGGGCTTTGCCGAGACCTTCAGCCAGTACATCGTCGAACTGGCCGAGCGCGGCGGATCGGACCATCCCGATGACGACCCCGAGATCCAGCACGCCCTGTTTGTCACCGGCGGGTCGATGTCGGTGACCATTGACGGGACCGAACACCTGCTGACCCCCGGCGGCTTCGCCTATGTGCCCCCCGGCACGTCCTGGTCGGTCCGAAACACCACGCCCGGCAACACCGGCTTCCACTGGTGGCGCAAGCGGTGGCAGCCGGTCGAGGGGCTGGCGCGGCCCGATCCCATCGTCGCGCAGGAACAGGACATCCCTCCGTCCATGATGCCCGACACGGATGGCGCCTGGGGCACCACGCGCTTCATGGACCCGGCCGACCTGCGCCACGACATGCACATCACCGTGGTGACCTTCAAGCCGGGCGGATCCATCCCCTTCGCCGAGACGCATGTGATGGAGCACGGCCTCTTCGTGCTGGAGGGCAAGGCCGTCTATCGCCTGAACCGCGACTGGGTCGAGGTCGGGCCGGGCGACTACATGTGGCTGCGCGCCTTCTGCCCGCAGGCCTGCTATGCGGGCGGGCCGGGGCCGTTCCGATACCTGCTCTACAAGGACGTGAACCGACACGCGCCCTTGTGGCCCAACAGGTAAGCGAAAGGCCGGGCGGATCGCCCGGCCTTCTGTTTACAGCCCGTAGATCTGGCCGAACTTGCCTTCCAGATAGGACAGCAGCGGCTCGGGCGAGACATCGGCCCCCGTCGCCTCCTCGATCAGGGAACGCGGGCGCTTCAGCCCGCCATGGCGCTGCACGTTTTCTCGCAGCCACTCGACGGCCGGCGCGGCATCGCCCGCGGCAAGCGCATTGTCCAGGTCTGGCACCGCCTGCCGCATGGCATGGTTCAGGCAGCCCGCGAAGACGTTGCCCAAGGCATAGGTCGGGAAATAGCCGAACAGCCCTACCGCCCAATGCACGTCCTGCAAGACACCATTGGCCGGGCGGTCCACCACCACCCCGAAATCACGCAGGAAGCGGTCGTTCCAGGCCTCGACCAGATCGTCGGTGGACAGCCGCCCCGAGATCAGGTCGCGTTCCAGATCAAAGCGCATCATGATGTGCAGGTTGTATTGCACCTCGTCGGCCTCGGTGCGGATGAAGCCAGGGGTGACGCGGTTCACGGTGGCATAGAAGGCATCCGCATCGGTGATGTTCAGCCCGTCGAAGGCGTCCGACATGCGGCCAAACAGCCAGCCGGTGAAGGCTCGGCCCCGGCCCATCTGGTTTTCATAGATGCGGCTCTGGCTTTCGTGGACGCCCATCGACACGCCCCGGCCCAGGGGCGTGAAGGCGTAATCCGGGTCTATTCCCAGTTCATAGCTGGAATGGCCGACCTCGTGGATGGTGGAATAGATGCAGTTGAAGGGATCGGTTTCCACCACCCGCGTCGTGATGCGGCTGTCCTGCCACCGGCCGCTGCTGAAGGGGTGGACCGCGATGTCCATCCGCCCGCGCGTCCAGTCATATCCGAAGGCGGTGGCACAGGTGCGCGCCAGCCGGATCTGGGTTTCCTGCGGGAAATGGCCCGACAGCGGCGCGGGCTGCCGCCCGGCCCCCAGAACCTCCTCGCGCAGCGCCACCAGACGCGGGCGCATGGTGTCGAACAGGGCCGCGATCTCGGCCCCCGTCATGCCCTGTTCGTAATCGTCCAGCAGCGCGTCATAATGGTCGCCGCCATCGGCCAGGGCGGCGGCTTCGTCCTGCTTCAGGACCAGGACCTGATCCAGCGTGGGCAGGAAATCCTCGGGCGCGTCCTTGGCGCGTGCCTCGGCCCAGATGCCCTGGGACAGGGATGTGAGCCGCGCCAGTTCCTGCGCCAGCTTGGCGGGAATGCGGTTCGCGCGGCTGAAATCGCGTGCGATCAGTTCGACCGACCGGGCCTCGGCCTCGGTCCGGGGTTCGGCCACGTCCAGCCATTCGCCGATGCGCGGATCGGTGCGGCGCTCGTGCAGCACGGCCTCGATCGCGGCCATCTCCTCGGCCCGCTGTTCGACCGCGCCGCGCGGCATGACGGTTTCCTGGTCCCAGCCAAGCCGTTCGGCGATCGAGGACAGCGCCTCGGTCTGGCGCTGGAAGGCAAGCAGGTCGTTGATCGCCGTCATCGGATGGTCCCCCTGACCGAGGTTTCATGCGGAAAGCGCGCGTGGTGACGCGCCCGGATGATCAGCGCGAACAGGACGACCGCGCCCAACTGGTGCGTCAGCGCCAGCCCCAGGGGCGAAGCATGGATCACGTTCATGATGCCAAGCGCCACCTGCACCGCGACCGCCACGATCATCGCCGTGAAGGCACCGCGCGTGACAGGATGGGGCGAACGCCGCGCGCGCAGCCAGACCACGACCGCAAAGATCGCCAGCAGATAGCCCACCATCCGGTGGACGAACTGCACAAGCGCGGGGTTTTCGAAGAAGTTGCGCCAGCCAAGCACCGGGTCCCAGATCAGCGCGGGGATCCATTCGCCGCCCATGGTCGGCCAGCCGGTATAGGTGCGGCCCGCGTCGATGCCCGCGACCAACGCGCCGATCAGGATCTGCACGAAGGCCAGGTGCATCAGGCCCGTGGACATCGAAAACAGCTTGGCCTCGCCCGCGCGGCGGGCGCGCAGCAGGTCGGCCTCTGACCGGCCCAGCAGCAGGACATACCAGGTGATCAGGCCCAGGATCACGAAGGCCAGGCCGAGATGCGTCGCCAGCCGATAGGACGCCACGCGGGTCATCCCCTCGACCAGGCCGGAACTGACCATCCACCAGCCGATGGCCCCTTGCAGCCCGCCAAGCGCGCCCAGGCCCAGCAGGCGCGGGGTCCAGCCGGTCGGGATGCGCCGGGTTGCCAGGAAGAAGACAAAGCCCGCCGCCCAGACAAGGCCGATCAGCCGGCCCAGCAGGCGGTGCGCCCATTCCCACAGGTAGATCTCCTTGAAGCCCGCCAGATCCATGTCGGGATTGACCTCGACATATTGGGGGATCTGCTTGTAAGCCTCGAATTCCGCTTGCCAATCGGCTTCGTTCAGGGGCGGGATCGTGCCGGTGACGGGCGCCCATTCGGTGATGGACAGGCCCGACCCGGTCAGCCGGGTCGCGCCGCCAAGCGCGATCATCGCCAGGACCATCACGAAAAGGATCATCAGCCAGACGCGGATCGCGCGCCGCGCGCCGCGCGGGGCTGCGTCAATCATGCCGGTCGTGGTGACGGGGCGGCTGCTGGCGGTGGGGTCCGAAACTTCCTCGAACACGGGGCGCTTGGCCATCGCTTGCTCCTTCAGGCGGACAGTAGGGGTGGGTCAGCGCCGGGTCAACTGCCGCAGCATCCCGTGCAGGATGCGCACGTCGCCGCGGGTCAGCGCCAGGCGCGACCACATGTTGCGCAGGTTCAGCCGCATCGAGGCGGCCTTGGTCTCGGGAAAGAAGAAACCCGCCTCGGTCAGCCTTTCCTCCCAATGATCGCCCAGCTTCTCGATCTCCAGGCGGTCGGCCAAGGCGATGGCTTCGGGGCGGGCGTGGTGGGGGGACGGCTCGGCGGGCAGGATGTCGCGGCCATATTCATAGCCCATCAGCAGCACCGCCTGCGCCAGGTTCAGCGAGGGGAAGTCCGGGTTGACCGGCACCGTCACGATGGCATTGGCGCGTGCTACGTCGTCGTTTTCCAGCCCCGTGCGTTCCGGGCCGAAGATGATCGCGCAGCGGCCGGGATGGGTGCGCGCCATCTCCATCGCGGTCGCTGGCGTGTGGACGGGCTTCGACAGTTCGCGCCCCCGCGCGGTGGTGGCAAAGGCGAAGTCGATGCCCTCCATCGCCTCGGCCAGCGTCGGATAGATGCGGGCACGGTCCAGCACCTGCCCCGCCGCGCCGGACGCCATGGCTATGGCGCGCGGGTTGGGCCAGCCGTCGCGGGGATCGACCAGCCGCATCTCGGTCAGGCCGAAGTTCAGCATGGCGCGAGCGGCGGCGCCGATGTTCTCGCCCATCTGCGGGCGGACCAGGATGATGACGGGCAGGCGTTGGCTTTGCATGATGGGGCAGATAGTCCGTCTGGCGGCGGGCGGCAAGCTGCGCTATGGGCGAGCCAAAGGAGTTCGCCCATGTCCGACGCCCAAGACGCCCCGCAGCTTTACCTGATGACGCCCGCCGGTGCGCAGGCCTCGGCCCTGGGTCCGCAACTGGCGGCGGTGATGGACGCCTTTCCGGTCGCCTGCCTGCGCATCCGCGCGGGGGCCGAGGAGGATGAGTTGGGCCGTCTGGCCGATCTGGCGCGCGAGATCGCCCATGCCCGCGACGTGGCGGTGGTGATCGACGACCATGTGGCCCTGGCGCAGCGGCATGGGCTGGACGGGGTTCACCTGACGGATGGGGCGAAGGCCGTACGCTATGCCCGCAAGGAGTTGGGCGCGGATGCCATCGTCGGCGCCTTCTGTGGGTCGTCGCGCCACGAGGGGATGAACGCGGGTGAGGCCGGGGCGGATTACGTCAGCTTCGGCCCGGTCGGCGCCTCGGCCCTTTATCGAGGCGAGCCGGTGGAGCTTGAGTTGTTCCAGTGGTGGTCCGAGATGATCGAGGTTCCGGTCGTGGCCGAAGGGGCAATTACCCGCGAACTGCTGGAACAACTGTCGCCCGTCAGCGACTTCATCGCCATTGGCCCCGAGATCTGGACGGCCCAGGATCCCGTGGCGGCGCTGACGGCGCTCTGGGGCTAAATGTCGAAGCGTTCGCGCGCCCCTGCGGCAAAACGGCGCAGGATCAGCGGGTAAAGCTGATGTTCGCGTTGAAGGACGCGGGCGGCCAGGGTTTCGGGCGTGTCGCCGGGTTCGATGGGCACGCGCACCTGGCCCAGGATCGGGCCTGCATCCAGGTCGGTTGTGACCTCGTGGACGGTGGCGCCGGCTTCGGCATCCCCCGCCTCGATGGCGCGCTTGTGGGTGTGCAGGCCTGGGTATTTGGGCAAAAGAGAAGGATGGATGTTGAGCATCCGTCCTTCGAAGCGGTCGATGAAGGCGGGCGTCAGGATGCGCATGAAGCCTGCAAGGCAGAGGATGTCCGGGCGCGCGTCCAGCAGGGGTTCCAGCAGGGCTGACTCGAAGGCGGCTCGGTCGCCCTTGAAGGCGCGGTGATCGACGGCGGCGGTGGGCACGCCAAGCGAGGCGGCTTTCGCCAGGCCGGCAGCCGTGGGATCGTTGGACGCCACCAGCACCGGCTGGGCGGGATGATCGCCCGCCTGCATGTCCTCGACCAGACGGACCATGTTCGATCCGCTGCCCGAAATCAGAATGGCGACGCGTTTCACGCAAGCGCCCCGCTGTAGCGTACGCCCTGCCCTGCCACGACGCGACCGAGGCGGTGGACCGTCTCGCCCTGCGCGGCCAGCAGGTCGGCCAACACGTCCGCGCGGTCGGCAGCGACCGACAGGATCATGCCGATGCCGCTGTTGAAGGCCTTGAGCATCTCCCCCTGCTCGATCCCGCCCGCCTCGGCCAGCCAGCGGAAGACCGGCGGCAGGGTCCAGGAGGTCAGGTCGATCTCGGCCCCCAGGTCCTTCGGCAAGACGCGCGGCAGGTTCTCGGTGATGCCGCCGCCGGTGATATGGGCCAGAGCATGGACGCCACCCGCGCGGATTGCGGCCAGGGCGGGTTTCACATAAAGCCGCGTGGGGGTCAGCAGCGCCGCGCCCAAGTCGCCCTCGCCAAAGGGCGAGGCCGCGTCCCAGCCAAGGCCCGCGCGTTCCGCGACCTTGCGCACCAGCGAATAGCCGTTCGAATGAACCCCGTCCGAGGCGAGGCCCAGCAGCACGTCGCCTTCGACCACACCGGCAGGCAGGGCCGTGCCGCGCTGCATGGCGCCGACCGCGAAGCCCGCCAGGTCGAAGTCGCCGTCGTGGTACATGCCGGGCATCTCGGCCGTCTCGCCGCCGATCAGGGCGCAGCCTGCCGCCTTGCAGCCGCGCGCGATGCTTTCGACGACGCGGGCGCCTTCGTCCACCGACAGCTTGCCGGTGGCGAAATAATCCAGGAAGAACAAGGGTTCCGCCCCTTGGCAGACCAGGTCGTTCACGCACATCGCGACCAGATCCTGGCCGATGCCGTCCAGGTGGCCGGTGTCGATGGCGATGCGCAGCTTGGTGCCCACGCCGTCGGTCGCCGCGACCAGGACCGGGTCGTCATAGCCCGCCGCGCGGGGGTCGAACAGCGCGCCAAAGCCGCCAAGCGCGTCCATCACGCCGGGGCGCGCGGTCGCGGCGGCGGCGGGCTTGATGCGTTCCACAAGCGCGTTCCCCGCGTCGATATCGACGCCAGCATCGCGATAGCTGATCCCGTTCTTGGTCATGGCGGCCCCCGGCTGGATTTGCGCACCCGATAACGGATGGCGGCAATGGGGGCAACGGCGAACGCGCTTGACCCGATAGAGCGACGCCATTAACGCAGAAGCAAGGTTGGGCGTGTAGCTCAATGGTTAGAGCAGGGCGCTCATAACGCCTTGGTTGGGGGTTCGAGTCCCTCCGCGCCTACCATCCCAACGCGAAATGCCCGCCGGGGTGAACCGACGGGCATCCGGGCTTCACGGAGCGGAAGCCGTTCTGAGGATCACGAGTCCAGCTTTTCGACCTTGGGCGCGGATTTCGCGATCTCGATCCGGCGGGGCTTCAGCGCCTCGGGGATTTCGCGGACCAGGTCGATGTGCAGCATCCCGTCCACATGGCTGGCGCCTTCGACGCGCACGTGATCGGCAAGGGTGAACTTGCGTTCAAAGGCGCGGGTGGCGATGCCGCGATGCAGATAGGTGCGGCCGTCGTTTTCCTCGGCCTTGCGGGCCGAAACGATCACGGCGCCGTCGCGGACCTCGACATTCAGGTCTTCGGGCGCAAAGCCGGCCACGGCGATCGAAATGCGATAGGCATCATCGCCCGTCTTTTCGATGTTATAGGGCGGATAGGTCGGCGCGGCGACATCCGCCGACAGGGCGCGGTCCATCACGTCCGCCAGTCGGTCGAAGCCGACCGAGGCACGATAGAGCGGGGTCAGGTCAAAGTTGCGCATGGTCACATCCTTCACAAGCGATGCAATAGTCTGTGCCCCCCGGTCTTCGGGCGGGCCATCAACCGGCGCCATCTGGCCGCCGGCAATGTTGATTTAGGGGCGCGCAATCCCCTGTCAAGACCCCTGCCCCGGCCTTTTCAAACAGCTTTGAACAGGGCTAGAACGGGCCATGGATCTGGTCTTGCCGCTGCCCATCTCGATCTCTGCCGCCGATCTGTCGGCCATCGTCCTGCTGTTCGCGGTCTGGTTCGGCATCGGCTGGTTCACCGAACGCCCGCCAGCCGGGAAGCCTTCGGTGTCGGTGCTGATGATGCGGTTCCGGCGTGAATGGATGGTGCATTTCATCACCCGCGATCCGCGCATCTTCGACGGCAATATCCTGTCCAGCCTGCGCGAAGGGACGGCGTTCTTCGCATCCGCCTGCATGATTGCCACGGGCGGCATCCTGGCGCTGATCGGCAATACCGACCAGTTGCAGGGCCTGGCTCAGGAACTTGCCCTGGAAGGGGGCGACATCCTGTGGGAACTGAAGCTGCTGGTGACGATGTTCTTCGTCGTCAACGCCTTCCTGAAGTTCGTCTGGGCGCATCGGCTGTTCGGATACTGCGCCATCATGATGGCCGCCGTTCCGAATGACCCCGACGATCCAGTGTCGCGCGACCGGGCCATGCAGGCGGCGGATCTGAACATCACCGCCGCGCGCAGCTTCAACGCGGGGCTGCGCAGCGTCTATTTCGCGCTTGGATCGCTTGGCTGGCTGGCCGGGCCATGGGCGCTGATGCTGGGCACGGCCGTCGTGCTGTTCGTGACGTGGCGGCGCGAATTCGCCTCGACCTCGCGCCAGGTCATCATGCGCAGTCTGCCACCGCCCCGCTTGCCCGATCATGCCAGACTGCCATTGTCAGGACCAAGGCCCCCGCAGCCGTAAGCGCAATGCCGACATACCCGCTGGAAGCCCAGCCCCAGCCCGCAGACAGGGCAAGCCCCGCCAGGAACGGCCCAAGCGCGTTGGCCGCGTTGAAGGCGGCGTGGTTCATGGCGGCAGCCATGTTCTGGGCGCGGCCCGCCACGTCCATCAGCCGGGTCTGCAACGGGATGACCAGCCCGGCCCCCGCCGCCAGCAGGAATGACGACAACACCATCATCTGCCAGTTGCCGACCGCCAGGGACGCAAAGCCCTGCGTCGCGGCCATGCTTGCCAGGCTGATATAGGCCGCGCGGATCTGCCCCATGCGTTCGGTCAGGCGCCCTGCGACCCAGGTGCCCAGCGTGCCGCCGACGCCAAAGACCCCCAGGGCCAGCGGGATCGCATAGGCCGGCGCCTGGGTCGTCGCGATCATCGCGGCGGTCAGGAAGGCATAGACGGCAAAGAAGCCGCCAAAGCCAATGGCACCCACGGCCAGCAGCCACAGCACGCGCGGGTTGCGCAGGGCCTGAAGCTCGTCCCAGGGCCGGGCATTGGGATTGCCGCCCACCCGCGGGGCGACCTTCAGGATCAGCCATGCGGACAGCAGCGCGATGAAGCCCGGCAGTGCGAATCCCCACCGCCAGCCGATGCTTTGGCCCAGCCATCCGGCCAGCGGGACGCCCACGATATTGGCGACGGTCAGGCCCATGATGACCTGCGCCGCGCCCCGCGCCCGGTGTTCGCGCGGCAGGGCATCGGCGGCATAAAGCATCGCGACACCCAGGAAACCGCCATGCGGCAGGCCTGCCAGAAAGCGCATCCCGGTCAGCACGGCCAGCCCCGGCAGGACGGCGGCGGCAATGTTCATCACCCCATAGAAGGCCATCAGCGCCGCCAGATACCGCCGGCGCGGCAACCGCGCCCCCAGGATCGAGGTCAGCGGCGCGCCGATCACCACCCCCAGGGCATAGGCGCTGATCACATGACCCGCCTGCGGTTCCGAGATGCCAAGATCGCCCGCGAAATACGGCAGCAACCCCATGGCCGCGAATTCCGATGTGCCGATGGCGAAGGCGCCAAGGGCCAATGCCAGAATGGCATAGCGAAGATTGCCGTGTTCAGTCATGCGCGCGTTCCTGTGGGATCTGCCCCAGCATCTTGCTGCATTGCAGCAAATACAAGTGTGATGGCGCTAAACCTGCCTTGCAGGGAATGCAACGGTCAAAGATACCCGCGCCACAGCAGGATCCAGATCACGATCGACGCAAGAACCAGCAGGCCCAGCGCGACCGAGGCAGCAAAGCCGATCGCCCGTCCCTGCCAGCGCGACAATTCGCCAAGCGGCTGCAGATGCAGGATCAGGGCCTGATGGGCGCGCGACAGGCCGGCCAGGTCCAGTTGCCGCGCGATCTTCGGCTGGGCGGACATCTCGTCAGCCTTGGCAAGCGCAAGTGCCTGCTTTCGCAGCCGACGCGGCAACGCGGCACCCCGCCGGCGCAGCATCACTGCCAAAGGCAGGCGTTCGCCCCGCCGGGCACCGCCGAAACGGGCGGCGATCAGACGCGACACCTCGTCTGCCATGTCGCGGATATCGTCGGGTCCGGTTGCATTGCGGGTCATGGCGGCAGTCTAGACGCTCTGGCGGGGGCGCGCCAGACGATCTAGGGTCGCGGCATGATGCTGAATCACTCGATCACTGGCACGGATGGCGGCTTGCCCATCCTGATGGTCCATGGCCTGTTCGGGCAGGGCCGCAACCTGGGCGCCCTGGCCCGCCGCCTGGCCGACACGCGGCGCGTCGTCACGGTGGACATGCGCAACCATGGCGACAGCTTTCACGCCCCCGACCACAGCTATCCCGCGCTTGCGGACGATCTGGCGCGGCTGATCGCGGATCTGGGGGGCCGCGTCGATCTGGTGGGGCATTCGATGGGCGGCAAGGCATCCATGGTGCTGGCCCTGACCCGGCCCGAACTGGTCCGCAAGCTGGTCGTCATGGACATCGCGCCGGTCGCCTATGGTCATTCGCAGTCGCATCTGATCGACGCGATGGAGTCGCTGGACCTTGGAACCGTTGACCGCCGCAGCGTCGCCGATGCCGCCTTGGCCCGGCTGATCGACGATCCGGGCGTGCGGGCCTTCCTGCTGCAATCGTTGGACCTGAAATCCGATCCAAAGGCGTGGAGGCTGAACCTGGCTGCCCTGCGCAACCAGATGGACAACCTGACCGGCTGGCCGGACGACCTGCCCCAGGCCAGCTTCCATGGCCCCGTGCTGGAAATCGCGGGCGAGCGGTCAGATTACGTGACCGAGACGGGCCAGGCGGCACTGCGTGCGCATTTCCCGCAGGCGCGGGTGGTGCGCGTCAAGGATGCAGGCCATTGGCTTCATGCCGACGCACCCGAGGCGGTGACACAAATCCTGATCAGTTTCCTGGGCCGGGGCTGAGCGTCCCCCAGCAATCCAGATCGAAGGCCACCACGCCGGTATCGCGGACGCCATGCTTGTCGCGCTGAAAGGAATGACCCTGCAGCCCGTTGCCTGCGCCGCCGCCTGTTCCATCAGGGGGCGGATACGGGACACAGATGGCCGCGCGACAAAGTCCAGCCGCACGACCTGGGCCCGGTCCTCCTTGTGAAAGACGGCGAAGTTCAGGCCTTGCAGGCGGATGTCGTGGCGCGACGCCCCCATCATCCGCGGCGAAGGTGTCGCGCAGGCGCATAGCAAAAGCAGAAGGACCAAGGCTCGCATGGCGCCTTTCTGCCATGCGGGATGTTAAGACCGGGTTAACGCCCGGCCTGCTCCTCGAGCCGGTCGGCCAGGGATTCCGCGCGGGCCGCCAGTTCGGCCATGGCTTCCTTCAGATCCGCCGGAATGACCGGAACCTCGACCCGCGTGGGATTGGCTTGCAGGCGGTTCAGATGACGCTCGGCCTTTTCGGCGCGCTCTTCCATCGTCGCGAGCCGGTCCGCCAGCATCAGCCCGGCCAGAAGCAACAAGCGCGGTTCGGGCGTCCGGCCCGCCTGCGACAGGATATGCTGCGCTTCGGCGTCCAGAAGACCGGCGGCCCGTTGCAGCAAACGCTCCTCTCCGTCCTGGGCGGCGACGCGGTATTCCTTGTGCCCGATGGTGAACTCGACCTCGGCCATTATCTGCCCCCCCCTTGCAGGTCGTCTTCGGGAATCCCGCCCGCATCTCCGGCGATTTCAGGCATGGCGTCAGGCGTGGCAGCGGGCGCGGCGCCGTCTTCCGCCAGAAGCCGCTCGACCTCGGCCATCAGGGCGCCAAGCTGGGCGGCCTCGGCGGCGCGGGCGGCGCGCAGTGCCTCGATCTCGGCCTCCAGGGCGACACTGACTGCCTCGACCGCATCGCTTTCCTTGGCGATCGCCTGGACCAGGGCGCGGTTCGCCGCAGCCAGGTCGTCGTTGGCCGCAGCCAGCCGCGCGGCCTGTTCCGCCAGATCGCCGGCCTGCGCATCTGCCTGCCGCTGGTCCAGTTGTCCGGTCAGCGCGGCGATCTGCGCCTGGGCCGCATCCAGTTCCGCCTGCAGATCGGCCCCCTGCCCCGCAGGAACGGACCCGCTTCGGTCCAGGAACTGGCCGATCCGGTCCAGGGCCGCGCTGAGACGGCGTTCGCTGACAGAGATATCGCTCATCGGCGGTCCTTTCATGGCGTTCCCCGTTTTTGGCATCCCGTCCCGCCCATGACAAGCCTGCCCGCTTGGCGCGCCCCGCCCTGCACCCTATAAGGCAGGCCGACGAAAGGACATTGCCATGCGCGAAGCCACCATCACCCGCACCACTGCCGAGACGCAGATCGAGGTCGCGTTGAACCTTGACGGCTCTGGGGTCTATGACAACCAGACGGGAATTGGCTTTTTCGATCACATGCTGGACCAGTTGTCGCGCCATTCGCTGATCGACCTGACGATCCGCGCCAAGGGCGATTTGCATGTGGACGACCACCATACGGTCGAGGATACGGGCATCGCCATCGGCCAGGCCCTGGTCCGCGCGCTTGGCGACAAGAAGGGCATCCGCCGTTACGGCAGCTTCCTGCTGGCCATGGACGATTCGCTGGTCCGCGCCGCGCTGGATCTGTCGGCGCGGCCCTTCCTGGTCTGGAACGTCGATTTCCCGACCGAGAAGATCGGCACCTTCGACACCCAGCTTGTGCGCGAATTCTTCCAGGCCCTGTCCACCCATGGCGGCATTACGCTGCACGTGGACCGCATCCACGGCATCAACAGCCACCACACCGCCGAGGCCGCCTTCAAGGCCGTAGCCCGCGCCCTGCGCGAGGCGATCGAACCCGATCCACGCATGGCAGGCGTGCTCCCTTCGACCAAGGGGGCGCTGTGATGCGGGTGGCGCTGATCGACTATGACAGCGGCAACCTGCATTCGGCTGAGAAGGCCTTTCAACTGATGGGCCGCGACGCAGGGGCCGAGATCGTCGTGACCTCGGACCCGCAGCTGGCCGCCCGCGCCGACAGGATCGTGCTGCCGGGCGACGGGGCCTTCCCCGCCTGCCGCCGCTCCTTGGGCGAGGTGGACGGCATGGCCGAGGCGCTGCGCGAGGCTGTCCTGGGCCGGGGCGTGCCCTTCATGGGCATCTGCGTGGGGATGCAGATGCTTGCCACGACCGGTCACGAATACCGCGAAACGCCTGGCCTGGACTGGATTGGCGGGCAGGTCGACGCAATCGCCGCCCCGGGTTTGAAGGTGCCGCATATGGGCTGGAACGATCTGGTGATCGACCGACCCCATCCGGTTCTGGAGGGGATCGCGACGGGCGATCATGCCTATTTCGTCCACAGCTGGCAGTTCAGGGTCGCCGATCCAGCACATCTGCTGGCGCATGTGGATTACGGCGGGCCGGTCACTGCGGTTGTGGGGCGCGACAATATCGTCGGCACCCAGTTTCACCCGGAAAAATCCCAGGCCGTCGGGCTGAGGATGATCGCGAATTTCCTGCGCTGGCGCCCCTGAAGGTGCTTCATGTTCTGTAAACCGGTCTTAACGCTTCGTTAACTCTTCGCCGATATGCCTGTGGGGACGGCTGGTCGCGGTCGTCTAACAGCCTGGGAAAAACTGGGATTTTCTCGCAGGACGGCAGGGGTCATGGATTATCAATTCACGGTGCTGACCCTCAGTCAGCGCATTTCTACGGGCGGCAGCGGCACCGAGGCGACGGCAGAATCCCCTTGGTCGAACGTCAAGGGCGCCATCGCCATGCCGGGCGCGACCCTGTCCACTATCACCATAAGCGACGACGACGACCGCTTTCAAAGTGGCCGCTATGCCCCCGATGCAACGGGCCAGACCCTGACAACGGCGGTGACTTTCGGCAATGATGCAGCGGCTGTCCCTGCGGGAACGGCGTTGTCATTCCATACCTGCTCGATCATAGAAACAAGAAATGCGGATGGCAGCGTTGACCAGTTCCTGGTGACATTTCCCAGGAAGTCCGTGCCGGGAACCTTTGGCGTGGAACTGGGCGGCCGCCATTCGGTGCTGGTGATGCCGATCCCGCGGGCCGACAAGACCTATCCTGTCTTCAGCCTTACGAAGAGCTATGCCTTCAAGGGGATCCAGGCCGTCGGCCGGGCTAACGACCAGGTCGCCTACGCCCCGCTTGCGACCGGAGCCGTGACCTGCTTTGCCGCGGGTACGCTGATCGAAACCGCCCAAGGCGCGCGGCCTGTGGAAACGCTGCGGCCCGGCGATCTTGTCCTGACGCGCGATAACCATGCGCAGACACTGCGCTGGCAGGGCGGCGTCCATGTCACAAGGGAGGGGTTGGAAGCCCGGCCCAACCTTCGCCCGATCCTGATCCGAGCCGGGGCGCTTGGGGCGGGATGCCCCGGCCACGACCTGACCGTTTCGCCACAGCACCGGATGCTGATCCGCTCTCGCATCGCCCACCGGCTGTTTAAGGATGCCGAGATACTGGTGGCGGCCAAGCACCTGGTCGGCCTTCCCGGGATCGAGGTGAGCACCCCCCCTGAGGGCGTGACCTATTTCCACCTTCTGTTCGACCGGCACGAGATCGTCATGTCGAACGGTGCCTGGTCCGAAAGCCTTTTCACGGGACCGCAGGCGATAAACGCCCTGAGCGACGCCGCACGCCGAGAAATTCTGGCGCTGTTTCCGGAACTCGCCCAAGACAGGCTGCATCCTGCGCGTCGTCTGTTGTCTGGACAAGAAGCACGGCAGCTTGCAGACCGCCAGCGCCGAAACCTGGGCCGCAGGCGTCTGGTCGAACCGTTGTAAGGGAAAACGCCCCTGGCAAGCCGGGGGCATTCTGACCTATTTCACGGTGATGCGGCCATCCAGAGCCGGCTGATAGGCGCCATCCTGTGCAGCCAGGTAATCGGCGACTACCTGCGCCAGATCCGGGCCAAAGTCATAGGCATTCTGCGCCTTCGTCTCGAAAACGTCGTAACCGTCGCCGCCGGAACGCATGTAGTTGTTCGATACGACGCCATAGGTCGCGGCAGGGTCAATGGGTTTCCATTCGCCGTCCGCCGTTACCATCACATCGCTGATGCGGCTTCCCGGC
This sequence comes from Paracoccus yibinensis, assembly GCF_030846195.1. Taxonomy (GTDB): domain Bacteria; phylum Pseudomonadota; class Alphaproteobacteria; order Rhodobacterales; family Rhodobacteraceae; genus Paracoccus; species Paracoccus yibinensis. The sequence continues at coordinate 258,851 of NZ_JAVCWH010000002.1, forward strand.
TCGGCTGCGGGATCGACGGTGTATTTCAACCCTGAAACCTGTGCGAAACGACCGGCGCCTTCCTCGTACTGGCTGGCGCCGTTCTCCAACGCGGCGATCACATCCGCGCCTGTCAACTGGAACGTCGCCAGCGTGTTCTGGAACGGCAGGACGGTATAAACCTCGCCCATCGTGACGGGGCCTTGGTCGATGGACGCACGCAACCCGCCGCCATTGGCGATGGCCAGGGTGATCCCCTGGTCCTTCACCCGGTCCACCATCGCATCGGCGACGAGGTTGCCCATCTCGCATTCTTTTGCACGGCAACTGGTGCGGTCTCCGTCGATGGGGGCGGCGGTTTCTGCCACGACCTGCTGGCGCAGTTCCTCTATAGGGGCGGCCATTTCCTTGACCCGCGCGGCGACGGCCTCATCCTCGGGGACGGAATTGTCCAGCAGGATCGGTTGCCCTTCGACCTTCGTCAGGGTGCCGTCATCGTCGAAGGTCAGCGTCAGGTGTCCAAGATATTTCGAGTAGGCATAGGCGGTCGCAACCGGGATTTCGGCTCCGTCAGGACCTGCGATCATGGTTGGGTACGGGCCTTCGGCCCCCTCCATGTCGCCCAGAAGGGTATGCGAATGGCCGCCGATGATGGCGTCCAGGCCGGGTACCTGCCTGGCGAATTCCTGATCGCGCAGGTAGCCGACATGGGTAAGGGCAATGATCTTGTCCACCCCCTGGTCTGTCAGTTCCTGCACGTCTGCCTTTAAGCTTTCGATGTCGTCCTGGAAGATCACGCTGGGACCGGGGGATGCAGTTTCGGGCGTATCCATGGCCAAGGCAGAAACGATGCCGATCTTTTCGCCGCCGATATCCAGGGTGACGACGTTCTCGACCTTGCCCTTCAGGACGTTGGACTGCGACAGGTCGAGGTTGCCCGATACCACCGGGAATTCCACCCCGTCCGCCAGAATCGCAAGTCCTTCGGGGCCGTCGTCGAATTCGTGGTTGCCTACCGCCATCGCGTCATAGCCGATGGCGGTCATGAACTCGGCGACATCCTTGCCCTTGTAGGTCATGTAGAACAGCGATCCCTGATATTGATCGCCCGCATCCAGCACGATGACATTGCCGCCCTCGGCCGTGATCCTGTCGCGCAGTTCCTTGACCTTGGCCGCGACCCGCGCAACGCCTCCGAAGCATTCCCCAGCTGCGGCGGTTTCCGCATCGCAGGTGCTGTCGTATTCATTGATCGCTTCGATGCGGCTGTGAAGGTCGTTGGTGTGCAGGATATGCAGCACCGTATCGGCTTGGGCTGCGCCCGCGAAAAGCGCCGCAGCCGAAACGGCGGACAGAAGGCGGAATGACATCGGTGATTCCTTTCGTTCCCGTTGGATCGGATCGAAGGAAGATTGGCCCAGCCTGCCGAAAGGGTCAAACACGCGAATGTCGCCGCTTGACCAGGGGCGGGGTGAGGCGGCAAATGCGCCCATGATGATCTACAAGGTATTGCGGCCTGCCGAATGGGCCGATCTTCAAGCAGCGGGCGCCTCGAAAGGCGCACCGGTCGATCTGGCTGACGGATACGTGCACTTTTCGACTGCGGCCCAACTTGGAACCACCCTGACGAAGCATTTCGCGGATGAAGGGGATTTGCTCCTTCTAGGCTGCGACGCGGCAGTTTTCGGTGGCGATCTGCGATGGGAGCCCTCGCGCGGGGGCGATCTATTCCCGCATCTCTATCGTCCTCTCACACTGGACGATATTGCATGGTCGCGAATTATCTCGCGCAGCGAGGATGGCCACGATACGGGGCCGCTTGAATGACTTTGGTGGAAAAACTTGGCTTGGCGGCCCTGCATCGGCTGGATCCCGAACGTGCGCATGACCTGTCGATCATGGCCTTGTCGGCAGGACTGGTTCCCTTGGCGGGATCGCCTGTAACCTCTGACCGATTGCGGACCAACCTGGCGGGACTGGATCTGCCAAATCCCATCGGACTGGCCGCCGGTTATGACAAGAACGCCAAGGCCGTCGGTCCCCTGATGCGGGCGGGCTTCGGCTTCATCGAACTGGGGGCCGCAACGCCGCGTCCGCAACCGGGCAACCCTAAACCGCGCCTGTTCCGCCTGAACGAAGATCGGGCTATCATCAACCGCTTCGGCTTCAATAACGAGGGAGCACAAGCCCTTGCCCTGCGCCTTGCGGCAAGGCCCCAAGGCATACCGGTCGGCCTGAACATCGGGGCAAACAAGGACAGTGCGGACCGTGCAGCCGATTTCGCGGCAGTGGTCGAGATCGCGGGCGCCTCGGTTGACTTTCTTACGGTGAATGTTTCTTCGCCCAATACGGAAAAGCTTCGCGATCTTCAGGGCGCCGCAGCACTCTCGGCTTTGTTGCGGGGGGTGCTGGAAGCACGCGACAGACTGCCCTTGCGACGGCCGGTCTTTCTGAAGATCGCCCCTGACCTGGCGGATGGGGAAATTGCTGACATCGCTGGCGTCGCCCTGGAAAGCGGCGTCGATGGCATCATTGCCACCAACACCACCCTTTCACGTGAGGGCATTGCCAGCCCCTACTCCGAGCAGGCAGGGGGATTGTCGGGACACCCGTTGTTCGAGCGTTCGACAGTAGTCCTGGCAAAGCTTTATCGCGCCACAAACGCAGCAATCCCGATCATCGGTGTGGGTGGGATCTCCTCAGTCGAGGACGCTTGGGAGAAAATCCGCGCAGGTGCAAGTGCGGTCCAGATCTATTCTGCCATAATTTATCATGGATTTTCGCTGGTAACGCAAATGGCCGAAGCCCTGGACATGCGTTTGCGCAAGGAAAACATCACGCTTGCGGACCTGCGCGGCAGCGGCGCCGCCGCTTGGTCTCAGAGGTAATCCTCGCCCAAGCCAAGCAGCTGATTCATGCTGTGCGATGGTTCGGGGCATCCCGCATCGCCGATGACGCGTGCCGGAACACCGGCGACCGTCTTGCAGGAAGGCACCTCGTGCAGGACGACCGAACCCGCCGCAATGCGCGAATGATGACCAACCCGAATATTGCCCAGAACCTTGGCGCCCGCCCCGATCATCACCCCGTCGCCGATCTTCGGATGACGGTCCCCATCTTCCTTGCCGGTGCCGCCAAGCGTGACGGAATGCAGCATCGAAACGTCGTTGCCGACGGTTGCCGTCTCACCGATGACAATCGAATGAGCATGGTCGATCATCACGCCGGTGCCAATGACGGCAGCAGGGTGAATGTCCACGCCAAAGCATTCGGAGCAGCGCATCTGCACGAAATAGGCCATGTCGATCCGGCCCGTCTGCCACAGCCAATGCGCCATGCGATAGGCTTGCAGCGCCTGGAAGCCCTTGAAGAACAGGATGGGCTGCAACAACCGATGCGTGGCGGGATCACGATCGTAAACGGCCAGCAAATCCGCCCGCGCCGCATCACCCAGTTCGGGCGAGGAGCGATAGGCCTGGTCCGCTATCTCTCGCAGGATTTGTTCGCTCATCTCACCACTGGCCAGCTTCAGGGAAAACCGATACGCCAATGCGGCCTCAAGGCTGTCGTGATGCAGTAAACCCGCGTGGATCAATGAGCCAAGCAGTGGCTCATCCCGAACGGCTGCTCGAGCCTCGTCCCGCAGTTGCGCCCAGATCGCATCGCGATCCAGGCCCAGGTTCTTCTTGGTGCCGCTTTGCATGTTCATGTCACTGATCCAGGCGAATACTGACCCTTCTTACCGTGAACAGCGACCAAGGGAAAGAACAGCTCTCAGTCCGGCAACCGCAGTTCCATCCAGTGAACGGCAACGCTGACCTTTCCGCCGGTGAACGACCCGCCCTCGCCGGTCATCAGCAAGTTGGCGCTGCTGTAATAGGTCATGGGTGCGCCAAGCATTCCGCGAGCCCATGAACCCGCCCCCTTCCCCAAGCCCTGCCCGAAGCGGTTGTTAGAATCCGCCGTGCCCAGCCGCCAAGTCTGCAAGCTGCCGGTCAGGGCTTGAATCACCTTGGCCGTGGCTCCGATCACCATTGCACCTGCCGGAATGACAACGCCGGTATCGAAGGCCGCACCCGCACCAACCGTCACCTCCTTCTCGGACATGCGGACGGCCAGGCCGGAACCCAGGATGCCGAAAGTTGCGCCGCCCAGGAACCACCCTTGGCCGTCAAAGATCGCCTCGGCGCCTTGGTCGGCCACGAATGCACGCATCCCCCGTGAGGGCGCCATGAAGATCCAACCGCCGTTAGCCCCTACCGCGATCCGCCCGGCCTGTCCGCTCCATGCGCCGCTGGCCCCTTGCGGGACGGCCCAGCACTGCCCGTCGATCACTGCTTCCGGTGGGGTCAGGGCCGAGGTGCTTTCCAGGACGGCGTTGGTCAGGCCGTCCAGCCGCATCAAGGCTTCGTTGACCGTCACATGCTTCTGAGCCTGGGCAGGTTGCAGCAGAGGCAGCTGAAAGCGCATGGTTTCATTCGTCATTGAAAGTCCTCCTCACAAAGGGACCCGGGCCAAACTGATCCGACAGCTGCGCAACCGCGACGACAAAGACGCCGCCCTGCCAGGCGCTGTTCCAGACCTGCTCAGGCACGGTGTATTCCGGCGCGCTCACATCCGCCTCGTGCAGAACAAGACCGTTGCGCAGGATGCGGACACGATAGCGTTCACGAACCTCACCCAAAGGGATGTCCGCGCCATCCCAGCCGTCGCCATCGACACGGCTGCGACGGATCCATCCCAGCGTGCGGCCTTGGGCACTCAAGTGGCAAGGCGCGTAAGGCCGCAGGCCGATCCCCCGTGCCTGGGTTTCCCGGGTGCGATAACTGGAATCGTCGAAAGCCCTTCGAGCCGGCCCGATGCGCCAGAACCGTTCCTGCCCGCGGGCTGAAGGTGGCAGTGCCACCTGCTGCGCCGCGCCATCCAGCAACACGACAACACTGCCCTTTGGCCAGACCTCTGGCATGATGCCATCGGTTCCAGCCTGGCCGCGCAACCGGTCGCTGATCGCCCACAAGTCCTTGCCTACAGGGACGGCATTGGAGAACTGGATGATTTCCCAGTTCTCCATTGATCCGTCCCCGATCGCCAAGGCGTTTGCTCCTGCAAGTAGCGCCTTCTGTCCGACGGATCTCAGCGAGGCATCCTTCAGCCGGACAAGCAAGGGCGCACCACGGTCGAGCACCCCGGGACGTGCCCGACCAAGTGGCGTTTCCGTCCGCCCGATGAACGCCCGTCGGTTCAACGTCGTGTTCAGCTCAAACCCGCCCTCGCTCTCGATTGACGAATAGGCCACCACTGTTCCGGGCCAAGGCTTCGCCGTTGCGGCAAGATAAGGCGCACGCGGCTGCTCATCGCCTTTCAGCAACGGCAGATCGAGAAACAGCGACCATACCGGCAGCGGCGGGGTGTAGCGGCTAGCTAGCCTGTCGTCCTCGTTCGTGACGGCCGGACGATATACCCCCGGTTCGACCCGGACGGCGTCCACAGTAATGGCTCCTGCACGCTCTACCCTGTCAATTCGCCAGCGTTTCGGATCCCCCTGACCGTCATCCATGCGAATTACGTCACCTGGTCCCAAGTCAGCGGCCGAAGGGGGCAGAGCGAAGCGTGCCGTATCCCGTGAAACGACCGCTTCTGCCAGCCACCGCTCGGCGATGGCCCGACCCTCGGCACGTGTCAGAGACATGGCGAACTCACTGTCGCTGACCGAATTGCCGTCGGCATCAGCCAGGCTGACTTCGGTTGTAGCGGTCGTATAGCTTCCGCCCGCCTCGACATGGGTCAGCCGTAACCGTCCAGACAGTTCCACCTGTGCCTGTCGTGTCGTCTCGAAGCCATTGACCTCGTCACCGATCGCAAGATGCTCCGGCCCCAGATCACGCGTGACCCGCCCATCGCGCGGCACAAACCGAAGGCTGCCGTCGCGTTCAACTGTGTCCAGCCCATGCGCAAGCAAGATGGGCTGCAAGGCCGCCCGCGACGTCTCGCCCCCGTTCACATGAAAGCCGCGCACGACACCGGTAACAGCGCTGACGTCAAAATTCGCCACACCCGCCTCACGGCAGATATCCCCGATGACCGAAGAGAGCAGAACCGATCCGGCACGCCCATTCAGCCAATGCCCACGCTGCCAGGCAGGTCCATCGGACCAAAGATCCGTACGGGCGGGAAATGCCGGATACGGTCGCGCATCCCAGCACCAGACATGCGCCCGGTCTAGATCAACCATTCGCCGGCCATCCTCCATGGAAGGATTGTTAGCCGGACTTGACCAATATGCCGTGACTGCTTGAATGTACGCCGCCTGAATCGCGTCATCACGCTGCCCGCTAGAGTAGAAGGGCAACGTGCTCTCCGAACTCATAGCGTCCAGGAACTTGTTTGGTTGGTTGGTGGCCTTGTCAAGCGCCGCACAGCCGTATTCGGTGAACCAGATAGGCTTCGATCCTGGCACCCATCCTGTTGCCTGCCGCGACCGCACCCCATTCGGTCGATCATAATGCAGGTTCTGCCACCAACTTACGAGATCCTTGTACTTCCAGACCCATGCCTCGTCGTAGGCGCCATCGGTGATCGGCGTACGCCGCTGCGCCTGACGATCAGCATCGCTGGCATAATACCAGTCGTAGCCCTCGCCCCCGCAGACGTTAGCCTCGAGATAGGCTGGATTGCCGATATGTCCCCAACGGGCATCCAGGTGATCTTCACCATCCCGCCAGTCAGATAAGGGCATATAGTTGTCGATGCCGATGAAGTCGATGTCAGGGTGCGCCCAAAGCGGATCCAGGTGGAAAAACAGTTCTCCCCCGCCCGGATGATGGCCGAAGTATTCCGACCAGTCGGCTGCATAACCGATCTTGACCGAAGGCCCAAGGATCCGCCTCACATCGTGGGCCAGACGGCACAGTTGCTGCACTGCCGGATAGCTGTTTCCCGCCCCACGGATCTGCGTCATTCCGATCATCTCGGAGCCGATCAGAAACGCGTCGATGCCTCCTGCTGCCGCGCAGAGATGCGCATAGTGCAGGATAAAGCGGCGATACGACCACTCCTCGGGACCACGATAGTTCACACTGTCGCCGTCGCGCGAGAAATCATCGACGGCAGCAGTGCCGAAGAACGCCTCGACTTCGGCGTCGGCTGCGGACGTGCCGTCAACCGATCCAGGCCGACCCGGCGCAATCGATGTCGTGATCCGGCCCCGCCAAGGCATGACCGGCTGTTCATCGGCGCCATAGGGATCGGCCAGCTTGTTGCCCGCAGTCTGTTCCATCAGAATGAAGGGATAGAAGATCGCCTTTCGTCCCGACGCCGCAATGGCCCGCAAACCTTCAACGACGACCTGGTCTGCGGGCGTTCCACCATAGATCGGCCGGTCGTTGACGCGTGCCACCGGCACAGCAGCATCGCGGCCAATTCCTGAAACCCTCCAGGGGATTTCCTCGCCATCGATCTCACGCTGCTCCACCTTGGGCTGCACCACGCACTGGCCGATGCGCAGGTCGCTGCCAAACCAGGATACGACCACCGACACCGATCCGACGTTTGGCAACTCACGGCCAAGAACGTTCATCGAAACGGTGAAATCGGTGCCGCCCATGGGCGTGCTGACGTTCATTGAGCGCAGTTCGCCCAGACCAAGGTCCTGATGGACCGGAGTAGTCGCCAGAGAATACTCGCCCGTTCCAGGGATCAGCGCGACAGCCTTCACATCGCGACACAATCCGCTGCCATCCTGCGCAGGCGACGTCACCTCGAAGCTCAGCTGAGGCATCCGGTTGCCCCAGGCCTCCAGGGTCAAATCCTCCAGCACGACATAGGCAAGCCCACGATAGGCAGGCGCCATACCGCCCTCATGCGCGGCAATCGCCGGGTCGGGCTGTTGGGTTTCATCACCGGTGTAAACGCGCATGTTCAGGTCATCAGGCGAAATTTCCTCGCCATCTGCCCATACCCGCCCGACGCCCAGGATACGTCCCTCGCACAGGGCAAGCGCGACCGACAGGCGATAACTGATCTGCGTGACCTTCGACTTCGGCGCACCCTTGCCGCCGCCGGCATCCTCGGACCGCGCAATCTCCTCCAGGGGAGAGGCCCAGATGACATGGCCCGGCAAGCGCATTTGTCCCCAGATCCGCGGGATCGGCGCGCCTTCGCCTGCGGTTTGCAGGCGCAGGCGGTCGATGCGGCCGGTTTCGACAGCCTTGGATCCATTGCCCAGCAACCGCTGATCGATGACCCGGCCGACTGTTGCGCCGACTGCACGGCCGATCACGGCGCCCGACAGGCCAAGAACCGCACCGCCGAAGCTTCCGCCAATCGACGCCCCTACGGCCGACAGCATGATGGTCGCCATAATGGCCTCCTAAGTCTGTGATTCAGGGAAAGCGGAACCGGGCAGCGATCCGGTTCTGCCAGGGGGTCGTCAACGGACTGTCGATGACACCATGCGCATTATAGGCGTGTATGAAGCGAGGCGCCGGGCCGGCATCAGACAGGATACCCAAGTGTTTGGCGACCGCGCCGGCACGCATCCGAAACAGCAAGACCTCGCCCGGCTCCAACGGTGCACGGCGAGCCACCGGCACGAAATGGCGCAATGCGGCGGTCATCAGCAACTCCTGCCCGCCGCCCTCTCCCCAGTCGGCGGTATAGGGTGGGGGTGTCTCCGGCTCTGACCCATGACACTCGCGCCAGACGCCCCGGATCAGGCCCAGACAGTCGCAGGCAACGCCCTTCACACTCGCCTGATGCTGGTAGGGCGTTCCGATCCAGGCACGGGCCATTTCTACGATATCGTCTGCCATGGTCATCGGCCTGCCTGCGGGGCCATGATCCAATCCTCCGAAGGAAGATGAGGAAAGCCACGAAAGTTCAGAAAATTATCGAACTTCTCACGGCATGTTACTGCTCTCTTGTCACAGCCCGCAGTAATTTGGACACGATCCCCGGCGGCTGGCGCAATGCCCAGGCCCTGCCACAATTCGATCTGTCGGGCGCCGTCCGGCAAGGCCGTATCGTTCTTGATCGTGCCCCGCAGCCCCTCTGCCTCACCTGCAAGAACCAGAAGGCTGCCGCGTTCGAACCACCCTGCTTCATAGGCTGGAAACCCCGCAAAGTGCAGGATTCGCCCGTCCTCAATGCCTGCAATCGCAGCCTCGGCCATGAATGTTTCATTGGCGAGGTCCAGCTTGCAGCGTCCATCCCCAAGGCGTGCCGAACAGCGCGGATGAAACACGCGTCCGCGTGCGGCGTTCAAAGGCTCGGACAATCCGCGCAGTTCGGCACGAAAGGCGCCCTGGGACCGCGCGATCTCACCCAAGCTGCCTGCGAAGACCAGCCGCCGGGTAGACACGTTTGTCCAGTCCACCTCCCACATCTTGACAGCGGCACCGTCCCATCGCCCGGCCAGCACGTCCTTTTCCGTAATGGCGTCGTCCGACAGCGCCCCCTCGGCCTCGGAATTGTCAACGGAAAGTCCTGTCGCCTGCACCAGGGCTCGGGCTGACATACCGTGATCCGGGCGAAAATGGATGCCGTCAAAACTCAGCCCTGCATCATGATCGGTGAAACCCAGAGCCATCCCGTCCGCACGCTGCACCATCCAGGCGCGCGCGATCGTTGTCGTCGTCATACCCGCACCTCGATTACAGGAATGGCGGGCATTTCGCCGGCTTGAAAAGACGCGACCGACACGGCGATCCGGTCGGTATCGAACCGCACCGGCACATCGAACTCGAAACCCGCCGTTATCTCGGCCCCCGGTTCCGGCGCATCGGCAAAGGTGATCACGCCAGTCGCATGATCGACAGCATAATGCATTCCGGGGAACACCTCGTTTCCGCCGATCCCTGCCTTTACTGTGTCCTTCACCGGCTTGCTGATCGGCCTTGCATAGCTGCCCGGACCCGAGGAATAGATCTTGGTCAATTGAAAGACCTTTGTTACCCCATCCCCTGACGCGATTTTCTGATCGTCAAAGGACGGCACGCGCGAAGGCAGGCAGCTTTTGTAATCTGACCAATCCTTCCAGCGGAACCCGTGCAACTGACCGGCCCGTGCCTCGAAGAAGGCGACCAGGGCAGACAAGTCGTCCAGGGACCGCAGCCCCATTCCCGCATCATAACGGCGTCGCGCATGGGCCCAGGGGGTGTTGCGTTCCTCGAACCCGCTGGCCAAGGCCACGATTTCGGTCCGGCGCTCGGGACCGCCGATGGAGCCGAACGACAGGTTTGCCGGAAATCTTACCTCGTGAAATGCCATCTTGGCCCCTGTCTCAGCTGTTACGTTCGCCGCGCGCCAGCACCCGCCCAAGCTGTGCGGCGATTTGCGACTGGCTGCGTTGGAAACCCGCCACATCGGGGGTAGTCACGTTTACCGTGACATTCATGGGACGCGAGCCGCCTCCAGCGGCTGCCACGCCCAGCCTGCCATCGGCACCCCGCCGCAGCGGCATGATCGCTTCGGGACCTGCCTCGCCCATCAAACCGGTGGCCCCACGCATGGGAAAATGCGTTGGCTGACTGACGACCCCGCCCTTGGCAAAGGGCATCACCCGGCCTTGGACAAAAGCGCCGCCATTGGCGAAAGGCATCGCGCCCGATAGCATCCCGCCAAGGCCTTGGGCAAGGGACCCGGCCAGGGCATTCTCGACAGGCTTCATCGCCATCGAGAAGACAGTGTCCGCAATCGACCGCCCGATGCCCTTCAGCGCGTCCGACAGCTTCTCACCGTCGAAGATCAGCCCGTCGAAGGCCCGTCGCAGCCCGCCCTCGATGCCTGAACTCAGTGACCCGACTTCACGCGCAGTCACGGTCACGGATTGCCGCAAGCGGTCAAGCTCCGCCTCGAAGGCGGCGGTCATGCGGCTGGTCTGGCTGAACCCTTCATCCAGTTGATCCAGCGTTGAACTGAACCCATCCTTGTTGGCCATAGATCCTTGCCCCTATCCAGATGTTTCCCTTGGCCGATCGGGATAGCGCGCGGCCAGCTCCGCCAGCCTGTCCCGCGTCATGGCGGGCGATCCCGCCTCGACCCCCAGCATCAGCGCCAGTTCCGCGGGCGTCAGCGCCCAGAACTGGTCCGGGCGCAGCCCCAAGCCGCGCATCCCGGCCCGCATCAGGCCGGGCCAGTCCAGGCCCCCGCTCATGAAAGGGTCCGAAATGCCCGCGCCAGAAGCTCGGCGGCCGCCCGGCCGGCTGCCACCGGCCCGCCGCCGATCTCGACCGTCAACAGATCCGCCGCCGTTCCGCGCCAGCCGCCCCCGCGCAGACCCGCCACCAGCACGGCCAGCACATCACGGCTGCTGAAGCGGCCTTGCTCGAACCGCCCGGCAATTGCCATCAGGCTGTCGGCGCCCAGGTCATGCTCCAGTTCAGCCAGGGCGCCCAGCGTCAGTCGGGCGGTATGGGCGGTGCCGTCCAGCACCACCTCGACCTCTCCGCGCAACGGATTAGCCATCACAGCGCCACGAATGTCAGCGCGCCAGCGGATGCCATCGTGACTTCATAGGTAGCCTCGCCATTGTAGCTTCCGGCATATTCCAGCGCAGTGATCTGGAACGGTCCCTCCACGGTGCCGAAATCCGGGATCACGACCTGGAAGCGCGGCACCTCTCCGTCAAAGAAGATCTGGCGTGCCCGCCCATCGGTATTGGCGTCGCGAAACACGCCCGACCCGGAAATCGACGCGCTGCGCACGCCAGCCCCGCCCAGCAGCTCGCGCCAGCCGCCTTCGCTTTCCAGACTGGTCACATCGACCGTCTCGGCATTGAACGACAGGCGCGATGCGCGAAGACCCGCAATGGTCTCGAACGCCCCGTCGCCAGTCATGTCCATCTTGATCAGCAGATCGCGTCCATTCTGTGCCGCCATGGCTTGTCTCCTCAGCCCAGATCTATCCGCGCGCGAAAGGTCAGATCGACCCGCCGCGCGGCACCGTTTTCCACCCGGCGCGCCCTGGCGCGCAGGAACCACAGGGCAGTCAGCCGCCCCTTGCTCAGCGTCAGGGGCGCCTGGTCCAGCGCGTCGGCCACAGCGGCGGCCGCCGCCTTGACTGCGGCAAAACCCCCGCCCTGCCCCGCGCCCGAAAGCACGGATACGACAAAATCGTGCCGCGACCCCGCCGCCGTCATGTCGCTTGCATCCACGACATCCTCGGGACCAAGCGACACAAAGACGCCCGCAGGCGCCTCGACCGGCATCGCGTCGAAGATTGCGTCTCCTACCATGTCGGTCAGGGCGGGATCCGCGCGCAGGTGCTGATAAACCGCCCCTTGCAGGGCGACGCTTGCCGCAAAGCTCATGTCTGCTTCTCCTCTCGGGCAAAACAGGTCAGCCACTGGCCAGAGGGGTCACGCTCTGCCACCGCCTCGATGACAAATGTCCGCTGCCCCATCCGCAACCGCTGGCCTGCGGCTGGGCGGCGCGGATCCTCGGCCCTGGCACCCCGGACTGTGATCCGCCAAGACACGACGCTTTCGGGACCGACTTCGGCGCCGCGCTCCTGTCCCGCCTTGGCCTTCATTTCGGCCCACAGCGAACCGATGGGCTGCCAGACGGTGCGATAGCCGCCCATTCCGTCGTCCTGCCGGGCAGATCCTTCCAGAGCCAACCGAACATTCAGCCTGGGCATACTCATCGCCGTGCCTCTCGGCTGCCGCGTCCTGCCAGCGTCCGAACCTGCCGCCAGCGTTCGATCAAGGCGCTGACGCCGAAAGGCATAGCCCCCTTTGCGCCCGACTGGCCCCTATCCTCATAATATTGTGCCGCCAGCATGATCACCGCCTGCGCCAGATCGGCAGGAACCTGCGACCAGGCCTCACCGAACCCGGCCCGGAAGGTCACATTGACCAAGCCCCTGCGCGGCACATGCGGCAGGATCACCCCGGCAGGCAGGATCATCGGGCGCTGCCCATGCGGCAGAAGCCGCCAGTTTTCCGCCGGAACCTCCGTGACGGTGCCCATGCCGTCATCGATCTCGATCCTTTCGACAGCGTTTACCGGGGCCAGGGGAAGGGTCTGGCCCAGCCGGTCGCGCCAGTCGTCCAGTTGCATTCGAAAGCGCCGTGTCAGCAGTACCTTGCCCGTGCGCGCCTCGATCGTGGCGATCGCCGCACGCAGAAAGCCTGCCAAGGCCATGTCCTCGGCACTGTCCTGCGCAATCTCGAAACCCGTTCCAAGTCGCAAATGCTCGCGCAGCGCCGCGACAGGCAGCGCCTCGGCCGCCGGCGCCGTTTCCTCGATCAGCATCATCTCGCGAACCTCCCGTCTTGCTGTCCGCTCGTCATCCACCGGGACAAGGCCCGCCGGGGGCCTTGTCGTCGCATCAGATCGGGAAAGACCGCGCCCGCGCGCCAGCCATCAGCACGCGCGGACAGTTGCAAAGCCAGGATGGCCATCGACCCGTGCGCGGTCTTTCCCTCACCTGTTCCCGCGATCCGGGATCAGGCGAACTGCAGCAGCTTGACGGCGCGGAAATCGGTCACGCCGCCGCCCACGCGCTTGGTCGCATAGAACAGCACATGCGGCTTGGCGCTGAACGGATCGCGCAGGACGCGCAGGTCGGGACGCTCGACGATGGTATAGGCGGCGCGGAAATCGCCAAAGGCGATGGCCAGCGCGTCGGTGCCGATGTCGGGCATGTCCTCGCTGATCAGGACCGGATACCCCAGCAGCTGCGGGGTCTGCCCGGCGGCCAGGGCGTCGGTCCACAGGAACCGCCCATCGGCATCCTTCATCTTGCGGATCATCGCAGCGGTTTTCGAGTTCATGACGAAGCTGGCATTGACCCGGTATTCGGCGCCCAAGGCATAGATCAGGTCGATCAGCGCATCCGCCGGCGCGCTTGCGTTAAATCCGCCCGCTGTGCCGGTCTCGACCACGCCGATGGCGTTGGTCCCCGCCGTCGCGTTCAGCGCGGTCGGATAGGACAGGATCCCCTTCGGCTTGCCAACCCCGTCGCCGGTGATGAAGGCTGCGGCCTCGGACCGGGCGAACTTGTCGGCGATGCGCTCGGCCAGCCAGGCCTCGACATCGAATGCCGCGTCGTCCAGCAGACGCTGGCTGGCCTTGGGCATGGCCGACAGCTCGTGCAGCGGGATCGAGATGCGTTCGATGTTGCCCGGCGTGGTTTCGGCGGCAGCCGTTTCGGTCGCCCAGCCCGCACCCATCTCGTTTTTCTCGACCAGTACTTCATAGCTGGCGGATTCGATGGCCACGACATTGGCCAGCCTGCGCAGCGACGCACCCGAGCGCAGCACGTTCTGGACCGTCTCGGCCACCTGCGGCGCGGCCAGGAAGCCGCCGTCGCTCGCCACCGTCAGGCCCTTTTCCTCGATGACCAGGCCGCGCAAGCCGTCATCGTCGCCGCTGCGCAGATAGGCGTTGAACGCCTTCTGATGAGGCACCTCGACCTCGGCGGTGGCGGACAGCGGGGTGCGGCCACGAATGGCGGTCTTGCGATCAAGCATGTTCATACGCTCTTCCTGTGCAGTGAATTTCTTCTGAATGTCGTCACGAAAGCCCTTGAGTTCGCTGACGAACCCCATCATGGCTCCCTTCAGGTCGGCAGCCGTGCCGCCACCCTCCGCGGCTTTCACCTCGGTCATGGTCTGTCTCCTCATCGCGATGATCGGGGCCGACCCGCCCCTGTTTCGGATCCCCAAGGGCGATCCAAACCCGTAGGATGCGCGCTCGCACGCACCGCAATCTCAAACCCGCAAGGCTTCCGCCGCTGCCGTGAACAACGCCGCAACCTCGCGCAGATCGTCCGCCTCCTTGCGGCCCACCTTGGCTTCGGGCAGCATCGGGAAGGTCACCAGCGACACCTCCCACAACTCCACCTCGGCCAAGACGCGGCGACCCTGCTTGTCCCGCTCTGCGCGGATCGTGCGATAACCAATCGACAGCCCATCGATGGCACCTGCCTGGATCAAGGCCGCAGCCTCTCGCGCCTGTGTCACTTCGGGCAGCAGGCGACCCTTGACCCACAGACCCTTCTCGTCCTCGTGGATCTCGTCCCAGACGCCGATGGGCTTTGCGGGATCGTGCTGCCACAGCATCCGCACCTTGTCGCCCTTGGCTGCCAGCCGCGCCAGCGACGCGGCAAAGGCCCCAGGCGCCACCGCATCGCCGCCCTGGTCGGTCAGGCCGAACAGGCTGGCATAGCCCTCGATCACCTGCCCGTCCGACAGGACAGGCGCCCCACCCGCGAATTTCACCTCAAGTCCCGGAACCATCCATCAGCCTCCTTTCGGCGCAAATTCCAGAATGCCCTGCACCGCCTGCGTCAGGATCACCGCAACGACGCCATAGACGGTCATCCACAGCCGCCGCTCCAGCCCCTCAATCAGCGCCTCGATCCGCTCCAGCCGCTTTTCCATGGTGCCGAACTGCAGCGCCATGATCCGTTCCTGCGTCTCGAACCGCTGGTCGTGCCAGCCGAAGCTGTCCTTGACGAAACGCGACCCCTCCATGGGATCACGCCCCGGCCAGCGGCGGCAGGCCCAAAAGCGCCCGCTTTTCCGCATCGGTCAGGAAGGTGGCGGCCCCGATCCGCGCCCATTGCTGGTCGCGTTCCTCGGCCAAGGCGGGGATACGGTCGGGATCGGGCCGCAGATCGACCTCTGCACCCAGATGCTCGGACAACCACCAGGCGACGGATGCCGCGACTCGCGTGGCCAGCGGCAGCACCGTCAGGCGATAGAACGCCCGGTGCGCCTCGGCATAGTTCGCATAAGTCGCGTCCCCCGGGATCCCCAGCAGCATCGGCGGCACCCCGAAGGCCAGCGCGATCTCCCGCGCCGCTGCCATCTTCGTCTCATGGAACTCCATGTCGGACGGCGAGAACCCCATCGGCTTCCAGTCCAGGCCCCCCTCCAGCAGCATCGGACGCCCTGCATTGCGCGCGCCCTGGTGGTTCATCTCGATCTCGCCCACCAGCCGGTCATATTGCTCGGGCGACAGAACCCCCTGCCCGTCCACGCCCTTGTAGACGATAGCGCCACTGGGCCGCGCCGCATTGTCCAGCAGCGCCTTGGACCAGGCCGACGCGCTGTTATGCACATCCAGCGCCACCGCCGCCGCCTGCATGGGCGACAGCCCGTAATGGTCGTCCTGCGGATGGAAGGACTTGATATGGCAGATCGGATCGGGACTGCCCGTCATGTCGAAGCGATGCTTCCGCCCGCCCACCGCATAGTCATAGGCGACAGGCCAGCCATCCACGCCCGGAACGATGCTCATCCGGTCCGACCGCAGCACATGCAGCTCCTCGGGCAGGCCCTGCGCGCCAAGGCCCGCGGCTTCGACATAGCCATTGCCGGACAGCAGCATCTGCCCGAACAGTGCCTCGAACAGCTCGGCCCGGCCCTGGCCCGGATTAGGCCGCCGCAGCAGATCCAGCACCGGATGGATGTCATAGCGCCGGTCGCGATCCTCGCAGACCAGCGGCACGGCCGCCGCCGCCTCGGCGATCAGCTTGACGCAGCGAAAGCCCACCGGATTGCCGACAAAGCCGCCCCGCGTCAGGCTGACCGTATCCCGCGACGACCAGATCGCGCGCCCTGCGCCGCTGGCAAAAGCCACCACCCGGCCCGTCGCACTGGCCTTCCTTTCCGGCGCGGGGGCCTGCTTCTCCTCCCGCGAAAACAATCGAAACGCCATCTCTCGCCTCCATGCCAACGAAAAAGAGGCCGCCCCGCAGGACAGCCTCTTTGCCTTGGTCCAAATATCCTGGGGGTCCGGGGGTGAAACCCCCGACTACAGCCGCCGCATCTGCGGCCGTCGCCAGCTTGCCCCCGGCTCGATCACCAACTCATGGATCGCCCAGACCAGCGCATCCAGACGGTCAGGCGACCCGCGCCCCTCGAAGCCACGCACGGTCATCTGGCACATCTGGTCCTCTAGCGCGCCAAGCCCGCGCAGGTGCTTGACCCGCCCCTGCTCATAAAGCGCCGCCACAGGCTCGGCCCGCAGCCCCTTGCCCCGCCCGGCGCGAAGCGCGCGGAACGGCACCAGGGGATCCACCTGCCGGATCACGCTTTCCACCAGATCGCCGCCCTGGTTCACCTCAGCCACCAGCCGTTCTGCGCCGTGCCGGTCCATCGCAGCAATGGCAGCCCGCGCCCAGTCCAGCGGCCCGCCCTTGATCGTGGCGTCCTCCAGCACATAGGCCGTCCAGCTTCCCGGCTCGCCCTCGGCCACGACGCCCGCGACCACGATGCCGCATTCGTCGCTGGCCTTGCCCGCCGTCACGGCCGGATCGACTGCCACGACGACACGCGACAGCTTCGGCGCGCGTTCGACCCGCGCGCCCTCCAGCATTGCCGTTGTCCACAGCGCGCCCTCGATATCGTCCAGCAGAACGCCATCCAGTTCCTGCCGCCCCAGCCGCGTCCCGCCGTAACGCGACGCGACCTCGGCCAGGAAGCTTTCCGCCAAATAGGCGCGGTTCGCATCCGTGGGCGCATGGGTCGTGACCGTGGACGCGTTGCCCAGGATCCGTTTCAGCACCCCCACATTGCGCGGCGTCGTGGTGACCACCTGCTGGGGATGCTCGCCCAGGCGCAGCGCGAATTGCAGCATGTCCCAGACATCCTCGGACTTCTTCCACTTGGCCAGTTCGTCCGCCCAAGCCGCGTCGAACTGCGGCCCGCGCAATGCTTCGGGTTCATGCGCGGAATAGACCGTGGCCGTCGCGCCATTGGCCCAGACCAGCCGCCTGCGCCCGGCTTCCCAGACGGGGCGCCGGTCGGGGGGCGAACATGCGAGGATGCCGCTTTCGCCGAACACCATCACCTCGCGCACCTGGTCGAAGGTTTCCCCGACCAGGGCCACGCGATGGCATTTCCCCGGTGCGGCGGCAGTCGGTCCCTCGACCATCCGCCGCACCCATTCGGACCCGGCGCGGGTCTTGCCCGCGCCGCGCCCCCCCATGATCACCCAGGTCTTCCAGTCGCCCTCGGGGGGCAACTGGTGATCCAGGGCCCAGAACTCGAACATCCAGGGCAGCGCCATCAGCGCATTTTCCGAAAGCCCGCCCAGGAATTCATCAACGTCCTCCGGCGCGGCGGAGGCAAGCCAGGCGGCGCCCGATCTCATCTCGTGCCTGGTCAAGGTCGAGGCTGCCTCCTCCGACCCCGCCGGCGATATCCTTGCGTAACTTGTCAACCCTGTTCCTTTCCGCCATCAGAAGGCCCACCGCCTCGCGGACGACCTTCGCGGTTTGCATGGCTTCCTTCAGCTCGGCGGGATCGACGGCCCCGCTCTGCCGGGCCTCCAACGCGGCCTCGTGACGTTTCAAATCCTTGACGTACGACCAGAACAACCCCTCGGCGACGGAGATGGCCTCGTTCGGGTCCATCTCCAGCGCAGCACTCGCACCAGGCTTCACGTCCGTCCGGGCAAGGTTTCCCCCGGCCACAAACGGTCCTTCGGGATCAACGACCCCGCGCCATTCCATATCGTTCATGCAAACTGTCCCGCCTCGTGTCCTGTCCGCACGAGCCGAAAAATGAAAAAGCGGCCCTAGGGGTCGCCCCCCGGCCGCTTGCCCACTTTTCCCAGCATGTAAATGTTCTACCCCAGGGCGTTCGGTAAGTCAATTGCTAAACCTTGGCGCGCACGCTCAATGGTAAATTAGCCAAGTTTAACAAGTAGTTGACCCCTGCAACACCTTGCGCAACACCCCTTGATGTTGCGATGCAGCGCCTGCCGGAAACCGCTCCGACAGGGCGCGGGATTCGCCTGTTAGACGTCCTTGGTTCCCTTGGACTTCGTGCCCTTTGCCTCAGTCGCGGCGGCGATGGCATTGGCGGCCTCGTCCTGCATCTTCTGCGCAAAGCCGACCATCTGCGCGGCATAGGCTTCGGCCCATTCGGGGAAATGCCCCGACTTCATCGCGGCGGCGCGCATTTCCTCGCCCTTTTCGCGCATCTTCTGGAACTGCTCCTCCCAGGCGGTCTGCATCGTCTGCCACTGGTTGCGGACGTTCTCGCCGGCTTCCTCGAAATAACCCCGGAACTGCCGGTTCATCTCGTCCTGGCGCTGCATGGCGGTTTCCTGCCACTTGCGGGCACTGGCCATCATCTCGTCGTTGCGGCTGTTCATCTCGTCCTGCCATTCGGCCACGCGCTTTTCATAGGTGCGGGCATTTTCGGCCAGGGTCGAGAACATGTCGGACAGTTTCATGGCGCATCCTCCTGCCAGGGCGGCGCCCGGCGCGGTCCGCGCCATTGGAAAAGCCCGCCCCTTGACCGCGATGCTGCGGCGGGGGGCGGGCTTTGTCAAACCCTTTGAACGGCTTGGGCCGCGTCAGCCGTCGCCCTGGACGGGACTGGTCGGATCCTCGCCACGCTGCCGCTCGATCTCGCGCCAGCGCGCCACGGCGTCGTTGTGTTCCGCCAGGGTGCGGGAAAAGGCGTGCCCGCCCGTCCCGTCGGCCACGAAGAAAAGGTAATCCGTCTCGGCCGGGTTCAGCGCCGCCCGGATCGCGGCACGGCCCGGATTGGCGATCGGCGTGGGCGGCAGCCCGTCGACACGATAGGTGTTATAGGGCGTTGTCGCGGCCAGTTCCGACCGCCGCAGCCCCCGGTCCAGAACCCCCTCACCGTTGGTGATGCCATAGATCACCGTCGGATCCGTCTCCAGCCGCATTCCCTGCTCCAGCCGATTGACGAAGACGCTGGCGACCTGCGGCCGTTCATCCGCCACGCCCGTTTCCTTTTCGACGATCGAGGCCATGATCAGCGCCTCCTCAGGCGTCCGATAAGGCAGGCCGAAGGGCCGCGCCTCCCACTCGGCGGCCAGGATCGCCGCCTGGCGCTGCGCCATCTCGGCCAGCAGCGCGCCTCGGCTGGCGCCCTTCTCGACCTCATAGGTGTCGGGCGCCAGGCTGCCCTCCGCCGGGATGTCCTCGACCTCTCCGGTCATGAAGCTGGCAGCCTTCAGCGCCTCCACGACCTGCCAGCTTGTCACGCCCTCGGCCATGGCAATGCGCAGCCGCGCGCCGGGCTTTTCGACAGCGGCGACAATGGACTCGGGCGCGGTTTCGGTTGCGGGATTGAAGCGCGCCATCTCCTCGAAGGCACCGGTATCGGGGTTCATGTCGCGCAGCAGAACGGTGTTTTCCCGCACGCCCACGCGGACCAGCACCTCGGTTCCGCAGGTCGAAGGCCCGCCTGCCGTGATAACGCCGACGATCTCCTCCATGCTGGCGCGGGGCGGCACAAGATAGCTGCCGAATTTCAGGTCGCGCGCCTTGTCCAGGTAGTCAGCGCCGGCCCGGAAGACATAGGAATTGCTGATCGCCCCCTGCTCGGCCAGTTGCTGGCTGACCGCGTTCAGGCTCGCGCCCGGCGCCACCTGCACGCATTGCGCGACCGCGCTTGGCCCCGGCCCGCTGAACTGGTGCTTGCCCCAGGCCACCGCCGCCGCAGCGGCAATCAGCAGCACGATCAGCAGCGTCAGGAAGTTCGAGGCGATGTTGCGCCAGATCATTCCTTGACCGCCCCCAGCACCAGCGACGCATTGGTGCCGCCGAAGCCGAAGCTGTTGGACAGCACCACATCCACCTTGCGCCGCACGGCTGCATTGGCAGCCAGATCCAGCTTCGGCTCGACGGCCGGGTTGTCCAGGTTGATCGTCGGCGGGCAGATCTGATCGCGGATCGCCAGCACGCAGAAAATCGCTTCGACCGCACCGGCCGCGCCCAGCAGATGCCCGATGCTCGACTTCGTGGACGACATCACCACGTTCGGCGCGTGATCGCCCAGCAGCCGTTCAACCGCGCCCAGTTCGATGGTATCGGCCATGGTGCTGGTGCCATGCGCGTTGATGTAATCAACCGCCGAAGGCTCCAGCCCGGCATTCTTCAGCGCATTCCGCATCGCCCGGAAACCGCCATCGCCATCCTCGCTTGGCGCGGTGATGTGATAGGCGTCGCCCGACAGGCCATAGCCCAGGATCTCGGCATAGATCTTCGCGCCCCGTGCCTTGGCGTGCTCGTATTCTTCCAGCACCAGACAGCCCGCGCCCTCGCCCATCACGAAGCCGTCGCGGTCCACGTCATAGGGGCGGCTGGCCGCCTGCGGGTCGTTGTCGCGCTTGGTGGACAGCGCCTTGCAGGCGTTGAAGCCCGCGATGCCGATCTCACTGATCGGGCTTTCCGCGCCACCCGCGACCATCACGTCGGCATCGCCCAGCATGATCAGCCGCGCCGCATCACCGATGGCGTGCGCGCCGGTGGAACAGGCCGTCACCACCGCATGGTTCGGCCCCTTGTAGCCAAAGCGGATGCTGACCTGCCCGGACACAAGGTTGATCAGCGCGCCGGGAATAAAGAAGGGCGAGACCCGCTTCGGCCCGCGCTCCTTGATCAGCACCGCCGTTTCCGCGATCGAGGTCAGCCCGCCGATCCCCGACCCGATCATCACGCCGGTCCGTTCGCGATCCTCGTCACTCGCAGGCTCCCAGCCGGAATCCTTCACCGCCTGCTCGGCCGCGGCCATTCCGTACAGGATGAAGTCATCGACCTTGCGCCGGTCCTTCGGCTCCATCCAGTCGTCGGGGTTGAAGCTGCCGTCGCTGCCGTCTCCAAACGGGATCTCGCAGGCATATTTCGTCACGACATCCTTGGGATCGAATCGCGTGATCCGCCCGGCACCCGACTGCCCGGCCAGCAGCCGTTCCCAGGTCGCCTCGACGCCGCAGGCCAGCGGCGTGACCATGCCCAATCCGGTGACAACAACCCTGCGCATCGGCAATGTCCTTCAAGCTGCAAATCTGTTGCAGACCTGATACACGCGCCGGCAGAACCACGCAACGCCGGGGCCTTCACAGCGGCGCCATTCATTCTGGCCCAAATATCCCGGGGGTCCGGGCTGGCCCCCGGCTCTCGCGGGACGCAAAGCCTCAGATCAACCCTTCGGCACGGAAATCCGCCCGCAGGTCACGCTCGGGGCGCGGGCCGACATGGCCGATCACCTCGGCCGCAGCAACGCAGCCCATGCGCCCCGCCACAGCCAGGGGCCCGCCGGTCGCCAGACCATACAGCAGCCCCGCCGCGAACTGGTCCCCGGCCCCCGTTGCATCCACCGGCACGATCCGGTGCACCGGCGCACTCACCCGTTCCCCGTCGCGGATCAGGATCGCGTCCTCGCCCGACCGCGTGCAGATCACCGTGCCGCAATCGACGCTAGCCAGCCGCAGCGCCTCCTCCAGATCGTCCACCTGATAAAGCGACTGCCATTCATGGACATTGCCGATCACGTAATCCATCGGCCCGGCAACCAGCCGCCGGAAATCCTCGCGGTGGCGGTCCACGCAGAACGGATCGGACAGTGCGATCCCCGCCTGCCCGCCCGCCTCGTGACAGGATTTCGCGGCCTTCAGGAAAGCCTCTTTCCCCTTGGGCTTGTCGAACAGGTATCCTTCCAGGAACAGCCAGCCAGCCCCCTGGAACACCGACGGATTCACGTCCTCCGGCCCCAGCTCGGCGGAAATCCCCAGATAGGTATTCATCGACCGCTCGCCATCCGGCGTCACCAGGATGATGGAACGCGAGGTCGGCAACTGTTCCCCCGCGACAGGGGGATTGACGAAGACCGTCCCCGCCGCCTCGGTCTGCTCGGCATAGGACAGGCCCAGCGGATCGTCCGCCACCCGCCCGATGAAGGCCGTGCGCAGCCCCAGCATCCCGATCCCCGCCAGCGTGTTCGCCACCGACCCGCCCGGCACCAGCTTGGACTGCGCGCGTCCTGGCCCATGATCATCGGCCTGTGCCGCCATCAGGTATTCCGACCGCTCGCGCTCGATCAGCTGCATGATGCCCTTCTGGACGCCAAGCGCCGCCAGTCGGTCGTCCGTGGTGGGCGAGATGACATCCATCACCGCATTGCCGATGCCGATCACATAGGGTGTGGTCATGCGGTCTTCTCCTCGTATGGGCACAGATCGTAGATGGGGCAGACCGCGCAGCGCGGGCGGCGGGCCTGGCAGATATAGCGGCCGTGCAGGATCAGCCAGTGATGGGCGTTGTCCTGGAACCGCGCGGGGACGTTGTCCTCGATCGCACGCTCGACCTCGTCCACGTCGCGGCCCGGCGCGATGCGGGTGCGGTTGCCGACGCGGAAGATATGGGTATCGACCGCCTGCGCGGGATGGCCGAAGGCGCTGTTCAGGACCACGTTCGCGGTCTTGCGCCCCACGCCGGGCAGCCGCATCAGGGCCGCGCGGCTGTCGGGCACCTCGCCGCCGAATTCGTCCACCAGGATGCGCGACAGGGCGATCACGTTCCTGGCCTTCTGGCGGAACAGCCCGATCGTCTTGACATGCTCGGTGACGCCCTCAAGGCCCAGATCCAGCATCTTCTGCGGCGTGTCGGCGATGGCGAACAGTCCGCGCGTGGCCTTGTTCACGCCCACGTCGGTCGCCTGGGCCGACAAGGCGACGGCGACCACCAGCGTGAAGGGATTGGTGAACTCCAACTCGGTCACGGGCCGGGGATTGGCCTCGGCCAGGCGCGAGAAGATCGCGACTTGCTGGGCAAAGGGCAAGGGCTGCGGCAGGCGGCGGGGCTGGACCATGACCCGACGCTTTTGACCGGCCCGGCGCCGCAATGCAAGCCCGGCCTGCAAGCGAGGGTTTTTCCGCCAGTCCAATAACTTCCACGCAGCCGTGACTTTCCTTTCGGCCGGAACTGGGCCAGCTTCGGGCACGTTTGACGGCAAAGGCAAATTTGCCGCATCTTCCCGTCGCAAGACCATGAAAGGACATCCCATGAAGCTTCGCGTCACCTCTCTCCTCGCCGCCACGGGCCTTGTGGCGCTTGGCGCCTGCGCCCCCACGACCGGCATGGACGGCATGGGCACGGGCACCGGCATGAGCCGCACCCAGCAGGGCGCCCTGGCCGGGGCCGCCGTCGGCGCCGTCCTTGCGGGCACCCGCGACAGCGACCGCAACAACCAGGGCCGCGACGCCGCGCGCGGCGCGATCCTGGGCGGCATCGCCGGGGCCGTTGCGGGCAACATGCTCGACCGCCAGGCGCAGGCGCTGCAACAGTCGCTGTCGAACCCGAACATCCAGGTCATCAACCGCGGTTCCTACCTGCAGGTCGTGATGCCCGAGGGGATCCTGTTCGCCACCGGCTCGGCCGCCGTGTCGGGCGCCGCGCAGAACGACCTTTACGCCGTCGCGCGCAACCTGAACCAGTATCCCAACAGCCGGGTCGAGGTCGTCGGCCATACCGACAACACCGGCAGCGCCGCGCTGAACATGGACCTGTCGCAGCGCCGCGCGCAGTCGGTGACGGGCATCCTGGCCGCCGCCGGCGTCTCGCCCTCGCGCCTTGTGGCGACGGGTGCGGGCTTCAACCAGCCGGTCGCCTCGAACGACACCGCCGCAGGTCGCGCCCAGAACCGTCGCGTGGAAATCCTGATCCGCCCGACGAACTGACGAGCAACAGCGAAACCCCCGCCGCTTGCGCGACGGGGGTTTTCCACTGTCCGATGGTTCCGCGGCCTGCGCCCGTCCGTTCGCGTGTCAGTTCAGACGGCGCGCCACGTCGTCGATGGCTTCGTCGATCCCCGCAGACCGCTGACCTGCGCCGACCTGCTGCGCCAGAAGGCCAGAGGCTGCGGCGATCGCCGCCTGCACCGCGCGGTCGCGCACGGCACGCACAGCGTCCGCTTCGGCACTGGCGATCTGATCCTCGGCGGCCTTCAGGCGGCGTTCGATCGAGGATTTCAGGTCGGCCTTGGCCTTCGCGGCCTGGGCCTCGGCCTCGCGCTTGGCATTGGCGACGATCTGGTCGGCCTGGCCCGCCACTTCGCGCTGACGGCGTTCATAGCTGGCATAGATTTCCTGCGCTTCCTCGCGAAGGCGCTTGGCCTCGTCCAGGTCGCGGCGGATGCCGGCGGCGCGGCTGTCCAGCAGCGCCCCGATCCGGGAAGGCACCTTGAAATAGAGCAGCACCCCGACGAAGACCAGGAACGAAATCAGGACGATGAAGTCCGTATTCCGCAGTGAGAAGAACGGACCCGTCGCGGCAAAGGCCGGCCCGGCGCTCAGCCCGGCGACGGCAATGACGGCAAGTTTCTTCATTGCAAGGCCCCTTTCATGCGGCTGTCCATGGCCTGATCGACAGCGGCCTGATCGACCGTCCCGCCAAAGCTGCGCACCAGTTCGGCGGCGACGTCGCGGGCAACCTCGCGCGCATCGACATCGGCGGAATCGCGGATCTCGCGGATGCGCTTTTCCGATTCTGCGCTGCGCGCCGAAATCTCGGCATCGGCATGGGCGATTGCGGCATCCAGTTCCTTCTGGATTTCCGCACGGTTCGCGGCGACGATCTTGTTCGCCTCGGCCCGGGCGTCGGCAAGCGCCTTGTCATAGGCGGCCTCGGCTTCCTTGGCCTTCAGCTTGAATTCCTCGGCAGCCATCAGGTCGCCGGTCATGGCGCCCTGGCGGTCCGACAGGACGGCGCCGATGCGCGGCAGCGCGATCCTGGCGACGACCCAGTAAAGAACGACCATCGCGACGACCAGCCAGAAGATCTGGTTCGCAAAGGTCGAGAGATCCAACTGGGGCAGGCCCGTTGTCGTCTCGGTCTCTCCATGCGCGACGGACGAGGCCACGCTTTCGGTATGTTCGGCCGCGATGGTGACGGCCTCTTGCAACAGGCTGATCATGTCCTACCCCTTGGCCCTGACAGTCACGAAGGGGCGGGGCCGCAGCCCCACCCCGCCGCAAGGATGGCGCAGGATCAGACCGCGAACATCAGCAGAAGCGCGACCAGGAACGAGAAGATCCCCAGGGCTTCGGCAAAGGCCATGCCGATGAACAGCGTGGCGGTCTGACCGGCGGCGGCCGACGGATTGCGGAGCGCGCCCGACAGGAAGTTGCCGGCCACGTTGCCCACACCGATGGCCGCCCCGCCCATGCCGATGGCGGTCAGGCCGACGCCGATGTACTGGCCCAGTTCTCCGATATTGCCTTCCATGATGATGCTCCTTGCGGTTGGAAGTGGTGGATTGGGTTGATGACCTGTGCGTCCGGCGTCAGTGCGACGGATGCAGCGCGTCCTTCAGATAAACGCAGGTCAGGATGGTGAAGACGTAGGCCTGGATGAAGGCCACGAGGATTTCGAAGGCATACATGCCCACGACCGCGATGATGGAAATCGGGGCCACGGCGGCGATCGCCGCGAAACCGGCAAAGACCTTGATCACGGCATGGCCGGCGATCATGTTGCCTGCAAGTCGGATGGAATGGCTGACGGGGCGCACGAAATAGCTGATCACCTCGATCGCGGCCAGCACCGGGCGGATCGCCAGCGGGGCCGAGCGGACCCAGAACAGGTCCAGGAAATGCGCGCCGTTCTTCACGAAGCCGATGGTCGTCACCGTCAGGAACACCGCCAGCGCCAGCACGCCTGTGACCGCGATATGCGAGGTCACGGTGAAGGCCATGGGCAGAAGGCCCAGGAAGTTGGCGAAGACGATGAACATGAACAGCGTCATGATATAGGGGAAATACTTCAGCCCGTCCTTGCCCGCGATGTCGCCGACCATCTTGTGCACCAGGCCATAGGCCAGTTCAGCGATCGACTGGGTGCGGGTCGGCACGATGCCGCGGCCGCGCGTGCCCAGCACCAGCAGCGCCAGCGTGGCCAGGATGATGGCGAACAGCCACAGCGTCACGTTGCTGGGCGTGTACCAGTGGACCGGGCCGTCGCCGAACAGCGGGCGGACGATGAACTGGTCCATCGGGTGGAAAGACAGGCCGGTTGCTTCGCCATGCGCTTCGGTCGCCACGATCAGTCCCTCTCGTCGGTGCCCGGCGGCTGGCCGGGTCTGCTGCCAAGTTCGGCCGCCGTGCGCATCATCACCTTGATGCCGGCCACGAAGCCGAGAAGTATGAACAGGATCAGCATGAGCGGCAGGGTGCCGAACACGTAATCCAACCCGTATCCGATCCCGGCGCCCAGCATGATGCCCGCGACGATCTCGGTGACCATGCGCCAGGCGACATGCGCCTTGTCATAGCCCGCCATCGGCATGTTCGCCTCTGGCTTCTGGGTCAGGCGGGACAGCCGGTCTTCCAGGTCGCGCAAACGGGCGGCATCCGCTTCCCTGTCCGCGTCGCTCCGGGGGTCTTCGGCCATCTGTCATGCCCCGTTCCTTGTTGCGGCGCTGTCTAGGGGGGATCGCTGCCCGAGTCAAGCAAGTGACTTTCCGAACCAATTAACTGAAATACAATGACTTTCTTGAAAACGAACATTCAGCGCCCGGGCCATCAATCCGTCCTCGATCACAGATCATTCAACCGCGCAGTTGACCATTCCCGCCTTTCCGCGTCATGAGATGAGCATGGACACCCCCTCGCCCGACCGGCTGGACCTGATCTTCGCGGCCCTTGCCGATCCCACGCGGCGGCGGGTGCTGTCGATGCTGCTGGAGGACGACATGGCCGTCAGCGACGTCGCGGCCCCCTTCGACATGAGCCTTGCCGCGATTTCCAAGCATCTGTCGGTCCTTGCGGCGGCGGGCCTGATCCGGCAGGAACGCCGGGGCCGGATCACCTGGTGCAAGCTGGACCCCGAAGGGATGCGCGCGGCCTCCGTCTGGATGGGGGGCTTCGGGCAGTTCGACCCGGTGGACCTGGACGATTTCGAACGCTTTCTGGAAGCCGAGATGCAAAGCTGGACCCGCGAATGACCAAGCCCGACATCCTGTGCATCGGCGCGATGCTGTGGGACGTGATCGGCCGTGCGCCGCGCCGCATGGCGCCGGGCGCCGACGTGCCGGGCCGCATCCGCCATATCCCGGGCGGGGTGGCGCTGAACGTCGCGGTGGCGCTTGCCCGCTGGGGGTTGCGCCCCGCCGTCCTGTCCGCCGTCGGCCGCGACCCGGAAGGCGCAGCCCTGGTGGCCGAGGCGGAACGGATGGGCGTCATCACCGACCACCTGGCCCGCGACACCGGCCTGCCCACCGACACCTATATGGGCATCGAGGACAGCGAGGGGCTGATCGCCGCCATCGCCGATGTCCACAGCCTGGAAGACGCGGGGACCGCGATCCTGGCTGCCCTGGACGGGGCCTTGGCCGGCTGGACCGCGCCGGTCGTCCTGGACGGCAACCTGACCGAGGATCTGCTGGCAGCCATTGCCCGCGACCCGCGCCTGATGCGCGCGGACCTGCGCGTGGTCCCCGCCAGCCCCGGCAAGGCCGAACGGCTGGAGCCGCTGATCGCCGCCCGGCGCGGCTGCTTCTATCTGAACCGGCTCGAGGCCGAGATCCTGGCCGGTCGCGCCTGCCCCGACGCCGCGACCGCCGCGCAGGCCGTGGTGGCGCGGGGCGCCGCGCGCGTGCTGGTCACCGACGGCCCCCGCCCGGTGGCCGAAGCCATGGCGGGCGCCCCTGCCCTGACCTATGCCCCGCCCGCCGTGACCGTCGCGCGCGTGACCGGGGCGGGCGACTGCTTCCTGGCGGCGCATCTGGCTGCCGAACTGGCGGGCCAGCCACGCGACGCCGCCCTGCGCCAGGCTGCCGAGGCTGCGGCCGCCCATGTCTCTGGAAAGGACGTTCCATGAACAGCGCCACCCTGGCCGATCCGGTCCGCCCGGCGGCACGCCGGGCAGCCCCCGCCCGCCCCCACGGCGGGGGCCGCCCTTCGCTCTTGAACGCACCGAAAGGCCTTGTCCCATGACCGCCCCCCTCACCTTCTCGCCCGAAGTCCGGGACGCCCTGTCCGAGGGGCGCCCGGTCGTTGCGCTGGAATCGACGATCATCACCCACGGGATGCCCTATCCGCAGAACCTGAAGATGGCGCGGCAGGTGGAACAGGTGATCCGCGACAACGGGGCGGTGCCTGCCACCATCGCCGTGATGGGCGGCCAGATCCATGTCGGCCTGACCCATGACGCGCTGGAAGCCCTGGCGCAGACGCCATCCGACCAGGCCATGAAGCTGTCGCGCGCCGATCTGGCGGTCTGCCTGGCAAATGGCCGCACCGGCGCGACCACCGTCGCCGCCACCATGATCTGCGCGCATCTGGCGGGCATCCGGGTCTTTGCGACCGGCGGCATCGGCGGCGTGCATCGCGGGGCGGAGACCAGCTTCGACATCTCGGCCGATCTTCAGGAACTGGCGCAGACCCCGGTGACGGTCGTGGCCGCCGGGGCCAAGGCGATCCTGGATCTGTCCAAGACCTGGGAAGTGCTGGAAACCCTGGGCGTGCCCGTCATCGCCTTCGGTCAGGACGAACTGCCCGCCTTCTGGTCGCGCAACAGCGGCATCAAGGCGCCCCTGCGCATGGACAGCGCCGACCAGATCGCCGAAGCCGCCGCCATGCGCGCCCGCCTGGGCCTGAAGGGCGGTCAACTGGTCGCCAACCCGATCCCGCCCGAGGCCGAGATCACCGCCGACGTGATCGGCCCCTTCATCGAACAGGCCCTGTCCGAAGCCGAGACCCGGCGCATCGCCGCCAAGGAGGTCACGCCCTTCCTGTTGCAGCGCATCTTCGAACTGACCGAAGGCCGCTCGCTGGAGTCGAATATCGAACTGGTCCTGAACAACGCCCGCCTTGCGGCGCAAATCGCCATCGCGATGACCCGTTGACCCCGGCGGCCCTCCTGCCGTAAGGCTGGGCGCGTGCGCGGCTGGCGGAATTGGTAGACGCAGTTGGTTTAGGTCCAACCGCTTCGGCGTGGGGGTTCGAGTCCCTCGCCGCGCACCAGAATGGCGACGGACCACGACACGCTTGCGCTGCGGCCCGTTCCAGACCCTTAGCCGCAGTCCAGCGTCACCTCGACCGGGTTCGGCACCAGATCCAGCATCGCGCCGCTGCTGGCATCGACGCCCGCACCGATGATCCCGCCGACGAAGACGTTTCCGGCCATGGCCGCGCTTCCGCCGGGCGCGACCTTGTTGGTCACGCGGATCTGCTGATGCGTGCAGCCTTGCTTGGTGACCAGGACGTTAAGTTCGGACTTGCGCGGCACCTTGAAGGTGCAGGGCGTGTTGTTGCAGGTCTGCCCGTCGCTCATCTTCACCTGGGCACCGGAAGGTGTGGAATTCACCACCAGCGTGTCGTTCGATCCACGGGTAATCGTTGCGCATCCCGCAACCGACAGGATGGCGCAGGCAAGAAAGATCGGCTTGAACATCACGTTCCTCACAATGAAAGTGATCGCTCACTCGCACGAAGGCCATGATCGCTCAAGAACTGCATTATTCTGATTTTAAATGACATTTTTATCTTTCTTTAACTTCCGTCTGCAATGGTGGCTTGTGGCGGGAACACCTGTTCACCTTGACTTTTGACCGCCCGGTCAGCAAACTCGGCTCGTACCTATCTATCGACAGGCAGCAGGAGGGGTTATGAACATCGACCTTTCGCGCCGCGGCTTCTTGAGGCTGGCGGGTGCGGGGGTTGCGGCGACGTCGCTGGGGGCCATGGGCTTCGGCGAGGCCGAGGCGGCGGAACAGGCGCATGTGCGCGCCTTCAAGCTGGCCACGACCACGGAAACGCGCAACACCTGCCCCTATTGCTCGGTCGCCTGCGGGATCATCATGTATTCCAAGGGTGACGTGAAGGCGGGTGAGACCGCCGAACTGATCCACATCGAGGGCGACGCGGACCACCCGACGAACCGCGGGACGCTGTGCCCCAAGGGCGCCGCGCTCAAGGACTTCGTCAAGGCCCCGACGCGCCTGACCAAGCCGCGCTATCGCGCAGCGGGCGCCAGCGAATTCCAGGACATCACCTGGGACGAGGCCCTGGACAAGATCGCCCGCGCGATGAAGGACGACCGCGACGCCAACTTCATCCAGACGAACGAGGCGGGCGTGCCCGTCAACCGCTGGACGACGACCGGCTTCCTGGCGGCATCGGCAACCACAAACGAAACCGCATGGCTGACCTACAAGACGGTCCGGTCCATGGGGATCGTCGGATTCGATAACCAGGCGCGCGTCTGACACGGCCCCACGGTGTCCAGTTTGGGCCCGACATTTGGCCGTGGAGCGATGACCAACTCCTGGACCGACATCAAGAACACCGACCTTGTCATCGTCATGGGCGGCAACGCCGCGGAAGCGCATCCCTGCGGCTTCAAATGGGTGACCGAGGCCAAGGCCCATCGCGGCGCCAAGCTGATCGTGGTCGATCCGCGCTATAACCGCACGGCCTCCGTGTCGGACTATTATGCGCCGATCCGTCCGGGCAGCGACATCGTGTTCCTGATGGGCATGATCCGCTGGATGATCGAGAACGACAAGGTCCAGTGGGAATACGTCCGCAACTATACCAACGCCTCTTTCCTGGTGAAGGACGAGTTCGGCTGGTCCGACGGGCTTTTCACCGGCTATGACGAGGAAAAGCGCGACTACGACAAGTCGTCCTGGGACTACAAGATGGGCGAGGACGGCTTCGTCCAGACCGACCCGACGCTTCAGGATCCGCGCTGCGTCTGGAACCTGCTGAAGGCCCATGTGGACGCCTATACGCCCGAATTCGTGGAACGCATCTGCGGCACGCCCAAGGACAAGTTCCTGCACATCGCCGAGATGATCGGCGAATGCTCGTCGCCGACCAAGACCATGACCTCGATGTATGCGCTTGGCTGGACGCAGCATTCCAAGGGCGCGCAGAACATCCGCGGCATGGCGATGCTGCAGCTGATCCTGGGCAACATCGGCGTCCGGGGCGGCGGCATGAACGCGCTGCGCGGGCATTCCAACATCCAGGGCCTGACCGACATCGGGCTGATGTCGAACCTGATCCCGGGATACCTGAACATCCCGACGGAAAAGGAAGCGGACTGGGCGACCTACATGTCCACCCGCGGCTTCAAGCCGATCGTGCCGGGGCAGATCAGCTATTGGCAGAACTATTCCAAGTTCATGGTCAGCTTCATGAAGGCCATGTGGGGCGATGCCGCGACGGCCGAAAACGACTGGGCCTATCACTATCTGCCGAAGCTCGACGTGCCCGCCTATGACGGGATGCGCATGTTCGAGCTGATGAACCACGGCAAGGTGAACCTGTATTTCTGCCAAGGCTTCAACCCGATCCTGTCCTTCCCCAACCGCGGCAAGATGACCGAGGCGTTTTCCAAGCTGAAGATGCTGGTGGTCATGGACCCGCTGACCACGGAAACCTCGCATTTCTGGCAGAACCACGGGATCCACAACGACGTGGACACGGCGGCGATCCAGACCGAGGTGCTGGAACTGCCCACCACCTGCTTTGCCGAGGACGAGGGCGCCCTGGTGAACTCGGGGCGGTGGCTGCAATGGCACTGGGCGGGGGCGACTCCTCCGGGCGAGGCCAAGCACGATACCTGGATCATGGCGCAGATCTTCCTGCGGGTGAAAAAGCTCTATCAGGACGAAGGCGGGGTCTTCCCCGACCCCATCCTGAACCTGACCTGGGATTATGCCGACCCGAACGAGCCGATGCCGGACGAGCTTGCGCGCGAGATGAACGGCCGCGCGCTGGCGACTGTCTATGACCCCAAGGACCCGACCAAGGTCCTGGCCGAGGCCGGCCAGCAACTGTCCAGCTTCGGTCATTACCGCGACGACGGATCGACCATGGGCGGCTGCTGGATCTATGCCGGCAGTTGGACGAAGGACGGCAACATGATGGCGCGGCGGGACAATACCGACCCCGACGACACCGGCATGTTCCAGAACTGGGCGTTCTCGTGGCCTGCGAACCGGCGGATCCTTTACAACGCGGCCTCCTGCGATCCGCAGGGCAAGCCGTGGGATCCGTCGCGCAAGATCATCGAGTGGACGGGCGAGAAGTGGGAAGGCTATGACGTGCCCGACATGCCGGTCACGGCCAAGCCGGGCGAAACCCTTCCCTTCATCATGAACCCGGAAGGCGCGTCGCGCCTGTTCAGCCGGGGCATGATGCGGGACGGTCCCTTCCCCACCCACATGGAACCGTTCGAGGCGCCCATCGCCAACGTGTTCAACCCCAGGATGCGGGGCAACCCGGTGGCGCGGGTCTTCGAAAGCACTGCCGACCAGTTCGCCGCCATCGGGGATCCCGAGTTCCCGTTCGTGGCGACCTCCTATCGCCTGACCGAGCATTTCCATTACTGGACCAAGCACAACCCGGTAAACGCCGCGTTGCAGCCCGAGTTCTTCGTGGAGATCAGCGAGGAACTGGCGGCCGAGCGCGGCATCGAGCGCGGCGGACGGGTGCGCGTCTGGTCCAAGCGGGGCGAGGTCTGGGCCAAGGCCGTGGTGACCAAGCGGCTGCGGCCGATGCAGATCGACGGCAAGACCGTCCATGTGATTGGCATTCCGCTGCACTGGGGCTTTGTGGGGGCGGCGAAGAAGGGCTTCGGGCCGAACAGCCTGACGTCCCAGGTTGGCGACGCCAATGTGGAAACGCCTGAATTCAAGGCCTTCATGGTCAATATTGAACCTTCGGCAGAGGAGCCGGTGGCATGAGCGAAACCGCGCCCCAACCCAAGACCGCGGCCTCGAACCCTCCGGTTCAGCCCATCGCGTCCAACCTGCTGCCGTCCGACGTGGTCCGAATCTCGGCCACGAAGGACGTGCCGCAGCCGGACCGGCAACTGACCAAGGTCGCCAAGCTGATCGACGTCAGCAAGTGCATCGGCTGCAAGGCCTGCCAGTCCGCCTGCATCGAGTGGAACGACACCAAGCCCGAGGTCGAGACCAACGTGGGGGTTTACGAGAACCCCCACGACCTGACGCCGAACATGTTCACCCTGATGCGTTTCACGGAATGGGTGAACCCGGAAACCGATAACCTGGAATGGCTGATCCGCAAGGACGGCTGCATGCATTGCGAGGATCCGGGCTGCCTCAAGGCCTGCCCGGCGCCCGGCGCCATCGTGCAGTATTCCAACGGCATCGTCGATTTCATCCACGAGAACTGCATCGGTTGCGGATACTGCGTGACCGGCTGCCCCTTCGACATCCCGCGCATCAGCAAGGTCGATCACAAGAGCTATAAGTGCACCCTGTGTTCGGACCGGGTTGCCGTAGGCCAGGGTCCGGCCTGCGCCAAGGCCTGCCCCACCCAGGCGATCGTCTTCGGCACCAAAGAGGACATGATCGCCCACGCCAACGAACGGGTCGAGGATCTGAAGTCGCGCGGCTATGAAAACGCCGGGATCTATGATCCGGCGGGGGTCGGCGGCACGCATGTCTTCTATGTGCTGCATCACGCGGACAAGCCGTCGATCTATGAAAAGCTGCCGGACGATCCGCGCATCTCGCCCGTGGTCGAGGGCTGGAAGGGCGTGACCAAGACCGCCGGTCTTGCCGTCATGGGCGTGGCCGCCGTGGGCGCCGCGATCCACGGCATCTTCGCCCGTGCCAACAAGGTGGACGAGCACGAGGAGAAAGAGGCCGAGAAGCTGGTCAGTTCCGGCGGTTCGGACGACAGGGGGGCTGTCTGAATGGTGCGCCCCGTCTATTCCGAACCGGGCGACCGGATCGAATCGACCCGCCCGGTGACGGTCAGCCGTTACCGGGGGTTCATCCGCGCCAACCACTGGGTCACGGCACTGTCGCTGATCCTGCTGCTGCTGTCGGGCCTCGCGTTTTTCCATCCGTCGCTGTATTTCCTGACCGGCCTTTTCGGCGGCGGGCAGACGGCGCGGTGGCTGCATCCGATCATCGGCGTGGTGCTGTTCGTCAGCTTCATGGTCATGTTCATCCAGTTGTGGCGGCTGAACCTGCCCACGCCGGACGACAAGGCCTGGCTGAACCAGATCGGCGACGTGGTGAAGGGCAACGAGGAGAACCTGCCCGAGCTTGGCAAATACAATGCCGGGCAGAAGTTCATCTTCTGGGGCATGACGCTGCTGATCGTGGTGCTGATCGTGTCCGGGATCATGATCTGGGAACAGTTCTTCGGTGAGCTTGTCTCGATCCCGACCCGCCGCTGGGCCGTCCTGACCCATGCGCTTGCGGCGGTGGCGATCATCCTGGTCTTCATCCTGCACGTCTATGCGGCCTTCTGGACGCGCGGCACGCTGCGGGCGATGACGCGGGGCACCGTGACGGGCGGCTGGGCCTATCGCCACCACCGCAAGTGGCTGCGCGAACTGGCTGGACGCCGCCAGAACGGCCCGGCAGAATAACGCAAGGCAAGTGGCCGGTTCGGCCCGGAGAGGCGATGAACAACAGTCTGAAACCCGACCCTTCGGTCATTGGCGGCGTCCCTGTGGCGCCGCTGGCCTTTCTGCCCGATGCCCCTGCCGTCTTCGACAAGCGGGCCGGGCGGTTCGCCTTTCTGGCGGATCACGGCGGCAATCTGGCGCCCTATATGCGTTTTCTGGCCGACCTGACCGCTTTGCAGGCGCGGCTTGCGCGCGAACTGCCCCCCGTGATGCCGATCCCCACGGACCGGGTGGAACTGGCCCAATCCAGCCGGATGCCCCCCATCGACCGCGCGGCGCTTGCCACGGACGAAGGGATGCACGCCACGCTGGACCGCTTCCTGGCCGAGGCCGCGGGCCTTGAGATGCCCGAACAGGCCCGCCTTGCCCTGTCCGCGGTGACCGCATCGGGGATTGCCGACCGGCATTGGCTGCTGGAAAACATCCTGTCCGACCGCATCCCCGACGACAGCGCCGCGCCCCACCTGTTCGTCGGCGCGGCGGTGCAACTGCACCTGGCGCGGTTGGCGGGAACGCTGGACGCGGCGAAGCTGGTCAAGATCAGGACCGGCACCTGCCCCACCTGCGGCGGCAAGCCCGCCACGTCATCGGTGATGGGCCAGGCGGGCATCGAAAGCACGCGCTACGCTACCTGCGGCTGCTGCGCGACCCAGTGGAACGAGGTGCGCGTCGTCTGCCTCTGCTGCGGATCGAACGCCGCGATCAGCTATCGCAGCGCCGAAACGGACGAGGCGACCGTCAAGGCCGAGGTCTGCGGCGATTGCAAAGGCTGGGTCAAGATCCTGTATCAGGTCAAGAACGCCAGCCTCGATCCCATCGCCGACGACGTGTCCAGCCTGGGGCTGGACATGCTGATGAGGGACACGGACTTCCGGCGCGGCGGCTTCAACCCCTTCATCGCGGGATACTGATGGCGGGGTTCCGCGCCCTGCCCTCGGTCGATCAGTTCCTGTTGTCCCCGATGGGCCAAACGCTGATCGACGGCCACGGCCGCGCGGCGGTCACGGCGGGCCTGCGCGCCCGTCTGGACGCCGCCCGTGCCGCGATCCGCGACGGCGCCGACGGTGACGCCGAGGCCGCGCGCCTGCCGCATCTGCTGGCTGCCGACCTGGCCGCCGCCGCGCAGTCGAACCTGCGGCCGATGCTTAATCTGACCGGCACTGTCCTGCACACCAACCTGGGCCGCGCGATTCTGGCGGACGAGGCCATCGCCGCCGCCAGTGCCGCCATGGCCGCCCCGCTGGCCCTGGAGTTCGACCTGGACAGCGGCGGTCGCGGACAGCGCGACGACCACCTGCGTGGGATTCTGTGCGAGTTGACGGGGGCCGAGGACGCCACGATCGTCAACAACAACGCCGCTGCCGTGCTGATCGCGCTGAACACCTTCGGGCAAGGGCGGCAGGCCATCGTCTCACGCGGGGAACTGATCGAGATCGGCGGCGCCTTTCGGATGCCCGACATCATGGCCCGCGCCGGCGCGCATCTGGTCGAGGTGGGCACCACCAACCGCACCCATCCGTGCGATTACCAGGACGCGATCACGCCGGACACCGGGCTGATCCTCAAGGTCCACACCTCGAACTATCGCATCGAGGGCTTCACGGCCGAGGTGCCCGCCCCGCACCTGGCGCAGATCGCGCGCAAGGCAGGCGTGGTGCTGCTCAATGACCTGGGCGCAGGATCGCTGGTCGATCTGGCCGCCTGGGGGCTGCGCCGCGAACCCACCGTGGCCGAGGCCGTGGCCGAAGGCGCGGACCTGATCACCTTTTCGGGCGACAAGCTGCTGGGCGGGCCGCAGGCGGGCTTCATCGTCGGACGCCGCGACCTGATCGCGCAGATCAACAAAAACCCGCTGAAACGCGCCGTCCGCCTGGACAAGATCCGCATCGCGGCCTTGGAGGCGACGCTGCGACTTTACCGCGACCCCGACCGGCTGGCCGAACGTCTGCCCACGCTGCGATACCTGTCGCGCCCGCAAGCCGACATCGCCGCGCAGGCCGCGCGCCTTGCCCCGCAGGTCGGTGCGCTGCTGCCGGACTACACGGTGACCACGACGGACTGCGCCAGCCAGATCGGCTCGGGCGCGCTGCCGACCGACACCATCCCCTCGGCCGGGCTGCGGATCACCGGCGCGGGGGGCGATGCGCCTGACCGGCTGGCCGCCCGACTGCGCGCCCTGCCCCGCCCGGTGATCGGCCATATCCGCGACGGTGCGCTGATCCTGGATCTGCGCTGCCTCGACCAGGACGAGGATCTGCTGCGGGCGTTGTCGGCATGATCGTCGGCACGGCGGGGCATATCGACCACGGCAAGACGGCGCTTGTGAAGGCGCTGACCGGCACCGACGCTGACCGCCTGGCCGAGGAGAAGGCGCGCGGCATCACCATTGACCTGGGCTTCGCCTATGCCGACCTGGGCAGCGGTGCGATCACCGGCTTCGTCGATGTGCCGGGGCATGAACGCCTGATCCACACCATGCTGGCAGGCGCGGGCGGCATCGACATGGCGCTGCTGGTCGTGGCTGCCGACGACGGCGTGATGCCGCAGACGCGGGAACATGTGGCGATCCTGGATCTGCTGGGCATTCCGCGCGCCGTCGTGGCGCTGACCAAGTCCGACCTGGCGGACGACGCCCGCCGCGCCGAAGTCGCCGCCGAGATCCGCGAGGCTCTTGCAGGGACCGCCCTGGCCCATGCGCCGATCCTGCCCGTGTCCTCGCTGACCGGCGAAGGGATCGACACCCTGCGCGCGTCGCTGATCGCCACTGAATCCGAGACGACCGCCCGCCAAGCCGATGGCCCCATGCGACTGGCAGTGGACCGCAGCTTTACCTTGTCCGGCGCGGGCACGGTGGTGACGGGAACCATGCTGACGGGAAGGGTTGCCGTCGGGGATCAGGTGATCGTCAGCCCGCGCGGCCTGCCCGCCCGCATCCGCGCCATCCACGCACAGAACCGCCCGGCAACGGAAGGCGTTGCGGGACAGCGTTGCGCCCTGAACCTGGCGGGCGAGGCGATCAGCAAGGATGCCATCCATCGCGGCGACGTGGTGCTGTCGCCCACGCTGCACGCCCCGACCGACCGGATCGACGCCTGGCTGACGGTGCTGCCGTCCGAACCCAAGCCCATCGGCACCTGGTTCCCCGCCCGCCTGCACAGCCACGCCGTCGAAACCGGCGCGCGCATCGTGCCCCTGGGCGATCCGATCCAGCCCGGCGAAGGCGGTCCCGTGCAGATCGTGCTGGATCGGCCCATTGCTGCGGCGGTGCATGACCGCTTCATCCTGCGCGACGTGTCCGCCAGCCGCACCATCGGCGGCGGGCGCTTCCTCGACCTGCGCGCCCCGGCCCGTAAGCGCCGCACGCCCGAACGGCTGGCGCTGCTTGACGCCGCCCGCGCCGAGGATCCGGGGGCCGCCCTTGCCGCGATGCTGGCCGTGGCGCCGGTCGATCTGCCCGCCTTTGCCCGCGACCGCAGCCTGTCGCCTGCCGATCTGACCGATGCCCTGCGCCGCGCGGATGCGGCGACCATCGGCGACCTGGCCCTTGGCCGTCCGGTGCTGACCGTGCTGCAGGCCCAGTTGACGGAAACCCTGACACAGTTCCACGCGGACAACCCCGACCTTGCGGGCCTGGGCCGCGAACGCCTGCGCCTGGCGCTGCACCCGCGCCTGCCGAAGGACGCCTTCCTGACCTTCCTGCGGGCCGAGGCCGACGCGGGCCGCGCGGTCCCCGATGGTGCCTTCGTCCGCCTGCCCGGCCACGAGGTCCGCCTGACACCGGATGACGAGGCGCTGTGGGATCGCATCGCCCCCGCCCTTGCGGGCGAAACCCGCTT
The DNA here is from genome assembly GCF_030846195.1 of Paracoccus yibinensis. Classification (GTDB taxonomy): domain Bacteria; phylum Pseudomonadota; class Alphaproteobacteria; order Rhodobacterales; family Rhodobacteraceae; genus Paracoccus; species Paracoccus yibinensis. The sequence continues at coordinate 297,844 of NZ_JAVCWH010000002.1, forward strand.
TCGCCCGCCGCGCGTGCGCGACTTCGCGACCGACTTCGGCATCGACGAACGCGACATCCGCCGCGTGCTGCGCCTGACGCAGAAGCTGGGCCGAACCGACCAGATCGCCCATGACCATTTCTTCGCGCGCGAGACGACGCGAGAGATGGTGGCGATCATCCACGATGTCGCGGCGCAGGCCCCTGACGGCTGGTTCACCGCGCCCGCCTTTCGCGACCGCGTGCAGAACGGCCGCAAGGTCGCCATCGAGATCCTCGACTTCTTCGACCGCCTGGGCCTGACCTTGCGCCGGGGCGATTTACGTCGCATCAACCCTCATCGCGCCGACCTGTTCGGCGATCCTGGAAGGGAATCGTCCCCGGTGGGGCGGCCGGACTTCAACTCCGGTTGGGGCAGCGAGACTGTCCCGGGTGGGTTCGACTCCCATTCCCTTCCGCCAGTTTCCGAAGGCCAGGCATGAACGAAACCGATTTCGACGACTGGGTGCAGCAGACCTATGCCGAGACCCAGGGCTTCACGATGCTGATCGTGCTGCTGGGCATCGGCGGCGGGCGCATCGACCTGCTGCGGTCGGCCTATCTGCACGTGATCGGGGACGAGATCCGCTGGCCCGACATGGCGGGTTATCTGGACGGATCGGGCGTGGACTGGGACGCGGTCGTGCTGTTCCGCGCGGGGCGCGAGGGGCTGGTCAAGGACGACATCGCCCGCGACCGGCTGGACCAGCTTGTCCGCGCGATGAACGGCGACCGCACCCTGATCCGGGACGGAGAGTTCCTGAACCGCGACGGTCTGCGGCTGCGGCTGGACGACGCCGAGCCGCAGCCGCCGATCCTCAACTGATCAGCAGTCGGGCGCCCTGGCCGCGACCGGTTCAGCCCGGCCCGTCAGGTCCAGACCCCGCGCCGTGGGCGGCTGCCAGGTCGGCGAGGCGTTCAGCGCCCCTTGCGTGTTCGTGCCCAGGTGGGAACCGCCAAGGCCCCCGCTCCACCCGCTGGTGCCTGCGTTGTTGGCTTCGGTGCTGTCCGAACCGGGCTGCGGCTGGGTCGCGGGCTGGGCCACCGTGTCCGGGGCCGGGCAGCCGCCTTCGCCGGACTGGCCTGCTTCCTCGGTGGCAGCCGTCTGCGTCCCCTGGGCCTGCGCGCCGGGGGTCCCGTTGCGGGCGGCGTCCTGGGCCGCCGTGGCTGCAGTCGCGGCGCGGGGCTGGGCCATGTCGGGGGATGCGGCGGTCTGGGCCAGGCCCGTTCCGGCGGCCAGAAGGCTGGTGGCGATGATGACGCTGAAACGGGTCATGGCGGGCCTTTTGCAAAGGGGAGCGACGGAAAACGCCCCGGCCGCTGCGCGGGTTCCGCTTGCAGAGACCTGCCCCCGCGACTAGAAGGACGGGAATTTTTCGGGCTGCCCGGTTTTGGCGGCCATTATGGCATGAGGACGATGATGCAGGTCACGGAAACGCAGAACGAAGGTCTCAAGCGGGGCTATCAGTTCACCCTGCCGGCAGCTGATCTGGCCGCGACGGTCGATGCGAAGCTGAAGGAAGCGCAGCCCGAGGTCGAGATGAAGGGCTTTCGCAAGGGCAAGGTCCCGATGGCCATGCTGAAAAAGCAGTTCGGCCAGCGGATCATGGGCGATGCCATGCAGGAAGCCATCGACGGCGCGCTGAAGAACCACCTGGACACGTCCGGCGACCGTCCCGCGACCCAGCCCAAGGTCGAGATGCAGAACGGCGAGACCTGGAAGGAGGGCGACGACGTCGTCGTCAACGTCTCCTACGAGGCGCTGCCCGCCATCCCCGAGGTGGACCTGTCCAGCCTGACGCTGGAAAAGCTGTCGGTCCCGGCCGAGGAAGCCGCGATCAACGAGGCGCTGGAAAACCTGGCGAAGTCGGCGCAGTCCTTCGAGGACCGCAAGAAGGGCAGCAAGGCCAAGGACGGCGACCAGGTCGTGATCGACTTCAAGGGCTTCGTCGACGGCGAGGCCTTCGAGGGCGGCGCGGGCGAGGATTACCCGCTGGTGCTGGGCTCGAACAGCTTCATCCCCGGCTTCGAGGATCAGCTGGTCGGCGCGAAGGCCGATGAGGACGTGACGGTGAACGTCAAGTTCCCCGACCAGTACGGCGCCCCGCACCTGGCGGGCAAGGACGCCACCTTCGAATGCAAGGTCAAGGCCGTGAAGGCGCCCAAGGCGGCGGAAATCGACGACGAACTGGCCAAGAAATTCGGCGCCGAGGATCTGGAAGGCCTGAAGAAGCAGATCGCCGGCCGCCTGGAACAGGAATATGCCGGCGCCGCCCGCGCGATCCTGAAACGCTCGCTGCTGGACCAGCTGGACGAGAAGGTGAAGTTCGACCTGCCCGAATCGCTGGTCGAGGCCGAGGCGCATCAGATCGCCCACCAGCTGTGGCACGAGGAAAACCCCGAGGTCCACGACCACAACCACGGCAGCATCGAGCCGACCGACGAGCACAAGAAGCTGGCCGAGCGCCGCGTGCGCCTGGGCCTGCTGCTGGCCGAGATCGGCCAGAAGGCCGAGGTGACCGTCACCGACCAGGAGATGACGCAGGCCGTGCTGCGCGCCGCGCGCCAGTATCCCGGCCAGGAACGCGCCTTCTTCGAGTTCGTCCAGCAGAACCAGGCCGTCCAGCAGCAGCTGCGCGCCCCGATCTTCGAGGACAAGGTCGTCGATCACATCGCCGAGCAGGCGCAGGTCACTGAAAAGACCGTGACCAAGGAAGAACTGGAAAAGGCTGTCGAGGCCCTGGACGAGCTTTGATCGTCCCATTCCATTGAACCGAAAGGCCGCGCCATCCCGCGCGGCCTTTTCGTTTCCGACAGCCTTGTGAGGCCGCCGGGCACCCCCTATCTTGCGGCCATGTCAGCACAACTCCACCTCATGAAGCTTTGCGTGGGCGCCGAAGGCCCCGATGAACTGGCCGAATGGCAGCGCCGCTTTGGCGACGGCCATGCCGTCCATGTCACCCGCATGTGGCCCAAGCGAGAGGACGAACTGCTGTCGGGCGGGTCGATCTTCTGGGTCTTCAAGGGGGTGATGCTGGCCCGCCAGCGGATCGTCCGGCTGGACGAACATTTCCGCGACGACGGCATCCGCCGCTGCGCCCTGATCCTGGACCGCGACATCGTGCCGGTCACCGCCGTGCCGCGCCGCCCCTTCCAGGGCTGGCGCTATCTGACGGCCCAGGATGCCCCCGCCGACATGCCGCGCGGGCGCGCAGGCGACGCCGCCCTGCCCCCGCAGATGGCCGCGGCGCTTGCCGAGATGGGCCTTGTCTGATGCTTGACGCGGCCCGCGCCATCGTTTAGCCAAGGCGCCACGCGGGTGTAGCTCAATGGTAGAGCAGCAGCTTCCCAAGCTGAATACGAGGGTTCGATTCCCTTCACCCGCTCCATCCCGTCCATGACCGTCCTTGACCCGCCTGCGGCAGCGTAACCGCATCGGCGGTTTTTCCCGACAATGATCCCTTTTTCGCCTATCACCGGAGGCGCGGGTATTTTGGTTTTGACTCGGTCCCGGCAGCGGCCGGTAATCGACCCTGCGCGGCCTTGGGATGCCGCATCTTACGACGGGAAGGTCGAGCATGAAAATCACGGTCATTTCCCTGCTGGCGGCAGGTTTGGCGATCGGCATCGGCGGACAGGCGAACGCAGCCACCCTGGCCAGGTTCGATATCGGTCTGCGATACGAGGGCACGACATATACCGACCTGGCGGTCACGGACTATGGCACGGCCGGACCGACCGATCCGGCGGGATGGCAGGAGCATCAGTTCGATACCCTTCTGGCCGAGGAAAGCGGACTGGCGCTGCCGACCCTGCGACCTGGGCTGTCCATCGGCGACATGGTTGCGTTCCGCGCCACGCTGTCGGTCCCCGATGATCCCGAAGACATGATCGCCCCTTTCGACAACGGCGGCTATGCGCTTCGCTGCAATCTTGCCGGGGTCGGCTGCACGGACGGCGTGACGGGCACCTATCACAACGGCGACATGCTGTTCGGCGAATATCGGTCGCTGACGGTCGATCCAAGGCCAGGCGGGACGCTGACCTATGTTTTCAACAACGATTACCTGTCTTCCGAGTCGCTGGGCTGGGGAACGATGACCTTCTTCAACAGAATGGCCGAGTTCACCGTTGTCTCCGTCAACCAGCCTGCCCCCGTTCCCCTGCCCATGTCGGCGGGACTTCTGGGCCTGGGGATCGGCGCCCTGGCGATGACGCGGCGTCGGCGGCGCCAGCCGGCCTGATCCCGCCATCCCTTGGCCGGAGAACGAAAAGGGCCGCGACAGTGTCGCGGCCCCTTGGACCTGAGGGTCCGGGTCAGAACCCGAACGAGAACTTGCGCACGACCCCGAACTTGATCGCGGGCTGGTATTCGTCCTGGACCACCGGCGAATCCGCGGCATCGCCGATCAGCTTGCCGTATTCGATTTCGCCCAGCAACGCGGTGTTCTCCGTCAGGGCGTATTGCGCCTCGAAGGTGATCGACGCCTTGTTGAAGCCGCCGCCGATGTCATAGGCGGGACGGCCCGGGATCGCCTCGTCCGGGGTGACGCCGAAATAGGTGCCGTTGTAATCGCCGTCCCCATAGCCCAGCGACAGGCCCGACCACAGGGTCACGCGGTCGGACAGCTCGGTGCGGTATCTTGCGCCGACTTCCCCGGTCAGCCCCTCGTGCCCGTCAAAGCCCTTGCGGACCGAACCGAACGCCGTCACCGGACCCGCGCCATAGCTGACGCGCAGACCCAGTTCATAGGCGCGGTCGATATCCTCCATCCCCGCCAGGTCGTCATTGTCCGAAGCGTCGCGTTCGCCCACCGTGCCGAAGGACGGAGAGATCGCAAAACCCTCGCGCAGGTTGCTGCCCGGCTGGCCGAAGCCCGCGTTGCGCCAGATCAGCCAGGGACCGGCCTCGGCGTCGTCGGAACCGGGATAATCCGGGCCGACATCCACGCCGACCCCCAGATCGACCGAAAACTCGCGGCCTGCAAAGCCGAAATCCTGCGCATGAACACCCGTGGCAGCGGATGCGGCAAGAACGGCCAAGGCCAGCAGATGTTTCATGGTCGGGTCCTTCAGGAGGGGTCGGCGGGATGTAATCGCTTCCTAGGGTCGAATCGTTACACTGCACAAGGCGCCACGGGCCAATCGTTAACGATCATCGCCCGGGCGGCGCATTTGCGCAACAGCTATCCCCGTTCGGCACCTTCCAGATTTTCCAACGCATTCATCCAGATATCTTCGGCCCGCGCCATGGCCTGCACGGCCTCAAGGCGCTTGGCGGACCAGCGTTTCGCCTCGTGCGGGTCGTTATACAGCGCCGGATCGGCCAGCTTCACGTCCAGCTTTTCCAGCATCTCGGCCAGCTTCTGGACACGTTCCTCGGCCCGGCGGGCTTCGGCGCGCAGGGCCAGCAACTCGTCGCGCGGCGCGCGTTTCGGGGCGGGTTTCGGCTTTTCCTCGACGACCCGGGGTTCGTCCCCGCCCAGCAGGAAACGGCGGTAATCGTCCAGATCCCCCTCGTAGGGAGAGACCGCGCCGTCGCTGACCAGCCACAGCCGGTCGGCCACCAGCCCCAGCAGGTGCATGTCGTGGGAAACCAGCACCACCGCGCCGGTATAGTCGTTCAGCGCCTCGGTCAGCGCCTCGCGGGATTCGATGTCCAGGTGGTTGGTGGGTTCGTCCAGGATCAGCAGATGCGGCGCGTCGATGGTCGCGATCAGCAGCGACAGCCGCGCCTTCTGGCCGCCCGACAGCTGGCCGACCTTGGTCTCGGCCTGCGCCTCCATCAGCCCGAAGCCCGCCAGCCGGGCGCGCAGTTTCGCCTGGCCCTCATCGGGGCGCAGGCGGCGGATATGGGCCAGCGGGGTTTCGCCAAGGTCCAACTCGTCCACCTGATGCTGGGCGAAGTATCCGATGCGCAGCTTGGACGACCGCGTCAGCTTGCCTTCCATCGCGGGCAGGCGTTCGGCCAGAAGCTTGGACAGCGTGGACTTGCCCTGCCCGTTCCGGCCCAACAGCGCGATGCGGTCGTCCTGGTCGATGCGCAGCGACAGCTTGCGCAGCACCGCGCGCCCGTCATAGCCGACGCTGACCCCCTCCATCGCGACGATGGGGGGCGACAGTTCCTCGGGCTGCGGAAAGCCGAAGCGGTGGAACTTGGCTTCCTCGGGCGCAGTGATCGGCTCCATCCGGGCCAGCATCTTGACGCGGGCCTGGGCCTGGCGGGCCTTCGATGCCTTGGCGCGGAAGCGGTCCACGAAGCTTTGCAGATGGGCGCGGCGGTCGGCCTGCTTTCGCGCCTCGGCGGCCTGCAGGGCGCGCTTTTCCGCCCGCATCCGCGCGAAGTCATCATAACCGCCCGTGTAAAGCGTCAGCTTGCGGTTCTCCAGATGCAGGATATGGGCCACGGCGCGGTTCAAGAGGTCGCGATCATGGCTGATGATGATGACGGTATGCGGATAGCGCGCCAGATAGGTTTCCAGCCACAGCGCGCCTTCCAGGTCCAGATAGTTCGTGGGTTCGTCCAGCAGCAGAACGTCGGGCTGCGCGAACAGCACCCCCGCAAGCGCCACCCGCATCCGCCAGCCGCCGGAAAAATCGCTGGTGGGCCGTGCCTGGTCGGCGGTCGAAAAGCCCAGGCCGTCCAGGATGGAGGCCGCCCGCGCCTCGGCCGACCAGGCGTCGATATCGGCCAGCCGGGTCTGGATGTCCGCAATGCGGTGCGCGTCCGTGGCGGTGTGGCTTTCAGCCAGCAGGGCCGCGCGTTCCTTGTCTTCGGCCAGAACGGTTTCCAGGACCGAGGTGGCCGTTCCCGCCGCCTCTTGCGCGACGCCGCCGATGCGGGCGCGGCTGGGCAGGCTGATGTCGCCGCCGTCGAGGCTGAGTTCCCCGCGGATCAGGCGGAACAGCGTGGTCTTGCCCGCGCCGTTGGGGCCGACAAGGCCGACTTTGTGGCCTTCGGGAATGGTGGCCGAAGCCCCTTCGAACAAAGGGCGGCCCTGGATGGAATAGGATATGTCGTCGATGCGCAGCATTGCCGGGGGATGGCCGATGCGAAGCCGCGCGTCAAGCGGCGACAGGCACCCCACACCACTGCATCACCCCGCGCGGGGGACAATGTGTCAGTTGGCCGGTTCCACCGGAGCTGCATCCACGGGGGCTGCATGCGCCGGTGCTGCTTCCGCGGGGACCGGGGTGCCAGGCGCAGACTCGATCGGCAGGGGCACGGTCTCGGTCGTTTCGACCGCGGCCTCGGCAGCGGTTTCGGACCGGTCGCGCCCCGACAGGACCATGAAGGCGACCATGATCAGAAATCCGGCGGGGATCAGCGCATAAAGGATCGAGCGGGGCATGCCGCGGCTGGGTTTGGGTTCGGTGGCCATGGCGGGGTTCCTTTCCAATGTCGGGAGGATAACAGCGGAAGGGGTGGGGAAGTTTCAGGTATGGGGTTGGTGGTGCGGTTGGGGTGGACCCAATGGCCCTTGGGGATGGTGGCAGTTGCGCCTTTGGACAGAGGGCGGCCCTGGATGGAATAGGAGATGTCGTCGATGCGCAGCATGGGGATGGAGGACGGGAGGGCGCGTCAGAGGGGTTAATGAGACAAAACGCCACGTGTTGTTCTGTAATAAGTTACACGCACTTAGATGGCCCCCGATCCCTCATAAATATTGGCGCGGTAGGCTTGCGAACTTCTTGAACCATACTAAACGGAACGTAATAAGTAACTTTCTTAGCAAATTTTCCTGGCTTCTGATTAAAAATATGCTCTACAATCATCTTGTAATAATGGTTTGACATGATCGTGACAACCTCTCTCACCCAAAGCATCCATGCATCAATCGCTTCATGAAAGGTGATATTTTTCAAACCGTGAATATGTCGTGATACGCGAGCTATGAACATAACTTCTTCCCCGGCAGGGTAGAAGCTGTTCCCGTGCTTTTGATGAACATAGAGACTAAAATCCGCATTAGGACTCGTGTACGTCAAATTCTTTTTTGCTGCGCGGAACGAATAGTGATTTGTTGCTTCATTACGGAGATATTCTGATAATTTAAAGCCAACCATCTTTTCAGTAGAAGAAATTTCCTTTCTGATATTTTCGGATTCATCGCTCCAACTTTTATCTGCATTTTTACAATCCTTCCCTTCAAGCATCACGCACTACTCAAAGACTTTTGAAGAAATAGTGCGGAGCAAGATGTGGCGTTGAGTCCAACTTGCTGAGTCCAACAGATCATTCCCTGTTCGAGGATGTGCAGCATTAAGGAATAGACGCATCAACGAATTTATTTCTGTTATAGCATAAGCTGTAATGACCAATCCTGCTTGAAGATCAGGATGCAAATGAGAAAAGTCCTTTTTGCGAAGTTTATATTCGCCAATCTGCTCGATAGCTTTGTTTTCCAAAACAACTCCCCATAGCAACAGACAGGTTATACAGTAGCCACCCCACCTAATAATGATACCGGCACTGCGCAATCTCCAACGCCTGCGCCTCCCCATTCCCCGACACTCGATAGACCAGCCGGTCCGCCTGCGTGATCCTTCGGGACCACCAACCGGACAAATCGCCTTTCAAGGGTTCGGGCTTGCCGGTCCCCTTGAACGGTGTCCGCATGGTTTCCTTGATCAGATCGTTCAGCCGCTCGAAAACCTTTGCATCGCTGTTGCGCCAGTGGTGATAGTCCTGCCATGCGGCGTCAGAGAAGATCAGCTTCATCGTCCAGGGTCCGCTCGACCCCCTGCCCCGCATTCAACTGGGCGATGGAGTCCCGCAGGCGACCCGCGTTGGCGGGCGAGGTCAGCAGATACAGCGTTTCCTGGATTGCGTCCCATTCTTCCTTGCCGACGACCACAACGGCCTCACGCCCCGAGCGGGTGATGACCGTTTCGGTCTTGTCGTGGATCGCTTGGTCCATGACATCCTTCAGGTGCTTGCGGGCGTCGGTATAGGTGACGATGTTCATGGCGGGACCGGGTTTGCTTCCCGCAAACTTGGTACCTCATCCTGTACATGTCAATCCAGGGCCTCCAACGAAAAAGGCCCCGCCACCCGGCGAGGCCCCTTCTTCATCCTATCCGCAGATCAATACCGCGAGGCCATCACCGACAGCGGCAGCGGCACGATCTTGTCGGCATTGCCTGCCGTGCCAAACGCCTCGAAGCGGTCCTTGCAGACCTGCGACATCATCTGCATCGCGGGCTTCAGGTATTTGCGCGGGTCGAACTCGGAGGGTTCCTCGGAAAAGACCTTGCGGATCGCGGCAGTCATCGCCAGGCGGTTGTCGGTGTCGATGTTGACCTTGCGCACGCCGTGCTTGATGCCGCGCTGGATCTCCTCGACCGGGACGCCCCAGGTCGGCTTGATGTCGCCGCCATAGCTGTTGATGATCTGTTGCAGATCCTCGGGGACGGACGACGACCCGTGCATCACCAGGTGGGTGTTGGGCAGGCGGGTGTGGATTTCCTCGATCACGTGCATCGCCAGGATGTCGCCGTCGGGCTTGCGCGAGAACTTGTAGGCGCCGTGGCTGGTGCCCATGGCGATGGCCAGCGCGTCCACCTTGGTGTCGTTCACGAAGCGCACGGCCTCGTCCGGGTCGGTCAGAAGCTGGTCATGGCCCAGCTGCTCGGTCGCGCCGTGGCCGTCCTCCTGGTCGCCCATGCCGGTTTCCAGGCTGCCCAGGACGCCCAGTTCGCCCTCGACCGAGACGCCGCAGGCATGGGCCATCTCGACCACCTTGGCGGTGATGTCGCGGTTATAGGCGTAATCGGCGGGCGTCTTGCCGTCGGCCTTCAACGAGCCGTCCATCATCACGCTGGTGAAGCCGTTCTGGATGGCGGTGGCGCAGGTCGCCAACCCGTTGCCGTGGTCCAGGTGCATGCACAGCGGGATGTCCGGGAAGGCCTTGGCAAAGCCCTGGATCAGCCCGGCCAGCACCAGATCGTTGGCATAGGCCCGCGCCCCCCGGCTGGCTTGCAGGATCACCGGCGATTTCGTCGCCTGCGCGGCGGTCATGATCGCCAGACCCTGCTCCATGTTGTTGATGTTGAAGGCGGGGACCGCATAGCCATTCTCGGCCGCGTGGTCGAGAAGCTGGCGCAGGGTAATCATAGCCATGTTGTTATCCTTCCGTGGGTTCGGCCAGATAGCCGAGGATCGTCTCGACCTCGTCCTTAGCGCCGAATATCAGGGGCGTCATGTCGTGTACCGCTAACGGTTTGCGATAACGGATCGGCTGCGCGCCGTCGGACGCCAGCCCGCCCGCCTGTTCGACCAGAAAGGCGATCGGCATGCATTCATAGACCAGCCGCAGGCGACCGTTTTCATAGCCGGGGCGGCGGTCGGCGGGATAGAGGAACGCGCCGCCGTTCAGCAGGATCCGGTGCAATTCGCCCACGGCGGCGGCCAGCCAGCGCATGTTGTAGTTCTTGCCCAGAGGTCCGTCCTTGCCCGCCCGCAGATCCGCGACCCAGGCTTGCAGGCCCGCGTTCCAGTGGCGTTCGTTGGACGCGTTATAGGCGATGGTGGATGCGGTCGGCTTCAGCGTGACGTTCTCGCGCACCATGCGGAACTCGCCCGCCTCGGCGTCCCAGCCGGCGATATGGGTGCCATCGCCCAGGGACCAGCCGAAGTCCATCGAATGGCCGAAAGAGGCATAGCCAGCGGCCACGACCGCCTCGCCCGTGCGCAGGAAACCCTCGGGCGCGGCGGGTAGGATGGAGAACAGCATCCCCAGGGGTGCGCCGATGCCGATGCTGCCTGACCCGTCGATGGGATCCATCGCCACGTCCCAGGCACCTTCGGGATTGAGTTCGATGACCGCCTCGGCTTCCTCGGACAGGACCTGGCGGACACCCGCCTCGCGCAGAGCCGCGATCATGTGGTGATGCGCGCCCACGTCCAGGGCCTTCTGCTTGTCGCCGGTGTCGTTCACGCCGACGATCTCGGTCGGATCGCCGTGCAGACGCCCTGCGCCAAGGCGGGCGGCCACCGCAGGCTGCGCCCGGGCAATCGCGTGGACGATGGCGGCGGGGCCGTCACCCGTCAGCACATGCGACAGCAGGCGGCCTGTTGCCGGGCCGTCGTTCGGCAGTTTCAGCATCTTACGCCTTGTTGTATTTCGCATCGACCGCGTCGATGGCGTTCACGTTGCCCGCGGACTTGCCGGCCTTGTCGAAATTCTCGGTCTCGGCCAGCCACTTGTCGGCGATGGCCTTGGCCAGTTCCGGGCCGATGACGCGGGCGCCCATGGTGATGATATGGGCGTCATTCGACAGCGCGGCGCGTTCCGCCGAATAGGTGTCGTGGGTCAGCGCAGCGCGGATGCCCGGCACCTTGTTGGCCGCGATGCAGACGCCGATGCCGGTGCCGCAGACCAGGATGGCGCGGTCGAAGGTGCCGTCCTTGACCTGGCTTGCCACCCGGTCCGAGAGGTTGGCATAGAAGGCGTCAGGGCCTTCGTCGGTGCGGCTGATTTCCGAGACCTGATGCTTGTCCTTCAGGTGGTCGGCCAGGATCTTGGCCAGACCCTCACCCGCGCTGTCGCCTGCGATTGCCAGTTTCATTTCGTGTCTCCGATGGTTGCGGCGCAGCGCGCCAGGATGTCGAGATAGCCGTCCACGTTCCAGGCCGACCGTCCGATAAACAGCCCGTCGATATGCGGGCAGGAAATCAGTTCCTCGCAGTTGCCCGGATTGACCGAGCCGCCGTAAAGACAGGGCACCTTGCGGCCCAGGATGTTCTGGGCCACCGCGATGATCTCGGCCTGCCGGGCATCGGCGTAATCCGAGGTCGCGGGGATGCCGTTCACGCCGATGGCCCAGACGGGTTCGTAGGCCAGCAGGATCGTCGCATCGCTGCCCGCCACGCGGGACAACGCGCCGCGTACCTGGGTTTCCAGCACGTCCTGCGCACGGCCTGCCTCGCGTTCGGCTAGGGTCTCGCCAATGCAGATCAGCGGGATCAACCCGTGGCGGACGGCGGCCTCGGTCTTCAGGCCCACGGTCTCGTCCGTCTCGCCGAAATGCTCGCGGCGTTCGCTGTGGCCCAGTTCCACGATGTCGAGGTTGCAGTCACGCAGCATCACCGGCGAGACCTCGCCCGTCCAGGCGCCCTCGTCCGCCCAATGCATGTTCTGCGCGCCGACCTTGACGGAGGTATCCGCCAGCCACTCCTTGACCTGCCGCACCGCGGTGAAGGGCGGGATCACGAAACGCTGGATGCGCGGATCGCGGTCAGCATCCGCCGCGGCCAGGCCTTCGGCAAAGACGCGCGCCTCGGCCAGCGTCTTGTTCATCTTCCAGCTTGTGCCGATCCAGAAATCCGTCATGCGGTCAGTCCCTTGCGATTGTCAGCCGCAGCCCGGCCCGGTCGATGGCAGTTCGATCCTGGGGCGCGGGGGCGGCGTCGGTGATGATGGCGTCGAAATCGGACAGGTCGGCCAGCATGTGCAGGGCCGACCGGCCGAAGCGCGTATGGTTGACCAGCAGCACGGCCCGGTCGGCGGCGGCGATCATCGCCCGCTTGGCGCGGATCGCCGCGTCGTCCATGTGGAAGGCCCGCAGCCCCGCCACGGCGGGGGTCGAGATGAAGGCCAGGTCGGCGCGCAGCCGCGACAGCGCATCCTCGGTCACGACGCCGAAAAAGCCGTTGAACTTGGCGCTGTAGGTGCCGCCAAGCGCGATCAACGTGACGCGGGGCGCGTCCTTCAGCCGCTCGATCACGGCGGCGTTGTTGGTGATGACCGTCAGCGGCGCCTTGTCGGTCAGGCTGGCGCCCAGCAGGGCGGCCATGGACCCGTCGTTGACCATCACCGTCATGCCGGGTTCGACCATCTCCAGTGCCGCGCGGGCCATGCGGGCCTTGGCGTCGCTGTCCTGGAGCGCGCGGATGCGGAAGTCGCTTTCGAACTGCGTCCCCGCCTCGATGGTGGCGCCGCCGCGCACCTTGCGCAAAAGGCCCGCCTGTTCCAGGTCGTCCAGGTCGCGGTGGATGGTCATGCGCGACACGGCAAAGCGGTCGGCCAGATCGTCCAGATCCACGGCACGCGATCCGACCAGAAGATCCATGATCGCCTGCCTGCGTTCCTCGCGCTTCAACCATGCCTCCTGCGTTAGGGGCGCTTGTAACATCATCCCGGCATATCGCAACACCATTATTGTGAGATTGTGATGGTGTTTTGTGATTATTGTTGTGATCAACCCCGGTCCACGGTATTGACCCCCAAACCCTCGGAGGACCACATGCCCCTAGATTCGCCCAAGGATCCCAAGATCGCGGCCAAGGCCGACCTGGACCCGCAGAACTTCGCGCTTGCCAACTGCATCCGCGCGCTGTCCATCGACGCAGTGAATGCCGCGAACTCGGGCCACCCGGGCGCGCCCATGGGCATGGCGGATGCGGCGACGGTCCTGTTCCGCAACCACCTGAAGTTCTACGCAAAAAATCCCGACTGGCCGGATCGCGACCGCTTCGTGCTGTCGAACGGCCATGCCTCGATGCTGCTCTACAGCCTGTTGCACCTGACGGGTTATGAGGACATGACGCTGGAGCAGGTGAAGAACTTCCGCCAGTGGGGCTCGATCACCGCCGGCCACCCGGAATACGGACACGCCAAGGGCATCGAGACGACGACCGGCCCGCTGGGTCAGGGCATTGCCACGGCTGTCGGCATGGCGCTTGCGGAACGGGCTTTGGCGGCAGAATTCGGCGATGATCTGGTGGATCATCACACCTATGTCTTCGTGGGCGACGGCTGCCTGCAGGAAGGCATCGGACAAGAGGCGATCAGCCTTGCCGGGCACCTGGGCCTGGGCAAGATGATCGTGCTGTATGACGACAACGACATCACCATCGACGGCCCGACCTCGATCAGCTTCTCGGAAGATGTCGCGGCACGGTTCGAGGCCTGCGGGTGGCATGTCCAGAAATGCGACGGCCATGACGGCAAGGCGCTTGATGCGGCCATTGCGGCGGCCAAGGCGGAAACGGGCAAGCCGTCCTTGATCGCGATGAAGACGGTGATCGGCTTCGGCTCGCCCAACAAGGCGGGCACCTATTCTGTCCACGGATCGCCCTTGGGCAAGGACGAGGCCGCGCTGACCCGCGAGGCGATCGGCTGGGCGCATGATCCCTTCGTGATCCCCGAGGACCTGCTGTCCGAATGGCGCAGGATCGGCACCCGCGGCGCCACCGACCGCGAGGCCTGGGAAGCCCGCCTGGCCGGCAAGTCGGCCGAGGTCCGCGACGAATTCAACCGCCGCCTGTCGGGCGAACTGCCCAAGGGCTATGACGCCGCCGTCAAGGCCGCCCGCGATGCGCTGTTTGCCGAACCCAAGAAGGCCGCGACCCGCAAGGCCAGCCAGATGGCGCTGGAACCGCTGACCGCCGCGCTGCCGGAAATGATCGGCGGATCGGCCGACCTGACCGGCTCGAACCTGACCCGCGTCAAGGCCGTGGACAGCCAGTACACGCGTCAGGCGCCGGGCCGTTATATCGGCTATGGCGTGCGTGAATTCGGCATGGCCGCCGCGATGAACGGGATCAACCTGCATGGCGGCTTCATCGCCTATGGCGGGACGTTCCTGGTGTTTTCGGACTATGCCCGCAACGCGATCCGCCTGTCGGCGCTGATGGGGGTCGGCACGATCTATGTGATGACCCATGACAGCATCGGTCTGGGCGAGGACGGCCCGACCCACCAGCCGATCGAGCATCTGGCATCGCTGCGCGCCATCCCGAACCTGACGGTCCTGCGCCCCGCCGACACGGTGGAAACGCTGGAAGCCTGGGACATCGCGATCCGCAACCGCAAGGTGCCGTCGCTGCTGGCCTTGTCGCGCCAGGACGTGCCGCAACTGCGGCTGGAAGCGGGCGACGAGAACCTGACCGCCAAGGGCGCCTATGTCATCCGCCAGTTCGGGGAAGGCCGCGACGTGACGCTGATCGCCACGGGGACCGAGGTGCAGCTGGCCGTCCAGGCGGCCGAGGCGTTGCACGCCGACGGGTTGAACGTCGCCGTCGTGTCCATGCCCTCGTGGGAGCTGTTCGATGCCCAGTCCGAGGAGTATCGCGAGGCCACCTTGGGCGACGCGCCGCGCATCGCGGTGGAAGCGGCAGGCAAGTTCGGCTGGACCCGCTATGTCGCATCCGAGGATGACGTGATCGGCATGACGGGCTTTGGCGCATCGGCGCCCATCGACCGGCTGTACAAGGAGTTCGGGATCACGGCGGACGCCATCGTCGCACGGGCGAAGGCATTGACCGGCAAGTGATCGGCCAAGGTGCGTGGGGAACCACGCACCCTACGCCGCAAACCCGTAGGGTGCGTGCTTTGCACGCACCTTTTCTATTGGAGCGCCAAGGCCTGCGCCGTCACCTCGTCGGTGATCAGCCCTTGCAGCCGCCCGCTGCGCAAGGCCGCACGGATCGCCTCGACCTTGTCCGCCCCGCCCGCGATCACCACGACCCGACTGGCCCCCGGTTCGTCCAGCGAAGCCGAGAGCGTCCGCGCCGAAAGCGCGGTATCCAGCACCCGGCCCCCGGCGTCGAAGAAATGGCCCATCATCTCGCCCACCCCGCCGGCTGCACGGATCTCGTCGATCTCGCGCGGCTCGATCATGCCCGACGCCACAAGCTGCGCGCCGGGATCGACCGTGCCCATGCCGACGATCTTCAGGTCGGCGCCATTGGCCAGGTCGAAGATCTCGGCCACGCCGGGCTGGTTCAGCAACACCGCGCGGTCGGATTCGGAATTGGCGAAGAACGGCACCGGCAGGACATAGGCCTGCGCGCCGGTCCGTTCGGCCAGCCGGTGCATCACGTCATGGCGATTGGCCGAATAATGTCGCGTCAGCCCGCCCAGCAGCGACACGAAGCGGGTGCCGTTCGCGTCGAAACGCGGCAGTTCCTGGACGGCCGCGGCCAGCGTGCGGCCATGGCCCAGACCGATGGTCCTGTGCTCGCCCCGCTCGATTTCCCGGCGCAGGAAACTGGCCCCGGCCAGGCCCAGGGCGCGCAGGGGCATCCCTTCCTCGCCCAGATCGGGCGCAACCTCGCAGAAGGCCAAGCCATAGAGCGCGCAGATCCGGTCCTCCAGCATCGCGCATTCCACGATCTCGCCGTCGATGCTGACCTTGACCACGCCATCGGCCACGGCGCGGGCGATCAGGCGATGCGCCTTGACGCCGGTGACGCCCAGCCGCTTGGCGACCGCCGCCTGGGTCAGCCCGCCCGCATAATGCAGCCAGGCCGCGCGGGTGGCGAGGCTGCGCTCGGGGTCGATCCCGCCATGCCGTGCCATCAGCCGGCCTCCTCCATGATGCGGCGCAACTGGTTTTCCGTCAGCACGACCGGATTGGCCTTCATGGAGGATGAACTGGCCGCGGCCGCGGCGGCGGCGGCTTGCGCCTCGGGGCCGATGCCAAGGGCGGTCAGCGCGGGAAGGCCCGACCGGTGCGACCAGTCGGCCAGGGCCCGCGTCGCCTCGGGCATGGATGCGAAGGGCGTGTCAAAGGCCGCGCCGATCCAGCGGGCCACCTGGTCCAGCCGCTCGACGGCTGCGGGATCCCGGGCGGCGTGGCGGTTCGCCATCAGCACATGCGGCAGCAGTGCCCCGCAGACCGCGCCATGCGGCGCCCCGGTCAGTCCGCCCAGCGGCCCGGCAAGGCCATGGACCGCGCCAAGTCCGGCATTGGCAAGGGCCAAGCCGCCGCACAGGGATACCCAGGCCATGTCGTCGCGGGCCTCCTGGTCCTCGGCCTCCATCAGCCGCCGGATCGCGGCCAGACCGCGTGGGATCGCGTCGCGGCACAGCGCGTCGGTCAGCGGATTCGCGCGGGTGCAGACAAAGGGCTCGATCACCTGCGTGATGGCATCCAGGCCCGAGGCCAGCGTGACCGCGCGCGGGCAGCCGTCGGTCAGCGCGGGGTCCACGATCGCCAGGCGCGGCAGCATCCGCGTGTCGCGCAGGCTGACCTTGCGGCGGTGTTCGGGCACGCCGATCACGGCGTTGCGCGTGACCTCGGCCCCGGTCCCGGCGGTGGTGGGAATGGCGACAAAGGGCAAGGGCGCGTGATCCAGCGGCAGGCCCTGCCCCACGACCTCCAGGTGGTCCAGCATCGGACGGGTGGCGGGGACAAGCGCCGCGATGGCCTTGCCCGCGTCGATCACCGCGCCGCCGCCCAGGGCCACGACGACCTGCGCGCCCTGCGCAGCCTGGATACCCTGGGCTACCAGATCGGTGTCGGGTTCGCGCGGCACGGCGAAAGTCGTGACCTCGCATCCCTGCGCCCGCAGCGCATCGGCCAGCCAGGCGGCGCGGTCGGGGCTGCGGCCATGAACCAGCAGCACCCGGCGGCCCAGCCCCGCCACGCGCCCTGCGGCATGGGCGGCCTGGCCCCTGCCGAACAGGATCTCGGTCGCGGTGGCGAAGGCGAAGGGCTGAACCATCAGACGCGCAAGTCCCCGGCGCCGCTGTCGATATGCGGCGCCCAGAAGGCCACGCTTTCGGCGATCTGGGCGATCACCTGGCGGTCGTTCGGTTCGCGTTCCTTGAAGGACAGTTCCAGACAGATTTCGTTGTCCACCGCGCCGCCCTGGGCAAGGGCGGCCAGCAGCGGTTCGGGCTGGACCCGGCCCTTGGCGTTGTATTCGGCGGTAAAGGGGCGGTGGCCCGACTTGTCCATCATCGACTGCTTGATGTGGATGATCGGGCTGACCCTGGGCACCGCGCGCGCCCAGGCATAGGGGTCGGTGTCGTCGGGGTTGGGGCTGGTCACGTCGCCATGGTCGATGTCGGCCATCATCCACATCGGCACGGCCATGTCCGCCGCCGTCAGCCGGTCCTGCAATTCCATGCAGGCGCCGATGGTTTCGCCGAACTCGCGCCCCACGCTCATCGGTTCCCAGAAGACGTAGGACAGCCCCGCAGCCCTGGCGTGTTCGGCGACCTCGGCCCAAGCGTCGATGGCGGTGCGGATCAGAGCCTCGCGCCGCTGGGGATCGTCGTAATCGCGATAGGTGAAGATCGCGAACTGCGTGCCCACGGACGTGCCGCCAAGATCGCCGATGATGTCGGCGAAGGTCTTGAACCAATCGACATAGTATCGCCGCACGTCGCGGTCAGGATGGCCGAAGTGATTCAGCCGCCCGTAAGGGCCGGTCATGCCGCTGGTGACGCGCACGCCCGTCCGGTCCAGTGCAGCCGCCATCTGCCGCGTCAGGCGGCGAATCACCGGGGCTGCCCATGACGGGTTGATGAATTCGTGCGTCAGCTGCAGGTCGCGAATGCGCAGATCGCGCGCGACCGTGCCGATCAGGTCATCGGGATCGGCGAAGCGGTTGACCAGCGGATTGGTGTTCAGCGAAAGCGTCAGGGGCATGGGATCAGGCCGCCTGCGCCAGGTCAGACCCGTCGAACCACGCCGCAAAGGCCTGCTGTTCGTCGGGCGTCAGGTGCAGGTAATGCTTGGTGCGCCGCGTCAGGATGTCGTCTGCCGTCTGCGCCCATTCCTTCGCGACCAGATAGCGGGCCTCGGCTTCATAGAGCGTCCCGCCGAAATGGCGCCCCAGACCCTCCATGGTCATCGCGCCGGCCACGACATCCCTGATCCGCGCGCCGTAAAGGCGGGCGTAATGAACGATCAGCGGGCGCGGCATCCAGGGATGCAGTTCGCGTTGCAATTCCAGGAAGGATTCGAAATCGGCATTGGCGATCTCTCCGCCCGGCAGGGGGGCGGTTTCGGTCCAGTCGGGACCCATCTTCGGGAAAATGCCGTTCAGCTTGTGCATCCCGCGTTCGGCCAGTTCGCGATAGGTGGTGATCTTGCCGCCGAAGATGTTCAGAAGCGGTGCGCCGCCGGTCGTGTCCAGGTCAAAGACATAGTCCCGCGTCACGGCGGACGGGTTGCCCTTGCCGTCATCGAACAAAGGCCGCACGCCCGAAAAGGCGTGCAGCACGTCCGAGCGGCGCAGCTTTTCCTTGAAATAACGGTTCACGGCGGCCAGCAGATAGTCGATTTCCTCAGCCGCGACGGCCACATCCTCGGCCCGGCCCTCATAGGCCACGTCGGTGGTGCCGATCAGCGCCTTGTCGCCTTCATAGGGATTGACGAAGATCACCCGCTTGTCGTGGTTCTGGACCAGATAGGCCTGCTGGCCCGACCACCATTTCGGCACGATGATGTGGCTGCCCTTGACCAGCCGCACCTTGCGGGACGAATTCGAGCCTGCGACGTTGTTGATGATGTCGCTGACCCAGGGGCCTGCGCAGTTGACGATGCAGCGGGCGCGGAATGTGCGGATTTCGCCCGTCATCTCGTTGCGGGCCTGCACGGTCCAGGCGCCGTTTTCGCGGCGGGCGGAGATGCAGGGGCTGCGGGTGAGGACCTCGGCGCCCTTTTCGGCCGCGCCGACCGCGTTCAGGATCACCAGCCGAGAATCGTCCACCCAGCAGTCGCTGTATTCGAAGCCCTTGTGATACTGGTTCAGCAGCGGCGCGCCCTCGGGGTCGCGGCGCAGATCCAGCGTGCGGGTGCCGGGCAGCTTCTTGCGGCCGCCCAGGTTGTCGTAAAGGAACAGGCCCAGCCGGACCAGCCAGGCCGGGCGGTCCTGCGGCGAATGGGGCAGCACGAAGCGCATCGGCCAGATGATGTGCGGCGCGGCGTTCAGCAGGACCTCGCGTTCGATCAGCGCCTCTCGCACCAGGCGGAATTCGTAATATTCGAGGTAGCGCAGGCCCCCATGGACCAGCTTGCCCGACCGAGAGGACGTGCCCTGGGCCAGGTCGTCCTTTTCGCACAGCACGACCTTCAGGCCCCGGCCCGCCGCGTCGCGGGCCACGCCCGCGCCGTTGATGCCGCCGCCAATGACGAAAAGGTCGATCATGTCGGTTTGAGAGGTCATAAGCAGTGTCCTTTCAGGGAACGGGCCGCGGCAAGCGCGTCCCAGGCGGGCGGCAAGGCCCGGCGCGAAGCGGTGAAGGCGTGAAACAGCGCGTCATAGGCCGCAACAAGCGCGGGGTCGGGCAGTTCCGCCCGGCCCAGCAACGGCGTCACCCATTCGGCGATGCAGGCGTCCATGTCGGGATAGGCGCCGATGGCCACGGCGGCCATCATGGCGGCGCCCGCAGCCCCGGCCTCGTCGCGGTCCGACACGCGGACGGGGGCGTTCAGGCTGGCCGACAGGATCCCGCGCAAGCCGCGCGACCGGGCGGCGCCGCCGGTCAGGCGCAACTCGCCAGGCAGCGGCCCCATCGCGGCATAGCAGTCGCGCATGGCCATGCCCAGGCCTTCGGCCACGGCGCGGATCAGGTCGGGGTATCGATGGCCGGCCGACAGCCCGACAAAGCCCGCCCGCGCGTCGGCATTGACGAAGGGGCCGCGTTCCCCCGCGTCCGAGATATAGGGGTGATAAACGATCTGGCCGGGGGTGGATTGCGCCAGCCAGCCTTCGATCTGGGCGACCAGATCGCGATGGGTCACCGGTTGGCCCATGTCCGACATGATGCCGGCGGCGATCCCCAGCACCCAGTCCAGGTTCAGCGTCGCCGCCATGTTGGTCTGGACCTGCGTGACGATGCCGGGGACCGGCAGGCAGATGACATAGCCCGTGCCCTCGTCGTTCAGATGCACGTTCTCGGCACGAACCGCGCGCAAATGCACGCCCGTGGATCCCACCGTCGAGCAGGCCACGTCGCCCGCAGCCCCGCCATAGACGCCCGCGCCAAGCGCGGTCATCACCATGTCCACATAGCCCAGGACGACCGGCGTTCCCGCCAGCAGCCCGGTCTGGCGCGCGGCATTGTCCGTCAGCGGATGCGTCACCTGCGTGCCGTCGATGATGGGTGGCAGCAGGGAACGGCGATGCGTCAGGCCAAGCGCCTCGATCACCGCGTCGTCATAGGCGCGGGTGCGGAAATTGCCGAAGGTGAAGCTGGCTTCCGAGGGGTCGGTCGCCCGCACGCCGGTCAGGTTCAGGTAAAGCCAGTCCTTGCAATGAAGCGCGACCTCGGCCCCGTCCAGCAGGGCGGGCGCATGGGCATCCATATGCGCCATCTGGCTGCCCTGCTGGCAGGTGTTCAACCCGGTGCCCGTCGCCTCGAACCGGACGCGGTTCGCGGGACCGCCCGCAAGACGTGCCACCGTGGGCGCGGCGCGGGCGTCCAGCCACAGCCAGGCATCCGCCACCGGCCCGTCGCGGCCCACCAGCCATGTGCCGTCGCCCTGCGCCGTCACCGACAGCGCGGCGGTGCGTGCCGCCAGACCGTCCACCTTGGCGCCAAGCCCGCGCAGCGCCGCCGTGCAATCGTCCCAGGTCTGCGCCAGCGATTGCGTGACCGCGCCATTCAAGCCCGAATGATAGCGATTGGGCACGGATGCCGCCGCGATCTGCCTTCCCCCCAGGTCGAAGGCCACCGCCTTGATGACCGAGGTTCCGGCGTCGATGCCGATCAGGATGTCACGGCCCGACATGGCCAGAACCCTTGTGCGTCATAGCGATCCCCCTGGCGCGGCATGGCACGCCTTGTGAAAATCATACATGACCGACTGGCGGTCGGAAATGCATTTTTTTGCAGACACAGAAATTATTTTCAGTTACGTTGGCCTTCAAGGTGGAGACTGCCGATCCACGCGATCCCGGATCGCGGGACCGGACAGGCAAGGACAAGGGGGAACCGCAGATGCCCGTGAAGCAGGCCGTGGATTCGATTCAAGGCGCAAGGGCGCCTCGGGCGCCCGCCCCGTCGCGGCGCGGGCTGTTGTTCGGCCTTGCCGCCGCCGCGGTGCTGGCCGGGGCGATCGCGTTCGATACCACGGTGGTTTCCATCGGCTCTGACGCGGATGTGCGTGCCCAGGCATTCTCGGCCGACGCTTATGGGCAGGAACAGTTCCCGCGCATCCAGGCCTTCGTGAAGGAAAAGGCGGTGGATGCCGCCACGCTGGCCCCTGCCGTTCTGGCCGACAAGGACGCGGCGGCGGAACAATACGGCGTGGCCTCATCCACCGGGGCGATCATGTTCGTGACGCTGACGGGCGTTGCCGGAGATGCGCGCTCGGGCGTCTATCCGCTGACCGTCGAGGGCGTGCCCGAGGACATCACCGTCCGCGTCCAGACCGGGCCTGCGATCAACGGCACCGATCTGCGCGACGCGCCGGGCGACATCGCATTCGGCGATTTCAAGAACCAGATCGAATACCAGGACGCCGGATCGGGCATCAACCGCGCGATGAAGGCCGCCGTCCTAGACGGGATCGACACCGCCAGCCTGACCGGAAAGACCGTCACCGTCACCGGTGCCTTCCGCCTGATCAACCCCAAGAACTGGATGATCACCCCGGTCGAGGTCGCGGTTCAATGACCCGGCAGACGGAAGGCAATCCCGACGCCCAGGAAGTCGTTCTGGCCGCGCGCAACGTCGCCAAGTCATACGGCAGCGTCCATGCGCTGAAGGGCGTGAACTTCGACATCCATCGCGGCCAGGTCACGACCCTGTTCGGCGAAAACGGTGCGGGCAAGTCCACGCTGATGAAGATCCTGTCCGGCGTGATCCAGCCCACCACCGGGCAGATCATCCTGGACGGCCAGCCCGTCCACTTCGCCAACGCGAACGACGCGCGCGACCGCGGCATTTCCATCATCCACCAGGAACTGTCGCTGGCCCCGAACCTGTCGGTGCGCGACAACATCTTCATGGGCCGCGAGCTGCGCGGCCCCATGGGCGTCGATTTCGCCGAGGAGGAACGCCAGGTCCGCCGCCTGATGGAGGAACTGGAGGAGGAGATCGACCCCCTGACCCCGGTCGAGGAACTGCGCCTGGGCCAGCAACAGATCGTGGAGATCGCCCGCGCCCTGTCGGTGGACAGCCGCATCCTGATCATGGACGAACCCACCAGTGCGCTTTCGGCATCAGAGGTCGAGGTGCTGTTCAAGGTCATCCGCGACCTGACCGCGCGGGGCGTCAGCATCGTCTATATCTCTCACCACCTGGAAGAAGCGCTGACGATCACCGATCATGCCGTGGTGCTGCGCGACGGGACCATGACGGCCTATGCGCCGCGCGCGGATATCGACCTGGAATGGATCGTCCGCAACATGGTGGGCGAGAATTACGACTTGGGCAGCCCGCCCGACAGCGCCAGGGGGCAGGTCGCCCTGTCGATCCGCAACCTGTCGGTGCCCGACCAGACCGGGCAGGATCTGGTGCGCAACCTGTCGCTGGACGTGAAGGCGGGCGAGATCGTCTGCATCTATGGCCTCATGGGCGCGGGGCGCACCGAGCTTCTGGAAACCTGCGCGGGACGGCTGCGCGCCAGCGGCGGAGAGATCGTGCTGGAAGGGCAGGAGATTTCCCACCTGCCCATCGGCGAACGCATCGCCCGCGGCCTGGCCCTGGTCCCCGAGGATCGCCAGCGCGACGGCCTGGTCCAGACCATGAGCGTGGGCCAGAACCTGTCGCTGGCATCCATCCGCAACTTCACGCGCGGGCTGTTCACCAGCAGCCGCACCGAACGCAGGCTGATCGACGACAGCATCCGCAGCGTCACGGTCAAGACCTCGGGCGGGGGCGCGCCCATTGGATCGCTGTCGGGGGGCAACCAGCAGAAGGTCGTGATCGGCAAGATGCTGGCCACCAACCCCAAGGTCATCATGCTGGACGAACCTTCGCGCGGCATCGACATCGGCGCCAAGGCCGAGGTCTTCCGCCTGCTGGCCGAAGGCGCCCGCCGGGGGCTTGCCGTCATCTATTCCACATCCGAGGTCAGCGAATGCCTGTCCATCGCGCATCGGATCATCGTCATGCACAAGGGCCGGATCTCGGCCGAATTCGATTCCACCGTTTCCAAGGAAAAGATCATGGCCGCCTCGGGCGAGTCCGTGGCTGCCTGATGGGCCGTTGAGCGAGGAAAACCTATGTCTGCCACCACCACCGCGCCCAAACAGGACGGCTTCAGCATCGGCCGCCTGCTGCTGGAAGGCCGCGCCTTTTTCGCCCTGATCGCGATCATCGCGGTCTTTTCCTTCCTGTCGCCGAACTATTTCACGGTGTCGAACTTCCTGATCATGTCGTCGCAGGTGGCGATCTATGGCATCCTGTCGGTGGGGATGCTGCTGGTGATCCTGAACGGCGGGATCGACCTGTCGGTCGGATCCATCCTCGCGCTCTGCGGGGTCTGCGCGGGCGCGATGATGCAGGGCGTCACGCTGGAATGGGCGGGGGTGATCCTTTACCCGCCGGTCTGGGCGGTGGTCGTGCTGACCATCGCCATCGGCGCGGCCGTGGGGGCGCTGAACGGCGTGCTGGTGGCCTTCTTCAAGGTGCCGCCCTTCGTCGCCACCCTGGGCGTGATGTATGTGGCGCGCGGGGTCGCGCTTCTGATGACGAACGGGCTGACCTACAACAACCTGCGCGGCCAGGAGGCCCTGGGCAATACCGGTTTCAACTGGCTGGGCTTCAACCGGCTGTGGGGGATCCCCATCAGCGTGATCGTGCTGGCCGTGGTGGCGGTGCTGGCGGGGCTGATGCTGTCGCGGTCGGCCTTTGGGCGCTGGCTTTATGCCTCGGGCGGGAACGAACGCGCGGCGGAACTGTCGGGCGTGCCGGTGCGGCTGGTCAAGATCACGGTCTATACCATCTCGGGGGCGCTGTCGGCGGTGGCGGGGCTGGTGCTGGCCTCGCAGCTGACATCGGCGGGGCCTACGGCGGGGACCACCTATGAACTGACGGCCATCGCGGCGGTGGTGATCGGGGGCGCGGCGCTGACCGGCGGGCGCGGCGGCGTGCGCGGCACGATGCTGGGCGCCTTCGTGATCGGCTTCCTGTCGGCGGGCCTCGTGATCATCGGCGTCAGTTCATACTGGCAGACGGTCTTCACCGGCGCGGTGATCGTGCTGGCCGTGCTGATGAACTCGATCCAATACGGGCGCGGCGGACGCAAGTCCTGACGGCCCACGACCTTCCCCGTCCGGCGCGGGACGCCGGGCGGAAAGCCTGCCTTCCGGCAGTGTAACAACCCAAAGGGGAGAGAGAGTAATGTTCACCATGACCCGCCGCGCGCTGCTTGCCGCCGCTGCCTCGCTGCCGCTGATGGCGGCCGCGGCCCAGGCCGAAGGGCTGATCACCATCATCGTCAACGACCCCGCGAACCCCTATTGGTTCACGGAAGGCGAGGTCGCCAAGAAGACGGCCGAGGAATTGGGCTATACCGCCAACGTGGCCGCGCACCGGGGCGACACCAACACCGAAAGCACCCTGGTCGATACCGCGATCACCAACAAGTCGGTCGCGCTGATCCTGGACCCGGCCAATGCCGACGGTTCCGTGGGCGCGGTGCAGAAGGCGGTGGACGCGGGTATCCCGGTCATCCTGATCAATGCCGAGATCAACCAGGAAGGCCTGGCCAAGGCGCAGCTTGTGTCGAACAACGCGCAGGGCGCGGCCCTTGGCGCACAGGCCTGGGTCGAGGCCGTGGGCGATGCCGGCAACTATGTCGAACTGTTCGGCGCGCCGTCCGACAACAACGCCCAGACCCGGTCGAACGGCTTCGAGACCGTGCTGACCCAGTACCCGGATCTGGTGAAGGTCGGCCAGGAAGTCGCCAACTGGGACCGCACCCAAGGCTATCAGAAGATGCAGTCGCTGCTGCAGGCCAACCCCGACATCATCGGCGTGATTTCGGGCAATGACGAAATGGCCCTGGGCGCCATCGCGGCGCTGAAGGAAGCCGGCAAGCTGGATCAGGTGAAGGTCGGCGGCTTCGACGGATCCCCCGACGCGGTCGCGGCGGTCAAGGCGGGGGAGATGCAGTACACCGTCCTGCAGCCCGTCGCCGTCTTCGCCGAGGAAGCCGTGCGCCAGGCCGACAACTTCATCAAGAACGGCACGACCGGCGCGGACACGGAAAAGCAGTTGTTCGATTGCATCCTGATCAACGCCGACAACGTGGACCAGATGACCGAGCCGTTCACCCTGTCGCAGTAAGACAGGACTTCAAGACGAAGGGGCGCGGATCACCGCGCCCCTTTTCCGTTCATCCGGCCATCTCGTCTTCGCGCCAGGCGTGGTCGGGGTCGGGCTGGCCCGCGTCATCATGTTCGGCCAGCCAGTTTTCCGCATCCAGCGCCGCCATGCAGCCCATGCCGGCGCTTGTGACCGCCTGGCGATAGACGTGGTCGGTCAGGTCGCCCGCCGCGAAGACGCCGGGGATCGAGGTGCGGGTGCTTCCCGGTTCGACCTTCACATAGCCGCCGTTGTGCAGTTCAAGCTGGTCCTTGACCAGTTCGCTGGCGGGCGCATGGCCGATGGCCACGAAAACGCCGTCCGCCGGAACCATGCGCGTGCTGCCGTCCACCGTCGACGTCAGGACCGCGCCCGTCACGCCCAGGGGCGTATCGGTGCCCTGCACTTCGGTCAGGGCGTGGTTCCAGATCACCTCGATCTTGGGGTGGTTGAACAGGCGCTGCTGCAGGATCTTCTCGGCGCGCAGGCTGTCGCGGCGGTGGACCAGCGTCACCTTGCTGGCGAACTTGGTCAGGAACAGCGCCTCCTCGACGGCAGTGTTGCCGCCGCCGATCACCACCACCTCTCGGTTGCGATAGAAGAAGCCGTCGCAGGTGGCGCAGGCGGAAACACCGAAGCCCTTGAACTTCTCCTCGGACGGCAGGCCCAGCCAGCGGGCCTGCGCGCCAGTGGCCAGGATCACCGCGTCGGCCGTGACGACGCGGCCGCTGTCGCAGGTGGCCGTGAAGGGGCGTTTCTGCAGGTCCAGCGAGGTCACCATGTCCACGACGATGTCGGCGCCCATGGCGCGGGCGTGTTCTTCCATCTTGACCATCAGCTCGGGGCCCTGGATCTCGGTCTCGCCCGGCCAGTTTTCCACTTCGGTGGTGATGGTCAGCTGCCCGCCGGGCTGCATCCCCTGGATCAGCATCGGATTGAGCATCGCGCGCGCGGCATAGACCGCGGCGGTATAGCCCGCCGGGCCAGAGCCAATGATCAGAAGTTTGACATGCGTGCTATCGGTCATCTTGCGCCCCATCCGGTGTTTGTGCATGAGGTAGTCCTTCCCACCGGAATTCGCAACGCGGGACGCGCCCAGAAAGAATGTTGCGCGCGTCATGCCTGCATTGTAGTTTCCGGCAACCTGCAAGACCCGATCGAGAAAGAGCAGCATGGCCGGCGCGAAACTGGACGACATCGACCGCAAGATTCTGGCCGAACTGCAGGCCGACGGCCGGATGACGAATGTCGAGCTGGCCCGCCGCGTGGGCATATCCGCGCCGCCCTGCCTGCGCCGCGTCCGCGCGCTTGAGGAAACCGGCTTCATTCGCGGATATCACGCCGACATCGACGCCCGTGAACTGGGGTTCGAAGTGCAGGTCTTTGCCATGGTGCGACTGGCCCAGCAGTCCGAACGCGACCTGTCGGCCTTCGAGACGCTGGTGCAGGGCTGGCCCCTGGTCCGCGAATGCCACATGCTAAACGGCGAGATCGACTTCATCCTGAAATGCGTTTCGCCGGATCTTTCGACCTTCCAGCGGTTCCTGACGCAGTCGCTGACGGCGGCGCCGAACGTCGCCAGCGTCAAGACCTCGCTGGTGATCCGGGCCGCCAAGGACCAGCCGGGGGTGCCCTTCGAGATCGTCGAGGAACGGGTGCGCGAGGCGGGGTGAAGGGCGGGGGCCAGCCCCCGCACCCCCGGGATATTTCAGCCAGAATGAAGATCAGCGCGCGGCGAGCCGCCGTTCGATCGCCTGCCAGATCGCCTCGGCCGCGTTGACGCCGTCGAAGCGTTCCAGTTCCTGGATGCCGGTGGGCGAGGTCACGTTGATTTCCGTCAGCCAGCCGTCAATCACGTCGATGCCGGTGAAGATCAGGCCCTTTTCGCGCAGGGTGGGACCGATCCGTTTGCAGATTTCGTATTCGCGATCAGTCAGGCCGATCTTTTCCGCGCGGCCGCCCACATGCATGTTCGACCGCGCCTCGCCCGTTTGCGGCACGCGGTTGATGGCGCCGACCGGCTCTCCATCCACCAAGATGATGCGCTTGTCGCCCTTGCTCACGGCATGGATGTATTTCTGCGCGATCATCGGTTCGCGGTTGATGCCGGCGAACAGTTCCAGCAGCGCCGACAGGTTGCGGTCGTCGGGGTCCAGGTGGAACACCCCTGCCCCGCCATTGCCGTAAAGCGGCTTGACGATGATGTCGCCGTGCCGGTCGCGGAAGGCCCGGATCGCCGAAGGGTCGCGGGCGATCATGGTGGGCGGCGTCAGGTCGGGGAAATCCAGCACCATCAGCTTTTCCGGGCAGTTCCTGACCCAGAAGGGATCGTTCACCACAAGTGTCTTCGGATGCACGCGGTCCAGAAGGTGCGTCGAGGTGACATAGGCCATGTCGAAGGGCGGATCCTGGCGCAGCCAGACGACGTCGAAGTCCGACAGGTCCACCTCGGCCCAGTCGCCGAAGGTGACGTGGTTGCCCTGTTCACGGCGCAGCGTCACAGGCCGGCCGCGCGCGATCACCCGGCCTTCGTCATAGCGCAGCTGATCGACGGTGTACTGGAACAGCCGGTGGCCGCGGACCTGGGCCTCCAGCCCGATGCGGAAGGTGCTGTCCCCGGTGATCGAGACGTGCTCGACCGGGTCCATCTGCAGGGCGACATACAGGCTCATGCGGTTCTCCTTGCGCGGGCTGGCAACGGTTGTCGCGCGCCGTCTTGCCGGATGCAAGCCGCCGTCGCCCCATCGCCCGCATTGACTTGCACCCGCGTTACCCCAAGTGATAGACAGCGCGTCAACTTGGACAGGGCGGGCGCGATCCCGCAGGAAAGGCACGAACCGCATGGCGATGGAGAAAACCAGCTTCGACCGCGACGACCTTCTGGCCTGCGCGCGGGGCGAGCTGTTCGGCCCCGGCAATGCGCAACTGCCCGAACCGCCGATGCTGATGATGGACCGCATCACGGACATCTCCGAGGACGGCGGCGCCCATGGCAAGGGCCATGTCGTGGCCGAGTTCGACATCACCCCCGACCTGTGGTTCTTCGCCTGCCATTTCCCCGGCAACCCGATCATGCCCGGCTGCCTGGGCCTGGACGGGCTGTGGCAGCTGACCGGCTTCAACCTGGGCTGGCGCGGCTGGCAGGGGCGCGGCTATGCCCTGGGCGTGGGCGAGGTCAAGCTGACCGGCATGGTCCGCCCGGACCGCAAGCTGCTGCGTTACCATGTGGATTTCACCAAGGCCGTGCAGACGCGGCGCCTGACCATGGGCGTGGCCGATGGCCGGGTCGAGGCGGATGGCGAAACCATCTACCAGGTCAAGGACATGAAGGTCGCGCTGTCGTCCAGCTGACGGCGGCCCACTGAACACATCAAGGAGGAAGGCCCATGCGACGCGTCGTCATCACCGGCCTTGGCATCGTCTCGCCCATCGGCAACAACGCAGGCGAGGTCACGGAAAGCCTGAAGGCGGGCCGTTCGGGCATCGTCTTCGCGCCCGAATATGCCGAACACGGCTTCCGTAGCCAGGTCCACGGCATGCCGCAGATCACGCTGGAAGACCACATCGACAAGCGCAACCTGCGCTTCATGGGTCCGGGCGCGGCCTACAACTTCATCGCCATGGAACAGGCGATCAAGGATTCGGGGCTTGAGGAAAGCGACGTGTCGAACCCGCGCACCGGCCTGATCATGGGATCAGGCGGGCCGTCGACCAGCAACTTCTTCCAGGCGCACCAGACGGTCATCGAAAAGGGCAGCCCCAAGCGCATGGGTCCCTTCATGGTCACGCGCTGCATGTCGTCCACCAACTCGGCCTGCCTTGCGACGCCCTTCCAGATCAAGGGCGTGAACTATTCCATCACCTCGGCCTGCGCGACGTCCGCGCATTGCATCGGCAACGGGGTCGAGCAGATCCAGATGGGCAAGCAGGACATCGTCTTCGCCGGCGGCGGCGAGGAACTGGACTGGACGCTGTCCTGCCTGTTCGACGCCATGGGCGCGATGTCTTCGAAATACAACGACACGCCCGAAACCGCCTCGCGCCCCTATGACGCGACGCGCGACGGCTTTGTCATCGCGGGCGGCGGCGGGGTCGTCGTGCTGGAGGAACTGTCCCACGCCCTGGCCCGCGGCGCGAAAATCTATGCCGAAGTCACCGGCTATGGCGCGACCAGCGACGGATACGACATGGTGGCTCCGTCCGGCGAGGGCGGCGAGCGGGCGATGCGCGTGGCGCTGGCGACCCTGCCCGAGGGGCGCAAGGTCAGCTATATCAACGCGCACGGCACCTCGACCCCGGTGGGCGACGTGGGCGAGGTCAAGGCCGTGCGCCGCATCTTCGGCGAGGGCAGCACGCCCCCGATCAGTTCCACCAAGTCGCTGACCGGGCATTCGCTGGGTGCGACCGGCGTGCACGAGGCGATCTACAGCCTGCTGATGTTGCAAAATGACTTCATTGCAGCATCTGCAAACGTGACCACTCTGGACCCCGACCTTTCGCCAAGCGAGATTGCGACAAGCCGGGTGGACAATGCCGGCCTTGATTCCGTGCTGTCGAACAGCTTCGGGTTCGGGGGAACGAACGCCACCCTGCTGATGTCGAAATATCAGGAATAGGTGGGGCCGGACATGGGCGATCTTCTTCAAGGCAAGCGCGGGCTTGTAATGGGGGTCGCCAATGACCACTCCATCGCCTGGGGCATCGCCAAGGCCGTCGCGGCCGAAGGTGCCGAACTGGCCTTTTCCTATCAGGGGGACGCTTTCGGCAAGCGGGTGCAGCCGCTGGCGGCATCGGTTGGATCGGATTTCCTGCTGGACGTGGATGTCACGGACGATGCATCGCTGGACGCGGCCTTTGCGGCCATCGCGGATCGCTGGGGCAAGCTGGACTTCGTGGTCCATGCGATCGCCTTTTCCAACAAGAACGAGTTGACCGGTCGGTTCATGAACACCAGCCGGGCGAACTTCAAGCACAGTCTTGAAATTTCCTGCTATTCTTTGATTGAGGTAGCTCGGCGCGCCCATCCGCTGATGTCAGCGGGCGGATCTCTGATCACGCTGACCTATGGCGGGTCGAACCGGGTGACGCCGTTCTATAACGTGATGGGGGTTGCCAAGGCGGCGCTGGAATCCACCGTGCGCTATCTGGCCAACGACCTGGGGCCGGACCGGATTCGCGTCAACGCCATCAGCCCTGGCCCGATGAAGACGCTGGCGGGTGCCGCGATCGGCGGGGCGCGCAAGACCTTCCGCCACACCGAGGCCAACGCTCCCTTGCGGAAGAACGCCACGCTGGAGGCCATCGGCGGCACCGCCGTCTGGATGCTGTCGGACTGGGGCGCCTGCACCACCGGGGAAATCGTGCTGGTCGATGGCGGCTATCATGTGCTGGGAATGCCGCAGAGCGAGAACTTGTAAGGTCGCGCCGGGGGACTTCACGTCCCCCGGACCCCCTGTGGGATATTTAAGCCAAGGCAAAGGGCGATGGTCGAGTTCTTCACGGCGAATGACGGGGCGCAGCTGGCTTATTCGGATAAGGGCGAAGGGCTGCCGGTTCTTTGCCTGGCCGGGTTGACGCGGAACATGGGCGATTTCGATTATCTCGCGCCGCATCTGGCGGGTGTGCGGCTGATCCGCATGGATTATCGCGGGCGGGCGCGGTCGGATTGGACCGGCGCCGCAAGTTACACCGTGCCGCAGGAAGGCAAGGATGCCCTGGCGCTAATGGATCATCTGGGGATCGGTGCGGCGGCGGTGCTGGGAACGTCGCGCGGTGGGTTGATCGGGATGCTGCTGGCCGCCGTTGCGCATGACCGGCTGCTGGGGCTGTGCCTGAACGATGTGGGGCCGGTCATCGAAAAGGCGGGGCTGGAGCGGATCTTCGACTATGTCGGGCGCAACCCCGCGGCACGAACGCATGACTTGCTGGCCGAGCGGCTGGGATCCGTCATGGAGGGCTTTGCCGATGTGCCCGAGGGACGGTGGCTGGGGGATGCACAAAGGCATTACGAGGAAACGCCCGAGGGATTGCGGATCAGGTACGACCCTGCCCTGCGCGAGGCTTTCCTGGCCGCGTTCCAGGGCGATGCACCTGACCTGTGGCCGCTGTGGGATGCGACCGCCGGGCTGCCGGTCGCGCTGATCCGGGGGGCGAATTCCGACCTGCTGTCGCCCGAGGTCGCGGCCGAGATGGTTCGACGACGCCCCGACACGATCTTCGCCAGCGTTCCGGGCCGCGCCCATGTGCCCTGGCTGGACGAGCCGGAGTCGCTGGCCGCGATCAATGTCTGGCTGGACCGCTGCGGGCGTTAGAAGCGCATTCCCACGCTGAAGCTCGCGCCCTCGGTTCCGATGCCGAAATCGGCCGCGCCAAAGGAAAAGCCGATCAGGGCGCCGGTCAGCGCCTGCTGCGCAGTGTGTTCGCCCGCATGGACGCGGCTGGCCGCCGTCAGGCCCGCCGCGCCATAAAGGCCGATGCCCGCCGCGCGGTCGTCCGCGAAGCACTTTCCGGCCAGATCCGCTGCGCCGAAGGCTGCGGCGGCGGAATGGCCCGAGGGGAAGCCCTTGCCCTCGCCATTCGGCCGCACGGATACGGGCGTGCCGTCCAGCCAGGTCTTCAGGCCCAGGACCAGCACTGTCTGCAAGGCGCCACGGACGGCAAAATCCTCCAGGCGGTCGTCGCGGGCGGCGCAGACGGCGGCGGCCAGCGGCAGGCCGTATTTCATCGCCGTGCCAAAATCCGCGAGCGGATCGGCGGCGGCGGGTTGGGCCAGGGTGGCCGCAGCGACGGCGGCCAGCAGGGGAAGGCGCGGCATTACCGCTGCATCGCCTCGACATATTCCATCAGGGCCACCAGCCGCACCGGGGTCGGGGTCATGATCCCGTCGCCGGCGTCATAGGGAATGGTCGGCCCGTCCAGCAGGTCCCCGAATTCGGGCATCGGCGATTCGCTGCGACCCGGCGTGAAGCCATAGATGTGGCCCATCACCTGCAGGCGCGGGAAGACCCCACTGTTGTTGGCGGCCACGCGGGTCAGATCGACGGGCGCGGGGGTCATGCCTGCCGCCGCAGGACCGCCGCCCCGGCCGTCCGGCCCGTGGCAATCCACGCACAGCGCGTTGAAGTCGTTTCGCGCCTGCACCCGGTCCGACATCTGCGGTGTGCAGGCGGCGATCAGGCCCGCCATCGCCAGCCCGGCCAGGCCCGCCCCATATGTTGCCTTCATCGCTGCCCCTTTCACATTGTTTTCCCGACTTTGCCCCGGCGGCACGGGTCACGCAACCGTCTGGTTGAGGCGGATCACGCGGTCCATGCGCCGGGCCAGGTCGTGGTTATGCGTGGCGATCAGCGCCGACAGGCCCGTGTCGCGGACAAGCGCCATCAGCATGTCGAAGACCCGGTCCGAAGTCTCGGGGTCGAGGTTGCCGGTGGGTTCATCCGCCAGCAGCAGCGCGGGCTGGTTCGCCAGGGCGCGGCAGAAGGCCACCCGCTGCTGTTCGCCCCCCGACAGCGCCGCCGGGCGGTGATCCGCGCGCGCCGACAGGCCCAGACGAGCCAGAAGATCGGCGGCGCGGGCGGCGGCGTGGCGTTGGGGAACGCCGTTGGCAAGCTGCGGCAGGATGATGTTTTCCGCCGCGCTGAATTCCGGCAGCAGGTGGTGGAATTGGTAAACGAAGCCCAGCTCGGCCCGCCGCGCCTCGGTCCGGGGGCGGTCGGGCAGGCCGGTCATGTCGCGGCCGTTGAGGATCACGCGCCCCGTGTCGGGCGTGTCCAGCAGCCCCGCGATATGCAGCAGCGTCGATTTGCCCGCGCCCGACGGCGCGACCAGGGCCACCACCTCTCCTCGCGCGACGGATAGATCCAGGCCACGCAGCACCGGCACCGGGGCGGGACCGTCCTTGCCATAGGTCTTGCCGACCCCTTCCAGGCGCAACACGTCATTCATAGCGCAGGGCCTCGACCGGGTTCATGCGCGCGGCGCGGCGCGCGGGAAAGATGGTGACGACGAAGGACAGGAACAGCGACAGCGCCACCGCGCGGAAGATGTCCCAGGCGCGCAGATCGGCCGGCAGGCGATAGATGCCCCGAACCTCGGGCTGCCAGGCGCCGCCGCCGGTCAGGGCGTTCAGCGCGGCCATGATGTTGTCCACATTCAGCGCCAGAAGCACCCCCAGCACCACGCCCGCGATGGTGCCGATCACGCCCGTGAAGGCCCCGCACAGAAAGAAGATCCGCAGCACCGCGCCCTCGGTCAGGCCCATGGTGCGCAGGATGCCGATGTCGCGGCCCTTGTTCTTGACCAGCATGATCAGCCCGCTGGTGATGTTCATGGACGCGATCAGCACCAGCACGGACAGGATCACGAACATCACGTCATCCTCCATGTCCAGCGCCGCTAGGAAGCTGCCGGAACTGTCGCGCCAGTTCCAGACCTGCGCCCCCTCGCCCGCCGCCTGGATCAGCGGCAGCGTCCAGTCGTCCACCCGTTCGGGATCGGCGACGAAGACCTCGATCTCGTCGGCGACGCCCTCGCGGTTGAAATATGACTGCGCCTCGACCATGGGCATGTAGATGCGGGTGCGGTCGATGTCGTATCGCCCGGCGCTGAAGATGTATGTGACCTCATAGGCCTTAACGCGGGGCGTGGTGCCGATGGCCGTGCGGGCGCCTTCGGGGGCGATCAGGCGGATCCGGTCGCCCAACCCCACCGCCAGTTCGCGCGCGATGCCCGACCCGATGGCGATGCCGCGGTCGAAATCCTCAAGGCTGCCGACCGAGGTCGAAAGATCCACGATCCGCGGCATTGCCTTGAGATCGTCGAGGCTTACACCGTAAACCTCGGCCACGTTCGAGCTGTCGTTGGCGGTCGCCATGACCTGACCGCGAACCACGGGCGCCGTCCGCGTGACGCCCGGCACCTGCGCCAGCTTCGCGGCCATGGCGTCATAATCCGCGATCCGGCCGGGGACGACATAAACGTCCTCGGTGAATTCGTTCGTGATGCGCTGGGGTGCCATATAGACGGTCGTATGGGCATTGGCCCCCAGGATCGTGTCCACGAACTCGGCCCGGAAACCCGCGCGCACGGCCAGCGTGGCGATCAGCGCCATGACGCCAAGCGCGATGCCGATCAGGCTGATCCAGGTCATCACGCTGACCCCGCCCTCGGCCCGGCGGGCGCGCAGGTATCGCCAGGCGATGGTGAATTCGTATCGGGAGAACGGTCGGGGTGTGGCCATCGGGACGCCTTGATTTTGCGCGGGGAACCTGACCGGGACGCCCCCAAAGATCAAGCCGACAAAGGCGTGAGGGGTTCTTCGTTGTTCAAATACCCATATTGCGACGGCAGCCCCCAGATGCCACATGAGGGGCATGGCAAAATCCACCAATGCGTTCACCTGCACCGCCTGCGGTGCGTCCCACAAGAAATGGGCCGGCCGCTGCGACGCCTGCGGCGCCTGGAACACCATCGTCGAGGAGGCTCCCCTGTCCCAGGGTCCGGGCCGCGGCCTTGGCGCGCACAAAGGCCGGGCGGTCCCGCTGTCCAGCCTGATGACGACCGAGGCCCCGCCCCCGCGCAGCCTGTCGGGGATGGAGGAACTGGACCGCGTCCTGGGCGGCGGACTTGTGCCCGGCAGCGCGATCCTGGTCGGCGGCGATCCGGGCATCGGCAAGTCCACGCTGCTGTTGCAGGGCGCGGCGGCCTTTGCCCGGCGGGGCGCGAACGCCGTCTATATCAGCGGCGAGGAAGCAAGCGCCCAGGTCAGGATGCGCGCGCAGCGGTTGGGGCTGGCGGATGCGCCGGTGCGGCTGGGGGCGGAAACCAACCTGCGCGATATCCTGACCACGCTGGACAACGAACGCCCCGACCTTGCCATCATTGATTCCGTCCAGACGCTGTGGTCCGACCAGGTCGAAGCCGCGCCGGGCAGCGTAGCCCAGGTCCGGGCCGCCGCGCATGAACTGGTGACCTTCGCCAAGCGCAAGGGCGTGGCGATCTTCCTTGTGGGCCATGTCACCAAGGAAGGCCAGATCGCCGGGCCGCGCGTTGTCGAACACATGGTCGATACCGTGATCTATTTCGAGGGCGAGCGCGGCCACCAGTTCCGCATCCTGCGGTCCGTCAAGAACCGCTTCGGCCCGGCGGACGAGATCGGCGTCTTCGAGATGACCGGCAGCGGCTTGGCCGAGGTCGCCAATCCATCCGCCCTGTTCCTGTCCGAGCGCGGCCAGCCGGTCCCCGGCAGCGCCGTCTTTGCCGGGATCGAGGGCACGCGTCCAGTGCTGACCGAGGTGCAGGCGCTTGTCGCGCCATCGACGCTGGCGTCCCCGCGCCGCACGGTCGTGGGCCTGGACAGCGGGCGGGTCAGCACGATCCTGGCCGTGCTGGAAGCGCGTTGCGGCATCCCTTTCGCAGGGTTGGACGTGTTCCTGAACGTGGCGGGTGGGATGCGCGTCAACGAACCGGCCGCCGACCTTGCCATCGCAGGGGCGCTTCTGTCCGCGCGCGAGGACAGCGCCCTGCCGCCCGAAGCGGTGCTGTTCGGCGAAATCAGCCTGTCCGGCGCGCTACGCCCCGTTGCGCAGGCGGAAAACAGGTTGAAAGAGGCGCAGAAACTTGGTTTTTCACAGGCGATTTTGCCCGACAGCCAGAAGGTCGAGGGCGCAGGGGGCATGGGGGTCAACCGCATCGCCGATCTGACAGGATTCGTGGGAGAGGTCTTCGGCGCCGGCTGAAGGTCCTGAAAAGACAACAGAACCGGCGCAAGGGGCAAGGCCATGGACGGATTCACAGTTATCGACGCGGTGGTGGCTGCGGTCATCATCCTTTCGGCCATCCTGGCCTGGTCGCGCGGCTTCGTGCGCGAATCGCTGGCGATCCTGGGATGGATCGGCGCGGCCATCCTGGCCTTCATCTTCGCCGCCGCCATGCGCCCGCTGATCGCGCAGTTGCCGGTGCTGGACCGCTTCCTGGGCGACAGCTGCGAACTGGCGACCATCGCGGGCTTTGCCGTGGTCTTCGCGCTTGCCCTGGTCGTGTTCTCGATCATCACGCCGCTGTTTTCGTCGGTCGTGCAGCGGTCCGCGCTTGGCGGCGTGGACCAGGGCATGGGCTTCCTGTTCGGCGTGGCACGCGGCATCCTGCTGGTCGCGATCGCCTTCATCGTTTATGACCGCGTGATGACCAGCCAGCAGGTCGCGGTGGTGGAAAACAGCCGCAGCGCCCAGGTGTTCGAGCGGATGCGCGGCCAGATGGACCAGCAGATCCCCGACGATGCGCCGGGCTGGATCGTCAGCCGCTATGAACAGATGGTGGCGGGCTGCACGGCAACTGCAACGCCTTCGGCGCAGGAAACGCCGCCTGCCGCCAACTGATGCACTGGACGCATGGCTGCCTTGCCGTAACGGTTTGGTGACGAAAAACCGCCCCCGCCGACAAGCAGGGGCGTGACTTTGGGTCGCACCCGCACTACATAGCGCGGGACAGCCCAAAGCCATTCAGGGTGCCGCGATGCAACCATTCCTGGCCCATCCGTTCGATTCGGACCGACTGCACGAAGAATGCGGCATCTTCGGGGCCATCGGCGTCGTCGACGCCTCGAACTTCGTGGCGCTTGGCCTGCACGCGCTGCAGCATCGCGGGCAGGAAGCCGGGGGCATCGTCGCCCACGACGCCGAACACGGCTTCAACAGCGCGCACCGCTTCGGTTATGTCCGCGACAACTTCACCAAGGCCGAGGTGATGGCGACGCTGCCCGGCCCGCTGGCCATCGGCCATGTCCGCTATTCCACCGCCGGGACCAAGGCCGCCACCGCGATCCGCGACGTGCAGCCCTTTTTCGGCGAATTTCACATGGGCGGCTGCGCCATTGCCCATAACGGCAACATCACCAATGCCGCCGCCCTGCGCCGCGAGCTGATCGAGCGCGGCTCGATCTTCCAGTCCTCGTCGGATTCGGAATGCATCATCCACCTGATGGCGCGGTCGATCCAGCGCAACATCCCCGAACGGATGAAGGACGCGCTGCGCCGGGTCGAGGGCGCGTTTTCCGTCATCGCCATGACGCGGACCAAGCTGATCGGCGTGCGCGACCCCCTGGGCGTGCGCCCGCTGGTGCTGGGCAAGGTCGGCGAGGATGGTTTCGTGCTGGCATCGGAAACCTGCGCCCTGGACATCATTGGCGCCGATTTCATCCGAGAGATAGAGCCGGGCGAAATGGTGGTGATCTCGAAAGGCGAGGTTGAATCGTCGCGCCCCTTCGGGCCGTCCAAGGGGCGGTTCTGCATCTTCGAACATGTCTATTTCTCGCGCCCCGATTCGATCATCGGCGGGCGCTCGGTCTATGAGACGCGCCGCCAGATCGGCGTGGAACTGGCGCGCGAGGCGCCCATCGAGGCCGACCTGGTCTGCCCCGTCCCCGACAGCGGCACGCCCGCGGCCATCGGATTCGCCCAGGAATCGGGCATCCCCTATGGAATGGGGATCATCCGCAACCAGTACATGGGCCGCACCTTCATCGAGCCGACCGAGCAGATCCGCAACATGGGCGTCCGGTTGAAGCTGAACGTGAACCGGTCGCTGATCGCGGGCAAGCGGGTGGTGCTGGTGGACGACAGCGTGGTGCGCGGCACCACGTCGCGCAAGATCAAGGACATGATCCTGGACGCGGGCGCGGCCGAGGTGCATTTCCGCATCGCCTCGCCCCCCACGGCCTGGCCCTGCTTCTATGGCGTGGACACGCCCGACCGCGACAAGCTGCTGGCCGCCAACATGTCGCCCGACGAGATGCGCGACTGGATCGGCGTCAACTCGCTGGCCTTCGTGTCGCTGGACGGGCTTTACCGCGCCGTGGGCGAGGTCCAGGGCCGCAACAAGGCCTGTCCGCAATATTGCGACGCCTGTTTCTCGGGCGATTACCCGGTGGCGCCCTTCGACCAGCTTGAACGCGGGTTCCGCATGAAGGCCGGATCCGAGACGGCGATGAACGAGGCGGCGGAGTAAGCCGGGGGCGCTTCGCCCCCCGGACCCCCCGAGGATATTTAAGCACAGAAGATGATCAGCCGACGATCCGTTCCAGCGGGTCGTACCAGGCGGCGTGCTGGCCCCAGACCGCGCGGGCCAGCATTCCGGGCTTGTGGCGCAGGCGGGCGAGATCCGTGCGGGTGGCCCAGGTGAAGCGATTCACCACCTGTTCCGGGTCCGCGAGGACAATGTCAATGTCATTGGTCAGCTTGGCGCGGAAGATGATATCGACCTGGTGGAAGCCCCGATCAGGGTCGTGGAATTCGTTCACCAGGATCGGGGCGCTGACGGTGATGGCAAGGCCGGTTTCCTCGGCCACCTCGCGCATCAGGTTTTCGGGCAGCGACTGGCCCGGCTCGACCCCGCCGCCGGGCAGGCACCAGAGGTCGGACTGCTGGCCCGGATAGGCGTTGACCAGCAGCAGCCGGTCGTCCCGCAGGATCGCCGCGCGGACCGCCAGCCGGGGCGGCTTCATCCGGTGATCCGGTTGACGTGCCCCATCTTGCGCCCCGGACGCGGCGCGCCCTTGCCGTAAAGGTGGACCTGCGCATTCGGCGTTTTCAGAAGGTCGGGGATGCGGGCGACATCGTCGCCGATCAGGTTCTCCATCATTACATCCGCGTAACGCTTGCCGTCGCCCAGCGGCAGGCCCGCCACCGCGCGGATGTGCTGTTCGAACTGGTCCACGGCGCAACCCGCCTGAGTCCAGTGGCCGGTGTTGTGGACCCGGGGGGCGATCTCGTTCACGATCAGGCCCTGGGGTGTCACGAACAGTTCGACACCCATGACGCCGATGTAGTCCAGGGCATTCACGATCCGTGCCGCGATCAGGACGGCATCGGTCGTGACCTTGCCGTTCAGACCGCAGGGCACGGTGGTGGTGCGCAGGATGCCCCCTTCGTGGACGTTCAGGCCGGGATCGAAGGCCGCGACCTGGCCATCTGCGCCGCGTGCCACGATCACGCTGATTTCGGCGCGGAAATCGATGAAGCCTTCCAGCACGGACGGTGCGCCGGTCCATTCGGGGGGACCGTCACCGATGCGCACCTGGCCCTTGCCGTCATAGCCCATCCGGCGGGTCTTGAGAATCGAGGGGCGGCCGATCCGCGCAACGGCCGCGTCAAGGTCGGCCTCGGCCGGGACGTCCGCGAAGGGCGCGGTCGCCAGCCCGATCTCGTTCAGGAAGGTCTTTTCCGTCAGCCGGTCCTGCGACACCGCAAGGGCGCGGCGGTTGGGCCGGATCGGGCGGATCGATTCCAGCAGATCCAGCGCCGAGGTCGGCACGTTCTCGAATTCATAGGTGATGACATCGACGCTTTCGGCAAAGGTGCGCAGGGCAGCCTCATCCTCATAGGGTGCAGTCGTCACCCGCCACGCGACGTCGCCCGCAGGCGCGGCACCCGGTTCATAGATGTGGCAGCGCAGGCCCAGGCGGCTGGCCGCGACGGACAGCATCCGGCCCAATTGGCCGCCGCCCAGGATGCCGATGGTCTGGACGTCATTCATCGCGCGGAACCTCGGGGATGGAATCGGACAGGGCCTGGCGCCAGGCGTCCAGACGTTCGGCCAAGGCCGGGTCGGACAGAGCGAGGATGCCCGCCGCCATCAGCCCCGCATTGGCCGCGCCGGCAGTCCCGATGGCCATGGTGGCAACGGGATAGCCCTTGGGCATCTGCAGGATGGAGTAAAGCGAATCGACCCCTGACAGCGCCCTGGTCTGGACCGGCACGCCGATCACCGGCACGCGGGTCTTGGACGCCATCATGCCGGGCAGATGCGCCGCGCCGCCGGCGCCCGCGATGATGACGCGCAGCCCCCGTTCCAACGCCGTCTTGCCGTAATCCCACAGCCGGTCGGGGGTGCGGTGCGCGCTGACGATCCGGGCCTCGTATCCCACGCCCAGTTCGTCCAGGATCGTCGCGGCCTCCTTCATCGTGGGCCAGTCGGACTGGCTGCCCATGATGATGCCCACAGGTTTGTCCATTCGTCGTCCCCCGCATCTGCCCGCCCGCAATAACGTGCAGGGCGGCAGGCCGCAATCAGGCGATGATGTCGGGGGTGATCTCGTCTTCCAGGCGGGCGATCTGGTCCTTGAGCATCAGCTTCTGCTTCTTCAGCCGTTGCAGCGCCAGCGATGATGTCAGCTGCTGCGCCGACAGGGCCGCGATCGCCTCGTCCAGGTCGCGGTGTTCGCAGCGCAGCGCAGCCAGCTTGGCGCGGATGATTTCGTCGTGGGACATCTCGTGGTGCATGTTCATCTGGCTTGCCTGGCTGGACGCGTGAAACCGCTTTGTCGAGTATAATCGTTAGCACGGCACATGTTAACAGGATGCTTCGCAGTGCGCGGAACCGGCTTGCATTTTTGCCCACCGCCCCGAGACTGGACCGGTCGTATCACAAGGGGTTCCACAATGGTCTGGTCCAGCAGGCTGAAGGCGGTGGTGATAGGATGCGGGATGACCATGGCGTGCCCCGTCCTTGCGCAGGACGAGGCGCAGCTTTGCGTCAACCAGTGCATGTTCCACCACGGACCGGCGAGCAGCCCCGCCTATGCTGCCTGCGTGGCGCAGATGTGCAGCGGGGCGGAAGCCGACGGCGCACCCGAGGCCGAGCCATCGCCGGGCTGGAGGACCGAAAGCGTGGCGGGCGCCCATGCGGCGGTGATCGACATGGGCGGGCGGTCGCTGAACTATATGTGCCAGCAGGGCGGGCCTGCGCTGATCGGCATCTCGGGCCTGGGCGGGGCGGCGGACGGCACGCGCATCAGCGTGGACGGACGCGCCTTCGCCCTGCCCTTCGTGGCGCGGAACGGCATCCTTTATACCGCCGCCGATGCCGGATCGCCGCTGGTGGGCGCGCTGATGTCAGGCAGCGGGGTCGAGGTCGTCTCGGGCGGGCGCAGCGGAACGTTTCCCTTGAGCGGTTCACGCACGGCCATCGCAGAGGCGGCGCAGGCCTGCGGAATTCAGCCCTGACCTGCCTTGCACGGCCCGCTTCGCGCCCACATATTGATGGCAAGCGGATTGCCGCCAAAGGGATCCGCAAACCAGTCGCTTGACGGGAAGAGGGCTGACCATGACCAAGATTTCGCTGGGCGCGCATCCGTATCTGCTGGGGTTCGACCAGCTTGAACGACTGGCCGAACGGGCCGCGAAAGGCGCCGAAGGCTATCCGCCCTACAACATCGAACATAGCGCCCCGGACGGGTTCCGAATCACGCTGGCCGTCGCGGGTTTCGCGGAACAAGATCTGTCGGTCACGACCGAGGACCGGCAGCTTGTGATCCGCGGCCGGATGGCCGATCCCGAAGGGGACCGCGTCTTCCTGCACCGGGGCATCGCCGCCCGTGCCTTCCAGCGCAGCTTCGTCTTGGCCGATGGGGTCGAGGTCGAGGGCGCCCAGATGGAAAACGGGCTTTTGCACATCGACCTGCGCCGGCAGCAGCCCCAGCAGGTCGTCCAGACCATTCCGATCAGCCGCAAGTAAGGGGATCATCATGGATACCAAATTCGATTTCGGCGGCATCGACGCCGAGAAGACCGTCTATATCCGGCAGGTCGAGACCCGGACCCTGCCCCAGGAGATCCAGCAGCAACTGCCGGGAATCGAGACGATGTATGCCGTCCACGACGCCGACGGCGAACGGCTGGCCCTGGTCAAGGAACGCCCGCTGGCCTTCATGCTGGCGCGCCAGAACGAACTGACGCCGGTCAGCGTCCACTGACCGAATGGCGGCAGGGCCTTCACGCCCTGCCGCGCAGAATGCCGCGCAGCGCCAGGATCGCCAGGATCGCGGTGAAGGCGCCAAGCTGATACAGCAGGGCGTGCGACATCGCCCCGGTATAATCCTCGCCCCCCTGCCCGTGCAGCCGGACGAAGAACAGGCTGGACACCACCGCGATGCCGATCGCCGCTCCGACCTGCTGGAAGGCCTGCATCGCCCCCGATCCCGCGCCCGCATCGCGTCCCGGCACCGATTGCAGCACCGTCTGGAACAGCGGAGAGATCGTCAGCCCCATCCCCAGTCCGCAGATCGCCAGAGGGGCGGCCAGCGACATCACCCCGAAGGGCTGGGGCGGATGACCGGTGAGATGGCGCAGATAGGCCATGCCCCCCAGCATGATGGCCACCCCCACCGCCATGCGCCGGGACATCGCCTTGGTGCCGAAGCGCCCGGTGACATAGCTGCCCAGCATGATGCCCAGCGGAAAGGGCGCCGTGGCCATGCCGGAATGCAGCGGATCCAGCCCGAACCCGGTTTGCAGATAGATCGCCAGCACCAGGAACATTCCCGGTATGGCCGAGAAATGCAGCATCACCATGGCAACGCCCGACAGATATCCGCCGTTCCGCATCAGCGCGACCGGCAGCAACTGCCCCCGGCCGCGGCGCGCCAGACTGACCTGCCGCCAGACGAACAGCGCCCCCAGCGGCACGGACGCCGCCAGCATCGCCACGCACCACCAGGGCCAGCCCAGCAGCGCGCCCTCGATCACCGGCAGGACGACCATGATCACGGCCAGCGAAAAGATCGCGATGCCGATCCAGTCGATCCGCATCCTGGGATCCGATGACAGCGCGGGAATCCATCGAAGCCCCGCCGCAATCACGAAGATCCCCACCGGCAGGTTGACCAGGAAGATCGGCCGCCAGTCGAGGCCGCCGATGTCGCCGATGATCAGCGCGCCGCCCAGCAGCGGCCCAGTGACGGCCCCCAGGCTGGCCACCACCCCGGCCAGCGCGAAGGCGCGCGCCTTCTGCTCGGGCGGGAACATCACATGCATGATCGCCATCACCTGCGGCACCATCATCGCGCCGCCGATCCCCTGCAGGGCGCGCGACCAGATCAGCATCGGCATGGACAGGGCGAACCCGCACAGCGCCGATGCCAGGGTGAACAGCGCCACCCCCCACAGGAACAGCCGCTTGCGCCCGAACTTGTCGCCGAAGCGCCCGAAGGGCAGCAACCCGGCCGCGAAGGCCAGCACATAGGCCGCCGATACCCATTCGATCTGCGCCGCGGTG
Organism: Paracoccus yibinensis; assembly: GCF_030846195.1. GTDB lineage: Bacteria > Pseudomonadota > Alphaproteobacteria > Rhodobacterales > Rhodobacteraceae > Paracoccus > Paracoccus yibinensis. Next base: position 341,912 of record NZ_JAVCWH010000002.1, read on the forward strand.
GCGTTCAGGTTCCGCTGGATCGAGGGCAGCGCCACGTTCACGATGCTGACGTCGATCAGGTTCATGAAGTTGCCCAGCAACAGCAGCACCGTCGCCAGCCACGGGTTGTAGCCGACAATGCCTGGACTCGTCGGGGTCATGGTGCCGCCTTCTTGCAGAACGTGAAATTCTTCGACGGTCTAGGCCATCCTGCCGGGCTCGACCATCCGCACTCCGATGCTGACTTCGTGGGGGCGATAAAGTTCCCGTCCGGCGGCGTCGAACAGCATCAGATGCGTGGCGCCGTGGTTGCGCGCCACCAGGGCCTGCCACAGCGCGGCGCGGGGACCGGTTGGCGGGGCCACGGGCAAGGGCGACAGGACCGCATCAGTGGGCGCATCGACCGCAACGCCCGGCAGGGGCTGGATCAGCAGCAGGGCGTCCAAATCCCGCGCGGCGCGCAGGGCGGGGGCGATCTGTTCGGGACGGTCCGGCTGGACCCCCAGCACCCGTGCCTTGCCCCGGTCAGCGAACAGGGTGCGCAAGGCGTTCGGCGTCATGCTCCCCACCACGGGGCGGCGCAGTCCCTTGACCTTGCCGCCCAGCAGGGCCGGGTCGCCCCAGGCGTCGGTCACGGACATGACGGCGACCACGCCCCCATCGTCCCGCAGGGCGATGTCGTCGCCGGGCTGCACCCGTGCCGCGAAATCCGCATCGACCTGCAATGCCAGCGGCACCGGCCAGGGCGACACCGCGCCGCCTTGAACGGCGTCATGGTCGGCCTGGGTCATGTAGCCGCGCAGGGGGGCGTATGCGCCGTTCATCAGCAGCGCCAGGTCGCCCGCCTGCCGCGCGTCCAGGGTCCAGGCGGGCAGCCGGGCGGAATCGGCCAGCAGGGCGCCTGCGGCCTCGGGGGAAACGTAAAGCTCTCGGATCATCATGGCGCATGGCTAGCGCAGGTCCGGCCGTTTGTCATCCTTGCCGGTTCGGTGTAGGGATCGGCTGTTATCGCCAACGGGGGGCCGCATGACCGATATCCGCGCCGTGATCTTCGACATGGACGGTTGCCTTGTGGACAGCGAGCCGATGTCGCTGCAAACCCTGGCGGATCTGATGGCGGCCGAGGGGCTGCCCGCCACCACCGACGAACTGCGCCGGAAATTCCTGGGCGTGTCGATCCAGTCCATCGTCAGCCACATCGCCGAGGCCCTGGACCGCGACGACCTGCCCGACTTCGCCCGCGATTTCGAGGAACGGCTGCTGGCGCGCTATCCAACCGAACTGCGGGTGATCCCCGGCATCCCTGCCCTTCTGGACGACCTGTCGGCGCGCGGGATCATGGTGGCGATCGCCACGGGCAGTTCGATCCGCAGGCTGGCGATCACGCTGCAGGTCGCGGGACTGGCCGAACGATTCGGCGCCGCCGTCTTCAGCGCCGATCAGGTCAGGCACGGCAAGCCCGCGCCGGACCTGTTCCTGCTGGCCGCAAGCCGGCTGGGCATCCCGCCCGCCGCCTGCGCGGTGATGGAGGATTCGCCCCACGGCATCGTCGGCGCCCGCATGGCCGGGATGCGCGCGGTGGGCTTTACCGGCGGCACGCATCTGGAGGGGATGCGCGACGATCATGCCCGGCGCCTGGCGGAAGCCGGGGCCGTGGCGGTGCTGCCGGATCTGTCCGGCATGGTTGACGTGCTGCTGGATCACCAACCAACCGGCGCCTGAGGGAGGAATCATGAGTTTTCTGGGAATCGATCTTGGCACATCCGGCTTGCGCGCCCTGCTGGTGGACAGCGGCGGCAGGCCCATCGGCGCGACCGAACGGCATTATCCGGTCAGCCATCCGCATTCCGGCTGGTCCGAACAGGACCCGGCCCACTGGATCGCGGCGCTGGATGCCGCAGTGGCGGAACTGCGCGACCGCCACCCGGAATTCTCCGCCCTGCGCGGCATCGGCGTGGCCGGTCACATGCATGGCGCGACACTGCTGGACGCCGATGACCAGGTGATCCGCCCCTGCATCCTGTGGAACGACACCCGCAGCCATGCCGAGGCCGCTCGCCTTGATGCCACCCCCGGCCTGCGCGACCTGTCGGGCAATATCGTCTTTCCCGGCTTCACCGCGCCCAAGCTGGAATGGGTGCGCGAGCATGAGCCGGAAAACCACGCCCGCATCGCCCGCGTGCTGCTGCCCGCCGCCTTCCTGAACCTGTATCTGACCGGCGAACACGTCACCGACATGTCGGACGCGGCTGGCACGTCCTGGCTGGATACCGGGGCGCGCGACTGGTCGGACGCCTTGCTGGCGGCGGGCCACATGCGCCGCGACCAGATGCCCCGCCTGGTCGAGGGGTCGGCCCCTGCCGGACAGTTGCGCGGCGATCTGGCGCAAGCCTGGGGGCTGTCGCATCCGGTGGTGGTGGCGGGCGGCGCAGGCGACAACGCCGCCGCCGCCTGCGGGATCGGCGCGATGGCCGAGGGTCAGGGCTTCGTGTCGCTGGGCACCTCGGGCGTGCTGGTGGCGGCGCGGGACGGCTATCACCCGGCGCCGGAAACCGCGCTGCACACGTTTTGCCACGCGGTTCCCGACACCTGGTATCAGATGGGGGTGATGCTGTCGGCGACGGACAGCCTCAACTGGCTGTCGCGGATCACGGGCGCCTCGCCCGCCGACCTGACCGCGCCCTTGGGTAATGATTTGCGGGCACCGGGCGCGGTGCGGTTCCTGCCCTATCTGTCGGGCGAACGGACGCCGCACAACGACGCGGTGATCCGGGGCGCCTTCACCGGGCTTGGATCGGGGACCACGCGCGACGACCTGACCCGCGCCGTGCTGGAGGGCGTGGCCTTCGGCCTGCGCGACAGCCACCAGGCGCTGCGGGAAACCGGCGCGCGGCTGGACCGGATGATGGCCATCGGCGGCGGCGCGCGGTCGCGTTACTGGCTGCGCGTGATCGCCACGACGCTGGACGTGACCCTGACCCTGCCCGCCGACGGCGAATTCGGCGCGGCCCTGGGCGCGGCGCGGCTGGGCATGGTCGCGGCGGGCGCGGGCAGCGTGGCCGATGTGATGACCGCCCCCGACATCATCGAGGAAATCGCGCCCGATACCGACCTGCGGGACCGCTTCGACAAGGCTTACGGCATGTTCCGCGCGTCCTATCCCGCCATCCGGGCGGTGCAATAGATCCGCATCGCCTGGCGCAGGCATCCGGTCGCCACGATCTCCAGGGGGTAAAAAAAGCATTGTGCCCTGTCAGGATGCTGTCGCAATCTGATCCCAGCATGACGGCCGCGTAAGCGCCGCATCACAGTCTGGGAGGACACATGACCGCTTCGAAACTGCTGGGCGCCCTGTTCGCCGCAACGATCCTGACCGCGCCCGCCTTCGCGCAGACCTATCCCGAACGCCAGATCACCATGGTCGTGCCGTTCTCGGCCGGGGGGCCGACCGACACGGTTGCGCGGCTTGTCGCCGAACGCATGTCCGAAGACCTGGGCCAGCAGATCGTGATCCAGAACGTCGGCGGCGCAGGCGGCACGCTGGGGGCGTCGCAGGTCGCCAAGGCCGAAGCCGACGGATACACGGTGCTGCTGCACCATATCGGCATGGCGACGTCCGACACCCTGTATCGCAACCTGCCCTACGAGACGCTGGACGCCTTCGAATATGTGGGCCTCGTGACCGAGGTGCCGATGGTCGTCACCGCCCGGCAGGATTTCGAACCCGCGGATTTCCCGGCCTTCGTCGAATACGTCAAGGCCAATGCCGATTCGCTGACGCTGGCCAATGCAGGCATCGGCGCGGCCAGCCACCTGTGCGGGATGCTGCTGATGCAGGCGCTGGAGGCGCCGCTGGTGACGGTCCCTTACAAGGGCACGGGCCCGGCCATGACCGACCTTCTGGGCGGACAGGTGGACATCATGTGCGACCAGACCACCAACACCACCCAGCAGATCAAGGCGGGCACGATCAAGGCCTATGCCGTCACCACGCCCGAGCGGCTGGAGCTGTTCCCCGACCTGCCCACCGCCGCCGAATCCGGGCTTGAGGCGATGCAGTTCGGCATCTGGCACGGCATCTATACCCCCAAGGGCACCGCGCCCGAGATCAACCAGCGTCTGTCGGAATCGCTGCAGAAGGCCCTGGCCGACGAAGGCGTGGCGAAGGCCATGGCCGACCTGGGCACCGCCCCCTCGTCCGCCGAGGACGCCACCCCCGAGGCGCTGAAGACCAAGCTGGAGGAGGAGATCGCCCGCTGGAAGCCGGTCATCGAGGCCGCGGGCGTTTACGCCGACTGATCCACGCGCCCGCCGCCCTTCCGGCGGCGGGTTTTCCGACAGGGGGGAACCATGTCCACGAAACCGAAGGACGGCACCGACATCGCGGCGGGCCTGCTGTTCATGGCCATTGCCGCGTTCTTCGCCTGGCAGGGACTGGGGCTGGAGATGGGCACCTCGATCCGCATGGGGCCGGGCTATTTCCCGATGGTCCTGTCGGCCATCCTGTTCCTGCTGGGCGCGGTGATCCTGTTCAAGGCCTTCGGGCGGCCCGACGACGAACCCATCGGCCGCTTCGCCTGGCGGGGCATCCTGTTCATCCTGCCCGCGCCGATCTTCTTCGGCCTGACCGTCAGGGGGCTGGGCTTCGTGCCCGCGCTGTTCTTCACAACGCTGATCGCCAGCCAGGCCTCGGTGCGGATGCGCCCGCTGCCCGCGCTGATCCTGGCGATCGCCGTTACCATCATGTCCACGCTGATCTTCAGCTATGGCCTGGGGCTGCCCTTCCGGCGCTTCGGTCCCTGGCTGCCGCTGTAAGGGGCGACCATGGATCTGCTTTCCAACCTTGCCCTGGGGTTCGGCGTCGCCTCTTCGCTGGCGAACCTGGCCTTCTGCCTGATCGGCGTGCTGCTGGGCACGCTGATCGGGGTGCTGCCGGGCATCGGCGCCACGGCGACCATCGCCATGCTGCTGCCGATCACGTTCCAGCTTGAGCCGGTGTCGTCGCTGATCATGCTGGCCGGCATCTATTACGGCGCGCAATACGGCGGCTCGACCACGGCGATCCTGATCAACATGCCGGGCGAAAGCTCCTCCGCCGTGACGGCCATCGACGGATACCAGATGGCGCGAAACGGCCGGGCGGGCACCGCGCTTGCCACCGCCGCGTTGGGGTCGTTCTTCGCGGGCAGCGTGGCGACCTTCCTGGTGGCGATCTTCGCCCCGCCCCTGACCACCATCGCGCTGAAATTCGGCGCGGCCGAGTATTTCAGCCTGATGGTCATGGGCCTGATGATGTCGGTGGCCCTTGCCCATGGATCGGTGCTGAAGGCGCTTGCGATGGTGGTGCTGGGCCTGCTGCTGGGCATGGTCGGCACCGATGTCTATACCGGCGCGCCGCGCTTCACGATGGGCATGAACCAGTTCGCGGACGGGCTGAACTTCGTGGCCGTTGCCGTCGGCGTCTTCGGCATCGCCGAGATCCTGCGCAACCTGGAAGACGAACACGACCGCCAGGTGATGACGAAGAACATCACCCGCCTGTTCCCCAACCGTGACGAATTCCGCCAGATGATCGGCCCGGTGCTGCGCGGCACGGGCGTGGGATCGGTCCTGGGCATCCTGCCCGGTGGCGGCGCGATCCTGGCGGCATTCGCAAGCTATACCGTTGAAAAGAAGCTGTCCAAGAATCCCGAGGAATTCGGCAAGGGCGCCCTGGCCGGGGTCGCGGGGCCGGAGAGCGCCAACAACGCGGGCGCGCAGACCAGCTTCATCCCCCTGCTGACGCTGGGCATCCCGGCGAACCCGGTGATGGCCTTGATGATCGGGGCGATGATCATTCAGGGCATCGTGCCGGGGCCAAATGTCGTGACCGAACAGCCCGCGCTGTTCTGGGGCATCATCGCGTCGATGTGGATCGGCAACCTGATGCTGGTGGTGCTGAACCTGCCGCTGATCGGGCTGTGGGTGAAGCTGCTGACCGTGCCCTACTATGTGCTGTTCCCGATCATCATGGCGATGTGTTCGATCGGGGTCTATTCGGTCAACTCGAACCCCTATGACCTGTTCGCCGTCGCCTTCTTCGGGCTGCTGGGCTATGTCCTGTCCAAGCTGCGCTGCGAACCCGCGCCGCTGCTTCTGGGCTTCGTCCTTGGCCCTCTGCTGGAAGAAAACCTGCGCCGGGCGATGATCCTGTCGCGCGGCGACCCCACCACCTTCGTGACCCGCCCGATCAGCGCAACGCTGCTGCTGCTGTCGCTGGCGATCCTGGTTCTGGTCTTCCTGCCCCAGATCCGCAAGCGCCGGGACGAGGTCTTCACCGAAAGCGACGCCTGAACCCCAAGGAGGAAAGAACCATGCCATCCATCACCCGCCGGATCCTGCTGGGATCGGCCCTGGCCCTGGGCCTTGCCGGGACCGCCGCCGCCGAATTTCCCGAACGCCAGATCACCCTGGTGATCCCCTTTGCCGCCGGGGGGTCAACCGATGTGGTGGGCCGCATCGTCGCCGAACGGATGAGCCAGGAACTGGGCCAGCAGGTCGTGGTGCAGAACGTCGGCGGCGCGGGCGGCAGCCTGGGGGCGCAGCAGGTGGCCCAAGCCGAACCCGACGGATACACGATCCTGATGGGCACGGTGGCGACCCATGCCCTGAACCCGTTGATCCTGAAGCAGAAGCCCTATGACCCGCAGGCGGATTTCGCGCCCGTGTCGCTGCTGGTGCTGGTGCCCAATGTGCTGGCGGTCCATCCCGACGTGCCCGCCCAGACCGTGCAGGAACTGATCGACCTGGCCAAGGCGGAACCGCTGGCCTATGCCTCGTCCGGCAACGGCACGCCGCTGCACCTGTCGGGCGAACTGTTCAAGGCCATGGCAGGGGTCGAGATCGACCATATCCCCTACAAGGGATCCGGCCCCGCGCTGACCGACGTGCTGGGCAACCAGGTGCCGATCATCTTCGACAACCTGCCCTCGGCTTCCGGCCATATCAGCAGCGGCAAGCTGCGCGCGCTTGGCGTGACCACGGCGGAACGCGCACCCAGCTTCCCCGACGTTCCCGCCATCGCCGAAACCCTGCCGGGATATGAGACCTACAGCTGGAACGCCCTGTTCGCCCCGGCAGGCACCCCGCCCGAGGCGATCGAGGCGCTTGCCGCCGCAGCCAAGACCACCATGGCCGATCCCGCCGTGGCCGACCGCATGGCCGAGTTTTCCGCCACCATCGTCGCCTCGACCCCCGACGAACTGGCCGAGCATGTGAAGGCCGAGATGGCGAAGTGGGAGCCCGTGGTTCGCGATGCCAACGTCAGCATGGATTGAACCAACCGGCTTGACAGGTGTTTCAATGGGCGCGGCCCGCAGGACGGGCCGCGCACGACATAGCCAAAGAGGGATGGATGAGCGGACTTCTGGCACTTCTGGACGATGTGGCATCCATCTCGAAGGTCGCGGCAGCATCGATCGACGACGTGACGGGACAGGCGGTCAAGGCCGGGGCCAAGGCGGCGGGCGCGGTGATCGACGATGCCGCCGTGACGCCGAAATACGTCCACGGCTTCGACGCCAGCCGCGAAATCCCGATCGTCTGGAAGATCGCGCGCGGATCGCTGTTCAACAAGCTGGTGATCCTGCTGCCCGTCGCGCTGCTGTTGTCGCAATTCGCGCCCTGGGCCATCCCCCCGCTTCTGATGCTGGGGGGCGCCTATCTGTGTTACGAAGGGGCCGAGAAGGTCGCCTGCGCCCTGGGCCATGGCGACACGCACGCAAGCGAAAAGCACACCCATCCCGAAACCGATGGCGCCGCGCTGGAGGAACAGCGGGTGGCAGGCGCGATCAAGACCGACTTCATCCTGTCGGCGGAAATCATGACGATCGCGCTGTCCACCATCCCGGCGACCGATACGATCTGGATGCGCGCGCTGATTCTGATCGTGGTGGCGGTGGGCATCACGGTCGCCGTTTACGGCTTTGTCGCGCTGATCGTGAAGGCCGACGATGTGGGCGTCCATCTGGCGACGCGGCAGAACGGCCTGTCCTCGGCCGTCGGGCGCGGCATCGTCAAGGTGATGCCGGGTTTCATGAAGGTCCTGACGGTCGTCGGCACGGCCGCGATGATCTGGGTCGGCGGGCAGATCGTCCTGCACGGGTTCGCCGAACTGGGCTGGTCCGCCCCCTATGACTGGATCCACCACCAGGCCGAGGCCGCGGCCCATGCCGTCCCGCAGGCGCCCGGCCTTGTGGCCTGGGCCGTGACGGCCTTCTTCGACGGCATCTTCGGGCTGGTCCTGGGGATGATCCTGATCCCGATTGCCCACCACATCATCAACCCGCTGTTGCAGGCGACCGTCGCCCCGCTGATGGCGCGGCTGCGCGGGGCCTGACGGGGCGCTTCGCGAAGTGCGCAAAATTCGTGAATGGGGGCGATGGTTTGGAAAGATTGACCAACTGGTCAAAGGATGTCACCTTCCCGTCATACGGATGTTGCGTTCGCGTCATCTCGGCCGGTTAGGCCAGCCGCGAAACGCAACTCCACAAGGGAGGAATATCATGAACAGACTTGTTACGGCGTCCGCCATGGCGCTGATCGCGTCGCTGTCTGCCGCGAATGCGCAGACCGAGATCCAGTGGTGGCACGCCATGGGCGGCGAGCTGGGCGCGAAGCTGGAGGAAATCACCAAGGGCTTCAACGACAGCCAGGACGAATACACGATCGTGCCGTCCTACAAGGGCACCTATCCCGAGACGATGACCGCCGCGATCGCCGCCTTCCGTGCGCAGCAGCAGCCCGCCATCGTCCAGGTGTTCGAGGTCGGCACCGGCACCATGATGGCCGCCGAAGGCGCCATCGTCCCGGTCCACCAGCTGATGGAGGAACAGGGCGCCAATTTCGACCCGCAGGCCTATCTGCCCGCCGTGGTCGGCTATTATACCGATACCGGCGGCAACATGCTGTCGCTGCCCTTCAACAGTTCGACCCCGATCGTCTATTACAACAAGTCGGTATTCGAGAAGGCCGGGCTGGACCCGAACACGCCGCCGAAGACCTGGGCCGAGCTTGAGGAATTCAGCAAGAAAATCAAGGAATCGGGTGCGGCCGATTGCGGCTTCACGACCCAGTGGATCAGCTGGATCCAGACCGAGAACCTGTCGGCCTGGCACAACCAGCCCATCGGAACCGAACAGAACGGCTTTGGCGGCACGAACGCACGCCTGACGCTGAACGGGCCGGTCCAGGTCAAGCATTGGGAAAACCTGAAGCGCCTGTCCGACGAAGGCATCTTCAAGTATGGCGGCCCGGTGGGCGGCGACAACGCGGCGCCGATGTTCTATTCCCAGGACTGCGCCATGTACATGGCAAGCTCGGCCAGCCGGGCGGGCGTCCTGGCCAATGCCAAGGACTTCGAGGTCGGCTACGGCATGCTGCCCTATTACGACGATGTCGAGGGCGCGCCGCAGAACTCGATCATCGGGGGCGCCTCGCTGTGGGTGCTGTCGGGTCGCCCGGACGAGGAATATGCCGGCGTGGCCAAGTTCTTCGAATACCTGTCCACCCCCGAGGTTCAGGCCGACTGGGCGTCCTTCTCGGGCTATCTGCCGATCACGCAGGCGGCGATGGACCAGATGGGCACCTTCTATTCGGAAAATCCGGGTGCCGACACCGGCATCAAGCAGATCACGCTGAACGAGCCGACCGAAAATTCGAAGGGCCTGCGCTTTGGCAACTATGTCCAGATCCGCGGCATCATCGACGAGGAGTTCGAGCAGCTTCTGTCCGGGTCCAAGGATGCGCAGGGTGCGCTTGATGCCGTGGTGGAACGCGGCAACGCGCTGATCGCCGAATTCGAGGCGCAGAGCCAGTAACGCACCGACGGGGCCGCGCCGTCGCGGCCCCATTCCTTCCGAAAAGGCAAGACGATGAAGCGCACCCTGTTCCGCAACCAGTTGCTGCCCTGGCTGCTGCTGGCGCCGCAACTGGCGATCACCTTCATCTTCTTCCTGTGGCCCGCGGCCCAGGCTGTGCGGCAAAGCTTCCTGCGCCAGGACGCCTTCGGCATCAACACCACCTTCGTGGGCCTGTCGAACTTCGAGGCGCTGTGGAACAGCCCGGAATACCTCAATTCGCTTCAGGTCACGGCGGTCTTCGCGGTGCTGGTCACGGTGCTGTCGATGGGCTTCGCCCTTCTGCTGGCGGTGGCGGTGGACCGGATGATCCGATCGACCAGCGTCTATACCACGCTGTTGGTCTGGCCCTACGCGGTGGCCCCGGCGGTCGCGGGGATCCTGTGGTGGTTCATCTTCAACCCCACCATCGGCGTGATGCCTTATTTCCTGGACGCCGTCGGCTATGACTGGAACCACATCAGTTCCAAGACCGATGCCATGACGCTGGTGGTGATCGCCTCCGCCTGGAAGCAGATCAGCTATAACTTCCTGTTCTTCGTGGCAGGGCTGCAATCCGTGCCCGCCAGCCTGCGAGAGGCCGCCGCCATCGATGGCGCGGGGCCGGTGCGACGCTTCTTCGACATCACCGTTCCGCTTCTGTCGCCCACGACCTTCTTCCTGCTGGTCGTGAACATCGTCTATGCCATGTTCGACACCTTCGGCGTGATCGACGCCACGACCGAGGGCGGCCCGGCGCAGGCCACCAACATTCTGGTCTACAAGGTCTATTTCGACGGCTTCGTGGGGCAGAACATGGGGTCTTCGGCGGCGCAATCGGTGATCCTGATGCTGATCGTGATCGCGCTGACGGTGGTCCAGTTCCGCTATGTCGAAAAGAAGGTGGCCTATTGATGATCGAGAACCGCCCCGGCCTGAACCTTCTGGCGCACCTGACCCTGATGCTGGGGGTGGCGGTCGTCGCCCTGCCCGTCTGGGTGGCCTTTGTCGCATCGACCCATACCGCGACCGACTTCATGTCGGGCACGATCCCGCTGTGGCCCGGCCCGCACCTGATCGAGAACTACAGCCAGATGCTGGGCGCGGGCGTCTCCACCAGCGGCACGCCCCCGGTCGGCACGATGATGTGGAACAGCCTGGTCATGGCGCTGCTGATCGCCTGTGGCAAGATCGCGATCTCGATCACCTCGGCCTTCGCCATCGTCTATTTCCGCTTTCCGCTGCGGCAGCTGGCCTTCTGGTGCATCTTCATCACCATGATGCTGCCGGTCGAGGTCCGCATCGTGCCGACCTTCCAGGTGGTGGCCGACCTGGGGCTGCTGAACAGCTATGCAGGCCTGTCGATCCCGCTGATCGCGTCCGCCACGGCGACCTTCCTGTTCCGGCAGGTCTTCCTGACCATCCCGGACGAGTTGACCGAGGCCGCGCGCATCGACGGCGCCGGGCCGATGAAATTCTTCCGCGACATCCTGCTGCCCTTGTCGCGGACCAATATCGCAGCCCTGTTCGTGATCCTGTTCATCTATGGCTGGAACCAGTATCTGTGGCCGCTGCTGATCACGACCAGCAGCGACTATTACACCATCGTCGCGGGCATCAAGCGCATGGCCGACGCAGTGGACGGGCTGCCGCAATGGCATCTGGTGATGGCGACCGCCATGCTGGCGATGCTGCCCCCCGTTGCCGTTGTGATCGGGATGCAGCGGCTGTTCGTCAAAGGTCTTGTCGAGACGGAGAAGTAGGAAGACATGGCATCAATCATCCTCGACAAGGTCGGCAAGGTTTATGCGGGCGGCACCCGCGCCGTGGGCGATGTCAGCATCGACATCGCGGACGGAGAATTCGTCGTCTTGGTTGGGCCGTCCGGCTGCGGCAAGTCCACGCTGCTGCGCATGGTCGCCGGGCTGGAATCGATCAGCGAAGGCACGGTCCGCATTGGCGACCGCGTGGTCAACGACATCGAACCCGCCGACCGCGACATTGCCATGGTGTTCCAGAACTATGCGCTTTATCCGCATATGTCCGTGCGCCAGAACCTGGCCTATGGGCTGAAGAACCGCCGCACGCCCAAGGCGGAAATCGACAAGCGCGTGGCCCAGGCGGCGGAAATCCTGCAAATCGGCCCCTATCTGGACCGCAAGCCCCGCGCCCTGTCCGGCGGCCAGCGTCAGCGCGTCGCCATGGGCCGCGCCATCGTGCGCGAACCGGCGGCCTTCCTGTTCGACGAGCCGCTGTCGAACCTGGACGCCAAGCTGCGCGTCACCATGCGGCTGGAAATCAAGGAATTGCAGCGCCGTCTGCGCACGACCTCGATCTATGTCACGCATGACCAGCTCGAGGCGATGACGCTGGCCGACCGCCTCGTGGTGCTGAACGCGGGCCGGATCGAACAGATCGGCACCCCGCTGGAGGTTTATCGCAAGCCCGCCTCGACCTTTGTCGCCAGCTTCATCGGCAGCCCGGCCATGAACCTGATCAGCCGCCGCGCGGTCCCGCACCTGCCCGGCACCGACCATGCCGGAACCATCGGCATCCGCCCCGAGGATCTGACCGTCGCCCCCGATGGCCCTCTGGAGATGGAGGTTCTTGCGGTCGAGGAACTGGGCGCGCAACGCCTGGTTCACGGCCAGACCGGAGGAGAGCGGCTGACCGTGACCATGCCCTCGGGCGAGGCCCTGCCCGAATACCTGCGGCTGGCCTATCGCCCCGGATCGCTGCACCTGTTCGACGGCAAGGGGCTGCGCATTGCTTGATGTTCTTGTTTTGTTCATGACTTGCCCGTGCTAGGATAAAGCGAGTTTCCAGAACGGGATTCGCCTCATGTGCTTTTTATTGAACAGTTCGCACCACCATTCGATCCATTGCATCGTTCCCCCCTATATGCTGCGGGTGCTGGCCCTGCGGGGCGATCCCAGGACGGCGGAAATGGCCCGGACGTTGCTGAAGCAGACGGAAAAGCTGCGCGACGAACGCGCCGAACTGACGCGGGCGGGCCTGCCCCCGGACCAGCCCCTCGGCGGCGCCTATGCCACTTCCGCCGTCACGCCGGCGAAGGATCTGTGCTGTCCCGACCGTCGCATCCACGATGGCCAGTTCCGTGCCGCGCTGCCCGGCAAGCTGGTCCGGTCCGAAGGCCAGGATCCGACCGGCATCGCAGATGCCGACACCGCCTATGACGCGGCGGGACAGGTGTTTTCCCTGTTTGCCGAAGAATACGGCCGCAATTCCCTGGACGGCGAAGGGATGCCGCTGATCGCCACCGTCCATCACCGCCGCGATTACAACAACGCCTTCTGGAACGGCACCCAGATGGCCTATGGCACCGGCGACGGCAAGATCTTCCGCACCTTCCTGGAACTGTCGGTGATCGGACACGAAATGGCCCACGGCGTCATCCAGCATTCCGGCGGGCTGATCTATGAAAACCAGTCGGGGGCGCTGAACGAAAGCATCGCCGATGTCTTCGGCTCCCTCGCGCTGCAACGCGCCCTGGGACAAGAGGTGCATCAGGCCGACTGGCTGGTCGGCCGCGGCATCCTTGGCCCCGGCATCAACGGCGTGGCCCTGCGCAGCATGAAGGCGCCGGGCACCGCCTATGCCGACGACCTGCTGGGCCAGGATCCGCAGCCGTGGCACATGGATCATTTCGTGACGACCACGGATGACAACGGCGGTGTGCACATCAATTCGGGGATCCCGAACCACGCCTTCTATCTGTTCTGCGCCTATCTCGGCGGGCGGTCCTGGGAACTGCCGGGCCGGGTCTGGTATCGCGCGTTGCAGACGCTGAACAATCCCATGGCCAGCTTTTCCGACTGGGCGGACCAGACCATGGATTCGGCCATCGAGCTTGCCGGCCGCGGCAGCATCGAGACGGTGATGCTGCGCCGTGCCTGGAAACTTGTCGGAATCGCGATCTAGGCCTAGATTCCCCGTATCAGCGGGGGATCATCGCCATGATCATCGAAATCGCGGCGCAGGGTGGCTTTGGCGGCATGGCCGCCGCGCGGCTGCGCAAGACCATCGACGTGGATGACCAGCCCGAACAGATGCGCCAGGAGTTGTGCGATGCCTTCGGACCCGACGAGCTGGCACGCCTGGCCCGCCAACCCTGCGGCGCCTGCGCCGACCGAATGACCTATCGCATCACCGTGACCGAGGATTGCGAAAGCCACAGCTTCACCCTGCACGAACAGCAGATCCCGCCCGAGATGCTGGACCTGATCGACCAGATGTAAAAGGCGCGGATCGGGCCGCATCCTTTGCCTTGGTCGAAATATCCCACAGGGGGACCGGGGGACGTGAAGTCCCCCGGCCTTCGTCAATGCAGCGCCTGCCCCTTGTGCCGGCGGTTCCACATGACCGAATTGATAAAGGCCGCGCCGATGAAGATCGCGCCCAGCATTCCGGTCACGACCTCTGGCAGGTGCCACATGGTCTGGCCGAACATGATGATCGACAGGATCAGGATCGACCAGAAGGCGCCGTGTTCCAGGTACCGGAACTCCGCCAGCGTGCCCCGTTCGACCAGCATCACGGTCATGGACCGCACATACATGGCCCCGATCCCCAGGCCGATGGCGATCAGGAACAGGTTCTGGGTCAGCGCGAATGCTCCGATCACCCCGTCAAAGCTGAAGGACGCGTCCAGCACCTCCAGATAAAGGAACCCGCCCAGGCCCACCTGAGCCGTCCCCCGCGCGGCATCCTGCGCCTGTCCCCAGCGGTCCAGCACATGTCCCAGGGCGTCCACGGCCAGGAAGGTGACGATTCCCCACATCGCGCTGTACATGAACAACTGCTCGTCCCGGACCGGCAGCAGCCAGACGAACAACAGGATGATCACCAGAACGAAGCCGACCTCCATCCCGCGCACCGACCCGGCGCGGCGCAGCGCACGCTCGATCTTGCCGATCCAGTCCACGTCCTTGGACTGGTCGAAGAAGAAGCTCAGCGCGACCAGCATCAGGAAGGCGCCGCCGAAGGCCGCGATGGGCAGATGCGCCTCGTGGATCAGGCGCGAATACTCCTCGGGTTCGGTCGCGGCCAGCCGGATCGCCGCCAGCGGGCCGATATGAGCGGCGATCACCACGATCAGCAGCGGGAAGATGATGCGCATCCCGAAGACCGCGATCAGGATGCCCCAGGTCAGGAAACGCCGCTGCCATTTGGGCGTCATTTCCTTCAGCTTGTTGGCATTGACGATGGCGTTGTCGAAGGACAGCGAGATTTCCAGGATCGCCAGCACCACCGCGATCATGAAGAAGGACACGGCCCCTGTCGTGCTGTCGGTGAAGCGATAGCCCAGCCAGGCTGCCAGGGCGATGCCCACGACCGTGACGATCAGCGGCCACCGCAGATAGGACAAGGATGAGCGCATGGACATTTCTCCTTCCATCTGTGACCGACCAATAGGCCGCCGCATTTGGTGCGGCAAGGTCATTCCCGCCGCCCGCCCCCTACAGCCAGCGCTTCCAGCGCAGCACCAGCCAGGTCGCCGCCGCCGTCGCGGCCATCAGTCCAAGGGCCATGGGATAGCCCCAGCGTTCGTCCAGTTCCGGCATCACCTCGAAGTTCATGCCGTAGATGCTGGCGATCAGCGTCGGCGGCAGGAACAGCGCCGCCACGACAGACAGAATGCGCACGGTGTTGTTCTGTTCCAGATTGATCATCCCCAGCGTCGTGTCCACGGCCAGGCTGACGCGCGACCCCAGGAAGTCGGCATGAACCTCCAGCGCCTGAACGTCGCGCAACTGTCCCTTGACCACCGGGCGCAGCCGCTTGGCCTCGGGCTGTTCATCGACGGTGGCCATATAGAAGGCCAGCATCCGCTCGATGGTCAGCAGCGACAGGCGAAGGCGGGCCAGGGCTTCGGCTTCGCGCCCCACCTGGCGCAGGGCCGATTGCAGCCGGTCGCCCTGTCCGCGCGCGGGCCGGGTCTCGAAGATCGAAATGGTCGCATCGTCCAGCAAGCGGCCCGACCCCTCCAGGATGTCGGCCAGCCGGGCGATGATCTCCTCGGCCAGGCCGATGAACAGGCGGTGCGCGGTGGCGCAGCCCAGGGTGGATCGCTCGGCCCGTTCGGGATAGGTCAGGAAGGGCCGGGGGGAATGATGGCGCACCGTCACCAGCCGCTGCGGCGACAGGATGAAGCTGACCGGCATCGTCACGCGGTTGCCGTCGCCCCGTTCGCCCGGCAGCACGGCCGTCATGGTGTCGATCCCCGATTCCCGGTAAAGCCGGTTCGAAATCTCGATCTCCTCCATGTCCGCCAGGGTGGGAACATCCACGCCCAGTTCCCTGAGCAGGGCCGTTTCCTCTTTCCCCGGCGCGATCAGGTCGATCCAGATGGCATCGGACAAGGGGGCGCCCTTGTCCTGCCGGACAATGCGGCCCTGATGGATGACATAGGAATACATCATGGCCGCCTCCGGTCCGGCTCCCAAATCGGGTCCGGCCTTGGTAGCCTGACCATCGGCAAAGAAAAAGGGTGCCACAAAGACACCCCCTTCCATTCATTCCAGGACCTGCGGCCTAGAGCGTGCGGTCACGGAAATAGTCGTCGATGTTGCGCTCGGCCTCGTTCTTGGTCCAGCCGTATTTTTCCTGCAACTTGCCGGCAAGCTGATCCTTGCTGCCGTCCATCCGGTCCAGATCGTCGTCCGTCAGGTCACCCCACTGTTCCTTGAGCGAGCCTTTGACCTGTTTCCATTTGCCCTGAACGATATCCCAGTTCATGCCTGTCTCCTTCGAAGCAGTGATCTGGTGAATTAACATTTGGCAGTCCCGAGGGTTCCTGAGGGCCTTTCAATTCATCTGGTCGTGAGGGTGCTGGCCATCGGAGAAAGCGATCAGGTTGTCCAGCGCCCGCAGGGCCATGGCCGTTCTGGTGTCGTCGGTCGCGGTGCCCAGATGCGGCAAGAGCGTGGCGTTCGGGGCGTCGAGCAGGTCTTGGGGAACCAGCGGTTCGCGTTCGTAAACGTCCAGGCCCGCGCCCGCGATGACGCCGCCGTGCAGCGCCTCGATCAACGCGGCCTCATCCACCACGTCGCCACGGGCGATGTTGACCAGATAGCCCTGCGGCCCAAGCGCGGCCAGTTCGGGGGCACCGATCAGATGCCGCGTGCCGGTCCCGCCCGGCACCGCCAGCACGGCCACGTCGGCCTGTTCCAGCATCGCCTCCAACCCGTCGATCTGGCGGGCGGGGAAATCCAGGCCGGTAACAGTCGAGCGGTTGAAGAACACCACATCCATCCCGAAGCCGTGGTGGCAGCGCCGGGCAATGGCCTGCCCGATGCGGCCCATGCCGACGATGCCCAGGGTCCGCCCAGTCGCATGTCCGCCCAGAAGCTGGGTCGGGTTCCACCCGGTCCACCGGCCTGCGCGCAGGATTCGTTCGCCTTCCGATGCGCGGCGCAGGGTCATCAGGATCAGCATCACCGCGATGTCGGCGGTGGCATCCGTCACCACGTCGGGCGTGTTGGTGACGACGACCCCTGCCGCTTTGGCCGCAGCGACGTCGATATGGTTATAGCCAGCCCCGAAGTTCGCCAGGATCCTGCAACGCGGCTGGCCTGCGAAGGCGGCGGCGGTGAAGGCGTCGCCAAGCGTCGGCATGATCGCGTCGTAATCGCGCAGGGCGGCGGCGGCCTCTGCCTCGGACAGGGGGGTGTTGTCGCGGAAGGTCGCGTCGAAACGGGCGCGGATCGCCTGGGTGGCGCGGGCGGTCATGGGCCTTGTGACAAGAAGCCGCATCAGTAAAGCCTTCCTCCATTCGGGACATCAAGGTCGGGGCGGATCAGCACCACCTCTCCGTCGGGATCGGGGACGCCCAGGACCAAGACCTCGGACCGGACGGGACCGATCTGGCGGGGCGGAAAGTTCACCACGCAAAGCACCTGCTTGCCGACCAGTTGCGCGGGTTCGTAATGCCGCGTGATCTGGGCCGAGGACTTGCGTTCGCCCAAGACCCCCACGTCCAGCCACAGCTTGATCGCGGGCTTTCGCGCCTCGGGGAAGGGTTCGGCGCGCGTGATGGTGGCCACGCGGATATCGACCTTCAGGAAATCGTCGAAGCTGATGGTCATTGCGCCCGCCCAAGTTCACGCCCGCGTTCGGTGGCGGCGGCAATGGTCCGCGCCATCAGGGGCGGCAGGCCGGTATTGGGGTCCATCAGCACGCGCAGCCCCGCCGCCGTCGTCCCGCCGGGCGAGGTGACGTTTTCGCGCAAGACCGCCGGATCCTCGTCCGCGTCAATGGCAAGCGCCCCCGCCCCGGCAACCGTCATGCGCGCCAGCTCCAGCGACAGCGCGGGCGGCAGGCCCTGCGCCTCGCCCGCCTTCGCCATCGCCTCGATCAGGTGGAACACATAGGCCGGGCCGCTGCCAGACAGGCCGGTGACGGCATCCATCTGGTCCTCGTGGTCCAGCCGGACCACGCGGCCGACGGCCCCCATCAGAGTCTGGGCCAGATCCAGATGGGCGGGCGTGGCCAGGGCGTTGCCGATCATGGCGCTGATGCCCTGACCGATGGCGGCAGGGGTGTTCGGCATCACGCGGACGATCGGCGCGCCGGGAAAAGCCGTTTCGAACGTGGCGATCGTGGTGCCCGCCGCCACCGACAGGACCAGCGTATCCGACAGGCTGGGCACGCCGCCCAGGGCCTGCGCCATCATCTGCGGCTTGACAGCCAGAACCAGCACGGCGGGATCTGCGGGCAGGCCGGTGTTCACACGCAGCCCCTTGTCCAGCCATTCGGGCGAAAGATGCGGGTCGATCACCGTGACGGCACCCGGTTCCAGCCCGCGCGCCAGCCAGCCGCGCAGCATCGCCCCGCCCATCCGGCCACAGCCCACCAGCACCAGCCCGCGTGTGTTGAGATCGTCGAAATCGCCCATCCGGCCCCCCTTGTCGCAGTGGGGCCAAGCGCCCCTTATGCCCGTCCGTAGGCCTCGCCCAATGCGATGTCCAGTGCAGCGGCGGGGCTGCTGTTGCCCCAGGCGACCAGCTGGAACGAGGGATAGAAGCGTTCGCAGCTGAGCAGGGCGTTGCTGATCATCTGGTCCACCTGTTCGGCCGATGCCACCGCATCGCCCGCCAGCAGCAGCCCATAACGCCAGACCATCAGCCGCTGCTTGGACCAGAAGGTGAAGCCGCCGTCCCAGACCTGGTCATTGGCCAGATTCATCGTCTCATAGACAAGGGGCAGGCGGTCTGCGGGCGGATCCAGATCGAAGGTGCAGATCAGGCGCAGCACGGATTCGCGCGCAGACCAGGCCAGCGTCAGCGAATAGCTGCGCCACTGGCCCTGGACCACCATGGCAATCTGGTCGTCGGCCAGGCGGTCGAAATCCCAGTCGTGATGGAGAGCCACCGCCTCGACGATGTCGATGGGATGAATCTCATCGGTCGGAATCACTGCTTCCGTTAGCGCCATGTCAGCATCCTGCCTCGGACGGGACGCGATTTCGTGCCGCTGTCCCTTGTTTGCAGAACAAGACCGGGCACGGGTGCCGGAATGTTCCTACAATATATCGTGGGCGTGATTTGGGCCGCTGTAAAGCGAAATTCCCGAAAAGATTGTGGAAAACCTGACTGTCGGCTAAATCGCGCCATCCGGTTCCGACAAGAGGCGAAGGCCATGCCACGCGACCAGGGCGGCGACATCGGTAGGGCGCCAGCAGCGACCGGCGCAGGGGCTTTGATCGACCTGTCCGGGGCCGTCAACCGTCGCCCCTGGCCGGTGCCAGACGACACCGGGAACGCCCCGACGGACCGGCTGGCCGAAGCCGCCGCCCGCTGGTTCGGATGCCTGCCGTCCCAGGTTCTGGCTGTCGGCTCTCCGGCGATGCGGCTGATCCCCCGTCTGCTGCCGGCGGGCCAACAGGTGGCAAGGCGCGGCCCCACCGAGGACATGGCGGGCGCCGACCTTGCCGTGGTAACGAACCCGACCAACCCCGAAGGCCGCGAATGGCCCCCCGAGGCCTTGGCGCACCTGGCGCGCCGTGTCGGGCTTCTGGTCGTGGACGAAAGCCTTGCCGATGCCCGGCCCGACCTGTCCCTGGCGCCTGCCCTGCCCCCGAACGCGATCGTGCTGCGCAGCCTGCGCCCACTCTGGGGGTTGCGGCTTTGCATCGTCCTGGCGCAGCACGCGCATCTCGCCCGCCTGTCCGAAGCGCCGGGCTTCCGGCCCGCCGATGCCCGCGCGCTGCGTCTTGGCACCCTGGCCCTGGCCGACCGGACCTGGGCCGAGGACGCGATCCTGTATCATGCCGAGGCCGCGCTGCGCCTGGACCGCCTTGCCATTCGTGCAGGCTGGCGCCCGGTGGGCGGCACGCATCTGTTCCGGCTTTACGACACCGGCGATGCCGCCGCCGCACAGGAACGGTTGGCGCGGGCGCATGTCTGGACCCGGCGCTTTCCCTCTTCCTCGACATGGCTGCGGCTGGGCATTCCCGGAAGCCATGCCGAATGGGACCGGCTGTCCGACGCCCTGCGCAAAACCTAGGCAAGGCCTCCGCCCCTTGCTGCGGGCGTGCTGCCCCGGCTTTCCTTCTCGCACCCGCTTTCACATTGTGTAAGCTGGCGGCAAGGACAGCAGGGGGACGGCATGTCGATCAAGGCCAGCATCTATCACCTGACGCATTACAAGTATGATCGTCCGGTGATCCTTGCGCCCCAGGTGATCCGCCTGCGCCCCGCGCCGCATTCGCGGACCCGTGTCATATCCCATTCCCTGAAGGTCACGCCCGAAGACCACTTCGTGAACCACCAGCAGGATCCCTTCGGCAACTGGCTGGCGCGCTTCGTCTTCCCCGAGCCCGTGCGCGAATTGAAGATCGAGGTCGATCTGGTCGCGGACATGACCGTCTATAACCCCTTCGACTTCTTCGTCGAGGATGCGGCCGAACACTGGCCCTTCGACTATGCCCCCGACCTGGCCGAGGAACTGGTCCCCTATCGCCAGGCCGAACCCGCCGGGCCGCTGCTGCGTGCGCTGCTGGACAGCATTCCGCGCGAAAAGACCCGCACCGTCGATTTCCTGGTCGCCCTGAACGCACACATCGCGGGCGAGACCGCCTATACGATCCGCATGGAACCGGGCGTGCAGACGCCCGAGGAGACGCTGGCCCTGCGCAGCGGATCGTGCCGCGACTCGACATGGCTGCTGGTCCAGACGCTGCGCCACCTTGGCTTTGCCGCGCGCTTCGTGTCGGGATACCTGATCCAGTTGAAGCCGGACCTTCAGGCGCTGGATGGCCCGTCCGGCACCGCCCACGACTTCACCGACCTGCACGCCTGGGCCGAGGTCTATATTCCCGGCGCGGGCTGGATCGGGCTGGATCCGACATCCGGCCTGCTGACCGGCGAAAGCCATATCCCGCTGGCCGCCGCCCCGCATTACCGCAGTTGCGCCCCCATCAGCGGCATGGCGAGCTTTGCCGAGGTCGATTTCGACTTCGACATGCAGATCCGCCGCGTGGCCGAGCATCCGCGCATCACCAAGCCCTTCAGCGATGACGCCTGGGCCGACCTGAACCGCTTGGGACACCGGGTCGATGCCGCCCTGCGCGACGGCGACGTGCGCCTGACCATGGGCGGAGAGCCGACCTTCGTGTCCATCGACGATTTCGAATCCCCCGAATGGAACACCGCTGCCGTGGGGCCGACGAAACGCCACCGCGCCGACGTGCTGATCCGCAAGCTGCGTCACCGTTTCGCGCCCAACGGTTTCCTGCATTACGGCCAGGGCAAATGGTATCCGGGCGAGACGCTGCCCCGCTGGACCTTCTCGCTCTACTGGCGCAAGGACGGCCAGCCCATCTGGCAGAACCCGGACCTGATCGCCCAGGAAGCGGGCGATGGCGCGGTGACGCCCCTGCAGGCGCAGGAACTGCTGCGGGAAATGGCCACTGAGTTGGGCGTGTCCGACGACAACGTCCTGCCCGCCTATGAGGACCCTGCCGAATGGCTGGTCAAGGAAGCGAACCTGCCCGCCAATGTCAGCCCCGAGAACAGCAAGCTGGAAGACCCCGAGGCACGCCACCGCATCGCCAGCGTCTTCAATCGCGGCCTGACCACGCCTACGGGCTTCGTGCTGCCGATCCAAAGCTGGCAATCGAAATCCGGCATCACCTGGTATTCCGAACGCTGGCGGCTGCGGCGCGGGCATGTCTTCCTGGTGCCCGGCGACAGCCCGGTCGGATACCGCCTTCCGCTGTCCTCGCTGCCGCATCTGCCGGCTTCGGTCTATCCCTATATCAACCCGACCGATCCGACGGTCGAACGCGCGCCGCTGGCCGAACCGGGGGAGATCGCGCCGGATCGCAAGTCCCAGCCGATGGCCAGCTTCGTCGCCAATCAGCCGATCCAGGACGTCGTGCAGCAGGTGCCCGGCGTCGGCGTGCCGGAATTGCAGGGCATGGTCCGCACGGCCCTGTCGGTGGAACCCAAGAACGGGCGGCTCTGCGTCTTCATGCCGCCGGTCGCGACGCTGGAGGAATACCTGGACCTGCTGCGCGCGGTCGAGGCTGCGGCCCTGCGCCTGGACCTGCGCGTCCATGTCGAAGGCTATGCCCCGCCGCATGACCCGCGCCTCAACGTGATCCGCGTGGCCCCCGACCCCGGCGTGATCGAGGTGAACATCCACCCGGCCAGCGATTGGGACGACTGCGTGGCGATCACGCAGGGCGTTTACGAGGACGCGCGCCAGTCGCGTCTTGGCGCGGAAAAGTTCATGATCGACGGCAAGCATACCGGCACCGGCGGGGGCAACCATGTCGTCGTGGGGGGCGCCACCACCAACGACAGTCCCTTCCTGCGCCGCCCCGACCTGCTGGCGAGCCTTATCCTGCACTGGAACCGGCATCCGTCGCTGTCCTACCTGTTCTCGGGCCTGTTCATCGGTCCCACGTCGCAGGCCCCCCGGATCGACGAGGCACGGCACGACGCGCTTTACGAACTGGAAATCGCGCTTGCCCAGATCCCCGCGCCGGACCGGGGCACGCCGCCCCTGCCCTGGCTGACCGACCGGCTGCTGCGCAACATCCTGACCGACGTGACCGGCAACACGCACCGGGCCGAGATCTGCATCGACAAGCTGTATTCCCCCGACGGTCCAACCGGCCGCCTGGGTCTGGTCGAGTTCCGGGGCTTCGAGATGCCGCCCGACGCGCGGATGAGCCTGGCCCAGCAACTGCTGCTGCGCGCGCTGATCGCGCGGTTCTGGCGCGAACCGGCCACGGGCGACCTGACCCGCTGGGGCACCGCGCTGCACGACCGCTTCATGCTGCCCCATTTCGTCTGGACCGATTTCCAGGACGTGTTGCGCGACCTGACCGACCACGGCTTCCCGATGCAGGAGGAGTGGTTCAAGGCCCAGGCCGAGTTCCGCTTCCCCTTCTGCGGCGAGGTCGAGGTCGAGGGCGTCCACCTGGAACTGCGCCAGGCGCTGGAACCCTGGCACGTCCTGGGGGAAACCGGGGCGATCGGCGGGACCGTGCGTTATACCGACAGCTCGACCGAACGCTTGCAGGTCAAGCTGTCCTCGGCCGATCCGTCCCGCTATCGGGTGCTCTGCAACGGGCGCGCGGTGCCGTTGACGGATATCGGGGCAGGCGAAGCCGTGGCGGGGGTGCGCTTCAAGGCCTGGCAGCCCGCATCGGCGATGCATCCCGTTCTGCCCGTCGATGCGCCGCTGACCTTCGACATCTTCGACACCTGGTCGGGCCGCGCCCTTGGCGGCTGCGTCTATCACGTCGCCCATCCGGGCGGGCGCAACTATGACACCTTCCCCGTCAACGGGAACGAGGCCGAGGCCCGCAGGCTGGCGCGCTTCAGCCCCCATGGGCACCGCCCCGGACATGGACACACGGCCCCGCCGGAACGGATCCACCGGGAATTTCCGTTGACCCTGGACCTTCGCCGCGCGGCCGGGGTGTGACGCATGGCGGGCGAGCGGGCAGACAGCCTGGAACAGCCGCGCAGCGCGGCCTATCGCCCGCTGCCCGGCGTCCCGGACGAGATGGTCGCCCCCGACGGCACGATCCGCCCGCTGTGGCGCAAGCTGGTCGCGCATCTGGACGCCTTGCCCGACGACAGCCTGGCGCGCGATCTGGCCCGCGCCGACCGTTACCTGCTGGATAGCGGCGTCTTCTATCGCCAATACGGCGGCGGCGAATCCGTCGAACGCCCCTGGCCGCTGAGCCATATCCCCGTCCTTCTGGCCGAGGAGGAATGGAAGGGCATCGGCGCGGCCCTGCGCCAGCGCGCCGACCTTCTGGAAGCGGTGATGGCCGACCTTTACGGCGCGAACAGGCTTGTGGCATCGGGCCGCCTGCCCGCGGCCCTGGTGGCGGGCAACCCCGAATGGCTGCGTCCGATGGTGGGGGTCAAGCCGCGCGGCGGGCATTTCCTGCACTTCCTGGCCTTCGAACTGGGGCGCGGCCCGGACGGTGAATGGTGGGTGCTGGCGGACCGCGCGCAGGCGCCATCGGGGGCGGGGTATGCGCTGGAAAATCGGGTCGCCACCTCTCGGGCGTTTTCGGAACTCTACCCGGACGGGAACGTGCATCGGCTGGCGGGATTCTTTCGCAATTTCCGCGATGCCTTGCAGGCCCAGGCCACCGACAAGGACAGCCGCGTGGCGATCCTGACGCCCGGCCCCATGAACGAGACCTATTTCGAACACGCCTATATCGCCCGTTACCTGGGCTTCACTCTGCTGGAAGGCGACGACCTGTGCGTGTCGGGCGACCGGCTGATGGTGCGCACCGTCCAGGGGATGCGGCAGGTCGATGTGCTGTGGCGCAGGCTTGACGCGCAATATGCCGATCCCTTGGAACTGGAACCCGCGTCCCGTATCGGCACGCCCGGCATGGTCGCGGCGCTGCGGGCAGGCGCGGTGACGATGGTGAACGCCTTGGGCTCGGGCGTTCTGGAAACGCGCGCGCTGATGGCCTTTCTGCCGAAGCTTGCGCCGGATCTGGTCGGCGCGCCGCTGGCCATTCCCAACATCGCCACTTGGTGGTGCGGCGATCCCGCCGCCCGCGCGGCGGTGCGCGCCAGCCCGCGCCGGATGGTGCTGGCGGATGCGCTGACCACCCGCCTGCCCTTCGACCCCACGGACGACCTGACCCGCGCCGTTGGCCTGCCCGCCGAGGTGCTTGACCGGCGGCTGACCGAGGGCGGCGGCGATCTGGTCGCGCAAGAGGCCGTGACCCTGTCCACCACCCCGGCCCTTGTGGACGGCGCCCTGGTGCCGCGGCCCATGACGCTGCGCGTCTATCTGGCCCGGACGGCGCGGGGCTGGGCCGTCATGCCGGGCGGCTTCGCGCGGATCGGCACGGGCGCCGACGTGTCCGCCCTGGCCATGCAGGAAGGCGGTGCCGCCGCCGATGTCTGGGTCGTCAGCCCCTTGCCCGTGCCCGCCATCACCATGGCCCGCCAGGTGAACGCCGCAGACACGCGCATGGCGGCTGGCGGCCTGCCCGCGCGATCCGCCGACAACCTGTTCTGGCTGGGCCGCTATGCCGAACGGGCCGAAGGGATCGTGCAGCTGATGCGCGCCTATCACACGCGCCTGGCCGAATCCGGCGCCACGGGCGCGCCCTTGCTGGCGGGGTTCGATCCCCTGTTCCGCCAGATGGGCATCGACCCCGCTGCGTCCATTCCCCAGAAGCTTCTGGACAACCTGTCCGCCGCCATCGGCAGCGCGGGCAGCGTGCGCGACCGCTTTTCCCCCGACGCCTGGTCCGCGCTGCACGACATCGACCGCAGCGCACGAAGGCTGGCCCCCAAGGTCTCGGCCGGTGACGACGCGGCCCGCGCGCTGTCCGCGTTGCTGCGCAAGCTGGCGGGGATTTCCGGCCTGGTGCATGAGAACATGTATCGCTTCGTCGGCTGGCGCTTCCTGACCATCGGAAGGCTGCACGAACGGGCCATGGGCACGGCGGCGCTGCTGGCCGTGCTGTGCGATCCCAAGGCGCCCGAAGGCGCGCTGGATCTGGCGATCGAGGTCGGCGACAGCATCCTGACCCATCGCCGCCGGTTCACCCTGAACGCGTCCCGCGCCACGGTGATCGACCTGCTGGCGCTGGATCCGCTGAACCCGCGCGCGCTGCGCCACCAGATCGACGGGCTGCGCGAGCAGGTGGACATGCTGCCCGCCGCCAACGACCACGGCGCCCTGTCGCCCCTGGCCCGCGAAGCCCTGCGCCTGCACGCCGACCTGGCCACCGCCGAACCCGCCAGCCTGACGACCGAGGCGCTGTGGGGCCTGCGCGCGCGCATCGCCATGCTGTCCGACATCCTGACCACGACCTATTTCCACTGATGCTGTATCGCCTGCGCCTGTCCATCGGATACGACTTCGCCCGCCCCACCGGCGCGGGCCGACAATTGCTGCGCATCAGTCCCGCCGACCTGCCGGGGCTGCAGGACGTGCATCAGAGCAGCATCGTCATCACCCCCCCGCCGGCCGAGCGGAGCCGGTTCACCGACTTCTTCGGCAACGAAGTGACGCAGCTTGTCATGCCTGCCGGGCTGACGCAGGTGCGCATCGACATGACAGGCCGGGTGCGCCGGCTGGGCGAGGAATCGGAACTGGACCTGTCCGCCACCCTGGACCGCCTGCCCGACGACCTGCATGAGATCACCGACCTTGGCCCCCATTCGCCGCATCACTTCCTGCGCCCATCACTTCGGATCCCGGCGGTGGACCCGATCGCCGACTTCGCCCGGAAAGCCTGCGGCAAGGCCGCGACCGCGCGCGAGGCGGTGGAGTGCCTGGGCCGCGCTATCCACGGCCACATGCGCTTCGACGCCCAGGCGACCGAGGTCGACACCCCCATCGCCCAGGCTTTCGCGGGCCGCCATGGGGTCTGCCAGGATTTCTCGCAGATCATGATCTCGGGGCTGCGCAGCCTTGGCATCCCGGCGGCCTATGTCTCGGGCTTCCTGCGCACGAACCCGCCGCCGGGAAAGCCCCGGCTGGAAGGCGCGGATGCCATGCACGCCTGGGTCCGCGCCTGGATCGGGGCCGAGGCCGGGTGGTGCGAATACGACCCGACGAACGACTGCTTCGTGGCCGCTAACCATGTCACCATCGGCTATGGCCGCGACTATGCCGACGTGGCGCCCGTCACCGGATCCATGCGCTTGGCGGGCGGCCAGACGACCAGCCACAGCGTCGATATCCTGGCCGAGGATTAGGCAGGCACCAAAACCGCCATTACGGCGTTGGCGGATATGGATGCACTATTTGCCCGGCCACCCGGCGTCTCGATGCAGGAGGGAACCCCTTGGAAGACACAGAAACCGTACACAGCACGCTGTTCTTGCTAAGCGTCGCGGCAGCCTCGGTCGGGCTGTTGCTGGTGCTGATCATGCGCTTCAAGCTGCATGCCTTCATTGCCCTGGTCCTGGTCAGCCTGCTGACGGCCCTTGTCACCGGCATCCCCCTGGCCGAGGTGGTGCCGACGCTGCTGACCGGCTTCGGCAACACCCTGGCCACCGTCGCGCTGCTGGTCGGTTTCGGCGCGATGATCGGTCGCCTGCTGGAGGTATCGGGCGGCGCGCAGATCCTGGCGGACCGGCTGATCAACAAGTTCGGGGAACGGCGCGCGCCCTTCGCACTTGGCGTGGCATCGCTGCTGTTCGGGTTTCCGATCTTCTTCGATGCCGGGCTGATGGTGATGCTGCCCATCATCTTCAGCGTGGCGCTGCGCTTTGGCGGGTCGGTGCTGCTGTATGCCCTGCCCGCTGCCGGGGCCTTTGCGGTGATGCACGCCCTGGTGCCGCCCCATCCCGGTCCCGTCGCCTCGGGCGATCTGGTGGGGGCCGATATCGGGCTGTTGCTGATCGTCGGCACCATCGTGGCGCTGCCCACCTGGTATGTCGGCAGCTATCTGGTGTCGCTGTTCCTGGGCCGGCGCTTCACCGTCCCGGTGCCGGAACTGCTGGGCGCGAATGACGAACACCGCCTGACGGGCGAACCGCCGGCCTTCGGAACGGTGCTGCTGATCCTGCTGCTGCCGCTGATCCTGATCTTCTTCAACACCGGCCTGAACACGCTGGCGACGATCGGCGCCATCGACGGAGACGCGGCCTGGGTGAACCTGCTGCGGATGCTGGGCCAGACGCCCGTCGCGTTGCTGATCACGCTGCTGATCGCGCTGTATCTGCTGGGGCGCGGCAACGATCCTGCGCGGATGGAAAAGATCGTGGACGGCGCGCTTGGCCCGATCTGCGCCATCATCCTGGTCACCGGCGCGGGCGGCATGTTCGGCGGCGTCCTGCGCGCCAGCGGCATCGGCGAAGCCCTGTCTGGCAGCCTGGAATCGGTGGGCCTGCCGCTGATCGTCGCGGCCTTCGTCATCTCCACCGCCCTGCGCGTGGCCCAGGGGTCGGCCACGGTGGCGCTGACCACGACGGCCAGCCTGATCGCCCCCACCGTCGCCGCGACGCCGGGCCTGTCGGAACTGGACCTGTGCTTCCTGGTCATCGCCATCGCGGGCGGCGCCACGGTTCTCAGCCATTTCAACGATTCAGGGTTCTGGCTGGTCGGGCGGTTCCTGAAGATGGATGAAACAACCACGCTGAAGACCTGGACCGTGATGGAAACAACCATTGGCCTGACGGCCTTCGCCTTTGCCCTGCTGGGCTGGTGGCTGCTGTGACGGGGCCGCAGCACATCGTGGTGATGGGGGTATCCGGCGCCGGCAAGACCACCACCGGGGAAGCCCTGGCCGCCCATCTTGGCTGGCCCTTTGTGGAGGGCGATGCCTTCCACCCCCAGGCCAACGTGGACAAGATGGCGCAGGGCACGCCCCTGACGGACGCGGACCGCGCGCCCTGGCTGCACGCCTTGGCCGACCAGATCGCGGCGGCCGAGGCGCGGGGCGAAAGCTCGGTCCTGGGCTGTTCGTCGCTGAAGCGCAGCTATCGCGACATCCTGCGCAGCGGGGCGCCGCGCGTGCGGTTCCTGCATGTCCACGGCACGCGCAAAGTGCTGTCGGACCGGCTGAACCATCGCGCGGGGCATTTCTTCCCGCCCAAGCTGCTGGACTCCCAACTGGCCACGCTTGAGCCACTGGCCCCGGACGAGGACGGCGTGGTCATCGACATGATGCTGACGCCGCAGCAGCAGGTCGCCCAGGCGGTGCGCCTGCTGGGCCTGTCCTGACAGGAAACGGGCGGTATTGTGCAGCATCATTGAACACTGAAACCAGCAGATCCGGTCTAATTCACGACATATCAGGGGGTTATATCCATGTCATAGAAACGACAGACAGATGAGACATATCATGAAAAACATCGCAGCCATCCTTGGCGCCGTTATCCTTGCCACCGGAACCGCGCAAGCCGCCAGCTACAATTCCGGCAACTCGGACGCCGACATGCCGACAGCGCCGGTCGTCGCCGCGCAGACGGTCGAGGTCAAGGCAGCCGACCTGATGAACAAGAAAGACCTGGAACGCGCAGGCATCGACGCCGACGCGACCCTGTCGGTCAGCGACTTCACCGCGCCCGGCCCCCGTTCGACCTATATCCGCTAAGCCGTCGCAAGGCAGGATTGCAACCGCCCCCTGACCGGGGCGGTTTTCCTTTTTCGCGGCGCGGTGCATGGTGGCGTGCATGGATACCAGCGTCTTCCGCACCTTTGTCAGCGTCATCGACGAGGGCAGCTTTGCCGCCGCAGCGTCGCGCATGGGCATTTCCCGCAGCCTGTGCAGCAAGCACATCGCCGATCTTGAAGCCAGCCTGGGCGTCCGTCTTCTGGTGCGCACCACGCGCAAGGTGACGCCGACCGCCGCGGGCCTGGCCTACAGTCGGGACCTGCGCGAGATCCTGGCCCGGCTGGATGCGGCGACCGAAGCCGTCAAGGCGACCACGACAAGCCAGTCGGGCACGCTGAAGATCGGCAGCCCGATCTTCTATACGCTGAAGGTGCTTCAGCCGCATCTGCTGGACTTCATGGAACGATACCGCGACGTGCAGTTGCAGATCGTCCTGGACGACGGGGCCAGCGACATCGTGGGCGACGGCTTCGACGCGGTGATCCGCATCGGCAACCTGCAGGATTCGACCCTGCACGCGCGGCGGCTGCACGCGGTGCGCATCATGCTGGTAGCCTCGCCCGATTACCTGGCGCGGATGGGCCGCCCGGAAAAGCCCGCCGACCTTCTGCGCCACGATTGCCTTCACTATACCAACCTGCCCGGCAACCTGACCTGGCCGCTGCGCCGGGGCAGCCGCACGATCCGCCAGCCGGTCCGGCCGGTCTTCTTCAGCAACAACACCGAGATGCTGCATTCCATGGCGCTGAACGGCAGGGGCCTGGCGCTGCTGCCGGAATTCGTCGTGCGCGACGATGTCAAGGCCGGGCGGCTGGATGTGGTGATGTGCGAATACGCCCTGCCAGACCTGCCGGTGAACCTGGTCTATCCATCCGGCAAGCTGATGACCGGCGCGATGCGCAGCTTCCTGGATTTCGCGGTCAAGCTGCAGCTTGACTGAAGAAAGGCGCCCCGAAGGGCGCCTTTCAAGCCTCAGCAGCTGTAATACATCGCGTATTCGATCGGGTGGGGCGTATGCTCATAGGCATAGACCTCTTCCCATTTCAGCTTGATATAGGCTTCCAGCTGGTCGCGGGTGAAGACGTCGCCCTGCAGCAGGAAGTCCATGTCCTTCTCCAGCTCCTCCAGCGCCTCGCGCAAGGATCCGCAGACGGTCGGGATTTCGGCCAGTTCTTCCGGCGGCAGGTCATAGAGGTCCTTGTCCGACGCGGGACCCGGATCGATCCGGTTCTTGATCCCGTCCAGGCCCGCCATCAGCAGGGCGGCGAAGGCCAGATAGGGGTTGGCCGCCGGATCGGGGAAGCGGGCCTCGACGCGCTTGGCTTTCGGCGATTCGGTCCACGGAATACGGACGCAGCCCGACCGGTTGCGCGCGGAATAGGCGCGCAGCACCGGCGCTTCGAAGCCGGGGATCAGCCGCTTGTAGCTGTTGGTCGAAGGGTTGGTCAGCGCGTTCAGCGCCTTGGCGTGCTTCAGGATGCCGCCGATGAAATACAGCGCCTCCTGGCTCAGGTCGGCATACTTGTCGCCCGCGAACAGCGGCTTGCCGTCCTTCCAGATCGACATGTTGACGTGCATCCCCGACCCGTTGTCGCCCTTCATGGGCTTGGGCATGAAGGTCACCGACTTGCCATAGGCGTGGGCCACGTTGTGGATGACGTATTTGTATTTCTGGATGTTGTCGGCCTGTTCGGTCAGCCCGCCGAAGATCAGCCCCAGCTCGTGCTGGCCCGAGGCGACTTCGTGGTGGTGCTTGTCCACCTTCATGCCCATCCGCTTCATGGTGGACAGCATCTCGCCCCGGATGTCCTGGCCGGCGTCGATCGGGTTCACGGGGAAATAGCCGCCCTTGTGGGCCGCACGATGGCCCGTGTTGCCCATCTCGTATTCGGTATCGGTGTTCCAGGCGGCATCAACCGAGTCGATCTGGTAGGACACCTTCTGCGGCGTGACCTGATAGCGCACGTCGTCGAAGATGAAGAACTCGGCCTCGGGGCCGCAATAGAAGGCGTCACCGATGCCGGTGGACTTCAGGTAGGCCTCGGCCTTGACGGCCGTGCCGCGCGGATCCCGGGCATAGGCCTCGCCCGTGTCGGGTTCCACCACGTTGCAATGCACGCACAGCGTCTTTTCCGCATAGAACGGGTCCATGTAGGCCGACGAGGGATCCGGCATCAGCTTCATGTCGGACTGGTCGATCGACTTCCAGCCCGCGATCGAGCTGCCGTCGAACATGAAGCCTTCCTCGAAGAAGTCCTCGTCGATCAGATCGACATCCAGCGTCACATGCTGAAGCTTGCCCTTGGGATCGGTGAAGCGGACGTCCACATAGGCGACCTCCTCATCCTTCAGAAGCTTCAAAACGTCATTGACCGTCATCTCTTCCCTTTCTGCGTCGATGCGCCCCGGCTCTCCTGCCGGACGCGATAATCCTGTTGGGGATGTTGTTTTTCTTGTGTTCAGACCGCGTCGTCGCCGGTTTCGCCGGTGCGGATGCGGATTGCCTGCTCGACAGGCGATACGAAAATCTTGCCGTCGCCGATCTTCTCGGTGCGGGCGGCGCTGATGATGGCGTCGATGGCGGCATCGACCTGGTCGTCGGGCAGCACCATCTCGATCTTCACCTTGGGCAGGAAGTCGACCACATATTCCGCGCCGCGATAAAGTTCGGTGTGACCCTTCTGGCGACCGAAGCCCTTGACCTCGGTGACGGAAAGACCCTGCACGCCCACCTCTTGCAGCGCCTCTTTCACGTCGTCCAGCTTGAACGGCTTGATGATCGCCTCGACCTTCTTCATCGCAATGATCCTTCCTCGCGGCTTGCCTGACGCCTGATTGGCGGGTTTCATGGCTTGGGTAAACGGGGCGCGGTGCGGATTGCCCCAGCAATCGCAGGCAACCAGAAATATTGCCTGTTTTTTGTGCTGTATGATTAAACAGGATGCAGAATTCATGTTCACGGGCAGCGAAGTCCTGACAACCGCCCAAATGCGCGCCATGGAAGCCAAGGCGATTGCCAGCGGACGCGTAACCGGACTGGAGTTGATGGAACGGGCCGGCGCCGCAGTCGTCGCGGCGATGATACGCAAATGGCCCGAGTATCAGGACCATCCCTCCGGCCATCCACACCGGGCGATCGTCCTGTGCGGACCCGGCAACAACGGCGGCGACGGCTTCGTAGTGGCGCGCCTGCTAGCCGAGAAAGGGTGGGAGGTCCGCGTGAAACTACTGGGTGGGGCCGACCGCCTGCCCCCTGACGCACGGGCTAACCATGACCGCTGGCGGGCCATGGGATCCGTGAATCCCATCATGCCGGATGTCGGAGAATGCTACCAGGCCGAGGTTCTGGTGGATGCCTTGTTCGGCATCGGCCTGACGCGCCCGCTTGCCAGCAACCTTCGGGGCGTTTTCGATGGTATCCACGAGGCTGTCCACAACATGTTAAGCGGCCCCCGCGGCCTCGGCGTCGATCATGTGGTGGCCGTCGACGTCCCCAGCGGACTTTGCGCCGAAAGCGGACGCCTGCTGGCAGAGGATGACCTGACGGTCTGGGGCGCGGATCTGACGGTGACATTCGACAGCCTGAAACCCGGCCATCTGCTGGCCGACGGTCCCGACCTCTGCCGAGAGGTGGTGGTCGCGGATATCGGTCTTCCGGGGTCGCCAGAGGGACCGCGTGTCCGTCGCCTTGTCCGAGGAGAGATCACCAAGCACGGCGGACACAAGTATGATCATGGCCATGCCCTGATCCTTGCCGGTTCTTCGGGGCATGGCGGCGCGGCGCGGCTGTCGGCACGCGCGGCCCTGCGCGTGGGCACGGGGCTGGTGACGATCTGCCCGCGGCAATCGGCCCTGTCGGATCATGTCCGCCCCCCCGACGCATTGATGCTGCGTCCGGTCGATACCGCCAGGGATTTAGGCGCGCTGCTTGAAGACAAGCGGATTTCTGCCCTTTGCCTGGGTCCGGGCTGCGGGGTGGAACGCGCGGACGGCCTGCTGGACGCCCTGCTTGGTTCCGGCTGCGCTGCCGTTCTGGATGCTGATGCCCTGACCGCGCTTTCCCGCAGACAGGATCCTTTCGCAAGCTTGCCCAAGAACTGCGTGCTAACGCCCCACATGGGCGAGTTCGCCCGCCTGTTCCCGGATCTGGCCGAGCGCCTGAAGGCAACGCCAACCCAAGGCCCCGCTTATTCCAAGCTTGACGCCGCCCGCGATGCCGCCGCCCGCTGCGGGGTTGCAGTCCTGCTGAAAGGCCCTGACACCGTGATCGCCGCCCCCGAAGGCCGCGCCCGCATCCATTCGGCCTTCGACATCCCCTGGCTTGCCACCGCAGGCGCGGGCGACGTGCTGGCGGGCATCATCACCGGCCTGCTGGCGCGAGGCTTTGAGCCGCTGGATGCCGCCAGCCTTGGCGCGCTGATCCACGCCCAGGCCGCGCGCCTGTTCGGCCCTGGCCTTATCGCCGACGACCTGCCCGACCTAATCCCCGCCGTATTGCGGGCTTCTCAGAAATCCCAGTCCTCGTCCTCGGTGGCGACCGCTTTGCCGATGACATAGGACGACCCCGACCCGCTGAAGAAATCGTGGTTCTCGCTGTCGGGCGACAGCGCGGCCAGGATCGCCGGGTTCACCTCGCAAGCCTGGGGCGGGAACAACGCCTCGTAGCCCAGGTTCTGCAGCGCCTTGTTGGCGTTATAGTGCAGGAAGGCCTTCACATCCTCGGTCAGCCCGATCCCGTCATAGAGTTCCGCCGTATAGCTCTGCTCGATCTCGTAAAGGT
Source organism: Paracoccus yibinensis (assembly GCF_030846195.1). Taxonomy (GTDB): domain Bacteria; phylum Pseudomonadota; class Alphaproteobacteria; order Rhodobacterales; family Rhodobacteraceae; genus Paracoccus; species Paracoccus yibinensis. The sequence continues at coordinate 376,143 of NZ_JAVCWH010000002.1, forward strand.
CGAACATCAGCGAAAAGGCGAAGTCCTTGAGTTCCGCCCGACGTTCCTCGGAAACCCGCTCCAGCCCGCGCTGGAACTTGTAGCCGATGTAATAGCCATGGACGGCCTCGTCGCGGATGATCAGGCGGATCAGGTCGGCGGTGTTGGTCAGCTTGGCGCGGCTTGACCAGTACATCGGCAGGTAGAAACCCGAATAGAAAAGGAAGCTTTCCAGGAACACGCTGGCTATCTTGCGCTTCAGCGGGTCGCTGCCCGCCTTGTATTCCTCCAGGATCAGCCTGGCCTTGCCTTGCAGATGCGGGTTCTCCTCGGCCCAGCGGAAGGCCTCGTCCACTTCCTTGGTCAGGCACAGGGTCGAGAAGATCGAGGAATAGGAGCGCGCATGCACCGCCTCCATGAAGGCGATGTTGGACAACACCGCCTCCTCGTGCGGGGTAATGGCATCGGGCATCATCGAGGGCGCGCCGACCGTGTTCTGCACCGTGTCCAGTAGCGTCAGCCCGGTAAAGACGCGGATCGTAAGCTCACGCTCGGCCGGGCGCAGCGTGGCCCAGCTTTGCACGTCATTGGACAGCGGCACCTTTTCCGGCAGCCAGAAGTTCACCGTCAGCCGGTTCCAGACCTCCAGGTCCTTCTCATCGTCCAGGCGGTTCCAGTTGATCGCGCGCGCGACCGTCTGCATCACTTGATCCTTCATCCCGAAGAACCCCTTTCATCTTCTGTGTTCAAATATCCTCGGGGGTCCGGGGGCAGACAGCCCCCGGCTTCGCTCACAAGGTGCAGGACACGCAGCCCTGGACCTCGGTCCCCTCCAGCGCGGTCTGGCGCAGGCGGATGTAGTAGATCGTCTTGATGCCCTTCTTCCAGGCGTAAATCTGGGCGCGGTTGATGTCGCGGGTCGTGGCCTCGGCCGGGAAGAACAGCGTCAGCGACAGGCCCTGGTCCACATGCTCGGTCGCGGCGGCATAGGTGTCGATGATCGCCTCGGGACCGATCTCATAGGCGTCGCGGTAATAGTCCAGGTTCTCGTTCGACATGAAGGCGGCGGGGTAATAGACGCGGCCGATCTTGCCTTCCTTGCGGATCTCGATCTTGCTGACGATCGGGTGGATCGAACTGGTCGAGTTGTTGATATAGCTGATCGATCCGGTCGGCGGCACGGCTTGCAAGTTGCGGTTATACAGCCCGTGCTTCATCACGTCGGCCTTGAGCCGCGCCCAGTCGTCGCGCGTGGGCAGCGTCACGTTCTCGAAAACGCGCGCCACGTCCGGCAGCACCGGCAGCCAGTCGCGATCCGTATACTTGTCGAAGAACGAGCCGTCGGCGTATTTCGACTTCTCGAAATCCTTGAAGGTCCGGCCATGCTCCTGCGCCAGAAGGTTCGACGCGCGGATTGCGTGGAAGGCCACGGCGGCGAAATAGATCGATGTGAACTCGACCCCTTCCGGCGACCCGTAATGGATCCGCTCGCGCGCCAGGAAGCCGTGCAGGTTCATCTGGCCCAGGCCGACCGCATGGGCCTCGTCATTGCCGCGACGGATCGAAGGCACGGCCTCGATGGCCGACATCTCCGACACGGCGGTCAGGGCGCGGATCGCCGCCTCGATGGTGGCGCCAAAATCGGGACCATCCATGGTCGCCGCGATGTTCAGCGAACCCAGATTGCACGAAATATCAGTGCCCAGGTGCGAATAGCTCAGATCCTCGTTGAACTCGGACGCTTCGTTCACCTGGAGGATTTCGCTGCACAGGTTCGACATGGTGATGCGGCCATGCACGGGGTTGGCGCGGTTCACCGTGTCCTCGAACATGATGTAGGGATAGCCGCTTTCGAACTGGATTTCCGCAATGGTCTGGAAGAACTCGCGCGCGTTGATCTTGCGTTTCTTGATGCGCTTGTCGTCCACCATCTCGGCATATTTCTCGGTCACGGAAATGTCCGAGAAGGGCACCCCATAGACCTTCTGCACGTCATGGGGCGAGAACAGGTACATGTCGGCGTTCTTCTTCGCCAGCTCGAAGGTGATGTCGGGGATGACCACGCCCAGCGACAGCGTCTTGATGCGGATCTTCTCGTCCGCGTTCTCGCGCTTGGTGTCCAGGAAGCGCATGATGTCGGGATGGTGCGCGTTCAGATAGACCGCCCCGGCCCCCTGCCGCGCGCCAAGCTGGTTGGCATAGGAGAACGAATCTTCCAGCAGCTTCATCACCGGGATGACACCGGACGACTGGTTCTCGATCCCCTTGATCGGCGCCCCCGCCTCGCGCAGGTTGGTCAGCATCAGGGCCACGCCGCCGCCGCGCTTGGAGAGTTGCAGGGCCGAGTTGATGCTGCGCCCGATGGACTCCATGTTGTCCTCGACCCGCAAGAGGAAGCAGGAGATCAACTCGCCCCGCGATTTCTTGCCGGCGTTGAGGAAGGTCGGCGTGGCGGGCTGGAAGCGGCCCGACAGCATCTCCTCCATGAAACGCATCGCCAGCGCCTCGTCGCCGCGTGCCAGCGTCAGGGCGACCATGACCACCCGATCCTCGTAGCGTTCCAGGTAACGCTGCCCGTCGCGGGTCTTCAGCGTATAGCTGGTGTAATACTTGAACGCGCCCAGGAAGGTCGGGAAGCGGAACTTGCGCTCATAGGCGGCGTCCCAGATGGCGCGGTGGAAGTTGCGGGAATACTGGTCCAGCACCTCGGGCTCGTAATAGCCCTCGTCCACCAGATAGCGCAGCTTTTCGTCCAGGTTGTGGAAGAAGACGGTGTTCTGGTTCACGTGCTGCAGGAAATACTGCCGCGCGGCCATGCGGTCGGCGTCGAACCGGATGCGCCCGTCGGCGTCATACAGGTTCAGCATCGCGTTCAGCGCGTGGTAATCCAGTTCTGGCTTCAGACCGTCAAGCATTCCAACCCCCGGAATTGATGAAGGCCCGTGCGGACCTTTTGAATATCTGTGTCCGTCCCCGCCAGCTCGAACCGCCACAAGACGGGGACATTGCATTTCTCCGCGATGACGCGGGCCGACAGCGCATAGGTCGCGCCGAAATTGCGGTTTCCGGTGCCGATCACCCCGCGCAACAGGGCGCGGCGGCGGGGATCGTTCAGGAAATGGATGACGGGCTTCGGCACCGCGCCGCGCCCCTGCCCGTCCGCATAGGTCGGGCAGATCAGCACGAAGGGCGCCTCCACGACCGGCATCGGATCCGTGGGCCGGATTGGGATCCGCAGCGCAGGCAGGCCAAGGGCTGCCACAAAGCGCGCCGTGTTCCCCGAAGCCGAGGAATAGTAGACCAGCCCGTAGGGTGGGGTTTCACCCCACCATGCCCCGCCCGCCGCCTGCATTGCCGGTCAGGCCAGTCGGCCGATCATGTCCGGCCGGAAGCCCGCCCAGTGCGCGTCGCCGGCAATCACCACCGGGGCCTGGCGATAGCCAAGCGCGGTCACGCGCTCCATCGCCGCCGCATCCTCGGTCAGGTCGATGACATCATAGGACAGACCGCGCGCATCCAGGGCACGGGTCGTGGCGGTGCACTGCACGCAGGCGGGTTTGGAATAAACAATGATGGTCATGCCCACTGCTCCTTTTCGTCTGGACATGCGTGGGCAGCGGCCACGGGTGCATCCCGCGAACCAAACCGCCGGACCGCTGTCCGGTGTCGTGTTTTGCCATGGCCCAGGTGGCCCTTGTTTTCGGTCAGACTGCCGCGCCCCATCAAGGCAAGCAAACGGTGTCGCGCCGACCGGCGCAGATGATTTTCCGTCCGTTGCAGAACAACCACAAGGCGTTCGTGGCACATCATCTGGTTCAAATCATCTGCTGCCCATCAATATATGGAAGGCACCTCGGGTTCCAGAGTCTTCGTCAAATTCTCTGTGGAAAACTTCCAAAGGCCGTCGGAACCCCGGCGAAGACTGGGACCGGCAATGTCTGAATCAGGCTGCACGAGGTCGCAATTTTGCCATCGCCGCGGCACAATGTCGCTAATGTGCAGCCCATAGCAGCCAGCACCTCCATGGGTCCAGACATGAATACGACCTCGACCGCCAGCCTGATCGCAGAACGCGTCCCCGGCTTTTCCCTGCCCCGTGATCTGTATTGCGGCGAGCAGGCCTTCCAGGACGACCTGGAACAGATCTGGTATCGCGAATGGCTTTTCGCGCTGCCTTCGTGCGAGATCCCCAAGACCGGCAACTTCGTCACCATGAATGTCGGCGCCTATCCGGTGATCGTGGTGCGCGGCGGCGACGGCCGCGTCCGCGCCTTCCACAACGTCTGCCGCCACCGCGGCCAGCGGCTTTGCGCCAAGACGAACGGCTCGAACCCCAAGCTGGTCTGTCCCTATCACCAGTGGACCTATGACCTTGACGGCAAGCTTCTGTATGCCCGCGACATGGGCGACGATTTCGACGCCAGCAAATACGGGCTGAAGCCGGTCCATTGCATCGACTTGGGCGGCATGGTCTTCATCTGCCTGGCCCAGATCCCGCCCGCGATCAACGAACTGGCCGCGAACCTGACGCGCTTTGTGCTGCCGTCCGCCATCGCGGACAGCAAGGTCGCCTTTTCCTCGACCATCGTCGAGAAGGGCAACTGGAAGCTGGTGATGGAGAACAACCGCGAGTGCTATCACTGCGGCGGCTCTCATCCCTCGCTGTGCCGGACCTATTCCGACGATCCGCTGATGACGGTGATGGAAGGCCCGAACTCGGCCAGCCCCGAGATCCTGGAGCATTGGGCGCGCTGCGATGCGGCCAATCTGCCCTCGCGCTTCACCAACGCGCCCGACATGCAGTGGCGCATGGCCCGCGTGCCGTTGATGGACAACCAGGAAAGCTTCACCATGTCCGGCAAGGCCGCCGTGTCGAAACGGATGGGGACGATTCCCTGGAACGACGCAGGCAGCCTGATGTTCTATCACTTCCCGTCGTCCTGGAACCATTTCCTGCCCGACCACGCCATCGTCTTCCGCATCCTGCCCATCAGCCCCACGGAAACCGAGGTCACGACCAAGTGGCTGGTCCACAAGGACGCGGTGGAAGGTGTCGATTACGACCTCCAGAAGCTGACCGAGGTCTGGCTTGCCACCAACGACGAGGATCGTCAGGTGGTCGAGGAGAACCAGAAGGGCATCCTGTCCCCCGCCTACCAGCCCGGCCCCTATTCGCCGACGCAGGAAGCGGGCGTCATCCACCTGATCGACTGGTATTGCGGGCTGATGAGCCGCCGCCTGTCGCCCAACGCGGTCGCGGCGGAGTAAGACGCGCATGAAGAAACCACGCCTGAACTGGGCCGCCGAGCCGTGGTCCGACGACGAGTTGCTGGAATGTGCGATGGTGGTTCCCGAAACACCGGACACTGCCACCTTCACCTTCCGGGCGCCGTCCGGGGCGTGGTTCGACTATCAGCCGGGGCAGTTCATCACGCTGGACCTGCCCCTGCCATCCGGCAACGTGCAGCGGACTTATACGATCAGCTCCAGTCCGTCGCGGCCCCTGTCGATCTCGGTCACGGTCAAGGCGCAGCGCACGTCGCTGGCGACCCGCTGGATGCTGGACCATCTGCGTCCGGGCATGCGGATCAAGGCCTATGGGCCGTCCGGGATTTTCACCAGCCACCGCTATCCGGCCAGGAAGCACCTTTTCATCTCGGCCGGGTCGGGGGTAACCCCGATGATGTCGATGACGACCTGGGCCTGGGATTCGGGCGAGATGCCGGACATCGTCTTTGTCCATGCCGCGCGAACCCCGTCAGACATCATCTTCCGTCGCAGGCTGGAACAGTTCGCGGACCGCGTGCCGGGATTGCAACTGCGCTTCACGGTCGAGGAAAACGATCCCTTCACCGCCTGGACCGGCTATCAGGGTCGCCTGAACCAGATCATGCTGGGCCTGATGGCGCCGGACTATCTTGAACGCGAGGTGTTCTGCTGCGGACCCGAGCCGTTCATGCAGTCGGTGCGCGAGATGCTGGTGTCACTTGGCTTCGACATGGACCATTACCACCAGGAAAGCTTCGGCGCCCCCATCAGGACCGAGGCCGACGCCCCCGTGATCGAGGACGTGGCCCCCGAGGAAGGCGCCAAGGCGCAGATCACCTTTGCCGCAAGCGGCGTCACCGCGCCTTGCGCGGAAACCGATACCGTTCTGGCCGTCGCCAAGCGGTCGGGTCTGAACATCCCGTCCGGCTGCACCTTCGGCCTCTGCGGCACCTGCAAGATCCGCAAGATCTCGGGCGAGGTGCACATGGTCCATAACGGCGGCATCAGCGACGAGGATATCGCCGAAGGCTTCATCCTCGCCTGCTGTTCGCACCCGATGGGCCAGATCGCGGTCGAGGTCTGAAAGGACCGTTCCTCAACGACGCCGGGCCGCCTCTGGTTCACTGCCGGGGCGATCTGCCGGGGCCAATGCCCGCCGCGTGGTTCAGATAACAGAAAAGTTGGATAATTCCTGCAATCGCGGGCAATCTGGACTTGAACTCGATCGGGCCGAAAGGCATTCGGGTCTTGATCCCGAATGCCTTGTGCAGCTTGTCCCCTTTGCCTGGAAGGACAGGGTCGCGCGGGCATGTGTCGGGAAAGGCAAAACATTTTATCAGAGGTGAGGGCAGCGCGACGATGGCCGAACACAATCTGTTCCTGCTGCTGGCCTGCCTTCCCTTTGCGACGTCGCTGATCCTCTTGACCCTGTCGCCTGGCGCGCGCGGCGCATCGACCTGGCTGTCGGGGCTGTCGCTGGTCGCGGGTCTGGCGATCCTGGCGGGATTCCTGTCTGGCATCCGCGACGGCGACGTGCTGCGCGCCAGCATGGAATGGGTGCCCTCGCTGGGGATGAACCTGGCCTTCCGGCTGGACGGATTTGCCTGGCTGTTCACCACGCTGGTGCTGTCCATCGGCGTTCTGGTGGTGATCTATGCCCGCTACTACATGCCGGCCCGGGATTCGCTGCCGCGCTTCTATGCGCTGCTGATGGCCTTCACGGGGGCGATGCAGGGGATCCTGATTTCCGGGAACGTGCTGGGCATGGTCGTCTTCTGGGAACTGACCTCGTTCATATCCTTCCTGCTGATCGGGTTCTGGCATGGGGCGGCGGCGGCGCGAGACGGGGCGCGGACGGCGCTGATCATCACCGCGCTTGGCGGGCTGTGCCTGCTGACGGCAATGCTGATGCTGGGTCACGTCGCGGGCAGCCATGACCTGGGGGTCATCCTGCGGTCGGGCGACGCGATCCGCGCGCATCCCTGGTATGGCGCGATCCTGGCGCTGTTCCTGCTGGGCGCGTTCACGAAGTCGGCCCAGTTCCCGTTCCACTTCTGGCTGCCCGGCGCCATGGCCGCGCCGACGCCCGTGTCAGCCTTCCTGCATTCCGCGACCATGGTGAAGGCGGGGGTCTTCCTGCTGGTGCGCTTTTCCCCGGCGCTCGGGGGAACCGAGGCATGGTTCTTCACGGTCACCAGCATCGGCATGGCCACGCTGATCCTGGGCGCGGCCGTCGCGCTGTATCGGCACGACCTGAAGGGCCTGCTGGCCTATTCCACGATCAGCCACCTGGGCCTGATCACCGCGCTTGCGGGGATCGGCGGGCCGGTGGCGATCCTGGCCGCGATCTTTCACATCTGCAACCATGCGGTCTTCAAGGCGTCGCTGTTCATGGCGGCGGGGATCATCGACCATGAAACCGGCACGCGGGACATGCGCCGCCTGTCCGGGCTGTTCCGGCCGATGCCCTTCACCGCGAGCCTGGCCATCGTCGCCGCTGCCGCCATGGCGGGGGTGCCGCTGCTGAACGGGTTCCTGTCCAAGGAGATGTTCCTGGCCGAGGCCGTGGACTGGCACAACGGCACCTGGCTGGACAACGCCCTGCCCTATTTCGCCATCGTCGGCAGCACGCTGTCCGTCGCCTATTCGCTGCGCTTCATCGCCACCGTCTTCTTCGGCCCGCAGGCGACGAACCTGCCGAAAGCCCCGCACGAGCCGCCCGCCTGGATGCGCCGCCCGGTCGAGTTGCTGGTGCTGATCTGCCTGATCGTGGGCATCCTTCCGGCGGTCACGCTGGGTCCCACCGTCAACATGGCCGCACGCTCGGTCGTGGGGCCGGACCTGCCCTATTACAAGATCGCCGTCTGGCATGGGGTGAACGCCCCTCTGATTCTGAGCCTGGTGGCCATGGGGGTGGGGACGCTGATCTATGTCTTCAGCGCGAAAGCCATCGCCACGGGACCCGAAGGCCCGTTCCTGCTGCACCGCATCCGGGGCCAGCGCATCTATGACTGGCTGCTGTTCCGGCTGACCTGGCGCCTGCCCCGGCTGGCGCTTGGGCTGGTGTCCACCGAATCCCTGCAGCCGCAATTGCGACTGCTGGTGCTGATTGCGCTTGCGGTGGCGGCGGCCTCGCTTTGGGGTGGCCTGAGCCTGGCGCCCGAACTGCGGCTGCACGCCTTCAATCCCGCCTTCGCGCTGCTGTGGACCGTCGGCGCGGCCTGCGCCATCGGCGCGGCCTGGCAGGCCAAGTACCACCGCTTCGCCGCCCTCGTCCTGCTGGGCGGCGCCGGGGTCGTGACATGCGTGACATTCGCCTGGTTTTCATCGCCCGACCTGGCGGTGACGCAGTTGCTGGTCGAGGTGGTGACGACCGCCCTGCTGCTTCTGGGCCTGCGCTGGCTGCCAAAGCGCCGGTCAGAAATCCCCGAGGACAAGCTGTTGCCGGCAAAGGTCCGGCGCAGCCGTGACCTGGTGATCGCGGTCGCGGGGGGTTTGGGCATCGCATCCATCGCCTTCGCCGTGATGACCCGCCCGGTGGTCAGCAACGTGGGCGACTGGTTCCTGGGCAACGCCTATTACGAAGGCGGCGGAACCAATGTGGTGAACGTGATCCTTGTCGATTTCCGGGCCTTCGACACCTTCGGCGAAATCGCCGTCCTGGCGATCGTGGGGCTGACGGTCTATGGCCTTTTGCGCCGCTTCCGGCCCGCCCCCGAAAGCGTCGCGGCGCCGGACCAGCAGACCCAGGCGGACAGCCCGTCGCTGGACGACTATCTGTTCGTGCCCTCGGTCATCATGGTCTGGATGTTCCCGGTGCTGATCATGCTGTCGGGCTATTTCTTTTTCCGGGGCCATGACCTGCCGGGCGGGGGCTTTGCCGCCGGGGTGACGCTGGCGATCGGATTCCTGATCCAGTACATCGCCACCAACGTCCGCTGGGTCGAGGCGCGCATCACCGTCCTGCCGATCCGCTGGATGGGCTTCGGCCTTCTTGGCGCGGTGACGACGGGCATGGGGGCCTGGATCTTCGGCTATCCGTTCCTGACGGCGCACGCCCGCTATGTCCACATTCCCCTGATCGGCGAGGTTCCGGCGGCGACCGCCATGCTGTTCGACATCGGCGTCTTCGCGACGGTGGTCGGCGCCGTCGTGCTGATGCTGGTCGCCATCGCCCACCAGTCGCTGCGCGCCAGCCGGATGCGCGAAATGGACGAAGCCGCCGCCCGGAAGGAGGCCGCCTGATGGAAATCATCCTGTCGGCCGCCATCGGCATCCTGTCGGCATCGGGCATCTGGCTGCTGCTGCGGCCGCGCAGCTTCCAGGTGATCATCGGGCTTTGCCTGCTGTCCTATGCGGTCAACCTGTTCATCTTCTCGATGGGGCGGCTGGCCCCCGGCGCGCCGCCGATCATGCCCAAGGGCGGCTTCGTCGATCCCACGCTTTACGCCGACCCGGTGCCGCAGGCCCTGGTCCTGACCGCCATCGTCATCAGCTTCGCCACCACGGCGCTGTTTCTTGTGGTGATGATCGCATCGCGCGGCATGACCGGCACCGACCACGTTGACGGAAAGGAACGCAGCCAGTGATGGGCGAACACCTGATTATCGCGCCGATCCTGATCCCCTTCGTCACGGGCGCCCTGATGCTGCTTTACGACGACCGGCAGCGGAGCGCGAAGTTCTGGCTGAGCCTGGGTTCGGCGGCCGCGCAACTGCTGATCGCGGTCGAACTGGTGGTCCGCGCCAAGACCGGCGGCGACATCGGCGATGCCGAGGGGATGAGCTTCTATCTGCTGGGCGACTGGCCCGCGCCCTTCGGGATCGTCCTGGTGCTTGACCGCCTGGCGGCGATGATGCTGGTGCTGACCGCGCTTCTGGCGATCCCGTCGCTGGTCTATGCCCGCGCAGGGTGGGGACGGCAGGGGCCGCATTACTATTCCCTGTTCCAGTTCCTGCTGGTCGGGCTGAACGGGGCCTTCCTGACGGGCGACCTGTTCAACCTGTTCGTGTTCTTCGAGATCCTGCTGGCCGCGTCCTATGGATTGCTGCTGCACGGATCCGGGCAACTGCGCGTGCGTGCCGGGTTGCATTACATCGCGATCAACCTGGCCGCGTCGCTTCTGTTCCTGATCGGGGTCAGCCTGATCTATGGCACGACCGGCACGCTGAACATGGCGCATCTGGCGAACCTCGTCGCCTCGATGCCCGGAGAGGACCGGCCGCTGCTGCACGCGGCCATCGCGATCCTGGCGGTGGCCTTCCTGGTCAAGGCGGGCAGCTGGCCGCTGAACTTCTGGCTGCCCACGGCCTATATGGCGGCCGCGGCCCCGGTCGGCGCGATGTTCGCGATCATGACCAAGGTGGGCGTCTATGCGATCCTGCGGCTGTCGATGCTGGTCTTCGGTGAAACCGGCGGCGCCTCGGCAGGGTTCGGATCGGGCATCCTGATCATGCTGGGGATGTTCACCGTCCTGTTCGGACTGTTGGGGATTTTCGCCTCGCAGGGTTTGGGACGGATGGCCGCGCATTCGGTCCTGATCTCGTCGGGCACCGTGCTGGGGATCACCGGCTTCGCCCTGGCAGGGGGCGGGCAGGCGATGCTGGCGGGGGCGCTGTACTACATGATCGGATCGGTCCTGGCGACTGGCGCCCTGTTCCTGCTGATCGAGCCGATGAGCCGGGAAGACGGCGGTATCGCCGCGATGCTGGCGCTGACCGCGGACGCATACGGCATCGACCCCGACGACCTGGACGAGGTTCCCGACATCGGTCTGGCCATTCCCGCGACAATGACCGTGCTGGGGGGCTGTTTCGCGCTCTGCGTGCTGGTGCTGGCGGGGCTGCCGCCGCTGCCGGGCTTTGTCGGCAAGATCGCGATGATCCAGCCGCTGATCGCGCAGACGGCGTTGCCGGGGGCACTCGCCTGGGGGTTCGTGGCGCTGCTGATCCTGTCGGGCCTGGCCACGCTGATCGGCATGGCGCGGATCGGCATCCAGACCTTCTGGGCCAATGACGTGCCGCTGCCCCGCGTCCTGGCCCTGGAAATCGCCCCGATAATCGCGCTTCTGATGATCCTGGGCACGATCAGCTTCAAGGCCGAGGTGATGCTGCGCTATACCAGCGGCACCGCCCATGCCCTGCACGACACGGCGGCCTATGCCTATGGCGTCTTCGCCACGCCCCGCGCCGCCGACCGTCCCGCCGCCGACGAGGCGCAGCCATGATGCGGCTGGTTCCCCACCCCGTCCTGCTGGGGTCGCTGATCGTCATGTGGCTGATGCTGACGCGGTTTTCCCTGGGCTATCTGATCCTGGGCACCGTGCTGGCGGTGATCGCAAGCTGGGCCTACAACGCGCTGCATCCGGTCAAGCCGCCGATCCGGCGCTGGCGGGTGATCCTGCGGCTGGCCGCCACGCTGATCCGCGACATCATCCAGTCCAACATCCACATCACCTGGCTGCTTCTGACCGAGCGACGCGGCACGCGCAGATCGGCCTTTCTGCAAATCCCGCTGGAGGTCAGGAACGAGAACGCCCTGGCGCTGCTGGCGATCATCCTGACCGCCACGCCCGGCACCGCCTGGCTGGAATACGGGTCCGACAGCGGCATCCTGTGCCTGCACATCTTCGACGGCGGGCAGGCCGACCATTACCGCAGGATGATCGACCAGGTCTATGAACCGATGCTGATGGAGATCTTCGAATGAGCGAGACGATCCTGACCATCGCCCTGGCCTATGCGCAGATCGCGCTTGCGCTTGCGGGCTGTCTGGCAGGCACACGCATCCTGCGCGGCCCGCGCGCGCAGGACCGGGTGCTGGGCCTGGACGCGCTTTACGTGTCGGTGATGCTGCTGTTCCTTGTCACGGGGATGCAGCTTGGCACCGCCTTCTTCTTCGAGGCCGCGATGGTGATTTCCATCATGGGCTTCGTCTCCTCGGTCGCCCTGGCCAAGTTCCTGTTCCGTGGCGAGGTGATCGAATGACGCCCCTGCAATCCGTGCCCCTGGCCGTGGCGATCCCCGTGGCGATCTTCGTGGTGCTGGGATCCACCCTGACCCTGATCGGTGCCCTGGGATTCGCGCGCCTGACCTCGTTCTATGACCGGCTGCACGCGCCGACGCTGGCGACCAGCTGGGGAACGGGCGGCATCATCATCGCCTCGTCCCTGATGTTCAGCTTCATCGAAGGGCGGGCGATCATCCATGAGTTCGTGATCGGCCTTTGCATCGTCGTGACCACGCCCATCACGCTGATGATGCTGGGCCGCGCGGCGCTGCAGCGCGACCGGGCAGAGAAGTCGCCCGCCCTGCCCCCGGAAATGCTGACGCGCCCGAAGCGCAAAGACCGGCCGCAGGACTGACCATGCGCGCGACCTTTGTCCTGGCCCTGACGCTGGCTGCCGGGGTTGCCCATGCGGATGCGCCGCTGATCGTCCTGGACCAGACGCGCCTGCCCTTCGACCTGGGGCCGGGCCATCCGTCGAACAATCCGGCAAGCCCCGCCAATTCCCCGAATGCCGCGTGGAATTCGTCGGGCAACACCGCCAATGCGGCGACTGCCTGGCAGAACCGGCCTTCCAATCCCGACAACGAACAGCGGCTGATCATCACCGCCGATGGCGGCGTTCTGGGCTATTACGCCACCAATCCGGGCGGCGTTCTGAACCTGTTCGACGTGAACGGCCGCCGCATCGCCTATCGTCCCGCGCATGGCACGCGCAGCCTGTTCACCGTGACCGGCCAGTGGTGCGGCACGGTCGATGGCGGGGCGCGCAGCTTCGTGCTGGCCGTGACGGCCGACTGCGCCGCCCGCTTTGGGCGCTGACAGGACCGCCGCATCACCGTTACATTCGCCTCTTAGACCGACCCTGCATTGCCGGAGTGGACCATGACCGACGAACCCAAGGACTGGCTGGAGGCCGAGCTTCAGGAAACCCTGGACGAGGATTACGAGATCGAGCTGGAAGACGCCGTCCTGTCCGAGGAGATCCGCCGCATCTATCGCGAAAACCGGCCCGAGCAGATGGACCGCAAGCTGTATTTCCGCGAATTGCTGCGCCTGCAGACCGAGTTGATCAAGCTGCAGGACTGGGTCGCCCATAACAAGGAAAAGGTCGTCGTCATCTTCGAAGGGCGCGACAGCGCGGGCAAGGGCGGCGCGATCAAGCGCATCACCCAACGGCTGAACCCGCGCGTCGTTCGCACCGTCGCCCTGCCCGCGCCGTCCGACCGCGAAAAGACCCAGTGGTATTTCCAGCGCTACGTCCCCCACCTGCCCGCCGGGGGCGAGATCGTGCTGTTCGACCGAAGCTGGTACAACCGCGCGGGCGTCGAGCGCGTGATGGGCTTTGCCACCGAAGACGAGGTGGACCAGTTCTTCCAGGACGTGCCCGAATTCGAACGGATGCTGGTCCGTTCGGGAATCCGGCTGGTGAAATACTGGTTCTCGATCACCGACGAGGAACAGCAGATGCGCTTCCTGATGCGCATCCACGACCCCCTGAAGCAGTGGAAGCTGTCGCCCATGGACCTTGAATCGCGGGTCCGCTGGGAAGCCTATACCAAGGCCAAGGAAGACATGCTGGAACACACCAACATCCCCGAGGCGCCCTGGTATATCGTGCCCGCGAACGACAAGAAACGCGCCCGCCTGAACTGCATGAGCCACCTGCTGAGCATCATCCCCTATGGAGAAGTTCCGCACGAGGAGGTGACTTTGCCGGAGCGGGTCTTCAACCCGGATTATGAACGCGATGTCCTGTCACGCGATCTTTATGTACCGCAGAAATATTGACATAATATGCAATTTTATCAACGGACGGTTTAACTTATTTTTGTTTTTACCCTTAATTCTTGAACTGCGCGGATATCTTCGTAGGATGAAGGCATGTTCCGAAATATGCTCAACCGCCTTTTCACGGAAGATATGGATCCGCGCCCCTTGGCTGCGGACGATGCCGAAATCGCGGTCGCCGCACTGCTGGTCAGGGTGGCGCGCGCGGATGATCATTACCATGCGGCGGAACGCAAACGCATCGACCAGGTGCTGGCCCAGCTTCATGGCCTCAGCCTGTCTGACGCCGCCGAACGCCGCGCCGCGGCCGAGATGATCGAGGCCGAGGCCCCCGACACCGTGCGCTTCACGCGGCTGATCAAGGATCGCGTGCCGCTGGACGACAGGGTCGCCATCATCGGCGCGATGTGGGACGTCTCGCTGGCGGACGATCACCGCACCGCGCATGAGGAAACGGCGATCCGGCTGGTGGCCAGCCTTCTGGGCGTCACCGATCGCGAATCCGCCATGCAGCGCCGACGTGTCGTGGGCGGTCGCTAGAAACCCAGCCGGTCGCGCAGGCCATACCACGCCATTCCCGCCACCAGCAGCGGGCTGCGCAGCATCGCCCCGCCGGGGAACGGCCGGGTGGGGATCGCGGCCATCGCGTCGAATCTGTCCGATTGTCCCGCCACGGCATCGGCCATCAGCCTTCCCGCAAGCGTCGCCAGGGCGACCCCATGACCGGAATAGCCGCCTGCCGACAGGCAGTTCGGCGCGGGGCGGGCGAAATGCGGCATCCGGCTCATGGTGATCGCCAGCGTGCCGCCCCAGGCATGGGTGATCGGCACATGGCGCAACTGCGGATAGACCGACAGCAGATGCGGGCGCACCAAGGACGCGATATCCTTGGGGAAACGATACCGAACGGTCTCGCCCCCGCCAAAGATCAGGCGTCGGTCGTCGTCCAGCCGCCAGTAGTTCACCACGAACTTCGTATCTGCGGCGGCGGTGTTCCGGGGCAGGACTTCGGGGAAGTCCCTGCCCAGGGGTTCGGTCGCCACGATATAGTTGTTGATCGGCATGACCCGCGCGGCAACACGCCCGTCCAGGCGGCCCTGATAGCCGTTCCCCGCCAGGATGACGTGGTCGCAGACGATCCGGCCCGTGTCGCACAGCACGCGGCTCTTGCTGGTGACGGTTCCGTGTTCGACCCGGTGGACATGGGTGCCTTCATGGATGCGCACACCGGCGGCCATCGCCAGGCGCGCCATGCCAAGGGCAAGGGTCAGCGGCTGGACATGCCCCGCGCCCCAGTCCACGTCCCCGCCCGCATAGGCCTTGCTGCCCAGATGCGCGGCCATGTTGTCGCGATCCAGGGGCTGGACCTTGTCATATCCGTAATGCGCCGCAAGATGCGCAGCCATCCGGGCGGCATGGTTAACCTCGGCCGCGTTGCGGCAGGCATGGGCCACGCCGTCGCGGATCGGAACGTCCGATTCCGCCGCCAGGGAACGGACCAGGGCCTTGGCATCCTCGGCCAGGTTCCACAGGTGGCGGGCCGTGTCGCGGCCAAAGCGGCTTTCCAGCCAATCCACCTCCTGCCGCTGGCCCGATCCGATCTGGCCGCCGTTGCGCCCCGACGCGCCAAAGCCCACCCGGTGCGCGTCGACCAGAACCACATCGCGCCCCGCCCGCGCCAGATGCAGCGCGGCCGACAGCCCGGTATAGCCCCCGCCCACGACGGCCACATCGGCGCGCGTTTCCCCCTTCAGCGGGGGCAGGCGGTCCAGGGCCGTGCAGGTCTGCGCATAGATGCTGGGCGGATATTCCCCGCGCCGGTCGTTGGCGTACAGCAGCTTCATACGTTCAGCAGCAGGTGTTCGCGTTCCCAGGGGCTGATGACCTGGAGGAATTCCTTGTATTCGTTGCGCTTGACGGATTCGTAAACGGCGGTGAAATCCTCGCCCAGAACGCTGCGCATCGGCGCGCTGTCGGACATGATGTCCAGCGCATCGCCCAGGTTGTAGGGCAGCTCGTCCTGCGAGGACATGTAGGCGTCGCCCAGGCATTCGCCTCGTGGATTTTCCGCCTCGACCAGGCCCAGGTATCCGCAGGCGAGGCTGGCCGCGATGCCCAGGTAGGGGTTGCAGTCCATCCCGGCCAGCCGGTTCTCCACCCGCCGCGCCTCGGGCGACGAGATCGGGACCCGCAGCCCGGTGGTGCGGTTGTCGCGGCCCCATTCCAGGTTGATCGGCGCCGCGAAGTCCGGGACATAGCGGCGGTAGCTGTTCACATAGGGCGCCAACAGCGCAACCGCTGCGGGCAGGTGCTTCTGCATTCCGGCGATGAAATGCAGAAATTCGGGCGTCTCGGCCCCCTTGTTGTCCGAGAAGATATTGCGCCCCGTCGCCAGATCCACGACCGAATGGTGGATATGCATGGCGCTGCCCGGCTCGCCCTCGATGGGCTTGGCCATGAAGGTGGCAAAGCAGTCGTGGCGCAGCGCGGCCTCTCGGATCAGGCGCTTGAAGTAGAAGATCTCGTCCGCCAGCGCGACGGGATCGCCGTGGTTCAGGTTGATCTCGACCTGTCCCGCGCCGCCTTCCTGAAGGATGCCGTCGATCTCGAATCCCTGCGCCTCGGCAAAGTCATAGATATCGTCGATGACCTTGCCGTATTCGTCCACGGCGGACATGGAATAGGCCTGCTTGGCGGCAGCACGACGCCCGGTGCGGCCCATCGGCGGGATGATCGGCTGGTTGGGGTCGATGTTGCGGGCGACCAGGAAGAATTCCATCTCCGGGGCCACGACAGGCTTCCAGCCGCGTTCGGCATAAAGGCCCACGATCCGCTTCAGCACATTGCGCGGCGCGATGGGCACCGGGTTGCCCTGCTGGTCATAGGCATCGTGGATCACCTGGATCGTCCAGTCGGCGGTCCAGGGCGCGGCGGTCGCGGTGCTGAAATCGGGCGTCAGGATCATGTCGGGTTCGGTGAACGCGCCCTGCGGATTGTCCGCCCATTCCCCGGTGATCGTCTGCAGGAAGATGGAATTCGGCAGATAGAACTTGTCCTGACGCGCGAATTTCGACGCGGGCATGGCCTTGCCGCGCGCCACACCCGCGATGTCGGCCAGGATGCATTCGACCTCGTCCAGGCGGCGGCCCGCCACGAAATCGCGGGCGGCCTGCGGCAGTCTGTCGATCCAGTCGCTCATGCGGCACCCCTGCTGATGGCGCGCGGCTGCTTGAAGAAGGCCTCGATCCGCTCGGCGACGGCGGCCGATCCCTTGGCCTCGCCCATGCGGCCGGTCGCGCGGTCCATCAGGTCCTGGGGCACGCGGCCCTTGCCGCGCTTGTCCATCAGCCCCTTGATGAAATCGTCCGTAAATTCGGGATGCGCCTGCACCGTGAAGGCCCGGTCGCCATAGATCAGCGCCGCGTTTTCGCAGAATTCGCTGCGTCCCGCGACCTGCGCGTCCTTGGGCAGCACCACCACCTGATCCTGGTGCCAGGCATTCAGCCGCAGGGTTTCGCCCCCGAAGTCATAGTCCTGCGTGCCCACCGACCAGCCACCCTGATGCTTGACCACCTTGCCGCCAAGGGCCTGCGCGATGATCTGGTGGCCGAAGCAGATGCCGACCATGGGAACAGCGGCCTCATAGGCGTCGCGGATGAACTGTTCCAGCCGCGGTATGAAAGGATGATCCTCATAGGCGCCGTGGCGCGACCCGGTCAGCAGCCAGCCGTCCTGGTCAAGGACGCTTTCGGGAAACTCCATCTCCTCGACATGCCAGGTGCGGAACTGGAAGCCCCGTCCGTCCAGAAGCCGGACGAACATGTCGGGATAATCGCCCATGTCCTGTTTCAATTCGGCGGGCGCCTGGCCGCATTGAAGAATGCCGATGCGCATGAAGTCCCTGCGATGCTGCTGTCGGCGGCAAGGTAGTCGCCCGGACGGGGGGGCCGCAAGGGGGTGCGTCCCCGTGCGCCCTTTGGCGGTCTGGCAGCCCGCGCGCGTCAGGGTTAGTCTGCGCCCAACTGGACAGGAGAGCGCGATGCCCCATCTTCACCCCGACATCGACCCGAACGGGCTTGACGAATTCTCGGTCGTGTTCACCGACCGGTCGCTGAACCACATGTCGCAGCGGTTCCAGCAGGTGATGCGCGACCTGTCCGCAACCCTGCGCGAGGTCTATGGCGCGGCCCAGGTGGCCATCGTGCCGGGCGGCGGCACCTATGCGATGGAGGCGGTCGCCCGCCAGTTCGGCACGGGCCACGCGCTGATCGTCCGCAACGGCTGGTTCAGCTATCGGTGGAGCCAGATCTTCGACATGGGCGGATTTGCGCGCGAGACGACGGTGGTGATGGCCCGCCCCGCCGGGAACGAGCCGCAGCCCGCCTATGCCCCCCCGCCGATCGAGGAGGTCGTGGCAAAGATCCGCGACGCCCGCCCCGATGCGGTCTTTGCGCCCCATGTCGAAACCTCGGCCGGGTTGATCCTGCCCGACGACTACATCCGCGCCTTGGCGGACGCCGCGCATGAGGTGGGCGCACTGATGGTGCTGGACTGCATCGCATCTGGCGCCGTCTGGGTGGACATGAAGGCTACAGGCGTGGACGTGCTGATCTCGGCCCCGCAGAAGGGGTGGTCGGCATCCCCCGCCGCCGGTCTGGTGATGCTGTCGGAAGGCGGGGCGGAACGGCTGGCCGCCACCGACAGCAACAGCTTTGCGCTGGATCTGAAGAAATGGCGTGCAATCATGGCGGCTTATGAAGATGGCGGCCACGCCTATCACGCGACGATGCCGACCGATGCCCTGCTGGGCCTGCGCGACGCGATGGAGGAGACGCGCGCCATGGGCTTTGACGCCGCCCGCGACGCGCAATGGCGGTTGGGCAACGCGGTGCGCGCGATGCTGGCCGAACGCAGCGTGCGTTCCGTTGCGGCACAGGGATTTGCCGCGCCGGGTGTTGTCGTCAGCTATACCGACGACCCCGACATCAAGAACGGCAAGAAGTTCGCCGCCCAAGGGATGCAGATCGCCGCGGGCGTTCCGCTGGCCGTGAACGAGGGGGACGCCTTCTCGACCTTCCGGCTTGGCCTGTTCGGGCTGGACAAGCTGAAGGACGTGGACGGCACCGTGGCGCGGCTGCGGACGGTAATGGACAAGGTGATACCGGCCTGAACTTGCAGGATGAACGACCGGCCCGCCCTTTTGGGGCGGGCCTTTTTCGTTCCACGGACAGGAGAATGATCTTCTCCGGCCCTCATCATTTTCGATACGTCTTTGCTCTTGCTAAAGACGACTTTCCCTGTCGTTATTTGTGGAATAGGAAGCAGCGAGTCACAGGAGAGACGGCCATGACGATCCAGGGTCGGAATATCGACGCGAAGGCCCGCCCGCTTTATTCGGTCCGGCTGATCGACCGGCGCACCGGACAGGTCCACCGCCTGAACGGCGCACCCCTTCTGGCGCTGAGCCAGGAACCCCAGGCTGCGGCCGCCTCCATGCTGGAAGGCCGCGACCCTGATCTGTGGGAAGCGCGAATCGAACCGCTTTCCACCCGCGATACGCAATAACGACAGAATTCTTGGGAGACGGTTTCATGTTGAAGTCGAAATCGGGCCGCCTTGGCGCCTTGATGCTGGCCCTGGCCATCGCGGCCCCGGTTTATGCCGAAACCCTGCTGAACGTCAGCTATGACCCGACGCGAGAGTTGTATCGCGACGTGAATGCGGCATTCACCGAAAAATGGGCGTCCGAGGGACACGAGGCACCGACCATCGAAACCAGCCACGGCGGGTCCGGCGCGCAGGCGCGGTCGGTCATCGACGGGCTGAACGCGCAGGTGGTGACGCTGGCGCTGGCCTCCGACATCGACCGCATCGCCGAGGCCGGCAAGCTGCCCGCCGACTGGCAGTCGAAGCTGCCGCACAATTCCAGCCCTTATACCTCGACCATCGTCTTCCTGGTTCGCGAGGGCAATCCCAAGGGCATCCAGGACTGGGGCGACCTGGTCAAGGACGGGGTCGAGGTGATCACGCCCAACCCCAAGACCTCGGGCGGGGCGCGGTGGAACTATCTTGCCGCCTGGGCCTGGGCCGAGAAGAACGGACAGGACCCCAAGGCCTTCGTGGGCCAGCTTTACACCCATGTGCCCGTGCTGGACACCGGCGCGCGCGGATCGACCACCACCTTCGCGCAGCGCGGCATCGGCGATGTGCTGCTGGCCTGGGAAAACGAGGCCTATCTGGCGCTGAAGGAGATCGGCGAGGATCAGTTCGACATCGTCGTGCCCTCGGTCAGCGTCCTGGCCGAACCGCCGGTCGCCATTGTCGAAGGCAACATCGCCAATGACGCGCAGCGCGAACTGGCTGTGGCCTATCTGGACTTCCTGTATTCCCCCGAAGGTCAGGCGCTTGCCTTCAAGCATTTCTACCGCGCCTGGGACGACAGCGCCGCCGCGCCCGAGGATGTCGCCCGCTTCCCCAAGCTGGATCTGGTCAGCATCGAGGAGTTTGGCGGCTGGAAGAAGGTCCAGCCCGAACATTTCGGGGACGGCGGGATCTTCGACCAGATCTATACGGTGAAATGACGATGGCCGCGCGACCCCTGGTCCACAAGACGGCGATGCCCGGCCTCGGCCTGTCGGCAGGCATCACGATCGCGATGCTCTCCATCGTCGTCCTGCTGCCGATCGGCGCCCTTCTTCTGAAGGGCGCCAGTTTCGGGCTGACGAACGTTCTGGACGTCGTGGGACGAGAGCGGGTGATGGCCTCGCTCTATCTCTCCTTCAAGCTGTCCCTGCTGGCGGCTCTGTTCAACCTGGTCTTCGGCGTGTTGCTGGCCTGGGTGCTGGTGCGCTACCGCTTTCCGGGCAAGCGCATCCTGGACGCCGCCGTGGACCTGCCCTTCGCCCTGCCCACCGCCGTGGCGGGGATCGCGCTGACCGCGCTTTACGCCCCGAACGGGGCGTTCGGCAGCCTTGCGCAGCAGGTCGGCCTGAAGATCGCCTATACCCAGGCGGGCATCTTCATCGCCTTGGTCTTCGTGGGCCTGCCCTTCGTCACCCGCACCGTCCAGCCGGTGATCGAGGAGATCGAGCAGGAGGTCGAGGAAGCATCGGCCACGCTTGGCGCATCGCGCCTGCATACGCTGCGCCATGTGATCCTGCCGATGCTGGCCCCCGCCGCCCTGACAGGCTTCGCCCTGTCGCTGGCCCGGGCGGTCGGCGAATACGGATCGGTCATCTTCATCGCCGGCAACATCCCCCTGCGGACCGAGATCGCGCCGCTGCTGATCGTGATCCAGCTCGAGGAATTCAACTATGACGCCGCAGCCGCCATCGGCATTGCCATGCTGGTGATCTCCTTCGCCATGCTGCTGGCGATCAACCTGATCCAGATCGTCAGCCGAAGGAAGATGGGCCATGTCTGACGCCACCCTGCCGACATTCCGCACCGCCACCGAGGAAGCGCCGCTTCTGCGCATCGCCCTGATCGCCATTGCGGTCGCGGGCCTTGCCATCCTGGTCTTCGCCCCCCTGGCCGTGGTCTTTGCCGAGGCGCTGCGGGACGGCTGGCTGGCCGCTGTCGAATCCCTCGGCAATCGCGACGCCCGCTCGGCCATCCACCTGACACTGCTCATCACCGCCATCGCCGTCCCGGCGAACGCCGTCTTCGGCATCGCGGCCGCCTGGTTCATCACCAAGTTCGACTTTCGCGGCAAGGCCTTCCTGATCACCCTGATCGACTTGCCGTTCAGCGTCAGTCCGGTCGTCGCAGGCCTCTGCATCGTGCTGCTGTTCGGTGCCAATTCGGCCATCGGCAGCTGGCTGGTCGCGCATGGCTGGCCCATCGTCTTCGCCATCCCTGGCATCGTGCTGGCGACCGTCTTCGTCACCTTCCCCTTTGTCGCCCGCGAACTGATCCCGGTGATGATCGAACAGGGCCGGACCGAGGAGGAGGCCGCCCTGACCTTGGGCGCCTCCGGCTGGCGGACCTTCCGCACGGTCACGCTGCCCAACATCCGCTGGGCGCTGCTTTACGGCACGCTGCTTTGCACCGCGCGAGCCATGGGCGAATTCGGCGCGGTCGCGGTCGTGTCGGGCAAGATCCGCGGCCAGACCGCCACCATGCCGATCACCATCGAGATGCTGTATAACGAATACCTGTCCGTCGCGGCCTTCAGCATGGCCGCACTGCTGACCGCGCTTGCCCTTGTCACCCTGCTTCTGAAAACCCTGCTGGAACTGCGTCACGCCGACCAGCTTGCAGCCACCCGCCGCCATTAAGGGGAACCGTCCATGCATATCGACATCGACGAAATCGCAAAGACCTTCGGCGCCACCACCGCCCTGCATCCCGTCTCGCTGAGCATCCCTTCGGGCGCCCTGGTCGCGCTGCTGGGGCCGTCGGGATCGGGCAAGACCACGCTGTTGCGGATCCTGGGCGGGCTGGAGTTTCCGACCTCGGGGCGCGTGATGTTCAACGGCCAGGACGCGACCGGCATGACGGTGCAGGAACGCCGGGCGGGCTTTGTCTTCCAAAGCTATGCGCTGTTCCGGCACATGACCGTCTTCGACAACATCGCCTATGGCCTGCGCGCCCGCCCGCGCGGCCAACGCCCCCCCAAGGCCGAGATCACCCGCCGCGTGACCAAGCTGCTGGACCTGATTCAGTTGCCCGACATCGCAAGCCGCTATCCCACGCAACTGTCAGGCGGGCAGCGCCAGCGCGTGGCCTTGGCGCGCGCGCTTGCGATCGAACCCCGGATGCTGCTTCTGGACGAGCCCTTCGGCGCGCTTGACGCCAAGGTCCGCAAGGAACTGCGCCAGGGCTTGCGCGACATCCATGACGAAACCGGGTTAACCACGGTCTTCGTGACCCATGACCAGGACGAGGCGATGGAACTGGCCGACCTGGTGGTGGTGATGTCGATGGGCCGGATCGAACAGATCGGCCGCCCGCAGGATATCCGCGGCAAGCCCGCCACCGAATTCGTCCGGGACTTCATCAGCGCCTGACGGGTGTCAGCCCTGCAACAGCGCCCGTGCCGCCCCCGTGGCGGCATCGGTGATCCGATCGCCCGACAACATCCGGGCGATTTCCTCGACCCGTTCGGGCGCCGACAGCGCCACCACGGTCGAGGTCGTCATGTCGTCATGGACCGACTTCGACACGCGGAAATGATTGGCCCCAAGCGCCGCCACCTGTGGCGAGTGCGTCACCACCAGCACCTGCGCATCCTCGGACAGCCGCTTGAGCCGTCGTCCCACCGCATCCGCGGTTGCTCCGCCCACGCCCCGGTCGATTTCGTCGAAGATCAGCACAAGCGCGTCATTTCCGCGCGCCAGGCAGACCTTCAGCGCCAGCAGGAACCGCGACAGTTCCCCGCCCGAGGCGATCTTGTCCAAAGCGCCCGCCGGCGCGCCGGGATTGGTGGCAACCGTGAAGGCCACCTCGTCGCGCCCGTCCGGGCCGGGTTCGCCCGGCGTGACAAGCGTCTGGAACACCGCTCGTTCCATCTTCAAGGGCGCAAGTTCAGCGGTGACGGCGCGGTCGAGCGCGATAGCGGCCTCGATCCGCGTCCGCGTCACTTCCTCGGCTTCGGCGTCATAGCGGGCCTCGGCATCCTCGACCTGCCTGCGCAAGGCGGCGATCTGCGCCTCGCCCGCGTCGATCTGGCCCAGGCGGGTTCGCAACTCATCCGCCAGCCCCGCCAGATCGTCGGCCAGCACGTTGTGCTTGCGGGCAAGCGCGCGCAGGGCGAACAGCCGTTCCTCGGTCGCCTCCAGCGCGGCGGGATCCACGTCAAGCGCGGACAGCGCATCCTCGACCCCGCGATGCGCCTCGCCCAGTTCGACCAGGGCGCGGGACAGCGCGGCCAGCGGCTCGTCCAGCCGCCCCTCGGCCCGGTCGGATGCGCCTTCCAGCCAGCGGGTTGCGTCCAGCATCGCGCCCTCGGCCCCCTCGCCGCCCAGCATCTTCAGCGCGCGCGCCACGTCCTCGCGGATGCGGATGGCGCCCTGCATGGCACGGCGGCGGGTGTCCAGCGTCGCCTCCTCGCCTGCCTCGGGGGACAGGTCGTCCAGTTCGGCGACGGCATGGCGCAGGAAATCCTCCTCGGCACGGGCGGCGGCCAGGCGTGCTTCGGCCCCATCCAGGTCGCGCCGCGCCGTGCGGCGCGCGGCCCAGGCCTCGCGCACTGGTCCCAGGTCTATCGCCCCAAAGACATCCAGAAGCGCCCGATGGCCGCGCGGGTTCAAAAGCCCGCGGTCGTCGTGCTGGCCGTGCAGTTCCACCAGCGTTTCCGACAACTGCCGCAGCACCTCGCCCGACACGCGGCGGTCGTTGACATAGCCGGTCTTGCGACCGTCGCCCCCGTTCACCCGGCGCAGGATCAGATCGTCATCCTCAAGCTCGATCCCCGCATCCGCCAGAACGGCGCGGGCGGGATGGCCGGCGGGCAGGTCGAAGACCGCCGTCACCTCGCCCTGCTGGGCACCCTGGCGGACCAGATCGGCACGGCCGCGCCAGCCCAGGACGAAGCCCAGGCAGTCCAGCAGGATCGACTTGCCCGCGCCGGTTTCCCCGGTCAGCACGTTCAGGCCCGGACCAAAGGCCAGATCCAGCCGGTCGATCAGCAGCATGTTGCGGATGTCCAGCGATCTCAGCATCGGTTTATCCTTGCAGGGCGGTTCGCACCCTAACTCAAAGCCACCGTCCCTGGATCATCTGGCGATAAACATTGTTCAGCCAGTTGTCGCCCCGCGCCTCGGGTGCAAGACCCCGCCCGCGCAACTGGCCATAGGCGTCCTGGTAGAAGGGCGAGGACTGGAAGTTATAGCCCAGGATCGCCCCCGCCGTCTGCGCCTCGTCCGTCAGGCCAAGCGCCAGATAGGCCTCGACCAGCCGCAGCAGCGCCTCGGGCGTCTGGGTGGTGGTCTGGAACTCCTCGACCACGACACGGAAGCGATTGATCGAGGCCGCGTAATGCCGGCGCTTGAGGTAATAGCGCCCGATCTCCATTTCCTTGGCCGCCAGATGGTCAAAGGCCAGGTCGAATTTCAGGATCGCGCTGCGGGCATATTCGCTGTCGGGATACTGTTCGATCACGGTGCGCAGCGATTGCAGCGCCTGGAAGGTCAGGCCCTGGTCGCGGCCAACCTCGTCGATCTGGTCGTAATAGGACAAAGCCAGCAGGTATTGCGCATAGGCCGCGTCCTCGTCACCCGGATAGGTGTCGATGAACCGCTGGGCGGCACCCCGCGCTTCCTCATAATTCTGGGCGCGGTGGTTGGAATAGGCCTGCATGATCAGCGCGCGCTTGGCCCATTCGGAATAGGGATAAAGCCGCTCGACCTCGCTGAAATAGAAGACCGCGTCTTCTGGCTTGCGGCTGTTTTCCAGCTCGAACTCGCCACGCTTGTAGATTTCCTCGGCGGTGAAGCGATCCAGGTTCTGCCGCTCGCCCGAGCCACCGCCCCTGTTGCAACCCGTCAGCACCAGACCCGCCAGAATCGCCGCCATCACGGAAGCCGAGAATTTCGAGCGCGCCATCGTCACCTGCCTAAGACTTCTTCCTTGCAGCCGACCCGTTCCGGCCGCGCTGCCCGGACCCTCTAGCACAGAACATCAGAGGGCGCAAAATGGCAATCCGTTGAATTTTGCCTACGATTCCCGGCGCTGCCTGACGTTGGGGAAGGCCGCGCTCAGGCGGCCGCCCAAGCCGTCGCCGCCAGGTCATAGGCCGCAACGCCCGCGCCCGGCAGACGGTTTTCCAGGGCCGGCGAACAGGTTTCCCAGGTCCAGGCCGTCGGATCGGCGAACAGCGCGCGCAGCAGGCGGTTGGTCATCGCATGGCCCGCCCGATGCCCGGTATAGCGCGCCAGCAGCGGCGCCCCGGCCAGGGCCAGGTCGCCCATGGCGTCCAGCATCTTGTGGCGCACGGCTTCGTCAGCGTGGCGCAAACCGCCCGGCGACAACACGCGCGCGCCGTCAACGACCACGGCGTTCAGATAGGTGCCGCCAAGCGCCAGCCCGTTCCGGCGCATCGCGTCCACATCCGCCTGACGGCAGAAGGTGCGGCTGTCGGCCAGTTCGCGCAGGAAGGCGCCGTTGGCCATGTCCAGGCGCTTTTCCTGGTGGCCAATGGCGGCATCGGTGAAGTCGATCTCGAAGTCGATCTCCAGATGGTCGGCGGGGGACAGGCGGGCAAAGGCATCGCCCTCGCGCACCTCGACCGGGCGCAGGACGCGGATGGCCCGCAGCGCGGCGTTCTGCAGCACGATGCCCGCGCGCAGGATGCCCCGCACGAAGGGCGCGGCCGAACCGTCCAGGATCGGAACCTCGGGGCCGTCCACCGTCACCAGGGCGTTGTGGATGCCGGTGCCCGCAAGCGCCGCCATCACATGTTCGACCGTGGACAGCGTGGTGCCCTTGCCATCATCCAGCAGGGTGCACAGCTTCGACGGCGTGACGTGATCCCACAGGGCGGGGATATCCACGGCAGGCGTCAGATCCACGCGGCGGAAGACGATGCCGTGGCCGGCGGGCGCGGGATGGATTTCCAGCCGGGCCGGGGCACCGGAATGAAGCCCGACACCGTGGAACGCCACCTTCGTTTTCAACGTCGCCTGCATGACAACCTGCCTTCTTCTCGTCTCGCGCCGAAATCATCCGTCGCTTTAACGGATGACCTAGGCCCAGGGCGCCAGGCATTCAATTAACGAATTGTAACGCCGTGAAACATTCGGATGAAAAGGCTGGCGCCGGGTGGCAAGATCAGGTGGGAAGAATTGATCGGGCATGAAAAAAGGCCGCACGAGGCGGCCTTTTCTGCATCAAGCATGTGACGCGGTCAGTTTGCCTGGCGGCGCAGGAAAGCCGGGATCTCGACATTGTCCTGGGCGGCATCGGGGCTGGCCAGATCGTCGAAATCGGTTTCCTGCTGACGCGCACGAACGGCCACGCGTTCGTTCACGCGTTCGGAAATCGACGACGCGGCAGGCTTCGGCGCCGAGGCGTCGGAATGGCCGGCCATCCGTTCCAGCATCCGGCCCAAGCCCGCCATGCGGCTTTGCGTGCGGACGGGTTCGGCCGGCTGCGGCGCGGGCTGCGGCTGGCGTTCGCCCTTGTGTTCGACCGCACGGCGCAGACGCTCCAGCGTCTCGGGCGAGGCCTGGCCGCGCGGAACGGCGCCCTGCGGGGCACGCGGTGCGATGAAGCCAGCGTCTTCCTTCACGTTCAGCATCGCCGGTTGGGCAGGCTCGCGCCGCTGATAGGCGGGGGCGGGCATCTCATCCTCGATCCGCGCGGCAGGGGCCGGGGCGGGTGCCGCGACCGACCGCGTTTCAACGACCGGAGGGGCGACGCGGCGCGCGGGCAGATCGTCCTGCTGCGGCGCTGCGGCCTCGGGCTTCTGGGCCAGCGAGGGATGCTGCGTCAGCGGTTCGGCCATGCTGCGGCGGGGGGCGGGAACATCTGCCGCCGCCACGCTGGCGTCGATGCCGGTTGCCACGACCGACACGCGGATCGAACCGTCCATGTCGGGGTCCAGGGTCGAGCCGACGATGATGTTGGCGTCGCTGTCCACCTTGTCGCGGATCACGTTCGCGGCCTCGTCCAGCTCGAACAGGGTCATGTCATAGCCGCCGGTGATGTTGATCAGCACGCCCTTGGCACCGTTCAGGCTGACCTCGTCCAGCAGCGGGTTGGCGATGGCGCGTTCGGCGGCTTCCTGGGCGCGGTTCTCGCCCGAGGCTTCGCCGGTGCCCATCATCGCCTTGCCCATCTCGTCCATGACCGAACGGACGTCCGCGAAGTCCAGGTTGATCAGGCCCGGCTTGACCATCAGGTCGGTCACGCCCTTGACGCCCTGGTACAGCACGTCGTCGGCCATCGCGAAGGCTTCGGTGAAGGTGGTCTTTTCGTTGGCGATGCGGAACAGGTTCTGGTTCGGGATGATCAGCAGCGTATCGACAACCTTGTGCAGGGCCTCAATGCCCTCGTCGGCCTGGCGCATACGCTTGGTGCCTTCGAACTGGAAGGGCTTAGTGACGACGCCGACGGTCAGGATGCCCATCTCGCGCGCGGCCTGGGCGATGATCGGGGCGGCGCCGGTTCCGGTGCCGCCGCCCATGCCGGCGGTGATGAAGCACATATGCGCGCCCATCAGGTGGTCGACGATGTCCTCGATGGTTTCCTCGGCGGCCTTGGCGCCGATCACGGGCTTGGCGCCGGCGCCCAGGCCCTCGGTCACCTTCGGACCCATCTGGATGCGGCTGGTCGCGCGCGATCCCGCAAGGGCCTGCGCGTCCGTGTTGGCCACGACGAACTCAACCCCATCGAGCTTCTTCTCGATCATGTTGTTGACCGCGTTGCCGCCTGCACCGCCGACACCGAACACGGTGATGCGCGGCTTCAGTTCGTCTTCGTCGTTCATCATCAGATTGAGGTTCATGGTTCCGCCTGTTTTTTGCTATGTCGATCGGGTCATGTCCTGCCGCCCGTCGAATCCCTCGTCGTCATTGACAATTCTAACGAGCGGGTGGTCCTGCGTCACTGGAAAAACGCGTGAAATCCGCAAAATCTGGCGGTATTCGCAGGTTGTTTCGGCGGTATCTCGCCAATACCTCAGGATGTGGTGGCGCCGCAGCGGCGCCACACATTCCATGTCAATGACTTACCAGTTGTTCTTGAACCAGCGGTAAGCGCGGCGCAGGCTGCGGGCCGGATAGGTGTGGGCGGGCATCTCGAAATCCCACCACTCATCCTGGGGGTGCGCGGCGAACAGCGCCAGTCCGACCGCGCTGGAAAAGCCCGGATCGGTGAACTGGTGCGCCAGCCCGTCGATGCGCAGGGGCCGCCCGCAGCGGATGTTCGGACCCAGGATGCGCGCGGCCAGACCGTCCAGACCGGGGATCTGGCTGCCCGCCCCGGTCAGCACGATCTGCTGGCTGGGCATTGAATCGAAGCCCGCCGCGTCAAGAACCTCGCGCACGCCTTCCAGGATTTCCTCGACCCTGGGACGCATGATGCCGATCAGGTCGGCGCGGCTGACTGTCCGGCGGCGCCCATCCCAGTCATCCGAACCGCCGTCGATTTCCAGCATGTCGCGATCGTCGCGGCCCGTCGCCTCGACCCCGCCGCTGAGGGTCTTGAGCCGTTCGGCGATCGGCAGGGGAACCCGGAGGCCTTGGGCGATATCCTGCGTAACCAGCTGCCCGCCGATCTTAACATTGTCCGCAAAGATCATGTGTTTCTTGACGAAAATCGACACACCCGTGCCGCCGCCGCCAAAGTCGATGCAGGCCGCGCCCAGTTCCTGTTCATCCTCGACCAAGGCCGCGCGGGCCGAGGCATAGGAGGCCGAGGCGATCCCGGCCAGTTCCAGGTCGCAGCGGCGGATGCACTGGACCAGGTTGCCGATCACGTCGCCGTCCACGGTCAGCACATGCATGTCGCAGGCCAGGCGGTTGCCGACATGATCGCGCGGGTCGCCCAGGCCGGTGCGGTTATCGACGGCAAAATTGACCGGCTGGGCGTGCAACACCTCGCGGCCCCGGCCGAAATCGGGCGCGTCGCAGGCCGCCAGGACGGAGGCCACGTCGTGATCCTGGACCCTGCCTGCATCCAGCGTGATTTCCCCGGCCAAGCCATAGGACGCCGGGCGGCCGCCCGACAGGCAGGCGATGACGTGATCCACGCGCACGCCCGCGACCTTCTGCGCCGCCGCGACAACCGTGCGGATGGCGCGTTCGGTTTCGGCCATCACCTCGATCTCGCCGCGCCGCATCCCCCGCGACCGGGTCGAGGCCGCGCCGATCACCTTGAAGTTGACCTGCCCGGCCATCGGTCCCACGCCGTCGGTTTCGCGGAACGTGCCCGTTCCGTCAAAGCGCAGGACCAGGCAGGCGATCTTGGACGTGCCAATGTCCAGGATCCCGATCACCCCGCGTTGCAGGGCGGCCCGGCGGATGTTCCGCATCGCGCGCTGCGTCTGATAAAGTTCTGCCATCGCTTCAGCCCCCCTTCTTTTCTTCTTCCTGAACGACCTTGCCGTCCGGTCCCAGCAGCGGTTCGCCCCGTGCCTCGCGGATGGTGTTGCGCGCGTCGATGCCCAGGCGCAGGACCGGGCGTGACGGATTGCGCAGATCGACCGCGGTGATGTCGCGGCCCAGCATGTCCTGGGCGCGGTCCAGCGCCATCGCGGCCTCCATCGCGATCACGGCGCCGGTCGCGGGCAGCATGATCCGCTGGCCGTGGTCCAGCACCAGGTCCCAGCGCCGTTCGCCCCGGCGCACCAGACCCCGCACGCGCGGCAGGATCGGTCCGGCGGCGTCCATCAGGGCAAGCGCCTCGGCCACCGCAAGATCAGCACCCTCGCCCGCGATCAGGGGCAGGTCGGGGCGAACATCGCGCGCCGTGACGGATGCGACGCGGTGGCCATTGCGGTCCAGGATCTCGATCCCGCGCGCATGGCGCCACAGGATCGCCGGCTCGCGTTCGGTGACGACGGCCGACAGGATCCCGCCCGGCTTGATGCGCAGGTCGATCGATTCGATCACGTCAAGCTGCATCACCTGCAACCGCAGCGCCGTCAGGTCGATGTCGAAGCTGGAGGCGGGCAGATCGACCGGCAGCATCGCGCGCAGGGCCTTGTCCACCACGGGGGACGCGCCCTCGACCACCATGGTCGTGACCTGGAATTCCTCGCGGCTCTGGATCTTGTCCACCACCTGCTGGATGCCGTCGGTCAGCAGGGCGCGGCGATCCTCGTCCGACAGCCACAGGCCCGCCGTCATGGCGACCAGGAAGGCCGGCACGCCGATCCGCACCGCGCGTCGCCAGATCGGGCGCAGCCACATGCGCTCCAGCCGGTATTGCAGGCGCGTGGGCGCCGGGTCGCGCCTGACGGGCGGCGGCTGACGATTGGGGCGGTGGTCGATCACTTCGGGCACAGCGCGTCCTCGACCATCCAGCGCATCAGATCCGGGAAGCCGATCCCCGCACGGGCCGCCTGTTCCGGCGCCAGAGAGGTCGGCGTCATGCCGGGCTGCGTGTTCACCTCGAGGATGATCAGCCCGTCCAGGCCCCGCGTGTCGTCCCAACGGAAATCGGTGCGCGACAGCCCCCGGCAGCCAAGCGCCCGATGCGCGCGAACGGCGTGATCCAGGCAGGCTTCGGCGATGTCGGCGGGGATGTCGGCGGGGATGACATGGCGCGAGCCGCCGACCGAATACTTGGCGGCATAGTCATACCAGCCCTCGGTCACGATCTCGGTCACGCCAAGGGCGCGGTCGCCCATCACCGCCGTGGTCAGTTCGCGCCCCGGAGCATAGGTTTCGACCATCACCTGTGCGGGCATCGTGTCGGCCAGTTGCGGCGGCTGGTTGGCGCCGTCATGGACAATATAGACGCCCACGGACGACCCTTCGTCGTTCGGCTTGACCACATAGGGCGGCGGCAGGACATGGCGGGCGCGCACCTCATCGGCGCAGGCGATGACGCTTTCGACCACCGGCAGACCTGCGACCCGCAGCGCATCCTTGGCCCGCGTCTTGTCCATCGCCAGGGCCGAGGCCAGCACGCCCGAATGAGTATAGGGCAGGTCCAGCCATTCCAGGATGCCCTGGACGCAGCCGTCCTCTCCGAACCGGCCATGCAGGGCGTTGAAGACGACATCGCATCGCAGGCCCGCCAGGCGCGCGACCAGATCGCCGCCGCGTTCGGACCCCAGTTCGACCTCGATCACCTCATAGCCCGCCATCCGCAGCGCATTCGCACATTCGCGCCCCGATGACAGCGAC
This sequence comes from Paracoccus yibinensis, assembly GCF_030846195.1. Lineage (GTDB taxonomy): Bacteria > Pseudomonadota > Alphaproteobacteria > Rhodobacterales > Rhodobacteraceae > Paracoccus > Paracoccus yibinensis. Next base: position 407,984 of record NZ_JAVCWH010000002.1, read on the forward strand.
ACCTCGCGCTCGGCCGAGGGTCCGCCCATCAGAACGGCTACGGTATGGGCTGTCCTGCTCGACCTGCCCGCCACGTCTTTTTCGCCTTTCGCCCCGGTTGATCCGGGATTTCTGTCCCCGCGCTGCCGGGTTGGACCCCGATCTGCGCTTATCGGGAAAGAATAGCTGATGCGCGGAAATCACAAAAGGACAATTTTAGCTATCTGCTAAAGATTGTTGCGAAAATCGTTAATCAATTCCCGGTTGCACCCGGCAGGGGATCGCCAACCCGGATCACCTCCCATTGCAGATCGTGGCCGCTGTCCTCCAGCACCCGGCGGCGGACCAGTTCGCCCAGCGCCTCAAGCTCGGCTGCGGTCGCCCCGCCGGTGTTCAGAAGGAAGTTCGGGTGTTTTTCCGACATCTGCGCGCCGCCCCAGCTGTGGCCGCGCAGGCCCGCACGGTCGATCAGCGACCAGGCCTTGAGGTCGTGGACATCGTCCGCCCTGCCCGTGGAACTGAACCCCGCCGGATTGCGGAAGGTGGATCCGGCGCTGCGTTCCCTTGTGGGCTGGGTTTCGTCGCGCCGGGCCAGTTGGTCAGCCATCTTCTGATGCAGCGCGTCGGGGTCGCCAGGGGCCGCGCGGAACGTGGCCTCGGTCAGGACGCTATCGGGGGGCAATTCGGCGTGCCGATAGGCGAAGCGCAGGTCGTCAGGGGTCAGCACGATCCGCTCGCCCTGCCGGGTGATGGCGCGGGCCTCGACCAGATGATCGGCGACATAACTGCCATAGCAGCCCGCGTTCATGCGCACCGCCCCGCCGATGCTGCCGGGGATGGTGCGCAGGAAGGTCAGGTCCAGCCCGCCGTCCGCCGCCCGCCGTGCGACATGCGCGTCCAGAGCGGCCGCGCCTGCGGTGACAAGGCCCCCGTCAACCGTGATGGCGTTGAAGCCGCGGCCCAGGCGGATCACCACGCCCCGGATGCCGCCGTCGCGCACGATCAGGTTGCTGCCGACGCCGATGGGAAAGACCGGGACGCCCGGGTCCAGGGCGCGCAGGAAATCGGCCAGGTCGTCCTCGTCCGCCGGCTGGAACAGCCAGTCGGCGGGGCCGCCCACGCGCAGCCAGGTCAGGCTGTCCAGGGGACGGTTGGGGGTCAGCGTGCCGCGGGTGGGGGGAAGATCGGTCATCATGGCCGATGTGGTAGCCAGAGGGCGGCCTTGGGTCAACCACCGCCCCCTGCCGCCAGCACGCTGAGAGAGCCGTCGGTTTCCAAGACCACCGTGGTATCGCCGTCCATGTCTGCATGGCCGGACTGGCGCATCGCGGCTCGGATCTCCTCCATCGTGACCCGTTGGCGCTTCAAGGCAGTGGGGACAGGCTGACCCTTGCTGACCAGCACCGTCGGTTCCGCCTTGACCAGATCCTGAATACGGTCGGACCGGACCGACAGCCAGGTGATGACGAATTGCAGGCCGATCAGCAGGGCAAAGGCGGCCAGCCCCTCCACCAGCGGGACCGACCGGCTCAGCAGGACCGTCGCCAAGGTCGAGCCGAGGGCCACCGTCACGACCAAATCAAAGGCGTTCATCTTGCTCAGCGTGCGCTTGCCCGACACGCGCAGCATCAGCACCAGACCGGCATAGGCGAGGCTTCCGACAAGAAGCACCCGGCCAAGGCTGGCCCAGGTGTCAAAGAAGATCGGCTGATCCATGGCGGTCCCCCCTTGCTGTTGATCGGACAAGGCCAACCAGCAAGAATTTCCGGGGTTCCCCAACGGTCACTCGGCGGGCGGCACCATGCGCTTGGCCGACCTGCGGTGCGGGGCGCGCAGCAGCACCGCAATGCCCAAGGCCAGCCCTGCCACGCCGGCCATGGGACCGCCGTTCAAGGTAAGCCAGCCCAGCACCGGGATGCCGATCAGGATCAGCGCCCAGAAGGCCCTGTTTCGGTGGCGCGCCTGCAATCGACGCTGGATCGTGGCCAGAGCTACCCACCCCAGCACGATCCCGATCGTGACAAGCAGGCCCGAGGTCACGCGGCCCGCCCCTGCAGCCGTTCCGGCAGCCCGTTGGCCCAGGTGGAAATCGTGCCGGCCCCCAGGCAGACCACCATGTCGCCGGGCCGGGCTTGTTCGCGCACCAGGCGCTCCAGGTCGTTCTCGTCCAGGATGGCGCGGGCGTGGCGATGGCCGTGGGCGATCAGCCCCGCCACCAGGTCGTCGCGGCTGGCGCCGGGGATCGGATCCTCGCCCGCGGCATAGACCTCGGCGATGGCGACCACGTCGGCCTCGTTGAAGCAGGTGCAGAAGTCATCGAACAGGTTCGACAGGCGCGAATAGCGGTGCGGCTGGTGGACGGCGATCACGCGGCCCTTGGTGGCCTGGCGCGCGGCCTTCAGCACGGCAGCGATCTCGACCGGGTGGTGGCCGTAATCGTCGATGATGGTGACGCCATTGATTTCGCCGACGCGCGTGAAGCGGCGGCCGACGCCGCCGAACTTGGCCAGGGCCTCGCGGATTTCCGCCTTCTTGATGCCCAGGTGGCGGGCGACGGCCACGGCGGCCAGGCAATTCGAAACGTTGTGATCGCCCGGCATGGGCAGGGTGCAGCCCTCGATCATCTCGACGTCGCCCGTCTCGGTCGGACCTTCGCCCTGCAAGGCAATGTCGAAATGGGCGATGCCGTTTTCGTAACGCAGGTTCATCGCCCGCACATCGGCCTGGGCGTTGAAGCCGAAGGTCACGACGCGCCGGTCGGTCAGCTTGCCGACCAGGGCCTGCACCTCGGGGTGGTCGGTGCAGCAGACCGCAAGGCCATAGAACGGAATACCCGAGGCGAAGTTGTAAAAGCCCTGGCGCAACGCGTCGAAGCTGCCCCAATGTTCCATATGCTCGGGGTCGATGTTGGTGACGATGGCGATGTCGGCGGGCAGGCGGTTGAAGCTGCCGTCGCTCTCGTCGGCCTCGACCACCATCCATTCGCCTGCCCCGGCCCGCGCGTTCGAGCCATAGGCGTGGATCACGCCGCCGTTGATGACGGTCGGATCCAGCCCGCCCGCGTCCAGCAGGGTGGCCACCATCGTCGTGGTGGTGGTCTTGCCGTGCGTTCCGGCGATGGCGATGTTCGACTTCATCCGCATCAGTTCGGCCAGCATCTCGGCCCGGCGGACCACGGGCAGGCCGCGGCGGCGCGCTTCCTCCAGTTCCGGGTTGCCCTTCTTGATCGCGGTGGAGATCACGACAACGCCGGCCTGCCCGATATTCTCGGCCCGCTGGCCTTCGAAGACGCGGGCTCCCAGGGTTTCCAGGCGGTCGGTGATCTTGGACTTCTTCGCGTCGCTGCCCTGCACGTCATAGCCAAGGGTCAGCAGCACCTCGGCGATGCCCGACATGCCGATGCCGCCGATGCCGATGAAGTGGATCGGCCCCAATTCGTGCGGCAGTTTGGTGGCGGCGTTCATCGGGCAATCTCCGTGACAAGGTCGTAAAGGCGCCGCGCCGCGTCGGGGCGGGCAAGAAACAGCGCGGCGGCGGCCATCTGGGTCGCGCGGGCGGGGTCGTTCAGGATCGCGCGGATGTCGCGCGTCAGGCCGGGGGCGTCAAGCACCGATTCGGGATGGATCAGGGCGGCGCCCACCTCGGCCAGGGCCTGGGCATTGGCGGTCTGGTGATCGCCGGCGGCGGCTGCATAGGGGATCAGGATCGCGGGGCGGCCGACCACGGTGATGTCGGCCAGGGACGATGCGCCGGACCGGCTGATGACCAGTTGCGCCCGCGCCAGCCGTTCGGGAACGTCGGCAAAGAACGGCTGCACATCGGCACTGATGCCAGCCTCGGCATAGGCGGCGGCGACGCGGTCCCCGTCCTCGGGACGGGCCTGGTGGCTGACATGCAGGCGGGTGCGCATGTCGTCGGGCAAGGCGGCGATGGCTTCGGGAACGACGTCGGACAGGACGCGCGCGCCCTGGCTGCCGCCGATCACCAGCAGGTGCAGCAGCCCATCCCCCGGCGCGGCATAGGGGGCCGCGGCGTGGTCCAGCACCGCCTGGCGGACGGGGTTGCCGGTATGGACGCCGGTGATGGCGGGGGGCAGGTCGGTGGGCCAGGTGCCGCAGGCGACGCGATGGACGCGCGGGGCAAAGATGCGGTTTACGCGGCCCATCACGCCGTTCTGTTCGTGGATCATGCGCGGCACGCCCATGGACAGGGCAGCCGACATGGCCGGGATCGTCGGATAGCCACCGAAGCCGATCACCACCGCGGGCCGATTCCTGCGGAACGCCGCGCGCGCGGCCAGGACGCCTGCGGCGATCTTGATGGGCGCGGTCAGCTTGCCCCAAAGCCCACCCCGCGCGGTGGTCGCGGACCGGACGACGCTGCGCTCGACCCCTTCGGGAAAGCCGCCCGCATAGCGCGCGCCCCGGTCGTCGGTGGACAGGCGGACGCGCCAGCCTTCAGCCAGCAGCAGTTCGGCCAAGGCCTGCGCCGGGAACATGTGGCCCCCGGTTCCCCCGGCGGCGATCAGGGCCAGCCGTCCGGTCATGTGCGGCCCCTGCGCAGGATCTCGGCCAGTTCGCCCTGGGGCCGGGTGCGGGTCAGCGCCAGCAGCATCCCGGCGGCGATGCCGGAAGCGATCACCGACGATCCGCCATAGCTGACGAAGGGCAGCGTCATGCCCTTGGCGGGCAGCAGGCGCACGGCCACGCCCATGTTGATCAGCGCCTGCACGCCAAAGGCGCAGGCAAGGCCCGCCCCGGCAATGCGCGCGAAAGGATCGCGTTCCCGCAGCAGGCGCAGCAGCGAACGGACGACGATGGTGCAATAAAGCGTGATCACCGCCAGGACCATGACGGTGCCGTATTCCTCGGCCGCGACGGCGATGATGAAGTCGGTATGGGCGTCGGGCAGCGACCATTTCACGCTGCCCTCGCCCACGCCGACGCCGAAGAAGCCGCCGTCCTGGATCGCCTTGGTGGCATAGCCGATCTGCGTTCGGGGGTCGATCTCGGGGTTCAGGAACCCGTTGATGCGCCGGGCAAAGTGTTCGGATGCGCCATAGGCGAAGACGCCGCCCATGATGGCCAGACCGGCCACGCAGATCAGCAGCAGCATGGGCGCCCCGGCAATGAAATACATCACCAGCCAGGAAAACAGCACCAGCGAGGCCTGGCCGAAGTCAGGCTGCAAGGCCAGCAGGATCACGACCACCATGGCGGTGATGAAGGAATAAAGCCTGCCCGGAGGTCCGCCCACCATCTGGGCCGCGGCCATGAACCAGGCGCAGATGGCGACGAAGCCGGGCTTCAGGAACTCGGACGGCTGCATCGAGATGCCCGCGATGGACAGCCAGCGGGTCGCGCCCTTGCCGTGATCCTCGCCGATCAGGGGCAGAAGCAGGATCAGCAAGAAGGCCGCCGCAAAGCCCATCACGCCGATGCGCCGGATCTGGCGCGGCGACATCATCGAGATCACCAGCATGGTCACCAGGGCCATGGCCCCGAACACCGCCTGCCGCTGGACATAATAGAAGCGCGGCAGGTCGTTCTTTTCCGCCAGCGGAACCGATGCCGCCAGCCCCAGCAGGATGCCGATGGAAAACAGCCCCAGCACGCAGGCCAGGGACCACTTGTCCAGCGTGCGCCACCAGCGCGGAAGAATCGGGTCGCCCGCCCGCACGGGCGTCGTGCCAAAGACCATCTCGGTCATGGGGATACCGCCGTCACTGCCTCTTGTTTCGCCCGTTTATCCGGGTCTGCCGGTCAGCATAGCGCGAAAATCGGGTCGGCGCTACTGGCGAATGCAGCCGGTTCAACCCAGCGTAGCAAGTCCGGGAAAGGTTTCCAGCAGCCAATAGGAAAAGGCCGAAAATGCCCCGGTGATCAGCATCGCGCCCACGATCACCAGCAGCAGCCCCATCACGCGTTCGACCACATGCAGCCAGGGCTTGATGCGGTTCATCAACCCGATGGCGCGGTTGATGAAGATCGCGGCCAGCAGGAACGGAATCCCCAGGCCAAGCGCATAGACCGCCAGAAGCGCGGTGCCACGCGACAACTCGCCCCCCGTCGCGGCCAGGGACAGGATCATGCCCAGTTGGGGTCCGATGCAGGGCGTCCAGCCAAAGGCGAAAGCCAAGCCCAGCAGATAGGCGCCGAACGCCCCGCCGCCCTGGGCACCGGCGTCGATGCGGGCCTCGTGATCCAGAAAGGGAATGCGGATCACCCGCAGGAAATGCAGGCCCATGACGATCACCACGCCGCCCGCGATCCTGGCCAGAAGCTCCTGGTATTGCAGGAAGGCCCGGCCAAAGGCCGACGCTGCGAAGCCCATGATCAGGAACACCGTGGACAGGCCCATGACGAAGAACAGCGCGGGCAGCACGGCGCTGCGTTCCTGCGCCCGCAGCCCGTTCACCCCCACCCCGGTCATATAGGCCAGATAGGGCGGCACGATGGGCAGCACGCAGGGCGACAGAAAGGACAGGATCCCGGCCAGCATCGCCACAAGGGCGGCAGGCAGGAAGGCGGCGGTGGCAAGTTCGATTCCCAGCATGGCGGGCACCTTACCCGTTCGGGCGGCGCAAGCCATGGGTCATTGCGTCACGCCTTGGCGAGAAGGGCGCGAGCCTTGCGCCCGCGCCCCTTGTCGTCAGCGATTGCCGGACCACCAGCCGCGCCGCTTGGGCCGGTCCGAATCGGCCTCGGCCATTTCAGGCTCTGGCGCCGGGGCGGGTTCCGGGACAAGTTCCGGCGCCGGATCCGGGGTGGGATCGGGGGCGGCGTCCGCAGGTTCCTCGGCCCACGCCTGTTCCGGGGCCTCGGCCACGATCTGGGCGATCACGGTTTCCTCGGCCTGCAACCGCTCCATCTCCTCGGACGAAGGGGTCTCGGCTGCCTGCGGCTCGACCGCGATTTCGGACAAGGCCACGATCTCGCCTTCCTCGGTCGCCGCATCCGAGGCGGAAACCCCTGCTGCGGGCGAGGCGCCTGCAAGCGGGTCCTGCGGTTCCGGCCGGGCATTCAGGCCGGGCAGCGATTCGGCACGCTCATCCGGCTGATCGCGCAGATCGACAACCTCGGGCAGACCCTCGGCGGCGGGCAGATCGCCGCCACGGCGACGGCTGCGCGACCGGGACCGGCGACGGCGGCCGTTCTGTTCGGCTTCCTCGGCCTCGGGCTCCTCGGCGCTGTCAGTCGCGTCGTCGGACATCTCATCGGCATCGTCGCCGGCCTCGGCGCCCTCGCCCTCGGGACGCTCGCCGCCCTTGCGCCGGCGGCGCCGGCGGCGACGGCGCGAACGGCCCTCGCCATTCTCATCCTCGGCGGTCGAGGTCTCAGAGCCTTCATCGCCCTCGGTTTCAGCCTCGGCCTCCGCCTCGACCTCCTCGGGCAGATCCTCGTCCTCATCGTCGATCTGGGCCATGAGATCGGCATCGACCGACAGGACCGAGGCCGACACCTCGGGAACGTTGCGGGTCGCGGTCTTGAACTTCTCGATGGCAAAATCGGGCGAGATCAGCGACGGATCGGCCTCGAGCCGGACCGAAAGGCCATAACGCGCCTCGATCCCGGCGACATGTTCGCGCTTCTGGTTGATCAGGAAGTTGACCACGGTGACCGGCGCGCGAACCAGCACCTCGCGCGACCGCTTGCGGGTGCCCTCTTCCTCGATGGCGCGCAGGATGGTCAACGCCAGGCTGTCGTCCGACCGGATCAACCCGGTGCCGTGGCAATGGGCGCAGGGCTGCGTCGTGGATTCCAGCATCCCTGGACGCAGGCGCTGGCGCGACATCTCCATCAGGCCGAAGCCCGAGATGCGGCCCACCTGGATGCGTGCGCGGTCGGATTTCAGCTTGTCCTTCATCCGCTTCTCGACCGCGGCGTTGTTGCGCCGTTCCTCCATGTCGATGAAGTCGATGACGATCAGGCCGGCAAGGTCGCGCAGGCGCAACTGGCGCGCCACCTCGTCGGCGGCCTCCAGGTTGGTCTTCAGCGCCGTTTCCTCGATCGAGCCTTCCTTCGTGGCCCGGCCCGAGTTCACGTCGATGGCCACCAGCGCCTCGGTCACGCCGATGACGATATAGCCGCCCGATTTCAGCTGCACGACCGGATTGAACATCCCGGCCAGATAGCTTTCCACCTGATAGCGCGCGAACAGCGGCATCTGGTCGGTATATTGCTGCACCGCCCGGCCATGGGTCGGCATGATCATCTTCATGAAGTCCTTGGCCACGCGATAGCCGCGCTCGCCCTCGACCAGGACCTCGTCGATCTCGGAGTTGTAGAGGTCGCGGATGACCCGCTTGATCAGGTCGCCTTCCTCATAGATCGGGGCGGGGGCGATGGACTTGAAGGTCAGGTCGCGGATCTGTTCCCACAGCCGCAGCAGGTATTCGTAATCACGCCGGATTTCCGTCCGGGTGCGCTGGCTGCCCGCCGTGCGGATGATCAGGCCCGCGCCCTTCGGCACGTCCAGTTCGGACGCGATGTCCTTCAGCTTCTTGCGGTCGGCCACGTTGGTGATCTTGCGGCTGATGCCGCCGCCACGCGCGGTGTTGGGCATCAGGACGCAATACCGGCCCGGCAGCGACAGATAGGTGGTCAGCGCGGCGCCCTTGTTGCCGCGTTCTTCCTTGACGACCTGGACCAGCATGATCTGCCGGACCTTGATCACCTCCTGGATCTTGTAGCGGCGGGGACGCGGCTTCTTCTGGACGCGGATTTCCTCGGCCACGTCCTCCTCGGCGACCGATTCGATCTCCTCGTCCTTGTCGGACGCATCCGTGGCCGTGGCCTCGACCTCGCCGTCATTGTCCTCGGCGGTTTCGTCGGACGCGGCATCGTGGGAACGGTCGTCGGACGCGGCCTCGGCATCCTCGGCTGGCGCGTCGGCGGACGCGGTTTCATCGCCCGTCTCGGCGCGTTCGGCCCGGGGCTTGCGGCGGCTGCTGCGGGCGGCCTCCTCGGCCTCCTGCGCCTCGGCATAGGCGCGTTCCTCGGCGATCAGGGCCGCGCGGTCGGCGGCGGGGATCTGATAGTAATCCGGGTGGATTTCCGCGAAGGCCAGGAAACCGTGGCGGTTTCCGCCGTAATCCACAAAGGCCGCCTGAAGCGAGGGCTCGACCCGCGTGACCTTGGCCAGGTAGATGTTGCCCGAAATCTGGCGCTTGTTTACGGTCTCGAAATCAAATTCTTCGACCTTGGTTCCGTCCACCACGACCACCCGAGTTTCCTCGGCGTGGGTGGCGTCGATCAGCATTTTCTTTGCCATGTTCAAATCTTTCGCGCGCGCCTGCGCCGGGCGGTGCCAGGGGCACCCCCGCCGAAAGGCCGCGTTGTGATGGGGACACGGGCGCGGCTGGGGCAACGGCGATGCGGCGGGAAAGGCCTGATGCCCCCCCGTTCCGATCCTGTCCGTCCCTTGCGCGCGTCATCGCGTCTGTTCCTTACGGTTGACGCGAAGGCCGCCAGGCCCGCCGCGCCGCTGTCTGATATCGCCCGGTCGCATGGTCATGCGCCGCGGGCGGGCTTTCCGCGTGACACATGCCGCCTTCCGTGAATCGGTGCCAGAGGTGTCGCGCTGCGAAACTGGAAGCGTCCCACAACCCGCAATTGAAGATCGCGAAACGCATAGTCGCAACATAGAGGGGGCAAGGTGGAAAATTCAATGGCGAAAACGGCATGGCTTGGAATGCGCGGCATCCGGCCTGCGTAAACGCGTTGCGCGCACCGTGCGTCACGCAGCCTTAACGCTTCTTTCACGCCGGTGTTGCACCCTTTGCCCATGCCTTGGGCAGGAACAGGAGGCGGGATCATGCCGGTGGTCAAGGTCGATGCGGATGGCGGGCTGCCCCAGGGGCTGGCCGACACGGTTCGCCTTCTGCCTGCCCATGCGCCGGTGATCGTGATGATCCACGGATACCGCTATTCGCCATCCGCGCCGCATTGCGATCCCCATCGACTGATCCTGTCGCTTGAACCGGACCGCGCGGACCGCCGTGTGCTGTCCTGGCCCCGCGCCTTGGGCTTTGGAGCCGATGCCCCCGACGAAGGGCTGGCACTGGCCTTCGGATGGGAAGCGCGGGGGATGCTGGGCCGGGCCTATGGCCGGGCGGGCGATGCGGGACGCGCGGTCGCGGCCCTGGTGTCCGACCTGGCTGGCCGGACGGGGCGGCCCGTCGCGCTGATCGGTCATTCCCTGGGCGCGCGGGTGGGATTGCAGGCCCTGCACCACGCCGATCCTGGCAGCATCGGCCGCATCGTCCTGCTGGCAGGGGCGGAATTCCGGGACGCGGCCGCTGCCGCCCTGGACAGCCCCGCAGGCCGGCGGGCCGAGGTGCTGAACATCACGTCGCGCGAAAACGACTTGTTCGATTTCGCGATGGAGATGTGGCTGGACCGGGGCCGCAGGCAGGCCCTGGGCTTTGGGCTGGATCGCCCGGCGGACAACTGGCTGGACGTGCAGATCGACGACGACGCGACCCTTGCGGCCCTGGACCGGTTGGGCTTTCCGACCGAACGCCCGCTTTTGCGCCTGTCGCACTGGACACCCTATCTGCGCCGGGGTCTGTTCGATTTCTATCGCACCGCAATGGCGCAGCCCTGGGCCTTGCCGTTGTCCATGCTGCGCACCCGCCTGCCGGGCCGGATCGAACCCAGGTGGTCGCGCCTTCTGGCCTCGCCCGCCCAGTTCGGCGGCGTCAGGGCCTGACCTATTTCGTGGCGTCGTCGGTCGGCACCTCGATCGAATGGGCGCGGAACAACCCGGCATTCGCCATCAGGAAGACGAAGATCACCACGGGCATCCCGAAGGTCTTGAAATAGACCCAGGTCGTTTCGGACATGCCCCGCCAGACGATCTCGTTGGCGATGGCAAGGCCCAGGAACAACAGCGCCATGCGTCCGGTCAGCTTGCGCCAGCCCTCGGCGTCCATGGGCAGCGCCTCGGACAGGATCGCGCCCAGCCAGTTGCGCCGGGTGATCAGGCTGAATCCCAGAAGCCCCGCGAACAGCAGATAGATGATCGTCGGCTTGATCTTGAAGAAGCGCGGGTCGTTCAGCCAGACCGACAGTCCGCCAAAGATCACGACCAGCACCAGCGTGGCAATCTGCATCGGCGCCAGCTTGCCGGTCAGCCGCCAGCGGATCACGGTCGCCAGCGCCAGCGCGGGAATGAAGACCAGCGTGGCAAAGACCAGGGGCGTGTATTCCTGTCCCCACAACGCAACCTGATCCCCCCGGTTCAGCATGAAGACCGCGAAGAACAGCAGCAGCGGCCCCCATTCCAGCACCTGCATGACCCAGGCTTTCGGTTCCTTCATCGCATCCGTCCCTTGTGCTGTTCCGCAGGAGGTTGTCTCGCATCGCTGGCGGGCGGGCAAGCCCTGGCCTGTGGCCAAGGGTCAATCCAGCCGGATCGCCGCCAGGATCGGGCCGGGCAATCCGTCGCCGCCGTGTTCCTGCTGGACCAGCAGGGCGTGGCGGGTATCGGTGGGGAAGCTGTCGTCGGCCGTCCCATCAGGGCTGACCGTCATGCGCAGGGGCGCGGCCCCGTCCCATTCGGCCAGCAACTCCAGGGACAGGACGACATTGGTATAGGTGACGACCTTGCCGCGATTTTCCCCGGCGGTCATGCGCACCTGGCGTTCGGGGGCATAGCGGATCATCACGATCTCCACCTTTCCGCCCAGATCGGACAGGGGCATCACCTCGATCGCCTCGCCTTTGGGGGTGGTCTCGCGCTGAACGCTGACCATGGCGGGCGCGACGCGGCTGGCGTCGATCAGCCCCATCAACTGCGCAGGACCGACGGCAACCGCGGTATCCTGGCCATCGACGATGATCTGCGGGGTATAGACCGCCCGTTCCCCCGCAGCCTGGGCATAGCCTTCCTGCCGCGCCGTGAATTCGGGCCGCGCAAAGCTGTCGGCCCAACCGAGATAGTCCCAGTAATCGACATGAAAGGACAGCGGCAGGATATCCGCTTCGTCCGACAGGCCCGCCAGCATGGCATCCGCGGGCGGGCAGGACGAACATCCCTGAGAGGTGAACAGCTCGACCACCACCGGCAGGTCGTCGGGGTTGAAGCGGTCCATCGGCAGGGGCACCGTATCCCCGGCGGCGAAGCTGTTGAAGCCGCCCATCTCGGACGGCACATAGGCGGTCGAGGGGGGTGGCGCCCAGCGGCCCGGATCGCTGGGCGCGGCGATGATCGGCGCCTCGCCCCCCTGCCCTTCCGACGCCGCGGCCGAACCCTGGGCCGCGCCATCCATGCTGCCGGGGGCGGCCGCCGTGTCCGTCTTTCCGGGGTCCTCGACGCCCTGCGCCCAGGCGGCACCCGCGCCAAGCACCACGGCCATGGCGCACCATCCCGCGACGGCAAGGGATCTGATCTGTCTGGCTGCCGGTCCGGTCAGCATTCCTGAAGTCCGATGGTTGACGAATGTCCCCCTGCATAGACCCGCGCCTTGCCGGGGAACAAATCAACGCTTTGTTAGGCACCGCGTGAAAGTTCCCCGGTGGCCCTTGAGCAACAGCGGCGATCATGGTATGCGATTGCATACAATTTGCCGCGTGATGCCCTTGCGCTGTCCTGCCCTATGGGGCAAAGCAAGGCCACGCAAGCCCGACCCATCCCATTCGCAGACAGGGAGGCCCCCATGCCCATCCAGATCGGAACCGACACCGCCAAGACGCGCCGCAAGCTTTCGGCGGGCGGCAAGGATTACGCCTATTACTCCATCGCCGCAGCCACCGAGGCCGGGCTTGGCGATTTCTCGAAACTGCCCGCCGCGCTGAAGGTGGTGCTGGAAAACCTGCTGCGCTTCGAGGATGGCGGCTTTTCCGTGTCCGTGGACGACATCAAGGCCTTTGGCGAATGGGCGTCCCTGGGCGGCAAGAACCCGCGAGAAATCAACTATCGCCCGGCCCGCGTGCTGATGCAGGACTTCACCGGCGTCCCGGCGGTCGTTGACCTTGCCGCGATGCGCGACGGCATCAAGGCGCTTGGCGGCGACGCGCAGAAGATCAACCCGCTGAACCCGGTGGATCTGGTCATCGACCACTCGGTCATGATCGACGAATTCGGCAATCCGCGCGCCTTCCAGAAGAACGTGGACCTGGAATACGAACGCAACATCGAACGCTACCAGTTCCTGAAATGGGGTCAGAACGCGTTCCAGAACTTCCGCGTGGTGCCGCCCGGAACCGGCATCTGCCACCAGGTGAACCTGGAATATCTGGCCCAGACCGTCTGGACCGACACCGACCAGAACGGCGAGCTGGTCGCATATCCCGACACGCTGGTCGGCACCGACAGCCACACCACCATGGTCAACGGCCTGGCCGTGCTGGGCTGGGGCGTCGGCGGGATCGAGGCCGAGGCCGCGATGCTGGGCCAGCCCGTATCCATGCTGATCCCTGAAGTCGTGGGCTTCAAGCTGACCGGCCGGATGGTGGAAGGGACCACCGCCACCGACCTGGTGCTGAAGGTCGTGCAGATGCTGCGCAAGCACGGCGTCGTGGGCAAGTTCGTCGAATTCTACGGCGAAGGGCTGGACAACCTGCCGTTGGCCGACCGCGCGACCATCGCCAACATGGCCCCCGAATACGGCGCCACCTGCGGCTTCTTCCCGATCGACGACGAAACCCTGCGCTATCTGCGCAATACCGGCCGGGATGAGGACCGCATCGCCCTGGTCGAGGCCTATGCCAAGGAGAACGGCTTCTGGCGCGGCGCGGATTATGCGCCGGTCTATTCCTCGACGCTGGAACTGGACATGGGCAGCATCGTTCCCGCGATTTCCGGTCCCAAGCGCCCGCAGGATTACCTGCCGCTGACCGAATCCGCGCAGACCTTTGCCAAGCTGGTGTCGGATTACCGCGCCGGGGCGCCCGCCGAGGACGGCGACGTGCTGACCCGAGCCGATGCCCGCAAGACCGTCGCGGTCGAGGGCCAGGACTACACGATCACCGACGGCTCCGTGGTGATCGCGGCGATCACAAGCTGCACCAACACCTCGAACCCCTATGTGATGATCGGGGCGGGCCTCGTCGCCCGCAAAGCGCGCCAGCTTGGCCTGAACCGCAAGCCCTGGGTCAAGACGTCCCTTGCGCCGGGTTCGCAGGTCGTGGGCGAGTATCTGGAGGCCGCCGGCCTGCAGGAGGATCTGGACGCCCTGGGCTTCAACCTAGTTGGTTACGGCTGCACCACCTGCATCGGCAACTCGGGTCCCTTGGGCGATCCGGCGATTTCCAAGGCGATCCACGACAACGACCTGGTGGCGACCGCCGTGCTGTCGGGCAACCGCAACTTCGAAGGGCGCATCAGCCCCGACGTGCGCGCGAACTTCCTGGCCTCGCCCCCGCTGGTGGTGGCCTATGCCATCGCGGGCGACCTGAACGTGGACCTGACCCGCGATCCGATCGGCCAGACGCCGGAAGGCCGCGACGTCTACCTGAAGGACATCTGGCCCACCAACCAGGAAATCGCCGATCTGGTCCACGCCACGGTCACGCGCGAGGCGTTCCAGTCGAAATATGCGGACGTGTTCAAGGGCGACGAGCGTTGGCAGGCGGTCGATGTCACGGACAGCGAAACCTATGACTGGCCGCCGACCTCGACCTATATCCAGAACCCGCCCTATTTCAAGGGCATGGCCAAGGAAGCGGGCGTCATCAGCGACATCGACGGCGCGCGGGTTCTGGCGATCCTGGGCGACATGATCACCACCGACCACATCAGCCCGGCCGGTTCGTTCAAGCCGACCACCCCGGCGGGCCAGTATCTGCTGGAGCGCCAGGTCGCGCCGAAGGATTTCAACAGCTACGGCTCTCGCCGCGGTAACCATGAAATCATGATGCGCGGCACCTTCGCCAATATCCGCATCAGGAACGAGATGCTGGACGGCGTCGAAGGCGGCTTCACCAAGGGGCCGGACGGCCAACCGACGACGATCTTCGATGCCTCGATGGCCTATCAGGACCAAGGCACGCCCTTGGTGATCTTCGGCGGCATCGAATACGGCGCGGGGTCCAGCCGTGACTGGGCGGCCAAGGGCACCAACCTGCTGGGCGTCAAGGCGGTGATCGCCGAGAGCTTCGAGCGCATCCACCGGTCCAACCTGGTCGGCATGGGCGTGGTCCCGCTGGAATTCCTGCCGGGCGAGAACCGCAAGACGCTGGGCCTGAAGGGCGACGAGACCGTCTCGATCCACGGGCTTGCGGGCGACTTCAAGCCCCTGTCGCTGGTGCCCTGCACCATCCGCTACGCCGACGGCACGGTGAAGGAAATCCAGTTGAAGGCCCGCGTCGATACCGAGGTCGAGATCGAATACCTCAAGAATGGCGGCGTGCTGCACTACGTGCTGCGCAACCTGGCCAAAAGCTGACCCGTAGGGTGCGTGCTTGCACGCACCATTGCGCCAAAGCCAACCCCCGCTGTCCCGCAGCGGGGGTTTTCCATTGCCTCGGGCCGATTGCCCGGAGGCGTAAGTCGCAGACCCGTAGGGTGCGTGCTTGCACGCACCTTTGCGCCATCGGTGCGTGCGAGCACGCACCCTACTCCCGGGGGTTTTCCATTGACCCCGCCCGCCTTCCCCGCCATATCCCGCCTGCGCGGAGGGCCGGATGACCGCGGCAGCTTGATTGTCGAGGAAAGTCCGGACTCCATGAGGCGACGGTGCCGGGTAACGCCCGGCGGGGGCAACCCCAGGGAAAGCGCCACAGAGAACAGACCGCCCATGTCCGCATGGGTAAGGGTGAAACGGTGGGGTAAGAGCCCACCGGGGGCCTGGCAACAGGCCCCGCATGGCAAGCCCCACCGGGAGCAATGCCGAATAGGGACCGCGCGCGGGGGCAACCCCGCAGGGCCGCCTTGCCCCAGCAGGTCCGGGTAGGCAGCTTGATCCGGCGGGCAACCGCCGGGCCAGAGGAATGGTCATCCAGCCGCGTCACGCGCGGTGGACAGAATCCGGCTTACAGGCCCTCCGCGCAATATGGCCCTTTTGACCCATGATTTCCCGGGCGATTCGGGTTGACTTCGGCCTGCCCATGGGTAAAAGGCGGGCTTCAAACGAATTCCACGGGGTCTGCGCCGCGCGATTGCCCCGAAGCAGGAGCAATGACATGGCGAAGCCGACCACCATCAAGATCCGGCTGAACTCGACCGCCGGCACGGGCCACTTCTACGTGACCAAGAAGAACGCCCGCACCATGACCGAAAAGATGACCGTTCGCAAATACGACCCGGTCGTCCGTCAGCACGTCGAATACAAGGAGGGCAAGATCAAGTAAGGATCTTGTCCGGCCACAGGTTCAAGGGGCGTCCGAAGGGGCGCCCCTTTCCTTTTGCTGATGCGGGCACCAGCAGCCGCCAGGGCAGCAGGCGCCGATCACGCCAACACGAACTCCACCCCAGGCAGGACCGCGATCTCGCCCACGTCGGTGCGATAGTTCGCCGTCACCCGGTCCACCACTTCCTGCGTCCAGCCGGGCAGGTCGATCACCTGGTCCAGGGCGGCGGCGGGCGCATGGCTCTCGATCATCTCGGACGAGATGGCCCGGCGCTGCGCGACGGACAGCCGGTCCTGCGCGGCCAGCTTCTCTCTCAGCCGGGCCATGCCTGCCTCGCCCAGGATCTCCTCGAGATACATCGATCCGCCTTGCAGGGGCGCATCGGGGGGGATGGCGCCGACAAGGCGGGCGATCTCGGGCCAGATCAGGGGCACGTCCTCGTGGCACCAGATCACCACCCGGCGGCCGGGGACCGCGCGCAGCAGCGCCTGGATCGGGTCGCGCCAGCGCAGGTCCGTGGGCTGGCGGCCCTGCATCAGGACGTGATAGCCGCCGCCGGTAAAGATCGGCAGCACCTCGGAAATCAGCGCGGCGGGATTGCGGATCGCCAGGAAGAACTCGACCTCGTGGTCGGGGAACAGGTTCGCCAGGGCCGCGGCCCGCGCACCCATCTGCGGGTAAAGCCCCGTCTGCCCCACCACCCGGCCCGGCGCCCCCATGAACGTGGGCGTAGAGAAGATCGCCCGGCCGGGCGAATCGCTGTGCAGCACCGCGTCCAGCATGATTTGCTGCATCTCGGCGGTCGCGCGCCCGCCTTTCAGCGACATCAGCGCCTCTTCGAACAGGCCGCGATGGCGGTTGGGGGTGATGACGTCGGTGCCGTGCTGCATCAGCCAGTCGCGGTTGTTCAGCAGCGTCTTCAGCAGCCGGTCGCCATCCGTGCAATGCACCCCCAGATGAAACACCATCTGCATATCGGCCTGATCCTTCTTCTTCCGCCCGTGCCGGCGCCGGGGCACAGTAGCGATGCCCGATGCGCAGTCAAACCGCTTTCGCGGCTTGCGCAAGACGCGGGCAAAGGCTATCGCAGGAAGTGCACACCGGGCCGGTTTAGCTCAGCGGTAGAGCAGCGGTTTTGTAAACCGAAGGTCGGGGGTTCAATCCCCTCAACCGGCACCACCTCCCCTGTTGGACATCGCCCGCCGCGCCGCCTATAACGCGCGCGACATTCAGACGCTGCGAAGGTGCATCATGATCAAGGTCTTCGGCCATACCGCCCCCGACACGGATTCGACCGGTTCCCCCATCATCTGGGCCTGGTATCTGAACGAGGTCCGCAAGACCCCCGCCAAGGCGGTCCTGCAAGGCGAGCCGAACACCGAAGCCCTGTGGATGCTGAACCGCTGGAACCTGGACAAGCCGGAAATCATCGCCGATGTCGCGGCGGGCGATCACTGCGTGATCGTGGACACCAACAACCCCGCCGAACTGCCCGCCAGCCTGGACCAGGCCGAGGTGATCGAGATCATCGACCACCACCTGCTGGCAGGCGGCATCAAGACGCGCAGTCCCATCAACATCACCATCCGTCCGCTGGCCTGCACCGCCACCATCATGCACGACCTGATCGGCGAGGACATGGCCCGCGCGCCCGAGGGGATCAAGGGCGCGATGCTGACCTGCATCCTGTCCGACACGCTGGAATTCCGCAGCCCCACCACCACCGCCCATGACCGCGCCGTGGCCGAGAAGCTGGCATCCGATCTGGGCGTCAACATCACCGACTATGCGGCCGAGATGTTCGCGGCCAAGTCTGATATCAGCGCCTTTTCCGACGAGGCGCTGCTGCGCACCGACAGCAAGGAATACGAGCTGGGCGGCAAGCAGCTGCGCATCACGGTGCTGGAAACGACCTCGCCGCAGGTGCTGCTGGCTCGCAAGGACGCGCTGATGGCCGCCATGCCCCGCGTCGCGGCCGAGGACGGCGCGGACCAGGTGCTGTGCTTCATCGTCGATATCCTGCGCGAGGAAGCGACCCTGCTGGTCCCCAACGACTTCGTGCGCAGTCTGGCCGAGCGCAGCTTCGGCGTCGCGGTCACGGGCGACACCGTGCTCCTGCCCGGCGTGATGAGCCGCAAGAAGCAGATCATCCCGGTCCTTGCATTGTAATGACCCGGATCATCCCTTCGCTGTCGCAGATCGGTGCCGATTACGACGTGCTGTTCTGCGACCTGTGGGGCTGCCTGCACAACGGCAAGCAGCCCTATCCCGCCGCAGTCGCGGCCTTGCAGGCGTTCCGGGCAAAGGGCGGTCGGGTGGTCCTGATGACCAACGCGCCGCGTCCCAACCAATTCGTGATCGCCCAGCTTGACCGCATGGGCGTGCCGCGCGACGCCTGGGACATCGTGGTCAGTTCGGGCGATGCCGCGCAGGAAGCGATGTTCGAAGGCCGTGTCGGCCGCAAGGTCTGGCATATCGGGACCGCCAAGGACGACGGCTTCTTCGACGACATTCCGGCGGAATTCGCCGATGCCCCCGTGATCCGGCGCGTATCGCTGGAGGATGCCGAGGGGATCGTGGCCACCGGCCCCTTCGAGGAACTGACCGAAACGCCCGCCGATTACCACGACCGCCTGATGCAGGCACGCGACCGCGGGTTGCCGCTGCTGTGCGCAAACCCGGATGTGGTCGTGGACATGGGCGAGACGCGCATCTATTGCGCCGGCGCCCTGGCGGAATACTACGAGGGTCTTGGCGGCACGTCGCTTTACTTCGGCAAGCCGCATCCGCCGATCTATGACCGGGCGCGGCGGCTGCTGGATCTGGGGCCGGGCGCACGCATCCTGGCCATCGGCGACGGCATCTTCACCGATGTGAAGGGCGCCCTGGATCAGGGCATCGACGCGCTGTTCGTGACCGGCGGGCTTGCGGCAGACGCCCTGGGGCCGGATGTCGAGAATCCCGACAACGCGCTGCTGCTGGACTGGCTGGAGGGCCATGCGCTGGCCCCGCAATACAGCATCGGCCGGCTGCGCTGACAGTTTATGCCTGCCGCCTTGCGCGGCAGGAAAACACATGCACCGATGACGGAACTCGCATGTCCGCGCCTTGGCCGAAGGCGGTGAAGTCGCCTTCGATCCGCGCGGCGATTGCCTCACGATCCTGGGGCGAGGCATTGCAAATCCGCAGCAGGCGCGCGGCTGGTCCGACATGGGTGGCAAGGCGTGCCGCCCCGGATGATCCGCCGGGCGGCGTCAGGTCGATTTGCAGCGTCTCGGCCCGCCCTTCGACAAGCCCCGCCTGCGCCATCAGATCCAGCACATGATCCGCATCCGCGAAGGCCAGAGGGCCGGGACCGTTCGTCGGCGGCTCGGGCGGGGTGTTCAGCCAGTCCCGTGCGGCCTTTTCGGGGATGGTGAACCATGGATTGTCCGCCAGACGCGCCCAGGACAGGAAGACCATGCGCCCGCCGTCGCGAAGCGCCTGGGACAGATTTCGGAAGGCCGCGACGCTGTCGTCGAAAAAGCTCATCCCGAAGCGCGAGAGGAGGACATCGCGGCTGGCGGGGGCAAGCCGTTCGACCTGCGCATCGCACAGGTGGAAGGCGACGTTCGCCATTCCTTCGGTCTGGGCACGTTGCCGTGCCCGTTCCAGCATCGGCGCGGCGATGTCCAGTCCCAGCACCGTGCCGTTGGGCACACGCCGGGCGGCGGCCAGCGTGCTGGCCCCGGTGCCGCAACCGACATCCAGGACATCCTCTGATCCGTCCAGATCCGCGGCGTCCAGCAGGGGCCGAAGCAGCCCTTCCATCGTCGCATCCAGGGCCGGTCCGTGTTCCACCCAAGCCCGCCCGGCGGGCGAGGTCCAGAAGTCAGCCTGCGGCTGGTTTGCAATCTGAACCATCCCCTCCCCTCCTTCTCACGGCAATAATATTATACTTTATTTTGTTATCGTATAAGTTTATTGCGTTGAAGACACTTCGCTGCTATGCAGCATCGGCAAGCGGATCGCTCATCACAGGGAACATGCCATGCTTGACAATCTTCCCCGCGGCACGATCGTCATCGAGGATCTCGAGGTGGGCATGACCCGTTATCTGCAAAAGCAGGTGACGGACCGCGACATCAACCTGTTCGCCGAGGTCTCGACCGACCGCAATCCGGTCCATCTGGACGACGATTATGCCCGCGACACGATCTTTGAAGGACGTATCGCGCATGGGATGCTGACCGCCGGGCTGATCTCGGCCGTGATCGGGGAACAATTGCCGGGCCATGGCACGGTCTATCTGGGCCAGACGCTGAAGTTCATGGCCCCCGTCCGCCCCGGCGACACCGTCCGGGCCGAGGTGACGGTGGACACCATCGACCACGCGAAACGGCGGGTCACGCTTGCAACCCGCTGTCTCGTGGGTGATACGGTCGTCCTGAAAGGCGAGGCGGTCGTTCTGGCGCCAAGCCGCAAGTTCGACTGACGGGGCGCGCGCGCCCCAGTGGGGGCACCCTTTGCAAATCCACCGCGACTGGACAGGACTTCCGGCAGGCGCCCGCGGCGCATCCGTCGCCATGGGCAATTTCGACGGCGTCCACCTGGGCCATCGCGCCGTGATAGAATCCGCCCGCCAGGCAGGTGGCCCCTTGGGCATCGTCACATTCGAACCCCATCCCCGCCAGTTCTTTGCCCCCGATGCCCCGCCCTTCCGGCTGATGAATTCGGAATCCCGCGCCAACCGCCTGGCCCGGCTGGGGGTGGAACAGCTTTACGAATTGCCCTTCGGCGCGGTTCTGGCGGGCCTTTCGCCCGAGGCTTTTGCCCGCGACGTGCTGGTGGGCGGACTGGGCGTGACCCATGTGACCGTGGGTGCGGATTTCGTCTTCGGCAAGGATCGCGCGGGCGATGTCGCGACGTTGCAGGATCTGGGCCGCCAGCTTGGCTTCGGCGTGACCGCTGTGCCGCTGGTGGGGGCGGGCGGGCAGGACTACAGTTCCACCGCCATCCGTTGCGCCCTGACGGAAGGACGCCCCCGCGACGCGGAACGGATGCTGGGCCACCTGCACCGGATCGAGGGCGAGGTCGTCCACGGCAACAAGCGCGGGCGCGAATTCGGCTGGCCCACCGCCAACATGCAGATGGACGACTTGCACCTGCCCCGCCTTGGCGTCTATGCCGTGGTGGTCGAGGTGCTGACCGGGCCGGACAAGCTGTCCTGCCAGGGCGTCGCCAGCCTGGGCGTGCGCCCGATGTTCGGACGCAATGCGCCCAACCTGGAAGTGCACCTGTTCGACTTCGACGGCGACCTGTATGGCCAGCATCTTTCGGTCGGCCTGGTTGAATTCCTGCGCGACGAGGCCAAATTCGACAGCGTGCAGACATTGATCGATCAGATTGCCGCCGATGCCAGCCAGGCCCGCGCGGTGCTGGCGGGCGCCTGATGCGCGACCGCTTCTGGGAACTGCCGTTGCCGCAGTTGCAGCCCGACGAATGGGAGGCGCTGTGCGACGGCTGCGGCAAGTGCTGCCTGAACAAGATCGAATACGAAGACACGAACGAACTGGCCTTCACCCGTGTCGCCTGCAGGCTGCTGGACGGCGCCAAGTGCCAGTGCAGCAGCTATGCCAACCGCCACGACTATGTCCCCGACTGCGTCGTCCTGACCCCCCGCAAATTGGCCGAGATCGCCTGGTGGCTGCCCGCCACCTGCGCCTATCGCCTGCGCCACGAGGGGAGGCCGCTCTACAAGTGGCACCACCTGATTTCCGGCGACCGCGAGACTGTGCATCGCGCCGGCGCCAGTGTCCGCGGCTGGACCGTCAGCGAAGCCTCGGTGACCGAGGAAGACTGGGAGGACTATATCATCGAGGATCTGTCCTAAGACAGTGGGCAAGGTCGGGCCGTCATGCCCCGTCCAGGATCACCAGTTGCCGGTCGGGCAGCGGCCGTTGCAGGACCTGGGCCTGGGACCACTCCGCCGTCATCCACATCTCGATCTCGTCGGGGGTGGTCAGGATTACCGGCATGGCCTTGGGATGGACCTTGCCCACCACCCCGTTCGGCTCGCAGGTCAGAAAGGCGAAAAGCTGGTGCTCGCCCGGGCGCGGCGTCTTCATCGACCCCCGCGTGCCGGTCCAGGGCGTCCAGATGCCCGCAAAGAAGAACAGGGGGCGCGATTCATCCAGGCCGAACCAGTAAAGTGGCTTGCGCTTCGTCACCGGATCGGGCTTTGCCCCGTATTCCGAAAAGGCGGTGGCGGGCACAAGGCAGCGGTTCGGAACCCCCAGCCAGCGACGCCAATGGGGGCTGGCGGTATTGCGGATATTGGTGACGCCGGTATCGGGCGCGTCCTTCGTCTTCAGGAACTGCGGCGGCGTGGGCATCCCCCAGGTCAGCCGGGCCAGCTCGCGCCCCTCGGCCGTGTTGCGAACCACCGGCGCGGGACGGTCGGGATAAAGGTCAAGGGTCGGCTCAAGATTGCCCAGGCTGTCCTGCATCGCCCGCGCGGCATCCCGGATCGCCTGCTGGTTGGAGGTGAGATTGTAAAGATTGCACATGGTCCGCTTTCCCGATGCCCAGGTGATGCCCTGCCCCGCGTCCCCCGGCAACCCTGGGGACCGTCGGCTTGTTCCTTGCCCCTGCCGCCAATCACGTCGATCCAGTTCGGACCAACGGACCGGCAACCATTCCTTCCAAGTCACTTGCCGTTCGTGCGACACATGGCCCACAAGATTGAAGGAAAACCCATGACCCACGACATCGGCGGCGCCCGGCCATGACCGGAACACCCCCCTTCATCACTTATGATGCCGCGATGGGCCGGCTGGACTGGCCGGGCGCGGTCGCGGCGCTGAAGGCGGGCCACGCGCTGCCCCGCGCCGAAATCCGCGACACCTTCCTTGGACCCGCGACGGGCACGATGATGACCCGGTCGGCCTTCATCGCCGGGCTGGGCTATGGTGCGAAGCCCTTTACCGTCTTCGACGCCAATCCGTCGCGCGGCCTGCCCACGGTGCAGGGCGCGATGCTGGTCTTCGACAAGGACGACGGCCATCTGCGCGCGATCGTCGAGAACCGGCTGGTGACGACCTTGAAGACGGCGGCGGATTCGGTGCTGGGCGCCAGCCTGCTGGCGCGGCCAGACAGCCGCCACCTGCTGATCGTCGGCGCGGGCACGGTCGCGGCCAGCCTGGTCCAGGCCTATACGGCAGTGCTGCCGGGGATCGAGACGGTGACGGTCTGGGCACGGCGCCCCGAACAGGCCCAGGCACTTGTCGCCGGTCTGTCCGGCATCGGCGCAGACCTTCACGCGACGACCGATCTGCAAGGGGCGGTGGGACAGGCCGACATCGTTTCGACGGCGACGATGGCCCGCAGTCCGGTCATCATGGGCGATTGGGTGCGGCCCGGCACCCATGTCGATCTGATCGGCGCCTACAAGGCCGACATGCGAGAGGCCGACGATGTCCTGATGGCCCGCGCCCGCCTGTTCGTGGACAGCCGCGACACCGCCGCCCATATCGGGGAACTGCTGATCCCCCTCGGCTCGGGCGCGATCACGGCAGACAGCATCAAGGGCGATCTCTACGACCTGGTGCAACCCGGCACCCAGGGGCGCGCGTCGGACGACGACATCACCGTCTTCAAGAACGGTGGCGGCGCGCATCTGGACCTGATGATCGCGTCCTGGATCATCGACCGCCTGGGGTGATCCTCAGGATGATACAGCCGCCTGGATCGCAGGACTGCGGCGCAGGTGGGGGTTGCGGCCCAAGTTCCTTTACGGATCCCGCCCGTGACGTGCGGCGGCATCATCAGCGACCTCTGAACGGCGTCGCCTGTAGCGCCCTTCGCGACGAACAACCCGACCAGATCGGCCACGGGATTCGCGGCCAAGCTGAACGGCATGGGGATTCCCGTTACGCTCGACAGGCTCCGCATGATCCCTTGGATTTTCTTGGAAGCGATCCCGGCGCGACCCTCATGCCTGGCGTCCAGATCGAGACCGTCATCATCGCGGGACAGGCGGCCGGGCTGATGACGATCCTGGCGCGAACCGGCGTGCCGCCAGGACAGGTGCCTGGCGTCAGCCCCGACGTCGACATCGCGTCCTTATCGGACCTTGCCCTCCATATGGCGCATGAAGGCCGTTGGGATCGCGGCCTTGATCCCCTGGACGACCAGGGGAAAGCTGTCAGCGAATGGAATGATTTGGTGGAGCCAAGGGGAGTCGAACCCCTGACCTCTTGAATGCCATTCAAGCGCTCTACCAACTGAGCTATGGCCCCACCGGAGGTCTGCCTTGTCTTTCGACGTGGCGTGGGGGGTCTATAGGGGGGCGCGCAGCGGGGCGCAAGTGGAAAATGTGGGACTTGGGGCAAGTTTGTGAAAGCCTTTCGGCAAATTCCAAACCACCTGTTCCACCTGCGATCACGGGTTTGTCGAGAAGGGAGAATGGTGGGCGGTGAGGGACTCGAACCCCCGGCATCTTCGGTGTAAACGAAGCGCTCTACCAACTGAGCTAACCGCCCGCCGGCTTGCCTTCTAGCGCCCTGCAACGGCCTTGGCCAGTGGCGATTTGGCCATCCTAGCCAATGATCCCCGAACCGGCGAACAAGGCAGGCAGATCGACCGTGTCGCGGTTGTTCAGCGCATCCGCGTGATCGCGCAGGAATGCGTCGGCGGCCGTCTGCCCCGCCAGCTTCATCCGCGCCATCAGGCCCGGCGCCGGCATCAGCTTGGACCGGGCATTCAGGTCGTTCATCAGCGTGTCGTCCAGGATCATGTGGATCAGCGGGTTCTTCATCGCCCGGTTCTGCAACCGATCCTCGGCAAACAGGCGCTTGACGAAATTGATGGCCCGCAGATCCGCCATCAACGAGGCGTTGAAGCTGACCTCGTTCACGCGGTCGGCGATCAGGGCCGGGGTTCGGGGGACGCCATCGCGGATCAGGGGGTTGATGTTCACGATCACGATGTCGCGCGGCAGCCGCTGATCATACAGGGGAAACATCGCCGGATTTCCGGTGAAGCCGCCGTCCCAGAAGGCCTCCAGCTCGCCGGTTTCCGGGTCGGGGATCTCGACTGCCTGGAACAGGTTCGGCAGGCAGGCCGAAGCCATCACCGCGTCCGCGGTGGCCGCCGCGTTCGTGAACACCCGGATCCGGCCCGTCCGCACATTGGTTGCCGCGACGAACAATTGCGGGCCGCGCGCGTTGCTGAAATCGGGATAGGGCAAATCGCGCAGCACCGAAGCCAGCGGATTCACATAGAAGGGGCCATAGTCATAGGGGCTGAACAGCCGCGTCAGATTGTCCAGCCAGGCGGCGGGGGAAAACAGTTCGGTCAGGCGGTCCATGCCTTGCGGGGCGGGAAACATCGAATGGAGCCATCGAACCACGCGATTGTCGCTGCGCTGGCCTACCTGCGCCCACAGGAAGTCCAGGTTTTCGCGTGCGGCGCGCCGCCCTGCCCGGCCGTTGCCCCGCGCCAGCCCGCCTTTCAGCGCGGCCCCGTTCAGCGCCCCGGCGGATGTGCCACTGATGGCGGAGATCGTCAGCCAGTCCTCGTCCAGCAGCCGGTCCAGAACGCCCCAGGAAAAGGCGCCATGCGCGCCGCCGCCCTGCAGTGCCAGGTTGATCTGCTTTTCATCCATCGCGGTCCCTCGATTTGCCGCACAGCATAGCGGGAAAGCGCGTCAAATCCATCGGGGGTGCGGGCGTTGCATGTGCAACGGGTCAGTCCTCGGCGTTCGCCTCGGCGCGGCTTTTCCCTGCAACATCCAGCGCCAGGGTCGCGGCCATGAAGGCGTCCAGGTCGCCGTCCAGCACGCCCTGGGTGTCGCTGGTTTCCTCGCCCGTGCGCAGATCCTTGACCATCTGATAGGGGTGCAGGACGTAAGAGCGGATCTGGTTGCCCCAGCCCGCGTCGCCCTTGGCGGCGTGCTGGGCGTTGATCTCGGCGTTCCGCTTGTCCAGTTCCATCTGGTAGAGGCGCGCCTTCAGCGCGGCCATGGCGTTGGCGCGGTTCTGGTGCTGGGACTTTTCCGACGACGTCACGACGATCCCGGTCGGCAGGTGGGTGATCCGCACGGCCGAATCGGTGGTGTTGACGTGCTGCCCGCCCGCGCCGGACGACCGATATGTGTCGATGCGGATGTCGCGGTCGGGAATGTCGATCTCGATGTTGTCGTCCACGACCGGATAGACCCAGACGGAACTGAAGGACGTGTGCCGCCGCGCCGCGCTGTCATAGGGGCTGATGCGGACCAGCCGATGCACGCCCGATTCCGACTTCAGCCAGCCATAGGCATTGTGCCCGCTGACCTTGTAGGCGGCGCTGCGGATACCAGCCTCGTCCCCCGCGGTTTCGGACAGAAGCTCGACCTCGTAGCCCTTCTTCTCGGCCCAGCGGACATACATGCGCGCCAGCATCGACGCCCAGTCGCAGCTTTCCGTGCCGCCCGCGCCCGCGTTGATTTCCAGGAAGGTGTCGTTGCCGTCCGCCTCGCCGTTCAGCAGGGCTTCCAGTTCCTTTTGCGCGGCCATTTCGGCCAGCGACTTCAGGTTCGCCTCGGCCTCGGCCACCAGATCGGCGTCTCCTTCCTCCTCGGCCAGTTCGACCATCTCGGCGTTGGCGGACAGGTCGCCGTCGATGCGGCGATAGGTCTCGATCGCGTCCGACAGCGCCTGGCGTTCGCGCATCAGCTTCTGCGCGCGGGCGGGGTCGGACCACAAGTCGCCCGCCTCGATCATGGCATTCATCTCCTCCAGCCGGTGCGGCGCGGTCTGCCAGTCCATCCGCTGGCCCAGCAGGGTCAGCGACTTGCGGATGGCTTCGATGGTGGACTGCGTCTCGGCGCGCATGGGCGGATCCTCGGGTTCGGGCAGGCTGGCGTCAGGTCAGGGGTGATACCGCGCGCCGTGACGTGGGGCAAG
Source organism: Paracoccus yibinensis (assembly GCF_030846195.1). Lineage (GTDB taxonomy): Bacteria > Pseudomonadota > Alphaproteobacteria > Rhodobacterales > Rhodobacteraceae > Paracoccus > Paracoccus yibinensis. The sequence goes on from NZ_JAVCWH010000002.1 coordinate 435,186, forward strand.
GGTCGGTCCCTTGGCCAAGGGGTGTTCAGTAAAGCCCGCCCGAGGACATGGTCCCGAAATCGGTGCGGCTAGGGATGACCTTGCGTTCCCCGGTCGAGGTGGTGACGGCCGTCCCCGAACCGGACCCCGCACCCGCCTGCCAGGGCAGGACCACATTGCCGTCGCCAAAGCCCGACACGATCAGCGGCGATCCCCAGTCGGGGTCGGTGCCGTCGCGGAAGTATTCGGCCACGACATTCGGCCCCGTGGCGTCGTCCGACAGCCGCTGCCCGGTGGTGCGGTCGATCTTGACCCAATAGCCGCCGGGCGGGACCTCGAATTCCGTGCCGCCGTATTCCGCCACCGCCTTGCGCATGAAGGCGTTGAACACCGGCACGCACAGCGTCCCGCCATAGGCGTTGCTGCCCAGGCTGCGCGGCTGGTCATAGCCCAGGTAGCAGCCCGCCACGATGTTCGACGAATAGCCGATGAACCACACGTCCTTGGCGTCGTTGGTGGTCCCGGTCTTGCCCGCGATCGGCACCGGCAGGTCCACCCCGCTGCCCGACCCGCGTTCCACCGCGCCTTCCAGCATCGAGGTCAGCTGATAGGCCGTCACCGCGTCCATCACCCGTTCGCGGTTGGTGTCGATCACCGGTCCCTGCCCCGCCGGCAACGCCTGCTGGCCGCAGGTTTCGCAGACCCGCTGGTCGTGGCGATAGATGGTGCGCCCGCGCCGGTCCTGCACGCGGTCCACCAGCGTCGGTTCGACCCGTTCCCCGCCATTGGCGAACATGGCATAGGCCGCGACCATCTTGAACAGCGTGGTTTCCTGCGCGCCAAGGGCATTGGCCAGGAACGGCTTCAGGTCGTCATAGACGCCGAAGCGTTCGGCATATTCGGCCACCCGCTCCATGCCGATGTCCTGGGCGATGCGGATGGTCATCAGGTTCCGCGACATCTCGATCCCTGTGCGCAGGGGCGTCGGGCCATAGGTCTTGCCGGTCGAGTTCTTGGGCTCCCACAGTCCGAAGGGCGTGTTCAGCGTGATCGGCTCGTCCACGACGATGGTGGCGGGGGTATAGTTGTTGTCCAGCGCGGCGGCATAGACGAAGGGCTTGAAGCTTGATCCCGGCTGGCGCTGCGCCTGCGTGGCGCGGTTGAAGACCGAGGACTGATAGCTGAACCCGCCCTGCATCGCCATGACGCGGCCGGTGTTCACGTCCATCGCCATGAAGCCGCCCTGGATTTCGGGCACCTGGCGCAGGGTCCAGCGGATGAAGCTGCCGTCGCTGTCCTGGGTCATCGCGCGGACCAGCACCACATCGCCCACGGCGACCAGATCGCCCGCCACCTGCGCGCGCGGGCCAAGCCTGCCATCGGGACCGCGCTTGCGCGCCCATTGCACGTCGGCGGCCGGGATCCAGTGGCCGTCGGCGTCTTCCTCGATCCCCTCGATGCCGATGCGGGCGTCGCTGTCGCCCACCTCCAGCACGACGGCGGGGTGCCAGCCGGGAATGTCGCGGGGAACCTCGGCCTGCCACAGCGCGCCGCGCCAGGCAGCCTCGTCGGTCAGTTGTTCCGCCGGGATCGTCTCGCCCGTGCCGCGCCAGACGCCGGTGCCGCGATCATAGTCTTCCAGTGCCTGACGCAGGGCATCGGCGGCGGCGGCCTGCAGGTCGGGGGCGACAGTGGCGCGGATGGTCAGGCCGCCGCCGAAGAATTCCTCGTTGCCGAACTGCGCCGACAACTGGCGGCGGATCTCGTCCGTGAAATAATCGCGCGGCGGCAATTGCTGGCGAAACGCCGGGAAGTCGCCATTCTGCACCGACTTCAGCGGCAGCTTCGCCTCGGCCTGATAGGTGGCCTCGTCGATATAGCCGTTCTGCCACATTTCCCGCAGCACATAGTTGCGCCGTTCGGTCACCCGGTCCTTGGCGCGCACGGGGTGATAGCTGCTGGGCGCCTGCGGCATGGCGGCCAGCATCGCGGCCTCGTGCGGGGCCAGTTCGGCCAGGGCCTTGTTGAAATAGGTCTGCGCCGCCGCTGCCACCCCGAAGCTGTTCTGGCCCAGGAAAATCTCGTTCAGGTAGAGTTCCAGGATCTGGTCCTTGGACAGCGTGCGTTCCAGCCGGGATGCCAGGATCAGTTCCTTGACTTTCCGTTCGACGCTGCGATCCGACGACAGCAGGAAGTTCTTCATCACCTGCTGGGTGATGGTGGACGCCCCCCGCACAGACGACCCGCGCGAGGCGACCGCCTGCCAGGCCGCGCCGACGATGCCGCGCACGTCATAGCCGGGGTGGTTGTAGAAGTTCTTGTCCTCGGCACTAATGAAGGCGTGCTTCACCACGTCGGGGATCTCCTCGACCGGGACGAACAGGCGGCGTTCCTCGGCGAATTCGTCGATCAGGCGCCCTTCGCCCGAATAGATGCGGCTGATCGTCTTCGGGGTATATTGGGCCAGGGTTTCGTGGCTGGGCAGGTCGCGCGAATAGATCCAGAAGATCGCGCCCACCGTCAGCGCGATGAAAAAGCTCGCGGTGACGAACCACGAAAAGATGGCGCCGAAAAAGGACAGGATGCTGCGCAGCAAGGAAGGGCCTTTCCGTGGACTCGGCCTGTCTATAGCGGCGCGGTCCCTTCGGGTCAAAACAACACTGGGCGATCTGCGCCCTTATTGACGCAGCATCGCAGCCCGCGCGGCCTCGTCCCGCGCCCAGCCGACGATGGCGTCCGAAACCACCTGCACCATGCGTTCGCGCCACAGCGGGTTCAGCAGGTTCGCGCGGTCGTCGTGGTCCGAGATGAAGCCCAGTTCCAGAAGGACGGACGGGATGTCGGGTGACTTCAGCACGGAATAGGTCGCGCGCTGCACGGGCCGTTCGTGCATCCCGATCCCCATCAGCGACATGCGCGACGTCAGCCAGCGGGCGAAGCTTTCCGATCGGGGTTGGGTGTCGGTGCGCACGAAATCCATCAGCACCCCCGTCAGGGCATCGTCATGCCCGGTCAGATCCGCGCCCGCCACCAGATCGTCGCGCCCGTGGCGCAGCGCCAGTTGTTCGGCCGCGCGGTCATCTGCGGCGGGATTCCAGACATAGACCGTGGCCCCCGCCGCCTGCCCCTGCGGCAGCGCGTCGGCATGAAGCGAGATGAACAGATCCCCCCGTGCCTGCCGGGCCGTGGTCATCCGCCGTTCCAGCGCCACGAAGCTGTCGTCGGATCGCGTCATTTCCACGGTGATCCCCCGCGCCTGCAAGGCCGCGCGCAGTTCAAGCGAAAAGACCAGGACCAGGTTCGCCTCGCTCTCGCCCTCGGCCAGGGCGCCGGGATCGAAGCCGCCATGGCCGGGGTCCAGAACCACCGTGAAGCCCTCGTCCGCAGGCTGGGCGGGCAGTTCCGCCGGTTCGGGCAGATCGCGCAGGGCGGCGGTGGCGGATGGCCGGGGGGCAAAGTCCTGGGCCGCGACGGGGGCAAGGGCCACGGTGATCTGGGACAGGGCCGCCCGCGCCCGCTGGCCCGCGCTGTCGATGCGGTAAGTCCCCGGCAGTTCGACGACCACGCGCGACCACCCCTGCCGATAGGGTCCCCAGCGGATCGCAGGGGCCAGATTCGCGCCGAACAGATCCTGGGGCCGGGCCAGACCGAAAACGGTGTCCTTCACATCGACCACCAGGCGGGGCGGTCCATCGACCAGATAGGTCCGGTAAGGCACCGCCTTGGTCAAGGACAGCCGCAGTTCCAGCGGCTGCGGCCCGCCCCAGCCGCGCCCCGTCGCCACAAGCGCCGATCCCCCGATGTCCAGACGCGCCGGTTCGTTCCCCCAGACGGGAAAAGCCACCAGCAGGGACAGGATCAGCGCCAGAACCTTCATCTTGCGGCCATGAACTCTGTCAGTCGGCGAAGGCCCTCGGCGATGTCGGCAGTTGCGCGGGCATAGGAGAAGCGCAGCGTCCCGGCGCCCCGTTCGGGGTCGAAGTCCAGGCCCGGCGTCACCGCGACGCCGGCCTTGTCCAGGATCTCGGCCGCGAGGGTCAGCGAATCGTCCGTCAGGTCCGACACGTCGGCATAGATGTAGAACGCACCCTCTGGCGGCGCGATGCGGTGAAAGCCCGCCTTGGGCAGCCCGTCCAGCATCAGCCGGCGGTTTTCGGCATAGACGGCCAGGTTCGCGTCCGCTTCATCCGTGCAATCCAGCGCCGCAAGGGCCGCGACCTGGCTGGCATGGGGCGGGCAGATGAACATGTTCTGGGCCAGCCGTTCGACCGTGCGGATATGGTCTTCCGGCACGACCATCCAGCCCACGCGCCAGCCGGTCATCGAGAAATACTTGCTGAAGGAGTTGATGACAAAGACATCGTCCGTCACCTCCAGCGCGGAATGGCAGCGGTCGCCATAGGAGAGGCCGTGATAGATTTCATCGGAAATCAGCGCCATGCCCCTGGCCTGCGCCGCATCCGACAGCGCGCGCAATTCATCGGTACGCAGAACCGTGCCGGACGGGTTGCCAGGCGAGGCGAGGATCAGCCCCTTGCAGCCGTCGGGCAGATCGCCGGGGCGCGGCTGATAGCGGTCCTCGGGGCGGGTGGGGATCCCCACGGGTTCCAGCGACATGGCCCGCAGGATCTGGCGATAGCTGGGATAGCCGGGATAGCCCATCGCGACCCGGTCGCCCGCGTCGAACAGCGCCGAGAATGCCAGGATGAAGGCGCCGCTGCTGCCGGGCGTCACCACGACGCGCGCCGGGTCCAGATCGACGCCATACCAGCGGCGGTAAAGGTCCGCGATCCCCTGCCGCAACGCCGGCAGGCCAAGCGCGACCGTATAGCCCAGCGGCTGTTCCAGGGCAGCCGCCAGGGCACGCCGCGCGCCTTCGGGCGCGGGGGTGGAAGGCTGGCCGACCTCCATGTGGATGATGTGCCGGCCCTTGGCCTCGGCGCGGGACGCCGCTTCCATCACGTCCATGACGATAAAGGGATCGACCTGTCCGCGGGCGGATTTCCTGATGCTGCTCATGCCTTCGGCCTTTTGTCTTTTTTTCATGTCTTACGCCGGGCCAGGGCGCACGAAAAGCCCCCGGTCACGCAGCTTTGTCAGCGGCTTTCTTGCCAAGACAGCCTGCAGGGGCCAAGGTCAGGGGAAATGGAACACCTGAGGATCCCGATGAAACGCCTGATCGCCGCGCTGATGCTGACCGCGACCCCTGCCCTGGCCTTCGACATTTCCGCCATGTCGGACGCCGAGAAGGCGGCCTTCGGGGATGCGGTGCGCGAATACCTCATGGCCAACCCCGAGGTTCTGGTGGAATCCATCAACGTGCTGGAGGAACGCCGCGTGGCGTCCGAGGCCCAGAACGACGTGGCCCTGGTGGCCGCGAACCGCGACGCCATCTTCGAGGACGGGCACAGTTGGGTGGGCGGCAACCCGGACGGCGACGTGACGGTGGTGGAATTCATCGACTATCGCTGCGGATACTGCCGCAAGTTCAACGACCAGATCCACGACATCGTCGAAAGCGACGGCAACATCCGCTTCATCCTGAAGGAATTCCCGATCCTCGGGCCAGAGAGCGAAACCTCGGCCCGGTTCGCGGTCGCGGTCAAACAACTGGGTGGCGACGAGGGTTATCTGAAGGCCCATGACGCCCTGATGGCCCTGCGCGGCGCGCCCTCGCCCGAGGCGCTGAAAGGCATCGCGGCGGATATCGGCCTGGACGGCGACGAGGTGCTGAACACGATGAACACCGAGTCCGTGTCGGCCGTGCTGCGCGAGAACCGGCAACTGGCGGAACGCATGGCGATCATGGGCACGCCGACCTTCGTGATCGGCGATACCCTGTTGCGCGGCATGCCTGCGGACGGGTTGGAACCCGTGGTTGCCGCCGCGCGCGAGGGGAACGGCTGACGCGCCTTCCCGCCGATCGTACCTGCGGCGCCAGCAGGTGCCTCCGGCGGGGATATTTAAGTGAAGAAGAAGCGGCTATTCGGCGGCCATTCGGTCGTCACCTCGGGCGATACGGCCCAGGATGTGATCGGCGGCCTTTTCGCCGACCATGATCGAGGGGGCGTTCAGGTTGCCGTTGGTGATGCGCGGGAAGATCGAACTGTCGGCCACGCGCAGTCCTTCGACCCCGATCACCTTCAGGTCCGGGTCCACCACGGCCATCGGATCGCTGGCCGCGCCCATCCTGGCGGTGCCGCAAGGGTGATAGGCCGATTCGGCGTGGTCGCGGATGAAGGCGTCGATCTGGTCATCGGTCTGGACCTGGGCGCCCGGCTGGATCTCGTCGCCCCGGTATTCGGCAAAGGCAGGCTGGTCGAAGATCCGGCGCGTCAGGCGCACGCAGGCGCGGAACTCGGCCCAGTCGTCGGGATGGGACATGTAGTTGAAGCGGATTTCCGGCGGTGCTGCGGGATCGACCGAGGCAAGCCGCACCGTGCCGCGCGATTTCGACCGCATCGGGCCGACATGGGCCTGGAAGCCGTGGCCTTGGGCCGCGGCCTTGCCGTCATAGCGCACGGCGAGCGGCAGGAAGTGATACTGGATATCGGGGTAATCCACGGCATCCGACGACCGGATGAAGCCGCAGCTTTCGAACTGGTTCGATGCCCCCAGCCCGGTCTTTTGCAGCAGCCATTCCACGCCCACGCGGCCTTTGCCCAGCAGGTTGTAATAGGTATAGAGCGTGATCGGCTTCAGGGCCTTGTATTGCATATAGATTTCAAGATGGTCCTGCAGGTTCGACCCCACCCCCGGCCGGTCGGCCAGCGGCGTGATGCCGTGCTGGCGCAGGTGGTCGGCGGGGCCGATGCCCGACAACATCAAAAGCTTCGGCGTGTTGATCGAGCTGGCGGAGACGATGACCTCGCGCGTTGCGCGGATTTCCTGGATCTGGCCATTGCGTTCGATTTCCACGCCATAGGCACGCTTGCCCTGGAACAGGATGCGGCGCGCAAAGGCGCGGATCACGGTCAGCCGCCCTGTCTTCAGCGCCGGGCGCAGATAGGCATTGGCGGCGGACCAGCGGCGGCCCTTCCAGATGGTGGCCTCCATCGGGCCGAAGCCTTCCTGCTGTTCGCCGTTATAGTCGGGCGTATAGGGCCAGCCGGCCTGCTGTCCCGCCTGAATGAAGGTGTTGAACAGGGGGTTGCGGCGCTTGCCGCGTGTCACATGCAAGGGACCGTTCGTGCCGCGCCATGGGGACGCGCCGCCGTGCCATGTCTCCATCCGCTTGAAATAGGGCAGCACGTCGTCATAGCCCCAGCCCGCCGCGCCGCTGTCGCGCCAGTGGTCGTAATCCTTGCGGTGCCCGCGCACGAAGACCATGCCGTTGATCGAGGACGAGCCGCCCAGGACCTTGCCGCGCGGCGTGGCGAGCCTCCGTCCCCCCAGATGCGGTTCGGGCTGGGTGGAAAATCCCCAGTCGTATCGCGGCATGTTCATCGGGTATGACAGCGCGCCCGGCATCTGGATGAAGATGCCGATGTCGCTGCCGCCGTATTCGATCAGCGTGACGCCGTGCCCCGCCTCGGTCAGGCGATAGGCCAGGGTGCAGCCGGCGGAACCGGCACCGACGATGACGTAATCAGCGGTCATGGCGATCCCCTAATATGGCGCCTCGACGGCGCCCATGCCGACATAGACGGTCTTGAGTTGCGAATAATGCTCGATGGCGGCGGTGCCGTTCTCGCGGCCAAGGCCCGACATCTTGACGCCGCCGAAGGGCATTTCCACGGGTGTCAGGTTATAGGCATTGATCCAGCAGGTTCCCGCCTCCAGCGCCGCCACGACGCGATGCGCTCGGGTCAGATCCTGGGTGAAGACCCCGGCTGCCAGGCCGAAGCCGGTGGCATTGGCGCGGGCCACGGCCTCGGCTTCGTCCGCGAAGGTCAGGGTGGTCATCACCGGGCCGAAGATTTCGTCGCGGGTGATGGTCATGTCGTCGGTGGCATCGGCGAACACGGTGGGAGGAATGAAGGCCCCCTCGCCCGCGCCACCGCAGACCAGCCGCGCGCCTGCATCCTGTCCGGCGGTGATCGCCGCGCGGATCTTGGCCGCCTGCGTGCCGTTGATGATCGGGCCGAACTGCGTCTCGGGGTCCAGCGGATCGCCAGAGCGGATCGTGGCCAGCCGTTCGGCCAGACGGTCAAGGAACCGCCGGGCAATTCCCTGTTGCAGGAACACCCGTGTCCCGTTCGAGCAGATCTGTCCCGAGGAATAGAAGTTCGCCAGGATCGCCGCGCCGACCGCGTCGTCCAGGCTGGCGTCGTCGAAGACGATCAGCGGCGACTTGCCGCCAAGTTCCATCGTGACATGGCGCATCCCCTCGGCAGCAGCGGCATAGACGCGGCGACCCGTGGGGACCGATCCGGTCAGCGAGACCTTGGCCACGTTGGGATCGGTCACAAGCGCCGCGCCCACCTCTCCGCGGCCTTGGACGACGTTGAAGATGCCAGGAGGGGCGCCCGCCTCGATCAGGATCTCGGCCAGTTTCAGTGCGCCCAGCGGCGTTTCCTCGGACGGCTTGAAGACCATCGCGTTGCCCATGGCCAGCGCCGGCGCGGCCTTCCAGCAAGCGATCTGGCTGGGATAGTTCCAGGCGCCGATGCCCGCGCAGACACCCAAAGGTTCGCGCCGGGTATAGGCCCAGTCGCGGCCCAGGGGGATCATCTGCCCGGTCACGGTTGCGGCCAGCCCGCCGAAATATTCCAGCGCGGCGGCACCGGACGCCCAGTCGGCCACCAGCGTTTCCTGAATCGGCTTGCCCGTATCCAGCGTCTCCAGCCGTGACAGTTCCTCGTTGCGCTCGCGGATGATGGCGGCGGCGCGGGACAGCACGCGGCCCCGGTCGGCAGGGGCCAGGGCTGCCCAGGACGATTGGGCGCGGGCGGCGGATTGGCAGGCAAGCGTCACCTGGGCCACGGAAGCCTCGCGCAGCGAGGCGATTTCCTGGCCCGTATAGGGGTAGAACACGGGCAACGCCGCGCCCTCGCCTTCGATGAAGGCGCCGTCGATGAACAGGCTGGCTGCGGGTTGGGCGTCGTGGGTCAAGACAGAACCTCGTCCAGGTAATCGAAGATCAGCTTTTCGGCGGCGGCGGCGTCCACATCGCTGCGCGTCAGGACGGCCCGCAGGTAAACCCCGTCGATCAGCGCGCCCAGGGTTTCGGCCACGCGCGCCGGATCGTCGGTCAGCGGGCGCAGCGCCAGAATCAGGTTCGACCGCAACCGGCGATGATACACGCGCAGCAGCCGTGCAGCCTCGGGGTTGATCAGGGCCAGGGCATAGAAATTGACCCAGGCGCTGACGGTTTCGCGCTGGAAATTCTGCGGTGCGAAGCTGGCCTGGACGATGGCGTTCAGCCGGCCGCGCGGGCCGCGTCCAGGCAACCGTTCCGCGACCGACCTGCCGTAAACGCGCAGGATATAGCGCATCGCGGCAAGAAAGATCTGATCCTTGGATCCAAAGTAATGATGTGCCAGGGCAGGTGACATGCCGGCGCGCCGGGCGATCTGGGCCACGGTGACGTCCAGGGATCCCGTCCGCCCGACCTCGAAGATCGTGGCGTTGATTAACGCGGCTTTTCGGATAGGCTCGGCCCCAATCTTGGGCAAGGCAGCACCTGTGCAAAGAAACTGTTGCTATTCGATGCCTGTCTATCTTTAATTGATCAACCAATCAAGAACAGGGATGCACCATATGATCCGCAAAAGCCTGATCACCACCCTTGCGATTGCCGTGGCCGGTCCCGCCTTCGCCGCGGAACCCGACGAATGCCGCCAGGTCGTGTTTTCCGACGTCGGCTGGTCCGACATCACCGCGACGACGGCCCTTGCCTCGACCGTGCTGCAGGCTTTGGGATACGAGACGGAAACGAAGCTGCTGTCTGTCCCGGTCACCTATACCGCACTGTCCACCGACGACGTGGACATCTTCCTGGGCAACTGGATGCCCACGATGGAGGCCGACATCGCCCCCTATCGCGACGCGGGCACGGTGGACACGGTCCGCACGAACCTGACGGGCGCGAAATACACGCTGGCCACGAACAAGGCGGGCGCCGATCTGGGCATCACCGACTTCAGCAAGATCGTCGAACACAAGGACGCGCTGGAAGGCCAGATCTATGGCATCGAGCCGGGCAACGACGGCAACCGCCTGCTGCTGGAGATGGTGGCCGAGGACAAGTTCGGCCTGGGCACCTTCGAGGTCGTCGAATCCAGCGAACAGGGGATGCTGGCCCAGGTCGCCCGCGCCAGCAGCGCCGACCAGCCGATCGTCTTCCTGGGCTGGGAGCCTCATCCGATGAACGCCCAGTTCGAGATGACCTATCTGACCGGCGGCGACGAGGTGTTCGGCCCCGACCTGGGCGGCGCCGAGGTGCGCACGAACACCCGCCAGGGTTATGTCACGGAATGCCCGAACGTCGGCAAGTTCCTGCAGAACCTTGAATTCACCCTGCCCATGGAAAACGAGGTCATGGGCATGATCCTGAACGACGGCCAGGATCCGATGGATGCGGCAAAGGAATGGCTGTCGGCCAATCCCGATGCCGCTACCCCCTGGCTTGACGGCGTGACGACGTTCGACGGCAACGATGCGCAGGCCGCCCTGACCGAGGCGCTGTCCGGTTGATCACCGGCGCGCCCGCTTTCCCGTAAACCAGCAAGGAATCGCGCATGGAGCAGTTGACGGCATGGGTGACTGACAACAAGATCCCGGTCGGCCGCACGGCCAAGGGGGTCTTCGACTGGCTGAACGCCAACGCGGCCGGGTTGTTCAATACCATAGCGGGCGCGTTGGAATGGCTGATCGGCCAGATCCTCGCCGCGTTGGAAGCCCCCCATCCCTTCCTGTTCATCCTGCTGGCGGTGGCGCTGACCTGGTTGCTGCAACGGAACTGGAAGACCTGCCTGCTGGTGGCGGCGGGCCTGCTCTTCGTGCTGAACCAGGGCTATTGGGACGAAATGATGCAGTCCCTGACCCTGGTCCTGGCGGCTTGCCTCGTGTGCATGGCGATCGGGGTCCCCATCGGCATCGCCGCCGCGCATCGGCCGCGCCTGTATGCCTGGATGCGGCCAGTGCTGGATCTGATGCAGACCCTGCCGACCTTCGTCTATCTGATCCCGGCCATCGTGTTCTTCGGCATCGGCATGGTGCCGGGCCTGCTGGCGACGGTGATCTTCGTGCTGCCCGCGCCGATCCGGCTGACCCAGCTTGGCATCGCATCCACCCCGCCCGCCCTGGTCGAGGCCGCAACCGCCTTCGGCGCCACGCCCCGCCAGCTTCTGTGGAAGGTCGAACTGCCAAGCGCGCTGCCCCAGATCATGGCCGGGCTGAACCAGACCATCATGCTGTCGCTGTCGATGGTCGTGATCGCGGCGCTTGTCGGCGCCTCGGGCCTGGGGGTGCCGGTGGTCCGCGCGCTGAACAGCGTGAACACCTCGCTGGGCTTTGAATCGGGCTTCGTGATCGTCGTGGTGGCGATCCTTCTGGACCGGATGCTGCGGATGGAGGGCCGGAAATGAACACCATACCCAATGCCGTCGAATTCGACCGCGTCAGCATCGTCTTTGGCGACCACCCGGAAACGGCCTTGCCCCTGATGGACCAAGGCAAGGAACGGGGCGAGATCCGCAGCGCCACAGGTCAGGTGCTGGGCGTCCACGACTGTTCCCTGAACGTCCGGCAGGGAGAGATCCTGGTCCTGATGGGCCTGTCGGGATCGGGCAAGTCCACGCTGCTGCGGGCGGTCAATGCGCTGAACCACGTCTGCCGGGGCGAGGTCCGGGTCTGGGACGGCAAGGGCATGATTTCCGTCAGCGGGGCGGGCAAGCGCGCGCTGCGCGACATCCGGCTGCGCCATGTGGCGATGGTCTTCCAGCAATTCGGCCTGCTGCCCTGGCGCACAGTGCGCGAAAACGTGGGCCTGGGGCTGGAACTGGCGGGGATGAAGCCGGCCGAGCGCAAGGCCCGCGTGGACCAGCAGCTTGCCACCGTCGGCCTGACCGACTGGGCAGAACGCAAGGTGGGGGATCTGTCGGGGGGCATGCAGCAGCGCGTGGGCCTGGCCCGCGCCTTTGCGACCGAGGCGCCGATCCTGCTGATGGACGAACCTTTCAGCGCCCTGGATCCGCTGATTCGCGCGCGCTTGCAGGACGAGCTGCTGGAACTGCAGGCCAAGACCCGCCGCACGATCATCTTCGTCAGCCACGACCTTGATGAAGCCTTCAAATTGGGCAACCGCATTGCTCTGATGGAAGGCGGGCGCATCGTCCAGATCGGCACCGCGCGCGACATCATCGCGAACCCGGTCAACGACTATGTCGCCGACTTCGTGGCACACATGAACCCGCTGGGCGTCCTGACCGCCGCCGACGTGGTCCAGCCGGGCGATGCGCCCGAGGGTCTGGGGGGTGATCCGGTCCCGCGCGACATGCCGGTGCGGCAGGTGATGGAACTGCTGGCCGACCGGCCCGCCCTGCCCGTCCAGGGCGGCGGCTGCATCACCCGCGACGCGGTGCTGAGCAGGCTGATCGACCCGAGGGGCTGATCAGCTGTTCTGCAGATCGCGGTGATAGCGGATCAGAAGCGCCAGGCCCAAGGCATAGACAAGCAGCGACACCCCCAGCACATAAAGCGGGCTGACATAATCCCCCACATAGGAGGGATAGAAGGACTTGCGCATCTGCCCGATCACATGGACCAGCGGGTTGAACCACAGGTAATCCGAAAACGGCGCCGGGATATCGTCATACATGAAGAAGACGCAGGAAATCAGGAACAAGGGGCGGTTCAGAATCGCCCAGACCTGCGGCCACCAGGAAAAGGCCTCGTTCAGGAAACAGTTTACCGCCCCCACGGCGACGCCAAAGGAAAAGGCCATCAGCAGCGACAGGGCGATTCCTCCTGCCTGGGGGTCGGTTCGCGTGTCCTGGAAGAACAGGATCGCGGCGAAGACGATATAGGCCACCAGCATCTGCGTGATGCCGTTCATGATCATGCGCGCCAGCAAGGCGTCCATGAAGGTCACGGCGGGATAGGCCAGAAGCGCCTTGGAATACAGGATCGACTGCGCCACCTTGGTGGAGATCGCCATGTAGAACAGGAACGGCACCATCCCGGTCGCATAGAAGATCGGGAAGTTCGTGCCGATGGGCGGCTTGGCCAAGACCAGGGAAAAGACCAGCGTCAACAGAACGATGCCGGCCACGGGCTCGGCCACCGCCCACACATAGCCGCCGGCGGACCTGCCGTTCGTCGTCGCCATCTCTCGCAGGACCAGGGCGCTGATGGCACGGAAGCTGGAAAAGGACCGATGCCGGTGCGCCAGGCGCAGCGTCTCCTCCGGGGGCTGCGCCCCGGCGGCCGATGGGAAATTGATCTTGGACATAGGCCCGACTGCCCCTTGCCTGTTCACGCCCCCGTCAGGGATGGACGCTGGAACTGTGTGGGCGGTTTATGTATGACACCGCTCGACAGATCAACAACCCCGAGTGTCTGCGCATGACCGTCCAGAACGACAAGCCGGTTCACGCCGACGCCCCCCGTCCTGCCAACCCCGCCCAGGGCGGCCCCGTCCCCTTGCCGACGCAGCCCAAGCCCGTGCCTGCCAGCCAGCCTCCCGCGGCAAAGCCAGCCGCGGCTCAGCCTGCCGCGGCACAGCCGAACCCGGCGGCGGGCGGCACGGCCGCCCCGCGTCCCGTGCCGGCGGCGCCGGGCCGTCCGGTCCCGCAGATGCCCCCGCCCCAGGCGCCGGTGAAGCCCGCGGCCTCGACCGCCCGCCTGAAGCCGCGCCATCTGGGCGTGGCCGCCAGCTTCGTGTTGATCGTGCTGCTGCCGATCCTGGTCAGCACCTGGTATCTGTATGCCCGGGCCGAGGACCAGTATGCGTCCTACATGGGCTTCACGGTGCGTTCCGAATCGGGCGTGTCGCCCAGTGAACTGCTGGGCGGGCTGACCTCTCTCGTGGGGTCCACGTCGAGCACGGGCAACGATACCGACATCCTCTACAAGTTCATCCAGAGCCATGACCTGGTGCAGCGCATCGACGACCGGCTGGACCTGCGCGCAATCTGGTCCAAGCCCGAGAACGATCCTGTCTTCGCCTATACCGGAAACAATTCGCTGGAAGATCTGCTGTCGGAATGGGAACGCAAGGTTCGCGTCTATTATGACGAGGGCATGATCGACCTGCGCGTCGTGGCCTTCGATCCCAAGGACGCGCAGGCGATCACCCAGGCGATCTATGACGAAAGCACCATCCTGGTGAACGAACTGAACGCCGTGGCGCGCGAAGATGCCCTGCGTTATGCCCGCAATGACCTGGACCAGGCGCTGGAGCGGCTGCGTTCCGCCCGCCAGGCGATGACCGAATTCCGCAACCGCCACCAGCTTGTCGATCCGGCCGCCGATGTCGCGGGCCAAGCCGGCGTCGTCAGCACCCTTCAGGCGCAATTGGCCGAACAGCTTGTCGCGCTTGGCCTGCTTCAGGCGAATGCCCAGGAAAACGATCCCCGGATCGAACAAACCCAGCTTCGGGTGGACGTGATCCGCGAACAGATCGCCGCCGAACGCCAGAAATTCGGTTCCGAGACGGCCACCGGCGAGGCGCTGTCCGAAGTCGTGGGCCAGTTCGAAAGCCTGATGGTGGATCGCGAATTCGCGGAACAGACCTATGTCGCGTCCCTTGCCGCCTATGACGCCGCCCGCGCCGAGGCCGCGCGCCAGACCCGGTACCTGGCCGCCTATGTCAAGCCGACCCTGGCCGAGGATTCCGAATTCCCCAAGCGGATGAAGCTGCTGCCCCTGATCGGCGGCTTTCTGCTGCTGATCTGGATCGTCGGCATCCTGACCTATTACAGCCTGCGCGACCGTCGATGATCCGGCTGGAAAACCTGACCAAGATCTACAAGCTGAACGGGCGGCGAAAGGTCGTGGCCGACAATCTGAACGCGACCTTTCCGACGGGCGTGTCCGTCGCGCTGCTGGGGCGCAACGGCGCGGGCAAGTCCTCGCTGCTGCGGATGATCTCGGGGGCGATGCTGCCCACTTCGGGGCAGATCCTGTCGACCGGCACGATCAGCTGGCCGGTAGGTTTCGCGGGGTCCTTCAACGCCGAACTGACGGGCGAACAGAACTGCCGCTTTGTCGCGCGCGTCTATGGCATCGACACGGACGAGATGCGCGACTTCGTCGAGGACTTTGCCGAACTGGGCCAGCATTTCTATCTGCCGTTCCGCACCTATTCGTCGGGGATGCGGGCGCGCCTGGCCTTTGGCGTGTCCATGGCCGTGCCCTTCGACACCTATCTGGTGGACGAAGTGTCGGCCGTGGGCGATGCCGCCTTCCGCGCCAAGTCGAACCATGTCTTCAATGCGCGCATGAAGGCGGCGGGGGCCGTCGTCGTATCCCATTCGATGCAATCCCTGCGCGAGATCTGCCAGGCCGGGGCGGTGCTGGAAAACGGACAGCTCAGCTATTTCCACGATCTGGAAGATGCCATCGCGGCCCATACGGCCAACATGCAGCGCGCCGTGTCCCGGGCAGGCTAGGGACGGATTGCAACGGTCCCGTGTCAGCCGCATGGCGGCTATGGCATCTGCCATTCCGCACCATTACAAGGCGGCGAAAGGCGTATCCATAAGGGCAGCTTCATGAAAATCATCGTTCTGGGCGGAGACGGTTTCTGCGGCTGGCCCACGGCGCTTCATCTGTCCGCGCGCGGCCATGACGTCATCATCGTGGACAACCTGTCGCGCCGGAAGATCGATGTGGAACTGGAGGTCAGCAGCCTGACCCCGATCCGGCACCTGGGCGAACGCGTGCGCGCCTGGCACGAGCTGACGAACCACGCCATCCGGGTCGAAAACTTCACGGTGGGCAAGCATTACCACCGCCTGCTGACCCTGCTGCGCGACGAAAAGCCCGACGCGGTGATCCATTTCGCCGAACAGCGCGCCGCGCCCTATTCGATGAAATCCAGCTGGCACAAGCGTTACACGGTCAACAACAACCTGAACGCCACCAACGACGTGCTGGCCGCCATCGTCGAAAGCGGCCAGGACATCCATCTGGTCCACCTGGGCACGATGGGCGTCTATGGCTATGGCACGGCAGGGATGAAGATCCCCGAGGGCTATCTGGACGTGGTGATCGAGACCGAGAACGGCCCCCACCGGCAGGAAATCCTTTATCCCGCCAATCCGGGGTCGATCTATCACATGACCAAGACCCAGGATCAGCTGTTCTTCTTCTATTACAACAAGAACGACGGCGTGCGGATCACCGACCTGCACCAGGGCATCGTCTGGGGCACCCAGACCGAGGAAACGCGCATGGACGACCGGCTGATCAACCGCTTCGACTATGACGGCGATTACGGCACGGTGCTGAACCGTTTCCTGATGCAGGCTGCCATCGGCTATCCCCTGACGGTGCATGGCACCGGCGGGCAGACCCGCGCCTTCATCCATATCCAGGACACCTGCCGCTGCATCGAACTGGCGCTGACGAACCCGCCGGCGCGCGGCGATCGGGTCAGCATCCTGAACCAGATGACCGAAACCCACCGCGTCCGCGACCTGGCACAGATGATCGCCGATCAGACCGGGGTCGAGGTCGCGTTCCTGAAGAACCCCCGCAACGAGGCGGACGAGAACGACCTGCACGTCGCCAACGACCGCTTCCTTGGACTGGGCCTGGACCCGATCAAGCTGGAGGACGGGTTGCTGGCCGAGGTGCAGGAAATCGCACGGAAATTCGCGGACCGCTGCGACCGGGACAAGATCCCCTGCGTGTCGCAGTGGCGCACGGCCTGAGGGTCGGATGCCGCCGCGCCCGGATCCCGGCGCGGCGCCTGGTCTTTGGCCGCCTGTGTTACTGCACCCGCGCCCAGGTCTGGCTTTTGCAGATCAGCCCGCCCGCGACGCAGCCCGACAGGCTCATCCGGTCGCCCTGGACGCTGGCCTTGCCGTTGTAGATCTTGTCGTTTGAAGGCCGCCAGACCTTGCCGGCGTAATTCCCGCCGCTTTGCGGGGCCATGTCGATGACGATTTGGCGACCCAGGTTCGGCGACTGGTATTCCGCGGTTCCCTGATAGGTCCGCGTGATCGTGCCGCAGAAGGCGCCGCCGCAGGGGGCGATGGTGACATGGGCGAAGGATCCTTCGTCCGGCTGGGTCTGCCAGACACCCTCGATCGGGTCGGCTGTGGCGGCGGTGCCCGCCAGGACAAGAATGGCTGTGGCGATGATGTGACGCATGGGGTTCCCTCCTCCTGATGGCGGGATGCTGCGCAGGCGCCTTGGTTCTGGCAAGCATGACGTCAGGTCGCAGCGCCCTTCCGTTCCGTTCGCCCCCATGGCAAAGGATGCGCGACCGCAGTGCCAGGAGACGCGCCATGATCCTTTATCCCGCCATCGACCTGAAGGACGGCAACTGCGTCCGCCTGCTGCGCGGGGAAATGGAGGCCGCGACCGTCTTCGGAACCGACCCGGCGGCACAGGCCCGCGCCTTCCAGGATGCGGGTGCGGAGTGGCTGCATCTGGTGGACCTGAACGGCGCCTTCGCGGGCCATCCGGTCAACGCCGCGGCGGTCGAGGCGATCCTGGCGGCCACCCGGATCCCCGCCCAGCTTGGCGGCGGCATCCGGGACATGGCGACCATCGAAGGCTGGCTGGAAAAAGGCCTGACGCGCGTGATCCTGGGAACCGTCGCGGTCGAAAATCCCGACCTCGTGCGCCAGGCGGCGGCGGCCTTTCCGGGCCGGATCGCGGTCGGCATCGACGCCCGCGCGGGCCGCGTCGCCACCCGTGGCTGGGCCACCGAGACCGAGCTGCAGGCCACCGACCTTGCCCGCCAGTTCCAGGATGCGGGCGTCGCCGCGATCATCTATACCGACATCGACCGCGACGGGGCCATGCAAGGCCCGAACATCGCCGCGACCGAAGCCCTGGCCCGCGCGGTCGGCATCCCGGTCATCGCCTCGGGCGGGGTGTCGTCGCTGGACGATCTTCGCGCGCTGAAGGAAACGCAGGTGATCGCGGGCGCGATCTCGGGGCGGGCGCTGTATGACGGGGCGATTGATCTGGCCGAGGCCCTGGCGCTGCTGAGATAGGTCAGCCGCATACCGCAGACGCCCTCGTAGGGTGGGGTTTCACCCCACCCTAAGTCGGATTGAGCAAGCGACAGACCGACCTGATCAGATCTGGCGTTCGGGCATCTGGACGACCAGTCCGTCAAGCGCCTCGGTCACCTTGATCTGGCAGGTCAGGCGCGACCGTTCGGGATCGGGCTGCCAGGCGAAATCCAGCATGTCCTCCTCCATCGGATCCTTGGGGGGAAGCTGGTCCAGCCAGGCGGGATCGACATAGACATGGCAGGTCGAACAGGCGCAGGCGCCGCCGCAGTCGGCGTCGATCCCCGGCACGCCATTGTCGCGCGCGCCTTCCATCACCGTCATGCCGGGCTTCACGTCAACCTCGTGCCGGGTTCCGTTATGCTCGATATAGGTGATGCGGGCCATGGCTTGCGTATCCTTTGCTGTTGAGGGGCAGATAGGCCATCGCCCCCGCAATGAAAAGGGGCGTGCGGCCCCTTATGCATCCGCCGGGGCGCCGAAGCGGAAACGGCCCGCCCCGTCCCAAGGCCCGCCCCGGTAATGCCACAGCAGCAATCCCCTTATGGTCAGGGGGAAGGGCCGGAAATCGGCGGATAGTTCATCGAACAAGGCACGCGCCTCGGATGGGGCGACCTTGTTCTGGATCGTGACATGCGGCCTGATCCGCTGGCGGTCCTGGGGGGTCAGCGCCTGTGAAAAGATCGCCGAAAGGCCGTCGCGCAACCGCTCGATCCCCGGGCAGTCGATGTCATAGGCGACGCCCCTGCCCAGGAAGCGCAGCCCCGACACCCGGCCTTCCATAGGGGAGAAATTGCGTGCGGCGTCCTGCAAGTCCTGCGTGATCCAGCCGATGCCGGCGCCCGGCAGATGATGAAACAGCGTCAGATGCGCGGGAATGTGGTTGCGCGCGGGCGGGAAATGCCGCTGCCGCATGGTCTGGAAAACGTCAAAGCTGCGGTCGTCCAGCCACGCGGTCAGGATCAGCGGGTCGTCGTCGGCCATCCTTCAAGTTCCGTCCGCGCTGTGGTCGTGAAAAGGGGCGGCCCGCAAACGCGAGCCGCCCCGAAGCGCCTTATCGGCTTTCGCCGTCGGCCCTCAGCTTTCGCCGACCGGCAGGGCCACGAAGCGCGGCTCTCCGTCGCGACGCACCAGGACCAGCAGCGACTTGCGGCCCGCCTCGCGCGCCTCGTCGATGCGGGCGTTCAGGTCCGCAATGGACGCAACCGGCTGCTGGCCCGCCTCGGTGATGATGTCGCCGGGGGCGAGGCCCTTTTCGGCGGCTTCGCTGGCGGGATCGACCTCTTGCACCAGAAGGCCCTTGCTGTCGGCGGGCAGGCCCATGTCCTGCGCCATCTCGGCCGTCAGCACCGACAGCGACATGCCCAGGATGTCCTGCTGGGCGGGACCGTCCCCGCCACGCTCGCCGGTGGTATCGCCCGTGCCTTCCGCCGTCTCGCGCCGGCCCAGCGTCACGCTGAGCGTCACGGGACCGTCCTGGCGCTGCACGACGACATCGACCGGTTCGCCCGCCGGGGCCTCGGCCACGCGGCGGACCAGGCCGCGGGTATCCTCGACCGGCGATCCGGCAAAGCTGGTGATCACGTCGCCCGCGCGCATCCCGGCCTCTTTCGCGGGACCCTCGGGGACATCCGTCACCATGGCGCCCGTCTCGGATTCCAGACCAAGCGCCTCGGCCATGTCGGGGGTGACGTCCTGGATCTTGACGCCCAGCCAGCCGCGCCGGGTTTCGCCGAATTCGCGCAACTGATCCACGACGCTGGACACAACGTTCGACGCCATCGAGAAACCGATGCCGATCGAGCCGCCGTTGGGCGACAGGATGGCGGTGTTCACGCCCACGACCTCGCCCTGGAGGTTGAACAGCGGCCCGCCCGAGTTGCCGCGGTTGATGGCCGCGTCGGTCTGCAGGTAATCGTCATAGGTGCCCGAGAGTTCGCGGTTGCGGGCCGAGACGATGCCCGAACTGGCCGAGAAGCCCTGGCCCAGCGGGTTGCCCAGGGCCAGCACCCAGTCGCCCACGCGCGCGTCGTCGGAATTGCCGAATTCGACGAAGGGCAGCGGCTCCTCGCTTTCGACCTTCAGCAGGGCCACATCGGTGTTCGGGTCGGTGCCGACGACTTCGGCGGCCAGCGTTTCGCCGGAATAGAACTCGATCTCGATCTCGTCGGCACCCTCGATCACGTGGTTGTTCGTGACGATGAAGCCGTCAGCCGAAATCACGAAGCCCGAGCCGAGCGCGTTCGACCGCTGGGGCATCCGGGGTCCGCCCTGGCCCGGCTGGCCGGGCATTCCGGGAATGCCGAAGTCGCGGAACAGGTCCGAGAACGGGCTTCCCTCGGGGAACATCGGCCCGCCCTCGCCGCCGGTGGGCTGGGCCACCACGGCGCTTGTGGTGATGTTGACCACCGCAGGGGCGACCTGCTGGACCAGATCGGCAAAGCTGTCCGGCATGACCTCGGACGAGCCAGCCTGGGGTTCTGCCTTCAGCGGTTCATTGTTGTTCGCCGCCTCTTGCGCCTGCTGGCTGGCCTCGGGCGAAATATCGGGCTGCGCGTCTTGCGCGGCCGCAAAGCCCAGGCCGACAGTTACGGCCAAGGCCGAGGCAGTCAGAAGATGCCGAGCAGAAAACGTCTTCATGCGGATGTCCTCATCTTACGCAGTTCGTCGGTCCTGACAGAGGGCCGGGGACCGCTGGTGTTATGAAGAAGAAATAGGGCGGCGTTGCAAATAAACCACGCTCTCGGACAGTGAACTGATCGTGACTTTTATTGCAGAAGGGGCAGATGTCGCCACCTGCCCCTGTCGTTCCTTGTTACTGTGCAGGCTGGGCCTCAGGGGCTGGTTCGGTCCCTTCGCCCCCAGCCTCGGCCCCAGGCTCTGCCGCCGGCTCACCTGCCGCGTCAGTGGCTTCGGGCGCCGTCGCAGGGTCGGCTTCCGCATCGGCTGCCGAACCCGCCGGATCGGCAGGAGGTGCCTCGGCCGCCCCACTGACAGGCGCCACCACGCCGTCGCTCTGCTGCGGGGGGGTGGTCAACATTTCCGGCACCGGGGTCAGCTTGACGCCCGCGCTTTCGCCCAGAGGATTGCCTTCGCGGTCAGTGACGGTCGGGGTCACCAGGCCTTCTTCCTCCTCCTGGGTCTGCGGCTCCAGGACTGCCGCCGCCGAGTTGCCCGCAGGCACGGGGGTCGCCGAAGGATTGGCGCGGCTGGATCCGTCATCCCTCAGATAGCTGAAGAACTCGCCGTCGGGCTGCAGGACCATGGTGCTGTTATCGCCCTGCAGCGCCCGTTCGTAGGAGGTCATCGACCGGGTGAAGGCGAAGAACTCGGGGTCGCGGCCGAAGGCATCGGCATAGATGGCGTTCCGCTGGGCGTCGGCTTCACCGCGCACGATCTCGGCGCGCTTGGACGCTTCCGAGGTCAGTTCGGTGACGGTCCGGTCCGCCGCGGCGCGGACACGCTGCGCGGCCTCGCCACCGCGGGCGATCTCGTCCGCGGCCTCGCGCTGACGCTCGGCCCGCATCCGGGCATAGGTCGCGTTCAGGTTCTGCTCGGGCAGGTCGGTGCGGGTCAGGCGCACGTCGATGATCTCGACCCCCAGCCCGGCCGAGTTGTTGCGCGCCTCGTCGCGGATCTGGTTCATCAGCGCGGTCCGGTCGTCCGACAGCACGCTGGTAGACGGCACGGTGCCCAGCACCTCGCGGATGGCGTTGCGCACGATCGGCTCCAGCCGGCCCTGCGCGCCCTGGATGCCGCCCGCGCCAACGGCCTGGCGGAAGCGGACGACATCGGTGATGCGCCAGCGGGCGAAGGCGTCCACGATCAGGCGGCGGTCGTCCAGAGGCGTGACTTCCAGCGGCACGGTGGGCAGGCCCAGGATGCGGCCATCGTATTTCTCGACGTTATCCAGGAAGGGCAACTTGAACCCCAGGCCCGGTTCCTCTTTCACGTCGACCACGCGGCCCAGACGCAGCACAAGCGCCTTTTCGCGTTCGTCCACGATGAACAGCGACGAAGCCACCAGCACCGCCACCACGATCAGCAACGGGATGGCCAGTGTCGCGGCCGTAATTCTGCGAGCGTTGGCCATCAGTTGTTACCCCCCGTGTTCGCGTTGCCCTGGCCTTGCAGCCCCGAACCGGGCAAGCCGGTGCTCGTCTGGCCGGCGTTCTGGCCGCCCGTGCCAGATCCCTGCGGGCGCAACTGGTCCAGCGGCAGATAGGGCACGACGCCCGATCCCTGCCCTTCGGGCGAATCGCCAAGGATCACCTTGTCCACGCGGCCCAGGACGTTTTCCATGGTTTCCAGATACATCCGGCGGCGGGTCACTTCAGGCGCCTTCACATATTCCTCGTAGATCGAATTGAAGCGCGCAGCCTCGCCCTGGGCGGTGTTGACGGCCTGGGCGCGATAAGCCTCGGCCTGTTCCAGGGCCTGGGCTGCGTCACCGCGGGCCTGGGCCAGGACGCGGTTGGCATAGGCGTCGGCTTCCTTCTCAAGCCGGTCGCGTTCCTGCTGGGCGGCCTGAACCTCGCGGAAGGCGTCGATCACCTCGGCGGGCGGGTCGGCGCGGTCAAGGTTGACCCGGACCACGTTGATCCCGGACTCATAGGCGTCCAGCGTCTGCTGCACGGATTCCTGAAGATCGTTGGCGATGGTGCCCCGGTCGCGGTTCAGGATCGGCGCCAGTTCGCTGCGCGCGATGATGTCGCGCATCGAGGATTCGGCCACGGCGCGCATCGTGTCGGCGGGATCGGCCAGGTTGAACAGGAATTTCTCGGGATCCGAGATGTTCCAGACGACCTGGTATTCCATGTCCACGATGTTCTGGTCGCGGGTCAGCATCAGGCCGTTGTCCATCTCGCCCTGCGCACCCGTGCCGATTTCGGTCACGCGTTCGTTCGTGACGGGGATGACCTCGGCGGTGACGAAGGGCCAGGGGGCAAAGTTCAGACCCTCGGTCCCAACGGCCACGGCGCGGCCGAACAGGAACTCGACGCTGCGCTCGTTGGTCTGGACACGATAGAAGCTGGCAAAGGCCCACAAGGACAACAGGACCAGGCCGCCGATGGTCAGGGTGGTCCGGTTCAACTGGAAGCCCGGTGTCTGCGGGCGCCGGGGTCCACCCCCGTTCGGGCCATTGCCGTTGCCGCTGCCGCGACCGCCCATCAGGACGCGCAGGCGTTCCTGGCCCTTCTTCATCAGTTCTTCGATCTCGGGCATCTGCTGCTGGCCACCGGGGCGCTGCGGCCCTTTCGGTGGTTGCTGCTGACCCCAGGGGCGGTTCACCGGACGCTTGTCGCGATCCTCATCGTCTCCTCCGCCGCTTCCGCCGCCCCAAGGGCCCTGACTTGCCATCCGTGGTCCTTCTTTCTTCTTCGAAATTCCGTTGTTTGAAAACTGGTGCAGCGGGGGGAAAAGTCAACCCGACGGCCCCCTGCCCGCGCCCATCTGTCGCAATTGTCAGGCGGTTGCAGCCTGTGCATGAACCTCCAGCCGGTGCTGGCGAGTGGGTTGGCGCATCGTGACCAGTTCCTCGGCCGCGGTGGGGTGGACGGCCATCGTCGCGTCGAAATCGCCCTTGGTCGCGCCCATGGTGATGGGGATCGCGGCCAACTGGATCATCTCGCCCGCGTCGGGTCCGAAGATATGGCATCCCAGAACCCGGTCGGTTTCGGGATCGACCAGCAGCTTCATCATGACCTTGGCATTGCTGCCCGCGAACATGGACCGCATGGGCCGGAACACGGTGGCATAAACATCCACATCGCCCCGCGCCTGCGCCTGTTCCTCGGTCAATCCGATCTGCGCGACCTCGTGTGGGCGCAGATAGACGGCGCTTGCAATGGTGGCGTGGCTAACCTTGCGCGCCCGCCCGCCGAAGATCGTGTCCGCGAAGGCATGACCCTCGCGGATCGCCACGGGGGTCAGGTTCACCCGGTCGGTAACGTCCCCCACCGCGAAGATCGAGGGCACCGCGGTCTGGGACCATTCGTCCACGGCGATCGCGCCATTCCCGCGCAGGTGGACGCCGGTGTTCTCCAGTCCCAGCCCGCCGGTATAGGGATTGCGGCCGGTGGCCCAGATCACCGCGTCGAAATCCTCGTGGCTGCCGTCGTTGAAGGCGACGCTGATGCGGTCGCCCGCCCGCGCCAGGCCGGTCGGGGTGACGTTCAGCCGCAGGTCGATGCCGATCTCGCTCAGTTGCAGGGTCGCCATGTCGCGGGCTTGCCGGTCGAAGCCGCGCAGCACCGCGTCGCCGCGATAAACCTGCACGGTTTCGCAGCCCAACCCTGCCAGAATGGTGGCAAATTCGCAGGCGATATAGCCGCCGCCGACCAGCAGCACCCGGCGCGGCAGTTCATCCATCAGGAACAGGTCGTCCGAGATCAGGCCCAGTTCCTCGCCCGGAATGCCGGGCAAGGCGGGGCGGCCCCCGACCGCGATCAGGATATGCTTGGCGGTCCTGGTCGTGCCGTCGGCCAGGGCGACCGTATGGGGATCGACGACGGTGGCGCGCTGATGGAAGATCTGCACGCCCGACTTTTCCAGGTTTGCGGTATAGATCAGCTCCAGCCGGGTCAGTTCGGCGTCCAGCTTCGATCGGAAGACCGGCCAGTCGAACCTGCCCGCCTGCGCGCCTTCCCAGCCATAGCCGCGCATTTCGCTGGCCATCAGGCCCGCCTGGGACGCGAAGATCATCAGCTTCTTGGGCACGCAGCCGCGAATGACGCAGGTGCCCCCCATGCGGCTTTCCTCGGCCAGGGCCACGCGGGCGCCGTGTTCGCCCGCCGCGATGCGGGCCGCGCGCACGCCACCGGATCCGCCGCCGATCACGAATAGGTCATAGTCGAAGTTCATGGCTGGTCCCCTTCGCCGGCCAGCATGTCGGCGTCTATATCGGCATTGCGGTCCAGCCGGACAACGGTGCCATCCGGTTTGCCAATGATCGCCAGATGGCACATGCCCAGGAACAGACCGTGCTCCACGACGCCGGGAATGGCCGCCAGCGCACGGGCAAGGGCCACCGGATCGGGGATGCATTCAAGATGTAGGTCCAGGATCCAGTTGCCCTCGTCCGTGATCCAGGGATCGCTGCCCTTCAGGCGATGCAGCACGTCGCGGTCGCCCAGGTCCAGATCCTCGAGCGCGCGGCGGATCAGGGTGCGGGTGGTCTCGAACCCGAATTGCACAACCTCGACCGGCAGGGGAAAGGCGCCAAGCTGTTCGACGACCTTGCCGGGATCGGCGATGACGACCATCCGGCGGCTGGCGGCCGCGACGATCTTTTCGCGCAGATGCGCGCCGCCGCCGCCCTTGATCAGGTGCAGGTCGGGATCGACCTCGTCGGCGCCGTCGATGGTCATGTCCAGCCAGCCGATCTCGTCCAGGCTTTCGATGGACAGCCCCAGGCTTTCGGCCAGTTCGCAGGTCGCGCGCGAGGTGGCAGCGCAGCGGAGCGACAATCCCTCGGCCCTGGCGCGGGCGGCCAGTTCGCGGACCATGACGCTGGCCGTCGAACCCGTGCCCAGGCCCAGCTTCATGCCGTCCCGGACCAGGGCCACGGCGGCACGCGCGGCAGCCAGCTTGGCGGGATCAGGTTGGGTGTTCTGGGTCATCGGCGGCCTCCGGCTGGGACTGGTTGGATGCTTATAGGCCAAGCTGCGGTCATGTGGAACGGTCGAGACGGAAAACGCGGCGGCTGCGGAGCAAGGATCTCCAGGCTCTGAAATTGGAAGCGTGCAGTCCGTGTATATAATCTGCCGGAGCATTTACCCGGTCAGATCAAAAAACAGGGAAAACGGCGTTCTATTTCATGTTTGATTCCGACTTGTATCCTTCATGCGTTATTATAATCGTGTTTTCGCCGATTGAGAGATCGTCGCCAATCCAACAGCAAAGAATAGTTCAAGGTGAATAAACCTCCATTTGAACAAATCCTGTGGGTCGAAGGGATCAGGCATGAAAAGTTCTCTTTTAAGCGGCGCAGCCAGGACAATTCCTCTTGCAATGGCTTCACGGACCCAAGCCGCGACAATCATTCTCGATTTCGAGGGTGTGAACTCGACCTGTCCCTCAGGCTTTGCCTTCGTGGGCGATTATTACAATGACGGTGTCAGCAGCGACGGCACCTCGGGCACAGACTTCGGGATCGAGTTTTCCGAAAACGCCCAGGCGATCTGCCTGAACACGCCTGGCACCACCTGTTCGAACACCTCTCGCGGCGGGCAGGGCAACCCTAATTCCCAGCTGGGCGGACTGTTCTTCCTGTCGGGCGACGAAACCTTCATGAACGTCGCCGCAGGCTTTACCGCCGGGTTTTCGTTCCTCCATTCCGCAATCTTCGAACCGGATCGATCAGCGTCTATGACGGGCTGAACGGCACGGGCAACCTGCTGGCCTCCCTTTCGCTTGGCCTGACCCCCAGCACCTGCGGCGGTCAATACAACGCAGGTTTCTGCCCCTTCGTGGCTGGCGGCACCGGCTTTGCCGGAGTGGCCGACCAGATCGTCTTCGACGACGTGACCTTCGGCAGCGTGACGCCGGATCCCGATCCGTCGCCGGTCCCGGTTCCTGCGGCATTCCCGATGCTGGCCGGCGGACTGGGCTGCTGTCGGTGCTTCGCCCCCGCAAGGCGAAATAGCGTGGAACCCGGCCCCGCCGCAGCCGCGCGGCGGGGTTTCAGCCCCGGCTGGCGCTTTCGGGCAGGATCACCGTGAACGCGCTGCCCTGGCCCTTGCTGCTGTCGATGCGCAGCCGGCCGCGATGCCGGTTCACGATGTGCTTCACGATGGCAAGACCCAGCCCGGTGCCGCCCTGCGCCCGGGACCGATGCGTATCGACCCGATAAAAGCGTTCGGTCAGGCGCGGCAGGTGCATCCCCTCGATCCCCTCGCCCCGGTCGCGGATCTCCACCGCCCAGGCCGGGCCACGAAGCAGCGGTTCATGGTCGATCCGGCGCATCGACACGCCCAGGTATCCGCCTGTTCCGCCGTATTTCAACGCGTTCTCGATCAGATTCTGGAACACCTGCACCAACTGGTCGGAATCACCCGGCACCACCTGGCTGCCCGCAATGCCCTGGGTTTCAACCGTCACGCCTGCGGCCTTGGCGGCGTTGTCCATCGTCGCCAGCACGCCCCGCAGCAGCAAGGGCAGGTCCACCCGTTCCAGGGGGCGGCGGCGTTCCTCGGCCTGGACGCGGCTGAGGGACAGCAGGTCGCTGACCAGGCGGTTCATGCGGGCTGCCTCGCGCTCCATGATGTCCAGGAAGCGGGCGCGGGCGCGGGCATCGTCGCGGGCGGGGCCGCGCAGGGTTTCGATGAAGCCGATCATCGCGGTCAGGGGGGTCTTCAGTTCATGGCTGACATTGGCCACGAAATCGCGGCGCATCTGGTCGGCTTCCTCGGCTGCCGACCTGTCCAGCACCGCGATCGTCGCCCCCCGCCCCAGCACCGAGGGCAGCCGCGCCACGGTGATCTCGGCCGAAATGTCGCGTCCGTCGGCTCCGATCACGGCCGTCAGCCGCGCCACCCCGTCGATCGGGGCGGGCAGCCGTGGATCAGGCGGGGGTGCGGGATGGCGGTCGGGGTCCAGCACCCAATCGACCGCGGCCACGACCGCCGGATGGCGCAGGACCGTGACGAAAGGCCGGTTCAGAAGATCGGTCCCGCCAAACAGCGCCACCGCCGCGCGGTTCGCCCCGATGGTGCGCGCCTTGTCATCGACTGCCAGCATCGGCACGGGCACGCCTTCCAGCAGATCGGATGCCCGGCGATGCGGCCCGGACATCACCCGGCCTGGCGCAGGCCCGCGCGGAACCGCGCGGCATTGGCGCGGTAGCGGGCGGCCGACTGCCGCAGGCCTTCAAGCGCGGCATCGTCCAGCATCCGCACCACCTTGCCGGGGGCGCCCATGACCAGGGCGCCGGGCGGGATTTCCTTGTTTTCGGCGATCAGCGCGCCCGCGCCGATCAGCGCCCCGGCACCGATGCGGGCGCCGTTCAGGATCGTCGCGCCCATGCCGACCAGGGCGCCGTCGCCGATGGTGCAGCCGTGCAGGATCGCCCGGTGGCCGACCGTGCAATCCGCGCCGATCACCAGCGGACAGCCGGGATCGGTGTGCAGCACGCACAGATCCTGGATGTTGCTGCCGCGTCCCACCCGGATCTCCTCGGTGTCGCCGCGCAGCACGGCCCCCCACCAGACCGAGGCGCCGTCCTCCAGCACCACCTTGCCCATCAGTTGCGCGTCGGGCGCGACCCAGGCATCCGCCGCGACCTGCGGCGCGATGCCGTCCAGTTGCCAGATCATGCGTCCTCCTCCATCAGGTGCTTGACGAAGCGGCCCAGTCCCCCCTGCCGGTCGCGGCGCAACCGTTCGGCGGTCAGGATGGCGCGCAGGCGGTCTTCCGTCTCGTCCAGGTCGTCGTTGACCAGGACGTAATCGTATTCGGCCCAATGGCTGATCTCGGCCCGGCTTTTCTGCATCCGGGACGCGATCACCGCGTCGCTGTCCTGCCCGCGCCCGCGCAGCCGCCGTTCAAGTTCGGGAAGCGACGGCGGCAGCACGAAGATCGACACGACATGCCCCCCCAGGGACGATGCGCGGATCTGCTGGCCGCCCTGCCAGTCCACGTCGAACAGCGTGTCGCGCCCGTCGCGCATCGCCGCCTCGACCGGGGCGCGGGGGGTGCCATAGAGGTTGCCGAACACCTCGGCATGCTCCAGCATCTGCCCCTGCTCGACCATCTGGTGAAAGGCGCCTGGGGTGGTAAAGAAGTAATGCTTCCCGTCCACCTCGCCCGGACGTGGGGGACGGGTGGTGGCGGATACCGAAAAGCGCAGGCTGGGATCCCAGTCCATCAGCCGCCGGGCCAGCGTCGATTTCCCCGCGCCCGACGGCGATGACAGGATGATCAGCAGGCCGGTCCGGTCCATGGGTCGTCTTTCCTTGGCGATCTGACGGCGGGATGGACCAGCGATGCCTGACGGTCAAGCCCCTCGCGGCGGATCGGAACGCGCCGGTAGATGTCTTAACCATCCGTTAGGAAACGACTCGGCATGGAGCGAACTTATGTTTATCATGATCTTGTAGTAATAGCGTATCTGCGTTCCTGGATGCGCGCGGTGACGAGGGTAAAGAATTGTCGGAATGGAAGGACGACAAGATGTCGTATCCGCCCGAAGCGGATCGGACAGGCCGGATCGTGCAGCTTGCCGATTTCAACCCGACTCAGCCTGCCCGCATCATGGCCGACATGCGCGCCTATTGGGACAGCCTGCGAAGGGGCCGGGCCGTGCCCGCCCGGTCCGATATCCAGCCCCAGGGGATCCGGCGCGCGCTGGATTATGCCTTCATCCTGGAACGGATCGCCCCCGGCGCCGCGCGGTTCCGCCTTGCCGGACAGCACCTGATCGACCTGATGGGAATGGAGGTGCGGGGCATGGCCTTTTGTTCGCTGGCCCATTCCAGTTCGCGCGGCCGGTTGTCGGATGTGCTGGAATCGGTGTTCCGCGCACCGCAACTGGCCCAGATGACGCTGCACGCCAAAGCCGAATATGCCCGGCCCGAACTGTCGGCGCGGATGCTGCTTCTGCCCCTGTCCTCGGATCTGGGCGACGTGACGCGCGCCCTTGGCTGCATCATCGCCGAAGGCCAGATCGGTGTCGCCCCCCGCAGGTTCGACCTGATCCAGGACGAGGTTCTGCCCATCATCGAAGGCGGCAAGACCTTGATCCCCTCCCCCTCGGATCCCGGCCGGGAGGGGTGGTCCGCCGGAGGCGCACGGACGGGAAAGCCCGCCAGGCCCGCAGGACCGGCCGCGCCGGAGCGCAGCCTGGGCCACGCCGACAGGGAACGCAGGCCGTCCCAGTTCCAGCTGATCACCCTGCCGGGACCGTCACGTCCATCGGGTCAAACCGAATGATCAGGACCGGATAATCACGCCAGCAGCCAGGGACGCATCTTCCGGTGCCAGCGATAGATTGCGGCCGGCGCAGCCTCACCGCGCCCGGCCGAGAACAGCATCTGGTCCTCCTCTCGCTGGAAGCCCAGGTTCTTCAGCAGCCTGCGTGAGGGCAGGTTGTCCAGGAACACGTCGGCGAGCAATTCGGGCGGGTCGAACCGGGCGATGATCTCGTTCAGAAAGGCGCGCGCCATCTCCTCTCCCAGACCCTGCCCCGCCAGGGCCGGATCCAGGAAATAGAAGACGCGCCACGGATCGCCCCCGCTGATGCCGATCGACCCGGCGATCCGCCCGCCATGCCGCACGGTCAGGCGCATGGGCGGCAGCAGTCCGTCCGACCGGAACAGGGGTTCCATCTCCTCGGGCGCCATGTCGGGATGGAACACCAGCAATTTCGACGCCACCTCGGGGATGGTGACGATGCGATGCAGATCGGGCAGGTCGGCTGGCTGGAAAGGCTGGATCAGCAGGCGCGGCGTCGTCAGGACGATGGGATGGCGGCGGGCGAAATCCTGTCGGGACAGGCGCAGCGACAGGCCGGGCAACTGCTGCTGCCGGGGCTGCGACCACAACGTGACCTGGCCGCATGGCTGAAAACCCAGCCGCGCCAGCAGCGCCGCACAGCGAGTGTTGTCCTGGACGTGGTTCGCCCTTGTCTCGTCGGCGCCACCAAGGAAACGGCGGGACAAGGCAAGGACCGCTGCCCGTTCCGCAAGCCCCCGGCCCTGCGCGTCCTGCGCCATCCAGATCCCGAAACTGGCCGAGGCGCGGACCATGCCCACCAGACGGCCCTCATGACGGACGGCATGTTCGTCAAGACCGGCACCGGCAACGAAGGCCGCCGCATCATCAAGCCCATAGGGCCAGGGCACGGCAGTCAGCCATTGCGCCACATCCCAGCCGGACAGGGCATCGGCGATGGCGGGCGCATCCTCGGGCCATGGACGGGTCAGGACCAGGGCCGCCACCGCGTTCAGCCCATCGGGACGACGCGCACCGCGCCGCCCTTGGCCGACAGTGCGATCTCTCCCTGTGCAAGGCGCAGGGCGTCGTGTCCGAACACCTCGGCCCGCCAGCCTTTCAGCGCGGGCAGGTCGCGGTCCCCCTGGGCGATGGCGTCCAGTTCGGCCGAGGAGGCGATCAGCTTGGGCGCGACCCCCGATTCATCCGCCTTGGCCTTCAGAAGAACCCGCAGCAGGTCGGACAGCGCGGCATTGCCGGGCCTGCCCGGTTCCTCGGGCTTGGCCTGGGGCAGGTCCTTCGAATCGATCCCGGCCTTGACGGCGGCAAGGATGCCATTGGCGATGTCGCCCTTGCGCGCCTCGCGCAGAAGCAGGCGGGACCGGCCCAGATCGGCCTCGGTCAGGGGCTTGGTCGAGGCGACCTCGATCATGGCGTCGTCCTTGAAGACCC
This sequence comes from Paracoccus yibinensis, assembly GCF_030846195.1. Lineage (GTDB taxonomy): Bacteria > Pseudomonadota > Alphaproteobacteria > Rhodobacterales > Rhodobacteraceae > Paracoccus > Paracoccus yibinensis. Next base: position 466,688 of record NZ_JAVCWH010000002.1, read on the forward strand.
GCGACCGGGGAATGTCGCGTTCCTGGGCATAAGCCTCGCGGAAGCGGGCCAATTCGCGCAGGATCGCCAGGAAGCGGGGCGAGTTGGTGCGCGTGCGGACCTTGAGCCAGGCTTCCTCGGGGCGGGTGATATAGGTTTCGGGGTCTTCCAGGACCGCGATCTCCTCGGCAAGCCAGCCTTCGCGGTTGTTCTTGCGAAGCTCGGCCGACAGGAATTCATAGATGACGCGCAGATGCGTCACGTCGGCCAGGGCATAGGCCTTTTGCGCGTCCGACAGGGGGCGGCGCGACCAGTCGGTGAAGCGCGACGACTTGTCGAGGTTGGCCTTGGCGATCTTGCGCACCAGGGTTTCATAGCCGACCTGTTCGCCAAACCCGCAGACCATCGCGGCCACCTGCGTGTCGAACAGAGGCACGGGGAACAGGCCCGCGTCGTGAAAGAAGATCTCCAGATCCTGGCGGGCGGCATGGAACACCTTGACGGTGCCGGGGTGGCGGAACAGGTCGTACAGCGGCTCCAGCGACAGCCCCTCGGCCAGAGGATCGACCAGCACGGCCTCTCCTCCCGGCGCCTTCGGCGTCGATGCGGGCGGAACCGCAAGCTGGATCAGGCAGAGCTTGGACCAATAGGTCCGTTCGCGCAGGAATTCCGTATCGACGGTGACATAGGGGGCTGACTTCGCATTCTCGCAGAACAGCGCGAGGTCGTCGGTCCGGGTAATCGTGATGATGTCGTCGCTCATGAGGGCTTTCGCAGGGCGGTTCGTCCGCCGGATCCGGCTGACATAAGACCAAGCCTTCGCCTTGGAAAGTCCTTTCGGTCAACCAGCCTGACGGATCACAACGGCCGGATGTCGCCCTGCGCGCGCGTTGCGTGAAAATCGGTCACGAAATCATCCAGCCGCCCTTGGGTGATTGCGTCGCGCAGGCCCGCCATCAGTTCCTGGAAATAGTGCAGGTTGTGCCAGGTCAGAAGCATCCCGCTGATCATCTCGCCCGCGCGGAAGACGTGGTGCAGATAGGCGCGGGAATAGCCGGTGCAGGCCGGACAGGTGCAATCTTCGTCCAAGGGGCGGGGGTCGTCGGCGTGACGCGCGTTCTTTATGTTGACCTGGCCTCGCCGCGTCCAGGCCTGCCCGGTGCGGCCCGAACGCGAGGGCAGCACGCAATCCATCATGTCCACGCCCCGCTGAACGGCGCCCACGATGTCGTCTGGCTTGCCCACGCCCATCAGATAGCGCGGCTTGTCCTGGGGCAGGAAACCGGGCGCATAGTCGAGGACGCCGAACATCGCCTCCTGCCCCTCGCCCACGGCGAGGCCGCCGATGGCGTAGCCGTCGAAGCCGATGGATTTCAGGGCTTCGGCGGATTCCTCGCGCAAATCCGGCGTGACGCCGCCCTGCATGATGCCGAACAGCGCGTGTCCGGGGCGGTCGCCAAAGGCGTCGCGTGACCGCTGCGCCCAACGCATCGACAGGCGCATGGATTGGGCCACCGCCTCCTCGCTCGCCGGCAGTGCCGGGCATTCGTCGAAGCACATCACGATGTCGCTGCCCAGCAGGCGCTGGATTTCCATGCTGGTTTCGGGAGACAGCAGGTGGCGGGATCCGTCGATATGGGACGAGAACGTCACGCCGTTTTCGGTCAGCTTGCGCAGGGCGGCCAGCGACATGACCTGGAACCCGCCCGAATCGGTCAGGATCGGCCGGTCCCAGTTCATGAAGCGGTGCAACCCGCCCAGACGCGCGATCCGTTCCGCGCCGGGGCGCAGCATCAGGTGATAGGTGTTGCCCAGCAGGATGTCGGCCCCGGTCGCCCGCACCGATTCCGGCAGCATCGCCTTGACCGTGGCGGCAGTGCCCACGGGCATGAAGGCGGGCGTGCGGATTTCCCCGCGCGGCGTGTGGATGGTGCCGGTCCGCGCGCGGCCGTCGGTCGCGTGAAGGGTGAAATGGAAACGCTCGCTCATCGGGGGGCCTGCCTGTGGAACCGGGCGTGTCTAGCGAAAGGGAACGGGCTTCGCAATCCGCCCTCTCTGGACCTGAGGGGGGTTGGCGCCTATATGAAGGCAAATTCGACAGGAACACGCCATGACCGATTTGCAGGAAGGCGCCCCGCTGATTGCGCCCTCGACCACGGACCACCCGCTTTATGACGGCGTGGTGGAAGCCTGCAAGACCGTCTATGACCCGGAAATCCCGGTCAACATCTTCGACCTGGGGCTGATCTATACGATCCAGATCAACCCCGAGAACGAGGTGCGCGTCGTCATGACCCTGACCGCGCCCGGCTGCCCCGTCGCGGGCGAGATGCCGGGCTGGGTCGCCGACGCGGTCGAGGCCATTCCGGGGGTCAAGCAGGTCGATGTGGAAATGACCTTCCAGCCGCAATGGGGGATGGACATGATGTCCGACGAGGCGCGGCTGGAACTGGGCTTCATGTAGGCCGCCTTTGGCGGCGGTCGCCGGGGGACTTCACGTCCCCCTGACCCCCTGCGGGATATTTGGACCAAGGCAAAGAACCCGCCTGTCTTGATGGAGGCGGGCCGGGGGATTATCTTTGGGGTGAACAGAAGGAACGCGCCCATGTTTGCCATTCCCGGATCCGTGCCGGTCACGATCACCCCTGCCGCCGAACGCCAGATCGCCCGGCTGATGGCGGGCAAGAACGCCTTCGGTCTGCGCATCGGGCTGAAGAAGGGCGGCTGCGCGGGCATGGAATACACCATGGATCTGGTCCAGGCGGCGGAACCCAACGAGGAGGTCGTCGAACAGGGCGCGGCCCGGGTGCTGATCGCGCCCAAGGCGCAGATGTTCCTGTTCGGCACCGAGATCGACTATGAGACCGGGGTCCTGGAATCGCAGTTCCGGTTCCGCAACCCGAACGTGACCGACGCCTGCGGCTGCGGGGAATCCGTGCGGTTCGAACCGCTGGAAGGAAGCCGCGCCGCCGGTTGATGCGGCGATTCGCGCCCGGTTTCGTCGCTATCATCATTGCGAAGCCCGGCCCCTGCCCCTAAGCCTTTGCAAACGTTTGGAGGGACAGCATGGCACCGCGTAAACTGGCTGCTGGAAACTGGAAGATGAACGGTGACCTGGCCGCCCTGGCCGAGATCGACGCCCTTGTCACGGCCCATCCGGCCCCCGGCTGCGAGGTCGTGATCTGTCCGCCGGCCATGCTTCTGCATCCGATGAAGGCACGGGCCGGCGCTGTCATCGCCCTGGGCGGGCAGGATTGCCATGCCAACCGGTCGGGCGCGCATACGGGCGACATTGCGGCAGGCCAGTTGAAGGATGCGGGCGCAACCTATGTGATCCTGGGGCATTCCGAACGCCGTGCCGATCATGGCGAGACCGATGCGATGGTGGCGGCCAAGGCCGCCGCCGCCCATGCCGCCGGCCTGACGGCGATCATCTGCGTAGGCGAGACCGAGTCCCAGCGGGACGGCGACGAGACGTTGACCGTCATCGCCTCGCAATTGGACGGGTCGATCCCCGAGGGAGCCACGGCAGCCAATACCGTCATCGCCTATGAACCTGTCTGGGCTATCGGCACCGGGCGCACCCCCACCACGGACCAGATCGCCGAGGTTCACGCGCTGATGCGGGAACGCCTGGCGGGCAAGGTGCAGGATGCGGCGCAGGTGCGCCTGCTTTACGGTGGCAGCGTCAAGCCCGGCAACGCAGCCGAGATCTTTGCCGTTCCCGATGTGGACGGTGCCCTGGTCGGCGGAGCAAGCCTGAAGGCCATCGACTTCGGGCCGATCATCGCGGCCCTGGCAGCGGCTTGACCGCGGCGTCCACCGGCAGGGGCGCGACCGAAACGCGTCCCTTGCCGGCCCGCTTGGACCGATAGAGCGCCACGTCGGCGTCATTCAGCATCTGGTCGATGCTGTCCGGGCCATAGCCTGCGGACAGCACGATCCCAAGGCTTGCCGATACCGCGCAGTCCTCCGGCGAAATCGCCTCGATCCCCTGGACGATCCGCATGCCGATGGCGGTCAATGCCTGGCAGGTCCAGCTTCCCCCCAGGATAAGAACGAATTCGTCCCCGCCGATCCGGGCGACATGATCGCGCGACCGCACCGCCCGGCCCAGCACCCGCGCGACATTTTCCAGCAGCCGGTCGCCCGCGCCATGTCCAAGCCGGTCGTTGACCTGCTTGAAATTGTCCAGATCCAGGTGAACCAGGGCAAAGCCCTGCATGTCGCCCTTGGGGTCCAGGGCATTGCGCATGACCGCCTGCAAGCCCCGGCGGTTGAGCAAGCCTGTCAGGGCATCGGTATGCGCCTCACGCTCGGCATCCTGGCGGGCCAGCATCAGATGGCGGTTGAAGCGGGCCAGTTCCTGCTGGATGGCGCGGTTCGCCTCTTGCAGGAACATGAGTTCAAGCGCCAGTTCGGTGGGGGCGAAATCCCCCTCGGTCAGGCCGAAGGTGGCGACCGCGTCCGACAGCGACACCCCGAAGCCGAAATTCAGCAGCAGCCCCCCGAAGCCCGGCGCGACGACATGGCCGCGCAGCATCAGCTGGCGGTGATGGCGCAGGCGCAGGGCTAGGCGGTCGCCCGGTTCCGCCGCGCGGATGGCGGCGATGACATGGCCGGTCGCGATGCCCCGCGCCTCGACGAAGATATCCTCGACCCCCTGGGCGCCGGGCGGCATCAGCTTGCGCATGGTGGGGCCGGCGAAATGGATCAGCCCGCAATCGGCGATGCACAGATGCATGGGCATCATGCGGTCCAGGGCCGCCTGCCCCAGGGTCAGGGCATGGGTCATCGCGCCTGTCCCCTGGCCGACAGGTGGAAGGTGCGCGCGGCGGCGAAGGCCGAATCCGACACGTCGATGCACAGCCCTCCGTCCTGTCGGAAGATCACGCAAAGCGTGCCGTAATCATCGGCCATGGCCCGCAAGAGACCGGCCAGCAGGGACGTCCAGACGGGCGACCCATCCGAGAACGTGACCCAGAGCAGACCGTCATCGCTGCGCGACAGGCTGATTTCGGGGATATCGACATCGTCCGTGATCAGCCGGATGCGGTCCGGCAATTCCTCGAGCCGCAGAAGGAAATCCAGGAAATCACGGCCGCAAAAGCGCAGCAGGCGCCAGATTTCCTCTTGCTGGACCAGCCAGGCCCCCAGATCCTCGACCAGTTCATCGACAGGCTTGTCCAGATTGCGCGCGGCGTCATGCAGCAACCGGCCCGGGGGCAGGGTGTCCGCCTGGCTTTCGGGGGAAACCGATTGCTCGATCAGGAATTTTTCGATCGCGCGGCTGACCAGATCGTGCATGTGTCACCTCCGCCGCCCGTGATAAGGGCAAGAGGTGAAGAAATTCCCAACGTCAGATGTCCCAGCCGTAACTGCCGGGACCGGCCAGGGCGGTGCGGGCCTGCATCAGGTCCCCCGGCACGACCTGCAAATCCGCCGCAGCCTCCAGCACCCGCTGGTCGTCCTCCAGCAGATAGTCCAGGACGTGCAGCGCGATGTCGGGATTGCCGGCGGCTTGGCGCAAGTCCTGGGGCTGAAGGCCGGTCGCGCCCAGGAACCCGCCCAGCAGTTCGGGCCGTTCGACCATGTAGAGAAGAACGCCCATGGCCAGATCCTGCGCGGATTCTCGCGTATATGTCATCACATGTTTCCCTGATGCGGCCCAGTCCTGCCTGTTTGGAAACCCTTTATTAAGGAATCAATGCAATTCTTTGGAAAATTGTCGTAAAGGGGCGTTATCTGTGACTGCGCGTATCCTCATCGCGGAAAGCAGCGCAACCAGCCGGATCAGCCTCAAGGTCAGGCTGTCTGGCGCCTGTTACGATGTGCTGGCGGCCGCGTCGGCAAGCGAACTCCTGTCGCAACTGCGCCTTGGACGCCCCGATCTGATTCTGTTGGGACCGGGCTTCACGGATTTGCCGCTGGCGGATTTCTTTCAACTGGTGTCCGTGGAACGCCCCCGCACGCCAGTCCTGGTCCTGGCCAACGGCCAGCGCCGGGTCGAGGCGCTGGAGGCGGGCGCGGCGGCCGTTCTGGATCCCCGGGTCGATGAACAGATGCTTCTGGCCCGGGTCCGTGGCCTGTTGCGGGACGCCGAGGCGGACGATTCCCCAGAATTCGGGATGGCCGAACAGGCGGCGGGCTTTTCCCATGCGCCGTCCGGCAATGTCGTCCTGGTGGCCGATCAGCCCGCGCGTGCGCAACGCTGGCGCCATGTCCTGCAACCGCGCCTGAACTGCCGGTTCGCCATATCCAGCCCCGACGAAACGCTCAGCGCGGCGGCGCAGGGCGATGGCGCGGATCTCTACATCATTGCGGCAGACATCGACCGCAAGGGCGACGGCCTGCAGCTTCTGTCGGAACTGCGGTCGCGGAACGGCTCGAAGGAGGCGGGCTTCGCCGTCCTCGTCGCGCCCGAGCGCGAAGAGCTTTGCGCCATCGCCCTGGATCTGGGCGCGGGCGAGGTTCTGCCCCTCGACCCGGCCGAGGACAACAATGCCGAAATCGCCGCGCTGGCCTTGCGCAACCAGTTGGACCGCAAGCGCCGCGCCGACAGCCGGCGCGAAGAGATGAAGCGCAACATGGCCTGGGCCATGTCCGATCCCCTGACCGGCCTTTACAACCGCCGCTATGCCATGCCCCGCCTGGTCGAGATCGCGCGCGGCGCCATGCGGCGGCAATCGGGTTTCGCCGTGATGGCGCTGGATCTGGACCGCTTCAAGGCGATCAACGACAGCTTCGGCCATGCGGCGGGCGACGCCGTCCTGTGCGACATCGCCCACCGGGTCGAGGAGATCGTGTCCAGCCGGGGCCTGACCGCCCGCCTGGGAGGAGAGGAGTTCCTGGTGGTTCTGCCCAACGCCACCGAGGCCGAGGCGTTTCGGATGGCCGAGGAAATCCGCCGCGCCGTCGAAGCCCAGCCGACGCTGCTGCCCCGCATCTCGGGCGGAGGAGAGGTTCAGGCGACGCTGTCGATCGGGGTGGCCATGGAACAGACGCCCTTCTGCATCAGCCGCCCCGACATCCTGGCGGAGATCGCGCTGGAGCGTGCGGACCGCGCGATGATCGCCGCCAAGTCGCTGGGGCGCAACCGCGTGCTGATGGCACCGACGCAGCCGGTCTGCTGAGGGGGCGAAAGGCGCGGGAACCGGTCTGGTATCCGAATGGATCAGCCCCTACATTGGCAGCGTCCGACCAAACCGGAGATTGCCATGTCGTCCCAAGCCGCACCGTCCGATATGTCCGAACGTCCGACCGGACAGGCGGTGCTTCGCGGCGCCCTGGGCCGCTGCCCTGCCTGCGGTGAGGGGAAGCTGTTCCGGTCCTTCCTGAAGGTCGCCGATCATTGCCCCGCCTGTGGCGAGGCGATGCATCATCAGCGCGCCGACGACGGCCCGGCCTATCTGACGATCCTGCTGGTCTCGCACCTGGGCGCGCCGATCCTGCTGGCCAGCTATGTCGCCTGGCGGCCATCCGCGATGACGATGATCTGGACCTTCGGCCTGGGTGCCGTGATCCTGTCGCTGCTGCTGCTGCCGCGCATCAAGGGGGCCTTCGTCGGTCTGCAATGGGCGCGGCGGATGCACGGGTTTGGCGCGGAACCCGTGACGCAGGCGTGACCGACCCCACCCCCATCCGCGATGCGGCGACCGTCATCCTGCTGCGCAGGACCGCGGGCGGCAGTTCGGTCCTGATGGGAATGCGGGGCGCGGGGGCGGTCTTCATGCCGTCGAAATACGTCTTTCCAGGGGGCGCGGTCGATGCCTCGGATTCGGCCGTTTCGCTGGCAGCCCCCCTTGCGGAACCGCATCGCAGCCGCTTGGCACAGGAACCCCGCCCCAATTGCGCGCCCGATCCCGATGCCATTGCCGCCGCCGCCCTGCGCGAACTGGCCGAGGAAACGGGCCAGTTGATCGGCCGTCCCGGTCGCTGCGACTGGCCCGGCTTTGCCGAGGCGGGGCTTGCCCCCGACGCCGCCTCCCTGACCTATCTGTTCCGCGCCATTACACCGCCGGGCCGCCCGCGCCGGTTCGACGCGCATTTCTTCGTGGCCGATGCCGCCTGTCTTGCGACCGACCCCGATGATTTCAGCCGCGCCTGCGACGAGCTTTCGCACCTGCACTGGGTGCCCCTGCCCCAGGCGCGCGCGCTGGACCTGCCCTTCATCACCGAGGTCGTGCTGGCCGAACTGGCCGACCTGATCGCGGGCCTGGCGCCCGACGCGCCCCTGCCGGTGCCCGACACGGTGCCTTTCTTCGACAACCGCACCCCTGCCCCGCGTTTCGCGCAGATCGCCTAGCGTCCGGTGAACCGCGCCGGGCGCTTTTCCAGGAAAGCCGTCACCCCTTCGACGAAATCGGCCGTCCGGCCTGCCGCGCCTTGCAGCCGAGCTTCCAACGCAAGCTGCGCGTCCATGTCGTTCTGGGTCGAGGCGGTGACGGCGTCCCGGATCGCCAGATAGGCGGCGGTCGGGCCTTGCGCCAGTTGGCGCGCGCGGGCGGCGACCCCTTCGGCGAAGCCCTCATCCGGCAGCGCCTCCCAGATCAGGCCCCAGTCGGCGGCCTGGCGGGCGCTGACGGGTTCGGCGAACAGCATCATGCCCATTGCCCGCGCCATGCCCACGGCGCGCGGAATGACAAAGGTGCCGCCCGCATCCGGGACCAGCCCGATCCGCGCGAAAGCCTGGATGAAACTGGCGCTTTCGGTCGCGATCACCACATCGGCGGCCAGGGCCAGGTTCGCCCCCGCCCCCGCAGCCACCCCGTTCACCGCCGCGATGACCGGCGCGCGGCAGGCGCGGATCGCCCGCAGCATGGGTTCGTATTCGTTCCGCAGCGTGCCTTCCAGATCGGCTGCCGCCGCCCGGTCGGTCAGATCCTGGCCCGAACAGAAGCCGCGCCCCGCCCCGGTGATGACCAGGCAGCGCGCATCCCCCTGCAGGGTCTGCACCGCGTCCGTGATCTCGGCCCGCATCCGGCTGCTCAGGGCGTTCATCACCTGCGGGCGGTTCAGGGTCAGCGTGGCGACGCCCTCGCTGACGGCGAACTGGATGGTTTCGTAATTCATGGCGGTCCCCCTTGTTGGGGGCATCATGACCGAAACCGCGCAGGGGAAAAGCGCGACCCGGCGTCAGTCGCGCATGATCTGGTCCAGCCGGTCACGCTCGGCCTGGCTGAGCGCCGGGGTGTCCTCGGGGCGGGCCGTTGCGCGGCCCCGCAGAAAGCGCCAGGCCCCCAGCAAGGCCAGCAGTGCCATGACGGGTCCGGCCAGCCACAGGACCAGATTGCCGCCCTGCGCGCGGGGTTCGAACAGCACGAACTCGCCGAAACGGTCCACGACGGCGTCGATCACCTCGTCGTTGCTGTCGCCTGCAACGATTCGTTCGCGCACATACAGACGCAAATCGCGACTGATCGGCGCGTTCGATTCATCGATGTTTTCGCCTTGGCAGACAGGGCAGCGCAGCTTTTGGGAAATCTCGCGCGCCCGTGCCTCGGCCGCGGGATCGGGCAGAACCTCGTCGGGCTGCACGGCGAAGGCGGTCATGGGCAGTAGCAGGGCGAGTGCAAGGACAAGCTGTCTCATTCTGCGGCCACCGCTCTCGCAGGCGCCGGGCGGGCGCCGGCAGCCACGCGATACCGGCGGTCGGACAGGCTGACGATGCCGCCAAGCGCCATCAGCAGGGATCCGGCCCAGATCCAGTTGGCGAAGGGCTTGATATAGGTGCGCACGGCCCAGCCCCCGTCGGCCTGGGCATCCCCGATCACCAGATAGATGTCGCGGAAGACGCCGTTGTCGATCGCGGCTTCGGTCGTGGGCATGGCCTGGACGGGATAGACCCGCTTTTCGGGCCGCAGCACTGCCACCGGACGCCCATCTCGCGCGACCTCCATGACGGCGGTGGTCGAGATGTAGTTCGGCCCCTCCACCTCATCGACGCTGGCAAGGGTGATGTCGTAATCCGCAACCCGGAATGGTTGGCCGACCTGCGCCACGCGGATATCCTCGACCTGCCAGGCGGTCAGCAGGGCGACGCCGATAAAGGTGACGCCCAGGCCCCCATGGGCAATGGCCTTGCCCCAGTCGGCGCGCGGCAGGCGCACCAGCCGCGACAGGCCCGACTGGCCGGTGCGGTGGATCAGTTCTGCCACCGCGCCGAAGATGATCCAGGCACCCAGCCCCGCGCCGATCACTGCGATGGCGGACCGCCCCGTCGAGACGGCAAAGATCAGGGCCATCACCGCCCCCGTCAGCGCCAGAGCGGGCCACAGGGGCCGCATGACCCGGCCCAAGGTCGCGCGTTTCCAGGGCAGGATCGACCCCAGGGGCAGCACCATCGCCAGCACCACCATGAAGGGGGTGAACGCCTGGTTGAAGAAGGGCGCGCCGACCGACAGCTTGCGGTCCCACAGCATCTCGGCGATCAGGGGCCACATCGTGCCGATGAAGACCACGAAGGCTGACACGGCCAGCAGGACGTTGTTCAGCACCAGGGCGCCTTCGCGCGACACCGGCGCGAAGATCCCCTTGGCGGTCATCTGCCCCGCCCGCGCGGCATAAAGCGTCAGCGCCCCGCCGGTGAAGAACACCAGGATCCCCAGGATGAAGACACCCCGGGCCGGGTCGCTGGCAAAGCTGTGGACCGAGGTGATGACGCCCGAGCGCACGATGAACGTGCCGATCATCGAAAATCCGAAGGCCATGATCGCCAGAAGGATGGTCCAGCTTTTTAATGCCTCGCGCTTTTCGACGACGATGGCGGAATGCAGCAGGGCTGCGGCCAGCAGCCAGGGCATGAAGCTGGCGTTTTCCACCGGATCCCAGAACCAGAAGCCACCCCAGCCCAGTTCGTAATAGGCCCACCAGGACCCCAGCGCGATACCGATGGTCAGGAACATCCAGGCGGCCAGCGTCCAGGGCCGCACCCAGCGCGCCCAGGCTGCGTCCACGCGACCCTCGATCAGGGCGGCAACCGCGAAGCTGAAGGCCATCGAGAGGCCGACATAGCCCAGATAAAGGAAGGGCGGATGGAACGCGAGGCCCGGATCCTGCAGCAGCGGGTTCAGGTCGCGCCCGTCGAAGGGCGGGCTTGCCAGCCGCAGGAACGGGTTCGAGGTGAAGATGATGAAGGCATAGAAGGCCGCGCCGATCGCCGCCTGCACCGCCAGAACCCGCGCCCGCAAGGCCGGGGGAAGGTTGTCTCCGAACACCGCCGCCGCTGCCCCGAACAGCGCCAGGATCAGCACCCACAGAAGCATCGACCCTTCGTGGTTCCCCCAGACGCCGCTGATCTTGTAGAGCATCGGCTTGGCGGTATGGGAATTTTCATAGACCAGCTTCAGCGAGAAGTCCGAGGTGACAAAGGCCACCGTCAGCGCCGCGAAAGACAGTCCGACCAGCAGGAACTGCGCCACCGCGGCAGGCCGGGCGCTGTCCATCCATCCTCCCCACCCTTTCGAGGCCCCGACCAGCGGCACCACCGTCTGATACAGCGATACCGCGAAGGCGAGGATCAGGGCGAAATGGCCGAATTCAGCTGTCATGGCGGCGATCCTTCCGTGTCCGCCCAACATAGAGCCATGCAAAAGGGGGGAAAAGTCCCCCCTTGGTCGCCGTGGTCAGTTTTGCGTGCGCCGGGCTGCGGCCTAATCGCGCAGGCCTGCCACCCAGTCGCGCAGCGCGGCATTGTCGGCAAAGTCGTCGTCGGGCCGAACCGCTGCCGTGACCTGCTGGGTGGTCGTCACGCTGGTCTTGACCTCTTGGGCGGGCCAGACCCGATGGCGGAAATGATGCGCCTCTCGCGCGCCGAAATAAAAGCCGACAATGGCGCCCAAAAGCCACCACAGGGGTTCGGGCACCTGTTGCAGCCCGACCATGCGCAGGCCGAAGCCCTCCGGTTCGATCATGGCATAGATGAACAGGGCCATGGTCCCCAAGGCCAGAAGCGGTCGGGGAAGGCGGTTCAGGCCGTTGACGAAGCTGTCGAAAAAGCCCGGGCGGACGGTCTGGAATTCCTGTCCCAGCTGGTTGATCGCGCGGGCATAGGCCTCCTCCTCAAGCTCCATCTTGCGGGTGGCGTTCTGGGTAAAGACCTCGGCCATGCCGGTTGCGGCGCTGCCCAGGGCGGTGACACCCTGGCCCAAGCCGATGAAGCGGTCGATCATGCCCATTTGGCGGTCCTTTCGCGATGCTCGGCCTCGGTCAGGTGATAGCGGGGGCTGATGAATTCCTCGGCTCGGGTAATCCAGCCGCCCTTCCCGCCCGCCTTGCTGCGTGCATATTTGCGGCTGGCAGGGCGCTGATCGGCCAGGGCGTAGTAATAATTCCGCCGCGCGATCCCATAGGCATCGGCGAAATGCGCGGGCGCGGCAGTCGCCGCATCATGGGCGGCGGCAATGGTCTGCGGCCCGATCACGCCGTCGGCGGTCGCGGAAAAGCCCATGCGCGCGACCAGCCGTTGCAGGATCTTCACGGCATTGGCGCCCGCGTTGACATACATGTCGAAGACGCTGGCCTGCACCGCAGGCGGCAATTCCGACAGGCGCGGACGGCGGAAGTAATGTTCCACGAAAATCTGCTGCGCCTGGGCGCGGGTCAGCATCTTGACGTCGGTCGCATCGACCCGCCCGTCCTTGTTCAGATCCAGGCCAAGGGACTTCATCGTCCCGATGGTGACGCCATAGTTGGTGGCCCCGCCCGGATCGTCGGGATCGTTCACGTAACCGCCTTCCCGCGCGACGATCTGGGCCGCGACCTCTTCAACGCTTGGCATGGAAAACCCCCGTCCTGCACATGAGGCACAAGGGTGACGAGGCTGCGTTAACGGGTTGTTAACCAGCCGTGCGTTGCTAGCCCCGCAGGGCGTCCAGCAGCATCTGCAGGGCATGGTCCACGGTCGCGGCGCGCACCTGGCGGCGTCCGATGGCACCGAATTCGACCGTTTCGGTTCGGGTGCCGAAAGGCTGGGCAATGCCGAAGCAGACACGGCCTTCGGGCTTGTGCTCGGACCCGCCGGGACCGGCGATGCCGGTCACCGACACGGCAATGCCCGCCTGCGACAGGCGCAGCGCGCCGGATGCCATTTCGGCCGCCACTTCCTCGCTAACGGCGCCATGTGTCTCCAACGTTGCGGCGCGCACGCCCAGCATCTGCTGCTTGGCGGCGTTGGAATAGGTGACGAAGCCCCGGTCCACGGCGTCGGACGATCCCGGCACCTCGGTCAGGGCGCCTGCGATCAGCCCGCCCGTGCAGCTTTCGGCGGTGGCGATCATCACGCCGCGCGCGCGGGCGGCGTCAAGGATATCGGCGGCAAGGCTCACAGCATCGGCTCCAGCACGGCATGGTAAAGGCCCGCCAGCGCGACGGACCCGATGCCCGCGAACAGCCCTGCCCACAGGTCGTCCATCATCACCCCCACGGCCCCGCCCTGTCGGTCGGCGCGGCCCACCAGCCAGGGCTTCCAGATGTCGAACAGGCGGAACAGCAGGAAGGGCACGACAAAGCCTGGCCAGGCGTCGAGGATCGAGATCCCGTGGCGCCACAAGGGGATGACGGTGAAGGACATGGCGAGCCACTGACCCGCCACTTCGTCGATGACGATTTCCGAAGGGTCTTCGTCGGTGGTCATGCGCAGCGCCTGCGGCACGGCCCAGAAGCCGATCAGGGCGGCCAGCACAGCGCCCAGCGGGATCAGCAGCGCGCCCCCGGCCTGATAGATCAGGACGGCCAGCAGGACGGCAAAGGCCGATCCCCATGTGCCGGGACCGGGGCGCAGGCGGCCGATGCCGAAGACGGTGGTGATCATCGCGATCATCGCATCACGCCTTCAGCAGCGCGGCGGTGGCGATGGCCGCGATGCCTTCGCGCCGCCCGGTGAAGCCCAGCCGTTCCGAGGTCGTGGCCTTGACGCTGATGCGGGCGGGGTCGATGCCCATGATCTGGGCCAGGCGGGCCTGCATGGCGGCGGCGTGGGGGCCGATCTTCGGCGCCTCGCAGATCAGGGTGACGTCGGCGTTGCCGAAGGTGAACCCCCGCTCGCGGGCCAGATCGGCCGCGTGGCGCAGGAAGATCGCGCTGTCCGCGCCTTTCCATAGTGGATCGCTGGGCGGGAAGTGACGGCCGATGTCGCCTTCGGCAAGCGCGCCATAGATCGCGTCGGTCAGGGCGTGCATCCCCACATCGGCGTCGGAATGGCCGACCAGCCCGGCCTCGTGCGCGATCTGCACGCCGCAGAGCCAGACATGGTCGCCCGGCCCGAAGGCGTGCACGTCGTAGCCGTTGCCAAGGCGAATATCCATCGCGGTCCCCAGAATGCGTTCGGCCCGCACGAAATCGGCGGGGAAGGTGATCTTCAGATTGTCCTCGGACCCCGGCGTGATCGCAACGGGGATCCCGGCCTTGAGGGCCAGTTCCACATCGTCGGCGGCGTTGTCGGGGTGGAGGCGGTGCGCCTTGGATATTTGGTCCAAGGCAAAGCCCTGCGGCGTTTGCGCACGAAACAAGCCGTCGCGGGGGGCGGTGGCGGTGACGGTGTTGTCCGCCCCGCGCCACAAGGCATCGGTGACAGGCAGCGCCGGGGCGGCGGCAGGCGCGCCCGCTTGCAGCGCGTCGATCACGCCCTGGATCACCGCGTCGCTGACCAGGGGCCGCGCGCCATCGTGGATCAGGACATGGGTCGCCTGCCCTTCCAGCGCCTCAAGCCCCGCCATGACGCTGGCGGCGCGCGTGTCGCCGCCGGTCACGATGGTCACGCCGCCCGCGAAATGGCGCAGCGCGCGGGCCATGTCGTCGGGATGGACCACCAGCACCACGCGGTCGAAGCCCGCGAAGGCCTCCAGCGACCGGGCCAGCACGCTGCGGCCGCCCAGGTCGCGCCATTGCTTCGGCTCGCCCCCCGCGCGGGTGCCGCGACCGGCGGCGGTGACGATGGCGGCATAGCCCGAGGGCGCCCTGACCGTCATGCGTGATCCGGCATGTCGCCCCGGATCGCCTTGGCAAAGGCGGTGCGGTAAAGCTGCGACAGTTCGGCCAGATCGCCCGCGTCATCGCCCATCTGCACGGCCAAGCCGCCGAAGACGCCCACCTGAGCGGCAGGCACGCCAGCAGCATCAGCGGCCTTCAGCAGGGCGTCGGCCCCTCCCGCCGTGCAGGCGACCAGATAGCGGGCCTGGTCCTCTCCAAACAGTTGGGCGATGTCGCCGCTGTCCAGGCGGACGCCGATGCCCGCCGCCTCGGCCATCTCGAAGGCGGCCAGCGCCAGGCCGCCGTCGGACAGGTCGGTCGCGGATTTCACCAGGGCGCGGTTGGCGCGCAGGAACTCGCCATGCCTGCGTTCGGCGGCGAGGTCCACATGCGGCGCGTCGCCTTCCTCGATCCCGAAGGCCTCGGCGGCGAGCGCCGACTGGCCCAGGTGGCCGCGCGTTTCCCCGATGACGACGGCCACGTCGCCATCCTCCGGCAGGCCCGCGATCAGGTTCGACAGGTCGTCGATCAGGCCCACGCCGCCGATGGTGGGGGTGGGCAGGATGCCCTTGCCGTCGGTCTCGTTGTAAAGCGAAACGTTCCCGGACACGATCGGGAAATCCAGCGCCGCGCAGGCCTCGCCGATCCCTCTGATGGCGCCGACGAACTGGCCCATGATCTCGGGCTTCTCGGGGTTGCCGAAGTTCAGGTTGTCGGTGGTGGCCAGGGGCAGCGCGCCCACGGCGGAGAGGTTGCGGTAAGCCTCGGCCACGGCCTGCTTGCCGCCTTCGAAGGGGTTCGCCTTGACATAGCGGGGCGTCACGTCGCTGGTAAAGGCAAGCGCCTTGTTGGTGCCGTGGACGCGGACCACGCCTGCCCCCATGCCCGGACGGCGGATCGTGTCGGCGCCGACCTGGGTGTCATACTGCTCCCACACCCAGCCCTTGTGGGCATAGGAGGGTGAGCCGATCAGCGCCCGCAGCGCCTGGATCGGCGTGATCGCGGGCAGGTCGGGCATGGCCCCGGCAGCAGGCGTTTCCACCCAGGGACGGTCGTATTCCGGGGCGCTGGAGGACAGCTTTGACAGCGGCAGGTCGGCCTTGACCTCGTTGCCGTGGATGATCAGGAAGCGGTCCTCGGCAATCGTCTCGCCCACGATGGCGAAGTCCAGATCCCACTTCTCGAAGATGGCGCGGGCTTCGGCCTCCTTCTCGGGCTTGAGGACCATCAGCATCCGCTCCTGGGATTCCGACAGCATCATCTCATAGGCCGTCATGGCGGTTTCGCGCTGCGGCACGGCGTCAAGGATCAGCTTGATGCCAAGCCCGCCCTTGTCGCCCATCTCGACGGCGGAACAGGTCAGGCCAGCGGCCCCCATGTCCTGAATGGAAATGACGCTGTCGGTCTGCATCAACTCAAGACAGGCTTCCAGCAGGCATTTCTCGGTGAAGGGATCGCCCACCTGCACCGTGGGGCGCTTTTCCTCGATGGTGTCGTCGAACTCGGCGCTGGCCATGGTCGCGCCGCCCACGCCGTCGCGGCCGGTCTTGGCGCCCAGATAGACCACCGGCATCCCCACACCGGATGCCGCCGAATAGAAGATGCGATCCGCATCGGCCAGGCCCGCCGCGAAGGCGTTGACCAGGCAGTTGCCGTCATAGCTGCGGTGAAAGCGGACCTCTCCGCCCACGTTCGGGACGCCGAAGGCGTTGCCATAGGCGCCGATGCCCTCGACCACGCCCTTGACCAGATGCGCGGTCTTGGGATGCTCGGGCCGCCCGAAGGACAGCGCGTCCATGGCGGCAATGGGACGCGCGCCCATGGTGAAGACATCCCGCAGGATGCCGCCCACGCCGGTCGCGGCGCCCTGGTGCGGCTCGATATAGCTTGGGTGGTTGTGGCTCTCCATCTTGAAGACCACGGCCTGCCCGTCGCCGATGTCCACCACGCCCGCGTTCTCGCCCGGGCCGCAGATCACCTGCGGGCCGGTCGTCGGCAGCGTGCGCAGCCATTTCTTCGAGGACTTGTAGGAACAATGCTCGTTCCACATGGCGCTGAAGATGCCAAGTTCGGTGAAGGTGGGTTCGCGCCCGATGATGTCCAGGATACGGTCGTATTCGTCGGGCTTCAGCCCGTGCGCGGCGATCAGGTCGGGGGTGATCGTCGGTTCCTGCATCGTGGTGCCTTCCTGCCGGGGTGGATCAGGGCGCCTTTTATGGCCAGACGACGCGCATGGAAAGGGCCGCCCGCAACCCGCAAAAAGCCGCGGCCAAAAAAAAGAGCCGGGCACGAGGCCCGGCCTAAGTCCAACAGGGAGGTAGAAGGTGATGAGCGATTAAGCCAACCATCGCCTTCGACGCTTGATTTATGAGCAGGTTATTAACGATTCAAGACCAATGAACCTGACCAGACGGCATAGCGGCCATGCAGTTGCGGAATGGCTACACGCGAAAGTTGCAGAATTGCGCCAGCTTCTGCGACTTTAGTCGTTGCCCATCGCCTCTGACAGCAAGGCTTCGCTTTGGCGGCGGCGGAACGCCTGGATTTCCTCCAGCACGAAATCGCGGAAAACGGCAACCCGGCGGGTTTGGCGCAATTCCTCGGGATAGGCCAGGAAGACCGGCACCTCGCCGGATTCGATGTTGGGCAGGACGCGGATCAGACGCGCATGGTCGGCGGTCAGGTAATCGGGCAGCACGCCGATGCCCAGGTTTGCCAGCACGGCCTGCAGGACGCCGAAATAGTTGTTCACCGTCAGCGTGGACCCGATGTTTTGAGCCATGATTTCCTGCACCAGTCGCGCGCCCGCCGCCACCTGGGGCTGGTCGGGCCGCTGGCAGATCAGGCGATAAGGGGACAGATCGGCCATGGTTTCGGGCACGCCGGCCTTGTCCAGGTATTCCTGCGTCGCATAAAGCCGCATCCGCACGGACAGCAGGCGGCGCCGGATCAGGTCGGACTGGCTGGGTTCCTTCATGCGGATCGCCACGTCGGCTTCGCGCATGGGCAGGTCCAGCACCCGTTCCTCGAGCATGAGGTCGATCTTGAGGTCGGGATACTTGTCGTAAAGCTTGACCAGCTTGGGGGCCAGCCACAGCGTGCCGAAGCCCACGGTAGCCGTCACCTTCAACTCGCCGAAGACATGCTCCTCGCTGTCGCGGATCCGGGCCGATGCGGTGTCCAGCTTGCGCGCCATCGAGGATGTCGCCTCGAACAGCAGTTCCCCTTGTTCGGTCAGAATCAGCCCCCGTGCATGGCGGTGGAACAGGGTTGTCCCAAGTGATTCTTCCAAGGCACGAATCTGCCGGCTGACCGCCGATTGCGACAGGTGCAGCGTATCGCCGGCATGGGTCAGGCTGCCGGCATCGGCAACGGCGTGGAATATTCTAAGCTTGTCCCAGTCCATGCTGTTACAATCCTGCCGCAACTGCCATGCAATTTTTGCAGACCTAACGTGAATGCAGCTTTCCGGCAAGCGAAAGCCGCACACGCAGTTTTTCCTTCGTCGGTCAGCAAAGCTGACCTATAATACCCCTCAAGGCGGAGGAGACCACAGAATGAGCAAGCAGGAATTTTCGCTAGCCGACCGGTTCGACCTGACCAAGCCGCAGGTGCTGCTGAACGGCACGCAGGCCTTGGTGCGGCTGATGCTGATGCAGGCGGCGCGCGACAAGGCAGCGGGGCTGAACACGGCGGGGTTCGTGACAGGTTATCGCGGATCGCCGCTGGGGGGCGTCGATCTGGCGATGATGCGCGAAGGCAAGCGGCTGGGGGAACAGAACATCCTGTTCCAGCCCGGCCTGAACGAGGATCTGGCCGCCACCGCCATCTGGGGCAGCCAGCAAGCGGAACTGCGCGGCGAGGGCAAATACGACGGCGTCTTTGCGTTGTGGTATGGCAAGGGACCGGGCGTGGACCGTTCGGGCGACGTGATGCGGCACGCCAACATGGCGGGCACGTCCCCGCATGGCGGCGTGGTGATGGCCATGGGCGACGACCACACCGGCGAAAGCAGTTCCGTGCTGCACCAGTCCGACTGGGCGATGATCGACCGCTATATCCCGGTGCTGTCGCCTGCAGGCGTGCAGGAGATTCTGGATTACGGGCTGTATGCCTTCGCCTTGTCGCGCTTCGCGGGGGTCTGGACCGGCCTCAAGACCATGAAGGACACGGTCGAGGCGACCTCGGTCGTCAATGGCGATCCGTTCCGGCTGTCCTTCGTCACGCCCGACTTCACCATGCCCGAGGGCGGGCTGAACATCCGCCTGCACGACACGCCCGTCGCCTCGGAAGCGCGGATGATCGACTACAAGCGTTGGGCGGCCGAGGCGTTCAGCCGCGCCAACAAGATCGACCACAAGGTCTGGGGCAAGCCCGGCGCCAAGATCGGCTTTGTCGCGGCGGGCAAGAACTGGCTGGATCTGGTGCACGCGCTGTCGCTTCTGGGCATCGACGAATCCGAGGCCGAGCGGCTGGGCCTGTCCACCTACAAGGTCGGGCAGACCTGGCCCCTGGACATGAAGTCCTTCCAGGAATGGTCCGAGAACCTCGAACTGATCGTCTGCGTCGAGGAAAAGCGCAAGCTGATCGAGGTGCAGCTGAAGGAGGCGATCTTCGACAACCGGCACGGCCGCCGCGTCCACGGCTGGAAGCACGACCGCACCGGGGCCGAACTGTTCCCGACCCGCTATGCGCTGGACCCCGTGATGATCGCCCAGAAGATCGGCGAAATCCTGATCGAGGAAGGTCGGGGCACCGACCACATCAAGGCCGGGCTGACCCGCCTGTCCGAAGTGCGCCGCGCCGACAACGCGCCGGAAATCGCCACGCGGACCCCGTGGTTCTGCTCGGGCTGCCCGCACAACACCTCGACCAAACTGCCCCAGGGCAGCCGCGCCTACGCGGGCATCGGCTGTCACTACATGGTGCAGTGGATGGACCGCGAAACCACCGGCTTCACCCATATGGGCGGCGAGGGCGTGAACTGGGTGGGCGAGGCGCCGTTCTCGAACCGCAAGCACGTCTTCCAGAACCTGGGCGACGGCACCTACAACCACTCGGGGTCGCTGGCGATCCGCGCGGCCATCGCGGCGGGCACGACCATCACCTACAAGATCCTGTTCAACGACGCGGTCGCCATGACCGGCGGGCAGCCCAACGAAGGCGACCTGAGCGCCCATCAGATCGCCGAGGAACTGGTCGCCATGGGCGTCAAGCCCCTGGTCGTCGTCTATGATGAAAAGGAACAGATCGACCGCAAGCAGTTCCCCGCCGGGCTGCGCTTCGAGGAACGGTCGGAACTGATGGCCGTCCAGCGCGAACTGGCCGAGACGGCTGGCGTCAGCGCGATCCTTTATATCCAGACCTGCGCGGCCGAAAAACGCCGTCGCCGCAAGAAGGGCCAGTTCCCCGACCCCGACCGCCGCGTCTGGATCAACCCCGAGGTCTGCGAGGGCTGCGGCGATTGCGGCGTGCAGTCGAACTGCGTATCCATCGTGCCGCTGGACACCGAACTGGGCCGCAAGCGCCAGATCGACCAGTCGTCGTGCAACAAGGATTTCTCCTGCCTCAAGGGCTTCTGCCCCAGCTTCGTCACCGTGGAAGGCGGCAAGCTAAGAAAGCCCAAGGCTGAATCCTTCGACATCCCCGACCTGCCCTCCCCCGCCCTGCCCGCGATCAACGGCACCCACAATGTCGTCATCACCGGCGTCGGCGGTACCGGCGTCGTGACCATCGGCGCGGTGCTGGCCCAGGCTGCCCATATCGACGGCAAGGGCGCCGGCATGATGGAGATGGCGGGCCTGGCCCAGAAGGGCGGCGCGGTCCATATCCACCTGCGCCTGGCCAACCGCCCCGAAGACATCAGCGCCATCCGCGTCGCCGTGGGCGAGGCCGACTGCATCATCGGCGGCGATCTGGTCGTCACCGCAGGCGCCAAGACCATCGGGCTGATGACCACCGGCCGCACCGGCGCGGTTGTCAATGACCACGAGATCGTCACCGGCGATTTTACCCGCCTGCGCGACTTCCGCGTGCCCTCGGACCAGTTGAAGGTTTCGCTTCAGGCGCGGCTGCGCGATGGGGTGGCCTTCTTCGATGCCAACGACCTGGCGCTTCGGATGCTGGGCGATTCGATCTATTCCAACATGCTGGTGCTGGGCGCGGCCTGGCAGCAGGGGCTGATCCCCCTGACACTGGACGCGATCATGCAGGCGATCGAGTTGAACGGCGCCAAGGTCGCGGAAAACCAGCGCGCCTTCCAGATCGGCCGCTGGGCCATGGCCTTCCCCGACCAGACCCGCAGGCCTGCCGAGGTGACGCAGCTTCCCCCCGACCCCATCGCCTATCGCGAGGCGCGGCTGGTCGGATACCAGGGGCAGCGGCTGGCAAAACGCTTTCGCAAGCTGGTCGATGCGGCCCCTGCCCCCCTGCGCGAAAGCGTCGCGCGCGGGTATTACAAGCTTCTCGCCTACAAGGACGAATACGAGGTCGCGCGCCTGCACCTGACCACCGCCGAACAGATCGCGCAGCAATGGGACGGGGACAGGAAGCTGACCCTGCACCTTGCCCCGCCGATCCTGGGCGGCAAGAACGCCGAGGGCCGCCCGAAGAAACGCGAATACGGCGAATGGATGCTGCGCAGCTTCAAGGTGCTGGCGCGCCTGAAATTCCTGCGCGGCACGCCTTTCGATCCCTTCGGCTATGCCGCCGAACGCCGCCGGGAACGCGCGGCCATTCGCGAATACGAGGCGGACATGCGCGAGGTGCTGGCAAAGGTGACGGACGCCACCATGCCCATCGCCATCGAACTGGCCGAACTGCCCTTGACCGTGCGCGGCTTCGGCCCCGTGAAGGAAAAGGCCGAGCAGGCTGCGGCCCTGCGCCGGACGGAACTGCTGGCGCAGTTCCGCAGCGGGCAGGCGCCCCTGCAGCAGGCGGCCGAATGACCACCTTTCGGTGACCACCTGATCTAAGTCATTTCCAAGGCCCGCGATGCGTCCTAAAAGGCGCATCGCGGCGGACAAGGATGACATCATGGCAGTAGGCGTTTTCGATTCGGGTCTTGGCGGGCTGACGGTCCATCAGGCCATCGCCGCGCGTCTTCCCGACCTGCCGCTGGTCTATCTGGGCGACAACAAGCACACCCCCTATGGCGTCCGCGATGCCGAGGATATCTTCAACCTGACCTGCGCGGGCGTCGAACGGCTGTGGCAGGAAGGCTGCGACCTGGTGATCCTGGCCTGCAACACCGCAAGCGCCGCCGCGCTGAAGCGGATGCAGGAAACCTGGCTGCCCGCCGACAAGCGCGTCCTGGGGGTCTTCGTCCCCATGATCGAGGCACTGACCGAACGCCGCTGGGGCGACAATTCGCCGCCCCGCGAGGTCGCGGTCAAGCATGTTGCCCTGTTCGCCACCCCCGCCACGGTGGCCAGCCGCGCCTTTCAGCGGGAACTGGCCTTCCGCGCCGTGGGCGTCGATGTCGAGGCGCAACCCTGCGGCGGCGTGGTCGATGCTATTGAAATGGGCGACGAAATCCTGGCCGAGGCGCTTGTGGCATCCCATGTCGAGGCGCTGCTGCGCCGGATGCCCCACCCCGAGGCCGCCGTCCTGGGATGCACCCATTATCCGCTGGTGGAAGCGGCATTCCAGAAGGCGCTTGGCCCGAATGTCAAGGTTTTCAGCCAGGCAGGACTGGTGGCGGAAAGCCTGGCTGACTATTTGCAGCGCAGGCCCGAATTCCTGGGATCGGGCACGGAATCGAAGAACCTGACGACGGGGGATCCGGTGCGGGTGTCCAGCAAGGCCACCCAGTTCCTGCGCCGCCCCATCCGGTTCGAGGCAGCATGAGGTTGACGCCATGGCTGGCATGAAATCCCTGAAGAAACGCCGCCGCATCCAGGTGATCGTCGCGGCCGCCGTGGCATTGCTGATCGCGGCGGGGCTGATCGGCTACGGCTTTCGCGACGGCATCAACCTCTACCGCTCGCCCACCCAGGTCGCCGAGGCCGCGCCCGAACCCGACGAATATTTCCAGTTGGGCGGGCTGGTAAAGGACGGGTCGATCGTCAACCGCGACGGGGTCCAGTTCGACTTTGTCATCACCGACGGCGCGGCGGAGATCCCCGTCAGCTATGTCGGCCGCGACCCGCGCCCAGACCTGTTCACCGAGGGCCAAGGCACCATCGCCAAGGGCTATTACCGCGACGGCCGGTTCGAAGCCCGCGACCTGCTTGCCAAGCATGACGAAACCTACATGCCGCGCGAGGTCATGGATACGCTGAAGGAAACCGGAGTGTATCAGGATCCGAACAGCTAGCCTGCCTGTCCGCCGTCCAGAATTCCGGCGATATCGTCAAAGACCGCCTGCCATTCCGCATCCTCAAGCGGCATGAAGCGCAGGAAATGCAGCAGGAACGCCCCCTCGCAGGCCAGGAAGGCCAGCCTGGCGCGGCGGCCCTGGGGCGTCGAGAGGTCCAGCCCCGCCAGGCGGTCGCGATACCACCTTTCTGTCGAAGCCAGATGTTCCGGGGTCTGCATCAACCCGGCCATCAGGCTGGCGGCCTTGGACATCGACAGCTCGTCCGCCTGCCGGGTGGCGGCAAGATGGGCGCGCAGCCGCTGCACCGGACCCGCATCGGGACCGGCGATGGCCGCGAAGGTCGTGTCATAGTGTTGGTTCCACCGCGCGAACAGGGCGTCGATGATGTCGTCCTTGCTGCCGATGGCGTATTGCACGCCGCCCTTGGTGATCCCGCAGGCCCGTGCCAGCGCGTCGATGGTCAGCGCGCCGGCGCCCTGGCTGCGCATGATCTCCTCGGCCGCGTCCAGCAGCTTGTCCCGGTCGATGCTGCGCGGTCTTGCCATGACTTCTCCGTTTCCATACGATCGTATTTAAACCATGATCCGGCGAATCGCCAGCAAGCTGCGTTTCATATTCAGGTGAACCATGACCGCCCGTTCCCCCTGGCTCGTGCTGGCCGTCGTTTCAAGTGCGCTGTTCCTGATCGTCATCGACATGACGGTCCTTTATACCGCGCTGCCGACGCTGACACGCGATCTGGATGCCTCGGCCACGGAAAAACTGTGGATTGTCAATGCCTATTCGCTGGTCGTGGCCGGGCTGCTGCCCGGCGCGGGCGCGCTTGGCGACCGCTATGGCCACCGGCGGATGTTCATGATCGGGCTGGTCATCTTCGGGCTGGCCTCGCTGGCGGCGGGGTTCGCGCCCTCCCCGGTCATGCTGATCGCGGCACGGGCGGGTCTTGCCATCGGCGCGGCGGCGATGATGCCTGCCACGCTGTCGATCATCCGCCAGACCTTCGAGGATCCCGACGACCGCGCCCTGGCCATCGGCATCTGGGCCGCCGTCGCATCGGGCGGGGCGGCGCTGGGTCCGGTGATCGGCGGGGCGCTGCTTCAGCATTTCCACTGGGGTGCCGTGTTCCTGATCAACCTGCCGGTGGTGCTGGCGGCACTGGTCCTGACAATGGCTTTCGTGCCCGAAGGCAAGGGCCACGGGCATCATCCCTTCGATCCCGCGGGATCGCTGCTGATCCTGGTGGGCCTGATCGGCATCACGCTGGCCATCAAGGAAATCGCCAAGCCCGCGCCGTCCATGGCGGTGCTGGTCCTGTCCACCCTGGTGGGCCTTGCCGCCCTGGCACTGTTCGTCCGCCGCCTGCGCCGCAGCGCCAGTCCAATGATCGACCTGACGCTGTTCCGCGACCCCCGTTTCGCGGGCGGGGTCATTGGCGCCGTCGTTTCTGCCGCCGCGTTGCTGGGGGTTCAGCTTGCCATTACCCAGCGCCTGCAACTGGTCCAGGGCCTGTCGCCGTTGCAAGCCGGGCTGTTCAGCCTGCCCATCCCGCTGGCGGCCTTCGTGGCCGGGCCGGTCGCGGGCCTGATGATGGCCCGCGTGGACGCGGGACGCCTGCTGGCCTGGTCCCTGGCGGCCAGCGGGGCGGGCATCCTGGCCTATGGCGCGGGCTTCGGCCATTCGGCCCTGGAACTTGGCAGCTTCGCAATCATGGGCGCGGGCATCGGGGCCGCGATGACCGCCGCATCCTCGGCCATCATGCTGAACGCGCCCGCCGACCGCGCGGGCATGGCAGCCTCGGTCGAGGAGGTGTCCTATGAACTGGGCGGCGCGCTTGGGATCGCGATCCTGGGAAGCCTGCTTGCGGGCATCTACAGCGCCAGCTTCGCGGCCGCCGGGGGATCGGGACGCGACGCCACGGATTCGCTGGACGGTGCCCTTGCCCTGGCGGCGACCCTGCCCGCGCCGCAGGCGGACCGCCTGTTGGCCATCGCCAACGCGGCCTTCGATCAGGCCACGGGAATGGTCGCGCTGGCGGCGGGGCTGGTGCTGCTGGCGGCGGCCTGGTGGATCGGCCGGATCAACCGCGCCGGGCACGGGGTGCAGCAGGGCGCTTGACGGCCTGACGGGCACGAGGCAAGCAGTCGCCATGATCGACCTTCGCCCCGTGGCCCATCCGATCGGCAAGATCATCGTGACCCTGGGGGTCTCGATGCTGGCGCCCATGCTGGTGGACTGGTGGCACGGCGATCCGCACTGGGTCGTCTTTCTGCAATGCGCGGCGCTGACGGTCGTGGCGGGAACCTTGGTGTCCGTCGCGACCTGGGGCGATTACCGCAGCCTGTCGATCCAGCAGGCCTTTCTGCTGACCTCGGGCCTTTGGGCCGTGCTGCCGGTCTTCGGCGCCCTGCCCTTCATGCTGGGCCAGCCGGACGCCAGCCTGGCCGATGCCTATTTCGAGGCGATGTCGGGCGTCACCACCACCGGCACCACCGCCTTTCCCGAACTGGACAGCCTGCCGCGCGGCACGCATCTGTGGCGCGCCATCCTGCACTGGATCGGAGGCCTGGGAATCGTCGTCGTGGCCATGGTCTTCCTGCCGATCATGAAGGTTGGCGGGATGCAGTTCTTCCGGTCCGAGGGCTTCGACACCCTGGGCAAGATCATGCCCCGCGCCGGCGAGATCGCGGCCGAGATGACGCGCATCTACATCATGCTGACGGGCTTTTGCACCGTCACCTATCTGCTGCTGGGCATGAACGGGTTCGATGCGATCGTGCAGGCCTTCGGCACGGTGTCCACCGGCGGGTTTTCCAACTATGACGCCAGCTTCGGGGCCTTTCTGGGACCGCTGGAATGGGCGGCGTCGGTCTTCATGATCCTGGCCTCGATCCCGTTCATCCGCATGGTGCAGGCACTGCACGGGCAGTTCACGCCGATCTGGCAGGACACGCAGATCCGCGCCTATCTGCGCTGGATCAGCTATGCCTGCGGGATCATCATCGCCTATCGCGTGATCTTCCTGCAACATCAGGGCAATATCTTCGACATCACGCGGGAAACCGTTTTCAACACCGTGTCCACCTTTTCGGGCACCGGGTTCTTTTCCACCGACGTGATGACCTGGGGCCACCTGCCGCTGGCGATCCTGATCATCTGCGGGCTGATCGGCGGCTGCACCGGATCGACCGCCTGCTCGGTCAAGGTGTTCCGTTACCTGGTGTTGTTCCAGGCAGTGCGCGCGCAGCTGCGCAGGATGCATTCGCCGCACCGCGTCTATGCCCTGCGCTATGAAGGCCGCCCGCTGGACCAGGACGTGATCGATTCCGTCATGGCCTTCTTCACGCTGTTCATGCTGACCTTCGGGCTGCTGATCGTGGGCCTGTCGCTGACCGGCCTGCACCCCCGCACGGCCCTGACCGGCGCCTGGACCGCCATCGCCAATATCGGCCCCGTCTGGGGACCCGAGATCACCGCCAATGGGTCCATCGCCGAATTCCCCGAAGCCGCCAAATGGCTGATGAGCCTCGGCATGTATCTGGGCCGGCTGGAACTGGTGTCGGTGCTGGTGCTGCTGCTGCCGCGGTTCTGGCGGGGTTAGAGGTCTGCCATGTGGAGTCCATTGCTGCCGGTCGCCCATACAGGGAAAACCTAAGACCTGCCGGTGTCACTCGGCTTGATCATTCCGGCCAAAATGAAGGCAGTTCAAATGTTCTTGCATAAACCGACTCTTTCTATCAGTTACTATCCATTGTCTTGCATGGAGCCCTGATATGCCTCGCGCCTTCTTTGTTGCTGCTCTCGCTCTTTCCACCGGTTTTGCGGCGTTGGCCTCGGTGCCCGGCGAATATGACACCGGAACCGAAACTGCCGGTGTCGCTGCACCGATCAACCTGACCCAGCCGCGCGAAACACCGGCTGGCGCAATGACCTATGAGATTTTCGAGGCCACCGTCGAGCATGGCGATCTGCCGGAATGCCCGGCGGCTTTGGCGGCCGAAGGTCGGTTCTGCCGGGTGGTGCTGCAGAACGACATGCTGCATGTCTTTGCCTTTTCCGAAGATGGCGACCAGCCGATGCTGGCCGTGTTGGAGTACCCGCTGGATGCCGTTGCCTTTCCCAAATAAGGCCAGGGAAAGACCCTAAAAGTCGCCTTGAGAAAGGCGAACTGCGTCCAGCAGAAAGGCCGACCGCAGTGGATATCTCCCTTTGAACGGCCGCTTCGTCCCGCAAAGCGGACCCCAGCAAACCCAGGCTGTCGCCGGTCCGCTCTCATTCCACCGGCAAGGCCGCTTCGCCTGTCGCCGCATCATTCGCCGCAGGTCCCTTCCTCGCAAAGCTGTCCGACATCTCGGCCGCGATCCGCGCCTGCCCTTCTGCATCCGCCGCGGGCCAGATCAGCACGAAGCCCTCGGCCCGGCCGTCACGGACCCAGCCTTCGGCGCGGCCTATATGGGCTTCGTTCGCGCCTTCCAGCAGGACATGGCCGGGCTTGATCGTGCGGGTGGGCTGCGGCACCCAGCCAAGCGCCGTCACAAGGCCAGAGAGATCCAGCAACTCCTGCTGCCCGCCCGGCTGGCTGAACAGGATCAGCGCCGCCCCCGACCCGTCCCTGGGGCCATAGATCGACAGCGCCCGTTCCGTCCGGTCGAAGGCCAGCCGGTCCATGGGCGCCATGACCGACAGTCCGGTGGCGTGGTCGTCCAGCATGGTCAGCCCGACCTCGGCCCGCCAGGCGTCGCGGCGGGCGATCAGTTCGCGCATCGCCGTGCCCGGATCGGTGGACAGGCGGCTGGCCAGGATCTCGGTTTCGATGGCGTCGCGGGTGCGGGGGCCGGTCTTGCCGTCGATCTCTCCGTCATAGACGCCCGCCCAACGCAGCGCGCGCTGCACCTGGTCCAGGGGCGGCATCTCGGCAGGCGTCGCGGGCGGCGCAGGCAGGTCGGGGGCCTCCCCCGCCTCGATCACCGCGCCCAGTTCGGAGGCGTCCGACACGAAGGCGTCGTCCGGCACCACGTCGCCATCCTCGAAGACGTCCAGCCAGGCATCCGCCGTCGCCCGACCCACCGGACCCAGCACAACCCCGAACCAGCCGTTGGGCAATTCCGTCAGCCCGGCCTCGGGGAAGGTCTTGCGCCATTCGGCAAGGGCGGCATCGGCGTCGGCACGTGCCTGCACCGATTGCAGTCGGATATAGGCGCCGGGCGCAGGCAGGTTCGGCGGCGGCGCGGCAGGTTCCGCAGTCGCAGCTTCCGAAACCGTAGGCGCCGCACCTACGGGGGTCAGCACCACATCATCGCCGGGCACGGTCACGAAACTGTCCTGCGGGATCTGCCGCGCGTCCTTCAGCGCCTCGATCCGCTCGGCCGCCTCCTCGGGTGTCAGGGGACCGATGGCGATGGCGGTCCAGCCGCGCGGCAGGGGAAAGGTCACCACGTCGCCCAGCTGGCTGGCCCAGCGGGCGGCGGCCTCGGCCACGTCGTCGCCGCGCTTGGCCTCGACGCGGATCACGGCATCCTGCGCGAAAGCCATCACCGGCAGCCCTGCCGCCAATACCACCCATGCCAAGCGCCGCATTCCCGTTTCCCTTCGCTGGCCGTTCTTGCGGCCTTTATTGACCCTGTTCCCTGCCCCGCCTAGAAGGCGCGCAAGCATGTGCTGATCTATGCAAAGGACGGCCCCGATGACCAGCCCCAACCGACCCCGCAGCTTCCAGGAAATCATCCTGCGGTTGCAGAACTACTGGGCCGCCCAAGGCTGCGCCGTCCTGCAACCCTATGACATGGAGGTCGGCGCGGGCACCTTCCACCCGGCGACCACGCTGCGCGCCCTGGGGGGCCGGTCCTGGGCCGCGGCCTATGTCCAGCCTTCGCGCCGCCCGACGGATGGGCGCTATGGCGAGAACCCGAACCGCCTCCAGCACTATTACCAGTACCAGGTCATCATCAAGCCGTCGCCCGCGAACCTGCAGGACCTGTACTTGGGCAGCCTGCGCGCCATCGGCCTGGATCCGATGGTCCACGATGTCCGCTTTGTCGAGGACGACTGGGAATCCCCCACCCTGGGCGCATGGGGCCTCGGCTGGGAGGTCTGGTGCGACGGGATGGAGGTCAGCCAGTTCACCTATTTCCAGCAGGTCGGCGGCCACGACTGCCGCCCCGTCTCGGGCGAGCTGACCTACGGGCTGGAGCGCCTGGCCATGTATGTCCTGGGGGTCGAGCATGTCATGGACATGCCCTTCAACGACCCCGATGCGCCGATCCCGCTGACCTATGGCGACATCTTCCGCCAGACCGAGCGCGAATATTCCCGCTGGAACTTCGATCAGGCCGACACCGACACCCTGTTCCAGCACTTCAAGGATGCCGAGGCCGAATGCGCCCGCATCCTTTCCGCCGATCCGGTGGACGGCGCTGGCCGCACGATCCCCATGGCGCACCCGGCCTATGACCAGGCGATCAAGGCCAGCCACATCTTCAACCTGCTGGACGCGCGCGGCGTGATCTCGGTCACGGAACGGCAGGCCTATATCGGCCGGGTCCGGGCGCTTGCAAAGGCCTGCGCCGACCTGTTCGTCACGACCGAGGCCGCACAGGCATGAACGGCAAGATCGTCGGCATCGGCCTGCTGGCGGTCGCGGCGATCGCGGGGGGGGGCATGTGGTATCTGCAGGAATACCATTTCTACGACCGCCTTCCCCCTGCCGACACGATGATCGTGCAGACCGCCGCCGGTCCCGCCACGCTGCCCGTCACCGACTTCCAGGGCATCGACGCCGACAGTTCCCCCCTGCGCTGGCGGGCCTGCGCGGTCCTGGCCCAGCAGCCTGCCGACCCCGTGCTCTTCAACGGCGCGACGCCGCTGGGCGCCCCCGGCTGGTTCGACTGCTTCGACCACGGCCAGCTGACCGACGACCTCGCCTCGGGCGCCGCCCAAGCCGTGCTGTCCCAGGCCGAGATCCGCCCCGACGTGGACCGCGTGCTGGCGATCTATCCCGACGGCCGCGTCTATGGCTGGCACCAATACAACGACAAGACCCCGGAACGCGGAGTGATGGACTGATGCCCGACCTGTTGATCGAACTCTTCTCCGAGGAAATCCCCGCCCGGATGCAGGCCCGCGCCCGCGAGGATCTGAAGAAGCTTGTCACCGACGGCCTGGTCAACGCCGGGCTGACCTATGCCTCCGCCGGTGCCTTCTCCACGCCCCGCCGCCTGACGCTTGCGGTCGAGGGCCTGACCGCGAACAGCCCCACCACGCGCGAGGAACGCAAGGGCCCCCGCACCGACGCGCCCGAGGCCGCGCTGGAAGGCTTCCTGCGCTCCACCGGCCTGACCCGCGACCAGTTGGAAGCGCGCGACGACAAGAAGGGCCAGGTCTGGTTCGCGGTGATCGAACGCCCCGGCCGCCCCGCCGCCGAGATCGTGGCCGAGGTCCTGGACAGCAGCATTCGCACCTTTCCCTGGCCCAAGTCGATGCGGTGGGGCGCGGGCTCGCTCCGCTGGGTCCGCCCGCTGCATTCGATCATCTGCCTGCTGTCCGACGAAGCCGGCGCCACCGTGGTCCCCCTGACGGTCGAGGGCATCACTGCCGGCAACACCACCCGCGGCCACCGCTTCCTGTCGCCCGACGCCTTCACCGTCACGGGCTTCGACGACTATGCCGCCAAGCTGCGCCGCGCCCATGTCATCCTGGACAGCGCCGAGCGCGAGGCCGCCATCCGCCAGGGCGCCGAAAACCTCGCCTTCGCGCGCGGGTGGGAGATCGTGCCCGACGACGCGTTGCTGTCCGAGGTCGCGGGCCTTGTCGAATGGCCCGTCCCCCTGATGGGCGTGATCGAGGACCGCTTCCTGGACCTGCCGCCCGAGGTCCTGCAAACCTCGATGAAGGAACACCAGAAGTTCTTCTCGGCCCGCAACCAAAAGACCGGCCGGATCGAGGGCTTCGTCACCGTCGCCAATATCGAGACCCCCGACGACGGCGCGACGATCCTGGCCGGCAACCAGCGGGTGCTGGCGGCGCGGCTGTCGGACGCAGCGTTCTTCTGGCAGAACGACCTGCGTGAGGCGAAGGCCGGGATGGGTGCCTGGGCCGAGGGCCTGAAGTCCGTCACCTTCCACAACAAGCTGGGCTCGCAGGCTGACCGGATCAAACGCATCGCGGCACTTGCCCGCGAATTGGCCCCCTTGGTCGGTGCCGACGCGGACCAGGCTGAAAAGGCCGCGCGTCTGGCCAAACTCGACCTGCGCAGCGCCATGGTCGGCGAGTTCCCCGAGTTGCAAGGCACGATGGGCCGTTATTACTCGCTTGCGGCAGGCCAGCCCGAAAATGTGGCCGATGCTGCTCGCGACCACTATTCGCCACTCGGCCCATCAGACGCTGTGCCTACCGCGCGGGTGTCAGTAGCGGTGGCACTTGCCGACAAGATCGATACATTAGCTGGCTTCTGGGCAATCCATGAAAAGCCCACAGGCTCAAAAGACCCATTTGCTTTAAGACGTGCTGCCCTCGGCGTAATTCGACTTAGGCCGAACTTTCCAGTTAGCGTTATCCTGGAGAAGCAGGTTGAGCGCGGTCTTCTGGCGGCAGCTAATCAGCATGCAGTAGGTTTCAGAGCCACCATAAGAATCAATACGCCTGACGCTAAAGTCTTAGAAGAAGCTGTTGATGTCATAAGGACTTTCCCGCTGACCGAAAAAGGGGAGGTCTGGACTAAAGAAGCGCACGAACAGTTTCTAGAAGTTCGCGAGGCTGGAGAATTGTATTATTTATCCAGCGCCCCTGAGGATCATTTTGAAAGATTCAATGGGCAGGCAAAGGCAGGTCGCCCTGAGAACATTGCCGCCGACCTCCTCTCCTTCCTCCACGACCGCCTCAAGGTCTATCTGCGCGACCAAGGCATCCGCCACGACATCATCGATGCCGTTCTGGCGCAGCCCGGCAACGACGACCTCGTGCTGGTGGTGAACCGCGCAACGGCGCTGAACGCCATGCTGCAAACGGAAGATGGCCGGAACCTGACCCAGGGCCTCAAGCGCGCGGGCAATATCCTGGCCCAGGCCGAGGAAAAGGACGGCGTCGAATACAGCTTCGGCGCAGACGTGAAGTTCGCCGAAACCGACGAGGAACGCACCCTGTTCGCTGCCCTCGACACCGCCGAACCGGCGATCAAGGCAGCCATTGCGGCGGAGGACTTCCCCGCCGCCATGACGGCCATCGCGCATCTGCGCGCGCCCATCGACGCCTTCTTCGAGGCCGTTCAGGTTAACACCGACAACCAGATCGTGCGCCGCAACCGCCTGAACCTGCTGCACCGCATCCGCGCCGCAGGCCAGCAGATCGCGGATTTCACCAAGATTGAGGGATAAGGAAAGGGCCGGAGGCAAAAACCTCCGGCCTTTTCACTTTGGTCCAAATATCCCGGGGGTCCGGGGGCTGGCCCCCGGCCATCGCGGGACGCAAATCACACCATCCGGTCAACCATCATGTGCTTGATCGACGCAATCGCCTTGGCCGGGTTCAGCCCCTTCGGACAGGTGTTGGTGCAGTTCATGATCGTGTGGCAGCGATAAAGCTTGAAGGGATCTTCCAGCTCGTCCAGCCGCTCGCCCGTCGCCTCATCACGCGAGTCGATGATCCAGCGATAGGCGTTCAGCAGCGCGGCCGGGCCAAGATAGCGGTCGCCGTTCCACCAGTAGCTGGGGCAAGAGGTCGAACAAGACGCGCAGAGGATGCATTCATACAGCCCGTCCAGCTTCTTGCGATCCTCAATCGACTGCTTCCATTCCTTGCCGGGCGTGGGCGACTTGGTGATCAGGTAGGGGTTCACGCTGGCGTGCTGGGCATAAAAATGCGTCAGGTCCGGCACCAGGTCCTTGACCACCGGCATGTGCGGCAGCGGATAGATGGACACGTCGCCCTTCACCTCGTCGATGCCATAGATGCAGGCCAGGTGATTGCCGCCGTCGATGTTCATCGCGCAGGACCCGCAGATCCCCTCGCGGCAGGACCGGCGGAAGGACAGGGTCGGATCGATCTCGTTCTTGATCTTGATCAGCGCGTCCAGGATCATCGGCCCGCACTTGTCGGTATCGACGAAATAGGTGTCCAGCCGTGGATTTTCCCCGGTATCGGGATCCCAGCGATAGATGCGGAACTTGCGGACATTGGTCGCGCCCTGGGGCGCAGGCCAGGTCTTGCCGACCCGGATCTGGCTGTTCTTGGGCAGGGTGAACTGGACCATTGGGTGCTCCTCTCAGGAAGTGCCTTGCGACGGCACGTCCGCCGCGAAAAGATGTTCTGCGTGCGCGACCAGATCGACGATCCGGCCATGCGCGTGCGGGTTCAGCGCCAGACTGTTCAGGCGGCGCAGGAATTCGGTGGCGCCGCCGTTCAGGCGACCGTTCGCCGGGCCGTCCAGCGGAGACAGCCTGTCGATCAGCGCGTCTTCCAATCCGGCATGGCGCAGAAGCTGGCGCCCGGGGCGCAGGAAATCGTCCTCATCCTCCAGCCGGAAGCGGGTCACGCCGACTTGGGCCGACAGGCGGCGGATCAGGTCGCCCCAACCGGGAAGATCGGCAGTCTCGGCCTCGAATTCAACCAGGCTGCGGGTATAACCGTCGGTCCGGACCGCCTGCGCCCAGACGGAGGGACGCCACGTCTTATGCTTGCGGGTATAGATCACGAAGTCCGTCGTGAAATCATGCGCTTCGGACGCCAGCAGGGCCGCAATCTGCGGCAACGCCGGATAAAGCCGCACTTCGCCCCCGTTGCCGGGCATGGCGCCCGCCAGGTTTTCGTGGCTGATCAGCACCGGCACGTCATCGTCCGGCAAGGTGTCCAGCACCTCGCGAAAGGCAAGCTTCAGGGTTCGCGCCGCGTCGCCCGACGGCGCCAGGCTGTATCCGACCGCCGCCCGGCCCAGGGGGCGCATGGCCGATCCTTCCTCGGGCGTGCGGACCACCAGATGCCCAGCCAGGGCATCGGCGTTGCGGCGCAGATGCCGTTGGATCGAGGTGCTGCCGGTCTTCTGGACACCCAGATGAACGATCAGGCGACGCGCCCCCTGCCCTTTTCGTCCCGCACCTGCCATGGGTCAGCCCGTCCAGCCCGGCTGTTCGACCAGTGGCCGCCGGGGCGGCTGGCCCGACCGGCGCTGCACGCAGCGGTCATAAACCTGCGAGGGGTCGCGCCCCATCAGGTAGTCGCCCGACAGATCCACCGACACGCTGCCAAAGCCACGCGTGCCGGACGATCCGGTGCCGATGCCTACCGCCACATTGGTCTGCGGGCGCACGGCCAGTTCGGCGTCGCGCAGGCAGGTCACTTCGGCCTGCTCGACCGGAACCGGGCCGCAGGCGGCAAGCATTCCGATCAGGGCCAAGGCCATATGTCCCGCCCGCGCGCGCATCATGTCAGGCCGTGCGCGCCGCCGCGGCGATGCACTGGGTGGTGGCGGGGCGCGAGACGATCGCCGCCACGCTGTCCGCCGTGCCCGAAACACCCGCGCGCGAGGCCTGGGCGATGTCGATCAGTTCCGCCGTGGTGGCGTTGTTGACCACGCAGTCGGTATAGGGCGCAACATTGGCGCCGGGCAGGCGCTTTTCCATCTCGGCGTTGATGACGGTCCGGGCAACCTGGCGCGAGGCCGCGTCCAGCACGGTCGGCGTGGTCACGACCGCGGGCGGCGTGGTGACGGTTGTCGCGGGCGGGACCGGGGCCACGCAGCCTGCCAAGGCGGCAGCGGCAAGACCCAGGGCGGCGAAAGTCTGGAAGCGCATCAGTAAACCCTTTTCTTGGGAGCAATCTTCTTCAGGTCGATCCCGCCATCCTCTTCCTTGGTCAAAGGGTCCAGATGAACGGGGCGGTAATCCAGTTTAACCGCGTTTCCATCCACCCATGCAAGCGAGTGCTTGCGCCAGTTGGCGTCGTCCCGCTCGGGCCAGTCCTCATGCGCATGCGCCCCTCGGCTTTCCTTGCGCGCCTCGGCGGCGACGATGGTGGCCAGCGCGTTCGGCATCAGGTTGGTCAGTTCCAGCGTTTCCATCAGGTCGCTGTTCCAGATCAGGCCCCGGTCGGTGACCTTGATGTCGTCCATCTTGGCGGCGATCGCCGTCATCTTCTCGGCGCCCTCGGCCAAGGTCTTGTCGGTGCGGAACACCGCTGCGTCGGCCTGCATCGTGCGCTGCATTTCCAGCCGCAGTTCGGCGGTGGGCACGCTGCCCTTGGCGTGGCGCAACCCGTCGAAGCGGGCCAGCGCCTGATCGACCGACGCCTGGTTGGTCGAGGGGATATGACCCGCGCGGTCGATCACCTGCCCCGCACGGATCGCGGCGGCACGGCCGAAGACCACAAGGTCGATGAGGCTGTTCGAACCCAGGCGGTTCGCGCCATGGACCGAGGCGCAGCCCGCCTCGCCCACCGCCATCAGGCCGGGGAAGATCGCATCCGGGTTGTCGGCAGTGGGTGCCAGCACCTCGCCCCAATAGTTCGTGGGGATGCCGCCCATGTTGTAATGGACCGTCGGCAGGATCGGGATCGGCTGCTTGGTCACATCGACGCCGGCGAAGATCTTGGCCGATTCACTGATGCCGGGCAGCCGTTCGGCCAGGGCCTCGGGCGGCAGGTGCATCAGGTTTAGGTGCATGTGGTCCTTGTCGGGACCGACGCCGCGGCCTTCGCGGATCTCGATGGTGATGCAGCGGCTGACCACGTCGCGCGACGCCAGATCCTTGTAGGTCGGGGCATAGCGTTCCATGAACCGCTCGCCCTCGCTATTCGTCAGGTATCCGCCCTCGCCCCGCGCACCTTCGGTGATCAGGCAGCCGGATCCATAGATGCCGGTCGGGTGGAACTGCACGAATTCCATGTCCTGCAAGGGCAGACCCGCGCGCGCCACCATGCCGCCGCCATCGCCGGTGCAGGTATGCGCGGACGTCGCGCTGAAATAGGCGCGGCCATAGCCACCCGTCGCCAACACCACCATCTTGGCGTTGAAGACGTGGATGGTGCCGTCGTCCAGCTTCCAGCAGACCACGCCGGTGCAGGCGCCGTTCGTGACGATCAGGTCGATGGCGAAATACTCGATGAAGAACTCGGCGTTGTTCTTCAGCGACTGGCCGTAAAGCGTGTGCAGGATCGCGTGGCCGGTCCGGTCGGCCGCGGCGCAGGTGCGCTGCACGGGGGGGCCTTCGCCGAATTCGGTCGTGTGGCCGCCGAAGGGACGCTGATAGATCTTGCCCTCCTCGGTCCGGGAAAACGGCACGCCGTAATGTTCCAGCTCATAGACGGCCTTGGGCGCCTCTCGCGCCAGGTATTCCATGGCGTCCGTGTCGCCCAGCCAGTCCGACCCCTTCACGGTGTCGTACATGTGCCATTGCCAGTTGTCCGGCCCCATGTTCGACAGGGACGCCGCGATGCCGCCCTGGGCCGCCACCGTGTGGGACCGCGTCGGGAAGACCTTGGTCACGCAGGCCGTGCGCAGGCCCTGTTCGGCCATGCCCAGCGTCGCGCGCAGGCCCGCGCCCCCGGCGCCCACCACGACTACGTCGTAATCATGCGTATGGATATCGTATGCTGCCATGATGTCCTCAGATCGCGACCGTGACCAGCGTCATCTTGGCAAGGGCGAAAACCGCCGCCGCGATGACCGCCCAGGAAAAGACCACCGAGACGATGATCGCCACCTTGCGCGCCGTGTGTTGGAAATAATCGTCGATCATGATGCGGGTGCCCCGGATGAAGTGCGCCATGCCCACGACGATGAACAGCGCCGTGATCAGCGCCGGATAGGGGCGGCCGAAATAGGCCACCAGTTCGGGATGCGACAGCCCGATGGCATTGCCGATGACCAGCATGAAGGCCGGAACCAGCAGGACCAGGGCGCAGGAACTGACGGTCAGGAACCAGTGGTCGGCCGTGCCGCTGTGGGCGGAACCCAAGCCCATGGCTGCCTTGCGGGGGGTGATATAGCGCATGGAACCCTCGGCCTTATGCAAAGAAGAACAGGATCAGGGACAGCAGCGTCAGCACCACCGAGCCGATGATGATGGCCCAGCTTGCGCGCTCGGCCTCCTCGATCCGCAGAAGCTGGCCCGAATCGTAGAACAGGTGCCGGATGCCGGCCAGCGTGTGGAACCACAGCGCCCAGGCCGATCCGGTCAGCACGATGAAGCCGATCCAGGACCGCACCACCCAGTCGGCGGCGGCAAAGGCGCGCGGCCCGCTGACGGCGGCGACCAGCCACCAGACCAGAAGCAGGATGCCCGCGACAAGCGCGTGCCCCGTGATCCGCGTCATGATCGATGTCACGGCGGCCATGGGCAGGCGATAAACCTGAAGATGGGGGGAAAGCGGCCGGTTGCCCCGGTTCACGTCGGCCATGATGCGGCGCTCCTTCAAACGGTTCTGGCTTGACCCGTCGCAGGCACTTGGCTGACCTCGCGGGCTGGCAATTGACGCGTTACTGTCGTCATTTGTTTCATCTGTCACCCGGTGATGACAGTCTTTTCGCGGATTTGACCAGGCCAGCGGCCTTTGTGATCACGACCCGCAAGGCTGTGATCACAACTTATGCTGCGGATGCGAGACGGCCGAGTCGCTTTGTCAGACCGGCATCAGCGCCCAGTAATCCAGATCCAGCAGGACGTCGGGATGATAGCGCCCTTCTGCATCCTTCAGATCGAACGCGGCGCTGTTTCCCTTGGTCGCGACCAGCCGCAGCCGGATCGCGCCGACGCCGGGCGCATGGGTTTCGGCCTTGTCCAGAACCTCGGACCAGGCACGCACGGTATCGCCCGCAAAGCAGGGGTTGGCATGGGTGCCACCGTTCAGCGCGACGATCATCTGCGCGTTCGCCAGCCCGTTGAAGGACAGCGCGCGGGCCATGCTGATGACATGGCCGCCATAGATCAGCCGCCGCCCGTCGTCGCGGTTCGTGGCGTCGAAATGGACCTTGGCGGTGTTCTGCCACAGCCGGGTGGCCAGCATATGTTCGGCCTCCTCGATGGTGACGCCGTCCACATGGTCGATCTTCTCGCCGACGTGGTAATCGCCCCAGCGATGCGGCTCGCCCGCAAGTGCGAAATCGTATTGGGAAAAATACAGACCCTCGGGCACGACCAGGTCGTCGGGGTCCACGACGGCGGGCAGGTCGGGAACCACCGCCTCGGGCGCGGGGGCATCGGTGTCGCGCTTGCGCACCATGACCCAGCGGACATAGTCCAGCACGGGGTCGTCCATCTGGTTCAACCCCTGCGTCCGCACCCAGACGACGCCCGACTTGCCGTTCGAATTCTGTTTCAGCCCGATCACCTGCGATTCAGATCGCAGCGTATCGCCCGGCCAGACCGGCGCCAGCCAGCGGCCCTGCGCATAGCCCAGGTTCGCCACCGCGTTCAGGCTGATATCGGGAACGGTCTTGCCGAAGACAACATGAAAAGCCAGCAGGTCGTCCATCGGACTGCTTTCCAGCCCGCAGCTCGACGCGAACTCGTCGCTGGAATACAGCGCGTGGCGGGCGGGATAGAGCGCGTGGTAAAGCGCCCGTTCCCCTTCCGCGATGGTGCGCGGAACGGCATGGCGGATCACCTGACCCACCTGATAGTCCTCGAAGAAGCGGCCCGGATTGGTCTTGGTCATTGTTGCCCCAGCTTCATGTCGGCATGGTATTCGGCCTCGACCTGCTTGGTGACGGCCTGGCCCATCCGCATCACGCCCTTGACCGGATCAAAGGCCATGGTCGGGCTGCCATGCAGGGACCAGCCCTTGGACAGCGCCTCGCTGACGCGGTGGCAGAACTGCGAGGTGTCGTCCTCGGTGATGCAGCGGTAAAGGGTGGTCACGTCAGCCTCCGAATGGCCAGGGTCCGATCCAGCCATGGATCAGGCCCACGACCAGCATGACGACGACCGCGCCGACGGCCGCCATGATTTCCTTGCGGACGGGGAACGGCCCGCTGCGCCGCTTCCAGGCACCCGCGCGGTTCAGCAAGGCGATTTCCACAAGCGCCCAGCCCAGCAGCCCGCCGAACAAGATCAGCGAGGCCAGATCCCCGTTCACCAGCAGATGCGCCACGGCCCAGAGCGAGAAGCCCGTCAGTTGCGGATGGTGGATCCAGGTGGTGACGCGCGTGCCCATGCCGTCGGCGGCATAAAGGTAGAAGGCCAGCAACATCAGCAGGTTGTTGATGCCCGTCGTCGCCGGTGAACGGCCCCACCAGACCGGGCCATCCACCTGCCCATATCCGCGGGCCATCAGGAAGACCGACAGGATCAGCAGGATCGCAACCAGCCCCTTGCCCTTGTCGCCCAGGGCGGCACGCCGTTCCGGTGCCACCCGCTTGAACAGATGGGCCGCCCACCACAGAACCAGTCCCGATATCAGCAGAACCATCTGGCTTTTCCTTTGCTGGATGTCTTGTGCCGCACCCTGCCCTTATCCGGCCATGGCCGCAATCGCCTTGGCGCGGTCCAACGTCTTGCGAGCGGTCTCGACATGCAGGTTCTCGACGATCTTGCCGTCCACGACGGCGACGCCCTTGCCTTCGGCACTTGCCGTCTGGAAGGCGTCGATCTGGCGGCGGGCCAGGTCGATTTCCGCGTCCGTAGGGGCGAAGGCCTGGTTGGCGATGGCAAGCTGGGCGGGGTGGATCAGCGTCTTGCCGTCAAAGCCCATGTCGCGGCCCTGTTCGCACTCAGTGCGCAGGCCGTCCTCGTCCTTGAAGGCGTTGAATACGCCGTCCACGATCACCTTGCCATAAGCCTTTGCCGCCAGCAGACACAGGCCAAGGCCCGCCTGCATCGGCAGCCGGTCCGGGCGAAAGCGGCTGTTCAGTTCCTTGGCAAGGTCGTTGGTGCCCATCACCATCCCCTCCAGCCGGGGATGGGCGGCGATGGCGGCTGCGTTCAGCATCCCCAGGGGCGTTTCCATCATCGCCCACAGGGGCGCGTCGGGAATGATCGCGGCCACCCGGTCCAGATCGGCAGGGCCGTCCACCTTGGGGATCAGCACGGCATCCACCGGCAGCCCCGCACAGAAGCGGGCGTCGTCTTCGCCCCATTCTGTGGCCAGACCGTTGATCCGCACGATCCGCGCGCGAGGGCCGTAATCATTGGCCAGGGCCGCGGCCAGGGCCTCCCGCGCGGCGGGCTTTTCCCCGGGCGCGACCGCATCCTCAAGATCGAAGATGATCGCGTCGGCGGGCAGCGTCTGCGCCTTTTCCATGGCCCGCGCATTGGCGGCGGGAATATACAGAACCGAACGATAGGGACGCGCCATCAGATCCTCCTCGCAATAATCTTGCGCGACGCTGCCCTGCGGCGCCAGATTTGGCAAGCGCAAAATTGCTGCGCTGCGGCGTCAGGCCAGTGCCTGCCAGATCAGCCGCAGCGACACCGCCAGCAGACCCCAGGTGATCAGCCTGTAGAACAGCGCCTCGGGGATGATCCTGACCAGCCGCAAGCCTGCCCAGACCGACAGCAGCGCGACCGGCATCAGCACGGCGGCGGCCCGAAGGTTGCCGGGCGACAACTGTCCAAGCGCGGCATAGGGGATCAGCTTGACCAAGTTGCAGACCGCAAAGAACCAGGTGGTCGTCCCCGCATAGGTCAGCGCGGACAGCCGCAGCGGTTGGACATAGACCTGCCAGGGCGGCGCGCCCGCATGGCTGACAAAGCTGGTATATCCCGACAGCAGGCCCCAGCCCGTGCCGCGCGCATAGGACGGGGAACGCCTCTCGCCCTTCAGCGGGGGCCGGATCAGCGCGTTCAGCGCAAAGATCAGCCCGACCGCGCCGACGATGAAGGTGACGCCATCCACCGGCACCACATGCGCCCCGGCCCAGCCGATGCCGATCCCCGCAAGGGCGCCGGGCAGCGCGGTGGCCAGCACCCGCATGTCGAAATTCCACCTGAACGCCATCAGCCCGCCCATGTCGGACACCACATAGATGGGCAGCATCAGCCCCGCCGCCTGCACCGGCGACATGACCAGCGACAAGACCGGCACCGATATCAAGCCGACCATCGCCAGCCCGCCCTTGGCAAGCCCAACTGCGGCTGCGGCGATCACGGCCAGCACCCAGCCCCAAACGGTCAAATCCAGCATGGCGATCCCCCTGTCCGCCGGCAGGAATGCGGCCCCGCGCCCGCTTTGGCAAGTGTCAGCGCCAACAGTGGCTTGCGATTTCTTGCGCGACCCCGTAACCACCCCGCAACAATCATCCCATTGATCGGAGGTTATCCATGGCCCGACCCAAAATCGCACTGATCGGTGCGGGGCAGATCGGCGGCACGCTGGCGCATCTGGCCGCGATGAAGGAACTGGGCGACGTCGTCCTGTTCGACATCGCCGAGGGCACGCCGCAGGGCAAGGCACTGGACATCGCCGAATCCGGCCCGTCCGAGGGCTTCGACGCGGCCCTGAAGGGCACCAACGATTACGCCGACATCGCGGGCGCGGATGTCTGCATCGTCACGGCCGGCGTTCCGCGCAAGCCGGGGATGAGCCGCGACGACCTTCTGGGCATCAACCTCAAGGTCATGAAGTCGGTGGGCGAAGGCATCGCCAAGCACGCCCCGGACGCCTTTGTCATCTGCATCACCAACCCGCTGGACGCGATGGTCTGGGCGCTGCGCGCATTCAGCGGCCTGCCGCATGAAAAGGTCTGCGGTATGGCCGGCGTGCTGGATTCGGCCCGCTTCCGCCACTTCCTGTCGCTGGAATTCGGCGTGTCGATGAAGGACGTGACGGCCTTCGTGCTGGGCGGACATGGCGACACCATGGTGCCGCTGGTCCGCTATTCCACGGTCGCGGGCATCCCGCTGCCGGATCTGGTCAAGATGGGCTGGACCACGCAGGAAAAACTGGACGGCATCGTGCAGCGCACGCGTGACGGCGGCGCGGAAATCGTCGGGCTGCTGAAGACCGGCAGCGCCTTCTATGCACCCGCGACCTCGGCCATCGAGATGGCGGAAGCATACCTCAAGGACCAGAAGCGCGTTCTGCCCTGCGCGGCCTATGTGGACGGCGCCTATGGCCTGAACGGCATGTATGTGGGTGTGCCCACCGTGATCGGTGCGGGCGGCGTGGAAAAGGTCATCGACATCACGCTGAACGATGACGAACAGGCGATGTTCACCAAGTCGGTCGATGCGGTGAACGGCCTGGTCGCGGCCTGCAAGGGCATCGACGGCTCGCTGGCCTGAACCGGCCCGACACGGACGAGGCGCGCCCCCTTGGGCGCGCCTTTGCATTTGATGTTATGCGTTTTTCGACTTCCGCCTTATCATCGCCCCGTTCCTTGCAACCGGAGGCGACCATGAACCGGACCGTTCTGCCTGCTGCCCTGTTTTCCGTCATTTTCCTGACCGCCTGCCAGGCGCCGCCCACCAGCCCGCGCCCGACCGACCAGCTGCCGTTCATGGGCACATGGGATTGCGGCGCGACCACCATGACATTCACGCCGACGTCCTATATCCCCTCGAACGAGGCCGCGCCGATCACGATCCGCAGCTTTTCGACCCAGAACCGCGCCACCACGATGACCCTGGCCGATGGCGCGGTGATCCAGGTGCAGTGGCAAAACGACAATCAAATGACGTTTACATCGGAAACGACCGGCGACAGCTTCGACTGTGCCCGCGTCGCTGGCTGAAGGTTAAGCGAATCCTGCAATTTCGGCGTTTGTGATCACGGCATTTCAGGCTGTGATCACAATCGGCTGGTTCCCGCGTTTTTCGGCGCGTTCCCGATCAAATCGTTTTTCGTTCGCCCCCCGGATGTGGCAAGAGGCCGCGAAATCTGCCGAACCGAAAAAGGGGGTCAGGATGAATATCCACGAATACCAGGCCAAGGCGCTGCTGCGTCAATACGGCGCGCCGGTCAGCGACGGCCGGATCGTGATGAAGGCCGACGAGGCCAAGACCTGCGCCAGCGAGATGGACGGCCCGCTGTGGGTCGTGAAGGCCCAGATCCACGCGGGCGGCCGCGGCAAGGGCAGCTTCAAGGAAGCCGAGGCCGGTGAAAAGGGCGGCGTCCGCCTGGCCAAGTCGGTCGAGGAAGCCGAGGAACTGACCCGCCAGATGCTGGGCCGCACCCTTGTGACCCACCAGACCGGCCCCGCCGGCAAGCAGGTGAACCGCATCTATATCGAGGACGGCAGCGACATCGCGCGCGAGCTGTATCTGGCCCTGCTGGTCGATCGCGGCACGTCCCGCGTCAGCTTCGTCGCCTCGACCGAAGGCGGCATGGACATCGAGGAAGTCGCCGCCCACACGCCGGAAAAGATCGTCAGCTTCAGCGTCGATCCGGCCTCGGGCCTGTCGGACTTCCACGGCCGCCGCGTCGCCTTCGCCCTGGGCCTGACCGGCAACCAGGTCAAGCAATGCGTGGCCCTGGTCAAGAACCTGTATCGCATGTTCATCGAGAAGGACATGGAGATGCTGGAGATCAACCCCCTGATCGTCACCCCCGAAGGCAACATCAAGTGCCTGGACGCGAAGATGGGCTTCGACAACAACGCGCTCTACCGCCAGCCCGACATCATGGCCCTGCGCGACGAGACCGAGGAAGATCCCAAGGAACTGGCCGCCTCCAAGTTCGACCTGAACTACATCGCGCTTGACGGCGAGATCGGCTGCATGGTGAACGGCGCGGGCCTGGCGATGGCCACGATGGACATCATCAAGCTGTATGGCGCGGAACCCGCCAACTTCCTGGACGTGGGCGGCGGCGCGACCAAGGAGAAGGTGACGGAAGCCTTCAAGATCATCACCAGCGACCCGAACGTGAAGGGCATCCTGGTCAACATCTTCGGCGGCATCATGCGCTGCGACATCATCGCGGA
Source organism: Paracoccus yibinensis (assembly GCF_030846195.1). Taxonomy (GTDB): domain Bacteria; phylum Pseudomonadota; class Alphaproteobacteria; order Rhodobacterales; family Rhodobacteraceae; genus Paracoccus; species Paracoccus yibinensis. The sequence goes on from NZ_JAVCWH010000002.1 coordinate 510,796, forward strand.
AGGCATCATCGCCGCCGTGAAGGAAGTCGGCCTGCAGGTTCCGCTGGTCGTGCGCCTTGAGGGCACGAACGTGGACCTGGGCAAGCAGATCATCCGCGACTCGGGGCTGAACGTGATCCCGGCGGACGACCTGTCGGACGCGGCCGAGAAGATCGTGAAGGCGGTCAAGGGCTGATGAGCGACTCGCCGTCGGAATATCTGTATCGTGCAGACTTGAGGCGAAGCCATGAGTTGTCTTTTGACCTCATGTGTTATGGCTCTACGCTGTTTCCAGCTTTCGACGGCACTCTCTCTACGACAATCGCTATCGTAATACGCAAGCTTACGGAATTTGCTCCGGCGGCAAGGCGTATCTTACATCTAGAGCAACCGTGCGTGGAAATTCGGGAGAAACTCTTAACCACCAATCCACGATATAAGACAGAAGGACATCGCTATCCTTATGTCGCTATCCCTGTGATCTGGGCGCTAAATGGAATAATTCATGCGAAGGATATTTGGGTCAACCACCTCCGTGACTCAGAAAACCAAGCATGGCAGCCAAATGGCGCATTTCACCTGATTGGATTTGGCTTTGAGACGGACCAACGACGTGTTGAACATGTCGATTTGTTCGCTTTCGCAAATGGTTATCTCTCGCGCCCTGGGCACTACATGAACGACTTTTTCGAAAGAAAGGGGAGAGGCTGATATGGCCGTTCTCGTTAACAAAGACACCAAAGTCATCTGCCAGGGGATCACCGGATCCCAGGGCACCTTCCACACCGAACAGGCGATCGCCTATGGCACGCAGATGGTCGGCGGCGTGACCCCCGGCAAGGGCGGCAGCGAACACCTGGGCCTGCCGGTCTTCAACTCGGTCCACGAGGCCGTGGCGAAAACCGGCGCCAACGCGACCGCGATCTATGTCCCGCCCCCCTTCGCGGCGGATTCGATCCTGGAGGCCATCGACGCGCAGATCCCGCTGATCGTCTGCATCACCGAAGGCATCCCGGTGCTGGACATGATGAAGGTCAAGCGCGCCCTGCAAGGCTCGCAGTCGCGCCTGATCGGGCCGAACTGCCCCGGCATCATGACGCCGGACGAATGCAAGATCGGCATCATGCCGGGCAGCATCTTCCGTCGCGGCAGCGTGGGCGTCGTGTCGCGTTCGGGCACGCTGACCTATGAGGCCGTGAAGCAGACCTCGGACGTGGGCCTGGGCCAGTCCAGCGCAGTGGGCATCGGCGGCGACCCCATCAAGGGGATGGAGCATATCGACGTGCTGCAGATGTTCCTGGACGACCCGGAAACCGAGTCGATCATCATGATCGGCGAGATCGGCGGTTCGGCCGAGGAAGAAGCGGCCGAGTTCCTGGCCGAGCAGAAGGCCAAGGGCAAGTGGAAGCCCACCGCCGGCTTCATCGCGGGCCGCACCGCGCCTCCGGGCCGGCGCATGGGCCATGCCGGTGCAATCGTCTCGGGCGGCAAGGGCGACGCGGAATCGAAGATCGAGGCGATGAAGCGCGCCGGCATCGTCGTGGCCGACAGCCCGGCCGGTCTGGGCGAGTCGGTGCTGAAGGCCATCAAGGGCTGACGCAACCCCTGGCGCGGCGCGCGCGTTCCCCCGGCTGAGCAATCGCTCTGTAACCACAGGAGATTAAAGATGAAGATGCTTTCCGCGACAATCATCGCCTCGACTGTCGTTCTGGGGGCCTGCGCGCCCGAGCCGATCACCCGCGTCGAGACCACCGTGACCACCAGCCCGGTCGATACCGAGGCCCTGGGGGCGGCGACCGGCCTGCCCGCCGATGCCGTGGTGGGCGTGACGCGGACGGGCAACCAGTATGTGGTCTTCTACCGCGACGACGCGGTGACGGCCGAACAGCTGGAAGCCGCGCCCGCCACGATCTGCGCCAACACCGCCTCGACCGTGTTCACCGCCGATCCGATCGACACGACCGGGCCGCAATTCGCCACCGGCGTGCAGCGCATGACCGTCACCTGTGCGTGACGCGATTTAAAAGCCGGTGCCCCTGGCTTAAGTAGGGGGCACCGGAAACCAGGGGGAAGATGTGGACGACCAGCCGCAGCACGCAGTCAGAATTTCGGAGGGGACCATGCCCCGGACCGGCGGCTGCATCGCGCCCTTGTCGCTGGCCGCGCTGCTGGCGCTGACCGCCTGTGGCCGCGCGCCCACCGATGACATCCTGCGCGGCGGCATCCCTGCCATGACGAACCTGCATCAGGCCAGCACCCTGCCCCCCGAATCCGTGCGCACCGTCGCGCGGCGGGATTTCGGCTGGCGGCTGATCTATCACCCTGCCCGCGCGCCCGCCGGGGCCGACCAGGGCGCGGCCCGTGCGCTGTGCGGGCTGGAACGCCGCGCGGTCGCCCGGATCGAGCGTATCCCCCGTGTCGATCCCTATGCCGATCCCGGCGCGGCCATCATCGACGTTTATTGTGCCTGAGGCGGTCATGACATCCAGCTTTCCTGCCAAACCCTCCGTTCTTGCCCGCCTGTCGGTGCTTCTGCCGGCCGCGCTTCTGGCGGGTTGCGTGCAGATGACGCCGGCGGGCCAGCAGCCTGCCCCCGTGGCCCCCGCCCCTGCGCCCGTCGTCCCACCCGTGGCCACAATGCCCGTTCCGCAATCGCCGCAGGTGGTCGCACCCCCTGCCCCTGCCCTGCCGACCGGCCCCGTGGACAGCCGCACCGGCCTGCACCAGGCCGCGGTGATCGCTGTAACCGGGGATGCCGACAGCCGCTTCACCGTGCTGTTCCGCCCCGCCCGGACCGACGCCGGCAAGATCGAGGCCGCGCCCGTGCAACTGTGCCGCAGCGCCGGGCGGGGCCTGGAGGACAGCCGCACCAACAAGCCGGGCGCAGGCAGCGCCATGCCCGGCGTCCAGATGATGATCGTCACATGCAGCGCCGCCTGACGCCGCCCCCCTTTCAACCCATGCGTCAAGGACGCGAAGCCACATGACCGACCAACCCAACAACGCCGATTTCCACGACTCGTCCTTCCTGCAAGGGCACAACGCGGCCTATATCGAGCAGCTTTATGGCCAGTGGGCGCAGAACCCCGCTGCCTTCGATGCCGCCTGGGACGCCTTCTTCCGCAGCCTGGGCGATGCCGGAGAGGATGCCGCGCGCGAGGCCGAGGGCGCGAGCTGGAAGCGCGCCGACTGGCCGCCGATGCCGTCGGATGAGACCACGGCCGCGCTGACCGGCGAATGGCCGATGGCCTCGAAGGTCGAGGCCACTGCCGCGATGAAGAAGATCGCCGCCAAGGCCGAGGAAAAGGGCGTCAGCCTGACCGAGGACAAGATGCGTCAGGCCGTGCTGGATTCGATCCGCGCGCTGATGCTGATCCGCGCCTTCCGCATCCGGGGCCACCTGCACGCGAACCTGGACCCCCTGGGCCTGCGCGACGTGCCCGACCATGGAGAGCTGAACCCCGAAACCTATGGCTTCGGTCCCGGCGACATGGACCGGCCGATCTTCATCGACAACGTCCTGGGCCTGGAAATCGCGTCGATCCGCCAGATCACCGACCTGATGCAGCGGACCTATTGCGGCACCTTCGCGATCCAGTTCATGCATATCTCGAACCCCGAGGAAGCTGCCTGGCTGAAGGAACGGATCGAGGGTTACGGCAAGGAAATCCAGTTCACCCAGGAAGGCCGCCGCGCCATCCTGAACAAGCTGGTCGAGGCCGAGGGCTTCGAGAAGTTCCTGCATGTCAAATACATGGGCACCAAGCGTTTCGGCCTTGACGGGGGCGAGGCGCTGATCCCGGCGATGGAACAGATCATCAAGCGCGGCGGCGCGCTTGGCGTGAAGGAAATCGTCGTGGGCATGCCGCATCGCGGCCGCCTGTCGGTGCTGGCCAACGTGATGTCGAAGCCCTATCGCGCGATCTTCCACGAATTCCAGGGCGGCTCCTTCAAGCCCGAGGACGTGGACGGCTCGGGCGACGTGAAATACCACCTGGGCGCCTCAAGCGACCGGGAATTCGACGGCAACAGCGTCCACCTGTCGCTGACCGCCAACCCCAGCCACCTGGAGGCCGTGAACCCCGTCGTGCTGGGCAAGGCGCGGGCCAAGGGTGACCAGCTTTCCGACACCCATGACCGCACGGCGGTGCTGCCGATCCTGCTGCATGGCGATGCGGCCTTCGCGGGCCAGGGCGTGGTGGCCGAATGCCTGCAGCTTTCGGGCATCAAGGGCCATCGCACCGGCGGCTGCATCCATATTGTCGTGAACAACCAGATCGGCTTCACCACCGCCCCGCATTTCAGCCGCACCTCGCCCTATCCGACCGACATCGCGCTGATGGTCGAGGCGCCGATCTTCCATGTGAACGGCGACGATCCCGAGGCCGTGGTCCATGCCGCCAAGGTCGCGACCGAGTTCCGCCAGAAGTTCCACAAGGACGTGGTGCTGGACATCTTCTGCTATCGCCGCTTCGGTCACAACGAGGGTGACGAGCCGATGTTCACCAACCCGGCGATGTACAACCGCATCAAGGGCCACAAGACCACGCTGCAGCTGTACACCGAACGCCTGGTCGCCGACGGCCTGATCCCCGAGGGCGAGATCGAGGACATGAAGGCCGCGTTCCAGAACCACCTGAACGAGGAATTCGAGATCGGCAAGAACTACAAGCCGAACAAGGCCGACTGGCTGGACGGCAAGTGGTCGGGCCTTGATCGCGAGGGCGCCGAATATGTCTCGGGCGAGACCGGGATCGAACCCTCGACCATGGCCCAGATCGGCCGCGCGCTGACCACCGTTCCCGAAGGCCACAACCTGCACAAGACCGTGGGCCGCCTGCTGGAAGCCAAGCGCCAGATGTTCGAAACCGGCGAAGGCTTCGACTGGGCGACGGGCGAGGCCCTGGCCTTCGGATCGCTGCTCTTGGAAGGCAAGGGGGTGCGGCTGGCAGGCCAGGACAGCACGCGCGGCACCTTCAGCCAGCGTCATTCCGCCTTTATCGACCAGAAGACCGAGAACCGCTATTACCCGCTGAACCACATCGCGGAAGGCCAGGCGCATTACGAGGTCATCGACTCGATGCTGTCGGAATACGCGGTGCTGGGCTTCGAATACGGCTATTCGCTGGCCGAACCGAATGCCCTGGTGATGTGGGAAGCGCAGTTCGGCGACTTCGCCAACGGCGCGCAGATCATGTTCGACCAGTTCATCTCCTCGGGCGAGAAGAAATGGCTGCGCATGTCGGGCCTGGTGATGCTGCTGCCCCACGGCTTCGAGGGCCAGGGACCGGAGCATTCCTCCGCGCGCCTGGAACGCTTCCTGCAGATGTGCGCCGAGGACAACTGGATCGTCGCCAACTGCACGACGCCGGCCAACTATTTCCACATCCTGCGCCGCCAGATGCACCGCCGGTTCCGCAAGCCGCTGGTGCTGATGACGCCGAAGTCGCTGCTGCGCCATCCCAAGGCCGTCAGCAAGGCCGCCGATTTCCAGACCGGATCGACCTTCCACCGCGTGCTGTGGGACGACGCCCAGCAGGGCAGTTCCGACATCACGCTGGTGCCCGATCACCGCATCCGCCGCGTCGTGATCTGTTCGGGCAAGGTTTACTATGACCTGCTAAAGGCGCGGGACGAGGCTGGGATCGACGACATCTACCTGCTGCGTCTGGAACAGTTCTATCCTTTCCCGGCGCAGTCGATGGTCAAGGAACTGGCCCGCTTCAAGGACGCCGAGATCGTCTGGTGCCAGGAGGAACCCAAGAACCAGGGCGGGTGGAGCTTTGTCGAGCCTTACCTGGAATGGTCGCTGGATCGGCTGGGGGCGCGGCATAACCGCGCCCGCTATGTCGGCCGCAACGCCGCCGCATCGGTCGCCACGGGACTTGGATCGCGCCACAAGGCCGAACAGGAAGCCTTGGTGAACGAGGCGCTGTCGCTTGAAGGATAAGCCGATGCCTACCGAAGTCCGCGTGCCCGCCCTGGGCGAGTCCGTCACCGAGGCGACCGTCGCCACCTGGTTCAAGAAACCGGGTGACGCGGTGGCGGTGGACGAGATGCTGTGCGAGCTGGAAACCGACAAGGTGACGGTCGAGGTTCCCAGCCCCGCAGCGGGCATCCTGGCCGAGATTGTCGTGGCGGAAGGCGAAACCGTCGGACCCGACGCGCTGCTGGCCCAGATCACCGATGCCGGCAGCGACACCCCCAACACACAACAGCAGGCCGAGACGGCCCAGAAGACCCCGGAAGGACAAGAGATGAGCGGCAAATCCGTGGACGTGATGGTGCCCGCGCTTGGCGAAAGCGTGACCGAGGCGACCGTGGCCACCTGGTTCAAGAAGGCGGGCGACACCGTCGCCATGGACGAGATGCTGTGCGAACTGGAAACCGACAAGGTCTCGGTCGAGGTTCCCAGCCCTGCCGCTGGCGTCCTGGCCGAGATCCTGGCCGAGGAAGGCGCGACCGTCGATGCCAAGGCGCGCCTGGCGATCATCACCGAAGGCGCCACCGGCAGCGCGGGCGCCTCGGCCCCCCAGCCCTCGGCCGAGAGCAAGGGCGACAACAAGGGCGCCTACGGCAATGCCGAGGCCCCGGTTGGTTCGGCCTCGGGCGGCGAGGATGGCGTGACTGCGGGCCAGGTCGGATCGCCCGGCGCAGGCCCGGAACAGACCCAGCCCCGCACCGACGTCGAGGACGCCCCCTCGGCCAAGAAGGCCATGGCCGAAAAGGGCGTCAGCCGCGATCAGGTGACCGGCTCGGGCCGCGACGGCCGCGTGATGAAGGAAGACGTCGCCAGGGCCTCGGCCGCGCCAAAGCCCGCCGCAGTCCCGGCAGCCCCCCGCCCGGCCCAGGATGCCGCGCGCGAAGAACGTGTCAAGATGACCCGCCTGCGCCAGACCATCGCGCGGCGCCTGAAGGACGCGCAGAACACCGCGGCGATGCTGACGACCTATAACGAAGCCGACATGTCCGGCATCATGCAGCTTCGCAACGAATACAAGGACGCCTTCGAGAAGAAGCACAAGGTCAAGCTGGGCTTCATGTCCTTCTTCGTGAAGGCCTGCTGCCACGCCCTGAAGGAAGTCCCCGAGGTCAACGCGGAAATCGACGGCACCGACGTGGTCTACAAGAACTATGTCAACATGGGCGTGGCGGTGGGCACCCCCTCGGGCCTGGTCGTTCCGGTCGTCCGCGATGCCGACCAGAAGGGCTTTGCGGCGATCGAGAAGGAAATCGGCGAACTGGGCGCCAAGGGCCGCGACGGCAAGCTGACCATGCAGGAAATGCAGGGCGGAACCTTCACCATCTCGAACGGCGGGGTTTATGGCTCGCTGATGTCCTCGCCCATCCTGAACCCCCCGCAGTCGGGGATTCTGGGGATGCACAAGATCCAGGACCGCCCGGTCGTGGTCGGCGGGCAGATCGTCATCCGCCCGATGATGTATCTGGCGCTGTCCTATGACCACCGGATCGTGGACGGCAAGGGCGCCGTGACCTTCCTGGTCCGCGTCAAGGAAGCGCTTGAAGATCCGCGCCGCCTGCTGATGGATCTGTAAGACCAGGTGCGCTGCCATGCCGGCGGCGCCATCCTTTCAGCAACAGGAGACAGCCATGCAAATGATCGCCCATTACAGCGTGAACGACTATGCATCCTTCCGCACCGCCTTCGATGCGGATGCCGAGGATCGCGGGAACAATGGCCTGTCCCTGCTGCAACTGTGGCGAGAGAACGACGGATCGGCCTGGGCGCTGTTCAGCGTCAGCGACGCCAAGGCCGCGCGGGCCTATCTGGACGGCGCGGCGGCTGTCTTCAACAGCCAGGCCGGGGTCAGTGCCACCAGCTATCACTTCGTCGAAACTGCCTGAGCGATGATGACCACCGAACTGACGGTCCTGGCGCTGGCGGGCCTTTTGCAGGCGGTCCAGTTCGCGACGTTTTCCATTGCGGCCAACCTCCAGGTCGGCCCCAGGGTGGCGATGGGTCCGCGCGACGATGCTCCGAGGCTGGCCGGCACCGCCGGGCGCCTGCAACGCGCGCTGAACAACCATTTCGAAGGGTTGATCCTGTTCATGCTGGCCGTTGTCGTCGTCACGCTTGGCGGTCAGGCCAGCGGGGTGACGGCAGCTTGCGCCTGGATCTATCTGCTGGCCCGGATCCTCTATGTTCCCGCCTATATTCTGGGCTGGGTGCCATGGCGGTCGGTCATCTGGGCGGTGGGTTTCGCCGCGACCATGGTCATGATAATCGCCGCGCTGATCTGACCGCGCGGCACAGGAACGATGCCCCGCACGGGCGCGAGGGACAAGAAGGAGCAAGCCATGTCCACCTATGATCTGATCGTGATCGGCGCCGGGCCGGGCGGCTATGTCTGCGCGATCCGCGCAGCCCAGCTGGGCCTCAAGGTCGCCTGCGTCGAGGGACGAGAAACCCTGGGCGGCACCTGCCTGAACGTCGGCTGCATCCCGTCCAAGGCCCTGCTGCACGCCAGCCACATGCTGCACGAGACGCATGAAAACTTTGCCAAGATGGGCCTGATGGCGGGCCATGTCGATGTCGACTGGCAGAAGATGCAGGGCTACAAGGCCGAAACCGTCGGCGGCAACACCAAGGGCATCGAGTTCCTGTTCAAGAAGAACAAGATCGACTGGCTGAAAGGCTGGGCCGTGATCGAGGCGCCGGGCAAGGTCAGGGTCGGCGACACCGTGCATGAGACGAAGAACGTCGTGATCGCCACGGGTTCGGTGCCATCTGCCCTGAAGGGCGTGACGGTGGACAACGACGCGGGCATCGTGGTGGATTCGACCGGCGCGCTGGCCCTGCCGAAGATCCCTGCATCGATGGTGGTGATCGGCGCGGGCGTCATTGGGCTTGAACTCGGCTCGGTCTATGCCCGCCTTGGCACGCAGGTGACCGTCATCGAATACCTGGACGCCATCACCCCCGGCATGGACGCCGAGGTGCAGAAGCAGTTCCAGAAGATCCTGACCAAGCAGGGCCTGAAATTCGTCCTGGGTGCGGCCGTGTCTGGCGTGGAAACCTCCGAAGGCGGGGCCAAGGTCAGCTACACCCTGCGCAAGGACAACAGCGAACAGGCGCTGGAGGCCGAGGTCGTGCTGGTCGCCACCGGCCGCCGCCCCTATGCCGACGGCCTGGGCCTGGACGCCCTGGGCGTGCAGATGACCGATCGCGGCTATGTCAAGGTGGACGCCCACTGGGCCACCTCGGTCCCCGGCATCTATGCCATCGGCGACGCGGCGCCCGGCCCGATGCTGGCCCACAAGGCCGAGGATGAAGGCATGGCCGTGGCCGAGGTGATCGCGGGCAAGCACGGCCATGTCAACTATGACGTGATCCCTGGCGTGATCTATACCATGCCCGAGGTCGCCGCCGTGGGCCTGACCGAGGAAGCCGCCAAGGCCGCCGGCCGCAAGATCCGGGTCGGCAAGTTCCCCTTCATGGGCAACGCGCGGGCCAAGGCCGTGATGCAGGCGGAAGGCTTCGTCAAGCTGATCGCGGACGCGGAGACCGACCGGATCCTCGGCTGCCACATCATCGGCCCCAACGCGGGCGAGATGATCCACGAGGTCTGCGTCGCCATGGAATTCGGCGCCGCCGCGCAGGATCTGGCGCTGACCTGCCACGCGCATCCGACCACTTCGGAAGCGGTGCGGGAAGCCGCGCTCGCCTGCGGAGATGGCGCCATTCATGTGTGATCTTGGTCGTCGCGGCCTGATCCTTGCCACGCTTGCCCTTGCCGCCTGCGGCGGCGGGGGCGACCGGAAGATGCCGGCGGGCCTCAGCCGCAACGGGCTTTACCCGAACGAGACGCCGCAGCTGCGTTCGCGCATCAACTATTGGGCGGACCACTACGATGTGCCGCCCGCCATCGTGCAGCGGATCATCCTGCGGGAGTCGGGGCACAATCCCGGACTGCGCAACGGCCCCTATTACGGGCTGATGCAATTGAACCCGCAGACCGCCCGCACCATGGGCCATCGCGGACCTGCGGCCGGCCTGCTCGATGCCGATACCAACCTGCGCTATGGCGTCAAATACCTGCGCGGCGCCTGGATGGTGGCCGATGGCGATCCCGACCGGACGGTCATGTGGTATTCGCGCGGCTATTATTACGAGGCCAAGCGCAAGGGCCTGTTGAAGCAGACGGGCCTGCGCGGCTGACGTTTGACCTTGCGGCATGAAGGGCGCCCCTGGGCGCCCTTTGCCATCGGCGGGGAGAAGTTTCTAAAACCTTAAGGACTTGGGCTTTGGCGCAACTCATCCCGATCCTGTAAGGGTGGAAAGGCAGTTTCCACATCACCGGGGGCGTCATGCAGACCAGCATACCCGTCATCCACGTTTCACAAGTTACACCGACCTCTCCTGCCCCTGTCGCTCCGATCCCCGAGGCGGCACCCGTTTCCCTGTTCAAGGATGTGATCGAAAAGATCACACCGCCGATGGAGTTCCGGGACTGGATGGAAAAGTTGAAAACCTATGCCGAGGCGGCGCGCGGCACGGAACCGGCCGAGCAGCAGCAGGCATCGGTCGCCGAGGCAGAGCGGGCCACACCCGCACTGCCCGCCGCCAGGGCCGTCCCGGAGGCCGTCCCTGCCGAAATCGGCAAGCCGGCGGATGACGCGACGGCGGATCCTCGGCAGGCGGAAATCGGGTAAAGGCGGACAGCGTCCGGCAAGGGCGCAGTTCAGCGGATCAATGCTTTGCCGCCTTCAGGGCCGCGACGCCTGGCAGTTCCTTGCCCTCCATCCATTCCAGGAAGGCGCCCCCGGCGGTCGAGATGAAGGTGAAATCGCCCGCGACGCCCGCCTTGTTCAGTGCAGCGACCGTATCCCCGCCCCCCGCGACCGAGATCAGCTTGCCGTCCCGCGTCAGATCCGCCGCAGCCTGGGCGGCGGCGTTGGTCGCGCGATCAAAGGGCTCGATCTCGAAGGCGCCCAGCGGGCCGTTCCAGATCAGCGTCTTGCAGTGCCCCATCGCCTCGCGCAGCGCATCGACCGTCGCGGGACCCGCGTCCAGGATCATCGCATCCGCCGGGCACTGATCGACCGGCAGCACCTGCGATTCCGCGCCTGCCTTGAATTCGTGCGCCACCACGATGTCCAGCGGCAGATGGATCACGCAGCCGCCCTGGTCGGCCTTTTCCAGAATCTGACGCGCGGTGTCGGCCATGTCGCGTTCGGCCAGCGACTTGCCGACCTCGACGCCCTTGGCGACCAGGAAGGTGTTGGCCATGCCGCCGCCGATCACCAGATGATCGACCTTGTCCACCAGGTTCATCAGCAGGTCCAGCTTGGTCGAGACCTTGGCCCCGCCCACCACCGCCATCACCGGCCGCTGCGGGTTGCCAAGGGCCGCGTCCAGCGCCTTCAGTTCCGCCTCCATCAGCCGGCCCGCGCCTGACGGCAGCAGCCGCGCCAGCCCCTCGGTCGAACCATGCGCCCGATGCGCCGCCGAGAAGGCGTCGTTGATATAGACCTTGCCAAGCGCCGCGATGGATGCCGCGAAGGTCGCGTCGTTCGCCTCCTCGCCCTCGTGGAAGCGGGTGTTTTCCAGAAGCGCCACATCGCCCGGCTTCAGCCCCGCCACCACCCGCTTGGCCGGCCCGCCGATGCAATCGTCCGCGAAGACGACCGTCTGCCCAAGCGCGGCTTCCAGTGCGGGCACGATCTGCTTCAGGCTCATGGCGTCCACGCGCTTGCCCTTGGGGCGGTCGAAATGCGCCAGCAGCACCGGAATGCCGCCCTTGGCCTGGATGTCCTTGACGGTGGGCACGATCTTCTCGATCCGGGTGGCATCGGTCACGCGGCCGTCTTCCACCGGCACGTTCACGTCCACGCGGGTCAGGACGACCTTGCCGTCCATGTCCAGATCATCGATCGTCTTGAAATCGGCCATCGTCCATCCTCACAGCATTGGGGTTGCTGGGCTTGTCCCGCATGGGGCTGCCCGCGTCAACTCTCGCGTAAGTATGATCAACGCGTGAGGGGGTTTGCGCGTTGCGATCAGGGCGGCAAAGCCCTAGACCAAGGACCGAACGTGGCAAAGGAGGGCCGCATGGCCGAGATCAAGGATCCCGAAAACACCATCATCATCCAGCTGAAGGATGGCCCCGTCGTCATCGAACTGCTGACCGATGTCGCCCCGAAACATGCCGAACGCATGAAGGAACTGGCCCGCGCCGGAAAATACGACAACGTGGCCTTCCACCGCGTGATCGAGGGCTTCATGGCCCAGACCGGCGACGTCCAGCACGCCAACATGGAAAACAACTATAACCCCGGCCGTTCGGGCACGGGCGGATCGGACCTGCCCGACCTGCCGGCCGAGTTCTCGAAGCTGCCGCATGACCGCGGCACCCTGGGCGCCGCGCGGTCGCAGAACCCCAACAGCGCCAACAGCCAGTTCTTCATCAACTTCAAGGACAACCATTTCCTGAACGGCCAGTATACCGTCTATGGCCGGGTGATCTCGGGGATGGAGCATGTGGACAAGATCGCGCGCGGCGAGCCGCCTGCGAATCCCGACCGCATGATCTCGGTCAAGGTGGCTGCCGATGCGTAATCTGTTGATCCCCGCCTTCGTCCTGGCCGCGACGGCTGCACATGCCCAGGCCCCCGCCCACGAGGACGGCCCCGGCCCGAACATGGTGATCGAGGTCGCAAGCGCCGACGGCACGCCCAAGGGCACCATTACCCTGGACCTGCTGGCCGACAAGGCGCCGAACCATGTGGCCCGGCTTGTGGAACTGGCCAAGGCCGGTGCCTATGACGGGGTGGTCTTCCACCGCGTGATCGACGGCTTCATGGCCCAGACGGGCGACGTCGAACACGGCAAGCAGGACGGCGCAAACGTTGCCATGGCCGGCACGGGCGGATCGGACCTGCCGGATCTGGAAGCCGAGTTCAACGACGTCTCGTTCCAGGCAGGCACCGTGGGCATGGCGCGCGCGCAGGATCCGAACAGCGCGAACAGCCAGTTCTTCATCGACCTGGCGCCCGCGACCTTCCTGGACGGCCAATACACCGTCGTCGGCCAGTTGATCGACGGCTGGGACGTGCTGACCGGCATCAAGAAAGGCGACGCGAACGCCAACGGCGCGGTCGAGGAACCCGACTACATGGCGAAGGTCACGATCGTCGAATAAGACAGGGGGGGCCGGTGGCCCCCTTTTTTCGCGCTTGCAGCATTGGCCGCCCCGCGCCTATCTTTCGCGCGACATGGAGCCGCGCAACCTTCCAGACGTGACCGAAATCACCCCCTCGGCCGGGGTGGAACGCGCGTGCCACGGATGGCGGGCGAAATGCCTGCAACGGCTGATCAGGATGCGCCTGCCGGTGCCGCGCAGCTTTGCGATTCCGGCAGAATCGGTGCAGTCCATCGCGACGGGCAGGCGGATCGACCTGGGCGATCTGGCGGGCCTTTTCAGCGACGGCGACGGGTTGGTCAGCGTGCGCCCCTCGGCCCTGATGCCGGAATGGGGCGGGCCGGGGACGATCCTGAACGTCGGCATCAACGACAGGACGCACAAGCGGCTTGCCCATCGCATCGGCCGCGCGAATGCCGACACCCTGTATCGGCGGTTCGTCCAAAGCTATGCGATCCACATCGCGCGCCTTGATCCCGACATGTTCGCCCAGGACGGCGACGGCGCATTGACCGAGGCGCTTCGCAGTTATCGCGACGAGACGGACGAGGATTTCCCCCAGGATCCCGCCACCCAGCTGGCCGAGGTTCTGCGGTCCATGGCCCGCGCCTGGGACGGACCGACCGCGCGGCTGTTGCGCCAGGCCAAGGGCGCGCCGCCGGACGCGCCGCTGGGTCTGGTGGTTCAGCAGATGGCGCTTGGCCTGGGACCGGGGCTGTGCGGATCGGGCAGCATCCAGTTCGTCGATTCCGTGACCGGCGCCCCTCGCGTCACCGGTCGCTTCAAGCGCCAGCACCATGGGGGTGCCGACGGTGCGGGGGCCGAAACCCAGTTCCTGACCCGCGACGATCGCGGCCCGTCGTTGGAAGAAACCGCGCCCGAGGTTTTCGCCGACCTGATCCGCTTCGGCGTCGCCGCGCGCGAACGCCTGCGAGAAGAAATGCAGATCGAGTTCGTGGTGGCCGACAGCCAGATCTCGATCATCGACGCCACGCGGGTTCAGCGGACATCCCGTGCCGGGGTCTGCATCGCCGTGGCCCTGGCCCGCGACGGCATCATCCCGGAATCCGAGGCGGTGATGCGCGTCGAACCCCGCGCGCTTGCCGATCTGCTGCACCAGCAGGTCGATCCGCGCGCCCCGCGCGAGGTGATCGCCCGCGGCATCAACGCCAGCCCCGGCGCCGCCACCGGCCGGATCGTGTTTACCGCCGCCGCGGCCCAGGCCGCCGCCGCGCGGGACGAGGCCTGCATCCTGGTCCGTCGCGAGACGGTCCCCGAAGATGTGCGGGGGATGCACGCATCCGTCGGCGTCCTGACCGAACGGGGCGGCACCACCAGCCACGCGGCGGTGATCGCGCGCGGCATGGGCCTGCCCTGCATCGTCGGCGCCACCGGCATCAGCATCGACGCCCGCCAGCGGATCCTGCGCGCGGGGGCGGTCACGCTGCTGGAAGGGGACGAGATCACCATAAACGGATCCAGCGGAGAGGTTCTGGCGGGCCGGGTTCCCCTGCTGGAACCGGCGCTTGACGACAATTTCTCGCAGTTGCTGGTCTGGGCGGATGCGGCGGGGGGCATCGCGGTGCGGGCCAATGCCGACACGCCGGAAGACGCGCGCACGGCCCGCCGCTTCAACGCGCAGGGCATTGGGCTGTGCCGGACCGAACACATGTTCTTCGACGCCGAGCGTCTGCCCGCGATGCGAGAGATGATCTTTGCCGACACCCCCCAGGATCGCCGCCTCGCCCTGGACCGCATCCTGCCCATGCAGCGCCAGGATTTCACCGCGCTGTTCGAGATCATGGCCGGCCTGCCCGTCACCATCCGCCTGTTCGACCCGCCGCTTCACGAATTCCTGCCCCACGACCGCGAGGGATTGCGCGAGCTGGCCGATTCCATGGACCTGCCCTTGTCCGACGTGACCCGCCGGGTCGAGGCGCTGTCGGAATTCAACCCGATGCTGGGAATGCGCGGGGTCCGGTTGGGCATTACGGTTCCCGAAATCTATGACATGCAGGCCCGCGCCATCTTCGAGGCCACCATCGAGGCCAGCCGAAAGGGCGACCCCGTGGTGCCCGAGATCATGATCCCTCTGGTCAGCGCCATGCGCGAGGTCGAACTGGTCAAGAACCGCATCGACGCGGTGGCCGCCGCCGTCAGGAACGACCGCCGCACTGATTTCACCTATCGTCTGGGGGTCATGGTGGAAACGCCCCGCGCCTGCCTGCGGGCAGGCGACATCGCCGCCCATTCGGCCTTCCTGTCCTTCGGGACGAACGACCTGACGCAGATGACCTATGGCCTGTCGCGCGATGACGCGGGCCGCTTCATGGGCACTTATGTCGGCCAGGGCGTCTATGCCGAGGATCCGTTCCACTGCCTTGACCAGGACGGGGTCGGGGAATTGCTGCTGACCGGGGCGCAGCGGGCGCGACAGCAGCACCCGCAGATTACCATATCGGTCTGCGGGGAACATGGCGGCAATCCCGAATCCATCGGGTTCTGCCATGATGCGGGCTTCGATTACGTGTCCTGCTCGCCGTTCCGCGTTCCCGTGGCCCGACTCGCGGCGGCGCAATCGGCCCTCCGCGCGCGTCTTCTGCGTGGGGAAGGCTGACTGATTCGGCTGTCGATCACGCAAATTCTTGCATTGCAACAGCCTCTTGCTGCACGCGCAAAGGTTGTCATTCTGCTGAAACCTGCCGGTTGACGCTTTCCGGGTCGGCGAGATGCTGCCGGAAACATCCCTTTTCACCCCGGAACGGAACCTCACGGGGAAGTTCCGTGGATATGCCGATCGCTAAAACCGTAATCATTCCGCTGAACGCGGTGACGCCCATCTGCTCTGGGCAGCCGTGATCTTAACGACCTGTCCATCCGACACGGTTATAGGGATAGATATGAAAACGCTGCTTCAGCGGTTGGTGCCGTCATGCCTGTGCGCCGCCGCACTTACCTTCACGGCGACATACGCAACTGCGGGCAACGGATCGCTGTTTTCGTCCGATGCCGGGCTGTTCGGTACCGCGGCACAGTCACCGCGTCCGATGCCGCTTCTACATACGGGTGACGAACCTGTGAAGGCTGAATCTGCGGTCCAGCGTGAAAATCAGCGTGCGAGGTTGCTGCCGGCCAGCACCGAGCGGTCGGCAAGAGGCAGGTTCGACGAACGCGACCTGAACTGCCTGGCCGAGGCGATCTATCACGAGGCGCGCGGCGAAAGCACCCGCGGCCAGGCCGCCGTGGCCGAGGTGATCCTGAACCGCGTCGAAAGCCGTCAGTTCCCCTCGTCGGTGTGCGGGGTTGTGAACCAGCCCAGCCAGTTCAGCTATACCATCGGCGGGCGCAAGCCCATCAGGAACAAGTCCGCCTATCTGCGCGCCCGCGACATCGCCCGCAATGCCTTGGCCGGGGCGCCGCGTGCCTTGACGGGTGGGGCCACCTATTTCCACACGCCCGCCGTCAGCCCGTCCTGGTCGCGCCGCTTTCAGCGCACCGTGCAGATCGGGCAGCACATCTTCTATCGTCCGGCGGGTCAGCGCGTCGCCTCGAATTAAGGCCGGACTTGCCTGCGGGCGGGAATTGCTGTGAATGGCAGGCATGAGCCAGCCTGACCGCATCCATCTGCGCGACCATGTCGTCGAAGCCGAGATCGGCGCCTTTCAATCAGAACGCGGCCGCACCCAGCGGCTGCGTTTTTCCCTTGTCGTCGATCTGCGCGATCCCGTGGACGCCAGGGATGATCATGTGGACCGCATCCTGTCCTATGACGTGCTGGTCCAGGCGGTCGATGCCGCCCTGGCGGATCAGCGGTTCAATCTGGTGGAGACGCTGGCCGAACGCATCGCGGCGCAGGTTCTGGCCGATCCCCGCGCGGCGCGGATCACGGTCACTGTGGAAAAGCTGGATCGCGGCCCCGGCGCCCTGGGCATCACCATCAGCCGCGACGCGGCCCGCATGACGGTGACATCGCAGCATCTGCCGGTGCGGATCGTTGTGGGCCGTCCTGCGGCCTTGCCTTCGGGGGCCGTGGTGGTAATGCCCGACGCGCCCGCCATGCCCCTGCCGCAGGGCGGCGACGCCCGCCGCATCGCCCTGCTGGGCTTCGATCAGGCCGCCTGGATCCTGGCCGAAACCCTGGGCATCGAGGTGGCCGAGACGCGGACCGAACTGGACTCCGCCATTCGCGCCGAAACGCCGGTGGTCTGGGCGCCCGCCCGGCTTGCGGTCGAGGCCCCCGGCATCCGGCCTGCCGGCCCCGCCCTTGCCTTCTGGCTGGCCGCGCGCCTGTCGGCCGACCGCGTCGATTTCGCGACAGCTTCGCCCCTGCCCGCCCCGCCCGAGGGGATTGCCGTGGGCCAAGTTTCGGGGGCCGAATGAGCCTTTATCACCGTCCCCTTCCCGACCCATACGGCCGCCACCGCCTTGCCGGGGGCTGGATCCGCTTTTCCCAGGTCGAGGTCCTGGAACGCGGCCGCCTGCCCCGGCTTGGCACGGACATTCCGCCCGATGTGCTGGCGCGGCTGACCGCGCCTCGTGCCGGCGTGCTGGGCCTGTCCCTGGACAGCCCGCGCGTGATGGGCATCGTCAATGCCACCCCGGACAGCTTCTCGGACGGCGGCAGCTATGATCCCATCCAATGGGGCCGGCAACTGATCCAGGATGGGGCCGACCTGCTGGACATCGGCGGCGAATCGACCCGCCCCGGCGCGGTCGAGGTTCCGGTGCCCGAGGAAATCGGCCGGATCGTCCCTGTCATCCGCGCCCTGGCCGATGCTCCGGTTTCCGTCGATACCCGCAAGGCGGCGGTGGCACGGGCGGCCTTGGATGCAGGCGCAGGGATGATCAACGACGTGTCGGGCTTCGACTTCGACCCCGCCCTTGCGGCCCTGGCGGCGGATGCGCGGGTGCCGGTCTGCCTGATGCACGCGCAGGGCCTGCCCGAGACGATGCAGGACGATCCGCGCTATGACGATGTTCTGCTGGATGTCTATGACGCGCTTGATGCGCGGATCTGCCGGGCCGAGGCGGCGGGCATCCCGCGCGACCGGATCGTGGTGGATCCCGGCATCGGCTTCGGCAAGACGCAGGCGCATAATCTTGCCATCCTGCGGCGGATTTCGCTGTATCATGGGCTTGGCTGCGCGATCCTTCTGGGCGTCTCGCGCAAGCGGTTCATCGGCACGATCGGCGGGGCGCAGGATCCCGCCGACAGATCGCCCGGAACGCTGGCGGTGACGCTTGCGGCGGTGGCGCAGGGAGTTCAGATACACCGCGTCCACGATGTGCGCGGACTGGTGCAGGGGCTGCGGCTGTGGCAGGCCGTCAACGATAACGAAAAGGCAGAAACATGAGCAGAGGCTTGTTCGGGACAGACGGCGTGCGCGGGCGCGCCAACACCCACCCCATGACGGCCGAGATGGCCCTGCGCCTGGGCGCGGCGGCGGGGCGGTATTTCCGCCGCTCGGGCGACGACAGCGCCCATCGCGTGGTCATCGGCAAGGACACACGGCTGTCGGGATACATGCTGGAAAACGCCCTGACGGCCGGGCTGACCAGCACCGGCATGAACGTGCTGCTGCTGGGTCCGGTGCCAACGCCCGCCGTAGGCTTTCTGACCCGGTCGATGCGCGCGGATGTGGGGATCATGATTTCCGCCAGCCACAACCCGGCCGAGGACAACGGCATCAAGTTCTTCGGCCCCGACGGCTTCAAGCTGTCCGACGAGGCCGAGGCCGAGATCGAGCGCATCGTGGCGGGCGACATCACCCCGGCGCAGCCCGCCAATATCGGCCGCGCCAAGCGCATCGACGACGGGCGCGGGCGTTACGTCGAATATGCCAAGACCACCTTCCCGGCAGGGCAGCGCCTGGACGGGCTGCGCGTGGTGATCGACTGCGCCAACGGCGCCGCCTATCGTGCCGCCCCCGACGTGCTGTGGGAACTGGGCGCCCATGTGATTCCGATCGGGGTCAAGCCGGACGGGTTCAACATCAATGCCGGCGTGGGTTCGACCCATCCCCAGGCCTGCGCGGCGGCGGTCCTGGAACATGGCGCGCATCTGGGCATCAGCCTGGACGGCGATGCGGACCGGGTCGTCATCATCGACGAGAAAGGCCGCCTGGCCGACGGCGACCAGATCATGGCGCTGATGGCGGCCCGCTGGGCCGAACAGGGCCGGCTGCGGGGCAATGCCCTGGTCGCCACCGTGATGTCGAACCTGGGGCTGGAACATTTCCTGACCGGGCGCGGGCTGCGGCTGGAACGCACCAAGGTCGGCGACCGCTATGTGGTCGAACGGATGCGCGAGGGTGGCTTCAACCTGGGGGGCGAACAGTCGGGCCATATCGTGATGACCGACTATGCCACGACCGGCGACGGGCTGATCGCGGCGATGCAGTTCCTGGCCGCCATGGCCGAGACGGGCGACAGCGCCAGCGTTCTTGCCGCGCAGTTCGATCCGGTGCCGCAGATGCTGAAGAACGTGCGTTACGCCGCAGGCGCCGACCCCCTGTCGGCGGCCGAGGTCCGCGCCGTGATCGCCGATGCCGAGGCACGGCTGGCGGGCACGGGCCGCGTCCTGATCCGCAAGTCCGGGACCGAACCCCTGATCCGCGTCATGGCCGAGGCTGAGAACGAGACCGTGCTACGCGAGGTAGTCGAAGGGATCGTCGCGGCGGTGGAAAAGGCAGCCTGAAACGGCGAACGCCGGGGGACTTCACGTCCCCCGGACCCCCTGTGGGATATTTTCGCACAGAAGATTCAGGGCGCTTCCGCGACCGGATCGAAGTCATAGATCCAGTCAAAGCGGCCCAGAATTGCGCCGGGTGCCACCTTGCCGCCAAGACGCAGCGCGGCATGGGCGGCAAGCCGTTTAGGCCCGGTCAGGTGATAGTTGCGCGCATTGGCATTCGCCGCCTCGACGATGCGGGTCGTGCGCGGCTTTCGCAGGCTTTCATAGCGCATCAGCGCGGCCTGCTGGTCGGCCACGGCGTCCAGGCAGGCGGCCAGCGTCCAGGCATCCTCGATCGCCATGCAGGCGCCCTGGGCCATGAAGGGCAGCGTCGGATGGGCGGCGTCGCCCAGGATCGCCATGCGTCCGTCTTGCCAGCGGGGGGCGACCTGATGGCGGAACAGCCCCCAGACATGGACCCGATCGACCTGCGCCAGCCATCCCGGCACCAGGCCGCCGAAGCGGGCGAAGGCCGCGCGCAGGTTGACGGGATCGTCGGGATGGGACCAGCCTTCGTCCTGCCAGTCGCGGGTTTCCAGGACCGCCACGATGTTGCGAAGCCCGCCTGCCAAGGGATAGCTGACCAGGTGGCGGTTCGGCCCCATGAACACCTGCGCCTCGGGGGCCGCGTCCTGATCCGCGATGACGGCGCGCCATGCAGTCTGGCCCGTGAAGAAGGGCACTTCGCGCCCGTTCAGGGCGGCGCGGATGCGGCTGTGCAACCCGTCGGCGCCGATCAGCAGGGGGGCGTCGGGTGGGGTCTCGACCGGACGGTTCAGGGCGACCCGCACGCCGGCCTGGGCCGCGGCCTGTTCCAGCACCTCGATCAGGCGGGCGCGGTGGATCAGGCGGAACCGGGCCTGGGGGCGGTGGCGGGCCAGATCCAGCCGCACCACATCCGCACCCGATGCATCGCGCAGCCGCACCGCGTGGCTGGGCAGCGATACCGCGTCAAGCGACGGAAGCAGGCCAAGCGCGTCAAGCACGCGCATCGCATTGGGGGACAGTTGCAGGCCCGCGCCGACCTCGGCGATGGCAGGCGCGCGTTCCAGGATGGTGACCTCTGCCCCGCGCTGCCGCAGGGCTATGGCAGCCGTCAGTCCCGCGACGCCGCCGCCGACAACCGTGACGGGCCGTGATCGCAGCGCGCCAGACATCGGATCAGTCGTCGCGGTGGACCCGCTCGCGCCGTTCGTGGCGTTCCTGCGCTTCCAGCGTCATCGTGGCGATGGGGCGAGCGTCCAGCCGCTTGAGGCTGATCGGCTCGCCCGTCATCTCGCAATAGCCGTATTCGCCGGTCTCGATCCGGCGCAGCGCCGCGTCAATCTTGCTGACCAGCTTGCGCTGGCGGTCGCGGGTGCGCAGTTCAAGGGCGCGGTCGGTTTCCTCGGACGCGCGGTCGGCCAGGTCCGGCACGGCGCGGGCGCTGTCTTGCAGGCCTTCCAGCGTTTCGGCGGACTGGTCCAGCAGTTCCTGCTTCCAGGCTTCCAGCTTGCGCCGGAAATATTCCAACTGCCGGTCGTTCATGAACGGCTCATCCTCGGCGGGACGATAGTCCTGGGGCAGGAAGGTCTGGGCTTTCATAAATGCTCTCCGGCAGGGCCGGGTGGAACGCGAACCGGCACCTTGCGCGCCCCCTTAAAGTATGACGTGCTGCTTGTCACTAGGCGAAACGTTCAAGGTTGAATGACATGCGGACCCATGCGTTGTTCGTGTCCAAGTATTTCACCTGAAAGGAGAGTTTGATGCAGTTCACCGGCACCGGCCGATATGTCGCCCCGCCTGACCTGGCGGTCGCCGTCAATGCCGCCGTCACGCTGGAACGCCCGCTGCTGGTCAAGGGCGAGCCGGGCACGGGCAAGACCGAACTGGCCCGGCAGGTGGCGGAAAGCCTGTCCCTGCCGATCATCGAATGGCATGTCAAATCAACGACGAAGGCCCAGCAGGGGTTGTATGAATACGACGCCGTCTCGCGGCTGCGCGACAGCCAGCTGGGCGATGCGCGGGTCCATGATGTCGCCAACTATATCCGCCGGGGCAAGCTGTGGCAGGCCTTCACGGCGCCCGGCAAGGTGGTCCTGCTGATCGACGAGATCGACAAGGCGGATATCGAGTTTCCCAATGACCTTCTGCAGGAACTCGACCGGATGGAGTTTCACGTTTACGAGACCGGCGAGACGATCCGGGCCGCGCATCGTCCGGTGGTCATCATCACCTCGAACAACGAGAAGGAGCTGCCGGACGCCTTTCTGCGGCGCTGTTTCTTCCATTATATCCGCTTTCCCGACGCCGACACGCTGCGCGCCATCGTGGATGTGCATTACCCTGGCCTGAAGCGCGGGCTTCTGGATCAGGCGATGACGCAGTTCTTCGAATTGCGCGACACGCCAGGCCTGAAGAAGAAGCCTTCGACCAGCGAATTGCTGGACTGGCTGAAGCTGATCCTGGCCGAGGATCTGGCGCCCGAGGATCTGCGGCGCGATCCCCATACGATGCTGCCGAAACTGCATGGGGCGCTGCTGAAGAACAAACAGGACGTGGCCCTGTTCGAGAAGCTGGCCTTCATGGCCCGGCGGCAGCGGTAAGCCTCAGGCGCCGGTCGCGGGGTCGTCGGCATGGCGGCCCGCAGCCATGCCCATGCCCATGCCGCCGCCACCCCCGGCGCCGGCCCCGCCGCCTCCGCCGCCGCGCGACCGCCCCTCGTCCCTGCCCTTGCCGCCCCCCGGTGCGGGGCGGGTCGGTCCCTGGGGCGGGATGGCAAGGCCTGCCGGCACGGGCTCCAGATCCAGGGCCGTGCGAATGAAGTCGCGCAGGGATCGCACCAGTTCATCCGTCTGGACCGGCCGACCCTCCACCAGGTCGCGGGCAGCACGTTCGGCCAGGCGGACATGGGTTTCCGTGCCCAGCAGCAGGATGTCGGACAGTGCGGCTTCGACCGCATCCCGGATGCGGCGGCGGCGGTCCGAGCCTTCGGTAAGATCCGCCCCCTCGTCCATCGCCCGCTGGCGCAGGTCGCGCAGATGGGCGGGATCCACGGCCAGATCGCCCGTGAAGGATCCGCCCAGCATCTTGTAGGCGGCGATCAGCACCCGCAGGCGTTCGTTGATCTGGCGGTTCATCCGCTCGCGCCGCTGCTGGACGGTGAACATCACCAGCACCCGGATGCCGATGCCGATCAGCGCGAACAGCGCGATCCCGATCACGGTGGACAGGATGCTGTTCCAGTTGCTGAAGTCGATCATGCGCATGGGATGTCCTTTGAAGCGGTGACTGCATGATCGGGGCGAGGGCCGGCAGGGACAACCCCACAATCCCGATTGAAACCGCGGCGCCGTCGTGACCTTCTGCCCGCAACCGACATCGAGAGGAGAGAGACATGACCCAGGGCTTTGACACCACCGCGATCCATGCCGGGACCGAACCCGATCCCGCGACCGGCGCGCGGCAGGTGCCGATCTATCAAACCACGTCCTATGTCTTCAAGGACGCCGACCACGCCGCCCGGCTGTTCGGGCTGCAAGAGGTCGGCTATATCTATTCCCGCCTGACCAACCCGACCGTCGGCGCCTTGCAGAACCGGGTTGCCGCGCTGGAGGGGGGCGCGGGGGCGGTTTGCTGTTCGTCGGGCCACGCGGCGCAGATCATGGCGCTGTTCCCGCTGATGGCGCCGGGGCGCAACATCGTCGCCTCGACCCGGCTTTACGGCGGCACGGTCACGCAGTTCAGCCAGACCATCAAGCGGTTCGGCTGGTCGGCCAGGTTCGTGGACTTCGACGACCTGGACGCCCTGCACGCTGCCATCGACGACGACACCCGCGCGGTGTTCTGCGAATCGATCTCGAACCCCGGCGGCTATGTCACCGACATCCCGGCGGTGGCCGAGATCGCCAGGGCCGCAGGCATCCCGCTGATCGTGGACAACACGCTGGCCACGCCATACCTGTGCCGCCCCATCGAGATGGGCGCGACGCTGGTCGTCCACAGCCTGACGAAGTACATGACCGGCAACGGCACCGTCACGGGCGGCGTGGTCGTGGACAGCGGCAGCTTCGACTGGTCGGCATCGGGCAAATTCCCCAGCCTCTCGGCCCCCGAACCCGCCTATCACGGGCTGAAGTTCCACGAAACCTTCGGCAACCTGGCCTTCACCTTCCATTCCATCGCCATCGGGCTGCGCGACCTGGGCATGACCATGAACCCGCAGGGCGCCCATTACACGCTGATGGGTATCGAGACGCTGGGCCTGCGCATGGCGCGTCATGTCGAAAACGCACAGAAGGTCGCGGAATGGCTGGAAAACGATCCGCGCGTGACGGCCGTGACCTATGCGGGGCTGGCGTCCTCGCCTTGGAACGCGACGGCGAAGCGGCTGTATCCGAAGGGGGCCGGGGCGCTGTTCACCTTCTCGGTCAAGGGCGGTTATGAGACGGCGGTCAAGGTGGTGGGCGCGCTGAAGCTGTTCAGCCATGTGGCGAACCTGGGCGATGCGCGGTCGCTGGTGATCCATTCGGCATCGACCACCCACCGGCAATTGACCGAGGATCAGCAGCGCGCCGCAGGCGCAGCGCCCGACCTGCTGCGCCTGTCGGTCGGGATCGAGGATCCGGCCGACCTGATCGCCGACTTGGACCAGGCGCTGTCGGTCGCGGTCGGATAAGGAAAGGGGGCCGCGTGGACCCCTTTCACGTTCAGTTTGCGGGTGCCTGACCCTCGGCAGGGGCGTCCGCCGGGGCTTCGGCGGGAGTATCCGCAGGTGTGTCCGCCGGGGCTTCGCCCATCGGCACCACAGGTTCGTCCGCTTCCGGCGCGCCGGTATCGGTGCCCAGGGGCGGCGGCAGGTCGCCCGGTGCCGGTGCGGCCGGGTCGCTGCCGGGGACGGGCGCTGCGGCACCGCCTTCGGGGGCCGGGGTTTCCATGCCGGGAACGGGCGGATGGCCGGGGGGCAGGACACCCTGTTCGGCGCCATGGCTCCCCTGGCCCGGCGCGGCGCCTTCGCCGTGCCCGGCCCCATGTCCATGCCCGTGACCATGACCATGACCATGACCGGCCTTCCCGCCCATCATGGGACCGCAATCCTGGCCGGTCAGCGCGAACTGCATCTCGACATTGGCGGACAGGGCGACCTCGCCCGCGGCAATCGGAACCTTGGCGGCGTCAGCGGCGGCACGGGCCTCCATCATCATGGGACGCGGTCCTTCCATCATGGGGGTGTCGCGCAGGACAAGGACCGGGCCAAGGGTCAGCCCGGCGGCCTCGGCCAGGATCTCGGCCTTGTGGCGCGCGTCCTCGACGGCGGCGCGGCGGGCCTCGTCCTCGGCCGCGCTGCTGTCGTCGCGGATGAAGCTGATGCCGTTGATCTCGTTCGCGCCGGCCGCGACGATGGCGTCCAGAACCTCGCCCAGGCGGGCCACGTCGCGGACGCGCACCGACACCATGTTCGTGGCCTGGTAACCCGTGACGCTGGGCGCGCGGCCTTCGGCATAATCCATCAGCGGGTTGAGGTTCAGGCCCGAGGTCTGGACATCGGCCCCCTCGATCCCCGCCCCCGCCAGGGCTTCGATCACCGCGGTCTGCCGGGTGGAGTTCTGGCGCATCGCTTCGGCCGCGCTGGCGGCTTGCGTCGTCACGCCCAACTGGATCGTCGCAAGGTCGGGGGCCGCCCGCGCCTCGCCCTCGCCGGTCACGGTCAGGCGCGACATGCCGGGGTGGCACATGCCATGCCCGCCCTTGCCCGGCGCGGCCATGGCCGGGGCGCCAAGCGCTAGGGCTGTCGATGCCACCAGGGCGGCCCGTGCCAGCCGGTGCGAAAAGATGGTCATGTCTCTGTCCTCTCTGCGAAAACTGCCTTGCCCCAGCTAACAGCAATCGGGGCAGGAAGTTCAAAGCAAATGCGTTCACGGATCCGCCAGTTTGGCTTTCCTCAGGGCATGAAATCCGGTAGATCTGCGGTAATCCCACCAAGTCGCGGACATTCATAACACGCGATCGTCATCGAGCAGTCATTACCATGAACAGACATATTGCGCCGCCCGATTTCGCCATGAGCTTCACGCCCGAGGCGGTCCTGCTGGAACATCGCGACGGACTTGGATGGCGACCCCTGGGCCAGGCCCCCTTCGCGGGCCGCGAAATGACCGCCCGGCTGGCCGCTCTGCGGAACGAGGCGGGGGCCGTGACGGGTCAGGCCGACACGATCCTGGTCATTCCCGACGACCAGATCCTGTATACCACGCTGACGGTTCCGGTGGGCACGGACACCCCCAAGGCCATCGCCCGCGCGCTCGAGGCGATGACCCCCTATCAGGCCGCGGATCTGGCCTTCGACTGGTGCCCGTCGGTCCATGGCGACATCGAGACGCTGCGTGTCGCCGCCGTCGCCCGCCGCACCCTTGAGGAGGCCGAGGATTTCGCCCGCTCGCAAGGTTTCCGCCCCGCCGGCTTCGTCGCCCGTCCCGAGGATGACCGCTTCGACGGCCAGCCCGATTTCGGTCCCAGCCGGATGGCCGGCGACGGCTTCACCCGCCCGCCCTTCAGCCAGCCGGATCTGGCGCAGGCGCGCGTGACAGACCCAGCCGTGGCCGTCCCGGAGCCTGCCAGCGACAGGGTCGATGCACCGCTCGTCATCAGCCGCATCGTGCCGCATGTGGTCGCAGATGCCGCTCCGGCGCAGGTCGAACCCGCACCCGAACCTGCCGCCGCCCCGGCTGCCGCCGTGATCCGCCACAAGGACGTCAAGGCCCCCGCTGCGCCCCGCATCCTGCCGCCGCGCGCGCAGGCCGTCCATGACCGCGCCCGCGAAGCCCGCGCGCACCCGGCGCCCGCCTCCCAGGACGCGGCCCAAGCACCGTCGCTTGCGGCGCGCCTGCGCAGACTGGATCCGGGCCGGTTGCCGGTGCTGATGGGGGTCCTGGTTGTGGGACTTGTGCTGGTGCTGGCCTTCTTCGGTGCGCCTTCCGACGATGGTGTGGCACCGACACCTGTGACGACTGCCGAGGCCCCTGCGCTGCCCGCAGATCCCGTGACGCAGCCTGCGCCGACAGATACCGCCGAGGCGGCAGAGGAAGCGGCGCCCGTTGCGCCCACGGCCGAAGCCGTGGCCGAAGCACCCGCAGCCGAAGCCGTGGTAAGCGCACCCGTTGCGGAACCCGAACAGGTCCAAACCGAAACACAGCCGGCCGAAACCGCAGCGGCCCCGGCTGCCGCCCCGACATCCCCGGCGGCGGTCACGGAGACCACCCAGGCGACGGAGATCACGGAGCCTACGGATGCAGCACCTGAAACTGCCGCCGTCCAGGCCGGCCCCGCCACGCCTGCGGTCACGGCCACGCGCCCCCAGCCGGCGCCCGTGCAACCGGCCGCTACGCCCGCACCGCAGCCCGAGGATGCGCTGACCCAGGCATTGACGCAGGCCATGACCACGCCCCAGGCAGCCGCGCCTCAGGCGCCGGTCAGCGCCCTGACCATGGAGGACGCCCCTGCCCCCGTGTCGGCGCAGGCCGCGCGCTCGACGCCCGCAGCCGCTCCGCCCGCGGCCTCTCCGGTGCCCTCCGCGCCTGCAACCCCTGCCGCCCGCGTGGAAACACCGACGCAGCGGCTGGCCAGCTCGGCCCGGCCGCCGCGCGTGGCTCCGGTGCGGGCGACGCCCCCGGCACGGACCGATGCCCGCCCCACGGTCCCCGCCAATCCGCAGCCCTTCGCCGAACGCGCGCGTCCCGACGCAGCCGGGCTGACCGGGTCGCGCCCGCCCGAACGGCCCGCCACCCAGCCCGCCGTGACGCCCGCTTCGGCACCCGCCCGCGCGACACCGCCTGCCGCGTCCTCGAACCGACCGCCTGCCCGGCCCGAACGTCAAAGCATGATCGAGGAAGGCAGCCGGGCCGAGGATGGGCAGCCGACCCGCCTGACCCAGGCTGAAGAACGCGCCTTGACCGACCTGCTGCGCGACCTGCGCACGGCACAGGCGGGCGCGACAGGCCTCAGCACTGCGGAACGCGGGGCGCTGATCCGGCTGGCGGATGCCCGCCCGACCCGCAAGCCGGTCGCCGTCGGCGGACCGTCGCAACGTGCGGTGCAGGATGCCGTCGCGGCAGCGGTCGCGGAAGCGCCGCGCACGCGGTCAGCGTCAGGCACCGGCCTGGGGCGGTCGGCCCGGCCCTTGGCCCGGCCCGGCGGGGCCAGAACCGTGGCCCGCGGCGACCCCGGTCCCGGCAGCGCCAGCCTGTCCGGCAGGGCCATCGATCAGGCCGTTGCCGAAGCCGTATCCGAAAACTCTCCCCTGCCAGGCGCCGTCGCTTTGACGGCGCTTCGTTCATCTGCCCTCCCGCCACGCCGCGCAGCGGGCGCAGCGGCGGCAGGTGCAGCGGCAGCAGGCGGAGGGGCGGCAGCCGTGGCCGCCGCCGTTGCCGCAGCACCCCTGGCACCAAGCGTCGAGGATCTGCGCGCCGCCGCCCAGGCCCAGTCCGAGGAAGCGGCCCTGGCCGAACAGCGCCGCCTGGATGCCGAACTGCAAGCCCAAGCCGAGGCCCGCGCCCGCGCCCGCGCCGCCCAGGACGCCCAGGCCGAGGCACAGGCCCGCGCCGCAGCCGAAGCCCGCGCCCGCGCCCAGGCCGAGGCCGAAGCCCGCGCCGCCGCCGCCCGCCAGCAACGCTATGCCCCGCCCGAGGCCGAGGACGAGCCGGAGGTCGCGGCCAGTATCCCGGACGGCCGCACGCCGACCACGGCAGGCGTCGCCGCCACCGTCAAGGACGGCATCCAGATCAACCGGACCCAGATCATCGGCACCATCGGCGCGGGCAAGGCCAGCCGCGCCCTTGTGCGCCTGTCGAACGGCCGCGTGCTGACCCTGCGGCTGGGCGACCGCATCAACGGCGGCACGATCACCGATATCGGCGACAGCCGCATCACCTTCGTGAAGGGTGGCCAGCAGCAGGCGCTGTCGGTGCTGGGCGGGCGCTGAGGATCAGCCGTCCAGCCGGGTGATGGTCCAGCCGTCCTGTTCCAGCAGGCGCAGCACGCCCCCGCTGCCCGGCAGGTGCAACGCGCCGAACCCCGCGACGATGCCCTTGCCCTGGGCGGCGGCCTTTCGCGCCCCTTTGGTCAGCGGACCGATCCAGGCTGCGTTGCGCCGATCCATCAGCTGTTCCTTGACCAGGTCCATCTGCGCATCGATCTGGTCCCGCGTCAGCCCCGAATTGCGATAGGCGTCGAAGCGGCCGAATTCCCAGATCCGCCAGACATCCCCCGCGAAATAGGCATCCGTCAGCGTGACGGCATAGTCATCGGCATGGGACGCGGCCGGCAGGGCCGCCCGGATCATCTCGATTTCCTGCTGCGGCGTCAGGTCGCGAAACAGGGTGAAGACCGTGTCCCAGGGCTCCAGCGACCGTACGGGGATATCCAGCGCCTCGGCCCGGTCCATGAGGCGGCGATCCAGGCCTTCCCGCTGCCCATGCCCATCGGCCACCTGCCGCATCATGCAGGGGCTGACACCCAGCATCATCGCCACATACCAGGGCCGCAGCTTAGACGTGATGATGGCGGGTGTGCCGCGATCCGCCATTGCGGCCGAAAGCGCCGCCCATTCGCGGTCGTCAAGACGTTCCGGCAGGGTCGGCCCGGTCGAATCGACCATCAGGGTGGGATCGGATGCCAGGGCCTCGGTCAGTCGCCGCTCCTCGGCCGGTCCCGTCTCGACGAACACGGCGGCGGCGTTCGCCAGCATCGGCTCCAGCCGGGCCATCATGGCGTCGTGGCGCGGATCGCCGAAGTGATAGGTGCCGACCAGAACCATCCTCTGGTCGCCCTTGCTGGCCCGCCACAGCAGGCCCTGGTGGAACGGCACGTCCGCCACGGCGGCGTCGATCTCGGCACGCTGATCGGGGGTCATGGTATCGAAAAGGTTCGTGCCCAAGCATTCCGACGCGGACACCGCCCCCGCCCACAGCACCAGGACTCCCACCAGAAGGCTGCGCACGGTTCTCTCCTTGATCGCCAGATGACGGGAAACTGTCACAGACACCCCCCCCTTGGCCAGCGTGACCGGCGCACATTTTGGCGACCACCCGCCGTTGACAGGCCCGAAGCCTTGGCCTACATCACCGTCCATTGGCACTCACACGATACGAGTGCCAACAATGCGACACTGCAACCTGAAACACGGAGTGTTCAACCATGGCATTCACACCGCTGCATGACCGCGTTCTGGTCCGCCGCGTCCAGTCGGACGAAAAGACCAAGGGCGGCCTGATCATCCCTGACAGCGCGAAGGAAAAGCCCGCCGAGGGCGAGGTCATCTCGACCGGCGAAGGCGCGCGCAAGGATTCGGGCGAACTGATCGCGCCCTCGGTCAAGGCGGGCGACCGCGTACTGTTCGGCAAATGGTCGGGCACCGAAGTCACGATCGACGGCGAAGAGCTGCTGATCATGAAGGAAAGCGACATCCTGGGCGTCATCGCCTGATCCGCCACCTTCACCGATAAAATCAGGAGAATCAAATGGCTGCGAAAGAAGTCAAGTTCAATACCGACGCCCGCGACCGCATGCTGAAAGGCGTCAACATCCTGGCCGACGCCGTGAAGGTCACGCTTGGCCCCAAAGGCCGCAACGTCGTGATCGACAAGTCCTTCGGCGCCCCGCGCATCACCAAGGACGGTGTGTCGGTTGCCAAGGAAATCGAACTGGCCGACAAGTTCGAGAACATGGGCGCCCAGATGGTCCGCGAAGTCGCTTCGCGCACCAACGACGAAGCCGGTGACGGCACCACCACCGCGACCGTTCTGGCCCAGGCCATCGTGAAAGAGGGCATGAAGGCCGTTGCCGCCGGCATGAACCCGATGGATCTGAAGCGCGGCATCGACCTCGCGACCTCGAAGGTCGTCGAGGCCATCAAGGCTGCCTCGCGTCCGGTCAACGACAGCGACGAAGTCGCCCAGGTCGGCACCATCTCGGCCAACGGCGAGGCGCAGATCGGCCGCTTTATCGCCGACGCGATGCAGAAGGTCGGCAACGAGGGTGTGATCACCGTCGAAGAAAACAAGGGCATGGAGACCGAGGTCGAAGTCGTCGAAGGCATGCAGTTCGACCGCGGCTACCTGTCGCCCTATTTCGTGACCAACCCCGACAAGATGGTTGCGGAACTGGAAGACGCCTACATCCTGCTGCACGAGAAGAAGCTCTCGTCGCTGCAGCCGATGGTTCCGCTGCTGGAAGCGGTCATCCAGTCGGGCAAGCCGCTGGTGATCGTTGCCGAGGACGTCGAGGGCGAGGCCCTGGCCACGCTGGTCGTCAACAAGCTGCGCGGCGGTCTGAAGATTGCGGCCGTGAAGGCTCCGGGCTTCGGCGATCGCCGCAAGGCCATGCTGCAGGACATCGCCATCCTGACCGGCGGCCAGGTCATCAGCGAAGACCTGGGCATGAAGCTGGAAAACGTCGGCATCGACATGCTGGGCCGCGCCAAGAAGGTCTCGATTAACAAGGACAACACCACCATCGTCGATGGCGCCGGTGAGAAGGCCGAGATCGAAGCCCGCGTTTCGCAAATCCGTCAGCAGATCGAGGAAACCACCTCGGACTATGACCGCGAGAAGCTGCAGGAACGTGTGGCCAAGCTGGCTGGCGGCGTCGCCGTCATCCGCGTCGGCGGCATGACCGAGGTCGAAGTGAAAGAGCGCAAGGACCGTGTGGACGACGCGCTGAACGCGACCCGTGCGGCCGTGCAGGAAGGCGTGGTCGTCGGCGGCGGCGTGGCCCTGGTTCAGGGCGGCAAGGCGCTGGAAGGCCTGTCGGCCGAGAACTCGGACCAGGAAGCCGGTATTGCCATCGTGCGCCGCGCCCTGGAAGCCCCGATGCGCCAGATCGCCGAAAACGCCGGCGTTGACGGTGCCGTGGTTGCCGGCAAGGTCCGCGAGTCGAACGACAAGTCCTTCGGCTTCAACGCCCAGACCGAAGAATATGGCGACATGTTCAAGTTCGGCGTCATCGACCCGGCCAAGGTGGTTCGCACCGCGCTGGAAGACGCTGCCTCGGTTGCCGGTCTGCTGATCACGACCGAAGCCATGATCGCCGAGAAGCCCGAGCCGAAAGCGGCTGGCGGCGGCATGCCCGACATGGGCGGCATGGGCGGGATGATGTAATCATCCCTTGCCCTGCGGCAGAAATGGAAAGGGCGCCTTCGGGTGCCCTTTTTCCATTCCACGCCTGCTCTACGCGACTGAGTCATATTCTGAAAGAAAGGGGATCTGCGCCCGGAACGCTGCCACCTCCGGCGCTGCAAGGCTGTCCGGCGTCAAGTGCAGCATTGCGGGGATCGGCGATGACCAGCACGTTCGGCGCAGGCAGGATGCCTTGGGCGATGGCTGCTCCATGTGCCCTAAGGGTGTTGTTCACAGCACCAGAACAAGGACTGTTCTCAGTTAGAGAAACATTCCTAAAGCCCTGATAATCTTCCGGTTGAAATTTATTAAGGAAGATTGTAAATAATTTTTCAACAGTCCGTTGTTTTAATTATATTTTTATTATCTCTGCACGAATTTCTGCATTCCTCACTTGACTGGTTGGATTTCGGTCGTGCCTAATTGAGCAACCTCGCATCCAACCGACTTGCGGCGTAATTCAGGCCGCAACATCCCATGTCGCCAGTTGAAGTTATTGTTTCGGAGTTGTTGAAAGATGGCTTTGCAGGAATTGAGTGTCGAGACAGGCTTGAGCATTGAAGAAGCCGATTCTCGATATGCGGGAACGCTGCTGTACCTGGCCTATGGCAAGGGTCAGCATATCAACGAAGCCGTCTTTTCTCTGCTCACGGCCGCCCATTTCGAACCTTTCGGCACCGGCCGTGTCCGCTATGTGGTCTATACCGATCACCCCGAAGCTTTCGCAGCCCTTGCGGGAGTAACCGTAATGCGGATCGACAAGGTCAAGTTGGATGCCTGGCTTGAGGGGAGCAGTTACAAACACCGTCGCAAGCTGATGGTCATCATCGAGGCGCTTGAACGATACAGGGGCAAGCTGGCATTCGTCGACACGGATACCTGCTTCCAGCGTTCGCCCATGCTGCTGTTCGATCGCATCGGCCCCGGGCGCAGCTGCCTGCATGTTGCAGAGAAAAATCTTCGCCTGGCCTCGAACCGGATCACCCGGAAGATACGGGACGGCATTCACAACCATCCGTTCACATGGAGCGACGGCACAAAGGCGGTTCTGCACAATCACAGCAAGATGTGGAATTCGGGCATTACTGGCTTTCACCATAGTGATATCGACGTCCTTCGTGAAAGCCTTCGCCTTTGCGACCATCTCTGGACCCAAACCCGGGTCCATACCTGCGAACAGCTTGCGGTTGGCATGGCTGCCGAACGGACAACCACGATCTTTTCCGCATGGGACATTGTCTTCCACTACTGGCCGAAGACCTTGAAGCTGCCGTTCCAGGACCATCTGGAAAGCGTGCTTCCGCCAATTCTGGCATTGCAGCCGCATCTGCGCCCGAAAGCGGCATATGATGCCAGGCTGAAGGTGACGCCTGGGCAATGGCTGCGGCAGAAGGCCAAATACCTTGTGGTTCACGTCGGACAGCCCGCTTATGCAGGCCTCAGATCCCTGACGCGGGACCGTGCCCGATAGGGCAAGGGGAGGGGCAGGAACGTTAACCGATCACGGGCAGCAGGCCAAGTGCATTGCACAGGGACCGGAACCGTGCCTCGGCCACCTCGCCCATCAGCTTGCGGCCGGTGGACGTCAGGTGCAGGCGCAGTTCCTGTTCCGTCAGGATCAACTTGCCCGCATCCGCCGGATCGTCAAGCGCCAGCATCGCCCCAAAGCGCATGGCCTTGCCCAGGATCTCGGCATCTCGGATCTCGGCCTCGGACAGCAGCTTGAACAGCGGCGCCATCGGCGATCCGGCACGGCTGTTCTTGTAGCGGTGCAGCAGCGCCAGGCCCAGGAAGACGCGTTCGGGGTGGCTCAGCGCGGCCATGTTGGCGCGGGTTACGTTGTCGAAGCAGGCCTCGGCCCGATAATCGGGATGGGCGCGCCAGCTTGTGTCATGCAGCAGGCAGGCCGCGCGGATCAGGCGGTCGCGTTCGGGGGACATGTCGCGGAACAGCGGTTGCAGGAAGTGATACAGCTTCTTGCCCGACCCCGGCATCCGCGCCATCTGGCGTTCGGTAAAGCGCGCGGCCTCGATCAGGGGGTCGCGCTTGCGCAGGTTTTCCGGCATCTGTTCGTAAAGCAGCCCTTCGCGGATGCCATAGCTGGATATGGCCAGCTCTGCCGGCGCGAAGATTTCAGTCAGTTGCGCCAGCACCTGCGAGGCCAGCGGCACCAGTTCGATCCGTGACGATGACAGCCCGGTCCGCGCCTTGAGGTCAGCCAGGTCGTTATCTGCAATCCAGGCGACGGTATCGGCCACGGCCTGAGGCGTCATGCGGTATTCGTGCAGGACGGTCATGGGATAGCCCACGCGTTCCATGTCCAGCCGGGCGATGGCCCGCCAACTGCCGCCGACCAGATAGATGCGTTCGTGATGGGTACCCATCGTCCGGGCCAGATCGGCCACCACCTTCCTGATGTGCTTGCGCAGACCGTCCTTGCCGCCAGGCACCTGTTGCAGGCGGAAGGGGCCAAGCTGGGACGACACGCGCTTGCCCACCTGGCCGTCCGCCACCTCGGCCAGTTCCATCGAGTTGCCGCCGATGTCGCAGACCAGCCCGCGCGCGTCGGGCCAGCCAAGCAGCACGCCCTGGGCCGAAAGACGGGCTTCCTCCTCGCCGTCGATGACATACATCTTGATGCCGGTCTCGCGTTCGACGCGGGCCTGGAATTCGGGACCGTCGGCGGCCTCGCGCACGGCGGCGGTGGCCACGCAGGTCAGCGGGTCGATGTCCATGCCCTTGGCCAGGGCCGCAAAACGCTGCATGGCGGCAAAGCCGCGTTCGACGCCTTCGGGGTTCAAGCGGCCGGTCTGGGCCATCCTGGCGCCAAGCCCGGCCATGACCTTTTCGTTATAGAAATAGGCGGGCGAACGGGCCGCGCCGTCGAAGACCACCATGCGGATCGAGTTCGATCCCACATCGACCACGCCTACCCGCGACAAGGCCCGCTTGGGCAGGGTCGCGAACATCTTGCCGAAAGGCTCGACCTTCTTGCCGGTCGTCGTCCGCACGCCGTTCATCCGCGTCTCCTGCTTGGCCCGCATCGTGCCGTTAATGACTTGCCCTTCCCGGCACGTCAATCATTCGAATGGGTCAGTGCCGGAACGTCGCCGGCACCTGCCGTGCCCCGCCCGGACAGGGACGGGTGATCCATGAAGAAGCGGTGACAGTTGAACAGGTCGTCCCGGCCTTCGGGAAGATATCGCACAAACCGGCCATCGGGTTGCAAAAGCCAGCTTTGCGCCTCGTCCGCCATGTTCGCAGCCATGATCTGGCTGACGATCTGCGCCTTGACGGTGTCGTTGACGCATTCCACCAGCGTTTCGACCCGGCGGTTCAGGTTGCGGTCCATCCAGTCGGCCGAACTGATGAAGACCCGCGCCCGCTTGGACGGCAGCCCATGGCCATTGCCGAAGCAGACGATGCGCGAATGTTCCAGGTATCGCCCCACGATGGACTTGACGCGGATGTTGTCCGACAGGCCCCGGATGCCGGGGCGCAACCCGCAGATGCCGCGCACGACCAGGCTGATCTTCACCCCCGCCGCGCTTGCCGCATAAAGCGCGTCGATCACATCCCTTTCGATCAGAGAGTTCATCTTGGCCCAGATCGCCGCCGGGCGGCCTTGCCGGGCCAACTCGGCCTCGCGCGAGATCAGCGACAGAAGCTTGTCCTTGAGGTCGATGGGCGAGATGGAGATGTTTTCCAGCCCGGCCGGCTGCACATAGCCGGACAGATAGTTGAAGACCTTGGTCGCGTCCCGGCCAAGGGCTGCGTCGCAGGTGAACAGCGATAGGTCGGTATAGATGCGCGCCGTGATGGGGTGATAGTTGCCGGTCCCGTAATGGGTATAGGTGACCAGATTGTCGCCTTCGCGCCGCACGACCGTGCTGATCTTGGCATGGGTCTTGTAGTTGATGAAGCCATAGACGACATGCGCGCCCGCCCGTTCCAACCGCCGGGACTGGCGGATGTTGGCAGCCTCGTCGAAACGGGCCTTCAGTTCCACCAGGGCCGTGACCGACTTGCCGGATTCCGCGGCCTCGCACAGCGCATCGACGATCGGGCTGTCGCGGCTGGTGCGATACAGCGTCTGCTTGATCGCCAGCACGTTCGGATCGCGGGCCGCCTGCGCCAGGAAGCGCACCACCATGTCGAAGGTCTCATAAGGATGGTGCAGAAGCATGTCCTTCTGCTTGATGGCGGCGAACATGTCGCCGTCGTGGTCCTGCACCCGTTCGGGAACGCGCGGCGTGAAGGCAGGCCACAGAAGGTCTCGCCGGGAATCCAGCACCAGTTCGGACAGATCCGCCACGCCCAGCAGCCCCTCGACCTCGATCACCTCGTCGGGGCCGACCTCCAGTTCCTCCATGATCAGGCGGCGCAGGCGGTCGGGGGCGCCGCGCGTGATCTTCAACCGGATGACGCTGCCCCGGCGGCGGCGCTTCAACGCGGTCTCGAACTCGCGCACCAGATCCTCAGCCTCCTCCTCGACCTCGAGGTCGCTGTCGCGCAAGACGCGGAAGGCGCAATGGCCCGTGTCGCGATAGCCGGGGAACAGCGACGACAGGTGCATCAGCAGCAGATCCTCCAGCCTGAAGAACCGCTCTCCTCCGGGCAGGGGGATGAACCGTGCAAGCTGCGCGGGGATCGGCAGCAGCGCCTGCATCTGCCGCCCGTCGGTTTCGCGCGCCAGTTCCAGCGCCAGCGAGAAGCCGGCGTTGGGGATGAAGGGAAACGGATGCGCCGGGTCGATGGCCAGCGGCGACAGGACCGGAAAGACCTTGCGCTCGAAATAATCGTGCAGGAACTCCTCCTCGGCGCGGGTCAGGCGGGACCGCGACAGGATGACGATGCCCGCCTCTTCCATCTCTCGGCGCAGGCGGTTCCAGACGCCTTGCTGCGCACCCATCAGACGGCGCGCGTCGGTGTTGATCATGGCAAGCTGTTCGGCGGGCGTCAGCCCGTCGTCGGAGGGCGTGGCGTTCCCTTCGCGCACCAATTCGCGCAGGCCCGCGACCCGAACGGTATAGAATTCGTCCAGGTTGGTCGCGCTGATCGACACGAAGCGCAGCCGTTCCAGAAGCGGAACCCGGGGGTTTCGCGCCTCGTCCAGGACGCGCCAGTTGAAGGACAGCCAGCTGATTTCGCGGTTGAAGAAGCGCGCGCCGTCCTGGGGGACCCCGTCAGGCAGGTCCTGGGGTTCGGGAAAGGGCGTCCGAAGGAAATCTGCTTGTGTCATGGTCCTGACCTTGGGGGCGGAGAGTCACATATCCTCTGCGGATAGACCGTTCAGCAACTCGGCTGCAATGCGCCGCGTGATCGGCCGCTTGTCCGCCATGGCGGCACGGTCCATCGCGGCGACAAGCCGGCGGGCAAGGCCCAGGTCGCGCGGCATGTGCAGGACCAGCCAGTCGATCAGGTCGGCGGGCACGGCCTGCTGGCGGTCGGCGAACAGCTTGACCAGCACGGCGGCCAGCAGGGATTCGTCCGGGGGCATCAGGCGCACCTGCGGCATCGCGTCCATCCGCGACCGCAGGTCTGGCAGCACAAGGCCCCAGTCGCGCGGCGGCGTCCGCGCCGTCAGCAGCAGCAGGCAGTCGCGGGGCGCGCACAGGTTCCACAGGTGGAACAGCGCCTGTTCCGCCCCCGCCGCCCGGCCTGCGCGGTCGGCGTCCTCGATCACCAGGGCGCCCCCCTCGGCGGCAAGCCCGTCGGCGGCATCGGGCCGCAGCGCCGCCGCCTTCATGCGTCGCGCGCCGTTCTCGGCCGCCCAGAAGGCCGCAAGATGCGACTTGCCCGCGCCTTCCGGGCCGATCAGCAGCATCCGCCCCTGCGGCCAGTCCTGCGGCGCGTCAAGGACGGCCAGCGCGTCGCGGTTTGCAGGCGCAGGCAGGAAATCCGCGCGCGAATGGGCGGGCGGCGTCGTCAGGTCCAGCGTCAGTTGCCGGGAAGCCGCGGGCATCATTCCGCTTCTGTATGCCTGCGGGCGATTTCCTCGCGCATCATCTCGATCTGGCCCTGGGCGCGGTTCTGGTCGGCCCGGATGCGCGCCTCGCGGATGGAATTGGCGACGGTGCCCTGGGGCACGATCTCGACCAGCATGGGCTGGCCCGGATCAGGGGGCAGCGCCTGGCCGGTGAACAGCGCGCTGTCCTGATACCGCTGCGTCAGGAACCGCCCCACCACCCCCAGGGCGGCGGCCAGCGGCACCGCCATCACCATGCCGACGAATCCGAACAGCGCGCCGAAGACCGACAGGGCCAGAAGCAGCCAGACCGGGTGCAGCCCGACATGGTGGCCGACGATCTTGGGTTGAAGATAGTTGCCCTCGACCACCTGGCCGATGGCGAAGATCGCGATCACAAGCCCGATCCACAGGGGATCGCCCCAGAAGCTGAACAGCGCGACCCCGATGGCCGTTGCCCCGCCGATCAGCACGCCGACATAGGGGATGAAGGACAGAAGCGCCGCCATGATGCCGATGAAGAAGCCGAAGGGCAGGCCCACGATCATCAGCCCGAAGGCGTA
Source organism: Paracoccus yibinensis (assembly GCF_030846195.1). Classification (GTDB taxonomy): domain Bacteria; phylum Pseudomonadota; class Alphaproteobacteria; order Rhodobacterales; family Rhodobacteraceae; genus Paracoccus; species Paracoccus yibinensis. The sequence goes on from NZ_JAVCWH010000002.1 coordinate 549,351, forward strand.
CCAGGTGCCCAGGATCAGCATCACCAGCCCCTGCCCCCGGACAAAGCCCGACAGCGCCTCGTCTATTTCCCGCGCGATGCGGCGCAGCGTGGGCGCATGTTCGCGGGGCAGCAGCGTGTCCACGCGGTCCACCAGATGATCCCAGTCCAGCAGCAGGTAGAAGGCCACGACCGGCACGATCACCAGGATCGCGATGGCGCTGATGATGCCGCCGACCGAACTGAGCAGCCGTGACGCCACCGAGCCCATCTGTTCGCCCATGGCCGCGCCCAGGTCGGTCAGCGCGGTGCCGATGCTGCCGTCCGCGGGCAGAAGTTCGGGAAAGCGGGCGGACAGGAACAGGCGGCCCTGTTCGATCATTTCTGGCGCGGTCTCGATCAGCGATGTCGCCTGGCGCAGCATGACCGGCACGATCAGCAGAACGACCGCCGCGAAGGCCAGGACGGCACCGACGGTAATGACCACCACCGACATCACCCGCGACAGGCCCGCGCGTTCCAGCCGGTCGGCCACCGGGTCCAGCAGATAGGCCACGCCCGCGCCCAGGATGAAGGGCAGGATCGCCTGCCCCAGCAGCCACATCGCCAGAAGCAGCGTCACCGCAGCTACCCCCCACCACATCAGCTGCTTGTGTATCGGTATGCGCATGGCCGGTTCCTGATGCGAATGTCGGTCTGGAATGTGACCGCGACGCGCGGCAGTTGCAAGCGGGCGGTTCTTGGCAAGGCAGGGCCGATCCGCTAGGGCTTTGCGCCGTGTTCGCTCAAAGGATCCTGCCCATGCGTCTGTCGCGCTATTTCCTGCCGGTGCTGAAGGAAGACCCGAAAGAGGCGCAGATCGTCAGCCACCGGCTGATGCTGCGCGCCGGAATGATCAAGCAGCAGGCGGCAGGCATCTATTCCTGGCTGCCGCTGGGCTTCAAGGTTCTGAAGCGCATCGAGCAGATCGTGCATGAGGAACAGCAGCGCGCGGGCCATATCCCGCTGCTGATGCCGACGCTGCAACCGGCCGACCTGTGGCGCGAAAGCGGGCGTTACGACGATTACGGCGAGGAGATGCTGCGCATCAAGGACCGCCACAAGCGCGACCTGCTGTATGGCCCCACGAACGAGGAGATGATCACCGACATCTTCCGCAGCCATGTGAACAGCTACAAGGATCTGCCGCTGACGCTGTATCACGTCCAGTGGAAGTTCCGCGACGAGATCCGTCCCCGCTTCGGCGTGATGCGCGGGCGCGAATTCCTGATGAAGGACGGATACAACTTCGACCTGACGAAGGACGCCGCGCTGCACGCCTATAACCGGCACCTGGTCAGCTATCTGCGGACCTATGAACGCATGGGCCTGCAGGCGATCCCGATGCGCGCGGACGGCGGGCCGATCGGCGGCGACTATACGCACGAGTTCCTGGTCCTGGCCGAGACCGGCGAATCCGAGGTCTTTTATGATAGCGAGATCACCGATCTGACCTTCGGGGACCGGCAGATCGACTATGACAGCGTCGAACAGTGCCAGGCCGTGCTGGAGGAGTTCACCAGCCGTTACGCCCGCACCGACGAGACGCATGACGAGGCGATCTTCGCCCAGGTGCCGGAAGAACGCCGCCGCACCGCGCGCGGGATCGAGGTGGGCCAGATCTTCTATTTCGGCACCAAGTATTCCGAGGCCATGGGTGCCACCGTCGTCGGTCCTGACGGCAACCGCGTGCCCGTTGAAATGGGCAGCCATGGCATCGGGGTTTCCCGCCTGCTGGGCGCCATCATCGAGGCAAACCACGACGACAAGGGCATCATCTGGCCCGAGGGGGTGACGCCGTTCCATGTCGGCATCGTCAACCTGAAACAGGGCGACAATTCCACCGACAGCGCCTGCGACGCGATCTATGCGGAATTGCAGGCGCGGGGGTTGGATCCGCTTTATGACGACCGCGACGACCGGGCAGGGGCGAAATTCGCCACCATGGACCTGATCGGTCTGCCTTGGCGGATCACCGTCGGGCCGCGCGGGCTGGCGGCGAACAAGGTGGAACTGACCAACCGCCGCACCGGCGCAACCGAGGAGATGTCCCCCAAGGAGGCGATCGCCCGTCTGGAACAGGTCTATGCCCCCGTGCTGGGCCTGAAGGTGCAGGACAAGTGATCGGCATCCTGCGGCTGGCGGTGGCAGTCTGCGTCGCCGTCGCCCTGTCGCAGTTCCCGGCCTTTTCGGACCAGTATGTCCAGCGTCTTGGCGGACGGGTCGACGCCCTGTCCCGTGTCGCCGCCGACTTCGACGCAAGCGCCGACGGCGCGGGCCTGACGCGGGAACAGGCGCTGGCGGACCTGTCGGGCAGCGCCTTCCGCGACGCCCATGGGGCGAACATGCGCGATGTCTTTGCCCGCCTGGACCGGGCGCGCGCGGATCTGCAACTGCTGCGCCTTGCCGGGCCGCTGGAACGGATGCTGCTGCCCCACTGGATGCGCGACGGAGAAACGCTGGCAGCCACCTGGGGCGATTTCCGCCCGGCCGTTCCCGTGACGGTTGCGGGCTTCTGGGCTGCGGGAATCGGTCTGGTCCTGGGTTGGCTGCTTGCGGCCCTTGCCGGGCTGGTCTTCCGGCGCCCCCAGGAACGGCTCGGCTGGCGTTGACCATGCGTCACCAGCCTGAAAAGGCAAGGATTGTTGATAATATCCTGCTTTTCTTTTGAACAGGGCGCTTCTAACGTGCGGCGCAGGACATTGTTCCAACTGGGAGACAATCAATGAAAAAACTTCTTCTGGCCACCGCCGCCGGTGCCCTTCTGGCCGGCGCCGCAAGCGCCGAGGAGATCAAGCTTGGCATGTCGCTGGGCTTCACCGGGCCGCTGGAATCCATGGCACCGGGCATGGCGTCGGGCGCCGAACTGGCCATGAAAGAGGTCAGCGACAGCGGCCTGTTGCTGGACGGATCGACCGTGGTGCCCGTGCAGGGCGATTCGACCTGCATCGACGCCGCAGCCGCCACCGCCACCGTGGAACGCCTGATCACCGCCGAAGGGGTCAAGGGAATCGTCGGCGGCATGTGCTCGGGCGAGGCGATCGCATCGCTGCAGAACGTGGCCGTGCCGAACGGCGTCGTGATGATCTCGCCGTCCGCGACCTCGCCCGCGCTGTCCACGATCGAGGATAACGGCCTGTTCTTCCGCACGTCGCCGTCGGACGCCCGCCAGGGCGAGGTGATGGCCGACATCATGATCGAAAAGGGCATCAAGAACGCCGCCGTCACCTATACCAACAACGACTACGGCAAGGGCCTGGCGGACGCCTTCGCGGCGGCTTTCCAGGAAAAGGGCGGCACCGTGACGGTGAACAGCGCCCATGACGACGGCAAGGCCGACTATTCGGCCGAGGTCGCGGCGCTTGCCGCGGCGGGCGGCGACGCACTTGTCGTCGCGGGCTATGTCGATCAGGGCGGTTCGGGCGTCGTGCGCGCGGCGCTGGATACCGGCGCCTTCGACACCTTCGTGTTCCCCGACGGCATGGTCGGCCAGGCCCTGGTGGACAATTTCGGGTCGGAAATCGACGGCAGCTTCGGCCAGAACCCCGCAGCCGAGGGCGAGGGCCGCGAGAAGTTCCTGGAGATGGCCAAGGCCGCAGGCTTCGACGGCACCAGCGCCTATTCGGCCGAGGCTTATGACGCCGCCGCGCTGATGCTGCTGTCCATGGCCGCCGCCAAATCCAGCGATCCCAACGTCTGGAAGAACAGCGTGATGGATGTCGCCAACGAGCCGGGCGAAAAGATCCTGCCGGGCGAACTGGCCAAGGGCTTGGAAATCCTGAACGGCGGCGGCGACATCGACTATGTCGGCGCCTCGTCCATCGAGATGGTGGGCGCGGGCGAAACCGCCGGCGTCTATCGCGAGGTCGCCATCGAGAACGGCGAATTGGCCGTCATCGGCTATCGCTGAGGCGAAATCCATGCCAAGGCCCGGCAGCCATGCGGTTGCCGGGCCATTTTTCATGACAAAAGCCGCAAAATGCGGTCACACTTCACCAATGGCGTGAAGACGGGGTAAACGAATGATCAGGGTCGAAGACCTTCACCGGCATTTCGGGGGCTTCCGCGCCGTCGATGGCGCCAGCCTGACCATCGAGACCGGCTCGATCACCGGGCTGATCGGACCGAACGGCGCGGGCAAGTCCACGCTGTTCAACGTCATCGCGGGCGTGCTGCCGCCGACATCGGGCCGCGTCTTCATGGATGGCGAGGACATCACCGGCCTGCCGCCGCACGCGCTGTTCCACAAGGGGCTGCTGCGGACATTCCAGCTTGCGCACGAGTTCAGCTCGATGACGGTGCGAGAGAACCTGATGATGGTGCCGGGCGCCCAGTCGGGCGAGACGATCTGGAAGACCTGGTTCCAGCGCGGCCGGATCGAGCGCGAGGAAGCCGAATTGCGCAGAAAGGCGGACGAGGTCCTGGACTTCCTGACCATCCGCCACCTGACCCATGAAAAGGCCGGGAACCTGTCGGGCGGGCAGAAGAAGCTTCTGGAACTGGGCCGCACCATGATGGTGGACGCCAAGGTCGTCTTCCTGGACGAGGTCGGCGCGGGCGTGAACCGCACGCTTCTGATGACCATCGCCGACGCGATCATCCGGCTGAACAAGGAACGCGGCTATACCTTCTGCGTGATCGAGCACGACATGGATTTCATCGGCAAGCTGTGCGACCCGGTGATCGTCATGGCCGAGGGCAAGGTGCTGGCCCGTGGCAGCGCCCAGGACATCATGCAGAACGAGGCCGTGATCGAGGCCTATCTGGGCACGGGCCTGAAGAACAAGGACATGGTGGGCGCATGAGCGATCTGGACGCAGCCTTCGGCCATCGCGGCAACCGCGACGCCTCGCTTGTGAACATGCACGGCAGGGGCGTGATCGACGGCACGCGGCCCTCGGGTCCGACAGGGCCGGGCCACGCGGGCGATCCTTTCCTGATCGGCGAAGGGATGACCGGCGGCTATGGCAAGGGGGCCGACATCCTGCACGACTGCACCATCGCGGTCGAACGGGGCCAGATCGCCGTCATCGTCGGCCCCAACGGCGCGGGCAAGTCCACCGCCATGAAGGCGATCTTCGGGATGCTGAACCTGCGCAAGGGCAGCGTCCGGCTGAACGGGCGCGACATCACCGCGCTGAACCCGCAGGACCGCGTCAAGGCGGGCATGGGCTTCGTGCCGCAGGTCAACAACATCTTCCCGTCCATGACGGTCGAGGAGAACCTGGAGATGGGGGCCTTCATCCGCAGCGACGACATCCGCCGCACGATGGAACAGGTCTATGACCTGTTCCCCGCGGTCGCCGCCAAGCGCCGCCAGGCCGCGGGCGAACTGTCGGGCGGGCAGCGCCAGCAGGTGGCCGTGGGCCGCGCGCTGATGACGCAGCCGTCCGTCCTGATGCTGGACGAACCCACCGCGGGCGTCAGCCCCATCGTCATGGACGAATTGTTCGACCGCATCATCGCCATCGCGCGCGGCGGCCTTCCGGTGCTGATGGTCGAACAGAACGCCAAGCAGGCGATGATGATCGCCGACAAGGCCTATGTGCTCGTCCAGGGCGCGAATGCCCATACCGGCACGGGCCATGAACTGATGCAGAACGACGAGGTGCGCCGCACCTTCCTGGGGGGCTGAGCCTTGGACATCCTCAACGCCCTTGTGGCCTTTCTGAACTTCGTCTTCATTCCCGCCGCCGCCTATGGCGCGCAGCTTGCGCTTGGCGCGCTTGGGGTGACGCTGATCTATGGCATCCTGCGGTTCTCGAACTTCGCCCATGGCGACACCATGGCCTTCGGAACGGCCATCACGATCCTGACGACTTGGGGCCTCCAGTCGCTTGGCATCTCGCTGGGCGTGCTGCCGACCGCGCTGCTGGCCTTGCCCGTGGGGATCGCGGCCACCGCGCTTCTGGTGCTGGGCACGGACCGCGTGGTCTATCGCTTCTATCGCGCGCAGAAGGCGGCGCCGATCATCTTCGTCATGGCGTCGGTGGGCGTGATGTTCATCATGAACGGGCTGACGCGGCTGATCATCGGCGTGGACGACCAGCGTTTCGACGACGGAGCGCGCTTCATCATCAATGTCCGCGACTTCCGCGAATGGACCGGATTGGCCGAAGGCCTGGCCCTGCGGTCCACGCAGGTGCTGACGCTGGTGGTGACGGCGATCGTCTGCGGGGCGCTGTTCTGGTTCCTGAACCGCACCAAGAAGGGCAAGGCCATGCGCGCCTATTCCGACAATGAGGATCTGGCGCTGCTGTCGGGCATCGACCCGGAACGCGTTGTGCGCATGACCTGGATCATCGCCGCCGCGCTGATCACCATTGCCGGGGTGCTGTATGGGTTGGACAAGTCCTTCCGGCCCTTCAACTATTTCCAGCTTCTGCTGCCGATCTTCGCCGCGGCCATCGTGGGCGGGCTGGGCAGCCCCCTTGGCGCCATCGCGGGCGGCTTTCTGGTCGCCTTTTCCGAGGTTGCCGTGACCTACCCTTGGGTCAAGGTCGCGGGCTACCTGGCCCCCGGCTGGCAGCCGGATGGGCTGCTGCAACTGCTGGGGACCGAATACAAGTTCGCCGTCAGCTTCGTCATCCTGATCGTGGTCCTGCTGTTCCGCCCGACAGGGCTGTTCCGCGGCAAGTCGGTGTAAGGGGGGTCCGTCATGTCATCCAACCGTCAAGCCGCAGCCGCCAGCCCCTGGCGCGCGCCCATCCTTTTCGCGGTCCTCGCGCTTCTGTTCGTGCTGGAAGGCACCGTCAGGAACGGCATGTTCTCGGGGTCGTGGAACACGTCGCTGGCGATCCTGAACATGGGCCTGATCTCGGCGATCACCGCGCTCGGCGTGAACATGCAATGGGGCTATGCCGGACTGTTCAACGCAGGCGTCGTGGGTTTCCTGGCGCTTGGCGGCCTGGCCCCGGTGCTGGTCTCGCTGCCCCCGGTCGAGGGGGCCTGGGCCGCGGGGGGGCCGCGCCTGATCCTGGCGCTGCTGGTGGGCCTGGGCACGCTGGCCCTGGCGAAGATCGCCTATACCCGCACCGGCCGCGCCTGGACCGTCGCCCTTGTGCTGCTGGCGGGCTTTGTCGCCTATCGCTGGCTGTTCGACCCCGCCGTGACCGCCATCGAGGCCAACAACAGCGCCCGTGCCGGCAATATCGGCGGCCTTGGCCTGCCGATCCTGCTGTCCTGGATCGTGGGCGGCGCCTTTGCCGCCGCCGCCGCCTGGGCCGTGGGCAAGGTCGCGCTCGGTCTGCGCTCGGACTATCTCGCCATTGCCACGCTGGGCATCGGAGAGATCATCGTGGCGGTCCTGCGCAACGAAAACTGGCTGGCGCGCGGGGTCATGAACGTTACCTCGATCCCCCGGCCCGTCCCGTACGAGATCGACCTGCAACAGAACCCGGCCTTTGTCGATTTCGCCGCAAGCTGGGGCTTCGACGCGGCCGAGGCTTCGGGCATCTGGGTCAAGCTGTGCTACATGTCGCTGTTCCTGGTGGTGCTGCTGGCGATCATCCTTCTGGCCGAACTCGCGCTGAAATCGCCCTGGGGCCGGATGATGCGCGCCATCCGCGACAACGAGACCGCGGCCGAGGCGATGGGCAAGGACGTCACCGCGCGCCACCTGCAGATCTTCATCCTGGGTTCGGCGGTGATCGGCGTCGCAGGGGCGATGATGATCACGCTGGACGGGCTGATGGCGCCCAACAGCTATAACCCGCTGCGCTATACCTTCCTGATCTGGGTGATGGTCGTGGTCGGCGGATCGGGCAACAACTGGGGGGCGGTGTTGGGCGCGGTGCTGATCTGGTTCCTGTGGATCAAGGCCGAGGTCTGGGGTCCCAACCTGATCGGCGCCCTGGTCGGCCCCCTGCCCGATGGCGACGTCAAATCCCATCTGCTGAACAGCGCCGCGCACATGCGCTTCATCGCCATGGGCCTGGTGCTGCTTCTGGTGCTGCGCTTCGCGCCAAGGGGACTTGTGCCCGAAAGATGACACCGGGAGGGGCGCAGGACGCGCCCCTTTGCCTTGGTCCAAATATCCACGGGGGGAATCGCCGGAACGGCGATGGGGGGCAGTCGGCCCCCCGGCCACGGCAGCAATCTCAGCCGCAGTTGTCGCCCAGGACCACGCTGTAATAGGTCCGCCCATCCGCCCCGACGGCATGACCGCTGCCCAGTTGCCGGCTGGTCTGGCCCAGAAGCTCGGTCCGTTGCGCATCCTGGGACAGCCAGGCGTCAAGGGCATCCCCGGGACTGCCGCCCCGGCTGACAAGTTGCACCACTCCGCAAACCGGGTATCCCACCGCCCGCGCCCGGTCCACGACACTGGACCCGTTCGAGCCTTCCACATCGACGCGGCCAAGCGCGGCCATGTCGCAGGCGTGGCTTTGCGCGATCTGCGCCAGCAAAGGCGCGCTGTCCAGCAAGGTCTTGCCTTCGGCCTGACGCGCGCCGTTGACGGCGCCGTCCAGGGCGGCGGCGGTCGCCGCATCGCCCGTGCAGGACGCGGCCAGGGCTTCCTCGGCCGGAGGTTCCGCCTGGCGCCAGGGCAGCGCCACGCCCGGCCCCTGCCCGCAGGCAGACAGCAGCGACAAAGCAAGCGGTGCGGCAAGGGCGCGGAAGGCGGACATGAAAAACCTCTCTCAACGGTCTGGCGGAACGCGGGCCTGCTGGCGGCAGTTCCGGGCTGCAAATCCCTTGCACGGCGTCAAGGCCGCGCTTAAAGCGCATCCATGACCCAGCACCAACGCCTTCTGATCATCGACTTCGGATCCCAGGTCACGCAACTGATTGCGCGGCGTTTGCGGGAACTGAACGTCTTTTGCGAAATCCACCCCTATAACCTGCTGACCGACGACATCCTGCGCGGATTGAACCCGCAGGCCGTGATCCTGTCCGGCGGGCCGGACAGCGTGACCCGTGCGGGCAGCCCCCGCGCCCCGCAGGCGCTGTTCGACATGGGCGTACCGATCTTCGGCATCTGCTATGGCCAGCAGGTGATGATGGAGCAGCTGGGCGGCGCGGTCGAAGGCGGGCACCATGCCGAATACGGGCGCGCCTTCATCGCCCCGGCGGAAGGCCACAAGGGCGACGGCATCTTCGCGGGCCTCTTCGATGCCGGACGCGAGGAAGTCTGGATGAGCCATGGCGACCGCGTGACCGCGCTTGCGCCGGGCTTCGAGGTCATCGGCGTCTCGCCCAATGCGCCCTTCGCCATGATCGCGGACGAAAGCCGCCGCTTCTATGGCGTGCAGTTCCACCCCGAGGTGCATCACACGCCGCGCGGCCGCACCATGCTGGAAAACTTCGTCCGCATGGCGGGCTTCACCGGCGACTGGACCATGGCCGGTTACCGGGACGAGGCGATCCGCAAGATCCGCGAACAGATTGGCGACAGGAAGGTCATCTGCGGTTTGTCCGGCGGCGTCGACAGTTCCGTCGCCGCCGTCCTGATCCACGAGGCGATCGGCGACCAGCTGACCTGCGTCTTCGTGGACCACGGCCTGCTGCGGCTGAACGAGGCCGAGGAAGTCGTGACGATGTTCCGCGACAACTACAACATCCCGCTGATCCATGCCGACGAATCCGAGCTGTTCCTGGGCGCCCTGGAAGGGGTCAGCGACCCCGAGGTCAAGCGCAAGACCATCGGGCGGCTGTTCATCGACGTGTTCCAGCGCTACGCATCGGGCATCGAGGGGGCCGAGTTCCTGGCCCAGGGCACGCTTTACCCCGACGTGATCGAAAGCGTCAGCTTCAGCGGCGGGCCTTCGGTCACGATCAAGTCGCACCACAATGTCGGCGGGTTGCCGGAAAAGATGGGCCTCAAGCTGGTCGAACCGCTGCGCGAGTTGTTCAAGGACGAGGTCCGCGCCCTGGGCCGCGAACTGGGCCTGCCCGACAAGTTCATCGGCCGCCACCCCTTCCCCGGCCCCGGCCTCGCCATCCGCTGCCCCGGAGAGATCACGCGCGACAAGCTGGACATCCTGCGCAAGGCGGATGCGGTCTTCATCGACCAGATCCGCCGCCACGGCCTTTACGACGAGATCTGGCAGGCCTTCGTGGCGATCCTGCCCGTGCGCACCGTGGGCGTGATGGGCGACGGGCGGACCTATGACTATGCCTGCGCGCTGCGGGCGGTCACCTCGGTCGATGGAATGACGGCGGATTATTACCCCTTCTCCCACGACTTCCTGGGCGAGACGGCGACCCGCATCATCAACGAGGTCAAGGGCATCAACCGCTGCACCTATGACATCACCTCGAAGCCGCCGGGCACGATCGAGTGGGAATGACCCTTCTGATCCCCTGAAAGGACCATCATGACCTGCGCCTGCGGCCATCACCATTCGCCTCGCCACCACCTTGAGGCCAAGGGCACGCCCGTTCCGCTGCCCAAGCCGATGCTGGGCCTGACCGGGCGGCTGGTCTGTCAGGACGCGGGCCAGATGATGACCGCGTTGTCGCTGCTGCCCGAACACCTTCGGCTGAGCCGCGAGGAACCGGGCTGCCTGCGCTTCGACCTGTGGCAGGACGAGGATCCGCTGATCTGGAACCTGTCCGAACTGTTCATCGACGCCGAGGCCTTTGCGGCGCATGGCGCGCGGACCGCAGACAGCGCATGGGGCCGCGAAAGCGCGGGAATCGGGCGCGATTTTCAGCGCCACGAGGTGTTTCCCGTCATCCGCCGCGAAACCCGCCAGGATCTGGACGCCATCGACGCCCTTCTGAACGCCGCCTTCGGGGGCGATGACGAGGCGCGCCTGGTGCGCAAGCTGCGCCAGGACGGCGATCTGTCGCTGTCGCTGGTGGCCGATGCGGCGGGCACCCTGCTGGGTCATGTCGCCTTGTCGCCGCTGGTCGCCGAGGCGCCGGCCCATGCCCTGGCGCCCCTGTCCGTCGCGCCCAAGGCCCAGCGGCTGGGCATCGGCATGGCCCTGGTGCAGCAGGCGGTAGCCTGGGCGGACACGGCTGCCGTGGTGGTCGTGGGCGCGCCAAGCTATTACGGGCAGCTTGGCTTCAAGCCCGCCGATCTTCGCTCGCCCTATGCCGGGCTGGCGATGCAGATGATCGGCGACCTGCCCAAGGGCAGCGTTCTGCGTCACGCACCGGCTTTTGAGACGCTGTAAGCCTGCGCAGCCTTGCGTCCCGGTCAAGGCGGGTTACATCTGGGACGATCAGGAAAGGAATTCCCATGGCAGGACAACCGACCTTCGACGCCCGCGAACAGGTCACGGGCAGCGACCTTGGCACCCTTCCGGCATGGGATCTGAGCGATCTCTATCCCGCGCCGGATTCGGTCGAACTGACCGCCGACATCGCCCTGCTGGAAACCGAGGCCAGGGAATTCGCGTCCCGCTATCAGGGCAAGCTGGCCAGCCTGTCGCCCTCTGAGATGCTGGCCTGCATCGAGGCCTATCAGAAGATCGACATCACCGCAGGCCGCATCATGTCCTATGCGGGGCTGCGTTATTACCAGAACACCACGGATGCCGCGCGCGCCAAGATGCTGGGCGACCTGCAGGGGCGGATCACCGACATTACCACGCCGCTGGTCTTCTTCAGCCTGGAATTCAACCGCATCCCTGACGAAACCTATCAGGCGGTCTTTGCCGCCGCGGACGGTCCTGCGCGCTACAAGCCCGTCTTCGACCGGATGCGCGCCATGCGGCCCCACCAGTTGTCGGACGAACTGGAACAGTTCCTGCACGACAACTCGGTCGTGGGCGCCGCTGCCTGGAACCGGCTGTTTGATGAAACCACCGCCGCGCTGGAATTCGATGTCGAGGGCGAGACCCTGGGCCTGGAAGCCACGCTGAACCTGCTGACCGACCACGACCGCGCGCGGCGCGAAGCCGCTGCCCGCGCCCTGGCGGAGGTTTTCGGCAAGAACGTCAAGCTGTTTGCCCGCATCCACAACACGCTGACCAAGGAAAAGGCCATCGAGGACAAGTGGCGCAAGATGCCCACGCCGCAATATGGCCGCCACCTGTCGAACCATGTCGAACCCGAGGTGGTCGAGGCGCTGCGCAACGCCGTCACCGCCGCCTATCCGCGCCTGTCGCACCGCTACTATGCGCTGAAGGCCAAGTGGCTGGGGTTGGACAAGCTGCAAGTCTGGGACCGCAATGCGCCGCTGCCCACGGCTTCGGACAAGGTGATCGGCTGGGACGAGGCGCGGCGAACCGTGCTGGACGCCTATGCAGGCTTTTCGCCCCGGTTGGCGGATCTGGCGCAGCCGTTCTTCGACAAGGGCTGGATCGACGCCGCCGTGACGCCCGGCAAGGCGCCCGGCGCCTTTGCCCATCCGACCGTGACCACCGTGCATCCCTATGTGCTGCTGAACTATCTGGGCAAGCCGCGCGACGTGATGACCCTGGCGCACGAACTGGGCCACGGCGTCCACCAGCGCCTGGCCGCAGGCCAGGGCGAGTTGCTGGCATCGACCCCGCTGACCCTGGCGGAAACGGCATCCGTCTTCGGCGAGATGCTGACCTTCCGCGCCCTGCTGGCGAAAACCACCGATCCTGTCCAGAAAAAGGCCCTGCTGGCCGGCAAGGTCGAGGACATGATCAACACGGTCGTCCGCCAGATCGCCTTTTATGATTTCGAATGCAGGCTGCACGCGGCGCGGGCCGAGGGCGAGTTGACCCCAGACGACATCAATGCGCTGTGGATGTCGGTCCAGCACGAAAGCCTTGGCCCGGTGTTCGAGTTCATGCCGGGATACGAGACCTTCTGGACCTATGTTCCGCATTTCGTGCATTCGCCCTTCTACGTCTATGCCTATGCCTTCGGGGACGGATTGGTGAACGCGCTATACGCGGCCTATGAAGGCGGGCTGCCGGATTTCCAGGGCAAGTATTTCGACCTGTTGGCAGCCGGCGGATCGAAGCACCACAAGGACCTGCTGGCCCCCTTCGGGCTGGACGCGTCCGACCCGAAGTTCTGGGACAAGGGCCTGTCGATGATCGAAGGCTTCATCGACGAGCTTGAGGCATTGGAGGCATAGGGGGCTGCCGCCCCCATCCGCTGCGCGGATCCCCCGCGGATATTTTTACACAGAAGATGGTGGCCATGCTGAAACGGATACTTGCAGCGGTGGCGGTGCTGGTCGTGCTGGGGGCGGCGGCGTTCTTCGCCTTTGCGCCGGGCTATGTCGAACGGGCGCTGAACCCCCTGCGGATGCCCGACGGCGGCTGGCCTGTCAGCCCCGAGGCGCAGGCCCTGCATGACCGCCTGGTGATCGGCGACTGGCATTCAGACGCGCTCTTGTGGGACCGCGACATCCTGGACCGGGCCGATCGCGGCCATACCGACGTGCCCCGCCTGGCCGAAGGCAATGTCGCGGTTCAGGTCTTTACCACGGTGACGAAAAGCCCGCGCGGCCAGAACTATGACCAGAACAGCACTGACGCCCCCGACAACATCACGCCGCTGTTCATGGGCCAATTGCGCCCGGTGCGGTCGTGGTTCTCGCTGCGCGAACGCGCCCTGGTGCAGGCCGAGGCGCTGAACCGCGCGATCAAGGAGGCGCCCGACCGCCTGACGCTGATCCGCACGCGGGCCGATCTGCAGGCCGTTCTGGATGCGCGTGCCAGCGGGCAGCCCGTGCTGGGGGCGATCCTTGGGTCCGAGGGCGGCCATCCACTGGAGGGAGACATCGCCAACCTGGACGTGCTGCATGACGCAGGCTTCCGGCTGATGGGTCTGACGCATTTCTTCGACAACGAACTGGGCGGCAGCCTGCATGGGGAAGGCGGCAGCGGCGCGGGCCTGTCGGATTTCGGACGCCAGGTGGTGGAGGGGATGATCGAACGGGGCATGGTGATCGACCTGGCCCATGCCTCGCCCCTGATGGTGCAGGACGTGCTGGCGGTCCCGGATGCGCGGCCCATCCTGTCCCATACCGGCATCCGCAGCCATTGCGGCAGTGCGCGGAACCTGGATGACGACCTGGTCCGCCAGATCGCGGCCAAAGGAGGCGTGATCGGCATCGGCTTCTGGGCCGACGTGGTCTGCGGCGGCACCCCCGCCCATGTCGCGGAAAGCATCGTCGCGGCCATCCGCCTGGTGGGCGAGGATCACGTTTCGCTGGGATCCGACTATGACGGCTCTGTCGGTGTGCCCTTTGACGCGGCGCATCTGGCGGCGCTGACGCAGGCGCTGCTGGACGAGGGCCTGTCCGAAGGCCAGATCACCAAGGTCATGGGCGGCAACATGATCCGATACCTGTCTGAAACTTTGCCCGAGGGCTGAGCCATGAAGCGCACCACCCTGCTGCATTCCGAACTGTCCGGGCTGATTGCCGCCATGGGGCACGGCGACCTGCTGATCATAGGCGATGCCGGATTGCCGGTTCCGCCAGGCGTGCGCTGCATCGACTTGGCCGTGACGCGCGGCGTGCCCCGTTTCTTCGACGTTTTGGATGCCGTTCTGGCGGAACTGGTGGTGGAACGTTCCGCCTGGGCCGGCGAGGCATCGGCAGAACTGGATGCCGAATTGCGGGCGCGCGCCTTGGGCGAAGGCCGGACCCTGGCGCATGACGCCTTCAAGGTCCTGACCCGCGACGCCCGCGCCATCGTGCGCACCGGGGAATTCACGCCCTATGCCAATGTCGCGCTGTGGTCGGGCGTGGCGTTCTGACGCTGCGGAACCTGTCCTGCAAAATCGCGTTCGGTCGCAGATCATGGCAAAGGAGTGTAACGAATGCAGAAGACCTTTATCGGCCTTGGCGCCATTCTTGCGATGCTGACTTTGGCCGGGTGCCAGACCGCCCAGGGCTTTGGCCAGGACGTTTCGACCGCAGGGCAGGTGATCCAGCAGGAAAGCGCCGAGGCGATGTGACCGGATCAAAGGCGGCCTTTCGGGGCCGCCTTTGCGCTTATCGGGTCGAGGGGTGCTGTTTCGCCGTGGCCCGTATCCTGTCAGCGATCGGCCAGGTCTAGCCGATCTCTTTCGAGCGGTTGGGCCGCAGATAAACCCAGTTCAGCAGCGCGGCAGGCACGCCCAGGGCCAGGCCGATGACCGCGCCCCAGATGAAGGTAGCCACGGTGAAATAGCCCATCGCCAGCCCGGCAATCACCACCGCCCCGGCGATCGAGGCGACCCAGATATGGATCAGGAACATTCGAAGATGCATGATCATGCTCCGATGGAATGTCCCGGTGAAACGAACGGGCAGCGACGGCGGTTCCAGTTCAGGAGGATGCAATGCGACTGATGTTTCTTGCGGCCCTGCTGCTGCCCCTGCCTGCGGCGGCCTTTACCGCGCAGAACGGCATGACGGCGGTGCAGACCGCCCCGTCCGAGATCACCGTCATCCACGAGGTCCGGCGCGGCGACACCGATTACTGGTGCGCGGCGGGCGATTTTGCGCAGCGCGCCTTGGGTTTGCCGGGAAACACACGGCTTTGGCGCGCCTCGCCCAGGCCGCGGCGGGCGGGGGACGGGATCGTCTTCACGCTGGATCCGGCAAAGGCGGCCCCCGGCGCGGGGTTGTCGCAGTTCGGCAGCGGCCCGCGCGATGGGTCTATCCCGGTCAGCATGGCGGTCGGCAGCTTTTGCCGGGTGATCGTGCCCTATTGGGACTGACCGGGCGAGGCCCTGTCCCAGGAACCCTGGCTTTGGCCAGGGCTGCCGAACCGCCCCGGCAGACGGCGGCGCTAGGCGATCTGCCGCGCCACAGCCCAGGTGACGGGCAGCGCGAGGACCGCGCCGCTGGCCGCCGCCATCAGGATGGACTTCCAGTCATAGAACCCCATCGCCAGCACGGCCACCACACCGATCCCCGCGAGCGAGGTCATGACGATCGACAACAAAAGCATGAAAAGACGGGCCATCGTGATCTCCGAACATGGTTCGGGTGAGGGATGGCACGATTCGGGCAGATGCGCCTTGATCGGGATCAGATTGGCAGGGTTGATCAGTCGTAGGGTGCGTGCTTGCACGCACCATTGGCAAGGGTGGAGGTAGTGCGTGCAGGCACGCGCCCTACGGTTTATTAACCTGCCTGTGCGATGACAAAGCATGTCGCGCTATCTTCGCCCTCGCCTGCCAGGCGTTCCGATCTTCTTCACCGTTGCCTTGGCGCAGCGTGGCAGTCGGCTGCTGGTGGAGCAGGTCGAAGGTTTGCGCGACGCGGTGAGGGTGACGCGGGTGGAGCGGCCTTTCGGGATAGACGCCTGGGTGGTCTTGCCGGATCACCTGCATTGCGTCTGGCGCTTGCCCGAGGGGGATTGCGATTATTCAACAAGGTGGCGGTTAATCAAAGCGCGGTTCTCTTGCGGCTTGCCGGTGGGGCAATTGCGTGACAGTCATGTGGTGCGGAAGGAGCGCGGCATATGGCAGCGGCGGTTCTACGAACATCATATTCGCAATGAAGAGGATTACGCCGCGCATATGCGGTATTGTTGGTGGAACCCGGTAAAGCATGGGTTGGTGGAACGGCCCGAAGATTGGCTGTATTCGTCGTTTCACCGCGACAAGGCCGCCGCAAAGGTGGCGTAGGGTGCGTGTTTACACGCACCGTTGCCCAAGTGGTAAGGTCGGAGTGGTGCGTGCAAGCACGCACCCTACGCTTGCTACTTAATATCTGCTGCTGCAAGGCTCTTGAGCATATCACCTGTAAACGCTTGGCCTTTAAGAACATCCCTAGACACATCTGGATCTGGAAGCGCCGCCTGCACGATAGCAGCCAAGCGTTCGTTCCACACATCGTCAGCCCCAACATACAATCGCTCAAATGCCTTTTCTGCGGTTTTGCAGTCAAACTTTTTATGTTGATCCAAGCACACTCTCCACGTGGAACACAAGATATGCCAACGCAGCTTAGAGTATTTTGGGTCAAATCTTCTGTTTGATATTAGAATCCTTAGCCGATAGTTGGCAAAGCAGGACAAGTACGCCAACTCATCACCAACTCCAGCCTTGAAGATTTCACTACGCATTTCTCCCGTGAGTCGACTTACGAACCGGCTTGCCAAATCTGGCCTTTGTAGCCGTGTTGAGGCAATTGCGCGCGCCAATTCCCTAACATCCACAATCCGAGCTTGCGGAATGCCTTCTGCACGTTATTGCCCTCGGCGGCGCTCGAAAACTATTTTATTTTGTTGCTCAGAACCTCGTGCTACAAAATACTCTTCAAGCGCACGCAAAGACTCCATAGTTGAAGCAAATTGCTCGTCCTCTACCTTAGACTGCCGATTGGTAGCGCGAACAATATCCTCCACCGTCTCCGCGTCACTGCTTTCAATAAACTTCACCATCAGACTTACCGTCTCATCCACAACAGACTCATTGCTCAACAAGACGTTAGAAGTTTGGCAGCCGTTTACAATTTGGTAGTTTCCAATAAAAATTTCTTGACCCGCTGGTCTTACACTTTCGGCAACTATTGTAACACCGTTGTTCATTAAACCAAAACGGCTCTTACGCAGCTCACTTTTCAGGGTTTCAGAGATTTCACTGTTCACCTCCTCACTTTCGCCTAAGAAGTCGCGCACATTCATCTCGAACAGCTTCTTGCGCTTAGTACCATCATCATTCTTCAATACTCTTTCAATGAAAGACTTTGCACTTACCGTAGCAACATAGGCGCTTTTCACGTTGGGAGCAGCAGGGAATGGAGAATAGTTGAAAACTGGGAGAGTCGCCTCATCCGCAGCGCCACATGCTAGCCACCATTCATGTAGAACTTCACGAGGTACTTTCCGGAATTCAGCTTCACGAAAGAATCCAGTTCCCGCAAGCTGTTTGTGTCCAACAATCACTGCAGCATTTATCTCCGCCGCCTCAGTATCGGGCGCTGCAGATACAAAGAATGCATTGGCAGTAGGGCGTCCCCCTTTGACTTTCTTGATATTAGAGAATATCGCCTTGAACAGTTTCTTGAAATCCTGAAGGTAGTCAGACAGTGGCTGGGCCGGTTGCTCGCTCAGCAAATCAACAATCGCAGCTGAGAACGTATCTATCTCCTTCTTAGACCATGACTCGGAAGTTTTAACTTGTGTAAACACAACCTCAAAGTCCAGCTCCCTCTTCCCAGCAGCTAGTATTTCGACAAGCTCCTCCTCACTGAGAACAAGGCGCCCATCGACATACAACATTGCGCCGTCAATTCCTGGATCCGGTCCCTCATAGACAAGCTCAGCAGGTTTAACCTCATCGTCTGAAAATCTGTTATTTATGCAACAATTTGCAAAAGCTTCGAATGATTTCGTAGATCCTTTTTCAAAGGCAAACTCATCACAGAAAGCATCAAAGTACGATGTTGTCACCAAATGCATTTTCTCACTCCATCTTCAACGCCTGAATAAACGCCGTCTGCGGGATCTCCACCTTCCCGAACTGGCGCATCTTCTTCTTCCCGGCCTTCTGCTTCTCCAGCAGCTTCTTTTTCCGCGTCGCATCCCCGCCATAGCACTTGGCGGTCACGTCCTTGCGCATGGCCGACAGCGTTTCGCGCGCGATGACCCGCGCGCCGATGGCCGCCTGGATCGGGATCTTGAACATGTGCCGGGGGATCAGTTCCTTCAGCTTTTCCACCATGACGCGGCCGCGCGCCTCGGCGCGGTCGCGGTGGACCATGATGGACAGGGCGTCCACGGGCTCGTCGTTCACCAGGATCGACATCTTGACCAGGAAATCCTCGCGGTATTCGCTGATCTGGTAGTCGAAGCTGGCATAGCCCTTGGTCACGGATTTCAGGCGGTCGTAGAAGTCGAAGACGACCTCGGCCAGGGGCAGGTCATAGACGACCATGGCGCGGCTGCCCGCATAGGTCAGGTCCAGCTGGATGCCGCGGCGGTCCTGGCACAGCTTCAGCACGTCACCCAGGTATTCGTCGGGGACCATGATCGTGGCCTTGATGCGCGGCTCCTCGATATGGTCCACATGGGTCAGGTCGGGCATGTCGGCGGGGTTGTGCAGGTCGCGGACTTCCCCGTCGCGCATGTGCAGCTTGAAGACCACCGACGGCGCGGTGGTAATCAGGTCCAGGTCGTATTCGCGTTCCAGCCGGTCGCGGATCACCTCCAGGTGCAGCAGCCCCAGGAAACCGCAGCGGAAGCCGAAGCCAAGCGCGGCCGAGGTCTCCATCTCATAGCTGAAGGAAGCGTCGTTCAGGGCCAGCTTCTCGATGGCGTCGCGCAGGGCCTCGAAGTCGTTGGCGTCGACGGGGAACAACCCGCAGAAGACGACCGGCTGGGCGGGCTTGAAGCCCGGCAAGGCCACGTCGGCGCCCTTCTTTTCATGCGTGATGGTGTCGCCCACGCGGGTGTCGCGGACCTGCTTGATGGATGCGGTGAAGACGCCGATCTCGCCCGGTCCCAGTTCGGCAATGTCCACCATCTGCGGGGTCAGGACGGCCAGCTTGTCGATGCCGTAAACCGCGCCGGTCTGCATCATCTTCACGCGGTCGCCCTTGCGGATCACCCCGTCCATCACGCGGATCATCACCACGACGCCCAGATAGGCGTCATACCACGAATCCACCAGCATCGCCGTGAGCGGCGCGTCGCGGTCCCCCTTGGGCGCAGGCAGGCGCGTGACGATGGCTTCCAGCACGTCCGGGATGCCAAGGCCGGTCTTCGCGGAAATCGGGATCGCGTCCGAGGCGTCGATGCCGATCACTTCCTCGATGTTTTCCTTGACCCGGTCCGGCTCGGCGGCGGGCAGGTCGATCTTGTTCAGGACCGGCACGATCTCGTGCCCCGCGTCGATGGCCTGATAGACATTGGCCAGCGTCTGCGCCTCGACCCCCTGGGAGGCGTCCACGACCAGCAGGCTGCCTTCGACCGCGCGCATGGACCGGCTGACCTCATAGGCGAAGTCCACATGGCCCGGCGTGTCGATCAGGTTCAGCACATAGGTCTGCCCGTCCTTTGCCGGATAGCTGATGCGGACGGTGTTGGCCTTGATGGTGATGCCGCGTTCCCGCTCGATATCCATGCTGTCCAGAAGCTGGGCCTTCATGTCGCGTTCGGCGACAGTGCCCGTCAGCTGGATCAGCCGGTCGGCCAGGGTGGATTTGCCGTGGTCGATATGGGCCACGATGGAGAAATTGCGGATCAGGGAAAGCTCGGTCATGGCCGGGCTATACAAGGGCTTTGGCCCTGCGGGAAGGGGATTTTGCAGCCCTTACACTGCGGTCAGACGCGCCCGCCGCAGCCGCGCCTCGCGCCACATGGCATAGATGCCCGCGCCGGCAATCAGCGCGGCCCCCAGCAGCGTCGCGGCGTCGGGCCGTTCGCCAAAGATCGCAACCGCCAGCAGCATCGCGAACAGCAGCCGCGAATAGCGGAAGGGGGCGATCACCGAGATTTCGGCCAAGCGGGTGGCGACGACCATGGTGATGTAGCCCAGAAGGCCAAAGCCCAGCGTCGCGGCCAGCAGCGCCCCCTGCCCTGCCGTCGGCAGGATCGCCTGCTGGCCGCCAATGGCGATCAGGACCAGGCCCGCGACCCCCATCGACCCGAAGGCCCCGGCGGACAGCAGGCCCGACCCCACCTCGGGCGGCAGGCGGCGCGTGACCAGGTCGCGCACGGCCAGGGTCATCACGGCGATGATCGCCAGGACCGAACTGAACTCGAAGGCGGCGGTCCCGGGCTTGACGATCAGCAACACGCCCGCAAAGCCCACCGCGATGGACAGCCAGCGGCGCCAGCCGACCTGTTCGCCCAGGAAAAGCGCCGCGCCCAGCGTCATCAGGAGCGGCTGCGCCTGCAGGATGGCCGAGGCGATGGACAGATCGCCGGTGGCAAGCGCGGTGACGAAGGTGATGGCGCAGACGCCTTCGCACAGGTTGCGCAGGGCGACCTGGGGGCGCAGCAGGTTGCGCAGGCGCAGGCCTTCGGGGCCTATGGCGATCCACAGGCCAAAGACCGCCATGCCGGCAAAGCCGATCACCGCCAGAAGCTGGCCCGTGGGAACCGCGCCCGACAGGCCCTTCAGAAGCGCGTCCTCGCAGGCGAAGGCGGCCATGGCCAGGACCATCAGCAAGGCGGCGCGCAGGTTATGCACGACCATCCTCCAGCCTGGCGATCAGAGCTGGCAGAGCCGTGATGGTATCCAGCCGGTGCGCGCGGGGGTGATCGGGCGCATCGGCATGTTCGATGGCCCAGGTCATCGCGTGCGGGATGAAGACGCCATGCCCGCCCAGTTCCACGACTGGCAGCACGTCGCTTTTCATGGAGTTGCCGACCATCACGAAGCGGTCCGGCGCGACATCGGCGCGAAACAGCACGCGGGAATAGGTTTCCGAGGACTTGTCGGCCAGGATCTCGATCGCGTCGAAGCGGTCTGCCAGGCCCGATGCGGCGATCTTGCGTTCCTGGTCGATCAGGTCGCCTTTGGTGATAAGGATCAGCCGCCGATCCGCCAGGGCATCCAGGGCTTCCGCGACGCCGGGCAGCAGATCGACCGGATGGGCCAGCATTTCCTGCCCCAGTTCCAGGATGCGCCCTATGGCGTGGCCGTCGATGCGCCCGTCGGTCAGTTCGATCGCGGTCTGGACCATCGACAGCATGAAGCCCTTGATGCCGAAGCCGTAACGCGCAAGGTTCGCGCGTTCCACGTCCAGCAGGCGGCTGGCGATGTCGGCGCCGTCCGCATATTCGCCCAGCAGGGCCACGAATTCACCCTCGGTCACGCGGAAGAAGGTCTCGTTTTCCCACAGGGTATCGTCGGCATCCAGCCCGATCGCGTCGATCATCGCATTCCTCATGCCTTGCCCTTGCCGCCTTGCAGGATCATGCTGCACCCGACTTGTCAAACCCCCGAAGGAGGACAGCCATGACCTTCACCGTCCCCGACATGACCTGCGGCCATTGCAAGGCCGCCGTCGAGACCGCCATCGCCCAGGCGGGCGGCCGCGCCACCGTCGATCTTGCGCAAAAGACCGTCACCGTCGAGGGCCTGGACCAGGACCGCGCGGCCCAGGCGATTCGCGACGCGGGATACGAGGTTTCGCAGGCAACCTCTTGACGGCGCGCATGAACCCTGCGGCACACCGCCTGATTGAGCGGGCAGCCCGTTCCTGATAGCATCACCCCTGGATGGGCATCGAAGACCGGGACAACCGGCCCCGCCAAACAACGTGAAACCGAGGAGACAGTCCATGCTCAACCGCATCGTCATTGCGGCCGCGGCCATCATGATGACCGCCCCCCTGGCCGTGGCAGGCCCCATCGACAGCGCCTGCGTCCGGTCCGAACGCGCCCGCGGCAACGCGCCCCTGTGCGGCTGCATCCAGCAGGTCGCGAACCAGACGCTGTCGCGGTCCGATCAGCGCCGCGCGGCGTCCTTCTTTCGCGACCCGCACGAGGCGCAAGAGGTCCGCATGTCGAAAAGCGACCGCGACAACGCCTTCTGGGCGCGCTACAAGCGGTTCGCCAGCCAGGCCGAGGCCTATTGCCGGTAAGCCCCGTTGCGCATCACCGTCCTGACCGGCGCGGGGATTTCCGCCGAAAGCGGCCTTGCAACCTTTCGCGCCAGCGACGGACTGTGGGAAAGCCACCGGATCGAGGATGTGGCGACGCCCGAAGGCTTTGCCGCCGATCCGGCGCTTGTTCACCGCTTCTACAACATGCGCCGCGCGAATGCCGCCGGGGCACGGCCCAATGCGGCGCATCTGGCCCTGGCTGATCTGGCGCGGCGGCATGACCTTACGCTGGTGACGCAGAATGTCGATGACCTGCACGAACGGGCAGGCAGCCCGGAGGTGATCCACATGCACGGCGCGCTGACCGGCGCGCTTTGCGCGGCCTGCGGCCATCGCTGGCCCGCGCCGATGGTGATGCAGCGCGAAGACCCCTGCCCCGCCTGTGCCCGCCCCGCGACCCGGCCCGACATCGTGTGGTTCGGGGAGATGCCCTATCACATGGAACGGATCTGGGCGGCCCTGGAAGACGCCGACCTGTTCGCGGCCATCGGCACATCGGGCAATGTCTATCCGGCAGCGGGCTTCGCCCAGCACGCCCGGCGATGCGGCCTCGAATGCCTGGAACTGAACTTGGACACCAGCGCGAACGCGCGCGACTTCCACCGCCGCATCACCGGACCTGCCAGCCGGACGGTGCCCGAATGGGTGGCTTCGCTGTCCTGACCCCTTGCTTCATGACATCCTTGTGAGCTAAAGGCAGCCCTGCCTCGGTTCCGGGTTGATCCCCGGTTAAAAGGGAACGCGGTGCAAATCCGCGACTGCCCCCGCAACTGTCAGCGGAGAGCGAGGCCGGATTGACGCCACTGGTCCCGCCCGCGGGATTGGGAAGGCCCGGCCAAGCTGTGACCCGCAAGTCAGGAGACCTGCCGAACGCGATCACCCTGACGGCGTGCGAGGGGCGCGCCGGAAACGGAAACTTCCGTCGTGGTGGTGTCGCTGTCCGGTGGGTTCATCCCCCTGGACGAACCGCATCGCGCCCGGTTTCGCCGGGTTTCTGGAAGGACGTCCTTCGTGACCGCACGATTTCTGACCTTGACCGCCGTTCTTGCACTGACGACCGCCCTGCCCGCCACGGCACAAGAGACAGCGCCGAACGCCTTTGTCCTGGACGACATCACCCTGACCGCCAACCGCGAACCTATCGAACTCAGCCGGTCGGGCAGTTCCGTATCCGTATTGACCAGCGAGGATCTGGAAAACCGTGCGGGCCAACCGCTGTCGCGCAGCCTTACGCACCTGCCCGGCGTCACCATGCGGCAGACCGGGCCGCTGGGCGCCACGGGATCGCTGCAACTGCGCGGGGCGCCCGCCCAGTATCTGCCGATCGTGATCGACGGGATCGAGGTGTCCGATCCCGCCGCGGGCCAGCCCTATTACGACATCGGCGGGCAGATCGGCCAGACCATCGGCCGGGCTGAGTTGCTGCGCGGGGCGCAATCGGCGCTTTACGGTTCGCGCGCCGTGGCAGGCGTCCTGTCCCTGCAATCGCTGCGCCCCGACCAGGACGGCCTGCGCCACCATTTCGGGATCGAGGCCGGCAGCTACAACACGCTTGCCGCAAACTATGGCGCCACCTTGCGCCGGAACGGCACCGACCTGGCCTTCCAGGCCAGTCATGTCCGCAGCGACGGTTTTTCGGCCAAGGACGAAAGCGACGGCAATTTCGAAGACGACGGATACGAGGCGACGCGCCTGTCCTTCTATTCCGCGCATGAATTGCAGAACGGCGCGGTGATCGGCTTCAACGGTTTCTGGGAAGACAGCACGACCGACTTCGACGATTTCAACGGCGATGTCGCCGGCACGCCGGGCGACGACTACACCGACCGGGAAAGCTATGGCCTTCGGGGATTTGCCAGCTTCACGACCGGGCCGGTCGATCACGATATCGCCTTGACCCGTTACCGTATAGACCGTCTCAGTTCATCGGATGGATGGGAAGACACCTTTGTCGGCACGCGCACCAAGCTGTCCTGGCAAGGTGGGGCCGACCTGGATGCCCGAACCCGCATCGTCTTCGGCGCCGATACCGAGAAAGAGGAAGCCCAGGGCAACGGCGATGCGCGCATCAGCGGCGTTTTCGTGGAAACCACGACGGCCCTAAACGACAGCATCGACGTCAGCACATCCCTGCGCCGCGACGATCACTCTCGGTTCGGGGGGTTTACGTCGGGCCGGGTCGCCGCCGTCTATCGCGCCGATG
The DNA here is from genome assembly GCF_030846195.1 of Paracoccus yibinensis. Lineage (GTDB taxonomy): Bacteria > Pseudomonadota > Alphaproteobacteria > Rhodobacterales > Rhodobacteraceae > Paracoccus > Paracoccus yibinensis. The sequence goes on from NZ_JAVCWH010000002.1 coordinate 574,006, forward strand.
ACAGCCTGCTGTTCAGGGCGGCGCTTGGCAACGGCTTCCGCGCCCCGTCTCTTTACGAGCTTTTCAGCATCTATGGCGACAGCACCCTGGAACGCGAGGAAAGCCGCACATACGAGGTCGGCGTCGAAAAGCAGTGGGGCGACAGCCATATCCGTGCCACGGCTTTCTGGATGAAGGCGGAAAACCTGATCGGCTTCGATTTCGATTCGACCAGATGTGAATCGGCCCAGGCGCCCGGCGGCTGGCCAGGCTGTTACGCGCAGGTGGACGGCACCGCCCGCCGCCGGGGGGTCGAGATCGACGGCCGCTATGCCTTCGGCACGGACCAGGCGCTGACTGCCAGCTATACCTTTATCGACAACCAAACGGATGCGGAATGGGCCAAGGTGCCCGAACGCGTCCTGAACCTGGGGGCCGAGACGACCTTCGCAACCGGCACCACCGCAGGAGTCGAATTGCAGCATGTCGCCGGGCGGTCAGGCGATCTTGACGATTTCACCACTGTCGATCTGCTGGTCAGCCATCCGCTGCGCGACAATGCCACCGCCTATCTGCGCCTGGAAAACGTCTTCGACGAGGATTACCAGTGGGTCGAAGGCTACGGCACCTCGGGTCGGGCGGTTTATGCAGGGCTGCGTGCGTCGTTCTAGGGCCGTCCTGGCGGCGGTCCTGATAGCCGCCGCAGCCTTGCCCGCGCTTGCGGCACCGCAGCGCGTGGTGTCGATGAACCTGTGCATCGACCAGTTGGCGATGATGCTGGCCGCGCCGGGGCAACTGGTCTCGGTCAGCGGTCTGGCACGGGATCCGCGCCTGTCGCCCATGGCAGAACAGGCCGCGGCCCTCACCCCGAATACCGGGCGGGCCGAGGAAATTTATCTGCTGCGCCCCGATCTGGTGATCGCGGGCACCTATACGCCGCAAGCCACGCTGGCGATGCTGCGCCGCCTGGGGCTGCGCGTCGAGATCCTGCCCCCGGCCGAGGATTTCGACGCCATCCGCGCCCAGATCACCCGGATGGGCGCCCTGCTGGAAAGGCAGGTCGCCGCGCGCGACCTGCTGGCGCGCTTTGACGCGGATCTGGCGGCGGCACGTGTTCCGTCCGGGCGGGGCCGGGCGGCGCTGTATTATGCCAACGGCTTCACCTCGGGAGGCGACACCTTGGCGGGTTCGATCCTCAAGGCGGCAGGCTACGACAACATCGCAGCGGATTACGGCATCTCGGCCACAACCCACCTGCCGATGGAAGTGCTGGTCATGGCCCGGCCGGACCGCCTGATCACCGGCGCGACATGGCCCGGCCAGTCGCAGGGCGAGGCGATCCTGGACCATCCCGCGCTTGCCGGCATCGCCCCGACAAGCAGGCAGGTCACCGACCGCAACTGGATCTGCGGCACGCCGTTCGTCACGCGTGCCATCCGGTCCTTGCGATGAAGGGATGGCCCGTCACCCTGTCGGTGCTTGCCGGGGCGTTGCTTGTGGCATCCCTGCTGACAGGCCCGGCTGGCCTGCCGCCGGCGGATGCTCTGATCGCGCTGGCTTTCGGGGGTGACGGACCGATGCCCATCGTCATGCGGGAAATCCGCCTGCCCCGCGCGATCCTGGGGCTTGTCATTGGGGCGGGCCTGGGCCTGACCGGGGCCGCGCTGCAAGGCTATCTGCGCAATCCGCTGGCCGAGCCGGGACTGATCGGCATCTCCGGCATGGCCGCCCTGGGCGCCGTGATCGCGATCCAGACCGGGCTGTCGTTGGTGGCGATGTCGGCGCTGCCCCTGGCTGCCATGGCCGGGGCGGCGGTCGGGGTGGCATTGCTGGTGGCCTTGGCGGGTCCGCGCGGCGGGTCCGTGACGCTGATCCTGGCAGGGGTCGCCATCTCGGCCCTGGCGGGCGCGGGCACCGCCCTTGTGCTGAACCTGTCGCCCAATCCCTATGCCGCGAACGAGATCGTCTTCTGGCTGATGGGATCGCTTGCCGACAAGTCCATGCTGCATGTCTGGCTGGCGCTGCCGCCCATGATGCTGGGCGCCGCGCTGATCCTGTCGGCCCGCCGCGCCCTCGACGCGCTGACGCTGGGCGAGGCTGCCGCCCAGACCTTGGGCATATCGGGAACCGCGCTGCGCTGGCACCTGATCGCGGGGACCGCCCTGATCGTCGGACCGGCGACGGCGGTGGCGGGCGCCATCGGCTTCGTGGGGCTGGTGATCCCGCATATCCTGCGCCCCCTGGTGGGCGCGCGTCCGTCCGCCCTGCTGCCCGCTTCGGCCCTGGGCGGGGCGGCGCTGCTGCTTGCGGCCGACGTTGCGGTGCGGTTGATCGTGCCCGACCGCGACCTGAAACTGGGGGTGCTGACCGCCATCGTCGGCGCGCCCCTGTTCCTGCACCTGATCTGGAAAACCCGCAGCGGGGGGCGCGTCTGATGGTCCTGCGGCTGTCCGGCCTTTCCGTCACCCGCCGCCGCCGACCGGTGCTGCACGGCGTCAACCTGACGGTTTGTGGCGGCGAATTCGTGGGAGTGATCGGTCCCAACGGCGCGGGCAAGTCGTCCCTGATGGAGGCTGCGCTTGGTCTGATCCCCTTCACCGGCGCCTCGACCCTGGCCGCGATGCCCGCCGACAGGCGCGCGCGTCATGCGGCCTATCTGCCGCAGTCGCGCGAAATCGCCTGGCCCGTCAGTGTGGAAGATCTGGTGGCCCTGGGACGCATCCCCTGGCCCGGCGGGGGGCGCAGCGACGAAGACCGCGCAGCCATCGACGCCGCCATCGCCCGCATGGGGCTGGAGGCGTTTCGCAAGCGCACCGCCCTTCGGCTGTCGGGGGGCGAACAGAACCGCGCCCTGATCGCACGGGCGCTTGCGCAGGACACGCCCATGCTGATCGCGGACGAACCCATCGCCGGCCTTGACCCGGCGCAGCAGCTGACCTGCCTGCGCCTGTTCCGCGACCTCGCATCGGAAGGGCGGACGGTGCTGGCATCAATCCACGACCTGGGGCTTGCGGCGCGGTTCTGCACGCGGCTGGTGCTGCTGTCCGGTGGGCATGTTCTGGCAGACGGTCCCGCCGATGCAGTGTTGGGCGACGACCTGCTGCGCCGCGCCTTCGGCATCACCGCGCGCCGCGTGGAAACCCCCGACGGTCCGGCGATCCTGCCGGTCTAGGCCATCGCCGCCAGAACCTCATCCGTCAGGGCCGCGATCTCGTTTCGCGCGGGACCGCTGTTGGCACGCTCCAGGGCGGCTGTCCCCTGGCCCAGCGTCTCGGCATAAAGCACCCGGTTGGCGACCTGCGTTTCCGCCACATCCGCCCCCAGGTCGGCGGCCTTCTGGGCGACCTCGGCCGACAGCCGCGTATTGGGACGCACCCGGTTCATCACCACCAGCACCGGCGCCTTTTCGCGCCTCGCCAGATCCAGCACCCCTTCGGTCGCCCACAGATCGACATGGCTCGTGGCGACCGGCACCAGCACCAGGTCGGCCACCCGCAGCGCCGGGCGCAGGTCGCTGTCGATCTTGGGCGGCGTGTCGATGATCACGAAATCGAACCGCTTCTTGAGCTTTTCGGATTCATAGCTGGCCCCCCAGGCGGACGAGGTGGAGAAATCCATCGCCTCATCCTCGCCCCGCGTCTGCATCCGTTCGATGAACCAGCGGCCCAGGCTGCCCTGCGGATCGGTGTCGATCAGGGCCACGGAATGGCCCCGGCCATGCAGGCTGACAGCCAGGTTGACAGCCAGCGTCGTCTTGCCCGATCCACCCTTCTGCTGCGCGACCGTGATGATCCTGCCTGCCATCGCCCTCTCCTGCCCTCGGGGTTGACGGAAGGTTAGCGGTCAGGCGCTGCCATTGCACGGGTTATTTCGCAGTCGCAGCATCGGTGTCGAAGACCGCTTGCACTTCGTACATCACCGGCTCGAAACTCTTGCACATGCTGTTGATGTCGCGGTTCCTGCGCCGCATCTCGTCGCTGCGCAGCATGGCTTGGTAATCATTGCGATCGCGCCATTGCGAATAGGTCGCGATGCGGGTCTGCGCGTCGTTCAGATGAATCGCCCCCGACACGAAGCCCGGCTGGCGGCGGATCACCTGGTCCCAGGCCTCGGTCAGCAGATCCAGCACGTCATGGGCACTGCCGGGCGTCACCTCGAAGGTGGTGATGACGGTCTGTCCATCGAAATCGGGGCGGATGTCGGGCATGGCTGGCGTCTCCTGTCGCTTGCGAGGCCAGCCTAAGGCCGAATCGCGCCGCGCGCCAAGCGCCAGCCATTGCCGCGCGCGCCGGGATGTGCATGGTCGGGGCAAGATTGAAGGAGAAGCGGATGATCCCGGTATTCGACGGCCACAACGATTTCCTGCAACGCGTCGTGACGGGGGGCACCGGGGTCTGGCTGGACGGTGATGGCACGGGTCATCTGGACCTGCCGCGCGCGCGGGCAGGCGGGATGATCGGCGGGTTCTTCGCGATCTGGATCCCCTCGCCCCAGGGGCCGAACGACGCCGCCGCGGTGGCCTTGATGGAAAACCCGCCCTTTGCCATGCCCCTGCCCGAACAGATCCCCTTTGTCCAGGCCCTGCCCCATGCCTTCGCCCAAGCCGCCGCGCTGAAGGCGCTGGAACGGACCGGCACGCTGGACATCGTCACCACCGCGCGCGGCATCCGCGAAACCGTGGCCGCAGGCCGCATTGCCGCGATCATGCATATGGAGGGGGCCGAGGCGATTTCCGACATGGATGCCCTGCATCTGTGGCACGCGGCGGGGCTGCGGTCCCTGGGACCGGTCTGGTCACGCCCTACTGCTTATGGCCACGGCGTGCCTTTCGCCTTTCCCTCGTCGCCCGACACGGGGGACGGGCTGACGGATGCAGGCCGCACCCTGGTCCGCGAATGCAACGGCCTGCGGATCATGCTGGATTTGTCGCACCTGAACGAGGCGGGCTTCAACGACGTCGCCGCCCTGTCCACCGCGCCGCTGGTCGCCAGCCACAGCTGCGTGCACGGCGTCAGCAGAAGCAGCCGCAACCTGACCGATCGGCAGTTGCAGGTGATCGCAGACAGCCGCGGGCTGGTTGGTCTGAACTTCGCCTCAAGTTTTCTGCGGGAAGACGGGCGCCGCCTGCCACTGGAAGGCTTCGATACGATGTTGCGCCATCTGGATCGCCTGCTGGCGATCCTGGGCGAGGATGGGGTGGCCCTAGGATCCGACTTCGACGGTGCTTTGATGCCGCGCGACCTGCCGGATGCCGCCGCCCTTCCCGCCCTGCTGGCCCAAATGGAAGCGCATGGCTATGGCGAGGCCTTGATCCGCAAGATCGCCAGCGAAAACTGGATCAACCTGCTGGAACGCACCTGGGGGGAATAACCCCCTTCATTCATTCTGGCCCAAATATCCTGCAGGGGGTCCGGGGGACGCAAAGTCCCCCGGCGATCGCGGGACGCTATTCCGTTGTCGTCTGCCCATCGGTGACGGGCGTTGCCTGCGCCACGGCGATCAGCTGCGCCAGTTCGGGGTCGGCAGTCAGATCGGCCAGGGCAAAGCTGCCCGTCACCTCCTCGGGCGACAGCTTGATGTTCTTGACCACCTGCGGACCGGGCGCCGCCGGACCATAAGTCTGGCCGTTGACCGCGAAATAAACGGCGCCCGAATTGCCCGTGCGCAGCAGGGGCGGCTCCTCCAGGGCAGGCAGCGTGAAGCGTTCGCCTGCATCCATGATCTTTTCCAGCAGAACCGTCCCGTCGGCCGAAGTCACGCGCACCCAGGCGGGCCGCGCCGTCAGAAGCTCCAGGGCCGGGGCGTCGGGCGCGACGGTGATCGCGGCAGTGGCCTCTGCCGGCATGGGCGGACCGAATTCGACCGCTCCGGCTTCGGCCAGGGCGCGCTGGATGGCGGTGGCCGTTTCGGGACCGGCCTGGGCCTGATCCGTCGGGGCAGGCACCGATGTCAGGCCAGGGTCGATGGCGGCGATGGGACCGTCGCGCGCGGTCAGAACCGGCGCTTCCAGGATCTGCGGGCGATAGAGCCTGTCCAACCCCTCGGGCTGCGGCAGAGCCTGCGCCAGGTTCGTGGTATCGGAGAGATCCAGCGCGGGTTCGGCCATGCCCGCACCCTCGACCGGATCAAGCGCGGTCACGACGCCCGGCGCGTTCTCGCCCGGGGTCAGCGTCACGCGCTGCACCTCCTGCAGGACGGCCCAGCCGCCATAGCCCAGACCGCAGACAAGCGCGACCAGCACCAGCAATGCGCCGATCGCACGCGGTTCGATGTCGGACCAGAAGCTTTCCTGCTGGGGAATGAACAACGCCTTCGGATTGGCCAGCGCCTCGACCGGATCCGAGGGCCGCTTCAGCGGCTTCGGGCCCGCCGCCGCCTGTGCCATGCCATGCGTGGGCTGGAAGCCCGATTCAAGGCAGAAGCGCCGAAAGGTCCAGTCGGGATCCATTCCCAGATACCGGGCATAGGACCGGACATACCCTGAAACGAAGCTGGGCGCGTCAAAGGCGGTGATGTCGCAATTCTCGATCGCGGCAACGTAAGAGGCACGGATGCGCAATTCCCGCTGCACATCCAGCAGCGACTTGCCCAAAGTCGCCCGTTCGCCCCGCATGATATCGCCAAGGCGCGTGTCATCGTCGAGGAAATGATGCACTTCCTCCACCTGCGAAATCTCCTCTGCCGGGTTCTCAGCCCGCAGCCTGCTCATCTTCTGTCCGCCTCATCGCCCGCTGCCAGAGATCGCCCGAATCGGACGATATCTTTTGTTCTTTAACGCGAGCTTATCACGCAGGCGAGAGCAGTTCACTCGTGGAATGCGTTACGCGCTCATTTCCTGTCGGTTGAGTGCGCAATGTGACCACAACCTGTCCATCGCCTTGACCAGATGGTCGATCTGGCGCGGCGCATGGACCGGAGACGGCGTGAAACGCAGCCGTTCCGTGCCGCGCGGCACGGTCGGGAAATTGATCGGCTGGACATAGATGCCATAGTCGCGCAGCAGCATGTCCGACAGCATCTTGCAGTGGACCGGATGGCCCACATGGACCGGAACGATGTGGCTGCCGTGGTCGATGATCGGCATCCCCAGCGACTTCAGCCGCATCTTCAGGATCCGCGCATGAAGCTGCTGGGCATCGCGCAGGTGCTGGCCTTCCGCCCCCTTCAGGAACCGGATCGAGGCCGCCGCCCCGGCCGCCACTGCGGGCGGCAGAGAGGTCGTGAAGATGAAGCCCGGCGCATAGGACCGGATCGCGTCCACCATCTTGGCGCTTGCCGCGATATAGCCGCCGAAGACACCGAAGGCCTTGCCCAGCGTTCCGTTGAAGATGTCGATGCGGTCCATCAGCCCGTCGCGTTCGGCCACGCCGCCGCCGCGCGGACCATACATGCCGACTGCATGAACCTCGTCCAGATAGGTCAGGGCGTTGAATTCGTCCGCCAGGTCGCAGATTGCCTTGATCGGCCCGAAGTCGCCGTCCATCGAATAGATGGATTCGAACGCGATCAGCTTGGGCAGGCTGGGGTCGTCAGCTTCCAGCAACTGCCGCAGATGGACCAGGTCGTTGTGGCGGAAGATGCGCTTGGCGCCCTCGAATCGCTTGATCCCCTCGATCATCGACGCGTGGTTCAGCTCGTCCGAATAGATGATCAGGCCGGGGAACAGCTTGCGCAGCGTGGAAAGCGTCGCGTCGTTGGCGATATAGGCGCTGGAAAAGACCAACGCGGCTTCCTTGCCGTGCAGGTCGGCCAGCTCGGCCTCAAGCCGCTTGTGATAGACGGTGGTGCCGGAGATGTTGCGCGTGCCGCCCGAACCGGCGCCCACGGCGTCCAGGGCCTCGTGCATCGCCGCCAGCACCACGGGATGCTGGCCCATCCCCAGGTAATCGTTGCCGCACCAGACGGTGATGTCCTGTTTCTCGCCATCGGGGCGCGTCCAGATGGCTTGGGGAAACTGGCCCTTCACCCGCTCGATGTCGATGAAGGTGCGATAGCGCCCTTCCTCGTGCAGCCGACCGATAGCCTGGTCCAGGGCGGCATCATAATTCATTGCGGGCGTTCCCTTGCATAGCTGGCTGGGGGCAATCATTGTCAGATCGCGCGCGGTCTGACGTTGATACATGTCAAATGCCGCGAATGACAGGTTAAAATTGTCGCATGTGGACCAAAGGACCATTGTGAATACTTAGAAAACGACTCGGAAAGACAAAGGACGACATGGCACAGCATACCACATTGGACGCGATCTTGCACCGGCTGGATGAGGGACTGGATGCGGCCCTGGGCCGGCTGGCAGAGCTTCTGCGCATTCCCTCGGTTTCGACGGATCCCGCCCATGCGGCCGATGTCCGGGCCGCCGCCGCGTGGTTGCGGGACGAACTGGCAGGGATCGGATTCCACGCCGAAATCCGCGACACGCCGGGGCATCCGATGGTGGTCGCCCGGTCGCAGCCGGGCGGTGCGCGGCCCCTGCTGTTCTATGGCCATTACGACGTGCAGCCGGTCGATCCCCTGTCGCTTTGGGACCACCCGCCCTTCGACCCGCAGGTCGAGGAAACCCCTGCGGGCCGCGTCATCCGCGCCCGAGGCGCATCGGACGACAAGGGCCAGCTGATGACCTTTGTCGAGGCCTTCCGCGCCTGGCGCGAGGTCCATGGCGAGTTGCCCAGCGACCTGATCCTGCTGCTGGAGGGAGAGGAAGAGTCCGGCTCCCCTTCCCTGCGCCCCTTCCTGCACGAGAATGCCGATGAATTGCGGGCATCCCTGGCGCTGATCTGCGACACCGAACTGTTCGGCGGCACCCGGCCCGCCATCGTCACGCAGCTTCGCGGGTTGGTGGGCGAGGAGGTCGTGATCCGCGGCGCGGACCGTGACCTGCATTCCGGCCTGTTCGGCGGGCTGGCGGCCAATCCGGTCATGGTGCTCGCGCAAGCCCTGGCGGCGCTGAAGGACGCGGATGGCCGCGTCACCCTGCCCGGCTTCTATGACGGCGTGGATGAGCTGACGCCAGAACTGCGCCGTGACTGGGAATCGCTGGGCTTCGATGCGGGCGCGATGCTGGGCCGCGTGGGCCTGTCGGACCCCATCGGCGAAAAGGGCCGGATGCCGGTCGAGATGGCCTGGAACCGTCCCACGGCGGAAATCAACGGCATCACCGGCGGCTATACAGGCGAGGGCTTCAAGACCGTGCTTCCGGCCGAGGCCCGCGCCAAGGTCAGCTTCCGCCTGACCGGCCGACAGGATCCGGCCCGCATCCGCGCAGACTTCCGCGACCATGTCCACCGCTTCCTGCCGCCCGATTGCACGGTCGAGTTCCACGAACACGGCGGCAGCCCGGCCAGCGTCATGGACACCCGCGACCCGGCCTTTGCTGCCGCCCGCCAGGCGCTTGGCGACGAATGGGGGCAAGAGGCCGCCTTCATCGGCAGCGGCGGATCCATCCCGATCGCGGGCGATTTCAAGACGATCCTGAGCATGGATTCGATGCTGATCGGATTCGCGCGCGACGACGACCGCATCCACTCCCCGAACGAGAAATACGACGTGCAAAGCTTCGCCAAGGGCGCACGGTCCTGGGCGCGAATCCTTGCCGCGCTGCGATAAGGTAAAGGGCGGGAAAAACCCGCCCTCATCTTCTGTGTTCAAATATCCTGGGGTGAGGCCCGAAGGGCCGAGGGGCGAAGCCCCTTATGCCTTCGGCTGGCAATAGCTCTGACTGCTGGTCCAGGCGGCGATATCCGCGCGCTTGGAGGCATTGCGCAGCGGAGCCCAATCGCGGGCGATGCCGCGCCAGCCGTTGCCGTCATGGGCGACCGCGTTGTCGCGCGCGACCTGCCGCGACATGATCTTGACCGCGCAGGACATATTATCGCCGCCGTTCTTGATGTTGCCATTGCAGCCATAGTTGCGCCAGGTCGCTGGCGCGATCTGCATCAGGCCCAGCCATTTCCCGCCGCCGCCGCTGGCCTGCGGGTTGTAGGTGCTTTCATGCTTGGCCACTGCCGACAGCAGCCCCGCCCAGAACGCCTTGCGCCCGGTGGCGTTCAACTGTTCATAATTGGGGCAGAAGCTGTCGATGTCGCCTGGCACGCGGGACAGGATCGTGACCCCCTCGCGGTCCAGTGCCGCCAGCGTCGCCTGCGTCCACTGCTCGGACCCGGCTGCCTGTCCCCACCGCATCGGCGGCTTGACGGCAAGCTGCATCTGCTGCGCTTCTGCCTCGGCCTTGGATTCGGATTGCGGGGTCAGGGTCGACTGGCACGCAGCCAGGAAAGCCAGGGCGGCGAGTGGAAGGAGCGCAGCGCGCATCTGGGCCTCGGGGGTTGTTTCGCTGAACAACCGCATATCCCGGACGGAAAATCTGGCAAGACAGCAGCAAAATCGTCGGCGACAACACGCCAAGAGGCAGAAGTTCGATGGTCGGAAATCCGCCGAAAGGCGCCTTTTGATGTCGGCTGTTAACTCTTTATGGCGAATTTTCCGTCAGATCGGCGATTCGCCGCCGACGGGAACGACGCGATTTTGGCCTTGCCGCCCCGTGACATCACCCGCGCGCTGACCTAAAAGGCTGCATCTGACATACGCGCCCGACCTATCCGAGGTTCCCGATGCTTGACCATCTTTCCTTCACCGCACCCCAGCCCAAGACCATCGCTGGGGCGAAAGGCGATTGGGAACTGGTCATCGGGCTTGAGGTGCATGCCCAGGTCGCCTCAAAGGCCAAGCTGTTTTCCGGTGCCTCGACCGCCTTCGGTTCGGAACCCAACAGCAACGTGGCCTTCGTCGATGCGGCCATGCCCGGCATGCTGCCAGTCATCAACGAATTCTGCGTGGCCCAGGCGGTTCGCACCGGCCTGGGGCTGAAGGCCGCGATCAACCTGCGTTCGGCCTTTGACCGCAAGAACTATTTCTACCCGGACCTGCCGCAGGGCTATCAGATCAGCCAGCTTTACCACCCCATCGTGGGCGAGGGCGAGGTGATCGTGGACATGGCCCCGGGCGTCGCCCGCCGCGTGCGCATCGAACGCATCCACCTGGAACAGGACGCGGGCAAGTCGATCCACGACATGGATCCGAACATGTCCTTCGTGGACCTGAACCGCACGGGCGTGGCCCTGATGGAGATCGTCAGCCGCCCCGACATCCGCGGCCCCGAGGAAGCGGCCGCCTATGTCGCCAAGCTGCGCCAGATCATGCGCTACCTGGGCACCTGCGACGGCAACATGCAGAACGGCAACCTGCGCGCCGACGTGAATGTCTCGGTCTGCGAACCCGGCGCCTATGAACGCTACCAGGAAAGCGGCGATTTCAGCCACCTGGGCACGCGCTGCGAGATCAAGAACATGAACTCGCTGCGGTTCATCCAGGCCGCCATCGAATACGAGGCCCGCCGCCAGATCGCCATCATCGAGGACGGCGGCGCGGTGGTGCAGGAAACCCGCCTCTATGATCCCGACAAGGGCGAGACGCGGTCCATGCGGTCGAAGGAGGAAGCGCATGACTATCGCTATTTCCCCGACCCCGACCTGCTGCCGCTGGACATCGAACAAGCCTGGGTGGACGACATCGCCCGCGCCATGCCCGAACTGCCGGACGAAAAGAAGGCGCGCTTCGTCAAGGAACTGGGCCTGTCGGAATACGACGCGGGCGTCCTGACCGCCGAGGTCGAGAATGCCGATTTCTTCGAGGCGGTTGCCAAGGGTCGCGACGGCAAGCAGGCGGCGAATTGGGTCATCAACGAATTGTTCGGCCGCCTGAACAAGGAAGGCCTGACGATCGACACCTCGCCCGTGTCGGCCGACCAGCTTGGCGGCGTGATCGACCTGATCGCCAAGGGCGACATCTCGGGCAAGATCGCCAAGGACCTGTTCGAAATCCTGTGGACCGAGGGCGGCGATCCCGCGCAGATCGTCGAGGCCCGCGGGATGCGCCAGGTGACCGACCTGGGCGCCATCGAAAAGGCCGTGGACGAGATCATCGCCGCGAACCCCGCCCAGGTCGAAAAGGCCCGCGCCAATCCCAAGCTGGCGGGCTGGTTCGTGGGCCAGGTCCTGAAAGCCACCGGCGGCAAGGCCAATCCGGCGGCGGTCAACGACCTGGTCGCCCGGAAACTCGGCATGTGACGGGGGCGGTTCCGACGGCCGGAACCGCAATCGCTGCATCAGGTTATCGCGGGATGCAGGCCGCGCATCATAGGGAGCATCGTCTTGAGCCAGTTCGAATACAGCGTCATTCCGGCCCCCCTGCGCGGAGAGAAGGCCAAGGATGCCAAGACCCCCGCGGACCGATACTCGGTCGCCCTGACGGCTGAACTGAACCGGATGGCAAGGGACGGCTGGGAATATGTCCGCGCCGATGTCCTGCCCAGCGAGGAACGCAGCGGCCTGACCGGGCGCAGCACCGTCTATCACAACCTGCTGGTCTTCCGCCGCACGGTCTTGGCCCCGACGGCCGGGACGATGGCGCGCCAGCCGCAGCCGGAATATCCCGCCGCAGCCTCGCCCGCGCGCGCCCCGGAACCCATGCCCGACCTGCCCCGCGCCGCCGCACCAAAACCCAGCGACCAAATCGTCGCGGGCAACACGACCGACGCGGGCGCGACGATGGATGAGGCAACGCCCCCCGCGCCCCGCACTGCCCCTTCGCAGGTCTGAAGGGTCAGGCGGCGCAAGCCTGGATCTGGGGCTGGAACGGCTCGACCGTCACACCGTCGCGGTCGAAGATGCAGAAGCTGCCGGGCGGCACCTCGATCCAATCGTCTTCTTCGGTCTCCAGCGGCTCCGATACCACCGCGCGGCCGCCCCTGGTCTGTGACCAGCGGTGGAAAAGGCTGGGCGCCTGGTCGTCGCTGGCATGGCGGATTGCGTAAAGCCGCTGTCCGTCGGAAAAGGCGCAGGCGGCGCGCACATGGGGTGCCGAGCCGCGCCGCATCGCCAGATCGGTCAGGCGCGCCATGGCCCGTTCCATCGCCCCCTTGGGATCGCGGTCCAGCCCCTCGCCCAGGGCGATCAGGAACAGCGCCTCGCTGTCGGTGGCGCCCTTGCGATAAGGGTAAAGATCGTCGGGGATCATCACGTCGGCATCGCGGCGGAAGGCGGCATAGCCGCCGAACTGGCCGTTGTGCATGAAGGACCAGCGGCCCGACACGAAGGGATGGCAGTTGTTGCGGCTGGTCGCCGTTCCGGTGGACGCGCGGACATGGGCCATGAACAACCCGGACCGGACCTGCGCCACAAGGCTGTGCAGGTTCGGATCGGACCAGGCAGGCATCACGTCGCGGTAAAGCCCCGGCTCGGGCCGCTCGCCATACCAGGCGAGGCCAAAGCCGTCCGCATTGACCGGCGTCACACATCGCCGCGCGCCCTGGCTTTGCCGAATCAGCGAATGATCCGGCCGGCTGACGATGTCCTCAAGAAAGATCGGTTGGCCCACATAGGCGGCCCAACGGCACATGACCCTGCCCCTTCGCGTTTCTGTTCTTGCCCCAGAAATACCACGAAAGGATGATATGCCTAGCCTATTTCGCGGGCGGCGGCGTCTCTTCGACGATCACAAGGTCGCGTTCCGACGCGCCCTTCGCGTGGGCAAGCGCCGCCTGGTATTCGCTGCTGTTATAGCAGGCAACGGCCGCATCGAAGCTGGGAAAGCGGGCGACCACGTTGCGGGGGCGGTCGTTCCCTTCCATCTGCTGGTAACGCCCGCCGCGGGCGAGGAAAACCCCGCCATGCGCGGCGATGGCCGGACCCGCGGCCTGCGCGTATTTCGCATAGGCGTCAGGGTCGGTGACGGTCACATGGGCGATCCACAGGGCAGTCATGCCGTTTCCTCCAGCAGTTTTTCAACCTGGGCGATGGCGTCGTCGGCAGCCGCCAGGCTGGGTGCGCCGCCCTGGGCGCGGTCGGGACGACCGCCGCCGCCCTTGCCGCCAAGCGCGGCCGTTGCGGTCTGCACCAGCGTCACGGCGCTGATCCGGTCCACCAGGTCCGGCGTCACGCCCGCCGCGACCGTGGCCTTGCCATCGGCCTCGGCCAGGACCAGCACCGCGCCGCTGCCCAGCTGCGACTTCATCTCATCGACCAGCGCGCCCAGTTCCTTGCCGCCCACGCCCTCGACCCGGCGGCCGATGAACTTGACGCCGCCGATGTCCTTGGCAGCCTGGCCCGCACCGCCGCCGCCCATAGCAAGCTGGCGCTTCAGCTGCGCGACCTCGTTCGCCAGGGCCTTGCGCTCGTCGGCCAACGACCTGACGCGATTGACCACGTCGCCGGCCTGCGCCTTGAGGATGCCTGCGATCTCGGACAGTTGCCGATCGGAGTCGCGCAGATGCGACAAGGCGGCTTGCCCGGTCAGCGCCTCGATCCGGCGCACGCCCGCGCTGCTGGCACTGTCGCCCAACAGGGCGAAGGCGCCGATGTCGCCCGTGCGCACCACATGCGTGCCGCCGCAGAGTTCCAGCGAATAGGTCTGGCCGTCCGCGCCCTTGCCGCTGCCGGCCAGGCTGCCCATCGACACTACGCGAACCTCGTCGCCGTATTTCTCGCCGAACAGCGCCTGCGCACCCAGGCCCCGCGCGTCGTCAGGCGTCATGATCCGCGTCTCGACCGGGCTGTTCTGGCGGATGAAGTCGTTCACCTCGGCCTCGATTTGCGACAGTTCCTCGGGGGAAACGGCGCTGTTGTGGCTGAAGTCGAAGCGCAGGCGGTCAGGCGCGTTCAGGCTGCCCCGCTGCGCGACGTGGTCGCCCAGCGCGCGGCGCAGCGCCTCGTGCAGCAGGTGGGTGGCCGAATGGTTGGCGCGGATCGCGCTGCGGCGGTCGTGATCGACCGACAGCGTGGCGCCCTGGCCGCGGCTGATGGTGCCCAGCGTCACCTCGGCCAGGTGCAGGAAGACGCCCGCGACCTTCTTCGTGTCGGTCACGCGGGCCGCGCCGGTTTCGGTCTTGATCAGGCCAGTGTCGCCCACCTGTCCGCCGCTTTCCGCATAGAAGGGCGACTGGTTCACGACGATGGACACGGACTGCCCCTCGGTGGCCTCGCCGACGTCCGCGCCATCGGCTACGACCGCCAGGATCTGGCCCTCGGCCTCCTCGGTGTCATAGCCCAGGAACTCGGTCGAGCCATGCTTTTCGGCCAGTTCAAGCCAGATGGCGGCGTCCTTCGCCTCGCCAGAACCCGCCCAGGCCGCGCGGGCCTTCGCCTTCTGTTCGGCCATCGCGGTGTCGAAACCGGCCGTATCGACCGCCCGACCCTGCTCGCGCAGCGCGTCCTGGGTAAGGTCCAGCGGGAAGCCATAGGTGTCATACAGCTTGAAAGCCGCCTCGCCCGGCAGGTTCGCCCCTTCGGGCAGCTTGGCAAGTTCATCGTCCAGCAGCCGCAGGCCGCGGTCCAGCGTCTGGCGGAAGCGGGTCTCCTCGCTGCGCAGGGTTTCCTCGATCATCGCCTGCGCGCGGGTCAGTTCGGGATAGGCCGCGCCCATCTGGCGGACCAAGGCAGGGACCAGCTTGTGCATCACCGGATCCTGAGCGCCCAGCATATGCGCGTGGCGCATCGCCCGGCGCATGATCCGGCGCAGCACATAGCCGCGCCCTTCATTGCTGGGCATCACCCCGTCGGCAATCAGGAAGCTGGTGGACCGCAGGTGGTCCGCGATCACTCGGTGATGGACCTTGCCCGGCCCATCGGGGTCGCTGCTGGTGGCGTGGGCCGAAGCCTCGATCAGCGAACGCATCAGGTCGGTGTCATAGTTGTCGTGCTTGCCCTGCAGCAGCGCGCCGATCCGTTCCAGCCCCATGCCGGTGTCGATCGACTGCATGTCCAGCGCGCGCATGGACCCGTCCTCGAACTGCTCGTTCTGCATGAAAACGAGGTTCCAGATCTCGATGAAGCGGTCGCCGTCCTCGTCGGCCGAACCCGGAGGGCCGCCCCAGATGTGGTCGCCGTGGTCGAAGAAGATCTCGGTGCAGGGGCCGCAGGGGCCGGTCGGGCCCATCCGCCAGAAGTTGTCGTCGGTGGGGATGCGGATAATCCGGTCATCCGTCAGGCCCGCGACCTTCTTCCAGATGTTCGCGGCCTCGTCGTCGGTGTGATAGACAGTGACCAGCAGCTTGTCCCGGGGGATGCCGAAATCCTTGGTCAGCAGTTCCCAAGCGAAGGGAATGGCCTGTTCCTTGAAATAGTCGCCGAAGCTGAAATTGCCCAGCATCTCGAAGAAGGTGTGGTGGCGCGCGGTATAGCCGACGTTGTCCAGGTCGTTGTGCTTGCCGCCTGCCCGCACGCATTTCTGCGCCGTCGTGGCGCGCTTGTAGTCGCGCGTCTCGACCCCGGTGAACAGGTTCTTGAACTGCACCATGCCCGAGTTGGTGAACATCAGCGTGGGATCGTTGCGCGGCACCAGGGGCGAGCTGTCGACGACCTTGTGGCCGTTTCGCTCGAAGAAGTTCAGGAATGTGGATCGGATGTCGTTCAGACTGGGCATGGCAGGCCTTCATCGCTGGGTCGCACACCGGCCGTCACCGGGCTGGCATGGTCTATCCGGCGCGCGGGTTCCTGTCCAGCGACCGCTGGCCGGAACAAGTTGCGCCACGCACCCGTTGTTTCGGACAAGCAGGAGGATCACATGCTCAAATTCATCGGCGGCACGATCGGCGTCATCTTCATCATCGGGTTGCTGGTCGTGGTCGGAATCCTGTCCCTGATCTTCTGAAGGCAGGGCCGGGACATGCAAAAGGCGCGGCAGATGCCGCGCCTTCGCCATTTTCCGACTGGACCGATCACTCCTCGGTCAGGCTGTCGTCCTCTCCGCCCTCGACCGCGAATTCAAGACCGTGGCTGGCGCGGATCTTGTCCTCGATCGCAGTGGCGCGGTCGGGATTGTCACGCAGGAACTGCTTGGCGTTCTCACGGCCCTGGCCGATGCGTTCGTCGCCATAGGAATACCAGGCGCCCGACTTTTCGACCACGCCGGCCTTCACGCCCAGGTCGATCAACTCGCCGACCTTGCTGATGCCCTCGCCATACATGATGTCGAACTCGACCTGCCGGAACGGGGGCGCGACTTTGTTCTTGACGACCTTGACCCGGGTGGTGTTGCCGATCACCTCGTCGCGGTCCTTGACGGCGCCGGTGCGGCGGATGTCCAGGCGGACCGAGGCATAGAATTTCAGCGCGTTGCCGCCCGTGGTGGTTTCCGGGTTGCCGAACATCACGCCGATCTTCATGCGGATCTGGTTGATGAAGATCACCATGCAGTTGGACCGCCCGATCGAGGCCGTCAGCTTGCGCATCGCCTGGCTCATCAGGCGGGCCTGGCTGCCCATCTGCATGTCGCCCATGTCGCCCTCGATCTCGGACTTGGGCGTCAGCGCCGCGACCGAGTCGACCACGACCAGGCTGACCGCACCGGAACGGACCAGCGTGTCCACGATCTCGAGCGCCTGTTCGCCGGTGTCAGGCTGCGAGATCAGCAGCTCGTCCAGGTTCACGCCCAGCTTCTTGGCGTATTGCGGGTCAAGCGCATGTTCCGCATCGACAAAGGCGCAGACGCCGCCCTTTTTCTGTTCCTCGGCCACGACATGCAGCGTCAGCGTGGTCTTGCCCGAGCTTTCTGGCCCGAAGATTTCGATGATGCGCCCCTTGGGCAGGCCGCCGATGCCAAGCGCGATGTCCAGGCCCAGCGATCCGGTCGAGGTCGCCTCGATCTCGGCCACGGGGCTGTCCTTGCCCAGCTTCATGATCGAGCCCTTGCCGAATTGACGCTCGATCTGCGCCAGGGCGCTGTCGAGCGCCTTCTGCTTGTCCGCGCTGCGCTTGTCGTTCATGTCGAAGATGCTCGCCTGTGCCATATGGTCCTTACCGTTATTTCACAGCCCGGCCGGCGCGGCAATCTGCCGGCCTTCAGGGGGTTCATGTTCACTTCTTGTTCTTGTGGATAAATGCGCGTTCGGCGCGCCTTTTTCAAGGACTATCCTGCCTGGATTCGCATTTCCTTAACCAATCTGGACGATGAATGATTAACAAATCGTTCATGCATCCAGCCGGCGGGGCGGAGACTGCAACTGGCTGGCGACGGCTTGGACAAGTTCGTTCAAGGTGAAGGGCTTGGACAGAAAAGCGGCATTGGGGATCGGGTCATGGCCCTCGCCGAAGATATCCTCGGTATAGCCTGACATGAAGATCACCTTGGTCCCCGGCCGGTCCTGCAAGGCGGCGCGAACCCAGCTTGGCCCGTCCATGCCCGGCATGACCACATCGGTGACGAAGATGTCCACGGGCAGCGCGTTGTCCAGAAGGCCCAAGGCCTCCTCGGCGCTGGCGGCCTCGTGGACCTCGTAGCCTTTCAGGCGCAGGGCGCGCGCGGCAAAGGCGCGAACCGGGGCTTCGTCCTCGACCAGAAGAACGCTTGCGCGCTGCGCGGGCTGGGGGATCGCCGCTGGCGAGGATGTCGGCCGGACCACCTGCTCGATCGCAGTCTGCGCCGGGAAATAGAGCGAGAAGCAGGTGCCCTTGCCCACTTCGCTGTCGCAGAAGATATAGCCGCCGGTCTGCTTGACGATGCCGTAAGCGGTGGACAGGCCCAGGCCGGTCCCCTCGCCCACGCGCTTGGTGGTGAAGAACGGCTCGAAGATCTTGTCGCGCAGCGCCGGATCGATCCCGCAGCCCTCGTCCGTGACGCGGATGCGCAGATAGTCGCCCTTGGGCAGCGAAACCTTGTCCCGGGACAGATCGCCGTCGATGGTCAGCACGTCGGTCCTGATCTGGATGTTGCCGCCCGCGGGCATCGCGTCGCGGGCATTCACGACAAGGTTCATAATGACCTGCTCCAGTTGCCTCTTGTCGGCGCGAATTGCGCGTTGGGCGGAATCATGGGCGATGGTCAGCGTTACCTTTTCGCCGACCAGCCGATTGAGAAGATGCGTCAGGTCCGCAAGCACGTCCCGCGGGTCAAGCGTTTCCAGCTTGAGCTGCTGACGGCGCGAAAAGGCCAGAAGCTGGCCCACCAAGGCCGCGGCACGGTTGGCGTTCTGGCCGATCTGATCCAGATCGGCATAATCGGGATCGCCCTTGTCGTGGCGCAGCATCAGCAGGTCGCAATGCCCCCTGATGGCGGTCAGAAGATTGTTGAAATCATGCGCGACCCCGCCTGCAAGCTGGCCAATCGCCTGCATCTTCTGGCTTTGGACGAACTGCGCCTCCAGCGTCTTCAGGGCGCTTGCATCGTGCAGGACCGCGATCAGGCCGGACTGTTCGACCGGATCGAGGGCCAGCGTGACCTGGAAATGCTGCTCCTTCGAGGCATCGTCCGGGGCACGCAGGCGCAGCACCTCGGACCGGGCGTCGTTTCGGCGGGCGGCATGGGTTTCGGCGATCCATTCCCCCGCCGGGCGGCCAGGTCCGTCCAGAAGGCTGCCGATATGGACCGGCTCGGCCCCCTGGGGCAAGCTGCGTCCCAGCAGCCGGCGGGCCGCCGCGTTCGCCCGGCGGATATGGCCGCTGGGCGCGATGCGCAGCAGGGCCACGGGGATCGCCTCGAAGTCGTCGGGAGTATCGACGTCCTCCTCGATCGACGGGACGGGGGGCAGCGATCCACGCCTGTGATAGGACCAGATTTGCAGCGGCGCATCTTCGGCCCGGCTGAGCGTCAGCGTGTCCCCGGACGCAAGCGCCAGATCGGCGCAGCCTGCATAGCCCGCCCGACGGATCAGGCCTTTCAGGTCGTCATCCGCATCCGCTCGAAGCTGCGCGATCAGCCGGAGGATGTTCTGTCCGGCAATGTCGCCGAACCCTTGGCGCGCGGTGTCGTTCTGCATCATCACCAGCCCGTCGGAATCGCAGATCCAGACGGGGTCGGCTGTATCGCCAACCTCCTGCCGGATGGCCGCCAGCGCCCGCCGCGCCGCTAGCCGATCCAGCACATACCCCATCGAGATCACGCCCCCCAGGATATACCAGGCGACCGCAATAGTGCCGATGACCAGGGCCAGCAGGCCATAGCCGCTTTGCGGAAGGGCCAGCGCCGCGACGGCAGCGATGACCACCGGCAGCATCAGGAACGGAAGCGCCACCGCGGCATTGCGCGACACGGCGGTCTGCGTGTCCCCCAGGTTCATCCGTCTAGCCCCCTTCCAAGCCTTCCAGATGCTCGATACCGCCAAACCGCTTAACAAGGCGTTAATGGCGCCTCGGCTGCTCATCCGCGCACCATCAGCGCCAGGAAAAAGCCGTCGCCGGCATCAAGCGGGGTCCACAGATGCCGCGCCACCTGCCGAAAGTCCGGGTTGTCGCGCAGGAAGCGGTCGATCTGGGCACCGTTTTCGGGATCAAGCAGCGAACAGGTCATATAGGCCAGATGCCCGCCCGACCCGACCAAGGTCGCCGCCTGCCGCAGGATCTGCGCCTGCAACGCCACAAGCTCGTCGAGGCCTGCCTGGGTCAGGCGCCATTTCGAATCAGGCGTGCGCCGCCATGTCCCGGATCCCGAACAGGGCACGTCCGCGATCACCAGGTCGAAGCTGCCGGACGGGCGGGCGGCGATCCGCACCCTGGCCCCCGCCCTGTCCGCGCGCTGCGGCAGATCGCGCATCCGGGCGGGGTCGGCGTCATGGGCGACCAGCGTCAGATCCGGTGCGCGCCCCGCGATGGCCAGCGTCTTGCCTCCACCCCCGGCACAGTAGTCCAGGACCCGCATTCCCGTCGTCACCGGCAAGGACGCACAGGCCATTTGCGGGGACAGATCCTGAAGTTCGACCAGGCCGTCGCGATAAGCGCGGCTTTGCGACAGGCGGCGTTCATTCGCCGTCACCCGAAGGGCGGTGCCAAGCCGGAAATCAGGTTCGACCGTTATGGCATCCTGGCTCAAGGCTGCCTCCGCCTGCCCGGCATCGGCCCTGATCGGATTGACCCGCAGCCAGACCGGCGCCCGCTGCCGCATCAGCCCGGCCACGGCCTTGGCCCGATCGCCCAGAGAGGCATCCCACAGCGGGCGCAGCCAGCCTGGGATATCCAGCGCCTCATAGGCGTTTTCCGGGCTGTCCTGCGGTCCAAGAGGGGCGGGCGCATGGCCTTGGCCCGTGAAGTATTCCGCCGGATCCCGGCCCGCTGCGCGCAATCCGCCGATCATCAGCCCCCTGCCCGTCAACCCGCCGCCCAGGGCCGCGTGGCTGTCGCGGCAGCGCAGCGCGTCAAAGACCAGATCGCGCACCGCCGCCCGGTCGCCCGACCCCGCGAAGCGGCTGGCCCGCGACCATCGCAGCAGAGCCTGTTCCGCAGGCTGTCCGGCAAGGATGTGGTCCAGAACCTCGATCGCGGCGGATATGCGGGCGGCCGGGGTCATATGTCGCGTTGCAGCAGGTCGCGGGTGAACAGCTTGTCGCCCACATCGGCCAGGTCGTCGTGGCGGCGGTTGGCGATGATCAGGTCGGATTTGGCCTTGAACGTTTCCAGGTCGCGCTCGACCGGGGAATGGAAGAAGTGATCGGCTTGCAGGACCGGCTCGTAGACGATGCAGGAAATGCCCTTGGCCTTGATCCGCTTCATGATTCCCTGGACGGCGCTGTCGCGGAAATTGTCGGAACCTTCCTTCATCACCAGCCGATAGATGCCGACCGTCCGGGGATTGCGGGCGATGATCTGGTCGGCGATGAAATCCTTGCGGGTGCGGTTGGCCTCGACGATGGCCGTGATCAGGTTCTGCGGCACGGCCGAATAGTTCGCCAGCAATTGCTTGGTATCCTTGGGCAGGCAATAGCCGCCGTAACCGAAGGAAGGGTTGTTGTAGTAATCACCCACCCGCGGATCCAGGCCTACGCCCCGGATGATGGCATAGGGGTCGAGGCCATTGGTCAGGGCATAGCTGTCCAGTTCGTTGAAATAGGCGACGCGCATGGCCAGGAACGTATTGGCGAACAGCTTGATCGCCTCGGCCTCGGTCGAGTCGGTGAACAGGACCGGCACATCGGCGTCGATCGCGCCCTGCGCCAGAAGCGCCGCAAAGCACCGCCCTGCTTCGCCCTTGTCGCCGACCACGATCCGGCTTGGATGCAGGTTGTCGTGCAGCGCCAGCCCCTCGCGCAGGAACTCGGGCGAGAAGATGATGCCGTCGAACCCCGTGGCGGCCCGCATCCTTTGGGTGAAGCCCACGGGCACGGTGGACTTGACGATGATCGGCGTGCCGGGCGCGTGCTGGCGGGCCAGGGCAATCACAGCCTCGACCGAGGCGGTGTCGAAGCCATTGGTGCGGGGATCGTAGTTTGTCGGCGTGGCCACGATCACGAAATCGGCGCCTGACAGGGCCTGCTGCGGATCGGTGGTGGCCGTCAGGTCAAGATCACGCTCGGCCAGGAAGCGGGTGATGTCGGCATCCTCGATGGGGCTTTGGCGGGCATTGACGGCGGCGACCCGCCCTGCGTCGATGTCCAGGGCCACGACACTGGAATGCTGGGCCAGCAGGACCGCATTCGACAAGCCGACATAGCCAAGACCCACCACGGCAATCTTCATCGCATCTCTCATCCGTAACGGGCCTACGCCCTGTTTTCATGGATGGATGTAAGGGAAAGATGGTGCGGTCGAGAAGACTCGAACTTCCACTCCGGTTAAGGAACAGCGACCTCAACGCTGCGCGTCTACCAATTCCGCCACGACCGCATCCGGGCAGTGGGCCGGGTGATAGCCGAGGCGCGGGGGATTGAAAAGGGGGATTCTGACGCCCCTGCTTGACGCCGCGCGCAGGCCGGGCCAGACCGTGCCCATGGTGGAATGGATGACGGCACACGGCTTGACGGGATACGACGACGCGATAGCCTTCATGGAGGCGCGGGTCGCGGCGATCCATGCGGGGCAGGCGGACGAACTGATCTGGCTGGTCGAACATCCGCCGCTCTATACCGCGGGAACCAGCGCACGGCAGACCGACCTGCTTGAGGCGCGCTTCCCGGTCCATGCGGCCGGTCGGGGCGGGCAATACACCTATCACGGACCGGGGCAGCGCATCGTCTATGTGATGCTGGACCTGAACCGGCGCGGCCGCGACGTGCGGACCTTCGTGGCGCGGCTCGAGGCCTGGGTGATCGCCTCCCTTGCGGATTTCGGCGTGACGGGCGTGATCCGCGAAGGGCGCGTGGGCGTCTGGGTGCCGCGCCCCGACAAGGCGCCCCTGCCCGACGGCAGCATCCGCGACGACAAGATCGCGGCCATCGGGGTCAAGCTGCGCCGCTGGGTTAGCTTCCACGGCATCGCCGTCAATGTCGAACCCGACCTGTCGCATTACTCCGGCATCGTTCCGTGTGGAATCAGCGGGCACGGCGTGACCAGCCTGGTCGATCTGGGCCTGCCTGTCGGCATGGCGGATCTGGACGTGGCGTTGCGCCGAAGCTTCGATACGATCTTCGGATAACTGATTTTTGCCGGATGCGACCTTCTGACGGGTGGCAAATGAACCGATCGCCCTTAAGAAGGTTGGTTGGGACTTCCAATTTCTTTGGAATAGCGAGGAAAGAATGAGATTTGCGATCATCGGCGCCCTGATGGGTGCAACCCTAGCCATGCCCGCACTGGCACAGGATGCCGGCGATGCCACGGTCGGCGAAAAGGAATTCCGCAAGTGCAAGGCTTGCCACATGATCCAGTCGCCGGAAGGCGAGGATATCGTGAAGGGCGGCGCGACCGGGCCGAACCTTTATGGCATCGTGGGACGTCCCGCCGCGTCCCAGGAAGGCTACAAGTATTCCGAGGCGCTGATCGCGTTGAAGGACGCGGGCGAGGTCTGGACGGTCGAGGATCTGGCTGCCTATATCACCGACCCGAACAAGTTCGTGCAGGAAAAGACCGGCGACAGTTCGGCCCGCACCAAGATGACGTTCAAGCTGAACAAGAACCAGGCCGATATCGCGGCCTATCTGGCAAGCGCGTCGCCTGCGGCGCAGTGACGCACCCCCCCCCAACTGGTTCGGGCCGATCCGTCCTTGGGTCGGCCAATTTGATTCAGATCATTCTTTCAACGCTTTCTCCGTGGCAGCGTCCATCGCGCAACCAGGTCGCGCAGGCGCGTGGCCGTCACCACAGGAGGAGCATCGTGTTCAAGCATATCCTGATCCCGACCGACGGATCCGAACTGGCCACGCAGGCGGTCGACAAGGGCATGGCCCTGGCCGCCAGCATCGGCGCGGCGGTAACGGTCGTCACTGTGACCGAACCCTTCCACATCCTCAGCGCGGATGCGATGCAGGTCGAAAGTTCGCGCGCCAGCTATGATGCGGATGCACGCGCCTACGCGGACAAGGTTCTTGCGGCGGCGCGCGACAAGGCCGCGGCGGCGGGGGTCAGGATCGAAACCCATCACAAATGGCATGACAGCCCCTATCAGGCGATCATCGACACCGCCCTAAACGAAGGCTGCGACCTGATCGCCCTGGCGTCCCACGGGCGCCGCGGCATGGCGGCGGTGGTGATGGGCAGCCAGGCGACCAAGCTCTTGACGCATTCCAAGATCCCGGTTCTGGTCTATCGCTGAACCGGGTCGGCACATCTGCGACCAAAAGCTGCCGTCCCGGCGCCCTTAGGGCATTGCCGGGTCGGCACGGCTGGTCTAGAACCACCCGAAGGGAATAGCCGGTCTGCCGGACCGGATCATGATATCTGAGGGAGTTCGGGTATGGCAGACGCAGCCGTTCATGGCCACGACGACCATCACGACACACGCGGGTTCTTCACCCGCTGGTTCATGTCCACCAATCATAAGGACATTGGTATTCTTTACCTGTTCACGTCCGGGATCGTGGGGCTGATCGCGGTCAGCTTCACCGTCTACATGCGGATGGAACTGCAAAGCCCCGGCGTGCAGTACATGTGCCTGGAAGGCGCCCGCTTCATTGCCGACTCGACTGCCGAATGCACCCCGAACGGGCATCTTTGGAACGTGATGATCACCTATCACGGCGTCCTGATGATGTTCTTCGTGGTGATTCCCGCACTGTTCGGCGGCTTCGGCAACTATTTCATGCCGCTGCACATCGGCGCCCCGGACATGAGCTTTCCGCGCCTGAACAACCTGTCCTACTGGATGTATGTGGCGGGCGTCGCCCTGGGCATCGCCTCGCTGCTGGCGCCGGGCGGGTCGGACCAGCTCGGCTCGGGCGTCGGCTGGGTTCTTTATCCGCCCTTGTCCACGACCGAGGCCGGCTATTCGATGGACCTGGCGATCTTCGCGGTCCACGTGTCGGGCGCATCCTCGATCCTCGGCTCGATCAACATCATCACCACCTTCCTGAACATGCGCGCCCCCGGCATGACGTTGTTCAAGGTGCCGCTGTTCGCCTGGTCGGTCTTCATCACCGCCTGGCTGATCCTGCTGGCCCTGCCCGTTCTGGCCGGCGCCATCACCATGCTGCTGATGGATCGCAACTTCGGCACGAACTTCTTCAACCCGGCCGGCGGCGGTGACCCGGTGCTGTACCAGCACATCCTGTGGTTCTTTGGCCACCCCGAGGTCTATATCATCATCCTGCCGGGCTTCGGCATCATCAGCCACGTCATCTCGACCTTCGCCAAGAAGCCGATCTTCGGCTATCTGCCGATGGTCCTGGCCATGGCCGCGATCGGGGTGCTGGGCTTCGTCGTCTGGGCGCACCACATGTACACGGTCGGCATGTCGCTGACCCAGCAGTCCTACTTCATGCTGGCCACCATGACGATCGCCGTGCCCACGGGCATCAAGGTCTTCTCGTGGATCGCGACGATGTGGGGCGGCTCGATCGAATTCAAGACGCCGATGCTCTGGGCCTTCGGCTTCCTGTTCCTGTTCACCGTGGGCGGCGTGACCGGCGTTGTCCTCAGCCAGGCGCCGCTGGACCGGGTTTATCACGACACCTACTACGTCGTGGCGCACTTCCACTACGTCATGTCGCTGGGCGCGGTCTTTGCGCTGTTCGCGGGCGTCTATTACTGGATCGGCAAGATGTCGGGCCGCCAGTATCCCGAATGGGCGGGCAAGCTGCACTTCTGGATGATGTTCATCGGGGCGAACCTGACCTTCTTCCCGCAGCACTTCCTGGGCCGCCAGGGGATGCCCCGGCGCTACATCGACTATCCTGTGGAATACGCCTTCTGGAACTATATCAGCTCGCTGGGCGCCTATCTGTCCTTTGCATCGTTCCTGTTCTTCATCGGTATCGTGTTCTATACCCTGCGTGCGGGCGAACGCGTGACCCAGAACAACTACTGGAACGAACATGCGGACACGCTGGAATGGACCCTGACCTCGCCCCCGCCCGAACACACGTTCGAGCAACTGCCCAAGCGCGAGGATTGGGACCACAGCCGCGCACACTGATGCCCTATGAATGGCAGGATACGGCCCCGGATCACTCCGGGGCCTTGTCATATCGGCTGCGGCTGTGGCCCTATCAATCGCTGCCGCGCAAGGGATTCGTGTGGTTCATCGGGGTCACGGCGGGCTTCATGGCGCTGCCGGTGGTGGCGATGCTGGGAACTGCGGTGTTGTGGGGCCTGCTGCCCTTCGTGCTGCTGGTAATCGGCGGGGTCTGGTATGCAATCCAGCGCAGCTACTCCCAGGGCGAGATGGCCGAGGAACTGGTCCTGGACCGCAGGACCGCGCGGGTGGTGCGCCATGATCCGGGCGGACGCCTGCGGGAATGGACCACGAACAGCTATTGGCTGCGGCCGATCCTGCGGCGCGGGCCGGTCGAATCCTATCTGACACTGACCGACGGCCGGCGGGAAATCGAACTGGGCGCCTTCCTGACGCCCCAGGAACGCCGCAGCCTGCATGACGACCTGTTGCGCAGGCTGGCCAGCCTGCGCTGATCAGTCGCGTTTATGTTCAGGTTTGCCCTTGTGGCCGGTCTTGGCAAGGTCCTTCAGCTGCGGGTTGTTCATGCTATATGCATGTCCTTGGACGCGCCTTTCAGGTCTTTGACCGTCGCATCTCCCCGCTTGGCGGAGAGCGCCGCGCCAGCGGCTTTCTGCTGGGCTTTCGATTTGGCGGGCATGGCGGTCTCCTCCTGCCCCGATGAGCGCCCGCAGGGCGTTCAGTTCAGCAGCCGCGCCTTGACCATTGGCCCGACAGCGCCGAAATCCATCTGCCCCGCGTGGCGGTCGCGCAGTTCAGCCATGACCCGGCCCATGTCACGAATGCCGGTGGCGCCCAATGCCGAAATGGCTGCGTCGATGGCAGCGGCGGTTTCCGCCTCGGACAACTGGCGAGGCAGGAATTCCTGGATGATGCCGATTTCGGCTTCTTCCTTTTCTGCCAGCTCCAGCCGCCCGCCTTCCTCATAGGCTCTGGCCGATTCCTGGCGCTGCTTGACCATCCTGGACAGGATCGCGATCAGGTCAGCCTCGCTCAGCGTGCCGTCGCCGTCGCCCACGCGGGCCGCGATCTCTCGGTCCTTGATGGCGGCGCCGATCAGGCGCAGCGTTGACAGACGGGCGCTGTCCTTGGCCTTCATGGCGTCCTTGGTGGCGGCTTGCAGGGTGGCTCGCAGGTCCATTTGCGTCTCCGTGGGCACGAAAGCCTGCGATCTAGGCCAGTGGACCCGCCAAATCAAGACAGGCGTTGTTCTTGACCTTGCGCGCCATGCCCCCTATTCACCGGCAGATTTCAGACAGAGGGTGCCTGCCATGGCCAACAAGCCGACCGCCTGCCTTGCGCTTGCCGACGGGACCGTCTTCTACGGCCAGGGCTTCGGCGCCCCCGGAGAGGTCGTGGCGGAGCTGGTCTTCAACACCGCGATGACCGGCTATCAGGAGATCATGACCGATCCCTCCTATGCCAGCCAGGTCGTCACCTTCACCTTCCCCCATATCGGCAACACCGGCATCACGCCGGAAGATGACGAGGCCCCCGATCCCGTCGCCAGCGGCATCGTCGTCCGCTGGGATCCGACCGATCCGTCGAACTGGCGCGCGGCGGGCGACCTGCCCGACTGGATGGCCCGGCGCGGCCGCATCGGCATCGGCGGGGTCGATACCCGCCGCCTGACCCGCGCAATTCGCCAGCAGGGCGCCCCCCATGTGGTGCTGGCCCACGACCCGGATGGCAATTTCGACATCGCCGCCATGGTCGCCAAGGCCCGCGACTGGACGGGCCTTGTCGGCCTGGATCTGGCGAGGGATGTCACCTGCCGGCAAAGCTATCGCTGGGATCAGGGCGCCTGGGAATGGGGCAAGGGCTTCGGCACATCGCCCGAACAGAAGCCTTTCAAGGTGGTCGCGCTGGATTACGGCGCCAAGCGCAACATCCTGCGGTCCCTGGTGGCCTTCGGGGCCGACGTGACCGTCCTGCCCGCCACCGCCACCGCCGAGGAGGTTCTGGCGCATGACCCCGAAGGCGTGTTCCTGTCGAACGGTCCCGGCGACCCGGCGGCGACCGGCGAATATGCCGTGCCGATGATCAAGGACCTGCTGGACCGCGACATGCCGATCTTCGGCATCTGCCTGGGTCATCAGATGCTGGCCCTGGCGCTTGGCGCGAAGACGGTGAAGATGGGCCACGGCCATCACGGCGCGAACCATCCGGTGCGCGACACCGAAACCGGCAAGGTCGAGATCACCTCGATGAACCACGGCTTCGCGGTGGACAGCCAGACCCTGCCCGCCGGCGTGATCGAAACCCATGTCAGCCTGTTCGACGGCAGCAATTGCGGCATCCGGGTTCAGGACAAGCCGGTCTTCTCGGTGCAATATCACCCCGAGGCCGCGCCGGGTCCGCAGGACAGTCTTTACCTGTTCCAGCGTTTCACCGACGCGATGCGCAACCGCCGGACCGGCGCTTAACGCCTTCTTAACCGCTTTCATGCCACCCATGGGCGATCCGAAAGGGAATCGCCCATGGTCAGTCCGCAGCCAGTTGCCTTTGTTTCCGCCGATGCGACTGCGCCTGCGGTTGCGCCGACCATGGCCCCCCGGCACCAGGCGCCCCTGGGCCAGTTGCTTCTGGAAGACGGCGCCGTCGATCCCGGCAACCTGCTGAAGGCCAGCGTCATGCGCGGGCGGCAGAACAGCCGCCTGGGCCAGATCCTCCTGTCGCAAGGCTGGGTCACGCCCGAGGCGCTGTTGCGCGCCCTGTGCCGGCAATGGCGCACCACCGCGCTGGATCCCGCGAAAACGCCGGGCGATCCGCGCCTGATCGACGCCTTGGGAACGGAATTCTGCCTGACCAATGCCATTCTGCCCTGGCGCCGCATCGGGGGGGTGACCTGGATCGCAACGGCCCGACCCGAAGCCTTTGCGGCGCTTATCCCGCTCTTCCCCGAAAGCTTTGGCCAGGTCCGAATGCTTTTGTGCAGCGAAGATCAGGTCCAGGCCGCCATCCTGGCCGTCCGCCGCATCGCCATGATCCGCCAGGCCGAGACGCGCGTTCCCGCCGGCGAGTCCTGCCGGTCCCGGAACGAGGCGCGCACCGGGCGCATCGCCATGGGGCTGATGGCGGCACTGGCCATCGGGCTTTGGCTGGTCCCGGTGTTCGTCCTGTCGGCGCTGACCCTGTGGGCCACTGCATCCCTTGTGGCGCAAAGCGGGTTGAAGCTGGCGGCGCTGATCGCCAGCCGCCGGATCGAGGCAGAGGGCCGCGCCTTGGCCGAGAATCTGGCCCAAGGGCGCCGCGCCAGGACAGAGATGACCCGGCCGCTGCCGGTAATCTCGGTCATGGTGCCCCTGTTCCGCGAAAGCGATGTCGCGGGCAAGCTGGTGGGCCGCCTGTCCCGGCTGGATTATCCGCGCGAACTGACCGACATCCTTCTGGTGATCGAGGCCAGCGACCAGGTCACCCGCAACGCCATTCAGGGCGCCCGCCTGCCCGGCTGGATCCGCGTGGTCGAGGTGCCGAACGGCCCGGTCCAGACCAAGCCGCGCGCGCTGAACTATGCGCTGAATTTCTGCCGCGGCGCGATCATCGGCGTCTGGGACGCCGAGGACCGCCCCGATCCCGACCAGTTGCACAAGGTGGCGCGGCGCTTTCACTTTGCGCCGGCCGACGTGGCCTGCCTGCAAGGGGCATTGGACTACTACAACCCCCGCACCAACTGGCTGGCCCGATGCTTTACCATCGAATACGCCGCCTGGTTCCGGGTGATCCTGCCGGGCGTCGCGCGGCTGGGCCTGGTCGTCCCCTTGGGCGGCACCACCCTGTTCTTCCGCCGCGACGCGCTGGAACAGGTCGGCGCCTGGGACGCCTGGAACGTGACCGAGGATGCCGACCTGGGCGTGCGCCTGGCGCGGCGCGGCTGGCGGACCAAGATCATCGACACCACCACCGACGAGGAGGCGAACTGCCGCGCCCTGCCCTGGATCAAGCAGCGATCCCGCTGGCTCAAGGGTTATGCGATGACCTGGGGCGTCCACATGCGCAACCCGCGCGCGCTGTGGCGCGAACTGGGGGCGTGGCGGTTCCTGGGCTTCCAGATCCAGTTCCTGGGCAGCCTGTCGCAATATCTGCTGGCCCCGATCCTGTGGAGCTTCTGGCTGCTGAGCCTGGGCCTGCCGCATCCCCTGCGCGAACCCCTGTCCGGGGTTTGGGGCGGTTACGCGATCCCTGCCCTGTTCGGCACCTTTGTCGCGTCCGAATTGCTGTCCATCGGGGTGGGCATGTGGGCCGTCCGGGCCGACAAGCACCGGCACCTGATGGCCTGGGTGCCCAGCCTGCACCTGTATTTCCCGCTGGGCTGCCTGGCGGGCTGGAAGGCGATCTACGAGGTGGTCGTGAAGCCCTTCTATTGGGACAAGACCGCGCACGGCATCTATGACGCGGCCGACGCTGCGGTCGTGATGGCGGACGGGACGGTGGCGGTGCCATTGCTGGGCCAGATCGGTGAACGCCGGGATGCGGTCCTGCCGAAAGAACCGGCGGTCGCGACCGCCGTCGAGGCGACCCCCGCCCTGCCCATCCGCAAGAGCGCCTAGGCCAGCGGCGCACCCGAGGCCACCGGCAGGCCCGCGTCAATCAGGCCAGCCGCCTCGGCGCAGGAATGGCGCAGCCGGTCGGCCAGTTCGGCAACCGATGCCGCGCCGCTTTCCCGCAACAGGAATTCCTGCCCGCCCAGACCTATGTCGTCCATGTCCAGCGGCTTGCCCGTAAGCAATCGGCCCGAGGCGTGGAGACGCCACAGGAATCGCCAGATCGACCCCAGCCTGTCGGCGTCCGCGGGCGCGATCAGCCCCGCCCGCCTGCCCGCCCGCAACTGCGCCAGCGTCCCCCGTGCCGGATCCCCCGTGCGCAGCGCCAGCGATTGCGCCAGCAGGTCGATGTCCTGCAGCCGACCGGGTCCGGTTTTCGCCTCCCAGGCGCCGTCCATGGGCTTGGCCGCAAAGATCCGTTCGCGCATGTCCGCCAGATCAGGCATCACCCGCGGATCCCCGCCCCGCCGCCGCAGCACCGCCAGACGCAAGGCTTCGACGTCATGGGCCAGCCCCTCGGCCCCCTCGCCCGCCCAGGCCACGACGCGGGCGCGGGTCAGGGCCAGATGTTCCCAGGTCCAGGCCTCGGTCATCTGGTAGCTTTCAAAGCTTTGGATCGCGGTCGCCACCGGCCCCTGCCGCCCCGAGGGGCGCAGCCGCATGTCCACCTCGTAGAGCCGCCCTTCGGCAGTCGGGGCCGAGGCGGCGGTGATCATGGCCTGCGTCAGCCGCGCGTAATAGGGACGCGCCGCCAGGGGGCGCGGGCCGTCCGAGGCCTCGGCACCGTCCGCGTCATAGATCACGATCAGATCCAGGTCGGACCCGGCATTCAGCGTGCGCGCGCCCAGCGACCCCATGCCCAGCACCACGGCCCCCCGGCCCGGCGGCGCGCCATGCTTGCGGGCGAAATCGGCGGTGGTGACGGGAAACAGCGCGGCGATGCAGGCATCGGCGATATCGGCATATTGGCCGGCCGCCTCGTCCGCGTCGATCAGGCCGCGCAGGTGATGGACGCCCACGCGGAAATGCCATTCATGCGCCCAGCGGCGGGCACTGTCCAAGGCCGTCTCATATCCGCCGCCGGGGCCGTTCAGCGCGGCCTGCAGCACACGGTCCAGATCGGCGCGCAAGCCCTGGGCGCCCGGCCAGGCCGAAAAGAAGCTGCCCCCCAGCACCGCATCCAGCACCGCCGAATGACGTGTCAGATAGGCCGCAAGCCCCGGCGCGCTGCCGCAGATATCGACCAGCAGGTCGATCAACTGGGGATTGGCCTCGAACAGGGAAAAGATCTGCACCCCGGCGGGCAGCGCGGACAGGAACCCGTCGAACCGCGACAGCGCCTCGTCGGGGTGGCCGGTCCTGGCCATGCGGGACAAAAGCTCCGGTTCGACCCGCCGGAAGATCTGTTGCGCGCGGGCCGACCGCAGCGCCGGATAGGTCTGCCAGCGGTCAATGATCGCCTGCGATTCGACCGAGATCGACGGACGCTGAACAGCCTCGCCCGGTGCGAAGAAGGTTTCCGTAAGGTCATGCACATGATCCAGCCGCGCGCGCAGCCGGGTGCACCAGGCATCGGCATCCCCCTCTCCCATCATCGCGGCGATCAGGGCGATCCCGGCCCCGTCCCTGGGCAGGGAATGGGTCTGGGCATCGTTCACCATCTGGATGCGGTGTTCAATGTCGCGGTGCTGGCGGTAATGATCGGCCAGGTCGCGCGCCACATCCGCCGGGATCCAGCCCTTGTCCGCCAGGGCCGCCAGCCCGCCCACGGTGTCGCGGCATCGCAGGTCGGGATCGCGCCCGCCCGCGATCAACTGGCGGGTCTGGGTGAAGAATTCGATCTCGCGGATGCCGCCCCGGCCCAGCTTCATGTTGTGGCCGGGGATTTCCAGCCGCCCGCCCAGTCCCTTGTGGTCGCGGATGCGCAGGCGCATGTCGTGCGCGTCCTGGATGGCCGCGAAATCCAGATGCTTGCGCCAGACGAAGGGGCGCAGTTCCCGCAGGAAGCGTTCGCCCGCCGCGATGTCGCCCGCCGCCGCGCGCGCCTTGATGAAGGCCGCGCGTTCCCAGGTGCGGCCCTCGGCCTCGTAATAGGCCAGGGCCGCGGCGGCCGAGATGCAGACCGGTGTGACCGAGGCATCGGGCCGCAGCCGCAGGTCGGTGCGAAAGACATAGCCGTGTTCGGTCACATCGGACAGCGTCGTCGCCATCTTGCGCGTGGCCCGGATCAGCGCCGCCCGCGCCTCTTGCTGGTCGGCGTCCGCATATGCGGTTTCGTCGAACAGCACGATCAGGTCGATGTCGGAACTGTAGTTCAGTTCGCGCGCGCCCCCCTTGCCCATCGCCAGGGCAAAGACCCCGCTGGCCGGGGCGTCCGTTTCAGGCAGCTTGCCCCGGCGCCGTTCCTGGGCAACCTGGGCACGCAGGGCCAGATCGACGGCCCGGTCGGCCAAGTCGGACAGCGCGCCCGTGACCTGTTCCAGCGTCCAGACGCCGCCCAGATCGGCCAGGGCGGCCAGAAGCGCGACCCGCCGCTTGGCCCGGCGCAAAGCCACCGCCAGATCGTCGGGGGGCAGGTCGTCGAACTTCGCCGTCTCGCGTGCGACCACATCCTCGTGATCAAGGGCGCCGGGCAGCCACTCCGCCTCTTTCTGCAAAAGGCCCGCCAGATAGGGGCTGCACCCTGCCGCACCGCCGATCAGCGCGATCAGGGCGGGATCCAGCGCGGGAAACCGGGCAAGGACATGCCGGGCACGGTCGGGATCGGCGACAAGGGGAAGACGGGTAATGCGTGCGGCGAAATCCATGGGCGGCAGACTAGCCAAAGCCCCCGCCTCGTCAACGTCGGCCAGCGGATCACTTCAAGGTTTAACCCTTTCCCGGCTTGGCGGTTGGTGCAATCATTGTTAGGCTTTCGCGAAAATCAACGGATGAGCATACGGATCCTTTTTGGCGCATGATCAGTTCTGCAACGACAATCCGCCATAAGGGCCTGCGCTGATGCGACATACCCTGCCCCATGCGCCGCAATTCTATGTGACGGCACCGCAGCCGTGCCCCTATCTGCATGGCCGTGCCGAACGCAAGCTGTTCACCGCGCTGCATGGCGACAATGCGTCCGACCTGAACAACGCCCTGTCCCGGCAGGGCTTCCGGCGGTCGCAGAACGTCCTTTATCGCCCAAGCTGCGAAAGCTGCGTGGCCTGCATGTCCGCCCGGATCCGGGTTGCGGATTTCCAGCCCTCGCGCACGCAGCGCCGGCTGATGCGCCGCAACGCAGGGCTGCGGCGTCTGGCGACAAGCGCCTGGGCCACGGAAGAGCAGTTCGAACTGTTCCGCCGTTACCTGGACAGCCGCCACGCCGATGGCGGCATGGCCGACATGGACATCTTCGAATTCGCCGCCATGATCGAGGAAACGCCGGTCAAGACGCGGGTGATCGAATACCGCTGCAGCGGCGACCAGCCGGAACGGCTGGCGCCCGGCGACGACTTCCTGGCGGCCGTCTGCCTGACCGACGTGCTGGATGATGGCCTTAGCCTGGTCTACAGCTTCTATCATCCCGTCCTGCAACCGGCGAGCCTGGGGACATACCTGATCCTGGATCACATCGAGATCGCGCGGGCGGCGAAGCTGCCCTATATTTATCTGGGCTATTGGGTGCCGGGCAGCCGCAAGATGGACTACAAGGCCAAGTTCTCGGCCTTGGAGATCTACAAGGGCGGGGTCTGGCAGAACATCGGCAATCCCGAGGATCATTCGAACGAGGCCCATCCCTTGTCCGTCGATCCCATTGTCGAACAGGTCGCCCGGATCGCGCTGCCGCAATTCGATCGCTGATCCGCGAAAGAAAATTACAAATTTCGTGTGAACCGCGCCATTTTATCCGCGCCACCCCATTGACCCTGATCGCCTGCCTCCATAGTTTGCGCCGACTCGCGGGCGGGTATGGCCGCGTGTGAACAGGATGGAGGAAGGCATGTCCCGAACGATGACGGGTGCAAGAATGGTTGTCGAGGCGCTGCGCGATCAGGGCGTCGACACGGTATTCGGCTATCCGGGCGGGGCGGTGCTACCCATCTATGACGAACTGTTCCAGCAGAACGACATCACCCATGTCCTGGTCCGCCACGAACAGGGGGCGGTCCACATGGCCGAAGGCTATGCCCGGTCCACGGGCAAGCCGGGGGTCGTGCTGGTCACCTCGGGACCGGGCGCCACGAATGCCGTCACCGGGTTGACCGATGCGCTGCTCGATTCGATCCCGCTGGTCGTGCTGTCGGGCCAGGTCCCGACCTTCATGATCGGAACCGACGGCTTCCAGGAAGCCGATACGGTGGGCATCACCCGGCCCTGCACCAAGCACAACTGGCTGGTCAAGGATACCGAGAAGCTGGCCGAAACCATCCACAAGGCGTTCCAGGTCGCGACCTCGGGCCGCCCCGGACCGGTTCTGGTCGATATTCCGAAGGACGTGCAGTTTGCCAGCGGCACCTATGTCGCGCCGAAGCAGGTCGAGCCGGGGCGTTACCAGCCGGCGCGCAAGGGCGACATCCAGGCCATCACCCGTCTGGCCGAACTGATGGAAGGGGCCGAGCGCCCGATCCTTTACACCGGCGGCGGCGTGATCAACTCCGGTCCCGGCGCCAGCCAGTTGCTGCGCGAACTGGCGGATGCCACGGGATTCCCCGTCACCTCGACCCTGATGGGGCTTGGCGCCTATCCGGCGTCGGGCAAGAACTGGCTGGGAATGCTGGGGATGCATGGCCTTTACGAGGCGAACCTGGCGATGCACGGCTGCGACCTGATGATCAACATCGGCGCGCGCTTCGACGACCGGATCACCGGGCGGGTCGCCGATTTCAGCCCCCATTCGGTCAAGGCCCACATCGACATCGACCCTTCCAGCATCAACAAGGTGATCCGCGTGGACATCCCCATCGTCGGCGACGTGGGCCATGTCCTGGAAGATTTGCTGAAGGTCTGGAAATCGCGCGGCCGCAAGGTGAACAGCGCAGCCTTGCGCGACTGGTGGCAGACGATCGAAGGATGGAAGGCGAAGAACTGTCTCGCCTATCGGAACAGCGACACGCTGATCAAGCCGCAATACGCGCTTGAACGGCTGGAGGCGCTGACCAAGGGGCGCGACCGGTATATCACGACCGAGGTTGGCCAGCATCAGATGTGGGCCGCGCAATACCTGCATTTCGACGGGCCGAACCGCTGGATGACCTCGGGCGGGCTGGGAACGATGGGTTACGGCCTGCCTGCCAGCATCGGTGTGCAGATGGCCCATCCCGACGCCCTGGTGATCAACGTGGCGGGCGATGCAAGCTGGCTGATGAACATGCAGGAAATGGGCACGGCGGTGCAGTTCCGCCTGCCGGTCAAGCAGTTCATCCTGAACAACGAACGGCTTGGCATGGTTCGCCAGTGGCAGCAGTTGCTGCATGGCGAACGCTATAGCCAGAGTTGGTCGGACAGCCTGCCCGATTTCGTCAAGCTGGCCGAGGCCTTCGGCTGCAAAGGCGCCGTGGTCCGCGACCCGAAGGGACTGGATGACGCGATCCAGCAGATGCTGGATTACGACGGACCCTTCATCCTGGACGTCCTGGTCGAGAAGCACGAGAACTGCTTCCCGATGATCCCGTCGGGCAAGCCGCATAACGAAATGCTGCTGGGCGAGGCCGCGACATTCGGCGTGATCGAATCCGAAGGCGCCGTGCTGGTGTGATCATGTGGGGCGCTGCCCCACACCCCGGGATATTTCTGCACAGAAGATAGGGCAGACCAATGAATGCTTTGAACATCCAGAAGGGCGCGTCCAGCCATTCGGCCTATGACCTGCGCGACCCCAATTCCCAGGTCGAGGAAAGCCATACCCTTGCCGTCCTGGTCGAGAACGAGCCGGGCGTCCTGGCCCGCGTGATCGGGCTGTTTTCCGGGCGCGGCTACAACATCGACAGCCTGACCGTGGCCGAGGTCGATCATACCGGCCACCGATCGCGCATCACCCTTGTGACGCGGGGCACGCCTGCCGTCATCGCCCAGGTCAAGGCGCAGCTTGGCCGGATCGTGCCCGTGCACGAGGTTCACGATCTGACGGTCGAAGGGCCGGCGGTGGAACGGGAACTGGGGCTGTTCAAGGTGCGCGGCCAGGGCGAAAAACGGGTCGAGGCCCTGCGCATAGCGGAGATCTTCCGCGCCAATGTCGTCGATTCGACACTGGAAAGCTTTGTCTTCGAACTGGTCGGAACGCCGACCAAGCTGGATGCATTCGCAGATCTGATGCGGCCGCTTGGGCTTGTCGATCTGGCGCGCACGGGCGTCGCAGCCCTGTCGCGCGGAGTCTGAGGCTAAGGTCAGCGGGCGGCGGCGACTCGAAGCTCTGGCTCGGGGATCAGCCGCTCTCTCGACTCGGCGGCTGGGGACACGGATACAACGCGCAGATGCGATTCGGCCGGGGTGGCCGTGGCCCGCAGCATTCCGGGAAGATGCGCGAATTCCTGTTCAGACAGCATGACAACCCTGCGGGCATTGCGCAGCGCGCCGACAACCTCGCTTTCCAGTTCGACCAGATCACCCGGCTGCGGCCAACGGGCAGCATGGACAAGGTTTTCGCGGCCCTGCAGATAAGCAAGGGAAGCATGATCTTCGCACCAGATCACTGCCTTCTCGCGCTCTGCGCTACTCCATACGACTACGCCGATCATTCCGCTACTCCAAACGCGAGCCTAGGGACATCGCGTCAACCCGATCCAGATGATTGCACTTTATGTGCATGGTAATAACTACAAAAGCAGAAATCCGCCGGGTCGTTACCTTTTTTTCACGAATTTTCGGCAAGTTTTCGCCTTATGGGTTATCAACGTGATATTTGTGCAATAACGCGCTGATATCCAGCCGGCTTTTTTGGCGGATTCATTACCGAGAATCACGGAAAGGAGAGCGCCTGTGCGAAACGACGCGTTTTCGTGACTTTTTTGCCACTGCCTTCACAGTTTACGTCAACGTATTCGGCCGCTTTGAACATCAGCCACAGCCTGGCGCACCTGGGCCAGGCGCGCGGCCCGCGACGGGTGGGTGCCCAGCACATGATCGCCAGGATCAGGGATGCGTTCGAAGAAACGCGAGCCATTTATGGGATCGAACCCCGCATTCAGGGTCATGATCGCGCCCAGATAGTCGGCCTGCAGTTCCCAATCCCGGGAATAATAGCGCGAACCGACTGACGCCCCGATTCGCTGGGCCGCTTCGATGGCGTCGGGGTTGTTGCCATAGACCGAGGCGATGCTCCCCA
The DNA here is from genome assembly GCF_030846195.1 of Paracoccus yibinensis. GTDB lineage: Bacteria > Pseudomonadota > Alphaproteobacteria > Rhodobacterales > Rhodobacteraceae > Paracoccus > Paracoccus yibinensis. Next base: position 612,190 of record NZ_JAVCWH010000002.1, read on the forward strand.
GAATCACCGCCCCTGCCGCAGCGGCACCCGCCTTGCGATCCAGGTGATTCAGGACATGGTGGCTGGCCTCGTGCCCCACGACAAAGGCGATTTCGTCGCCGTTCCGGGTCTGGGCGATCAGCGACAGGGTAAAGCCGATGATCGGCCGGCCGGTGGCGTCGATGGTCTGGAAAGCGTTTGCTTCCTGACCCGGCCGGTCATCCACCACGAACTGGAAATCGCAATTGATGGGCTGTGTGCGCCTTTGCAGGCATTCGCGTTCGACTGCCGGCTCCATCCGGCGCATCACGGACACGAACATGCGGGCTGCAGATTGCGGCGTTCCGTCATTGGTCAGGACCGGCACAGGCTGCGCCGCGCCGTAGGGTCCGGTGGGGATCGGCACCTGATCCACGGGCACCGGGGCGCAGGCCGCGATTCCCAGAACCCCCGCACACAGAACCGCCGTGACCTGCTTCATTGTCCGCCCCTTGCCGATGCCGCGCCTTGCCTTGGCGCGATCGTTGCGCTTCGCTTGCATGATCCTAGCTGGTCGCGAAAACCCGTGCAAACCCTGCCCGCTTGTCGGGGGCTGCACATCACGCGAATGTCGGCGTGAAACAAGGAGACGACGATGTTCACCATCGAGCATGATTTCGACGCCACGGTCATCACCCTGATCGACGAGGTCGATCCCGATACCGGCCCCTTGAACGAGGATGTGGTGATCCTGTCCTTCGACGACCGCGTGGTCCTGGAACAGATCGGCCCGGACGAGGAGGTGGTGCGCATCACCCTGTCGATGCATCAGCTGACCGAATTGCGGCTGGCGCTAAACCTGCCCGAGGGCAACTATCGGATCGAGCGGGGCTAGCTTGCGCCCTCTGCCGCTTTGCGAAAGAACGGCGGGAAAAGGAGACTGACATGTCCTATCGCAACGATGCCGCGGTGGATTTCCTGGCCAGCCGGCGGTCGCATCCACCCAAGATGCTGCGCGCCCCCGCCCCTGACAGGGCCGAGATCCTGCGCCTTCTGACGATTGCCGCCCGCACGCCCGATCACGGCAAGCTGGAACCTTGGCGCTTCGTGGTGCTGGAACGCGCGGCCCTGGACCGGCTGGCCCCCGTCCTGCGGGATCGGGTGCTGGCCATGGGTCAGGAACAGGCGGCGGCAGAGAAGGCTGCTTCGGCTTTCGATTCGCCGGTCATCGTGGCGGTCGTTTCGGCCCCGGTGGCCAGCGACAAGGTGCCCGGCTGGGAACAGTTCCTGTCGGCGGGCGCGGTCTGCCTGGGGCTTGTCAATGCGGCGCTTGCCTCGGGCTGGGGGGCGGCCTGGCTGACGGGTCCGGCGGTCCTGGACGAAACCTTCGGGCGCAGCCACCTGGGTCTGTCCGAAAATGAGCGCATCGTGGGCTTGGTGCATCTGGGCAGCCGGGGCGAAACGCCGCCCGAACGCCCCCGCCCCGACGTCGCCAGCAAGACGACCTGGCTCGAATGACGGTCTTTCGCGCGCTGATCCTGGCCTGGCTCGATCTGCTGCGGCCCCGAATCCTGCGGCTGGCGCTGATGGGGATCGCGCTGACGATCCTGCTGTTCGTGGCGCTGCAGTCGGCCGTCTTCTGGGCGCTTCGCAGTTTCGTGCCGGGCAGCCTGACCCTGCCCTGGATCGGACCTTGGGATATCGGGTCCACCCTGTCCTGGGGATCGCTGGCGCTGTTCCCCTTGATGGGGTTCTTCCTGATGGCTCCGGTCGCGGCGGGCTTTGCAGGCCTGTTTGCAGAACGCGTGGCCGACGTGGTCGAGGAAATGCATTATCCGGCCCGCCGGGGGGCGGGGCTGGATTTCATGGATGGGCTGCTGGAATCAGTCGCGGTCGTGCTGGCCGTGCTGGTGGTGGCGATCCTGTCGCTGTTCCTGACGCCCTTCCTGGGTCCGCTGGCGCCCTTGTTGCTGTTCGGTGCGAACGGCTGGCTGCTGGGGCGGGAGTTCTTCCAGATGGCCGCGCGCCGTCACCTGGACGAACCGCAGGCCACGGCGCTGCGCAAGGCCAATGCGGGCCGCGTGACGCTGGCCGGGGTGCTGGTGGCGGTGGCCCTGGCGATTCCGTTCGTGAACATCGCGGTGCCGCTGCTGGCGGCGGCGGCCTTCACGCACCTGTTCCATCTGATCAGCGGAACACCCGGTCAAGGTTCGCGATATCCCCACGGGTGACAAAGCCCCCCAGGATCACGACGGCGATCGCGGCCCAGATCACCGCCGCGATGGCCGTAGTCCAGATCAGCTTGCGCTTCAGGCGCAGGTCTGCGGGGGCGCCTGCAGGCGTGCCCGGCACCACCTCTCCTGCGTCCTGCTGGCTTTGCTGACCGATCAGGATCACGACGAACAGGGTCAGGAACCACAACACGGCGTAAAGGACGATTGCCCCGGTCAGGTTCATCAGACCTGCTCCAGTTCGATCAGGCAACCGTTGAAATCCTTGGGATGCAGGAACAGGACCGGCTTGCCATGGGCGCCGATCTTGGGTTCTCCGCTGCCAAGAACACGCGCGCCCTCGGCCTTCAGCCGGTCGCGGGCGGCCAGGATGTCGTCCACCTCGAAGCACATGTGATGGATGCCGCCGGACGGGTTCTTGTCCAGGAACCCCTTGATCGGGCTGTCGTCGCCCAGGGGATGCAGCAGTTCGACCTTGGTGTTGGGCAGTTCGATGAACACCACCGTCACCCCGTGTTCGGGTTCGTCCTGGGGCGCGCCCACCTTGGCACCCAGGGTGTCGGCATACTGCGCCGAGGCCGCGGCCAGGTCGGGCACCGCGATGGCGACGTGGTTCAGGCGTCCGATCATGACTTCCTCCTGTTTTGGGTGGTTCTAGGGGTTTCGCGACCGGGGTGAAAGGAAAACCCTGCGGCGTTAACCGCTTCTTAGCGAATCGGCGGCTAACTGGGGCAAGCACAACAGGGGAAACCGGCATGCAGAACGACATCGCCCCCGCCTCGTTCGAGGCATTGCCCATGTGGCGTCTTTCGATGCCAAACCGCCCGCTGGCCGGGCTGACCGTTCTTGTGGTCGAAGATTCGCGCTTTGCAAGCGAGGCGGTGCGCCTTCTGTGCCTGCGATCGGGCGCGCGGATCCGGCGGGCCGATTGCCTGCGATCCGCGGCGCGGCATCTGCAAACCTATCGCCCCGCGGTGGTGATCGTCGATCTGGGCCTGCCCGATGGCGACGGCGCGGATCTGATCCGGCAGGTGGCCAGCACCGAACCAAGGGTGCCGGTGCTTCTGGGCATCTCGGGCGACCCCGATCTGGCCGATGCGGCGCTCGCGGCGGGTGCGGACGGCTTCCTGCCCAAGCCCATCGAAAGCCTTGCCGTCTTCCAGCAGACCATCCTGGCGGCCATGCCTGCCGAAATGCGCGGCCACGGCCTGCGCCTTCTGCCGGACGAGGTGATCCAGCCCGACCCCTCTGGCCTGCGGGACGACCTGGCGCACGTTGCCGAGATCCTGGCCACCGCGCAGGATACGGCAGCGGTCGAATACATCGCGCATTTCCTGGCGGGGATTGCCCGGTCGGCTCACGATCCGGTGCTTGAGGCTGCCGCCACGGCCTTGGCGCGCGACCATGACGCGGGACATGCATTGGCCAGCGATCTGGCGCGGATCAGCGGATTGGTGCAGGAACGCCTGGCGAAGGTTGCCAGCATGTGACAAGGCGGCCTCCCGGCGGGAACTCACACCTCGGGTCGGGCCAAGTCAGCGCCAGTCAGGCCCGATCCTTGCGGCAAGGCTATGGGTTGACAGCCATCCCTGCCGCGATCACCCCAGGATGCGGGGATTGTCTTCAAGGTCGAGACCGGGAAAGACAGTGCGTTCCAGCACATCCCGTGGGATGTCGAACAGATCGCGCATCGCCCAGGCGGCATGGGCGCGGATATCGCGCAAGGGCATCAGGTCACGCCCGGCATAAAGGTTGCCTTCCGCCAGCCCCGGCCAGCCGCCGATCGCCCGGCCGCCACGGATGTTCCCTCCCGCCACCAGCATCGCCCCGCCGGTGCCGTGATCGGTCCCCCCGGTGCCGTTTTCCCGTACGGTTCGGCCGAATTCCGTCATCGCCAGCACGGTCGTCCGCGACCAGTTCGCCCCAAGATCGGCACGCAGGGTCAGGATCGCGGTGCCAAGTCGCTGCAAGGCGCGGTCGATGACCGGCGCTTGCCGCGCATGGCTGTCCCAACCGGAAATCGAAAAGCTGGCGATCCGCGTTTCCCTGTTCAGGCGATCCGCCGTGAACCGCGCCAACGCCTGGGCATCGCGGGCCGGTCCCGTGGCGGGTTCGATCCGGGCCAGGTCGTCGTTGATGATCTCGATCGCCTGTTCGCCAGCGGGCCGGAACAAGGGATCGTCGTGCCAGACATGCGCCAGCAACCGCTGGCCCTGGGCGCTCAGCTTGAATCGGGTCTGCGGCGACCAGCTTTTTGCCGGTGCCGCGCCGTCCAGGATCCGCATGTCGTCAAGGCCAACGGAGTAGGCAGTTTCCGACCGCAGGCCCGGCATGGTCTGCAACAGCCGGTTCAGCCAGCCATCGCGCTGGCTTCTGGTCTCGACATCGGTGCCGGTCCCAGCCTCCAGCATGTCCTGGCCGTCGAAGTGGCTGCGCTTGTCGCGATAGGGCGTGGACACCGCAGGCGCGAAGGCCAGCTCCCCCGCGTGCCACAGCGGCATCAGCGGCGCCAGGGATGGATGCAGCGCGAAAAAGCCGTCGAGATCCTGTGCGCCCTTCTCGGGCCCCGCCGACAGCGTCTTGCGCAGTTGGCGCAGCGCCGGATCGCCATAGGGCTGGAACACGTCCAGGCCGTCCATCGCGCCGCGCAGGATGATGACGACCAGCCGGTTCTCGCCCGGTGCGGCGGCGAAGGTCATCGAAGACAGCATCGGATGCGCGGCGGCCGAACAGCCGATCAGCGCGGTCGATTTCAGAAACAGGCGTCGGGACAGCATCGCGTCATCTCCGGTTGAAATCGGGCGAGGCGAGGATCACGGCCAAACCCTCGGCCGGACTTTCCGCGCGGGGCACCGCCCAGCGAAGTGCGTCCGACGCGGTGCCCCCAAGCGCCGCTTGCAGGAAGTCGCGGGGATCGGGCAGGGTCGGGCGCAGTTTGGGCAACAGGCGCATGGCCCAGTCGATGCGCCCCGCCAGCCCCTGGGCCGTGGCCCAGGCCGACGCATCCTCGGGCCAGCCGTCGGGTCCGCGCGGTGCGCCCCATTTCTGTCCCATGATGAACATGCCGGACAGCAGCCGGTTCTGAAGCGCCTGCTGGTCCAGCGCCATGACGTCCTGGCGCCGAAAGCCGCAGCCGCGCAGCGCCGCCACGACATAGTCGAAGGGCTGGCGAACCTTCTGGCGAAAGCAGTCGCGCAGTTCCGGCGCCTCGGCCAGCGTCAGGTACAGCGCGGGCAGGTCGCCCTTCGTGCTGCGGAACACCTGCGCCAGCCGCCCCACAAGGCTGTCGGGCGGATTGTCGGACACGAAATGGACGGCCAGCTTGTGCGCGATATGCCGGGCGGTGGCATCATGCCTTGCCAGATCCTCGATCACCTGCCGGATGGCGCCCTGTCCCTCGCCCCGCAGATAGGTCTTTCCAAGCACCTGAAAAGGGCCAGGTTCTGCCCAGTTCCCGTTGAAGATGCTGGCCTGGTCGAGGTCGGGCCTGAAGGTCAGCCCCGTCAGAAGCAGCGCAAGCTGGCGCACGTCGCGTTGATGATAGCCCGCCCCGGCACCCAGGCTGTGAAGCTCGATCATCTCTCGCGCAAGGTTTTCGTTGACGCCGCGCCCGCGCTTGCCAGCCGGCGAATTGGGACCGACCGAAAGGGTCTGGTCCAGATACATGATCATCCGGGGGTGGGTCTCGGCGGCGAACATCATCTCCGCGAAACTGGATGTCAGATGCGGCCGGATCGCCTCGTCCACAAAGGCTGCGGCGGACAGGGCGTCGAACAGGTTTGCATTCGTTACCGTGAAATGATCCGCCCAGAACTGCACCAGCCTTTCGCCAAAGCCCCCCGCATCGCCGACGGCGCGGGCAATCCTGACCCGGGGCGCGCGAAGGCCGAGGATACGCACCTCGTCGCGCAGGGATTTCAACTGCGCTTCCTTGTCGGGGGCGCCCGATCGGTTCAGGTCCGCCAGGCGGACACGATAGGGCAGATGATCCCGCGCCAGCGAAAAGGCGTCGCGGTCGGGCGCGGCAGAGGCCACGGCCTCCACAAGGGCCGCTGGGTCGGCTGGCGGACGGGTCAAGGGCGACAGCCCATAGCCAAGCCGGATCGCGGCAAGTTCGGGATATGCCGGCATTCGCGCCCCCTTGCAGAACGGGGGCGATCCCCCGCGCCGAACCTAGGGGCGGGTGGCGACGTTGTCAGATCACTCTTTCGGCAGGACGCGCAGGCGCAACTCGCGCAACTGTTCGTTGGTGGGCTCCGAGGGCGCGCCCATCATCAGGTCTTCGGCCCGCTGGTTCATCGGGAACATGATGACCTGGCGGATGTTCTGCTCGTCCGCCAGCAGCATCACGATCCGGTCGATCCCGGCAGCGCAACCGCCGTGAGGCGGCGCGCCATAGCGGAAGGCCTTGACCATGCCGCCGAACCGCTTCTCGACCTCGCTCGCTGGATAGCCGGCCAGTTCGAAGGCCTTGAACATGATCTCGGGCTTGTGGTTGCGGATCGCGCCGGAAATCAGTTCATAGCCGTTGCAGGCCAGATCGTACTGATAGCCCTTGACCGCCAGCGGATCGCCGGACAGCGCGTCCAGCCCGCCCTGCGGCATGGAAAACGGGTTGTGGCTGAAGTCGATCTTGCCGTCGTCGGTCTTCTCGTACATCGGGAAATCGACGATCCAGGCGAACTTGAACTGGTTTTCCTGGGTCAGGCCAAGTTCGCGCCCGATCTCGTTGCGGGCGCGGCCCGCGACGGCCTCGAACTGTTCGGGCTTGCCGCCCAGGAAGAAGACGGCGTCGCCCTCGCCCAGGCCAAGCTGGCTGCGGATGGCTTCGGTCGGCTCATGGCCAAGCGCCTTGGCGATGGGACCGGCGGCTTCGGTCGAGCCATCCTCGGCCTTGCGCCAGAAGATATAGCCCATACCCGGCAACCCCTCGCGCTGCGCGAAGGCGTTCATGCGGTCGGCGAACTTGCGGCTGCCGCCGGTCGGGGCGGGGATGGCGCGGACTTCGGTCCCCTCCTGCTCCAGCAGCTTGGCGAAGATGCCGAAGCCCGAGCCGCGGAAGTGGTCGGACACCACCTGCATCTCAATAGGGTTGCGCAGGTCGGGCTTGTCGCTGCCGTATTTCAGCATCGATTCCGCGTAAGGGATGCGCGGCCAGTTCGGATCGACCGGGCGGCCGCCGCCGAACTCCTCGAACAACCCCTGGATCACCGGCTGGACGGTGTTGAACACGTCCTCCTGGTCCACGAAGGACATCTCGAGGTCCAGCTGGTAGAAGTCGGTCGGGCTGCGGTCGGCGCGCGGATCCTCGTCGCGGAAGCAGGGGGCAATCTGGAAATACTTGTCGAAGCCCGCCACCATGATCAGCTGCTTGAACTGCTGGGGGGCCTGCGGCAGGGCATAGAACTTGCCCGGGTGCAGGCGCGAGGGGACCAGGAAGTCCCGCGCGCCCTCGGGGGACGACGCGGTGATGATCGGGGTCTGGAACTCGGTGAAGCCCTGGTCCCACATGCGGTTGCGGATGGACCGGATCACCTTGGACCGCAGCATGATGTTGTTGTGCAGCGACTCGCGGCGCAGGTCCAGGAAGCGATAGGCGAGGCGCGTTTCCTCGGGGTATTCCTGGTCGCCGAAGACCGGCAGGGGCAGTTCGTCCGACGGACCAAGCACCTCAAGGTCCGTGGCATAGACCTCGATCTCTCCGGTAGGCAGCTTGGGGTTGACCAGGGACGCGTCGCGCAGCTTTACCCGCCCGTCGATGCGGATCACGGTTTCCGCCCGCAGCTTGTCCATCGCGGCAAAGGCCGGGCTGTCGCTGTCGGCCAGCACCTGCGTCATGCCGTAATGGTCGCGCAGATCGACGAACAGCACGCCACCATGGTCGCGGACCCGATGGACCCAGCCCGACAGGCGGACGGTTTCGCCGGCTGAAGCGGCGGTCAGATCGCCGCAGGTATGGCTGCGATAGGCGTGCATGGTCGTTCCCCGAATAATCCGCCGTGCATCAAGCCCGGCAGGGGCGGGAAGTCAACCTGTCAGAACGGCCGCACCACGTTGCCGCTGTAGAAATAGACGCCCATGCCGACCGCGAACAGCACGTTGCCCGCCACCGCGTGCAGCACCCAGGCCGAGGGAAAGCCGTGGCGCAGATAGGCGCGGGCGAAGAACCAGCCGCCCAGGAAGGTCAGGATCGCCACGATCCAGGACCAGTACATCAGATGGGCAAAGGAAAAGATCGCGGCATTCAGCGCGATGGCCGCCCGCCCCTGCGGAAGGATGGTCCCATAGCGATGGAAGAACAATGGGCGGAAGATCAGTTCCTGCGGCAGCGCGGACAGGAAGGGATAGAACAGCCAGATCACCGCCAGGAACTCGGGCCGCGCGCGGACCATGGCGAACAGCGCGCCGGGCCGGGTCTGCCACAGGATCAGCGCGCCGGCGGCCAGCGTGATCAGCGCGATGCCCGCGATCTCGGCCCAGGGCAGGCGGCGCCAGCCCCGCACCAGCGACCGCCAGCTGAAGCCTCCGGTCAGCCACAACAGGCCCAGCCCCGCCAGACTGAACACCGCAAGCGCACGGAACAGCATATGGGGCGGCATGAACAGCGCAATGGCCAGCGGCGCCCCGAGATAGAGCGCCGCGAACTCGACCCACAGCCCCGCGCGGGGCCTTACCGCGTCAGGCGCGCCTGCAACCATCGCACCCAGTCCGCCTGGCTTCCTGCGAATGCGTTAAGGTCGGTATCGCCCCGGATGCCCGGAACGATGCCCGTGCCGGTATATTGCCAGAAGGCCCACCGCTGACCGGGATAGGGAACGCTGGGATGATTGGCGACCGACCGCAGCCAGAACTCGGCCCGCATGTCGCCCAGCCGGTTGTCGCGATAGAAGTCGACCGTCGTATAGATGATCGGGCGCTGCCCGTAGTGGCGGCCCACGATGTCCATGAAGATGGACGCCTGCTGCTTGATTTCCTGCGGCGACGGGCGATAGGGGCAGGTCCGCGAATTGGTCCATTCAAGGTCGATGACCGGCGGCAGCGACCCGATTTCACGCGGCACCTGCCGGATGAACCAGGCCGCCTGCTCCGCCCCGCTGCGGCAGAAGTAGTAGTAGTGATAGGCGCCGCGCGGGATGCGGGCCGCCGCCGCCTCTCTCCAATACCGGTGGAAGTTCGGGTCGTAATGATCCCCTCCTTCGGTCGCCTTGATGAAGGCAAAGCTGATGCCCGCGTTGCGCACGCGGTTCCAGTCAATGTCGCCCTGCCAGCGCGAGACGTCGATGCCATGGACCGCATGGCCGTAGGGGTGGCGACCGCCCCAGTCATGCGGGGCCGAATCGCCCAATTGCGAATTGGCCCCCGGTCCCGGCGCGGGCCGATAGCCTCCGCGTTCCGGCGTCCGCGAACACGCGACCGCCAACACCAGCATCAGCCCCATCAATATCTTGGTAAAATACCGCATCCTGCCCCTTCGATCTTGCGACGGGCGTTTGACACGCCCTTGGGGTGCTTATCGCAAGATCGTGAGGCAAAGTCACCGGGCCGTGACGGTCACGAGTGCGTCAGTCAGTTCGCCTCCACAGGGGCATCCTCGGTCGCAGGGGCAACATTTTCCGTCGCCGGAGCGGCTTCGGTGCCGCGAACCTCTCCTTCCTCGGGCTCGGGCAGGCCTTCGGGCGAGACCACCGGCGGCGCGGTGCCGTCGATCCCTTCGGCATTGGTGATCGGCGTGTCGCCGGGCGGCGGCGTGGTTGCCAAGCCTTCGTTCTGCTCGTCCATGCCCGGCCTGAACACCATGAAGGCCACGAAAGCGGCGATCAGGACAATGGCAAGGGCGGTCAGGGCCGGCACATGGCGGCGGGCCGAACGTTGCGGGTTATTGTCGTTGTGGGACATAGGGTTTTCTCCGATGGCTTGACAAGGCAACTGCCGGCGAACGGGCTAGTTCCTGTCGGGCACCAGCTTTCCGGGGTTCAGGATGTCATTGGGATCCAGCGCCGTCTTGATCTGGCCCATCAGGTGCCAGCCCTCGCCATGCTGGGCCTGCATCAGGCCGCGCTTGCCAAGGCCGACGCCATGTTCGCCGCTGATCGTGCCGCCGACGGCAAGGGCGCGTTCGGCCATGCGGGTGGCGATGCGCTTGGCCGCCGCGATCTCGTCGGCATTGGCGGGATCGACCAGCAGAAGCGAATGGAAATTGCCGTCGCCCACATGGCCCAGGATGGGACCGATCATCCCCTCGGCCGCAATGTCCTGGGCTGCGGCATGGACGGCGGCGGGCAGATGCGACATCGGCACGCAGACATCGGTGGCCATCCCCGACGCCCCCGGCCGCAAGGCCAGGCAGGCGTGATAGGCCCCGTGCCGCATCCGCCACAACCGGGCGCGATCCTCGGGCGAGGTGGCCCAGTCGAACCCTTCGGCGCCGAACTCGGCCGCGATTTCGCCGAAGCGGGCAGCATCCTCGCGCACGGCACCGGGGCTGCCGTGGAATTCGATCATCAGGTGCGGCTGTTCCGGCATGGCGCTGCCGGAGTGAAGGTTGAAGGCCCGGACCGATGCCGCGTCCACGAATTCGATCCGCGCCATGGGGATCCCCGACTGGATCGTGGCGCTGACGCATTCCACCGCATGATCCAGGCTGTCGAAGGCGCAGACGGCGGCGGCCACCTCCTCGGGCTGGCCGTGCAGGCGCAGGGTCAGTTCGGTGATGACGCCCAGCGTGCCTTCGGACCCGACGAACAGCCCGGTCAGATCGTAACCTGCGCTGGATTTCGCCGCCCACGTGCCTGTGCGGATGATCCGCCCGTCGGCCAGCACCACCTGCAGGGCCAGCACGTTGTCGCGCATCGTGCCGTATCGCACGGCCGTCGTCCCGCTGGCCCGCGTCGCGGCCATGCCGCCCAGGGACGCATTGGCGCCGGGATCGACCGGAAAGAACAACCCCGTCGCCCGCAGTTCCGTGTTCAGCGCCTCTCGGGTGACGCCCGGCTGGACGCTGGCCTGCATGTCCTCGGCCCTGACCTCGACCACCTTGTCCATGCGCGACAGATCCAGGCTGATGCCGCCCCGAACCGGCAGGGCGTGCCCTTCAAGCGAGGTGCCGGTTCCCCAGGCCACCACCGGCACCCGCGCCTCGTTGCAGGCGGACAGGATCGCCGACACTTCCTCCGCGTTCTCGGGCCAGGCCACGGCATCGGGCGGCGGGGACCGGTGAAAGGTCTCGGATTGCGCATGATGGTCGCGGTCCGCCGTCGTCTCGGACAGACGTGTTCCCAAGATGCCACGCAGACGGTCTGAAAGGAGGGTGGGCAGGCTCATGGTCATTTCCTTGATTGATGCACGCAGGTTAGCCTGCGGTTGAACCATGGCAAAGGCCGCGGCGTTCTGTCATCGACGGTTTACAAAACTGCCATAACGTCGCACCAACCCGCTGTCAGACTTGTTTGGACTGCCCAGGATAGCCGATGGACACCACCCGGATCTCGCCGCTGTATCGGACAGCCTTGCGCGACAGCGATCACAGCCTTCCCGAAGGCCTGCGGCCCGAAACAGCCGCCCGGACCGACCACGCTTATGTCACGCTGGTGACAAATCCCGACTACCTGCCGGGGGCCGAGGCGCTGCTGCGGTCGCTGAAGCTGACGGGAACGCGCGCAGATCTGGTGGTGATGCACCGAGGCCTTGGTCCGGCGCATCTGGCCCGGCTGCGCGCGCACGGCATCCGGCTGATTGCGGCGGACCTGCTGCCCACTTCGGAAAGCTTCGACCGCGCCCATGCTCGTGACGCCCTGCACGCGCGCGCGGCCTTCACCCAGGGCGGCAAGCCCGATTTCCACACGCCGCTGGACAACTTCGTCAAGCTGCGGCTGTGGCAACTTGATTACGACCGCTGCATCTTCATCGATGCCGACGCCGTGGTGCTGCGCCCTGTCGAAAAGCTGTTCGACCTGCCGGAATTCTGCGCGGCCCCCAATGTCTATGACGGACTTGACGGGTTCCACCGCATGAACTCGGGCGTGTTCACGGCGCGCCCCGACATCCGCACTTTCAACGCAATGATGGCGCATCTGGACCGGCCCGGCGTCTTCTGGCGCCGCACCGACCAGACCTTCCTTCAGGATTATTTCCCCGACTGGCATGGGCTGTCGATCCACCATAACATGCTGCAATATGTCTGGATGAACATGCCCGAGCTGTGGAGCTGGGAAGACATCCGCATCCTGCATTTCCAGTACGAAAAGCCGTGGCAGGACCACGACAAGACCCATCTGCTGCGCCCCCTGATCGACCTGTGGCACGCCATCGCGGAAGGCCAACCCGTTCCCGATCTGGCCGCCCAGGTCCGCCCGGCTGCCTGATGCGCATCGCGCTGACCGGCGCCTCCGGCATCGTGGGGGGCTTTGTCCTGCGCGCGGCCTTGGCTGCGGGTCATCAGGTGACTCGTCTGGACCGCAGCACCGGCTTTCAATTGGGCGACGCCCCCGACCTGTCGGACCATGACGCTCTGATCCATTGCGCCTTCGCTCATGCCCCAGGCCGCTATCGCGGCGGCGAGGGCGATGATCCCGAAGGCTTCCTGCGCCTGAACGGCGACGGCACCCGCCACCTGTGCGACGCGGCTGTTCGCGACGGGGTGGGGCGGATCGTCTTTCTATCCTCGCGCGCGGTCCATGACGGCCATCCCCCGGGCACCCCGCTGCCGGACGACCTGCCCGCCCGGCCCGCCAATCTTTACGGCCAGGTCAAGGCAGATGCCGAGGCTTACCTGGCCACCCTTCCCGTGCCAGCAACCGCGATCCGGGCCACCGGCGTTTATGGACATCCCGGCAAATGGCGCGACCTGTTCGGCGACTTTCTGAACGGCTGTCCCATCCCGCCCCGCATCGCGACCGAGGTTCACGGCGAAGACCTGGCGCAGGCGATCCTGCTGCTGCTGGAACGGGACGACCCGCCCGCGCAGGTGAATTGCAGCGACCTGATCCTGGACCGACACGATCTGCTGGCCGAGGTGCAGGCGCTGACGGGCTGCCCGCACCCCCTGCCCGGCCGGGCGGATCCGGCGCCTTTGCGGGTCCAGACCTGCGACCGCCTTCATGCGCTTGGCTGGCAGCCAGGTGGTCTCGCAAAATTCCGCGCCACCCTGCCCCATCTTCTGTGCTGAAATATCCTCGGGGGTAGGACGCCACAGGCGTCCGCAGGGGGCAGACGGCCCCCTGCCACCGCAGGACGCCATCAGGCGCGACGTGCCAGGGCTCGCGCCCGCTTACGCGGATCGGCATCGAACAGCGCCGCCAGTTGCTCGGTGATCGCCCCGGCCAATTGGTCGGCATCGGTGATCGTCACCGCGCGTTCATAATACCGCGTCACGTCATGGCCGATGCCGATCGCCAGCAGTTCCACCATCCGCTTCCTTTCCACCATGGCGATCACGTCGCGCAGGTGCTTTTCCAGGTAATTCGCCGGATTGACCGACAAGGTCGAATCATCCACAGGCGCGCCGTCGGAAATCACCATCAGGATCTTGCGCGCCTCGGTCCGACGGACCAGCCGCTTGTGTGCCCATTCCAGCGCCTCGCCGTCGATGTTTTCCTTCAGCAACCCTTCCTTCATCATCAGCCCAAGGTTCGGCCGCACCCGCCGCCAGGGCGCATCGGCGGGCTTGTAGATGATGTGGCGCAGGTCGTTCAGCCGCCCCGGCTGCGCAGGACGGCCCGCCTGCAACCAGGCTTCGCGCGACTGGCCCCCCTTCCAGGCGCGGGTGGTAAAGCCCAGGATCTCGACCTTGACGCTGCACCGCTCCAGCGTGCGGGCCAGGACATCGGCGCAGATCGCCGCGATGGAAATCGGGCGGCCCCGCATGGACCCCGAATTGTCGATCAGCAGCGTCACCACCGTGTCACGGAACTCGGTGTCCTTTTCCACCTTGAAGGACAGGGGCGTGGTCGGGTTCGCCACCACACGCGCCAGGCGGCCCGCGTCCAGCACGCCTTCCTCCTTGTCGAATTCCCAACTGCGGTTCTGCTGGGCCTGCAGGCGGCGCTGCAACTTGTTGGCCAGCCGTGACACCGCACCGCGCAGCGGCTCAAGCTGCTTGTCCAGATAGGCGCGCAGGCGCTCCAGCTCGGCGGGATCAGCCAGATCCTCGGCGCGGATTTCCTCGTCCCATTGCTGGGCGAACACCTTGTAATCCGCGCTCGCCTCGCTGACCGGGGGTGGCAGGTCGGGCGGAGTTTCCGACTCAGGCATTTCGGCCTCGTCGGTCAGTTGCTCGTCGGACTGGTCGTCCATGCTGACCTGGGCCTGCCGTTCGTCCTGCTGCTGTTCCTGCGACCGCTCGGGCGAGGCCTCGGCGTCCTCGCTGTCATCCTGGTCGCGCGACTGGTTGTCGCCGGCTTCCTCATCCTGCTCGGCGTTTTCGTCGGCGTCGTCCTCGTCCGGCTGGTCGGGATCGTCGCCAAGCTGGTCGCCATAGCCCAGGTCGCTGATCACCTGCCGCGACAGGCGCGAGAACGCCGCCTGGTCGGCCAGAACCTCGTTCACATGGGAAAGGGACGCGCCTGCCTGCTGCTCCACGAAGGGGCGCCACAGATCCGCCACATGCTGCGCCCCGGACGGCAGTGCGCGGCCCGTCGCCGCCTGCCGGACGATGTATCCGGCGGCCACCGCCAGGGGCGCATCGGCAGGCGCCTTGATCTGGCCATAGCCCTTCTTGTCCGCGTCCGCGCCAATCCGCGCGTCGATGTTGGACAAGGCTCCCGGCATGTCGCGCGCGCCAAGCGCCTCGCAGCGCGCGGTCTCCATGGCCTCGTAAAGTTCGCGCGCCATGGGGCCGGCGGGGGCGAAGCGGGCATGGGTTGCTGCGTCGTGATGGCGCAGACGCATCGCCAGGGCATCGGCGGTGCCGCGCGCCTGCAAGACCTCGTCCCGGCCCATGCGGCGGCTGACCTGCGGCAGGCGCATGGTGTCGCCCGCCACGCCGGACGGATCGGCGCTGAAGGTCACGTTCAACTCTCGGTCGCTGGCCAGGGCGCGCGTCGCCTCGGTCAGGGCCTTCTTGAAGGGATCGGCGGGGTTGTCGGACTTTTTCATGGGAATTTATAGACCACCGCCACGCGCCCCAGGCAAGGGCGCATGTGCGGGAATGCGGCACAGGCTGTGCATCGCTGCCTGCGAAAAAGCTGAACCGCGCCTGCAAACAGGCGTTAGGCTGGCCGGGCCATTCCCCATGAAAGGACATCTTCCATGAGCAAACCCCGCATCGGCGTCATCATCAGTTCTACCCGCGACAGCCGCTTTGCCGACAAGCCGGCGCAGTGGCTGATGGACAAGGTCAAGGATCATCCCGACCTGGACTTCGACCTGATCGACCTGCGCGACCAGAACCTGCCTTTCTTCAACGAACCCGCGTCGAACCTGTGGATGCCCTCCAGCGACCCGAATGCGGTCGCCTGGCAGGAAAAGCTGGCGGGGTTTGACGGCTTTGTCTTTGTTGTCGCGGAATACAACCGGTCCATCACGGGGGCGCTGAAGAATGCCCTGGATCAGGCCTACAGGGAATGGAACCGCAAGCCCTTCGCAGCCCTCGCCTATGGCAGCATGGGCGGCGCCCGCGCCCTGGAACACCTGCGCCTGATCGGGATCGAGCTTCAGATGGTGCCCCTGCGCAACGCCGTCCATATCGGCGCGGGCGATTTCTTCAAGGTGTCGCCTCTGGGATCGGACGCCCCGATGAGCGAGATCGAGAGCAATCTGGAAGGTTCGCTGAAGGCGATGCTGGAGGAACTGGCCTGGTGGGCCAAGACCCTGCAAAGGGCGCGGGGCTGAGACAGCGCCGGGCAGCATCCGCAGGATGCTGCCCGCATCCGGTCAGAAACGGTCCAAATGGGCGTCGATGGCAGCGGCGATTTCGCGCCGGATCACGGCGCGCAGATTGGCCGAGAAACGCTGCCCAAGCTCTCCGTTCAATTCCTCTTGCACCATTTCCCGCAGCAGTTCGCGGATGCTCTGCTCCTCGTCGTTCAACTCTGCCTCGGACCTCATTTCGGCATCGAATGCCTCGGCCTCGGCTGCCAACTGGGCGACCGGATCAATCGCCGCCTGCGGGGGCAGCGCCCAGCCGGACAGTCGCTGTTCCGCGGGCTTGGCCTCGGCCAAGCGAACCGGCTCCTCCAGTTCGGGACGCATCCGCGCCTTCCAGTCGAAGGCTTCGGCAAAATCGTCGCTATCGTCGGCCGGCTCCTCGATCGCTTGCTGAAAGCTGCCGGGCATGGCGGAAGGAACGGAAGCGGGTTCGGGTTCCACCTGCGGCGTGGCATCGCGCGTCTCGGGGCGCAGCCAGGATCGCCAGCCGGACAGCCTGGGTGCCTCGGGTTCCTCCACCCGCCGCTCGGCCTCCAGCCGCAGGGGCGAGGTGTTCGCCACCGGCGCGACATCGGGCCTTGCCCTCAGGATGAACTGCGGGATGGCAGGGGTTTCGACACGCTCCGGTTCGACGGCGGCGGGGGCAGGACGGGCGGCCGGAGCAGGACGGGCGACCGATTCGACCATCTGCCGCGCCAGCGCCGCATTGCCGCCATACCGCCGGGCCAGGAATTCGCCCGCATCGTCGCGGACCACATCGCCCCGCCCGGATCGGATATTGTCGCGTGCCGAACTGAGCGCGTCGTCATCCGCGATCATGCGCCGGATGGCTGTCAGGACATCGCCGATGTCTTCGGACAGTCGGGCGGCGTTTTGGGAGAAGCGGGGGTCAGCCATGATACCCCCCGCCGTTCAGAACGTCAGTCGCGCCCGATCGCGCGCAGCACGCGGTCAAGGCTTTCGCCCTGCTTGCTGGTATAAGGCGCGTCGCGCACGGCGTTGTAATACTGCGAAGGGTCATATGTCGGAATCCCCAGGTTCAGGTGTTCTACCGTAAGACGACCCATAGCAGCCAGAAGTTGATAATGTGCTAATTGGAGATTGGCTTCCGCCGCGATCTTGTCGGCCCGCGCCTCGAGCAGCGACTGTTCCGCGTCCAGCACGTCCAGCGTGGTCCGCGCGCCAAGCGCCGCTTCCTCGCGAACGCCGTTGTAGGCCTGCTGGGCGGCGGCGATCTGTTCGTCGATGGCGCTGATCTGGGCGCGCGCCACGTCGATATTGGCCCATGATTCGCCGACCTGCTGGCTGATGCGGCGGGAAACGTTCAGCAAGACGGCCCGCGCCTCGTCGCGCAACGCCATGGCGCGGCGATGCGCGGCGGACAAACGTCCCCCAGAATAGATGGTCTGGTTCAATTCCAGCCCGACCGAGGCGCTGTCGCGGGTGTCATATTGACCGCCCAATTGCGTCTGCGGGCTGCGCGTGACGCCGACACCTATATTGCCGGTCAGGGTGGGATTGCGTTCCGCCGCCGCGATGGCGACGCCCAGTTCGGCCGCCGCCGCCTGCCGCTGCGCCTGCGCGATCAGCGGATGGTTGCGTTGCCCGATAGCCCGCGCCTCATCGACAGAGGCAGGCAGGCGCGGCAGCGGCGGGGGCGCATCCAGTCGTCCGGGCAACCGCCCCGTCGCGGCCAGATACCCCTCTCGGGCGATTTCCAGGTCGCCTTGCGCCGAGGCCAATCCCGCCTGCGTCTGCGCCAGCTGCGCATCGGCCAGGGCCACGTCGGTCACCGTGATCTCGCCCACGTCGAAACGGTCCTGCGCGGCCTGGCGTTCGCGGGTCAGAACCTCGACCGAGTTCTGCTGCAAGGCGACTCGCTCTGCGGCCTGCTTGATGTCGAAGAACGCCACCGTCGCCGCCAGCAGGATGTCCTGCTCGACCGCCACAAGCCCCTGCCGGGTGGCCAGGACCTGTTCCTTGGCCGCATCGATGGCAAGCTGCGACCGGCCCCAGTCATACAGCGTCATCTGCGCGCCGATCTGCAGCGATGTCGTCCGCGCGGTCGTATAGCCGCTCAGCCCCTCGGCCCGCTGGACGGTGTGGCTGGCGGTCCATTGCACCACGGGGCGCAACGCGGCGATGGCTGCGGCGACCTCCTCGTCCGCGGCGCGCAGAACGGCGCGGTTCTGTTCGATCAGCGCGGAATGGCGATAGGCCGCGACCATCGTGTCCGCCAGCGATTCGGCCTGCGCGGCCTGCCCGCCAAGGGCGATCGTTGCCGCCAGTGCGATCCCGGAAAGGGCGCCGCGCCCCCTCACAACGAGAAACTCCGGGCGCGCTCGAAGCCCGGCAGCAGCGGCGCACCGGCGTTGAAGGCATAGCGCCAGACGATCCGTCCCCCGTGGCAATGTCCGATACGAGCGACGCCGAGCGCACCTTCCAGGAACAGCGCGGCAACGCGCCCGCCTTCCTTCAGTTGCGACAGGATCGCCTCGGGCACTTCCTCGACGCCGCCATTGATGAGGATCGCGTCATAGGGGGCCTGCTTGGGCGCACCCTCGGCCAATGGGGCATTCAGGACGGCCACGTTGAAGGTGCCCGCCTCGTTCAGGCGGCGCTCGGCCTCTGCGGCCATGTCGGCGTCTTCCTCGATGGCGATGACGGTCTGCACCAGACAGGCCAGCACGGCCGAGGAATAGCCATAGCCGCAGCCCAGATCCAGAACCATGTCGTCGGGCTGCAGATCCAGCATGTCGATCATCTTGCCTAAGGTTCGCGGCTCCAGCAGCACCCGGCCGCCGCCCAGGTCAAGATTCTCGCCCGAATAGGCGACAGCCCGGCGCGATGGAGGGACGAAATCTTCCATCGGGACCGACAGCATGGCCTCGATCACGGGGAATTTGGTAACATCGTTGGGGCGAACCTGCGTGTCCACCATCATGGTGCGCCGCGCGGCGAAATCGCTCATCTTTGGGAACCTCTGCGAGCCGTTTCAGGCTTATTGCCACGATTTCGGACCTCTCGCAACGCCGCACGTTCCCCGCTTGCAAGCGGTCCGGCGATCCTTTATGGCATGCGAACCTCACGGCGGCGGGTTGGCGGAGAGGTTACGCAGCGGATTGCAAATCCGTGAAGACCGGTTCGATTCCGGTACCCGCCTCCAGGAACTTCCCAAATTTGCCCGAAAGCCGTCAGTCAGCCTTTCGCCTGACGGCGCAACCGAACGGAAAGCTGCCATGGCGTGCCATAGGTCAGCCACAGCGCGGAAACCCACCACAGCGCCACCATGGCCCAGACATCGACGGCCATGCGGCGCAGGATTCCCTGATCAGCCGGATTCATCTGGAAGGCATCGCCCAGGACCGACAGAAGCACGCAGGCGAGGAATGAAAACAGTCCGCCCCGGCCGATCTGTTGCAGGGCGACGCCCAGACGGCTTGCGGCCATGCGCTCCATGATGCCGGCGAGGGGAACGGCAACCAGCCAGCTTGCGCCCATGATTGCCATATAACGGGTGCCGTCCAGATCCCATTTGCCGATCTCGCCCCCATAGATCAGGCGCAGGGCGTCGCGGAAGGGCAGCGCGGGTTCCCCGATCTTGGCGCCGATGATGATGGCGGTGCCGAACAGGAACATGCCCGTGGACAGGACCGTCAGCAATTTTCGGTGTTCCATCAGCACGGGCATCGCCTGCGTGCGGAACAGGCCCATTGCGATGCCGGAGAAGAACAGCATCTGCCAGCCGAAGGGGTTGAACAGCAGCCCGCCCAGGCGGTGGTTGGGGACAAAGGCGTTCAGCACCGGGGCAAAGCACCACAGCGAAAACGAAGCCGCCGCAAAACCCACCGGATAACGCAGCAACAGCGGCACGACGACAGGAACCGAGGCCAGCAGGATCACATAGACGGCCAGCACGTCCAGCAGGTTCGGCTGCAACCACATCGTTGCCAGCACGCCGAAGAAGCCGATCGGGTTTTCGATCACCCAGACGGCATATTGGTGCCAGATCGCGGTGTGGTCCATGTCCAGGGCCAACAGCCCGGCAGACACCAGCGCCATCAGGATCCCGCCAAAGACCAGGGCGCGCCAGACCTCGAAGGCGCGGCGGGCAAAGCGCCATTGCGCGGCGCGGCGGCCCTGCTTTGTCTCGACCGACAGCCAGACCATGCCGACCAGGAAGCCCGACAGCAGCACGAACAGTTCCGCCGCGTCGAAGATCGAGAAATTCGCCAGCGTGAAGGACCGCAGCGCCGAAATTGGCATGTGATCCAACATGATGCAGACCAGCGCGTAGCCGCGCAGCATGTCCAGAGCGATGAGACGCTTCATGAGGGAAGGACGCTCCATTGCCGCAGCAGGGCGGGGTCGGAAACCAGCGCGTCGGTTTCGTCGCGGGTCAGATAATCCAGCGCCTGAGTCCTGCTGCCTGCATGGCTGATCTTGGCGCCTGCGGTGATGCGGTGCAGGCGCTTGTCCTCGGGCAAGGCGGGGTTGTCAGGCAACAGCGCGATGTGACGGTCGATCCGGTCGGGCTGGCCGCCGAACCGCAACAGATCCGGCGCGCCCTTCAGAGGACGGGGCATGGACCGGACCACGGCGCTGGCATCCGACAGGATCGCGGGCGGATCGCGTTCCTCGGGGGTGACCAGCAGCCCGCGCATCCGCGCCCAGCGCCCGAAGACCGGGCTTGCCGAATAGCGCGAGGTGACGGGCGACAGGATCAGCCCGGCCAGGATCGGCGACAGCCAGATCAACTGCGCGGGCGAGAACTGCGCCAGCACGATCAGCGTGCCGATGCCAAGGCCGACATGGACCCAGTGTCGCGCAATGACGACGTTCCAGTCGGGCATGGA
The DNA here is from genome assembly GCF_030846195.1 of Paracoccus yibinensis. Taxonomy (GTDB): domain Bacteria; phylum Pseudomonadota; class Alphaproteobacteria; order Rhodobacterales; family Rhodobacteraceae; genus Paracoccus; species Paracoccus yibinensis. The sequence goes on from NZ_JAVCWH010000002.1 coordinate 633,098, forward strand.
CCCCGCCCGAACCTGGGCATTCCAGCCGCTGTCCCGACCGCGCAGGATCTCGTAGATCTGGCGCGTCTGGATCAGCATTTGCACGGGGGCGATCAGGGCGGACAGCAGGATCTCGAACAGGGAACTGGCAAAGATGCGCACCGGTCCGCCAGAGTTGCGGGCCAGGGGCCGCATCCAGGCACGGAAGGTCGCGATCAGCTTGGGCAGCAGCAGAAGCGCCATCGACACCACGAACAGCCACAGCATCCGACGGGCATCGAAGACCGGCCAGTCGGGGAAAAGTTGATAGGCGGTGGGGAAGTATTCGGGCGTGGACAGCAGAACCGTGGCCGACAGGACCAGGCCCACCAGGATCAGGGCCAGCCACAGCGGGCTCATCAGAAAGCCCAGGATGCCGATGGTGAAATGCGCAAGCGTTACGGCCCGCGCGCCGCGCATTCCGAACAGGCGGGAATGCTGCAGGTTGCCCTGCGCCCAGCGGCGTTCGCGCACCGCCATGTCCAGAAGCGTCGGCGGGCAGCCTTCAAAGCTGCCGCGCAGGTCGTGGTCCAGCCGCACCTTCCAGCCGGCGCGGCACAGCGCCGCCGCCTCCACGAAGTCATGGGACAGGATGGTCCCGCCGAAGGGCGGCCTGCCCGGCAGGCGCGGAAGCCCGCAAGACCCCGCGAAGGCAGGCAGCCGGATGATGGCGTTGTGGCCCCAGAAATTGCCCGTGTCGCCCGACCAGGCCGACACCCCGCGTGCGATCATGGGCCCATAGACACGGCCCGCGAACTGGGTCAGGCGGGCGAAGATCGTCTCGCCCCCGACCAGGATCGGCATGGTCTGGATCAGCGCCAGCCGCGGATCGGCGTTCATCCGGGCGGACAGTTCGCGGATCGTGGCGCCGGTCATGATGCTGTCGGCGTCCAGCACCACCATCTGGTCATAGCGCCCGCCCCAGCGGCGGATGAAGTCGCCGATGTTGCCGGTCTTGCGATCCTCGTTCGTGATGCGGCGGCGATACCAGATGGGCAGGGGCGACATCTTGCGCGCCGCGTCGATAACCATGGTTTCGTTCACGGCGATCACCGGGTCGCGGCTGTCCGACAGCACGAAGATCTCGGCTCGGTCGGCCATGCCCTCGCGTTCCAGTTCCCGGGCAAGCGCGGTCAGCAGGCCGATGCTTTTCTGCGCGTCCTCGTGATAGATGGGCATGACGACGGCAAGGCGCGCGTCATTCGGTCCCTGCGGCGTCGTCAGGCGGGATGCGAACAGTCCGGCCAGCACATTGCAGAAGGAAAACCCCACCCAGGCAAAGGTCGGCACGAACAGCACCAGCAGCGCCCATTGCATCGGCGTCGGGCTGTCGCCGAACGTCCGCAGCATCTGCTGAAACCCGATGACGGCGATGGCGGCCGTGCCGCCGAACGCCACCAGCCGCGCCATCCAGACGCGCCACCCGTTGCGCAGGCGCGGAAAGGCCAGGCCGGGCCGGGCCTGGAAATCCTGCACCGGCATGGCCAGCGGGGATTCAGGCGGAGTCGCCGGCATCTGCACCAGGTCTGCGGAACGCGCGTCGGCCAGGCTCATGCGGTCCAGCGTGCAAGCCAGGTTTCGCTTTGCGCCACGCCCTCCGGGCTGACCAACACGGCCTGCAGATCGGCCAGCGTGGCGTCACCCGGTTCGAATTCAAAGGCCAGGCGCAGCACCCCCTGTTCCTCCAGGGGCTTCAGATAGGCATGGACAATGGTCCCGGCCGAGGTCGTGACCCGGGATTCCGGCATGGTGTCTGAAAACAGCGATAGGTCGAAATCGACGATCACGCTGCGCGCGGCCGGGGAATTGATCGACTGTCCGCTGCGGACCTGGCGCACCTTGGCCAGGGGAAGGTCGTTGGCAGGCAGAGGCGCGAAGATCAGCCGATACTGGAATTCGTGGCGCTTGTCCTTTTCCAGCGGTTCCTTGGGCACCCAGTAACTGACGATGTTGTCGTTGAACTCGTTCTCGACGGGGATTTCGACCAGGCGCACCTCGCCCTCGCCCCAGTTGCCCTCGGGTTCGATCCAGGCCGAGGGGCGCAGGTGATACAGCGCCTCGGCGTCCTGATAATGGTCAAAATCGCGGCTGCGCTGGACCAGGCCGAAACCGCGGGGATTGTTGTCCACGAAGGACGAGATCTGCAAGGTCTTGTGCGCGCCAAGCGTGCGCCACAGCGCCTGGCCCGCGCCCGTGTGCATCTGCAAGCCATCGCTGTCATGGACGGCAGGGCGATAGTCGTCCACCTCGCGGCGGCTGGGCGGCCCGAACCAGAACATCGAGGTCAAGGGCGCCAACCCGGTGTTCTGCAGATCGACACGCGGGAACAGCGCCACGCGGGTGCGCACCATCGTCACGGCGCCCGGATTGACATCAAACTGATAGGCGCCCGCCACCGACTTGCTGTCCAGCAGCGCATAGATGCGCACCCAGCCCGACCCTTCCGTGGGTTCCTGGATCCAGAAATCCGTGAACAGCGGAAACTCCTCGCCATCCGGGCTGCCGGTCTTGATGGCCAGCCCGCGCGCCGACAGGCCATAGATCGTGCCGCGCGCCACGGCGCGGAAATAGGTGGCGCCCTGAAAGACCAGGAATTCGTCCATCACGCCGGGCCGGTTCAGGATCGTGCGCAGCCGGAAACCCGACCAACCCATCTCTCCCCTGGTTTCCAAGTCCGCGCCATCGGGAAATTGCGACGGGTCGAATTCCAGCATCGACGGGTCGAATTCAAGGCGATGCGGCACGCCGTCACGGACGATGCTGATATTCACCGGCTCATAGAAGATCGCGCCCGGCGGCAGAAGGTCCATTCCGAACAGGGGATTGCCTGCGAAGGGATCACGGTCGCGGCGGAACCGGATGCCACGATACTGGTCATAGGTCAGGTTGGCGAAGCTGCCGACCTGTTCGGCCACCGGCTGTTCGTAGACGCGCGTGGCGCGTTCCGCAGCCAGGGATGCGACCTCCTCAAACCCGAAGGTCGTGGTGGGCGCAGGCGGAGGAGCATTCGTCCCGCCCTCGGCTGGTGCCGCCCCGTCCGGTGCTGTCTGCGCCTGCGCAGGAATGGCCAAGAACGACCCTCCTGCGGCCAAGGCGGTGGCTGCGTTGAGAAAATGACGGCGTTTCATATCGGGTGATGGTTGCCAAAAACCGTTTCATTATAAGGATGCCGCGCTGCCGCAGCAAGGCGCAAGCCGAAGGTGGCGGGACCGGGTCGATCGCCGCAGGGGGCCGGGCACTGCCCGGTTTCGCGGCTTTCCGCCTATTGACGCGCCAGCCATTCGGTGACGGGACGGCGCAGGTTCGGCATTCCCGAATCCAGCCCCTCGTCGATAAGCCGGCGCAGATCCTCGATCGAGACGCGGCGGATCAGGTGCTTGACCGGACCGATGGAGGCCGGGCGCATCGACAGCCGCCGGATCCCCAGGGCGGCAAAGGTCAGTGCCTCGACCGGGCGGCCCGCATCCTCGCCGCAGAAGGACAGGGGCACGCGCGCCTCCTCGCAGCGCGCGACGATCTGGCGCAGCAGCAGCAGGAAGGACGAGCTGAGCGTGTCGTAACGCCGCCGCACCCGTTCGTTTTCCCGGTCGGCGGCGAAGAAGAACTGCTTGAGGTCATTGCCGCCGATCGAGATGAAGTCGCACATCTCGAAGAACTTCCGGGGCGCGAAGGCCAGTGACGGCGTTTCCAGCATGGCGCCCACGCGGATGTCGGTGGGCATGGGGTGGCCCAGCCGCTGTTCGCGCGACAGTTCCTGCATCAGGATCTTGTAGGCGGCTTCGTATTCGCCGATGTCGGCGATGAAAGGAAACATGACGTGCAGCGGCCGCCCGACGGATGCGCGGATCAGCGCCTGCAACTGCATCCGCAGCACGCCGCGCTTGTCCAGGCCCACGCGGATCGCGCGCCAGCCCATCGCCGGGTTCGGTTCGTCCTGCGGCTTCATGTAGGGCAGCACCTTGTCCGACCCGATGTCCAGCGTGCGGAACATCACCGGCTTGCCCTGGGCGTTGTCCATGACGCGGCGGTAAAGTTCCGCCAGTTCGCCCCGGCGGGGAACATGGTTGCGGATCAGGAACTGCAATTCGGTGCGGAACAGGCCCACGCCCTCGGCCCCCGATCCCGCCAGCGACGGCAGGTCGGCCATCAGGCCCGCGTTCATGTAAAGCTGGATGGTCGTCCCGCAGGTGCCCGTCGCGGGCAGGCCGCGCAGGCTGGCATAGCGGTTCTGCGCCTCGGCCTGCATGGCGATCTTGTCCAGGAAGGCCTTGTGGACGCTTTCTTCGGGGCGCAGGTGCACGATGCCCTGATCGCCATCGACCAGGATCGTGTCGCCGTTCAGCGCCTCGGTCGTGATACGGGGCGCGTGAATCACCAGCGGGATTGCCAGGGCGCGGGCGACGATGGCAGCGTGGCTGCCGACGGATCCGTCCTCCAGCACGACGCCCTTCAGGCGGCGGCCGTATTCCAGCAGTTCCGCCGGGCCGATGTTGCGGGCGACCAGGATCGGGTTGTCGGGCATTTCCGCCCCGGTATCGGCCCCCTGCCCCGTCAAGATGCGCAACAGCCGGTTCGACAGGTCGTCCAGATCATGCAGCCGGTCGCGCAGATAAGGATCGGCGGCCATTTCCAGCCGGGCACGGGCGGCGGACTGTTCCTTTTCCACCGCGGCCTCGGCCGACAGGCCCAGAAGGATGTCTTCCTCCATCCGCTTCAGCCAACTGCGCGAATGGGCGAACATCCGATAGGTTTCCAGAACGGCCTGGTGTTCGCCCTCGCCGCCCATGTCGGCGGCGGCGACCATCCTGTCGACCGTGCTGCGCAGCATGTCCACGCCTTCGTGCAGCCGCACGAGTTCCCGGTCGGGATCGTCGCCCACCGGGTTGGTGACGACCACCCGCGCCTCGTGCAGCCAGACACGCCCTTCGGCCGCGCCTTCCTGGCCTGTTCCGCCCCGGATCATCAGCGGAAAGCGGTGCTTGGGGGGAAGGCTGTCGGACTGGCTGCCCTGGAAGGCGCCCAGTTCGGTCATCTCGGCCAGAACCATGGCCACCACTTCCAGGCCATAGATCTCGTCTTCGGAAAACAGCCGCGCCTCGCGGCACTGCACCACCAGCACGCCCAGCCGTTCGCCGACCCGCTGGATCGGCACGCCCAGGAAGCTGGGAAACACCTCCTCGCCAGTTTCGGGCATGAAGCGGAAGCCGGGTTCGGACGGCGCGTCGGCGGTGTTGACGTTGCGCCCCGTGCGGGCGACGCGGCCGACCAGCCCTTCGCCCAGGCGCAGGCGGGTGCGGTGGACGGATTCGGGCCGCAGCCCTTCGGTGGCGCACAGTTCCAGGGTATCAGCGTCGCGGAACAGATAGATCGAACAGACCTGCGTGCCCATCGAATCGGCGATGTGATGGGTGATCTGGTCCAGACGGTCCTGGCCGCCGCCGGGGGCAGCCAGGATTTCCTTCAACCGTTGCAACAGCTTGCGCGAGTCGCTGTCCTTGCGGTCTTGCATCGCCTGCCTGCCCTGCCTTGCTTTGCCCCGCAGGTGCCGTCCGGCACGCCGTCAGGAAGATATCAGGCCGCTTCCAGGCCAAAGGCATCATGCAGCGCCTGCACGGCCAGTTCCATATATTTGCGGTCGATCAGCACCGAAATCTTGATCTCGCTTGTGGCGATGACCTTGATGTTGACGTTTTCATCGGCAAGCGCCTTGAACATCTTCGCAGCCACCCCCGCATGGCTGCGCATCCCGATGCCCACGACGCTGACCTTGGCGACCTCGGTATCGACGACCAGTTCGTCATAGGCGATCTGGCCCGAAGCCTTGGCTTCCTCCATCGCGCGCTTGGCACGCTCGACCTGGTTGATCGGGACCGAGAAGGTCATGTCGGTGACGGAACCGGGATGATCCTCGTAGTCCTTTTCCGAGATGTTCTGGACGATCATGTCCACGTTCACGCCCGCCTCGGCCAGGGGCGCGAAGATGGCGGCGGAAATGCCGGGCCGGTCCTCGACCGTGACCAGGGTGATCTTGGCTTCATCGCGCGACGAGGCGACGCCGTTGACGACTTTCGATTCCATGATTTCCTCCTCGGCACAGATGAGGGTGCCAGAATTCTCGTCCGTATCCTCGAACGAGGATAGCACGCGCAGCCGCACCTTGTAGCGCATGGCCAGCTCGACCGAGCGGGTTTGCAAGACCTTGGCACCCAGGGACGCCAGTTCCAGCATCTCCTCGAAGGCGATCTTGTCCAGCTTGCGGGCCTTGGTGGTGATGCGCGGGTCGGTCGTATAGACGCCGTCCACGTCGGTATAGATGTCGCAGCGTTCGGCCGCGAAAGCCGCGGCAAAGGCCACGGCGGTCGTGTCCGACCCGCCCCGGCCCAGCGTGGTGATGCGCCCGTCCGGGCCAAGGCCCTGGAAGCCCGCCACCACGGCGACCTTGAAACCTTCCGCGAACTTCTGGTCGATATTGGCGCGCGGGATGTCCACGAACCGCGCCGCCGAGTGCTGCGCGGTGGTGTTGATCGGCACCTGCCAACCCTGCCAGGACCGCGCGGGCACGCCCATTTCCTGCAAGGTCAGCGCCATCAGGCCCGCCGTCACGTTCTCGCCCGAACTGACCACCGCGTCGTATTCGCGCGCGTCGAACAGGGGCGAGGTTTGTTCGACCCAGCCCACCAGTTCATTGGTCTTGCCGGACATGGCGCTGACGATGACGATCACGTCATAGCCGCGCTCGACCTCGCGCTGCACCTTCAGGGCGGCGTTCTTGATGCGGTCCAGGTCCGCGACCGAGGTGCCGCCGAATTTCATCACCAGAAGCGGCATCGCGGGCCTCCAGCCAAGGGTTTCTGTCGGCGCGGCTTTTAGGGGCGGGGTAACGAAAGGGCAAGGGCGGAAAGGGGGCGGCCGCCCGTTCGGCGATCAGTTCGTCTTCTGGCGCGGGACGAAGGGCAAGGGCGCGACCGGCACGCCTTCCTCGATCAGCTTGCGGGCTTCCTCGATCTTCGCCTCGCCATGAATCGCGCGGGCGGGGGTGCGGCCCTCGTGCATGGCGCGCGCTTCATCGACGAATTTCAGGCCCACATAATCGCTGTTCGCCTCGACCTGCTGGCGCAGGGCGTGCAGCGCCGCCTCGGCCGGGGTCATGGCCGTATCGCCTTTCCGGGCGGCAGGCACCGCCGGGGCCATCAGCGACTTTTCGACCTTGGCCGACCCGCATTGCGTGCAGGCGACGTGACCGGCCGCCCGAGTCGTGTCAAACGCCTCGGACGAGCGGAACCAGCCATCGAAATCATGGCCCTGGTCACAGCGCAAAGCATAGCGGATCATCGTTCGGACCTTTTTCCCTTCCCCTGTCTATATCGGGTCAGCGAGGCGTGCCTGCAAGTTCCCGCAGACGTGCGATCAAGGCTGCCGGATCGCCCGCCCGGTCGTCCAGCACCTGCCGCGCCGCCCCGCCCATCCGCCGGGCCTGCGCCGGATCGGCCGCCAGCCGGATCACCTGATCGGACAGGCTGGCAGCATCGACCCCCACTGCCGCGCCTGCCTGGTCCAGGACGGCATAGGCATCGCGGAAATTGCCGACATGCGGGCCATGCAGGATCGCGCAGCCGTGGGCCGCAGGCTCCCACGGGGTATGGCCGCCCCGGTCGGTCAACGACCCGCCCACGAAGCACAGCCCTGCCGCCGCGTACCAGCGGTCCATTTCCCCCAAGGTATCGGCCAGCAGGACATCGCCCCCGGACCCGCCGTCCGAGCGGCGCTGGAAAGCGATCCCACGGTGCCGCAGCAAACCGGCCACCTCGTCTCCGCGCTGCGGATGGCGGATAGCCAGGATCAGTTGCAGACCGGGGACGCCTTGGCGCGCCTGCTGCCAGGCATCCAGGACATCCGCCTCCTCTCCCTCGTGGGTCGAGGCGGCCAGCAAGATCCGGTCGCGCGCCGCCGAAGGTTCGGACGGCGCGATCCCGGCAGGCGTCAGCAGCTTCAAATCCAGGCGCGGCAGCACCGCGGCATCGGGCAAGCCCAGCGAACGCAGCCGCGCCTCGCTGTCCGCATCCTGGGCGGACAGTGCCGCAAGCCGTCCCAGGACCTGCCCGATCAAACCAGGCAGATGCGCCCAGCGGGATGCGGAGCGCTGCGACAGGCGCGCGCCGATCACCGCCTGGGCAATCCCCAGATCGGCCAGGGCCTGGGACCGCAAGGGCCAGAATTCGGATTCGACCGTGACCTGCAATCGCGGCGCGACCTGTGCCAGAAACCTCGACAAGGCCCCCGGCAGATCGAAGGGCGCCAGCCGCGCCTCCATCCCCCAGCCCGCAGCCATGTCGCGCCCGGTGACGCTGTTCGCCGTCACCAGAACCCGGTGCGTCTGCGCCAGGGCCTCAACGACCGGCCGAGCCGAGGTCAGTTCGCCGACCGAGGCCCCGTGAAACCAGATATCCGCCGGTCCCAGCGCCTCCAGCGCCAGCCGTTGCCGCAACGTATCCGACCCGCCGGCCTTGGCCCGCAGGCGAAGCGCCGCTTCAAGCATGTGGGCAGTGGCACGATAGATCATGAAAAACCGCAGGCGACCTTGGGCGGCTATAGCGGATCGGCCACAGATCCTGAAGACCGACCAGACCTTCGGAACCCGGCCATCCGGGTGACGTTGGCCTTGCAACTACATACTGTAAGGAGGTTTCCATGAAAGGACTTTTTGCCTGGTGGCTGGGCGTTCCGGTCATCGTCATCGTTATCCTGTATCTGACCGGGATTTTCTGAAGATACAGGGGACTTGCGGACCCCCGGCGATTCGAACCGCCGCGTCCCGGGCGCCCGCCCGCCATGCTTCCCGAAATCCCGATTGACCAGGTTTGGGTGCGGGTCAGCCCCGCTGGCGCAGGAGCCTCCATTATCGACGATCGGGCAGACAGAGGTGGTTGCGAACAGCGTCCCGATCCCGCCCGCGGCACCGGTGCGGAGTGTCAGCAAAGCACATCTCGATGGAAATCCCGCAATTTCGGGATCACTTCGGCATCCTGTCCCGCCATACCCGCCCCCCTGCAATGCGCTGCAAGCCGGTCGCCAGAATCACCTTCCGGCGTCATAGTCGCGGCACGCAGATGCCCTGCATGCCCGTCAAAGCGGGGCTTCGTTCAAAAACCTGTCTGGTAGAAGTTCGCAAGAAAAAAGGGCCAAGGCAGCGATGCCTAAGCCCTTGTTTCAAATGGCGGACCCGGAGCGATTCGAACGCCCGACCCCCAGATTCGTAGTCTGGTGCTCTATCCAGCTGAGCTACGGGTCCGTCGTAGGGCGGTCATGTAGCCCCCTGATCCGGGGGATGCAAGAGGGGGCGGCGCAAAAAACGCCGTCCCCTCGATTTTATCGCCCTCCGGCCATGCGGCGCATGGGCAGGATCGCCATGTCGCGGGGGATATGGATCATGAATTCGCTGCCCTCGCTGTCGCTGCGAACCAGATCCAGACGACCTCCGTGACCGCGCACCAGATCTGCCGCGATGGTCAGGCCCAGGCCGGTGCCGCCCTTGCGCGCGCTGCCCGCGAAGGGCTTGAACAGGTATTCGCGGGCTTTTTCCGGCAGGCCCGGCCCGGTATCGCCCACGCGGATCCACCAGTCGCTGTCGCTCTCGCCCGCGCCGATTTCCACGGTGCCGGGCTGACCCGTGCCCTCGATGGCCTGGCGGGCATTGCGGGTCAGGTTCGCCAGCACGCGATACAACTGGTCGCGGTCGGCGCGGATCGTCATGCTGGGGGGAATGTCGGTCAGGAATTCGACCCTGACGTCGCCGGTGCCCGCCAGCGTTTCGGCTTCGACCACCTCGGCGGCCAATTGCGCCAGGTTGAACCGGGACAAGGTGGGCGCAGGCTCCTCGGCCCGGCCGAAGGCCAGGGTGGTCTCGCACAGGTTCACGGCACGGCTGATCGAGTTGACCAGCTTGGGCGCGGCGCGCCTGACCTTGGGATCGCCGCTGTCTTCCAGCCGGTCGGCAAAGATCTGCGCAGTGGTCAGGATATTGCGCAGGTCATGGCTGATCTTGGCCACCGCCTCGCCCAACTGAGCCATGCGTTCGCGCTGCTTCAACGACGAGGTCACGGTCTTCTGCATCGCCTCCAGCGCGGCCTCGGCATCGCGCAACTCGGCCAGCCTGGCGTCAGGGGTGATGATGTGGCGCGGATCCTCGGGCGCCTGGGCATAGGACACCATGTGGCTGATGACGCGGCGGATCGGCACCAGGACCAGCCGCTGCACGGCGAGGTTCAGCAGAATCGCCGTCAGGATCGAGAAGGCGGCAGACAGCACCAGCAAGCGAACTCCGAAGTCGATCATGCTGTCCCGCAGGGACTGGGTTTCCATCGTGATCTCGATCAGCTGGCCCGCCTGATTGACGGGAGCGCCGATGACGCGGATCACTTCGTTCCTGCGATTGAGAAGGGCGCGCAAGGCGTCGTCGATGGACTGGACCACCCCCTGCTCTCGCAAGTCATAGGTCTCTGCCACCGGTCCGGGAAGCTTTGACTGCAGGACAAGTTGCCGGATGTCGTTGCGGCGCAGCACGACGTTGAAGACCCCGGCATTCTGCAACAGTTCCGATTCCAGATCGTCGGCCAGCGATTCGTCCGATGCCAGCACCGCAAGGCTGGCGATCTGGCCGCGTTCCAGCCGCGATTCGAGATAGTCCAGCCGGAAGCTGGCCAGGGCCGGAAGAAGGATCAGCACTTCGGCAAGCATGACGAAGATGATCGTCAATGCGGCGAATCGGCCAGAGATCGTATTCAGCTTCATGTAATTTTGATCGTCAGCGCCCGGGATGGCGCGTGTTTCAGCCTGACCGGCGTGGTTTGCACATCAAACGAATGTGATCTCTCGCAGGTTCCTGCCAAGGAATAAAGCGGTTTGCACCATTATCCGCCTTATCGGTTGACGGCGGGAACCGTCTGATCTATCCAGCGGGCTTCGAACAACCGGCGCGTCCGCGCGCAGGGTGGCATCTTGCCATTCCGCGCTGCCGCCCGCCACCCGCAAACACGACCCCGGAGACTGACCATGAAGCGCACTTATCAACCCTCGAACCTCGTTCGTGCGCGTCGCCACGGCTTTCGCGCCCGCATGGCCACCAGCGGTGGCCGTCGCGTGCTGAACGCCCGCCGCGCCAAGGGCCGCAAGCGCCTGTCGGCTTGATCCCTTGCGGCGGGACCATCCCGCCGGACCCAAGGCTTTGCCCATGCCGCCCCTGCCCCATCCCGTTGCCCCCGCGCGACCCACGGATGACGGCACGGCGGCATTTCGCATGTCGATGCCCCCGGTCATCGCCAAGCGCGCCCATTTCCTGGCGGCCTCGCGTGCGCTGCGGCAGGGCACGCCCGGCTTTCTGCTGCAAGCACGCGACCGGGGCGATGGCTTGCCGTTCCGGGTGGGCTTCACCTGCTCCAAGAAGATCGGCAATGCGGTGATGCGCAACCGCGCCAAGCGGCGGTTGCGCGAAGTCGCGCGGCTGCATCTGCCGCAGGGCGCGCAAAGGGGGTGGGATTATGTGCTGGTGGGCCGCCCCCAGGCGACGATCGACCGCGACTTCGCGGATCTGTGCCGCGACCTGACCACCGCGCTGCGGAAGATCCACCCATGACGCCGCTTGCCCACCTTGTTGCGCTGCCGGTGCGCGCTTATCGGCTGGTCGCATCCCCCTGGGTCGGCCATGGCTGCCGCTTCCAGCCGACCTGTTCGGCCTATGCCCTGGATGCGCTGTCGCGCCATGGCGCCATCCGCGGCACATGGCTGGCTGCCCGGCGCATCGGGCGCTGTCATCCCTGGGGCGGCGCAGGCTATGACCCGGTGCCGGGGGCCGATCCAGACCACGAAAGGCAGTCCCATGCTGGACGACACTGACGACCTGGCCGAGATTCACCCGTTGTTCGCGGGCGCCCCCTCCTCGACCGAGTTCCGCAAGCTGCGCAAGCGGCTGGTTCGCGAAACCCGCGCCGCGATCGAGGATTACGGCATGATCCGGCCCGGCGACCGCTGGCTGGTGTGCCTCTCGGGCGGCAAGGACAGCTATACCCTGCTGGCGGTTCTGCACGAGCTGAAATGGCGCGGGCTGCTGCCGGTGGATCTGCTGGCCTGCAACCTGGATCAGGGCCAGCCGAACTTTCCGGCGACAGTGCTGCCGAAGTTCCTGACGGAACGCGGCGTGGCGCACCGGATCGAATACCAGGACACCTATTCCATCGTCACGGACAAGATCGCGCCGGGCGGCACCATGTGTTCGCTATGCTCGCGTCTGCGCCGGGGAAACCTTTATCGCATCGCACGCGAGGAAGGCTGTTCGGCGGTGGTCCTGGGCCATCACCGCGACGACATCCTGGAAACCTTCTTCATGAACCTGTTCCACGGCGGCAGGCTGGCGACCATGCCGCCGAAGCTGCTGAATGAGGACGGCGATCTGACCGTGCTGCGTCCCCTGGCCTATGTGGCCGAGGCCGATTGCGAACGGTTTTCCCGCGCGATGAACTATCCCATCATCCCCTGCGACCTGTGCGGCAGCCAGGAAGGCTTGCAGCGCGTTCAGGTCAAGCGGCTGCTGGACGAATGGGAATCGCGCACGCCGGGCCGGCGCCAGGTGATGTTCCGGGCGCTGATGAACGTGCGTCCCTCGCATCTGCTGGACCCGAAGCTGTTTGACTTTGCCGCGCTGTTCCCCGGGGACGCCGCGGAACCCGCGGACGACATCCCGCGCCTCAGGTAGGCGCCTGCGAATACCGTGCGGATACTGGCCCGCCGGCCAAATCCGCTTGACCTTTAAGCGCCCCTTCTGTTGAAGCGGCGCGACGGACGCGACAAGGCTGGTAGGCACATGGAAGACAACAACCGCAATCTGATCCTGGCGACGGTCCTGTCGTTCCTGGTGATCCTGGTTTGGTACACGGTCTTTGCGCCCGAGCCGCCCGTGCCCACGGAGCAGCCGGTCGCGGTGGAAACCCAGACCCAGGATGTGCCGCTGGCCAATACCGAAAGCAGCACCCTGCCCGCTGACCTGGGCACGCCCGCCGACGCCACCCCGCAAGCCGGACGGGTCGAGATCCAGACGCCGTCGCTTTCGGGCTCGATCTCTCTGGCCGGTGGCCGGATCGACGACCTGCTGCTGACGAAATACCGCGAGACGCTGGACGAGGACTCGCCCAATGTCCGCCTGCTGTCGCCGTCGTCGGCCACCGCCACCGATGCCATCCAGACCGGCGCGTCCAAGCCCTATTACGCAGTCTATGGCTGGACCCCTGGACCGGGCGTCGATCCCTCGCTGGTTCCCGGCCCCTCGACCGTCTGGACGGTAGAATCGGGCGACACGCTGGCACCCGGCCAGCCGGTCACGCTGGCCTGGGACAACGGCGCGGGCCAGATCTTCCGCCGCACCTTCTCGGTGGACGAGAACTATCTGTTCACCGTCGGCCACAGCCTGCAGAACAATGGCGACACGGCCTTCACTGCCGCGCCCTATGGCATCATCGCGCGCCACGGCCGCCCCGACACCCAGAACTTCTTCGTGCTGCACGAAGGCGCTGTCGGGATGCACGACGGCACGCTGACCGAACTGAAATACGACAATATCGCCGAACTGGACCCCCTCGAGCGTGAAGGCATCGCGGTAAAGAACGAGGTCAACAGCAACGGTTGGATCGGATTCACCGACAAGTACTGGATGACCACGCTGGCGCCCGCCCCGGGCCAGGCCTTCACCTCGGTCGTGAAATACGTCGAAGGCGCGGACATCTTCCAGACCGAAGCCCGCTATCCGATGCAGACGGTGCAGCCGGGCACCCAGGTCAGCGCCGAAAGCTATCTGTTCGCCGGCGCGAAGGTCTGGGAGGTGATCAACGCCTATGAGGAAAATCCCGGCATCCAGGGCTTTGTCGATTCCATCGACTGGGGCTGGTTCTACTTCCTGACCAAGCCCATCTTCCGCCTGCTGCACTGGCTGCATGGCATGATCGGCAACATGGGCTGGTCGATCATCGCGCTGACCTTCATCCTCAAGACGCTGGTCTTCCCGCTGGCGCGCAAGTCCTACATCTCGATGGCGAAGATGAAGGAACTGCAGCCTCAGATGGAGGCGCTGAAGGAACGCACCGGCGACGACCGCATGAAGTTCCAGAAAGAGATGATGGAGCTTTACAAGCGCGAGAAGGTGAACCCCGCCGCGGGCTGCCTTCCGGTGCTGCTGCAGATCCCGATCTTCTTCGCGCTCTACAAGGTGATCTTCGTCACCATCGAACTGCGCCACGCGCCCTGGATCGGCTGGATCCACGACCTTGCCGCGCCCGATCCCTCGTCGCTGCTGAACCTGTTCGGGCTGCTGCCCTTCGCGCCCCCGGCGCAAGGCACGCTGCTGCATTCGCTGTCGCTGCCGGCACTGGCGATCGTCCTGGGGATCAGCATGTGGCTGCAACAGCGCCTGAACCCGACCCCGGCCGATCCGGCACAGAAGATGATCTTCGCCTGGATGCCCTGGATCTTCATGTTCATGCTGGGCGGCTTCGCCTCGGGCCTGGTGCTCTACTGGATCACCAACAACCTGATCACGATCGCGCAGCAGTACACGATCATGTCGATGCACGGCCACCGGCCCGACCTGTTCGGCAACATCAAGTCCTCGATCCCGGCGCGACCGAAGAAGGGCAGCAAGTGACGGCGCGTCTGGCCCATATCCGCCGCCACCCGATCAAGTCGATCGGCGGAGAGGGGCTGGACCGCGTGACCCTGTCAGCCGCCCGCCGCCTGCCGGGCGACCGGGAATGGGCCGTGCTGACCGAGGCGGGCGAACGGAACGCCCAAGCCAGCCAGACAGCGGGGCAGCCTGACCGCTGGCTGCCCAAGTCCTGCTTCGTGCGCGGCGTCCAATCGCCGCAGGTCCAGGCCATCAGCGGCGGCTGGTCCGACGGGCGGCTGGTGCTGCGCCAGCCGACGCAGCCGGATCTGGTGATCGACCCGGAAACCGGGGGCGACCGCCTGATCGAATGGCTGCGCCCCCTGTGGCCCGCCAACGCCCCCGGCCCCACCCGCCTTGTGCACGGGGCGGCGATCTGGACCGACCAGAAATGGCCCTGGATCTCGATCCTGTCGCTGGCAAGCCTTGCCGATCTTGAAGCCTGCACCGGCCAGACCCTGGGGCTGCACCGCTGGCGCGGCAACCTGTGGGTGGACGGCTGGCAGCCCTGGGCCGAGCGCCATCTGATCGGCCAGATCATCAGCATCGGTGACGTGGAGCTGCGCGTCACCCAGCATATCGGCCGCTGCGAGGCGACAAGCGCCAACACCGACACCGGGGAAAACGACATCGACATGCTGGACAGCCTGGAACGCCTTTACGGCCATACCGACTTCGGCATCTTCGCCGAAGTCGTGACCGGCGGCGACATCGCCCTGGGCGACGAGGTGACGGCATGAAGGTCGCCTTCCCCGTCGCCCCCGAACCCGATGCCGAGGTGGCCGAGGCCGCACGCCTGCTGTTCGCCGGTCCCGTCGATTTCCTCAAGGGCGTGGTCGCCATGGACGGGTTGCCCCCCGCCGACCGCCCCGAGGTCTGCTTCGCCGGACGCAGCAACGCGGGCAAGTCCAGCCTGATCAACGCCCTGACCGGCCGCAAGGGGCTGGCCCGCGCCTCGAACACGCCGGGCCGGACGCAAGAGATCAACTATTTCACCCTGGGCGAGCACAGCTACCTGGTCGACCTTCCAGGCTATGGCTTTGCCAAGGCGCCCGTCGCCGTGGTCGCCAAGTGGCAGGCGCTGCTGAAGAACTATCTCGCCGGACGTCCGACGCTGCGACGCGCCTTTTGCCTGATCGATTCGCGCCACGGCGTGAAACCCGTCGATCACGAGATCATGACCCTGCTGGACAAGTCCGCCGTGCCCTTCCAGGTCGTGCTGACCAAGGCCGACAAGCTTGGGCCGAACGCGATCAAGCCGGTGCTGGAGCAGGTCGAAACGGAATTGCAAAAGCATCCCGCGGCCTTTCCGCAGATTGTCGTGACCTCGTCCGAAAAGGGCCAGGGCATCGCCACGCTTCGGGCGATCATCTCCGGCCTGGACTAAGCGCGTCTGGACTGAACCCGTCTGGACTGATCCGGCGCAGCGTCCTAGGGTCCCCCCGTCGAAGAAGGGCCTTCAAGGATGAGAACGCAGAACATGAACCGCGACTGGACCGCCACCGCCAGAACCCTGTCCGAGGCCCTGCCCTATCTGCAACGCTATTCCGGCGCGGTCGTCGTCGTGAAGTTCGGCGGCAATGCCATGGGCGACGATGACGCCATGGCCGAATTCGCCCGCGACATCGTGCTGATGAAGCAGGTGGGCATGAACCCGGTCGTCTGCCACGGCGGAGGCCCGATGATCAACGAACTGCTGGGCAAGCTTGGCATCGAAAGCACCTTCGTGCGCGGCAAGCGCGTGACCACCAAGGAAACGGTGGAAGTCGTGGAAATGGTGCTGTCCGGTTTGGTGAACAAGCGCATTGTCCAAGCCATCAACGACGCGGGCGGTCGCGCCGTGGGCATCAGCGGCAAGGACGACGACCTGATGGTCTGCGAGGCGGACGACCCCGAGCTGGGCTTCGTCGGCCGCCCGATCGAGATGAACGTCCAGATCATCCGAGACCTTTACAAGGCGGGCCTGATCCCGGTCATCGCCCCCGTTGCCACCGGCATGGCCGACAACGAGACCTTCAACGTCAACGGCGACACAGCCGCGGGCGCCATCGCGGGCGCGCTGCGGGCCGACCGCCTGCTGCTGCTGACCGACGTGGCCGGCGTCAAGGACAAGAACGGCGAGGTCCTGACCCAGCTTCATCCCGACCAGGTGCGCGAGATGATCGCCGACGGCACCATCGCGGGTGGCATGATCCCCAAGACGGAAACCGCCCTGAAGGCGCTGGAGGACGGTGTGCGCGCCGTGGTGATCCTGGACGGGCGCGTTCCCAATGCAAGCCTTCTGGAACTGTTCACCGAACACGGGGCGGGCAGCCTGATCCGGTCCACCCCGCCCAGCACCCGGCCGCGCGGCCTGCGGCAGGGCGACGCCTCGTTGTAAGACCACGCCTTGCCGAACGCGCAGGGGAATGGCAGGCTGCGCCCATATCGGCTGAAAACGGGGGCTGCCTGCACATGACACCGCTTGGACATCGACGGCTGATCCTGACGCGCCATGCCAAGTCGGCCTGGGATGATCCGGCATTGCCCGATCACGACCGCCCGCTGAACGACCGGGGCCGCAGATCGGCCCGGGCGCTTGGCGACTGGCTCGCCTCGCGCGGGTACGAGCCGGAGGAGGTCTTGTGTTCGTCCGCCGTCCGCACCCAGGAAACCTGGTCAATGGTCGCCAGCGCGGCGCTCGAGGTTCGGCCCGTGATGCGGATCGAGGCAGGGCTTTACCAGGCCGGTCCCGAAAAGATGCTGTCGATCCTGAAGACCGCCACCCATCCGACGGTGATGATGCTTGGCCACAATCCCGGCATCTCGGAACTGGCGGCGCTTCTGCCCGCGCGCCTGCCGCTGGACCCGGATTTCCGCCGCTATCCGACCGGCGCCACCCTGGTCGTGGATTTCCAGGTCGATGATTGGAGCCAGGTCGAACCCGGCCAGGGCAGCGTGATGGACTTCGTGCGCCTCGACGGCCGGGGCTGACCCCACCTCATCTTCTGTGCAGAAATATCCCACGGGGGTCCGGGGGTGTGAAACCCCCGGCCTTGCGGCCTAGTGCCCCAGGATCTGGCTCAGGAACAGCTTGGTCCGTTCCGACTTGGGATTGTTGAAGAACTCTTTCGGTTCGTTCTGTTCGACGATCTGGCCCTGATCCATGAAGATCACCCGGTTGGCGACCGCCTGGGCGAAGCCCATCTCGTGCGTGACGCACAGCATGGTCATGCCTTCCTCGGCCAGCTCGATCATGGTGTCGAGGACTTCCTTGATCATTTCAGGGTCCAGCGCCGATGTCGGCTCGTCGAACAGCATGATCCGGGGTTGCATGCACAGTGACCGCGCAATGGCGACGCGCTGCTGCTGGCCCCCCGACAACTGGCCCGGATACTTGTGCGCCTGTTCGGGGATCTTGACCTTTTCCAGAAAGCGCATCGCGGTTTCCTCGGCCTGGCGGCGCGGCACCTTGCGCACCCAGATGGGCGCCAGGGTGCAGTTCTCCATCACCGTCAGATGCGGGAACAGGTTGAAGTGCTGGAACACCATTCCGACTTCGGATCTTACCTTGTCGATGTTCTTGATGTCATTGGTCAGTTCGATCCCGTCCACGACGATATGGCCGGACTGATGTTCCTCAAGCCGGTTGATGCAGCGGATCAGGGTGGACTTGCCCGATCCCGAAGGACCGGCGATCACGATGCGTTCGCCCTGATGCACGGTCAGGTCGATGTCGCGCAGCACATGGAACGAACCGTACCACTTGTTCATGTTGCGGATGTCGATCGCGACCTCGTCGCTGACCTGCATTTGGCTGCGGTCGATGGGGCGGGTGTTGTCGCTCATGGCGGTGTCCTTACCTGTGGTCGCGGGCCAGCCGGCGTTCGAGATACATCGAATAGCGCGACATGCCGAAACAGATCAGAAAGAAGATGAAGCCGACGAAGATATACGGCTCCCAGTAGATGCCCTTCCAGGAGGTGCTGGCCCGCACCGCGTCCGACATGGATTTCAGCGGATCATACAAGCCCACGAATGTCACCAGCGTGGTGTCCTTGAACATGCCGATGAAGGTGGACACGATGCCGGGGATCGAGATCTTCAGCGCCTGCGGCAGCACGATCAATCGTTGCGCCTTCCAATAGTCCAGGCCCAGGGCGTCCGCGGCCTCGTATTGACCTTTCGGCAGCGCGGCAAGGCCACCCCGGATCACCTCGGCCATGTAAGCGGCGGCGAACAGCGTCACCATGATGATCACGCGCAGGATGATGTCGAAATTGGTGCCAGGGGGCAGGAAATAGTTCAGCAGCAGGGATGCCACGAACAGAAGCGCGATCAGCGGCACGCCCCGGATGAACTCGATGAAGATGACCGCCAGCGATTTCACCAGGAACATGTCCGACCGCCGCGCCAGCGCCAGGACGATGCCCAGCGGCAGCGACAGCGCGATCCCGGAAACGCCGATGGTAACCGACAGCAGGAATCCCCCGAAGCGGTCGGATGTGACGGCCGGGATAGAGAACGAGACGATGCTTTCGGCATCCCGCGCGGCCTCGCCTGCATAGCCGATCCACCACAGCACCGGGATGACCAAGGCGGCGACAATGGCCGCCAGGCTGGAGAAGGGATGCATCACCCGCCAGGCGATCCATCCCAGCACCGGCCCGACCAGCACCATGATCGGTCCCCAGGCCGATCCGCCCCACAGGAACCAGACCCCCATCAGAGGATAAAGGATGGAAAAGACCAGCAGCCAGGCCGGGTGGCGTTCCGACACCAGCAGCGCGCCCAGGAAGACGACCGCGGCGAAAGCCAGCCAGAGGGCGGGCGCATCAAGCATCACCATCAGCCACAGCGTCATCAGGGCCGCCAACCCCAGCACGATGCGCCGGATCTGGGCGGCTTCCGAAAACAGCACAGGGGCAAGCGCCACGAACAGCAACCCGAAGGCCATGGTCGGGCGCCAGTAAAGCTCGGGCGGGTAGAAGCCATAGACATATTGGTTCCAGCGTTCACGGATCACTGCCCAGCAAGCGCCGCGCGCGCCCTCGCCCCAGGTTTCGGCGATGATCTGCCGGCATTCGGACAGGCTGCCCGCGTTCCAGATGGAATGGGCGAACCAGTCCCAGAAATGGCTGACCAGGAACCACACGATCAGGATGCCCAGAATGGTCAGGACCGTGTTCACCGGACCCGAGAACAGGTTTTCACGCAGCCAGCGGACCGCCCCGGCTTCCCTTATCGGCGGCTCTGCCGGGGGCAGCATGGTGTCGCGGACGAAGGGGACAGTCTGGGCATGGGTATCGCTCATCTCACCGCTCCTTCAGTTTGACGCGAGAATTGAAGATGTTCATGCCCGCCGAGATGATCAGGCTGAGCGTCAGATAGACCCCCATCATCAGCAGGATCGCCTCAAGCTCGCGGCCCGTCTGGTTCAGCGTCGTGCCGCCCAGTGTCCCCTTGATGTCCATGTAGCCCACGGCAATCGCCAACGAGCTGTTCTTGGTCAGGTTCAGGTATTGGGAAATCAGCGGCGGAATGATCACCCGCAATGCCTGCGGCAGGATCACCAGGTTCATGGTCCGGCCGGGGCGCAGGCCCAGGGCGAAGGCGGCCTCGGACTGCCCGCGGCTGACGGCCAGGATGCCTGCGCGGACGATTTCCGCGATGAAGGCCCCGGTGTACAGCGTCAGCGCCAGCCACAGGGCGACAAGGCCGTTCTGCACGTTCAGCCCGCCCGTGAAGTTGAAGCCGCGCAGTTCCGGCGGGACCATGTGCAGGCCGAAATACCAGATCAGCAGCAGCGACGGGACGGTCATGACCGCCAGGCTCATCCACCAAGTCGTCGGGCGGCTGCCGGTCTGGTCCTGCACCCGCTGCGC
This sequence comes from Paracoccus yibinensis, assembly GCF_030846195.1. Classification (GTDB taxonomy): domain Bacteria; phylum Pseudomonadota; class Alphaproteobacteria; order Rhodobacterales; family Rhodobacteraceae; genus Paracoccus; species Paracoccus yibinensis. Next base: position 653,681 of record NZ_JAVCWH010000002.1, read on the forward strand.
CCAGGCGCCGATCATGCGGCGCACGAACCAGCCGCCGATCAGCACCGCGACAAAGGCGATGGTGGCCCAGTTGAAGGTGATCCGCGCCCCCAGGTCGAGGCTGCCGGGATCGTTGGTCATCGCCAGCGTGGGGATCGCGGTATAGCGGTTGGTCAGCGCCACATGGTCGAACAGGATCATGCTTGCCGTCGGGTCATCGCCCCGGAAGGCGTTCGGCGGCGGCATCACCTCGGTGAAGATGGCGAAGACGATCAGGATCCACAAAAGCAGGGGAACGTTGCGGAACGCCTCGACATAGACGGTCATCAGGCGCGCGATCAGCCAGTTGTTCGACAGCCGCGCCACGCCCGCGATGATGCCCACGAAGGTCGCGGCGATGCAGCCCAGGATCGACACGATCAGCGTGTTCAGCAGGCCGACGACGGCCGCGCGGAAATGCGTGTCGTCCGAGGTGTAGGGGATCGGAGTCTGCGGGATGTCATAGCCCGCGCGGCTCCACAGGAAGCTGAAATTGAAATCCTTGCCTAGCGCGGCAAGGTTGCGGACGGTGTTGTTGACCAGCCACCAGGCAAGGGCCATCACCAGAATGAAGACGATCACCTGGAAGGTCATCGAACGATAGCGCCGATCATAGATCAGCATGCTTGGCCGGAATGTCGGATTCCCCGGCGCTGACATGTCCGTCATGAATTTCACCCCTGTGGCCGGTCATGCCTTATATGGCAGCGTTTGTCGCGACCGGTCTTTTGATTATGGGAAAGGGGCGCCTCTGCGCCCCCTTCGGTCCTAGGCGATCCCTTACCGGAAGGGCATCGCGTACATCAGGCCGCCCTGCGTCCATTGGGCGTTGAGGCCCCGGGCCAGCCCGATGGGGGTCTGTTCCCCGATATTGGCCGCGAAGATCTCGCCATAGTTGCCGCTGGCCATGATGGCGCGCTTGGCCCAGTCCTTGTCCAGACCGATCATCGCCCCCAGCTCGTCCGTGACGCCCAGCAGGCGCTGAACCTCGGGGTTCTGGGACGAGGTGGCCAGTTCCTCGACATTGGCCGAGGTGATGCCGTATTCCTCGGCCGCGATCAGCGCATAAAGCGTCCAGCGGACGATGTCGCCCCAGTTGTTGTCACCGTGCCGCACCGCAGGCCCAAGCGGCTCCTTGGAGATGATCTCGGGCAGGATGATGTGGTTTTCGGGATCGGCGAAGGCTGCGCGGGTGGCGGCAAGGCCCGACGCGTCGGTCGTATAGGCGTCGCAGGCGCCGGCCATGTACTGCTGCTCGCCCTCGGCGTTGCTGTCGATGTTGACCGGCTGGTAGGACATGTTGTTGGCCTTGAAATAGTCGGCCAGGTTCAGTTCCGTCGTGGTGCCGGTCTGGATGCAGACGGTCGCGCCGTCCAGTTCCTTGGCCGAGGTCACGCCCAGATCCTTGCGGACCATGAAGCCCTGGCCGTCATAATAGTTGACGCCGACGAAATCGAGCTTCAGGTCGGTGTCGCGCGAAAAGGTCCAGGTCGAGTTCCGGGCCAGCAGATCCACCTCGCCCGAGGACAGCGCCGTGAAGCGGGTCTGGCCGGTGGTGGGCACGTATTTCACCTTGGTCGGATCGCCCAGCACCGCAGCGGCCACGGCCTTGCAGATATCGACGTCAAAGCCCGTCCAGTTGCCGTTCGCATCCGGCGCGGCAAAGCCGACAAGGCCCGTGTTGACGCCGCAGTTCAGTTCACCGCGCGCCTTCACATCGGCCAGCGTGTCGGCCATGCCAGCCCCGGCCATCAGCGTCGTGGCGGCAACAGTGCCCAGGAAAATCGAAGTCTTCATGTCTACCCCTTTGTTGGATGCCGTCCCGGGTTCGTCCGGGCGACGCCCGGACCTTGACGGCCGGACTTTTCGTTGGACGCCCATGCGGGCGTCCCATGGGCAACATAGTGCCGATCCTTCCCGATGCGTCAAGCGTGACGCCCAGGAAGCAGGCACATTCAACTGATGCGCGACAGATGCCAGAACTGTTCGGCATCACCCATCGCGGCCCTGCGGCTTTCGGCGGCGCTGCGCGCCTCGTCGTCCTGGCCCCATTGTTCGGCCTGGAAATCCTCGTCGATGCGAGAGATGCGGAAGGCCTCGAAGGCATCGATCCGGCCCCGGAGGACGGCCAGTCCAAGGACCAGCGACCCAGGCAGCGTCACCAGATCGTGCAGCGCCGTGAGGCCGAAAGGGTCCAGGGCTTCGACATGACCACGCAGCCGCGCAAGCGCCTGAGGGTCCTGGGCAATGGGGATGACGCCATGGGTGATGCGCAGGGGCGCGCGCAACTCGGTCGCGGCCCAATCGACCAGCGGATCCCAGGCCTCTGCCTGGCGGCGGGCCAGTTCGGCAGGCTGGTCGGCGCGATAGGACAACAGGTCGGTGCCGCCATATTCTGCAAGCATCGCCGCAACATCGCCGAATTGCGGCGTCACCTTTTCGATCGCTGAATTCGCGGCGCGGGTCAGCGGCATGGCATGGGGGTCGATCACGTCGGCCTGCGCGTCCCACTCGGCCGCGACCGCCGCCGCCAGTGCAGGGGTGGGCAGGATCAGCGGCAGCTTGCCAGGCGTCCGCAGGGGGCGGTCGTCCAGCGCCACCTCGAACCCGCCACCGGCGGGCCTGACCGAGGATGCCTTCCAGAACCGCCGCGCTTTCCATTCTGTCATGCCGCCCACCTTGCCAGTGCCTGGCCCAAATCCGCAAAATCCGCCGCGACAAGCGCGGCCCCCGAGGCTGTCAGCAAGTCCGGCCTGTGATAGCCCCAGCCGACGCCAAAGCCGGTCATCCCCGCCGCCCGCGCCATGTCCATGTCGAAACCGGTGTCGCCGATCATCACCGCATCCGTGACGGGAACGCCCGTGTCGGCAAGGGCGGCCAGCAGCATCGCCGGGTGGGGTTTCGACGGGTGATCGTCCGCCGTCTGGAGGCTGACGAAGCGACCCTCCAGCCCGTGCGCCTGGATCATCGCCGCAAGGCCGCGCCGCGACTTGCCCGTCGCCACCGCCAGCAGGATATCGTCCCGCCCGGCCAGCCCGTCCAGGCAGTCCAGCGCGCCGGGATAAAGGGGGGCGGCTTGCACCAGCCGGGCCTGCATGAAGGCCGCGCGATATCCGTCCACGATCCGCGCCTGCGTCGCCCCGTCATGCCCCTGCGCCAGTTGCGCCACGGCGACGGGCAGCGACAGGCCGACGATCTGCAACACCGCCTCGCGCGGCAGGGGATCCAGTCCCGCACCCTCGAATGCGGCCGTCATGGCCCCGTGGATATGGTGCTGGCTGTCGACCAGCGTGCCATCGACATCGAAGACGACCAGCTTCATTCGATATCCGCAAAGGGGTCGTCCGGCACGTCGTTCTCGTGCCAGCCCAGCGTCTTCCAGGTCCGCGCCATATGGTCCGGCAAGGGCGCGGTCAGCGTGATGCGCTTTTTCGTGATCGGATGGTCGAAGCTGATGCTGCGAGCGTGCAGGTGCAGCTTGCGACTGATCTCTCCGCCCAGTTGGGCGCCCCAGCCGTCGCCCAGGTTTTCCTGCCCTGACCCGCCGTATTTGCCGTCGCCCACGATGGGATGGCCCAGTTCGGCCATATGCGCGCGCAACTGATGCGTCCGCCCGGTAATCGGCACCAGCGCGCACCAGCTTGCCCGCGTGCCCAGCGCGTCTAGCACGGCGTAATCGGTTGTGGCGCGCTTGGCGCCTTCGGTGGTGTCGATGTCGCGGGGATGAACGGCGATCATCTTTTCATTGTCGCCGCGCCCTGCCCCGCCCTTGACCAATCCGAACCGGATGGTCCCCATGCGCGGATTCGGCACACCCGCGACCGCTGCCCAATAGATCTTGCGCGTGGTGCGCGACCGGAACGCCTCGGACAGGGCACGGGCCACGCGGTCGGTCCGGGCCAGCAAAAGGACCCCCGAGGTGTCCTTGTCCAGCCGGTGCACCAGCTTGGGCCGGTCCTTGAAGCCGAACATCAGCGCAGTGGTCAGCCCGTCCACATGCCGGTCGCCCTGCCCGCTGCCACCCTGCGACGGCAAACCCGGAGGCTTGTTCAGGGCGATGATGTGTTCATCCTTCCAAAGGACCGCCGCCTGGATCATCGCCTGGTCGCTGTCCGACACGCGCGGACCCAGCGGGCGGCTGGTGCGCGCGGCCACCGGAGCAGCATCGGGCAGCGGCGGAATGCGCACCTCCTGCCCCGTCTCGACCCGGCTTGCGGGCTTCACCCGGCCGCCGTCCACGCGGATCTGGCCGGTGCGGCACAGCTTCTCGATGGCGATCTGGCCAAGCTGCGGGAACTTCTTTTTCAGCCAGCGGTCGAGGCGCTGCTCGCCCTCGTCATCGCCGACGCGAATGGTCTGAACGCCGCTCATGCGAAGAACCCCCGTCCGATGGTTATGCCCAGAAACACCGCCCCCAGCGACAGCAGGACCGATCCGGCGACATACAGCCCCATCTGCGCGACCTGCCCCCGTTCCCACAGGGCCAGGGCGTCCAGCGAAAAAGCGGAAAACGTGGTGTAGCCGCCCAGGATCCCGGTCATCACGAAGGGCGTCCAGGCTTGCCCGCCGCGCTGCGCCATCATGGCAGCCAGCAGACCCATGACCAGACTGCCGGAGACATTGACCAAAAAGGTCGCCAACGCAAAGCCGTGACCGGGCAAGGCACGATACACGCCATAACGCGCGACCGAGCCGATGGCGCCGCCGATGGCGACCTGAAGATATGGGTTCATCATGGCGCGTAACTGTGGCGCGGGGGCCGCAAAGTCAACCGCCGCGCTTCAGCCGCTGCGACACGAACCAGTCCAGGCGCTTCTTCAACTCGCGCTCGAACCCCCGCTCGACCGGGACATACAGCACCGGACGCTTCATGCCTTCGGGAAAATAGTTCTGGCCGGAAAAGCCGTCCTCGGCATCGTGGTCATAGGCATAGCCGGCGCCATAGCCCTGGTCCTTCATCATCTTCGTCGGCGCGTTCAGGATGTGGGCAGGCGGCATCAGGCTGCCCGTGCGCCGCGCCTCGGCCCGCGCGGCCTTGTAGGCGACATAGCCCGCATTCGATTTCGGCGCGAGCGCCAGATAGATCACCGCCTGCGCCAGAGCCAGCTCGCCTTCCGGGCTGCCCAGGCGTTCATACAGCGCCCAGGCATCCAGACAGTGCCGCTGCGCCGCAGGATCGGCCAGGCCGATATCCTCGACCGCCATGCGGGTGATGCGTCGGGCGAGATAGCGGGGATCCTCGCCCCCCTCCAGCATCCGCGCCAGCCAGTAAAGCGCCGCATCCGGGTCGCTGCCGCGCACCGATTTGTGCAGGGCGGAAATCAGGTTGTAATGCTCGTCCCCCGACTTGTCGTATTTCGCCGCCCGACGCATCAGCCGCTGCGCCATGGCCGGCTGGTCCAGGGGCTTGTCGGTCTTCCAGGCCGCAACCTGCTCGATCAGGTTCAGCGCGGCGCGGCCGTCGCCATCCGCCATCTCCAGCAGGGCGTCGCGCGCCTTGGCCGTCAGGGGCAGCTTGCGACCCAGCTCGCGTTCCGCGCGCTGCGCCAGCAGTTCCAGATCGCGCAGCGACAGGCGTTCCAGCACGATCACCTGCGCCCGCGACATCAAGGCGGCGTTCAGTTCGAAGGACGGGTTCTCGGTCGTCGCACCGACCAGAAGGATCGTCCCATCCTCCATATAAGGCAGGAAGCTGTCCTGCTGCGCCTTGTTGAAGCGGTGAATCTCGTCCACGAACAGCAGCGTACCGCGGCCTTGCTGACGGCGCAGCTTCGCGGAGTCGAAAACCTTGCGCAGTTCCGGCACACCCGAAAAGATGGCGCTGATCTGCACGAAGGCCAGATCCGTCTCATCTGCCAGAAGCCGGGCAATGGTCGTCTTGCCGACGCCCGGTGGTCCCCACAGAATCAGGGACGACAGGCTGCGGGACGAAAGCATCGACCCCAAGGGTCCGTCCGGCCCAAGCACCTTGTCCTGGCCGATCACGTCGCCCATGCGCACGGGGCGGATGCGATCGGCCAAGGGCCGCACCGACGGGGATGGCGGCGGACCGGGCAAGGGGTTGGCGTCGAACAGATCGGGCATGATGCCGTCAGTGTAAGTCGGCAGAAGGGCTGCGAACAGCCCCTGCCATCAATGCATCTTCGGAGCCAGGTCGATCGCGACGCACTGGAAATGGCCGTCGTCGATCCACATGACCCGGCCGATCGCCTCGGCGTCCAGACCGCAGCGGCCGTACCAGCGCGGCCAGCTGGCTCCGGTCAGGGCGATCAGGCGGGTGGCGCCCAGTTCGCGCGCCGAACCGGTCATCGCCTCGACCATCTTGAAATGGACCTTGCGGCGGTACATCTGCGGAATGTCGTGGCTGACGAACACGCGCGAACATTCCCAGACCTGCTCATCCACGGGCGCCTCGGCGTCCAGAAGATCCTGCGGGATGGACCCGCCCAGGATACCCTTTTGCGCATCGCGGATCATGTAGCTGTAGATGCCGCAGCGCGCCGTGGTGGGCGTCAGGCGAAAGCCCGCCATCACCTGCCCCTTGTCGTGGACGGCGATCCAGCGGCTTTGCGGCGTGTCGTACTGGTCGAATTCCATGTCCTCGGATTCGGGCAGATCCCAGTTCTTCTGGACGATGAAGCTTTGCTTGCGGGCGCGGAACAGGTTGGCGAACAATTCGCCGTGGTTGTGAAGGTTCGAAAAGGAAAGCGTGGTCGTCTGCATGATCATTACTCCTGGGGTGTAAGGACAGCCCCTCCCCGTGTCCCGGATCCCCTGGGCGATGGCCTAGAGCAGGCGGTATTCCTTGGCCCGTTGCAGCGCCTCGGCAGTCGTGCGTGCCTTCAGTCTTTCGCGGACCGAAATCAGCCTTGCCTTGAATGCGCTTTCGGTAATGCCAAGTTTGGCTGCCGCTGCCGCATGACGATCACCCTCCGCGACGCAACGAAGGGCCTCTTTCTGAGCCTTGGTCAGGCTCGCCGGCGGCTCCGTCGAATCGTGAAGCCGACGTACCGTGGTCGAGATCTCGGCGATCTCGTCATCACTGAATTCACGGTCACCACGCGCAAAACTGGCGATGGTGCGGGAATTGATCGGACCATAGGACACCGTCAATCCGAAGGTGAGGCCGTGGTCCGCTGCGTCCTTGAGGATGTTGAACGGATCGGGAATGGGCAGGCTGGACCAGCGGCAGGCGCCGGTCGTGGAAAAACCCCAGGCAATCGTCGGATCGCGCAGCGCATAGCCGTTCTGGGAATAAAACTCCGACCACTCCTCGGGATAGGTCTGGAACTGCATCAGGGGGGCGGCAAAGCGGATATGCAGGCCCACGAAATAGCCTGCCGGGGCAAGCTTCCCCAGCTTCCTAAGACCAGCATTGATATCGGCGCGAGATGACATGACTTTTTAGACAAATTGCGATTTGAACCGTCAACGAACAAAGTAGTTGTGACAAACAATAGTTGCCATATCCTTAATGGGACAGGAGATCCCGCCTATGCGGCCCTCCCACGGAATTCGGGCATTGCCTGTCGACCTTTCCCAGCAACTGCTGGCGATGCCCTTGACCGCGAATGAACGGCAAGAGGTCGCCCAAGCAATGCTGGACGTTGCGGCAGGTGGAAAACTCGCTGCATTTTGTCGCAACGCCATAGAAAACGCCCCGCAACCGGACTGGCTGCGGGGCGTTTGATTCGTCCTGCGGGGAACGCTTATTCGGCGTCGGCAGCCTCGGCTTCGACGCGGGCGCGGTCGGCGGCGCCCTTGGCCGAGGTGTCGCGATCCACGAATTCGATGATCGCCATCGGCGCCATATCGCCATAGCGGAAGCCGGCCTTCAGGACGCGGACATAGCCGCCCTGGCGGTCCTTGTAGCGGGCGCCCAGAACGTCGAACAGCTTGGCGACATACTGGTCCTGCTTCAGCTGCGAAGCAGCCTGGCGACGGGCGTGCAGGTCGCCGCGCTTGGCCAGCGTGATCAGCTTTTCGATGATCGGGCGCAGTTCCTTGGCCTTGGGCAGGGTCGTCTTGATCTGCTCGTGCTCGATCAGCGAGCCGGCCATGTTGGCGAACAGCGCCTTGCGGTGTTCATGGGTGCGGTTGAGGCGGCGATAGCCACGGGCGTGACGCATGATGATTCTCCTTTAGCGTTTTTGCTTTGTCCGGCGGCCCATGCGTGCGGGCCGCTCTCCTTGGGGCGGGATGCCCGGGGGCGGTGTGGTGGGGTATAACCCCACCCTACCCTATCTTAAAACTGGTCGTCGAAGCGCTTGGCCAGGTCCTCGATGTTCTCCGGCGGCCAGTCGACCACATCCATGCCCAGGTGCAGGCCCATGCCCGACAGCACTTCCTTGATCTCGTTCAAGGACTTGCGGCCGAAGTTCGGAGTGCGCAGCATCTCGGCCTCGGTCTTCTGGATCAGGTCGCCGATATAGACGATGTTGTCGTTCTTCAGGCAGTTGGCCGAACGGACCGACAGTTCCAGCTCGTCCACCTTCTTCAACAGGCGCGGATCGAATTCCAGACCATCCTCGGCATCCTGGCGGTTGGCCGATTCAGGCTCGTCGAAGTTCACGAAGACCGACAGCTGGTCCTGGACGATGCGCGCGGCATAGGCCACGGCGTCTTCCGGGGTCAGCGAACCGTCCGTTTCGATCTTCATCGTCAGCTTGTCATAGTCCAGCACCTGCCCCTCGCGGGTCGGCGTGACTTCATAGCTGACGCGCTTGACCGGCGAGAAGATCGCGTCGATCGGGATCAGGCCGATGGGCGCGTCCTCGGGGCGGTTCTTGTCGGCCGCGACATAGCCCTTGCCCGTCTGCACGGTCAGTTCCATGTTCAGGTCGGCGCCGTCGTCCAGGTGGCAGATGACATGGTCGCGGTTCAGCACCGTGATCCCGGCAGTTTCCTGGATGTCGCCGGCCTTGACTTCGCCAGGCCCCTTCGCGGACAGGGTCAGGCGTTTCGGCCCTTCCACGTCCATCTTCAGCGTCACGCCCTTGAGGTTCAGCACGATGTCGGTCACGTCCTCGCGGACACCGGCGACGCTGCTGAATTCATGCAGGACATTGTCGATCTGGACCGAGGTGATCGCCCCGCCTTGCAGCGACGACAGCAGCACGCGGCGCAGCGCGTTGCCCAGGGTCAGGCCAAAGCCCCGCTCCAGCGGTTCGGCGACCAGCGTGGCGGTGCGGGTGGCATCCGCGCCCGGCTTGACGACCAGCTGCGTCGGCTTGATCAGCTCGGCCCAATTCTTGTGGATCATGCGTTTGCCTCCATTCTTGTCCCCGCCCCATGTCCTTGGCCGGAAACGCCCGAGGTTGAAAACGTAAAGACCGAACCGCGCGAGGGCGCGCGGTCCGGGTAAGCATCATCTGAAAATCAGACGCGGCGGCGCTTCGGCGGGCGGCAGCCGTTATGCGCGATCGGCGTCACGTCCCGGATCGCGGTGATGTTGAAGCCGACCGAAGCCAGCGCACGCAAAGCCGACTCGCGGCCCGAGCCGGGGCCTTGGACTTCGACTTCCAGCGTGCGGACGCCGTGCTCCTGCGCCTTGCGGCCCGCGTCTTCGGCGGCCATCTGCGCGGCGTAGGGGGTCGATTTGCGCGAACCCTTGAAGCCCATGGTGCCGGCCGACGACCACGAGATCGCATTGCCCTGCACGTCCGAGATCAGGATTTTCGTGTTGTTGAAGCTGGAGTTCACATGCGCAACGCCGGTGGCGATGTTCTTGCGTTCCTTGCGCTTCATGCGGGTCTTGTCGCGTGCCATATCCCGTTCCCCTTATTTCTTCTTGCCAGCGATGGGTTTCGCCGGGCCTTTGCGAGTCCGGGCATTGGTATGGGTGCGCTGACCGCGGACCGGGAGACCACGGCGGTGGCGCAGGCCCCGATACGAACCCAGGTCCATCATCCGCTTGATGTTCATCTGGGTTTCACGGCGCAGGTCGCCTTCGACGGTCAGGTTGGCGTCGATGTATTCGCGGATTTGCAGAACTTCGGCATCCGACAGGTCGTTGACGCGGCGCGCGCGGTCGATGCCGACGGCTTCGCAGATCTGTTCGGCATACATCGGGCCGATGCCGTGGATATAGGTCAGGGCGATCGGGACGCGCTTCCCGGTCGGAATGTTGACGCCAGCAATACGAGCCACGCGTTATCCTTTATCGGTTGCGGTTCCGTAACACCGGAACCTTTTTTCACAACGGAAGGCCCGAAAGCGATGCCTCCGGGCCGCTGATGGTCCACCCGTGCAAGGGTGATTCTCTTGCGAGATGACGTGACTTATAGGCGGTTGACTGTGGCGTCAAGTGCCCGTGGCGATTTCGCTTGACACGGGCAGCACACGGTCGATCTGGGTCGCCACCTCGTCCATCGCCGCCAAACCATCCACCGGCGCCAGCTTGCCCTTGGCATAGTAATAGCCGATCAAGGGCGAGGTCTTCTTGTAGTATTCCAGCAGCCGCGTCTTCAGACTGTCTTCGTTGTCGTCGGCGCGCCGCTTCAGATCAGTCGATCCGCAGACGTCGCAGACCCCCTGCTTTGCGGTCGGCTTGGTCTCGTCATGATACACCTCGCCGCAATTGCCGCAGGTATAGCGGCCGGTGATGCGGCGGACCAAGGCCTGGTCATCCACCTGCATCTCGATCACGGCGTCCAGGATCATGCCGGTCTCGTCCAGCAGTTGGCCCAACGCATCGGCTTGCGCCAGCGTCCGGGGAAAGCCGTCAAAGATGAAGCCGTTGCCGCCTTCGGACAGTCTTTCGCGGATCAGGCCGATGACGATCTCATCGGTGACAAGCTGGCCCCGGTCCATGACCTCGGCCACGCGCTTGCCCATCTCGGTTCCCGAGGACCGGGCTGCGCGCAGCATGTCACCGGTGGACAGTTGCACCAGGCCGCGCTCCTCGACCAGCTTGCGCGCCTGGGTTCCCTTGCCGGCACCGGGCGGTCCCAGCAGAATGATATTGATCGTCATCTAAGGTCCGTCCCCCTCGTCAGCCCTTCGGGCCGTTAGCGCCGCGACGGCGCGCGGCGCGGCTTTGCGCTTCCCTCTTTGCGTTTACCACGCAACTGGGATTTCTCAATCAATCCTTCGTACTGATGCGCCAGAAGATGGCTTTGCACCTGGTTGATCGTGTCCATCGTCACCGACACCACGATCAGCACCGAGGTTCCGCCGAAATAGAACGGGATCGACCACTGGTGGCGCAGGATCTCGGGCAGCAGGCAGACCGCCGCCAGATAGGCCGCGCCGATCACCAGCACGCGGTTGACGACGTAGTCCAGGTACTCCTCGGTCCGCTTGCCGGGACGGATGCCGGGGATGAAGCCGCCCTGGTTCTTCAGGTTCTCGGCCACGTCGTCGGACTTGAAGCTGACGTTCTGGGTATAGAAATAGGCGAAGAAGACGATCATCGCCGCGAAGAAGATCAGGTACAGCGGCTGGCCTGGCCCGAAATAGGCCAGGATCGTGGACATGATCGGCCCCGTCTGGTTGCCCGAGAAGGTCGAGATCGTGATCGGCAGCAAGAGCAGCGAGGACGCGAAGATTGCCGGGATCACGCCCGCGGGGTTGACCTTGATCGGCAGGTGCGAGGACTGGCCGTCATAGATCTTCATGCCGACCTGGCGCCGGGGATACTGGATGCGGATCTTGCGCAGCGCGCGTTCCATGAAGACCACGAAGGCGATGACCGCCACGACCATCACGATCACGCCCAGGATCACCGGGGTCGAGATCGCGCCCGAGCGGCCCTGCGCGAAGAAGCTGGCCAGTGCGGCGGGGATTTCAGCCACGATGCCCACGAAGATGATCAGCGATATGCCGTTGCCGATGCCGCGCGCGGTGATCTGTTCGCCCAGCCACATCAGGAACATGGTGCCCCCGACCAGCGTGATGACCACGGAGGCCTGGAAGAACAGGCCCGGATCATGGGCCAGCCCGCCGGCCTCCAGCGATTTCGCCAGGCCGTAAGCCTGGAACAGCGCCAGGGCCACGGTGCCATAGCGGGTGTACTGGTTGATCTTCTTGCGGCCCTGCTCGCCTTCCTTCTTCAGCTGTTCCAGCGAAGGCACCATCGAGGTCAGAAGCTGCACGATGATCGAGGCCGAGATATAGGGCATGATCCCCAGGGCGAAGACACCCATGCGGCCAAGCGCGCCGCCGGTGAACATCGACAGGATGCCGCCGATCCCCGACTGGGCCTGGTCCATGAAGTTGCGCAGCGCCGCGCCGTCGATGCCAGGCACCGGGATATAGGTGCCCAGGCGATAGATGATCAGCAGGCCGATCGTGAACCAGATACGCTGGCGAAGTTCCGTGGCCTTGCCGAATGCGCTCCATGAAAGGTTCGCGGCCATCTGTTCTGCGGCTGACGCCATGTGTTTTACGTCCCGTGTCATGACAGCGCCGCCGACCCGTTTCCGGGGACCGGCGGCGCCAGGAAAACCTGTTCGCTATCTATGGGGCACGCACGCCCCGATCAACAGCTTATTCCGCCGCCGCTTCGGCCTTGACCGGCAGCGACACCTTGCCGCCCGCCTTTTCGACCGCCTCGACCGCCGATTTGGACGCGCCGGTGACGGTGATGGTCAGGGCCGAGGTCAGCTCGCCCTTGGCCAGCAGACGGACGCCGTCCAGCTTGCGGCGCACCAGGCCCGAAGCGACCAGAGCGTCTTCGTTCAGTTCTGCAGTGGCGTCGATCTTGCCCGCGTCGATGAAGCTCTGGATCTGGCCCAGGTTCACGACGGCGAAGGACTTGGCGTTCGGCTTGGTGAAGCCGCGCTTCGGCAGGCGGCGATAGAGCGGCATCTGGCCGCCTTCGTATCCGTTCAGCGCGACGCCCGAACGCGAGCTTTGCCCCTTGATACCACGGCCGGCGGTCTTGCCCTTGCCCGAGCCGGGACCGCGCGCCACGCGCTTTTTCTTGCGGTTCGCGCCTTCGTTGTCGCGGATTTCATGCAGTTTCATGTCGCTTCTCCTAGGCCGGACGCACCCCCGAAGCGATGATGGGGCGGACACGGCGTGACGTGTTTCGTGAGTCGTGCCCGCAGGCACCCGCGGCGTATAATCCCAACAAGCCCCGGCGGCAAGTCCTGGCCGCGCTGCGCGGGACAAGCGGATGTGAATTGCCGTCGCCTGCGGCGCGGGTATCAGGAAGCCCGTCATTCGCCAGGATCATTTGCCATGAAACGCATTCTTCCGCTTGTTGCCGTCCTTCTTCTGCCCCCCCTTGCCGCTCAGGCCGAGCCGACCTTCTGCACCGCCCGCATCAATGCCCGCGACGTTCCGCTGGCCTATGATCCCAAGGAACCCGGCCTGCGGGACCATTTCAGCCGGCGCGAGATCCTGTTCACCTCCTGGGGCCGCGACACCTGCCCCAGCTATGTCGTGCTGCGCAGCCTGACGCCGGACCTGACGGATCAGGAACGCGGTCCCTTCTGCCTGCGCCACGACAAGGCCAGCGATTCGATCATCGGCTATGACCTTGGGCGCCGCGACGCCTATGGCCGCTGCGAGGCGCCCGCCAAGACCGTCTGCCAGCGCGTGAACCAGACCAAGAACGCCGCGGTTGCCATCACCGGGGCGGCGGCGCGCGGCGCAATCAAGGGCGCGCAGTCCTTGCCGGACGGGTCGGGGGCGGTGATCCTCAGCGGATCGCAGGGCTATGTCGCGGGGGCGCTCTCCTCGATCGGCGGCGCGGCTGCGGCAGTTGCGGCGTCTCCGGCGATCATGGCTGGCGCTGCCGTATCGGTGGTGGCCGTTGGCGGCGCAGTCTATGCCTGCCGGGAATAAGTTCAGAACTCCAGCCAGGTGCCGATCCTGACGGCAGGTTCGCTGGGTCCGGCGAGGGGCGCGACAAGGCCGATCTCCAGCCGCGCGGGTCCGGTCAGGTCATAGACGACCGAGGTCGCCAGCTTGGCCGAAAAGTCTGTGTCCTTGCGCGCCTCCAGCCGAAGCTGGTTTACCACAGCCCAGAAGGGTGTGGGGCGCAGGCCGATGGTCAGGTCCAGCTTGCTGACGATTTCGGGCGTCAGATAGGCATATTGGATGCTGGACAAGCCTTGGCGCCCGGTGACTTCTTCGGTCTTGCCGGCGACCTTCACCCGCGCCTCGGCGCTCAGCCAGCCGCCGTCCCAGGGACCCGAGAAGCCCCGCCCCCACATCAGCGCGGCTTGGCTCAGCGGCAGCAGTTCGCCGTCGCGCCGGATCGCGCCGACGCCCATCGCATAGGACAGCCTGTTCGGCCCTTCTCCGCTGTCCAGCGACTTTTGATACCAGAGCATCGCACTGGTTTCGCCAACATTGGTGTGGCTGACCTCCAGCCCCACGGTCCGTCGGCGGCTCAGGCCATATTCGGTGTAAAGCCCCATGTAGGAGTTTCCCCCGTCGTCCCGTTCCCCCGACAGCGAGATGAAGAAATGGCCGGCTTCCCGCGGCCAGGGACCGGCATGGCCTGTCACCGCCAGAAGAAGCCAGACGATGCAGCTGGCGATAACGCGCGTCACGGGGGTCGTCCCCTCCGGTTGGAACCAAAGCCGACCGTAAGGGAGAAAAGGTTAGGATATGGTTAACGGGGTTGCCCCTAGACAAAGCAAAACGCCCCAGACTTCTCCGGGGCGTTCCTTTGGCGATCCTTGCGGATCAGGCCTTTTCTTCGATGATCGTCACCAGATGCGGGATCTTGGCGACCATGCCGCGGATCGCGGGGGTATCCTGCAACTCGCGGGTGCGGTTCATCTTGTTCAGGCCCAGGCCTTTCAGCGTTTCGCGCTGGATGGCGGGGCGGCGGATCGGGCTGCCGATCTGCTTGACGACGATGGTTGCCATACGCCTGTCTCCTTACGCTTCGACCGGCTCGGCAGCCGGCTTGTTGTCCTGCGGCAGGATGTCGGCCACCTTCTTGCCGCGACGCTGCGCGACCGAACGGGGGCTGGCTTCCTTCTTCAGGCCGTCCAGCGTCGCGCGGATCATGTTGTAGGGGTTCTGCGACCCCTGCGACTTCGCGACGACGTCCTGAACGCCCAGCATCTCGAACACGGCGCGCATCGGACCACCGGCGATGATGCCGGTCCCCGGAACGGCGGTGCGCATGATCACCTTGCCGGCGCCATGACGGCCTTCGATGTCATGGTGCAGGGTGCGGCCATCGCGCAGCGGCACGCGGACCAGCGAACGCTTGGCCTGCTCGGTCGCCTTGCGGATCGCTTCCGGCACTTCCTTGGCCTTGCCCTTGCCGAAGCCGACGCGGCCACGCTGGTCGCCGACAACCACCAGGGCTGCGAAGCCGAAGCGCTTGCCACCCTTGACGGTTTTCGAGACGCGGTTGATCGCGACAAGGCGATCCTGGAATTCCGGGGTTTCCTCGCGCTCTTCGCGGCGACCCCGGCGGTTTTCACGTTCTGCCATATGGCATTCCTTAAAACAGGTGGCGCTTGGCGCCGGTTGGTTCAATCCAGGTGGGGCAGTCCCGCAAGGACCGCCCCCCGGATCATCGGGGTGGCGCAAACGCCACCCGCATCATCAGAACTTCAGGCCACCTTCACGGGCGGCGTCGGCCAGGGCCTTCACCTTGCCGTGGAAGATGAAGCCGCCACGGTCGAAGACGACCTCCTCGATGCCGGCGGCCTTCGCGCGCTCGGCAATCGCGGCGCCGATCTTGGCAGCAGCCTCGACGTTGTTCTTGCCGACCAGGCCAAAGTCCTTCTCCAGCGTGCTGGCCGAAGCCAGGGTCACGCCATTCAGGTCGTCGATGACCTGAACCGAGATGTTCTTCGAGGAACGGTGGACCGACAGGCGCGGGCGGCCGTTCGACATCGCCCGCAGTTTGTTCCGAACGCGCAGGCGGCGCTTCTGGAACAGCTCTTGCTTTTTCAGTGCCATTTCATGCGCCCCTTACTTCTTCTTGCCTTCCTTGCGGAAGACGAACTCGCCCTTGTAGCGGATGCCCTTGCCCTTGTAGGGCTCCGGCTTGCGCCATTCGCGGATGTTCGCGGCCACCTGACCAACAAGCTGCTGGTCGATGCCTTCCACAACGATTTCGGTCTGCTTCGGCGCGGTGATCGTCACGCCTTCCGGCGTTTCGAAGTTCACGTCGTGCGAATAGCCCAGAGCCAGCTTCAGGGTCTTGCCCTGCATCGTGGCGCGGTAACCCACGCCCTGGATTTCCAGCTCTTTCTTGAAGCCTTCCGACACGCCGACCGTCAGGTTTTCCACCATCGAGCGGGTCATGCCCCACTGCTGGCGCGCGCGCTTCGAGGTGCCGCGCGGCTTCACCGCAACCGCACCCTCATCCAGCACCAGATCCACATCGTCGGTCGCCGTGAAGCTGCGGGTGCCCTTCGGACCCTTCACCTCGATGGTCTGACCCTTGATCTCGGCCGTCACGCCCTTGGGCAGAGCGACCGGCTTCTTACCAATCCGAGACATCTGCTGCCCTCCTTAGAACACGGTGCAGAGGACTTCGCCGCCGACATTGGCGTTGCGAGCCGCTGCATCCGACATGACGCCCTTGGGCGTCGAGACGATGGAGACGCCCAGACCCTGGCGGACCTGCGGGATTTCCTTGGCGCCGGCGTAAACGCGGCGGCCAGGCTTCGAGACACGCGACAGTTCCCGGATGACCGGGGTGCCGTCGTGGTACTTCAGACCGATCTCGAGCTCGGCATGGCCGGCTTCGGTGGTCACTTCTTCATAGCCGCGGATGTAACCTTCGGCTTTCAGCACGTCCAGAACCCAAGCGCGCAGCTTGGAGGCCGGGGTGCGGACGGTCGATTTGCCGCGCATCTGTGCGTTGCGGATGCGGGTCAGCATATCGCCGAGAGGATCGTTCATCGACATGTTGCCCCCTTACCAGCTGGACTTGACGAGACCGGGGATCTGACCGTTCGAGCCAAGCTCGCGCAGCATGATCCGCGACAGTTTCAGTTTGCGGTAATACGCGTGCGGACGGCCGGTCAGTTGGCACCGGTTGTGCAGACGCGTTTCCGACGAGTTGCGCGGCAGTTCGGCCAGCTTCAGGCTTGCCTTGAACCGCTCTTCCATCGGACGGGACTGGTCGTTGATGACCTCCTTGAGGGAGGCGCGCTTGGCGGCGAACTTCGCGACCAGACGCTCGCGCTTCTTCTCGCGCTCGACCATGGATTTCTTTGCCATATCTCTTACCTCCGCGATCAGCTGTTGAAGGGCATGTTGAAATGCTTCAACAGCGCTTTCGCTTCCGCGTCGGTCGGCGCGGTGGTGCAGATGATGATGTCCATCCCCAGAACTTCGTCGACCTTGTCGAAGTTGATTTCCGGGAACACGATGTGCTCCTTCAGGCCCATGGCATAGTTGCCGCGGCCGTCGAAAGAGGTGCCCTTCACGCCGCGGAAGTCGCGGACGCGGGGCAGCGCGATGTTGATCAGGCGGTCCAGGAACTCATACATCCGGTCGCCGCGCAGGGTCACCTTGGCGCCCAGCGGCATTTCTTCCCGGACGCGGAAGCCCGCGATCGAGGTCTTCGCCTTGGTGATCACGGCCTTCTGGCCGGCGATCAGCGACAGTTCCTCGGCGCCCTGCTTCACCTTCTTGGTGTCTTTCACGGCCTCGCCGATGCCCATGTTCAGGACGATCTTGTCCAGACGCGGGATCTGCATGTCGTTCTTGTAGCCGAACTCTTCCTTGAGCGCGGCGCGAACCTGATCGCGATAGACCGCCTTGAGGCGCGGCGTGTATTTGGTTGCGTCCAGCATCAGATCACGTCTCCCGTGGTCTTGGCGAAACGGACCTTTTTGTCGCCTTCCATGCGGAAGCCGACGCGGGTCGCTTTGCCATTGGCATCCAGCAGCGCCAGGTTCGACAGGTCGATCGGCATCGCCTTCGGCGTGCGGCCGCCCTGGGTGGCCTGCGTCTGGCGCGCGTGACGGATCGCGATGTTGATGCCGTCAACGATGGCCTTGTTGTCCTTGGGCATCACGGCGGTGATTTCGCCCTGCTTGCCCTTGTCCTTGCCGGCCAGCACGACGACCTTGTCGCCTTTCTTCAGCTTGGCAGCCATTACAGCACCTCCGGCGCAAGCGAGATGATCTTCATGAAGTTCTTCGCGCGCAGCTCGCGGACGACCGGCCCGAAGATACGGGTGCCGACCGGTTCGCCCTGGTTGTTCAGGATGACGGCGGCGTTGCGGTCGAAGCGGATCGAGGTTCCGTCCTCGCGCTTCACTTCCTTGGCGGTCCGAACGACCACGGCCTTGCGGACGTCGCCCTTCTTGACCCGGCCCCGCGGGATGGCTTCCTTGACGGACACGACAATGATGTCGCCCACCGACGCATAGCGACGGTGCGAACCACCCAGGACCTTGATGCACTGAACCCGGCGCGCGCCGGAGTTGTCAGCAACATCCAGATTGGTCTGCATCTGGATCATTTGGTTTCTCCCGACCTTTGGGGACCGCCTTGTGCGGCCCCAGGGTTTCGATCATTTCTGATCTGTGATGATGGACTTACGCGGAAACCGCTTCGTCCGTCAGGACAGTCCAGCGTTTCGTCTTCGAAATCGGCGCGCATTCGATGATGCGAACGGTGTCGCCGACCTTGAACTGGTTGTTCGCGTCATGCGCCCGGTATTTCTTGGACGAGCGAACGGTCTTGTGCAGCAGCGGGTGCTTGAAGCGACGCTCGACCAGGACGGTGACGGTCTGTTCGTTCTTGTCGCTGGTGACGCGGCCTTGCAGGATGCGTTTGGGCATGGGCCAGGCTCCTTAGTTCGAGGCCGCGGCTTCCGCCGCTTTCTGGTTCAGAATGGTTTTCACACGGGCCACGTCGCGGCGCACTGCACGCATCCGGGCGGTGCTTTCAAGCTGGCCGGTGGCCTGCTGGAAGCGGAGGTTGAAGGCCTCCTTCTTCAGCGCGACAAGCTGATCCTTCAGCTGGTCGGGCGTCTTCGACGTCAGTTCCTGCGCTTTCATGGCGCTTTCCTTTCAACATCACCGGAGAGCCCCTGCACGCAGGGCCACCCTGATTCCCGGTGGAGTTTCATGATGAAGGCCTGCCCATACAGGCAATGCCGGTTTCGTGCAACCCTTTTCCGGCCAAGAAAAGGAAAACCCCGCCAGTCGCCCGGCGGGGTCATTTTCCGTAGGGTGCGTGCTTGCACGCACCGACTTACCAATCCTCGCGCGCCACAATGCGGGTCAGGACCGGCAACTTGTTCGCGCCCAGGCGCAGGGCTTCACGCGCGATCTCGTCGGACACGCCGTCGATCTCGAACATGATGCGGCCGGGATGAACGCGGGCGGCCCAGAAATCGACCGATCCCTTGCCCTTACCCATCCGCACTTCGGTCGGCTTCGAGGAAACCGGCACGTCCGGGAAGATCCGGATCCAGACCCGGCCCTGACGCTTCATGTGGCGGGTGATCGCGCGGCGGGCCGCTTCGATCTGACGGGCAGTCACACGCTCTGGCTCGGTGGCCTTCAGCGCGTAGGATCCGAAGTTCAGGGCGAAACCGCCCTTGGCCTCGCCGTGGATCCGGCCCTTGTGCTGTTTGCGGAACTTGGTCCGTTTCGGTTGCAGCATCTTGTTTGCTCCTTAGCGCGCGTCGCGGTCACGGCGCGGACCACGGGGGGCCGGACCTTCCTGAGCCTCGGCGGCCTTTCGGTCGCGGGCCTGGGGGTCATGCTCCATGATCTCGCCCTTGAAGATCCACACCTTCACCCCGATGATCCCATAGGGGGTCGTGGCTTCGGCAAGCGCATAGTCGATGTCGGCACGCAGGGTGTGCAGGGGCACGCGGCCCTCGCGGTACCATTCGGTCCGCGCGATCTCGGCCCCGCCAAGGCGGCCCGACACGTTCACGCGGATACCCAGGGCGCCCATGCGCATCGCATTCTGCACGGCCCGCTTCATGGCGCGGCGGAACGAAACCCGACGCTCGAGCTGCTGGGCGATCGATTCCGCGACCAGGGCGGCATCGACTTCCGGCTTGCGCACTTCGACGATGTTCAGGTGAACTTCCGACTTGGTGAAGTTCGCCAGCTTGTTGCGCAGGACCTCGATATCGGCGCCCTTCTTGCCGATGATCACGCCCGGACGCGCGGCATGGATCGTCACGCGGCACTTGCGGTGCGGACGCTCGATGATCACGCGGCTGATGCCGGCCTGCTTGGCTTCCGTCTTGATGAAGTCCCGGATCTTCAGGTCTTCAAGCAGCAGATTGCCATAGTCCTTGTCGTCGGCGTACCAGCGGCTGTCCCAGGTGCGGTTGACCTGGAGGCGCATGCCGATCGGATTGACCTTCTGACCCATTACGCTTGCTCCTCGACTTGGCGCACCTTGATGGTGATTTCCGAAAACGGCTTCATGATCTTGCCATAACGGCCACGCGCCCGCGGACGGCCGCGCTTCATCACCAGGTTCTTGCCGACCCAGGCTTCGGCGACGATCAGGTTGTCGACGTCCAGACCATGGTTGTTCTCGGCGTTCGCGATCGCCGACTGCAGGCACTTCTTCACGTCGCCTGCTATCCGCTTGTGCGAGAAGGTCAGGTCGGCCAGGGCCTTGTCCACCTTCTTGCCGCGGATCAGCTGCGCGACGAGATTCAGCTTCTGCGGCGACGTGCGCAGACCCTTGGTCTTCGCAAACGCTTCGTTTTCCGCCACGCGGCGCGGATTTTGTTCCTTACCCATGACGCTTACTTCCTCTTGGCTTTCTTGTCCGCCGCATGACCGTAATAGGTCCGCGTGGGCGAATATTCACCGAATTTCTGACCGATCATTTCCTCGGAGACGGCAACGGGGATGTGCTTCTGCCCGTTGTAGACGCCGAAGGTCAGGCCGACGAATTGCGGCAGGATGGTGGAACGACGCGACCAGATCTTGATGACGTCGGATTTGCCCGACTCGCGAGCCTTTTCCGCCTTCTTGAGCACATAGGCGTCAACAAAGGGGCCTTTCCAGATAGAACGTGCCATAGGTCAGCGCCCCTTCTTCTTCGCGTGACGCGACCGCAGGATGTACTTGTCGGTCGCCTTGTTCGAGCGGGTCTTCTTGCCCTTGGTGTCCTTGCCCCAGGGCGTGACCGGCGTCCGGCCGCCCGAAGTCCGGCCTTCACCACCGCCATGCGGGTGGTCGATCGGGTTCATGGCGACGCCGCGGACGCTGGGACGGATGCCCTTGTGGCGGTTCCGGCCGGCCTTGCCCAGGTTCTGGTTCGAGTGGTCGGCGTTCGACACGGCGCCGATGGTCGCCATGCATTCCTGACGGACCAGGCGCAGCTCGCCCGACGACAGGCGGATCTGGGCATAGCCGCCGTCGCGGCCGACGAACTGGGCATAGGTGCCAGCCGAACGGGCGATCTGGCCGCCCTTGCCGGGCTTCAGCTCGACGTTGTGGACGATCGTGCCGATGGGCATGCCGCTGAAGGGCATGGCGTTGCCAGGCTTCACGTCGACCTTGGCGCCGGCGATGACCTTGTCGCCCACGGCCAGGCGCTGCGGCGCGATGATATAGGCGCGCTCGCCATCCTCATAGCCGATCAGCGCGATGAAGGCGGTGCGGTTGGGATCGTATTCGATCCGCTCGACCACGGCGGCCATGTCGAACTTGGTGCGCTTGAAATCGACGATGCGATACAGGCGCTTCGCCCCGCCGCCCTTGCGGCGCATGGTGATCCGTCCGGTGTTGTTCCGACCGCCGTTCTTGGTCAGACCCTCGGTGAGGGCCTTGACCGGGCGACCTTTCCAAAGCTCCGAACGGTCGATCAGAACCAGCCCGCGCTGGCCAGGCGTCGTCGGTTTATACGACTTCAATGCCATCTTTCTGTCTTCCGTTGCTTTGGACCAGGGTGGTCCGTTGTCGTCAAAAGATCGCGGCCCCGGTCAAGCCAGGGCCGCAGAGTCCCGCCTGCTATCAGAGTCCGGTGGAGACGTCGATAGTGTTACCCTCTTCCAAGGTGACATAGGCTTTCTTCACGTCGCTGCGGCGTCCCAGGATCCCCCGGAAACGCTTCTGCTTGCCCTTGGTGACGGTGGTGTTGACCGCCTTCACCTTGACGCCGAACAGGGCCTCGACCGCCTGCTTGATCTGCGGCTTGGTCGAGTCCTTGGCCACCTGAAAGACCACGCCGTTGTTTTCCGACGTCATGGTGGCTTTCTCGGTGATGATCGGCTTGACGATCACGTCGTAATGTTCAGCTTTCGCGCTCATTTCAAACGAGCCTCCAGAGCTTCGACGCCCGAACGCGTGATCACCAGCGTGTCGCGCTTCAGGATGTCATACACGTTGGCACCCATCGACGGCAGGATGTCCACGCCTTCGATGTTGCGGGCGGCGCGGGCGAAGCCTTCGTTGACTTCGGCACCATCGATCACCAGCACGCGCTTCCAGCCGTTTTCCTTGACGGCCTTGGCGACGGCAGAGGTCTTGGCATCGGCGAGGTTCAGATCCTCGATGATGACCAGTTCACCCGCGGTTGCCTTGGCGGACAGGGCATGGCGCAGACCCAGGGCGCGCACCTTCTTGGGCAGATCGAAGGCGTGCGAGCGCGGGGTCGGGCCTTTGTAGGTGCCGCCGTGACGGAAGGTCGGCGCCTTGCGGGAACCGTGACGAGCGCCGCCGGTGCCCTTCTGGCGATAGATCTTCTTGGTCGAATAGCTGACATCCGACTTGCCCAGCACCGAGTGGGTGCCTGCCTGCGCCTTGGCGCGCTGCCAGCGGACGACGCGCTGCAGGATGTCGCCACGCGGCTCCAGCCCGAAGATCTCGTCGGCCAGCTCGATTTCACCGGCCTTGCCGGCGTCCAGCTTGATCACATCGAGTTTCATCACTTGTCTCCTTCGGGCGCAGCATCGCCGTCAGCCGCCTCGGCAGTCGAAGTCTGGGCTTCGGCCAGCGCGGCCTCCTCGGCGGCGGCGGCTTCGGCAGCAGCGGCCTGGCGGGCGGCCTCCTCGGCAGCAGCGGCTTCGGCAGCAGCAGCTTCGGCGGCGCGACGGGCCTCCTCGGCGGCGGACCTCAGAGCAGCCGGGTAGATCACGTTGCCAGGCGTCGCTTTCTTCACGGCGTCCTTGATCGTGACCCAGCCACCCTTCGAACCGGGAACAGAGCCCTTGACCATGATCAGGCCACGGTCGGCATCGGTGCGCACGACTTGCAGGTTCTGGGTCGTCACGCGGACGGCACCCAGATGGCCGGCCATCTTCTTGCCCTTGAACACCTTCCCGGGGTCCTGGCACTGGCCGGTCGAACCGTGCGAACGGTGGCTGATCGACACGCCGTGCGAGGCACGCAGACCACCGAAGTTGTGGCGCTTCATGGCGCCCGCGAAACCTTTACCGATCGAGGTGCCGGCGATGTCCACGAACTGACCCGCGAAGTAGTGGTCAGCCGTGATCTCCTCGCCGACATTGATCAGGTTTTCTTCGGCCACGCGGAATTCCGCGATCTTGCGCTTGGGCGCGACCGAGGCCTTGGCGAAGTGGCCGCGCATCGCGGCGGTCGTGCGCTTGGCCTTGGCGACACCGGCGCCCAGCTGGACGGCGGTATAGCCGTCGCGGGCGGCGGTACGCTGATCGACGACCTGGAGGTTGTCCAGTTGCAGAACCGTCACCGGAACCTGACGGCCGTCTTCCAGGAACAGCCGGGTCATGCCCAGTTTCTTGGCGATAACACCAGTACGCAGCATCATCCCCTCCTTACACCTTGATCTCGACATCCACGCCGGCGGCGAGGTCGAGCTTCATCAGCGCGTCAACGGTCTGCGGGGTCGGATCGACGATGTCCAGCAGGCGCTTGTGCGTGCGGATTTCCCACTGATCGCGCGACTTCTTGTCGATATGCGGGCCGCGAAGGACGGTGAATTTCTCGATCTTGTTCGGAAGCGGGATCGGGCCGCGGACAGTCGCACCGGTGCGCTTGGCCGTGTTGACGATTTCCTGGGTGCTGGCTTCCAGCACGCGGTAATCGAACGCCTTCAGCCGGATGCGGATATTCTGACTTTGCATAGTCATCCCTCTGACGGGGAGTTCCAGTCGAGAGGCTGACATCGCACCACGCGGCGCCAGCATCGGACCGTACAAAAACTGCAAGGCCGCCCTGACAAGGCGGCCGCGCGCAAGGCAAGCGAATCTCGGCGCAAGGCGGATTCGACTGCGATGCGGGCCTATAGCCTCTTTGGAAGGCAGACGTCAAGCACGATCGGCCCTGTTTCCCGACAGAAAGGCCGCCCTGTTCTTGGGACAGCCCTGTCGTAGACATTCCCGGTGGACGCAACCAACCCAGCCCATATGAACAAGCCCGCCCCTTTCGGGACGGACTTCGGTTTCACCACAGCGGCGTAGGGTGAGTGTTCACACGCACCGCTACCCTACGCGGCCTTGATCACTTGATGATCTTGGAGACCACGCCTGCGCCGACGGTGCGGCCGCCTTCGCGGATGGCGAAGCGCAGCTTTTCCTCCATCGCGATCGGCGCGATCAGCTCGACCTCGAACTTCAGGTTGTCGCCCGGCATCACCATCTCGGTGCCCTCGGGCAGACGCACGGTCCCGGTCACGTCCGTGGTGCGGAAGTAGAACTGCGGACGGTAGTTGGCGAAGAACGGCGTGTGGCGCCCGCCTTCCTCCTTGGTCAGGATATAGGCCTCGGCCTCGAAGGTGGTGTGCGGGTTCACCGACTTGGGCTTGCACAGCACCTGGCCGCGCTCCACCCCGTCGCGGTCGATGCCGCGCAGCAGCACGCCCACGTTGTCGCCCGCCTCGCCGCGGTCCAGAAGCTTGCGGAACATCTCGACGCCGGTGCAGGTGGTCTTCTTGGTGTCGCGGATGCCCACGATTTCCAGTTCGTCGCCCACGTTGACCGCGCCGCGCTCGATCCGGCCGGTCACGACCGTGCCGCGGCCCGAGATCGAGAACACGTCCTCGATCGGCATCAGGAAGGGCTGGTCCACCGCACGCTCGGGCGTGGGGATGTATTCGTCCACGGCCTTGATCAGCGCGCGGATCGAATCCTCGCCGATCTCCTTGTCGCGGCCTTCCATCGCGGCCAGGGCCGAGCCCTTGATGATCGGGATGTCGTCGCCCGGATAGTCGTAGGAGGACAGAAGCTCGCGCACCTCCATCTCGACCAGTTCCAAGAGTTCCTCGTCATCGACCTGGTCGACCTTGTTGAGATAGACGACCATGTAGGGGATGCCCACCTGGCGGCCCAGCAGGATGTGCTCGCGCGTTTGCGGCATCGGGCCGTCGGCGGCGTTCACCACCAGGATCGCGCCGTCCATCTGCGCCGCGCCGGTGATCATGTTCTTCACATAGTCGGCGTGGCCCGGGCAGTCCACATGCGCATAGTGGCGCGTGTCCGATTCGTATTCCACATGCGCCGTCGAGATGGTGATCCCCCGGGCACGCTCCTCGGGGGCGCCGTCGATCTGGTCATAGGCGCGGAATTCGCCGAAATACTTCGTGATAGCCGCCGTCAGCGTCGTCTTGCCGTGGTCAACGTGACCAATCGTGCCAATGTTGACGTGCGGTTTCGTCCGTTCAAACTTTGCCTTTGCCATAGCGCAGGATTCCTCAATTCATTGACTCATGGGATGGGCGGGACCAAGGCCCCGCCCCGCCGATCAGGCGTATTTCTTCTGGATCTCGTCCGAGATGTTCTGCGGCACGGCCTCGTAGTGGTCGAACAGCATGGTGAACACCGCACGGCCCGAGGACATCGAGCGCAGGTTGTTGATGTAGCCGAACATGTTGGCCAGCGGCACGAAGGCGTCGATGACGTTCGCGTTGCCGCGGCTGTCCTGACCACGAACCATGCCGCGACGGCTGGTCAGGTCGCCGATAATCGAACCCGTGTATTCCTCGGGCGTCACCACCTCGACCTTCATGATCGGTTCCAGCAGCTTCGCGCCGGCCTTGCGCAGGCCTTCACGCATCGCGGCGCGCGAAGCGATCTCGAACGCGAGCACCGAGGAGTCGACGTCGTGGAAGGCACCGTCCAGAAGGGCCACCTTGAAGTCGATCACCGGGAAGCCTGCAAGCGGACCCGAGTCCATGACGGATTTGATGCCCTTTTCGACGCCCGGAATGTATTCCTTGGGCACCGCGCCGCCGACGATCTTGCTTTCGAACGAATAGCCTTCGCCCGGCTCGGTCGGGGTGATCTGCAACTTGACGCGCGCGAACTGACCGGTACCGCCGGTCTGCTTCTTGTGCGTGTAGTCGATCTCGGCCGGCTGGCTGATGGTCTCGCGATAGGCAACCTGGGGCGCACCGATATTCGCCTCGACCTTGAACTCGCGCTTCATGCGGTCCACCAGGATGTCGAGGTGAAGTTCGCCCATGCCCTTCATGATGGTCTGGCCCGATTCCAGATCGGTCTCGACGCGGAAGGACGGGTCCTCGGCGGCCAGGCGCTGAAGGGCAAGGCCCATCTTTTCCTGGTCGGCCTTCGACTTCGGCTCCACGGCGATCTCGATCACCGGCTCGGGGAAGGTCATCGTTTCCAGGACCACCGGCTTGGCGGGATCGCAGAGCGTGTCGCCCGTTGTGGTTTCCTTCAGGCCGGCCAGCGCGATGATGTCGCCTGCGAAGGCTTCCTCGATCTCCTCGCGGTTGATCGAGTGCATCATCATCATGCGGCCCACGCGCTCGCGCTTGCCCTTGGTCGCGTTCAGCATCTGGTCGCCCTTCTTCAGAGCGCCCGAGTAGATGCGCGTGAAGGTCAGCGAGCCGACGAAGGGGTCGTTCATGATCTTGAACGCCAGGCCCGAGAAGGGCTGCTCGTCATCGGCGCGACGCTCGATGTTGCGGGTTTCGGATTCGTCGCCCGGCGCGAAGCCCAGATAGGCCGGCACATCCAGCGGCGAGGGCAGATAGTCGATCACGGCGTTCAGCAGCGGCTGTACGCCCTTGTTCTTGAACGACGAACCGGCGGTCACCGGGAAGAAGGACAGCGACAGCGTGCCTTGGCGGATCAGCTTGCGCAGGGTCGCCTCGTCGGGCTCGTTGCCCTCCAGATAGGCTTCCATGGCCGTGTCGTCCTGTTCGACGGCCAGCTCGATCAGGTTCGAGCGCCATTCTTCGGCCAGGTCCTTTAGGTCATCGCGGATCGGCTGGCGAACCCAGCTAGCGCCAAGATCTTCGCCCTTCCAGACCCATTCTTCCATCTTCACCAGATCGACGATGCCTTCCAGCTTGTCCTCGGCGCCGATCGGCAGGGCGATCGGGCACGGGGTGCCGCCGGTGCGGTCCTTGATCATGCGCACGCAGTTGAAGAAGTCGGCGCCGATCTTGTCCATCTTGTTGACGAACACGATCCGCGGAACTTTGTAGCGGTCGGCCTGGCGCCAGACGGTCTCGGTCTGCGGCTCGACGCCGGCGTTGGCGTCCAGCAGGCAGATCGCGCCGTCCAGAACGGCCAGCGAGCGTTCCACCTCGATGGTGAAGTCCACGTGGCCCGGCGTGTCGATGATGTTGAAGCGGTACTTCGTTTCCGAAGTGCCTTCGGTGGTCGGGTCTTCCTGGCGCTGCCAGAACGTGGTGGTCGCGGCAGACGTGATCGTGATGCCGCGTTCCTGTTCCTGCTCCATCCAGTCCATGGTCGCGGCGCCGTCATGCACTTCGCCGATCTTGTGCGACTTGCCGGTGTAGTAAAGGATACGCTCGGTCGTTGTCGTCTTGCCGGCATCGATGTGGGCCATGATGCCAAAGTTACGGTAACGCTGCAGCGGATATTCGCGTGCCATGGTGGGGATCCTTTCGCCTTACCAGCGGTAGTGGCTGAACGCCTTGTTGGCGTCGGCCATCTTGTGCGTGTCTTCGCGCTTCTTGACGGCAGTGCCGCGGCCGTTGACGGCATCGGCCAGCTCGCCCGCAAGACGCTCTTCCATGGTGTTCTCGTTGCGCTTCTTGGACGCGTCGATCAGCCAGCGGATCGCCAGGGCCTCGCGGCGGGTCGGACGGACCTCGACCGGAACCTGGTAGGTGGCACCGCCGACGCGGCGCGAACGCACCTCGACCGAGGGCTTCACGTTGTCGAGGGCTTCGTGGAAGACCTCGATCGGCTCGCGCTTCAGGCGGGACTGGACGCGGTCCAGGGCCGAATACACGATGCGCTCGGCAACCGATTTCTTGCCGTCAACCATCAGGTTGTTCATGAATTTGGTCAGCACGCGATCGCCATACTTGGCGTCGGGCAGGACTTCGCGCTTTTCAGCGGCGTGACGACGGGACATTGATGCCTCTCCTTACTTCGGACGCTTGGCGCCGTATTTCGAACGACGCTGGCGACGATCCTTGACGCCCTGGGTATCCAGCACACCGCGCAGGATGTGATAACGGACACCCGGAAGGTCTTTCACGCGGCCGCCGCGGATCAGCACGACGCTGTGTTCCTGCAGGTTGTGCTTTTCGCCCGGGATGTAGGAGATGACCTCGAAGCCATTCGTCAGGCGGACCTTGGCCACCTTACGCATAGCGGAGTTCGGTTTCTTCGGCGTCGTGGTATAGACGCGCGTGCAGACGCCGCGCTTCTGCGGGCAGCCTTGCAGGTGCTGCGACTTCGAGCGCTGCACCTTGGGCTGCCGCGGTTTGCGGATCAGCTGTTGGATCGTCGGCATTCGGTTCCCCGTCTTGCTCTGTCAATACTCGCAGCAAACCTGCTGCGCCGCTTCTCGACGGCATTCCGCGCGAATCGCGAAATGCCAAACCCTTCCTGCCCCGGAATCCGGGGTGGAGGGGAAAATTCCAGAGGATCGAGGCAGTTGGACGCCCGGATCGTGACCACGAAAGGTTCTGGTCCCCGAACGGTTTCCCGGCGGGTGTGCGGCGTATAGGGGGAATCGCCGGGGGTGTCAACAAGACCAGCCGGGGCTGTCCACGCGGAACACGGCCTTGGACAGGTCGTCCAGAACCCTGCGGTCCAGTCCGAAGCGGCGGGACAGCTGGCGATCCAGGGCATCGGGAGCGATATCCCAGGGCAGACCCGGTCCCATGTCGCCCGAGTCGCTGTCCGCATGGATCGACCGGATGAACATCAAGGGCCGCGTGACCGCAACGCACGGCATCCACAGCGGCAGCTTCGTATGGTTGAAATGCAGCGCGGTCTTTTCCTCGTCGGGCCGCAGGAAAATGGTCAGGGCAACGCCCATGTTGTGCGCGATCCAGGGGACGAAATCGGCCCCCCCTGCCCCCGCTCGCAGCATCAGCCCGCGCGAATGATCCAGCGACAGCCGCCCCTCGGGCAGCCACAGGGGTTGCACCGCCGCGAAATCCCGGCGGGCCGTGGCGACATAGTCCAGGGCCACCGCGTCGTCGTCGTCATTGCGGAAATGGCCCACGACATTGGCCTGGGGATCGACATGGGGGGCGATTGCGGCCCGGCAGGCGTCCAGGTGCCGATCCATCGGCGGCACCAGTTCCAGGCGCAGCCAGGGGTTGGCCTGGGACAGGTCGCGCAGACGGGACAGATAGGGTTCCGGCAGGTCGGGGCCGGTCATGACGACCAGAGTGAAATCGGGGTCCGTCTGCGCCCGCCAGCCTGGCAGCGCCAGCGTGGTGAACCACAGCCATCGCCGCGCCAGACGCTCGGAATCATAAAGGAAGGCCCGCCGCTCCTCCAGACTGGAGTGGTCCTTCTGATAGCCGCGCAACCCAAGATAGGAGAACCGGCACAGGCCCAGCATCTGCACCCGCATCAGCGCGCCCTGCCGATCTGCGCCTCGCGCCAGATGGTATAGATGCCCGCCGCAACCACCAGGCTGGATCCTGCCCAGGTCCACAGGTCAGGCCATTCACCGAAGACGATCAGCCCCATCAGGATCGCCACCAGCAGCGAGGTATAGCGGAAGGGCGCGACATAGGACATCTCGCCCATCCGCATCGAGGCCACGGCACTGACATAACCCACCGTCAGAAAGGCGCTGCCCATCAGCAGCAGCAGGATCTGCGACGGGCTGGGCATCACCCAGCCCTGCCACAGGCTGATCACCAGGCCGACCAGCGTCACCCCTGCCGCCGCATAGAAGGCGATCGTGGCCGAGGTGATGTCGCCGCCGAAGTTGCGTGTCGCCAGGTCGCGCAGCGCGACCATCGCCATTGCGCCCACGGCAACGACAGCCCAGGGGCCGAAGACCTCGCCCCCCGGCCGCAGGATCAGAAGAACGCCCCCGAAGCCTGCGATCACCGCGCCGATGCGACGCCAGCCCAGGATTTCCCCGAAGAACAGCGCGGCGGCCACCATCACCACCAGCGGAAGCGCCTGCATGATCGCGGACAGATCGCCCATTGCCATGTGCTGCAAGGCGTTGAGAAACAGGATCGTCGAGGCGATCTCCCCGAAGGTCCGCCACATCATCGGTCCCCGCGCGCCCTTGCGGATCCGCAGGTCCAGGCCTCCCAGGCGGGGCGCGACTGCTGCGATGAAGGCCATCACGAAGACCCCGCGCAAGGCAATGGCCTGATAGAGCGGCATGTCCTGAGCCACGAACTTCATCACCGTGTCGTTCAGCCCAAAAGCCACCATGCACAGCGTCATGATCAGCGCGCCACGCAGGTTATCGCCGGGCTGATGCGGCAGCGGACGAACCGAGGCAGGCCGGACGCGACGGCTGGGGGACAGGATCGGGGTGCGCATGACGGGATCCACAACAGGATGGTGCTTCCCCGTTAGGCATTGGTATGGTGCCGGGCAAGCGAATTTTGCAGGACACGCAAGCAGATACCGCCGATCGCGGCGCATCGCATTTTAAACCGCCGCGATATGCTGTGTGGGACAGTTTTGCATAACCCCCCGCACCGCTTTGCCCTAAGGCGAGCCTGCAACAGGCCGGCGCATTTGCGGCCGGTCAGACCCTGGGAACCCCGGATGCTGCTTCCGCTTTCACTTCTTTTCGTTGGCGCGGTCCTGACGCTCAATGGGCTGTGGATGATGAACCGTGTTTCGGACAGGGAAATCGTCGTCATCAACCTTGCGACGGCATTCATCACCGGAACCGTCGCGGTCCTGTCCATGATCGGGGCCGACACCCCTGCCGCCGTGAAGGGGGCAGCCCTGACACTGCTGTTCAGCCTGACCTATCTGTGGGTGGGGATCAACCGCCTGACCGCATCAGACGGGCGAGGGCTGGGCTGGTTCAGTCTTTTCGTGGCGATCTCGGTCTTGCCGGAAGCCGTGGTCACGCTGCGCCAGGCCAGCGATCCGATGACGCTTTGGCTGGGTCTGTGCTGGGCCTGCTGGGCGGGCCTGTGGTTTCTCTACTTTCTTTTGCTGGCGCTCCGTTGGCCGCTTGAGAGGACCGCCTCCGCTGCCACACTGGCCAGCGGCATCCTCACCGCCTGGATGCCCGCCCTGGCGATGCTCTATTCCTGAGATATTGACCGGGGCCTGAACCGCAGCCCGAAATCACGAAAGGCCCGGCATCGCTGCCGGGCCTTTGCATGTCATGGCGAACCGATCACTCGTCGCGGTTTTCGGCCCGATCGGCCATCGTATCGGACGCAGTGTCCTCGAAGGCCGGCGCGATCAGGGCAGCGGCGGACTCCGCCTCGGCCCGGCGGGCTTCGATCACCTCGTTGTCGCGCTCGGTCGCGATGCGGCGGATCCGGGCGGTGGCGCCGCCCGTGCCCGCCGGGATCAGCCGGCCGACGATGACGTTCTCCTTCAAGCCCAAGAGCTTGTCGCGCTTGCCCTGAACGGCCGCTTCGGTCAGCACGCGGGTCGTTTCCTGGAAGGACGCGGCCGAGATGAAGCTGCGGGTCTGCAGGCTGGCCTTGGTAATGCCCAGCAGCACGGGTTCCCCCTGGGCGGGACGGCCCCCCTTGGCTTCGATCTTGGCGTTTTCTTCCTCGAACTCGTCGCGCTCGACATGCTCGCCCTTCAGAAGCGTGGTGTCGCCGCTGTCGGTGATCTCGATCTTCTGCAGCATCTGGCGAACGATCACCTCGATGTGCTTGTCGTTGATCTTCACACCTTGCAGCCGGTAAACGTCCTGCACCTCGTCGATCAGATAGTCCGCAAGCGCCTCGATCCCCATGATCCGCAGGATGTCGTGCGGAGCCGGGTTGCCATCCATGATGTAGTCACCCTTCTGCACGAAGTCGCCTTCCTGCACCGGGATGTGCTTGCCTTTCGGCACCATGTATTCGACGGCATCCACCCCGTCTTCCGACGGCTCGATGGTGATGCGGCGCTTGTTCTTGTAGTCCTTGCCGAAGCGGACATACCCGTCGATCTCGGCGATGATCGCGTGGTCCTTGGGACGACGGGCCTCGAACAGTTCGGCCACGCGGGGAAGACCCCCGGTGATGTCCTTGGTCCGTGCGCCTTCCCGCGGAATACGCGCCACCACGTCGCCCGCGCGGATTTCCTGCTGGTCCTCGACCGACAGGATCGCGTCCACCGACATCGGATAGCTGATCGGGTTGCCCTGTTCGTTGCGCACCGGCTCGCCGTTCTCATCCATGATGATGATCTCGGGCTTCAGGTCGTTGCCTTTCGGCGCGGAACGCCAATCGGTCACGATCTTCTGCGTCATGCCGGTCGCCTCGTCCGTCTCGTCGCGGACCGAGATCCCCGAGAGAAGGTCGACGAACTTCGTGATGCCCGCCTTTTCCGCGATGATCGGCAGGGTATAGGGGTCCCATTCGAACAGCTTCGCGCCGCGAATGACCCGCTCGCCTTCCTTCACGAACAGCTTCGAGCCGTAGAACAGCTTGTGGCTGGCGCGTTCCTGCCCCTGGTCGTCCAGGATCAGCAGCTGCATGTTCCGCGACATCACGACCTGTTCGCCATTTGCGTTGGTCAGGATGTTTTCGTTGCGGAACTGGACCGTGCCCTCGTGCGAGGCGGCCTGGAACGACTGCTGGCCGCCCTGCGCGATGCCGCCGATGTGGAAGGTCCGCATCGTCAACTGCGTGCCCGGCTCACCGATCGACTGCGCGGCGATGATGCCGACAGCCTCACCGATGTTGACCAGCGTGCCGCGGGCCAAATCGCGGCCATAGCAAAGCGCACAGACGCCATCCTCGGATTCGCAGGTCAGGGCCGAACGGATGCGTACGGTCTGCACGCCCGCCGCCTCGATGGCGTCGGCCTTGCGTTCGTCGATCACCTCGTTCGCGCGGACGATGATCTCGTCCTCGCCCGGAACCAGCACGTCCTCGGCCGCGGTGCGGCCCAGCACGCGTTCGGACAGCGGGCTGATGACCTCGCCGTCGTTCACGGCAGCGGAGGCCGTGATCGCCTGCTCGGTTCCGCAGTCGTGTTCGCGGATGATGCAGTCCTGCGCCACGTCCACCAGACGACGGGTCAGGTAACCCGAGTTCGCCGTCTTCAACGCGGTGTCGGACAGACCCTTCCGCGCGCCGTGGGTCGAGTTGAAGTATTCAAGAACGGTCAGGCCTTCCTTGAAGTTCGAGATGATCGGCGTCTCGATGATCTCGCCCGAGGGCTTGGCCATCAGACCGCGCATCCCGCCCAGCTGCTTCATCTGGTTGGTCGAACCCCGCGCACCGGAATGCGCCATCATGTAGACCGAGTTCGGCTCCATCTCGGCGCCGGTCTCGTCCTTCTTGGTGGCCGAGATGGTGGACATCATGGCATCGGTGACGCGGTCGTTGCATTTCGACCAGGCATCGACGACCTTGTTGTACTTCTCGCCCTGGGTGATCAGACCGTCGAGATACTGCTGCTCGAACTCCTTCACCTGCTCCTGGACTTCCTCGACGATGGTCCACTTGTTGTCGGGCACCACCATGTCGTCCTTGCCGAAGCTGATGCCGGCGCGGAAGGCTTCGCGGAAGCCAAGGCCCATGATCTGGTCGCAGAAGATCACCGATTCCTTCTGCCCGCAGTAGCGGTAGACGGTGTCGATGACGTGCTGCACGTCCTTCTTGCGCAGCAGGCGGTTGACCAGTTCGAAGGGCGCCTTGGCGTTCATCGGCAAGAGCGCACCCAGCCGGACGCGGCCCGGCGTGGTCTCGAAGCGTTTGACGACCTCGTTGCCGTTCTCGTCGATCTGCTTGATGCGCGCGGTGATCTTGGCGTGCAGATGCACCTCGCCTGCGGCAAGGGCGTGCTCGACCTCGTTCACGTTGGCAAAGGCCATGCCTTCGCCCTTCATGCCCTCGCGCTGCATCGAGACGTAATACAGCCCCAGAACCATGTCCTGCGACGGCACGATGATCGGCGCGCCGTTGGCGGGCGACAGCACGTTGTTCGTGGACATCATCAGGACGCGCGCTTCCAGCTGCGCCTCAAGGCTCAGCGGGACGTGCACGGCCATCTGGTCGCCGTCAAAGTCGGCGTTGAAGGCGGAACATACCAGCGGGTGCAGCTGGATCGCCTTGCCTTCGATCAGGATGGGTTCAAACGCCTGAATGCCCAGGCGGTGCAGCGTCGGCGCGCGGTTCAGCAGGACCGGATGCTCGCGGATCACCTCGTCCAGGATGTCCCAGACCTCGGGGCGTTCCTTCTCGACCAGCTTCTTGGCCTGCTTGACGGTCGAGGACAGGCCCTTCGCCTCAAGCCGCGAATAGATGAACGGCTTGAACAGTTCGAGCGCCATCTTCTTCGGCAGGCCGCACTGGTGCAGCTTCAGTTCCGGCCCGGTCACGATGACCGAACGGCCCGAGAAGTCGACCCGCTTGCCCAGAAGGTTCTGGCGGAAACGGCCCTGCTTGCCCTTCAGCATGTCGGACAGCGACTTCAGCGGGCGACGGTTGTTCCCGGTGATGACGCGGCCGCGACGGCCGTTGTCGAACAGCGCATCGACCGATTCCTGCAGCATCCGCTTTTCGTTGCGCACGATGATGTCGGGCGCGCGAAGCTCGATCAGGCGCTTCAGGCGGTTGTTGCGGTTGATGACGCGGCGATACAGGTCGTTCAGGTCCGACGTGGCGAAGCGGCCGCCATCCAGCGGAACCAGCGGACGCAGTTCCGGCGGAATGACCGGGATCACGGTCAGCACCATCCATTCGGGACGGTTGCCCGATTCCAGGAAGGATTCGACGATCTTCAGCCGCTTGATGATCTTCTTCGGCTTCAGCTCGCCGGTGGCTTCCTTCAGATCCTCGCGCAGCTGTTCAGCCGTGGCAGCCAGGTCGATATTGGCCAGCATCGCGCGGATCGCTTCGGCACCGATATCCGCCTGGAAGGCGTCGGCGCCATAGTTGTCCTGCGCGTCGAGGAATTCTTCCTCGGTCAGCAACTGGCCATAGGTCAGGTCTGTCAGGCCCGGCTCGATGACGACGTAGTTCTCGAAATACAGGATCCGTTCCAGATCGCGCAGCGTCATGTCCAGCATCAGGCCGATGCGGGAGGGCAGCGACTTCAGGAACCAGATATGCGCGACCGGAGCGGCCAGCTCGATATGGCCCATGCGCTCGCGGCGAACCTTTTGCAGGGTCACTTCCACGCCGCACTTCTCGCAGACGAGGCCGCGATACTTCATGCGCTTGTACTTGCCGCAGAGGCATTCATAGTCCTTGATCGGACCGAAGATGCGCGCGCAGAACAGACCGTCACGTTCCGGCTTGAACGTGCGGTAGTTGATCGTCTCGGGCTTCTTCACCTCGCCATAGGACCAGGCAAGGATTTCCTCGGGCGAGGCCAGCGAGATCTTGATTTCGTCGAACTGCCGCGGCGGGGCCAGCGGGTTCAGGGGATTGGTGGCAAGTTCCTGGTTCATTCTTTTTTCCTAATGAAAGGGCGCGGGGGAGAGACGGTGCGTGAAGATCACGCACCCTACGGCATGGTAGGGTGCGTGCTTGCACGCACCGTTACTCGTCCTCCTCCGCATCCAGGAGTTCCATGTTGAGGCCCAGACCGCGGACCTCCTTGACCAGCACGTTGAACGATTCCGGCACGCCGGCCTCGAAGTTGTCGTCGCCCTTGACGATGGACTCATAGACCTTGGTGCGGCCCGCGACGTCGTCCGACTTGACCGTCAGCATCTCCTGCAAGGTATAGGCGGCGCCATAGGCTTCAAGCGCCCAGACCTCCATCTCACCCAGACGCTGGCCACCGAACTGCGCCTTGCCGCCCAGCGGCTGCTGGGTGACGAGGCTGTACGGTCCGGTCGAACGGGCGTGCATCTTGTCATCGACAAGGTGGTGCAGCTTCAGGACATACTTCATCCCGACGGTGACCTTGCGCGAGAACTGCTCGCCCGTGCGGCCGTCGAAGACCACGGACTGGCCCGAGGTGTCGAAGCCCGCCCGGCGCAACGCGTCGTTCACGTCCGCCTCTTTCGCACCGTCGAAGACGGGCGTGGCGATCGGAACGCCGGTGCGCACGGTGTTGGCGTGCTCGACCAGCAGGTCGTCATCCATGCCCTCGAAGGTCTCGGCATACATGTCGTCGCCATAGCCGATCTTCATCGCCTCGCGGACCGGGGTCAGATCGCCGTTGCGGCGATAGTCTTCTAGTGCCTCGTCGATCTTGATGCCAAGACCGCGCGATGCCCAACCCATGTGGGTTTCCAGGATCTGACCGACGTTCATGCGCGACGGCACGCCCAGCGGGTTCAGCACCAGGTCGACCGGGGTGCCGTCCGCCAGGAAGGGCATGTCCTCGATCGGCACGACCTTGGACACGACGCCCTTGTTGCCGTGACGGCCGGCCATCTTGTCGCCCGCCTGCAGCTTGCGCTTCACGGCGACAAAGACCTTGACCATCTTCATCACGCCCGGAGGCAGGTCGTCGCCCTGACGAACCTTCTCGACCTTGTCCTCGAAGCGGGCCTCGAGGGCCTTCTTCTGGGCGTCATACTGATGATTCAGCGCCTCGACTTCCTTGGCGGTGTCTTCCTCGCTGACGGCAAGCTGCCACCACTGGCCGCGCGACAGCGTGCCCAGCAGATCCTCGTTGATCTCGGAATTCGCCTTGACGCCTTTCGGCCCCTTCACGGCGGTCTTTCCCAGGATCAGCGACTTCAGGCGCGCATAGATGTTGCGGTCCAGGATCGCCTGTTCGTCGTCCCGGTCGCGGGCCAGACGCTCGACTTCCTCACGCTCGATCTGCAGGGCGCGTTCGTCCTTGTCCACGCCGTGACGGTTGAAGACGCGGACTTCCACGATCGTCCCGTAGGCGCCAGGCGGCAGACGCAGCGAGGTGTCGCGCACATCCGACGCCTTTTCACCGAAGATGGCGCGCAGAAGCTTTTCTTCCGGCGTCATCGGGCTTTCGCCCTTGGGGGTGATCTTGCCCACCAGGATGTCGCCCGGGCCCACCTCGGCGCCGATATAGACGATGCCGGCCTCGTCGAGGTTGCGCAGGGCTTCCTCGCCGACGTTCGGGATGTCGCGGGTGATTTCTTCCGGCCCCAGCTTCGTGTCGCGGGCCGCCACTTCGTATTCATCGATATGGATCGAGGTGAACACGTCGTCGCGGTGAATCCGCTCGGAAATCAGGATCGAGTCCTCGTAGTTGTAGCCGTTCCAGGGCATGAAGGCCACGACCACGTTCCGGCCGATGGCAAGCTCGCCCTGGTCGGTCGAGGGACCGTCCGCGATGACCTGGCCGCCCACGACCTTTTCGCCCACCTTGACCAGCGGACGCTGGTTGATGGTCGAGGACTGGTTCGAACGCTTGAACTTGCGCAGGCGATAGATGTCCACGCCCGCGTCGCCCGCTTCCAGGCCTTCGGTCGCGCGCACGACGATCCGCTGCGCGTCGACCTGGTCGATGATGCCGCCCCGGCGCGCCATGATGGCAGCCCCGGAATCTCGCGCCACGGTCGCTTCCATGCCGGTGCCGACGAAGGGCGCCTCGGCCCGCAGAAGCGGAACCGCCTGACGCTGCATGTTCGAACCCATCAGCGCGCGGTTGGCGTCGTCGTTTTCCAGGAACGGGATCAGCGCCGCGGCGACCGAAACCAGCTGCTTGGGCGACACGTCGATCAGGTCGATGGCATCGACCGGGTTCAGCGTGAAGTCGCCCGCCTGGCGGGTCGAGATCAGCTCATCGACAAAGCGGCCCTCGGCGTCCAGCGTCGCGTTGGCCTGGGCCACGGTGTGGCGCATTTCCTCGGTCGCGGACATGTAGACCACGTCGTCGGTCACGCGGCCCTCGATCACCTTGCGGTAGGGGGTCTCAATGAAGCCGTACTTGTTCACGCGGGCGAAGGTGGCCAGCGAGTTGATCAGGCCGATGTTCTGGCCTTCCGGCGTTTCGATCGGGCACATCCGGCCATAGTGGGTCGGATGGACGTCGCGAACCTCGAAGCCCGCACGCTCGCGCGTCAGACCGCCCGGCCCGAGGGCCGAAAGACGACGCTTGTGCGTCACTTCGGACAGCGGGTTGGTCTGGTCCATGAACTGCGACAGCTGGCTGCTGCCGAAGAACTCACGGACGGCCGCCGCCGCCGGCTTGGCGTTGATCAGGTCCTGCGGCATCACGGTGTCAATCTCGACGCCCGACATGCGCTCGCGGATCGCGCGCTCCATGCGCAGCAGGCCGACGCGATACTGGTTTTCCATCAGTTCGCCCACCGAACGCACCCGGCGGTTGCCCAGGTGGTCGATGTCGTCGATCTCGCCCTTGCCGTCGCGCAGTTCCACCAAGCCGCGAACGCAGGCCACGATATCCTCGGGGCGCAGCGTCCGCTGAGTGTCCGGCGCGTCCAGATCCAGGCGCATGTTCATCTTGACCCGGCCCACGGCGGACAGGTCATAACGCTCGCTGTCGAAGAACAGGCTGTTGAACAGCGTCTGCGCAGCCTCGACGGTGGGGGGCTCGCCCGGGCGCATGACGCGATAGATGTCCATCAGGGCACCCTCGCGGCTCATGTTCTTGTCGGCGGCCATGGTGTTGCGGATATAGGGGCCGACATTGACATGGTCGATGTCCAGCACCGGGATCTCGGTGACGCCGTTGTCCAGCAGCACTTTCAGAAGACCGCCGGACAGGTCGCCTTCCTTGTTGTATTCCGCCGTGATTTCGTCACCCGCCTCGGCATAGATGAAGCCAGTGGTGTCGTTGACGATATCCTTGGCGACGAAGCGGCCGATGATCCGCTCGAACGGAACCAGCAGGTTCAGCGCATCGCCGGATTCCTGCAGCTTCTTGACCAGACGCGGGGTGACCTTGTCGCCGGCCTTGGTGATGATCTCGCCCGTGTCGGCGTTGACCAGGTCATAGGACGGACGGGTGCCGCGCACGCGTTCGGGGAAGAAGCGCGTGACCCAGCCCTGCGACCGGCCCTCGCGGCGCAGGGTATAGTCCACGGTTTCATAGAAGGCATCCATGATGCCCTCCTGGTCCATGCCCAGGGCATAGAGCAGCGTCGTCACCGGCAGCTTGCGGCGGCGGTCGATGCGCGCGAAGACCAGATCCTTGGCGTCAAATTCGAAGTCCAGCCACGACCCGCGATAGGGAATGATGCGGCAGGCGAACAGCAGCTTCCCCGAGGAATGGGTCTTGCCGCGGTCGTGGTCGAAAAACACGCCCGGGCTGCGGTGCATCTGGGACACGACGACGCGCTCGGTCCCGTTCACGATGAACGTGCCGTTCTGGGTCATCAAGGGCATGTCGCCCATGAAGACATCCTGTTCCTTGATGTCCTTGACCGATTTCCCGCCGGTGTTCTCATCGACATCGAACACGATCAGGCGCAGCGTCACCTTCAGCGGCGCGGCATAGGTCATGTCGCGCTGCTGGCACTCGTCCACGTCGTATTTCGGCCGTTCCAGCTCGTATTTCACGAATTCCAGCGTCGCGGTCTCGTTGAAATCCTTGATCGGGAAGACCGACTGGAAAACGCCCTGGATCCCCTCGCCGTCGTGATGGCCGGTGCCCTCACCCGAGTTCAGGAACAGGTCGTAGGAGGATTTCTGAACCTCGATCAGGTTCGGCATCTCCAGCACTTCGCGGATGTTGCCGTAATAGCGCCGGATACGCTTCTGGCCGACATAGGATTGCGCCATGGGGTCTTGTCACCTTTCGTCTTCGCGCGCGGTCCTGGTCGGGGCACCCAGGACACGGGCCTACGAATGCAGGGGGTAAAGGTTCCATTCGTGCCGAGCGTCCCACCGCCCGGCTCCCGAACCTTGAACATGCCCTGAAGGAATGTCTGATCCAGACCGCCCTTCAAGACAGGTTCGGCAGGGATCGGGAAACCCCGAACCCTGCCCTTTTCCGATCAGCCAGAAAGGCCGATTACTTCAGCTCGACCTTGGCGCCAGCCGCTTCGAGCTTCTTCTTCATTTCCTCAGCGTCGGCCTTGGAAGCGCCTTCCTTCACCTTGCCACCGGCTTCGACCAGGTCCTTGGCTTCTTTCAGGCCCAGGCCGGTGATGCCGCGCACTTCCTTGATCACGTTGATCTTGTTGGCGCCGGCGTCGACCAGAACGACGTCGAATTCGGTTTTCTCTTCGGCGGCTTCAGCCGGGCCAGCGGCCGGGCCAGCCATCATGACGGCGCCACCGGCGGCCGGCTCGATGCCGTACTTGTCCTTCAGGATGGTCTTCAGTTCCTG
Source organism: Paracoccus yibinensis (assembly GCF_030846195.1). GTDB lineage: Bacteria > Pseudomonadota > Alphaproteobacteria > Rhodobacterales > Rhodobacteraceae > Paracoccus > Paracoccus yibinensis. Next base: position 694,142 of record NZ_JAVCWH010000002.1, read on the forward strand.
GGCTTCCAGCAGGGTCAGGCCCACGATTTGTTCGGCGAGTTGATTCAGATCAGCCATTTTTCCGTTCTTTCAGTTAGTGTTCCAACGTCGGGTTTTCAACCACACGCAGGGATCGGGTTGCTTACGCAGCCTCACGTTCCTCAAGGGTCGTAAGGATGCTCGCGATGTTCGAAGCAGGCGCGCCAATGGCACCGGCGATGCTGGAGGCAGGCGCACCGAGGCAGGACACGATCTGAGCGATAAGCTCTTCACGCGACGGCATCGAGGCGACGGCTTTCACACCGGCCGGATCCAGGGCCGAGTCACCCATAGCACCGCCCAGGATCACGAAACGATCGTTATCCTTGGCATACTTGTCGGCGATCCGCGCGGCAGCGGTCGGATCCTCCGAATAGGTGATCACGGTCATGCCCGTCAGGTAGTCGGCGATGCTTGCGCAAGGCTTACCTTCCAGGGCGATCTTGGCGAGCTTGTTCTTGGCGACGCGAACCGAACCGCCGGCTTCGCGCATGCGCGCGCGGAGGTCCTGCATATGTGCAACCGTCATCCCCTCGTAGTGGGCAACCACCACGACGCCAGAGCTTTCAAAGATCTGGCCGAGTTCTTCGACCACCTGTTCTTTTTGTGCTCTATCCACGGTTTCACTCCAAGTTGGGGGTTTCCCCCCGGCTCTCACTTTTCCCACCCGAAGGCAGGTCGGGTCCGTCTAGGGCAAGATCACCCGAAGGAATCCTTCGGAAAAATGCTTCCCCATCTCAGGAAGGACATTAAGCCGGTTTCCCGGCACCCTCCGTCTCGGACAGGACGGGGCGGCATTTCGCCCCGCCATTCCCAGCCCGAAGGCTGGCAATTCTTACTGCGCCGTGGCCGACGCCACGTCCACCGACACGCCCGGCCCCATGGTCGAGCTGATCGAGACCTTCTTCATATAGGTCCCTTTGGCGCCCGAGGGCTTGGCGCGGCTGACCGCGTCCACGAAGGCGCGCAGGTTCTGGGCCAGCTTGTCGTTGTCGAAGGACACCTTGCCGATGCCGGCATGGACGACACCCGCCTTCTCGGCCTTGAACTGGACCTCGCCGCCCTTCGCGGCTTCCACGGCGGCCTTCACGTCAACCGTCACGGTGCCGACCTTGGGGTTCGGCATCAGGTTGCGCGGGCCCAGGATCTTGCCCAGGCGGCCGACCAGCGGCATCATGTCCGGGGTCGCGATGCAGCGGTCGAACTCGATCTTGCCGGACTGGATTGTCTCCATCAGGTCTTCGGCGCCGACGATGTCCGCACCGGCAGCCTTGGCTTCGTCAGCCTTGGGGCCGCGGGCGAAGACGGCGACGCGAACGTCCTTGCCGGTGCCGGCGGGCAGCGTCACGACACCACGGACCATCTGGTCGGCGTGGCGCGGATCGACGCCCAGGTTCAGCGCGATCTCGACCGTTTCGTCGAACTTGGCCGATGCGGCGCCCTTGACCAGGGTGATCGCATCCTCGACCGTCAGGTTGGCCTTGCCGTCGAAGGCTGCGCGCGCGGCGGCTTTTTTCTTGGAAATCTTCGCCATGGCTTAGCCTTTCACCTCGATACCGATCGACCGGGCGGAACCCAGGATGATCTTCATCGCCTGATCGACGTCATTGGCCGACAGGTCGGCCATCTTGGCTTCGGCGATCTCGCGCACCTGCTTGACGGTCACGGTGCCGGCGACCGCACGGCCCGGCTTGTCCGAACCCTTGGCGCGGTTGCGCTTGCCGACCGGCTTCAGACCGGCAGCCTTTTTCAGCAGGAAGGACGCGGGCGCGGTCTTCGTTTCGAAGCTGAACGACTTGTCGGCGTAATAGGTGATCACGACCGGAACGGGGGAACCCTGCTCCATCTCCTGCGTGCGGGCGTTGAATTCCTTGCAGAAGGCCATGATGTTGATCCCGCGCTGACCCAGGGCCGGGCCGACGGGGGGCGACGGGTTCGCCTGACCCGCCTTGATTTGCAGCTTGAGGCTGCCGACAACTTTCTTGGCCATAGGGCCTTCTCCTTTTTCATCACGCCTGCGGTGCAGGCCGACTTAGCGGTGCGGCGTCCAGCCTCCCGCAGACGATCACGAGGCCTTGGAGACCTGCGTGAATTCCAGTTCGACCGGCGTGGGCCGGCCAAAGATCGACACCGTGACCTTCAGGCGGGACGAAATCTCGTCCACCTCCTCGACCATGCCCGAGAAGCCGTCGAACGGCCCGTCGGTCACGTTGACCTTTTCGCCGATCTCGAAGCGGATCAGGTTGCGCGGGGCCGCGGCCTCGCCCGTTCCGCTGCGGTTCAGCATCGCGTTCACTTCGTCGTCGCGCATCGGCTGGGGCTTGCCCTGCGCGCCCAGAAAGCCCGTGACCCGGTTGATCGAGTTCACCAGGTGATAGGTGCGGTCCGACATCTCCATGTGGACCAGCACATAGCCCGGCATGAAGCGGCGTTCGGACGTGACCTTCTTGCCGCGCCGGATCTCGATCACTTCCTCGGTCGGGACCAGAACCTCGTCGATCTGCTCCTCCAAGCCCTTTTCGGCGACGGCCTGGCGGATCGCCTCGGCGACCTTCTTTTCGAAGTTCGACAGGACGCTGACCGAATACCAACGCTTTGCCATGTTCGATCAAACCCCTGTTCGTCAAAAGGGAATCACCCGGACGGTCCAGGCAAGCCCTTGAATTCCATTATGTCCGCCAAATTGAAAGCGGCGCGCAACCCCATTCGATGCACGCCGTCTTGCCGGACAGTTCGGGGCAGATACCCCCCTTGGCCGGAAAATGCAAGCCCGATCAGTTGCTGATCAGCCGCAGTCCCTCGGTGATCCCGAAGCGGATCGCCAGGTCCACCAGCGAGAAGAAGATGCTGAAGATCGCGGCCAGGATCAGCACCATGATGGTCGTCGTGACCACCTCGCGCCGGGTGGGCCAGGTGATCTTGGCGGCCTCGGCGCGGACCTGGTTGATGAACTGGACGGGATTGGTGGCCACGGGCAGGCTCCTTCGCGGAAATCAGAGGCCCATGTAGCCGCGACCGGGTTCCGATTCAAGCCTGCCCTAGAGGTCCAGCCCGAACTGCCGGGTCGTGTCCTCCTCTTTCGCGGGCTTGCGGAAGACATCCGTGCGGGCCAGCGGGATCTTCACCGCGCGTTCGCGCAGGCGCATCGCCTCCTCGATCGTGACGATCTGGATGCGCGGCACGGGATCGAAGCCGTCAAGGGCGAACTGTCCCGCGCCCGCCGCCTCGGCCTTCATGGGGGCGGTGGGTTCGTGCAGGGTCAGGAAGACGCCAATATCGGCCTTTTCGCGGTCGATCACGGCGCGCAGCTGGTCGATGTGGTTGCGCTGCCGGTCCTTGCCGCCCTTGACGGACACAAGCGCCACGTTGGTCTTGCCGAAAGGCAGCCGTCCGTCGATGCCGCCGTCCGCGCCCTTCTTGCCCGCCCGCCAGGGCTGCGCGCCGATCAGGCTGACGGCCCATTTCTCGAATTCCTTCTTGGTGGTGTCGTCGCGGGCGAACAGGTCATGGGCCGCGGACAGATCCTGCGGCGTGCCGTGGACCTTGTAGGCGACGCCCGGAAAAGCCTCGTTCAACCGGCGTTCGATCAGGCCGATGGCCAGATGGGTCACGTCGATGCCGATCCATTGCCGCCCCAGCTTCTGCGCGGCATGGACCGTGGTGCCGCATCCGCAGAAGGGATCCAGCACCACGTCGCCGGGGTTGGACGAGGCGGCGAGGATGCGTTCCAGCAGCGCCACGGGTTTTTGGGTGGGGTAGCCGAGGCGTTCTTGGGCTTGGGAGTTGATCGGAGGAATGTCGGTCCAGACGGTTCCCATGACGCCACCTTGCTGTTCGTTCAAATACCGTTTCAAACGCGGGCGCTTTGAAGTATCCACCCCCCCCCCCCGGTTGTTTCTTGGATACCAAATTCGCCCCTCTTGATCCAAGCGAGCCATAGTTTCACGCGAATAACGCCAACCCTTTGGAGGGCTTTCATGACCTTTCCATTCATACATCATATTAGGCCGAGGATTAGGACTGGTCATGTTGTCCAGCATGTAAGGTCCACGGCCATCCCCATCGTCGCTTCTATATTTTGATGCCAGATAGGTTTCTGAATGGGCCTCGCGTGGTGTATTCCAAGTGAACGCCCTGCTCTTGGTATAGAAAAGGATTATGTCAGCAACCCGACTCCATGTCTTACTGTCGCTATGGGTTGTTGTGCGCTTCCAGTTAATTTCATTCTGGTAACTTCCAGTCCCAAACACCGCATCCAGCAATATCTTCAGATAATGGCTCGCCGTGGGATCGCAGTGCAGATACAGGCTGCCGGTCGGCTTCAGCACCCGGTGCAAATGGGTCAGGCGCACCGCCATCATCGCCAGATAGGCCATCATGTCGTTGGTGCCCAGAAAGGAGCGCATCGCCTCCAGCATGGTCGCGGCATCGGTATGGCCCGACCGGCGGACCTCCTGGAAGGCCGTCTCGGCCTCGTCGCCCCAGTGCCAGGTGTCGTCGAACGCCTCGATCTGGGCCGCCGACTGGTCGCCCGTGGGGCTGCGGAACAGCACGTTGTAGCTGGCGTTGGAATTGAACGGCGGGTCCAGATAGATCAGGTCCACGCTGTCATCCGCGATATGGTCGCGCAGCACGCGCAGGTTGTCGCCATAGTAAAGGTGGTTCGTCATCGCTGTCCCGTGCCGCCAGGCTTGCCCACCCGGTCCCCCGTATCACGGGCAGGTTAACGAAATGCCCACCCTTCGCAAGGCGCCGGGGACCGCCCCCGAAGGTCGCAATATCCGCGTCCATGCCTTGCAGGCGGCGCGCCTTGTTCCTAAAGCAAAGCGCCAGAAGGAAGGGGCCAGACTTGCGGATCCTTGTTGACCGTGCGGGGCATTCCCGCCTTCGCGCGCTTGGGCCGTCCACGGCCGCCGTTCCCGCGACCGAGGCGCTGCGCGCGGGCATCGGCGCGCTGATCGGGCTGGCCGCTGCCGCGGGTCTGGCCTTCACCATGGCCCCGGACCTGTGGCTGGGGATCTATCTGATCGCGCCGTTCGGGGCCACGTCGGTCCTGATCTTCGCCGCGCCGAACAGCCCGCTGGCGCAGCCCTGGCCCGCCGTGGTGGGAAACACCCTGTCGGCCCTGGTCGCGCTGCTGGTCTGCCGCCTGGCCGGGGATCCGCTGATCGCGGTGCCGGTCTCGGTCGGGGCGGCGATCATGATGATGGCGCTGTGCCGGGCGACGCATCCCCCGGGGGGCGCGGTGGCCATGACGGTCGCCATCGGCGCGGACCGGATCGCGCCCCTGGGGCTGGGCTTCGCCTTCATGCCCGTGGCGGCCGGCACCGCGCTGCTGGTGGGGATCGCGGTGATCTATGCCCATGCGACCGGGCGGCGCTATCCCTTCCGCCAGTTCGGAGAGGCGAACCCCAACGGCACCGCCGACCCCCCGCCGCCCGAGCGCCTGGGCCTGACCGAGGACGAGCTGTCGCGGATCCTCGTCCGCTATAACCAGTCGCTGAACCTGGGGGTCGAGGATCTGGCCCGCCTGCTGGCCGCGGCCGAGATGCAGGCGGCCAGCCACCGCACCAAGGCGCAGACGGCGGGCGACATCATGTCGCGCGATCTGGTCACGGTGGCGCCCGATACCCCCATGCTTGATATCGCGGCCTTGTTTTCGCGCCACGGCTTCACGTCACTGCCCGTCGTCGGTCCCGAGGGACGTTACCTGGGGGTGATCTTCCAGTTGCACCTGATCGCCCGCGCCCATGCGCGCTTTCGCCCCGACGGCCGGCTGTCGCGGGTGGGCCACGACCTGCGCGCCGCCGACGTGATGGGCGACCGCCTGCCCACGGCCCGGCCCGACACGCCCATCGCCGCGCTGCTGCCGCCGCTGGCGTCCAGCGATACCGACGCCGTGCCGGTGCTTGAGGGCGACCGGATCGTCGGCATCGTCACGCGCACGGATCTGGTCGCGGCGCTGGCGCGCGAAAGCCTGCGATGATGTCGGAAGGACTGGCAGGGGTTGGGGGACTCGAACCCACGACCCTCGGTTTTGGAGACCGATGCTCTACCAACTGAGCTAAACCCCTGCGGTGAGGGGTTGATAGGGTTTGCCGCAGGTGGCGTCAAGCGGGGAAAGCGGGTTTGACCGCCCGCGCGGCGCCGGTTTCGTCCAGGGCCACGAAGGTGAAGGTGGCTTCCGTCACCTGTTCGCCCGCATCGCGGTCGCGTTCGCGGCGCCAGGCCTCGACATGGATGCGCATCGAGGTGCGGCCGACATGGACCAGTTCGGCATAAAGCGACACCTCGTCGCCGACCTTGACGGGGCGGTGGAACTTCATCCCCTCGACCGCGATGGTGGCGCTGCGGCCCCGGGCGGTCAGGGCGGCCACGGACCCGGCGGCAAGGTCCATCTGGCTCATCAGCCAGCCGCCGAAGATGTCGCCCGCCGGGTTGGTATCGGCGGGCATGGCGATGGTGCGGATCGTGGGAAGGCCGGGAGGCTGGGTCTGGCTCATGGCGGGTCCTGTGCTTTGGCACGATCAGCGCATGGGGGCGGCCCAAGGGCAAGTGCTATGGATCGACTTCCTCTGTCAGGAACCCGCCCGACTGCCGCGCCCACAGACGGGCGTAAAGGCCGTCGCGCGCCAGCAGGTCGGCATGGCTGCCCTGTTCGACGATGCGGCCCTTGTCCATGATGACCAGCCGGTCCATGGCGGCGATGGTGGACAGGCGATGGGCGATGGCGATGACCGTCTTGCCCGCCATCAGCACATCCAGGCGGGACTGGATCGCGGCCTCGGCCTCGCTGTCGAGCGCGCTCGTCGCCTCGTCCAGGATCAGGATCGGCGCGTCCTTCAGCGCGACGCGCGCGATGGCGATGCGCTGGCGCTGCCCGCCCGACAGCTTCACCCCGCGTTCGCCCACATGCGCGTCCAGCCCCCGGCGGCCATGGCTGTCCGACAGAAGGGGCACGAAGTCCTGCGCCTCGGCCATGCGCAGGGCGGCGGCGATCTCCTCCTCGGTGGCGTCGGGACGGCCATAGGAGATGTTGTCCCGCACGGACCGATGCAGAAGCGAGCTGTCCTGCGTCACCACGCCAATGGCGGCGCGCAGGCTGTCCTGCGTGACCTTCGAGATGTCCTGCCCGTCGATGGTGATGCGGCCCTGTTCAATGTCGTGGAAGCGCAGCAGCAGGTTGATCAGCGTCGATTTGCCAGCACCCGACCGGCCCACCAGCCCCACCCTTTCGCCCGGCGCGACATGCAGCGTCAGATCGTCCAGCACCGCCATGGGCCGCGCGCCCTGAACCCCGCGATAGCGGAAGGTGACGTTGTCGAAGCGGACCTCGCCCGGACCCCGGACCAGGGGCCTGGCGCCGGGGGCGTCGCGCACCTCTCGCGGCAGGGCGAGGCTGGCGATGCCGTCGCGGACGGTGCCGATGTTTTCGAACAGCGCGGCGAATTCCCACATGATCCAGTGGGCCATGTTGTTCAACCGCAAGGCCAGGGGCACGGCCACGGCGACCGCCCCCACCTCGACCAGGCCATGCGTCCAGAGCCAGAGGCCAAGACCCGCGACCGCCGCGACCAGGGCCACGTTCATCGTGTTCAGCGCGATGTCCTGGACGCTGGACAGCCGCATTTGCAGGTGGACGGTGCGCAGGAAGGCGTCCATCCCCTCGCGCATCCACGCCTCCTCGCGCGAGGAATGGGAAAACAGCTTGACCGTGGCGATGTTGGTATAGCTGTCCACGACCCGGCCCGTCATCTGCGCCCGCGCGTCTGCCTGCGCCTCGGCCACGCGGGCAAGGCGCGGCACGATCTGCCACAACATCGCCCCGTAAGCCGTGGCCCAGACCAGGAAGGGCAGCGCCAGCCGCCAGTCCTGGCTGGCCGCCAGGATCAGCGCGCCCAGGAAATAGATCACGACATAGCTGCCGACATCCATGGCCTTCATCGCGACCTCGCGGACCGCAAGCGCCGTCTGCATCAGCCGCTGCGCGATCCGCCCCGCGAATTCGTCCTGGAAATAGCCGACCGACTGGCGCAGCAGATACCTGTGCGCCCGCCAGCGGATGCGCTGCGGGAAATTGCCCATCAGGCCCTGGTACAGCACCAGCGAGGCCAGCAGGTGCAGCACCGGCAGCACGACCAGCAGCACCACGGCCATGAAGGCAAGCCGCCCGCCCTGGCTGTCCCAGAACTGGTCGCGCGGCACCTGGGCCAGCTGGTCGATCAGCTCGCCCAGCCAGCCGAACAGCACCACCTCGATGATGGCGATCAGGGCCGAACTGACGCCGACAAGCAGCAGCCAGGGGATCGCACCCTGGCTGTAATACAGGACAAAGCGGATCAGCGACCGGGGCGGCATGTCCGGGGTTTCGGTCGGATAGGGGTCGATGCGTCGCTCGAACCACGAAAACATGGTGTCACCGGAATGAACAGGAAAGGGCAAGGGGGCGTTTGCTGGACCCAACGGCGGGCCATGTCAAGCAGCGCCCCCTGGAACGATGCGACAACCAGCACGTTTCAGGAAGGAAAAGGCCTGCCATCCCGAAAGGACACCACCATGGCGATCAAGAACCTGAACGACCTCTATCTGCACCAGCTGAAAGATCTGTATTCCGCCTGCAAGCAGTCCATGGCCATCGTCACCGAAATGGGGCGGGTCGCCAAATCCCGCGAACTGTCCGAGGCGCTGATCGCCGGCAACCAGGGCATCGCGCGGGGCATGGAAACGCTGGCCAGCATCTGCAACCGGCACGACACGGACCCTACCGGCGAACATTGCCGGGGGATGGAAGGGCTGGTGAACGAGGCCCGCAAGCACGCCATCGAAACCGACTTCGGGGACGAGGACACCCAGGACGCCGCCATCATCACCCAGTATCAGCGGCTGACCCATTACGCGATCGCGGGCTATGGCTGCGTGCGCACCTTCGCGAACCGCCTGGGCCATGACGACGACGGCGCGGCCTTGCAGGAATGCCTGGACAGCACCCGCGAGGGCGACGAACACATGACCCGCATCGCCGAGGGCGGCGTCAACCAGGCGGCGGTGGACGGCCAGTAAGGGCAGCCATGCCGCAGCCCCGTCGCGGGGCTGCGGCTTACAGGTGCCGCGCCTCGGTGGCCGGGTTCCACCAGTTGTCATGCGCCCCGTCCGCGTAAAAGACGGGCGCGGCGATCAGTTCGGCCTCGGTCGCGTCATCCAGGGCTGGCACGAACACCATGGTGAAACGCCCGCCCATCTCCTCGATGTTACCTTGCGTCCACAGCCGCGTTCCGCAGCGCACGCAAAAGACATTGTGCAGGTCCATGCCGCCCTGCTGTGCCCGCGGCGTTTCGGCCAGGGCGTGCTGCCCGCGCAGGATCCGCAACCCGTCGGGATCGGGCAGGCGCAGTTCCCAGTAACGCATCTTGCGGCAGAACCGGCAGTTGCAGCGCATCGTGCCATCCGCAAGATCGCCATCGGCTTCGAACCCGACAGCGCCGCAAAAGCAGCTTCCGCGATAGGTTTTCATGATGACCTCCTGTTTTGGGCAAAGCCATCATGCCGGGCGCCCGCTGACGATTCCCGTCAGCAGGCGCGGTTCTTGGTCAAACGTTGCCCGCCGCCATCTCCTTGGCGATGTGGTCAGCCTGCCGGATCGCCAGGGCCACGATGGTCAGCGTAGGGTTTTCCGCGGCCCCCGTCGTGAACTGGCTGCCATCCGACACGAACAGGTTCGGCACGTCATGCGCCCGCCCGTTGCGGTCCACCACGCCGTCCTCGGGGCGTTCCGACATGCGGTTGGTGCCCAGGTTGTGGGTCGAGGGGTATGGCGGCGTGGGCAGCGTCCGCGTCGCGCCCACCGCCTTGTAGATCGCCTGCCCCTGCTTGTAGGCATGGTTGCGCATGGCGACGTCGTTCGGATGGTCGCTGAAGTTGACGTTGGCGACCTTCAGGCCGAACTTGTCCTCGGTATTGGACAGGGTGACGCGGTTGTCGGCCTGGGGCATATCCTCGCCCACGATCCACATGCCCGCCATGTTGGCATAGCTGTCAAGCGCGGTCGTGAACTCGCGCCCCCAGCCGCCGGGGTCCAGGAAGGCCGCCATGAAGGGCAGGCCCAGCGACAGGGTCTCAAGCTCATAGCCGCCGACAAAGCCGCGCGAGGGGTCGTGCCGGGCCTCGTCGCGGATGATGCCGGCCATGGTCGTGCCGCGCCACATCTTCACCGGCTGCTCGAAGGTTGCATAGACCGATCCCGTGGTGTGGCGCATGTAGTTGCGCCCGACCTGGCCCGAACTGTTTGCCAGCCCGTCCGGGAACATGCTGCTGTGCGAATTGAGAAGCAGGCGCGGGCTTTCGAAGCTGTTGCCCGCCACCGCGACGACCCGCGCCTTCTGCATCTGCAGGTTGCCGTCCTTGTCGAAATACTCGACCCCCGTCACCTTGCCGCTGTCGTCATGCAAGATGCGGGCGACATGGGCGTGATCGCGGACCTCAAGGTTGCCGGTCGCCTCGCCGCGCGGGATGTCGGTATAGGCGGAGGACCACTTGGCGCCCCATTTGCAGCCCTGGAAGCAGAAGCCGGTCTGCTGGCAGGCCATCCGGTCGTCATAGTCGGCGCTGTTGATCGCCATGTTGCCGGTGTGGACGTCCTTGTAGCCAAGCGCCAGCGCGCCCTTTTCGAAGACCTTGTAGTTGTTGTTGCCCGGCAGGCGCGCGCGGCCTCCGACGCCGGTCACGCCCAGCTTGGCCTCGGCCTTGTCATACCAGGGCGCCATCTCGGCCGCGTCGATGGGCCAGTCCAGCAGGCTTGCGCCCTCGACCGGGCCATAGGTGGACAGCGCCTTCCATTCGTGGTCCTGGAAGCGCAGGGATGCGCCCGCCCAGTGGATGCTGGTTCCGCCCACGGCTTTGACGATCCAGGCGGGCAGGCCGGAAAAGTCCTTGGCCACCCGCCAGTCGCCGCTGGTCGTGCGCGGATCCACCCAGGCCAACTGGCCGAAGCTTTCCCATTCGTCGTTCACGTAATCCTCGGGCAGATAGCGCCCGCCGGCTTCCAGGGCCACGACCTTGACGCCCTTCTGCGCCAGTTCGTTGGCCAGCACCCCGCCGCCCGCGCCGGTGCCCACGATGACGACCACGCTGTCGTCGGTCAGTTCGAATTTGGCTGCCTTCGCCATGATAGCTGCCCCCCTTACAACCAGTCGATGTCGTCAAAGCCGCGGTCGATGTAACCGCCCTGCGAGAAGGACTCGCCCTCGTAGCCGAAGATCGGCCAGATATCCTTCTGGTTATAAAGGCCCGTCACCAGCCCGCCCCGGACGGTCTGAAAGAACGGCGTGTCCTGAATGGACCGCAGAATCGCGACGCGATCGTCCTCCCAGCCGGCGGCCAGGTAGTTGTCGAAGCCGGCCTTCTTCGCCGCCTCGTCCAGGGCGGCGATGCCTTCGGCCACCATCTCCTTCTGCTCGGTCACGTCATAGGACTTGATCGCCACCGCATAGAAGCGGTCCCCCACCCGGTCGTGGGGATAGATGTCGCGCGCCATCTGCAACAGCGTCGCCATCTCGTGTTCGCTGATCGCCGTCACCTCGACGGCCCAGGCGGCGTCTGTCGCCGCGATGAAGCCCGGCCCCGCCACGGCCAAGGCCCCGGCCGCCACCGCGCGCGACAGAAGCGCGCGGCGGGTCAGCCCCTGCTTGTTCAATCGGGTCATGTTCTCTCCTCCCCTTATGCTGCGCGCCGGGGGTCTCCCCTCCCCCTTTGGCGCGCTATTTGTAACGGCCGCCCCGCTGGATCACCTCGATCTGATAGCCATCGGGATCGGCGATGAAGAAGAACCGCGCGATCACCGTGCCGCCCGGGGCGAAATCGACCAGCTTGCGCGGCGCGAACCCTTGGGATTCCAGTTGCGCGTGCAGGGCGTCCAGGTCATCCACGGTGAAGGCGATGTGCCCATAGCCGTCGCCCAGGACATAAGGCTCGGTCCGGCCCTTGTTGACGGTCAGTTCCAGTTCCGTCTCGCTTTCGCCATTGGCCAGATAGACCAGCGTGAAATCCGGGAAATCAAGCCGTTCGGCCACTTTCAGCCCGAAGCAGCGGTCATAGAATTCGACCGAGCGCGCCTCGTCCAGGACACGGATCATGGAATGGACATATTTCGCCATGGGGTTCCCTTCTTGTCTTCCTGGGAACCAGTCTAGGGCGGGCCGAATCCGGCCGGGTAGTAACGGATTACTACAGCGCCGCTTTTATTCGGCGGCGATGGCGGTGGGGGTGAACTGATCCTCGCCCAGGTGGATCGTGCAGGCGCAGCGCAGAAGCGAGGTGAAGTTCCGCGCCTCTCCATGCAGTTCCAGCACCTCGGCGTGCAGCTTGGATATGAAGGCGGGGGTGGTGACCCCCTGCCGGGCGGCGATGTCGTCCAGGATGCGCCAGAACGCCCGTTCCAGCCGGATCGAGGTCGATTGTCCGTTCAGCCGCAGGCGGCGGGTCACGGTTTCATAGCGGTCGGGGTGCTGCCCCGCGAAGATCTGGCACATGGGCTTGATCCGACAGGTCCGATGGGCCGATCCTGCGACAGGACAGGGAGCGGGTCAATGCAACCTTTGGTCATCCCGCACGCCAAGGCCCGTCCGGTGGCGCAGCGCCGGGAATGCCGCAAAGGCGATCTGCGCAAGGGCGCCCAGCGCGCCTGCGGGTGTCGTGAAGGCGATGAAAAAGCCCGACGCGCCTGCACCCAGCGCCATGGCAAGCAGCGCCTCGGACAGCCACAGCATTGCCAGGGCAATCGCGCCCATGGCGATGCGCGCGGGGATGCGCATGGGAACGGCAAACCGCCGCAGGATCGCGCCGCAGACCAGCCAGGACAGCGCCAGCATGACGGGAATTTCCAGGGCCGTGGCCGCTGTGGAACCAAGGCGCGGCACCAGCAGCATGGTGCGCAGTATGCCCAGCGCCGTGCCGCAGGCAAAGATGATGCCGTAATAGGTCAATGCGGCGCGAAAGATGGTCAAGACATTCTTCCCCTTCCCAGGTGGGGTGCAACCCCACCCTACGCCGGATGTCACCTGTAGGGTGGGGTTTCACCCCACCATGGCGCGATGGTGCATGCGCCATCCTCCGTTCCATGCAAAAGGCCGCCTCCTTTCGGAAGCGGCCCTTTGTCTTGCCATGTCGCATGGTGGGGTGGAACCCCACCCTACGCGGCGTTGATCACTTGATGATCTTGGAGACCACGCCTGCGCCGACGGTGCGGCCGCCTTCGCGGATGGCGAAGCGCAGCTTTTCCTCCATCGCGAT